>NZ_JBXOWD010000002.1:0-81801 GCF_056930295.1 Streptomyces sp. 17_S59 | reverse complement strand
CTCCGCAGACACGACGCGCCGTCGCTACGCGACGGAAACCCCATTGCCATCACTCCGTGATGGCCCGGGACGGAGTCCCGGGAATCTGGGCCACTCCGTGGCCCAGGAGGCCAACTCCGTTGGCCTCGGGCTCGGATCGCTCCGCGATCCGGCCAGACGGAACACGCTCCGCGCGTTCCTAGAGATGGCTGGCAGTAGCAGGGGTGGCGGTGCCTCGGGTGGTGGGGACTCAGCGGGTCGGTACCACCCTGTCCTTGGGGTCAGCTACAGACGAGAAGTGTCGGACAACGCTCACTGCGAGGGCTCCAGACTAGCAGAAACGAACACATCAGAACACCCTCAACAAGCACCGTGCGTCATCCTGTCATACCCGCTACCTTATGGAGAGACAAGCCACCCCCGCTACGGTGCCCGGCGACCAGGGACGGAAGATCGAGTATGGCCCGAAAAACCCCTCATAAAGAGGGCGGAAAGCCGATTTGGTTGGCCCTCTGGTTTCCGAAATAACTGCATTCTAGCCGACGGACAAAGCGTCAGATGCGAGCGAGAAAGGGAAATTGCATGCCAGGAAAAGAACTGTTTCCGCATCAGGTGGAGGCGGTCGATGCCGTCCTTCGCGCTCTGCAGACACCTGCTGGCGGACACATGCCGGCCGAGGGATTGCGGACTCAGGTCATCGCCGCGACCGGCTCGGGCAAGACGTTGATCGCCGCCGAGGCCGCCCAAAAGCTGGCTGCGCGGCGAGTGCTGGTCTTGGTGCCGACTCTGGATCTGCTGACACAGACCGCGGCCGCATGGCGGGAGGCCGGCCGTACCGGGACCGTGCTCGGAGTCTGCCGGCTACCGGCCAAGGACTCTGACGGCGTGCCCTGTACGACGGACTCAGCCGAGCTCGTGGCGTGGGCACAGGGGCTGGAGCAGGTGACGGTGTTCGCCACCTACGCCGCCGTCGGCCTCGGCATCCTCCAGCGCGCCCATGCTCAGGGCCTGGGCGTGTGGGACCTGATGGTCGTGGACGAAGCCCACCGCACCAGCGGGGACGCGGGCAAGCCGTGGGCGACCGTGCACGACCAGGCCAAGATCCCGGCGGCCCGCCGTCTCTACATGACCGCCACCGCCCGCGTCTGGGAAGCGGCCGGGAGCGGTCGTGACGAGGAGCCGCGCCTGATCGCGAGCATGGACCCGGACTCCACCGTGTTCGGGCCGGTGGCGTTCAAGCTCACCCTGTCCGACGCCATCAGCCGTGGACTCGTCGCCCCCTACCAAGTCGTGTGCGTCGACATCACCGACCCCGAACTCCACCAGGCGCACGAGCAGGCCGGACCCGGCTCGGACGAGGTACGCGGAGCACGGCTCGCCGCCCTGCAGACCGGCATCCTGACCGCAGCAGCACAAGAGCAACTGCGCAAGGTACTGACCTTCCACAGCATGGTCACCGAGGCCGAGGCCATGGCCGAGAGCGTCGTCGACGTCGCAGGCCGGCTCTGGCAGGACGATCCCCGCCGCTTCCCGGCGCCGGAACGGGTGTGGGCCGCCTGGCTGTACGGCGACCACGCCCCCCGCCACCGGCGCGCCGTACTGGACGAGTTCGCCTCCGACGTCATCGAGGACCAGGACGGGCTGCGGCCAGCCGCTCTGCGCGTCCTCAGCTCGGTCCGTGTGCTCGGAGAAGGCGTCGACACAGCGAATTGCGATTCCGTCGCCTTCTGCGACGCCAGAGGATCGATGATCGATATCGTGCAGATGGTCGGACGTGCACTGCGCATGAAGCCCGGCGAGGGAAAAATCGCTTCGCTCATCGTTCCCGTATTTCTCATGCCGGGTGAAAGTCCGGACGAAATGCTGACCTCTCCTGCCTACGGCACCCTCGCGAAGGTCCTCGGAGCGCTTCGCGCGCACGACACCGACACCATCGAAGCCCTCGCCGACCCCCGTGTACGCAGCGGGAGCTACGAACCGGAGGAAGAGGCCGCCGGGGCCGGTGAAGGCGGCCAGGAGGAGCTGGAGGGTGACCGGGGGCCGAGTGCGCCCGCGCGGGAGCTGCTGAAGTTCAGCACGCCCCGGGACCCGGCACTGCTGGCGCGGTTCGTGAAGCTGCGGGTGATCGAGCCGGAGAACGCCTTCTGGCGGCGCGGGATCGAGGCCGCCGTGCGGTACGTGAAAGAGACCGGCGCCGAGCAGTTGCGGGTGCCGTACGACTTCATCACCCCGCCGGAGTGGTCGCCCGCAGGGTTTCCGCTGGGCACGTGGCTGGCCGATCAGCGGCGCTTCAACAAGGCCGGGCGCCTGGCCCCGGCCCGCGCCGCCGAGCTCGACGGGCTCGGGATGGTCTGGTCCCACCAGGACGTCGCGTTCGAAGAAGGACTCACCGCCGCCCGCGCGTGGGCAGCCGTCCACGGGCACTTCCTGCCGCCAGCCACCGCCGTCTGGGACGGGTATCCGGTCGGGACCTGGGCGAAAAATCAGCGGACCGCCGCCCGGCTTGCGGACACCATCGCCGAGCGCCGTGAGGCCGGCCTCCCCGTCGATTCCAGCGCCAAGGCACTCACCGAGGCGCGGCGTGAGGCGCTGGAGGAGATCGATCCCGGATGGTGCCCCGTGTGGGATGTCGGGTGGCAGCGCTGCTTCCGCCTCGCCCAGGCTCACGTCGAAGGCGGCGGGGAGGTGCCGACGGTTGCGGGTGAGGTGATCGTGCAGGGCGAAGACCTCGGACGATGGGTGACCGGCTGCCGCCTCAGCTGGGACAGCCTCATGCCGGTCCAGCAGTGGCTGCTCGAGAACGTCCTCGGCCTCACACCGGCCGAGGAGCACGAACGGCCTGTGAAACGCACGCAGGAGGACAAGTGGGCCCTCAACCTCCGTGCCGCACGGCAGTTCCACGCCCGCGAAGGACACCTCAACGTGCCCCGCAAACACATCGAAATGGTAGGAGACCAAGCCGTGAAACTCGGCACCTTCACCGACAACACCCGACGCCGAGCCCACAAACTCACCCCCCAACGCCGCACCGACCTCGACATCCTCGGCATGCGCTGGTGACACCTACGCGCCTGCAGCGAGAGCGTCTTGCGCCGCAGTGCGCATCGCCACCAGGGGCACCTGGGGACTATGCCGGGCCCTGGCCGGTCGTCAGGGCCGGGGCAGCGGCAGGCTGGGCAGGTGCGGGTGCCGCAGGTGCTGCCCGCCGTCGTAGACGTGCAGGGTGAACGTCTCCGGTCCGGGCCGGCCCGCTTCGTCGTAGGCGGTCAGGACGCGCTCGATCCGCTCCCACAGCCGCACCGGACCGCCCTCGCGCACCTCCCACCCGCCGTCGCGGGGGATAAGGGTGGCGGCCGAGCCGGTGACCACGTCCACGAGGTGCACCACCTCCCCGACCATGACCATCTGCGCGTTGGGCGCGGCGCACTGGGCGAGGAACCGCAGGTGGAACGTCTCCTCGGTCGCGGCCGTGATCCGTTCCGGACAGTGCTGGGCGGCCCGGCCCGTCTGGGGGAGTCCGGCGGCCCAGTGGGCGGGGTTGCCGAAGGCGGGGGCGGCGTGGGTGCGGGCAGACATGAAGGAGACCGTCCCCGGCAGCAGCTGGCCCTCGGCGGTGCCGTCGTCGTGCACGGTGAGCAGGATGCGGGCGTAGCCGTAGAGCCAGCCGGAGAGGGTGAGCAGGATCTTCCCGCCGGGGCGGGTCTGGGCGATGAGGGCGGGCGGGACGGCGCGGAAGGAGCAGGCGGCCACGATCCGGTCGAAGGACGCTTCCGGCCAGTACCCGTACAGCCCGTCCGCCACCGCCAGGGTAGGGGTGTACCCGCAGCCATACAGCGCACCCGCCGCCTGCTCCAGGCGGCGGCCGTCCACCTCGATCGAGGTGACGTTCGCGGAGCCGAGGCGTTCACAGGCCAGCGCAGTCGAGTACCCGGTCCCCGTGCCCACCTCCAGCACGGTGTGCCCCTCGTGGACGTCGGCGTCGGCCCACATCCGCACGACCAGCGACGGCAGGGTGGAGGAGGAGGTCGGTGCCCCGCCGTGCCGGGCGGCTGGCCTCTTCCAGTCGGGTTCGTCGCCGTCGAACTGCGTGATCAGGGTGGTGTCGGAGTAGGCGGCGGTCAGCCACCGGCCCGGGTCGGTCTCGGCGGTGACCGGCTCCCACACCGTCATGCCCTGCTCGTCGGGCTCGCCGGGGAGGTAGAAGCCGGGCACGAAGTGGTGCCGTGGCACCCGCTCGACCGCCTTCCGCCAGCCGGGCTCGTCGAGGACACCGTCCTCGACGAGGGCCGCCGCCATCGCTTCGCGCAGGCGTGCGGCATCGGTGTCCGTGTCGGCGGGCATCGTCATGGCCTGTCGTCTCCTTCCGCGCTGAGCACGTCGGCGAACGCCGCCGCGATGTCGTCGGCGTCCGGCACCCAGGCCCACTGACCGTTGGGATTGCATTCGATGAACACCCAGTCCTCCGCGTTGTCGCCGGGCCCGGTGAGGGCGAAGTCGAAGCAGCCAAAGACCAGCCCGAACGCCTCCAAGTACGCGTGCAGCCCCACCTGCATAACGGTGGGCACGGCGATCGGGGTATGCACCAGGGCGTTCCAGTCGCCGCGCCGCCAGTCCAGCGACCCATCAGGGGCGGTGATCCTCTGGGCGAACACCCGCCTACCGACGACGGTGACCCGGACGTCGCCGGTCTTGGGGACCTCGGCCTGGAAGAGGTGCGCGGTCACCGCCAGGGAGTCGTCGAAGGTGGCGGCATCGACGCGCTGCGTCCAGATCGCCCCGGCGTTGCCGTCCTCGTCTTGGGGCAGGCCGCGGAAGGTCTTGCAGATCAGCGGGCCATGCTCGGCCGCGAACTTGGCCGCGGCCTCGGCGTCGTTGGTGACCAGCGTCTCGGGCACCGCCAGCCCGAGCCGCGCGGCCTGCTGGAGCTGGGCGGGCTTGAAGTCGGCGGCCGTCACCGCCAGGGGGTGGTTGACGTAGCGGACGCCGTGCAGGTGGCCCAGGACGCCGCCGAGCCCGTGGCGGGCCTCGGCGGCGGCGAAGTCCCGGACCTGGGCCGGCAGGTGCGCGAAGCGGGTGGCGTACGGGGTGGGGCGGCGGTAGTAGACCGCCGCCACCTCCCCCAGCTCCACCTCGCGGCTGGCCGTCCGCAGCCGCCCGCCCCACACCGGCGCCCCGGCGCCGATGCGGGCGCCGAAGACCAGCTCCGGCCCGATGTCGGCGGGGTCGACGCGAGCGACGGGCACCTTACGCTCGTTCAGCGCGTCGATGACCCAGTCCGCGGTGACGTCCTCCAGGGACGTGATGACCAGGACGAGGGGAGCCACCGGGCGCCCTCAGTCCGACTCGTAGTCGGTGGTGACGTCGTCCTGCGTCTGCGGCTGCGGGTCCTTGCCGTCGCCGCCGCCCGACATCGACGCGGTGCCCTTGGTCTCCGAGCTGCCGTGCTTGCCCATCTCCACCACCTGGCCGGCGTCGTCGGTGTAGCGGGCCATCTGCGTGACACCGTCCAGCACCACCGTGGCGTACGGCAGCGGGCCCGTCGGCAGACGGTCGGTCACCAGGCGCATCGCCCACGGTGTTTGAGCGGTCGGAGTCGCCATAGTGCTCACCCTTCCCCTCTCGATGATGCGGAAGCCCAGTGGCTCCCGCGTCGTGCAGAATCCTCCCGCTGCTGGGGCTGCGGCCAGTACCGTAGGTGCCGCGAACCGTGGCGAAAAAACCACGCTCCGTGACAGTGACGTCGGGAGGGCGAGACGGCGATGACCGGCAGATCCAGCAATGCGCACCTGGCGCTGTGGGTCGCCGCCAGCGGCCTGTCCCACGGCGAGATCGCCCGCCGGATCGCTGCCGAAGCCGTCCGCCGAGGTCACCGCCAGATCGCCCCGGATGCCACCCGTGTCCGCCGCTGGATCGACGGCGAACGCCCCCGTCCGCCGGTGCCCGTACTGCTCGCCGCCGTGCTCTCCGAAGTGGTCGGACAGCAGCTCACTCCCGGTGACCTTGGCCTGACGGCCGCTGGGGCGGTGCTGGATACGATCGCCCTTCCGCTGCTGACCGAGGCAGCCGCCCAGACCCTGGCCGGATGGACGCAGATGGACCTCTTCCTGGACCGCCGCGACACACTCAAGCTCGCCCTCGGCGCCCCGCTGATCCTCGCCGCCGAACGGATGCTCGGCGGCACCGCCCACGCGGTCGGCCGCGGGGCCAGGGGCTTCGATGCCGACACGGCCGCCGCGCTGGAGGAGGTGACCGCCTTCTTCGCGACGGCGGACGCCGCCAGGGGCGGAGGCTTGTACCGCTCGGCGATTGTCGCCCAGCTCGCCGAAGTCGCCCGCCGCATCGAGGACGGAGTCCCGCCCTCTCTGAAGGTCCGGGTGTTCGCGGCGACCGCCGATCTGGCGGCGCTGGCGGGGTGGGTCAGCCATGACAGCGGTCGGTACGCGACCGCCCAGAGGTACTGGAGTTACGGGATTTACGCCGCCGGGGAGGCCGGACAACGCGACCGCGGGGTCGAGATCGTCACCCGCATGTCCCACCAGATGATCTACCTCGGCCACCCGTCCGACGCCCTCGGCCTGCTGGGCGTCGCCGCGAAGAAGGCGACGCTGCCCGCCACGCGGGCGCTGGTCGCCTCCCAGACCGGGCGGGTCCACGCGGCCCTGGGCGACGAGCGCCAGGCCGAGCGGCACCTCGGCGCCGCCGACGAACTCACCGTCGGCGGCCTGGGCGACGTGCCGCAGTGGGTGGCGTACTTCGACGCCGCCGAGCACGCAGGCGCCCGCGCCGTCTCCGCCCGCGACCTCGCCGCGGCCGGACGCCGCCCCAGGCCCGCGAGCCGCCACTTCACCGACGCCCTCACCCTGCGCAAGCCCGGCTTCGAACGGGTGAAGGTCATGGACCGGATCGGGCTCGCCGCCGCCTTCTTCGACGAAGGCGACGCCGAGCAGGGCGCCGCCGCAGCCCAGCAAGCCCTGACCGATGCCGCCCGCCTCGACTCCACCCTCGTCGCCTCCCGGCTGAACACCCTGCTGTCCGCCGCCCGCCCGTACCGCACCACCGCGGTGGACGAGGTCCGCACCCGCGCAACGGATCTCGCGGCAGCCCGCCCGACGACCGTCGCAGCCTGAGACCATCGCCTCCATGGGAAAGCACTCCCGTCCCGGACCGCCGAACCAGCCCTCCCGCGCAGTCCCCCGCCTGGACGCCAACGACCAGCTCGCGGCGTACAACAAACGCCGCCGCCCGCCACTGGACATCCACCGCCGCCACCGGCCACTGCACAGCGGCGCCGGCCACCTCCACCCCGACGAGCCAAGGGCCCTGGAGGAATGGGACGGCTTCACCTTCGTCCCCACTGGGATCGCCCCCGACCTCGCCGCGGCCCAGCAATGGGTGAACGACCAGACCACCGGAGCATCCGCCAGCCGCCCCGCCCGCAGGAAAGACTGAGCAGTCATCACTGTACGAACTCGCTTGATCCGCAGAGCAAGCACGGGGCGGTGGTCGAGATAGCCGAAACCGCCAAGTGTCCCCTCCGACGCGCCAGGATCCGGTTGAGTGCTGGGTAGCGGCCTACCGGCACGGCTTCTGGGGAGCGATGATGACTGACATCCGTATGAGTGCTGACGTACGTACCGTGCTCGGGCCGGACGGCGTGGCCAAGGCCGGGGCGGTGACCCTCAACAACGCGGTCTGTCTGGGCTGTGAGAAGAAGATCCATCCGGACGAGCCGGCCAACGTCATCGTGCGCATCGCGGGCCTTGAGCGGGCCACGGGCCGTGTCGCGCACGTGCGGTACGCGCACACCCGCTGCCACGCCTCCGCCGTTGTCGAGATTCCCGAGGCCCGCTCCCCCCGGCCGGCTGCGCCGGACGACGGCATGGCGATGCGGATGACCGCCGCCGCCGTCGAACACGGCCGCTCCGTCCTGCCCACCCTCATCGCCGAACTCGAAACGCCGGTCTACCTCAACACCGGAACCGGAGCGGGCTCCGAGCTCCTGGACGTCCTCGCCTCCCGCGTCCTTGCCCGCGGCTTCTCGCCCGTCGGCCGGATGCGGCAGGCACCCGCGCACGCGGACCGGTGGCTGGCCACCTACAGCACCCCCGCCGGGCCGGACCGCATCGCGCAACTGACCGTCATGGAACCCGACGGGACGCTCTTCTACACCGGCACGATCGCTCCCCCGCCCCAGTGGACCGCCGGGGTCGAGCAGTACGGCTGGAGCGTGATGTACGTGGGGAAGATCGGACTCGCTGGAATCCCCGCCAGCGACCAGAAAGCCAAGACCCGCCTCATGCGGGAAGCCGCAGCCGCTGGCCGGTTCGTCGGTGCACGTATCGCCGTCCACCACCTCGAATAGCCATCGGCGAGCCGCGCACTTTCCTGGCAGATACTGCGCAAGGCATTCCAGAGGCCCGAGGCCGGGCCTACCCTGGCCCGGAGCAGCCTATCTCCCGCAGTTCAATGACTAGGTCGGTCTCTGATCCGCCGTGTTGGCGCTGATGCAATGTCAGTACCCCGCTATAGCCTCCTGCGGTGATCATTGACTGCACCAACGATATTGTCCCACCCAGGTTTGCCGACGACGCGCTCAACGAGCTGATGGATACCTACATCAGCGAGGCCACCCAGAACGACCTGCTGGCTGCCTACTTCTGGGTCGCCGAAGGCCAGGCCGCCGATGTCATCTTCTATTCGCTGCAAGAACACAACAAGGTGCTTCAGAGGGAGATCACCGATGCGGAGCACCGGGCAGATCGCCTTGAAATGGTCCCACGGCCCGATGCGATCACCAAGGCAGCTGCCGATGCGGCCCGCCGCCTCCGAAGGCGCCTCCAAGTCGAGTTGAGCGAGGGAAAGGAGGCAGAACAGGAAGCCGAGCAGTTCATACGGAACCTCGGCAAAGGGCTGGGACAGGCCCACACCACAGCGCGGTACACCCCAGAGCGGGACGAGATTGGCGGGCCGCTCGAACTGCTCATGCCTCTCTGGGACGGATACGTCTGTGCACACAGACGGCTCAAGCAACTACTCAAGGAAGACCACGAGACCCTCCACGCCATTGCGCTGGAAGATCAGCGACGGCGCGCAGCACAAGCCTCCCGGAGAGTCGACATAGACGAGTTCGACTCCGACGGGTTCGCGGCCCTCGCCAGCGATCTGCTCACCAGCGAGGGCTGCTCCTACGTTCGTGCCGGGGACGGCAGGGACGGACCGGACGTCCTCACTGTCCTTCCTGACGGGCGCACCGCCCAGCTGTACTGGGAACACGTCGAGGACGCCGTCACCTACTACGGAGACCGGGACACCGCCCGCTTGGGAGTGACCGATCTGCGGGCCATGGCCTGTACCGGACGCCGGGCGCGCGGCCCCCAGATCACCATCGTGATCAGCAATGCGCGGTTCACCCGCCCCGCACAGCGCTACGCGGCGACCCTCGGCATCCGGCTGCTCGACCGTGACGACCTCACTGCGTGGGCCTGCTGGCGAACCCCTCTGCTCCAGCTCTTGGAGACCACCGCAGCCGGCGCTTCCCGCAGGACGGCCTGACCCGTGAAGATCGACCGTACCGCCGATGTCATCCCCCCGAAGTACACATCCAAGACGCTCGGCTCCCTCATGGGTCAGTACATAGCCGAAGCCGGACAAGCGGATCTGATCGCCGCATTCCTGTGGGTCACCGAAGGCCGTATCGCCCGCGACATCTACTACGAACTGACCGAGTTCCGTGACGAACTCTTGCGCGAAATCGACCACGCCGGGACCAGAGCCGATCTCATCTTCACGGACGACTGGCGCAGCCGCACCAGCCCCACCTGCTGGCCCGCCACGCGTTCCGCAGACAAACTGCGCGTTGACCTGGAAGCCGAGCTCTCCGGAATTCGTGAGGCCATCAAGGCCGCCTACGACGCCTGGCACACCCTCACCAAGGAGTACGGCGAGAACCCCCGTCACCGCTACCGACCGGGGAGCACCCCGAACACCGCCCCCCTCGACAAAGCCATCAGCCTGCGTCGCCACCTCGCCGAATCCCGACGGCGTGCCGCCGTCGCCCTGCAGCGCGACCGCGACGAGATGCACCGGCTAGCGTGGACCGAAGACCAGCACCGCAGCTTCACGGAGACCGCGCAGAGCTTCAGCATCCAGGACATCGACACGATGACCCCCGCCCAGTTCGAACACACGACAGCAGAACTGTGCCGCCGCGACAGCCTGGCCCTTGAACGCATCTGTGGAGGCGCAGGCGACCTCGGTGCCGACGTCATCGCCGTCACCCAGGACGGGCAGAAGATCGTGATCCAGTGCAAGCACGTCCGCTCCCGCCGGACCACCATCGGCTCGCCGGTACTGCAACGACTCAACGGGACCGCGAAGCCCGTACATGGCGCGGACATCGCCGTCGTCGTCACCAACGGCTATTTCTCCAAACCCGCCACAGCCTTTGCCAACGCCCAGAACATCCACCTCATCGGCATGCACCAGCTGAAGCGGTGGGCCGAATGGGGCGAGCCTCTCACCGGCCTCCTCGACTTGCGGACCAATACGTGACGGTAGCCCGCGCGTCCACGACGGCTCTCTCAGCACCCTCGGATCGCGTTTCCACGCTCACCCTTCGCCCCTGCAGCCGGAGAACGATGCCCCCGGTGTGCTGGCCAGGCCCAGAGCTCGAGGGGAAGGAAGTCAGTAGAGACGGCCAGGAATGCGGCAGGGCCCAGATCCAGGATCCGGGCCCTGCCGGGGCTGGTCTTCTACGCGGCGAAACCGACGTTGGTGACGTACTCGTACTGGCCCCACTGCGAACCCAGGTCCGGGAGCACATCGGTGGTCCAGGCGTCGTCGAGGCCCTGGTGGTCGCTGGCCGCCCAGGCGCCGACGATGCGGTCCCAGCGGCGTACGTTCATCGTCCGGTACTCGATGACGCGCTGGTGCGGCCGGGCGACCTGGGACTGGTTGAGGGGGTGGATCTCCACCCGGGTCCCGCGTCCCTCGCGGTTCAGACGCTTGAGGAGGTGCCGGGCGACGTTCTGCCGACGCACCGCCTGGTACGCGGCGTCGATGCGTTCCAGGTTGGCCTTCGACGGCCGGCGCTTGCCCTCCAGCCACGCTTTCAGCGTCCGGTCGGTGACCGTCAGCCCGGCGTCCTGTGCGGCTTTCCGGCTCTTGCCCGTCTTCGTCAGGTAGTGCAGGCGCGCTATCAGACCGCGCCTGGCGGTCACCGGGGTCGCGATACCCCCCGCGAGCTCGTCCAACTTGCGGGCCACGGCGTCGCTGCCCCTGATGCCCCGGGCACCGAACCTTCCGAAGTCGAGGTTCTTCTCCGGCATTACCCCTCCCCTTCCGTCTCCGTGTGCTCGGCGGTGCCGGCGGTGTAGGTGTCCTTCACCTTGACCTCGGTAACGCCCCGGCCTTCGGGGAAGACACCGCGCCAGTCGCCGATGACATGGAGCTCGTCGGTACCCATCGCCCGAACGACCGTAAGGCCCTCGTCATGCGCCTTGAGCGCCTTCAGCCACAGGTTCGCGAACGCCTGCGAACGGATGATGTGCATCCAGTCCGGACGGTACAGCTCCCGGTTGTAGTTCGACTCCCCCATCGTCGAGACGAATTTCGAGTACATCGCCTTCACATACTCCAGCGTCACCTCGTCGCCCTCGGCGATAGCGGCATCGCGGGCGTCCTTCAAGGCGATACGGAACTTCTCCAGGAGGTTCTCCGTGGCGCCGGAAGTGTAGGACTCGTGGACCTCCGGCGGCGCGCACAGAGCGTACTTCGGACCGGACAGGCGCAGCAGCAGGCGCAGGGTCGGCTCGGTGACCCACAGCGGCCCCGGCTCGTCCCGCTGGCCGATCGGGTTCGGCAGCACGTCCTCGTGCTCCCAGACGGGCGGGGTGATCAAGTGGACACCGGCGCGACGGCGGTCATGAGGCAGGCCGGCGGAGTGCTCGAGCTGGCCGAGCGGCAGGTGCGTCTTGAGGGCGCTCAAGTAGGCGCCGTTGATATCGAGCGCCGTCACCTCATGCACACCGGGAGGCAGTTCGTGCCGCGTCCACTTGGGGCGGGCCTCCCAGATCTGGTCCGCACCACGGGAGGTCTGCTTCTTGAGGATGTCGGGGATCCACGGGTGGGCGATCACGTCGTAACGGGCGCCCTTGCGGGTCTCGTCCAGCAGCCGCATCGCATCCGGGATCGCCCGCTTCAGCAACACGGCCGTCGCCGTTTCCACGTCGCCCTGGTGCTCGGCGAGCGCAGCCTTCACCGCCTCGCTGATCAAGTCGCCGGGGCCGGACGGCTCCTGGAACGCACGCCGGGCCGGACCCTGGGAACGCCCGGAGGGACGCGCCGACGTACGCGGTGTGCGCGACGTCGCCGACGGCTTGCCGGCCGGAGCGGTCTCGGGCTGGGCGGGCGGTGCGGTGGGCTTGTCGGGCGCGGCAGCGGCGGCCTGGCAGTCGGCGGGGTCCAGATGCTGGGCGAAACCCGCCACCCGGGTCCCGGCCGGATGCCCGCACAGCACACACGGCTCGGGCGCGGCGAGGGTCTCCACCTCGTCACCGTCACCGCCTTCTTCGGGCGCCGGGGAAGGCGGAGAAGTCTCGGCCGCGGCAGGGGCCTGCGCCGCGGCCGGCTCGGCGGCAGACGGCGCCGCCGAGGCGGTGTCCGCGGCGAATTTGGCGGCCAGCCCGTCCAGCAGATACGCGTACTTGGCGCGGATATCGTCGACCGGATCCCGGCCGCCCTCCCAGGCCGTGACCGTGGACGGGCTCACCCCGAGTGCCCGGGCCACCTGCGCCTTGGACAACCGAGCCCGCTCGCGCAGATTACGGCGCACCTCGGGGGTCGGGAGCTTCGCCTGCGGACCGACGGAAGCGAGCAGGGAGTCGATCTCTTCGAAGTCACTCACCGGCCTGCTCCCTTCAGATGTAGGTGACGGGGTTGCGGGACAGGTGCGGGCTGGGGGTGGGGCGGCCGACGCGGGGGTCGCCACGCAGGATGCTGCCCTCGAGGGCGTAGCGGTCGCCGTGCTTGGAGATCCCCGTGATCGTCGCGACCACGAGCACCATGTTCTCGGTGTTGATGATCTGCACCTCGTCCTGCGAGAGAGCCCGGTCGGCATTGAACTTCCAGATACCCCGGCCAGCTGCCCACGCCTCGTCCTCGCTCATCCCGGGTCGCCACCCCAAGGTGACACGCCCCAGGCGGTCGTCCACGTCCGCAGCGCGTTCGGCACCGATCTGGATCTGCAGCACCGCCCACCTCCCCAAAGAAGAACTATCCAACTTGTTCCAAGGTTACCACCCGTCGCTTAACTTTCCAACAAGTTGAACAGTATTCGTTCCGAGCATCCGGCGCACTGCGCGCGGCACCCGGCCCGGGGGGCGGGCGAAGGTCAGCGACTCCCCTCACGCAGCGCCCGACGGGACGCCCGGCGGGCACCCCGTTCCGCCTGATACGCCTCCTCCGCCGCCCGGTCGGACAGGCACTCCGGGCACACAAAATCCAGCACCCGGCGCCGCAAGGCCCGGCGCAGCCGGGGCCCAGGCGGCAGCAGCCCGCCACGGGCATGACGGCGCACCGCACGCGCACTCGCCCCGAGGACGGTCGCGAGCAACGAGGCGTTGTCGTCGTGCCGAGCCAGGAGGAAGGTCGCCTGCGCCCGGTAGCCGACAGGGAACCGCGCGGCCAACTCGGCCAGCTGCTCAGGGGTGAGGCGGGGGTGAAACACGCAGCGCGGCGCCTTCTTGTTCGTCCGGGCATCGACCGGCGGGTTCGCGTTCATGGCCCCAGAGCCTGCCCGGCCCGGCCTGTGGACGGAGCCCATGCACCCCGCCCGCAGAGACCCGCCCAGGCGGCGTTTTCCCTCGCGTACGCAGGCGCGGTTCCAGCGGCAGCGATCCAACTTGCATGTTTTCAAGGCTAGTTGACATGACTTGCGGTGTTCTGTCATGTTCTGTCCGCCAGTTCGAGGCGGCCGTCGAGAAGAGGAACTCATGGCACGACGAGACGAGTACGACGAGAGCCAGGCTGCGAGGCGGCTGAGGATCCCGGTCACGACGTGGCGCTGGGCGCGGCACGCCGGGCTGGTCCCGGAGCCGGATGTGTCGTCCTGGCAGTGGTCACGGGCGGCCGTGGAGGCGCTGGACGCCGGGGCGGTCCGGGCGTCGCTGCCCGAGCTGGTCAGCCCGTACGAGGCGGCGAACCGGCTGGCGTCGGCGCTGGGCACCCCGAACCAGGAAGGCCAGGCGCCGGTGGTGTCCGCGTACGCGGTGGAACAGCTGATCGCGCTCGGCCTGTTGCTCGATCTGAGCAACGATCACAAGTACCCCAAGCTCAACCCGGACCAGGTCGACGAGATCGCCACCCGCCCGGACCTCCCGCAGATCCTGGCCCGCGAGGCTCCGCTCGGCCCCGAGCAGGCGGCCTCCCGGCTCGGCGTGCGCAGGGTCGATTATGAGTGGATGCGGCGGCTCGGGTGGGTCGAGCCCGTCTCCTACTCGCGTGTTCGATTCGGCACGTCCAGGGCCGGCGCGGTGACCGTGCCCCGCTTCTCCACCGGCGACGTCGACGCCCTGCCCGAACAGCACCCCGAAGTCGACTGGACGCATCTGCGCAGCATCGGCAAAGGCCAGCGTTCCCCGCTCGCCGCCCTCGCGACCACGCAGGAGACGGCCACGGCGTGACCAGCCTCCGGTCCGGGGCGGGCAAGTGGCCGGAAGCCCTGCCCACCTCCGGCCGGCGCTGGCACACTCGGCACCGTTGTGATCACCGAAGCGATGGAGGACGCGTTGAGCCGGCAGGAACAGCCCTGGCAGCCGGGCCCGAACGACCTGCCCTTCACCACCCACCTGATCAACCCGCACGGCGACCGGCACCTCGGGTTCAACGACGCCGACGGCCGCTTCTACCGGCTGTGGCAGCACCGCCGCCCCGAGCCGCTGCGCACCGGCGACGCAATCCTGCTGCGCCCCAGCGACGTCGACCAGATCATCAAGCTGTCCATAATCTGGGCCAAGAACCACCCGTCCGACCCGCGCAGCGACACCCTGGCCGACGAGGTCGCAGCCGGGGCCAAGGCAGTCGTGCTGCACTTCGCCCAGGCCGCCCAGGCCCCGGCACAGCGGTAGAAACTACGAACCGCCCGCCGCGCCCCAGCCACTGAGGAAGCCGGCCAGGGCGCGGCGCTGTTCTTCCTCGCGGGCGATCTGCCGTGCGAGGACCTGGCGGTCGATGTACGGGTCGACGGCGGCGAGGACCAGGCGCTGCAGTTCCTCGGGCTCGAGGGCCTCGACCTCCCACTGCACGGGACGGGCGGGATCGAGGCCGTAGCGGTGGGCGAACGCCTTCCACCGGGGATCGCCCCGCTTGCCCTCGGCCGCCGGCAGCCCGTACGCGCGCACCTGGTCGTAGGTGAGCGCGACACGCCACACGCGGTCCCAGCATGCGGTGCGCTCCACCCAGTCCCGTTCGATGTCCATCCCCGAAGCGTCAAGATCACCGAGGTACGCCAGATGTGCCTCGCGACGGTCACCGGCCGTGCGCTCCCGTACGACGTCGGCGTACGACTGGGAGCCGAAGCCGCGGACCACCAGGACGGGGATGCCCAGATCGGAGAGCCAGCTGGTCAGCTGCTGGCGGAGGGTGTCCTTCTCGGCGGCGACGTACAGGGCGTGCTGCTGGCCTTCGCTGCGGTCCAGGCGGAACCAGTCCGGCATCTCCCGCACGAACGCGCCCGCGTCCGGCCAGGCCGGCGGCACGTGGACCTCGCGGACGGTGTCGATCAGCTCGGGGAAACGGCCTTCCCGGCGGGCCTGCGCCAGCTGCGCGGACAGACGGCGGTACATCGGCGCCGTGTGCGGGAGCGCGCCCACGGACACCAGCCGGTACATCACCTGGCGCAGCGTGACCTTCAGCGGCGCGTACCCGTTCACGATCTCCCGTGTCGGCGGCGGGTGAATCGTGACCCACTTTGGCCGGTTGAAAACTGACCCTTTGTGGGGTTTCAGTCGTTGTTGTCGGTAGTGGTGTCGGCGGGGACGCGTCCGAGTTCGCGGCCGCGCATGCGGTAGGAGTCGCCCTTGAGGGAGTGGACTTCGGCGTGGTGGACGAGGCGGTCGATCATGGCGGCCGCCACGGTCTCGTCGCCGAAGACCTCTCCCCAGCGTCCGAAGGGCTTGTTGCTGGTCACGATCACGGACGCGCGTTCGTAGCGGTTCGAGATGAGCTGGAAGAACAGGTTCGCGGCCTCCGATTCGAAGGGGATGTAGCCGACTTCGTCGACCACGATCAGCGGGTAGCGGCCGAGGCGGGTGAGTTCGGCGGCGAGGCTGCCGGCCTGGTGGGCGGCGGCGAGGCGGTCGACCCACTCGGCGGCGGTGGCGAAGGCGACGCGGTGTCCGGCCTGGCAGGCGCGGACCGCGAGCCCGATGGCCAGGTGTGTCTTGCCCGTGCCCGGCGGACCCAGAAAAATTGCGTTCTCCTTGCCCGCGATGAAGTCGAGTGTGCCCAGGTGGGAGAGCTGCTGGCGCGTCAGGCCGCGCAGATGGGCGACATCGAGTTCCTCGATCGTTTTGACCGCGGGGAAGCGGGCGGCCCGTACTCGTGCCTCGCCGCCGTGGGACTCACGGGCGGAGACCTCGCGCTGGAGGCAGGCGACGAGGTATTCGGCGTGGGTCCAGGACTCCTTGCGGGCCCGCTCGGCCAGCCGGCCGGCGGCATCCAGCAGGGCCGGGGCCTTCATCGCCCGGGCCAGGAAGGACAGCTCGGAAGAGGTCTGCTGGCTGGTCCGGCGGCCCGCGGCGGCGGGAGCCTCGTCCTCAGCTGGCTCGGCGAGTGCGGCATCGCCGTCGGCGGCGGTGACAGTGCGGGGCATCACACGGCCTCCTTGTCGGCGCCGCCGTCGATGACGGTGAACAGACGGTCGTAGGTGCCCAGCTCGCGCTGTTCGACTTCCACCAACGGGCCGGTGCTGCCGCGGCTGACGGCCTGGATCTGACCCGTGGGACGGTGGCGGGCCTGGTGGCGCATCATCGCTCCGGCCTCGGCGTGTTCGGGGTCGGTCAGGGTCTGGTGGCGGGCCCAGCAGCGGGCATGGCGGGCCATGATCTCCCCGCCGGAGGCCAGGACGATGACCTCGTCGTTGTCGGTCAGCACAGTGACGTGGCGGCCGATGGCGGCGGGGTCGACGGAGTAGTCGCAGGTGTCGACGCGGACGTAGTGGTCACGGCCGAGCCGGGTCGCAAAGCGCCACCAGGTCGGCGGGTCGACCGCTGGGAGGGTGAGCATCTGGGCCCGGTCCGCGTCCCACCGGTCGGCCGGACGGGCTCCGAGGGTGCGGTGGACGCGGCGGTTGGCGACCTTCAGCCAGTCGGCCAGCTGGGTGTTGAAGTCATCCGGGCCGCTGAAGTGACGGCCGGGCAGGAACGAGGTTTCCAGATAGCCGTTGGCCCTCTCCACCAGCCCTTTCGCTTCCGGATCTCGGGGGCGGCACAAGTAGATCTTGGTGGCGAGCAGGCCAGCGAACGCGGCGAACTCCGAGGTCGGGCGTCCGCGGCCGACGCCGGCCTCGTTGTCCCAGACGAGCGTCCGGGGAACCGCACCCCACCCTGTCAGCAGGCGCCAGTGCCCGTCGATCAGGTCGCCGGTCCGGCGTGAGGGCAGCATCCGTGCGGCGATCACCCGCGAATAGCCCGACACCATCACCAGCACCGGCGGCCGCCCGGTCTGCCCATAGCCCAGCGGGATCCGGGCCTCGGGGAACCACAGGTCGCACTGGGCCAGTTCCCCGGGCCGGTAGGTCGTGCGCGAGACCGGATCCACAGGCAGATACGCGGGCCGGAGCTCGCGGACACGTTCCTTGAGGATCGTCATGCCCCGGTCCCAGCCGATCCGCTCAGCGATCACCGTCGCGGGCATCGTCGGCGTCTCCCGGAGCAGCTCGCGGATCTGCACCTCCACGACGTCGACCGCGGAACCTTTCGCCAGCCGCTCGTACTGCGGCGGCCGGTCATTCGCCAGAGCCCGCTTCACGGTGTTCTTCGAGATGCCCAGATGCCGCGCGATCGCACGGATCGGCATCTCCTCCGCCCGGTGCAGACGGCGGATCTCAGCCCAGTCTTCCACGAGGATCACCCTTTCCTCCTGACCTTGACCAGCAAGGCCAGAATGAGATGAAGATCCACAAATGGGTCAGTATTGACACGCCGTCAAAGGGTCAGACTTCGACCGTCGCCGAGACTCCCGCGCCCGGTCCACCACGACCGGCCACCGCACACGCTCCGTCATACCGGTACTTGTACTTGTACCCCTCCCGCCAACCGGACGGCTGGAGGCCGTCGGGGTGTCCGGGCACGAGCCGGTGCGTTGAACGGGCATGGACCTTCATGCTCTCGGCCGTGTCGGCACACTGCTGCACCGAGCCCACACCGCGCTCCACGCCACGGACGCCGCCCAGGAGCCGGGCAATGACAGAGCGCACGCAGCGGTGGGCGACGGGCTCGGCGAGGCACACGAGCTGGTCGGGCAGGCCCGCGACCACGTCCTGGTCGTCTACGCCCTCGCGCACCTGCGGATCGGCGTGCCCCAGGACCGGCCGGCGCGTATCCAGGACGCGTACAAGGCGCTGGCGAGCGCGGCCGACGAACTCGGGGTGACCACCGATGCCTGGCCGCCGGGCCCCACGGCAAGGCTCGGGGACGCGTGCCGGGACATGAGCAGGGCCGTGATGCTCCTGGCACCCTTCCTCGGCCCGCAGTCCAGAGCCGGGGCGGATCCTCACACGCCGGTACGGCTGGCCACCCACCTACAACTGGCCGCTGAGTCCGCCGACGCCGAGCCTGCGCCCCTCCCCCTCACCTGGCCATGACCGCCCGCCGTTCACCGACCAGCTCCGGTCTGCCCGGCCGTCCGAGGGCCCCGGTCAGGTGCGGAAGCGCGAGAGCCAGCCACCGGCCTTCTGCTCGGGCAGGGCCAGGTCCTGCTCTTGTTGCCGATGCGCGCCCGGCCAGGCTTGCTGTATGTCGGTGACGGCCTGCCGGTCGCAGTCCTCGCACAGAGACGGCCGCGGCTCTTGGGCGGCGCCCCAGCCGACGCGCTCGACCGCCCTCCACCGTTCGTCGGTGAACCCGGCGCCGCAGCCGGTGCAGACAGGACGACGGGCGTACCTCTGGAAGTGCTGCTGCCATGCCCCGTCACGGACCGGTTCCTGGCGCCCCTGCTCGCCGGCCGCCGGGACCGCGACGGCGTTGGCCCGGTACTTGCAGTCGTCGCACAGGTGCGGGTGGGTGTCTTCCGGGGTTCCCCAGTTCGTCGCCTGTGCCGCCTCCCAGCGTTCGTCGGTGAACTTCGTTCCGCAGCCGGCGCAGACGGGACGGCGGGCCTCACGCTCGGCTGCCTTCTTCGCCGCCTGCTCCTGGGCCGCCCGCCGCACCTGTGCCTGGTACTCGTCCTGCCGGGCCCTGGCCTCTTCCCGGGCGCGGGCGTCGGCCGCCTCGCGGCGGGGATTGCCGATCGCCTCCAGGAGCGTCTGGTTCGCGGGGCGGCCGAAGCGCCGGAAGACCGGCCCGGCCGGGCCGTGCTCGCGCAGGTTCCGCAGCCCGGTCGCGACGATGGGGATCTTCCCGTCGTAGAGGTGGTGGCCATCCTCGCGCTCGCCCGCCCACAGGTGGCGGGTGAGGTCAGCCAGGCGCGGGATGGTGCGGTTCGGGTCGCGGGCACCGATGTGGTTGAACACCAGCAGCACGGGCGGGTGCGTCGCCTCGCCGGACCCACTGTCAGGGACCGTCCAGCGGGTACGCCACATCGGGGTGCCGGTGTCCTTGGCCTCCCGCCGGAAGAAGCGGGCGTACTTCTCCAGCTTGGCGGCTATCTCCTCGGCGGTCTCGTGGCAGTTGTCGACCTCGATGAACAGCAGCGGCACCCCGTTCTGCGGGGCGGTGAGCACGATGTCGGCCTGGGCGCCGCCCTTGCCCGGCGCGTTCCAGGTACCGGTGGCGGGCAGCGGGACCTCGGTCGTGTACGACGCGAGGGTGCCGATCCCGCCGGGACCGTCGGCGACCGTCTGGGCGGCTGCGACCGCTTCGGCCGGCTCCCCGGCGAGCAGCGTCACGTCCGGCTTCGGACGCAGCATCGCGATGACGGTCTCATTGACGGCCATGGGGTGGGAGCCGCCGCTGGAGCCCGCGCCGCGGGCGGTCGAGCCCATATCCGACATCGGCCGCCGCAGTTCGTGGGAGGCGGCTTCCAGCCCCTTGAGGGTCAGGTTGCGCAGCGCCTCGCCTTGCTTGGTGCGGCCGCCGTTCTCCGCCAGGCCGTGCTTGCGCAGATCGGCGAGCGCACCGGCATGCGCGGCGGTCCGGGCGGTCTTCTGCTCCGAAGGCGTCGGCTTGTCGGTATGCCGGTAGCTCAGGTGCGGGCGCGCGATCCGCTGGACCTGGTCGACGGTGGCGACCTTCAGCACCCCCAGCACACGCAGCGCATCCCCCCGCAGATCGTTCGACGACCCCGCCGGATTCGTGATCCGCTTCCCCGCCATCAGCTCCGCCCCCTTCGTACAGTCCGGCCAGCGCCCCGGCGGCGGCCGCCGACCGGCAGCCGGTCCCGCCCGGCACGGAAGGGCGTCCGGCCCTCCCGGAACCCGATGATCTCCTCCCATACGGACATCAGGAGAAGAGAAGAGGGTTGTGACGGCGCGAAATTCACGCGCATTCCGGCCGTGACCTGGGGTTTTCCTGCCCGCCCTGCTGTCAGGCACCCAAGTGGGCCCCGAAGGATGCCCCCAAGTGCCCCCTCAAGGAGCCCGTCCGGGCTTGCCCACGACAGCCCCGGCGGCACGCCCGCCCGCAGCCTGCGAGGTGAGGCTGGCGGCCGGTGCCCCGCCCTCGGGTAAGTGGTCATCATCGTCTCGTCTCCTTCGCTGCCCCCTCCGGGACGGTGACCGAAGGAGCAGCGTGCACACCACCCCCTTGACCGCGGTCTGTCCGCAGCCGCTAGCGAGGCAGGTCCAGGAGAAACACCGGCCGTGGCTGTCACGCCGACCTGGTCAAGGGGGCGTAGCCGAGGCTGGGCAGACCCCTTGACCACCGCGGTCACCACCACGGCCCAGGACGGCCGGGCGAGGGGAGAAATCTCCGGCCGCTGTCCACAGGCCCACGCCTCCAAGCTCGGCTGACGCCGCCGTGACCGGCACGGCAACTGTCTTGTGAGGAGACGTCATGTCCCAGACCACCCCGGCTGCGCCGCTCACCCCGCACGCGGCCATCAGCGCCTTCAACTACCTCCGGGCCGTCCAGGCCGACGACGCCGACGCGACCCGCGAGTTCGCCGGCGCCGAGCCGCGGATGGCGAAGCTCCTCGTCGACGTCGCGATGCGGATCGTCGTCCCGGTCACCGCACTGCCCGGCCCGGACGCGGGCGAGCCGTGCGCGGACACCTTCGCCCTGGAGGCCCTCGGGCGCGTCTTCGTCACCACCCTGCGGACCTGGGCGCAGGCCGGGCCGGACACGGCGGAGGGCATCGCCCGCGCGGTCATCGACTTCGCTCTGCAGATGCTCACCGAGGACCACGAGAACGTCGCCGATGTCCTCCGCCAGCTGGAGGCCGTCGGCGTCGGCCAGGCCCTCGATGCGCACCCCGCACCGGCCGGTACGCACCCGGTGCGGCTGACCATCGTGTAGTACGGCGCGCGAGGCGCACCGGCCGGTCCGGTGCGGTGCGGGTGCGCACCCGGTGCGCACCATGGCCGGTGCACATCTCAGTGCACACGATGCTCCGCATCCCCAGCCGCACCGGATCACACATCGTGACGATGCAGCGCATCGTCCACCGGCACCGGGTGCGCACCGCACCACGGCGCGCATCGCGAACACATACCAGGACATACAGGGTCTCTAGCGGGTGTTGTCAAGGGGATTTGCGCGCACCGCAGAGCCCGGTCAAGGGGTACTGGCACGCGTGGACAAGGGGTTGGTCAAGGGGTCAGCCGACCACCCAGTGCACCCGCATCGCCTTACTCTTCGTGACCGCGTGCCGCACCGGTGCGGACGATGCAGCGCACTCGATGCGGTGCACTCGATGCGCACCGGGTGCGGCGCATCACCGATCCGCATCGCGATGCAGTGCATCGCCCGCACCTCGCTCCCACCGATCCCGGCCCGTACGGCAGACTCCTGCCGTGACCACAGCGCAGCCGCGGCGCGCCCTCGGCCGAGGACTCCGCACTCTCATCACGCCCGCCCCCGAACCGCCCGCAGCCGAGAAGGCGATGGATCTGTCCGCCGGTGCCGCACCGGGCGTCGAGGAACACGCCGATGCCACGGCGGAGGCAGCCTGCCGTCTCGCCGAGGCCGCGCATCCCAAGGGCTGGAGCGCCGTTGCCGTCGAGGACGCCGTGGAGGCGATCGATATCCTCGTGGAGGCACTCTCCGCCCTGGACCCGCACTCCGCACGGCTCCTCGCCTCCGTCCCGGAGGCGACCGCGGCGCTGCTCGAGCACCTCGCGCATACCCAGCGCGGTGGCCAGACCTCCGTGGCCCCTGACGTGCCCGTCCAAGGACGGCGGCGTCGGCTCGGACACGGCCGACAAGGCGACGGCTGGAGAGGATGCCCCCAGCCCGGCGGTCACTTGCGACGACGATCCGGTCGAGCACGGGCCTGGGGGCATCAGCGCCGGAGCCAGCGGCGGAGCAGGCCCCTGCGCTTGCCGACTTCCGACGGTTGGTGCTGAGGCTCCTCGGGCGGGAGAGGGAGCGGCTGTGAGGGAGGCGTGCTGGGCATGGGCGGAATCGCGGGAGCCGGCGGCGCGGGCGGTTCGACGGACGGGGCAGGGCGCGGAAGCGGCTTGCCGACTGTTGCCGCAATCTCTGCGGGGCCTGCCGAACTGGTGAGCGGGGCCGCCGGTGGTGGATTGTCCTGAGGGCTGGACGGCGTCGTCGTTGCCGCCGGTGCTGGGGTGCCCCCCGGGGGCGTGCCACGGTTCTGTTGGTGCTGGGCGTCGTCCCGTACAGGAGGTTTCGGGCGCGCCGGCCGGGGAGGGCGGGGAGTGGTGACGGCGGGTGGTGTCCTGGGGGCGGTGGAGTGGCCGGTTGCCGTGTCCGTGGTCCAGTAGGCGAGTTGCCAGTGGGTCCGGGGCCACAGGACCAGGTGGTGGTCGCCGCCGTGCGAAGGGGTCCAGACCCTCCAGGGGACGTCGGGCGCGGCAAGGGCCAGGACATGGGTGCCGATCGTGAGCGGCTCGAGGAGTTCGGGATGGTCGCTGCGCAGGTAGACGTCAGCGCGCGGACCGCGGCCAGGGCTGGTGGGGACCTTTGCGGCGATCCGGCGCCAGGGCTGACCGTTGCGGCTGGCGCCGGCGGCCAGAACGGTGCCGACGACGGCGACGGGATGATCGGCGGGGCCGGGCTGAAGGCGCCGGTAGAGGGCGCCCAGCGTGGCGGGGTCGGGGCCGTAGCAAAAGCGGGTCCAGGGGATGGGGCGTCCGGTGTAGCGGACGGTGAACTGCTTCACCGTCGCTGGCGCGTTCTCGTACAGCGCCAGGAACTTCGCGACGCGCGCCGCGCTGGTCACCGCGGGCGCCAGGGACGGCTGCCAGCTGATGACCTCGCGGCGTACCGGCCGGGTCGGCGGCGGCTGCAGCGGTGCGCCGGGCAAGGGCAGCAGGGCGCGGTTGCTGTCGGTGCTCTCGGTGATGACCAGGCGCAGTTCCAGGCGGTCGCCGTCGATCTCCGCCAGGCCGCCGGAGTGCCGGGCGATGTCCACCAGCGTCTCGACGGGCCGCAGCGGGCAGCCCGGGCGATGCTCCGCCTTCCGCACGGGCTGCTCGGGCTGTCCGGGCCGGCGCTTGTCGTTCTGGAGCGCGAAGTGCGCGGAGACCGTGTAGGGCTTGCCGTTCTTGGACGTGCTGGCGTGCTCCGGCACGGCGCGCACCGGGTGGCCGCACTGCGGGTGCGGACACGAGAGCTGGCCGGTGTACGGCTTGGGCACATCGTTCAGCTGGCTTGCCGATATCAGCGTCTTGGTCCCGTCGTCCCAAGCCTGCTGCATCCGGAAGCTGTTCTCCCCCACCCCGAAGACCTCCGCTTATCGCCACTCCCCCGCAGCGCCCACCCTAGATCGGCTGTCGAGCGTCAGACCGCCGTCAGGAACTACTCCGGCGACGGGGCCGCGCCGCCGTGCCGGGAATCCGTCAGCCACCGCGATGACGGGGCGGGCCCTGTAGTTCGGCCCACGCAGTGGGCGCGCACGTCGTAGGGTCCGGCCATGGGCGACTTCTACGTGCCGCACGCCTTCTCCAACATCGACGCGCACCCCCACCCGGTCCGGCTGGTCAACTCGCTGTTCCGCCTGCGGTCCGAGCCGTTCTTCGTCTCCTACAAACAGCGCTTACGCCACCTGCTACGGGCCCAGGCCGACCAGCGGTTCCTCGACGTCGGGGCCGGTACCGGGGACGCCGCCCGTGAACTCGCCGACGAGTCCGGCGCCCAGGTCGTCGCCTGTGACCTGTCCCGGATCATGTGCGCCGAGATGAAGCACATCGGCCTGCGAAAGGTGGCCGTGGCGGACAGCCACCGCCTGCCGTTCAAGGGCGCGGCGTTCGACGGGGCCTGGGCGGACCGTGTCCTCCAGCATGTTGAGGATCCCGACGTGGCCCTGGACGAGATGCTGCGCGTCATCCGCCCCGGCGGCCGCATCGTCGTCTGTGACCCAGATACCGCGACGCAGGCCCTGAACATTGAGGACCACCGCCTGGCCGCCAAGATCCTGGGCTTGCGCCAGACGGCCAGCATCCGGCATGGCACCTTCGCCCGCCGTGTCCCCGGGCTCCTCACCGCACGCGGTCTGCTCGACGTCGAGGTCGAAGCGCACACGCTCGTCGTCCGCGACAAACGCACGGTCGACGACACGATGGGCGTCCGCGACTGGGCCGACGTCTTCGCCGACCGCGGCTACCTCGACCGCTCCGAAGCACGCCGCTTCAACGCCCTGGTCGACGACGCGATCGAGGGCGGGCAGTTCCTGTACTCCGTCACCTACTTCCTCACCTCCGCCACCGTGCCCGCTATCCGGAGCTGACGGGCGAGCCGATGTGGCGCAGGGCCTGGAATGCCTCCGTGATGCTGTCGACGGTTCGGTCCGGCGGCGGCATCGAGGCGGGCCAGGTGCGTCCGTGCCGGATCCAGATGGTGTGCAGCCCGACGAGCTTCGCGCCGACGACGTCGGCCTCGGGGGCGTCCCCGCACATCCAGCCAGCGGTCAGGTCGCTGCCGCAGCGTTCGGCGGCCAGGGCGAAGATCCGGGGATCGGGCTTACGGACGCCTACGTCCTCGGAGATGCACCATCCGTCGAGGCACTCGGCGAGTCCGGTGTGTTCCAGCACGGCGCCCTGGGTGAGGGTCAAGCCGTTGGTGACGACTCCGACCCGCCACCCGGCTTCGCGGAGCTGCGTGATCTGGTCGAGGACGTGCTGGGGACAGCGGAGGAGGAGCGGGTACCGCTGCTGGTAGGCATGGTGCAGGGCTTCGACGCTGTCACCGATCGCGAACCGGTCCCGGATCTCGGCGAAGAAACGGTCCCGGGGCTTGAGGCCGTTGTCGTCGACCTCAACGATCCACCCGACGACCGACGTGTCCAGAACCCGGTCTCGGGCGAATTCTTCGGCCCACCGCCGCAGACCTTCCGTACGGTCCACGAGGGTGTTGTCGAGGTCGAAGAGCACCAAGGGTGGTTTGTGTTTCGGTCCGGTGCCGGCTGTCTGCGGGTGGTCCGTCTGTCCCCTCGGTGCATGCACGAGGGGACAGTAGCGGCTCGGGATGGGCGGTGTGGGTCAGATCGGTGGGGTGTAAGCCCAGCGACGAGCGTGTTCGAGAGCCGGGCGCCAGGAGGGAATGCCGTCGCGGCGGCGGTGGGCGTGGCGCCAGGCGGCGATGTGGATGCCGGCGGCAGCGGTCCACGCGGTGAGCTGGTCGGGCGGCGGCTGGAAGGCGGCGTATCCGGCGAGGAGGTGGTCGGCACTGGCGGGGCTGTGCCAGTGGGCGTGGAAGAGCGCGCGGCCGACGTCGAGGCCGGGGTGGGCGAGGGCGGCGTTCTCGCAGTCGATGAGGACGGCGTTGCTGTGGTCGGGGTGGATGAGGGTGTTGGGCGGCGAGGGGTCGCCGTGGGTGAGGCAGGTACGGGTCCAGGCGTGCTGTGCGGGCGGGAGCAGGGTGTTGAGGAGGTCGGTGAGGTCGGGTGCGTGGTGCGCGGTGAAGCCGCGGTCGAGGCGGAGGACGCGGGTGGGGGGCTGGTAGAGGGCGTCCCAGCGGGGTGTGACGGGGGTGGTGTGCCACTGGGCGAGTGCGTGGCCGAGGGCGTGGAAGTCGCCGACCGTGCGGGGGTGGTGGCCGGGGACGTAGGCGATGAGCAGGGCGGTCTGCGGCCTCGGGGCGTCCTCGATGTGGAGGCTGGTGGCGCTGATGAGGCGGGAGCAGGGCAGGCTGGGGTGGTCGGCGAGAGCGGTCAGGGCGCGGGCTTCGTGGTTGAGCTTGGCGGGGTCGCCGCCGGTCTTGACGACGAGGTGTTCGCGGGTGTTCTGGTCGAGGGCGAGGTGGAGGACGTGTGAGCGCCCGCCGGGCAGCCGCCGTTGCAGGAGGAGGTTCCTGCCGCAGGTGGTCTGCGCGCGCAGGCCGGCCAGGGTGCCGTGGAGGTCGTCGGTGGCCGTCATGGCGGTCACCGGCTCTCGGCCAGGGCGTAGAACGCCTGGGGGATGACCTCGGGGACGTGGGCGCTGGAGAGGATGGTCATGCAGCGTTCGCCCAGGTTTTTGGCGGCCTTGTCGTCGGTGAAGGCGATGGTGAAGAGGTTGCCGAGTGCGGTCTCCAGCTGGGTGCGGCGGTCGTAGGGCATCCGGCCGTGGGGCTGGAGCAGGAATGCGACGAGGTGGGGGATGCCGCGTTTGATGATGGCGGGCACGTCGGGTTCCTGGGAGCGCCACTCGGCGACGGGCGAGAACACGGCGGTCGCGGCCTGCGGTGTTCCGGTGGTGAGGGTGGCGGCGAGTTGGTCGGCGATGGCGGGGGCGAGGAGGACGCCGTTGCGGTAGGTGCCGGTGGCCAGGTGGAGTCCGGCGAGGTGGGTGGTGCCGATCAGGAGGTGGCCGTCGCTGGAGAGCGGGCGCATCCCGTACCGGGTGTCGCGGATGGGGGCGGTGCGCAGGCGGGTGTTGATCTCGTGGATGCCGGAGTCGATCAGGTTGAGTTCGCCCCCGGTCGGGAGGTCGTGGGCGCCGGGGGTGTCGGCGATGCGGTTGGTGGCGCCGAGGTAGAGGGTGCCGTCGGCGCGGGCGAGGAGGTGGGTGCCGCAGGCGAATTCGCGGTTCGGGGTGCGGATGACCTGGCTGTCCAGGCCGTGGCCGGGGTCGGCGAAGACGTAGGAGGTTCCGCGGCCGGGCAGGAGGCAGGGGATGACGCCGTGCAGGGCGTCGCCGATGTCGTCGAGCAGGGCCTGGGTGGCGCAGCCGGCGGCGAGGACGACGTGCTCGCAGTGCACGGTGGTGCCGTCGTGCAGTGTCGCCCCGGTGGCGCGGGTCTGGGTGTGGTGGATGTGGCGGACGGCGTGGGGGAGGTGGCGCACGCGCGGGTGGGTGGTCAGGGCGGTGTGGAGGGCGGGCAGCAGGATGGTGGTGTCGATGTGGCCCTCGTCCGGCAGCCACAGGGCGTCGGTCGTCTCGTGTCCGGGGGCCGGGGCGAGGTAGGGGACGTCGGCGGGGTCGATGGGGTGGGCGGGCAGGTCCAGGCGCTCGGCGGCGGCCTTGATGGCGCGGAGGTTGGGCCGGTCGCCGGGTTGGGAGGCGCTGGCGATCACGGTGGTGCCGTAGTGGATCGGCACGGGGGTGCCGGCGGCGTGCGCGAGGTGCTCGGCCCAGGCGGGCCAGGCTTGTGCGGCGCGGTGGCGCAGGCGCAGTGCGTGGTCGTCGAGGGAGTCGGGGGCGGGGTCGTCGTCGGTGGTGACCTCGCCGAGGACGCCGAGCATGGCGCCGGCCGCGCTGGAGGCGGTGCCGAGGGTCGCTGCCTGCTCGCCGGTGCACAGGACGTCCAGGCCGTGGTCGGCCAGGGCCAGGGCGCACGCGGCGCCGATGATGCCGGTACCGGCGACGAGGACGTCGCAGTGGATCGTGGTCACAGCAGGCTCTCCTTCACGTTGGCGGTGCCGGTGGGCAGGGGCAGGTGGTCGGAGGGGCCCCATCGGTCGTTCTGGGGCCGGGGCGGAACCCACATCAGGCGTGAGCCGGCCGCGTGGGCGGCGGCCCGGCCGCTGCGGGTGCCCGTCGGGATGAGGGCGAGCGCCGTGGCGGAGTGGTCCCACCCGGCCAGGAGTCGCACGGCCGCACCGACGTGCCCGGGGAGGGGGGCCGGGTAGGCAATCTTGATGAGGGGGGCGCCGAGACCGGCGAGCTGGTCGGCGAGGCGGGCGAGTTCACCGTCGGCCGGAGGGTGGTCGAGGTGGCGGGCGGGCAGCGGCACCAGGCCCTGGTCCCGGGCCAGCGCCGCGATGGTGCGGGCGGACCGGTCGCTGGTGGCCTCGAACTGCAGGTGCGTCAGGTGCCGGGTGCGGTCGCGCGCGAGGAGCACGGCGATCGGCTCCGCCTGGTGGTGGCGGGTCATGGCGCTCACCCGCGCCCCGGTGGCCGCAGGGGGCAGGTCCTGCTGGAGGCCGTCCACGGTGATGTGGTCCAGGTCGACCTCGAACCACTGCCACGGCGGTACGGCGTGGCCGCAGTGCGGGATCTCCAGAACCATCCGGGCGGCGTCGAACACCGGCGGCGGGGTCATGCCGGATCCGAGGGGGGCGGCATGTGCTGGTCCTGCCAGGCCGTCAGGCCGTCGGCCGCGGCGACGGTCTTGGCGAGCGCGGCGGTGATCTGCTCGGGGGCGTGGGGGTCCAGCAGGACGTGGTGCGGGACAGCGACCACGCCCGTTGCGGCCTGGGCGGCCGTCGGGGTGTGGGCGGCGCGGGCGCGGTCGTTGGCCTGGTAGGCGGGGGTGGACTGCCACGGTGGGAAGAGCGGCTTCGCCGGAATCCCTTCCGCGCTCAGGGCCTGGGCGAGGGTGCCGGCGGTGATGCCGCGCTCGGCCGGGTGTCCGGGGACGCGCAGCAGGGCGGCGTAGTGGTCGTGGACGGTGGCCTGCGGCACCGGGCCGACGAGAAGGTCCTTCTCGACCTGCTCGTCCAGGGCGGCGCCGAGGGCCTGGTGGTGGTGGGCGCGGGTCTGCTGGGCCTGCGGGTACCAGGGGGTCTGGGCCATGACCAGGGCGGCGGCGAGCGGGTGGATCCGCGCGTTGGTTCCGGTCAGGGCGTGGTCGTAGGAGCCGCTGCCGCGTTCGCGCCCGCAGTTGGCCAGCATCCGTACCCGCCGCGCGGTGTCCTCGTCGCGGAGGATGACGGCCCCGCCGTCCCCGCCCGACAGCAGCTTCGCCGCCTGGAACGAGAGCACCGTGGCATCGGAGAAGGTGCCGATGCGGATGCCGTCCCAGGCTGCGGTCAGGGCGTGGGCGGCGTCTTCGACCACGGCCAGGCGGTGGCGTTCGGCGAGGTGGCGGATGCCGGTCAGGTCGGCGGGGTGGCCGGCCAGGTGGACCGGGATGACCGCGCGGGTGCGGGAGGTGAGGGCCGCGGTGGCGGCCTTGAGGTCGAGGGTGAGGCTGTTGGCGGTGACGTCGACCGGCACCGGCTGGGCACCGACGCGGCTGACGGCCGTGGCGGAGGAGATGAAGGTCGTGGCGGCGACCAGGACCTCGTCGCCGCGGCCGATGCCGAGCGCCGCGAGCGCGAGTTCCAGCGCCGTGGTGCCGCTGGAGACGGCCACCGCCGGGTGTCCGAACTCGCTGGCCAGCCACGTCTCCAGGGGTTCGGCCGCGCTGTTGCCGTCCTGCCACCAGACGCCGCTGTCGTGTGCGGTGACGAGGGCCTTGCGGGTGGCGGTCGAAGGTGAGGGCCAGGATGCGTACGGGCGGGTGCGTACGGGCGGGCCGCCGCACAGGGCAAGAGGAACCACGGAGTTCACATCCTTTGAGGGTGAAGAGGATCAGGGCGCGCGTCGGTCAGACGGCGGTGGTGAAGGGCTGCGCGGTGCCGGACAGGGCGGTGTCCATGGCGTGCAGCAGCGCGGTACTCGCGCAGGCGGCCCGCAGGTGCCGTGCGGCCTCGGCCCGGGGCGCGGGGCCGGTGAGGGCGGCGAAGGCGGCATCGAGCTGGGCGGTGTACTCGTGGCGCGCGTCGCGCGGCTGAGCGTCGACGAGGACGTGGTGCTGGCCGTCGAGCACGGTCCAGGCCGTCGGCGTGGGGGCGGTGGCGCGGTCCGGGCTCCAGCCCAGGACCGTGCGCCAGTGGGCCGATCCTTTCTCGGCTTCCACGTCGATGCGGACCTGGTCGTGGGCGGTCCCCGGCGCCGCCCACGACGCTTCCACCTCGAGCCGCCGGGCGGGCCCGGCGGGTGAGGAGGGATCCAGGTCCGCGGTGCCGCTGACCCCGTACCAGCGCGGCCGGGCGGGCTCGTTGCCGCTGCCCGGGTCCGTGGCGGTATGCCAGGCGGCGGTTGCCCGGCCGACGGTGGCCGGGTGCTGGTGGCGGGCGGTCGCGGTGCCGGTGACGTCACTCCAGCCGGCCAGGTGGAGGGCGAGGTCGGCCAGGTGAGGACCGAGATCCCACAGCACCCCGGCCGCCCGGCCTCCCTGCGTCGCGGGCACCCCCATGCGGCGCTTCCACACCGCCCGCACCCGTGTGACGTCGCCGAGCTCGGCCACCGCCTCCCGCAGGACGTCGACTTCGGGACGGTGGCGGCTCGTGTAGAGGGGGTACACCCCACGCCCGGACGCGGCCGCGGCCTTCCAGATGGCCGCGGCGTCGCTGGTGGTGAGGGCGAGGGGCTTCTCCACGATGGCCTGCGCGCCCGCCGCCAGGGCGCGCAGGACCAGGGCGGCGTGGCTGCTGGGCGGGGTGGCCACGAGCACCAGGTCGGCCCGAGCCTCCTCCACCGGCCCGGTGTGCACCCGGGCGCCGAACTCCCGCGCCGCCGCCTCGGCCCGTACCGGGTCGGTGTCGGCGACCAGCAGTTCGCCGAGTGCGCCGGCCCGCCGTGCGGTGGCCAGGTACGGCAGGTGCACGCGGTGGGCGATCCACCCGGCCCCGACCACCAGTACCCGGCCTATGCCCGTCATGACGCCGGCTCCTTTTCCCACTGGGCGGTCAGGTCGGCCAGGAGCTGGTGGAAGGTCGGGCAGGTCTTGATCACGCAGCCCGGGTCGTCCAGCTCGATACCGGGTGCGCGCAGACCGAGCACCGAGAACGCCATCGCGATCCGGTGATCGCGCATCGTGGCGATGGGGGCGGCGCTCGGCTGGGCGGGCTGGATCTCGATCCAGTCCTCCCCGGTGGCCACCGGAACCCCCAGCGCCCGCAGCCCGGTCGCGCACGTCTCCAGGCGGTCGCACTCCTTGACCCGGACGTTGGCGATGTTCTCGATGCGCACCGGGCCGGTGGCCAGCGGGGCGATGGCGGCGAGGGTGGGCATGGTGTCGGACAGGTGGTGCAGATCCGCCGTCACCCCGGCCAGCCGGTCCGGTCCGGTGACGGTGACCGAGCGCGGCTGAAGGTCCACGGCGGCGCCCATGTCGGCCAGCACACGGGCGAAGCCGAGGTCGCCCTGGGCGGAGTCGGTGCCCAGACCGGGGACGGTCACCGTCCGGCCCGGGCTGGCGGCGGCCGCCGCGAGGAAGTACGAGGCGGTGGAGGCGTCCGGCTCGACGGTCACCTCGCCGGGGCTGGTGTAGCCGCCGGGCTCGACGCGGAAGACGTCGCCGGTGCGCTCGGCGCGGGCGCCGAAGAGGCGCATGAGCTTGAGGGTGACGTCGATGTACGGGGCGGACACCAGCTGGGTGACGTGCAGGGTGAGGCCCGTGCGGGTGAGCGGGCCGGCCATCAGCAGTGCGGTCAGGTACTGGCTGGAGACGCCGGCGTCCACGACCAGCCGACCGCCGTTCAGGCCGTTGGCGCGCAGCGTGTAGGGGAGGGTGTCGTTGTCGATGTCCGCGCCGAGGGTGCGCAGGGCGTCCAGCAGCGGGGTGATGGGGCGGCGGCGCATCTGCTCGCTGGCGGTGAAGTGGAAGGTGCCGCGGCCGGCGGCGGCCAGGCCGGGCAGGAACCGGGCGCCGGTCGCGCCGTCGCGCGTGTTCACCGACGCCTCCGCGGCCGCCGGGCCTTCGGGTCGGCCGGTGACCGTCCACCGCTCGGGGCTGGTGATGTCGATGTCGTAGCCGAGGGCGGCCAGGGCCCGGGCGCACGCCTCGGTGTCGTCCGCCACCAGCGGCCGGTGCAGCACCGTACGGCCGTCGGCGGCCGCGGCGAGGAACAGCAGCCGGTTCGTCTCGGACTTCGAACCGGGAATCACAACGTCAGCCATGTCACATCTCCTGGTAGTTCGGTTGAGCGGCCCCCAGCGGCGCGACAGTCCGCGCGGGCCGGGACGGGGCGGATTGTGCCGCCCCCGGGGGATCCGGTGCCGCCGGGTTTCCGGCGGTCAGGGCGTCGAGCAGCACGGTCAGCTGTGCGGGCTGCTCGACGATGCGCCACGGCCGGTGCGCGGCCAGAACCTCGCGTCGGCCGGTTCCCCACAGCACCGCGATGGTGTGCGCCCCGGCCGCCTGCCCGGCCTGCATATCGGCGACCGCGTCCCCGACCAGCAGCGTGTGCCGCGCATCGACGCGGAATTGGTCGCACAGCCACAGCACGCCGTCCGGCGCCGGCTTCGGGGCGGGCGGGTCGCTCGGGGTGACCACCGCGCCGATCAGATCGGTGACGCCGAGGCGCTTGAGCAGCACAGTTGTGCGTGAGCGTTCCTTGCCGGTGATCACTCCAACGGGCACATGGCGCGTGCGCAGCATGGTCAGCCAGGTCAGTGCCCCGGCGAACAGGCGTGCCCGGTCAGCGAGGGTGGCGGCTTCCTGCCGGTAGAACTCGGCGAGACGTGCGGGCAGCTGCAGGTGGGCGAGGATGGTCTCCAGCGGCTGGCCGGACATCCCGAGGAACCGGTCGACCGGCGCCGGGCCGGACTGTCCCGCGCGACCCCAGGCTCCCTGCAGCGCGGCGACGGTGATCGCCTCGGTGTCGGCCAGGGTGCCGTCCAGGTCGAAGAGCACCGCCTGTACCGCGCTCATGCGGCAGGCTCCAGGACCGTAGCCCCCAGCAGGCTCGACTGCCCGGGATGCTCGGGCACCAGGGGAACCAGACCGAGCGCGTTCAACCGGGCGACGGTCTCGAAGCGCAGGACCGGGCGCTCCATCAGCCCGCCGGTCAGCACGACCTGCACGTCCATCAGCCGGGCCAGGTCGGCGACGAAATCGATCAGGCGCTTGCCGTCCGGCCAGGCCGACAGCCGCGGCCCCAGACCGCCGTCGGGCGGCAGCGACCGCAGGGCCGTCTGCGCACAACCCGTCCCTCCACACGCGCACCCGCCGCCGTCCAGGATGCGCACATGCCCCAGCGTGCGAGGGTCACGCCGTGCCCCGGGCCGGAGCTGGCCGTTGACGATGACCGCTCCGCCGATCCCGGTCCCCAGCACGACGACCATCACGTCCGGGCGCCCGAACGCGATGCCTCGCCGGCACTCCCCCAGCGCCGCGGCCTCGCCGTCGTCGCAGATGGTGACCGCGTCGGCGAGCTGGCACAGCTCCTTGCCCAGCGGAAAGCCGTCCCACGCCGGCCGGTTGGGCCACGAGGTCACCCGGTCGTTACTGTCCATCCCGCCCGGGAAGGCCACACCCAGCCCGTCCATGCGGCGCGGAAGCTGCGTCCGCAGCCACGGCATCAGGCCCTCGGGCGACGAAGGCGTCGCCGTCGTCGCCCGGACCTGCACCCCGGTTCCGGTCAGCGTCCCCACGGCGACCTTCGTCGCCCCGATGTCCAGGCCCCACACCACCGGCTGCTGCCGCGCGGCGCTCCTCTTCGCGGGACGGCACCCCTGCGGGTACTGCACAACCTCACCCATCACCCCTCCCAAACATGCAGGCAGACGGCACATCGCTCCCCAGCCAGAAGCCGGTTGGGGAAGTGCTGCCACCTTCCTCCGCGTCACGGGAGTGCCACTAGACGTGGGAGTGGTAGGTGTTGTGGGAACGCCCGGTCAGTTGGTGGGAAGCGGTGGGATTCCCACCACCGGCGCCCTAGAGTCGGTCCACACCCCCCTCACGCCGCGACCGGAAGAAGCACCTCGCCATGCCGGGGACCCACACCACCGCACCTCGCGAGAACGAACTCCTCGCCCACCTCCTGCACCTGGCAGGGCTGAGCCCGGAGAAACTCGCGCACAAGGTCAACGCCGTCCTCGCCGAACTCCCGGACAGCGGCACACGGCCCATCCACGAGAAAACCCCGTACGGCTGGCTGAACGGGCAGACCCCCCGTGAACCGGTCCCCGACGCGGTCGCCCTCGTCCTCGCCGAGAAGCTCGGCCAGCCCGTCGACGTCAAAGCGCTCTTCCCCGCCCGACGATGTCCGGCCCGGCCGTTATGGCTTCCGGCCGACCACGGCATGGCCCTAGCCTGGGACCGCTCGGGCCTGCTGGCGATCCTCGACGGATGGACGGAACAGCACATGCTGGGACGGCGTACCTTCGCCGCCATCACCGGCGCGGCACTGACCACACCCGCCTGGAAACTCCTCGACACCCCCGCCCCCGACCTGGCCACCTCCCACGCGACCGGGCGCGTCCGCGAACCCGTCGTCCGGTTCGTCGAGGAGACCGTGGCCTACGCCCAGCAGATCGACGACCAGCAGGGCAGCGCGCTGTCCTTCGTCGCCGACCAGTTCCACGCCGTCGCCGGCATCCTGCGCCGCGACAGCTACGACACCCCCATCGGCCGCCGTCTCGCCGCGGCCGCCGCACAGTTAGCCCAGACCGCCGGGTTCATGGCGTACGAGAGCAAACGCGACGGAGAGGCCCAGCGCTGGTACCTCACCGGCCTGCGCGCCGCCCACGCCGCTGCCGACCGTCCCCTGGCCGCCAGCATCCTCAGCCTGATGAGCAACCAGGCCGCCACCCTCGGCAAACACGGTGACGCCCTCCAGTTGGCCGACGCCGCCCAGGAAGCAGCCGCCGACGCCCCCGCCACCGTCCAGGCCCTCATCCACGCCCGCAGTGGGCTCGCCCACGCCGCCGCAGGCGATGTCGGTGGTTTCCGCCGCACCCGCGACCACGCCCTCGCCCAGCTCGACACCCTCGCGCGGCACCCGACCGAACCCGGGCCCCGCTGGGCCTACTACGCCAGCCCCACCGAGCTCGACGCCATCGCCGGCCGAAGCCTGGTCGTCCTCGCCCGCCGCGTCCCCGCCCGCCAGGACCGGCTCCTCGCCGAGGCGGAAGACCTCCTGCGCGCCCGGGCCCTGGAAGATGACCCTGCTTTCCAGCGCTCAGCCCTGCGCCACAGCGCCTGGCTCGCCCTCGCCCACACCCAGCGCGGCCAGATCGAACAGGCCATCACCTGCGGCGAGCGCGCCCTCGACCGCCTCCCCGCCGTCACCTCCTTCCGCGCCACCGGCCTCCTGTGGAGACTGCGCCAAGACCTCGAAGGCCCTGCCTCACGCGCCCCCGCCGCCCGGCCCTTCGTCGCCCGGCTCGAACGACAGCTCCGCGCCACCCAGTAGGAACGTTGCTCACCCTGGAGCCAATGGCCCGCGTCACGCCGTCCGAGACGAGCGAAGCCCCACCCGCCGAAGAAGGCAAGTGGGGCTTCATCACTGAGCGCACTCAGATCAGCTCAACGGCCTCTTTGACAAGGCGTTCGAAGTCGGATGAGCTCATGTGTTCGCGGAGAATGTTGAGCACCGCCGTGGGGTTGTGCCACGGGATCGCGGCGGGAGATCCCTCATCGAGCGGCTGCACTTCCTTCTTCTTCGGCGCCGGCTTGACCTTGGCCTCGCGCTTGCGCTCCTGCTTCTGAGTCTTCCGCTCTTCAGCCGCTTCCTGGCGCTTCTGTTGCTCCTGCGCCCACCAAGCGCTCTGCTCCTCAGCCGACCACTCGTTGTCTCGGGCGAGTTTGCCGAGGTTGCGCGCCACCTCCACCGGCATGGTGCGCTGCCTCACCTGATCCTGGAGGACAGGCACGAGGTGGGTCAGGAGGCGGCGCTGGGTTACCCAACCGTCAGCGCGCTCGAAGTGCTGAGCCACTGCCCGGCCCGTGCCGAACTCTGCGACGAGGGCTTCGATGGCGTATGCCTCTTCGATGGGGTCGAAGTTCTGCCGGTCGACGTTTTCGGAGACCACGGCCTCGATGAACGTCTTGCGCGATTCGGCTACGTCGTCGTTGATGACGCAGTCCAGGGACGGCATGGCCACGGCCTTGGCCGCCCTGTATCGCCGCTCGCCGCTCACGATCACGACATCGACGTTGCCGATCTTCTCGGCGTTCTCGGGCCAGAGCTTCAGGTAGGCGGCACGCGTGACCACCAGTACCGCCTGGACCTGGCGCCGCTGCAAGCTCTTACCGAGGTCCTGCAGTTCCTCCTCGGTGCCGAAGTTGGTGCGCGGGTTGACCAGGTTGGGGGCGATGCGGGCCACGGGGACGCGCAGCAGCCGGCCGTCGGCTCGGGTGTCGACGGCTGGGGTGTCATCGTCATCGCCGAAGAAGTCGTCGAACTCATCGTGCTTGGTCATCTATCGGACTCCTGCGTACTTCTGGCGGCGGAGCTGGTGCTCCAGAGCAAGAGACACGAAGTCCTGCTTGGCCTTGGTGGCGATGTGGTTGGACTCGTACTGGGTGCAGAATCGCCCGTTGGTGATGCCGCGGGTGTGCGGCTTGTAGTGACGGACGGTGGCGTTGTACAGCTCCCAGCCTCTGCGTTGGACGAGACTGATCGTGCGGTCCCTGTCCGCGGTCCCGTCTCTGGGGTCCCAGTTGTTGACGACGACGCCGTAGGGGATCTGGCGGGGGACAAGGACTCGCTCGACGGTGACCCTGGTCGGGGTGAAGGCACTTCCCTCGGCTTCGAGAGGGACGATGACGTCGTCAGCAACATCGAGGACGGCTCGCAGCGCGTCCCCGGTGGTTCCGTCGCCCAGGGGGTCGATTGACTCGTCTTCGTCGTCTTCCGCCTTCAGCGGCATGAAGCCCGGGGTGTCGACGATGATGATGTCGGCCTTGGCGCGCCGAAGGCGACGCAGCTTGTCTAGGCTCTGGCTTGCGTCGACTACGCGGAAGGGGACTGGCCTGCCGGCCTTCCTGACCTTCTCGGCATGTTCGATGCTGGTGCCCTGGGGGTCTATTGAGACGACCGCTACGGACGGGCCGTCACCTGCGGTTGCGTCTTCGGCGTCGACGGCACCGCAGCCGAGGATTTCGGCGTAGACCGCAGCGAGGTTGACCGACAAGAGTGACTTGCCGACCCCGCCCTTACGGTTCAAGAGCACGGTGATGTAGGGCATGTACTGCTCTCCGACTACTTCCCGGGAATCCGGTACTTCGGATGGACGGGAAGCATCCTCTCAGATGATCAGGGGGAGGCCAGGCAGGGCGTGCGAGTGCCGGGGTTTTACGGCCGTAAAGCCGAGCGAGTCATGAGGCTCGCAGCGCCCGGGTCGACCCCCGCCCCCGAGCTCCGGTTTTACGGCCGTAAAACCGGAGCCGGGCAGCCCTGACGATCACTACGCCAGTACGTCGAGTTTTACGGCCGTAAAACCCCCACCCAGCAACCCGGGCGGCAGGGGCATGAGGAGTCGACCCCGTGCCGTCTCGACGTACCGCCCCGAGCCGTGCTCGGCATGACGCCCCAGCCACGTCTCAAAACACAAAAGGCCCGGTTCCCGCGCATCGCGGGAACCGGGCCTTCGGTCAGTCTTGCGTGCCGGTCATGGCCTGGGCGTAGGCGGTGGCCCGCTCGGCCTTGGCGGGGTCGAGGGCAGCCAGGTCCCGCAGGAGCTCGGCGACGACGAGGGCGTTGCGCTCGGGGAGGACGACGGCTCCATCCGGTGCCCGGACGACGCCGGCGGCGGGGTTACCGGGGGCTGCCGTGGCGGTCCGGCGGCCCTGAACGATGGTGATGTCGGTGAAGTCTGCTCCTTGGATGACGGGGCCGGATATGCGGGCGCCGGGGGCGATGTGGTTGCTGACGTTGGCCATGGAGTCCTCCTGGGTGGGTTGTGCGGGGAGCGTACTGATCAAGGTGTGCAGGTTGATGGGGGAGCGGTTCAGGTGTGGCCGCTGCTACTCGGGCTGGCCGATGACGCGGTCGTTGTTCTCGTCCCAGGTGGTGCAGTGGTTCGTGGTGCGGCCGTCGTCCCACTGGACGGTGATGGACCACCAGCGGTCGTCTGTCTTCGGCGGCGCGACGGTTCGGGTGCGTGCCGGTCAGGTGCGCGGCGGGGAGGGGATGCGCGGGTCCGGCTCGAGCATTGTGAGCGGTTGGGGGGTTCCGGTCCTGTCCCCGCTCACCAGTCCTCCCCGGACAGCGAGCGGGTGGGGTTGATGGCGCGCAGGAGTGCCCGCCGGGCCCCTACTCGGGTGTAGGCGCGGGGGACGGCGATGCCGCAGGACCAGCATGTCTGCGACGGCCCCGCCCAGGTGACCTCGCAGCCGGTGCACAGCCGGTGCGCGTCGGTGTGTTGGCCCCTCAGGCGGGGGGCCGCAGCTGCCGTGGTAGTGAAGGTGGTCATGGGGCGGCCTCCGGATCGGTGAGTGTGGGGAGCTGGAGGAGGGCCTGGCTCAGAACGGCGGACGTGGGCTTCCACAGGCCGAGGGCGCCGGTGCACGGCACGGGCAGCGGGAGGGCCTGGATGTCGGCGAGGACCAGGTGATGGTGGCCGGGTTCGGACCATGGGGTGCACGGGCCGTCGTCGTCGTGACCGCCGATCAGGCGGGCCACGGCGATGACGGCGCCGGTCTCCAGCGGGTGGCCCTGTACTGCGGTGGCGACCAGCGGCCTGCGCAGGGCCGCCCGTTCGACCGTGAGACTGGTGTGGATCAGCAGGGGGCCGCGCCATGACCAGGGCTGGGTGCGGTTTTCGATGCGCTTCGAGCCGTAGGCGATGCATGTGGCCCACGGCTGCCGGATGGTCAGGCCCCGCACGGTCTCGGGGTTCCAGATCATGCCGCCCTGCCCAGGGTGTGGGTGCCGCGGCGGCCGAGGCGGCGGCCGTTGATGCTCGGTGCCTGGGTGTGCTGGGGGCCGGCCTGGACGGCGCGCCCGCTGTGCTTGCCCGCGTACATCGCGGTGTCGGCGGCGCGCAGCAGCTGGGACAGCGTGCGGGTACCGGTGGCGTCCGGCGCGGCTACGCCGATCGAGGCGGCGACGTCGACGGCCTGGTCGTCGTCGATGGCCACCGGCTCTCGCAGGACGTCGGCCAGTTGGTCGAGCCGGATGGTGCGGCGGCTGCGGCCGATCCGGGTGGCGACGACGAATTCGTCCCCGCCGAGGCGGCCGACAACGCCGCGGCTGCCTGCCCAGGCGGAGAGCCGGGCGCCGGTGGCTGCCAGCACCAGGTCGCCGACGGTGTGCCCGTGGCGGTCGTTGATCTCCTTGAAGTGGTCGACGTCAACCAGGCCGACCACGACGCCGTCGCCGTACCGGTCGAGGAGGTGCTGCGTGCGCAGGGTCCAGCCGTCGCGGCGCAGGGCGCCGGTGAGCGGGTCTCGCTGGGCGGCGGTCAGGCGGCGGTGCCAGACGACGCTGTGGATGGTCCACCCGGCGGCCGGGATGGCGGCCGCCGTGAGGATGGCGCCAATGTGTCCGGTCGGGGCCGGGAGACGCACGATGGAGGCCATACTGGTTTCTCCCTCTCGTGTCGTGATGCGGGATGGGTGGCCCGGGGCAGCCGTCGAAGCCGGCAAGCAGAGCGGCTGTCCCGGGGCGAATTCAGAACTCGGGCGGCGTGCTCAGCAAGTTGCCGGGGTTGACCCAGCGCTTGGCCTTCGCCGCCGACCAGTCGATCTCCCAGCCGGGCCGCAGCCCGCGAACGCCCCAGTTGCTGGAGCCCGAGGTGCTGGGGATCTCTCGCCCCGCCCTGTGCAGCAGCAGCGCCTTGTCGTAGGCGTCGCGCGCGGCTCGGAGGGCATGGCTGGGGCTGTCGGCCTGTCCGGTGAAGATGTGGATGCCGACGGACCGGCCCGTGTCGGTGATGTGCTGGATGGGGACGTCCACCTCCCACATGGGCCAAGGCATGACGTCCACCTCCTTTCTGGTACTTGAGGGGTCACCGCAGCCGCCCCGGCCCCGTCAGAGAGTCGGGGCGGCACGGTGGTCCGTCAGGTCACCAGGTCACGGGGCCGCGTTCGTCGTCGCAGTCGTAGAGGCGGCCGTCCGCGGCCATGACCGCGCTGCCGACGTGCTGCAGGTGCTCGCGCGCCGTGCGCAGGTCCCGGATCACCGGGTCGGACTCGGGGGCCTGGCTGGTCGTCACCTGCTCGGTGGTGAACCGGATCTCGAGCTCGAGCAGCAGCTGATCGACGGTCTTCAGCACGCGGGCACCGACGAAGGCGTGGACCGTCTCGGCCGCTGTCGGGCTGCGCTGGATGTCGTGCTGGAGCGCGTAGAGGGAGTGCAGCAGCCCGAAGTACGGGTCGTTGTAGGGGAGCGGGACCGCCTCGGTGTCGCCCAACCGCACGGCGGGGGCGACGGGCTTGGTCTCGGCGGAGCGGCTGCGGCGGATCCACCGCAGCCGCTGACGGACAGCGGAAAGGAAGGCAGGGGCGGGCACGGGTCTCCTTCGCGGAAGCGTGTCCAGCCGTCCGTGCTGCCGGGCGGGCAGGCCGCGGCAGCACGGAGGCGGTGCAGGGCGGGTGTCGGACTTGCGTTCCTACGCGGTCGCGTTGACCGGGCGGTTGTCGAGGTCGATGCCGCGCAGGGTGTCGAGCACGTACGCGCTCCAGCGGTCCTGGAGTTGGACAGCGTGGACGAGGTCGCCGGCACGGTGGCAGGCGTAGCTGATTGCCGCTTGGCCGATGCCGGTGTCGGCGAGAGCCTTCTCCGCGGCGGCGGAGGCGAGGCGCCCGCCCCAGTCCAGAGCGGCCGTCTCACGCCGTGCGCGGGCGGCGTCAGTGATCAGGGACCGTGCCCGAAGCCCGCTGGTGCACAGACGCCAGGTCTCCCGGCGCTCGCGCATGCCCTCCGGGTCGGCCGTCCAGTCGGCGGCCCACTGCGCGGCCCGCTCGGGGATCTGCTGCTCGATGATCTCCAGGACCTCGCGGCCGTGGCGGCCGAGAGCCTGCCAGGCGTCGGTCTCTTCCACCACCCGTACCCGGTGCGCCAGGAGCCGGTACGGGTAGTGCTTCTCGCCCCAGTTGCCGGTGTCGCCGACCGGCTCCACGATCCACAGCCGGACCGGCCAGGTCACGGGCCAGATCCCGGTGTCCTCCAGGGCCTCGCCGACACGCTTGACCATGCGGAAGTAGGAGAACTCCGATTCGTCGTACCACTTGTTCTTGCAGGGGTTCGGGTGGTCGATGACCGAGCCTCCGGCGTCGGCGAGGCTGACCGGTGTCCCGGCGTCGCGGCTGTGCTGGACGGTCCCGTCGGCCGGAGTGGCCATGTACCAGACGACGGGTTTCGTGCTGGGTGCCATGCGGTCCTCCGAAGGGGAGTCGAGCGGCCTGAGTGGCCGCTCAGTGCTGGAGGTGGACGGTGATCGGGATGCGCGGGTCGCCCGTGCTGGTGTGCACGGTGCGGCGGTGCGCGGCGAGGCCGGCGGCTCCGCCCTGGATGGGGAGATGGCAGTCCGGGCAGCCGTGCGCCCACTGGTCGCCGGGCGGCAGGTCGGCCGGGGTGAGCGGGTGGGGGTGCGTGCCGGAGGCGGGTGGCTTCTTCATGCTGGGCGGCCGCCTGTCGTGCGGCCGCCCACACCGAGCGGTACTTCGGCGATCGGCGTCCACGTGATGTGTCGCCGGTCGTGGAACTGAGCGACCAGACTCAAGCGCTCGGCGCGCAGTACGACCGGCTCGCCCGGGTGGTCCGACAGCGCGGCCTTCAGCGCGCGGCGCTCGGGGCGGTGCAGGGCTGCGGTTCCATATGCGAGCGAGAGGTGCGGGTAGTAGTGGATGGCGGGGATCCGGGGGAAGCGGGCACCGGTGATCTCAGCGTCGGCCTGGGCCGTCAGTTCCCATAGCTGACGGGCGGGTTCACCGGGACGGGCCGCGCATTCGATGGCAACGGTGCCGACAGTGGGCCGGTCGAAGGCGAGGTCGAACGGGTCGAGGTTTTGGCACTCCTTGGCGACTCGCTCGGTGATCGCGGTGAGTTCTCCGTCGCGGTACTGGTCGACGGGTCCGGCGTGCAGCACCGTGCAGTGCACCCACGGTGCCGAAACCGGCGCCAGCCCGGGGCGGTGGGTTATCGCCCGGTAGGGCTTCACCAGCGTCTCGTTGACGATCGTTTCCGTGAAGAGCAGATGCCAGTGCAGGTCGGCGCGGCCTGCCGGCCACGCGTGCTGGCGCGACTCGACGGCCTCGAAGAAGTCCGTGACGAACGGCCCGCTCATCGCAGGGCTCCCACGGCTTCGGTGAGCTCGGAGGCGAGGTGGACCGTGCGGAAGCCCTCGCTGCGCAGTTGCGCGGCGGTGGGGAGCTGCCGGTGCAGGTCGCGCACCACGTGGGTCGGCACGACGCGGTCGCGGGCCGCGTTCTGCGCCTCCACCATGTGCAGCGGCATGTCGAACAGGACCGCCACGGCGGGCCGCTGCCAGTAGCGGGCGCGGGCCAGCAGCCCCGCCCTCACATGCGAGAAGACGTTGGTGGAGTCCACCAACGTGATCAATCCTCGGGAGAGCCGTGCGTCCAGGAGCAGGTTCTGGATCTCGGCGGCCACCGGCGTGGCCGACTGATCGGCCTCCGAGTCGGTGGCGAGCTCGCGGTAGATATCCAGGCACACGCGCCAGGTGTGCGGGTAACGGGCGGCGAAGGTGGACTTGCCGCTACCGGGGGGACCGATCAAAGCGCACAGAGCGCCGGCGGGAAGGGTCAGCAGGTCCATCAGATCCTTTCGTGGGAAACGAAAGCGGCCCCGGCCAGAGTGGCCAGGGCCGTGGGGGCGGGACGTGCGTAAGGAGGGGATGCTCAGGCGGCGGGCGCGTCGTCCTGCGCGGCGGATGCTCCGGCCTCGGACAGGTCGTACGGGGCGGTGATCCGGTCCAGCAGGCCGCGGATCCGGTCGGCTCCGGCCCGGACGTCGGCCGCGTGCCGGGCCAGGTCGGGCTGGCCACCGCTGGTACGGATCTCGGTGTACGGGCCGTCGGCGCTCCTAGTGGCGCGCGCAAGGTGAGCGGCGGCCGCAGCCATCTCGGTGATGAGCGCCGTCTCCACCAGGTCGATGTTGCCGACGAGGTTGCAGCCGGGGCGCTGGTTCTTCGGACGGCGCGGCGTCTTGGGACGGGGCATGGTTCCTCCTGCGGATCGTGACGGCGGGCTGACGTGCCCCCGAGCCGCCCCGGCCAGCGGGGTCGGGGCGGCTCGGCGGTGCGTCAGGCGGCGTCTCGGAGCTCGTGGGCGGCTTGGGCCTCGGCCTGCCGGTTCTGCCGGATGACTTTGCCGACGATCTGGTGGGTGACCTTCTCGGCCTCGGCTTCCAGCTCGGCCTCGATCTGGTACAGGTGCCGGGCCTTGTGCTTGGGCAGGACGTGGGTGCCCATCTCGTGCCTGGTCAGGGCGATGCGGCGCTCGAGGGCGCCTTTGCGGCACAGTTGGTCGACTTCCACGAAGGCGAACACGAGGGTGGCGCCGATCTCGCGGGACCGCCGGTGCAGCCGTTTGGCGTTGAGCAGGACCTGGATGGTGTTCTTCGGGGCGATCACGGTGGCGGAGTACAGGTCGTTCGGCTTGGTGGTGAAGCTGAGGACCTTGTTCATGCAGACCTCGGTGGGGACGCCCGCGGCCGCGCCCTGCGCGATGGCGGCCAGGCGGGCGAGACGGTTGGTGGAGGTGACCACCAGCTCGACGGCGGTGAGCGGGCGCCGCCCGAAGTGTTCCCTGACCAGTTCCTGAGCGGTGGGTGCGGTGTCGGCGATGTCGGCGGCCAGGCGGCGCGAGGTGAACAGGCCGTCGCGGACGATGGACAGCCGGCCGTTCTTCTGGGGCTTGCGCATGTTCGGGGCCTTCCGGGGCGGGTGGGAGGGCTGGTTGACCACCGCGCCGTCCCGGCCTGGGGTGGGCCGGGGCGGCACGGGCAGTCCGTCAGACCGCGTGCAGGCCGGTGAGGTCGTCGACCGCGTCGTCGTCGGCCTCCGGCTTCGTGGACCCTTGGGCGACCGGGTAGCCGGCGGCGTGAGCGGCGAGGTGGTGGCGGATCTGCTCCACGCTGGTGATGGCCACCGGCTGCTCGGTGTCACCGGTCAGCAGCGTGAAGTGGTGGTTGCGGCTGCTGTACTTGCCCTGCGTGCTGCGGTGGTGGAGGACCATGCCGGGGGCGAGGTAGAAGGTGGCCTCGCCGTCCTCGTAGCCGCGCCAGCGGGCCTCGTCCCGCAGGAAGTTCTCGCCCTGGTCGATCCGGAAGGCAGCCGAAGCAGCGCGGTGGGCGGCGTCGTCTTCGGTGGCCGCGGCGGCCTGCGCCAGGGCCGCGTCCAGCGTGAGCGGGGCCGGCGGGGCGGTGTGGCCGGTGCTGGTGCGGCGGGCCTTGTTGAGCATGCGGCGCACCGGGACGAGGATGACGTCGGCGAGGCCGTTGATGGCGACGGCGCCGATGACCGCGACTGCCCCGGTGAAGGCCAGCCGCCAGTCGCCCGACCAGGTCTCGGGGTAGTAGGTGTAGCCCGCCCAGGCACCGATAGCGCTGCCGAGCAGGACCGTGGTCATGTCGACGCCTTCGGTCAGGGCGTCGGCGACGATGAGGGCGGCGCGGCGTGCGGCTTGGTTCATGATGGTGTGGCTCCTTCGTCTGTCAGTTGCGCTGGAGAGGGAGGGGTTGGTGTTCCGGGGCGGCCGGGTTCGCATGCCTGCGGCCGCCCCGGGCGCCTCACCGGCCGGCGGTGTGGACGGCGGCCGTGGTGCGGACGGTGTCGGCGAGCAGCACGGTCAGTTCGTGGCCGTGGTCGACGGTGTCCTCCAGGCGCTCGATGAGCTCCGGCGAGAGGCCCCGGTTGCGGGCGCCGGCCAGCAGGCCCTCGAGGTAGAGGACGTCGGCCAGGACGCGGCCGCGGACGCCCAGGACGCCGGGCTGCACGGCGAGCACGCTGGTGTTCTTCGCGGTGGCCAGGGCCGTGTGGTCGGCGGCCTCGGTGTAGGCGGTCTCGGTCTGCTCGGTGAGCACGGCGTCGACCTGGGTGGTCTCGCCGTAGGCACGGCGCCAGCCGAAGCGGGCAGCGGCGATGTCCATCAGGGAGCGGCGAGTGAGGGGCACGGTGACCTCCAGTGGGAGGGTCGGTCGCCGGGCCGGGGTGGCCGGGCGGACACCGCACGGTCCCGGCCGCCGGCGCGCGGCGGGCGGGGCCGTACGGAGAGCGGCCCGGTCAGTTCGGCTTGCCCAGGAGGGTGAACTCGGTGCTGGAGCTGTACTCGCTGGGCTTGGCCGACAGGAGGTTGGGGTGCTCAGCGGCGAGGCCCTGCAGTTCCTTCTCGATCCACGCGTTCGTGCGCTGGAGTTTCAGGCGCTCCTCGTCGAAGTCGTAGAGGTGGAGAGTGAGCGACCCGACCCGCCGCGGTATGCCGAGCACCCACGTGTGCAGCAGGTTGCGGGCGGCGTCGTCGTCCGGCCGGGCCGGGATGTCGCGAGGCAGCGCCCGACAGGCGGAGGCGTGGTCGTTGGCGGCCTTGGCCGCGGCCTGCAGCGTGTAGCGGGCGTTGTAGGTGCGGTCGTTGTCCCGGCTGGCCAGGTGGTGGCAGCCGAGGCAGGCGATCACGTGGTGGTAGCCGTCGCGGTCGGCGCTGTAGACGAGGACGACCGCGCCGGCCAGGTTCGCGTAGCGCTCGGCGACGGTGACGCCCTCGGGCTTCCAGGTCTCACCGGTCTCCGGCCACGGCTCGAAGGCCGGCGGCTCGACGGGCTCGGGGCGGGGGCGGGTGAACAGCGAGATGGCCATGGGCTACCGCTCCTTGTCGTGGTCGGGGGTGCGGCCCGGGTGGGCACGGCGGGTGACGATGACGGCTGCGATGGCGGTGAGAGCAAGGGCGACGGCGTACGGCCAGGTGGTCATGCGAGGACGGCCAGGGCGGCGGCCAGCAGCAGGGCCAGCGCGGCGAGGATCGTGTCGACCGCGTAGGTCAGGCGCTTGTATTTGCCCACGGTGATGGTGGCGAGCGACTTGATCCGCGTGGCGCGCGTGTCCTGGTGCATGGCGGCGACCAGGTCGTCCTCGTGTAACTGGGCCCAGTGCGGGAAGCCTTCGCGGACGACGCGCCCCTTGCCCCCGAGGTTGGGCCGCACGACCAGGAGCAGCAGCACGGCGGCGGCCACGAACGCGAGGACCGCGGTGCCGCCGATGATCTGGGCGGGCAGCGGCAGTTTCTTGTCGGCGAGGCTGGCGAGTCCGGCGAGGACCGCGCCGTCGAAGGCCAGCAGCAGCGATGCCTTGCTGTCGGTGCGGGCGATCTCGTTGGAGACCGTGGCAGCTGCGGTGTCCAGGTTGGTGCTGGTGAGGTCGGTGGCGGTGGTCACGGGCGACTCCTGGTTGAAGCGGGCCGGGCTGTCCGGCTCCCCGTCACCACCCGGCCCGCGCGCGGCGGTACGGGTGGATCAGGCAGCCGCCAGGACCGGTCAGGCCGTGGCCTGGACGGGCAGCGCGACGGCCCGGCACTTCTCCGCGTGCTTCTGCGCCAAGTGCTTGAGCCTGCCGCACGGGTAGTCGCTGTTCACGAACTGCGTGCGGTACTCAGGGCAGTCGGAGGTCTCGCGGGTCACGTCCTCGGTGTAGCCGCAGCCGACGCACAGCACGACGAGCTGCAGCTCCACCTGCGGGTAGCCGGAGCCGAGGTCCTTGACGTACAAGGTGAGGTCGACCGGGGCGCCGACCAGGTTCTGAAAGCGTGCGACGATGCCCTCCGGGTTCGGTACCGGGTTGGCGGCCAGCTTGGCCTTCAGCCGCTCGATCTCTCCCTTGAGCTCCCGGACCTTTTCGTCGGCCAGGCGCTCGATGCGGTTCGCCCGCTCCTGTGCATGGCTGAGCATCTGCTCGCCGAGCCGCGCGGAGCGTCCGGCCGTGGCGAAGCGGTCCTCGTACGCGCGCGCGGTGGCCTCCTGCTCCTGCTGAAACTGCGCCTGGGCCTCGGAGAGTTCGCGCACCAAGCCCTGGGCGCGGCGGCGTTCGGCCTCCAGGTCGTTCTCCAGGCCGTCGCACTTGCTCCGGACATCGGGGAAGGCGCTGGCGAGGTTGTCCAGCTCAGCAAGGCGGGACGCGGTGATGATCCGGAGCATGGCGGCGTCGTCCTTTCAGCGGGTGGGGTGGTTGTGGATGTAGATCAGCGGGCGCAGGGACAGGCCGCGCAGCGCGAAGAGGGAGCCGATGGTCCAGGCGAGGACGGCCAGGGCGGCGGCGACGGGGCGGCCGGTCGCGGGGGAGGCGTTCCAGACCATGAAAACGGTGGCCGCGCCGTGCACGGTCCAGGTCAGCCGGGCGCCGGCGGCGCGGGTGATCCAGGACAGGGCGAGGGAGATGGCGCCGACGCCCTGCCAGATGGCGAACGCGCTGGAGGCCGTCAGCGGGAGACCGGTGGTGTGCGCGGCGAGGTAGTGGTGGACGGGGTTGGCGATGGTCGCGGTGCACTGGGTGGCCCAGTGCCAGTCCTGGTGGTGATACCAGTCGATGGCCTTCGGAACGCCCCAGGTCAGGGCGAAGATCACGGCGATGATGCCGAGGAGGGCGCCGACGGCGATGGCGCCGGGCGGGATGTCGTCGCGGGTTCGTATCGGGGCGGGGTAGGACGGCGCCGTGGGGGTCTTGCGGGGTGGCGGCTGACGGTCGTTGTCGGCGATGGTCTCCAGCGGCGGGATGGGCGGTTCGGGCTCGCGGGGTTCGGTGGGCTCGCTCACCGGGGCGTCTCCTTCGTGGTGTTCGACGGCGACACGGACGAGGTGCTTGTGCGCGGGGCGGACGGGCTGTCCGGCTCCCTGTCACCACCCGGCCCAGCGAGGGCGGTACGGGTGGATCAGGCAGCCGCCAGGACCGGTCAGGCGGGGCTCAGGCAGGGGGCACGGCGTGCGGCGGTGTGTAGGTGTTGCGCGGGGCCGGGGTGCCGTCGTGGCACTCGAGGCAGCTGCCGAGGGTGCGCAGCGGGAGGCAGTGGACGTAGCGTCGGCGGCACTGGGGGCACCGCTGCCGGGCTTCCATCGCTTTGTCGAGCGCTTCCTCCTTGGCGAAGGTCATCGGGCGTATCGGTTTGGCCTTGGCGATCTCGTACAGCCAGGCCGTGCGCTTGCCGCCGCGGCATGCGATGACGGCGACCGGGTCCTGGCCGCCGGGCCGGAGGCGGCGTTCCCGCAGTTGGCGTCTGGTGGCCAGGCCGGGTGGGGCCTGGCGCCAGCGGTAGACGGGGAGGGTGCCGGAGGCGGTGGCGTAGACGTCGATGTCCCGGACGGCCGGCGGGGACGTGGGTTCAGCGGCGGCGGCCACGGTTGTGTCCGCGCCCGGTGTGGATCTGCACCTTGGCGCGGCCGCGGGCTTGGACGTTGACGTGGGTGCCGCCGCCGGAGCCGGTGCTGAGCATCTTCAGCAGCACGATGCCGCCGAGGCCCGCGAGGGCGATGAGCCCGAGCGTGATGAGGGCGTGGACCAGCTGCGCCAGGGCGGTGGCCAGGAACCAGATGCCGAGGCCGCCGACGCCGAGGATGAACGCGACCAGGGCGGCCTTCACCAGGATCGGGGAGACGAGCGGCTGCGGGGCCGGGGCGGGGGGCGGGGTGTAGTAGGCGGTCTGCTGCCCGGCCGGGCCGGGGACGACGACCACGCCCTCGATGCCGGCGGTCGGCGGGTAGACGACCGTGCCCGGGGGGAGCGGGACGACGTGCTGTCCCTGGTGCGCAGCGGGCACCTGCCCGTAGGGGGGCGGCAGCGGTACCGGGTGGTAGAGGGGCTGGGGCTGCTCGCCGTGGGACGGCATGATGGTGATCCTCCTCGTGATGGGGAGCTCGGGCGTGTCATGTGGCGTGAGATCGCCCGGGGAGGCTTCGGCCTCTTCACCGGCCCCCGAGGTGCTTTCCTCATCTCGGGGGCCAGTGGAGCCGTCGAAGCGCTGGCGGTTCAGTCGAGCGGCTGGTAGCGGACCGGCATCAGCGGTTCGTTGCGGGCCAGGATCATCGGCGGGTGCGCGGGGCCGGCCGCGTGCAGCAGCTCGATCGGCTCCTGCTGCTGCTCGGTGAAGTCGAACGTGAACTCCACGGTGTTCTTCTCCTCTTCGGGTTCGTGGCTCATGCCGCGCCTGCCGCATCGTCTGCTGCGTCGTCGGTGAAGCCGTCCAGCGCGTCCTCGATCACCGAGGACTCGAATCCGTCCTCCTCCGCGAGGCGTTGCTTTGCGGTGCGGACACGGTCTCCGACCCACGTCTCGCCCTTGCCGTAGTTCTGCGCGAGCCCCTCGAGGTCGGGCGTGAGGCCGGACAAGAAGCACTTCGCGATGTACCGCTCGGCTTCGTCACGCTGCTTCGCGCGCACTTCGCGAGGGACGCGTCCCTCGCTCTCCGAGGCGGTCAGGGCCGGGACCGCGACGAGCGCAGCCCCGTTTTCCGAGTCGTTTTCCGAGGCACGGCCCGCAGAAATCGAGGCGCGGCCGCCGCCGTTGCGCCCTCCGTTTTCCGAGGCGGTGCGGCCCTTCGCGGCAGCCCGCTCCAGGGCGCGCTGCCGCTTGATCTTTTCGGCTTCCTCCAGGGCGCGGGCCTCGGCCTCGGCCTGGATCCGCCTGGCCTCCGCGTCGGCCTCGGCCTGCTTGCGCAGGGCCTCTGCCTGGGCTTGGGCCTGGGTGATCTCGGCCTGTCGGGCGGCTTCCCGGTCGCGGTCGGCCTGCTCCAGCTCCCACTGCTCGCGGCGCTGTTTGGCCTCGATCTCCGCCGCCGCGCGACGGCGCTGGGCCTCGATTTCTGCGGTGCGCTCGGCCAGGTGGACCCGCTCGCGCTCCGCCTCGATTTCTGCCCGGCGGGCCTGCTCGGCTGCCTCGTTTTCTGCTGCGCGGCGCTCGCGTTCGAGCCTCGCGTTTTCCTCGCGTTCTGCGCGCTGAGCCGCTCGCTGTTCGCGTTCCCGCTCGCGTTCTGCGGCCTCGCGTTCCTTCGCGCGGCGTTCGTCGCGCTCGCGTTGTGCCGCGAGATCCTGCTGCCGCTTGTAGTCCTCGACGATCTTCTCGTTCTTCGCGAGGCGCTTGACGAAGTGGTGGCCGCGGTATTTGGTCGCCGCTTCGGCGAACAGGATCAGCAGCAGGGGAGCGATGGAGTGCAGCAGGATGCCGCCGGCGTCCGGGTGCTGCGGGATCAGGTGGAAGTGGCCGTCCGGGTAGAGCGACGTCCAGCAGTTCATGATCCAGGTGCCCATGCCCGCGGTCCAGCGGAGCAGGAACGGCCACATCCCGGGCCTGTAGTCGGCGTCCGTGGCGAGGATGCCGTCGACGTACAGGACCGTGACCAGGGCCAGTGAGGCCAGCGGGTCCAGCATCCAGGCGACGAACCAGGGGACGTCGTGCCTCATCGCGAAGCGGGTCACATTCACACAGGTGAATGTCAGGGCGCCCAGTCCGAGGGTCACCAGGATGGTGGTGAGCCGGCCGTTGAGCTCCTTGATTTTCTCGATGTCCGCCTGGGCGGCGTCGCGTTCGGCCCGGGTGACGGTCCGGGGAGCGGGCTTGGCGGGCGGGTCGGCCGTCGTCGGTCGGGGGACGGTCGGGGCACTCATTTTGACTACCTTCCGTAAGGTGCGCGCAGGTGCGGCGCGCACCGTGCGCGAGGGACAAACAGGTATGCATCGGACGGTGCGCGCGAAGGTGCGAGGTCTCTACCTGGGGAAGGGGCGGGTGCGCACGGTGCACGATGCGGCGCACCGTGCGCACCCGATTTTGACTACTCTCCGTTGTTTCCGGAGAGGGGGGAGCGGAGGATGTCGTACTTGCCGAAGCCCTCCTCGGACTCGTCCTCGGAGATCACCCCGGCCTCGACGAGGCGGTCGCGCTCACGGTAGAACCAGCGCTTGGAGTCGCGGAGTTCGAGCTGGAGGAGGATGTCGGTGACCTCCTTGGGGGCGAAGGAGTGTTTGCCTTCGCGTACCCACTGGTCGAGCCGGTCGTAGAGGGCCTGGCGGCCCTGCTCGCTGGTGAGCTTCTCGCCGTCGCCGCCCAGCTCGAAGACCGGCTGGTCGTCGGCGGGGGGCTCGACCTCGTCCTCGATGCGCAGGTGGTCGTACGCGCCGGGCTCGGGGTCCTCCTCGAGCACGTTCTGCAGCATCTCGTTGAGCTCCTCGACTTCGCGCGCCATGGTGTCCGCGTCCACGTCCTCGATCTCCTCGATGTCGGGCGGCCCGGAGTAGACCGGCACCGTCGGGGCGGCCGGGGCGGCCTCCACGGCGGTGGGGGCCGGGGCCGCCTGCTGCGGGGTGCTGTCGTCTCCCTCCTCCTTGGGCAGCAGGGGGGCGTCGTACGTGGTGCGGTTCGTGTACAGGTCGCCGAACGCGGCGGCCGTGATCGCGTCCAGTGGGGTGCGGACCGAGGCGCCCGCGGTGATGGCATCGGCCATGTCGTGCTTGCTGGCCAGTTCGGTGCGGGCGGTGACGTGCCACCGGTCCTCCGGGATGCCCAGGCCCGCGGCGTAGTGGTAGCCGGGCTTGCGGTTGCCCCACTGCGGCCAGGCGCCGGCGTCGATCGCCTCGTCCGGCAGGCAGTACTGGGCGTCCGCGCCGTCGCGCAGGCCGAAGCACAGCCCGGCGGGGCTGTTGGCGCGGGAGTCGGTGTCCATGTTGTTGTGGGTGGCGCGCTGAATGGACGTCAGGATCCAGATGCCGGCGGCGCGCGCCGTGCGCAGGATCTTCTGGTAGTGCTCGTTGTCGGCGGCGAAGTCCGCGGCCTCCTCACCGATGACGACGAGGAAGTTCAGGCCGCAGCCGGGTTCCCACTTCGACAGGCCCTTGGCGGCGAGGAAGTCGGTGCGCTTCTCGATCGCGTTGGGCAACACCTTGAAGAACCGGCGGGCGGCGTCCTTCTTGTCGATCGGCCACTCGATGCCGTGCCGGACGTGCCCGAAGTCCTGCTGGAACTTCGAGCAGTCGATCACGATCACGGACACCTCGGTGCGCGTCGCGCACTCGGTGACGATGAGCTGGTTGCCCTGGGTCTTCCCGGCACCGTTCACGCCCATCGCGATGGCGTGCTCGACGTTGCCGTTGGACAGCGGGCCCGGGTCGCGCAGCTGGCCGGTGAGGTTGAGCAGGAGGTCCTCGCCGTCCTCGTAGCGGCCGGTGCGGATCGGGACGTCGCCGATGGACGCGCCGAACGCGGACGGTCCACGCCAGGGGAAGCCCTCCTTGAGGAGGTCGGCGACCTGGACGCGCATGGTGACCAGGGAGGAGTCGTCATCGTCCACGGTGTGGGTGATGCGTCCCTTGCCGATCTTCATGGCGGCCGCCATGGCGGGGATCCTGCGGGCCAGGTCCTCGGCGGTCGCGCCGTCCTTGGCCTCCACCGTGGCGATCACGGTGCCCTTGCCGTTGGACTGGGCTTCCCTCAGCTCGTGCTTGGCCAGGCCGATCTCCGTCTCCAGCTTCTCCCACCGGGAGGCGCCCTTCTCGGAGCTCTTCTTGTGGAAGCTGCTCCAGAGGTTGTTGGCCAGCGACAGGCCGATGCCGCCGAGCGCCCAGGCACTGGCGGTCTGCACGGTGCCGAGCCCGGTGATGGTGCCCAGCGTCGCCGCGGCCGTCACCGCGACCGTGTTGACCTGGTGGAGGCGGACGGTGTCCTTGTCCCGCTTGGCCTTGGCGTCCAGGTGGGTCAGGAACTTGCACAGCGCGGTGCCGGTGCCCGCGATGCCCAGGGTGGCCAGGGCGAGGGCGGCCGGGTTCCCGGCGGTGGCCAGGTGGGCGCCTTCCACCAGGACGGGTCCGAGGGCGGTGACTGCCCAGGGCCCGGCGTAGCGGAGACGCCGGGCCCTGTCCTGCTGCTGCTCTTCCTCGGTGCGGGTGTCGATCGTCTTCGACTTCGAGATGCGGCGTGCCATGGTCAGGCGGCCTTTCCTGCTTCGCCGGGCTTGCCGGCGCTGTCCGACGGCTTGTCACCGATGGAGAACCCGGGCTTCTTCGCCCCCTTGCCCTTGCGGGCCTGGGCTTCGGCCTCCTGTTCGGGCTTGATGAAGTGCTTGACGAAGGAGGCGTACATCTTCACGCCGGACAGGCCCAGGACCTTCGCGGCGGTGGACCCGGCCCGCAGGTGGCCGCTGACGAGCTTCGCGCGGATCTTGCTCTGGGCGCCGAACGTGTACCACTTGCCCTTGTACTGGGACAGGATCGCGCTGACCATGTCGGCGTCCATCCCGATCCGCATGTACAGCTCGAAGCCGATGGCGCGCAGGATGCGGGCGTAGTTGTAGAGGTCGCGGTCGGTGCGGAACTCGATGGCGTCCAGCTGCTTGATGAGCTGGCCGAGGTTCGAGCCGACCGTGTCGCCGTCGCTCATGAACGTGGTGTCCTTCCTCGAAGAGGGCGAGGGGGTGGTGCGGGCGGGGGCTCTGTCACCTCCCCGCGAGTCCCGGGCCGGGGCCCGGGGCCACGGGCAGGCGGCGGGTCACCTGGTGCTGGCCTGGCCGTTTCCGGCGTGCTGCACCGCGGAGGCGACGCCGGTGCCGATGTTGTTCAGCGCCCCGGCGAGCGGGGAGGACGCCAGGGCGTAGCCGCAGACCAGCGCGGCGAGCAGGATTCCGGCGCGCATGTCGGCCCGCCAGAACAACCAGAGGGCGCCGCCGGCGAGCAGGAAGAGGGGCAGGGCGATCACGGGTCCTCCAAGGACGGGGAGTCGGGGAAGGTGCTCTCCAGCCGCGAGGGCCGAGGCGAGCGGGGAAGAGGGCTTCCTTCGCTCTCCACCGCCACCGGACGGCTCGAAGGCGGGCCGGTGGCGACTGGGCAACGCAGGAAGTGCCGGGGGAGCAGGGCTCGTTCAGCGGGTCAGCAGGACCGCGGCGAGCACGACGAGCGGGCTGGACATGCCGAGCAGGTAGACGCAGCGCACGGTGTCTCCTTCCGAGAGCTGTCCGGGTTCAGGCGGTCGCGTTGCGCGCCCGGTTGCGGGCGGCGCGGCGCTTCATCGCGCGCCGCTCGCCCTCGGACAGACCGCCCCAGACGCCGGAGTCCTGCCCGGACTCCAGGGCCCACTGCAGGCACTGCTCCATGACGGGGCAGCGGCGGCAGACGGCCTTGGCCTCTTCGATCTGCAGCAACGCCGGGCCGGTGTCTCCGATGGGGAAGAACAGTTCGGGGTCCTCTTCGCGGCAGACCGCGTTGTGGCGCCAGTCCATTCGGACTCCTTCCAGGGCATGAGTGGCCGACGGGCCGGGGTGGGCGAAAGCTCAGGCGGCCGCGGCGATGTGCTCGCTGGTCAGCGGCCGGTGCGGGGCGATGATCTGGCCGTTGGGGAGCAGCTCGCCGGTGTCCTCGAAGAGCACGACGGCGTTGCACAGCAGGCTCCAGCCCTGCTCGGGGTGGCTCGCCACGACGTGGGCGGCCTCGCGGTCCGGGCTGTCCGCGGACGGGCACGGCGGTTGGTGCTGACAGGCCATGGGACGGTCCTCCTCATCGAGGTGGAAGCGGTGAGCCGATCCGGCGGGTCGCGCCTGTGCGCCGTTCGGCCAGAGCGGTGGGTCCTGCGCGCTCTCCACCGTCACCGGACCGCTCGCGGCGGGCCGGTGACGACTGGGCAGCGCGAGGGCTGCAAGTACTTGGGGTGCGCGGCACCCCGGTGTGCGGGGTGCCGGATCTCGTCGAGACGCGGACCGCGGGCCCTCCGGGAGATCCGTCCGGGCGGGCAAGGGCGGTGCAAGGTATGCCGCGTCGTTCTTTAACGTCGCGAGGGTGTCGACCCTCCGCGCTCTCCCGCAGCAATGAGCCCTGCGGTGTCGGTGCACGTGTCGGCTGCCACCACCAGCGGTAATGGCGCCTCGCGACGGGTTTCCACTCACCCCGGCCGGTGTGGTCACGGGCGGTACTGCGGTGGTGGATCACGCTGTTGAGTTCTCAAGGAACGGCCGCTTCCTGCCTCCCGCGATCGCGTTCGCGTTCGGCCGGGCGGTATCAGGTGCCGAAGGTCCGGCTCCCACAGCCGGCACCGCTGATGGCGGTTCCGGGTGAAGGAGCCGGGTCCGAAGACCCGGCAGGTCAGGCGGCGAGCGGCATCAGCTCGGAGTCAGGGGTGGAGGAGGTGGGGGCCGGGCGGAGGAGCTGCGCACCGACGGAGCAGGCCGCGCCCATCAGCTCCTGGCGGATCCACGCGGCGATCGAGGGCTCCAGGGCCTCCAGCAGGCGCTCGCGGACCCGTTCGGTGATCGACGGGTCGGCCGCGACGATGTCCCGGGCCGCGGCCTTCCGCGCGGCGAACTCGGCGACGACCTCGTCCTGCGCCCCGGTGCGGCCGCCCCTCGGACCGGCCGCAGCCTCGAAGCGGGCCAACTCTCCCGGGGTGACGAACTCGTACATCTCCAGCGGCGTGCCGAACACGACGTCCAGGTCCACGTCGCCGAACTCCGGGAGGTCCACCTCGATGGCGTCCAGGAGAGCAAGGGTCTCGGCATCGAAGGTCTCGGAGAGGCCGTCGGCAGGGGCAGAGATCGCGGTCATGAGGTGGTGCTCCTCTCGGAAGTGAAGATCTCGGGAGGCGTCCCGATAGCGGTTGGGCAGGGCGAAGCAGCACCTTTTCGGCGCCTCTGCACTCACCTCGTTAACGAGGTTCGGTGCATCATCAGTACAGCGATCCTCGTTAGCGATGTCAAGGGCTACGTTAACGAGGTACGCTCGGCCGGTGGCGACTCCCGCTCGGATCAAGGCGCCCTTACCTGTGCCTCGATAGCCAGCGGCCGTAGGATCGCTAACGAGGTAGGGAGACGTATGGCGAGTGACACGGGTACGAAGCGACCCAAATACCAGCGCATCGCTGATGACCTGCGGGCAGCAATCGCATCCGGTGAGTACGGGCCCGGTGATCGTCTGCCCGGGGAGAGTGCGCTCGCCGCGCAGTACGAGGTCGCCGTCCTGACTGCCCGTCAGGCATTGAAGATCCTGCGTACCGAGGGCTTGGTAGAGACAAGGAAGGGAGCCGGCGCTCGCGTCGTCACGTTCCGCCCGATCCGCCGCCGCGGCATTCCCCGACTGGCCCGCGCTCAATGGGGGAGCGGCAAGGCGATATGGGAGGCCGATGACGACCGCGCACCAGACGTTGACCAGGTCACCGTCACGCAGGGCGCCATCCCACCTCAGCACATCGCCCACGTGTTGGGACTCGGAGCCGACGACCCTGTCTGCGTACGCAGCCGCCGATATGTGATGGAGGGTCGGCCGGTCATGCTCGCCGCGTCCTACCTCCCGCAAGCCCTTGTGGAAGGATCCGCTATCGCGGAGGCCGACCCCGGTCCCGGCGGGATCTACGCCCGACTCGCCGACCTCGGACACGCCCCCACACGGTTCCGCGAGGAGATCCGCGTGCGGATGCCCTCCACCGAGGAGGCGACCCGGCTGTCCATCCCGACCGATCGTGCTGTGATCAAGCTGGCGCGCACTGCGCTCGACGCCGAGGGACGAGCGGTCGAGGTCAATGAGATGACGATGGACTCGGCCGCGTACGTTCTGGACTACGAATTCGAAGCCTGACGATGCGATCTGCCGACCATGCAGCGTCCCCCAGTTCCTCGACCGCGGGCTCGAGGTCGTGCCGTGCCACGAAGTCGCGAACCAGGGCGACCCGTAGGGCGAGTTCAGTGGCTGTGATGAGCGACAGCGCATGGAAGACCCCCCTTCGAGCTGCGGTTTTGGGTGCGACAACTCAATCGGGGTTCGAGATGCGGAGGTATCACGATGCGCATCGGGTCTGCTTCAACCCGGTTTTCACGCGGTGGTGTTGCTCATTGAAATCGCGTGTGGGGACAGAAGAAGCAGCTGATGGCGGGACGGCATCAGCTGTAGGGCCAGGTCAGGAGCCCAAGCCGCCCTCGCGCACCACCACGGCGCCGCCTCGGCTGCGGCCTGAACTGACGGATTCCCCCTCTATGCTGCACTTCACTCAAGGGCATCAGTGCAGCTCAGGACACGTTTTCAACGAACTCTTCAACTCGGCAGTGATACCGACATCCCGCGAGGCAGCCCTAGCCTCCGGGACATGGAGACGATCGGCGGACAGGAAGTGGCAAAGGAACACCCTGGCTGGGTGCCGGGAGCACTCCAGAAACACCGTAAGGCGCACGGCCTGACGCTGGAGGCCGCCGGCGAACAGTTGCGGAGCATCGCTGAGGTGGCGAAGATCCGGACCAGCACCGGCGCGCTGCTCCAGGCGAACTTCCAGACGATCTCCAACCACGAAGCGGGGAAGGCGTACCCCAACCCGCACTACCAGCGGGCGTACTGCTTGCTCTTCAACGCGACGCCGTGGGAGCTGGGGTTCCGCAATCGGCTGCCACACGAGGAGCAGCCGCAGCTGCCTGGCCTGACGCCGCAGAACGACACGGTGACGGGGGCTCACGTCCTGGCGGTGGAGTCGGCCCTGCTGCAGATCGCACCAGGCGGGCAGGTCGACCACCACGGCCTGCGTCACCGGATCCTGGACGCGTGGCGCCGACGGCACACTGGCGGTGATCCGCATCGGCCCCACCTCGTGCTGGTCGGCGGGTACGCGGGCAGCGGGAAGTCGGAGCTCGCGGATTTCCTCTCGTATCTGACCGGGTGGCCGCGGCTGGACAAGGACAGCCTCACCCGGCCGCTGGTGGAAGCTCTGCTGATCGCGCACGGCGGCGACCCGCACGACCGGCACACCCCCTTGTACTTGGAGAGGGCGCGGGATGCGGAGTACCAGTGCCTGATGGAGTCGGCGTTCGACAACATCAAGGCCGGGATCTCCACGGTGTTGGACGCGCCGTTCCTGCGCGAGTTCTCCGACGTTGCCTGGCTCCAGCGGATGACCAACCGGTGCCGGTCGTTCGGTGCGGAGATGGTCGTGATCTGGGTGAAGTGCGATCACGACAGCATGAAGGAGTACATCACCTTCCGCAGCGCGGCCAGGGATTCGTGGAAGCTGGCGAACTGGGACGAGTACGTCAAGGGCGTCGATCCCGACTTCGCGCCGAAGGCCGACCACTTCGTCGTTGACAACCGGCTGGGCTCTGCAGTGAGCCTGACCGACCAGGCCAAACTCGCCCTCGGAAGGATGTACGCATGACCACTCCGCCTACCGGCGTGATCCTGTACGGCCCGCCCGCCGCCGGCAAGGACACCGTCACCCGCGCCCTGGCCCAAGCCGACGGCCGCTACGCCCTGTTCCAGCGCCTGAAGGTGGGCTCCGGGAAGACCACCGGCTACCGGATGGGCACGGTCCAGCAGCTGGCCGACCTCGAGGCGGCAGGCGACGTCATCTACGCGAACTCGAGGTACGGCAACACGTACGTCATCGACCGGCCGGGCATGGACGCCGCATTCGCGGCCGGGATCCCGGTGGTACATCTCGGGCAAATAGACGGCATCCGCGCGCTCGTCGACGGCTACGCGGCCGACTGGGCGGTGGTGCTGTTGTGGTGCCCGCAGGAGGTGACCGCACAGCGGTCTGCGGGCCGGGGGGACACCGACACCGCAACGCGTCTGGCGGCGTGGGAGGCAACCCGCGAGGACCTGGACGCGCACCCGGACATGGTCTGGGACCTCACCGTGGACACGACGGCGGCGGCGCCGACGGAGTCGGCCCGGCTCATCGACCAGTTGCTGGCCCGGCGGGCGGGAGCAGCGACGGCATGAACGCGGGCTACGGCTGGGCGAGCCGGTCCAGGGCGTCCGTGAGCGTGAGCTCGTGGGCGTCCTTGGCGTCGTCCCACCGTGCCAACGTGGCCGCGGCCGCGCTCAGCATCTCCGGCGGTAGGCCAGCGGCCGCGAGCGCATCGGCGGCCTCCTCCAGCTCTGGTCCCCAGCGCCAGGCGCGCGCGGCGGTCTTGGTGACGTACTGCGGCTCGGAGAGGTACGAGTCGGTCCGTCGGGAGGCGACCTTGATGAGCTCCTGGTCGACGCCGTGCTCACGGGCCATCCCGATCGCGAGTGCCACCAGCACTCGGCTGGTCTTCTGGAACGACGCGTACGCCAGCTTCAGCGCGGACGCCTTTCCGACCTCCGTGCCCAGCACTGCCGTCCGCGTAGCAGTGCCCGCGAACAACGCCTCGATGCGCTCGGTCGCGGCGACCGCACCGGACAGGTACAGGGTCGGCGTCTTGCCTCCGATGGGCGGGGAGCCGACGACGCCGCCGTCCACGACGGTCGCGTCCGGTTCGAGCAGTGCGGCGATCCGCTGCGCCCGCTCGGGGCTGATGGCGTTCGCCTCGACGTACACCCCGGCGAAGCCGTGCCCGGCGACGTCGCGGGCCAAGTCCTCTGCGGCGGCCGGCGGGCAGAGGCTGATGACGATGTCGCTTCGGTCCGCCAGTTCGGACAGCGTGGCCACAGCCGTCAGGCCGAACTGCGCGGCGCGCGCCGCGGACGCTGGGCTGCGCCCGGCCTCACACCACACGATCGAGGCCGCATTGGTGGCGGCGCAGGCGGCGATGGCGGCGCCCATGCTGCCGGGGTGGAGGATGCCGACGGTGGGCTGGTCCACGGTGCTACTCCGGGGTCTCGTTGAGCAGGATGGCGATGGCGTCGGTGACGTCGTCGACGGTGTGGTGCGCGGCGGGAAGGTTGTCGGGCCAGGGGCGACCGCGGAGCCAGATGGTGCGCAGGCCGGCCTCGTGGCCGCCGCCGATGTCACCGACTGGATTGTCCCCGGTCATCCAGCCGCCGTCGGCGAGGCTTCGGCCGCAGCGGTCGGCCGCGAGTTCGTACAGGCGCCGGTCCGGTTTGCGGATCTCCAGGTCGCCAGAGGCCGCGACGCCGTGGACCAGGTCGGCGATGCCGACCGTGGTGAGCTTGGCGCGCTGGATGTCGCTGGCGCCGTTGGTGACGATGCCGATCGTCCATGCGGCCGCGCGCAGTTGCGCCAGGCCCTCAAGGACCTCTGGTCGGCAGGTGACGGAGGCGGCCATCAGGTCGACGTATTCCTGCCACAGCTGGGCGGCGGGCTCCTGCAGGTTGAAGGTGGCGCGCAGCTGGGCGAAGTCGGTGGGGTTCGCGCGGTCGGTCAGCTCGGTGCGCAGCCACTGCTCGATGCCGGGGTCGAGGCCGTGCGTGCGGCACAGGGCGGCGACGGCATCACTCACGGCGGTCTGCCGGTCGACGAGCGTGTCGTCCAGGTCGAAGAGGGCGAGTCGGGCCACGGGCAGGAACCGTACTTGGTCCGGCGCGCCCGCGGGTACGCGGTCTCGTACTCGGTCAGCTCGGGGGAGGGGAAGGGTGACCAGACCACAGCGGTGTCCGGAGCCAATCTCGCTGTCGGAGCGGGAGATCCGGTTGCTGTCGGAGATTCCGCACGGCTCGGCGTCGTTCGAGACGGAGTTGCAGTGCGAGTTGGAGGCCGGGCACCAGGGGCCACACGCCGTGCTTGGGGATTTCTCGCGACCGGTGGGCGCCGGCCGACTGGCCACCGGCGAGGCCGTGACTTGGTGGGTCCGGTGGGACAGCCCGGCCGGTCGTCGCGACGTTGTGCCGCAGGCGACCTGTCCTGCGGAGACCGAAGCAGGCGCGGTCGACTCCGAGGTGTGCACCTTGTTCTCCGGGCACCCAGGTCGGCACGACTTCGAGTGGGCGGTCCCGGACTACTTCCGATGAGGGGCTGTCATCTGCCGGGCACTTCCCCGTATGTGGCCCACCTCCGCGGCGACTATCCCCTCATTCCTCACATTTCCTTGGGCATTCCGGGCGTCTCGGGCGCGTTGCGTTTCCGCCTACCCTCCGAGTCATCACTCGGGGTTAGGGTGATCGCAGACTTGACCGACGACAGCAAAGAGCCCCCCAGGGCCGGGCGTGGCCACACGGGGGGCTCGTGGACGGGAATCCCCGCCCGCACGATGCACCTGATGGGAGGTGATCGCGAGATGCAGCGTACCCGCGTTCGGGAACTTCACCGCGCATCCTCGCCGTTGATCGGCATGATCACGCCGTCCTATCCGGTTTTCGGGCATGCCGACACCGGCCTCGGATTCAAGGGGGTCGGGGTGACGTAACGCCACCGGCCGCGCGCGCCACACATGCGGACTGACAATCCGCTCGGCCTCGCGCGGCCCTTCACTCCGATCGGGCTTGACACCCCGGATCGGTTACTCAGTCCCGGTTGACACCCGGTCCTGAGCCTCGGCTCATCGAGCCATCTCTCTGTAAAGCACCACCAGCAACAACCCGTCTGACAAGCGGGTTTGGCCCCTGACAAGGGCCACCAGCAAGACCCGGCCGCTGACAACGGTCGGCCCAGCTACCCACCGAGCAGTGCCCGGCAGTACCCACCCGATCGCGGGGCCCCTTGACAAGGGCCCTGCGATCACCAGAACGCCCGTTCGAGAGAGAGGAGAAATCTCCCCCCGGCCCGTCTGGGCGTCCGCGCCTGTCCGCTCCTCCCGGAGGGGGCGTGGCGCGGTGTTGATGTCTCCCATCCACTCGCTGGCCCGTCCCGCGTCTGCGGGGTGGTCCGGCTCGCATATGGAAGGTGGTGTCCCCGCCATAGTGCACGATCGTGTGTCCCCCTGTCAGCTTGACGACGTCCGATTCACACCGGTTCGGACCCCCCGAGCTCTCTCCGTGTCGGGATTCGCACACCCTGTTTGTGCAGTTCACGGCATTAATCACGAAGATTCTTGGGGTGCGAGTGTCACACCGCGCCCCTCCCGCGACACCTTTCATAAAGGGGAGCTCTATCTCCTTCCGGCGGTCGTCGGGGGTGCCCGATGAGCGCCATCGCGGCGAGTGCGGCCGCCTCTCTGATGCACTCCCTCGGGGAGTTCGTCGACAACTCCGTCGACGAGGACCTGGTCCGGCGCGCCCGGCGTCGGCTGGAGTCAGTTCCCACGCAGGCCGGTTCGGTGCCGGTTCGCGGGCCGGGTCACCCGCTGGCGCTGGGGCGCGATGCCCGCGCCCGGCTGGGCAATGCGGTGCGCGCGCTGCTGGACGTGGCCAGCCTGGTCGGTGCGTCGGACGCGGTGCGGCTGGCGGTGGTGGTGCTGGCGGCGCGGACGCCGTCGGAGTCGGGTGTGGTGGAGATCCGCACCGGTGAGCTGGGCCGCTGGCTCGGCCTGTCGGCGTCGTACGTCGCCTCCGAGGTGCTGCCGGTGCTGCGCCGGTCGGGCGTGGTGTCCGTGGAGACGGCGGAGGGCGAGTTCGGTCAGGACGACGGTCTGGCGTGCCGGGTGCTGCCGCTGTGGACGGCGCAGGGCGTGGTCGGGCATCCGCTGGCGCTGGCGAAGAAGGAGTTCGCGACGCTGCTGCGGCTGTTGGAGGCCGTGATGGCGCCGGGCTGGACGCACCGGGACGGCCGGGTGACTCCGGCCGGGCTGATCGGTACGCGTACCGGTCGGGGTGCGGCGACGGACCGGCTGGCGCTGCTGTTGCTGGTGCTGGAGGCGCGGGAGACGGGCCGGGTGCGGCAGTGCGGCGGCGCGGTGGACACCAAGCGCGGCCGGGCGGCGGCGACGGTGGCCCGTCTGCTGGGTTGCACGGCGTCGGCGGGGGAGCGGGTGCTGGAGCGCCTGGAGGACCGGGACCTGGTGCGCCGGGTCCGGCTGCAGACAGGCTCCGGGCTGGCGAACCGTTCGCGGCTGATGGTGCCGGCGGTCGCCGCCGCGCACGGCCGTATCAGTGCCGACGGTGCCCGGGAGAACCGCCGTACGCAGGGCCTGGAGCCCGTGTTTTCAGAGCCCGACGTTGCGGCAGGGGCTATTGAGGAGCCGGACCGGGAGGCAGAACAGCAGGTCAGCGACGTTCTGGTGTCGGATGAGGCCGATGTGGCAGAGCCCGACGTTGCGGCAACCCTTCACACTGATCACCCTCCCGTGGTTACTCCCGTCTCTCCCCTCTCGCTCTCTGGTGGTTTTTCCGGCGAAGGCCGTGGTGGGGACTGTGGTCTGCCGGACCGCGCGTGCGTGCGCGAGGACGGCCCGCTGCGCGGGGAACAGCCGAAGAAGTCCCCGGTCGTCGAAGGCGGGAAGGGCCGCTGCGGGCCGGTGGCCGACGCCTCAGCGCGGGCGGTCGCTGGTGCGGGGCAGGGCAGGCAGCCGCGCAGGCGGGTGCCGCTGCCGCCGGAGGATCTGCGGACCGTCCTGGCTCCGGTGGAGTCGTTGTGGGCGCGCCTGGAGCGCCGTTACGCCCGCCGCCTGGTCGAGAAGACCGCGCGCCGGGAGCTCGGCGCGGCGGCCGGGGTTGTGGGCCGGGCGGAGGCGCCCGGCGTGCTGGCGGACCGGCTGGTCCGTCGTCTGGCGGCCCAGGGCGGGCCGACGGCGGTCGAGGACCCGGTGGGCTGGCTGGTCGGCCGGGGCCTGCCGAAGCGTCAGTTGTGCGGCGACTTCCGGTGCGACGAGGGGCTGCGGATGGACACCGGCGGCCCGTGCGAGACCTGCACCTACCTGGTCGGTGACCGGCGCGCCCAGCGCCAGGCCATCGCGTCCGCGGTCGACGCGCAGATGCCCCGGGCCTCCGAGGCCGAGCGGCGCGCCGAGGCCGAGCGGCGGCTGCACCAGGCGGTGACGGCCGAGGGCTGGGCGAAGGCCCGGGAACGGCAGTGGTTGGAGGCGCAGCGGGCCGCGCTGCAGGCCCGCGCCCGCGAGACCGGGCCAGCATCCGCCGACCCGCCCATGCCGACCGCCGTGCCGGTGGCCGTTGTGCTGCCCGCGCCCCGTCCGGTCCAGGACGCACAGCTGCCCGAGCCGGAGCCCCAGGACGCGGGCGAGGGCCAGGCGCCGCTGGTGCTCGAGGAGCTGACCCGGCAGCAGGTCATCGACTGGCGGGCCCGCGCCGAGCGCGACCACCAGCTGGTGCTCGACCACATCGACGAGCACGGCGAGCTCTCCGCGAGGAGGCTGTTCACCAGCCGGTTCGTCGACCAGGTACTGCGCCTGGCGGGCGCCCGCAATCTGGTTCTTGGGCACACCACCTGGGGGCAGGCGTGAGGGGCGGCGAGGCGTCCGGGGTCGACCTGGCGCGGGTCGTGCTGCGGGCCGCGAGGGAGGCGGCGCGGAAGAACGGCGGCCGGACGGCGAAGTCGAAGCCGCGGCCGGTCCGTACGGTGCGGCGGGACGGGCGCGAGCCGATGGGGATCGGCGCGGCGCTCGGCGTGCTGGTCGCCGAGCGGGCGTGGGAGCTCCCGGCTGTCGGCGCGACGCTGCGTGAGCGGTGGGCGGCCATCGCCCCCGACCTCGCCGGGCACGTCGCGGCCGTCGGTTACGACGCGGGCTCCGGCCGGCTCACCGTGTGCCCGGAGTCGACGGCCTGGGCGACGAAGGTCCGCTTGGAACAAGCCCGCATCGTCGCGGCCGCCAACGCCTCGGCCGGCCGCACGGTCGTCCGCGCCTTACGGGTTCTGCCGCCCGGCAAGGCGTCCGTGTCCGAGTCGGCCGACGCCGATCCGGCACCCGCCGCCGCGCCCCGCGGTCCGGTGCGCACCCGGGAGACCGCCTGCGACGGCTACCGCCGCGCGCTCACCGCGCACCGGGAGGCAGCCCCGCCGCGCAGGGCGGACCCGGCCATCGCGGAGGCGGTGGGGCGGCAGGCCGCCGTGATGCGGGAGCTAAGCCGCCTCGCGTTCCCCGAGCCGGAGACGGAGGCGCCGGCCCCGATCGAACAGGCCCGCGCCCAGCGCCGCCGCCAGGCTGCGGCCACCGAGGCCGCCGCACTGCGCCGCGCCCGCGCAGAGCGTGCCAACAGGGGCCCTGCCCACAAGACCTCGGAGGAGCGCAAGTCGGCATGAGCAATACCGAGTGCGTGCCGGTGCGTACTGTCTCGAGCACGAGCAATCGGCTGCTGGGGCGGGCCTCATCAAGGACCGCTGGCCGCCATTTGTTCTACCTCTGTCGAAAGGAACGCATGTGACGTACGACTGCCCTGTGTGCCTGAAGCCGGTACATCCGGAGCTGGCGGGAATGCTCATCGTCGCCGGAGTGACCAAGGACCGCCCCGACAACTGGGTCTGGGGTCCGTATCCGGTTCACGAAGCGCCGTGCCGAGCGCGGCTCGCGGACCCGCGATACGACGGGCTCATAGGAACGGACGGTTACGCCAGCACCGAGGCCCGTCTGCCGGCTGATGCTCCGGAGACCCGGGAACTGTTGGCCCACTGGGAGGCGCTGATGAAGTCGCCCTTCATTGATCGCACCATGGTGCAGTACTGGTCCGGGGACCCCGATGAGCTGGACGGCCGCGAGATGACCCCGTGGCCGCAGATGGACGACGTCGTGCGGCTGGAGAGCGGACACCTCAGCTGTCTCGGCATACGTTCACGCAGCAGGGAGGCCCAGGCCGGGTACGACATCGCAGTCCATAACGCGGCCCGGGGGCTGCGCGTGGCGCTGTTCGCACCCGACCTGACGGCGCGTAATCCGGTGCCCAACCTCAGCATCGACCGGCACCGGCCGCTGACCACCGACTACATCCGCGACGTCCTGTCGCGCCGTGCGGCCACTGGCGACCGCGCCCACCTGGTGGTGATCGATCGCCTGCAGCTGATGACCACCGTGGGTGGCACGGATGCGGAGGGGATCGGGCTCCGTCTCAAGCAGCTCGCGATGACCGAGGACCAGCTCGGCTTGCCACCGGTCCTGCTGCTGGCCCGGCTGGAACGTCCGCGGCGTGCCGGCGTCCCGCTGGACATCGAAGATCTGGGCAGCGCGGCCGATCTTGAGTACCACGCGGACACCGTGGCGCTGCTGGACCGCACCGATCCTGCCCAAGTGAACGTTCTTGTTGCCAAGGACCGATCCGGCCCGGCACCCCGCCGGCTTACCGTCAGCTGGTAGGAGAGGGCACCCGCGGCCCCTTCAGGGTCTCTCTGGGCAGAGCGACGAGGAGCGTCGCGTCTTGACAGGATAATCCTGTCATGGTGGCATTAGGGCATGTTGTACAAGACCCCGGCCCTGGACGCCGATGACCACCGTGTGCTCGAAGAGATCGAGCAGATGCGGGTGCGCCTGCGTCACCAGCTGCGGGCGCAGCCTCGCTGGTCCGGTCAGCTGCGGCGCAACCTCACGGCCCGTGCGATCGCCGGGTCGAACACCATTGAGGGCTACGCTGCCACCGTCGATGACGTCGAGGCGCTGATGGCGGGGGAGGAGCCGCTGGAGACGGCGGAGCGGACCCGGGTGGAGCTGGAGGGCTACCAGCGGGCGATGACCTACATCCAGGCCCTCGCCGACGCCGGGGAGGGCTTCCGTTACGACGCCGGTCTGCTTAACGGGCTGCACTTCATGCTGCAGGGCCATCACCTCGACAAGCGCCCGGGCCGCTGGCGTGACGGCCCGGTGTTCGTCACCAGCCCCGACGACCCCTTGGTTCCCGCCTACAGGGCCCCGGACTTCGAGGACGTGCCCGCCTTGACGGGGGAGCTGATCGACTGGCTCAACACCGGTGACCTCGACGCCCCGGTCCACGTGCGGGCCTCCATGGCGCACTTGAACCTGGTGAACATTCACCCGTGGAAGGACGGCAACGGACGCATGTCCCGCGCCGTGTCCACGCTTGTCTTCGCCCGGGAATCGACGAGCCTGCTGCCGCCGGAGTTCTCCTCCATCGAGGAATGGCTCGGCCGCGCCCAGAACACCTACGCCTACTACCGCGTCCTGCAGCAGGTCGGCGGCCCCGCCTGGACCCCCGGCCGCGACACTCACCCGTGGATCCGCTTCTGCCTGGAAGCCCACCACCGCCAGGCCCAGCAGGCCCAGCGCCGCACCGACCTGCTCTCCCGCGCCTGGATCCACCTCGGCGAAGCCGCCGAGCACGACGGACTCGACGAGCGCGTGGTCTACGCGCTGCTGCCGGCCTTCTGGGGATCGAAGGTGCGCCGCACGGTCTACCAGGCCGACGCCGACCTGTCCGAGCAGCAGGCCCTCCGCGACGTCCGCGAACTGGTCCGCCTCGGCTGGCTCGAAGCCCAGGGCCAGGCACGGTCCCGCTACTACGCCCCGGGCCCCCGCATGGCCCGCGCGCAGGAGCAGATCCGGCAGGCCGTCGAGCCGTACGCCGACCCTTACGCGCCCCGCCCCTGACCAGCACGGGCGTACCGCGGCTCTCGCCGGGCCTTTCTGCAGTGCGACGGGGTGTCCACAGCTACCGTCATCCGTCATGGACATGAACACGCTGCTGTACCGGTACAGCGTGCAGGGCGCGACGGTGGCGTTGGGATGTGTGCTGGCGGCATTGCGCTGGTGGACGGAACCGCGCGCCGCTGGCGTGATCCTGCTTGCGGTCGTGGCCGGGGTACTGCGGGCATGGTCCGGGTTATCCGGGCTGGGCAACATGGTCTGGGCGGGTGCGGCCGGGCAGGACATGACCTGGCGCGCCTACCGCGACCCCGCGGCGGCGGTGACGAAGGACGGGACCCGCGACAAGGACTCCGAGTTCCTGATCAGCCAGATGCGCCAGGTCGAAGAACGGGTGGAGGCATTCGCTGGGGAGACCGGCATGGAGCGGATCTCGCTTTCGGTCGCTGGCGGGCGGATCGGCACGTGGAACGCGGCGTCCGCCGTGCGCTTCGGACGGCGCGGGCATGTCACCCTGGGGCATATCTGGCTGTGGCCCGAGCGCAATGCCGTGATGCCGTACACCCTGGAGCACGAGCTCGCCCATCTGCGGCGGCACGACTCCCACACCAGGCTTGCCGGCGTCGTCCTCGGGGTGGTGCTCATGGTGCTGTGTACGGGCCTGCTCTCACTGGACCGGGCCGCCGCCGTGCTGGCCGGGCTGGGTGTGCTGTGGGTGGCGTACCGGTGGTGGTCCGAGCTGGCCTGTGACCGGGCTGCGGCCCGCCGCTGCGGCCGTGAGATGGCGGTCGCGTCCTGGCAGCGGGAGCTGGAGGATGCCCGTCTTGTCCCGCCGGTTCGGCGCCTGTTCTTCGCGTTCTGGGCACTGCGGTCCCACCCGCCGCTGCGGCTTCGCCTGTGGTTGTCCCGTCTCGCCCCGCCTGCGGATCGTGACTGTGCCCTGCCCCTGGCCGGGGGAATCTGGCCCTGAGGACCCCACCCCCCGGACGGAGGGCGGCCCTGGTGGCTAGGACGGCGTGTTCAGGTGAGCCCGGCGGGCGGTGACGAGGGTGCGCCAGCGGTTGCGGGTGGTCTGCTCGCCGTCGAGCCACTGTGCCGGGGAGCCGGGCGTGGGAAGCGGGCGGCCGGCCATGAAGGCGGCGATGTCGGTGTAGTAGGCGTAATCGCCGTTGCGGCTGAGGTCGCCGAGCCGGGAGAGGACGGCGTCCAGGTCGTCGTGTGCGTCCAGGACGGCGTGGTGGAAGGCGAGGGCGAGCGCGAGGGTGGTCTGGACCGTGGGGAGCCCGGCGACGTCGATCTCGGTGCGCAGGACCTGGCCGCGGTCTTCGATGCTGGTGGTGCCGGCGTCGCGGAGGAGGGCGGCGATCTCGACGGTGAGGGCGGTGGCGCGCAGGTCGAGGCCGTCCAGGAGCTGGCGTGCGAGCGCGATCTCGTCGTCGGCCTGCTGGGGGTCGGCGAAGGCGGTGACGAAGGCGCGCTGGGCCTGGGCGATGGCGCGCTCGCCGACGAGGGAGTGCTCCTCGGCTTGGGCGCGGGCGGCTTCGTAGGCGGCGGCGGCGCGGTGGAGGTCGCCCTGGGGCCACCAGATGTCGCCGAGGACGCGGTGCTGACGCCCTTCCTCGCCGAGGGTGCGGGCGGCATCGAGGGCGGTGGGGAAGTCGCCGGCCATGCGGGCGAGGTGGGCCAGGCCGCGGCGTGCGTCGGGGGCGAGGCGTCCGCCGCCGTCGGCGACGCGCTGCATCCCGTCGCGGGAGGCGGCCGACCTGCCGAGGTCGCGGTCGGCCTTGGCCCGGTAGTACAGGGCCATCTCGGTCAGGTCGTCGGGTAGCAGGTCGGCATCGAGGACCGCGGTGAGGCGCTCGGTGGTGCGCCGGCGGTGTTCGCGCTGGCGGCGGGCGAGAGCGCTGAGCAGCTCGGTGAGGGCGTCGGCCGATGTCCCTATCCCGGCGCCGGCCGGTTCATCTGCGGTGGGTGGGGCGACGGGCTCCCAGAGGAAGTCGGCGGTGTAGGCCCAGGCGGCCTCGGTGAGCCAGCCCAGGTCAAGACGGTGGTCGCGGGCCAGGCGCAGGCCCTGGCGTAGGCATGCGACGAGCAGGGCGCGGTCGGGGAGGGAGTGGGCGGTCCATTGCTCGCCGAGGGCGGTGAGGGCGCGCTGGGCGGCCTGTTTCCAGTCGCCGGGGGTCCAGTGGTCGTCGGTCTGGCTGTCCGCGCTGCGGATGGTGGAGCGGATGACCCCGTGCAGGTGGTAGGGCCACAGGGCGAAGACGTCCTCGCGGATGAAGGGTCGCTCGAGCAGGCGGCGTACCGGGGCTTCGTGGGGCAGGCCGGCGGTGCGGACGGCCAGGGGTTCGTCGAAGGCGTCGAGCAGGGAGACCGCGCGGGCCGCGTGACGCTCTTCCGGGCTGAGGTCGCTGAGGGTGCGGGCGACGAGCGCCGGGAAGGGGTGATTGAAGTCGTCCGGCTGCGGGGCGCGGCCGGTGCGGCGGATCTCCAGGTAGCGCATGACCGACAGGTCGAGGTGGAGCGGCAGTCCGTGCGAGCAGCGGGTGATGACGGACCGGATGTCCGGGGTGATCAGCGGCTGGCCGTTGTGGGTCAGCCGGCGGGCGAGGTAGGTGTCGCAGTCCTCGGGGGAGAAGTCGCCAACCAGGATCTGCCGGCGGCCGCCGCTGGCCGCGGCGGTCCGCACGGTGCCGTCGGTGGCGAGGCCGGGCCAGGCGGTGGGGCCGGTGTAGTCGAGCTGGCCCTGCAGGGCGGCGTCGCCCCACCGGAGCCTGTTGCGGCCGGTGATGACGAAAAACGCGTTGGGCAGCAGCCACACCAGCCGCTGGACGAGGCGTTCGAAGTCGCGGCGGGGATCGGCGATGTCCTCGAAAGTGTCGAGCAGGATGACCGGGACGACCGACGTCTTCGCCGGGAGCTGCGAGATCTCCCAGGCCAGCAGGTGGGCGTAATAGGAGAGCGTGTCGATGTCGGGGTCGGCTTCCAGCAGGTCGGCCAGGCGGTGGCAGCCGGCCAGGGCCCGTACGGTCTGTCGTCGCTCGCGCAGCGCGCGGGCCAGGGTGGTGGCCACCTGGCCGACGGCCGAGCCGACGGCGCCGGGCATCGCGAGGGCGCTGGCGGCCTCGGCGAGCGCGGACTGCGTCTGCTGCGGGAGGCCCTTGGCGAACTTTGCGAGCAGCCCGCGGCGCAGGTACTCCTCCAGCGGTTCGCCGGGGTGCGCGGCGTCCCAGTACCTGCGCAAGGGGATGTCGAAGGCCGGCAACGGGCGGGCGAGCCCGGCCAGGGCGAGGCGAATGCTCAAGATGATGCGTTCGAAGTCGGTGCCACTCGAGCGGGCGAGGTCGATGCGTACGGGCAGCAGCCGCTGGTGGGGAAGAGCGAGTTCGCCCCATTGGGCGGGGCGCTGTTCGCTGCTGGTGAGCGATGCCTCCAGCACGCGGGAGAAAGTCGTCTTGCCGATGCCGCCGACGCCGTACAGGTTCACCACGTTCTCGCGCGGCGCCTCGAGGTCCTGGACGTCGAAGCCGGGCTCGGCGATGCGCTCGAGGTGCTCGGCGAGCGCGGAGGCGACCGTCTGCCACTGCAGCTGGCGGTTGGTGAACGCCTCGGCCGCGGCCAGCGTGTGGTCGTTAGTGCTGAACAGCGCGCGAAGGTCCCGGCCTGCCATCGAATCCCCCCAGGAATGATCACCTGGGCGTCAACCTACGCTCTTGCCGCCGCCGGTGGCAGGGCCCGGTGGCGGACCGTGCCTGTCCGGGGCCGGTTCTTGGCCAAGGTCGAGCCGCAGCTGATGTGCCCCTGCTCTGCCGGTCCGCGACAATGAGCCGTTGCTCCCACCACAAGGGCGGTTTTCCTGTGCACGACCCGACCTCCGGTATCCCGGACGCCTCCGCTGACGACGCCCTGGTTGCCGTGACCCGGGTGATCACCTGGTACACCCGGCAGATCCTGGCCGAGAAGCGGTCGCCGGTCCCGGACCACGCGCGTCTGGGGCAGTTGCAGGAGCAGCAGCGGGTGTGCGTGGCCGACCGGAACCGGCTGGCTGACGTCAGTGTGCAGGAGGTTGCCCGGCTGACGGCGTACTACGAGGCGCGTTGGCGGGAGCTGAACCCGTCGTAGTACGCGGCGCGGCGCGGCGCCGGGAGCGGCAATGCGGCCGGTGTCCCGGGTCGCGGCAGCCGGCGGGGCTGTAACTGTGGCGGGAAGAGGGGCTGAGCGAGTCTTGTGATCTGCTGCAGCTCGACCCGGTACTGCGGAAGCGCCGCGTGCAGACCCCGCTGGACGTCGATGAACCGGGCAGCCTCCTGGAGCGTGTACGGGCGCTGCTGTTCGAGGGCCAGGGCGTGCGCGGCACCGGATCGTCCCGCCTGGCGGCCCTCGGTGCCCCGGTGGCTGCGGTGGACGGCGGTCATGTCCTGGCGCAGGACCGTCACCGAGTCGGCCATGTTCTTCTGCTCGGCCGCGTGCACGGCGTCCGTGATCGCGGCGAAGCACTGGTCGTGACAGCCAGCGCTGGGGAAGGTGGCCGGGCCGCTGCGGACTGCCCTCGCGTAGCGGGCCGCGCTGCCCTGGCGGCTGTCCGCGGCCCGGGAGGCGAGCACCACCAGCTCGACCCGGTACCCGGCCTGACGGAATGCCGCCGCGCTGGTCAGGAACTCCCCGGCGCTCGCGGGGGACGTGGCGAGGATGAGGTTGCCGCACTGCTGGCGCACGTATGCCTCGGCCCGCACCTGCCATGCTGCGCAGTCCGCACGGATGCGCAGCATGGCTGCCCGTGGCTCCTCCTGCATCAGCTGCTGGTAGTCCGGGTGCATCGCCGCGAAGTGCTGGGGCGTCAGCCAGACGGGCCGGCCCGGCACGGCACGGTGGACCAGACGGACCGCGTCCATCGTGGCCACGCCCGGCGGTCCCATCACGTACACCACCACCGGGCGCTCCTGCGGCACGATGTCGGCGAGGTGGGAAGGGGCGAACAGCTCGTCGAAGATCCAGCGGTGCTCGGCCGCCGACAGCCGGTGATAGTCGACGCCCGGCGAGTCGGTCCGGGGCTGCGCGGTGCGTCGGAGCGGCTCGGCCCAGGCCGCGGCGCGCTCGGCGTCCCGCTGCACCGCCAGCCCCCAGTCCGCCGGCAACCGCGCACCATGGGCACGCCGGTCCGCCGCGGCCAGCTCCCGGCGGAACCTGCCGGTTTCCGCCGCGGACCACGGTCTCGACCGCTCGGTGACCACTGTCACCTGTGCCGCCGCCGGATGCCGCCAGGCGCCCGCGTCGTCGAGCTCGTTGGTGTAGAGCGCCTCCAGGCCGCGCCGCACGACCACGACCCGGTCGGCCAGGTGCTCGGCCTCGATGACGGCCAGGGTGCGCAGCATCCCCTCGGCGCACAGATCGTGGTTTTCCCAGGACACGAAACGGGCGCTGCCCGCCTCGGCGTGGCGCACGTAGCGGTCGAGCATGCCGAGCTGGCTGACCGCCTCGGAAACGGCCAGGGCAACGACCTCGACCCGGTAGCCGGCCTGCCGGTAGGCGGCCGCAGCCGCACGGAAGTCTTCCGGGTCGGCCAGCGCCGTCTCCACCACCACGTCGTATCCGTGGTCCCGGGCATGGGCCTCGACCTCGTTCTGCCAGCGCCGGGTATCCGGCCGTACCCGTACCCCTGCGGTCCTCACGTCCTCGGCCAGGAGCCGGATGTAGTCGTGGTGGACAGCCTTGTACAAGTCGCGGCCGATCTGGAGCGCCCCGCCACGCCGGTCCAGAACCGCGTGCAGGAGCTCGGCGAGCAAGGTCTTGCCGCTGCCGGGCTGACCCGCAATGAACACCACGACAGGACGGGCCTGGCTGATCACGCCCGCCGCCCAGGCAGGGAGGACCGCCGAGACGAGCGCCTCCTGATGCTGGTCTTCCGACAGCACCACCGGCACGACCTCGCGTTCCCTCACCAGCGCTCCTGGCCGTTCACGACTGCTCCTCGTTGCCGATCTGGTCGTACACACGTGTGGTCAGCCGCGCACGCCCGGCGAGGGAGGCTGCCATGTCCGGCTGGAAAGACGGTCAGGAGCGGCCCACGACGTGCGCCCGTCGGCCTCCGCCAGGCCACCGACACCAACAAGACCGGACGATGCCCCTTCACCGGTCACCCGTCGCCCCGGGCCATCCGCGCGACCTCCTCGGCCGCCTCGATGAAGGGCCTGTCCCGCTCGTAGACCGTGCGCAGGTCGACGAGGGCCGCCCAGACCGCCTTCTCCTGCACGCCGGCACCGCGTGACGAATAGCCGTCCGACTCCAGTTCCGCCACGGTGCCCAGCAGATGGTCGACCTGCCGCAGCAGCGGTTCGGCGGAGTCCACCACCCGCAGCGTGTTGGCCATCGCCTGGACCGATCCGTACAACTGGCCGAGCGGGGAGCGCTGAAGCTCCTCGGTGGGGAATGCCTCCTGGGCCACGCGCTTCGCGGCCTGACGAAGCGCGTCCTGGTGGTCGTCGTTGCGGGTGCCGGACTTGTGGTGCGGGCGGACGGTGACGAGTGGCCCCCCTCCCTGGAACTGGCGGTAGATCGTGGTGTGCTGCTGGCCGACAGCCAGCCCGATCGACGGCCAGGAAGCCCCGCTCTTCTGCGCGTCGGCGACCGCCCAGCGCAAGGCCCAGCCCGCATACGGCTGGACCAGCTGGGCGAGGATCTGCGCCCGGGTGAGCGGGTCCGAGACACTGAGCGCCCGCTCCACCTCATCCCGCAGCCGTTCGAGCATCTGCTGCCCGTAGTCCCGCTCAGGATCTTCAGCCATGAACTGATCACCTCCATCAGCACAGTAGCAGACGTGTATGACGCAGACGGTCTTTCCGTCTACGCAACGCTCCGCGTCCCGCCCCCGCGCCGACATCCTTCACGCCCATGCCCTGAAGCCAGAGGGCTCGGTAGCCAGGACCGTGGCACCGCGGCCGGGACAAGCCAGCCCCACCTGACACGCTCAAGCCGGACGACAGGTGGGTAGACCGCTGCTGGCCCGGCCGAACGCCAGCCATACGAGGCATGGAGGAACACCTGCATGAGCGTCACCACCACCTACCTGTCCAAGACTGAGGTCCAGAGCCTGCTCGGGGTCACGGCCTTCGGCTTATGGCGGATCACCAGGAAGTACGACGACTTCCCCACCCCCGAGAGCGACCCGGGCCCGTTCGCGACGAAGGACGAAGAGACCTGGGACGGCACCGAGGTCTACCGCTGGACCGCCAGGACCCCGGAATTCGAGCACCGCGGCGCGGCGCTGCTGCGCCCGCTCCCGGACGACCTCCCGCCGGGCAAGTGGGCTGGACACCAGGACACCCCGAAGGGGCCAGCGCTGGACTGGCACACCGCCCTGGGGACGATCCGCCTCGTCCACACCAGCAGGGACCAGGCCGCCTCCGCCGTCGCCGCCGACCTGGCGCAGCGCGGCAACCCGGACGGCGTGACCATCGTCTGCGCCCTGTACGGGGACGTGGGCTTCAGCGGTCCCGCGCTGGTCGCCGCCGACACCGCGCACCCGACGATCGAGTACGAGGCACAGTGGGGCGTCGTCGCCCGGCTTGCCGGGCAGGATCTGCCCTGGTGGCCCGGCCTGCTGCGGTCGGCCCAGTTCGTGCGCCAGTGGCGTCCCGGAGCGCCGGCACTCATCGCGGAGGTCCCCGCCAGCAGCAGGGAACGGACCCTGCGCCGGGCCGCGGAGAACACCGTCTTCGACGCCACCGCGCGGGCCGCGCTGACGGACATGGCCAACGACCTGCGCAACGACCGCGTACGCGACGCCGAGCACGACGTCGAGATCTTCGGCCGGTCCTTCGGGCCCACGCCCATCGTCATCGCCGCCCGGCCCGACACCAGCCAGCACCCTCTGCCCACCGTCGACGACCTCCAGGTCCTCGCGGCCGGCTGGAAGTCGATCGCCGCCAGCAGCCACCCGGACGCCGTCGCCGCCGTGGATCTCGCCCTGGCACGTGATCCCCGGCTGCTGCCCTTCGGCGCGCTCACCCGGACCTCCTTGCGCCCCGGCTCGATCGCCGAGCAGTGGGTCCGCCGGCTCACCTTGTGCGACCCGACCGCCACCCACGCAGCCCTCGCCGGCGACCGTCCCGTCGACGCCTTCTTCATCGACCCGCTGACCGATACTCCGGCCTTGCGGACCGTCCGGGACGGCAGCCCCGCCTTGCGGTTCTACGCGCCGCTGGCGCTGCCCGCGACCGGTGCCGAGCTCACATCGGTGGTCCTGGACGGCACCGTGTGGGTCAAGACCAGCGACGGCCAGGTGCACCCCGCCCCCTGCACACCGAACGAGCACCTGTGGTGGGGCGACGGCTGGGGCGACAAACCCAGCGAAGCCGCCACCGTCATCAACACGCTCCTGGACGACCTCGGCGCCACCATCAACCTCCGCGAGCACTGGAAGGCCCCGCGCGGCCTGACCGCACTGCTCGAGAAGCAGGAAAAACCCGGCCCGACCGAGATCGCACGCCACGCCTTGCTGCACGCACGTATGACGACGCCCCCGCCGTCGTCGTACGACGACTGAACACTGAGCGTCGGACCGCTTCCGCGGCCCGACGCTCTCAGGGCGGGCAGTGCCTCACTGCTCACCGCGGTCATCCGTTCCGGCGCCGCGTGCGTCGTCGGACGGCACAGCTCGTGGGGCCCGGGCAGTACGGGCCGCCCTGACCCCAGGCGGCGAGAAGGAGTTGAGGCAGGTGGCGGCGGTCGCGTCCGTACGGCTCGACGACGCGATCCTGGGGGCGCAAGTGCCGTTCCGCGCCGGTCCCAGCGCGGGTTCGAGTGAATTAATTCCTCAGAAAGGAGGCGTATTTTGCCGAATTCGACAGCCTCAACCATGGCCGCGAGTCGTTTTCACACATCAATGTCCTCGTTCTGAACACGCTGAATTCGTAGCCTGCTATAACCCTGAGGGACGGCCCATTGACAGCGCTCTGACCACAGGCCACGTCCCTTTCCCATGCTGAATGCGAGGCATAGATGAGCACCCCCGCGCCCCGGCGCCCGCGCCGTGTCCCCTCACCTGGCGCTGCCCCTCGGAAGCCGGTCGACTGGGCGAAGGTCGGCCGCAGCTCGGTCCGTCGGCGTGCCCGGGGCATGACGCACCCCGAGGTCCTGGCTGCGCTCGAGGAGGCCCGCTTCGACGCGCGGCTCGACTCCCGCCACGAGGAGCTCGCCGGGGATGAGCGTGGTCCGGCCGAGCTCGCGGAGTGGGAGCGCATCGCGCAGCTGCTCGCCGGCACCTCCGTGGCGTACGACCCGGACGCCGACGCGTACGTCCAGGACGAGCTCGCCGCCGAAGCCGAGCGTGAGCGCCAGGAGCAGCTCGCCGCCGAGCAGCGCCGCCAGGAGGAAGAGCGCGAGATCGCCCGCCGGGCCGCCCTCGCCCCGGACGTCGTCCGCCACGCCCTGCTGCGCACTCTCACCACCACCGGACTCCTGGAGGGTCTGCGCGAGGACGAACGGCACGCGGTCGAACGCCTGCCGTACGCGGACCCGGAGGCCGCCCTCGCGTTCAACGCGCTGCTCGCCCGCGCCTACTCGGCAGGGCAGAGCATCGGGCGGGAGGCAGGGCGGGTATGACCAACGGTGACGCCCCCGGTGCAACACGATGCGCAACGCACCCCTCCGAGAAGTGCAACACGGCCTGCAACACACCTCCGCGTTGCAGCCCTGACCTCGGAAAACGACGCAACGATCCCTCCTGCTTAGCCCCGTGTTGCGCGTTGCGCCTGAGGGCGTGGCGCGCTGACCGGCCACCAGGCATCTCACAGGAAGTGACCGCTGGCCGCCCCTGCCCGGTGCCACGGAATCTTGACCGTTGAACTTTGGCTGGTGGCTGCCGGTTGCCCAGAGACGGACGGGCGCTCTCGCGGCGAGTGCCCCCGCGTGTTCCAGGCATGGGCCTACCGTGTGGTGCCATGGACATCGAGCTGACTGATGATGAACACCTGCGGGCATTAGCCGCGCTGGAAGCCGTCGTCGGAAACAACGACGACGGCTTGGCGGTCCTGGCTGGCGGCGCTGGTGAGCGCCCGCTGCCGGTGCTGCTGGCCGCCTACGGGCAGCACACGCTCCACCGCATCCTGATCGCCGCATTCGGCATCGACGCCGCCATGGATTACGACGAAACGGGCCGGCTGGTCGCGGAGATCAACAGTGATCCGATGGCCCGCGTGGTCTTCGGCCTGACCGATGCCTTGCACAATCAGGCCGCTCTCGCGGGCGACAGCCCCGCCACCGCGAAGCTGATCGCCCGCTCCATCCTGCTGGCGATCCACGCGTTCACCGACGCCGACAACCACGACGCCCTGACCCTGCTGCGCGCACTGCGCAACGAGGTCCTCCGGGTTGACTGAACGACGTCCGATCAAAGTTCAGTGGCAAACGGTCAAGATTCCGTGCCACCGACAGCCCCGCCGCAGGGCCGGAATCGGTGTCCGCTGACGGAACGTAGCTGTCACGCTCCCTCGGCCACGCACCCCGCGAAGTGTCACACCCGCTTCAACATGTCCGCATTTGCTCGCATTTTGAGTCCGTGAGGGCTCCCCAAGGGGCCCTTCGCGGGGTGGAGCGTGACACGGGTGATCTGACTTCGCGCGCACTTGCGGGTATCACGGAGCGTTAACCGCGCGTCGCCCCACAGCAGTTCAGCACCGTGCCCCGGGCCGGACCCAGGTTCGACCCAGGCCCGGGGCAATGTCCGATATGCCCTGGGTCCCTGGGTCCTGGGATACCCGTTTTCCCAGGTGAAGGCGTTCCGGCAGCAACCTGGGTCCTGGGTCCGGACCACGCCGTTCGACGACGGAGCGCACCGCTTCTTCATACCGGGGGTGCGGCACGCGGTCCCGGCGATACCGTGGTGGGACACGCCAGTTCTGCCCTCTGGAGCCCTCAATGAGCGAACAGCCGGCCTCCGACGCCGCCGCCCGGCAGCAGCTGGAGCCCGCGGCCGCCGACGCGGTGCGCGCGTACGCCGCCCGCACCCGGGCCAACGCCGACCGGCTCGCCGGCGTCCTGGAGGACATCGCGGAGAACGGGCTGCCCGACCCGGAGCAGTGCACGCCCTGGGAGGAACTGCGCGAGGCCCACCTCACCCGCCTCACTGCCCAGCGCCCGGCCGTCGCCTGATGGCCCCACAGCACGGCCCGCGCCGCGCCCGTATCACCTTCTCCGACTCCGCCGCCAAGCAGTTGGAAAGCCTGACCAGCGAGGCGGAGATCCACGCCCTCGACCGCGCCCTGGTCGTCATCTCCGTCGACCCGGACGTCGGCGAGCCGATCCCCGGCGACACCGCCGGCCCCCAGCTGCGCCAGTACGCCGACGACGTCGAGGCCGTCCGGGTCCTGTACTTCGTCACCGCGCTGCGCACCGTCGTGGTCGTCGCGTACATCGAGGTCTAGCCGCCGAAGGAGCCCAGGTGCCAACCAGCTTCGCTCAGCTCAGTGCCAACCGGGAGCTCACCGCCCTGCGCCGGCCGCTGCCCTGCCAGGGCACGGCGGCCGTGCTCCGGCAGGGACCGGCCACCCAGCCGGGCGAGGCGCCGGCCTGGCTGCTGTTCCTGTGCCCCGAGCACGCCGAGGACCTGCCGGACTGGAACGGCACCGTGGCCGACATCGAGGACCCGCCGACCCTGAACTGTGGGGCTGCGCTGGACTACCGCACCACCGAGCAGGTCCTCCAGTCCCACGCCGACCTGTGGCTGACACCGTTGACCGGAGTTGACCCGGCGACGCACACCGGTACCTGGCCCGAGGTCCTGGACCAAGCGCACCGCATCCTCGCCTCGCGCCTGACCGAGGCCGACGGCGAGAACGAGACGCTGGAAAGCGTCACGCTGATGCTGCGCATGGCAGCCGAGAACGCGGCGGCCGACAACCTCTACCAGGCACTGGTCCCCCTCGGGCACGGCGAAACGCTCTCGCGCACCTTGTAGCCGCTACTGCCCGGCTGCACCCGACGAGCACGGCGCTGCTCCCGGTGCTGCTCGCCCTCCTGGGCTTGCTGCATATCGGCTGCACCATGGGGCTGACATGCAGTGCAGCATCCGCACGGCCCTGTCCGCACACGGGTGCTGCTCGTGCAGCGGCCCCGCCCCGGGGCGAGCAGCGGACAGGAGCCGACGCTGTGCTGCTGCCCGCGGCCGACGCCACCGTGCCGCAGCAGCGGGTCACCGTTCGTTCTGCTCTGCTGCAACAAACCGGTTCACCTGGTGCTACCGGGCTACTGCCCTCCGCTGCACGGCGCCAGCCTCGGCAGCGCCCGCTGCTCGTTCTGCTCCTCCAGAACAACCCGGTTTACCTAGTGCTACCGGCATGTGGGGCTGGGCACGAAGAAGGCGCTGCACCCAAGGTGCAGCGCCGTGGTGCGCTTCGCGGTGCCAGGAGCGCCCTGGAGGGCCCCGTCAGCCGGTGGGGGCCAGGTTCGCGACCTGAGCGGCGTACCGGGCCCTTCGCTGCGCGGTGAAGCGGGCGGGGTCTGCAGCCTTGATCTCCGGGACGGGCATGACGGGCGAGGAGACCGCGCCGCCGGTCAGCAGCGGATGGAGCTGGTAGAGGCCATCCTCCAGGCGCCAGGCGAGTCCGCACTCGCGCAGCTCCGTAAAGCCGCGGTTCACAGTCGGCTTGCTCGCACCCAGCTCGGCGCGCATCTCGTTCTGGCTGATCTCGGCGGTGCCGGTGTCCGGATCGCTCAGGGCGAGCAGGACGTCCAGGACACGGCGGCCGGCGTTGGAGATGTCGACCAGGGCCAGGAGCCGCAGGACCTCGCGCGGGATGGCTACGGGTTCCTCGGCCGGAGGGCCAGGGACGTAAGAGCTGCTCACGGAGCCTCACACTTCCGATCGGTCGACGCTGTCAACGAGGATATGCGCGGCGAGGTCATGCGCTCGCCTTCGCGGCCGGCCGACGGCGCCGCAGCGCGACGACCTTCTCCTTGCGGCGGGCTGCCTCGGCGGCCTTCTTCTCCGCCGCCCGTACCTCGCGCCACTCGGTCGGGTATTCCGGGTGCGGGATGATGCAGGCTGGGCCCTTGGCGTCATTCCAGAGCTTCTGCCACTTCTCCTGCTCGCCGGAGGTACCGGCCACCGTCAGCCACGGGTTCAGCTGCAGGATGCCGCGCTTGGCGGTGCGCACCCAGCCGATGTGCGCGAAGAACTGGCTGGCCTCGTTGACGGAGGCCGCCGACAGGTTGCACCGGTCCTGGAGGTTCCGCTGCGTGATCCGGACGAAGCCGCGGGCGGCGACTCGAGTCTGGTCGTCAGCACGGTTGGCGTTCTGACTGGCCACCAGCTTGCACCAGACCTGGAACCAGGACCCGGGCATCTTGAGGCTGCCGAGCACGTCCATCAGCAGCCGGGCGTCCAACACGTAGCCGCTGCACTCCGCACTCGCAGCGAACTCCCGGCCCTTGATCTTCTCCACGCCCAGGATCAAGCCGCCCTTGCCGTCCGACCGCGCGACAACGCGCTCGCCGGGGCGGACGATCGGCAGCTGTTCCATCAGCACAGTCCTCCAGAGATGATCAACGTTTCGGGGAGCACGGTAGCACTAGGTAAACCGGTTTGTTCTGGAGGGGCAGAACAAACAGCGCCGCGACGACACCTGATGCTCCGTCAGAAGTAGGCGATGTTTGTTCTGAGGATCCAGAACACCCGGAGCGCGTTTGTTCTGGATCCTCAGAACAAACGGTTTCGTATCCCTGCAGGTCAGAGCCGGATTCAGCGCGGAACGCTCTTATGTGTCACTAGAGCTCCAACCAGCACCCCGACCCCGACTGACACACCGACGGAAGTCAGCGCCAAGCGCTCGGCAACGGCGGGCGTGTCGCTCGGAGGGCCACCGGTTCGACGTGGTCGCCCTCTGTGGCTGGGCTCGCTTCGCGTGCGCCGCCGCGCTCCTGTGCGGGGCCGTGGACAGCAACAGCGGTAGCTGAGTCTCGGGTGGTGCCGACCGTGACGAACAAACATCAGGAGGCGTGGCTGGGCACTGTGGTGGGTTTCGCCGCCCGGCCCGGGGGCCGTACGGCTCCGGTACCTCCGCACCTTGAATTCATACTCACTGAATTCGAGGGTACTGTTCTGCGGCTGAGGTCCGCAGGTTCTAAATTCGTAGCTCCTCGTGTAAATGGGGTGATTTAATAGCGGGGCTGAACAGTTATCAAAAACGCTCAAGTCGCCTCCGATCCCTGTAGGTGGGGGTGGTGTATCTCTCCATAAGGTAGCGGGTCTGACAGGATGACGCATGCTGCTTGTTGGGGGTGTTCTGGTCTGTTCGTTTCTGCTATCCTGGAACCCTTGCGGTGAACGCTTCCAGACACTTCCTGTTCGTACTCGATCCCAACGGCAGTCCGATAGCAGTCCGCTGATTCCCAGTCACCCGAGGCACCGCCACCCCTGTTCCCGCTAGCCAGCCCTAGGAACGCGCGGAGCGTGTTCCGTCAGGCCGGATCGCGGAGCGATCCGAGCCCGAGGCCAACGGAGTTGGCCTCCCGGGCCACGGAGTGGCCCGGATTCCCGGGACTCCGTCCCGGGCCATCACGGAGTGATGGCAATGGGGTTTCCGTCGCGTAGCGACGGCGCGTCGTG
>NZ_JBXOWD010000001.1:3887500-7218862 GCF_056930295.1 Streptomyces sp. 17_S59 | reverse complement strand
TCACCGCCACGCCCCGCATCCTGGCCTCGCCGCGGCCGCAGAAGGGCAAGGACGGGCGCGAGCTGGAGATCGCCTCCATGGCCTCCGACCCGGCTGGCCCGTACGGCGAGTGGATCTACGAGCTGGGGCTGTCGGAGGCGATCACGCGCGAGATCCTCGCCGGATTCGAGATCGATGTGCTGGAGATCCGCGATCCCTCACCCGTCCTCGGGCTGTCCGAGGGGGCGCTGCGGGGCCGGCGCCTGGCCCTGCTGCAGACCGCGCTCCTGGAGCACGCAGCCCGGCACAACCTGAAGACGGTGATGACGTTCCACCAGCGGGTCGAGGAGGCGGCCGCGTTCGCGGAGAAGCTGCCCGTCACCGCCGCCGAGCTGTACGCCACGGAAACGTCCGACGAGGACCTGGCGGCCGCCGAGAAGCTGCCCGCATCGTCCATCGACGCCGGGTTCTACGAGCTGGGCAGCGGCCGTCACGTGCGGCCGGACCGCATCTGGGCGGCATGGCTGTGCGGCGACCACCTCGTCGCCGAGCGCCGCGAGACCATCCGGCAGTTCGCCAACGGCGTCGACGCCGGCGGCCGCGGCGTGCACCGCGCCTTCCTCGCCTCGGTGAGGGTCCTGGGCGAGGGCGTGGACATCGTCGGGACACGGGGCGTGGAGGCGATCTGCTTTGCCGACACCCGCGGCTCCCAGGTGGAGATCGTGCAGAACATCGGCCGGGCGCTGAGGCCGAACCCGGACGGCACCGCCAAGACGGCCAGGATCATCGTGCCGGTCTTCCTCCACTCCGACGAGAGCCCCAACGACATGGTCGCGTCGGCTTCGTTCGCCCCCCTTGTCGCGGTGCTCCAGGGCTTGCGCTCACACGACGAGCGCCTGGTCGAGCAGCTCGCCTCCCGGGCGCTGTCCCGCAGCAAGCAGGAACGGCGGGTGCATGTGAAGCGCGACGAGGAAGGCCGGATCGTCGGGGCCGGCGGCGAAGGCGAGGACCAGGAGCACGAGGACGGCACCGAGGCCGCGGTGGAGTCGGCACTGCTGCACTTCTCCAGCCCACGCGACGCGGCCACGATCGCTGCCTTCCTGCGCACGCGGGTCTACCGGCCGGAAAGCCTGGTGTGGCTGGAGGGCTACCAGGCCCTGCGCCGCTGGCGCCAGGAGAACGGCATCACCGGCCTGCACGCTGTCCCCTACGACACCGAGGTCGAACTCGGCGTCACCACAGCGTTCCCGCTGGGACACTGGGTCCACGAACAGCGCAAGGCACTGCGGGCGGGAGAACTGGAAGAGCACCGCAAGGAGCAGCTCGACGCCGAGGGGATGGTATGGGAGCCGGGCGAAGAAGCATGGGAGAAGAAACTCGCCGTGCTGCGATCGTACCAACGCGTCCACGGGCACCTCGCCCCGCGGCAGGACGCGGTCTGGGGCGGCGCGGAGGGCGAACTCGTGCCCATCGGGCAGCACATGGCCAACCTGCGCAGGAAGGGCGGCCTGGGCAAAGACCCGGAGCGCGCCGCCGTCCGCGCGCAGCAACTGGCGGCCATCGACCCCGACTGGGCGTGCCCGTGGCCGCTGGACTGGCAACGCCACTACCGCGTCCTCGCCAACCTCGCCGAAGACGAACCCGGCGGCACCCTGCCCGAGATCCAGCCGGGCGTCCTGTTCGAGGGCGACGATCTCGGACGATGGCTCGAACGGCAGGCGAACTCATGGGCGCAGCTGCTGGAAGAGCAGCAGCAGCGACTGTCAGCGCTGGGAGTGAAACCCGCCGAGCGGCCCGCTGCGGCCCTAACGGACAAGGGAAGCAGTAGGGGGAAAGCGTCCGCAGCCTTCCAGCGGGGCATGGCAGCCCTCGCGCAGTACATCACCCGCGAAGGCCACCACCGCATCCCCAGAAACCACACAGAGCAGATCGCGGTCGAGGACGAACCCGTCTCCGTGCGACTGGGGGTGTTTATGAGCAACACCAAATCGAGGCGCGACAAGCTCACCCAGGAGCAGCGGACCGCGCTGACGGAGCTGGGCATCGAATGGGCATGAAGGACGGAGCCGCCGAAACAGAGCCGGGCGATCGGTGGGACACAACGCAGGGCCGTACCAGCCAGCGGCCTTTGAAGAACTCAGGCGCGGAGCGGCTGAAGCGGCCACCGGGCCGACGGATCTGCGCCACGATGAAGCCGTGGATGACATCGCTTGCCGCCCTGCCCAGCCCCATGAGTTAGCCGCTGTCGCCGAGCTTCGATGGCGGTGGGTGCAAGAGCTCTACGGAACGCCCGGTACCACACTGGACGAGTTCACGCCCCGATTCGTGGCATGGGCCCGGAAGGCCGAGTCCTCGCACCGGTGCATGGTGATGGTCCGCGACGATGCTGTCATCGGCATGGCCTGGCTGGCCATCACGCAGCGCGTGCCGCATCCGCGCGCAACCGAGCGGACGTCCGGCGACGTGCAGTGCATGTACATCGTGCCGGATGAACGAGGCCGAGGCCTGGGCGGCGAGCTGATCGAAGCGGTCCTGGCACTGGCGAGTGATCTCGGCCTTGAGCGGGTGACCGTTTACTCCAGCGACCGGGCGGTCCCGGTGTACTCCCGGCATGGCTTCGAAGTCTCTGCGCGCCTGCTCCAGGCCGAAGTCGGGCACGGCCACGCGGGGTGACACCGGGCACGGCCGGCCGCCAGCAGCTGAACCGACTCCCTCCTGCGGAAAATGATCACCGTGCGCGGGGGGCGGGCCACGCGCAGCACCCGCTATACGTGCAGACCACACTGCCGACGGCTGCTCCATGGCCGCTGGCCGTACCCACAGAATGCCCCGCTTGCAGACACACAGGGTTCGCAAGCGGCAGGGACAAACTCGGGGACTACTTGAGGTCTGGTTCCTTCCCCGGCACTTCGGCTGCCGGTTGTGTGGTCTCACCCTCACGCTGGGAGAACTGGAGCTCGCCGACATCAGGGGTCGGGTGCTCAACGACTCCGAGGAATCCGACGAGCTCGACCCTGACTGGGAACCGGATTTCGAGACGTCCTAGGCGGTCATGCAGCAGTTTCTATCTCTACGTACGAGGAGGCTCAGGCGGGAGCTCTGCCCGGGGTGGTCTCCAGCTCACGGTCGGCGGCGTCCTTCCTGACCCGCGCCGTCAGCCTGTCGCCGGTGCTCCCCCAGGGGCTCTAGCCTGCGTCAACCGGCGCTGTCTCGAGAATGCAGGAACTGGCAGGCAGGGGCGGGCGGTGTGGGAGAACTGACACTACGGGCTGCGGGGTGCTGGCCCTGCCGGCTGGCCGCTTGGAGAGGCGGACGTGGGACAGATCGAAGAGGGACTGGAGCGTGCGTTGCGCACGCGGCCCGTTCCCTCAAGCACCAGGGCCCGCCTGCGTTTTTTGCTGGCGGCGCACCAAGGCCCCCCCCCCGGAGGGTAGCCGCCGTGCTGGGGGTGTCGCAGCGCACTGTGCAGCGGTGGGTGACGAAGAAGCCCGGAGCACGTCGTCCGCCGGGTCCGATGCAGGCCCGGACGATCGAGGAAGAGGTCCTGGCTCGGTGGCAGCCCCGGATACGGGCCCGTCGGCGTGCTCAGGCCGAGGCGGAAGGCTTCGTCTTCCATACCCGGGCGCGATTCGGGTTCGCCGCGCCAGCAGGGTCCTCGGACGATCCGCGAGTGCGGCGGATCACCCAGTACCTGCCGGGAGAGGTAGCCCGGGAGCTGTTCGCCGCCCGGGATGCCGCCGCGGGCGAGCAGCAGCAAACGGTGATCCTGGCCCGCGCGCTGGGACACGTCTACTTTCGCGCATGGGGCCGCCGCGCCCACGGTCTGCACATCGCCTTCAGCAACGTCGAGTTCGCCGACTTCTCGATCGGATGAGCCTGCCCCTTCGAGCGAACGCGTCAGGGTGTTCAGCGTCGCGAGGGCCTGGCACGCCTGGCCGGCATCGCTTCGTGCCTCTCAGCTTCCTGCCGCTCGCGCCAGTCCCACTCCACACGGCCAACCGGGCCTTGGCGGCGGGTCGCGGGCGGCTGAGGCGGGCGCAGCCTGGCCGTCTCCGCCACGCGCAGCAGGTGCCCACGGTCACCTGGCGCGGCGAGCAGCTCCTGGTCCTCGCCGGATACGAGCCGGGTGAAGCAGGCCGCGGCCCGCAGGAAGACGCCCGCCCAGGGCGGTACGGGGTAGGCGGCGCAGCCGTCGGTGTAGCGGGCACGGTCGTGCAGGGCGAGCGTGGCCGCGGCAGCGTCGTAGTCGTGGGGGCGGGCGGTGGCGAGTTGCTGGAGGGAGGCGCCAGTGAGCAGCGCGGCGGCGACGGCTGCGGCCAGGCGGGGATGTGCGGTCGCCGCGTGCAGCCGGTGGGCGACCTTCTGGGCGGTGTGCGCGGCGAGAGGACCGGGTGGTGGGCGGTGCCGCCAGATGATCGGGGGCGGCGTGCACGGGGCGGAGCAGGGGCGGGGGCTGTCGTAGGAGACGAGGCGGTCCAGTGCGGGCAGGGTGAGCCACCGGTCAGCCGACCCGGCGGGCTCGTCTGCAGGCGGGGGTTCGGCGACAGGCGTGCCGTAGTAGTGGCGGCGGGCTGCCTCGAAGCCGGCACCGCCGTGGATGCACATCATCGCGCGGGCAGCGACGGTGTCGGCGATGTTCTCGCGGGCGGTGAGCAGGGCGCGGGTGGTGACCACGGAGGCGTCGGGCAGGTCGACGTACTGGTAGGTGGCCGCAGTCACGAGGCGTCTCCGTCTTCGTCGGTGGTGGAGGGTATGGCCCGTCCGGCCGGGCCGTCGGGGACTGCAGGGGCGGAGTCACGGCCTGGCGGGAGCGGGGCGGGGCGGGCCGGCGTGGTCAGCGCGGCCAGAGAGGGCGGGGTGCGCCAGTCGGCTGGTGGCGCAGCGTGCGGGATGACGTCCGGCAGCGCGAGCTGCGACAGGCTGGTGCCGGCACTCCGGGCGAGTTCGTCCCCGGCCTGCGCGGCGGTGAGGGCTCCCAGCCGCTGGGCCGGCCCGGCCGTGGTGGCCGGGGCGAAGCGCTGTCGGCGCAGCGTCTCGGCGGCTTTCACCTCCGCTCGCAGACGTCGGGCACGCTCCGCCCGGGCTGTGCGCAGGGCCCCGAGTTGTTCGGGGGTGGCTTCGTCCGCGAGGTGCGCGGGCCCGAGATACCTGCCGCTTGCGTCACAGACATCGATCTCGTGATCGTGGTGCGGCATGTAGCGCACGGTGACGGTACGGCCAGCCTGGCCGGTCATCCACGGGGCGATGTAGGTGCGCCCGCGCCACCGCACGCCGTGGCTGGTCAGCTTCCGCGGGCGGCCGTCGTCCTCGAGGGTGAAGGTCCACAGGTCGGCGGCGGGGATGTCGGTGACAGGGGTCGGGTCGGCCTGCCATGCCTCAAGCGGCGTACGGCCGGACAGCGCCTTGGGACGGTGCTCGGTGTTCCACCAGTGTGTCCAGGCCAGCACCTCCGCTGTGAAGTCCTGAAACGACATGGCACCGGACGTGTCCGGCCTGCGGCCCGCGCCCTTGCTTCGCCGGCCGGAGCGGAGCTTCGTGGGCGTGAGGGTGTAGCCGGGCAGGGCCGCGAACAGCATCCGGTCGACGGCTCGGTTGAGGTTTTCCACCGTTCCTTTGGGATGGGGGCTGTAGGCGGGCAGGTCCTTCACCGTCACGCCCATCGTTCCGAACGCCGTAGTGACGGCGGTGGACAGGAAGTCCTTGCCCCGGTCCACCCGCACCTGCTCCGGTGTCCCTCCCGCGGGGCCGTAGGGCTCCTCACGCAGAACAGCGGCACGCAGCGCGGCCAGCACGGAGGCGCGGGAAGGGACGCCAGGAGTGACCGCGGTGCCGGTGATGACTTTGGTGGCGGTGTCGATGAACCAGGTCACCCACGGGCGCACCAGGTCGCCGTCGGCATCGACCAGCAGCGGTGCCTGGACGTGATCGGCCTGCCAGACGTGATTGCGCCAGGAGGCCGCCCGCTTACCGAAGACGTCGTGCGCGCGTGCCGCGTCCGGTCCCGCGGCGAGACCGGCCCGCTCCGCCGCGGTGAGATCACGACGCACCGCACGCAGGAACGTCGACAGCGACGGAGGCGGGTCCAGCAACGGCACCGCGGCCGGCAGGGCGCCCGCGGGAGAAGCCGCGGATTCGGCCGTGGTCGTCGGCTGACCGTCACTGCCGTGTGGGCCGGTCTCGGCCCGGGCCACCAACCGGCGGTGGACCGCGGAAGCGTTGCCGTGCCAGTACGCCAGCAGCACCCGGATCTCCCTGGTGATCTCGAACCGGTCACCGCTGCGTTCCCCGGGGCGCAGCGCGGCCTGAGGCGACCGGGAGGCCTCAGCCAGCCACCGCCACACCGTCCGCTCCGACACGCCCAGGCACTCCCCGGCCAGGCGCACATGCTCCCGCGACAGCCGCCGCTCGGCGCGCAGCGCCAGCAGACGACGCACCGCCGGCGCCCGCAACGCCGTCAACGACTCCTCCCCCAGAACACCGGCCGGATCCTCCGGCGGCTCCATCGGCTGCCCGTCCACGCCATGCCCCTTCGTTCTCGTCCGCTTCCATGAGCACGCCTTCGTTCACTTGGCCTGGAACCAGGTGAAGGCCCTGTACACGAGCCTTTCGAGCAGCCGGACCGTCACGGATAGGGGCCAAGACGCGCACATGCCTGCTCGATCAGCTCCCGGTCCACACGCCTTGCGGGGTCGCGCTCGCGCGCGGCGTAGACATGCGACGTGATCTTCGCCCACGTGCGGAAATTGCCGCGCGCTATCCGCTCGTCCACCCGCGCCAGGTCGTCGGGTTCCGCCTGCGCCCACACGGGATGCAACAGGCTCAGTGTCTGCGGCACCTGAGACGGCTCGAGCCGGCCGACCTGGTGCCAGGTCAGCACGCGCGAGCGCAGCGCCGAAGCGCGGGCCAGGGCCCGTTCGCTTCCCGCGCCGCACAGCACCAGCGCCGCCGCACAGCCCGGCGCGTCCCACAACTGCCGCAGGTAATCCAACAGCGGCGGCGTCAGCCGCTGGGCGTCATCGACAAACAGCACACCCGGCTCAGCCAATGCCCGCATCAGAGCCTGGCTGGCCGGCACAGCCCGGTGCGGCAGAGCACCCGACGGCAGCCCCAGCGCCCTCGCACAGCGAGGCCCGCAGCTGTGGCAGACCGGGCGCCACGCCGGCCACCGCCCGCCACGCCGGCACCCGGACAGGAAGGAGATGCAACGCCTGCTCGACCGCGACCGTCTTCCCCAGGCCCGTGTCCCCGTACACACAGCACATCCCGCGGGCCGCGACCGTATGACCCACCGCCCCCACGACAGCGGCCACCTGCCGTGTGGACACCAGGCGGGCCTCTGGCACGTACAACCGCACACCGCCGCCCCGCGCGCCCGCATCCACGGCACCACCCTCTGGGACAGGCGCGTCAGCGGGCGGCCCGTCGGCAACCAGCGGACCACCCGCCCCGTCCATGAGCCCCAAATCCGCCAGTGCCCGGTCATACCGGCTCGGCTCCAGCCCCACCCGGGCACCTGCCGGGCGCGCCACCTCAAGAACCCGGCCCGCCCCCAGATCCCGCTTGATCACGCGGTGCAGTGTCGGCAGCGAAGGCACACACTCCGCACCCCACCCTTCCACCGCCCCCTCTTCCTGGGCCCGGAGCATCCTGCGCCGCAACTCCGCGACGTTCCCGCCCGCCTGAGCCAGGACCTCCCACAACGCGTCACTCAGCGAAAACCCGTCCTGCCGCGGCCGCGCCTCGACAAGACCACGGCGTCCATCGGCCAGCCACCGCCACACCGTCCGCTCCGACACCCCCGCCAGCTCCGCCGCGATCCGCACATGCAGCGCAGTCAGCGTCCCCTCCCCGTCCACCGCGAGAAGCCGCCGCACCACCACGCCCCGCGCCAACGACACACCACCCGCCGGCACAACAACAGCCGACCCCGCCCCGCCCTCGGCCCCACCCGCCGTCCCGTGAACCGTCATAGAGCCCAGCCCACCCGAACCGGCCAGCCCCTCACACAGGAACAGCGAAAGCCATGACAGCCAGCAACCAACCTGCCAGCCACCCCACAACAGCCGCTTGGTCACCCCATGACAGCAACCACAGCCCCGTCCTGCACCCACTACCAGGACAGCTACCCTGCGATTCCGGTGACACCCACCCACTGCCACCCCACCACCCACTCACACTGGCGTGAGGATGCGACTCCTGGCCAGCGGTTCGCTTCGTGGGTTCGCCCTCCAGGCCAGTGACGGGTCAGGCGGCCACGGAGTTCAACTCGTCCCGTGGTGCAGGGAAGGCCAGCGCCTCCTCGTAGCGACGGCCCGTCCGGAGGCAGTGGTAGAGCTGTCCGATCATGCGGTTGAAGAGGTTGCGCTGGGCGGCGGCGTGCCAGTCGCCCCAGACCCAGGCTGCCCAGCCGCCCCCGCCTCAGGCACCCCGCTACGACGTCGGCAAAACCGTCCGCCGCGAGAAGACCCTCATGCGGTTCGACGGGCCGGGCTCTGCGCGCAGACTGCCACACGGTCCCGGAGCCCGCGCGCCCGGCACCTGTATGGGTCACTCCGGCACGCTCACTCCAGCACCGCGCCCGCGAGGTCGAGGCCCAGGTCGTGGCCGTGGTGGACGGGGAGGCCGACGTCGGTGAACCAGTCGTCGGTGGCCTCCGGGTGCGGCCCCACGACCCCGACGCGGCCCGCGCCGAAGGGGGCGACGAGTGCGGCGACCGTGCCGTTCGTATAGGTGGCCAGGACCGTCGAGTGCGCGCCCGGGTCGAGGAGGAACTGCGGACCGTCCTGGAAGAACAGGGTGCGGCGCAGGCCGCGCCAGTCCACGTCGACCAGTGTGTTGCTCTCGTCCTGGACGGTGGCGCCCGGTGAGCCGATGTACTGGTCGGTGTCGCCGGGCAGCAGGCCGAACCCCGGGGTGGCCCCGGCCAGATAGCCGCCGAGGCAGAAGCCCAGATAGCGGCCGCCGCCGTGGACGTAGCCGCGGATGGCCTCGCGCTGCCGTCTGAGGTGCCGGTACGCGTGGGACAGCGTGCCGCCGCCCGGCTGGGCGTACACCCACGCCTGGGCCAGCGATTCGGCCGACAGCGGTACGGCCTCGTGCGGGCCGGTGTAGCGGATGTCCAGGTCCCACGGCCCGGCGGCCAGCAGCCGGGCCACCGCTTCCGGGCAGCCGGGCAGGGTGGCCGGTCCGCGGTAGACGAGCGCCAGCGGGCGCTCGCCGGCGGCCCGGACGGGGACGTCGACGGGGGCGCTCCTGCTGCCGAACGCCCGGCGGAGGGAATCGAGGATGCCGTTGAGTGCCATGAGTGCTGCCTCACCGCCCGTGTCCGGTCGGCGTTCACCGGTGGCGGGGTCCGGGCGCGTGCTCGCGGCCGACGTCCCGGTGGGCCACGCCCTGGGCCGGGATGCCGCGCCAGCTCGTGCCCGGCGTGAGGTGCTCGCCCTTCATGAGCAGCGACAGCGCGTCGAGCCAGACGCCCTCGCCGACCACGCCGTCGTAGAGCACGATCGCCCGGGTGCCGATGCTGGTGCCCGCCTGGAGGGTGACCGTCGACATCTTCATGACACGGTCTTCGAACAGGTGTGTCTGCAACGATACGCCCGTGCCCACCGCGGCGTCATCGCCGATGTCCACCAGGTCGAACTCGGTGAGGTAGGTGGTGCTGATCCAGGTGCGTCTGCCGATACGGGCGCCGAACCAGCGCAGCACCGGCGGCAGGAACGGGGTCCCGGTCAGGGCGGCCACCCCGGCCGGTACGGCGGCCGCCTCGAAGAGGCCGGTGACGAACTCCGTACGCCGCACGAAGAGGCTCCACAGCGGCTCGACCCGCGGCCGGTAGACCCCGGCGACCAGGCGCTTGACCACCGCGCAGTAGGCGATCACACCGAGGCCCACGCTCATCAGCAGGACCGGCGCCACGAGTACGGGGAGCAGGAGGCCCGGCAGACGGACCAGGCCGGCGAGCGCCAGCACGTACAGGAACAGGCTCGTGCCCAGCACCGACGCGGGCATGGTGGCGCGGAAGAACTCGATGCCCAGCCGCTGGAGGACCGCCTTGCGGGTCGGCGTGAACGTCAGCTCTTCGGGGAAGGCGCCGCTGCTCTGGCGCACCGGCAGGTGGATCGCGGGCGACCCCAGCCACGAGGTGCCCGCCGGCACCTCCTCCCGCGGCGGCACCGTGCCCACGCCGACGAGGGAGCCCGGCCCCGTCCGGGTGCCGGCCGGTACGCACGCGGCGTTGCCGACGAACGCCCGCCGGCCCACCTCGGTGGGCCCGAACGAGACGCGTCCGGCCGCGAAGGAAGCGGCACCGATGCTGGCCATGTCCGCGACGAAGCTGCCGTCGCCGAGGGTGAGCAGGCCCGGGTCGAGGTGCGCGGCGGTGGAGACCTCCGCGCCCCGCCCGATCCGCGCGCCGAGGACCCGCAGCCACGGCACGGTGTAGAGCGTGGCGTAGAGGGAATTGGTGAACGCCAGGCTGAACTCCAGGAGCTTGTCCGCCAGCCACTTGCGCACGCCCAGCGAGGACCGCAGCGGCCGGACACCGGCCGGCGGGGTGGGCAGGACCAGGCGTTTGCCGACGGCGACCGCGCAGCACACGGTCAGCACGTACACCGGGCCGGACAGCAGCGAGACGAGGAGTGCCGCCCAGGAGCCCCGGACGAGCAGGGACCACCACACCAGCACCAAGCTCGGCACGATCATGGCGAGCACGCCGGCCTCCAGGGCCGCGAGGCCGAGCAGCGCGGCGGCGAGGTGCCGCGGCCGCCACCGGCCGGCGTCGCCGTCGGCGCGCAGCATGGCCTCCACGTCGGGGGAGAGCGCGTCCGTCGGGCCCGGCGGCGACCCGGCCCAGCGGGCCCCGGGGGGAATCGCCTCTCCCTGGCCGATCACCGACTGCTCGCCGAGCCCCGACCCGGCCCCCATGCGGGCGCCGGGTTCGAGGACCGCGTTGGCGCCCACGTAGCACCGCGGGCCGATCTCGATCGGGGCGACCGTCACCCAGCCGTCCGCCACGCGCCACGGGTGCAGGGTGGCGCCGTAGCCGATCGCGGAATCACCGCCGACCCGCAGCAGCGTGGGCAGCGACAGGGCGTTCGTCGCGATCGTGGTGCGGGGTCCGACGCGCGCGCCGAGCAGGCGCAGGTACGCGGCCATCATGGGCGAACCGCTCAGCACCGGCAACGGACTGAGGCTCAGCAGCAGGCCCAGCGACCACAGCCGGAGGTAGGTCCTGCCCCACAGCCGGTAGCGGCCCGGCCGGATGCCCGCCGCCAGCGGGCGCGCGAGCGCGGCCGGGACGACCCAGCGCAGGAAGAGGTAGCTGATCAGCACGGCAGCCGCGGCGCGCAGCGAGGTCCGCAGCGAGAGCTGACCGCCGCCGTGGTCGAGCACCCAGACCAGCGGCAGCGTGAAGGAGAGCAGCACCAGATAGAGCGCCCCCGCCTGGACGGCCCCCGCGGCCGCGATCCGGCCGCCGCTGTGGCGGATCGGCGCCGGGCGGGGCGGACCGGCCGGCGGAGTGGTGGCGGCCGGTGCGTCCAGCACGGCGGCGAGGCCGCGCACAGTGGGGTGGGCGTAGAGGTCGCGCAGAGCGGGGGTGCCGATGCCCCGGTCACGCAGCAGTGACACGACGCGGGCCGCGAGGAGGGAGTGGCCGCCGAGGTCGGTGAAGAAGTCCTCCTCCGCCGACAGCGACGCGGAGCCGACGCCGAACGCCTCCGCCCAGGCGTCCCGCACCTTCTCCTCCACCTCGCCCCGGGGCGGCACCACTTCGCCGCCGCCCAGCAGGCGGCGGCCGGTCGGCGGGGGCAGCTTGCGCCGGTCCACCTTGCCACTCGGCATGGCGGGCAGCTCGGTGAGGATGTCCAGGAAGGACGGGACCATGTAGGCGGGCAGCCTGCGTCGCGCGTGCTCGTGCAGCCGGGCGAGGAGGGTCTCGTCCGTTTCGGTGCCTTCCGCCGACCGCACCACGTAGGCGGACAGTTCGGCCGCGCCGCCCTCCACGTCGGGCGCGGGCATCAAGGTGGTGGCCGCCTCGGCCACACCGGGCTCCTCCAGCAGCACGTTGTCGATCTCACCGAGATCGACCCGGTGCCCGCGGACCTTCACCTCGGCGTCGGCCCGGCCCAGATACTCGAACTGCCCGTCCGGGGTCCTGCGTCCGAGGTCGCCCGTGCGGTAGAGCCTGCCGCCCGGCGGTGCCAGCGGATGCTCGATGAACCGGTCGGCGGTCAGCTCCGGCCGCCCGATGTAGCCACGGGCGACGCCGGGGCCGCCGACGCAGATCTCCCCGACCGCGCCGTCGGGCACGGGCCGGCGCTCCTCGTCGAGCAGCACCACCGAACAGGTCGGCAGCGGCCTGCCGATGGTCACGGGCCGACCCGGCAGCAGTTCCCCGACGGTGGCGGTGACCGTGGCCTCGGTCGGGCCGTAGGTGTTGAGGATGCGGCGCCCGGGCCTGCTCCACCGCTCGACGAGCCGGGCCGGGCACGCCTCTCCGCCGACCATGATGGCGCGCAGGAGCGGGAGGTCCCGGGGGATCGTCGCCAGCAGCGTCGGCACGCAGTACAGCACCGTGATCCCGCGCTCCTCCAGCCAGTCGGCCAGCTCGGCGCCGAACTGCGCCGAGCCGGCCGGGCCCGCGACGAGCGTGGCGCCGACCGCCCACGTCGGCCAGATCTCCTCGATGGAGAAGTCGAAGGAGATCGTCATGCCCTGGTGGACCCGGTCCTCGGGCCGCACGTCGTACAGCTCGGGCACGTAGCGGAGGAAGTTGCAGATGCTCGACTGGGCGATCCGCACGCCCTTGGGCCTGCCGCTCGAACCCGAGGTGTACATGATGTACGCCAGCGGATCGTCCTCCTCCCGGCCGGGCGGCAAGCGGGTGCGGGGCGCCGCCGCGAGCTCCGGCCCGCGCGTGCCGAGGTCGAGGACGCGGCGGGCGATCCCTTCGGCCGCCCGCGCGGCGCCGGAGGCGGTCAGCACCAGGTTGACGTCGGCGTCCTCGGTGATGAAGCCGACCCGGGCCGGTGGCGCCGCCGGGTCGACGGGCAGGAACGTCGCCCCGGCCTTGCCCACCCCCAGCAAGGACACGTACGTCTCCACCGACCGCGGCACCAGGATCGCGACCCGTGACCCCGGGCCGATGCCCAGGCCGCGGAGGTGATGGGCGAGCTGATTGGCGCGGGCGTCGAGTTCGCCGTAGGTCAGCCTGTGCTGCTCGCACTCCAGCGCGGTGGCCGACGGCGAGCGGTCACAGGCGGCCTCGAACACGCGGTGCAGCCGTGCGGCGCCCGTGGCCGGCCTGTACGTGGCCATGTCTCCATGGCATCGTCGATCACAAGTGATCGCATCCCTGGGCCGGGAGCGGCGGCCCCAGGCCGCTCACTTGAGCAGGCCGGCGAGTCGGGCGAACAGCTCGCCCGCCGCGGCGTCGGCACCGGGGGAGAAGGGGTAGAGATTCAAGAAGCCGTGGATCAGCCCCTCGTAGTTCCGCGCGAACACCTCCACCCCGGCGTCGCGCAGCGCTTCCGCGTAGGCCAGACCCTCGTCGCGCAGCGGGTCGTACTGCGCGGTGGCGACGACCGCGGGCGCGAGCCCCGCGAGGCTCTCGGCGCGCAGCGGGGAGACCTGGGCGCAGCTCCGTACGGCCGGGTCGTCGCCCGCGTGGTCGGGGGCGCCGTCCTGATGTCAGCGATGCTCACCCCGCCGCCCGCGTGGACCTTCGGCACGGTGGGCGCGGCCGCGGCCCTGCTCAACGTGGCGCCGGGACCTCGCTCGATCGCCCGCTGGGCGGCCGTCGGATACCGGCACCTGCGGGAGAAGACCACGCCCGGCGTCGCGTTCGCGCGTCCGGGAGCGGCCAGGACCTGGGCCCTGTACCCGGACCATGGCACCATGCAGGACCCGCTGCGGCGGGCGGCGTTTCACGATGCGTTCTCCCACGCCTTGAACTTCGCCGGCGGCCAGGCCCGCACCGCCGGTATCCAGGTCCACGTCAGCTACCACGCCACGGTCGGCGACTACACCGACCACTCGCAGACGGTGTCCGTGTACATCCCTAAGGGGCTGGTCGGACAGCCCGCTCGCATCCTCGACACCCTCGAGGGCGAGTTCGCGGCCCTGGGCGCCCTCGCGCCCCTGACACCCGAGCCGATCCCCGCGGTGACCGACCGCGGCGCCAGCTGGGCGGCCCTGGACGACGGCCGCTACGCCTCCACCGCGCGGATCACCGGCTGGCCCGAGGAGAGCGGCGGCGACCTTATGCCCCGGCTGCTGCTGGGCCAGGAGTCTGACCGGTCCCTGGCGGTGCTGTACCGGCCGCTGCCAGTGGGCCAGTCCCGGCGGTCGGCGAAATGGCAGCGCGCCGCAGCCCAGGCATTCACCACCGACAAGGTCAAGCAGGACGCTCACGAGATCGCCTCCAGCGCCGCGCGTGGCGCGCTCGTCCAGGGCGCGACGCTCGTGGACATCGACGCCTACCTGACGGTGTGGGGCGACAGCCCCGAGACCGTCACGGACGCCCGCTGGCAGGCCGAGCTCGCGGCCGACCAGCACTGCATCCACCTCGACTGGCTCGCGGGCCAGCAGCACCGCGCCCACGCGATGACCACTCCCCACGGAGCTTCCACCAGGAAGGGGGCGATCCTGTGATCCGTCTGCCCTCCACCCATGCCGCGATCACGGCGCCGCTCGTCGCCTCCACCACCAGGTTCCCCGGCATCCCGATCGGGCGGTCCCTGCTGGACGGCCGCCCCTTCCGCCTCTCCCCCGTTCTCGCCGAAGCCGCCATCCTGCCCTCCACGAACAGCCTCGGCCTGGGCGGCCTGGGATCCGGTAAATCCACGACCGCCAAGGTCCGCATCCGGCGGGAGATCCTCGAGCACGCCCACCAGGCCGTCGTCATCGACAGCTTCGGCGAGGACAACGCCGGCGGCGAATGGGCACCGCTCGTACGCGAACTGGGTGGGCGGGTCATCCAGGCCGGCAGCTTTACCCTCAACCCCTGCAGCGACTTGTTCCCGCCCGAGGTCCGTGAGCAACTCGTCCGCTCACTGATCGCCGCAGTGGAGCCCAACGCGCTCAGCCCCCAGGCCACCCACGCCCTCCAGCACGCCCTGAACCACCCGAAGGCCACCTCGCTGGACGGCCTGGTGGACGCACTGGTGCGCCCCGAGGACGGCCGATGGCCGGCGGCGAAACTGACCGGGTGGGGTGAGGGCGCCGCGATCGCGCTGTCCCGCTACACCGAGGGCAGCCTGCGCGGCCTATTCGACGGCCAGAACGCGGCCCTGCCCGAGACGGACCTGCCGATCCTGAGCTTCGACTTCTCCGGGCTCGACCGCAACAGCCCCGCCATCCCCGCCTTGATGGCCGCCGTGTCGTGCTGGGCAGAGCACCTGTGGCTGCGGCAGTCCACCGCCGTGCACCGCCACCTGGTGCTCGAGGAGGCATGGCAGATCCTCCTCTCCCCCGCCACAGCCGAGCTGATCCAGCGCCTGCTGAAGAACTCCCGCAAGGCGGCGTTGTCCCTGGACGTGCTGATGCACACACTCTCCGACCTGGGCGACGGCCGGGCACAGGACCTGGCGCGGCTGTGCGAGGTCGCCCACATCGGACGCCTCGGACCGGAAGAAGCAGCCATCGTCGGCGCGCTGCTCAGCCTGCCGGCCTGGGCGGTGGAGAAGATCCCGACGCTGGACCCCGGACAGGCCGTGTGGAAGGTCGGCCCCGACTATGTCGACATCGTCCAGACCGTACTGAACGAGGATGAAGCACGGCTCACCGACACCTCCGCACGACGCCGCCAGGCCCAACAGGCCATAGGCGCCGTGGCCGACGCGGAAGCCGACGCCGAACAGGCCGCCGAGACCGAGATGGACGTCGACGCCGACAGGGACCATGGCGACGAGGGCGACGCCCTGGCGGAGGCGGCAGTGTCCATCGAGCAGGACACCAGCGAAGAGGATGGTGACTGGGAATGGGAGATGCCGCCGAACGTCATCGACACCCGGCACCAGGACGTCCTCCAGGCCGCGAGGCAAGGCCGGTGCAGCGAGGCCGCTCAGATGGCGGCTATCGGCGAGCGCGAGGACATCAACACGTACGGGATCAACTCGGATCAGGCCATTTCCTGGCTCGCGATCCAAGCCCAGGTAGCGGAGCTGTGCGGCAACCCCGACCAAGCAGCCGGGCTCCGCGCTACTGTCGCCCGCATGGGCAAAGACGTGGAATGGTGGCAGCAGCCCGGAACCGGCGATACAGCGGGAATGGCATGGCACAGCACACCCCAGCCGCCCGCACCCACCACCCTGCCCAGCCCGACGTCGGACGGCAAAGGACACACACAACCGCGTCGGCGCACCTGGCCCTACATCGCCACGATCGCGGCCCTGGGCATCGCCGGGGCGTGCGTCTGACAGAACGCTCAAGACGAACAGCAAACCCAACAGCGTCAGGCGAAAGCCGCCGCGTACAAGCGCAGGTCCGGCGCAGCACTCCACATCGACGGCGTCAAAGCAGACGTCGTGGCCCACTGGAACAGCAACCGGGACCACGTCGTAGTGGAGCTGCGCAGCTACTTCGACCGGAACGCCAAGTTTCTGCGCATCGATGCCACATCAGGCGAGAGCGCGCAGAGCACGCGGGGGAACGACAAGTGGTTCCCCCGAGCACCTGAGGTCTCGGTGCCGGTCAAGGACCCGCTTGCCGACGTGACAGTGCGTGCAACGGTTGGCGGAACAAACTGGCACGAGGACGCTAAGCCGCCCACCCGGATGGTTCGCCTGTCGCCGACAGGGCTCGCCTACGACGCCGAAACCGGCAAGAGCCTTCCCTCCGACCTTTAATGCCACGCAGGAAGCGGCCCCTGTCGCCGGACTCGGTTCCGGCGACAGGGGCCACTTCCTGCGCTTCTCCACTTTCTGAGCGATGCCTGCGGAAGTGCCTACCGGCTGGGCCTGCCTCTCAACACAGCAGCAACACACCAAGCCAGCCACCACCTCCCAGCGTCAAGACGTCGAGCAATTCATGGCTTCGGGCAGCACGGGCCCCTGCCGAGAGTCTGGCAGGGGCCCGTGCTGCAGAGAGCCGAGGAGGGCCGGGGCCTGTCCCTGGATGAGCAGCATCCTGGCCGACACGGCTACCGTCTGCTGGTGGCCTGACGGCCCGGCGTCACTTCAGGTGCCGGGTGAAGAACTGGGCCGCGGCGTCCCCCGCGAACTGCGGGACGCCGGTGTGCCCGCCCATATTGGCGTGCAGCGTCTTCTCCTTGGAGCCGAAGGCGTCGAACAGTTCCAGGGCCGCCTGCCGGTCGTTCCCTTCGTCGTCCCACTGCAGCAGGACGTGCACAGGAATGGTGACCTGGCGGGCCTCCTCGAACATGGCCCGGGGGACGAAACTCCCGGCGAACAGAACAGCAGCCGAGATGCGCGGCTCGACCACCGCCAGCCGGGTCCCGATGGAGATCACTCCCCCCGAGTACCCGACCGGGCCGCCGATCCCGGGCAGCGACAGGAGAGCGTCCAGGGCGGCCTGCCATTCCGGGACCGCCTTGTCGACCAGCGGGAGGATGAGGGCATCGATGATCTCGTCGCTGACCCGCTCACCGGCCTCCACAGCCCGGCGCAGGTCGGCGCGGGCCTGCTCGGCGGCGGGCCAACGGGGCCGGTCGCCGCTTCCGGGAAGCTCAATGGTGGCCGTGGCGAAGCCGTCCACCGCGGAGCGCCGGGCCCGGGCCACCAGCCGGGGGTACGTCTTGCGCAGCCCGAGAGGAGGGGGGCTGAGCAGGATCAGCGGCACCGGTGCGGATGCGGATCCGGGCGTCCACAGGATGCCGGGGATCTCGCCGAGGGTGAATTCGCGCTCGAGGACGCCGTCGTCAAGACGCTGTTCAGAAGTGAAGTGCATGGTCGTGCCTTTCGGGAGAGCTCATGAACGGCGCTCCCGGACGACCTATCGCCCAACCGTGACCCCGGAGGGGAGCACCCATGTCGATACTGCGTTCACGGATACCACCTCCTCGCTCTCTTGCACGGCCTCCGGAAACGTAGCAGTGGCCGCCGTGGTTCCGCCAACGGGTTTTCGCGGAGGCTCCGTGGCCGAACACCACGGCGCCGAAAGTCACGCCTGCCACTGGCCGGGAAGCGCACGTCCGCCACCGCTTCGAGCACCGAAAAACCGGCAATCAACCGCTGACGGACGCTCTACTGCGCAGACAGCCGCCCATGACCAGCGTGAGCACCCTGAGCACCGGTCACACCAGCCCTTTGACCTGCGACTTCAAGTCGGCGCAGGCCCACCGTGCGGTCCGCTCGGTGGACGATGCCCTGCACCGTCACCACAGCCAGGCGGCGGAGTGCCGCACACCCGTACTTCCCGCCGGTGGGCAGGCCATCACCGGAGCTTTACCGGAGCACCCGTCAGACGGACCGGGCGTCCACCGCCGCCCACGACTGTGCCGCACGGGCCCGCGCCCATGCGGCACAGCGGCTTTCCCACGGCTTCCTCAAGGCCTTGAGAAAACCTTGAGAACGCCCTTCGCGGCCGTTCATGGCCGAAAACACTCTCCTCAAGACCTTCACACAGGCCATTGAATGCCCGTGGCCAACACTGATCACTCATCAGCGCATCAGTGCACTCTTCACGCTTGGGAGACACCCCATGAGACGACTCCGCACCGCGGGTCTGGCACTTCTCGGCGCGACGCTCGCCACCTCCGTCACGGCGAGCCCGGCCCAGGCGTCACCGGGCGAGACCCGCACGGTGTGCGCCGACTCGATGACCCCGGACGGCTGGGTCGACGTGAACTGGGGCACCAGCGCCTCGTGCCGCGTGATGGGCGGCTCGAACATCAAGATGATCAAGCAACTCGACGGCCTTCCCGTCGGCACCCAGGTCAACGCCTGCGCCAGCGCGCTCCCGCCCAAGGGCTGGACCAAGATCCAGACCTACTACAGCGGCGGCTGCGTGGTCTTCGTCAACTCCTCCTTCACGCCGAACGCCTGGCTGCTGCAGAAAACCTCCTGACCGGAGAGCGGCGAGGGTGCGGCGACCCAGCCAAGCAGCCGTCACCGACAAGCTCACCCGCTCCTGGGCGAGAGATGCTGCGCATCATCCGCCCAGGAGGCCGCATCGTTATCTGCGACCCGGACACCGCGACCCAGGCTCTCAACATCGAGGACCATCGCCTGGCCGCCAGGATTCTGGGCCTGCGCCAGACGGCCAGCATCCGGCACGGCACCTTCGCCCCCGTGTCCCCGGGCTCCTCACCGCACGCGGTCTGTGATCGTTCATGGGCCGGCAGCACATGGATCTTGAGGCGTACGTCGAGCGTTCGCAGAGCGGTCCGTGCTTCATCTGCGCCTTTCTCCGCGGGCACCCGGACTACCCTCACGAGACCGTGTTCGAGGACGAAGACCACATCGCGTTCCTGGACCGGTGGCCCACGTTGCCCGGGAAGATCCTCGTCGCCCCGAGGCGGCACGTCGAGCATGTCGTCCGCGACCTGGACGAGACTGCCTATACCTGGCTCATGCTGTTCGTCCGTGGGGCCGCTGTTGCTGCCGAGGCTGTCCTGGGCCCTGAGCGGACGTACCTGTACTCGCTCGGGAGCCAGCAGGGGAACGCCCACCTTCACTGGCACATCGCGGGCTGCCGCCCGGTGTCCCTTACCAGGAGCAGCAGTTCCACGCCCTGATGAGCGAGAACCGCGTCCTGTCCCCGTCCCCGGCAAAGGCAGCCGGCATGGCGGAGCGCATCCGCACCGCGATGGTCGCCATTCGCGACGGCGCGCCCCGGGAGTCAGTGCATCAGTCCGTGCGCCGCGAGGTGTAGCTGGGCCTCACTGGCCGGCCAAGGGCACGCCGAGGTGGCGTAGCCGGGCGATGAAATCGTCCGTGCCGTTGAAAAAGGTGCGCTTGGATGACCAGGGATCGCGCGGCCTGGACGAAGGTCGGCTCGTCGTCGAAGTAGGCCAGGGCGGTTGGTGGGATGCCCAAACTCCGCCTTCCACCGCCACACCTCGGTACGGGTGACCGTGGCCCGGCCGGAGTCGGCGACGAGGGCACGGGCGAGGTCGTCCTCCGTCCACCCCGCACGCAGACGCAACATACGAATCAGCGGCCCAGCCGTTCACCGGTCAACGGAGGTTCTGGCATCACCGGATCCCTCCGAGGAGAAGCCGCTGGAGCAGCACGCCGAGGCGGTGGTGCTCGCCGCGTGCACTCTGGCTGATGCGGCGGCTCCGGACGGGTGGAACCCGGGTGCGGTGGAGGACGTGGCCACAGCCCTGGAGGTCCCGGCCGGGGCCCCGGCCCAGCGCGCCCCGGAGAGCGCGGGGATCCTCGCCCTCATCCCCCTCGCTATTGCCGCGCTCCGCGAGCGCACCGAGCAACAGGCCCAGACACCCGGCGGGCAAGCGGGACGCAGCGGTCCGGGAGCTGTGGACGATCACGATTCTCGGCTCTGTCGCTGATCTTGTGAAGCCTGAGTGCTTGCGGCCTCCCCCGTTGCCGGGTCAGGGCCCGTCCTGCCCGGCGATGCGCAGTGCGACTGCGATGTGGCTGTATCCGGGGACAGGCGACCCGGCGGCCTTCTCGTAGCGCACGGCGTCAGCGATCCCGAGCTTCTCGCCCGTCGAGAGGGTCCTGTTCGCCGTCCACAGGAGCATGCGCAGGTGTTCGTTCTGGGCGCCGAGGAGCGGGGCGGCAGACTCCAGCGGCATGCCGGTGCGAACCCGCCAGTCAGCCACCGCGGCCCAGAAAGCGGTCACGGTGTCCCAGCAGATCGCGCTTCGGGGTCCGAGCAGCAGACGTATCTCGTCGGTGGACCGAAGCGTGTCGAGGCCATGGGACACGAGGTTCTGGAGGTTCTCCAGGAACGTGACGACGAACTCGTACTCGGCCTCGTCTTTCAGCAGTTCCTCGACGACCGCCAGAACCTCAGCGGTCGCGCCGTGGTCCCGCCGGGCTACCCGAAAGGCGACCTGCCGGCAGACGTCCAGGTCGTCGGTTTCATCAACCGACCCGGGCTTGACACCCGCAATGTCGAGGAGCCGCCGCGACCGCCCGGCCGACCGTCGGCGCCATGGAATGCGCATCGTATCCCTTTCCGCTTGCAGCGATGGCGATCATGGCCGCCCGTGGTCGGCCAGCATGACACGGCGTTCCGGGCAGGCCGCTCACGGGGATCGACATCAGTGCGAGCTGCGGACGACCCAGCATCACAAGATCTGCGACAGAGTCCGTTCACCCGTGCGTGACTGAGCACATTCGCGAGTACGCCGACAGGGTGGTTGGATCACCTGCATGGCCTTGCCTCAACCTGACGATCTGACCTCGCTCGTCTTGCGCATCGACTTCAGCAGCGACTCAGCCTGGGAGGCGGTGCGAGCGGCCATCGACGGCGTTGACGAGTACCGCAACGCGACGTACGTCAGCGACACGCTGTTCGCCGGCGTGAGCGTTGAAGAACTGGTTGGCGCGGACGGCGATGCCGAGGATGATGACAAGATCTGCTATCTGTTCGTCGCGGATGACACCACGATGACGGACGACGAGCATCCGCTCCTGGCTGTCGATCTGTATGACGAGCCTGGCCGGACGTTTCGAGTCCCTCCCCGGTGGTTTGCCGACATCTCGAACAACCTGTCCATTGCCAACATGGACTTCGCCGAGTTCGCTGACGCGGTGGACGCGTCGGGCACCTACCGCGGATTCGAGAGCGCACCGTGATGAACGACTTCCGGCCAGCGGACGGGCTTCGAGTGACCTGTCCGGCAGCGGCTGCTGAGGTCACCAAGGTCTCGCCGCACTACGTCTCCCTTCGCCGGCCCTGGCGCCAGGTGGATCCGAACTCGCGGTTTCGCTGGAACGGCGACCGAGCCTTCCCCCGAAGAGGCGACCACTACGAGTTGGGACATGGAGCTGTTCCGGCTCATGCCGGATACCTCCGAGCTTGCCGAGGGCGAAGAGTGTCACGTCGGGATCCCGGCCACGACGGTTCACATGCTCTCCGAAAGCCACTTCGACCCGCCTCGGGACGTGGGCTGGTTGCCCCGACCCACCCCGTCACTTCATGTGCTGCGGCATGGACAGTCCTTCGATGCGGACCTCGAAGAGCAGGGAGGGCTGCACCGTCGATCCGGGCGGCCAGGAGCCGATCGAACCGGAGCTGCTCTTCCGTCCGTACGCGTTCCCGCAGGTTGGTGACGAGGTCGCCGGTGCCCACAGAGAAGCATGGCGCCTTGAGCACCCTTTGGCCTGGCACTCCTTCAGCGGCTTTACAAGGACGTCGGCCTGGCCCCTGATCCTTCTTTCTCGCGGCGGGTTGCCGGTCGATGGCGACTTCGCAGTGGCGGAGGCGACAGCGGACGGCTCACACGAAGCGGAGGAGGCCCGCTGGCGCTCGCTCACGAACGCCGAGCCGTGAACGGGTCGATCTGACGATGATCGGAGGGTGACGGTCTCACTGAGGGCGAGTGTCAGCTACCCGCGTCTCTGGGTGCGCCGGAGCCGGGTCCGGTAGGTGCGCACGAGTTGGTCAGCTGGAACCAAGCTGCCCCAGACGACGAAGGGGGACCCGGCGAGCAAGGCTTCGTGTGCGGGGCGCATGCCGGCGTCTGCGCGTCCGAGCATCGCGGCGAGATCATTAGACCCCCTCTGAGCCCGACCTGCCCGCCGTCACCACCGGAAAGACCGGCGCCAGGGCAATCCGCCGCGGGAGCACGGCCTGGAGCAGAAGGGGCCAGGGCGGTCCGGGCCACAACGGCCAGTGCCGAGATACCGCGCACTTCACAGCCAACGAGAAGATCCCCGCCCCACCAGGCCCCGCCGGTCCCCGCGGCCGCAGTGCCCAGGGCCTCGTGCCGCATCCCGGCTGCACCCCCGGCCGGGCGGGCTCCTCCCCCAGCCCGGGAGCCAGGACCGATTGTCAGTGGTGGGTGAGACGGTAGGAGCATCAAACCGGAAGCCGGAATGAGGGGGACCTGCCATGCCCGGAAACCAGAACTACATCAACCACGTTGCCCTTGTACTGGACGCCAGCTCGTCCATGTCGCACCTGAGCCGCAAAGTCGTCGACGTCGCCGACCAGCAGATCGCCTACCTTGCCCGCCGCTCAAGGGAACTCGACCAGGAAACCCGCGTCACAGTGTACGTCTTCGCAGACAAGGTGAAGTGCGTCATCTACGACAAGGACGTACTGCGGATGCCGTCACTCAAGCAGCTGTACCGGGCCGGTGGAATGACGGCCCTGCTGGCAGCCGCACTGAAATCACAGCGGGAGCTGGCACAGACAGCCCAGCTGTACGGCGACCACAGCTTCCTGACATTCATACTCACCGACGGCCAGGAAAACGCAAGCCACCGCTGCCCCGACGCCCCCACCAGGAACCCGCGTGAACTGACCCAGGCCGTCGCCGAAATGATCGAGACACAGAAAGACAACTGGACACTCGCCGTCCTCGTACCGGACCAGATGGGCAAACGCGAAGCCATGCAGTGCGGCTTCCCGAAGGACAACATCGCCATCTGGGACGCCACCAGCACACAAGGCCTGGAAGAGGCCGGGCAGGTCATCCGGCAGGCCACCGAGAACTTCATGGTAGGCCGCACCCAGGGCATCCGGGGATCACGGGCCGTGTTCTCCACAGGCGCGGAAGCAGTCAACAAGGACACCATCAAGGCAGCCGGCCTCACCCCGGTGAATCCGTCGCAATACCAGCTGATCCCCGTGACCCGTGACGCGGCAATCCGCGACTGGGTCACCGAATGCGGGCACACCTACCGAACCGGCGCCGCGTTCTACCAGCTGAGCAAGCCGGAGAAGATCCAGGCACAGAAGCAGATCGCAGTGCTGGAGAAAAAGACGGACCGCGTCTACACGGGACCCGAGGCCCGGGCCCTCCTCGGCCTGCCGGACATGGAAGCCCGCGTCAAACCCGACCACAACGACCACTTCACCATCTTCGTGCAGAGCACCAGCGTCAACCGCAAACTCGTACCCAACACACGCCTACTCCTCATGCTCTGACACCCCACAAACACCGTACGGAGATCCGCTGATTGAGCTTCGGCTCGCGGGCCTCCATGAACAAATACTCGACGCCCCACCCGTAGAGTTCCACGCCTCCGGCATAGACTCGAGTTTGCTGCGAACGCGGCCGCGGAAACATCCCAGTAACTGGGGGGTTGACATGCCGGCGAAGCGCAAGAGCGGATCCGGGGCGGAAGAATGGCTCCACCGCACGCTGCCCGCCATGGCGGCGGATCCCACGACCGTGCCGGAACTGGCCCACGCATTGTCGCACTTCGTGGGCCAGCTCATCCCGCACGACCGATACATGCTGGCGGGTCTGGACCCCAGCTGCTTCTGCCATGGAAGAAACGGCTACCGCCTCGTCGCGTCCAGGCACCCGGAGGTCGGCGACTTGCCGGCTGCCGAACCCCACTCATTCGCACACTTGATGCACAGTTCCCAGCGGGTCGGTGCTCTCGACTCGGGATCCCGCCTGTTCAAAGACAGTGACCGGTCCCACGGCGTCGTGCCGGTGGAGGGGTTCGGCAGCGAAATCCGCATCGCGCTGATGCTCGGCGGGGTGGCCTGGGGCGGCCTGACGCTCCTCCGGGACCAGGGGAACCGGCCGTTCTCGGAAACGGACGCGGCGCACGCCGAACGCCTCTCGGCCCCCCTTGCCGCCGCCCTGAAACGGTTCGTGGCCGCCCAGCCGCTGCGGCCGAGCCGTCGCAGTGTGCTGCCAGGCGTCGTGGTCATCGGCGCCGACGACAAGATCCAGGCCATCACGCCGTCCGCACGCAGCTGGCTGGGCCAGTTCGTCCCCGAGGCCTCGCTGGCGAGCAACGGAGAGCTCGGCCAACGGCTCTGGGGCATCACCTACTCGGCGCGCCGCTCCAACCAGCCGGCGCTCAGATGCGTTCCGACATCCGACGGCTGGATCGCGGTGCACGCGCAGTTCCTCAACAACGACGAAGGCGACCCGGACACCGAACGGCGCGCCGTGGGCATCACGTTCCAATCCGCCCCGGCCACTCTTCTCCTGTCCACCATCTCAACCTGGTACGGGCTCACGCCGCGAGAGCAAGCGATCGTTGGGCACCTGCTGCAGGGCTTGACCATCAAGCACATCGCTCGCGTCCTCGACAGGTCCCCGCACACCGTGATCGACCACCTCCGGTCCATCTACCGCAAGACCGGCATAGCGGGCCGAGAAGAACTCGTCGCCGGCCTCACTCACTGAGGGCTGTCAACTCCAGGGCCTGGTCGTCACGGCCGGCGGCCACAAGAGCGCCAACGGCGTGTACGTGGAAGCGAAGAACCTCGGCATGGACTCGATGGCCGCCCGTTCCATCTCCAGGTCGCCTGCCGACCTCACGCGTACCCGCGCCAAGGTGGCCCCGCATAGCGGGGCCACCGCCCCGCTAGCGGTGCCCGGCACTGGCGCGCGGAGCCGGCTGCATCACTGCCGTACGGTTTCGCATCGTCCGTCCGGCGCTTCGGGTTCCGAGATCAGGTCGGCCGACTGGTCCCCGAAGTCTGATGAGCCGCGTCGTGGCCCTGGTGTCAAGGGTGAGCGAGGCGTGCCCGGGGCGCCGATGTGCGGGGCCGGTGCCAGAACGGCGTCTTCCGCCAGGACTTCCCGCAGGTCGGCGAGTGCCGCATCGAGGCCTTCGGTGAGCAGCACGCCGGCGGGGCTCAAGATGACCTCGTCCACTCCGCAGGCGCGGTACTCCTGCAAGGACGCGGCGATCTCGGCGGGGTTTCCCGTCAGAACTCCTCCCGAGCGCAGGAGCTTCCTGGCCCCGTCGGCCGGGTCGCCCGGGTCGGTGCTGATTCCCGCACGGCGGAACATGTCGGTGTAGTGCGGCAGGGTCAGGTTCGGGTACGCCCCGGTGAATGTGACGTGTTCGAGGTCCCGCCCCGGGAGTGCGACGGCGATCTGCGCGATTGTCGCGATGCGCGGGCGGTTGCGGCCGGCCTCGCGGGCCCCGGCTTCCAGGGCGGGGACGATGTGGTCGCGGATGTACCGGGGCGGGGTCATCAGCGTGATTGCCACGTCGGCCACCAGCCCGGCTGTGCGGGCCATTGCCGGACGCAGGACACCCAGGCCGAGCTCGACCGGTGGTGCCGCGAGTGGCTTGAGAGCGGCGTTCAGGGTGAAGTAGCCGCCGTCGTGCCGGACCTTCCGACCGTCCAGGAGGGCGCGGGCGAGACGGATGTATTCCTCCGCCGCGGAGCACGGGCCGGCATAGGACGTGGACCGCAACGCCCGCTGGGCTCCTGCGTATGAGGGGCCGTAACCGGCGACACAGGGTGCCCCGGACAGCAGGGCCAGGGAGCGGGCGTGCAGCGCGGCGTCGTAAGGATGCCTGAGCAACGTGACCGCGACGCCCGTTCCCAGGGGAATTCCCGGGAAGCGCACGGTGAGCGCGGCGAGGACCTGGTGGATCTCCAGCCCTTCCACGGACTGGCCGGCCCACAGCCGGCGAGCGTGGCCCTGGTGCACGAGACGGGCGAAGGCGGCGATGCTGTCGAGCCGCTTCGGCTGGACGGGAAAGTAGACCGAGGCAGGCGAACGGCTCGGCATCTCATTGCTCCTTCCTCGGCGTGCGGCCGTGGCTGCGGGCGGGCACCGCGACGCACGCCGCGCGTGCCCGCCCTTCACCGATGTGTCATGAGGTCCCCGGACAGGTCCACAGACAGCTCTGCAGAGCGGTCTCGGCCTCGTCATCGGTCTCCAGCGCCTGCAGGGCAGTCACATCGACCGCCGCAGCCTTCTCGTTCTCCATGGTCTTCACCTCCCTCCGGGCTCGCATCCGTCTCTTGTGTCTCCGCGCCGGCACCGGATTCGGTGGCGCGGATGCTGTGGTGCGGCAGCCACAGGCGGGGACCGCCGTGGGCCAGCCGCAGCAGGAACGCCAGGACTCCGGATGTACCGGTACCGAAATCGGCCGCCAGGCCGGTCGTGGTCTCGTCGGCAGGCAGCATGCGTCCGTCCTGCAGGGCGTGGCGTGCCAGGACGGCCGTCGCGAGATCCGCCGCCCAGTCCCGGTAGCGTTCCTCGCCGGTCGCTTCGGCGAGATCGAGGAGGAACTCCCCGTCGCCCGAGATCCCGTGACACTGAGTCGTCCCGGCCTGCCAGCGCGACCGGTGAACGGCGTGGGCTGCCAGACCGGCCAGTTCACGCAACCGCTGGTCGCCGTTCTCCCGCCACATGCGCACCAGAAACGTGCCGATTCCGGAGGAGCCGCTGCACCAGTGCTTCCACAGCCGGCCGGGATGGTCGCCTTGCATGCCTTTGGGCCAGTACGCCGCGTTGTCACGTACCACCACGACGGAGCGGAGCGTGTCGGCTGCCTGCGCGGCCAGCCGCACGTAGGCGCCTTCGCCGGTGGCCTGCCCGGCACTCAGCAGGAACGCGGCGACGCCGGCGACGCCGTGCCCGAAACCGTAGTGGGTGGCCCCGGCGAGGCGGGACGGAAAATGATGCGGGATGGGCCAGAGGACGAGCCCTTCCCGGTACTCGGCCGCTGCGGCCACCGCCTCTGCAGCCTGCCCCGCCCGTTCGAGGAAGACCTTCTCGCCGGTGATTTCCCAGAGGCGGAGCTGAGTCAGTCCCGCGCCGGCGACGCCATGGCAGACGTCCGGATTGGGCCAGTGGAGAGGGACCGTCCGGGCCAGGTCACCCGCGAGCACGAGCAGGTCGTCGTCGCCGAGAAGCACTCCGGCCTCCGCAAGCGCCCAGGCCGTGCCGGAGCGGCCGAAGTGGAGCCCGGGCAGCGCCCGCGGCTCGCGGGCGATCCGGTAACGGATCCAACCGGCGGCAGATGCCACGGCATTGCGCAGCGCAGCATCCGGCCGGGCCTGATGGGCCAGGACCAGGGTGCCCAGGACTCCCGCGGCACCGTGCTGGACGTTGAACGGATCCGTGCCCGTGCCCGAGGCGCCGGTCGGCCACAGCCGTGAGGAGTGACCGATGTCCATGGTCGCCACCAGGTGGTCGATCGTGTCGGTGATCATATGTTTCACGTTGGCGGTTCCGGGGAGCGACAGGAGCGATCCGGCGGGGCTGTTCGGGCGGGCCGGGCCTGTCTGCCCGGTCAGCAGCCGACGGACTTCCGCCGGCCCGGGGCGCCGGCCGGGGTCCTCGTGCATGAGGGCGAGGGTGACGACCGCCATGCAGCGTGCGCCCGGGTTGCCCGCTCCGAGCAGGCCGAGCCAGTACGCGATGCGCTCGTGCCGCGGGCGTGTCACGGGGTTGTCGTCGGGCAGCAGCGGATCGACACCGCTGACCAGATGGAAGAAGGTCGCGCCCAGGCTGTACAGATCGGCCGTGGGCGCCGGGGCGGTGCCGATCCGTGGTGCGGCGACCTCTTCCGGTGCGGCATAGCCCGGCGTGTATCCGCGGACGACCGGCCGTGCTCCGGGAGAGACCAGGAGTTCCAGGTCGATCAGGCGCAGGGAGCCGTTCCCGGTGATCATCACATTGCCGGGGTTGAGGTCGCGCAGCACCAGGCCCCGGGAATGCACCGACGCGACCAGGTCGGTGAGTCGGGAGGCGATCTGCCGGACATCGTCCGGCGGCGTTCCCCAGGTGCCGTCGTCGTGGACCCGCATGTTCTGCGTCACCCACTGGCGCAAGGTGATACCGGCGATCTCTTCCTGCACCAGAAACAGGTCGCCCTGCTGCTCGAACAGATCGACCAGAAGCGGAGTGACACCCGACGAGGCGAACCGTCGCAGCATCTCCGCCTCATGACGGCGGATGTCGCGGATGTCGCTCCCTGTCGTCGTGGCCTGGGTGTGTGCGCGGGCCTGCTTGACGACGACCGTCGCGCCGGTCTGCTGGTCGAGGGCGCGGTACACGCCACCGGTACACAGCTGGCGCACGGCCCTCCGGACCAGATAGCGGTCGTTCAGCAGGACGGGGCGGGGAGCCGCCGAGCCGTTCGCAGCGGCGTCCGGGTGGTGTCCGGCCTCGGCGAACGGATCACGCGGCGCCCACGCGGGCGGAGAGAACCGTGCCCTCCGCTGGTCCAGCACAAGAGCCCCGTCGGGGGCGACCAGCATCGCCTCGTACTGACCGTCGTTGCTGAGCATCGGCACGCCGTGGAACACCCCGAACCGGTAATGCACCGAGCTTCCCGGCCGCCAAGGGCGGTCGGAGAGGACGGCCGGTCCCGGCAGCCCTGCGGTCGCCTCGTCGAGTTCCGCCGCCAGTGCGCGCAGCGCCTGGTCGTCACCTTCCGGGTAGACGGTGACGAACTTGCCGGCTGCCCCCCGATCGCACTGGCGGGATACGAGATCCGTGACGCCCTCGATCGTCCGGGCGAACTTGAAATGGCACCGGTGACGCACGAGTACGTCCGCCGCGCGTGCGAGCGCCAATGGCGCCGACAACGGCGTGGCCGAAATATGAAGCTTCCACCCCTGAATGCAGGAGATCTCGCCGGGCGGCCGGACGTAGCACCAGAAGTCCTTCGCCACCATGTTCCAGTCCCGCGCCCCGTGGCGGTCGAGCACCGCGCGGACGCAGTCCTCCAGCACCGTTGCATCCGCGACGATGAGCCGACCCGGCATCTCCGCCTCCCTCGACGTCCGGAGGCGTCCGCTCTCCTCCCGTCACCGACTCTGGCATGGCGGTCATCGGGCGGACATCCCCAATTGTTGGGGGTTGACAGGTGATATCGCCTCAGGAGCCGGCTGCCGCCTCGCCGACGTTGCCGCCTGATTCACCGGAGTCTTCATCGGCATCGTGAACGACTGCTTCGTTCTTGGTGCGGGTGCTGGCGCCCTTGGTGCGTCCGTTGTGATGGGGCAGGGTCAGGCCGGCGCCCACAGAGGCGCAGCTGGTGCTGCACCGGGCCTGTGCCTGAGCGGGTACTCACTGAGGGCGTCCGCCACGTCGCGAGTCATGCGCTCCCGTGCACGAGGAGGTCCAGGCCCAGGGGTGTGCACCAGTGCCACATGGCCTTGCCGTCGCGCTGGGAGACGATCAGTCCGGCTTCGCGGAGGATTTTGGCCTGCATCGAGGCGGCCGCTGGGGTGACGGCGAGTGCACGGGCGAGGTCGGTGGTGGTGTGCTGCCGCACCAGCAGGCGCAATGCCTGGGCCCGGGTACTGCCGACAAGAGCAGTGAGCGGGTCATCGGGTGTTGTGGCGTCGCGGAGCGGCAGGGGTGTGACGGCTGGGTAGATCAGCAGGAGCCGTCCGTCGGGCTGGGGCGCGGCCAGGAGGTGGTCGGCCCAGAAGAGGGACGGCTGCAGGATGATGCCGTGCCCGTGCAGGGTGACGTCCAGGTCGCGGGGAAAGCGTGCTTCCAGGGTCATGCCGCGCCAGCGGACGGACGGTGCCAGACCCATCAGGGCCGCGTGAAGTCCTTGCTGGGCCAGGATGCGGGAACGCCAGGCCGTTTCGGCGTGGAAGCCGGCCTGGATACGGGGCCACGCTTTGGCGGTGACACTGGCGTGGCCGGCGTGGACGGCCTGTTTGAGGATTTTCCAGGCATCCCGGTCCCGGTCGGCGAGGTCACGCACCCACGGGGTGAGCGGTCGGTCGATGGCGTGCATCCGGCGCAGCTCGGTGCGGACCCGGGCCCGGGGCGTGGACAGAATCTGATCCATGCCCTCTTCCAGGTCGTGGCTGGGCGGGTCCAGGAACAACGGCCCAGCCCCCAACGGGGAGACCAGCTGCAGCATGGGGTGTGCCGGCCGCGGCAGGGTGCGGGCCATGCGCCGCCGCCATGGGCTGAACACCGGGTGCGTGTCACGGCGCTGCAGCATCTCGAAGGCCAGGCCGAGTTCCACCAGCGGCGCCGGCCGGTCAGCGACCGTTACCGTGAGCAGATCCTCCGTCGTGCAGTGGACTCGTAACACGCCCGGCCCCCGGTTGATGCCCGAACCATTCAGCCCTCACTGAAAGCATCGCGTCCCCCCGCCGCATCGGAGAGCGTGATACACGCCAACCGGCAACCGGGCGGCCCGGTCCGCCCCGCACCGTTCCCGGACTCCCCAGGGAAGGAATTCCCGCTACCGCCGTACCTGGACGGCCATACGTGCCGTCGTCCGGTCGGCGCTCCGACAACGCATCAAAGAGACCGTGCGATAAGGAGCCGAACGTGTCGCGCATCATGTTCAAGCACGCCGTGGGCATTGCCGTCGCCACGGCAAGCCTTCTGGGCGGAGCAGCCACGGTATCCGCGAGCGCCACCCCGGCGAGCCCAGCCTCCCGTCACCCGGACTTCACTGCCCAGGCCGAGGCCGCGCGCCTGACCAGCGCTCAGGGAACGGCGCTTCAGGAGAAAGTCAACAACTATGTGAAGACCGTCGGCGGCAAGCAGGTCTCGCCCAACGAGATCGACTTCAAGGGCGGGAAGCTGACCGTCACCCTCCCCGGAGAGACGCACCCGCGTGACTTCACCTCCGGGGCAGGCACGCAGACGGCTTCCGATCCCTGCGCGAACTACTACAGCGCAAACGGTTACTTCTGCGCCTACAGCGGCTCGCACTACTCGGGCGACGAACTGAAGTGGAGTGCCTGCGGCGACGTTCACGACATGCCCTTCCACCACGGTGGGTCGTGGCGCAACAACCAGACCAGAGGTCAAGTCGCTTGGATGTTCGACAGCCGCGGTCGTGTGCTGAAAGAGTCATACGCCCCCGAAGCGGACCCCACCGGGGACTGGTGGCACGTATGGTCCGTCGTCCTCTGCTGACCTGAAGGCGCCAGGAGCCCGGGGCCCCGCCCCCCGGCTCCTGGCCGCACCACGCCGCAGCGCCTCCTCGGCGGCCGGTAACTTACGGTCGCCGTACCACCGGCGAGGCGCTCGCCCCGGGGACGGGTGCCGTCGCCGCCTCACGAGGGAGGGGCGACGGCCTCCAGGAGCCTGCGGGCGGCGAGCACCACGTACGGGCCCCGTACTCCGCCAGGAGGGGGTCGCGCGCCCCGGTCGGGTTGAACACCAGCAGGACCGGCGGAAGCAGTGCCTGCCCGTACGGGTCGGGCGGGAAAGGCCAGCGGGTGCGCCACATCGCCCGCTCCCGGCAGAGGATGACCCGTCGGCCGCGGTGAGTGACCGCGCCCGGAAAGCTGGGTAGGGAGACCTACCGGGCCCGTATCCGAGCCGAAGGAGTCCCATGCCCAAGGTTGTGATCCTCACCGGCGACGCTGCGGAGGACTTGGAGGTCCTCTATCCGTATCAGCGGCTGCTGGAAGAGGGGTACGAGGTGGACATCGCCGCGCCGACGGCGAAGAAACTCCAGTTCGTCGTGCACGACTTCGCCCCCGGATTCGACACCTACACCGAGAAGCCCGGGCACTCCTGGCCGGCCGACCTCCCCTTCGCCGACGTGGACCCCGACGCGTACGCGGCTCTGGTGATTCCCGGCGGCCGAGCTCCCGAATACCTGCGGCTGGACGCCGACGTGCAGCGGATCGTACGCACGTTCTTCGCCGCGGACAAACCTGTCGCACACATCTGCCACGGCGCGCTCGTCCTCGCAGCGGCAGGTGTGCTCGAGGGCCGCCGCACTGCGGCCTATCCCGCCTGCGCACCCGAAGTGGGGCTCGCGGGAGGCACGTTCGTGGACGCGGAGGTCGTGGTCGACGGCAACCTCGTCTCAGCCCGGGCATGGCCCGACCACCCCGCATGGATGCGCGCGTTCGTCACCCTGCTGCGCGAGCAAGCACCCGTCAAGCAGTAAGGGCGGCAGGCATCGGAGCCCGGCCGGGACGACGCCCATGCCGCAATCCCCCTCCACGCAGACAGCCACACCCTCCTGTGATCACGGTGATACCGCTGTTCGTTTCGGCGGCTGTCCGGTGACGGACGCCCAATGAGCGGCGCTGGAACCGTTGTTGCCCAGGGGCAAGAATCGTGGACGGCCGCCGATGCAGACCAGGCGGCAGCTGATTGACGGCATACGGTTCCGGGTCCGCACCGGTGTCCCGTGGCGGGACCTCCCTGCCGTGCAGGGGCCGTGGATCTGGGTGTACGACCCGTTCCGTAGGTGGCAACGGGACGGTACCTGGCATCGGCTCTTCACCGCGCTCCAGGCCCAGGCCGACGCGAAGGAGCTGATCACCTGGGACATCAACGTCGGCTCCACGGTATGCCGGGCCCACCAGCACGCCGCCGGGGCGAGTAAACAGGGGAGCTGCAGAAGGAGCCGCCCGGAGGCGTCACCGTCGAGCCGGACGACCACGGACTCGGGCGCTCGCGCGGCGGCCTGACCGCCAAGCTGCACCTGGCCGTCGAACAGGGCCAGAAGCCCATGTCCATCGTGATCACGGCCGGGCAGCGGGCCGACAAGCGCACCAAACGACAAGTGGCTGTGACCGGCACCGTCCCAGTGGCGCGGGAAAGGCGTCAGCGGTGGCCCAGCACGTTCACCACACTACCGTTGGGGTCGCGGACGAAGAACCGTCGTACCCCCCACTCCTCGTCCTGCAAGGGGTGGACGATCTCCGCACCGCGCTCCTGCATGATTGCGTAGGCCGCATCCACGTCGTCCACCTCGACGCTCATGTCGGGCGCGACAGGCGCGGTTTTGTCACTGGTCATGACGCTGATCTGCGCTGCCGGGCTGGACGGGGAGGCGAGCGTCATGATCCAGCCGTGGTTCATGACCTCCTCGAAGCCCAGCAGGCCATAGAACTCCCGGCTCTCCTGCGCGGCCTCCGACTGGATGTTGGGCACGACACGGTAAACGGCCATCGGGCGACTCCAAGTGAGAACAGACGTGTCTCTGGAACTTCCCAGGAGTACTACGGAACACCCGCCACCGCACACACTTTCGCAGCAGGACCTAGGTCGTCGCGCCCCCGTAATCCAGCTCGGCGAACCAGTCGCCCCGGCCGTGGGGCGTGAGGTCCAGGACGTGCCACACCGGGCTGAGCAGGTCGATGCCCCGCTGGTCGATGTCCTCGGCCATCCGCGGGTGCGCCGAGTAGAAGTGCCGCACCGTGCCGTCGTCGTCGCGGGTGAACACCGAGATGGTCGAGTCCTGGTTTCCCTCGGCGTCCTCGCTGCCGAGGTCGTACTTGAAGCTGCTGTCCGCCGCGCTGAGCAGGCGCAGGTTCGTCCACCCCCGGGTGCGGGCGTGCGCGCGGAGCACGGGCAGGTCGGCCGCGGCGACGATCGCGAAGTCCGCGTTCTGGACGATGTGGTGGACCACGCCGTTGTACCCGTCGATCCACATCGTGCACATGGGGCACGCCTCGGTCTGCCGCTTGCCGTACATCAAGTGGTAGACCACCAGAGCCCGCCCGGGCCCGCTGAACAGCTCGCTCAGCCGCACGCGCGACACCGGTGCGTCCCCGGCCTCCAGGTCTGCGGGCCCTTCCTCGAAAACGTAGTCCTCGACGGCCGGACCGGGCGGGAGCTGGCGCCGCAGCTCGGCGACGCGTTCGCGGTGACGCATCAGCTCGATCTCCGCCTGTCGCAGCTCCTCGCGGGCGCGGACGTATTCGACCGACTCGCCGGTGAGATTGGTCAAGCGCATGGCCGCCTCCGGCTGACTCCAGCTTCCTCCGGCTATCCGATCACAACCGAGCCTTCCTCTCCCGGCTCCTTCTCGAGACGCAGCGGGATATCGACGACGACTCTCTCCCGGTAACGCCCCGGAGAGATGAGGACGGTCCATCCCCAGCCGGCTCGCAGAGGTTCACGGACTCCGTTCGCCGTGGTTCCCTGAGCCCGGGTGACCGCAGCCCGGACGGTCCGGTAGGGGAATCTCCATGTTCCCTGTTCATGGACCACCTGCCCATTCCATGCATCCCCGTTGGGGCAGCTCCAGTGGTCCTGGGAAGGGCCCTGCACGGCGTCCGTCACCGTCCAGGGCGGTCGGGCCGCGCCGTCCACTATCAGGGGGTTGGGCGGGACACCGTACTCGAATGTCCAGTCGGCCTGGTACTGGTCGAGTCCGATGATCCGGCAGCCAGGCGAGGAAAAGCCAGGAGAGCCCGGGCACCCGCCCTCAAGACCCGCTCCCACTGCGATGGCCTGGTTGACGGCTTCACGGTCGGTGCATTCGTCCTGGTACCCGCGATTGATCCGCAGCGTGCGAAGGAGTACTGCCTTACCAGCGAGTTCCGGCGCAGTGGGCAGCGGAACAATCGGCGTGTCATCGGTGAATTTGATGGCATTGTCCGTTCCGAACACTGCGCGAAGGTCCGTCATGCCGATGTCCACCGCGGTCGATTCATCCGTGTCGCCCCAGTCCTTCACATCGAAAATGAAGAAGACGGGCCGGTACGGGCGCGAGCGCGCGTTGTGGATGTCCTGAACGTAGTCGCGAAGGAAGCGCCCCCAGCACAGAGGGTCGTCATCGTCGTTGTGTCCCACGATGGCGCGGGGAACGCCATCGACGCTTTTCACCGCGAAGTCGAGTTCCACGGACCAGACGCCGAAGTCATCGATCTGCTGAAGCGGAGGATGTCCCATCACGGGAGGTGTGTGTATCCCGAAGAGCGAGGAGCAGGCGTAGGAGTTGTGCGTGCCCTTGAACACCAGCTCGCTGATCCGGGGGAGTCGCATGGCCCCCTCCTCACAGAAGGTTGACAAGGGCGAGGACGAGCCCCGTACCGCCGCCCAGGCCGCTCATCGCCTTGCCCAGCGCGGCGCCGTGGCAGTCGACGCCGGGCTCGGCGCGCATCGCGTGGCCGCGCACCGCTGATGTAACGAGGAGGTCCCCGGGCTCGATCGGGTGGGAGTCGGCTTCCGCCTTGCAGTAGACGCGTCCCGTCAGTGCGAGCCGACGACCGGTTCCCGGCTGCCCGGCCCCGAAGGTCAGTCCAGGTGCGAGCTCACCGGCCCCACTCAGGACCCCGGCCACTTTGCGATCACAGGGCCTGTCGCTCGCCCTGATCATCCCCGGCCGCCGGTCGTCGATGACCATGACCGTACCGGGCTCCACCCCTTCGGCCTCTTCGCCTTCGCCGTCCTCGTCATCGGGCAGGGAGAAGGCCTCCGCCAGATCAGCCCCACCGGTGACTTCCAGCACTTCCACCCGTGCGGTTCCGTTGACGTCCAGTTTCGCCCCGGGCCTTTCCGTTCCGACGCCGACGTTTCCCTGCTGGGTGAACGTCATGACGTTCCCGACCCCGAGGACGAAGACGTTGAGCTTGGCCACGCCGGCCGCGATGTCCCACAAGGCGTACGGCACGATCGCGCCGTCCGCGTCCCGGCCGGTGGACTGGAAACGAAGCCGCGCGTACTCCAGGGGTGTCTCCTGGGTGAGGGCGATCTGGGGCCTTTCGAAGCCCTCCTTGGACTGCACGTGAAACTTTGCCTTCGGGCCGGTCAGGCCGATACCGACGCTGCCGGCCGCATCGACGCGCACAGCTTCGTTGCCGTTCGTCTTGAACACCAAGGGTTCGCCGTCGACCGTTCCCAGAAAATCCCCCGGGGGGTCAGTGCCGGCGTTGCCCGCGAGTTTCCAGTCTCCGTCCGTCATGACAGGACCCCGTTCAGAGTTCTCTCGCATACCCCTACGGCCAGCGTCGATCGTGCACAGCAGCTCTGCAACTGGGCGAGGGACCGGTAGAGACCACCCGCGAGGTCCGGCTGACGGCGCGCGTGGAGTCGACGGCTCCGTACGACTGGCACCCGGTCGTCTACCGCGAGTTCGATCCGATGGATGACGACCACCCGCTGTGGGACGAGGACTTCCGGGAGGGCGTCTACGAGCGCGTCGACGTCAGCAAACACCGCATCGGCGGCCACGCGAGCCCCGACCAGGACGACGTCGAGACCGAGGTCGTCCACGGCGCCCTGGGCGGCGTGCCCTGGAACGCCCCCTGCGCGCCCAGACCGGACCAGCCGGTTCAGCGCCAATACTGAGCCAGAATGCCCTCCTTGAACGGCGCAGGCGAGATAGTGAGATCCCCGGAGAACGGCCGGTCCAGCGTCAGCACAAGAAGCACGCTCACACCGATCAGAGCAGCAACCGCACTCACGAACACCAACTGCACACGAATACTGCGGATCCCATACACCCACGTCAGCGGAATAACCACCAGCGCACCCCCGCACACCAGCGCCGTCAGCAGAACCGGCAGCTGATCCTGCGACGTTGCAAGCCGGCTGCGGCGCGCGGCTGCAACACCGCCCAGATTCGAGACCGCCTGACTGTAGTACGCCTTCTGTGCCTCAGTGACCGGCTCATACCCCTGGAAAGCCCGGTAGAGAGCAGTGATCTGCGGATTGGTCAGGTCCGGGTCCGGGTCTCCCTGCCGCATCCGCGGCCACTGCTTCTCAACAATGGCATGCACATACGCTCCTATGGCATCCGAAATCCTCTGCTGCTGACCGGCAGGGAACGCCGAAGCATCCCGCAAGACCTCAGCAGTCTGCGTCGCCTCCGTGGCAACGTTCGTCCGGGCAGCCCCCAGAGCCTCCCACTCGGCCACAATCACGAAAGCGAGGATGATGCCGTAGATTGCACCGTAAATACCCAGGACCACACCGATGGTCTCGTTGTGCCGTCCCCCGACAGTGTGCGGAAGACGACGACGCACCAGCAGGCTGCCCGCTATGGCGAACAGCATGACACCACCGATGAACACGGTGGCCAGAGCCGGAGTGCTGAAGGTATTGAGCAGCCAGAGTTCCACAACACCCTTCCGCAGACCCATCCGGACACCGCTGCCCGCATAGTTGCCCGCCACAGCAGCCCCGTACGAGCGGATCATGAAGGGTCCACAAGGCCTCCGCAACCACTTCACCTGGGCACCCGCGACTGACGAAGTGACGAAATGGGCCGTTGCCTTCAGCTCTCGTAGCGGCCACTCCGCCAACAGGCGCGGGCCGTCAGAGGCGGTGGACAGGTGCAGACGCCTGGGTCCAGTGCCAGTTGACCGGCGCCCATTGTTTCTTCAAGGCAGTGCGCCGGCGGGCGTAGGCGCGCAGTGCCTCCTCGACCACGGGCGCAAGGCCGGTGAGGTCCTCGGGGACGGGCACGCGCAGGATCAGGTGCTGCTTGTTGTGGACGAACAGCAGGTCACCGGTGGGCGAGCAGGAGGCGAGCGTGAAGTGGGCCAGAGGCTTGAAGGCCTTGGTCTCGGTCTCCAGCCTGGCCCGCAGCGTCCCTGCCCTGTCCCACGCGTACAGGCCGTAGCGGTTGAGGTGGAAGGCGTGGCCGCGATGCGGGTCGGCAGCCAGGTTGAAGCAGAAGCCGGTGAAGGGGGAATCGCGCCGCTTGTGCAGCCCGTCGAGGCGTCCGGTCATCTCTCCCCGGTCGTTGACGAGGGCGAAGGCGAACGGCTGGCCCCGGCTGCCGCTGCGGAACGTCTTGGCGTAGACCGGGACGACGAACAGGTCGTCAGCCAGCGGTACGGGCCGCCCGAGGCGGGAGTCGTGCCAGCCTGAGAGAGGGTCCTCGCCGGTCAGCAGCTCGGTCAGTGCCGGACGGGGCCTGTTCGCCAGGCCGACCGGGGCGCCTTGGCAGGTGACGTGCGGGCGCAGGTCGGCACTGCTCTGGCGGGCCGGTTCGGGATCGAGCGACGCGAGCGCGTTGATCCGGGGTTTTGAATCGGCGGTCAGGGCGCCGTCGGCCAGGCCGACGATGTTGGTGATGGTGCTGCCGTACCTCCACACGCCGTACTCGGCCACGGTGCACAGCAGGCGTCCCGAAGGCGTGACGCTCAAGGACGTGGCGAAGGCATCGCCGGGCGTGAACTCCTTGAACGGGCGCCGGTCCTTCGAGTCGTAAGTGGCCACGACACGGCTCAAATCGGCTGTGATCAGGGTCGTGTTGTCCGGGCGGGCGCTGACGGCGAGGGTGCCGTCCGGCAGGACACACAGGGTCATGTCACTGCCTACGGCCACCGCCGAAGCATTCTCGTCGCCGTGAGCCGAGTCCCACAGAGCGCTCGCCAGTACTTCGCCCTCCGCGGAGTACCGGGTGATGATCGCGTACTCGAAGCTGGCTATGGCCGGGTCCGGTCCGTTGCGGGCCGCGCCGTAGGTGTACCGGCGCACCCCGTACAGCGCGTAGACGTCCCCGTTCGGCGCGGCCGCGACATCGTCAGCATGGACACCCCAGCCCGTGGAATAGAGCGCGGTCAGGTCGATGCGGTGGAAGTCCACCAGCGCGCCCGGCAGAGCGAGCGGAAGTGTCTGGATCATGGCCCCTATTCTGCGGTCCGGCACTGACACCAGCGCAGAGGACGGCCTCGGCGCCTCAGGACGACGTCCGGATCCCGCCGGTGAACGGCCCCCGTGGGCGCCAGCCTGGCCTTCACGGAGGCATTCGCCGACCCCCGCGTGGCCCTGGTGCACGTCAGAGCCGTCGAGTACGGCTGCTTCCTCTACGAGGTACGCAGAGTCTGAGCCGGACGCACGGAATCCTGTACCGGCACCTGGCGCCGACCCGGCCGTCCGAGGCCCGGAACCCCGCACCACGCCGTTCACGCGCCACACAGAACATGGCAGCCTGACAAGGCGCGTTGCCATAGCCAGGGAAGGGAAACCGTGATGAATCGACCAAGGCCCGACTCGCTCAACCGCCGCGGACTCCTCGCCGCGGCAGGGGCGGTCGCCGCCGGAGGCGCGGCAGCAGGGCTGGCCGGGCCGCTGGGATCCGTGCCCGCCGCAGCGGCCAGCGCCCCCGCCCCTGCCCCTGCCGCGCCGGACCCCTCCGCCTTCGGGCCCGTGACCATCCGGCCGGACGATCCCCGTTACCCCAGCCTGCTGCGCGGCAACAACTTCCGGTTCGTGGGCAGACCGGACGAGATCCGCGTGGCCGGGTCCATCGGGCACGTGGTGCGCGCAGTGTCGGACGCCGTGCGGTCCGGGCGTCGGATCGCGGTGCGCAGCGGCGGGCACTGCTTCGAGAACCTGACCGCCGATCCTTCGGTGCAGATGCTGCTGGATCTGTCGCCCATGGACGCGGTCGGCTACGACGCCCGGCGGGGCGCGTTCGCGGTGCAGCCCGGGGCCACCCTCGGGCACGTGTACCGGACGCTGTTCAAGGGCTGGGGCGTGACGATCCCGGCCGGCGGCTGCCCGGAGGTGGGCGCAGGCGGGCACTTCGCCGGTGGCGGGTACGGGCCGCTCTCCCGTCGGTACGGATCGGTGGTGGACCACCTGTACGGCGTGGAAGTGGTGGTCGTCGACGAGGACGGCACCGCCCGTGCGGTGGTGGCCACGCGCGAGCCCGACGACCCCAACCGCGACCTGTGGTGGGCGCACGCCGGCGGTGGCGGCGGCAACTTCGGCGTGGTCACCCGGTACTGGCTGCGCTCGCCCGGCGCCACCGGCACCGACCCCTCCCGGCTGCTGCCGCCCGCACCGCGCGAGATGCTGGAGTACCTGGCCCTGTGGACCTGGGACCAGCGGATGACCCAGCAGGCGTTCACCACACTGCTGCGCAATTTCGGTACGTGGCACGAGCGCAACAGCGAGCCCGGCTCGCGGTACGCCGGCCTGTACGCCATCCTCCTGCCGGCGCACCGCAGCGCCGGCAAGCTCATGATGGTCGTGCAGACCGACGCGGGCATCCCCGACGCGGACCGCCTCGTGGGCGAGTTCATGTCCGCGGTCATTGCCGGCACCGGCACCGAGCCGACCGTCATCCACCGGACCATGCCGTGGCTGCATCCCCTGACCTGGCCGGGCACCGGCGAGCCCGGCGACTTGTTCGTCCGCCGGTACAAGATCAAGGCCGCCTATCTGCGCAGCTCCTACACCGACGCACAACTCGAAACCATCTACCGGTACTTGACGGACTCCTCCCCCGTGCCGCGCGGCGGCATGCTGCTCATCGGATACGGCGGTCAGGTCAACGCGGTGCCGTCCGGCGCCACCGCGGTCGCCCAGCGCGATGCGGTGATGAAGGCGGTCTACCAGACGATCTGGGCCGACGAGAGCGAGGACGAGGCCAACCTCTCCTGGGTCCGCGGCCTCTACCGCGATGTGTACGCCGCCACCGGCGGTGTTCCGGTGCCCGGTGAGGTCAGCGACGGTTCCTACATCAACTACGCCGACGCCGATCTGGCCGACCCGGCATGGAACCGTTCCGGTGTGCCGTGGCACTCCCTCTACTACAAGGACAACTATCCACGCCTGCAGCAGGTGAAGGCCCGCTGGGACCCGCGGAACGTGTTCCACCACGCGCTGGCGGTGGAACTGCCCGCGGGCACGTAGCCGAGCCGCTGCCCTCCAAGCCCGTGCGGGCCCCGTCTCCGTGGCCGCAGAGCCCGGCCCCCGCGAGACTGGAACCACGGGGCCCGCCCCGGGCCCGGACGAGACTGGAAGGCGGACACCGATGACCGGCCGTAGCCGCGCCCCCGGTCCGGAGGACCTGGCCGGGGCTGCCCGTGCCGCAGGTGTTGCGGACGAGCGTCTGCTGCGCGCCCTCCGCACGACCCCGCGTGCGGCCTTCGTCCCGGCCTCCCACCGTCCGTCGGCGTATACGGACGCGCCGATTCCCATCGGCCACGGTCAGGTGACAACGCAGCCCTCCCTCTCCGCCATGATGATCGACTCGCTCGCCCTCACCGGCGGCGAGCGCGTGCTGGAGATCGGCAGCGGCTACGGCTTCCAGACCGCACTGCTGGCCCGCCTCGCCGCACACGTCGTCAGCGTCGAGCGGCGACAGGACTTCGCGGAGGCCGCCCGGGCCAACCTCGCAGGCGCCGGCATCGGCAACGTCGAGATCGTCGTCGGCGACGGCACCCTCGGCATGGCGGACCACGCCCCCTACGATGCCGTCGTCGTCTCCGCCGCCTTCCCCCAAGTGCCGCCCCCGCTGATCGCACAGCTCAGGAACGGGGGCCGTCTCGTCCAGCCCATCGGACCCGGCGGCCTGGACCAGGTCGAACTGTACGAGAAAGCCGGACGGGAACTCGTCCACCGCAGGACCGTCACACCCGCCCACTTCGTCCGCCTGTACGGGGAATACGGCTATCCCCCCGCACCCCCTTCCGAGGAGGACTACTGACCTGTGATGACGGTCCTCGGCGTCGACGCCTGCCCGGCCGGATGGGTCGCGGTCGAACTGCGCAACGGCCGGTTCGCCGGGGCACGGCTCGTCAGCCGCCTGGGCTCCCTGCTGCCTGGGGCCGGTACGGACCAGGGCGGGGCCGCTGTGGTGGCCGTGGACATCCCGCTGGGGCTCCTCGACACCGGATGGCGGCGCGCGGACACGGAGGCGGCGACCCTGCTGGGGCGGCTGCGCAGCAGCGTCTTCCGCGTGCCGCCCCGTGCGGTATGGCAGGAGGAGGAGTACGACGCCGCGAGCCGCCGGTGCCGCGAACTCACCGGAGCCGGGCTGAGCCGCCAGAGCTGGGGGCTCGCCGCAAAGCTCCGGGAGGCGAACGCCTGCCTGACACAGGCCGGCGGCGAGCGGCTCTTCGAGGCACACCCCGAGGTGTCGTTCCGGGCCCTGGCCGGCGGCACACCGCTCACCCACCGCAAGAAGAGCTGGGCCGGGCAGATGGCGCGCCGCTCCCTCCTCGAATCCACCGGGATCGTCCTCCCGGACGAACTCGGGGACGCGGGACGCGTACCGCCGGACGACGTGCTGGACGCGGCAGCCGTGGCATGGACCGCGCACCGGATCGCCCTGGGCCGTGCGCGCTGCCTCCCGGACCCGCCGCAACACGACCGGCACGGCCGCCCCGTCGCCATCTGGTACTGATTTCCGGCCCGGCTCCGGGTGGTGCTCACCAACCCGCTGACCCAGCGTGCCGGGAGCCCGGAGCCGGGCCCGTCGTTCACCCCCGGCGCCACCGGTCCGGGGCCGTGGGATCAGGAGGACGACTGCCCGCGGTGGCCCCAGCCGAGGACGTCCTGTTCCGGTGCCGGCTTGTAGACGTCTTCCGACGTCTTCTCCGCTTCCTTCCTGGTTTCTGTTCCGGCCGCCTTCTCCTGCTGCTTGCGCTTGTCTTCGGCGGCGTGGGTCTCCTTGTGCTTTCTCTTCGGCAGCCCGATCATGGCGCATCCAATCTCGTCGGACTTCGAGCCCCCTTTCAGACTCGCACGGGTGTGCGATACATGCATCCTTCCGCGAGTGGAACCTCCTGGATCCGCGCGGGAGCCTGGAGTCATGGGGTCGCACTCGCGTCCTCCCCGCGCGGGAACGGGCGCTCACAGCCGGGGCCTCTTCACGCTGGGGCAGTGCGTGCCGTTCGCGATCGCCTTGCTGGTCGTGGGCATCGAATTCTCGCCCGCTCACTTTCTGTACACCGGCCCCCTCCTCACAGCGACTCCGGCACTGGCGGCGGTGACGATGGGGCCTCGGGGCACCGTCGCGGCAGCCGCTGTCGCAACAGCCGTCGGGGTGGCCACCGCGACCTACAACCACGCGTGGGGGACCCAGCAGGTCTACACCAATTTCCTGGCGCTTCTCCTCGTGTCCGTCGCCAGCGTCGCGACGAGCAGTGCCGTGCGAACGCGCAGGCAGCACGAACTCGACCAAGTACGCCGGATAGCCACGGCAGCACAGCAGGTCGTCCTGCGGCCCGTACCCGCCCGGCTGGGCCCGGTCAGGGCCGCCAGCATGTACCTCGCGGCTGAGGCCGGGGCGCAGATCGGCGGTGACCTCTACGAGGCGCTGGAGACCCGGTACGGGGTCCGGATGATCGTGGGGGACGTCCGGGGCAAGGGGCTGCCCGCCGTGCGCGCGGCCGCCGCCGTGCTGAGCGCCTTCCGGGAGGCCTCGCACTACGAGGACGACCTGGCGGAGGTCATGAACCACTGCGCCGCCGCGCTGCGCCGGGAACGCGCAGTACCGGGCGCGTTCGACCAGGACACCCTGATGGAGGGGTTCGTCACCGCTCTCGTGGCCCAGGTGCCGGACGGGCCCGTGGTCGAGGTGGTGAACTGCGGCCATCCGCCGCCGCTGGTGCTGTCCGGGGACGGGACCCGGGCCCTCGCGCCTGCCTGCGCCCTGCCGCCCCTGGGGCTGGAGGACCTGGAGACCTGTCTGCCCGGCGGGGCGGAGAGCCACCCCTTCGCGCCGGGCGAACGCCTGCTGCTGTACACCGACGGCGTGATCGAGGCCCGGGGCCCCGGCCACGGTTTCTTCCCCCTGCCCGAGGCCATGGCAGAGGCCGGGAAAGGGACACCCATCGGCGCCCCGCACGATTTCCTGGAACGCCTGCACCGGGAGCTGGTCCGGCACACAGGAGGTCACCTGGCCGACGATGCGGCGATGCTCCTCCTCGACCGGCTCGACGCATAGCCGGGGAGAACGCCGGCGGAGCCGGACCGGCGGCGGAGCCGTGGCCTCCGAGCGGAATCCCGGGATTCCGCTGCGCCAGCGGGACGAACGGTGCGTCGAGTGTGTGGCGTAATCCCGTGTCATCCCCGGCCCGGCCGGGCATGCGCGATGCGCACCAAGTCCATCGCGCCCCCGCCGTCCCGCTACTGCCGCCCCCTGCAGATGTCAATGAACCCGTCTCTCTTCACAACTCCCGCACAGCCGCGCACGCTTCGGTCCGGAGCGCCTCTTCGGAGGGCTTCCCTATCGGACGCCGAGCCGCGGCGGGCAGCGCCACCTGCCGTCCGTCGCGGGGAAGGAACGGCTATGGAGAAGGACATCATCAACAACGACCCGCTTCGAGAAGAAGAGGGCGAGCACCAGGGCGGTATGCGCTGGATCGACATCCCTATCGCGGGAGTCCGTGAATAGCGAATCCGGGGGCAGACCAGGACCGCTGGTCTGCCCTTCGTTCCGCCGCCGTGCCGTTTCCGGTTCGCCGATGTCCTGTGAGAGATGTCCCGTGAGAGATGTCCTGTGAGAGAGGCCGATCGTGCGCGTACTCCTGGTGAACATGCCCTGGGCCTCCATCGACCTCCCGTCGCTGGCTCTGGGCATTCTGAAACGCAGCGTCGACGAACGCGTGCCCGGCGCCCGGGCAGAAGTGATGCACGCCAACATCGACTATGTCGACTGGGTGACCAGACGCACCGACTTCGCACTCCGTGACTACGAGTACTACTCCCTTTCCTCCTATTTCATCGGATGCGGCGACTGGGTCTTCTCCTCCGCCCTCTACGGAGACGACGACTGGCGTCTGGAGGAGTTCACCGAAGGAACCCGCGGGAAAGTCGACGGTCCGCGTCTGGAACAGGCACGATTACTGCACACCATGGCCGGGGAGTTCATCCGGGAGACGGCCGCCCGCATTGTGGACACGGCGCCCGACGTCGTCGGGCTCACCTCGACCTTCCAGCAGAACACCGCTGCTCTGGCGGTGGCACGGCAGATCAAGGAACTCGCTCCCGGCATCCGTACGGTCATGGGCGGCGCCAACTGCGACGGGCAGCAGGGAGAGGCGGTGCACCGCAACTTCGGCTTCGTCGACTTCGTTGCGCGCGGCGAGGGAGAGGAATCGTTCCCGGCCCTGCTGAACGCACTGAACGGCAAAGGGGATCCGGCCGGGATTCCGGGCCTGTGTCACCGCGACGGACAGGGCGGTTCCGTCGTCAATCCCATGAGCACCAGGCCGCTTCCGCCCCACTCGATCCTGGCGCCGGACTACACCGGGTACTTCGAACGTCTCGCCCGCTCCGGCGCCCGCTCCTGGGTCGAGCCCAAGCTCGTGGTGGAGAGTGCCCGCGGCTGCTGGTGGGGCGAGAAGCACCACTGCACGTTCTGCGGCCTCAACGGCTCGTTCATGCAGTTCCGCAGCAAGAACCCGGCCGTGTTCTTCGAGGAGATCATGGATCTTTCCCGGAAACACCGGGTCCTGGACATGTACGTCGTCGACAACATCCTCGACATGAACTACCTGAAGTCCTTGCTGCCCCGACTGACCGAGACCGGCTACGGATTCCGGCTGCAGTACGAGATCAAGTCGAATATGCGGCGGCACCAGTTGCAGGTGCTGGCCGACGCCGGAGTGGTCTACGTACAGCCCGGCATCGAGAACCTCAACAGCAGGGTCCTGAGCCTGATGGACAAGGGCGTGACAGGCTGCCAGAACGTCCGGATGCTCCGTGACGCCTCGGCCGTCGGGCTCTGCGTCGCCTGGAACTACCTGCACGGCTTCCCCGGGGAGCAGGCCGAGGACTACGACGACGTGATCGACCAGATTCCCGTCCTGGAACACCTCAACCCACCCGGCGGTCCCGCGGGGCGCATCGCGGTCGAACGATTCAGCCCGTACTTCAACAATCCCGGGCTCGGCTTCCGCGACCTGCGGCCCGCCGAGCAGTACCGCATCATCTACGACCTCCCCGAGACCGAGATGTTCGACCTGGCCTACATCTTCGACGTGCCGCCCCAAGGTGTCGCCACCGAAGTCGTCGACCGGCTCAACGCCGCCATCGCGACGTGGCAGGAGTCCTACGCCGGCAGCCGCCTCGCCCACACCGACCTCGGCGACCGGATCGTCCTGGCCAACACGCGCCGCACGTTCGACTGGACCGCGCTCGAGCTGACCGACCCCTGCGAGATCGCCCTGTTCCGTCTCCTCGATCAACCGCACACGGTGACGGCCGCCGCACGCAAGCTCCGCGCGCCCGAACAGGCCGGGCCGTCCGCAGCCGAACCCGCCGAGCCTGCTGACGCATGGGAGTCCAGGGTCCGGCGGACGCTCGACCGCTGGCGCGCCTTGGGCTTGGTCTTCGCGGACGGAGGCCAGTACGTGCACGTGGCTCCGGCCGCGGCCAATCAGGAACTGCTGCGTCTCGGCTACCTCAGGGACCGCGGCACGGGTGCGGCCGCAGACCGCACGCCGCAGCTGCAGGCGGCCCCCGCATGACGACGACCACGCCGGCCTCGTCCGGCACCGCGTTCACGGTGACGGCCTGGCGGGACCACGATCCGGTGCTGTGCCGGGTGCCCGGCATGGCCATGGGAACCGTCGGCGTTCCGGCAGGGTCCGCCGTCCGGGCCGCGCGGTACCTCTTCGACGCGGGCGTGCGACGCGTGGCCCTGCCCCGGCCGGTGCGGCTGACCGGCGCATCCGGCGAGGCCGACGGGCCCGACGAGTCGGAGAGCGCCTGGGCCGTACGTGCCCTGAGCCTGATCGGCGCCCTCACCGGGCTGGCCGTCGTCGTCGACTGGCAGGTGCACACCGCTGCCGAAGCGGATGCCTGGAGCGTGCTGAACCATCTCCATCCTCCGACGGAGCTGCACGGCCCGCCCCGGGCCGAGGAGGCGCTGCGGCAGTGGCGCGACGGTCACTACCTCTGCAAGTGCGTCTACCGCCGGGGGCCGGGGTTCGTGCAGGTCCGCGATCGACGGCACAGGAGGCTGCGCCGGTTCACCATCGACGACCCCGCCTACCGGGAGGCGATCGACGCCCTTGCGGACGGCGCCCCGGCATCCGTGGTGCCGGAAGCCGTCCTCGCCGACCTCCGCGAGGAGGAACTCGCGGTCGTGGTCGGGCAACACGTGTGGTGGGTGCCGTATCTGGTGCAGCGATGGCCGCTGGCATCCTTGGTCATCTGAGGTGATCCGACGCGGTTCCGGCGGCGTGGCGGCAGCTGACCGCGCCGGGCATGGCGTCAGGTCGTCGCCTCGTCCTGGCGCGGTCTGTTGTCCAGGCAGCTGCGGACGAAGTCCTGGACGACGGGGTCGGTGTCGTCGGCCGGGGCCCATGCGACGCCGACCCGGCTGGGGCCGACACCGCTCACGGGCCGGTACGTGACGCCGGGGCGGGCGTAGAAACGGGCGGCGGATTCGGGGGCGAGGGCGATGCCGTAGCCGTTGGCGATCGCGCTGAGCCAGTCGTCGGGCCGGTCGGTGACGGCGCCGATGCGGACCGGGTGGCCGTCCCGTTCGTCGGTGGCCAGCCAGTAGTCCCGCCAGCGGCCCGCTTCCGGCGGGGCCGCCACGAACGGCTCGTCCCACAGGTCCCGGAAGGGAATCACGTCGCGTGCGGCGAACGGATGCGCGGAGGGGAGGGCGACGCAGCGGGGCTCGGTGAGCAGCGGCGTCACGCGCAGGCCGTCCTGGCCGGGGAACGGAAGGCGCAGCAGGGCGACGTCCACGTCTCCGTCGGCGAGGCCCGCGGTGGGGTCCGACCAGGCGGCCTGGCGCATGTCGGCCCGCCAGCCCGGCCGACGGCGGGCGAAGTCCGCAACGATGTCCCGGGTGGCTTCGTTGGCGGCGCTGGCCACGAAGCCGACGCGCAGCACGCGGGCTGCCTGGCTCGCCGTGCTCTTCGTGTGCCGCAGGATCCGGTCCCATTCGGCGAGCAGGGCGGGCACCCGCTCCGCCAGGGCCCGGCCGGCTTCGGTCAGGGTCATGCCGGTCCGGGATCGCGTGAACAGCGGTACTCCGAGGCGCATCTCCAGTTGCTTGATCTGCTTGGTCAGCGCCGGCTGGGAGACATACAGGCGTTCCGCGGCGCGGGTCAGGCTCCCTTCGTCCGCCACGGCGGCGAAGCAGCGCAACAGCCGGGTGTCGACATCCATTCCGTCAGGTTATGGATGCAGGTATTGGACGGCGGATCCGGGGCCCGGTGAGGCTTGTCGCGGCGGGCGGCCCGCCCGCACCCACCGCCTGTCCGGCTCATGAGGAGCACCCATGTTCATTGCCTATGTGACCGTTACCGTCGTCACGATCGCGGCCAATGCCGGGATCGCCGTCGCGGACTTCTCGAGGGCCGGGTTCGTCCTCGCCAACTCGGCCGAGGTGGGAGTCCCGCGGTCGTGGCTCCCCTGGCTCGGGACGCTCAAGGCCGCCGGAGCGGCCGGGCTGCTGCTCGGGCTCCTCGGATTCCGGCTCGTCGGCATCACGGCCGCGGTGGGGCTCGTCCTGTTCTTCGTCGGCGCCGTCGCCGCACACGTCCGTACCCGCGTCCATCACAACCTTGCGTTCCCCGGCGGCTATCTGGGGCTGGCCGCGGCCTCGCTCGTCCTTGCCGCGATGCGGTGAGCCCGCGGCACCAGCCGGGCCGCACATCGGGCGGACGCTCGAAAGCTGGCACTCTTTTCGCCTCCGGCGTCAGGGCGCGGGCCCGTTTACACCCTTCCGAGGCACCCTCCCAACACGACTGGGTGATCAGCGGATTGGCGATGTTTCTTGTATTCGTACTCGGCGATAACCTCACGGAGGGATGGCGAGGGGCTGTGTCCTCCGGCGGTCGCAGTTGCAGGCGTCGGGGGCGTCCGGTGGCAGGGCAGCCGCAACGGTGTCACCCCCTAGGGAGGGAATCACATTGGGAGCCGCCGTTACCTTCGGGGAACTCGGCCGCATTTCCGGCGAGGAACTTCCTCCTCGCATCGTGCTGTCGAGCCTGTCGCCGGCAGGCACCGATCACACCGTTTATCCGATGCTGGTGAGAACGGATCACGGGACGACAGTGGCCTATGCCTGTCAGTACCGTCAGCATGCGAGCAGTCCCGCTCTCCTCGTCGCGCTGGGCCTGGCCTCCAGCGACCCCGGTTACACCATGACATGCATTCCTGCGGCCATCTCCAGCCACTGACAGCGGATCTGTACCGAGGTTTTTCCAGTAACCACTTGTGCCCTGACGGCAGTTCGCGCATGACAGCACGCCGTCATCAGTGAAAACCAAGGACTCGTCCCCGAGCAGGTTCAGTCTCGTTCGGGGGCGGTTGCCCGGGCTGCCGACCGGCGGTCCGAGTGCGGAAATCACCGGAGTGCGGAAACCAACGAAAGGGAACGGAATGGAAAACGCCATCAGCTTCGAGGAGCTCGACAAGTTTGCGGGTGAGGTGCTGCCCGAGCGGACCGTCATGGGCATCATGTCCACCCCGTTCAACAACTTCGGCGGTGGCCCCGACGGCGGCGCCGGCAGCGCCAGCAGCAGCTCTGCGGCCACCTCGGGCGGAGGCGTGTACGCCCCTGCGCCTCACGACCACGGCGCCACGATGCTGTCGGCCTGTCAGTCCATCGACCGGCAGGGCACCCCGGGCCTGCTGGGCAGCCTCGGTCTCGGCTCCGAGAACCCCGCCAGCGGCGTGACCTGCACTCCCGCGGCCATCGCCAGCCACTGACGCACTAGCGGCTCGCCGTACCGCTCGGGGAAGGGCCGGACTGCTCCGGCCCTTCCCCACCCTCTCGCAGGCCGTCCCCCCGCCCCTCTTGGAGCGCCCATGTCTGTGCCCCACGCCCCGCGTACCGGCGAAGCCGACCGGACCGAGGGGCCTCTGCTGGTGGCCGGGACCGAGCTGGTCGGTGAGTTCGAAGGCTCCGGCTACCGCGAGCCGCCGCTCCTGGTCTGCCGGCCCGACGGGCAGCTCGTCCGGCTCCCGGCGCTGTTGTACAAGGTCGTCAAGGCGCTGGACAGCGGGCACAGGAGCCCTCGCGGTCAGCAGCCGCACGACCGCGACGAGATCACGTCGCAGGTGGCTGCCGAACTCAGCCGGGACACCGGCCGGCAGTTCACGTCGGAGCACATCGCCTTTCTCCTCGACGAGAAACTCGCTCCGCTCGGCGTCACCACCTACAGCGACGGCTCGCCCCCTCCCCCGGCCCCGAAAAGCGATCCGTTCCTGGCCTTCCGGTTCCGGCTCGCGGTGGTGCCGGAGCACATCACCTGGTTTCTCTCCGGCCTTTTCGCATGGCTGTTCCGTCCCTGGGTGATGGTGTTTGCCGTCTCCGCCTTCGTCGCGAGCGAGACGTGGCTGTGGACGACGCAGGACACCGGTGCCGCGCTCCAGGCGGTGCTGTCGGCTCCGGCCAGCGTTCTCCTCGTCGTCTTCCTGGCCATCACCTCCTGTGCCTTCCACGAAATGGGCCATGGTGCGGCGTGTCGGTACGGGGGTGTGCGGCCCGGCGCCATGGGATGCGGCATCTATCTCGTCTGGCCCGCCTTCTACACCGACATCACCAATTCCTACCGGCTGGGCCGCGCCGGGCGCATCCGGGCCGATCTGGGCGGGGTCTACTTCAACGCGCTGTTCGCCCTGGGCCTGCTGTTGTCGTATGCGGCCACCGGATTCCAGCCGCTCCTCGTGGCCGTCCTCTCCGTGCACATCGAAATCATCCAGCAGCTTCTCCCCACGCTCAGGTTCGACGGCTACTACATCGTCGCGGACCTGATCGGCATCCCCGACCTCTTCAAGTACGTCGCCCCCATCCTGCGGAGGGTCGTGCTCCGGCGGCCGCAGGACGAGCGGCTCCAGGCGCTCAAGCGGTGGCCGCAGGTCGTCGTCGCCGTCTGGGTCATGTGCCTGGTTCCGGCGCTCCTGCTCCAGCTGGGCATGGTGCTCGTCAATCTGCCCCGGCTGCTGCAGGCCGACTGGCAGAGGATCAACGTGCTGGTCGAGCGCGCCGACGCGTCCGGCGACCACGTCCTCGGCCTCGCCTCGGCGGGTCTCCAGATCGTGTTGCTCGCGCTCCCGCTCGCCGGGCTCGCGCTGGCGCTGGTGCGGCCCGTGCGCTCGCTCGTCCGTGCGGCCTGCCGTCGGTGGGCGGGCCGGAGCGCGGACACCCCCTAGGCCGTGGTGCTGCGGCTCTCGGCGGCCACGGCTGCCACAAAGCGCTTCAGGCCCTGCGGGCTGCTCTCGAGGAACAGGTCGGGCTCGATGAGCTCCAGTTCCATGACCACGGGATCGCCGGTCGCGTTCAGTGCCAGGTCCACCCGGGCGAAGAGCATGGCACTCGACGACGGAACTGCTGCCAGTGCCTTCAGGGCCGTGCGGATCTCGGCATCGGTCGGCCGGTAGGGAACGGCGCCAGGGTGCGGGTCCCTGGAGTTGTCGATCACGCCGGGCTCGGTCAGCAGGGGCTGTTTCCGGATCGCATGGCTGAAGGTGCCGCGGATGAAGATCAGGGCGCGCTCCCCTTCCTCGACACGGCGCAGATAGGGCTGGATCATCACCCGGCGGCCCTGGTCCAGCAGCATCCGGACGTGGCGCACGGCATCGGCGTGCCGGCCGGGCTCGTAGCGCGCGGTGTCGCGGGCGCCCGCGGAGACGGCGGGCTTGATCACCACCCCGTCGGCCCTGTCGCAGTCCTTCTCGGTGCAGTGCCCGCCCGGTTCGACGAAGTGCGTCGGCACGACGGGGACGCCGCATGCGGCGAGCTTCGTCAGATAGCGCTTGTCGCTGTTCCAGCGCACGACGGGCGCCGGATTCCACAGGCGGGTGACGCGGGCGGCCCTGTCAGCCCATTCCAGGAACTCCCCGAGCCGTTCGGTGTAGTCCCAGGTCGACCGCATGACGGCCACGTCGAAGCCGTTCCACATTGCGGGGTCCGCGTCCCAGGCCACTGCTTCCGCGGCCAGGCCGTCGGCGCGCAGCGCGTCCACGACCAACGGGAGATCCTCGTCCTCGGTGATGCCGGCGTCGCTCGTCACGACTGCGATCCTGGCGGTGCCCATGTGGTTCTCCCGTCGTCACACCTCGGACCCGTCCCCGTCGGGCACCGGTGTGACGGGAGGTGCCGGGGCCAGGAACACATGTCTGGCGGACACTCTGTCACATATGGTCGGTTTCCAGGTCGGTGACGTGCGGTCATGAGGTGCCGAGCAGTGGCGCTCGACGTGCCGTGCAGGTCACGGGGTTCGGCGCGGCCCTCCCGCCAGGGGGACGCCCGTGCGGCGGGACTGTGCGACCGAGGGCGGGGAGTTCTCGCTCCGGGCCGCCTCCAGCGGGATTCCCGGGGGCTGCGCCGGGTGCCCGGAGGGCGGGTTGTACCCGGGCAGGCGCAGGGTGCCCCACACATACGGGTCGGCCTGGGCGCTGCCGTACGGTGCCCAGGCGAGGCGGGACTTGCCGGTCCTGTCCTGGGTGTCGGAGTCGTAGACGAGGATGTTCGCGGTGAGGCGCTCGGGGTCGGCGACCGCGGGGAGGGCGCCGAGCGGGATCCTGGCCTCCACCGTGTAGCCCGTGTACGGCTCGGTCACCGTGGACGCCACCGCCATGCCGGGGGCGGTGCTCTCCGCCGGGCCCTGGTGGTTGTCGCCGTCGCGCTCGGCGCAGGGGCCGCCGCCGTTGGCGGTGAAGGGGAGGATGCCCGTCTTGAAGGTGGTGGAGGTGTCGTCGGAGCGCCCCTGCGGGTCTAGGGTGATCTCGACGGAGTCGGTGCGCCAGTGGCGTTTGCAGTCGTCCCTGGCGTCGAGTGCGGCGCCCTTGGTGTCGTCCGTGACGTGGACGAGGACGTAGAGGTCGTCGCCGTGGCGGGCGATGCGGGCGTCGGCCGCGCAGTCCGCGGGGGTGCACTCCTTGCCGTCCCAGTGTCCGAGTCCGAGCTTCGGCCCGGGGTATTCGTCCGGGCCCGCCTTCCCGTCCACGACGGGGGCCTCGGCGACCTCGGGGACGGTGGTGGCGGGAGGGGTGGGGTAGGCCGGTTGGGCGTCGTTGGCCAGCCACGGCATCTTCACCTTGCCCGTCCAGTCGCGGAATTCGGCGTACTGCGGGCGCAGTCCGGACTGGGGGTGCACCGGGACGTTCACGGGCCTTCCGCCGTCGGCCAGGACCGTGAACCATTCGCAGGGCAGTTTCTCCGTCGGTGTCCCGACGTCCGCCGGCAGGGAGCCGAAGCCCTGGGTGACGTATGTGCGGGCCGCGTCCCTTTCGATCTGGGCCCAGGTCTTTCCGTTCGCGCGGGATCGCGCGCCGGGCCAGATGCCGATGACAGGCAGGCCGGTGTGCGGGTCCTCGGCCTTCCGCTCGGCGCACTGTTCGCCTGCCGGTCCCTGGAATCCCCAGTTCTGGGTGAGCAGGCGGGAGGGTTTCCACGCCTTGTAGTGCTCCTTGGCGATCTGCTCGGGGAACGCCTTCGGGTCCCCGGCCATGCCGAACGCCTCGATCGCGAGACGCCCGGCCTGCTGGTGGCCGCCGTGCTGGTTGAAGGGGCGGGGGTCCATGGTCACCACGGTCTTCGGGGTGGTCGCCCGGATCAGCCGCACCAGCCGTTCCAGGGTGTCGGCCGACTGCTGCGGGGGGCGGTTCCAGGACTTGCCGGTGAGCGGGGCCGACAGGGTGTACCAGAAGTCGGGCTTGTCGAGGTAGAAGACATTGCGGATGCCGGCGGTCGCGACGGCCTCGCGTTCCTCGCGCTCGCGGATCATGCCGAGTGCGGTGCCCTCTTCGGGGCCGACGGCGTTGCCGCCGCCCTCGCCGCGAGTGATGGTGACGACGCCGGTGCCGATCCCGCCCTGTTCCTTCCACCGGGCGAAGGTGGCCAGGGACTGGAACTCGTCGTCGGGATGGGCGCCGATGAACAGGACGTCCGTGTGGGCCGCGTCCCTTCCCGTGGGGGAGGCCGGGCTTCTGTGCTCGTCGGGCTCGGCGGATGAGCTGCACGCGGTCACGGCCAGCGCGCTCCCGACGAGTCCTGCCACGGCGAGGGCCGTCGGCAGGGCGCGGCGGGGCTTGTGAGGCTTGTGGGGCGTCAAGGGAACTCGTCCTTTCCTCGGCGACACACCGAGGCTTTCCGTGCTCCCGCGACTCAACCTTCACTCCTGCCGCGGAGTCTTCTCTTCCGGCCTCCGGGCCCGCCTCTGTCGGCGGGCCCGGGACCGGCGGGGGTCAGGAGCGCGCCCGGCGGGGCTGCTCGCTGCGCTCCTCGGCCTTCTCCTTGTTCTTCTCCTTGATGCGGACCGTTTCCTTCCGCACCTCGGCCTGAGTGGCGCGCTCCTTCTGGAGCCACTCGGGGGACTCGTTCTTCAGCGCTTCGATCTGCTCCGTGGTGAGGGCCTCGGTGACACCGCCGCGCGCGAGGCCCGAGATGGAGATGCCCAGCTTGGCCGCGACGACCGGGCGCGGGTGCGGGCCGTTGCTCCGCAGCTCCTGCAGCCACTGGGGCGGGTCGGCCTGGAGGGCGTTCAGCTCGTCGCGCGAGACGACACCCTCCCGGAACTCTGCGGGGGTGGCCTCGAGGTATACCCCCAGCTTCTTCGCCGCGGTCGCGGGCTTCATGGTCTGGGGATTCTTGTGCGACGTCATGCCGTCAAGGATATCGAGCGTGTGCGCTACCCCTGACCACGCCCGGTAATCTGGCCGGGTGACAGGCTCGGAAGCATCTCCCTCGTTCCAGCTCGCGTACGTACCGGGCGCGACCCCCGCCAAGTGGGTGCGGATCTGGCAGGAGCGGCTGCCGGACATTCCGCTGAACCTCGTCGCGGTGTCCGCCGCCGAGGCACCGGACGTGCTGCGCCACGGCGACGCCGACGCGGCTCTGCTGCGGCTGCCGATCGACCGGACGGACCTCAGCGCGATCCCGCTCTACACCGAGACGACGGTGGTCGTGCTCCCCAAGGACCACGTCGCGGCGGCGTTCGACGAGCTGGCCGTCGAGGACCTGGCCGACGAGGTCGTCTTCCACCCCCTCGACGACACCCTCGACTGGGAGCACCCGCCGGGGCGGCCCGCGATCGAGCGGCCCGCCACGACGGCGGACGCCATCGAGCTGGTGGCGGCCGGTGTGGGACTGCTCGTCGTGCCGCAGTCGCTCGCCCGCCTGCATCACCGCAAGGACCTCACCTACCGGACGGTGACGGGCGTGCCCCAGTCGCGCGTCGCGCTGTCGTGGCCGGAGGAGCGGACGACCGACCTGGTGGAGTACTTCATCGGAATCGTCCGCGGGCGGACCGTGAACAGCACGCGCGGTCCCCGTCCCGGGGCGCCGACGCAGCCCAAGCCGGAGGAGAAGCGCTCCGGCGCCACGAGCGGTGCACGGCGGAAGCCCGCGCCCCGCAAGACGGCCGGCAAGGGCGCGCGGGGCGGCTCCGGCGCCCACAAGGGCGGCCGGCGCGGCAAGCCAGGCCGCCGGTCGTAGCCCGGGCGGCCGCGCTCGTCAGCCCCTGTCCGTCCCGCACAGGGCGTGGTCGACCAGCTCCCGGGTGGCCTTGTTGAGCCGGACCGTGTCCGGGCGGCTTCCCGTGCTGGTCACCGACACGGCGACTGCCCGCCGCCCGTCCGCCGTGACGCCCGTGCGGGTGTACGAGCCGAAGCCGTCGCCCTCGTGGTGCCAGTACCCGCTGCCGCAGGACAGCGGCGTCCAGCGCAGCCCCAGCCCGTACCCGCCCTCCGGCCACTCCGCCAGGTCCTCGGCGGCGCCGGTACGGGCCACGGTGCGCTGCATCTCGGCGAGCTGGTCCTTCGGCAGCAGCCGACCGGTGACCAGGGCACTGCTCCCGCCAGCCCGCGCCGTCGGCCTTCTCCGCGATCATCCCGGCGAGGAGGTAGTTCGTGTTGGAGTAGGCCCAGCGCGGCTGCCGGTGGTCCGGGACGAACAGCGGCGGGTGCTGCAGGGCAACGGCCACCCACCGGTCGGCGGGCGTCGTGTCGTAGCGGTGCCGGTCGAAGTCCTCGGTCACGGCCCGGACGAGTTCGGGGTCCCGCACATAGTCGAACAGACCACTGGTCTGCTGGAGCAGATCCCGCACGGTGATCTTCGAACCGTCGTTGCCGTTGCCGGAGACCACGCCGGGCAGCCACTTCTCCACCGTGTCGTCCAGCGACAGTTTGCCGTCGGCCTCCAGCAGCAGGACCAGTGCGGCGGTGAACGTCTTGCTCGTGCTGGCGGTGCGGAACTGGGCGTCCCACGGCACCTGTGCACCCGTCCGTGCGCGGACGGTCTCCCGTCCGTTGCTCACCTCGGCCAGCACGGCCACGTCGCCGCCCATGGCCCGTACCGCCCGGACGTCCGCGTCCAGGGCACCGCGCCCGCGGCCCCCGTCGGCGCCGCCGTGACGATGCGAACGACTCTCCCCCGGGGGCCCCGACCCCGCGCGCATTGATCGCGTTCCGTGATGAGTGCGTACGCGGATCGGACCTTGGTCCGTGTGGTGCGTGCGGCTTGACTTGGGGTCAGGCGGAAAGGCCGCCGGAATCCGACGGAGCACGGGAGATCCTCATGAACAGCACCGAACCCCGGGACGTGGTGCAGCGCTACTTCGACGCGCTGGCGGCAGGCGACCAGGACGTGATCCGGGACTCCTGGGCCGAGGACGGCAGCTGCTGGTACGGCGGGGACCTGCCGATCTCCGGCACCTGGAAGGGCCGGGACGGGGTGATCGACGGGTTCCTGGCGACGGCCTTCGCCCATCTCGACCCGGAGCAGGAGATCGGGGTGCGGGTCACCAACGTGTTCGGCGAGGGCGAGCAGGTGCTCGTCGAGTGGGACTCCTGGGCGACCGGCAGGACCGGAAGGCCCTACCGGCAGAAGAACATCGGCGTCTTCATCGTCCGTGACGGCCGGATCGTCACCATGCGCGAGTACGCCGACACCCAGCACTGGGAGCGTGCGCTGGTCGCCGACGGGGCGTGAGCCGAGCGGCGGGACGCAGGGCGCGCCGGGCGCGCGCCGCGTCAGCCGACCGTCACCTTGACGATGCGGCCGGACGCCTCGACGACGAACAGCTCGCGCCCGGGGTCGTGGTCGCCGAATCCGCGGGGCAGCCGGACGCTGGTGGGCATCCGCAGGCCGCCCGCCAGGACGCAGGACCGGCCGGTCGCCGGGTTCACCCGGATCAGCTGGCCGTTACGGAAGCTCGCGACCACCAGGTCGTCGCCGAAGGCGGTGAGGTCGTCGAGGAGCTTGATGTCCAGGGGGTTCGGGCTGAGGTTGGTGATCGTGGTGTGGTGGGCGGGGTCCTTCAGGGGGATGCGCACGATCGGGGACGCGGTGCTGGTGATGACGCTCGCGTACAGCTGATCGCCGACGATCTCCAGGCCGTTGGTGCCGAAGACGTCCGCCTTCCTCGTCCACTCCTCGTCCCGGGTGCCGTCCGGCCGGAACTTGAGGATGCCGGTGGCCAGCTCGCGGCTGACGTAGAAGTTGCCGTCCGGGTCGACGGCGAGGCCGTTGATGCCGGATATCCCGGCCACGAACCTCTCAGGCCGCGGCTCGGCGGCGGTCGGGTCGAACCGCATGATGCCACCGGCCGGAGTCAGCGGATTCACACCGAAGTTGACGTACATCATCCCGTCCGGTCCCCGGCGGATCCCGCCGGGGCCGGGCACCGGGACAGTGACCCGCAGCGTCCCGTCGGGGGCGTACCCCTCGACCCGGTTCTTGGTGATGTGCGAGACCCAGAGGGTGCCGCGTCCGTCGAACTCCAGGTTCTCCCGCCAGTCCAGCAGGGGTATCCCGCCCTCGCGGAACACCTCCACCTTCGACTGTTCCGGGCACCGGGCCGAGGCCACGGCAGCCGACGGGCCGGGCGTCGCCGACGCCGCCGGGGCGCCAACCACCAATGCTGCCAGCAGACTTCCCACGACTGTCACTGAGCGAATAGGCATGCGGTCCGTTGTACCGGTGTGCCACTCGCCTCACCAGCCACCCGTCTGCCAATGGTTATCCGCCACCGACACTGCCGACGAGCGTCCGCACTTCCTGAATCCGGCCGGCCGGGGCCGGGCCCCGGTCAGCCGCGCCGCGGGAGCGCGAGCTGCCGGACTCCGGCCCTGGCGCCGCAGAGCGCGGCCAGCGCCCGGCTGTACTGGCTGACCACCGGTACGTGAGCGAGGTCCTGCCCGCCGCACACCATGGACTCGGCGGCCCCGGAGACGTTGCGGACGGGCCCCAGGGCGTTTCCGACGTTGTCGGCGTGGGCGGGTGCGGCCATGCCCAGGACTGCGGCACCGAACATTCCAAGAACGACGATCTTCTTCATGGCCGGTCCAACGATCCGCGGTGCCCGGTGGATGTGCCCCGGCGGGCAGAGCACCGTCCGGAATGGTGGACTGGATGCAGCAGGGATCGTCCATGCCCGCCTTCAGAGTCCCGAGCACCAGATGAGCAGCCACCCCGCCGATGCCCCCGCTCCCCCGCCGGACCGCGCCCTCAACGGCCCGGTCGTCTCCCGGCAGGAGTTCGACACGCTCTTCGAGGCGGTCCGTACGTGGGGCCGCTGGGCGGACGCCGGCCGCGGGGCCTGGAACCGGGTGACCCCGGAACACGTGCGGCAGGCCGCGGCCCTGGTCCGGTCCGGGGCCGTCGTCCCGATGGCGCGGCCCTGGGACACCGCGCCCGGCCCGGACAACGCCAGACCCGCGTTGCACTACATGTCCGACCTCGGCGACGTCGAGGCCCCGGAGCCCTCCACCCACAAGGACTTCATCGGCGTCGACTTCCACGGCAAGGCCGCCAGCCATCTGGACGCGCTGTCCCACATCGCCTACCGCGGGCAGCTCTACAACGGCGGCACGGCACGGGAACTCGTCGGCGCGGGCGGGGCCCGCTTCGGCGGTGTCCCGGCCCTCGGCGCCCTGGTGACCAAGGGGGTTCTCCTCGACCTGCCCGCCGTACTGGACCGCAGCTGGCTCGAGCCCGGACAGGCCGTGCACGCCACGGACATCACCGCTGCGGAGGCGGCACTCAAGGTGAGGATCGGCGAGGGCGACGCGGTGCTGGTGCGGGTCGGCCGCTTCCGTCGCCGCCGGGAGCTGGGGGCCTGGGACGCCGACGCGGCCTGTGCGGGCCTCCATGTGGATGCCGTGCCCGTGCTGGCCGAGCGCGGCATCGCCCTCCTCGGCAGCGACGGCGACAGCGATGTGCGCCCCTCCCCGGTCGAGGGGGTGCACTCCCCGGTCCACACCCTCGCCATTGCCGCGATGGGCGTGCCGCTGCTGGACAACCTCGATCTCGAGGCGCTCTCCGCCGCCTGTGCGCGGGCGGGCCGGTACGAGTTCCTGATCGTCGTGGCCCCTTTGAACATCCCGGGCGGTACGGGCTCGCCCGTCAATCCGGTCGCGGTCCTGTGACGGCCGGGGCCGCCCGGGGCCACCCTGGCGCTGCCCCCACCTCGGATGACTACGGACAGTGGCGGAGCATTCCCGTCCGCGATCGGTGCCGCTGAATCGGTGCCGCTAAATGGACAAAGTTCTAAAATGGAACGCTGGCGCAAAGGCTCCCGCGCACGAGTGGCCGGGCCGCGCGCACCGATGAGGGAAGTGATCCGGATGGGGCTCGTGGCAGACGACATCGGCCCCGTACTCGCCCGTGATCATTTCCTTCGGGGCGAGGCGGTGGAGGAAGCCGTGCGCAGCCCGATCCTGAGTTCCTGGCAGCGTTCCCTGGCCCTGGGGCTCTCGCCGGACGGATGCGAGCTTCCCTACACCGATGACCTCGACCTGGACGGGCGCCTCGTCCAGGCGGCCGCCCCCGTGCTGGACCGGCTGCAGCTCAGGTTCGCGGGCAAGAACATGAACGTGGCCCTGGCCGACGGGCGCGGGGCCGTGCTCCAGCGCCGCTTCGGCGAACCCACCATGGCCGGGAGCCTGGCCCCGATCCAGAGCGTCCCGGGCTTCGTGTTCGCCGAGAAGTACGGCGGAACCAACGGCATCGGCCTGGCGCTCGCAGAGCGCCGGCAGATCAACGTCTACGGCGCCGAGCACTTCGCCGAACGCTCCCAGTCGAACGCATGCTCGGCGATTCCCGTCCGTGACCCGCTCAACGGGCGCATCGAGGGCATCCTCTGCCTCGGCTATCCGCACACCGACGCGGACGCGGGGCTGGACGTCGTCATCCGCAGGGCGGCCGACGCCATCGAACGGCGGCTGCTGGAGCAGAGTTCGGCACGCGAGCGCGCCCTGCTGCAGGCGTACCTCGACGCCAGGTTCCGGCTGCCCGCCGGCGACGGACAGGTGGGCGAGCTTGCCGCGAGCGGGCTGGACTGGCGCGACCAGATGGTCCTCAAGGAGAAGGCCGCCGAGCTGATCTCCTCGGCGCAGCGCGCCGCCGTCGAGGTGTCCCTGCCCGGCGGCCGGCGGGTCACCCTGCTGAGCCGCCCCGTGACCAGCCCCACCGGGGTCGAGGGCCTCGTCGTCGAGGCGGTCCTGCCCGCGCTGCACCGGCGCCTGGCCGTCTCCACCGAGGCCGGGGCACCTGCGCACCTGCTGGGACGGCAGGCCCTCACCGATGCCGTCCCGCTGTCCTGGCACCTCGCCCCGGACACGCGCGGCCGGGCCCCCGCTCCGGCCCGCGAGCCCGTCGCGCCCGGGGTTCCGGAATCCGCGGCGGCCGGCAGCCTGGTGCTCGTGGGAGAGCCCGGGGTGGGCCAGTACGCCGTGGCGGCCCGGCGCCGCCTGGAGCTGCTGTCCGAGGCCAGCACCCGCATCGGCACCACCCTGGACGTGCGCCGCACCGCGCAGGAACTCGCCGAGATGGCCGTCCCGCGCCTGGCCGACTTCGTCACCATCGACCTGCCCGAGGCGGTGCTGCGCGGCGACGAGCCCACCGATCCGACCAAGGACCTCCACCGCACGGTGGTCCACGGCATCCGCGGGGACTGCCCCTTCTACCCCGTCGGCGAGCGGGTCCACCTCCGGCCGACCACCCCCCAGCTCCGCTGCCTGATCAGCGGACGGACCGTGCTGGAGCCCGAACTGAGGACCGCCACGGGCTGGATCGCCCAGGACCGCGTGGCGGCCCAGCGCATCCTTGCCCACAACGTCCACTCGCTCATCACCGTCCCGCTTCTCGCCCGCGGCATCGCCCTGGGCATAGCGAGCTTCTACCGTGCGCGGGATCCCGCGCCCTTCGGGGACGACGACCGCTCGCTGGCCCAGGAACTCGCCACGCGCGCCGCCATCTGCATCGACAACGCACGCCGCTACACCCGCGAGCACGCCATGGTCCTGGCCCTCCAGCACAGCCTGCTGCCGCAGGGCTTCCCCGAGCAGAACGCCGTCGAGGTCGCGCACCGCTACATGCCCGCCGAGTCCGGGGTCGGCGGCGACTGGTTCGACGTCATTCCCCTCTCCGGCACCCGCGTCGCCCTTGTCGTCGGGGACGTCGTCGGCCACGGGCTGCACGCCGCCGCCACCATGGGCCGGCTGCGCACGGCCGCCCGCAACTTCGCCGAGCTGGACCTTCCTCCGGACGAGGTCCTCTTCCACCTCGACAACCTCGTGGGGCGCCTGGACCGGGAGGAGTGCGGCGACAACCCCTTCGCCGGCATCACCGGGATCATCGGCGCCACCTGCCTGTACGCCATCTACGACCCCACCTCGCAGCTGTGCACCATGGCCAGGGCCGGGCACTGCCCGCCCGCGCTGGTGCGCCCGGACGGCACCGTCGTCTTCCCCGACCTGCCCGCCGGTCCGCCCCTGGGGCTGGGCGGGCTCCCCTTCGAGACCGCCGAATTCCACCTCCCCGAGGGCAGCCAGCTGGTCCTCTACACGGACGGGCTCATCGAGGACCGCGACCGCGACTTCGACACGGCCCTGGAGCAGCTGCGCCGGGCCGTGGCCCATGCGAACCGCCCGCCCGAGGAAACCTGCCGGGCCGTGGTCGAGGGCGTGGTGCCCGCCCACCCCGCCGACGACATCGCCCTGCTCGTCGCCCGCACCCACGCCCTGGACCCCCACCGCATCGCCACCTGGGACGTGCCCAGCGACCCGGCAGTCGTGTCCACCGTCCGCGCCGCGGTCACCCGGCAGCTGGCCGAATGGGGGCTGGAGGAGATCGGCTTCGCCACCGAACTGCTGCTCAGCGAGCTGGTCACCAACGCGATCCGGTACGGCTCCGGACCCATTCAGGTGCGTCTGCTCTACGACCGCACCCTCACCTGCGAGGTCTCGGACACCAGCAGCACCGCCCCGCACCTGCGGTACGCCGCCACCACCGACGAGGGCGGCCGGGGACTGTTCCTCGTCGCACAGCTCTCCCAGGCCTGGGGCACCCGCTACACCCCCGGCGGCAAGGTCATCTGGGCCGAGTGCGCCCTGGAGATGCCGCCGGGGACGTCCGGCATCGACGAGATCTCGCACGAGATCTCCTTCGACGACATTCCCGCGATCTGACGCCCTCCGGCATCCGGGCCGAAGCGGGTCGTAGCATGACGGGCATGCGGTAGCCGGTCCTGACAGGTCCCGACAACCGACTCCCGGAGAAGTCCGTGCACGACACTCCCGACACCACCCCCCGCCCGGGCCGCGACCCGGACCCCCTGGTCCGCATCCGCGGTCTCGGCAAGCGGTTCGGCGGCACGCTCGCGCTGGACGCGGTCGACCTCGACATCCGCTCCGGCAGCGTACTGGCGCTGCTCGGCCCCAACGGTGCCGGGAAGTCCACCCTCATCAAGGTGCTCGCGGGCGTCCACCACGCAGACCGGGGCGACGTGACCGTCGCGGGGCATCCGCTCGGCACCGAGGCGGCCTCCCGCGCCATGTCCTTCATCCACCAGGACCTGGGGCTGGCCGGGTGGATGACGGTCGCCGAGAACATCGCCCTGGGCACCGGGTACCCGCGCCGGGCGGGGCTGGTGTCCTGGCGGCGGACCCGCCGGCAGTGCGCCGAGGCCCTGGGCGTCGTCGCCGCGCACCTCGACCCGGACGCCGTCGTCGCCGACCTCACCCGGGCCGAGCGCTCCCTGGTGGCCATCGCCCGCGCACTGTGCACGCAGGCCGCACTCATCGTGCTGGACGAGCCGACCGCGAGCCTCCCGGCCGCGGACTGCGCCCGGCTCTTCGACGTGCTGCACACCCTGCGCGACCACGGCCGCGCCATCGTCTTCGTCACCCACCGGCTCGACGAGGTGCACAAGGTCGCCGACGAGTTCGCCGTCCTGCGCGACGGGCGCGTCGTCAGCCACGGGCCGCTCGCCGGTTACGCCCCGGCCCGGCTGGTGCACGACATCGTGGGCCACGAACCGGGCGGCCACCGCCTCGCCGACTCCGCCAGGGGCCCGGCCCTGCTGCGCCTCGAGGACGTGCGGGTCCAGGACACGGGGCCGGTCGGCCTGGAGCTGCACGCCGGCGAGATCCTCGGCATGGTGGGGCTCACCGGCGCCGGGCACATGGCCCTGGGCCGTGCCCTCGCCGGGACCGGGCCGATCCCCGGCGGGCGGGCCCTGCTCGGCGGCCTGCCGTACCGGCCCGGCTCGGTCGCGGCCGCCGTCGGCGCCGGTGTCGGCTTCGTGACCAGCAACCGCCAGGACGAGGGCTGCGCCGCGGAACTGACGGTGCGGGAGAACTTCCTGGCCAACCCGCATGCGGGCGGTGCGCCGGGCGGGCACTGGATCAGCCCCGGGCGCGAGCGCGCCGAGGCCGCCGCGCTGATCGAGCGGTTCTCGGTACGCCCGCGGGACAGCGAGGTGCCGATCGCCACCCTCTCCGGGGGGAACCAGCAGAAGGTCGTGCTCGGCCGGTGGCTCAGGCTGCGGATGAGGCTGCTGATCCTGGAGGAGCCGACCGCCGGGGTGGACGTGGGCGCCAAGGCGGCGATCTACCGCCTGCTCGAGGACGCACTCGCCGGCGGCCTCGCCGTCCTGCTCGTCTCCACCGACTTCGAGGAGGTCGCCGACGTGTGCCACCGGGCCCTGGTGTTCGTACGGGGCGGCGTGGCGGCGGAGCTGAGCGGCGCGGCCCTCACCGTCGGCTCCCTCACCCGCGCCGCCTCGGCCATCACTCCCCTCACCGGGGCGCCGGGATGAGCCCGTCGCCCGCGCCGCGGCCCCCGCTGGGGCGCCGCTTCGGGCACCTCGTCGGCGCCTACGGCCTCCTGGCCCTCACGGCCCTGCTGTTCCTGGCCTTCTCCCTCGCACTGCCGGACACCTTCCCCACGCTGGACAACATCTCCGCCGTCCTGTCCAACCAGTCGATCCCCGCCATCCTGGCCCTCGGCGCGACGATTCCCATCACCACCGGCAAGTTCGACCTGTCCATCGGCTACGGCCTGGGCCTCGCGCACGTCATGACGATGCGGCTCGTCGTCACCGAGGGCCGGCCCTGGCCGCTCGCCTGCCTCGTGGTGGTCCTCGGCGGGGCGGTCGTCGGCGCCGCCAACGGCGCCGTCGTCGAATGCGCGCGGATCGACTCCTTCATCGCGACCCTCGGCACCGGCAGCATCATGTACGCCTGCACCGGCTGGATCACCGGCGGGGCCCGGATCGTCCCCGGCCCGCACGGCCTGCCCGCCGCCTTCACCGACCTCTACGACTCCCGGTTCCTGGGGCTGCCGGTGTCCGCCTTCTACGTCCTGGCGCTCACGGCCGTCCTGTGGCTGCTCCTGGAGCGCCTGCCCCTGGGCCGGTACCTGTACGTCATCGGGTCCAACCCCCGTACCGCCGACCTGGTCGGCATCCCCACCCGGCGCTGCGTCGTCGTCGCCTTCGCCGGATCGGGCCTGGTCGTCGGCATCGCCGGGGTGCTGCTGGCCGCGCAGCAGCAGATCGGCAACCCCAGCGTCGGCATGGACTACCTGCTGCCCGCCTTCGTCGGCGCCCTGCTCGGCTCGACCGCGATCAGGCCGGGCCGGGCCAACGCCCTGGGCACCCTCGTGGCCGTCACCGTCCTGGCCGTGGGCCTCGCGGGCATCGGCCAGCTCGGCGCCCAGTTCTGGGTGACTCCGCTGTTCAACGGCGCCACGCTGATCGTCGCCGTCGGCATGGCGGGCTACGCCGCCCGGCGGCAGCTGCGGCAACGGCGGACGGACCCTTCCCGGTCGCTCCACGAACCGCCCGGGGCCGCCTCGTGACCTCCGGCCGCCGGCTGGCCGCGCTCGTGCTGGCCGTGGCGGCCACCGCCGTCACCGGCTGCGAGCGCGGTTCGTCGACGGGCTCCGTGCCGCCCCCCACGGGGCCGGTGCGCGCCGGCTGCCCCGCCGCACTGGCCGGTGCCGAAGCGGCCGTCGAGCAGGCCGAGAAGACGGACACCGAGTGGAACGGCCCCACCACCGGCCCCGCGGCGGTGCCGGGCAAGGACATCGTCTACGTCGCCCAGACCATGACCAACCCCGGCGTCGCGGGCACCGTCCAGGGCGTGCGGGACGCGGTGCGGGCCATCGGCTGGCGCGTCCGGGTGATCGACGGCCAGGGCACCCCCAACGGCATCCAGGCGGCGTTCGGGCAGGCCGTCACCCTCCGGCCGGCAGGCATCGTCATCGGCGGCTTCGACCCGCGGCTGACGTCCCAGCAGGTCGCGAAGGCCAACGCGCAGCGCATCCCGCTCATCGGCTGGCACGCGGTCGCCTCCCCCGGGCCGAGCAAGGCCCCCCTGCTCTTCGCCAACGTCACCACCAGGGTGGACGACGTCGCGCGGATCAGCGCGGACTGGGTCATCGCGCACTCGCGCGGCAACGCCGGGGTCGTCGTGTTCACCGATGCCTCGATTCCGTTCGCGCGGCACAAGTCGGACCTCATCGAGAAGGAACTCGCCGGCTGTCCGGGCACGAAGCTGCTGACGCAGGAGAACATCCCGATCCCCGACTCGAGCAGCAGGACTCCCCAGGCGGTCGCCGCGCTCCTGGCCCGCTTCCGGAACCGGTGGACCCACTCCGTCGCCATCAACGACGTGTACTTCGCCGACGCCGCCCCCGCCCTGCGCGCGGCGCGCAGGAAGGGCGCCGGAGCCCCCTTCAACATCGGTGCGGGCGACGGCGATCCCTCCGCCTTCCAGCGCATCAACAGCAGGCAGTTCCAGGCGGCCACCGTTCCCGAGGCGCTGCTCGAGCAGGGGTGGCAGATCGTCGACGAGTTCAACCGCGCCTTCGCCGGCGAGCCCGCCAGCGGATACGTCGCCCCCGTGCACATCGCCACCGCCGCCAACAGCGGCGGCGGCACCGGCTGGGACCCGCACGGCTACCGCGCGGCGTACCGGAGGATCTGGGGCCGCCGCTCCCCGGCAGAACCCCCTCACTGACCTCTCCTCGAACGCCACGCTCCGTGCCACCATGTCAAGTTATGGCACAGGGCGAGGGCGAGTTACGGCACAGCGTGCGCATCTCCGCACCCGGGCACGTGCAGGAAAGGGACGTCACGTCCCTGGAGGCGTGGCTCAAGGGCGAACCGGAGCTGAAGGACCGCGTACAGGTGAAGCGGGGCGCCCGGGGTGCGGAAGCCGGCGTTCCCATGGGCCCTCAGCTGGACATCGTGCTTCATGTCCTCGACTGGGGCGGTTCCGCGGCCGTGGCCGAGATCATGCGGCGCGCGATGGAGTCGATCAAGGAGTGGCGGACGAGCCGGCGGGCCCTCGGCGATCCGGACCCTCCCGACTTCCGGGCGGTGCAGGACGACGAGCAGGACCGGCGCGATGGCCGGACCTGAGCAGCACGGGGGAACCAACCGCGCGCTGCTCGTCGGCGTGGCGCACTACGCCAGCAGGAGGCCGCTGAGATTCGCAGAGGGCCTGGGGGACATCGCCGCCGTCGCACGCAATCTGGAGGAGCTGCGGACGGTGCTGTGCGAGGGCGGGGCGTTCGGCGAGGACGGCGTGGAGTCGCTCTCCTCGCCCGGCGTCGAGCAGTTCGAGCACCGCCTGGGGCACGCGAGGGACCGTACGGACGGGCTGCTGCTGGTCTACTTCGCCGGGCACGGCATCGTCGACACGCGTACGGGCGGACACGGCCGTCTGCTGCTGGGGCTGCGGGACGCCAAGGTGGAGCACGGACCCGGCTTCCCGGGGTGGATCCGCTGGGAGGACGTGCTCAACCGGCTGTGCTCCGGCGAGAGCAGGCCCCGGCACACCGTGGTGGTCCTCGACTGCTGCCATGCGGGCAACGCCGCCGGCGCCTGGGAGGAACTCGACGAGCAGGACCAGAAGCGCGTCTCGTTGCTGCTGGCGGTGCAGAAGAACCAGCGGATCGATGCGGGGAGCGCCAGGACGCCGACCCCGTACACGGCACAGCTGATCCGGCACCTCGGGCGGGCCGACGGCGCAACGGGCGGTGCCGTGACCCTGGGCGGCCTGCACAAGCGCCTGTCGGAGGGCCTGCGGACCGCCAGGACGGTGGGCGGCAGGGAGTGGAGCCCGCAGGCGTGCCGGACGGACGCCGCGGAGGGCGAAGTCCTGGCCCGCCCGGTGGCCGCCGCCGCTCCCGGCGGGGTGGACGGCGGGGCCTGCGACGGGGGCGGCGACCCTCCCGGGCCCGTTTCCCGGCCCCACCGCGTGCGGCTGATCTCCGCGCTGCTGCTGGCCTCGGTGGTCGCGCTCACCGCCGTCCTCTGGTGGACCGCTTCCGGGGACTCCCACGGTGAGGGGCCCGCCGCCTCGTGCGCGGGCCACCCCCCGCTCGAGCTGCGGGTGCTCACCGACCCGGATCTGGCGCCGGTCGTCCGCAAGGCGGCGGACAGCTTCGTCGCGTCCGACGCGAACAAGGACTCGGACAACTGCCGCCGCACCGGTATCACCGTCTTCGGCGCCGGTGCCGCCGAGACCGTGGAGGCGTTCCGCACCCAGTACGGGGAGTGGGCGCACGGCGGCCGGTCCGGGTTCAACCCGGTCGGCACGGTCGGGCCGCAGCCGGACGTATGGATACCGGCCTCCTCGGCGAGCCCGCACCGGGCACAGGACGAGGGGAGCAATCAGTCGTCGGTGCTCACCCTGGACTTCGACGACAGACACCCGCTGGCCCATGTGCCCATGGTCCTGCTGCTGCCCGAGCAGCTCGCCGAGCCCGAGGGCGGCCGCGCCGGCCGCACGCTCGCCGAGCTGCTGGCCTCGGCGAAGGGGAAGGACGGGCAGGCGGAGGTCCGGCGGGCCGACCCGCGGTACACCGACGCCGGGCTCGCCGCGGCCCGGGGGCTGTACCGGACGGACGCACCGCGCAACGTCGAGCTGGGGCAGCGGCGCCAGGGACACGCCGCGCCGACGGGCAAGGACCTGGTGTGCGGTCTGGCCGGGGGCACTTCGGCCGACGCCCGGGCGGTGGACCGGCGCACCGCGGTCCTGGTGGCGGAGCCCACCCTCGGGCAGTACCAGCACTGCGTCGGTGAGACCGGAGTGACGCGCGTGGCCGAGTACCCGAACGACGTGCCCGGGCTCGACCCGGTGTTCGTCCACGTCCGCTGGAACGACGCCCGTCTCGACGAGGGCGACCGCGACCGGGCCGTCCAGCGGTTCCGGTCCTGGCTGGCCTCGGACGACGGCCGGAACGCCTTCCAGGGCGAGGCGTTCCGCACGGCGGCGCAGTCCCCTCTCCCCTCCCCTCCGCCCGGCTTTCTGGCGAACCCCGGCCCGCTGCCCCGCGCCCTCGCCGCGGACGAGGCCGTGGACACGCTGGAGAAGTACCGGCAGGCCAACGCGGCGAGCCGGGTCCGCTTCCTGCTGGACAGCTCGGGGTCCATGAGCCGGTGGTGGGACGGGCCGAACGGCGCGCGGGAGATCCTCAAGCAGTCGATGAGCCGGTTCGGCTCCGAGGACATCTTCGGTGTGTGGAGCGTCGCCTCCGCGGGATCCGACCCCCCGTACCGCGAACTGCTCGCCTTCGGCACCCACGGCTCGTGGTCGAGGACGGCCGACAAGAGCGAGCAGGACAAGGCCGCCGAGGCGGGGAAGAAGGTGGACGACGCGGTGCCGGAACTCTCGAAGGAGGCGGACATCGGGGGTGCGCTGCGGGCGGCTCTGAACCAGATGCCCCGTGGCGACGAGGACGACGGGCACCCCCAGCTCGTCGTCCTGCTCACCGACGACGAGGACAACGACCGCTTGGACGCGGCGCAGCAGGCCGATCTCGTGACGTTCGTGGCCGGTCGGAAGGTGCCGGTGGTGATGGTCTCGTTCGACTCCGGCGGCTGTCTGAAGGGCCGGCTGGACCTGCGCGTGGCCGAGGCGAGCGGCGGCAGGTGCCTGGACGCCCGGGGCGACCTGGCCAGGGATCTCGGCACCGAGGTCGCCCAGGTCGCGCAGGGCCACCAATAGCACGACGGGGGCAGCAGCATGAATCTCTGGAGGATGGTCCGGTCGCTCGTCTGGGGTGCCGTCCTGGTGCTCGTCGCGACTGCCTGTTCCGGGCACGGCGAGCCGGACGGGCACACCGGGACGGCGTCGGTGCGGCCGCTGACCGGGACGCAGCTCGTGATAGCGACCGGCGTGGACGTCACGGGCAAGAACGGAATCCGCAAGCGCCTGGTCGACGCGTGGAACGAACTCCAGGAGAAGGAGAACTCGCCCTACCGTGCCCGTGCCGTCGTCCTGCCCGGCTCGGCGGATCTGCAACGGAGCCAGTTGCTGGCGGCGCTGCAGTCGGGGAGTGCCGGCTACGACGTCGTGAACCTGGACGTCACCTGGGTCGCGGAGTTCGCCGCGGCCGGACTGATCCGGGAACTGCCCACGGACTACGCCGACGACGGTGACGTCATCGGCAAGGTGGCCGCCACGGCCCGCTGGAAGGGAAAGGTCTATGCCGCGCCCTACAACAGCGATGTCGGCCTGCTGTACTACCGCCGTGACTACCTGGTCGGCGGCGCGGGGATCGACCGGAAGAGGCTCGATGCGCTCGCGGGCGAGCACGCGACGTGGGACGACGTGGCGTCGCTGATGGACGCGGTGGACGCATGGGCACGTGCCGACAAGTCCGACAAGTCGAAGGACTACCGCAGCGCCTGGACGAGTCAGCTCGGCGCCTACGAAGGGCTCACCGTCAACGGCACCGAAGCCTTCGCATCGGCGGGGGTGCGCCTGACCGGCGAGGACGGCCGCTATTCCGCCTCGCCGAAGGAGCTGGAGAAGGGAGTGGCGGAGTTCCGCCGCCGGACCGGGAGCCCGCACACGCTCGAGGGGGCCTTCGAGTCGGACGAGGCCGGCACTCTCAAGGACTTCGCGGAGGGCCGGACCGCCTTTCTCCGCCACTGGCCCTACGCGTACCGGACCCTTCACGCGGCCCTGGGCGACGACAAGTTCGGCGTCGCTCCCCTGCCCGGCGCCGCTGCGCTGGGCGGCCAGGACCTCGCGGTGTCCGCCAGCCCGGCCATGCCGGAGGAGCGGGTGCGGAAGGCCCGGGAGCTGGTCAGGTTCCTCACCGACAGGACCAGCGAGCGCTGTCTGCTGGACGCCGGCTTCGCGGCGACCCGCAAGTCCGCCTACACGGATTCGGGCGTGTCGTGCGACGACCGCCGCGCCGCGCCCGGTGCGGCCGGTCCGTCGGAGGGCAGCGGCGCCGACATGCCGCGCGACAAGGACCGGCGTCCGCTGTACGCCCAGGGCACGCTCCTGCCGGCTCTGGAGGCGGCGGCGCTGCGCCCGCGCACGCCGCTGTACGGGGCGTTCACCCACGCGTTCACCACGGAGCTGAGCAGGCTGCACAGCTCGCCGAAGGCCAGGTCGGCATCCGACGAGGACGTCGCCGAGGAGCTGGACGCGGCGCTCCGCAAGGTCCTGCCGAGCGGCTGAGGGCGAGCGGCCGAGGACGAACGGCCGGGGAGGGGTTCAGGAATCGCGGGTGATCGCCAGGACCGCCATGTCGTCGTCGCGCGGACCGCCGGTCCACTGCTCCACGTCGGCCACCAGGGTCTCGATCACCTCGTCCGGCCCGCGGAAGGGACCCAGGCCGGAGAGGCGGGCGGCGGGTTCGTAGAAGGCCCCGGAGCGGTTCCGGGCCTCCGTCACGCCGTCGGTGACCAGCAACAGGGTGGCGCCGGCCGGGAACGGCCAGGTCGAGGTGTCCGCCTGGGCCGCGCCCAGGCCGCTCATCGCCAGCGGGAGCCCCGGCTCTCCCGGATCCAGCGCCGACACCGCACCGCCTTCCAGGAGATACGGCGCGGGATGGCCGCAGTTCAGCAGCGAGACGTGGTCCGCGTCCGGCGGGATCTCACCGAGCAGGGCCGTGACGAACCCTTCCATCCGGACGTCCTCCTCGCGCCGCGCGGCCTCCTTCAGCAGTGCGCGCTCCAGGTGTTCGGCGAGCACCGGCAGGTCGGGGGCCTGCTCCGCGGCCTCGCGGAACGTGCCGAGCAGCACGGAGACCACGCCGACGGCGCCCAGGCCCTTGCCGCGTACGTCAGCGATCATCAGCCTGGTGCCGTGCCGCGTGTCGTGCACGGCGTAGGCGTCCCCGCCGATCAGCGCCTCGATCTGCGCGGCCTTGTAGACGGCGGCAACGGCCAGGGGGCCGAGCCGGGCCGGCGGCGCCGGCAGCACGGCGCGCTGGGCGACCTCCGCGACGGAGCGCATCGTTTCCAGGTGCCGGCCGTGGCGGGCGATCACCCTGTTCACGCCGACGCCGACGAGCGCCGCGAGCACCGCATTGGTCAGTTCGAGTGTGCCGACGACATGGCCGAAGTAGCCGTCCTTGACCGCCAGCGCCAGCTCGACGAGGACGACGGCCGCTCCCGTCGCGACGGTGTGCGGCAGCGGGAGCAGGGCCCCTGCCACCACGACGGAGGCGGCCAGCGTCGGATCGCCCCAGTACTGGTCGGGCGAGAAGACGTTCCAGAGGGTCCCGGCCACGATCAGTGCGGCGGGGGCGAACGAGGCGTACCGGGGCCACCGCGTGACGAGTGGGTCCATCCGTACCCCGCTCTCACATTCGACCGATCCGTACCGGATGCCGATCCTATGCATCCCCTGCGCGGAGCGGCGGGATCGCATCGCCAGCGGCGATCGCCGGATACGCACCCATACGGACGCCGCACGGCTGGCAGCCGTGATCCGGTCCGGGGATGCTGGACCGTGGTGTTCGGCACGGACGAGCGGGAGCGGGCAGGTGAAGGCACCGAGCGCAGGGCCGGCCACCGTGGTGCGCTGGCTCCTGGGCCACCTCCAGCTGGTGCCCCTGCTGATCCTGGCCGCGGGCGTCGTCATCGACCTGAACACTCCTCCGCACTTCAGCGCGGAGGCCTTCTACACGGCGGCGCCGATGACGGCCGCGGCGCTGCTGTCGCCGCGCGCGACGATCCTGGCGGGCATCGGCGCCTGTGCGGCCGATGCCGCGCTGCTCGCCCACTTCGGCTTCATCGGGGACCCCGGTGGGCTGAGCGAGCTGGCGGCGGTCGCGACCGTCTCGGCCTTCGCCGTCGTCGTCAACCGGCTCATGCACTACAGGGACGTGCGGCTCCAGTCCGCTCGCGAGGTCGCCCTCGCCGTGCAGCGCGCGGTGCTGCCGCACCCGCCGGAGTCCCTCGGCGCCCTGCGCATCGCCGTGCGCTACCGGTCCGCGGTCAGGGAGGCGCAGATCGGGGGCGATCTGTACGGCGTGCAGGACACTCCGTACGGCGTGCGCTGCCTGGTCGGCGACGTGCGGGGCAAGGGCATGGAGGCGGTCAAGGCGGTGGACGTGGCGCTGGGGGTGTTCCGGGAGGCGGCCGAGGAGGAGCCCGCGCTCGCCGCCGTCGCCGAGCGGCTCGACCGGGGGCTGGTGCGGGAAGCCGAGCGACGGGAGGGGCTCGAGCGGGCCGAGGGGTTCGTCACCGGCGTGCTGGCCGAGATCCCGCACGCGGGCGACGAGTTGCGGCTGGTCAACCGCGGCCACCCGGCACCCCTGCTGCTGCGGAACGGTGAGGTGCGCAGCGCGGAGCCGTCCGAGCCGGCTCTACCGCTGTGCCTGGCGGAACTCGGCCCCGGCAGGGACGTGGCCGACACGGTGCCGTTTCCTGCGGGGGCGACTCTCCTGCTGTACACCGACGGCCTCACCGAGGCCAAGGACCGTGCGGGTGCCTTCTTCGACCCTGTCGCGGCGCTGACCGGCCGTGTCTTCGCGGGTCCGGACGAGCTGCTCGACGCCCTTCTGGCCGATGTCGGCCATCACACCGGCGGCCGGATCACCGATGACATGGCGTTGCTGGCGATCACTCGGGACGCCGTCGACCAGGTGTAGGCGCCGGGGTCGAAGCTGTGCAGGCGTGTGACGAGGCGGCGGGTGGACCAGGGCCAGCAGAAGGTGTTCACGCCGGGGACGCCGAAGTAGTAGCCGGAGCAGTCGGCGGAGTTGTAGACGGTGGTCCGCAGGGCCCGGTGCAGGGCCGTGTGATGGGCTTGTTCGGCCTCGGGCCGTACGTCCATCGCGGTGTGCCCGTGGGTGCGCAGGTGGGTGAGGGCCGTGGTGACGTAGCGGAGCTGGGCTTCGAGGACGGTGGGGACCGCGGTGGTGCCGGTGAGCAGGTTCGGCCCGATGAGGAGGAAGAGGTTGGGGAATCCGCTGACGCTGGTGCCCAGGTAGGCGCGGCGGCTGCCGGCCCAGGTCCGGGCGAGTGCGGTGCCGTGCGTGCCGTGCAGGCGGGGGGCCAGGGGCAGGTCGCCGATGTGGAATCCGGTGGCGAGGATGACGACGTCGGCGGGGACGCGGGTGCCGTCGGCGCCGAGGACGTCCCGGCCGTGCACGGCGGTCGCCCGGGTGGGGTGGAGGTGGACGTTGGGCCGGGTCAGGGCCGGGTAGTAGGTGTCGGAGGCGATCAGGCGGCGGGCACCGAGGCGGTAGCGGGGGGTCAGGGCCTGCCTGAGGGCCGGGTCGGGCACGGAGTTGCGCAGGTGACGGCGGGCTGCGGCTTCGAGGGGCGGCAGCAGGCGGGGGTGGCGCAGCGGCACGCCGACGGCTTCCTGTGTCCAGTGGTGCAGGCCGCGCAGCGCGCGGCGCGCGGCCGGGTGGCGGCCGAGGAAGCGGTGGACGGCCGGGGGGAGCGCGTAGTCCGGTTTCGGGAGCACCCACTGGGGGGTGCTCTGGAAGACGTCCACGCGGGCTGCGCGGGGCTGGATCTCGGGCAGGAACTGGACCGTGGAGGCTCCGGTGCCCACCACGGCGACGCGGCGTCCCGTCAGATCGGTGTCGTGGCGCCAGCGGGCGGAGTGGAAGACCGTGCCGGGGAAGCCGTCCAGCCCGGGGATGTCGGGGTAGCGGGGCCGGTGCCAGGGGCCCGTGGCCACGAGGACCGCCCGGGCCGTGCGGGGGCCCGCGGTGGTGTGCAGGGTCCAGCGGTGCGCGTCCGGGTCCCAGCGGCCGGCCAGGACGTCCGTGCCGTAGCGGATCAGCTTGTCCACGCCGTGGTTCGCCGCGGTGGTCTCCAGATAGCCCAGGATCTCGGGCTGGGCGGCGAAGCACCTGCTCCAGGGGTGGGGGGCGAAGGAGTACTCGTACAGCACGGACGGTACGTCGCAGCCGCACCCCGGATAGGTGTTGTCGCGCCACGTGCCGCCGAGCCGGTCGGACTTCTCCAGCACGACGACGTCCTCGATGCCGGCTCGGCGCAGGGCTATCGCGGCGGCCACTCCGGAGAGGCCGGCCCCGATGACGAGGACCTCCGCCTCGCCGCGCCTGTTCCCGACGGATCCGTCGGCCATGGCCTCGTCCCCCTTGTCCCCCTCGACTGCCGTGCGCACCCCGGCACCGGTGCGGGAAGGGCGCGTGCGACCGGTCACACCAAGGCGAGGGAGCCTACCGGCGGGTGATACCGAAATGAGAGGTGTGACGAAAACATGACTCATACGAGTGATTTTTCCTGGATCGGAGATATCCGGTGCTCCGGCCTGTGATTGGCTCCCGGGTATGACCCTGGGGGCGGAGCTTCCGGAACCTCGCAGCCGACACCGTGCCGCCGGCGAGCAGGAACCCGGCCTCCCCTACCCAAGCGGCTGGTTCTGCCTCGCCCATTCCCGCGAACTCGCCCCCGGCACCGTCCTGACCCGCCGTCTCGCGGACGAGGACGTCGTCCTCTACCGCACCCGCGACGGACGGCCGTACGCGGTGCGCCCTTACTGCCCGCACCTCGGAGCCCACCTCGGCACCGGTGGCACCGTCGAGGAGGGGAACCTGGTGTGCCCCTTCCACCGCTTCGCCTTCGCCCCCGACGGCGCCTGCGTCGGCACCCCCGGCAGCCCGCCGCCGCGCGCCCGGCTGGAGCACCACACGCTGTGCGAGCGCAGCGGCTTCGTCTTCGTCTGGCGCGGGCACGACGGCGCCCCGCCCACGTGGGAAGTCCCCGACACCTCCCCGGCAGTGCTCGCACCGACGGCCGCCTGGAGCACCGAAGTCCACGCGCCCGCCCAGGAACTCGCCGAGAACTCGCTCGACTACCGGCACCTGCCGGTCGTGCACCACGTCGCGCTGGAGGAACTCGACCCGCCCCACGCCCAAGGCCCCTATCTGCGCACACGGCTCAGGCTCGGGCCGACCCGCCCTGCGGTGCTGAGGAAGATCCGGGCCGACCACTCGCTCCTGCTGGCGGGGGTGGGCTGTCTGCGGGTCGACCTGCCGCTGCCCCCGCTCGGCTGCGTCGTCCACCTGTGGGCCATGCACACACCGACCGGCCCCCGGCGCACACGCCTGCTCCTCGCGGCCGCCTGCACGGACAGCCGGCGGTCGCGGACGGCCGGGACGGCACTCCTGCGACATCCCGTGCACCGCGCCCTGGCCCGCGGAATGCTGCACGCCGCTGTCGCCAAGGTCCGGGACGACGTGCGGATCTGGAACGCCAAGCGCTACGAGCCCCGCCCCCGGCTCGCCGCGGGCGACGAGGCCATCGGCCTCTACCGGCACTGGGTCCGCCAGTTCCATCCGGCCTCGTGAGGGGCCGGCCCGCGCAGGACCTGGCCGGCTAGTCCTCGACCGGCAGCCCCCGCGGCTCCTTGATCCGCTTCATGACGATCTGCGAGTTCACCTCGGTGATACCGGAGAGCGTGGTGAGGCGCTCGATCCACAGCCGCTCGTAGGCGGTGATGTCAGCGACGGCGATGCGCAGCAGGCAGCCGGGGCTGCCGAAGAGGCGGTACGCCTCGATCACGTCGGGGATGTCCTCGAGGGCCGCCTCGAAGGCCTCGACCGCCTCCCGGTCGCGCTTGACCTCGACCGAGACGAGGACCTCGAAGCTGCGTCCGACGGCTTCCGGGTTGATGATCGCCCGGTAGCCCTGGATGACGCCGTCCTGTTCGAGCTGGCGGACGCGGCGCATGCAGGGCGAGGACGTGAGGCCGACCCGCTGGGCGAGTTCCTGGATGGTCAGCCGGCCGTCGCTCTGAAGCTCGCGCAAGATATTTCTGTCGATCTGGTCCACGGCGCAATTATCCTCCAGGGCTTTCGGGAGAGTGCGCCTGAATTGGCGATCAAATTGCGCGCGTTTCGTCCTATTGTTGCCCCCGGCCCGGCCGCCTGCGAACTGACGTACGAGGACACGGTCGGCGCCGATCACCCGGACGAAGCGGCAAGAGGAGCGAGCACACGTGGGACAGGTCGTCGTCATCAGCACCGGCGGGACGATCGCCAGCCGCTGGCAGGGGTCCGGATTCGCCGCCGAGGCCCGGGGCGGGGACGTCCTGGCCACGGCCGTCGTGCCCGAGGGCGTGACCGTGCGGGTGGTCGACCTGATGAGCGTGAACAGCGCCCGGCTCACCACCGCCCACCAGCTGACGCTCCTGCGCACCGTGCGCGAGGTGCTGGCCGACCCCGCCGTCGACGGGATCGTCGTCACGCACGGCACGGACACGTTGGAGGAGTCCGCCTTCCTGCTGGACCTCCATCACGACGACCCCCGCCCGGTGGTCTTCACCGGCGCCCAGCGCCCCCTCGAGGCGCCGGACGGCGACGGGCCGCGCAACCTCCACGACGCGCTGCTGACGGCGGCCTCGGTGCGCGACCTCGGCGTCCTGGTGGTCTTCGACGGGCAGGTGCACGCCGCGCGCGGCACGGTGAAGGTGCAGACGCTGGCCGCCGACGCGTTCGCCGACCCCTCCGGCAGCCGGGTCGCGGACGTGACGGCCGACGGCATCGTCGTCCACCGCCGGCCCGAGCGCCCGGCGCCGCTCGCCCTGCCGCCGGCCGTCGAGCCGCTGCCCCGGGTCGACGTCGTCATGCACCACTGCGACGGGGACCCGCTGCTCTTCAACGCCGCCGTCGAGGCGGGCGCCCAGGGCATCGTCCTGGTCGCCACGGGAGCGGGCAATGCCACCCCCGAGATCAGTGCCGCCGTCGGGGCGGCGGTCTCCCGCGGCGTCCTCGTCGCCGTGACCACGCGCGTGCCCTCCGGGCCGGTCGCGGAGATCTACACCCATGGCGGGGCCGTGGACCTCGCGGCCGCCGGAGCGGTGCTGACCGGCACCCTCCGCGCCGGCCAGGCGCGGATCGCCGTGCTCTCCGCGGTCCTCGCCACCACCGACCCGGCCGAGCGCGCCCGCGCACTCCGCCATGCCCTCGGCGGCGTCGTGCCCACCACGGTCGCCACGCCGGCCGCAGCGGCCTGACGTTCCTCCCCCTCCCCCACCCCGTCTTTTCCCCCCCACGCACCTGATCGGACCCTCCATGCCGGCTTCCGTTCCCAGCCCCTCCACCCCTGCGCAGGTGCGCAGCGAGCACGACCTCCTCGGCGACAGGGACGTGCCCGCGGCCGCGTACTACGGCGTCCACACCCTGCGGGCCGTGGAGAACTTCCCCATCACCGGCACGCCGATCTCCGCCTACCCCGACCTCGTCGTCGCCCTGGCCTCGGTCAAGCAGGCCGCCGCCCTGGCCAACCGGGACCTGGGGCTGCTGGACGAGCGCAAGGCGGACGCCGTCGTGCGGGCCTGCGAGGAGATCCGCGCCGGGCGGTTGCACGACCAGTTCGTCGTGGACGTCATCCAGGGCGGCGCCGGCACCTCCACCAACATGAACGCCAACGAGGTCGTCGCCAACCGGGCGCTGGAACTCCTCGGCCACGGCAAGGGCGAGTACCGCCACCTCCACCCGCTGGAGGACGTCAACGCCGGGCAGAGCACCAACGACGTCTACCCGACCGCCGTCAGGCTCTCCCTCCAGCTCGCCGCCGGCCGCCTGCTGGAGGCCATGGAGGTGCTGCGCGAGGCCTTCGCCGCCAAGGCCGAGGAGTTCGCGGACGTGCTGAAGATGGGCCGTACGCAGCTCCAGGACGCGGTGCCCATGACGCTCGGCCAGGAGTTCGCGGCCTACGCCGTGATGCTGGGCGAGGACCAGGCGCGCCTGCGCGAGGCGTGCGCGCTGCTGAGCGAGATCAACCTCGGCGGCACGGCCATCGGCACCGGCCTCAACGCCCACCCGCAGTACCCCCGGACGGCCTGCGCCCACCTGAGCGCGATCAGCGGCGTCCCGCTCTCCGTCGCCGGCGACCTCGTCGAGGCCACCCAGGACATGGGCGCGTTCGTCCAGCTCTCCGGCGTGCTCAAGCGGATCGCCGTCAAGCTCTCCAAGACCTGCAACGACCTGCGGCTGCTCTCCTGCGGTCCGCGCGCCGGCCTCGCCGAGATCAACCTGCCTCCGGTGCAGGCGGGTTCGAGCATCATGCCGGGCAAGGTCAACCCGGTGATCCCCGAGGTGGTCAACCAGATCGCCTTCGAGGTCGTCGGCAACGACGTGACCGTCACCATGGCCGCCGAGTCCGGCCAGCTCCAGCTCAACGCCTTCGAACCGGTCATCGCGCACAGCCTGCTCAAGAGCCTCACCCACCTGCGGGCCGGCTGCCTGACCCTCGCCGGGCGCTGCGTCAGCGGCATCACCGCCAACCGAGAGCACCTGGCACAGCTCGTCGGGCAGTCCATCGGGCTGGCCACCGCGCTCAACCCGCACATCGGGTACGAGCAGGCCACCGCCGTCGCCCAGGAGGCGCTGACCACTGGTGCCTCGGTCTACGACCTGGTGCTGGCCAAGGGCCTCCTCACCCCGGAGCGGCTGCAGGAGATCCTCCACCCGGACAACCTCGCCCGCCCGCACGCACAGGCCGCCGCGACCAGCGCGTCCTGATCTCCCTCCCCCCCGCACACGCACAAGTACCAAAAGGAAGAACCCCCCGATGGCAACGGCGCCCAGTGTCTCGTACTCGATGACCGTCCGACTGGAGGTCCCCGCAGGCGGGACCGCGGTCAGCCAGCTCACCACGGCCGTGGAGTCCTCCGGCGGCTCGGTGACCGGCCTGGACGTCACCGCCTCCGGCCACGAGAAGCTGCGCATCGACGTGACCGTCGCCGCCACCTCCACCTCGCACGCCGACGAGATCGTCGACAAGCTGCGCAGCATCGAGGGCGTGGTGCTGGGGAAGGTCTCGGACCGTACGTTCCTGATGCATCTGGGCGGCAAGATCGAGATGGCGTCCAAGCACCCCATCCGCAACCGTGACGACCTGTCCATGGTCTACACCCCCGGTGTGGCCCGGGTGTGCATGGCGATCGCGGAGAACCCCGAGGACGCGCGCCGTCTGACCATCAAGCGCAACTCCGTCGCGGTGGTCACGGACGGCTCGGCGGTGCTGGGCCTGGGCAACATCGGCCCGAAGGCCGCGCTGCCGGTCATGGAGGGCAAGGCCGCGCTCTTCAAGCGGTTCGCGGGCATCGACGCCTGGCCGATCTGCCTGGACACCCAGGACTCCGACGCCATCGTGGAGATCGTCAAGGCCATCGCCCCGGGCTTTGCGGGCATCAACCTCGAGGACATCTCCGCCCCGCGCTGCTTCGAGATCGAGGCCCGCCTGCGCGAGGCCCTGGACATCCCCGTCTTCCACGACGACCAGCACGGCACCGCCATCGTCGTCCTGGCCGCCCTCACCAACGCGCTGCGCGTGGTGAACAAGAACATCGGCGACGTACGGGTCGTCATGTCCGGCGCGGGCGCCGCCGGTACGGCCATCCTCAAGCTGCTGATGGCCGCGGGTGTCGGGCACGCGGTCGTCGCCGACATCCACGGCGTTGTCCACGCCGGCCGCAAGGACCTGGTGGACGCGGGCCCGGAGTCGGCGCTGCGGTGGATCGCGGACAACACCAACCCCGAGGGCATCACCGGCACGCTCAAGGAGGCCGTGCGCGGGGCGGACGTCTTCATCGGCGTCTCGGCCCCCAACGTCCTCGACGGCGACGACGTGGCCGCCATGGCGGGGGACGCGATCGTCTTCGCGCTGGCCAACCCCGACCCCGAGGTCGACCCGGCCATCGCCCGCCAGACCGCCGCGGTGGTGGCCACCGGCCGCTCGGACTTCCCGAACCAGATCAACAACGTGCTGGTCTTCCCCGGCGTCTTCCGCGGCCTGCTCGACGCCCAGTCCCGCACCGTGAACACCGACATGATGCTCGCCGCCGCCCGCGCCCTCGCCGACGTCGTCGCCGAGGACGAGCTCAACGCGAACTACATCATCCCCAGCGTCTTCAATGCGAAGGCGACGGAGGCCGTGGCCTCCGCGGTGAAGCGGGCCGCACTGGCGCTCCGTCACACCGACTGATCCCGCCGGGGCGAGGGTGAGTGCCGGACGGCTCAGGCGGCCTCCGGCACCGCCTTGAGCGCTGCTGAACAGCATCAATTACCCAGCTGCGCCACCGTGGCCGTCGTCAGCTCGGTGGCCAGCACGCTGTTCTCCAGCGGCAGCAGGCGGTGCGCCTTGCACCGCTGCGTCGGCAGCGCCGCGTACTTCTCCCCGACGATCCGCGTCCACGACGCGTCGAACCGCACCCGGATGATCAGGTCCTGCGCGGCGTCGGAGACGATCGACGACCCCAGCAGCCACAGGCCGTGCTCCCGCCCGCGCGCCGCGCCCGGCGGGTCGAAGGCCAGGTGCAGCAGCCACGCCGAACGTCCCTGCGGGCTGCGCAGCCGGTGCCAGACGATCCGTCCGTCCCCGTCGATCCGGCCGAACGTGCCGGTGCCCGCCTCCGCCGAGCCGAGGAGCACCACCCAGACCCCGCCCGGACCGCTCACCAGCCCGACCGGCGTACTGCCCTGCTCCGCCGGGACCGGGATCTGCGACGTACGCCCGCTCTGCGGGTCGATCCGCAGCAGCGAACTCGCGCCGTCCTGGCTGACGTAGAAGTCGCCGCTCGCCGGGTGGCGTGCGGCGAAGATGGGATGGGGCCTCGCCGCGAAGAGCCGGTGGCGCGCCGGACGCGTGTGGTCCAGCGCCAGGACCTGGTCGCTCCCCTTCAGCGTCACCCACAGCACGTCGCCGTACTCATTGACGTAGTGCGGCCCTCGGCCACCGCCCGGAATGCCGATCTCCCGCTCGATGCGCGGCGCCGCATCCGGCGTGTCCGCCCGCGGGTCCACCAGCAACAGCCGGTTCCCGCCCTCGTGTGTGGCCCAGATCCGCCCGGGATGGCGCGACGAGACCGCCAGCCCGTGCAGCATCGCGTCCGACGGCCCCAGCGCGAACGCCCCGGCACCCGTCACCTGCTCGGTGCGCGGGTCCAGGGTCAGTTTCACCAGACGGCTGTTGGACATCTGGGACACCAACACCACCGGCCTGCCCGGCATTTTGACGATCTCGTGCGTCTCCTCGGCGAACGGCAGCCCGTACTCCACCACCGACCGCCGGGGCGGCGCCCCCGCTCCTCTCCGCCCCGGCCCGGCCGCCGCCGCTCTCCCCGGCGCTCCGAACAGCGCCCCGGCAGCGGTCAGGCTGCCCAGCGAAAACAGCCGGCTCTGGAACGTACGGCGGTCCAACCGGTCCTCCCGGGACTCGTACGGCTTCTCGGCGACGGGTCCATGAAAGCGGTATTGACCGACTATCCGATGGTGGATTTGCTGCATTCATCCTTGTGGGCGATGGATTGTCGTCACTGCCGGTGCGACGAGCAAGGGGCAGTCCGTGCCGTGGATCAGGGTGCCGATGGCCGATCCGAGCAGCGCGTCCGTCACTCTGCCCCGCTTGTGCGAGCCGACCACCAGGCAGCGTGCGCGGCGGGCCGCCGAGGCGAGCATCGCCGCGGAATCGCCGGTGAGCACTTCCTGACGGACCTCGACGCCCGGGTACCGGTCGCGGCGTCCCGCCAGCAACTCCGCCATATCCACCCGGGCTTCCTCCAGGACGTCGCTCCGTCCCGCGTCCCGGGGCTTGCGCACCTCGATCGCGACGAGGCCGATGCCGCGCAGGGACGCCTCCTCGAAGGCCAGGTCGACGGCGGCGCCCGCCGATGGCGAGCCGTCCGCTTCCACCACCACCGGGGCATCGGCCGGCACGCCGGAGGGAGGCTCCCGCACGAGCACGACCGGGCAGGGAACGTGGCCGATCAAGGCGTCGGCCTCGTCCCGGGGAGCGAACAACGAGGACGCTCCGGCATACCGCGGCGTGCCCAGCACGACGAGGCTCGCGGCCCCGGCCGCTTCGCGCAGCACGCGTGCCGGCCGTCCGGAGGCCAGTTCCGTGCGTACGTCCAGCTCCCGGTGGCAGCGCAGGGCTTCGTCGCGCGCTTCGCGCAGCAGGGTTTCTCCCCGGGCGTGGAGGTGCGTGGCCCAGGAGTGGGCCCGGCTTCCGGGCGCCGTGCCGGGGGCTGTGCTCACCGGCCCCGCCTGGACGTGCACCAGCCGCAGGGGCATGCCCCGGAGGGCCGCCTCGTCCGCCGCCCAGCGCACGGCGTGATTGCTGAGGGGGTGGTCGGAGACCTCCGCGATCACCGACGCAGCGCTCACATCCATCCGGAGACCACCTCCGGTGTTGGCCTGACCTCCGCTTCCAGCGTGCATCCTCGGCGGCTGCCGCGCCACGGGCGCAGACCGGGGCCCGGACCGGCGCCGGAGCGCCGGTCCGGGCCCACGCGTCAGGAGGCCGTGCCGTCCAGCTCCTTCCGCACCGCACGGGCCGCCGCCACCAGGTTCTCCAGGGAGGCGCGGACCTCGGGCCAGCCGCGGGTCTTCAGGCCGCAGTCGGGGTTGACCCACAAGCGGTCGGCGGGGATCGCGGCCAGGCTCTTCCTCAGCAGGTCCGCCGCCTCGGCGGCAGTGGGGACGCGCGGGGAGTGGATGTCGTAGACGCCGGGGCCGACCTCGCGCGGGTATCCGGCGGTGGCCAGCTCGCCGGTGACCTGCATGTGCGAGCGGGCGGCTTCCAGGCTGATGACGTCGGCGTCGATGTCGTCGATGGCCGTCAGGATGTCGCCGAACTCGGCGTAGCACATGTGGGTGTGGATCTGGGTGTCCGGCCGGACGCCGCTCGTGGCGAGCCGGAAGGACTCGGTGGCCCAGGCGAGGTACGCCGCGTGGTCGGCGGCACGCAGCGGGAGGGTCTCGCGCAGGGCGGGCTCGTCCACCTGGATCACCGGTGTCCCGGCGGCCTCCAGGTCGTTCACCTCGTCGCGCAGGGCGAGGGCCACCTGCCGGGCGGTATCGGCGAGCGGCTGGTCGTCGCGGACGAAGGACCAGGCGAGCATGGTGACGGGCCCGGTGAGCATGCCCTTGACCGGGCGCTCGGTGAGCGACTGGGCGTAGCGGGTCCAGCGGACCGTCATCGGCTCGGGGCGGGAGATGTCGCCGGCGAGGATCGGCGGGCGGACGTAGCGGGTGCCGTAGGACTGGACCCAGCCGTGCCGGGTGGCCAGGTAGCCGGCGAGCTGCTCGGCGAAGTACTGCACCATGTCGTTGCGCTCGGGCTCGCCGTGCACCAGCACGTCGATGCCGGTCTTCTCCTGGAAGGCGATGACCTCGCCGATCTCCGCCTCGATGCGCTTCTCGTAGGCCTGGGTGCCGATGCGTCCGGCGCGCAGGTCGGCGCGCGCCGTGCGCAGCTCGGTCGTCTGGGGGAAGGAGCCGATCGTGGTGGTGGGCAGCGGCGGGAGCCCCAGGTGGGCGCGCTGGGCCGCCGCGCGCTCGGCGTAGGGCCGGGAGCGGTGTGCGTCGGCGTCGGTGACGGCGGAGGTGCGGGCGCGTACCGCCGGGTCCCGGGTGATGGCCGAGCCCGCGCGGGAGGCGAGGTCGGCGCGGTTGGCGGCGAGTTCGGCGGCGATGGCACCGGTGCCGTGCGCGAGCCCCTTGGCGAGGGTGACGGCCTCGTGGGCCTTCTGGCGGGCGAAGGAGAGCCAGCGGGCGATCTGTCCGTCGATCTCGCGCTCGGCCGTGGCGTCCAGGGGGACGTGCAGCAGGGAGCAGGAGGCGGCGACGTCGACCCGGTCGGCGAGGCCGAGGAGGGTGCCCAGGGTGGCCAGCGACTTCTCGAAGTCGTTGATCCACACGTTGCGCCCGTTGACCACGCCGGCCACCAGGCGCTTGCCGGGCAGCCCGCCGACGGCCGCGAGGTCGTCGAGGTTGGCGGCCGCGGAGCGGGTGAAGTCGAGGGCGAGGCCGTCGACGGGGGCCTTGGCCAGGACGGGCAGGGCCTCGCCGAGGCGGTCGAAGTAGGAGGCGACCAGCAGTTTCGGGCGGTCGTCGAGGGTGCCCAGCTCGCGGTAGGCGCGGGCGGCGGCGTTCAGCTCGGCCGGGGTGCGGTCCTGGACCAGCGCGGGCTCGTCGAGCTGGACCCATTCGGCCCCGGCGGCCCGCAGGTCGGCCAGCACCTCCGCGTAGACGGGCAGGAGCCGGTCGAGGAGGGTCAGCGGCTCGAAGCCGGGGGCGACGCCGGGCGCGGGCTTGGCCAGCAGGAGGTAGGTGACCGGGCCGACGAGGACGGGGCGGGCGGCCAGGCCGAGGGCGAGGGCTTCCCCGAGTTCGGCGACCTGCTTGGTGGAGTCGGTGGTGAAGACGGTGTCGGGGCCGAGTTCCGGGACCAGGTAGTGGTAGTTGGTGTCGAACCACTTGGTCATCTCCAGCGGCGCCGCGTCCTGGGTGCCGCGGGCCATGGCGAAGTAGCCGTCCAGGGCGTCGGCTTCGACGGCCGCGCGGTGCCGGGCGGGGATCGCGCCGACCATGACGCTGGTGTCCAGGACGTGGTCGTAGTACGAGAAGTCGCCGGTGGGCACCTCGTGGATGCCTGCGTCGGCGAGCTGCCGCCAGTTGGTGCGGCGCAGTGCGGCGGCCGTCTCCCGGAGGGCGTCGGCGGTGACGCGGCCCTTCCAGTAGCCCTCGATCGCCTTCTTCAGCTCTCGGCCCTGGCCCTGGCGGGGGTAGCCGTGCACGGTGGCGCGTGCTGCCGCGGCTGCGGACTTGCTGGTCACGGAACTCTCCTTCGCGAGTTTCTTCCGGAACCCCGGTGCACGAGGAGGGCGCGAAGGGACGACGGGCCGGCCGGGACACCACCGTCGTGCGTGCCCGTCCGCCGTGTACGCCGACCCGCCCTCGAGGTCACCGGGATTGCCGCGCGCGAACGCTCGCACGCGGGCAGCGGCAGGTCTTCGGACTCGCGGGCACGTCTGCCGGGGCAGACACCTACTGGCCGTCGCTTCCCGGACCCGCCCGGGCCCAGTGCGTATGACGGCGGTCGTTCCCGCTCACCGCTGCGGGGCAGTCCCGGATTCCCACCGGGTTCCCTCTTGCGACGCATCCCGCCTGGCGGACGGGGCGAACCGGCTGCACCGGCCACCCTAGAGGGAGAATCCCGTTCTCGAACAGGGTTGTTCATATGTCGGTCACATACCCGCGTCACACAGGTCCTCGCCGGGGCGGAGGCACTGGGCAGCACTCAGCAGCCCCTCGACGACCTCGTCCATCCCGATGCGCTGCTCCACCCGTTCCAGGTCGGGGACGTGCGCCCGGGTGCTCACCCCGGGCGGGGCTGCGAGGAACAGCTCGCCGGGCTTGAGGAGGACGCAGTGAGCGGACGGGGGCGGACAGGGGGACCCGGGGTCCGGGGCACTGGGCTGCCAGGGCACGGAACTCTCCTTCGCGAGTCACGTCACGGGCGGCCCCGGTTCGCCACGACGGTCCGGCCCCGCCGTGGCGAACCGGCTGCGTCCCCCAGGTTGAGGGCATGCCGGGCTCTCAGGCCCCAAGCCGTTGCCGGACGAGGTGGTGGGCGTAGGCGTCAGTGGTGAAGAACGCCGGATGCCCTCCGTAGGGACGTGAACCAGGCGGGCGGGCGCTCCTAGTGGAACTGCTCCTCCTCGGTGGAGCCGGTCAGCGCGGTGGTCGAGGAGGCCGGGTTGACGGCGGTGGAGACGAGGTCGAAGTAGCCCGTGCCGACCTCCCGCTGGTGCTTGACGGCGGTGAAGCCGTGCTGCTGGGCGGCGAACTCGCGCTCCTGGAGGTCGACGTAGGCGGTCATGCCGTGCTCGGCGTAGCCGCGGGCGAGGTCGAACATGCCGTGGTTGAGGGAGTGGAAGCCGGCGAGGGTGATGAACTGGAAGCGGTAGCCCATGGCGCCCAGTTCCCGCTGGAACTTGGCTATCTGGTCGTCGTCCAGCGCGGCCTTCCAGTTGAAGGAGGGCGAGCAGTTGTAGGCCAGCATCTTGCCGGGGTACCGGTGGTGGAGCGCCTCGGCGAACTCGCGGGCCTGGGCCAGGTCGGGGGTGCCGGTCTCCACCCAGATGAGGTCGGCGTACGGGGCGTAGGCCAGGCCGCGGGCGATCACGGGCGCCATGCCGTTGCGCACCTGGTAGAAGCCCTCCGCCGTGCGCTCCCCGGTGCAGAACTGCGCGTCGGTCTCGTCCACGTCGCTGGTCAGCAGGTTGGCGGCCAGGGCGTCCGTACGGGCGACGACGAGGGTGGGCACGTCGGCGATGTCGGCGGCGAGGCGGGCGGCGTTGAGGGTGCGGATGTGCTGGGAGGTGGGGACGAGGACCTTGCCGCCGAGGTGGCCGCACTTCTTCTCGGAGGCGAGCTGGTCCTCGTAGTGGATGCCGGCCGCACCCGCGGCGATCATCGCCTTGGTCAGCTCGAAGGCGTTGAGCGGGCCGCCGAAGCCCGCCTCGGCGTCCGCGACAATGGGTGCCAGCCAGTCGGTGGTGTCACCCGCGCCCTCGGCGGTGGCGATCTGGTCGGCCCGCAGCAGCGCGTTGTTGATGCGACGCACGACCTGCGGCACCGAGTTGGCGGGATAGAGGCTCTGGTCGGGGTAGGTGTGCCCGGCCTGGTTGGCGTCGGCGGCGACCTGCCAGCCGGACAGGTAGATCGCCTGGAGGCCGGCCTTGACCATCTGCACCGCCTGCCCGCCCGTGAGCGCGCCGAGGGCGTGGATGTAGTCGCGCTCGTGCAGCTGCCGCCACAGGCGCTCGGCCCCGCGGCGGGCAAGGGTGTGCTCCTCGCGGACGCTGCCGGACAGCCGGATCACATCGTCCGCGCTGTACGTCCGCTCGATGCCCTGCCAGCGGGGGTCGGTCGCCCACCGCCGGGCGAGGTCCTCGGCGGTCGTCCGGTTGCCCGTCGCTGCCTGTGCCATGACTGTCTCCTGGGATCGGTGTGGGAGCAGTGGTCGGGGGTCCGGGGCTCCTGCCGGGCATGTGAAGGGCAGGGAATTTCCCCCGGAGTGCGGCCCGCAGTGCCATCGGTGGTGAGCGGAAGCGGAGGAATCCGGGCCTGCGGGCCGCACGACGACTCTGGCAGTGGCACTGAGTGCCATCAAGTGTGGCTCCATGCCAAGTGTTGCGAATCTTCCGGGCACGTTCTGCCAAGTCTGCGAAGACGCACGCCGGTTGGGTGGCACGAGGGCCTGCCCGTCTCCCACGAGGCGTCACCGGCCCCCGCCGCCCTCCGGCACCAGCCACGCCTGCAGACGCATCGCCGCGTACCCGAGCGCGAATGCGGCGCACACGAGGCCCGCGTCGGGCAGGGCCGGGGGCCGGGTGCCCAGCAGTTCGCGCAGGAGCGGCACGTACGCTCCTGCGATCTGCAGGGCCAGCGCGGCCGCCAGCGCCAGGAGGAGGAAGGGATTGGCCAGGGTTCCGGGCCGGGCCCGTGACCCCAGGCCCACGCCGAGCTGGGTCGCGCCCAGGACCAGGAAGACCAGCGTCTGCCAGGGGCGGCCCGTGTCGTGGGCCCAGTGCCCGACGGTCAGGGTCAGCGCCGCGATGAGGACGCCCAGCACGAGGATGCGCGCCCACAGTCCCTCCCCCAGCACGCTCTCCTCCGGTGGCCTGGGCGGCCGGTGCATCGAGTCGCCGGCGGTGGGTTCGGCACCGATCGCCACGCCCGGCAGGCCGTGGGTGAGGAGGTTGATCCACAGGATCTGGGCCGGGAGCAGCGGCAGGGGCATGCCCAGGGCCGGGCCCGTGAGCATGACCAGGATCTCCGCGCTGCCGCCCGCCAGGGCGTAGAGCAGGAAGCGCCGTACGTTGGCGTAGACCCGGCGGCCCTCTTCGACGGCGGCCACGACCGTGCCGATGTCGTCGTCGGCCAGGACGAGGTCGGCTGCCTGCCGGGCGACCTCCGTCCCGCGCCGGCCCATGGCCACCCCGATGTCCGCCCGGCGCAGTGCCGGCCCGTCGTTGACGCCGTCGCCCGTCATGGCCACCACGTGCCCGGCCCGGCGCCACGACTCGACGATGCCGACCTTCTGCTCGGGTGTCGTACGGGCGAACACGCGCACCGCCGTGGGATCCCCTGCGGTACCGCGCCGGATCCCCTCGCCGGTGACGGCCTCGTCCCGGGCGGAGGCGATGCCCAGCCGCCGGGCCACGGCTTCGGCGGTCAGCGGATGGTCCCCGGTGACGAGCACGGGAGTGATGCCCGCCGCCCGGCACGCCGTGACCGTGCCCGCGGCCGCCTCCCTCGGCGGGTCGAGGATCGCGACCAGCCCGAGCAGGGTCAGGTCCCTCTCCCGGTCGTCCGGTGCGGGCTCCGCTCTGCCGGCCGCGGCCACGGCCAGGACCCGGTATCCCTGCTGCGCCCATTGCCGCGCCCGCTCCAGCGCCCGGTCGCGGGACTCCGGGCCGCCGTCCGCCAGGAGTCCCGTGCGAAGAACGGTTTCGGGGGCGCCTTTGCAGACGACGCGAAGCTCTCCCCCGGGGCAGCGGTGCACGGTGGTCATGCGCTTGCGCTCGCTGCTGAACGGGATCTCGTCCACGCGCGGCATGCGCTCGCGCAACTCCGCGGCATTCAGGCCGAGTCGCGCCGCGGCGGTCAGCAGGGCCGCTTCCGTGGGATCGCCCAGGGCCGTCCACGTCCCGTTCCCGGCGCCGGGCGGTTGCAGAGCCGCGTCGTTGCACAGCACCGCGGCAGTCAGCAACTCCGACAGGTCCGCGGCCTGATCGGCGCCGAGCACGTGTCCGTCCCGTTCGACCCGCCCTTGGGGCACGTAGCCGATGCCGGAGACGGTGGCCTCGCCGCCGCCGGGGGTCCACAGCCGCTGCGCGGCCATCCGCCCTTCGGTGAGGGTGCCGGTCTTGTCCGTGGCCAGCACGGTGATCGAGCCCAGGGTCTCGACGGCGGGCAGTCTGCGGACGATGGCGTGGCGCCGGGCCATCCGGTGCGCGCCCAGCGCCAGGGCGAGCGTCACCACGGCCGGCAACGACTCGGGGACCGCCGCGACGACCAGGCTGATCGCCGCGACCACCATCAGCTCCACGGGCTGCCCGCGGACGATCCCGACGAGCAGCACCACGCCGGACAGCGCGACGGCGATCAGGGCGAGACCGCGGCCGAAGCGTGCCAGCCGGTGCTGGAGCGGGGTGAGGCCGGGCGGCTCGGCCATCAGGGCGGCGATCCTGCCCATGGCGCCGGCGGCCCCGGTCGCCGTCACCTCGACGCGTCCGCGCCCGCGCAGGACCGTCGTGCCCGCCGACACCGTCCCCAGGCCCGGGTCGTCCGGGGAAGGCTCCTTGGCCACCGGCACCGATTCGCCGGTCAGGGAGGACTCGTCCACCAGCAGCGTGGCCGCCTCGAAGACGCGGCCGTCGGCGGGAACGATGTCGCCCTCGCCCAGGAGGACGACGTCGCCGGGTACGACGTCCGCCGCGTTCGCCTCCTGCTCGGTTCCGTCGCGCATCACGCGTACGACCGGGGCGCTCAGCGCCCGCAGAGCTGCCACGGCCCGTTCGGCGCGGACTTCCTGGGCCACGCCGACCGCGCTGTTGGCCACGACGACGATGGCGACGATCGATGTGTCGACCAGGTCGCCGGTCGCGACGGTGAGCACCATGGCTCCCAGCAGCACCAGAATCAACGGGTCCCGCAGCTGGGCGAGAGCCCTGCGCCACACCGGCGTGGGCCGGCCGGGGCCGACGATGTTGGGACCGTGGCACGCCAGACGGCGCACTGCTTCGGCCTGGGTCAGGCCCTGGGGGTTCTGGGGTCGGTTCGCCACCGTTCGCGTCCGGTTCGCAAGCTCTGTCCTCCGCATCTTCTCCAGCGGGAGTGGTGCCCGCACTCCGGACGTGCCGGGAGGTCGTCGGCGGGAGACGGTGGCAGCGGGGGACGACGACCAAGACCGGGCTCCGCCCTCCGTCCGGCCCGCACACCGCCCGGACGGAGCAGGGCAGCCCCGTTCGGCGGAGCCCCCTCGATGCCACGCAGGCAGAGGAGACCGTGACCACACGGCTCATTGCTCCGGACGGACGGCATCCGTTCCCGAGCATGCACAGGGCGTCCGGGCGAGGGTGGGGGCACCACGGACGAGAGACCCGAGCACAGGGAGCGGACCATGGCGGTCTCCCACCGCATCACGGTCGTCGGCGTCGGCAACGAGTTCCGGCGGGACGACGGCGTGGGTCCTGCGGTCGTCGCCCGGCTGCGGGAGCGCGCTGCCCGGGGCAGCCTGCCGACCGGAGTCCGGCTGGTGTGCTGTGACGGGGAACCGGGCCGGCTGATCGGGCTGTGGGAGGGCGCGGGGATGGCTGTGGTCGTGGACGCCGCCCATGCCCACCCGGGGCGTCCGGGCCGGATCCACCGACTGGAGCTGGACGGGTACGCGGTGTCGCGGACGGGCGCGGCGAGCAGCCACGGGCTCGGCCTGGGCGAGGCGGTCGAGCTGGCACGTGCGCTCGACCGGATGCCCCGGCGCCTGGTCGTCTACGCGGTCGAAGGAGCCGACGGTTCCCTGGGCACGGGGCTGACCCCCGCGGTCGCCGCGGCGGTCGGGCCCCTCACGGAGCGGGTCGAGCAGGAGATCGCCCGCTGCCTCGCCGGGGCTCGCGGCGGGACGACGCCTCGGAGCGTACGGCTGTGAGGGTGGCGTCCGGAGGCGCTGCGGCCGCGTCGGAGGCGCCTCGCCGGATCGCCCGGGCGGTCACGGTCTCCGGCAGGGTCCAGGGCGTGGGATTCCGCCCGTTCGTCCACCGCCTGGCTACGCGGCTGGGGCTCGACGGGTGGGTCCTCAACGCCGACGGCCGTGTCGAACTGGCCGTTGCCGGGCCGTCGGCAGCGGTCCAGGACCTGGTCGAGCTGCTGCGTACGCAGGCGCCCCCGCTGGCCGACATCCAGCGCGTGGCCGTGGCGGACCTGTCCGGCGCGCCCCCGCCGCAGGGGTCGGGCTTCACCGTCCGGGCCAGTGCCGCGAGCGGCGGGCGGAAGCCCGGCGTACGCGAGATCCCGCCGGACGTCGCCGCCTGCGAAGCCTGCCTGCGCGAACTCTTCGACCCCGCCGACCGCCGTTACCGCTACCCGTTCGTCAACTGCACGGACTGCGGCCCCCGCGCCACCGTCATCGAAGACCTTCCCTACGACCGCGAGCGCACCGTCATGCGGCGCTTTCCACTGTGCGCCGCATGCGCCGCCGAATACGCCGATCCGGCTGGCCGACGCTTCCACGCCGAGCCGGTGGCATGCCCCGGCTGCGGACCCCGCCTGGCATGGGAGGACCTCACCGGCGAACCAGCGCTGCGCGCCGCGGAATCGGTCGTCGACAGCGGTGGCATCGTGGCGGTCAAGGGGCTGGGCGGCTTCCAGTTGGTGTGCGACGCCACCGACGTACAGGCCGTGGACCGGCTGCGCGCCCGCAAACAGCGGCCGGTCAAGCCGTTCGCCGTCATGACCGCCGACGACGCAGCCGCCCGGCGCCTGGCACGGCTGTCCTCCGCCGGGCTGACGGCACTGACGTCCCCGGCCGCGCCCGTGGTGCTGGCGCCGGCCTGCCGGGGCTCCGGCATCGCACCCGGCGTACACCCGGGCACCGACCGGATCGGCGTGTTCCTGCCCACCACGCCACTGCACCACCTGCTGCTGCGCGACCTCGGCAGGCCGCTGGTCGTGACCAGCGGCAACCGCTCGGGTGAACCCATCGCCGTCGACGAGCCGTCGGCCCGCGGGACGCTGGCGGGTGTGGCCGACGGCTTCCTCGTCCACGACCGGCCGATCCGGGCCCGCTACGACGACTCCGTGGTGCGCCCGGTGGGCCGTACGGTCCTGACCGTGCGCCGGGCCCGGGGTCTGGCCCCTGCCCCGCTCGCGATCCCCGTCGCGGCCGCCCGGCCGGTCGTGGCGGCCGGTGCGCAGCTGAAGCACACCTTCGCGCTCGCGGAAGGGTCCCGCGCCGTCCTCGGGCCGCACACCGGCGACCTGGAGGACGTGCCGACACTGGACGCCTTCGAAGCCGCCTGCGCCGACCTGGTCCGGCTGACCGGGATCGAACCCCGGGTCGTCGCCCACGACCTGCATCCCGGCTACCTGTCCACCCAGTGGGCGCTGGCCCGGCCCGCCGAGCGGCGGATCGCCGTGCAGCACCACCACGCGCACGTCGCCGCCTGCGCCGCCGAACACGGGCTGGACCGGCCTTTCCTCGGGGTGGCCTACGACGGGCTGGGCCTCGGCGACGACGGCACGCTGTGGGGCGGCGAGTTCCTGGTCGCCGGCCTCGCCCGCTGCCGCCGGGTGGCGCGCTTCGCCACCGCCCCCCTGCCCGGCGGGGCGGCGGCCGTGCGCAGGCCCGCCCGTATGGCCCTGGGGTATCTGTACGGGGCCGAGGCGCTCGACGGGCCGTGTGTCCCGCTCTCCCTTGCCGGATCGTTCGTCCGGCGGCTCCCCCCGGAGGAGGCCCGAGTGGTCCGGACGATGGTCGAACGGGGCGTCAACTGCCCGCGGGCGTCCAGCGCCGGGCGCCTCTTCGACGCCGCAGCCGCCCTGCTCGGCCTGTGCGACGACGCCACGTACGAAGGACAGGCGGCCGTCGCCCTGGAGACGGCGGCAGGGGACGAATGCGCCGAAGCCCTCCCCTGGCGCCTCGCGCGGGCCGACGGGCTGTGGGTGTATGACCCCGTCCCCACCTTGACCGCCCTGCTCGACCGCGCCGTGGCCGGCGAGCGGACGGGCGCGCTCGCCGCGGCTTTCCACCGCACGCTGGCCGAGGTGACCTCCGGCCTGGTCCGGCGGGTCGTGGCGGCCGGGGCGCCGTCGACCGTGTGCCTGGCGGGTGGTTGCTTCCAGAACGCCCGCCTGCTCGCGGAGACGCGATCCCTGCTCGAGGACCAGGGACTGCGGGTACTGGTGGGCAGTGCCGTGCCGGTCAACGACGGGGGAATCAGCTACGGGCAGGCGGCAGTGGCCGCGGCCCGCCTGCGGGAAGGATGACGCGATGTGTCTGGGCATTCCGGGCCGGGTGGTGGAGATCCACGACCGTGCGGGACTGCGGATGGCCACGGTCGACTTCGGCGGGGTCCGCCGTGAGGCGTGCCTGGCCTACACACCCGATGCCGGCGTGGGCACGTATGTGGTGATCCATGTGGGGTTCGCCATCACCACGGTCGACGAGGCCGAGGCGGAGCGGACCCTGGACGTGCTGCGGGCCATGGCCGATGCGGTGGAGGGGGAACTCGGGGAGCCGCTGCCCCGCTCCCGCTGACCTACGGAAAGCGGCCGCCCGTGCGGCCCCCGCACACCGCGGGCCATGCTGGAAGGCGAGGAGGCGACCGTGCCATGACCCGTACCCCGGAGTCGCCGGCCACCGCGGTGTACGCGCTGCTGGCCGACGGGACGACCGTGCGGGTCAGGCCCGTCATGCCGGCCGACCGCGCGGCGGTCTTCCGGCTCTACGAGCACATGTCCCCCGAGAACTTGCGGTTGCGGTTCTTCTCCTCCGGCCCCCGCGTCGCGCAGCAGGCGGCGGACGCCCTGTGCCTGGGCGCCGGGCCGGGAGACCGGGCTCTGCTGGCCGAGGCGGACGGTGACATCGTGGGACTGGCCGAGTACCACGCGACCCCCACCGATCCGCCCGGAGGCAGACCGACCGCCGCCGAGGTCGCCCTCGCCGTGGCGGACGACTGGCACCACCGTGGCGTCGGAACGCTCCTGCTGGAACACCTCGTCGACCTCGCGCGTGCCGAGGGGATCCGGGAGCTGACGGCCGACGCGCTGAGCGAGAACATGCGCGTCGTCAAGGTCTTCGCCGACCTCGGGCTCCCCGTACGACGGCGTTTCGAGGGACCGGAGGTCCGCGTCAGGGTGTCGCTGGCGCCGGACGAGCACTATCTGACGGCCCTCGACACGCGGGGACGCGCCGCCGACGTCGCCAGCCTCCGGCCGTTGCTGCGGCCCGGCTCGGTCGCCGTGGTGGGCGCCGGTCACCGCCCCGGGTCCGTGGGACGGGCGATTCTGCGCAACCTGCGGGCCAACGGCTTCACCGGCCCGGTGCACGTCGTCAACCCGCACGGCCCGGCCCTCGACGGCCTGCCCTGCCACCCCGCCGTCTCCGGCCTGCCGGAGACCCCGGACCTGGCCGTGCTGGCCGTCCCCGCGCACGCGGTGCCCGCCGTCGCCGAGGAGTGCGGCGTCCGCGGGGTGCGGGCGCTGGCGGTGGTGACGTCCGGGCTCGACGCGGCCCAGGCGGCAGGGCTGCGGGCGGCCTGCCGCCGGCACGGCATGCGAGTCGTCGGGCCCAACTGCCTGGGCCTGGCCAACACGGAGAAGGACGTCCGGCTGGACGCGACGTTCGCCGCCCGCTTCCCGCTGCCGGGCACGGCCGGCGTCGCCACCCAGTCGGGCGGTGTCGGCATCGCCCTGCTCGACGGGCTGTCCCGGCTGGGGATCGGCGTGTCGACGTTCGTCTCGCTCGGGGACAAGTACGACGTGAGCGGCAACGACCTGCTCCAGTGGTGGGAGGAGGACGGGCGTACCGATCTGGCGGTGCTGCACCTGGAGTCGTTCGGCAACCCCCGCGCCTTCTCCCGTACCGCGCGGCGGGTGAGCAGGCGTATGCCGGTGCTCACGGTCGACGCGGGGCGGTCGGAGGCCGGGCGCCGTGCGGCGGCCTCGCACACGGCCGCTGCCGCCACGCCGACGATGACCCGGCAGGCGCTCTTCCACCAGGCGGGTGTCATCGCCACCCGGACCATCGGGGAACTGCTGGACACGGTGGCGCTGCTGCACGCCCAGCCGCCGCCCGCCGGCGATCGCGTGGTGGTGGTCACCAATGCAGGCGGCGTGGGCGTGCTGGCCGCCGACGCGTGCAGCGAGGCCGGGCTGAGCGTACGTCCGCTGGAGCCCGCCCTGGCGGCGGAGGTCGCGGCCGTCCTGCCGGAGGGCGCGGCGGTCGGCAATCCGGTCGACGCGACCGCCGCCGTGCCGGAGGAACGCCTGCGTGCCTGCGTGGATCTGCTGGCGGCGCACCGGGACGTCGACGCCGTGCTGGGCGTCCTGGTCCCGACGGCCCTGGCCGCAGCCACCGGCGACGATCCGGTGCGGGCGTTCACCCACGCCCCGGCACGGGCACCGTGCACGACGGCGCTCGTCCTGGTGGACCGGTCCGCGCGCGTGGAGTTGCTGCCGGCCGAGCGCGGTGGTGCCGTGCCCGCGTACGCCGATGCGCAGGACGCGGCCCGCGCCCTCTCGTACGCGGTGGCCTACGCCCGGCGCCGGAGCCTCCCGCAGAGCCTGCCGCCGGAGCCGTCCGGCATCGACGTCGAAGGGGCCCGGGCGGACGTGGCCGCGTGGCTCGCCGAACGGCCTGAAGGCGGTTGGCTCGACCCGGTCCAGTGCGCGCGGCTCCTCACGCACTACGGCATTCCGCAGGTCGCCTGGGAGTGGGTGTGCGACGAGGAGACGGCCGTGGCGGCGGCCGGGCGGCTGGCAGGCCCGGGCGGCCGGGTCGTCCTCAAGGCCCACTGGCCGGGCCTGGTGCACAAGACCGACGAGGGCGCCGTCCGCCTCGACCTCCAGGGCGAGGAGCGGGTACGGGCCGCCTACCGCGACCTCGTGGACCGCTTCGGCGACCGGCTCTCCGGCGTGGTGGTGCAGCCGCAGGCCCCGCACGTCCTGGAGCTGGTGGCGGGCGTCGTCCAGGACCCGGTCTTCGGTCCGCTCGTGCTCTTCGGCCAGGGCGGCACGGCCACCGACGTGCTGGCCGACCACGCCGCGCGCCTCGCCCCGCTCACCACCTACGACCTCGACGACCTCATCACCTCGCCGCGCTGCTCCGTCCTCCTGTCGGGCCGCCACGGCGGCGTCCCCGTCGACCTCGGAGCCCTCGAACACCTGCTGTCGTGCCTGTCCCGGATGGCCTGCGACCTGCCCCAGCTCGCCGAGGCCGACCTCAATCCCGTGGTGGCCTGCCCGGACGGCGTCATGGCGCTGGACGCCCGCGTGCGGCTGGAGCCCCACCAGGCGTACGACCCGTACCTGCGACGTCTGCGCTGAGACCGGCGCCCGGATGGCCCGCACCCCTACCGGCGCGCTCGGCGTGCGGCCCGTCGAGGGTGTGTCCAGGCTGAAGGGAGCACCTCACCGAGCGAGCAGGAGATGCCATGCCCTCCGCGACGGCACCGCCGGACGCCGGCAGCACGCCCTGCGTGCTGGACCTGGAAGGCATCGGGGCCCTCGTGCGGGAGCTGCGCGCCCGGGGCCGGACGGTGATCGGTCCGACCGAGCGGGACGGCGCCATCGTGCTGGCCGAGCTGGAATCCGCCGACGAGTTGCCCTACGGCTGGGGAGTGGAGCTGGAGGGCGGCTACTACCGGATCGAGCGGCGGACCGACGCCGCCGCATTCGCCCACAGCGCCGGCCCCCAGTCGTGGAAGAACTTCCTGCATCCCGAGCGGGTGCGGCAGTGGACCGCCGACCGCGCTCCCGACGGCGGGATGACGGTCCGTGCCGAACGCCCCGAGCCCACCTCGTTCGCCTTCCTGGGCGTACGGCCCTGCGATTTGAGGGCCATCCGGATCCAGGACCGCGTCATGCTCGGCGGCCGGCACCGGGACGACGCCTACGAGGAACGCCGTACCGGCGCGTTCCTGATCGTGGTCGAGTGCACCGAGCCGGGCGCCACCTGCTTCTGCGTCTCCATGGGCACCGGCCCCGCCGCGCAGCCCGGCTACGACCTGGCGCTGACCGAGGTGCTGGACGACGCCGGGCACCGCTTCCTGGCCCGCGCCGGCACCGAGGAGGGCGCGGAGATCCTGGAGAGCCTGCCGCGCCGGCCCGCCGACGACCTGACGCGCACCCGGGCCCGCGAGGACGTCGAGGCCGCCGCCGGGCGGATGGGCCGCACCATGCCGGACGTCGACCTGCGCGCGCTGCTCGCCGGCACGCTGGAGGCCGAGCGCTGGAACGACGTCGCCGCGCGCTGCCTGACCTGCGGCAACTGCACCATGGCCTGCCCGACGTGCTTCTGCACCACCACCGAGGACGTCACCGACCTGACCGGCGACCACGCCGAACGCTGGCGGCGCTGGGAATCCTGCTACGACCTGGACTTCACGCACCTGCCCGGCGGTTCGGTCCGGAGTACCGGTCGCAGCCGGTACCGCCAGTGGCTCACCCACAAACTGGGTACCTGGTGGGACCAGTTCGACAGCTCCGGCTGCGTGGGCTGCGGCCGCTGCATCGTGTGGTGTCCGGTCGCCATCGACATCACCGAGGAAGCCCACGCCCTGCACCAGGAATCCCTCGACCGCGAAGCCGGGAGAAAGGACGGAGCGCCGTGAAGCGCACCGGTGTCCTCGACGCCATCCCCCAAGGCCCCCGTGAACGGCTGATGGAGCTGGGCCGCGAGGTGTCGTTCCCCGCGGGCACGAGGATCTTCGAGGAGGGCGGCAGGGCGGACCGGTTCTGGGTGATCCGCTCCGGGACGGTCAGCCTCGACGTCCATGTGCCGGGACGCCGGGCCGCGGTCGTCGAGACCCTCGGGGCGGGGCGGCTGGTCGGGTGGTCCTGGCTGTGCCCGCCGCACCAGTGGCACCTGGGCGCCGAGGCGACGACCCCTGTGGCCGCCTGGGAATTCGACGCGGCCGAGGTCCACGCCCTGCGCGAAGGCGACCCCGAACTCGACCGCGCGCTGCTCACCTGCGTCGTGGAGGTCATCGGCGAACGTCTGCGGGCCGCCCGCACCCGGCTGCTCGACCTCTACGGCCCGTACGGGAGCGGGCCGACACGGTGACCGCCGTCCCCCTCCCCTACCGGGTGGTGGGCAACCGGCCCGAGACCACCGACACCCGCACGATCGAGCTGCGGCCGGCCGGCGGCGGGCTTCCCGCCTTCGCCCCGGGGCAGTTCGCGATGCTCTACGCCTTCGGGGTCGGCGAGATCCCGGTGTCCGTCGCCGGTCTGCGGGACGGCACCCTGACCCACACCCTCCGCGGGGTGGGCGCGGTGTCGCGCGCCCTGTGCGCCGTCCGCCCGGGCACGCAGGTCGGAGTGCGGGGCCCCTTCGGCACCGGCTGGGACCTGCCGGCCGCCGCCGGACGCGACCTCCTCGTGGTGGCGGGCGGCATCGGCCTGGCCCCGCTGCGGCCCCTCGTCCAGGCGGCGTTGTCCATGCCCCGCGACCACGGCCGGCTGAACGTCCTCGTCGGCGCCCGCACGCCCGGGGACCTGCTGTACCGGGAGGAGCTGGACGGCTGGGGGCGGCCGTACTGCGGAGTGACGGTGGACCGCGCGGGTCCGGAGTGGACCGGGCACGTCGGCGTGGTGACCACCCTGCTGGACCAGGCGGCGTTCACCCCGCACGAGACCACGGCCTTCGTCTGCGGCCCCGAGGTCATGATCCGCGCCACTGCCCGCGAGCTGCTCCATCGCGGCGTCCCGGCGCAGCACATCCGCGTCTCCCTCGAACGCAACATGCACTGCGCGACCGGCCACTGCGGCCACTGCCAGCTCGGCCCCCTGCTCCTGTGCCGGGACGGGCCCGTCATCGGCTACGACCGCGCCGAGCCCCTGCTCGCCGTACGGGAGCTGTGAGATGACCGAGCCGCCCGTACGCCCCCGGCCCCGGCTCGGCGTGTTCAAGTTCGCCTCCTGCGACGGCTGTCAGCTGACCCTGCTGGACTGCGAGGACGAGCTGCTGCCGCTGGCCGCCGAGATCGAGATCGCCCACTTCGTCGAGGCGTCGAGCGACATCCGGCCGGGCCCGTACGACCTGTCCCTCGTCGAGGGATCGGTCTCCACCCCGGAACACCTCGAACGCGTCCGGCGCATCCGCGCCGAATCACGCCACCTGGTGACCATCGGCGCCTGCGCCACGGCGGGCGGTGTCCAGGCCCTGCGCAACTTCGCCGACGTCGCCGAATTCCGCGCGACCGTCTACGCGAAACCCGAGTACATCGAGACCCTCGCCACCTCCACCCCGATCTCGGCCCACGTCCCCGTCGACTTCGAGCTGCGCGGCTGCCCCATCGACCGCGGGCAGCTGATCGAGGTCATCACCGCCTTCCTCGCCGACCGCCGCCCGGACATCCCCGACCACAGCGTCTGCTTCGCCTGCAAACGACGCGGCACCACCTGCCTCCCCGTCGCACACGGCATCCCCTGTCTGGGGCCGGTGACGCACGCGGGATGCGGGGCGCTGTGCCCGGCCTACGGGCGGGGCTGCTACGGCTGCTTCGGGCCGTCGGGCTCGACGAACATGCCCGCGATGATCCCGCTGCTCCGCAGTGACGGCATGAGCGACGACGACATCCTCCGCTTCCTGCACACCTTCAACGTCCACGACTTCGCCGCGATCGAACCACCCGGCGTACTCGGCACAGAGGGGACACCCTCATGACGCACCGCGGCTCGCGCGTTCTGCACGTCGGCGCCCTCGCCCGTGTCGAGGGGGAAGGAGCACTGCGCCTGTGGATCGGCGACGGCACCGTCACCCGGGCCGAGCTGAGCATCTACGAGCCGCCGCGCTTCTTCGAGGCGTTCCTGCGCGGCCGCCGGCACACCGAACCACCGGACATCACGTCCCGCGTGTGCGGCATCTGCCCCGTCGCCTACCAGACGAGCGCCTGCCACGCGATCGAGGACGTCTGCGGCGTCACCGTCGACGGGCAACTGGCCGCGCTGCGGCGGCTGCTGTACTGCGGCGAGTGGATCGAGAGCCACACCCTGCACATCTATCTGCTCCACGCACCCGACTTCCTCGGCTGCGGCAACGCGATCGAACTCTCCCGGACCCACCGCGCCGACGTCGAGCGGGGACTGCGGCTCAAGCAGGCCGGCAACAGCATCATGGAATTCCTCGGCGGCCGTTCCATCCACCCCGTCAACGTCCGTGTCGGCGGCTTCCACCGCACCCCCACGCGTACGGAACTCCGCCCCCTGGCCGAGCGTCTGCGGCAGGCGCGCGACGACGCGCTCGGAACCGTCGCCTGGGTGGCCGGCTTCGACTTCCCGGACGCCGAGTGCGACGCCGACCTGCTCGCCCTCTCCGCGCCGGGCACGTACGCCATCGAGACGGGCACCCCCACCGTGCTGCCCCACGGCGACGGGCACCGCACCAGGACGTTCCCCGTCGCGGACTTCACCACCCATGTGGTCGAGGAGCAGGTCCCCCACTCGACCGCGCTCCAGGCCCGGCTGGACGGCGGACGCCACCTCACCGGCGCCCTGGCCCGGTACGCCATCAGCGGCCACCGGCTGCCGCTCGCCGTCCGAGAGGCGGCCCGGGCGGCCGGACTGGCCGATCCGGCCTCCGGGGAGATCTGCCGCAATCCCTTCCGCAGCGTCGTCGTCCGCGCCGTCGAAGTCCTCTACGCCGTGGAGGAAGCGCTGCGCCTGATCGAAGCCTACGAGCGCCCGCCGCACCCCGCCGTGGACGTCCCCGCGCGGGCCGGAACGGGCCACGGCGCGACCGAGGCGCCGCGCGGCACCCTCTACCACCGCTACACCCTCGACGCCGAAGGGCTCGTCACCGATGCCTGCCTCGTCCCGCCCACCTCCCAGAACCAGGGCGCCATCGAGGAGGACCTGAGGCGGATCGTCCAGGACCGGCTGCGGCACGGCGACGCCACCGACGCCGAGCTGACCCGGCTGTGCGAACGGGCCATCCGCAATCACGACCCCTGCATCTCCTGCTCGGCCCACTTCCTCGACCTGACCGTCGAACGAGCGTGAGGAAAGCCGCGTGAAGTATCTCGACGAATACCGCGACCCGGCGCTCGCCCGCCGGCTGCTGGACGAACTCCACCGCACCGCCACCCGCCCCTGGCAGATCATGGAGGTCTGCGGCGGCCAGACCCACACCCTCGTCCGCCAGGGCATCGACGAACTCCTGCCCGCCGGCATGCGCATGATCCACGGCCCCGGCTGCCCGGTCTGCGTCACCCCGCTGGAGACCCTCGACCGGGCCATGGCCATCGCCGCCCGCCCGGGGGTGATCCTGACCAGTTTCGGCGACATGCTCCGCGTCCCCGGTTCCCGCACCGATCTGCTCGCCCTGCGGGCCCGCGGCGCGGACGTACGCGTCGTCTACACCCCCATGGACGCGGTCGAACTCGCCGAGGAGCATCCGGACCGGGACGTCGTGTTCCTCGCCGTCGGCTTCGAGACCACGGCCCCCGCCAACGCCATGGCCGTACTGCACGCCTCCCGCCTCGGGCTGCGCAACTTCAGCATGCTGGTGAGCCACGTCCTCGTACCGCCCGCCATGACGGCGCTGCTGGAGTCGCCCGAGTGCGAGGTCCAGGCGTTCCTGGCGGCCGGGCACGTGTGCGCGGTCATGGGGTGGACGGAGTACGAACCCATCGTCGCCCGCTACCGGGTACCCGTCGTCGTCACCGGCTTCGAACCGCTCGACCTGCTCGAAGGCATCCTCATGGCCACACGGCAGCTCGAGGACGGCAGGGCCGGGATCGAGAACCAGTACGTGCGGGCGGTGCGCCGCCGGGGCAACGGCGAGGCGCAGTCCGCCGTCGCCCGCGTCTTCCAGGTCACCGACCGGGCCTGGCGCGGCATCGGCGACCTCCCCCGGAGCGGCCTGGAACTCCGCCCGGAATTCGCCGCGTTCGACGCCGCGCGGCGGTACGACGTCGACGGCCTGCACTCGGCGGAGCACCCCGAGTGCATCGCCGGCGGCATCCTCACAGGCGCGCGGCTGCCCACCGACTGCACCGCCTACGGAACCCGCTGCACGCCCCGCCACCCGCTCGGCGCGCCCATGGTGTCGGCCGAGGGCACCTGCGCGGCGTTCCACGCGGCGGGGCGCGTCGCCACCCCTGCCGGGAAGGGCTCGTCCTCATGATCACCGAATGCCCCGTACCCCGCGCGGAGACCGAGCGGGTCCTCCTCGGTCACGGCGCCGGCGGGCGGCTCACCGCGGAACTCCTGGAGCACACGGTCCTTCCGGCCTTCGGCGGGGCCGAAGGCCCGTTGGAGGACGCCTCGGTCCTGCCCGGGCTCGGCGAACTCGTGATGACCACGGACGGCTTCGTCGTCAGCCCGCTGTTCTTCCCCGGCGGCGACATCGGTTCGCTCGCCGTCCACGGCACCGTCAACGACCTGGCGATGCGCGGCGCCGGGCCCGTCGCCCTGTCGGTGGCCCTGATCGTCGAGGAAGGACTCGAACTGGAGCGGTTGGAGGCCGTACTGCGTTCGCTGGGCAAGGCGGCCCGGGACGTGGGCGTGCCGGTGATCACCGGGGACACCAAGGTCGTGGGCCGGGGCGCGGCCGACCAGGTGTTCATCACCACGACCGGCATCGGCAGACGCCTCCCCGGCCTCTCCCCTTCCGCCGCCGGTGCCCGTCCGGGCGACGCCGTGCTGCTGTCGGGCCCCATCGGTCTGCACGGCACGGCTGTGCTCAGTACCCGGGAGGGCCTGGGCTTCGAAGCCGACATCGCCTCCGACACCCGCCCCCTCCACCGCCTGGTGGCGGCCCTCGCTCCGCTCGGCGACCGGCTGCACGTCCTGCGTGACCCCACCCGCGGCGGACTGGCCGCCGCACTCAACGAGGTCGCACGCGACTCGGGAGTGACGGTCGACATCGACGAGCGCGCCGTACCGGTGCCGGAGCCGGTCGCTGCGGCGTGCGACATCCTCGGGCTGGACCCCCTGCACGTGGCCAACGAAGGCTGCATGATCGCCTTCGTCGCGCCCGGCGCCGCCGACGCGGCTCTCACCGCATTGCGCTCCTTGCCGGAGGGCGGCGGCGCCGTGCGGATCGGGGACGTCCTGCCGGCCGACGGCCACCCCGGCCGTGTCGCCATGCGGACCGTCGTGGGCGCCCGTCGCGTGGTGGACATGCCGCTCGGCGAGCAGCTGCCCCGCATCTGCTGAGCCACCGCACCGAGGGACCATGGAGGTGAGACACCAGGGCAAGCACGCCCCGGCCCCGGATGACGTGGGGAAGTGAATCGATGATGTTCTGGTACCACCATGGCGTCGGCGGCTGGGGCCTGTTCGCGATGACGGTGGGCATGGTCCTGTTCTGGGCGCTGATCATCACCGTCGCGGTCCTGCTCTTCCGAGCGCTCGCGCGTCCGTCGCACGGCGGTCAGTTCACCGGCTGGCAGAAGGGCCCGGCACCCGGCCACGCCGAGCAGATCCTCGCCGAGCGGTACGCCCGCGGCGAGATCGACGAGGAGGAGTACGCGCGACGCCTGGCCACCCTGAGGGGCTCTCCGCCCGGCGCTGCCGGACGATGACGCGCCGCCGTCACCGCCCTGTCCGGCCTCTTTCGCCGGTCCCGGGCGGGACAAGCGTGTTGCCGCCGGTCCGGCCGGCGAGGTGATCCGCGATGTTCCGGGCGGTGGTCTCGACGATCTGGCCGACCGCATCCCGGCTGAAGTAGCCCTGGTGGGAGGTGACCAGGACGTTGCCGAAGGTCATGAGCCGGGCGAGGGTGTCGTCCGTCATCACCTCCAGCGACTTGTCGAAGAAGAAGACACCGGCCTCCTCCTCGTACACGTCCAGACCCACGCCCAGAAGCCGCCCGGCGAGCAGGGTACCGACCAGCGCGTGGGCGTCGACGAGCCCGCCTCTGCTGGTGTTGATCAGGATGGCGTCGTCCTTCATGAGCGCCAGCGCCGCAGCGTCCACCACGTGGTGGGTCTCCGGCAGCAGAGGTGCATGAAGGCTCAGCAGATCGGACTCGGCGAACAACCGGTCCCGTTCGACGTACTCGACGCCCAGCGCGCGGCACTCGTCGTTCGGCGCCACGTCGTGGCCGAGCAGCCGCATGCCGAAGCCTGCGGCGATGCGGGCGAACGCGGTGCCGATCTTGCCGGTGCCCAGGATGCCGGCGGTCCGCCCGTGGAAGTCCCGGCCCATGAGCCCGTCCAGCCGGAAGTCGAAGTCCCGGGTGCGGGTCACCGCCCGCGGGATCCCGCGGTTGACCGCCAGGGCCAGCGCCCAGGCGAACTCCGCCACCGAATACGGCGAGTACCACGACACCCGGGACACCGCCAGGCCGAGCGCCCGCGCCGCCGTCAGGTCGATGTTGTTGTAGCCGGTGGCACGCTGGGTGACCAGCTCGGTGCCGCCGTCGGCGAGGATCCGCAGCACTTCCTCGTCCAGGACGTCATTGACGCTGCTGCACACCACCCGGCGGCCGGCCGCCGTCGCGGCCGTGTCCCGGTTGAGGATCAGATCCAGGCAGCGCAGGTCGTGCGCCTCGCCCAGTGCCCGTTCCAGCAGTGGCCGCTCGTCGGCGGTCACCCCGTACGCGACGACTCCCACCATGGGTCCCGCCCTTCCGTAGCCGGTGCTCGGCACCCATGATTCCCCGCATTCCGGACAGCGCCATGGGCCGGACCGCCCATCAGCGTGACGACCGGCCCATAGGAGATCTCCCGCCCGGCGAGGGATCGTGGAAGGAGAAGACCGTCCGACGACGGCACTCGCAGAGGAGGCCACCATGGCAAGCACGCCCGCCCCGCGGCACCGGTCCGGGCTTCCCGAGCTGATGGAATGGCTGGGCTCGGGATTCCCCGTCGTACCGATGGCCGCCTGGGGAAGCGCCCACACCATCCCGATCGAGGTCTCGGACAGCGGTGAGCAGTACGTCCTGCGCGCCGAGCTGCCCGGCGTCGATCCCGAGAAGGACATCGAGATCACGACCGAGGGCGACACCCTCACGGTCCGGGCCGAGCACAGCGAGAGCACGGAGGGCAAGCGCCACTCGGAATTCCGGTACGGCTCATTCGAGCGCACGGTGCGGCTGCCGTTCCCCATCCCGGACGACGGCCTCACGGCCGAGTACCGGGACGGCATCCTGACCGTGATCGTCCCCCGCGCGGCCGAAAAGGAACGCGCCCCGCGCAGGATCCCCGTACGGCGCACCGACTGACGGGAAAGCGGCTGGTCACAGCACTGGCGGTGCGCTCCTGGGAGTGGTGTCATGGAAGTGGCGGGAGGACCCGCAAGAGACGCGGGGAAGCGGCTCGCGGCCGTGCACCGCGCAATCGGGATCCGCGAGAAGCGGATGGGCCCTCCCGTTCATGACGCCCGGTGATCGGAACCCCCCGCGGAGGAGGTCATCGTGACGCGACCGGTGGCCGTGGGCGTCGACGGCTCGGAGGAGAGCCTGGCCGCCGCGGCGTGGGCTGTGCGCGAGGCGGTGGCGCGGGGCGCGCCGTTGCGCATCGTGCACGCACTGGAGTGGAGGACGAGCAACCTGCAGTTCTCCCCCGGTGTCTCGGCCCAGCGCGCATGGGCGGCGGACCGGATCGAGGGGGCGCGGCAGGAGCTGGCCGAGGCGCATCCGGGCCTGCGGGTCGATGTGGACGAGGTGTCCGAGCTGCCGGCGAAGGCGCTCCTCGAAGCGGCCCGGGAGTCCCAGCTGCTCGTGCTGGGGTCACGAGGGCTCGGTGGCTTCGAGGGCTGGCTGCTGGGCTCGGTGAGCCTGGCGGTGATCGCCCATGCGGCCATACCGGTGGTGCTGGTCCGTGCCGGGGTGGAGCCGTCGGTACGCGAGGGCAACGGTCCGGTCGTGGTGGGGGTCGGGCGGGACGGTTCGTACGAACCCTTGCTGGACTTCGCCTTCCGCGCCGCGGCAGCCAGGCAGTGCGTGCTGCGGGTCGTCCACGCCCGGCAGCCGGAGGCCCCGGTCGGCAGCCGTGAGGGCGAAGAGGAACCGGGCGGGGGCTTCCCCGTGGACCGGCTGGCCCCATGGCGGCAGCAGTGGCCGGGCGTGGAAGTGGACGAGCGGCTGACGACCGGGCCGGCCGCCCAGCGCCTGATCGAGGCGGCCCGGGACGCGGACCTGCTGGTCGTCGGCCGCCGTGTGCACTGGTCGGCACTCGGTGCGCGCATCGGGCCCGTGACCCATGCCGCGGTCCACCACGTCAGGTGTCCGGTGGCGGTCGTCCCGCACAGCTGACATAAACAGGAATAGCTGGGATCTTCCGGAAGGGACCCGAACAGCATGCTGCAGCACCGCACGGTCGACGAACTCATGACCCGCAACGTGGTGCGGGTGCGCCCGGACACGCCGTTCAAGGAGATCGTCCGGGAACTCGCCCAGAACGACGTCACGGCCGTGCCGGTCGTCGACCCCGGCGGCCGGGTGGTCGGCGTGGTCTCCGAGGCCGACCTGATGCGCAAGTCGGCCGACCAGCCCGACCCCTTCGGGCGCGTACCCGTACCCAGTCTCGAGTCGTGGGAGCGGGCCAAGGCGGAAGGCGCCCGGGCCGAGGAACTGATGTCCGCTCCCCCGGTGTGCGCGCGGCCGGAGTGGAACGTGGTGGAGACCGCCCGGCTGATGACGGCGCAGAACGTCAAGCGCCTGCCGGTGGTCGACGAGACCGACAGGCTCGTCGGCATCATCAGCCGGGCCGACATCCTGCGGGTCTTCCTCCGCGAGGACGACGCCATCCGCTCCGAGATCGAACGGGACCTGCTGGCCCACACCATGGGTCTGGCCCCTTCGGCCGTGCGGGCCGAGGTGTCCGAAGGACAGGTCGTCCTCACCGGCAACGTCGAGGCCCGCAGCACCATCCCGCTCATCGAACGCCTGTGCCGCTCGGTGGACGGCGTCGTCTCGGTCCACCAGCGCCTGACGTACACGACGGACGACACCGGAGGCGGCTTCCCCGCCCCATGACCGCGCGCGGGCACCCTCACGAGGAGCCGGAGATGCACGACACGCAGCGCACCGTCAGCGACGTGATGACGCAGACCGTCGTGGCGGTCAGCCGTGATGCGCCCTACAAGGAAATCGCCAGGACGCTCGCGGAGTGGAAGGTCAGCGCCGTGCCCGTCCTGGCGGGCGAGGGCCGTGTCATCGGCGTCGTCTCCGAGGCCGACCTCCTGTCGAAGGAGGAGTACAAGGGCCGCGAGCCGGCGGACGTCACCCGGCCCGAGCAGCTCGGCGACCTGGCGAAGGCGGGTGCGCGGACCGCGGAGGACCTGATGACCACTCCCGCGGTCACCGTGCACGCAAGCGCCACCGTCGCCGAAGCCGCACGCATCATGGCCCGCAAGGGCGTCAAACGCCTGCCCGTCGTCGACGCCGAGGGCATGCTCGCCGGCATCGTCAGCCGCGCCGACCTGCTCAAGGTCTACCTCCGCAGCGACGAGGACATCGCGGAGGAGGTCCGCGACGAGGTCGTCGCCCGCCTCTTCCCCCACCGCCGCCCGACCGTCGAGGTCCGGGTGGACGAAGGTGTGGTCACCCTCTCGGGCCACCTGCCCGACGCGACGGTGATCCCACTCGTGGCACGGCTGGTCGGGGCGGTGGAGGGCGTCGTCAACGTCGACCTCCGCCTGGACGACCCGACGGCCTGAACGCCACCCGAGCGTGCACGCCGCTCTCCGGGCTCCCGGTCGGCGGCGCACGGCTGGCACGAGCCCTCACGTTCTGTTCCCCTGGGAGACGGGCGGCTCACGACCCGGGTAACGACGGCGACGGCACGCCGCACCGGGGCGGCCACGTGGAGGCTGGGACGATGCACGACGGCGGGCCGCGACCCGGCGACCCCGGGACGGACTCCACGGGTCCACGCGTGGACACAGTGGCGACCCGCTGTGCCGTACGCCGCAAGCAGCTGGGGCTGACCCGTGAACAAGTGGCGCACCGCGCGGGGATGTCGGTCCCCTATCTGAGCCAGCTGGAGACGTTCGGCGGCGACTTCGACCCCGCCGCCCTCATGCGCCTCGCCGCCGCCCTGGAGATTCCGTACGACGAACTCACCGGAGGCCCTCGTGAAGCGGCGCCCGGCCAGCAGCCCGCCGCTGACAGCCCCCTGCTGGCGCGGCTCTCCGAGGACGACTGCTGGCGCAGGCTCGGCACCCACGGCATCGGCAGGATCGGCCTGACCGCCGGGCCCGCTCCCGTCGTCCTGCCCGTGAACTTCCTGGTCGACGGCCGCACCGTCGTCTACCGGACCGACGCGGGAGGTGCGGCGGCCGCGGCCGCCGGGGACCAGCTCGCGTTCGAGGCCGACCACATCGACGCACACGTCAGCCGCGGCTGGAGCGTCCTCATCACCGGAACGGCCGAACATGTCACCGACCCCGGCGCCGTGGAAGCCCTTGCCACCCGGCCCGGAGCGGAACCCTGGGCCGGCGGAAAGCGCGACCTGTGGATTCGTATCCGCCCCGGCCAGGTGACCGGCCGCACGATTCACACCCGGTGAAGTCTCACCGAGGTCACCTCGCCCGGCAGCACGGTGAGCGAGCGATCGGGCAGGACGATCCTGACCGCCGATTCCTCCGAGTCCGGCACACCGACCGTCAGCTCGTCGCCGCGTACCCGCACTCCGATGCCCCAGTGCCCCCGGTAGCGAAGGGTGAAGCCGAACTCGGAGAGTTCCGGCAGCTCCACCGGGTCCAGCCAGAGGGCGTCCTCCCGGGTCTCCAGACCCGTCAGGCCGCGCTGGACCAGGTCGAGGGTGCCGGCCATGGCACCGAGGTGGATGCCTTCCGGCGTGGTGCCGCCCTGGAGGTCCGCGATGTCGCCCTCGAGGGCTTCACGGCAGTACCGCCAGGCGTCGGCGCGGCGGGCGCGGGCCAGGACCCAGCCGTGGACGACCTCGCTGAGGGTGGAGCCGTGGCTGGTGCGCTGCAGGTAGTAGTCGACCGTGCGCTGCCACAGCTCATCGGTGAGCCGGTACCCGAGGCGCCGGAACAGCGAGGCGAGTTCGGCCGGTGAGAAGAGGTAGCCGAGCATCAGCACGTCCGCCTGCTTCGACACCTGGTACCGGTTGACCGCATCGCCCTCGGCTTCCAGGATGCGGTCCAGTCTCCGAATGTCGTCGCCGTAGCGTTCCCGATAGCCGTTCCAGTCCAGCTCCGCCAGCTCCCCGTAGCCGTCGAACTGGCTGATGACCCCTTGGTGGAACGGCACCGTGAGACGCCGGGAGATCTCCTCCCACAGCGGGAGTTCGCCGATGTCGAGTCCGCCGCGCTCGACGAGTTCCTGCCGGCGCCGGACCGGCAGGCCCCGGGCCAGTTCGAGGGCCCGGGCGAGGACCCAGGCGGCCGTGACGTTGGTGTACGCGTTGTCGTCGATCCCGGGCCGGGCGGCACCCGGGTAGGCGTCGTGGTACTCGTCGGGGCCGACGACTCCGCGGATGCGGTAACGGCCGCTCGCGGGATCGGACTCCGCGCTGCTCGCCCAGAAGCGGGCGATCTGCAGCACCATGTCCGCGCCCTTGGTGTGCAGGTAGCGGGTGTCGCCGGTGGCCTCGCAGTACTGCCACACGTTGTACGCGATCGCGGAGCCGACGTGCCGCTGGAGCCGGGTGTGGTCCGGCACCCAACGGCCCGAGCGCGGGTTCAGGTGGAGCCTCTGGCTCTCCTCCCGGCCGTCGCTGCCGCTCTGCCACGGATACATCGCGCCGGACCGGCCCTCCTGCCGCGCCGCCCACAGGGCCTGCGGAAGCCGCCGGTGACGGTAGTTCAGCAGGGCACGCGACACTTCGGGGAAGTGCAGATCAAGGTACGGCAGCACGAACAGCTCGTCCCAGAAGACGTGCCCCCGGTACGCCTCCCCGTGCAGCCCCCGCGCCGGCACTCCCACGTCGAGGCCCGCGGTGTGCGGGGAGAGCGTCTGCAGGACGTGGAAGAGGTGCAGGCGCAGCACATGGCCCGCCTCGCCCGGCACCTCCAGCTCCGCCCGCCTCCACAGCTGCTTCCAGGCGACGGCATGCGAGCGCAGAAGCCCGGCGAAGTCCGGTGCGCGGGACGCCCGTTCGACAGCCGCTTCGAGAGGGTTGCCGATGGCTCGATCGCGGGACGTGTGCAGTGCCACGGTCTTCACCAGCGTGGCGGGCCGCCCCTCGGACAGGGCGAGTTCGAACCGGTGGACCGCCAGATGCCCCGCCGCGCTCAGCGAGGCCGACACCGGCGGCGGCCCGATGACCTCGGCCCGCTGGGCCATGCCGATGCCGATCTCCGACGTCCTGGTACGGCAGCGGAGCCAGACGGTGTCCGGCTCCGCCACCCCGGCGTGTACCCCGGTGAGGTGACGGCGGTCCAGAGCGCCGTAGCGGTGGACGTTGGCGTTGAGGACGTTCCCGTCCAGCCCGGCCTCCACCTCGATCCGCCCGTCCCATCCTTCGGCCACGAAGGCCGTCCGCAGGGCTCCGATGTGCGGGTCGCCCATGTGGACCAGCCGGCACTGCTCCACCCGCAACGCCCGGCCGTCGGACAGCGGACAGCGGAAGGCCCGGGTCAGCGTGCCCTCTCGCAGATCGAGTACCTGCCGGTAGTCCGTGACCTCGCAGGTGTCCGGCGTCAGCCACGGCCCGGGCGAGCCGTCGGAGGACAGCAGCCGGAAGCGGAGGAGCAGCCAGTTCGGAAGGTTGACCAGGTCCTCGTTCTGGGCCTCACGGCCCGCCACCGACGACACGAGGCGGTCGTAGCAGCCGGCCACGTACGTGCCCGGGCAGTGCACCGGCCCGCCCCGGCACTCGGGGGCTGCTCCCCGTGTGGCGAAGTAGCCGTTCCCGAGCGTGTGGAGCGCCTCGCGCAAGCGCTCGGTGGCGGGGTCGTAGCCCTCGTACTCCCAGGTCCACTCCCCCATGACCGGATTCGGACCCGCCTCAGTCGTGGGGCACCACGGCGACCGGGCACCGGGCGTGGTGTACGCACGCCTGCGCGACATTCCCCAGGCGTGGCGTCACGGGCGGGTGGTGCCTGCGTCTGCCGATCACCAGCAGGTCGGCGCCCTCGGCTGCCGCGAGGGCGGCGCGGGCCGGGCTTCCCAGCCGGACGGTGCTGGTCACCGTGACGCCCGGGCTGCGCTCGCGCCACGGCTTCACGGCCCGGGAGAGTCTCTCCTCGGCCTCCTTGCCGATCTCGCCCGCCACGTCGGGGTCGACGCCCCAGGGCGCGTAGGCATGCACCGGCAACGGACAGCCGTGTACGACACGCAAGGGCACACCGCGGGCCGCAGCCGTGTCGAAGGCGAACTCCAGCACGCTGTCGCACGGTCCGTGCAGACTGACGCCTGCGACCACGCCCCCCTCGCCGGTACCGGCGGGCGGTCGCGCCCCGCCTGCTGCGGTCCGTACGAGTACCACCGGCCGCTCGGCTCTGCCTGCCACCTGGAGGCTGATGTCGCCCAGGAAGAAGCTCTCCACGCGCTCCAGGCCTCGTGAACCCAGCACGACCATCGTGGCGTCCTGGGCCGCCCGCAGCAGCGCAGTCTCGGGATCTTCGGCCACGAGGTCCTCGGTGACGGAGAGATCGGGGTGCCGCTCGTGCACCGCTGCCGCAGCCGCCCGCACGATGCGCTTCGCCCAGTAGTTCTGGTCCTTGTCGGCCGGGACTCCGGCGGCAGGCTCGTCGGCCAGCAGGATCCACGCGTGCAGGAGACGCAGGCCCAGCCCGCGAAGGTCCGCCTCGTCCGCCGCCCACAGAGCGGCCGCAAGACTCTCCGGGGAACCGTCGAGCCCGACGGTGACGGGTGCCGACTCCATGGCGTTCACCTCCGAGCGGTCGTCGTGCCGCCTGTGCGGGCCCGTTGTGCGACGTGCCTCTTCCAGCCTGAGTGCAGCCGGGCGGAACGGCCACCGGAGCGGGCCGGGGCCGGGAGTCAGTCCTCGAAGGCGAGGACGTCCGGCACCGGGCGACGCGGCGTAGCGGGGCCCTGCGGTCCGTAGCCGAGACGCAGGATCATCTGTACCCTGCCGGTGCCGGTGAGGGGGTCGCGCAGGGGCCAGCGCAGGTCGGGCCACTCCAGTGCCTGGGTGGAGAACGAGGTGGCCAGCCCTTTCAGGGTGGCGAGGAGCAGGACGCGCTGCATGGCCTGGCCCGCGCGCAGCCAGTGCAGCGGCTCGTCGCCGTCCGTGCTGAGGACGGCGAGGTGCGGAGTTTCCTCGAAGGGCGTCGTTCCGCGATCGGCCACCGGCTGCCCGCCCGAGAAGTCGCGCATCGGTGCCCTGCCGCCGTGCTTGCGCGGGCCGAAGGCGTACTCCGGGACCCCGTCCGTCGCCGTGTCCGCTTCGCCGGCGCCGATCCGCGTCCATCGGGCGAGATCCTGCTCGCTGCCCCGGTCGGTGAGGTTGCGTGCTTCGGCTTCCTCGGCCAGTTCCTCCACCCAGCGCGACTGCCAGGACTCGGGGAAGGAGAGCGCGGCTCCCTCCCGCTGCGCGGCGTCGGCCAGATCGGTGCGTACGTCTTCCGGAATCGCCCTTTCGGCGAACGGGTACCGGCTTGTGTGCCGCTGCCGGATCGCGGGCTGGAGGAGCCCGAGCCCGGCGTCCTCGGCGTCATCGGACGGTGCCGTGCGGACAAGGGCCAGCAAGGCGGTGTCCTGAGGGGCGGGCAACAGCACGGTGTGCGCGTGGAAACCGGCCTTCGCGAGGGCGACGCGAAGGTTGAACAGGGCGGCTCCGCATCCGAGGTGCAGGGCCCGGCCGTCGGGGTCGGAGTGCGGCATGACCCGCTCCGGGTCCGCGTACAGGCGGAACGTGCCGCTTCCCCGCGCGTACCGGAAACGCCAGGGCTGTGCGTTGTGCATGGAGGGGGCGGTCACCGCCTCACCGACCAGCTCCGACACCCGTGCATCGTCCAGGGTGGGTGATGCTGTCACCGGGATCTCCCTTCCGGCAGGGTCCGGCGGCGACACCGGCTCCCTCCCATCGTCTCTCTTCCCGACCGGATACGTGATGGGCCGGGTTTCCCCCGGGGCGTGGGCCGGGTTTCCCCTTCTACGGGAAGACCGCCTCGATCGCGCCCCGGCTCGGCACGACCACTGCCGCTCACCCGCTCACCCCCTCGTCCGGGGGAGGGCCCTCCTCCCGGAGTACGTCCATCACCACGGATCCGTCGACCGTCTCATGCGTGACGAGCAGCGAGGCCAGCCGGTCCAGGGCGGCCCGGTGGTCGCGCAGCAGGGTCAGTGCCCGGTCCTCGGAGCGCCGGATCATCCGGGCCACCTCCTCGTCGACGATCCGCTGTGTCTGCTCGGAGTAGGGCCGTCGCAGAAGGTCCTCCGGCGGGGCCTCGCCGAGGAACTGCGGCGATTCCGAGGCGTAGCCGACCGGCCCGAGGGCCGGGGAGAGACCGAATTCCCTGACCATGCGGGTGGCGATCTGGGTGGCGCCCGCCAGATCGTTCGCCGCGCCCGTGGAGCCCTCGCCGAAGACGACCAGTTCCGCGGCCCGTCCGCCGAGCCGGACGGCCAGGAGGTCGGTGAGGTAGCTCTCGCTGTAGAGGTGCCGCTCGGCCTCGGGGAGCTGCTCGGTGACGCCGAGTGTCACGCCGGCGGGCAGGATGGTCACCTTGGCGACCGGGTCGGCGTGTTCGCACAGGGCGGCGACGAGGGCGTGCCCGGACTCGTGGACCGCGACCGAGTGCCGCTCCTCGGGGAGCAGGGCGTTGGACGTCTCGCGGCGCCCCAGCAGCACCCGGTCCCGCGCGGTGTCGAGGTCGTGGGCCGTGATGACGGCGCGGTCCGCGCGCACGGCGTTGATGGCCGCCTCGTTGACGAGGTTGGCCAGGTCCGCCCCGGAGAACCCCGGTGTGGCACGGGCGACGGTGTCCAGGTCGACGTCCTGGGAGAGCGTCTTGCCCCGGGCGTGGACCGTGAGGATCGCCGCCCGTTCGCTCTGGTTGGGCAGGGGGACGGTCACCTGCCGGTCGAAGCGGCCGGGCCGCAGCAGGGCGGGGTCGAGGGCGTCGGGGCGGTTGGTCGCGGCCAGGACGACGATGCCGCTGCTCTGGTCGAAGCCGTCCATCTCGGCGAGCAGCTGGTTGAGGGTCTGTTCCCGCTCGTCGTTGCCCCCGAGCCGGGTGCCCCCGCCGCGGCGCCCGCCCACGGCATCGATCTCGTCGATGAAGACGATCGACGGCCCGCGCTTGCGGGCCTCGTCGAAGAGGTCGCGCACGCGTGAGGCGCCGACGCCGACGAACATCTCGACGAAGGCCGAGCCGGTCACCGAGAGGAACGGCACGTCCGCCTCTCCCGCCACGGCACGTGCGAACAGCGTCTTGCCGGTGCCCGGCGGCCCGACCATGATGACGCCGCGCGGCCCCTTGGCCCCGGCGGCCGAGTAGCGGCCGGGATTGCGCAGGAAGTCCACGACCTCGCCGATCTCCTGCTTCACGCCGTCGTACCCGGCGACGTCGTCGAAACCCGTGGTCGGCCGCTCGGCCTCGATGATCTTCGCCCGCGAGCGGCCGATGGCACTGATCCCTCCGGTGAGGGAACCCGCGGTCCTGCGGATGCTCCACAGGAGGAAGCCCATCAGGAGGAGGAAGGGCAGCACCCCCACCAGCACGGACGTCCACACGCTGCCGCCGCTCCGCGTGGCCGAGATCGTCACGTGCTGCGTCTGGAGCCGCTGTTCGAGGCCGCCGGTGCCCAGGGCCGTGGGAAGTTGCGTGGTGAACTTCTTTCCGTCCTTGAGCGTGCCCTCGACGGTTCCCTTGTCCCCGATGTCCACCGTCCGCACCTGACCGGCGTCCACCTTGCCGACGAAGTCGCTGTACGAGAGCTGGGGGGTGGCCGGCCCGGACAGCCCTCGGGCCAGCAGGAGCACCACGAAGAAGTTCAGCAGGATCATGGGCAGCAGCCAGCGCCGCCACGGAGAGGCGGGAGGCGTCGGAGGCTCGGGCCGCTGCTTCGGCGGCTCCCCCGGCGGCCGGGGCCGTGCCGGCGGCGCCCGGTGCCGGTGCGGCATCCGTACTCGAGTGATCACCGTCGGCTCCTCCCCCGCGAGGGGTTTCCTTCCACGGTAGTCAAACTCGCCGCGATGCCTCGGCGACCGGGGCCGGATGGTCCCGGCCGGGGACCTTCGGGCCGCCTGCCGGTGCGGCCCGGCGCCGCAGGATGGGCGAGTCACCCCGTTTCCGTGGTGCCCGACCTGCCGGCTCCCCAGGGACCGGCGCTTCTCAGGAGTCAGACATGCTTTCTGCCGAGTCGGCCTCGGTGATCCGTGCCACCCTGCCCGTCGTGGGTCGAACGCCGCGAGGAGACCGCGGACGTCGCGTCGTTCCTCCTGCGCCCCTCCGACGGCAGCCCCCTGCCCCCGGCACGTCCGGGCCAGTACGTGAGTGTGCGCGTGCGCATGCCCGACGGGGTGCATCAGCTGCGCCAGTACAGCCTTTCCTCCGCCCCGGGGGACGGTCTGCGGCGCATCACCGTCAAGCGGGTGCACGACGGCAGCGCGCCGGACGGAGGAGGTCTCCACCCTGCTGCACCGCACCGTCCGGCCGGGCGACGTCCTCTCCCTGTCCGCGTCCTTCGGTGACGTCGTCCTGGACGAGGGTGAGCGGCCCCTGGTACTGGTCTCGGCCGGCATCGGCTGCACACCCATGACCGGCATGCTCGCGCACCTGGCGGAGCCGGGCGCGCCGGACGGGATGCCGGACGCGGACGTCCACCTGTGCGGCCCCGTGCCATGCCCTTCATGCGTTCCGTGTGCGAGCAGCTGCTGCGCCGCGGAGTGCCTGCCCGGAGCATCCGCTACGAGGTCTTCGGCCCCGACCTGTGGCTGGCCGACGCCACGGACTGAGGTCGCCGGTGCACAGCCCGTACCGGGCGCAGCGCCCGCCGGGTCCCGTCAGGGGCTTCGGCGGGCGCTGTGCTGTGCTGTGCTGTGCGCTCCCCCTATTCCGGGGCGGCGGCCCCGTCCCGTTGGAGGGGAGCCGTCCACTGCAGCCGGGTGCCGCCCCCGGGCGGGGTGGCCAGGTCCAGGGTGCCGCCGAGTTCCTCGGCGCGCTTGGCCAGGTTGCGCAGGCCACTGCGGCGGCCCTCGGCGGGGATGCCCACGCCGTCGTCGGTGACGGTGAGCACGACGTGCGTACCGGTAGCCTTCAGCGTCACCTGGACGCGGGAGGCCTGGGCGTGCCGGGCGGCGTTGCTCAGTGCCTCGCCGAGCACGGCCACCACGTGGCCGGCCGTCTCCGGGGGCACGTCCGTGTCCAGCAGGCCCTCCATGGTCAGTTGCGGGGCGAAGCCCAGCAGCGGCTGGGCTTCGCCCACGGCGCGCACCGCGCGGGCGCGCAGGCCCTGCCCGGCGTCCTGCCCGCGGTCCCGGAGCCCGAAGATGGACGTGCGGATGATCTTGATGGTCTCGTCGAGGTCGCCCACCGCGCGTGTCACGCGTTCCTCCGCGCCCGGGTGCTCGATGAAGCGGGCGGCGCTCTGCAGGGTCATGCCGGTGGCGAACAGCCGCTGGATGGCGAGGTCGTGGAGGTCGCGGGCGATGCGGTCGCGGTCCTCCAGCAGCGCGAGCTGCTCGGCGTCGCGCCGCCGCTCGGCCAGCTCCAGAGCCAGTGCCGCCTGGTCGGCGAAGCCCAGCAGCGCGCCGATCTCGTCGGGGCCGAACTCCGGCTTCCCGCGGCGGCGCGCCAGCAGCAGCACGCCCTCGGCCTTGCCCTTGGGGGTTCCCAGCGGCACGGCGACGGCGGGTCCCAGGCCGTCGAACCAGCGCGGCCCCGCGGCAAAGCGCGGATCGGCGGTCAGGTCGGGCGTGGTCACCGGCGAGCCCTCCGCGAAGGCGGCACCGGACAGGGTTCCCTCGGCAGGCACGGTCAGGCCCCGCCGCGCGGCCGCGTCGCCGCCCAGCGCGAGTTCCACGGTGAGCCGGCGGGTGTCGGCCACGAGCCCGCAGACGTCCGCGAGTGCGGCCCCGGTGATCTCCTGGGCCCGCCGTGCGATCAGCTCCAGCACGTCGCCGCGGGAGCTGCCGGACAGCAGGCTGCGCGTGATCTCCGCGTTCGCCCGCAGCCACGCCTGCTGCCGGCGCGCCTCCTCGAACAGCCGCGCGTTGTCGATGGCCACGCCCGCGGCGACCGCCAGCGTGGAGAGAACCGCCTCGTCCTCGGCGTCGAAGTCCTCGCCGCCGCGCTTGTCGGTCAGGTACAGGTTCCCGAACACCTCGTCCCGCACCCGCAACGGCACCCCGAGGAACGTCCGCATCGGCGGGTGGTTCGCCGGGAAACCGTACGAGGCGTGGTGCATCGACAGGTCCGGCAGGGGCAGAGGCTCCGGGTGCCGGATCAGCTCCCCCAGAATGCCCCTGCCTGTCGGATAGGGGCCGATCGCGGCGATCTCCTCCTCCGACATCCCCACCGTCAGGAACTGCGCCAGCGTCTGCCCGTCCGGCCCGATCACGCCCAGGGCCGCGTACCGCGCGTCGACGAGCGCGGCGGCCGCCTCGACGATGCGCTGCAGTACCTGCGTCAGGTCCAGTTCCCGGCCCACGGAGAGAACGGCCTCCAGCAGGCGGTGCACCCGGTCGCGGGTGCCCCGGGCCGCGTCGATGCGTGCCTGGAGTTCCTCCAGGAGTTCGTCCAGCCGCAAGCGCGGCATCCGCGGCGACGAATCCGCTGCGTCCACGTACCTTCTCCTTCCGGCGCCCGGCGGGTCACGGGCTGCCGGACCCGTCCCTCACCGTAGCGGCCGGGATTTCCGCACGGTGACCGGGCCGCAGGACATGTGCACCAGGGCGGTCGTGGGACGGGCTCGTCCGGGTGCGGCCCTCGAAGCGAGCGAGCGCTGCCCGGCCCGGGGGCTTACGGGCCCGGGACCATCGGCCCCGTCGAGGCCGGGAGCGATGGGGCCCATGGGGCAGGTGATGGGGACCCACGGCCCCTGCCGACCGCCGGGCCGCTCCTCCGATCATGAACCGCTGTTTGTTTTCACTGCTTTTGTTTTCCCTGCTTTTGATGGAGTTGGTGGCCCGTGGACGGCACCGGTATGGCCTCGGACGAGAGAACCGCGAGGCGGCAGCCTCTCCCCGCCGATGCGGGCGGAGCCCGTGGCCCGAGAAGCACGGTCGTGGACTGGCTGACCACCACCGACCACAAGAAGATCGGGACGCTCTATCTGGTGTCGGCCTTCGCGTTCTTCGTGATCGGCGGTCTGATGGCCCTGCTGATGCGTGCCGAACTCGCCCGGCCCGGCCTGCAGATCCTATCGAACGAGCAGTTCAACCAGGCATTCACGATGCACGGCTCGGTGATGCTGCTGTTGTTCGCGATGCCGCTGTTCACGGGATTCGCCAACTGGCTCATGCCGCTGCAGATCGGCGCACCCGATGTCGCCTTCCCGCGGCTGAACATGCTCGCCTTCTGGCTCTTCCTGTTCGGCTCCCTGATAGCCGCGGCCGGATTCCTCACCCCGCAGGGTGCGGCGGACTTCGGCTGGTTCGCGTACGCGCCGCTGTCGGACGCCACCCACTCCCCCGGCGTCGGCGCCGACATGTGGATCATGGGGGTGGCGCTGTCGGGGTTCGGCAGCATCCTGGGAGCGGTCAATTTCATCACCACGATCATCGGCATGCGTGCTCCGGGCATGACGATGTTCCGCATGCCGATCTTCACGTGGAACGTGCTGCTGACGGCCGTGCTCATCCTGCTGGTCTTCCCCGTGCTGGCGGCGGCGCTGTTCGCGCTGGAGATGGACCGCAAGTTCGGGTCGCACGTCTTCGACGCGGCCAACGGCGGTGCGCTGCTGTGGCAGCACCTGTTCTGGTTCTTCGGCCACCCCGAGGTCTACGTCCTGGCGCTGCCGTTCTTCGGCATCATCTCGGAGGTCATCCCGGTCTTCTCCCGCAAGCCGATGTTCGGTTACATCAGCCTCATTGCGGCGACGATCTCGATCGCGGGTCTGTCGGTGACGGTGTGGGCGCACCACATGTACGTCACGGGCGGTGTGCTGCTGCCGTTCTTCTCCTTCATGACGTTCCTCATCGCCGTCCCGACCGGTGTGAAGTTCTTCAACTGGATCGGCACCATGTGGAGAGGCTCGCTGTCCTTCGAAACACCCATGCTCTGGGCCACCGGTTTTCTCGTCACGTTCGTCTTCGGCGGCCTCACGGGAGTGATCCTCGCGGCGCCCCCGCTGGACTTCCACGTCTCGGACTCGTACTTCGTCGTCGCGCACTTCCACTACACGCTCTTCGGCACCGTGGTCTACGCGATGTTCGCCGGATTCCACTTCTGGTGGCCGAAGTTCACCGGCAGGATGCTCGACGAACGGCTGGGGAAGATCACGTTCTGGACGCTGACCATCGGCTTCCACACCACCTTCCTCGTCCAGCACTGGCTCGGTGCCGAGGGCATGCCCCGCCGCTACGCCGACTATCTCGCCTCGGACGGCTTCACCGCGCTCAACACCATCTCGACCCTGGGCTCCTTCCTGCTGGGCCTGTCCCTCCTGCCGTTCTTCTACAACATCTGGAAGACCGCCAAGTACGGCAAGAAGGTCGAGGTCGACGACCCGTGGGGCTACGGCCGCTCGCTGGAATGGGCGACCTCCTGCCCGCCGCCGCGCCACAACTTCAGCAGTCTCCCGCGCATCCGCTCCGAATCCCCTGCCCTGGACCTGCACCGTCCGGACATCGCCGCGGCCGAGGTCGCGGCAGCGGACGCCCCGGCCGCCGTGCTCTGAACCGCACTCGAGAGGAGGAGGATTCGCATGTCCGGTGTGCTCCCGGCCCTGGGAACGGCGTTGTTGGTCGCCGCGGGATCCGCCTGGTACGTACCCGCCCTCACCGACCTGCGGGCCGGTGCCGACCGGCCGCTCTCCCATCGGACGGCGGCTGCCGCATGCGTGACGTGGTGGGCCACGGCGGCCGGCGCGGCCGTCCTGCTCCTCGCGGGGCTGCCATGGCCGGTTGCCGCCGCGGCCGGCTGCACCGGGACGGCTGCCGCGGTGTGGCTGCGCGTCCGCGCCGCGAAGCAGCACGGACGGGAACGGCGGCAGACCGCACGGGACTGGGCGGCGCTCACCCACGGGGCGCCGCCGGATGCGCGGGAGGTGCCCGGGCGAAGGCTGCGCGCAGTCGCTCTGGCCTGGGCCCTGTCCGCCCTGGTCCTCGTGGGCACCACCGCCGCGGTCGCGGTGATGGCTTCGGCCGGCAACGCGTGAGGCAGCGGGGTCCCTCGTCCCTCGGCACGGTCGGGGTCCGCGACGGCTCTGGCGCGCGAAGCCCGTGCGCGCCACGATCTCCGTCATGACGACCTCGCAACCGCTGAGCGCCGTGTCGAAGACGGCGCTCGCCGTGGCCCGGGTCCGCGCCCACGAAAGCGCAGCCGGGAACGCCCTGTTCAAGGACCCTTATGCCGCAGCCTTCCTGACCGCCTCGGAGGAGCCGATACGGCCGGCGCGAAACCCGGGCCCGCTGGCCACCGCCCTGAGGCACCAGACGGTCATCCGGACCCGCTTCTACGACGACCGGCTCCTCGAGTCCGGCTGCGAGCAGGTGGTCCTGCTGGCGGCCGGGCTGGACACCCGCGCCTACCGGCTCCCCTGGCCGGCCGGGACTCACCTCTACGAACTCGACCTGCCGCCGGTCCTCGAGTTCAAGCACCGGGTGCTTGCGGCAGAGTGCGCCGCGCCACGCTGCGACCGCACCGCCGTGCCCGCGGATCTGCTGAGCCCCGACTGGGCAGACCGCCTGGCCGGCGCCGGCTTCGACGCCACGCGGCCGACCGCCTGGCTCGTCGAGGGCCTGCTGGTCTACCTCACCGCGGAGGAGGCGGCCACTGTGCTGTCCACCGTCGGCGAACTGTCCGCCCCGGCCAGCCTGCTGGCCCTGGAGCGGGGACGCAGCGGACGAACCGCTCTCGACGACCCGTCCGTCGCCCACATCACCTCCCTGTGGAAGGGCGGCCTGGGCACCGGCACCGCCGACTGGCTCGCCGACCACGGCTGGCAGACCGAGAACCACCCCCTCGACGCGGTCGCGGCCCACTACGGGCGGCCCACCGCCAACCCGTCCGGCACCGGCTTCGTCACGGCCCTGCGTACCACGCCCCAGTAGCGCTTCGCCGGTTCTGGTTCCGGTGAGGGAGCGGCCGGAGAGCCGCCCTTTCCCGGCCGGAGTACGGCACTGTAGGCATGGGCTGTCCGTTCGCCGCTCCGGAAGGGGACCGTATGCGCGCGCACGTTCCGGGCCACAAGCCCGGCACCGCGAGGAAACCCGCTGTCGTGAAGGGCGCGAAGCCCACCGGGGCCGCCCCGGAGCCGTCACCGGTCCGAACCCGCGCCCTGTCGGCGGCGTCCCTGCTGGACCTGCAGCGCAGGGCGGGAAACGCCGCCGCGACCCGGATGCTGCTGCAGGGCGGCGCCCGGGGCGCCGCCGTCCACGACGTCCTGCGCGCCCCGGGCCGGCCGCTGCCCACGCCGCTCAGGGAGGAGATGGAGGCCCGGCTGGGCGCCGACTTCTCCGACGTACGGCTGCACACGGGCGCGGCGGCACGGCGGTCGGCGGCCGGACTCGGCGCCCGTGCCTACACCGCCGGCCACCACGTCGTCCTCGGCGACGGCGGCTCCGGCCGGCACACCCTCGCCCATGAGCTGATCCATGTGCTGCAGCAGCGGTCCGGGCCCGTGGCCGGCACGGACCGGGGCGACGGCACGAGGGTCAGCGACCCCGGGGACCGCTTCGAGCGTGCGGCGGAGTCCGGCGCGCTCCGTGCGCTGTCCGGGCACGTCCGGCCCGCGCAGGCTTCCGTGCCGGTGGCCGTGCCGTCCCCGGCCGGGGGTGTGCAGGAGGCCGTGACGATCCAGCGGATGAAGTTCCACCGCGGGCTGTCCGACGCCGATGCCGACGCCCTGGTGGCGCGGAGGGGCAGCACGAGGGCCGGGCAGGCCCCGCCGGAGCAGCGGCCGGTGTACACCGGGCGTCTGGAACCCACGGGGAGCGGCGAGTTCGGCAAGGGGGTCTACTTCTGGGAGGAGGATCGTGAGGCCGCGCTGTTGACGGCCCTCAAGTACCAGGCTCCGTTCCGGCAATGGGCGGTCGTCGAGTACGACGTCCCCGACGATCTCGTCCGCCGGACGGCGACGGAGGCTCACGCCGCCGGAAAGGAGTGGGTGAGCTTCCCGGACGACGCGGAGACCCGGGCCACGGAGTACGTCGCGATGCGGACCGACGAGCCACGGCCGTACGAGACGTTCAGCGAGAAGGACCTCGCGGACCGGCGCCATCGGCATCCCTCCGTCCAGCACCCGGTGGCGGGAGACGTGTGGAAGAAGAAGGACGGCACCCCGTTCAAGCCGTCCGTGCCCATGAACGTCAAGAACTTCTACGACGTCAACAAGGACCCGGACGCATACGGGCTGACGGGGATGCCGTCACGCGACATCGAGTGGACGAAGTACCCCTTCGTCGCAGGCATGTCCGCCGCCGACTACTCCTCCGGCGCGCCCCGGCAGGCACGTTTCCTGGGCTCGGGGATCGACATGCTCAACGGCGGGGAAGGCATCAGGATCACCAAGGTTCTCCACGGGAAACAGGTCGGGAAACAGGTCGGGAACCACGCGGACGAGACCTGGGTCGGGGGCCTCGCCATGACGGATCGCGCATCCGTGGAGAAGGAGGCCAGGCGCAGGAAGCTCATCCTCTGAGCCGCCGCATCGGACACCTTCGGGTCCGGACGGATTTCCGGGTGACGATTTCCCGCCATCAGCGCTTTCTCCACCGGGCAGAAAAACGGTTCTTGAGGGGAAACCGGCCATTCCGCGTTGTCGGCTCCGCAGTGCACAGGCGCCCTTGACATTCCGCGCGACCGAAGCAGCCACCAGACGGCCTGCACGGAATGATGTGTGCCGCATGACGTTGTTTGCAGCTGAGACGCCCTCTGCGGCCCGGAGCCGGAGTCACGACGTCCGGAAGGCCGGGCCGCACCTCCCCCGTGGCCGGTTCGGCAGGGTGCAGCGAGGGTGCTCACGGCATAGTCTCGACCGGTCGAACGTCGTCCCCGCGTGAGCCGTCAGCCTGCAACACCCTGTACGGGTGTTTGCTCCTGTGCGCCCTGATGAGTTCGCGCATCAACCACAGGCCGGAGGGGAACACCGTGGCGAACATCCCCAACATCGATGAGTTCGGCATCAACAAGACGCCGCATTCGGTTGCCGTGGGAAATTTTCGGTACTTGTGGATCACCACCAGCAACACGGCCGTCGTGAAGGTCAACCCCAACAACCCCAACAGCATTCAGACGATCTCGAGTCCAGGATTGCCCGAACTCACCGCCGGGGTCATGAAGGATCCGGTGTCGGAGAACCAGCGGATCTGGTTCGCGGCACCCGTCAGGCAGGACCCCATCCTGTCCATGGAGACCTACGGCAACTACCCGGTGTCCGTGTACCCCTTGGAGCCGGACGCCCAGGCGGAGAGCATCAAGCTCCGGACGACCAACAGGGGCACCATCGGCCAGCCCGTCTACGAGTACAGCCTGCTGTTCGCCGAGCCGCAGCACAGCTACGTCGGCATCCTCCCCATCCCCGCCGGCGGCGGCGGATACGACAAGATGCCCATCGGCCGGAGCACCTGGCTCTGGGACGTGGCCGTCACGACGGATCCGGACGGGAAGAGGCACACCTACTGGGCCACAGGCCAGAAGAGGGCCAGCAACCCCGTCAGGAACGAGAACGGCCTGTACAGGCGCTCACCCGGACAGACGGTATGGGAGAGGGTCGAAATCCTCGACAACCCGGACCAGAAGCCCTTCTACATCATCGCGGACACCGAGGCCATCTGGCTCACGGCCACCGGTCCGAACCAGGTGATCCGCTATGACATCAACGAAGGCACCACCCGTACCGTGCCCCTGGACGACGCGGTGCCGCAGCAGCTGGTGTTCTACACCAACGACAAGGTGTGGGTGGCCTCCAGCAAGGGCCTGCACGAAATCGACCGGCACCAGCCGGGACCGGGTTTCATGGTCGGTTTCCCCGACGGCGGCGGCGCGAAGGGCCTGTGCGTCGGTACCAACGGGGAGCTCTGGTACACGAATCCCACGAAGAAGACACTGGGTCGCTACCTCGTCCCGCCGCCTCCGTTCGGCGGGGCCTCCCTCGTCGGCCGGACCCAGGTGGTGTCCCAGGGCCGGTCCGTGGTGCACATGAAGGAGTACGTCGAGCAGCCGCTCATCGCCGAGTACGTGGCCAATGGTCACCCCGTACCGGGAATTCCGCTCACGTGCCGCATCGAGGCGGACGGGACGACCTTCGAGGACGGGTCCCGGGAACGTGTGATCCTGACCGACCAGCGGGGCCGGGTCGCCCTGCCGCCGGTGACGGCCGGGCTGATCGAGGAAGTGGCCGTCCTGAGCGTCGGCCTGGGCGACACCGAGCCGCACGCGACCACCACGCTGAGCATCACTCAGCCCTAGCCCGGCGTCACCTGTGCAGCTTCGTCCCGCCTCTCGGGAAGGAACAGCAATGACAGCCACAGCGATCCCCACCCAGAGCACCGACAAGTTCCCCATCGGCGCGGCCGCCGTGGACCTGGCCTGGCAGAGCGACGACCAGAACCTGTGGTTCGTGACGGCGGAGGGCACCGTCGGCTGCTTCGAACCCCGCGCGCCCTGGAGCAACACCGTCTTCACCCCGGGACCGACGTTCACGGGCACCGCGAACTCCCTGATCGCCTGGCCCGGCCACGGCGTGTGGACCTTCATCGCAGGGCAGAGCAGCTCCGCCTTCGTCAAGTGCGACAACAACGGCCACTACCAGGTCCACGCGCTGGACAGCGGGCGGGACTGCCGGTCCATGGCGCTCGCCAGGAGCCGCGAGGGCTGGGACCGCATCGTCGCGGTGCTCACCGACCGGAACCGGCTGGCCTTCATCGACTCCGCAGGCGTCGTCTCGAATTCGCTGGCCTACCCAGACGGCCTGTACGGGGTCGCCGTCGCGGAGCGGGAGCCGACCCGCTACTGGCTCAGCTCTCCCGGAGGCAGGTCGCTGGTCAGCTACGACGCCCACACCGGCGCCTTCTCCCCCGCCGTCAACATCGGGGTCGAGGCACGGGACGTGGCGGTCACACCGGCGGGCGACACCGTATGGGTGGCCACCCCCGACAACGCGGTCTTCAAGTACAGCGTCGAGGACGGTCTGATCACCCGCGTCGACAGCCCCTTCCCGGCCCGCCGTCTGAAGGTGGTCGCGGACGGCACCCTGTGGTTCGCCAGTCCCGAGGGCGACGCCATCGGCTATGTGCTGCCGGGGCAGAGCAGGGCGGCCACGATTCCCACGGGTGACGGCTCGCGGCCCTCGGGGCTGGCGGTGTCCGCCGACAGCCAGTTGTGGGGCGCGCTCTCCGGTGAGAATGCCCTGCGGCGCGTGTCCCGGTACCGGCTGGCCGTCGTGTCCGGGGACGCACAGTCGGCCGTCGTCGGACAGCGCTTCCCCGAACCCCTCGTGGTCAAGGCCACCCAGCTGGACGGCACACCGGTGGCCGGGCAGCGGATCGAGTTCTCCGTCGAGGGCGGCTCGGCCGTCTTCGAGAACGACAGGCCGACGGAGATCCAGTACACCGGCAACGACGGCGACCAGCTGGGCATCGCGACGAGCAGCCTGCTCAAGGCGCTCAAGGAAGGCCCCTGCGTCGTCACCGCGCGCTGGGTGGAGACCGAGGCCGTCGCCTCCTTCTCCCGCCTGACCGTCACCCCGCCGGTGGGGGCCGCGCACCATGTCCGCTATGTCTCCGGGGCCGGGCAGACCGTTCCTCCGGGGAAGTCCTTCGACGAGCCGATGAAGGTCGTCGCGGAGGACAAGAACGGAAACCCCGTCGCCGGCGCCGAGGTCACCTTCAAGATCCGCGACGAGGGCGCGGCGACGTTCCCCGGCGGGGTGGACACCGTCAAGGTGACCAGCGAAGCCGACGGTTCGGCCACCTCGCCGGTTCTGACGGCCGGTGACAAGGCCGACGTCTTCGCCGTACGGGTCTGGGTCGCGAAGACCCCGGTGAGCCTGCTGCTCGACCAGTACATCCAGTGACCGCCACCCGCTGACCGACCCTCCCGGCTCCCGCTCCCAGGGCGGGAGCCGGGCCCGGCGGCCGGCACCCGGACGACCGATGGAGGAAACCACCCCGCCATGCCCAAGAACGGATCGCCGCTGCGCACGGAGTACGACTTCGAACTCCCCAACGGCTACGTGGACGACGCAGGCACCGTCCACCGCCGGGGCTCCATGCGGCTCGCCACCGCCCGCGACGAGCTGTCGCCGCTGATCGACCAGCGCGTCCGGGAGAACCCCGCCTACCTGGGGGTCGTCCTCCTCAGCCTGGTCGTCACCCGGCTCGGCACCCTGACCGACATCCACGCGGGCGTGGTGGAGCGGCTCTTCGCCCAGGACCTCGCCTACCTCCAGGACTTCTACCGGCGCATCAACGGCCTGGACTCCGGCCACGGCGCCGTCGCCTGCCCCTCCTGCGGCACCAGCTTCGCGCTGCCCGCGCCGGCGCCCGGCGGCCGCCTGGGGGAAGCATGACGCACCCGGCGCGCCGGCTCCGTGAGGAAACCGCCTGGATCGCCTACCACTTCCACTGGGCGTACGACGACATCCTCTCCCTGCCGCATGACGAACGGCGCGCATGGGTGCGTGAGATCGCCAGGATCAACGGCACGGTGGGGGAAGGACGGTGAGCCTCGCGGGCGCGCTCGGCGCGCTGGCCGCGCGGCGGCAGCGGAGACGGCCGCGCCGCCGGGACGGCCGGCGCGACGTGCCGGTCCCCGCCGTCCCGGCAGCCCCGGAGTCCGGCCCTGCGACTGCCGGTTGGCGCGAGGTGCCGCCCGACGGGCTGCTGCGCCTGCCCGTGCCGCCCTCCAGCGGGTTCACGGCCTTCCGGCAGGACCTCGCGGCCTGGCGCCCGGCGCCGCTGGTCACGGCCGGCGGGCGGCTGCTGCCGCGGGCGGTGCCACGGGCGCTGGGCGCGGGGGTCCTCCAGGTCTCCCCCACGCCGCCGCTTCCCGTCGCCGTGGACCCGGCCCCCGGGCCCGCAGCGGGGGTGGCGTACGACGTGCCGCGCCCGCCGGGCGTCCCGGTGAACCAGGGACCCACGGCAGGCGTACGGTCCTCCGGCGACGCGCCCAAGACCCTGCCCCCGCAGGGCCGGGTGCGGGTCCTCGCCACACGGGACGAGGGCACAGTCCGTCACCCCAACCCCCGTTTCGACCCCGGCCTGCCGGACGACACGAGGACGCGTGGGGGCCGACCGGCGCCCGGCCCGGCGTATGACGCCGGGCGCCCGAAGAGCCCGGGGCACAGCGGGGAGAACCCGCGTCCTGAGGGGGGCGGTCTCGCGCCGGCAACCTCCGGCCACCAGGGCCAGGACGTGAGCGAGGCCCACCGCAGCAGCGAAAGCCCCGAGCACGGCACCGTGCTCCCCCACGGTCCGGGCCACGTCAGAGCCGAGGGGCCCGTGGCAACCGCGGGCGACCGGCCGGACCGCCCCGCTCAGTCCCCCGGCCTCCCGGACCGTGCCGAAGGCCGGCAGCCCCCGCCCGGCTCACGCCTGACAACCCCGGACAGCAGGCCGGCACGCCGCACCCGAACCCCTGACGGCCCGGACAACGCCGGGGAACGGCGGGTCCCGGGCGGCCTGCCCGTGGCAGCCGTAGCGCCGGTGGACCGGGAGCCCGACCGTGGCCGGCCGGCCTTCCGGGAGGCCGGCGGCCTCGTGGGCAACCCAGCTGCCATGCCCCTCGGCGATCCGGCACGCTCCCCCGACCGGCCGGACCGGGTTCAGGCCCCCGTGCCCCGCCCGCCCGCGGCCCCCCGGCCACCCGGCGACAGCGGCCCGGAGCCGCCGCCTGCAGACCTGCCCGCCGGCGAGCGCAAGGGCCCCCGTCCCGCACCTCCACGGAGCACGGAACGCGCCCTCGACCTCATGGACACGCCCGTGCCGGACAGCCGGGAGCAACCCGGCCTCCGTCCGGGACCGGCCGGAGCCCCCGGCCCCGCGGCACCGCCGCACATCCCCCTGCCCGCGAGGGAGCAGTGCCAGGACGCTCCCCCGCCCGCCGCCGGTGCGGCGCCGCAACCCGCCCGGCGCCCGCGGCCGGAACCGCCGCCGCGCCGCCTCCGCATCGGGCAGCCGATCACGCGGGTGCCCGACACCGCCATGCCCTTCGCACCCCCGCAGCCCGCCCCGCCCGCACCACCCGGCGGAGCCACCGGCAGCACGGCCGACGGGCCCCGGGCGCCCCGGCAACCGGCCGCGCCGGTCTCGGTGCCGTCCCCGGCACCGCTCCCGCCCCCGGCACCCCCCGCGTCCATCGCCCCGGACGCCTCCGCCGTCGCTCGCGAAGTCGCCCGGCAGCACGCCGGGCTGCTGGCCGAAGCCGTGCTCCCGGCTCTCGGGCCGGCGCTGCGGATGCGCCGGGCGGCGGCGCGGCCGCAGTGGCCGCCGGAAGGCGGCGCCTGGGGAACCTCCGCACCCCGGTGACACCCCTTGCCGAGACCGACGACCGACCCACGGAGTGCTCGCCCATGCCGGACCAGCCGTTCGCCGTCAGTTCCCACTTCCAGCTGTCCATAGGCATCCACGCCCTCGGCTCCTTCACGGCGTGCGACGGCCTCGGCTGTGCCATGGAGGTCGAGGAGCGGGTGGAGGGCGGGACGAACGGGCACGTGTGGCAGTTGCCGACGCGGCTGCGCTACACCAACGTCGTGCTCAGCAGACCGCTGTCGCAGGAGACCGTGCTCGTCTGGGCCTGGCTGCAGCAGCAGGTGATCGAACCCGTGCGGCTCCCCGGGCAGCTCGTCGCGCTCGGCCCGGACCGGCGGCCGCTGGTGCGGTGGCTGCTCGACGGGGTGCTGCCGGTGCGCTGGAGCGGTCCCACGTTCGACGTCGAGCAGTCACAGCCGGCCCGCGAGACCTTGGAGATCGCCCACAGCGGCTTCCTGGGGATCACCGTCTGACCCCCGCCCCCGAACCCGCCGGAGAGGACCACATGCTGTCCGAACTCCTGGGTGGCGCACCGGTGCGCGCCGCCCTCGTGATCCACGATCCGCCGACCGGCACGGGCACCACTCCGGGGCCCGAACGCGACCGGGTCCGGCTGCAGTTCAACCCGGAACGGGTCCAGGTCGGCAAGCAGGCCCGCTGGGACCGCAGCCGGGCGCCGTCCAACGGGGAGGCGGCGCGGGCCCAGTTCGTGGGCGCGCAGCCGCGGACGATGACGCTGGAGGTGTTCCTGGACGCCGCCGGTTCGGGGCCGGATGTGCAGAAGCAGGTGGAAAAGCTGCTCGACTGCTGTGCCCCGACGGCGCGGAGCACCACCGCGAAGCCCGCGTCCGCGCCCTGGGTGCGGCTGGAGTGGGGGCATGCCCGGACGACCGCGTTCCTGGCCCTGGTGACGCAGGTCGACGCGGCGTACACCCGGTTCGGGCACGACGGGACGCCGCTGCGCGCCACCTGCACCGTCTCCCTGGAGGAGGTGGGCGGTTCGGTGCCCCGGCAGAACCCGACGTCGGGCGGCGACGGGCCGGTGGACACGCATCTCGTGGTCGCCGGCGACAGCCTGGCCGGGCTGGCCTGGCAGGCGTACGGCGATCCGGCGAGGTGGCGGGAGATCGCCCGGGCGAACGACGTCGACGACCCGGCCCGGGTGCCGGTGGGCACCGTGCTCGTCCTGCCGGTGCTCCAGGAGCGTGTCGTGGGAGGTGCCGGGTGACGGAGAGGCTGTACGCGGCGGAACCGGTCGTCGCCTTCGGCTCCCCCCTGCGGGAGGAGTGGGCCGACCAGCTCGTCGAAGCGAGCGTGGACACGGCGGTGGGCCTGCCGGCCCGCGCCACCTTGCGGTTCCGGGACCCCGCGCACCGGTTGCTCGCCGCGGCCGGAATCGCCGTGGGGGCGCCGCTGACCGTGTCGGTGGCCGCGGCGCGCCGCCGGACCAGGGTGGGGATCTTCGACGGTGAGGTCACGGCGCTGGAGACCGAGGTGGACCCGGACGGGACGTTCACGACCGTACGGGCCATGGACCGGGGGCACCGGCTGACGCGGGGGCGGCGGGTGGCCGCCTACGTCGACACCACCGTGGCCGAGGTCGCAGGCCGAGCGGCCGCCCGGCACGGGCTGGAGGCCGGCCGGATCGACGCGGAACGCACCCGCATCCAGCACCTGGCCCAGCCCAACCTGACCGACTGGGAGTTGCTGAACCACCTCGCCGACCAGCGCGGGCTGCGCCTGTCGGTCGAGGGCAGCACCGTCCACATGAGCCGCCCGGCTGCGGCGGGCGGGGCGCCCGCGCCCGGTACGGGGGCGGATCGCAGCCCGTTCGTCCTGGAGTACGGGGAGAACCTGCTGGCGCTGCGCGCCTCGGTGTCCTCCGAGGGCCTGGTGGCCGGGGTGGAGGTGCGCGGCTGGGACCCGGCCGGCAAGGCCGCGTTGTCGGTGCGGGCCGGTGCCGGGGACAGCACGCGGCTGCGCCTGGGCGTCACGCCCGGGCGGCTCGGCGCGGCGTTCCCCGGCCCGGCACCGGACCTGCTCGTCGGCGGCCGGGGGTACGCCACCGCCCAGCAGGTGGACGCGGCGGCCCACGCGCTGGCGGAGGAGTCGGCCGCGGCGATGGCGCACCTGTCCGCCGAGGTCGCGGGGACCCCGGAACTCGCCGCGGGACTGCCGGTGACCCTGGCCGGGGTCGGCGAGCCCTTCGCCGGCAAGTACACGGTCACCGCCTGCAGTCACACCTTCGACGGCGACCACGGCTACCGGACCGCCGTCCGGGTCGGCCCGCTGCCGCCGCCCGTCGTGCCGTACCCGCCGCCGCTGTGCGCACTGGGCGTCGCGGTGGGGATCGTCACGGACATCAAGGAGCCGGGGCAGGGCGAGCGCGGGGCCGTACGGCTGCGCCTGCCGTGGCTGTCGCAGGACTACGTGACCGACTGGGTCCGTACCGTCCAGTGGGGCGGGACGGGCGGTGGCGGGGTCTTCGCCCCGGAGGCCGGGGACGAGGTCCTCGTCGGCTTCGAGCACGGGCGCCTGGACCGGCCGTACGTCCTCGGCGGCCTCTACAACGGCCTCGACTCCCCCACCGACCACGGTCTGCCGCTGGTCGACAAGGACACCGGACGCACCAACCGGCGTTCCCTGGCGTCCCGTTCGGGCGACCGGCTCGAACTGCTCAGCGCCACCGACGGCCCCCAGGGCGTCCGGCTGCGCACGGGTGACGGGAAGCTCGCCACCCACCTCGACCGCAAGGACAGCACCATCGCGCTCACGGCCGGGGAGGGCGGGACGACCCTGCGGGTCTCGCTCGACGCCCGTGGCGACGGCACCCTCACCGTCGACGCGGGCACGGCGGGCAGCCTGGTCCTCAAGGCCGGCACCGTCACCGTCACGGCCGACGACGGCAAGGGCGGGGGCGAACTCACCTTCACGGGCGCCACCGTGACCGTTGAGGGCACCCGGGAGCTCAAGCTCCATGGCGGAAAGACCAGCATCACCGGCAACACCGTCGACATCAACTGACACTCAACTGACGTCGCGCAGGCGCATGAGGACGGGAGGACGGCCGTGGACATCATCGGCGCGGGGTGGGCGTTCCCCGCGGTCATCACCGGCACCGGGCGAGTGGGCCTCGCGAGCGGCGGCGAGGACGTGGAGCAGGCCGTGCGCATCATCCTGTCGACCGCGCCCGGCGAGCGGCCCATGCGACCGGAGTTCGGCTGCGGCATCCACGGCCTGGTCTTCGACTCGCTCGACGCCACGACCGTCGCCCGCGCCGACGCCGAGGTACGCCGGGCGCTCGACCGGTGGGAGCCGCGGATCGAGGTGGACGACCTGGTGTTCAGCACGGACTCGGCGGACACCGGAGTGCTCTACATCGACGTCCGCTACCGGCTGCGCGCCACCAACGAACCCCGCAACCTCGTCTTCCCCTTCTACACCCTGCCCGGCGACTCCCCGAGTGAGTGACCTGCCCATGGCCGACGTTCCCGTTCCCGACCTGGACGACCTGCGGTTCCAGCCGCTCGTGGATGCCGCCAAGCGCGCCCTGCCGCAGCGTGTGCCCGAGTGGACCGACCACAACGTCTCCGACCCCGGCATCACCCTCGTCGAGGCCTGCGCCGAGCGGACGGACCAGCTGCTCTACCGCGTCAACCGCATGACCGGCCGGCAACGGTCCGCCCTGCTGCGCCTCATGGGCATCACGCCTCTTCCCGCCTCGCCCTCGCGCATCGAGGTCGCCTTCACCCGGACCGGCGGTACGACCGGGCGGCGGGAGATCCCGGCGGGCACCGTGGTCCGGACCGAGGGCGGGGAACCGGTCCTCCTGGCGACCACCGGGCGGCTGGTGCTCGAGGACGGGCAGTCCACCGGGACGGTGGCGGCCGTCGAGCAACTCGTCGAGGTCACCGAGGTGCTCGGCGTCGCCGACGGTCTCCCGGCCGGCCGTTTCCCGACGGGCCACCGCCCCTGGGGGCCGGCCGCCCCGGTCGCGGACCCGCCGTTCGGCCCGCCGGTCACCGTCCTGGTCGACGGCGTCGAGTGGCCGGCCGTGGCCACGTTCGCCGAGGCGGGGCCCGGCGACCGGGTCCACTGGTGGGACGACGCCTCCTGCGAGGTCGTCCTCGGGCCGCTCGTCCCCACCGGGGACGGGCCCGAGCAGCACGGCGAAGTGCCGCCCGAGGGCGCGCGGATCGGCGCGAAGTACGCCGTCCACCGGGGCCGGAAGGGCGGTTTCCCGGCCGGTACGCCCCTGACGGTGGTCGGCGAGCCGGGGCTGACCGCCACCGCGCACCGTGTGGTCGCGCCCGCCGAGGACGCGGAGGACTGGCGGCAGGCGCTGGACCGCGCCGGGCTGGGCCTGGCACCGCTGCGCCGCGCGGTCACCGCCGCCGACCACGAGCAGCTCATCGAGGAGCACGTGCCGGGGCTGGCCCGGGTCCGGGTCACGGCGCTCACCCGCCCCACCGACTCGCGCGTGCCCGCCGCCCTCCAGGCACCGCCCCGCCCGCCGGCCGTCCTCGCCTGCGCCGTCGCCGCCCGGAACCCCCGACGGGCCGTGCACTACTACGACGGCGGCGGAACCATCACCCCGCGCTCCCTGCCCCTGCACGAGCCGGGCCGGGCCACCGACGCCGTCGGCGACGACGCGGTGCCGCCGGCCGTGGCGGAGGCCGGGTGCCTCGACGCCGTGATCCGCACCGAGGCGTCCGCGCCCAGGCTCTGGTTCTACCGGGACAAGTGCCTCTGGGACGGCGGGCAGTCGCCGCAGCCCGTCGCGGACGCGTTCCCCGGCCTGCCCACGGCGTTCTCGTCGGACCTCGACGAGGTCGCCGTGCTCGCCGCGGACCAGGCGGCCGACGCGTACGAGCTGTTCTTCTTCAAGGGCGAGACGTTCCACCACCGCGCCTACACCTACTCCGACCGGGCGTTCGTGCCCCGGGCGGACAGCCGTGGCGTGACGTCCCTGATCTCCGAGGCCTTCCCCGGGCTCTCCCCGCAGTGCCAGGAGTCCCCGGACGCCGTGGTGGCCGTCAACGGTGTCTTCTTCTTCATGAAGGGGTCCCGGACCGAGCCCGCACTGTGGCGCCGCGAGGACGACCCGCTCCACGTCGTCCTGGTGCCCTGCGTCGACGGGGACCCCGCGCAGCGCCCGCCCGACGGCGCGTTCGGCATTCCCCCGGACACCCTGGCCGCCGTGAAGCAGGTCGTCGACGCCTCCCGTCTGCTGGGCGAACGGCTGCACATCGCAGAACCCCGCTACCACCCCTTCCGCATCGCCGCGACCGTACGCCCCTGGAGCAGCACGGCGGCGGACGTCGACCGGGCCCGGGAAGGGGCGGAGAAGGCCCTGCGCCGCTGGTTCCACCCCACCGCCGGCGGGCCGGACGGGCGGGGGTGGCCCTGGGGCCGGAGGGTCCACGCCGGCGACGTCTTCACCGTGCTGGAGACGGTGCCGGAACTCCGGGGCACGAACGACGTGGCCCTGACCGACGCGGCCGGGACCGTGCCGTCCGTCGAGGTCTCGGACAGCGGCCTGGTCCTCCTGGGCGACGTGGACATCGACGTCGACACCACCGACGGCTGAAGCGAGAACCCCCGGAGACGACCCCGGAGACCGCCCTGGAGACGGCCCTGGAGACGACCGAGAGGACCCCACGTGACGACTTCCTCCGCACGCCCGCTCCCGCTGCCCGCCGTCTACCGCCGCGACACGGTGGCGCAGGCGTTCGCGGCCGCGATCGGCGAGGCCCTGGCCCCCGTCGAGGAACGGACCGACGGCCTCGATGCGGTGCTCGACCCCTGGCGCGCGCCCCCCGCCTTCCTCGACTGGCTGATCCGGATCACCGGCGCCCGCGTCGAGCCCGGCTGGACCGAGGTCCAGCGGCGCAAGGCGGTCGACCTCGCGCCCCGGCTGGCCGCGTACCGCGGAACGCCGTACGGGCTGCAGCTCGAGGCGCGGGAGATCCACCGCTGGTCGCCGCCGGACTTCACGCTCGTCGTCGACGACCCGGGCCTCGTCTTCACCGAAGCCGACCCCGCGCCCGGCGCCGGGCGCATGCTCACCGTCACCCTGACCGCCCCCGCCGGGGAGGACCAACGGGCGCTCGAGAGCCGCCTCACGCGCCTGGTGCGGGCACACTGCCCGGCCCACCTCCCCTTCAAGGTCGTCGTCAACACCGCCCACGGCTCCTGACGAGAGGTCATCGCAGGGATGAGTCTGCCGACGCCCGAGTACGACGGGCGCACCCGCGACGAGGTCGTCGCCACCGCCGTCGCCGCCGTGCACCGGCGGTTGCGGACCTGGACCGGGCAGGACCCGACCGACCCCGGCCGGGGCCTGATCGAGACGTGCACCGACATGGTCATGGCCCTGCGCGACCGGCTCGATCTGGCCGCGGACCAGCGCCGATTACAGATGCTGCGCCTCCTGGGCGTACGACCGTACCGGCCCGCGCCCGCCCAGACCGAGGCCGTCTTCCAACTCGCCGCGCCCTCGCCCGAACCGGTGGTCGTGCCCGCCGGCCAGGAGGTGGCCACGCGGCCTGTGGGGGACGGGGAGCCGGTCGTCTTCAGCACGCTGACGGACGCGGTGATCAACCCGTGTGTCCTCGTCGCGGCTGGCGACTTCGCGGAGTCGCGGACGGCCGACGGCTCGCTGGAGGGACGGCTGACCGCGTTCGGCTCGGGGGCGAGCCGGACCGTCGAGCCCGGCGACCTCGCCTTCGCCGGGCCGGCCTTCCACCTCAACCTGCCCTACCTCGGCGACTTCACCCTGCCCGGGGACGCCCCGGCGGACACCGGCCCGGTGGCCGGCACGGCCGGCGCCGGGGACACCTCCTACGCCCTGGCCGTCCTCTCGGTGCCGGTCCCGGGCACACGGGTGACGCTGGACGTCCGGCTGGGCGCGGCGGCACCGGGCCGCGTCGTCCGGGGCCAATGGGAGGCATGGCAGGGCACGCACTGGACCGACTGCCGGGTCGTCACGGACACCGTGACCGCCCCGGACAGCCCGGGCAGGGTCACCCTCGACCTTCCCCCCACCCATGCCCCGGCCCAGCTCCTGCTCCAGCGGCCGGACGACCAGGGCGGCCTCTTCCGGCAACGGCTGCGGGACGTCGGCCTGATCCGCTACCGCACGGACGCCGGCCGGAGCCCGCTGACGCACATCGCGCTCCACCCCGTCCTCGCCGTCACCGTCCCGGTCGTCCAGGCACGGCTGGTGCGCAACGAGACCCTGGGGACCGCGACCGGCACCCCCGGCGAACGGCTCCGCTTCGACCGTGCGCCGCTGCCCCGCAGCACCGACCCGCTCGTGGTCGAAGCCGTTCTCGACGACCGGGCGGCCCAGTGGACGTACGTCGCCTCCCTCGCCGGATCGGGGCCCGACGACCGGCACTTCACCCTGGACCCGCGCACCGGGGAGGCCGTCTTCGCCCCCGTCGTGGCCGGCGCCCGGGGGCCGCGCCGGCACGGGGCGCCGCTGCCGGCGGGAGCGGTCGTCCGGATCCGGCGCTATCTGACCGGTGGCGGCGCCCGGGGCAATGTGCCCGCCCGCACCCTCACGGTGCTCCGCACTCCCCTGCCGTACGTCTCCTCCGTGACCAACCCCGCGCCGGCCGTGGGCGGTACGGAGGGCGAAACTCCGGCCGCCTGCGCGAAGCGCCTGCCCCTGGGCTCCCCGGTGCCGGAACGGGCGGTCGTCCCCGGCGACTACGAACAGCTGGCGCTGGCCGCGTCGGCGGGCATGGCCCGCATCCACCACGTCCGCGACATACCCCACGACGCACTCGACCCGGCCCGCAACTACCTGCCGTGGGAGCCGTCGAAGACCGACGTCCGCTTCACCCTGGCAGCCGGCGTCCGGACGGTCCCCGCGGGGACCGCGGTCACGACGAACGACGGGAAGACGGTCTTCACCACCACGCGGGACGCCGGACGCGTGCCGCCGGAAGCCGCCGGCGCGGCACGGCTCCGCCTCACCGAAGGCGTCACCGCCGCCATCGGCATGTTCACCGCCGACGACTACCAGGAGGGCGGGGCGTTCTCCGGGCCCTTCAAGGAGGGTGGCGGCCTGATCCTCGCCCTGGTGAGGATCGGGAAGGCGCACGATCCGCGTCACCTCACGCTCTGGGTGGCGGCGGACGGTGACCGGAAGGCCGAGGAGCGCGTCGCGGTGTCGGTGTTCGGGCCGCGGAAGGAGACGGCGTGGTGGGACACCGCCGCCCCGCTCGCGTACGCCGCCGCGCCCGCGCAGAAGGTCATGGTGGCGGGCGGCACGGAGATATCGGCCCACCCCGTCCCCCTGAGCGAGTCCGCACGGTGGCGGTCCGCCGTCGAGAACGGTGAACTCGCCACGAGGGCGCAGGACGCCGTCGAGGGGACCGGCCTGCCGACGGACGAGGCCTCGTGCTGGATCGCCGTCCAGATCCTCGACCCCGAGGGCACGCCCAAGACGACGTACACGGTCTACGCCGACTCCGGAAGCACGGCCGAGGTTCCCGCCGAGCAGTACGAGCAACGCAGCGAGGGCACGGGGACGTTCACGTCCACGGGCAAGCCGGGGCAGGTCTTCCCACTGCTGTACTCCCCGGTGCACGGGCAACTCCCCAGGATCTGCATCGACTTGGAGGACTGGGACACCGTCACATCCTTCGAGGCGTCCGGGGAACACGACAAGCACGTGGTCGTCAACGCCAGCACGGGGCAGGTCCACTTCGGCCCGAAGGTGACGGGCGGCCCCTCGGGCACCCGGCAGTACGGCGAAATCCCGCCCGAACACGCGGCCGTCTCCGTGCACGGCTCGTACCGGACCACCCTCGGCGCGGCCGCCGACGGCATCGGCGTCGGCATGATCTGCCGACTGAGGACGCCGGACGGGGGCATCGTCGGCGTGCACAACACCTCCGTCTCGCACGGCGGCAGGAACGGCTACACCGACACCAGCGGCGGCAGCACCCGGGCCGGCGTCACGCTGATGGTCGTCCCCTTCGTCACCACGGACGAACGGGGCTGGTTCCCCTACCACATGCTCACGCCCACCCGCGACGCCTGCGACACCCTGCGCCGCGCCCTGCGGGCCTGCCAGCCGGAAGGGGTCCCGGTGTGGCTGGTGAAGCCCGGCTACCACGGCGTCCGCTTCGACGCCCGCATCGTGCCCGCCGACTACCGCACCGCCGACGAACGTGCGGAACTCCGCGCCGCCGCCGAACGCGCCCTCTACCGCTACTTCAGCCCGGTCGGCGGCGGCCCCGACGGCACCGGATGGCCGCTGGGGCGACCGGTGTACGCGGGCGAGGCGTTCCGCGTCCTGGAAGGCGTGCCGGGCGTGGGCCGGGTCGCCACCGTCGAAATGGTCCCGGTCGACCCGGAGACCGGTACGCCGTCGGCTCCCGTCACCCGGATCGACTGCGGGCCGGGCGAGACCGTCTACTCCGTCGAACACCGCATCACCGTCGCGGAGGTGCCCTCATGAGCGGCCGGAACGACATCGGCAGCGACAACGGGCCTGCGGTGCCCCGGCTGGTTGCCCCGGGCTGGGGCGCGGACGTCCTGGTCGTGGCCGGCCTCGCCGAGCCGGACCGTCCCGAGGTCCGTACCGCGCCGGTGGGGAGCAATCCGCGCGCCGTCGCCGTCAGTACGGACGGCACCCGCGCCTACGCCGCGAACCACGGCGCCGGGACGCTGTCCGTCGTGGACCTCGGCTCACCGGACACTGCGGTGTTGCGTGCCGTGGCCGCCGGGGAGAATCCGTGCGCCGTGGTCGCCGGGCTGTCCGGCGACCAGGTCTGCGTGGCCGACCGGGCGGGCGACCAGGTCCTGGTGTTCGACAAAGAAGGGCAGGTGCCCGTCCCGCTCCCCGTCGGAGCCGGCCCCGGTGCACTGGCGACGGCCCCGGGCGGGCAGGCGCGACGGGTCTGCGTCGTCAACGAGGCGGACGCCACGGTGTCCGTGGTCGACGTGGGTTCGGCAGGCTCGCCGTCGGTGACGGCGACCGTCCCGGTGCCCGGGGCCACCCGGGCGATCGCAGTGGCGAAGGGAGGACGGTTCGCGTACGTCGCGAGCCGGGGGGATGGTCCGGCCGACGGATGGGTGACGGTGCTGGACCTCGACGCGGGCGGCGAGACGGTCGGTGCGCCCGTGCCCGTGGGGGCGGAGCCGCGCGCCCTGGCTCTCGGCCCCGAGGGGAACCGCCTCTGCGTGGCGAACTACGGTTCCGCTTCGGTGTCCGTCGCCGCCGTGCACCCGGTCACCGGGCTCGTCGGCACCCCGGTGTCCGTACCGGTCGGCCCGCACCCGGTCGACGCGGCCTTCACACCGGACGGAGGCCTGATCCTCGTCGTGGGCCAGACCTCGGGTACGCTCACCGCCGTCCGGCCGGACACCCGCATGACCATGCGCCTGGACGGGGTGGGGGCGGTCCCCGCAGGAGTCGTTCCCAGCCCGGATGGCCGCTTCGCGTACGTCAGCGACCTGGCCACCGGACAGCTCGTCACCGTGCGCACGGCTCCCCGAAAGACGGGCGAGGTCACGACCGGAGCCGGGTCGACGCCGGTCAATGTGGCCGTGTCCCCGGACGGCACATGGGCGTACGCCGCCGACCCGGCCTCGGAGAGGCTGGCGGTGCTCACGCTCGACCCCCTGTCCCCCGGCACTGCCGTCGACCTGGGCACCGGTCATCAGCCGTGGGACGTCGCCATCGCGCCCGACCGGCGTTTCGCCTGCGCGACCAGCCCCGGCTCGTCGTCCGTCCTCGTCCTCGCCCCGGCCCGCGACGAGACGCTCACAGCCGGCGGCGAGGTCACGGTGACTCCCGTCGCGCTGGCGCCCGGAGCGGACCCGCACGGCGTCGCCGTCACCCCGGACGGCCACTACGCGGTGACAGCCGACTCCGGTACGGCCACGGTCTCCCTCGTCGACCCCAGGGGCGGCCGGTACACGATCGACACCGGTGTCGTGGACTGCGAGCAGCCCACCGGAGCTGCACTGTCCCAGGACGGCACGACCCTGTACGTGGCCGACTTCGCCCGCACCGACCCAGGTCAGCAGGGCGGCCGGATCGCGGTGCTGACCCGCACCGGCCCGGGACAATGGCAGCGGCAGGGAGTCGTCGACGCAAGTACGGGGCAGCTCTCGGGCCCGCACGAGCTGGCCCTGTCGGCCGACGGACTGCGGCTCTGCGTCGCCAACTACCAGAACGGGACGGTCTCCGTCCTCCAGCGCGCGACGGTGAACGGCCAGTGGACTCTCCACATGACCGTGGCCAAGACGCCGACGCCCATGAGGTATCCCAACGGGCTCGCCCTCACGCCCGACGGCAGCACCCTCTACGTCTCCAGCGCCGCCGGGCAGAATGCCACGGTGGAGGTCTTCGACATCTCCGTGCAGCCCGCGACGCACCAGCGGACGATCGCGGTCGAGAACGGCCTCCAGACCCCTCCCGGGCTCGCGCTCTCCCCGGACGGACGGTACCTGTACGCGGCCGTGTCGAAGGCATGGCTCGGCGACGACGCGCCCTTGGGCACGGTGTACGGCATCGATCTGGCCGGGGGCAGCGACTCGATGACCGTCGTCGCGACGGCCCCCGCCGCGAGCACCGACAGGCCCAACGCGCTCTCCTGCCGTGACGACCGGACCCTGTATGTCGTCAACCAGGGGCGCAAGGACGCTCCCGTGCGCGAGGCGTGCCTGGCCGTGCTCACCCTCGACACGACGCGCCTCGCAGTGGAGAAGACCGAGACGCTGCCCCTCGACAGGAACGACCTGCCGTACGCGATCGCCGGTCTCGGGGACGGCACCTGCTGCGTCGCCAACTTCGCGAGCGGGACGGTCACCGTCCTCACCTCCAAGGTGACCCCGATTCCGGTGGGTCTGCCGGAAGCCTCCCGGCCGTGGGACGTCGCCGTCACCGACGACGGCGTCCACGCCTGCGCCACCGACCGCACCGCCGCGTCCGTCCACTGCGTGCGCCTGGCCGACCACCACGTGACCTCGCTCGGTCTGGGCGGGGAGCCCATGGGTGTGGCCTGCGCCCCGGGCGGTGCCCGTGCCTATGTCGCCAACCACGGGGACGACAGCATCGCGGTCGTCGGCCTGTCCGGACAGCGGGGCGTGCCCGAGGTCGTCGCCACGTGGCGGCACCCACTGATCGTCAAGCCCGAGTCGGTGTCGGTGTCGGCGGACGGCGCCTGGCTCTTCGTGACCACCGAGGACAACGGAGCACTCCTGATGCTCGACACCACGACCGGAAACCCTAGCTTCACCGTGCCGGCCGGCCGGGGACTCGCCGGAAGCGCGCCGGACCCGCGCTCCGCGGTGCACGTGGTGTACCTCGCCGACGCGGCGGGCGCGGTCGTGGCCGCGGTCGACACCACGGCGCTCGCCCTTGTCGGTGCGACGGAGGCGGCACTCGACCTGAGGCAGGCACAGCGATGATCCAACTGGTCGACATCGCGCTGGAGTCCCGCGTGCGGGACGACGTGACCTGTCTGCCACCCGAGTTCACAGTCACCTTCCAGCCTCCCGGACGCGAGGCCGGGCTCGGCGAGACAGCCGGCTCCGAGGCGGTCGGCATCTATCTGTACGACATCCGCGAGGACCTGGACCGCCGGCAGACCGGCACCGTCTATCAGTACTCCGTGCCGCCCGTCCGTATCGCCGGGCTGCCGCCCAAAAAGAGGGCGCAGTTCGACCCGCCCCGGTACGCGCGGCTGTCGTACCTCGTCACCGCCTGGGCACCGGACGCCCTCATCGCCCACCGGATGCTCGGGGACCTCCTGGTCGGCTTCGCCAGGAGCCGGGAGCTTCCCGTGCCCCTGCCCCCGGAGCTGGCGGAGATGGAACTGTCGGCACTGCTGGATGTGGGCCATCCCCCGACCGAGGACCGTGCCCTGACCGAGCTGTGGAGCGCGGTCGGCCACACTCTCGTCCCCACCCTGAACGTGACGGTGACCCTTCCCCTGGTCTCGTTCGTCCCGAAGGAGTACACCCACTGGGTGGCCGAGCCGCCGGTCGTCAACGACGGCATCATGCCGGGCCCGGTGGACGGGGGCGGGGACGGGTCCGGAGACGGGTTCGGAGACGGGTCCGGAGACAGGGAGGCGCCGTGACCGCTTCCGCCATGGGGCGCGCCCGGACGTCCGTGCCCACGGCGGCGGACTGGCTCCTCACCCGGCTGGCCGTCGTCGAGGCCACAGTGCGGCGGGCCATCGCCCTGCGCACCGGTGAGGATCCCGAGGCCGCCGGCGGCCTGCCGGATCTCCAGGAGGCGCCTTTCGACCCGTTCCAGGGGCTCTACGTCTCCGACGACATGGCCCCGCACCTCCTGGACGCGCCCTCCGGCCCGCTGTCCCCCGCGTCCTTCGAGGAGGCGCTCGCCGCCACCGTCCGTACCCGGGAGGACGAGGCCGCGGCGGCCGGCGACGCGCCGCCCGTGCGCCGCCTCGCCGAGGAGTTCGGCCTGGACGAACTCGCTCTCGGCGTGCTGGTGATCGCGCTCGCCCCCGACCTCGACGCCCGGTTCGAGCGCTGCTACGGCTACCTCAACGACGACGTCACGTGCCGCCACGCCACCGTCGGCCTCGCCCTCGCCCTCTGCGGCGTGCCGACCGCTTCCGCGACCGCCCGCAGGCTCTTCTCCGCCGACGCGCCCCTGCGCGCCGGTGGTCTTCTGGACCTCCTCGACTCCGCACGCCCGTATCCGACACGCGGGCTGCGCGTCCCCGACCGGGTCACCGCCCATCTGCTGGGCGACGACACCCTGCCGTCCCCGCTCCGTCACGTGCTGGCCCTGCCGGGACCCGGCCGACCCCTCGGCGAGGGCCCGTTGGCCGGGACCGTACGGCAGGTCGGCCGGCTGCTCGCACACCCCTGGCCCGTCTACCTGCGCGACAGCGGCGACGGCACCGCGGAGGCAGTCGCCGAGGCGGCGCTGGCGGCGTCGGGGCGGGCCGCGCTCCGCCTGGACCTCCCGGCCCTCGGCCACGACGCGCAGCCGTCCGAGTCCGTCCGTGCGGCGCTGCTGGAGGCACGGCTGCGCGGCTGCGGGCTGATCGCCGGGCCCGTCGGCTCCCCCGACGACCGGCACGTTCGCACCCTGCTGAATCCGCTCGCCGACGCGCCACTTCCCCTGGTCCTCACCGGCAGCCGGCCGTGGGACGCGCGCTGGACCGCCATACCCCCGGTGGCGGCCGACTGCCCGCCCCTGACGTACCCCGAACGCGCCGCGCTGTGGCGGTACGAACTCCACGCCCGGGCCGTGCCGGACCGGAGCCCGGAGACCGCCGGCGCCACGAGCGACGAGACCGACGCGGAAGCCGTGGCCGCCGGCGCCCGGTACCGGGCCGGCCCCGGCCGGATCCGGGCCATGGCCACGGCGGCCTGCCGGCAGGCCGCCGCACAGGGCGTCCCGGTGGATGCCGTCACCGTCCGGAACACGGCCCGCTCCTGGAACGGCAGCGCGCTCGGCCATCTCGCCCGGGCCGTACGGCCCGCCGTGACCTGGGACGACCTGGTGCTGCCCGACCGGACACACGAGCAGCTGCGCGACCTCACCCGGCGTGTGCGCCACCGCGACCGCGTCCTGGGAGAGTGGCGGATGCGGCCGGGCGGGGGGCGCGGACGCGGCGTCACCGCCCTGTTCAGCGGCGGATCCGGGACCGGCAAGACCCTGGCCGCCGAGGTCGTGGCCGCCGGCCTCGGCCTCGACCTGTATGCCGTCGACCTCGCCACCGTCGTCGACAAGTACATCGGGGAGACCGAGAAACACCTCGAGCAGATCTTCGCCGCGGCGGACGCGGCCGACGCGGTCCTCCTCTTCGACGAGGCCGACGCCGTCTTCGGCAAGCGCACGGCCACCCAGGACGCCCACGACCGCTACGCCAACACCGGTACCTCGTACCTCCTGCAGCGCCTGGAGTCCTTCGACGGCCTGGCCCTTCTCACCACCAACATGCACGCCAACATCGACCCGGCCTTCCTGCGCCGCCTCGACCTCGTCATCCACTTCCCCGCACCCGACGAAGCCCTGCGCCGGGCCCTGTGGGACCGCTGCCTGGGCCCTGCCGTGCCCCGGGCCGGCGATGTCGACCAGCCGGGTCTCGCGGCCCTCGCCGGGGCCTTCGACCTGTCCGGCGGCGCCATCCGCTGCTGCGTCGTCACCGCCGCCTACCGCGCGGCCGACGACGGCCGCCCGCTCGCCATGGCCGACCTGCTGGCGGCCGTCCGCGAGGAGTACGCCAAACTCGGCCGCTACGTGGACGAGTCCGCCTTCCCGTCGGAGGTGCGGACGGCGGAGGTACGGACGGCGGAGGTACGGCCATGAGCCCCGGCCCGTCACCGGCACCGGCTCCCGGCATCCACCCGGAAGCGGCGGCCCAGGCCCCCGCTCCGGCCCCTCCGCAGCCGGCCGAGGACACGGCCGCGACGCTGACCGGACGGCTGCGGGCCCTGCAGCAGGAGGCCGGCAACGCCGCGGCCGCCCGGGCCGTCGCCGGCCCGGCCGGGCAGCGCCCCGCCGGCGCGCCGTTCGGTCACCGCCGCCTCCTGGCGTCACCCGGCTGGCACCAGGCGGCCGAGCTGTACGAGCAGCGGCTCGGTGCGGCGCTGGCCGCCGCCCCCGAGGTCGGCCGCGCCGCCCGCACCGCCGTGCTGCGGCTGTACGAGGTGCTGAGCCGGGGGTTCACCCCGGAAGCGGCGGCGGGCGCGTTCCTCAAGGACGACCCGGAGAGTGCCGGCCAGGTGGGCACCGAGGGCGATGCCGGGGCCAGGCTCCTCGAGTGGACGGCACCGGGCTCGTCCGCCACCGTCCGTGAACTGGTCACCGCCTTCTACAACGCCGCGTACTACAAGTACGGTCCCCAGCCGCGGCCGCACGCCGACGAGCGGCAGGTGTCGCTGAAGACCCTCGTGCACCGCGTCGTCCTCGACGGGGACCTGCGCCTGGCCCGCGAACTGGGGCTGGACGCCGAAGCCCTGGGCGCCCAGCGTGCGTTCCTGACCGGGACCGCCCGAGGCGTCCTCGGCCGTCTTCCGCACGACATACGGCGGTTGTTCGCCGCGGACGTCTTCGCGCTGGGAAACCTGACCCTCCAGCACGGTCCGGGGACGACGCTGTCGATGGGCCGCAGCCAGCGCGGCCGCTCGGAGCGCCCGGAGCCGGAGACCGGACCCGGTAAACGCACGCTGCGCGACTACCGCGACCTGGGCGTGCCCCTCAGCGAGGCCGAGACGGCCCACGCCCGGCGCAGCACCGCGCCCCTGTCCGTCGAGGGCCTCGGCGACGACCTCGCGCCCGCCCGGCACACGGTCACCCCGGACGAACTCTGGGCAGCGCTGACCGGGCCGGGCGAGGAGGGGCCGGAGTTCCCCCTGCCCTGGGCCTCGGGGCAGGCCGCCTTCGCCATGGACACCACGGACAGCTGGTACCGCAAGCATCACGGGCGCGGCGCGCCCCTGGTGGCGGGCATCTCGGGGACGACCACGCGCATGCTCAGTGCGTTCCGCTGGCTGCGGGCCGTACCGGGCGGCGCGAACAGGGGCGTGCCGGAGCGCCTGGAACGCGAGTTCTTCCTCGCCGTCGCCGCGTGGATGCTCCCGGGCCGCGACCATTCCCTGTACGAGATCCTGCGCGGCGCCAAGGCCGCCGGCCTGGCGGGCCTCACGGCCTCCTCCAAGGACATGGCCCGGATGTACCGGGACTTCGACGCGTTCGTCAGGGGCACGCTGCCGACGGCCGCGCTGCCCGAACTGCCGTACGCCGCGCTGTACGAGGAGAAGGCGCGGGCCGAGCCCGGGCACGGAGGCATGGTCACCGTGGACGACCGTACGGTGCGCCGGGCGCGCCGCACCCAACGGTCCCTGCTCAGGGAGCCCCCGCGGGCCGACCTCACCGCCTGGCTGGGCGGACAGGGCCTCACCGGCGCGGACGCCGACGCGGAACGCGCCCGGTTGGGGGCAGAACTCCGCTTTCCGTACCTGCTCGCGCTGGCGGAGTACACCGGGAGCAACCACCAGCTCGTCAACCGCGTCCTCGCCGCCCCCGGAGCCCTGGGCACGGTGGGCGTGCAGCGGCTGGTGGACGAGATGGTCTCCCTGTTCGTCCAGGGCGAGACGGTCGAAGTGCCGTACGCCACCTGGCGCGACCCGGAACTGCAGCGGCTGATCGACGCCTACCGGGCGCCGGGCCTCGACGACGCGGAGCGCCGGGTGCTTCTGGAGCCCGTCCGGAGGCGTATGCACGCGCTCGCGGACACCCTGCGGGCCGAGGGCAAGACCCATGCCGACATGCTCACCGAGGCGCTCGGCAAGCTGCCGCCGGTGAGGGGCGTGGTGTACCGGGCGGGCTGGGAGCTGGTGCCCCGGGAGCGGATGACGTTCAGCGGCTTCACCAGCACCAGCCGGGACCGGGGGGAGGCCGAGAAGTTCCTGCCCCTGCAGCATCCGCCCGCCGGGGGCCGCCGGGTGCTGTACTGCCTGGAGCTGACCGGGCACGGCGGGCGGGACATCGCCTACTTCTCCCGGGAGCCGGACGAGCAGGAGGTGCTGCTCCTGCCGGGTGCGGTCTTCACGGTGAACATGCGCAACCGCGGCGAGAGCACGGAGGTCAGCGGCCGTGAGTGGCGCTACGACTTCGTGTGGGCCACGGAGGTGTCGTAGGCCGCGTGTGCGCCCGTGTGCCCTGCCCGCGTTGTCGCGTCGGGCGGGGCACACGCGGTTCCGATGGCTTGTCCGGCCGCCTATCCGGCCGTGACGGGGTGTGTGCGGGGACAGGTGAGGGTCGCGGTGCCGCGGTACTCGGTCACCGTGTCGGTGGCTCCGGAGAGGTTGCTCGCCGGAGCCATCACACTGAAGACCAGCTCGAGCGGGCCGCCGTTGACGACGACTTCCGTCGTGCCGTGGCCGGTCCGGGCGTACTTGGCGCGGTCCTGGGCCGGAACCTTCAGCTGGACACGGCCGGAGCCGGGCGTCGGGAAGGCCGGAGTCGTGTACGGGACGGGAGGGACGGCCATGGACTCGATGTCGTCCGGTACACAGGCGGGAAGCCCTTCGATCCGGAACCCCGCTGTGCCCTGTGGGATGGGTATCGGAGGTGGCGGGACGAGCGTCGCGGGGGGCGTCAGGGCCGGCACGAGGGTGATGGTGTCGCCCTGTCTGACCACGATCTTCTGCATGGGCGTCTCAGCTGCTCTGACCGGGTTGGCCGGCGATCTGGGTGATGGTGAACTGCACGAACTCGGCAGGACGCACCGGCGCGACACCGATGTCACAGATCACCTGACCGGCATCGATCGTCGCCGAGGTGTTGTTCGACCGGTCGCAGATCACATAGAACGCCTCGTCCGGTGTACGACCCAGCAACGCGCCCTGACGCCACTGATCGGTGAGGAAACTGACGACCGAATGCCGCAACGTCGCCCACAAACGATCGTCATTGGGCTCGAACACCGCCCACGTCGTCGACTGACGGATCGAGTCCGAGAGGAACGACACCAGGCGCCGCACATTCAGGTACCGCCAGTCCCGGCTGGTGGACCGCGTCCGCGCACCCCACACCAGCAGTCCCCGGCCGGGGAAGACACGGAGGCAGTTGACGCCCTTGTCGTTCAGCTCCCCGTTCTGGTCGTCGGTCAGCAGGGTGGGGATGCTGAGCACGCCGCGGAGGTTCTGGTTGGCGGGGGCCTTGAACACACCACGCTCGGCATCCGTACGGGCCCACACACCGGCCAGATGACCCGACGGCGGCACTGTACGCCGCACCCCGTCCACACCCGGAACCTCCACCCACGGGTAGTACAACGCCGTGAACGCCGCGTCGTCCGAATCCGGTGAGGCGAGAGTGCCGACGAAGTTCTTCAACGGCTCGACGAGCTGACCGGGCGGCGCGTCGACCACTGCGAGCCTATTGCGCAGCTGGGTGCAGTGCGCGAGCACCTTGTCGATGAGCGCCTTGCCGGTCGTCAGTACCGGGTCCGGCGGGGTCGCGCTCTCGGTGGCGGCGACGGTCATGTCCCAGAGGCTGGGCACGGCGACCATGGTGACCTCGGGCACGGTCTCCAGCCCGCCCAGGCCCGTACGCGCCTCTGCGTTCCCTGCGAGTACCGAGTCGGTCACCGGGGTGGCCGGGTCCAGGAATCCGACGATGTAGCAGGACGTCCCGCCGTTGGCGAAGAACCCGTACACCGCCTCGGCCAGGGTGAAGCACCTCTGGAGCACCTGGATCTTCTTGAGCTCCGCCGGTGTCAGTGTCTCCTGGTTCTGCTGTTTCTCCAGGAGGGGGGCCAGTTCGTCGCCCAGCTCCTTGATGGTGTAGCGGTCGACGAACTCCTGCCATCCGCGGATGGGCTGGGGGATCTTGCGCTGGTCGGCGGTGAAGGGCGGGGTCGACCGTTCCGGAGGGGTCACGCCGGGGAGTTCGGTATATCCGAGGAACGCGGGCGTCGAGGTGCCCGCTCCCACGATCATGCGGACGCCGCTGGACTTCTCGGTGACGTAGACGCCCGGGGGCTTGCTGGCCATCGTCTCGCTCCTCTCGGTCAGTCGACGGTGATGTCCTCATAGGTGATGGTCACCTGTTCCGTCGCGGTGCCGGAGTTGGCCGCCCCGAGCTGCGGTCCTTCCCAGCGGGACGCCCAGGCGTTGGTGAGGTGGATGCGGCGGACCGTCTGCTTCTGGGCGTCTTTCAGGGCGATGGTGATGTTCTGGCGGGCGCTGTCGAGATCGGCGTCGACCAATGTGGCCTTGATCCAGTCGGTGAACGCGGTGCTCTTGTCCATGCCCCGGGTGATCGTGATCTCGCCGGTTTTGCGTGCACCCGGCTGTTTGCGCACGATGAGCTCGCCGGTCGCGGATACCTGCCGGGTCTCGACCACGTCCTGCTCCAGGGTCAGTCCGGAGACGTCCTGGACGGTCTCGACCTGGAACTTGCCGAGTTCGATGGCGAAGGTATTGCTGCTGAAGGTGTCACCGGTCAACACGTGCGTATGCCTCCCTGTCAGGCGCCGGGTTGGCCGGCGATCTGGGTGATGGTGAACTGCACGAACTCGGCAGGACGCACCGGCGCGACACCGATGTCACAGATCACCTGACCGGCATCGATCGTCGCCGACGTGTTGTTCGACCGGTCGCAAATCACATAGAACGCCTCATCGGGCGTCCGCCCCAGCAGCGCACCCTGACGCCACTGATCCGTGAGAAAACTGACGACCGAATGCCGCAACGCCGCCCACAAACGATCGTCATTGGGCTCGAACACCGCCCACGTGGAGGACTGACGAATCGAATCGGACAGGAACGACACCAGACGCCGCACATTCAGATACCGCCAGTCCCGGCTACCGGACCGCGTCCGCGCACCCCACACCAGCAGTCCCCGGCCGGGAAAGACACGGAGGCAGTTGACACCCAAGTCGTTCAGCTCACCGTGGCGCTGATCGGTGAGCCGGACAGGCAGGGACAGCACGCCGCGCAGGTTCTGATTAGCGGGTGCCTTGAACACACCGCGCTCGGCATCCGTACGGGCCCACACACCGGCCAGATGACCCGACGGCGGCACCGTACGCCGCACCCCGTCCACACCCGGAACCTCCACCCACGGGTAGTACAACGCCGTGAACGCCGCATCGTCCGAATCCGGCGTGGCGAGCCCGGTCAGGAATTGCGGTACGCCGGCCGCCGTGGTGCCGGGCGGCGGCTCGCACAGGGTGAGCCGGTTGCGCATGGTCACGCAGTGGCCGATCACCTTGCCCAGGATCTCCGCGCCCGTGTCGGGCGCCGTGTCCCGGCTCCACAGGTCCGGTACGGCGACCATGGTCACGTCCGGAACGCTCTTCAGGCCGGCCAGGCCGGTGCGTTCGTCGGCGTTGCCGTCGACTTCGCTCGCGAGGGTCTTGGTGGGGTCGAGCCGGAGGACGTAGCAGGAACTCCCGCCGTTGGCGAAAAAGCCGTACACCGCTTCGTGCAGGTGTATACGCCCGGCCTGCTCGAAGCATTCGGCCGGGAAGGTCAGTTCCTTCTGGCGTCGGCGAAGGGGAACCAGCTTCTCGCCCGCCGCGAGCCACAGGCCGTAGGCCTCGGGAAAGGCCGCTCCGACCTTCTCCGCCGCGTCTTTCGCCGCTTCTCTGTCGGCGTCGCTGACGCCCTCCCCTGCCCAGTCGGCCGTCTGCACGGCGACGAGCTTGCCGAATTCCTCCTCGGTGACGACCGCCGGGGTTCCGGTGGTGGAGAGTTCCAGAAGCTCCCCTTCCCGGACACCGAGATCCGTGGTGGCCTCCTCGATGGCCTCCCGCAGGTCGCCCAGCGCCCGATCGAGCTCCTCCTTCCCCATTGGGGAGCGGAAGTGGAACGTGTCCACGAACTCGGACCAGCTGCTGACGAGTGTCGGCGGTGTGGACGCCGCGGGGCCGCCCACGGTGTAGCCGAGGAAGGCGGGGGTGGACGTACCCGCTCCAGTGATCGTCCGGACTCCGCTCGACCGCTCCGTGACGAACACTCCGGGTGCCAAGGGACGAGCAACCATGCCCTGTTTGCCCCTCTCTTCGGGAATGCGTGCCAGCAGCGAATCACTCCCCCGGGGGATCGCGCATGCAAAGGAGGGAAGCTACGCCAGACGACGTAGTGAGATGACATGATCACACAGCGTCAACAAGCCATTTCAGGTCAGCCGGCCGAGGAAGCGCCGACCCCCGCCACGGCGGGTGAGGGCGACGGCGGTCAGGGCGAGGGCCGGGGCCGCCGAGCAGAGTGCCAGGTGCGGGGGTGTGCCCGGGGCGGTGGCGGGCAGGTGGGCGGCTGCGGTGGTCGCCGCTCCGGCGAGGGCGGGGCCGCAGGCGCCGCCGAGCATGGCGAACGTGGTGGCCGTCGCGGTGGCGGTCGTGGTGCCCGTGGTGCCCGATGTGCCCTCGGCCACGGTCGCCATCGCGGCACCGTTGGCCAGGCCCAGGCCGCAGCCGATCAGGGCGCAGGAGCCGGCGATCAGCCACAGGGGTGTGGGCCTGCCGCCGCCGAGGCCGCCCGTGAGGAGGCCGGCGGCGATGCAGAGGAGGCCGGTGCGCATCAGGCGGGCACCGCCGCCGGGGGCTTCGGTGCGCCGGGCCGCCCAGCGGCCCGTGAGCGCCGCGGGCGTCACGGCCGGCAGGGTGACCAGCGCCGCCCGGAAAGGGCTGAGGCCGTGCGCCCGGGTGAGTTCGAAGTACGTCAGGAACGTGAACAGCGAGTTCGCGCAGAAGAGCACCAGCAGCACCAGCAGGGCGAGGCGCGCCGCCGGGCGGCGAAGGAGCCCGCTGTCGAGGACGAAGTCCTGGTGGCGCCGGGCCCGGTGCAGGAGGGCGGCGAGCAGGCTTCCCGTCGCCGCAACTGCCGTGATTACCGCGATCGGTGGGGCACCGGCCGCCGGGGCGGTCAGGGTGATGAGTGCCGCCGATGCCGTCGCGGTGCACAGGGTGATGCCCGCGCCGTCGAGCCGCCCTTCGCCTGCGGGGCGGGGGCGGTGCGGCGTCCGGCCGGGGAGCAGGGCCAGGGCGCAGGCCGCCGTGACCGCGGCCAGGAGGGCGAGGGCGCCGAACACCGCGCGCCACCCCAGCGCGCTCGTGAGCAGTCCGCCGAGCAGCGGCCCCAGGCCGGAGGCCGTGGCCGCGGTGGCCACCCACCCGCCGACGGCACGCCGTTCCGCGTCCTCGCCCGGGCTCAGCCCGATCAGCAGCGAGAGGCTGACGGGCGAGAGGACGGAGCCGCCGGCTCCCTGGGCCAGACGGGCGGCGAGGAGGCCGGGGCCGTGGCCCGCGGTGGCCGCCAGCAGGCTCGCGGCGGCGAACACGGCCAGCGCGGCCAGCAGGGCGCGGCGCGCCCCGTACCGGTCGGCGAGGTGTCCTGCGCCGAGTTGCAGGGGCCCGCTGGTGAGTTGATAGCCGGAGGCGTACCACTGGGTGAGGGCCGGGCCCGTGCCCAGGGCGTCCGCGACGGCGGGTACGGCTGCGGTGGGGGCCGCGATGGCCAGGGCGCTGCACAGCAGGGCGAGGTGACACGTCCGCAGGGGTCCGGACGTCACAGGAAGTACCCGTCGGGACGGACGATGTGTGCCTGCCGGTAGGCGTCGGTGCGCACCGTCAGCAGGGGCAGCGTCATGGCTGCCGCCCGGGGATCCGGGGTGCCGCAGGCCGGTAGGAGGTGCACGTGGGCGCCGGTGCGGAGGGCCTCGAACAGCCGCCGGTGAGGGCTCGTGGCAGTGTCGGTGAGCGGTACGTCGGGGGCCGGCGCCCCGCTCCGTACCCGTCCGCCGGGGCCCCCGGCCCTGCCCGGCAGCCCGGCCAGGACGGTGGCGAGCCGGCGGCGTACGGGGGGCAGCCGCGCGACCCCCAGAGCGGCGGCACGCAGGGCGTGGCCCCAGAGCGCGGGGGTCGCATTGACGTGCAACAGGGCGCCGGTGAGCCGCATGACGCGGGCGGCGGCCTGTCGGCGTTCCCGGGCATAGGCGTCGAGGAGCGCGTCGTACCGGGGGTCGGCGACCGCCGCGGCCAGGCGCCACCCCAGGGTCATGGCGTCGGCGATTCCCGTGTTGAGGCCCTGGCCCCCGGTGGGCGGGTGGACGTGGGCGGCGTCGCCGGCGAGCAGCACGCGGTGGTGGCGGTACCGGGCGGCGTGGCGGTGCTCGCACCGGTACCGGCTGATCCACTCCGCTTCGCGCAGTGCCAGGTCCTGCCCTGTGATGCGGCGCAGCAGTGTCCGGGCCAGGGCGGTGTCAGCAGGGCCGTCGGGCGGCCGGTAGGGGTAGAGGACCACGCGCCAGCGCCCGTCCCCGAACGGCAGGAACAGCGCCATGCCGTCGCGTCCCGAACGGCTCCAGGGCTGCTGCGGGCCGTGCACATCGAGCCGTGCGTCGACCGATACGACGTCGTAGGGGTGGACGGTGCGGTGCGCGGGTATCCCCGCGAGCCTGCGGACGGTGCTGTGCGCCCCGTCGCATCCGGCGATATAGGCGGCGCGTATCCGGCGCGTCCGTCCCGAGTGCCGAACAGTCAGCTCGACGCCTGTGTCGTCCGGGTGTACGCCGGTGACCTCCGCCCCGCGGACGACGAGTGCGCCGTTCTTGAGGGCGCATCGCTCCAGGAGTCGTGTCGTCCGGTGCTGGGCGAGGGCGAGTGCGCAGGGAAAGGGGCTGTCGAGCCCGGCGAAGGGGACCGTCGCCCTTGCGGAACCCAAGGGATAGTGATGGTACCGATGGCCGTGGGCGAGGAAGGATTCGACCATTCCGCGCATGTCGAGGAATTCGAGCGTGCGGGAATGCAGCACCAGCGCCCGAGTGACGCGGGGTATGCACGTATCCCGTTCCAGGACGAGGCATTCGGTTCCTTGCAAGGACAGTTCCGCTGCCAGTCGCAGGCCCACGGGGCCGCCGCCGACCACTGCCACCTGGACTGCATCGGGAAGAAGCGAGGCACCCACCATACGGCTGATTCCTTCACGGTACCCACCGCCGACGTCCCACAGGCTGGCACCGGTCAATCGCCGTGTCCAGACGGCCTCTTCGTGATTCCCTGAGCGAGTCCCACCCCATGCCGTCCATACGATTTTCGTACTTACATAAGGCCCGTTGACCGGGCTCTCCGGCAGCTGGGAAGGTGTCCGGGCAAACGGGCACCCGCACCGCACGGCGGAACGGAGAGCGATGGGCCATACCATCGGCGATCACGTCTACGGAGAATCAGGAATCGAATTCCTGCTCGTGGATCGATCCCTTTCCCGGCACCGAGTCCGCTCATTCCGCGTCGACGTCCGGCTGGGAATGGACCACCCCGAGGTCTACCGCGACGGCGACAATACCCGCCTGATCCCGGTCAGTTCGATCGCCAATGCCGTACTGGCCCTCGGCGCACGGCACACCGGCGCCGATCCGGAGACCTTCGCCCTGGCCCTGGCCGGGCATTTTCGCAACGCCGACCCCCCTCCCAGGACTGCCGACGTCCTCGTCTCCTGTACGGACCTCGCCCCCCTGGCAACCGGCGCACCACAGTCCGGCGTACGCCACTTCGGGCCCGGCGCCCGGCCCCGCGACCACGCCCACGTCACCCTCCCGCACGACGGCGAACCCTCCGTTCGCGGCGGTCTGCGGGACGTCGAACTCTTCGTGACCGGCGGCGCCACCTTCACCGGCTTCGCCCGCGACGCCTACACCACGACCCGGGTCGCCACCGACCGCGTCTTCGGGGCCCGTCTGGACGTGACCTGGCACCACACCGGCAGGGACGCGGACTTCCACGACTGCCGGCTCCGAGCCGGCAGGGCCGTCACCGAAGCGTTCGCCGGGCACACCAGCCGCTCCAGCCAGCACACCTTCTACCGATTGGGCGCCGCGGTCCTGGACGCCTGCCCCGAGATCGCGCACGTCCGCGTCGAAGGCGCCCATCTCACCCGCACACCGGTCGACCTTGCCGCCTTCGGCATCGACAACGACGGCCGCGTGTACACGGCGTCGGACGACCAGCAGAGCACCGTCTCGGTCGACGTGCACCGCACCTGACAAACGGCAGCAGCACACCACCAGCACGGGAAGGGACTTCGTGAACCCCACTCGACTGCGCAGGACCCGCACGGCGGCCGTGGCGGCCGCGCTCGGCGCCGCCGCCCTCGTCCCGGCGGCGCCCCCGGCACAGGCCCACGATCACGACCACGACACCGGCCACGACAGGGGCGCGGTGCTCCTGGAGTGTGCGGGCACCGTCGCCGCCACCTACTCGCCGGGGCTGACCCTCCTTCCCAGAGCGGTCTCCATCACCTCGCAGGCCGTCGTGGGATGCCCCGTCTCCACGGACCCCGCCTTCACGTCGGCCACCTTCGGCGGCAACTCCTCCGGCACGCTCTCCTGCCTGCTCGGCCCGGCCGACGGGACGCTCACGTTCCACTGGGGGAAGAAGAAAGAGGAGGAGGAGGACACGGACACCAAGAAGTCCGTTCTCCACGGGGAGGGCGGGAACGGCGGGAAGGACGGGACGCACGACCGCACGTCCACCGCCGCCATCCGCAGCGTCGCAGCGGTACGCCCCAACGGCAATATCGTCACCGTCAGCACGGGGAAGATCACCGACGGCGCGTTCGAGGGCGCGACCGTGGTCACCGAGGTGACCCTGCTCGCCTCCCAGCAGACCGCCTGCACCACCCCTCAGGGCCTCACCTCGGCTTCCGGCCCGACCACCGTGACCATCACTCGGCTCTGACCGCCGAGCACGCCCATGCGCGTACGGCCCTGCCGCGGCCGCTGGTCGCGGCAGGGTTGTTTACTTGCTTCTCGAAAAGGAGCCAAGTCAGCTCGCCTGCGCAGCGAAGGCCTCGTACGCCCGCTCGTCGAAGAGCACGAAGCGGACCTCTTCCACCGCCGTCTCCGTCTGCCGCACCGCCTCCACCACGATGCGGGCACCGTCGTCCATCGGCCAGCCGTAGCTCCCGGTCCAGATCGCCGGGAACGCCACTGTCTTTGCGCCCAGCTCGTCCGCAACCCGCAGGGACTCCCGGTAGCAGGATGCCGGCGGCCCGGACCGGTCCTCCGATACCGACCACACCGGGCCCACGGCGTTGGGCGTTCACCCACCGATCAGCGGACTCGGTCCGTGCGCGCGGACGGTGCCCCTGCCCGCAGTAGGCTCAGATCGCGATCACATCGGCCCGGCCAACGACGGCGGCAAGGTCTTCAGGCAGTGATGCCGGTCCCGCGCCGCGCACCGGGTATGGAGGGCCACCAGACGTCCCACCTCGCCCGTTAGGCATCTCCTGGCTGTGCCCGGGCTGCGCCGGAGACACTTGCGGTATGGCCTGACTACCACCGACGTGCTGCCCTGCCGGGTTGACCGGCCCGCGATGCCGAGACTCATTGCGTCAGGAGGGCGCGCCAGTGGTCAGCTGACTCCTGCATGTCCAGGGCCAGTCGCTGTCCTACGGGCGTGTCGAGCCCGAGCGTCTCCGCCGTGGTCATCGCGGCCTGTGCCGATAGCTCCACCGCGGCGAGTGGAAGGATCGCATCCCCCACGCTGGGCCGGACCGGATGCGTGGCTGGATACGTCCTATGTGACAGCTTGGCCGGTTTTAAAGCCGTGATGTTGCCGGGAAGTTAACACGGGGACATGATCACTGCTCGTATCGACCTGATCACTCATCCAGGAGCCGAGAAGTGATACGCCGAACCGCTCTCCGCGCCCTCGCCGGCGTCGCCGCGACCGCGACCCTCGCCCTGCCCCTCGCCCAAGGAGCCCAGGCGGCCACCCCGAACACGACCGCCCCGGCGACCGCCGTCACCGCTGCCGCCGCTGCCGCGATCAGCCCGGACGACGACAACCCCTTCCGTTGGATGGAACTGGACGGCCTGCGGGCCGACTTCCAGTTCATGTGTCCCGCGGGCCACTGTGCGGGTTTCTGGTCCCTGGTCCTGACCGACGCCGCGCAGCAGAAGTTCGAGGGCGGCAAGTTCTTCGTCTACGCCCCGGCCACGGGCGAGTTCAGCTTCTTCCTCGGCACGGACATCGCCGAACGCACGGTCGACCGCCCCAGCCAGGTACGCCTGGCCGACACCGGGTTCATGCGCTCCCACCCGCGCGTCGAGGTCCGCTACGGCGACCCCGGCCACCCGGACCGGGCCCGCATCGTCGCCTCGGCGACGACCCTGATGTAGCGAGCCACAAGCCCCGGCGGCCAGCACGGTCATGACCGGAGACGACCGCGCCGCCACCGCCGTCACGGCGCGGTCAAGGCCCTGAGCGGCACATCGCCGCCCCCCTCGTTTTCGTCGTGCTCTCGCATGCCCTCGTTTCACGAGATCTCACACAAGGGAGTTGTCAATTCTCATGGAAAAACGTCGGAGATTTCTCACCTTCACCGCCGTGGGTGCGGTCATATGCACCGCTGGATTCATGCCGTCGGTCAGCCAGGCCGCCAGCAGCGGCAATGGGGAGAAGAAGGGGGGCTACGCCGAAACGCACGGCCTGACGCCGGATGACGTCAAGAACATCAACGCACTGAACGAAAGAGCCCTGGTTCTGGGCCAGCCTGGCAAGCCTCTCACGGAATTATCTCCGAGTGCCGGCTCGTCCTTCCGGGGCCCCGGCTCTGTCGATGACAGAGAGACTCCTCCCGCCGAGCCGCTCGACAGGATGCCGGAGGCGTACCACGCCTACGGAGGCAGGGCGACTACGGTCGTCAACAACTACATACGCAAGTGGCAGCAGGTCTACAGTCAGCGCGACGGCGTGAAACAGCAGATGACCGAAGAGCAGCGAGAAAAACTGTCCTACGGTTGCGTCGGCGTCACCTGGGCCAATTCGGGTCCCTACCCGGCGAACAAATTGGCGTTCGCGTTCTTCGACGAGAACAAGTACAAGAACGACCTCAAAAACACCAGCCCCAGACCCGATGAAACGCGGGCGGAGTTCGAGGGTCGCATCGCCAAGGACAGTTTCGACGAGGGGAAGGGCTTCAAGCGGGCGCGTGATGTGGCGGCCATCATGAACAAGGCCCTGGAGAACGCCCACGACGAGGGGACCTACATCGACAGCCTCAAGACAGCGCTCACGAACAACAACGACGCCCTGCTCCACGAGGACAGCCGCTCGAACTTCTACTCTGCACTGAGGAACACGCCGTCCTTCAAGGAAAGAGACGGAGGCAACTACGACCCGTCCAAGATGAAGGCGGTGATCTACTCGAAGCACTTCTGGAGCGGGCAGGATCAGCGGGGACCCTCTGACAAGAGGAAGTACGGCGACCCGGAGGCCTTCCGTCCCGACCAGGGTACCGGCCTGGTCGACATGTCGAAGGACAGAAGCATCCCGCGCAGTCCCGCCAACCCCGGCGAAAGTTGGGTCAATTTCGACTACGGCTGGTTCGGGGCCCAAACAGAAGCGGATGCCGATAAAACCATATGGACCCACGGCGACCACTATCACGCGCCCAATAGCGGCCTGGGCCCCATGCACGTATACGAGAGCAAGTTCCCGAACTGGTCTGCCGGGTACGCGGACTTCGACCGCGGAACCTACATGGTCACGTTCATACCCAAGAGCTGGAACACCGCCCCTGCCAAGGTGAAGCAAGGCTGGCCGTGACAGAATCGGGCAGAAGGGCCCGGCCCCCAACCGACACCCCAGCAGACCTCCCCGGATACGAACGACCACTGGCCCTCGGAGTTGGCACCAGCTCCTCCCCCAGATGATTTTCACCCGTCACCGAAACGCAAAGCCGCTGGGGTGCCGCAGCCTGATGGCGTGGCGGCATCCCAGCGATTCTGAAGGGGGTCGGGCCGGGCAGATGCTCTCGGCGGAGAGGCAGGCGGTCAGTCCCTCACCTGTGCGGCGAACGCCTCGTACGCACGCTCGTCGAAGAGGACGAAGCGGACCTCCTCCACCTCCGTCGGCGTCTGCCGCACCGCCTCGCCCGCGATGCGGGCCGCGTCCTCCATGGGCCACCGGTAGACACCCGTGGAGATGGCCGGGAACGCCACCGTCCGCGCCCCCAGCTCGTCCGCGACCCGCAGGGACTCCCGGTAGCAGGACGCCAGCAGCTCCGACCGGTCCTCCGACGCCGACCACACCGGCCCCACCGTGTGGATGACCCATCCGGCCGGCAGTCTCCCCGCGGTCGTGGCCACGGCCTGGCCGGTGGAGAGGCCCTTGCCGTAGTGCGAGGCGCGGAGGGCGCGGCAGGCGGAGAGGATCTCGGGGCCGCCCGCGCGGTGGATGGCGCCGTCGACGCCGCCACCCCCGAGGAGGGAGGAGTTCGCCGCGTTGACGATGGCGTCCACGTGCTGTTCGGTGATGTCGCCACGGACACAGGTGAGGGTGGTCATGCCTCCATGTTCGGTGACATTCGGCCGGTATGGGGCACGCTGCCTGCGGTTTTCCTCGAAAGATCACCAAGGTCTGCCCGTTCGGGAAGCAGAAGTCACGCAACCTTTTCCCGGTTCCGTACCTCCTTCAGGTGTGTGCGGCTGCACTGCCGCGCACGAGGCGCACGAGGCGCAGACTTCATCGCTGACAGGTCGCGGGAAAACGAGGGATTCATGGGCGTGGGGGGAAGGGCTGCACCCCGGACTGACGTGGGGCGGGGCCGCAATGCCGAGCTGATGATGCTGGGCTTCGCGGTGCTGCTCACGCTGTTCGGCTACGCCTCCGTGGGCCTGGCCACCGACGGCAAGCTGCCCGGATCGCTGCTGGGGTACGCCCTCGGGCTGTCCGCGGTCGCCGCGGTCGCGCACCTGGTGGTGCGCAGGTTCGCACCGTATGCCGATCCGCTGATCCTGCCGATCGCCATCGGGCTGAGCGGGCTGGGGCTGGTGCTGATCCACCGGCTGGACATCTCGTACGCGATCCGCTGGCACTCCGCGCCGTTCGAGCAGAACCAGCTGATGTGGAGCGGTATCGGCCTGGCCGTCTGCCTGGGCATCGTGGCTCTTCTGAAGGACCACCGGCTGCTGCAGCGGTACACCTACGTCATGGTGTTCACGGCGCTGGTGCTGCTGATGGCGCCGGCGTTCTTCGGTGCGGACGCCTACGGCGCCAAGCGGTGGATCAAGCTGGGTGCGCTGTCGTTCCAGCCCGGCGAGTTCGTCAAGATCGCCATCGCGGTGTTCTTCGCGGGGTACCTGACTGTGCACAAGGACGCGCTCGCGCTGGCCAGCCGGCGGGTGCTGGGCTTCCATCTGCCGCGCGGGCGCCAGTTCGGGCCTATCGCCGCGGTGTGGGTGCTGAGCCTGCTGGTCCTGATCTTCGAGCGGGACCTCGGCACGTCGCTGATCTTCTTCGGTCTCTTCGTGATCATGCTCTACGTGGCCACCGAGCGCACCAGCTGGGTGGTGACGGGGCTGCTGATGTTCGCCGTGGGAGCGGTCGTGGTGGCCTCCTTCGAGCCGCACGTGCACGGACGTGTCGCCGCCTGGCTGCACCCGATGGACTACTACAAGGTGCCCCGGCCGCCCGAGATCGTCTCGGACCAGGCGGCGCAGGCGCTGTTCAGCTTCGGCAGCGGCGGTGTCCTGGGCACCGGCCTCGGGCAGGGGCACTCCGATCTGATCAAGTTCGCCGGGCGCAGCGACTTCATCCTGACCACGGTCGGCGAGGAGCTGGGGCTCACCGGCACGATGGCCGTCTTCACGCTGTTCGCGCTGCTCATCGGGCGGGGGCTGCGCGCCGCGCTCGATGCCCGGGACCCGTTCGGGAAGCTGCTGGCCACGGGCCTGTCGGGGGCTCTGGCCCTTCAGGTGTTCGTGGTCTCCGGAGGCGTCATGGGCCTCATTCCGCTGACGGGCAAGGCGCTTCCGTTCCTCGCCTCCGGCGGTTCCTCCCAGGTGGCCACCTGGGTTCTCATCGCGCTGCTGGTCAAGATCAGTGATTCCGCGCGCAGGCCGGATCCGGTACCGGAGGAGTCGGTGGACGAGCAGGCGACTCAGATGATCCGGCATTGAGCGGGGTGGGGTGGGGCCGGACGTCCGGCCCCACCCCACCCACCCCGTCTCCCGGCTCAGCGGCCGGCGCGCGGCTTCCGCACGGTCGCCGCAGTGCGCTTGGCGGGCTGCTCGTCGGCTCCGCCCTTCGCCCACAGGGAGCGCACGTGCCCGAGGTGGCGCGTCATGCACTTCTCGGCGCCCTTGGCGTCGCCCGCCAGCATCAGGTCGAGGAGTTCCAGGTGCTCCTCGGCGGAGTGGATCAGCTCGCCGCGCTCGTCCAGGGCGTCCAGGCCGTAGAGGCGCGAGCGCTTGCGGAGGTCGCTGACGGTCTCGACGAGGCGTTCGTTGCCGGAGAGGGCCAGCAGCGAGAGGTGGAACTGCCGGTCGGCCTCCAGGTAGCCGATGAGGTCGTGGTCGCGCGCGGCGCGCACGATCTCCTCGGCGACCGGGCGGAGCACCTCGAGGTCCTCGCGGGAGGCGGTGCGCGTGATCCGGCCGACCATGGGGACCTCGATCAGCGTGCGGATCTCGGTGTACTGGTCCAGGTCGCGCTCGTTGACCTCGGTCACCCGGAAGCCCTTGTTGCGGACCGGCTCGACCAGGCCCTCACGGGCCAGGTCGAGCATGGCCTCCCGCACGGGTGTGGCGGAGATACCGAAGTCCTCCGCGAGCCCCGGCGCCGAATAGACCTGGCCGGGGCGGAGTTCACCGGAGATCAGCGCGGCCCGCAGGGCATGGGCCACCTGATCGCGCAGCCGCTCGGTGGCGGTGATGAGATTGCGCTGCTTGAGGTGCCCCATGGTGTCCCGACTCCCTTTGGTACACGGACGCGGTCTGGACCATCCAGCGTACAATGTCACATTGCGTCACCGGGCGCCAGGGTGTACGTGCGGCTCGAAGTGTAGAACTCCAGCGCCGCACGGCCCTGTTCGCGCGGCCCGTGGCCGGATGCCTTCGCCCCGCCGAAGGGCAGGTGGAAGTCGACCCCGGTGGACGGGGCATTGACCCGGATCATGCCGGTGTCCAGGCGGTCCAGGCTGTGCAGCACCGCGGTGAGGTCCGCGGTGTGGACCGAGGTGACCAGCCCGTGGGGGACGGAGTTGGCGATCCGTACGGCCTCGGCCGTGTCGTCCGCGGGGAGCAGGACGGCGATCGGGCCGAAGACCTCCTCGCTCAGCAGCCGGTGACCCTGCGGCACCTTCTCGGCCAGCGTGGGGGCCGCGTACCAGCCGGGGCCGTCGGGGGCGGTGCCGCCGGTGAGCGCGCACAGGCCGTCCCGGGCCTGCTCGAAGCGGTCGCGCGCCTGCTCCGAGACGAGCGGTCCGCACACGGTGGCCGGGTCCGCCGGATCGCCCACGGGAAGCGTGCGCAGCGCCTCGGCCAAGGCCTCGCGCAGCGGGCCCCGGGCGGCGCCGACGGCGATCACCCTGCTGGTGGCGGTGCACTTCTGGCCCGCGTACCCGGCGATCGCGGCGGCGATGTGGGCGGCGGCCCGGCCGATGTCGGCGTCGGGCAGGACGATCGCCGCGTTGAGGCCGCCCATCTCGGCCTGGACCGGGATGCCCCGGGCAGTGGCGGCGCGCACGACCGCGTTGCCGACGGCGGTGGAGCCGGTGAAGGAGACGGCGTCGGCGGTGGCGACGAGCGCGCCGCCCTCGTCGGCGCCGCCGGGGACGAGGGCGAACACCCCGTCCGGCAGCGCCTCCTGGACAATGCCGGCCAGGCGCCGGGCGCACGCGGTGGCCTCGGGGGCGGGCTTGAGGACGACGGCGTTGCCCGTCGCCAGGGCCGGGGCGGCCTTCCAGCTCGGGATGGCGAGGGGGAAGTTCCAGGGGGTGATGAGGCCGGCTACGCCGTGCGGTCGGCGGCGGGTGAGCAGCAGCCCGGGGCCGGCGGCCGTCTCGTGGACGGCTCCCGTGGGCTCGTAGGGCGCCTGGGCGTAGTACCGCCAGATCGCGGCGGTGCGGGCCACCTCGGCCCGTGCCTCGGCGATCGGCTTGCCCACTTCCCGCACCGCGAGCGCGGCCAGTTCGCCGGCTGCGGCCTCGATAGCGGCGGCGACGGCGGTGAGCGCCGAGGAGCGGGCGGCCGCGCCGCCGAGCAGCCATTCCGGCTGAGCAGCGCGCGCCCGTTCGACGGCGGCGGCCACGGCGGGGGCGCCGGCCGCCGGGAACTCGGCGACGGCGTCGGAGGGGTCGGCCGGGTTGCGGGAGACGAAGGACGTCATGGAGCCGGGGGACGTCGTGGAGACGAGGGACGTCATAGGAGGAAGCCTCCGGGGAAGGGGTCGTCCGGGTCGAGGAAGTACTGGGCGGTGCCGGTGATCCAGGCGCGGCCGGTGATGGTGGGGACGACCGCCGGCAGCCCGCCGACCTCGGTCTCCCCGACCAGACGGCCGGTGAAGCGCGTGCCGATGAAGGACTCGTTGACGAAGTCCCGGCCGAGGGGCAGCGCCCCGCGGGCGTGCAGCTGCGCCATCCGGGCGGAGGTTCCGGTGCCGCAGGGGGAACGGTCGAACCATCCCGGGTGGATGGCCATCGCGTGCCGGGAGTGGTGGGCGTCGGATCCCGGGGCGGCGAGGTAGACGTGTTTGAGGCCGCTGATGCCGGGGTCCTCGGGGTGGACCGGCCGGTCCGGGGAGGCGTTGACGGCCTCCATGACGGCGAGGCCGGCGGCGAGCAGGTCGTCCTTGCGCGACCGGTCGAAGGGCAGCCCGAGCGCATCCAGTCCGACGAAGGCGTAGAAGTTGCCCCCGAAGGCGAGGTCGTACGTCACCGTGCCGTATCCGGGCACGTCGGCCTTGCGGTCGAGGCCGACGGCGAAGGCGGGCACGTTGGTGATCGTGGCGGACTTCGCCGCGCCGTCCTCGACCCGTACGTCGACGGTGACCAGGCCGGCCGGGGCGTCGAGGCGCACGGTGGTGACCGGCTCGGTGACGGGCACCATGCCGGTCTCGACTAGGACGGTGGCGACGCCGATGGTGCCGTGTCCGCACATGGGCAGCACGCCGGACACCTCGATGAAGAGGACCCCGTAGTCGGCGTCGGAGCGGGTGGGTGGCTGGAGAATGGCACCGCTCATCGAGGCGTGTCCGCGCGGCTCGGTCATCAGGAGCGTCCGGAGGTGGTCCAGGTGCTCGATGAAGTGGAGCCGGCGTTCGGCCATGGTGGCGCCGGGTATCACCCCGACGCCGCCGGTGACGACGCGGGTGGGCATGCCCTCGGTGTGCGAGTCGACGGCGTGGAAGACGTGGCGCGTGCGCACGGGGCTCCTTTCGGCGTGCGGATCTGCGGGGAGTCGGGCGGTCAGCGGTGGCCGTCGGCGACGGCCTTCTCGGTGGCCGAGCGCACGGCGGCCAGGGCCTCTCCGGTGAGCGGGGTGCGGGGCGGCCGGGTGGGGCCGCCGTGCCGGCCGGCGATGTCCATGGAGACCTTGATGGCCTGGACGAACTCGGTCCTGGAGTCCCAGCGCAGCAGCGGGTGGAGCGAGGTGTACAGGGGCAGTGCGGTCTCCAGGTCCTTGGCGACGGCGGCCCGGTAGAGCCGGGCGCAGGTGGCGGGGAAGGCGTTCGGGTAGCCGGCGATCCAGCCGACGGCGCCCGCGACGGCGAGTTCCAGCAGGACGTCGTCGGCGCCGACGAGCAGGTCGAGGTCCGGGGCGAGTTCGGCGATCTCGTAGGCGCGCCGGACGTCGCCGCTGAACTCCTTGACCGCCACGATGCTGCCGTCGCGGTGCAGCCGGGACAGGAGGGCGGGGGTCAGGTCGGCCTTGGTGTCGATGGGGTTGTTGTAGGCCACGACCGGTATCCCGGCGGCCGCGACCTCGGCGTAGTGGTCGCGTACGGCCCGTTCGTCGGCGCGGTAGGCGTTCGGCGGGAGCAGCAGGACGGAGCCGCAGCCCGCCTCGGCCGCCTGCTCGGCCCAGCGGCGCGCCTCGGCGCTGCCGTAGGCGGCGACGCCGGGCATCACGCGGGCGCCGTCGCCGGCCGCTTCGACGGCGGTGCGCACCACGCGGGCGCGCTCCTCGGCGCTGAGGGTCTGGTACTCGCCGAGGGAGCCGTTGGGGACGACGCCGTCGCAGCCGTTGTCGAGGAGCCAGCGCACGTGCTCGGCGTAGGCGTCGTGGTCGACGGAGAGGTCGTCGCGCAGCGGGAGCGCGGTGGCGACCATGATGCCGCGCCAGGGGCGGGCGGTGTCCCAGGTGGTGGCGGTCATGCCGGTGAGCCTTTCTGTTGTCCGTGTGTCAGTTGTGTGTCATTGGGGGTCGTCGGGCCAGTGCTCCGAGGGGGACGGGCACGGCGAGCGGGCGGCGCTCGGCGGGCGGTTCCGTCTCCTCCCCCGTGCCCGTCCGCGCGAGGCAGGTCACGGCCGCCCCGCACATGCGGCCCTGGCACCAGCCCATGCCGGCCCGGGTGAGGAGCTTGACGGTGCGGGCGTCGCGGGCGCCGAGGTCGGTGACGGCCTCGCGGATGCGGCCGGCGGTCACCTCCTCGCAGCGGCAGACGTCGGTGTCGTCGGCGAGCCACTCGGTCCAGCCGGGGCCGGGGGCGTGTGCGGCGGCCATGGCGTCGGCGAAGGCCCGCATGCGGTCGCGGCGCCGGCGGAGCGTCCGGGCGCGCCGGTGGCCGGTGGGCGCGGGCAGGCCGCGCAGCCGTGCGGCCACCGCGACGGCTGCGAGTTCGCCTTCGGCGCGGGCCAGTTCCCAGCCCCCGACGCCGCCGGTCTCGCCCGCGGCCCAGAGACCGGGGAGGGTGGTCTGCTGGTGGTCGTCCAGGACGAGGGCGTGGGTGCCGTCCGGGGTGCGCCGGTTGGCGCAGCCCAGTGCGGTGGCGAGTTCGATCTGGGGGGCCAGGCCGTGCCCGACGGCCAGGGCGTCGCAGGCGATGCGGCGGCCGGTGCCCGGTACGGGCCGCCAGTTGCGGTCGACCCGGGAGACCGTGACGGCCTCGACCCGGTCGGTGCCGTGCACCTGGGTGACGGCGCTGCGGGTGTGCAGCGGCACCCGGTGGCGCAGCAGTGCCGAGCCGTGGACCACGGCCTCCAGGAGTTTGTGCGGGTTGGTGGCGAGGGCGCGCGGGTGGCGGGCGTAGCCGAGGTAGCCGGACGCCTCGACCACGGCGGGGACGTCCGCGCCGGCGGCGGCGAGGGAGGAGGCGACGGCGAGCAGCAGTGGTCCGCTGCCCGCGACGACGATCCGCTTGCCGGGGAGGACGAGCCCGGACTTGAGCATGGCCTGGGCGCCCCCGGCGCCCACGACGCCGGGCAGGGTCCAGCCGGGGAAGGGCAGTTGGCGCTCGCCGGCGCCCGTGGCGAGCAGGACCGCGCGGGCCCGGACGGTCACCGGGTGCTCGCCCTCGCCGTCGGGGCCGGTGAGGGCGTGCACCGTCCACAGGTCGGCGTCGTGGCGTTCCACGGTCCAGACGTGGTGGCCGGCGAGGTGGGTGACGTCGCTCGCCCCGAGTCGCGTCCGCAGCCGGGCGAAGGCAGGCCAGTGGTGGTGCAGGGCCTGGGGTCGCCGGGCGCCCAGCGGCGGGGCGGGGTGCCGGAAGAACTGGCCGCCGGTCTGCGCGGCGGCGTCGAGGAGGGCCACCGTGAGGCCGAGCCCGGATGCGGTGACGGCGCCCGCGACCCCGGCGGGGCCGGCGCCGATCACGGCGAGGTCGTACGGTTCAGCTGCCGGTCCCGGCATGGCCGTGTCCCTCCTGGGTGGTGATGGTGTCTCCGGGGCGGGCGGGGAGCAGGCAGGCTCTTCTGTTGGGCTGCCCGTTGACGGTGGCGAGGCAGTCGTAGCACTGTCCGATGCCGCAGAAGGCGCCGCGCGGGCGCCCGCCGTTGCGGGTGGTGCGCCAGGCGAGGATGCCCGCCGCCCACAGCGCGGCGGCGACGGTCTGTCCGGGCAGGGCGGTGATCGTGCGGCCGTCGAAGGTGATGGCGAACGGCGGGTCGGGTTCCGCCCTGACCAGGTCGGCGGGGGTACGGGCCACTGCGGGCCTCCTCTCGGGGTCGGGCACGGGGGGTGGGGCGGAGGTCCGGGCGGGTGTCAGGGGGCGGGCGTGAAGCGGCCGGGGCTGAACGGACGGGTGTCGAGCGGTGGTTCACCGTCCGTCAGGAGGCGGGCGACGATCAGGCCGGTGGCCGGGGCGAGTCCGATGCCAGCGCCTTCGTGGCCGCAGGCGTGCAGCAGTCCGGGCACGTGGGGGTCGGCTCCGATCGCGGGCAGGTGGTCGGGCAGGTACGGGCGGAATCCGGCGTACGTCCGCATGGCCCGTACCCCGGCCAGCACCGGGAACAGGGCGGTGGCCTGTGCGGCGAGGCGGCGGAGCGCCTCGACGGACAGCGTGCGGTCGAAGCCGACCCGTTCGCGGCTGGCGCCGATGAGGACCGGGCCCGCGGGGGTGCCCTCGACGACGGCCGAGGTCTGCAGGGCCGCCGAGTCGCTCGCCACGTCGGCGACGTAGTCCGCCGCGTACACCTTGTGCCGCACCAGGCGCGGCAGCGGTTCGGTGACGAGCACGAAGCCGCGGCGGGGCAGGACGGGCAGGTGGGTGCGGACGAGGCGGGCGAGTTCGCCGCTCCAGGTGCCGGCGGCGTTCACCACGCGGGGGGCGTGCACGGTGCCGGCCGGGGTGCGGACGCCGCGCACCGCGCCGTCGGGGCCGGTGAGGATCCCGGTGACCTCCTCGCCGGTGCGCACCCGGGCGCCCGAGGCGCGCAGCAGGTGGGCGGCGGCGAGGGCGGGCTGGACCTGGGCGTCCTGGGGGTAGTGGAAGCCTCCGGCGAGCCCGGGGGCCAGGTGGGGCTCCAGATCGTGCAGCCGGTCCGCCGGTATCTCCCGGGCGGTGACGCCGGCCGTCGCCTGCGCGGCGGCGAAGTCCCGCAGCGCCTTCATGCCGGCGTCGGCGGAGGCGACGACCAGGCCGCCCTTGGGCTCGTACTCGATCCGGTCCGGGAGCCGTTCGGCCAGCTCCCGCCACAAGAGGGCGGAGAGCAGGGCGAGTTCGAGTTCGGGGCCGGGTTCCTTGTCGGAGACCAGCAGGTTGCCCTCGCCGGCCCCCGTGGTCCCGCCCGCGACGGGACCACGGTCGATCACGGTGACGGAGAGGCCGCAGCGGGCGGCGTAGTAGGCGCAGGCGGCGCCGACCACCCCCGCTCCGACGATGATGACGTCCGGGGAGTCGCTCTTGAGCACGGCAGTAATATTTCACATTGCACTACTGCTGCCAAGAGTCTTTCCCGGTTCGGCCTCGGTTCGGACGCGGATCACCCTTGGGCCAGCCCTGGGTCAGCCTTGCATCAACTCCCCCATCCACGCCTCGATCCCGTCCGGCGTGCGCGGCAGCGCCCCCGACAGCAGCCGCGCCCCCTCGGCGGTGATCACCAGGTCGTCCTCGACGCGCACCCCGATCCCGCGCAGCTCGGGCGGCAGCGTCTCGTCGTCGGGCTGGAGGTAGAGCCCGGGCTCCACGGTGAGCACCTGCCCCTCCTCCAGGACGCCGTCGAGATAGGCGTCCGCCCGGGCCTGCGCGCAGTCGTGGACGTCCAGGCCGAGCATGTGCCCGCTGCTGCACAGGGTGTAGCGGCGGTGGAAGTCGCCCTCGGCGCCCGGCAGTACGCCCCACTCCGCGAGGCCCTCCGCGATGACCCGCATGCCGGCCCGGTGGAAGTCGCGGAAGCTCGCACCGGGCTTGAGGGCGGCGATGCCCGCCTCCTGGGCGGCGAGGACCAGCTCGTACACCTGGCGCTGGACGGGCGAGAAGCGGCCGGAGAGCGGCAGGGTGCGGGTGATGTCGGCGGTGTAGAGGGTGTCGGTCTCCACGCCCGCGTCCAGCAGGAGCAGTTCGCGGGGGTCCAGGGGGCCGTCGTTGCGTATCCAGTGCAGGACGCAGGCGTGTGCGCCGGAGGCGGCGATCGTCTCGTACCCGGTGCCGTTGCCCTCGGCCCGGGCGCGCAGCCCGAAGACCCCCTCGATCCACCGCTCGCCGCGCGGGTGGGCCAGTGCGCGCGGCAGCGCCCGTACGACGTCCTCGAACCCGGCCGCGGTGTGGTCCACGGCCAGCTGGAGCTGCTCGACCTCCCAGGCGTCCTTGACCAGGCGCAACTCGCTGAGGGCGGAGGCGAGTTCGGGGTCGGTGGCCGCGTTGCGGCCCGGCGGCAGCCGGTCGGGGGCGCCGAGGGAGGTGCAGCGGATGCCGGTTGTGCGCTCGGCCTCGGCCAGGTCGGGGCGGCGGCCTACCCAGAACTCGCCGTAGCGGCGGTCCCGGTAGAACTCCTGGCCCGTGCGCGGCGAGCGGGGGCGCACATGGAGGACCGCCTCGTGGCCGTGCGGGCCGTCCGGCTCCATGACGAGCACATGGCCGACCTGCTCCTCGCCCGTCAGGCCGGTGAGCCAGACGTAGGCGCTGTGCGGGCGGAAGCGGTGGTCGCAGTCGTTGGAGCGGACCTTCAGCTCCCCCGCGGGGACGATCAGCCGCTCGCCGGGGAAGCGCGCGGACAGCCGCGCCCGGCGGGCGGCGGCGAGGTCCGCCACGGGCAGCCGGAGGTCGCCGGGCAGCGGGGTGGCCGCCCAGTCCCCCGCCATGAAGCGCTCGAACTCCGCCGATACGGGCAGGTCGTGACTTACCGTCCGCGGCACGGTGGATGCCGGTTCGTTCATGGGACTCCTCCTCGGACACAGGTGGGTAACGGAGCAGCTGGCACCTTGTCAGTGCAATTTCACATTACTATGTTACGGGTCACATTTCAGCCAGCGTTCGGCTGTTCGACTGTTCACGGAGTGACCACTGATGAACAAGCGCACCCGCACGGCTCTCGCCGCCTCCCTGGCGGCCGCCCTCGCCCTCGGAGCGGCCGGCTGTTCCGGCGGAAAGCAGGCAAGAGGAGGCGGCAGGGACGGCGCCGCGAATCCCGCCGCCGCCAACGCAGGCACCGTCGTCGGCGGAACCCCGCAGAAGGGCGGCACCCTCACCGTCCTGTCCAACCAGGACTTCACCCACCTCGACCCCGCCCGTAACTGGGTGATGAGCGAGATGGACTTCGGGACCCGGCTGCTCTACCGCACCCTGGTGACGTACAAGGCCGCGCCCGGCGACCAGGGAAGCCAGCTGGTCCCCGACCTCGCCACCGACCTCGGCACCCCTTCCAATGGCGCCAGGACGTGGACGTTCCACCTCAGGCAAGGAGTGAGATACGAGGACGGCTCACCCGTCACCGCACAGGACGTCAAGTACAACGTGGAGCGGTCCTTCTCGCCCGACCTGCCCGGCGGCTCCGACTACGCGGCCCGCTATCTCGCCGGTGCCGAGGGATACCAGGGCCCCGCCCAGGGCAAGCACCTCGACTCGGTGAAGACCCCCGACGACCACACCATCGTCTTCGAACTGCGCAAGCCCTTCGCCGAATTCCCCAACGCCACGGTCATGCCCACCTTCGCACCCGTGCCGCAGGCCCGGGACAAGGGCCCGCAGTACGACAACCGGCCGTTCTCCTCCGGGCCCTACAAGATCGACACATACGACCGGGGCAAGAAGCTGGTCCTGGTCCGCAACGACAAGTGGGACCCGGCGACGGACGAGGTCCGCAAGGCCTACCCGGACAAGCTGGTCGTCGTCATGGGGCTCAAGGCCAACCAGGTCGACGACCGGCTGATCGCGAGCCAGGGCCCGGACGCCTCCGCCGTCCCCTGGTACGCCCTGCGGCCCGAGAGCGCCGCCAAGGTGCTGCCCAGCGCCGAGGTCCGCAAGCGGCTGATCGCCGAGTCCCAGAACTGCACCGACATGGTCCAGATGCACACCGGCCGGGCCCCCTTCGACGACGTCAGGGTGCGCCGGGCCGTGCAGTACGCCCTCGACCGGGACGCGGTCCTGACCGCCTCCGGCGGCCCCGCCTTCAACGACCCGTCGACCGCCTACATGCCGGCGACGCTCTTCGGCGGCAAGCAGCCCGACACCCTGAGGATCCCCGCCAGCGGAGACGTCGAGAAGGCCAGGCAGCTGCTGAAGGAGGCCGGCAAACCGGACGGATTCTCCACCAGGCTCACGGTCTCGTCCGGCGACAAGGGCAGGGCCGAGGCGATACAGCAGTCCCTCGGCAAGGCCGGCATCAAGGTCACCATCGAGACCGTGGACCCGTCCGCGTTCTACGCCACCATCGGCGACACCAAGAACCGCACCGACATGGTGTACACCGGCTGGTGCCCCGACTACCCGTCCGGCTCGACCTTCCTGCCCTTCGTCTTCGACGGCCGCTACATCAAGGAGAAGGGCAACTCCGGCAACCACTCGCTCTTCCGCGACGAGGTCACCATGAAGCGGATGGACGAGATCGCCGCCATGACCGACACCCAGCAGGCCAACCGGGCCTGGCAGCAGCTGGACGGCAACATCCTCGCCAAGGCCCCGGCCGTCCCCGTGCTGGTCCGCCGCTGGCCGCTGGTCCTCGGCACCAACATCGCGGGCGCCTACGGGCAGACCTCCTTCGGCGGCCAGCTCGACTACGCGACCGTCGGCCTCAAGGACCCGTCCAAGGCCCGGGACTGAGGGCCCGCACACCATGACCACCACCACGACCCCCGCCCCGGCCGCCCCGCCCGCGGGCAGCGGCCCCTGGCGGCTCGCCCGCGCGGAGCTGCGCCGCCGCACCTCCGTGAAGATCTCCCTCGGCGTCGTCGCGCTCTTCCTCCTCATGGCGGCGGGCGCCCCGCTGCTGAGCGCGCTGTGCGGCTTCTCGCCCGAGGAGTTCGACAAGACCGCCGTCGACCCCTACCTGGGCGGCCGGCCCATCGGCCCGCTCGGCGGCATCTCCGCCGACCACTGGCTCGGCGTCGAGCCCGTCACCGGCCGCGACCTCTTCGCCCGCGTCGTCCACGGCGCCCAGGTCTCGCTGCTCATCGCCCTCACCGCCACCGCGATCGTCGTCGTCGCCGGGACGGCGGTCGGCATCGCGGCGGGCTACTTCGGCGGCCGCACCGACGCCGTGCTCTCCCGCCTGATGGACCTCACCATGTCCTTCCCCTCCCTCATCTTCATGATCGCCATGCTGTCGGTGGCAAAGGACGTCAACCGCATCGTGCTGATGACCGCGGTCATCGGGCTGTTCGGCTGGCCCGGCGTCGCCCGGGTCGTGCGCGGCCAGACCCTCTCACTCAAGCGCCGCGAGTACGTCGACGCGGCCCGCGTCAGCGGCGCCGGGCCCTGGCGGATCCTCACCCGCGCCATCCTGCCCGGCGTCTCGGGACCCGTCATCGCCTGCACCACCCTGATCATCCCCGGCATGATCGCCACCGAGGCGGCGCTGAGCTACCTGGGCGTCGGGGTCCGCCCGCCCACGCCCTCCTGGGGGCAGATGATCGCCGAGAGCGTCGCCTTCTACGACACCGACCCCATGTACTTCGTCATCCCGAGCACCTGCCTGTTCCTGACCGTGCTCGCCTTCACCCTGCTCGGCGACGCGCTGCGCGACGTCCTCGACCCCAGGAGCGCCCGCGCATGATCCTCTACATCGGGCGCCGCCTCCTCGGCGTCATCGGGGTGCTCGTCGCCATCGCCGCGGTCACCTTCACCATCTTCTACGTCCTGCCCTCCGACCCGGCGGCCGCCGCCTGCGGCAAATCGTGCAGCGTGGAACGGCTGGCGGCGATCCGCGCCCACATGGGTCTCGACCAGCCGCTGTGGCGGCAGTTCGCGGACTTCGTCACCGGCATCTTCACCGGCCGCACCCTGGGCACCGGCCAGTACGCCCTGCACTGCACGTTCCCCTGCCTCGGCTACTCCTACGAGAACTCCGAGGCCGTCTGGGACCTGCTGATGGACCGCCTGCCCGTCTCCGCCTCGCTCGCGCTGGGCGCCGCCGTGCTCTGGCTGCTCCTCGGCCTGACCGCCGGGGTCACCGCGGCCCTGCGCAAGGACACCCTCACCGACCGCGTCCTGATGGTCGGGGCCGTCGCCGCCGCCTCGCTGCCGGTCTACTTCACCTCGATGATGCTGATCTACGGGCTGATCCGGACGGCGGACCTGCTGCCGTACCCGCAGTACGTCCCCTTCGGCCAGGACCCCGCCCACTGGGCGTCGAACCTGCTCCTGCCGTGGCTGGCGCTGGCCGTCCTGTACGCCGCCATGTACGCCCGCCAGAGCCGAAGTTCGATGATCGAGGCGATGGCGGAGCCGTACATCCGCACCGCCCGCGCCAAGGGCCTCCCGCGCCGCACCGTCGTCGTCAAGCACGGGCTGCGGGCGGGCATGACCCCGATCCTCACCCTCTTCGGCATGGACCTGGGCGGGCTGCTCGCGGGCGCGGTCATCACCGAGTCCATCTTCGGGCTGCCGGGGATCGGCCGGCTCTTCTACGGCGCGCTGTCCACCGGCGACCAGCCGGTCGTCCTCGGCGTCACGCTGCTGGCCGCCGCCTTCATCGTCGTCGCCAACCTGGCCGTCGACCTGCTCTACGCCGTCGTCGACCCGCGAGTGAGGTACTGATGGCCGACGCCGCCGACACCACGGAGAAACAGCCCCTGCTGTCCGTCACGGACCTGACCGTCACCTTCCCCACCGCAAACGGCCCCGTACGGGCCGTGGACTCCCTCGGCTTCTCGGTGCACCGCGGCCGCACCCTCGGCATCGTCGGCGAGTCCGGCTCCGGCAAGTCCGTCACGTCCCTGGCGGTGCTGGGCCTGCACTCCGCCGCCGAGGTCACCGGCTCCGTCGTCCTCGACGGGCGCGAGCTGGTCGGCCTGCCCGAGCGCGAGCTGAACCGGCTGCGCGGGCGGCGCATGGCGATGGTCTTCCAGGACCCGCTCTCCAGCCTCCACCCCTACTACACCGTCGGCGAGCAGATAGCCGAGCACCACCGCGTCCACTTCGGCTCCGGCCGCGCCGCGGCCCGCCGACGGGCCGTCGAGATGCTCGGCGAGGTCGGCATCCCGGAGCCCGCGCGCCGGGCGCGCGAGTATCCGCACCAGTTCTCCGGCGGGATGCGCCAGCGCGCGATGATCGCGATGGCGCTGGCCTGCGAGCCCGACCTGCTCATCGCCGACGAGCCGACGACCGCGCTGGACGTCACCGTCCAGGCCCAGATCCTGGAGCTGATCGCCCGGCTCCAGCAGGAGCGCGGGCTCGCGGTGGTCCTGATCACCCACGACCTGGGCGTCGTCGCCCGCATCGCCCAGGACGTGCTGGTGATGTACGGGGGCCGGGTGGCCGAACAGGCTCCGGTGGACGCCCTGTTCGCCGCCCCGGCCCATCCGTACACCCGTGGCCTGCTCGACTCCCTCCCCCGCCTCGACGACACCGACGACGCACCCCTGCGGGCGATCCCGGGCAGCCCGCCCTCGCTGCTCGCCCCGCCCCCGGGCTGCCCCTTCGCGCCGCGCTGCCCCGTCGCGGCGGCCGCGACGGGCGCCGAGCGGCGCCGGTGCGAGGAGACCAGGCCCGAGCCGGCGCTGTCCGACGGGCGGCTGGTCGCCTGCCATCTCCCGCTGCGCTCAGGCGCCGACGCCCACGGAGGTGCCCGATGACCGCGCCCGCCCGTCCCCTGCTCTCCGTCCGGGACCTGACGATGACCTTCCCCGGCAGGCGGGGCCGCTCGGCGCCCGTACGGGCCGTCGACGGCGTCTCCTTCGACGTGTCGGCCGGCGAGACCCTGGGCCTGGTCGGGGAGTCCGGCTGCGGCAAGTCCACCACCGGCCGCATGATCGTACGGCTCCTGGAGCCGACCTCCGGGTCGATCGCCTACGACGGCCGGGACATCACCCGCCTGCGGCAGCGCGAGCTGAAGCCGCTGCGCAAGGAGCTGCAGATGGTCTTCCAGGACCCGCACTCCTCTCTCAACCCACGCCAGACGGTCGCCCGGATCATCGCCGACCCGCTGCTGGTGCAGGGCAGTTCGGCGGCGGACGCCCGCAGGCGGGCCGTGGAGCTGATGGAGCTGGTGGGGCTCATCCCCGAGCACATCGACCGCTATCCGCACGAGTTCTCCGGGGGCCAGGCCCAGCGCATCGGCATCGCCCGGGCACTCGCCACCGGCCCCCGGATGATCGTCGCCGACGAGCCGGTCTCGGCCCTCGACGTCTCCGTGCAGGCCCAGATCGTCAACCTCATGGAAGAGCTGCGGCGCGAACTCGGCATCGCCTGCCTCTTCATCGCCCACGACCTGTCCGTGGTGAAGCGGGTGTGCGACCGGGTCGCCGTCATGTACCTGGGGCGGATCGTGGAAGCAGGCGACAAGGAGACGGTGTACGCGGCCCCCGCGCACCCCTACACCCAGGCCCTGCTCTCGGCGGTCCCCCTGCCCGACCCGGCCGCGGAACGGGCCCGCGAGCGGATCGTGCTGCTGGGCGATCCTCCGAGCCCGGCGGCTCCCCCGCCCGGCTGCACGTTCCACCCCCGCTGCCCCAGGGCGCAGGACATCTGCCGGAGCGAGGCCCCGCTGCCGAGGGTGGTGGTGCCGGGCGAGGCGCGGGAGGTGGCCTGCCACTTCCCGGCGGTGGAGACGGTCTGAACGCGGCCCGCACGGGACACGGTTGTGCGTGCGCTCACGTCCTGGTGACGCGCACCGTGTCCCCGCGGGAGCCGGAGGCGAGCACGTCGATGCGCACGCCCGCGGCGGGGTCGGTGAAGGACTGACCCGCCCGGTAGGGGGCGTCGTCCAGCGGACGGCAGCCGCTCGGCGGGGTGGCGCCGGGCCGGGCGTCCATCACGCGGAGGGGTCCCTTGCCGGTCTGCACGGACGAGTCGACCTTGTACACCAGCGCACCGGTCGCGCAGGCGCGCGCGTCCGTCCCGGCCGCCCGCCTCGACTCGACGACGTACGCGGTCGTGGGGCCGGTGCGGACGACGGCCATCTTGGTGCCGCCGCGGTACTCGACGGCGGTCAGGCGGACGGTGTCACTGCCTCTGGACGCCCGGCAGACGACCTGGTCGTCCCGGGTCCAGCCGAGCTTCCAGGACTGCCAGGCGAAGTACTGCGGCGCGGCCCCGCCGATGAGGCCCATCACGTCCCAGCCACCGACGAAGCGGTGGGCGTCGCCGCCCGTGTCGAAGGCGTAGAGGTCGGGCAGGCCGAAGGTGTGGGCCGTCTCGTGGCCCACGATCCTGGGGCCCCAGTGCCAGATGTCCTGGCCGAAGGTCACCGCCCACTTGATCCGGTGGCCGTCGGCCACGACGCCGGGCGTACCGGGCTCGTAGATGTAGGTGGGCGAAAAGGAGATGGCGGAGGCGTTCCGGGTCGGGACGACGTAGACCATGTCGTACCGCGAGAAGTCCACGTGCGGGTCGGCCGCGGTCACGGCGTCCCTGACGTATGCCTCGTGGACCTCGTGGCTGAGGCCGCGGGCGAAGCCGTAGTCCGCGGCGGCGCGGGGCATGCGCACCCAGCGGCGGTACTGGGTGATGGCCGGCCACGCCTTGCCGTAGGAGGCCTTCCGCATCCAGTCCACGCCGGGCGTGATCCCGGCGGCGACGTCGGCCGGGGACCCGGTGGCGGGCGCGTCGGGGAAGTCGACGAAGACCATGGCGACCCGGACGGGCCCGGAGGGGCGTTGGAAGACGGAGTAGTCGGTGTCGTGTCCTTCGTCGGTCCAGCCCGTGGTGCCGGGCAGGGCACAGGCCGTGGGCCTGTCGTGTGCCGCCGTGCCCGCCGAGGCGGGCGGGGTGCACAGGAGGAGCAGGGCGGCCGACGCCGCCGCCGGCAGGAGTGCGGACCGCGCCGGTCCGGTGGCAGGGATTCTTCTCATGGATCGCGAACTCCCCTCGTACGCACGTGTGATGTTCGGCATAAGGGTGCGGGCGGCACAGGTCTGTCGGGAAGCTCACGGCGGTTCATAACATCCGCGGCATGGATCTTGAGTTACGGCACCTGCGGGTGGTGTGCGCGATCGAGGAGGCGGGCAGCCTCACGCGTGCCGCGGCGTCGCTGTGCACGACCCAGCCCGCGCTGAGCGCCCAACTCCGGCGCATCGAGGCCATGCTGGGCGGGGTGCTCTTCGACCGCGGGCGCCGGGGTGTCGTGGCCACTCCGTTCGGGGAGCTGGTCCTGGCCCGGGCCCGGGCGGTCCTGCCGGGCGTCGACGGCCTGCTGGCCGACACGGCCCGGGCCGCGCGCCGCCGGGCGGCTCCGGACCGGGTGCGCGTCGGGTCGGTGGGCGCGCCGCTGCTGGGTCATCTGATCCTCGCGATACGGGCGCTGCTGCCCGGGGCCGAGGTGACGGCACGCTGTCAGTACGCTCCGGCGCCGCTGCTCGGCGACCTGGCCGCCGAGCGCCTGGAGGCGGCCGTCCTCGGCGACAGCCCGGGCCAGGAGCTGTCGCCGCCGGGGGACGTGGAGCTGCGCCCGCTGGTCACCGAGCCCGTCTTCGCGCTGCTGCCCGCCGCTCATCCCCTGGCCGCCCGGGAGGAGGTGTGCCTGGGCCGGCTCGTCGAGGAGGAGTGGGCGGTGCCCCGTCCCGACAGCGACCGGACCCGTGAGTACTGGTCGACCGCACTCTCCCTGACGGGTCGTCAGCCGCGCGCGCCCTATGAGGCGGAGGGGCGGCAGCTGATCGAGATCGTGCGGTCGGGGCTCGCCGTCAGCCTGTGCCAGGCCACCTTCCTGGAGGTGCCGGGCGTGGTGGTGCGCCCGCTGGCCGGCGATCCGCTGTGGTACCGGCATGTGCTGGGCTGGCGTCGGGACGGTCCGCTGGCCGGCTGTGGCGGGGAGATCGTGCGCAGGGTCGGCGAGGGCTATCTGTCGGCCTGTGCGGACAGTCCCGTGTATGCGCGGTGGCGTGAACAGCACCCTCGTTCTGCGCAGTTGACGGACCGATAACGGATTTCGCGTGTGAGGCTCCCGACACATCCGCAGTCGCCAAGGGGCTTGTCAGTGCCATTTCACATTACTACGTTACGCATCACATGACGTCTCGTCAGTCCCCCACGTACCGCCCTTCACAGGTCGGTTGATGCCCGGTGCGACCTGCGCGCCGCCCTGCGTCGCGCGCCGCCGCTCCACCTCCCACACCTCCCACACAGGAGTCATCGGTGTTCCACTCCACAACCGTGCGCAGATCCCTGCTCACCACCGCCATAGCAGTGACCCTCTGCGCCACGGCCGTCCAGGCCGGCCACGCGGACTCCCCCGCCCCCGTGCGGCAGGGCGCCGCCCCCACCGCGGCCGTACGGTCCGATGCCCTCACGCCCAACCCCTTCGACGAGGTCACCCGCCTCGCCAAGGCCCCGAAGCAGGACGTCCAGTCGTCCACCGCGCCGGGCGGCCTCACCGACGGGCGTGTGCCCGGGCCGCAGAAGGGCAAGGACGGCAAGGCCGCCGCCAAGGGCTCGGCGAAGTCCGTCGCCCCGCGCGTCACCGTCGGCGGGACCAGCGTCCCATGCACGCTCGACGGCGTCTCGCGGCTCGGTCCCGAGCAGTTCGCCGACTTCCTCATGGACCCGGCCGTCACCGCCGACGGCTGCCTGCGCGACGTCCTGTGGACCTGGGACCAGCGGCTGGTCCCGGTCTTCTCGCGGGAGAACGTGCGGGCCGTCGCCCTGCGCGCCGAGCGCTACGGCTACTGGCACGACGGGAAGAACACCTCCCACCTGCTGGAGATGTTCACCTACCTCCACGCGGCGGCCTACCACGACTTCTCCCACGACGAGATCGACCTCGCCGACGCGCAGACCGTGGAGGCCGTGCGCCGCGCCGTCTACTACTACGGCATCGGCTCCCACACCTTCGACGCCACGCACACCAACGGCGAGACCCTGCGCGAGGCCCTCTACGCCGCCAGCACGCCGCAGCTCCGCCAGTACCAGCTGCCGCTGATGAAGCGGGTGCTGGCCATGATGGACGGCTCCCACCCCGACACCGCGAAGGACCCGGGCTGGGGCGGTGCCGCACTCGGCGCGCTGTCCGTGAGCTACCTGGGCGTGTACAACAACGATCCGGCCTTCGACGCGGCCGTCGCCGCCGACCCCGCCTACCGCTCCGCCCTCAAGGCCTTCGCCGGGTACACCCACCTGAAGGGCACCGACAACGCCTGGGTCGTGCGCGACGCGCTCAACGAGTACGGCCGGCTCAGCCAGGTCGACGCGGTGAAGAGCGAGATCACCTCCTCCCTGGGCGGGCTGCTGGACACCGTCGTCCGCAACTTCGGCCAGGGCAGCGAGCCGTGGGGCAAGGTGGCCGGCTGGCTCAATACGTTGGGCATGTGCAAGCAGTACGGGGTCTGCAAGGAGGACATCGAGCGCCGCCTCTTCCCGTACACCTACACGTACGACAACGGTGGCATCAAGGTGCGCACCGCCCTGGACCGGGCCACCGTCGACCGGCTCTACTACGCGAGCAAGCAGGTCAAGGCGCAGTTCCACCGGGTGCTGGGCACCGAGGAGCCGCTGGCGGGCGACACCAACTCCACGCTGAACATCGTGCTGTACGCCTCCCGCTCCGACTACGAGATCTACCACCCGATGCTCACGGGCATGGGCACCAACAACGGCGGCATCTACATCGAGAACGGCGCCACCTTCTACACCTACGAGCGCCGCGTCCCGCAGGACTCCACGCTCACGCTGGAGGAGCTGTTCCGCCACGAGTACACCCACTACCTCAACGGCCGCTGGGCGGTGCCCGGCAGCTTCGGCGAGGGCCCGTGGTATCAGAACGACCGCACCACGGCGATGGACGAGGGCACGGCCGAGTTCTTCGACGGCTCGACCCGCAACGACGGCATCCGGGTGCGCAAGTCGCTGGTGCAGGGCATCATCAACGACACCGCGGGCGGCAAGTCGCGCATGACCGTCGACCAGCTGCTGCACGCCGAGTACGAGCGGGACGGCTTCCGCTTCTACAACTATGCCGGCACCTTCTTCGAGTACCTGTGGGCCGAACGGCCGTCGCTGCTGCGGGAGATGTACGGCTACCTGCGGGCCAACGACGTGGCCGGCTTCGATGCCTGGCGCAGCCGCATGGGCGGCGACTGGTCCGTGCAGCGCGACTACAACGCATTCCTGGACAAGCAGATCGCCAAGGTGAACGACCTCTACGTACCGTCCACCGCGTTCACGCCGGTCAACCGGCTGCAGGACGCCTCGGCCTCCGCGGTCCGCTCGTCCTTCGCCGCCGCGACGGGCCAGGCGCCCGGTGACTGCCGGGCCGCCGGTTCCCCCGACCGCCCCCGGTTCGTGTGCACCGGCAGGGTCACCGCGAACCTCAGCGACCCTGGCAACGCCGACCTGGTCTTCAAGGACATGTCCGAGACCGTCGACTACTTCATCCTCGACCGCACCAAGGCAGGTGCCAACAACTTCGCCGACATGAACTGCACCTTCGGCAAGGTCGACATCTGGTCCGACCGCCCCGCGGGAACGGCGGACTACAGCTGCGAGGGCCCGCTGCGGCACTGACCCCCACCGGGCCCCGGGCCTTCCCCTTCGGGGCGGCCCGGGGCCCCATCGCACCGGGTGGGGCGGCGCGCGCGGAAGTTCACTCCTGCTCACCGTGGCGGTGCCGAATGTTCCGGTTCTGCGCGGAAATGCTTGGCCCAATCCCACGGCGACTTCGCCGGCGCCCCGACTCGGATGCGCATGAACGGGGGTCAGCAAGGTGCAGCAGAAGGACAACGACCACCGCCTCTCCCGTGACCCGGTCGCGATCGTCGGACTGGCCGGGATGTTCCCCAAGGCCCGCAGCGTGCGGGAGTTCTGGGACAACATCGTGGCCGGGCGCGATTGCCTCGAGGACGTCCCCGCCGCCTGGTGGGACCTGGACGACTACTACGATCCCGACCCCTTCGCCCCGGACAAGACCTACGGCCGCCGGGGCGGCTTCCTCACCCCCGTGACCTTCGACCCGCTCGAATTCGGCATGCCGCCCAAGACGCTGGACTCCACCGGGCTCGTCCAGCTGCTGAGCCTGACGGTGGCCCGTGACGTGCTGCGCGACGCCGCCCGGGGCCGCGTGGACTGGCACGACCCCGCGCGCACGGGAGTGGTCCTCGGAGTGTGCGGGACGAACACCACGCTGGTGCCGCTCGCCGCCCGGCTGCTGGCGCCGCCCGTGCTCAAGGCCATGCTCGACCGGGGCGTCCCCGAGGCCGAGGCCAGGCGGTTCACCCGCGCGTACCTGGCGGGCCTCCCCCAGTGGACGGAGGACTCCTTTCCCGGCATCCTCGGCAACGTTGTCGCGGGCCGCATCGCCAACCGGCTCGACCTGCGGGCCGCCAACCACACCGTGGACGCCGCGTGCGCCAGCTCGCTCGCGGCCGTGCGGGCCGCGGTCGACGAGCTGACCTGCCGCCGCGCCGACATCATGATCAGTGGTGGCTGCGACGCCGACAACTCGATCGTGTCCTTCATGTGCTTCAGCAAGACCCCCGCCCTCTCCTTCACCGGCCGGGTCCGCCCCTTCGACGCCGAGGCCGACGGCACCCTGATCGGCGAGGGCATCGGGATGCTGGCCCTCAAGCGGCTGGCCGACGCCGAACGGGACGGGGACCGCGTCTACGCCGTCCTGCGCGGGCTCGGCAGCTCGAGCGACGGCATCGGCAAGAGCATCTACGCGCCCTGCGGCCAGGGGCAGCTGACCGCCCTGCGCCGCGCCTACCACGACGCGGGCTGCCCGCCGGAGTCCGTCGAACTCGTCGAGGCCCACGGCACGGGGACCCCGGCCGGCGACGACGTGGAGCTGACCGCCCTCAACGAGCTGCTGGCCGGTTCGGGAGACCATCGGCACGTCGCGGTGGGCAGCATCAAGTCCCAGATCGGGCACACCAAGGCGGCGGCCGGGGCAGCCGGACTGATCAAGGCGGCGCTGGCCCTCCACCACAAGGTCCTCCCGCCCACCATCAACGTCGGCGAGCCCAGCGCCGCGGCCACGCCGGAGGGCGCCGTGTACGTCAACACGGCCGCCCGCCCGTGGGTGCGCGACCCCGGCCGTCCGGCCCGGCGCGCCGGGGTGTCGTCCTTCGGCTTCGGCGGGGTGAACTACCACGCCGTCCTGGAGGAGCACGCCGCGCATCCCGAGGACGGGGAGCGGGCCCTGCACGCGGTGCCGCGGGCCTGTCTGTGGCACGCCCCCGACCCGGAGGCGCTGCTCGCCCGACTGAGGGACGGTGCCGCGCCCGACGAGGGTCCCGTGCCGACCGGGCACGCACGCGTGGGCTTCGTGGCGGCGGACGCGGACCACCGTGCGAGGCTGCTCGCCGCCGCCGTCGAGAAGCTGCGCGACGCCCCCGGCGACTCCGCATGGCGGCTGCCCCCGGGCGTCCACTACCGCCGTGCGGCCCTTCCGCCCGGTGCCGGGGCCGGCGCGCTGTTCACGGGACAGGGCAACCAGTACCCGGACATGGGGCTGCGGGCCCTGCTGGCCGTGCCCCCGGTGCGGGCCGCCTTCGACGCCGCCAACGCCCTCTGGCCGCCCGGGGAGACCCTGGCCCGCGCGGTCTTCCCGCCGCCCCACGGCAAGGCGGACGAAGCCGACGCCGGGCGCCTGGACCGGACCGGCTACGCCCAGCCGGCGATCGGGGCGCTCTCCGCCGGGCAGTACCGCTTCCTGCGTGAGCTGGGCTTCGCTCCGCACGGCGTGCTCGGGCACAGCTTCGGGGAGCTGACGGCCCTGTGGGCGGCCGGAGGCATCGGCGACGAGGCGTTCCTCGCGCTCGCCCGAGCGCGCGGGCAGGCGATGGAGGTGCGGCCGGAGAGCGGTGCCGACCCGGGAGCGATGGCGGCCGTACGGGCGGCGCAGTCGCGCCTGGGGCAACTGCTCGGGGGTTTCCCCGGGCTGGTGGTGTGCAACCGCAACGCCCCCGACGAGCAGGTGGTGGGCGGGCCCACCGGGGAGGTGGAGCGGTTCGTCCGGCACTGCGCCGAGCAGTCGGTGCCGGCCAGGAGGCTGAACGTCGCGGCCGCGTTCCACACGCCGTTCGTGGCACACGCCGTCGAGCCGTTCGCCGCGGCCTGTGCAGGCGTCGACTTCACGGCTCCGGCCGTGCGCGTCCGCGCCGGGGCCCCGGGAGCGGTGTACGGAGCCGATCCGGAGGCCAACCGCCGTACGCTCACCGAGCAGTTGCGGAACCCGGTGGACTTCGCCGCCCGGCTGGCGGAGATGCACGCCGCGGGCATCCGGGTCTTCGTCGAGTTCGGGCCCAGGGACACGCTGTCCCGCCTGGTGGAACGCACCCTCGGAGGAGAGGACGTCGAGGCGATCCCCTGCGACCGCGGCGGCGGGACGGACGGCGCCGCGGCCCTCAAGGAAGCCGCCCTCCGGCTGGCCGTTCTGGGCTTCCCGCTGACGGGCATCAACCGCTATGACGCCCCGCCGCCGCCCGAGCCCCCCGCCCCGTCCACCATGGCCCGTCTGCTGGTGGGACCGAGCTTCGCGGCGCGCGCCCGGCAGGCCGCCGCGGAGCGGGAGGCCGCGGAACAGGGCCTCGCGCTACCGCGACTCGCCGGCGCGGCACCCGCCGTCACGGGCCCGGCTCCCTCGGGCAGCGACCCGCTGTCCCTGGCCGCCGCCGAGCACCTGACCACCCATGTGCGCTATCTGGACGGGCAGTTGAGCACCGCGCGGGAGCTGACCGCGCTGCTGCGGTCGCGTGCGGCGGACGGGCAGGTGGACGACGCCCTTGCCGCCGCCGTGACGGCCATCAGCGAGCACGGCATGGCCATGGGAGAGGCCCACATCCGCGCGAGCGAGGTGGTCGCGCAACTGCTGCACGGCGACGGCCCGGCACAGCCGCGGGACACCCTTCCGGCCGCGCCGGACCGGGACGCCGACGCGGGCTCGGCCGTCGCCGTGGCGCCGGTCGCCGCCGGCCCGCAGCCCGTCACCGCCCCGGCCCCGGCGGTGTTCCCGGCCGTCGAGGAGACGGAGGAGGAGATGCGGCCCGCCCTGGCCGAGCTGTTCGCGAACGACGGACGGCCCCCCGAGGGCGGTGTGCTGGACATCACGCAGGTGGACGCCGCGGAGGCGGAGCGGGTGTGCCGCCGCATCGTGGCCGAGAAGACCGGTTACGACGTCGACGCCATCCAGCCGGACATGTACATCCAGGAGGACCTCGGCATCGACTCCCTCAAGCAGGTGGAGATCGCCGCGGAGGTGTGGCGCCACTACCCCGTGATCAAGCGTGAGGAGCTGTTCCGGTTCAGCGAGGCCCGCACCGTCGGGGATCTGGGCAGGATGCTCCGGGAGGTCTTCAGCGGCCCGCAGTCGGAACTGCGGCACGAGGGCAGCGCGCCCTCCGGCGAGGCCCATGTCACGCTGCGCGTCCTGCCTCCCGTCGACGCCTGCACGGACGCCTTCCGGGACGGTCCGCGCGCCCTCCTGCTGGACGACGGCGGCGGCCTGTGCGCAGCGCTCGCCGAGGGCCTGCGGGCCCGGGGGTGGCGCGTGCACCGTCTGCTGCTCCCGGGCGTCGCGGGCGAGGGGGCCGACTGCCGGTCCCTGGAGGACTGGACGGAGGCGACGCTCTCCGCACGGCTGTCCGAGAGCCTGGCGGACCTGTCCGGGACGGATCTGTGCGTCGTGCCGGTGAGCCGGGAGACGCTCACGGACGCCGACCGGGCCGTCGAACGGCTGGCCCACGCGGTCCTGTTCGCCAAGCACGTCTGCCCGGCGCTGCGGGAGACCGCGGCCGGGGGGTCGCGCGCCGCCTTCACCACGGTGACCCGCATGGACGGCGCCCTGGGCTATGCCGGGGCCGGCCGGGAGCCCGTGGCCTCCCTCGCCGGGGGACTGGGCGGGCTGGCCAAGACCGTCGCCCTCGAGGCGTCCTCGCTCTTCTGCCGGGCGCTGGACTTCGCCCCGGGCCTGGACGGACCGGCCGTGGCCGAGGCATTCCTCCACGAGATCGCGGACATGGCCACCGACGTCGTCGAGGTCGCCCACGACGGGCAGCGGCGCCACACCACGACGCTGTCCGCCGAGCGGCCCGATCCGCTCCTGCCCTGCCCGCCGGACACCGCCGAACTGTCCGACGACGACGTCCTCCTGGTCACCGGAGGCGCGTCGGGGATCACGGCCTGGTGCCTCGCGGCGCTGGCCGAGGACCATCGCTGCGGCTATGTGCTCGTCGGCCGGACCCCGCTGACCGCTCCGGACGACGAGCCGTCGTGGGCGCGGCAGTTGCGGACCGGCGAGGAGCTGAAGCAGGCACTGGCCGAGGCTGCCGGAGACGGCGGTGACCTGCCCGAGGGCGTACCGGCCGGCTCGGACCCGGACCGGTGGGTGGCCGGTCTGCTCCATCAGCGTGAGATCCGGGCCTTCCTGGACGAACTGGGCTCGCGCGGAGTGCGGGCCGAGTACGTGGCCGTGGACGTGTGCGACGCGCGGGCCGTCGCCCGGGCCCTGGCGCCCTTCGCCCCACGGGTCACCGGAGTCGTGCACGCCGCGGGGGTGCTGGGCGACCGGCCGCTGTCGGAGATGACCGCCGACTCGGTCGGCCCGGTGATCGGCACGAAACTCGCCGGGCTGCACCACGTGCTCGAAGCCCTCGGCCCCGGCCGGATCCGCCATCTGACCGTGTTCTCCTCCGTCGTGGGCCTGTGGGGCAATGTGCGGCAGGCCGACTACGCCCTGGCCAACGAGGCGTTGATCCGCTACGCCTGCGCCGTGAAGGCGGCACACCCTTCCTGGCGGGTGGCCCCTCTCGTCTGGGGCCCGTGGGAAGGGGGCATGGCGCGCGCCGTCCACCGGCTGTTCCGTGCCGCCGGAGTCCCCGTGCTGTCCCGCGACACCGGGACTGCCTTCTTCCGCGACCGGATGCGCCGTGAGCGCACGCCGGACGAAGTCACCCTGGTCGGCCCGACGGAACCCTGGCTCCGCCAGGTCACCAGGCTTCCGGCCGGCGGGCTGACCGCCGTACGCGCGCTCGACGGGTTCGAGCGTGAGCCCGTGCTGGCCGATCACCGCGTGGAGGGGCATCCGCTGGTGCCCATGACCGCCCTGCTGGGGGCCGCCCTCCACACCGTCGAGCGCAGCCGCGGCGGGAACCGACCGGTCGTCCGGTGCAGCGACGTCCGCATCGTCCGGGGGCTGTACCTCAACGGCTCCCATCCGAAGGAGATCCACCTGCGTCTGGCACCGGCCGGGCAGCCGGACGCCGCACGGGTCAGCATGCACCATGGCGAAGGGACGGAGACCCAGCCGGTGTTCGAGGGCACGTGCGCGTGGGGCGAGCCCCTCGAAGCCCCCTCCCTGGAGCCTCCGGCACAGGGCCTGTCGCCGGAGCTGCACAGCTGCTACGCGGACGGGCTGCTGTTCCACGGCCCTTCACTGGCCGGACTGCGGACTCCCGTGGAGGAGGACGGCAGGCGGCTGGTCGTCCCCGCGAGGCTCGCCGATCCGGCCTTCGCCCGCGGTGCGTACGCGGGCCTGCTGTACAGCCCCTGCCTGGCCGATCTGCTCCTGCAGTCGGCCGCCCTGATCACCCACCGGCACTACGGCAGCCACTGCGCACCGGTGAGCGTCGACAGCGTGGAGCTGTTCGCACCGCTGCCCGACGACACGACCTTCCTGATCGTCTGTGAGCTGGTGTCCGCGAGTGCGCTCGATGGGCACTGCACCATCACCGCCTGCGACACCGGCGGGCGGGTCCTGCAGAGGTGGACCCGGCTGCGGATGCTCAACATGAGCGAGAAGCAGATGACGCGCACCCTCGCCAACTTCTACTCCTCCGGCCGGGGATCCGGCCCCCGCCACGGGCAGGCCGCGGGGGGTGTGGGCCATGGATGACATGAATGACGTGGATGAACTCGTCTTCGAGGGCACACCGCTGGTCCAGGTCACCGAGCCCGCCGCACCGGCACCGGCACCGGCCGGCCTCCCGGACCTGCCGGCCGAGCCGTCGGCGCTGGCCCGGCGGATGGCCCGGCAAGTGCAGCGCGCACACGCCGGGGTGGTCGACGTCCACCGGGCCATCGCCGCCTGGCAGGTCCGGTGTGCGGCGCGGGCCCGTATGGAGCAGGGCCGTGCGGAGGCGGTCGCCGACGCCGTGCCGAGGGCCGGACTCCCGGCGCTCCCGGCCGCCCCGGCGGTACGGCCGGAACCGGCTGCCGGCCTCCCGGACCGCCGCGACGTCCTGCCCGCGCTGGCCGGCTTGAAGGCGGAGTGGTCGGCCTACGCCGCGGGCTCCCCCAAGGCGGCGCCCGGGCGGCGGCCGGCCGAGTCGACGATCACGCCCTCACCGCGGCAATGGGCGGACACCGGCGGCCCAGTTGTCGTCCTCGGGGCGGCGGCCGCGGCCCTGTCCGGACCGGCCGGACCGCGGAGCTACGAGCTGACCTGGCCGGGCCTGGTACCGGCCGAACCCGTCACGCTCCGTACCCGCGTCTCCTCCGGCGCGGGCGGCCGCCCCGCCTGTCACGTCCACGCCGGGGACCGGCTGGTCCTCGTGCTCGGCGAAGCGGACCCCGACGAGCGGGGCGAGCAGCAGGCCGGCCGGGACCGCCCACCCCGCTTCCCGCCGGAGTTCCGCCCCCTGGCCCGTACATCGGTCGGCAGGCTGTCCGCCGCCGACCTCGACGCGCTGGCCCGGGGAGACATCGCGGGCGTCCTCGGCGACGCCTTCGCCCAAGGCCACCTCCCGCCCGATCGGCTGCCGCAGCCCTGGCCGGACCGGGTTCTGGCGGTAATCGGCCGCATCGAGCCGCGCGGCGGCGCCCACGGGCAGGGGCTGCTCACCGCCACCACCCGCCCGGCAGGCCCGGACGACTCCCCCGCGTGGCCGTCGGCGGTCACCGCCGTGACCGAGGTGCTGCGCGCCTACGCCTTCCACCGCGGCATGCATCTGTGCCTGCCCGGGGCGCATGTCGTCCCCCTGCCCGGATCGACGGCCCGGATCGACATCGTCCGCCCCTGGGAGCTGCGCGCGGGGCCGCTGCGCCTGACCGTCGAGGTGCGTGCCCTGGGCATGATGCCGCGCCCGTTCGTGACCGCCGACTGCGAGGTCGCCGGGCCGTCCGGAGAGATCGCAGGCCGCGTGCTCGGCATCGGCGTCGCCGTGTACGGGGTGCCGGAGGAGGATCCCCTGCTCCACCTGGAGCAACCCAACTGCCGCACGGTGTCGACGGGAGGCCCGGCTCTCTTCAACGAGCTGCACATGGCCCACGCCGCCGAGGGCGACATGAGGGCCGTCACGGTCGATGTGGGAGGTCCCCTGCCCCGGCACGAGGTACGGCCCCGGCTGCCGCGCGGCGACTTCCTCATGATCGACCGCGGTGTCCACGTCGAGAACAGCCCGCGTGAGGACCGGGTCGGCTCGTGGGGCGTCACGGAGTACGACATGCCCGAGGACCCCTGGTACGCCCGCGAGAACGGGTCCGGTGCCGTGCCCCACCTGGCCCTCATGGAGATCGCCCTGCAACCCGCCGGGCTGCTGAGCGGAATCGTCCTCGGCGTGACGCTCCGGTATCCCGACCAGGGTTTCGTGTGCCGCAATCTGGAGGGCCGCGCGCGGCTGCTGCGGGACGTCGACCCGCGCGGGAGGACCGTCGCGCAGCGCATCACGCTGCTGTCGGCGGCGGATCTGCCCGGAGCGGCCATGCACGGCTACGCGTTCGAACTGAGCATCGGGGGCGAGCCGTTCTACGCGGGAGAGGCGGTGCACGGCTACTTCACCCAGGAGGTGCTGGACCTCCAGCAGGGCATGGACAACGGCCGCGCCGTACCGCCGTGGCTCGAACGCCGGGCGAAAGTGCCGGCCGGGGCACGGACGCTGGACGCGCGCGGGGACGCCCGTCTCGGCAGCGGCAGGCTGGCCCTGCTGGAGGAGACGACCCTCGTCCCGGGCGGCGGCGAGCACGGTGCGGGCTACGTCCTGTGCAGCAAACCGGTGCGCCCGGACGACTGGTACTTCGACCACCATTTCTTCAAGGACCCGGTGATGCCCGGATCGGCCGGCGTGCAGATGCTGTTGCAGGCCGTCCAGGCGTTCGCCCTGTACACCGGCCTGACCGACGGCCTGCCGTGCGCGGACCTCCACCTCGTGACCGGCGAGGAGCTGCACTGGTCGTACCGCGCCCAGATCCTGCGCGAGCACCGGCAGGTGCGCGGCGAGGTGCACATCCGGAAGGTCCGCCGCGACCGCGACCGGCTGCTGGTGCGCGCCCACGGCAGCGTGTGGCGCGACGAGTTGCGGATCTACCACGTGGAGAACATCGTCCTCGGCACCCGGCCCCCGGCGCCGGGCGGGGCAGGGTCCTGATGGCGGTCCCGGAGCCGGTGCGCCACGACCCGGACGGCGTCTACGCGGTGCTCTCGGCGCTCGAGCGCCCCTGCTACGTCGTCGGCGCCGGAAGCCGGGTGGGGGTCTCGCACGCCTCCCCCGCACCGCGTGACGGTGTACTCCTCGCCGCGGTGGGCGCGATGCCCCCGGAGCGGCTCGGCTCCCCCGGCTTCCTGCGCCGTCACGGTGTGCGCCGCCCGTACATGGCGGGGGCGATGGCGGGCGGCATCGCCGGGACGCGCCTGGTCACCGCCCTCTCCCGGGCCGGCTGCCTGGCCGCGTTCGGGGCCGCGGGGGTTCCGGCGGCGCGACTCGACGAGGCGCTGGAGACCCTCGGGCGCGAGCTGGGCGACGCCCCGTACGCGTGCAACCTCATCCACACCCCGATGGCCCCGCAGCTCGAGCGCATCTGCGTGGACCTGTGCCTGCGGCACCAGGTGTCGTGCATCGAGGCCTCGGCGTTCGTCCAGCTCACCCCCGATCTGGTGCGGTACCGGCTGACCGGGCTGCGCCGCGACCCCCGCACCGGGGTCGCGGCCGACCACCGGGTCGTCGCCAAGGTCTCCCGTGCGGAGACCGCGGAGATGTTCCTCCGTCCCGCGCCCGAGCCGATGGTGGCCGCCCTGGCGGCCGAGGGGCGCATCTCGGCCGAACAGGCAGCGCTCGCACGCTCGGTGCCCATGGCCGATGCCGTCACCGTCGAGGCGGACTCCGGAGGGCACACCGACCGCCGGCCGCTCGCGGTGCTGGTGCCCGCGATGACGCGGCTGCGCGATCGTGTCATGAGCGAGGGGAACGGCTGCCTGCCCGTCCATGTGGGGGCGGCCGGAGGCCTGGGCTCCCCGCACGCCGTGGCGGCGGCCTTCGCGCTCGGCGCCGACTACGTCGTCACCGGCTCGGTGAACCAGGCCACCGTGGAAGCCGACACCTCACTGCCCGTCAAGCGCCTGCTCGCCCGGGCCGGGATCGCCGACTGCACCATGGCTCCGGCCGCCGACATGTTCGAGCAGGGCATCCAGGTGCAGGTACTGGGCCGGGGAACCATGTTCCCCGCGCATGCCGCCCTGCTGTACCGCCTCTATCGCGATCACGGCGGTCTTGAGGAGCTGTCGGCCGCCGACCGGAAGCGCGTGGAGGAGCGGGTGCTGCGCCGGCCGATTGCGGACGCCTGGCAGGAGACCGCCGCCTACCTGCGGGCACACCATCCGGGGCAGCTCTCCCGTGCCGTACGGGATCCCAAGCACCGGATGGCCATGGTCTTCCGCTGGTACCTCGCCATGGCCTCCCGCTGGGCGACCGCGGGCGACGCGGAGCGCGCCTCGGACTGGCAGGTCTGGTGCGGCCCCGCGATGGGGGCCTTCAACCTCTGGGCGGCCGGCAGCGCACTGGAGGCGCCGGAACACCGCTTTGCGGACCGCGTGGCCGACCACTTGCTGCGGGGTGCGGCGTATGTGACGAGGGTCGGTCATCTGCGGGCGCTGGGGGTGCGCGTTCCCGGCAGTTGTGCCGACTACCGCTTGCCTCACGCCTGATGCACGGATTTCCCGTCCTCGGTTCCGCGCCGCGAAGTTCGTAGATCTGCTTGTCGGATCCGATGAGCCGGCCGGGTGCACTTGCCCGGTGCGGGCGCGGTGACCGGCCGCCGGCTCCGGAGGGGTTCCGGTGTGCGCGGCATACAGTGAAGCGCTCTCGTCCGGTCCGGGCCTGCCTGTCCGCGGGAAGAGGAGACTTCATGGCTGATCGTTCCGTCGCGCCGCCCCTGCCCCCGGACGCCGTCGCCGTCGTGGGTGCCGCCTGCCGCCTGCCCGGCGGCATCCGGGACTTGAGCGGGCTGTGGGAGGCGCTGGCCGAGGGGCGGGACCTCGTCTCCGCTGCTCCGCCGGACGGGCGGTTCGACCCGGCGCGCTTCTTCGATCCGGATCCGGCGCGGCCGGGAAGGAGCTACACCTTCGCCGGCGGCTATCTCGACAACGTGACGGATTTCGACGCGGAGTACTTCGGGATCTCGCCGCGCGAGGCGGAGCGGATGGACCCGCAGCAACGGCTGCTGCTGGAGATGACGGCCGAGGCGTTCGACGACGCCGGCATCGACCCCGCCCGGCTGGCCGGCTCCGACACCGCCGTCTGCATCGGGGTGTCCGACACCTCGTACGCGGTGCTGCAGATGACGGCGTACGAGGACATCGACCCGCACACCATGACCGGCGGGGCGGCGTCGATCGCCGCGAACCGGCTGTCGCACACCTTCGACCTGCGCGGGCCCAGCATGGCCGTCGACACGGCCTGCTCCTCGTCCCTGGTCGCCCTGCACCAGGCGTGCGAGGCCCTGCGCAGCGGCCGCAGCCGGGTTGCGGTGGCGGGCGGGATCAGTCTCCTGCTCGGTCCGCATCCCTACATCGGCTTCTCCCGCGCCGCCATGCTCTCGCCGCGCGGCCGCTGTGCGGCGTTCTCGGCGGAGGCGGACGGGTACGTGCGTTCCGAGGGCGGCGGTGTGGTGCTGCTGAAGCGGCTGGCCGATGCGCTGGCCGACGGGGACCGGGTGCACGCCGTCGTCGCGGCGAGCGGCACGAACACGGCCGGGCGCACCGTGCACCTGGCCGTGCCGAGCGCCGACGTGCAGCGGCAGTTGCTGCACGACGTGCACGCGCGGGCCGGCATCGGCCCCGACGACCTGGTGTATTTCGAGGCGCACGGAACGGGGACCCCGGTCGGGGATCCGCTGGAGTGCCTGGCCGTCGGGCAGGCCGTGGCCGCACGGCGCAGCGGCGGCGCGCTGCCGATCGGGTCGGTGAAGTCCAACCTCGGGCACTCCGAGCCGGCTTCCGGAATGGCCGGTCTGTTCAAGGCCCTGCTGGTCCTGCGGCACGGCCGCATTCCGCCCACCCTGCACTGCCTGCCCGCCAACCCCGCGATCGACTTCCGGGGGCTGAACCTGGAACCGGTCACCGCCGTGCGCCCGGTGGCCCGCCGCGGCGGCTTCGCAGGCGTGAACAGCTTCGGGTTCGGCGGTGCCAACGCGCACGTGGTCCTGGCCGGTGCCCCGCCGCGGACCGTGACGGCGGACGGGTGCCGGGGCCCGCTGCCGGTGGTGATCAGTGCCCGCAGCCGCCCGGCACTCGCGCAGGCGGCCCGTGACATGGCGCAGCGGCTGGACGCCGCCTCCGGCGACGATTTCTACGACCTGTGCTGGACGGCGGGCGGGCGACGGGCCCGGCACCCGTACCGGGCCGCCGTCCTGGCCGACGGCCCGCGGGAAGCGGCCCGGCAGCTGTCGGAACTGGCGCGGGACGAAGGGGAACTGCGCGCGGTCGAAACGGGCGCGGCCCACGAGGGGCGTGTGGCCTTCGTGTTCTCCGGCAACGGCAGCCAGTGGCAGGGCATGGGCGCCGACCTGATGGCCGGGGAGCCCGCGTTCCGGACGGCCGTCGAGGAGGCGGACGGCCATCTGGCGCCGCGGCTGGGCTGGTCGGTGGCCGGGCTGCTGGCGACCGGCGGGCCGCCCGGGGCCATGGCCGATACGCGGTACGCCCAGCCCGCGCTGTTCGCCGTTCAGGTGGGGCTGGTGGCCCTGCTGGCCCGTTACGGGGTGCGTCCGCAGGCGGTGGTGGGGCACAGCGTCGGGGAGGTCGCCGCCGCGTACGCGTGCGGGGCGCTGGACCTGCCGGCCGCCGCGCGGGTCGTCGCCGAGCGCAGCCTCGCCCAGGCGTCCACCGCCGGGAAGGGCGCCATGGCCGTGGTCGCCCTCACGCCATGGGAGGCGGAGCAGGAGATCGCCCCGTACGGGGGTCTGCTGGAGATCGGCGCCGTCAACAGCGGCCGGGACGTGACGATCTCCGGCGAACGGCAGGCGCTCCGGAAGCTTCGGGACGTGCTCGCCGCCCGCCGGGTCCCGTGCCGCGAGCTGGACCTGGACCATGCCTTCCACAGCCCTGCCATGGACGGCATCGAGGAGCCGCTGCGCCACGCCCTCGCGGGGCTGGCCCCGGCCGCGCCCGGCTTGCCGATGTACTCCACCGTCACCGGGGAGCGGGTGCGGGCGGGGCAGCTCGACGCCGGCTACTGGTGGGACAACGTGCGCCGTCCCGTGCTGTTCGACCGGGCCGTGCGCCGTCTGGCCGAGGACGACGGCGGCCTCGGCACGGTCGTCGAGATCGGCCCGCAGCCGAGCCTGCACGGGCCGCTGACCCGGATCGCCGCCGAGTCCGCGGGCAGGGCCTTCACGGTGGTGCCCGCGCTCGGCCGGGGGCCCGGGGGCGTCGCGGCGGTCCGCCGGGCCGCGGCCCGGCTCGCCGCGGCCGGTGCGGGGGCGGGTGAGGAAGGCTGGTTCCCGCGCCGGGGGCGTGTCGTCGACCTGCCGGCCTACCCCTGGCAGCGCGAGCGGCACTGGTACGGCACTCCGGAGCACTGGATCCGTACCAGCGGCGACGGAGTCCTGGTGCACCCGCTCCTGGGCGAGCGCGCGCCGGTCCTCGAACCCGCCTGGCACGCGAGGGCCGAGCACACCCTCTGCCCCTGGCTGGCCGATCACCGTGTCGGCGGCACCGTGGTGATGCCGGCGGCCGCCTACGCGGAGATGGCGCTCGCCGCCGGCCGCGAGGTCTTCGGCACGGCCGTCGAACTCGACTGCATGGAAATGCCGTTGATGCTGCCCCTGCCCGGGGACGCGACGACCGTCCGGCTGCAGACCTCGTTGTCGGACGAGGACGGCATCTTCCGCGTGGCCAGCCGCTCGTCGGACACCGCCGGCTGGCGCCTGCACGCACGCGGCCGGGCCCGCCGCCTGGCCGGCGAGGCCCCGCCGCCCCTGGACGTGGCGCGGGTGCGCGAGCGCACGCCGCGCCCGGTCGGCGGGCCGGAGCACTACGCGGCGGCGGAGATGCGGTGGCTGGTGTACGGACCTGCCTTCCGGGTGCTGCGTGAACTGCGCGTCGGCGACGGCGAGGTGCTCGCGTCCTACCGCCATGAGGCGACGGACGGCGGGCAGGACACCTACGTCGTCCACCCTGCCCTGCTCGACGGTGCCTTCCAGGCCGGGATCCCGCTCCTGCCCGGCGTCACGGACACGTACCTGCCCGCGGCGATCGGCCGCCTGCGCGTGTGGCGCACGCCGTCTCCCACCGGTCTGGTCCACGTCCGTGAGCGCTCACGGACGCCTCGGGAGATCGTCTGCGACATCGCCGTCACCGACGACGCGGGCCGGGTCGGCATCGAGCTGAGCGGATGCCGCATGCACCGCTCCACGCTGCACGACGATCCTCCGCAGGAGTACGCCACCGTGCTGCGGGCGGCGACCCTGCCGAGGCGGCGGCCCCGGTCCGTCCCGATGCCGTCCCCCTCGGCAGTGCTGGCCGCGGCCCAGCCGGAGATCGACACGGTCCTGGAGGGCTGGGACGGGCAACGGCACGCGCAGTGCGCGGCCGCGCTCGCCCGGGCCGCGGCGTATGCCGCCGCCGAGGCGTTCGCCGAAATCCTGCCGGACCGGGCGTCGTTCACCGTCGACGAGCTGCCGGCGGCCGGGGTCCTGCCGGAGTACCGCCCCTACGCGGACATGCTGGCGCGTATGGCGCAGCGGCACGGGTTGCTGGAGGTGGTCGACGAACAGCGCTGGTTCCGGCGGGGGTCGGGAGACTTCGGCAAGGCCATCAGGGAGGTGCTGCGGGAGCACCCTGACCATCCGGCCACGGCTGCCCTCCACGGCCTGGGCGGGCTGTGCCTCGCCGATGTCCTGAGGGGCCGCCGCGATCCGGCGGGTCTGCTGTTCCCGGACAGCGGGCCACCGCTGATGCAGCAGCTGTACGACACCGAGCCGGTCTGTGCCCTGCAGAACCGGATCGCCGCGGCTGTGGTACGTGCCTTCGTCCGGGCGGTACCCGCGGACCGGCCGCTTCGGGTGCTGGAAGCGGGAGCGGGGAGCGGCGGGCTCACCGCTCGTCTGCTGCCGCTGTTGCCGCCGGAACGCACCGAGTACGTCTTCTCCGACGTCTCCGCGGCGCGCTTCCCCGCGGCACAGGATCGTTTCGCCGCCTATGACTTCGTCGAGTACCGCACGTTCGACCTCGACCGCGACCCTGCCGGACGGGAACTCACCCCGGGGAGCTTCGACCTGGTCGTGGCCGGGCACTCCCTGCACACCGCCCGGGACGTGGCGGCCGGCATCCGACGGCTGGCGCGGCTCCTGGCTCCCGGCGGGCAGCTGTGCGCCGTGGAGGCCCACGATCCCGAGTCCTTCGCCCTCAGTGCCGCGCTGCTGCAGAGCTTCTGGCATGCCGAGGACCGCGAGCTGCGGACCGGCTCGGTACTGCTGCCCCGTGACCGGTGGCCGGACGTGCTCCGCAAGAGCGGCTTCGGTGCCGTGGTGCAGGCCGGTACGGCGGAAGGGCCTCTCTCCGACCAGTTCTCGGTCTTTCTGGCCCGCCGCGACAAGGGCGAAGAGGCACCGGACGAGCCCCGCGACGAAACGGCAAGGACGGAAGGAGCGTCCGCCGCATGGGTCGTGGTCGTCGAGGACGGCTCGGAAGCAGACCTGATCGCTTCACTGACGGCAAGGCTCGGCGAGGGAGCCGCCCCCGTCCGCACCGTGACCGCGGAGCAGGCACGCACGGACCGGCGGTGTCTCTTTGACGGCTCGTCCTCGGCGGTCGACGCCGTGTTCGTGCTGAGCGAGGACGAGGACCGGGCCGTGTCCGAGGCCCCCGGGGAAGCGGTCGACCTCGCTGTGCGCCGAGTCGCCACCCTGCGGGAACTCGCCCGCGCCGTCGGGGGTGTCGAGGGCAGCGCGCTGCGGTCGCTGTCCCTCGTCACGCACCCCACCGGGGCCCTTCCCGCGCCCGAGCGCACGGCTTGTCCCGGTCAGGCGGCTCCTTGGGGTGCCGCGCGGACCCTCGCCAACGAGGCGACACGGCTGCCCGTCAGGCGGATCTCCCTGGAGCGCTCCGCGCGGCCGCAGGAGGACGGCCGCCGACTGGCCGACGAGCTGCTCGGGGCGGAATCGGGTGAGGACGAGGTCGTCCTCACCCGTGGCGGCCGGTTCGTGCCCCGCGTGGTGCGGGCCGCCGACCCCGTCGTCCCTTCTTCCGGACGCGAAGGCCCGTCCTGCTCGCTGTCGGTGGACGGCATCGGGCTCGGCTACCGGCTGCGCTGGGACGAGCAGCCCGTGCCCCGGCCACGGGCGGGCGACGTGGTCGTCGAGGTACGGGCCGCCGCCCTGAACTACCGGGACGTCATGATCGTGACGGGCCTGCTCCCCACGGCCGCCGAGGACGGCGTCGCTTCCGAGGAGTTCCTCGGCCTGGAGTTCGCGGGGACCGTCACGGCCGTGGGCCCGGGCGTGACGGGCCTGGCGGCCGGGGACAGGGTCCTGGGCCTGGCGCCGGGGGCGTTCACCACGCACGTCCGCGCCCGCGCCGCGCTGGTGCGCAGGATCCCCGACCGCCTGTCCTTCACGGAGGCGGCCACCCTGCCGACGGTCTTCCTCACGGTCCAGCACGGCCTGGAGGGGCCGGCCCGGCTGCGCGCGGGCGAGACGCTGCTCGTGCACGGCGGGGCGGGAGGGGTGGGCCTGGCGGCGCTCCAGTACGCCCGGCGGGCGGGTGCGCAGGTCGTCGCCACGGCGGGTTCGCCCGCCAAGCGCGACCTGCTGCGGCTGCTGGGGGCCGAGCACGTGCTGGACTCTCGCGGCCTCCGCTTCGCGGACCGGGTCCGGGACCTCACGGACGGGCGCGGGGTGGACGTCGTCCTCAACTCCCTCAGCGGGGAGGCCATGGCCCGCAGCATGGAAGTCCTCGCGCCGGGCGGCCGGTTCGTCGAACTCGGCAAGCAGGACGTGTATGCCAACCGCCGTGCCCTGCTGCGCCCGCTGGCCGCCAATGCGGCGCTGTTCGTCGTGGACGTCGCCCGGCTGACGGCCTCGGACACCGGGCAGGCCGCGGCCGTCCTCGACGCCGTGGTGCACCGGGTGCGGCAGGGCGAGTACCGCCCGCTGCTGCACCAGGTCTTCCCGGCGCCCCGTATCGGGGAGGCGTTCCGGCTGATGCAGCACTCACGGCACATCGGAAAGATCGTCGTTTCCTTCGACGAGCCGGTCCCGGTGCGGCCGGCCGCCGTGCCGCCCCGCGTGGACGCCGAGGGGACGTACCTCGTCACCGGGGGTCTCAGTGGTCTGGGAGCCGCCACCGCGCTGTGGCTCGCCGAGCGCGGGGCCCGTCACCTGGCCCTGGTCGGGCGCCGCGGCAGCAGCACGCCGGACGCCCCGGCGCTGCTCGCCCGGCTTGCCGCCCAGGGGGTCGCCGCGGAAGCGTACGCGGTCGACGTCACGGACGCCGACGCCGTGCGCAGGCTCGTCGAGGCCGTCGATGCCGGTGGGCATCCGCTCCGCGGCGTGGTCCATGCGGCCATGCACCTGGAGGACGACGAGCTGGCGGACCTCGACGACGAGCGCATCCGCGCCGTGCTGGCGCCGAAGCTGGGCGGTGCCCTCGTCCTCGACGGTCTCACCCGCGGCCGGGACGCCGGTCTCCTGGTGTACTCGTCCCTGAACGGCTGGGTCGGCAACCTCAAGCAGAGCAGCTACGCGGCGGGGAACCTCTTCCTGGAGGCATTGACCCGCGACCGGATCCGGGCCGGCGAACCGGCCCGCTCGGTGGCGTGGGGAGCCATTGCCGGGACGGGCTACGCTGCGCGCCATCGGCTCAATGCCGCCTTGGCCAAGGGCGGCTTGCAGTCGGTCACACCCGGCGAGGTGTGCACGGCTCTCGACCGGTTCCACGCCCGGGGCACGGGCGTAGCGGGCTTCGGCCGCTGTGACTGGAGCCGCATGGCGATGCTCATGCCCACGCTGACCGCCCCTCGCTTCACGCAGGTCATGCCGCGGACGGGCACGGACCCGGAGCGGGGCCCGGACGACCTGCTGGTGCGGCTCGCCTCCTCGCGGCCCGAGGAAGCGACGGATCTTCTGGAGCAGGCCGTCGCCGTCACGACCGCCGGGGTCCTGCGCATGCCGGTGGAGAACCTCGACCGCGCCAAACCCCTGCAGGCCTACGGACTCGACTCGCTCATGAACATGGAGCTGCTGGCCGAGCTGCGCCGCCGGTTCCACTGCGAGCTGCCGGTGATGGACGTGCTGCACAGCGACGGTTCCGTGCGGGGCCTCTGCGCGCTGCTGCTGCCTCGGCTGACGGCGGATCCCGCGGACCGCTCCCCGCACGTGCCCCGCCCGCGCAGCTGACGGCCCGTCGGATCGACGGGATCACCAGGTGGGCGGCCCGGGCCACAGCCCTTCCGCGAAGCCGGGGTGAACGGATCCGGCCGACGGCACCGGGTCCGGCTCCTCGTCCTCCTCCGCGTCCGGGTGGGACGCGTCGTGGGGAAGGCTGCACAGGGGGATGCGGATTGCGGAGGGCCGGTCCGGGTCGTGGAAGACCTCCTGCTCGGCAGGGCGCATGAAGCCGCTGAGGTCGAGCAGGTCCGCGCTCCCGGTGTGCCGTGCGACGCGCGGATGGCCACCGCTGCAGATCTGGACGCGCACCCGGTGCCCGGCCCGGAAGCGGTGCCCGGCGGGCCAGAGTTCGACGGACACCCGGTGCACCCCGTCGGCGTCGCAGGGGCCGCGGTTGTCCGGGGTGACGCGGCGGATTCCCTCGCACACGTTCATCGAGGCGCCGTCGGGGTGCACGTCGCAGATCCGCACCCCGCAGTCGGTGTGCGTCCGGGAGGAGCGCAGGTGGATCTCGGCCGTGACCGGTCCGATCATCTCCAGGGGGGCGGCCAGCGGGGCGCTGGTGTAGGTGAGGACGTCGGCGCGCTTCTCCACGTCCCGGCAGTCCTCGGGCCGGGAGTCGCCGAAGATCGCCGGGCCGCGGGGGACGGGCGTGGGATCGGCCGGGTCGTACCGGTAGCGGCGGGGCTCCCCGCGGCCGGGCGGCACCGGGCCCAGGCTCCCGTCGGAGTGCAGGTACCACGGCTGCGGCACCGTCCCCGGCGGTGGCCAGTCCGGGTACTCGCGCCACTCCTTCGCCCCGGTGACGTACAGCCGTACGGGCGAGCCGCGCAGGGCGCGGGCGCCCGTCACGTGGGACCGGAAGAACTCCGCGGCCTCGCGCAGGGCCACCGGGAGAAGGCGCCGGTCGCAGTGGTACCAGGGGCCGATGGTCAGGTACGGCCGGTGGCCCGCGGCGCGCAGGGCGCGGTAGTCGCGGAGCTGGCCGGGCAGGAAGACGTCGTACCAGCCCGCCAGGAAGTGGACGGGCACGGTGGTGCGGCCGACGAGGTGCCCGGCGTCGAGCCGGGCGCGCAGGGGGCCGTCGGGACCACCGTTGGCCAGCAGCTCCTGGAAGAGGGGCATGGGCATGCCGCAGGCCACGGTGTCGAGTTCGTGGACGGGCCGTCCGGAGGCCAGGGCGCGCCGCACGCGGTGGGGAAGCGTGGCGATGCGCGAGTGGTCGCGGCTGGCGCACCAGTAGAGGCTGGATTCGAGGGCGAAGGCGCCGCCGGGGTAGACGGCGTCGACGAGGGAGGACGCCGCGATCTGCACCGACATCGCCCTGCACTCGGGAACGTCGTGGGCCAGCGGCCACTGCACATAGCCGGTGGCGCTCGGCCCGTACATGACCAAGGTGCCGTCGAACCACGGCTGTGCGCGCAGCCAGGCCATCGTGGCCAGGCCGTCCTCCCGTTCGCTCCCGGGGTCCTGGAGGGAGCCGAGGCCGTGGGAGACGTCCCGGGTCTCCTGGACCACGACGTGGAAGCCGTGCCGGGAGAAGTACTGCCCGTAGATCAGTCCCATCGGAACGCGCCCGACGGGGGAACGGACGAGCACGGTGGGGCCGCCGCCCCCGGACGGGGCGTAGTGGTCGGTCGGCAGTACCGTGCCGTCCGCCATGGGGACGGGGATGCCGCGGCGGCTGCGCGTGTCGCGGTCCCGGCCCCGGATGTCGAGGGCACGGCGGTGTTTCCCGGGCGACATGGGTTCCTCTCCGGCGGGAAGGGCTGGGGGAAGGGCGGGGGTTCACTTCAGCGAGTGGAGGCACCTGCGGGCGAGGTCGCCGATCGACGTGCTGTTGACGATCTCCAGCATGGGCAGGGTGCAGCCGAGCCGTCGCTGGAGGGCGCCCATGAGTTCGGCGCCCATGAGGGAGTCCACGCCCAGATCCGTCAGGGAGCGGTCGGGCGGCAGCCGGTCGGGGGTCGTCTGGAGGATGTCGGCGAGGGTGCGGGTGAGGGCGTCGGTGATCAGGGCGAGGGCGGACTCGGGTGTGGCGTCGGCGAGTTGGGCGGCGAGGGTGTCGTCGGACTGCTGCCCGCCGTGGTCCTGGGGCAGGACGGTGGCGAAGCGGGCGGCGGCCGGGGCCTGCTGCGAGGCCCGCCGCCAGTCGACGGCGGCCAGTGCGGCCACGTCGTCGCCCTCGGCCAGGAGGGCGCCCAGGGGCCGCAGGAGTTCGGCGGCGGGGAGGGGCGGCAGGCCGACGGACCCGAGGTAGGCGGTCATGTCGTTGCGGGCGGCGTGGCCGACGTCGGCGACCGCGCCCCAGCCGACGGCCAGCGCGGGCCGGCCGTCGCGGCGGCGGTTCCGGGCCAGGGCCTCCAGGAAGAGGTTGGCGGCCGCGTAGTTGCTCTGGTGGAGGTTGCCGGTCAGCGCGGCGACCGAGGAGGCGAGCAGGAACAGGGTGAGGTCGCGGTCGCGGGTCAGCTCGTCCAGCACGGCCGCGCCCGCCGCCTTGGGGGCCAGGACGTTCCGGAAGCTCTCGTCGGTGAGGTCCATCAGGGGTCCGTCGTCGAACGCGGCAGCCGCGTGGACGATGCCGCGCAGGGGGTGGTCCGGGGTGTCGACGGCGTCCAGGACGGCGCGCATGGCGCGGGCGTCGCCCGCGTCGGCGGCGTGGGCGGTCACGTGCACGCCCTGCCGGTGCAGCTCGTCGAGGACGGCGGGGGCTTCGGGGGTGTCGGCGCCGCGCCTGCCGACCAGCGCCAGGTGGCGCGCGCCCTGCCGGGCCAGCCACTGGGCCGTTGCGCCGCCGAAGCCGCTGAGGCCCCCGGTGACGAGGTAGGTCGCCTCGGGGTCCAGGCCGGCCGCCGGAGTCTGCCGCTCCACCGGGGGCGGGGATTCCAGGGAGATGACGACCTTGCCGATGTGGCGTGAGTGCTGCAATGCCTCGAAGGCGTCCGCGATCCGGCCGGCGGGGTAGGTGTGGTGCAGGATGGGTCCGTAGACGCCGTCGTGCACGCGCGCGGCGATCTCGGGGCCCTCGACGCTCGCGATGTCGGGGTGGTGGGTGAGGAGTTCGTGGATGTCCCCCACCGCCGACAGCGTGAGGTTGTTGAGGAAGGGGCGCAGCAGCAGCGGGGTGTTGCCGTAGAGGTCGCGCTTGCCCAGTTCGATGAAGCGGCCGCCGCTGCGGAGCGACTCCAGTCCGCGGCTGATGGCCTCGCCCGCGAGGGAGTTGAGGACGACGTCGACGCCCTGGCCGCCGGTGATCTCCTTGACCTGGTGGGCGAAGTCCAGGGAGCGCGAGTCCAGTACGTGCCGGACGCCGAGCAGGCGCAGCAGATCGCGTTTGGCGGGGGTGCCCGCGGTGGCGATGACATGGGCGCCGACGTGCGCGGCGTACTGGAGCGTGGCCAGCCCCACGCCGCCCGCCGCGCCGTGCACCAGGACGGTCTCGCCGGGGGCGAGCCGGGCCAGCCGGTGCAGGCCCTGGTGGACGGTGAGGTAGACACCGGGCAGGGTGGCCGCCCGGCAGAAGTCCATGCCGCCGGGGATGTGGCCGGTGAGGTTCTCCTGGACCGTGGCGTGCGAGGCCAGCATGTCGGAGCCGAAGCCGAAGACCCGGTCCCCCACCGCGAAGCGGGTCACGCGGGAGCCGACGGCGGTGACCACACCGGCGCACTCGAGGCCGAGGCCGCGCTCCTTGCCGGGTGCGTCGCCGCTCCGCGGCGTGCCGAGCGGGATGAGGTCCAGGGCCTGCAGGACGTCACGGTAGTTGAGTGCGGCGGCCCGTACGGAGACGAGCACCTCGTCCGGCCCCGGCCGGGGGGCCTCGGCGGGTGCCCACGCCACCCGGTAGGCGCGTCCGGGGGTGTGCAGCCGCAGGGCGAAGGGGGTGCCGGGCGGTGCGGGGGCGGTGGTGGTGAGCGCGGGTCGTGCGTGGATCCTGGGCACGAAGCGTCCGGAGGGGGTGAGGACGATCTCGTCCTCCGCGGTGGGGTCGGCGAGTTCCGCGGCCAGGCGGGCGGCGTCGGCCTCCGGGCTGTCGCCGCGCTCCAGGGAGACGCGGCGCACGGCGAGCCGGGGGTGCTCGATGCCGATGCAGCGGGCCGCTCCCCAGAGCGTCGCGGCCTCCGGTGCGCAGGGGCTCTCGGGGGCGGGCAGCGCTCCGGTCGGGGGTGTGGTGAGCCAGAGGGCGACGTCGTTGCGCCGCGCGGCGGAGGCGACCACGGCGCGCAGCGCCGCCAGGCGGCGCACGGCACGGTCGGTGTCGAGGGGGGCGGTGGGCTGCTCGTCCTCGGCGAACAGCAGGAGTACGCCGAGGTCGCCGGGGTGCTCGTCGAGCAGGGCCGGCCAGTCGTCCTGTCCGGTGCCCAGCGTGGTCCGGGACGCCCCGAGGCTGCGGACGAGCACGTCGGCGAGCGGGTCGGCCGGGTCCTCCGCGGCGACGATCCAGCCGCCCGGCCGTGCGGCGGGAGCGGCTGCGGGAGCGGGGTGGGTACGGCGCGGCCGCTGCGCGAGGAGGAGGGAGGCGGTGCCCCGTCCCAGGGCCACGGGGTCGTGGAATCCGGCCTCCGCCAGGGTCCTTGTCCATGCGTCGGCGGACAGCAGCGGTCCGGTGGGGCGCAGTGCAGTGTCGTCCTGCTCCCAGAAGCCGGGCAGGAGGCCGGACAGCAGGGCCTGCGCGGCCGGGTCGTGGGCCTCCGTGGCGAGGAGGTGGCCGTCGTCGGCGAGGAGCGTGCGGATGTGGGCGAGCGCGCTCCGCAGGTCGCGGGCGGTGTGCAGGGCGTGCCCGGCGATCACGATGTCGAACCCGGCCTCGGGCAGGCCCTGTTCCACGGGGTCCCGGTCGAGGTCCAGGGTGCGGTGCTCGACGAAGTCGTGGTCCCGGAACTTGTTCCGGAGGCGGGGGACGTGGCCGTCGGAGACGTCGGTGCAGAGGTAGCGGGTGCGTTCGGGCGGCAGGACGGGCAGTGCGAACGCGGTGGTGCCGCCGCTGCCCGCGCCGACTTCGAGGACGCGCAGCGGCCGGTCGGCGGGCCAGTCGGCGACGGCGGCCGCCAGGGCCGCGCGGACGGCCCGGCCGTCGGACCGCGCCGGGCCGCCCCCGGCGTGGTACTCCTCCAGCAGGGGCCGGTTGGTGGCCGTGAGGAGGACGTCGGCCGGGTCGAGGCGGCCGCGCAGCACCTCGAGGAGCCGTGAGCCGCAGGTGCCGAGCAGGGCGAGGGCCACGGCGAGGTCGGGGTGGCGCCGGGTGAGTTCGCGGAACCGTTCCTGCGGTGCCGGTGGCCGTACGACGCGCCACCGCGCCCCGTCCGGTACGACCAGTCCGTGGGAGTGTGCCGCCTCCAGCAGCACGCCGAGGAGCTTCGCGCAGTGCGCCGCCGCTCCCGCGTCGATCAGGTCGGCCACGTCGAAGGCGGCGGTCCCCGGGCCGGGCAGGAGGTCCGTGACGGCGGCGGTCCCGAAGTGCGCCGCCAGCTCCCGGGCCGCGGTGGAGGCGTGGTCGTGCTCCTCCGGGTCGCGCACCACGTGCCGGCAGGCTTGCGCGAGGGCGGCGGGGGCGGGCAGCGGGCTGGGGCCGGGGTCCTGGCCGGGGCGGCAGGCGGCCCGCAGCACGGTGGAGTGGCGCACGGCGCCGGGGGCACCGGGCCGGTGGAAGCGGCGCAGCCGGACGCCCTCCAGCGAGAGGCACACCTCGCCGTCCGGGTCGAGGACGGTGAGGTCGAGCAGCGACTCGCGGGCGGAGCGGGCGCGCAGCCGGGCGTGGAAGTGGCCCGCGGCGGGCAGCGGCCGCCAGGCGCGCACCCGGTCGATGGAGGCGGGCAGGCAGGGCTCGCGGTGGACGGCCAGTTCCTCGAGCAGGACGAGGCCGGTCTGGACCGCGCCGTCGAGCAGGGCGGGGTGCGCCTCGTAGCCGGACAGGTCGGCTCCGGTGGTGTAGCGGGTGAGCGACTCTCCCTCACCGATGTGGATGTCCTCGGTCAGCACCAGGAAGTCGGGCCCGTACTGGACGCCGACGCTCTCGATCAGCTCGTAGAACTCCCCGGCCGTCCAGCGGTCCGGCAGTGCGGCGGCGAGCCGGTCGACGTTGATGCGCCCGGGCCGGGGTTCGAGGAGCCTGCGGATCCGTCCCCGGGCGTGTTCCTGCCAGGCGTCGCCGTCCTCGCCGCGGCTGGCGATCCGGACGAGCCCGTCGTCCGTCGACAGCATCGTCTGGGTCTGGAGTTGCCGGTCGCTCTCGAAGGGCAGGACCAGCGCCCGGGGAATGGCGAGGTCGGTGATCTCCACGGCGGTGTCCCAGGTCCGCCGGCCCGCGGCCAGTGCCATTTCCGTGAAGCCGGTGGCGGGCATGAGCACCGCGTCGGCGATCCGGTGGCCCTCGAGCCAGGGGGCGCGGGCGGGGTCGAAGGGGCCGTGCCAGGAGGGCTCGGCCAGGCCGGCGCGTTCGCCGAGCAGGGGGTGGTCGACCGTCCCGTCGCCGCAGCGGCGCGCCCACACCTTGCAGGAGCCGTTCCAGTGGCGTTCGCGCTGCCAGGGGTAGGCGGGCAGGTCGACCACCCGGCCGGGCCGGGGGAAGAAGGGCGCTCCCGCGTCGCCGGCCGCCGCCAGGTGGCCGAGGGCGGTGCGCACCGCGGTCAGCCCGGGGACGTTCCGGCTGAGGGTGGGCACGACGGTGGTCGTGCGGCCGGGTACCGGCCGCCGCAGGTAGCCGCTGAGCACGGGGTGCGGGCCGACCTCGACGAAGATGTCGCAGCCCCGGTCCCGGAGTTCGGCGACGGCCGGGGCGAACAGCACCGGGTCGCGCAGGTTGCGCCACCAGTAGGCGGCTCCCATCTCGCGGCCGGTCAGCACGGTGCCCGTGGTGGCCGAGGCGTACGGGGTGTGGGCGCGGTGCGGCTTGAGGTCGGTCAGGGCCTGCAGGATGCGGTCCTGGAGGCCGTCCATGGCGTGGCTGTGGAAGGCGTACGCCAGGCCCAGGTCCTGGCAGAAGATGCCGCGTTGCCGCAGGTCGTCGGCCAGTTCGGCGAGGGCGGCCCGGTCCCCGCCGACGGTCACGTCGCGCGCGGTGTTGACCCCGGCGACCTCCAGCCGGCCGGCGTACGGGCGCAGCAGCCGGCGGGCCTGTCCCTCGTCCGTGCCGATCGCCGCCATGCCCCAGTCGCCGGCCGTGGACTCCTGGGCCCGGGAGCGCTCCACCACGACGTGTGCGGCCGCGCCGAGTTCGAGGACCCCGGCCGCCCATGCGGCCGCCATCTCGCCGGAGCTGTGCCCGACCACCCCGGCAGGCCGGACCCCGTGTGCCCGGAGCAGTTCGACCAGTCCCACCTGCACGGCGAACAGCAGGGGCTGGGCGACGTCGGTGCCGTCCCCGCGCCGGCACTCGGTGAGTTCGTCCAGCACGGACCAGCCGAGCAGGGGGCGCAGCGCGTCGTCCGCCTCGGCGACCGCCGCGCGGAAGACGGGCTCGGCGGCCAGCAGGTCCGCGCCCATGCCGGCCCATTGGGAGCCGTTGCCGGAGAACGCCAGGGCCACGCTGCCGCGCTCGGCGGCGGTCGCCGCGGCGCCCGCGGTGTGCTTCTCGCCGCCGGCCAGCCGCCGCAGTGCAGCGGCCGCCTCGGCGGGGGTGTCGGCCACCACGGCCGCCCGGTGCGGGTGGTGTCCGCGTCTCCGGCTGGCGGTGTACGCGAGGTCGTAGAACTCCTCCTCCGCGCAGCCGTCGAGCCGCTCGGCCATGTGCGTGGCCGCGGTGAGGGCCGCTTCGGGCGTGCGGGCCGACACGACGACGGGCAGGGGGCCCGTGGGCCGTGCCGTCCCGGGCCGCTCGGGTCCGGTGGTGAGCGCGATGTGGGCGTTGGCCCCGCCGAATCCGAAGGAGTTCACTCCGGCCACGGCCCGGCCGCCGGGCACCCGCTCCAGCTCGCGGGGCTCGGTGGCGGGTGCGAGGCGCAGGCCGTCGAAGTCGATGGCGGGGTTCAGCGGGAGGGCGTGCAGGTTGGCCGGTACCCGGCCGTGCCGCAGGACCAGCATGGCCTTGAACATGCCTGCCATGCCCGAGGCCGGCTCCAGGTGTCCGAGGTGGCTCTTGACCGATCCCACGGGCAGTGCCCGGCCGGAGGCCCGCCGGGTGGCGAGGGCCCGCCCGACGGCGCGGCACTCCGTGGGGTCGCCGATGGGGGTGCCGGTGCCGTGCAGCTCCAGGTAGGCGAGTTCGTCGGCGTCGACGCCCGCCGTTTCGTACACCTCGCGCAGCAGTGCCTCCTGGGCCTCCGCGCTCGGCTGGGCCAGGCCCGGGGTGCGCCCGTCCGTGTTGACGGCACTGCCGAGGACGACCGCGTGCACCCGGTCGCCGTCCGCCAGGGCGCGGGACAGCGGTTTGAGGAGGACCAGGCCGCCGCCCTCTCCCCGGGCGTAGCCGTCGGCCGCGGCGGAGAACGTGCGGCAGCGGCCGGTGGGCGAGAGCATCGACGCCTTGGCGAAGCCGACGAACTCGAAGGGGCTGAGGAGCAGGTGCACGCCGCCTGCCAGCGCCGCCCCGCAGCGGCCGGTGCGCAGGGCCTCGCAGGCGTGGTGCAGGGCGACCAGGGCGGAGGAGCAGGCCGTGTCCACGGCGAGGCTGGGGCCGCGCAGGTCCAGGAAGTGCGAGACGCGGTTGGCGACGTTCGAGGTGGCGCCGCCCGTCATGGTGTAGGCGTCGGTGGACCGCTCGTTGAGGCCCTGGAGGACGGCGAAGGAGGGGCTGGAGACGCCCGCGTAGACCGCGGTGTCGGAGCCTGCGAGGGCGGCCGCGGCGATGCCGGCGTCGTCGAGGGCCTCGACGGCCATCTCCAGGAAGAGCCGCTGCTGGGGGTCCATGCGGCCCGCCTCGCGGGGCGAGATGCCGAAGTAGCCGGCGTCGAATCCGTGGACGTCGTCGAGGAATCCGCCCGCGAGGGTGTAGGTCTTCCCGGGGCGCCAGGGCACGGGGTCGGACCACCGGTCCGGGTCGAACCGGCCGGCGGGGAGTTCGCCGACGAGGTCCCGCCCCTCGGTGAGCGCGGACCACAGCCCGTCGAGGCTGGTGATCCCGCCCGGCAGCCGGCAGGCGGCACCCACGACGGCAATGGCGCCGGAAGTGTCGGGGCACGTCATGGGGAACTCCTTCTTACCGGGGAAGAGAGGGCGGCGAGGAATGGGGGACTTCACTCGCGGAGTGGTCAACGAGCCGGGGGCCCGGGCGTTTCGCATTTCCGGTGGTTCCATTCGGCTGAACGGCTCGCGCGGAATTACTCATTGGCGGCCCTCCGTGATTCTCCGTGCCATTCTGTGTCGCGAATCAGGAGGCCGGTCCGACGAGCACGGTCCGGCTGCCGCGCACCTGTGAGGAGAGCGGATTTCCCGTGCTGCCCGACGCCCGCGTGCCGAATCCGGAGCAGAATTCCCCTGCCGCAGATGCGGAATTCAGCCGGACGGGCCGGATCGGTACGGCGGCGGCCCGGCACTGGCGCCTGGTGGTGGCGGTGTGGGCCGGGCTCGTTGCGGTCGCCGCCGTTCTGCTGCCCGTTCAATTGGGCAGGCTGAGCATTCCCTCGACGGACATGGGGGACTCTCCCGGTGCGCGGGCGGCCGCGATCGTCTCCCGGGGATTTCCCCGGTTGGGCGCCGAGCAGATGATGCTGGCCTTCGACTCTCCGGAGATGCGGGCGTCCGATCCGGTCTATCAGAAAGCGGTTTCGGCGACGGCCCGGGCCCTGGTCGACCGGACCGGTGTGGGTACGGTGCTGCCGGTGCCCGGGATTGCCGGGCAGAATCCCCGTCATGCGTATGTGTCCATCGGCGTCATGGGCGACGAGGCGACGCGTCAGCGGCAGCTGCCCGAGATGCAGGCGGTGGCCCGGCAGACCGCGCGCGAGGCGTCCGGCGGGCGGGTCTCCGTGGCCGTGGTGGGCCTGACGCCCGTTCTGGCCGAGCTGATCCACGCCGATGTGAGCGACCTGCGGCTCGTCGAGATCGTCACCGTGCCCACGGCCGTCGCGCTGCTGGCCTTCGGCCTGGGATCGGTGGGGGCCGCCGTGGCGCCCTTGGTGGTGGCCGGCTCGGCGATCCTGGTGAGCACCGGGGCGCTGATGGCCATGAGCCTGGTGACGCGGGTCGACACCACGGTGCTGACCCTGGCCACGAGCGTCGGGCTGGGCCTCGGGCTGGACTACGCGCTGCTGATCCTCCTGCGCTACCGGCAGGCCCGCTCCCGGGGCCGGAGCCCGCTGGAGGCCACCGCACAGGCCACGGCGACGGCGGGCGGCACGGTGTGCTGGTGCGCGCTGGTGGTCGTGACGACCAGCGCGGCGCTGATGGTCGTTCCGGCGCGGAACGTCCGGATGCTGGCGCTGGGGGCCGCGACCACCACCGGTGTCACGCTCTGCGCGGCGCTGACCCTGCTGCCCGCCCTGCTGCCGCGCCTGGACCGCCGACTGGACCGCGGCACGCTGCGCCGGCGGCGCGCCCGGCCGGCGGGTTCCGCGGAGGGCGGGTGGTGGTCCCGGTGGGCGCTGCACCTGATGCGCCGGCCCTGGCCCTGGTTCCTCGCGGCCCTCGGGGTGCTGGTGCTGGCCTTCGTCCCGGTCCTGGGCATCCGCCTGGGGCTGCACTACGACCGTTCGGCCATCGCGCACACCGAGACGGGCCGGGGGCTGCTCCGCATGGAGGACGACCGGCTGGCCAGCGTGACCGTCCTCGCGCTGCCCCACCGGCCCGGCGGCCCGCCCGTGGAGACCGCGGCCCTGGTCACGGCGCTGCGCTCCGATCCCCGCGTGGCCCTGGCCGCCGCGCTGGACAACGGCGACGACCTGACCGTGCTGGCCGTGGGCGAGCGCGAGGCCCCGGACAGTGCGGCTTCCGCCGCCCTCCTCGCGCACATCCGGGACCTCGCGCCGCGCCTGCTCCCCGCGGGTCAGCGCGTGCTCGTCGCGGGGCCCTCGGCCGCTCTCGCGGACATGCGGAGCACGGCTCTCACCGGTTTGTGGCAGGTCATGGCGATCGTCCTGACCGGCTCGTTCATGCTGCTGCTGGTGATCTTCCGCAGTGTGCTGATCCCCCTCAAGGCGATCGTGATGAACGTCCTGACGGTCGGCGCCGCGTTCGGCGTGCTCGCCCTGGTCTCCCGGGGGACGTCGTGGGCGGGTCAGGTCAACGTCCTGATCCCGCTGCTCGCCTTCGCCCTGGTCTTCGGCCTGTCCATGGACTACGAGGTGTTCCTGGTCCACCGCGTCGCCGAGCACTACGGACGCTGCGGCGACAACACCGCGGCCGTCGCCCACGGGTTGCAGCACACTGCCCGCACCATCACGCTCGCCGCGGCCGTCATGGTCGTCACCTTCGCGGGCCTGCTCCTCACCCACCGCCAGGACTTCCAGCAGATCGGGCTGACCGTCGCCGCGGCCATCGCGATCGACGTCACCGTCGTCCGCGTCGTCCTGGTGCCCTCGCTGATGCGGCTCCTGGGCCACCGCAACTGGTGGCTGCCGCACGCCCTGGCACGTCTGCTGCCCCCGCCCCGGCAGGCTCCGGCGCACGTGCTTCCGGCGCCCGGCGCCGGGCATCTCACCGCGCGTCAGGCGGTCCGCGCACCGGAGACGACAGCACCCACAGGAGAGCAAGGATGACCCTTCCGACCCCGTTCCGCCCCACGTGGGCGTCCCGGTGCGCCGTGGCCGCCGCCGCGGCCGCGGCCCTCGCCCTGCCGGCCGCCCGGCCCGCGGGCGGTGCGGCCTCCGCGGCGCACCTTCCGCCGCACCGGCCCCGGAGCACCGCCCTGACCTGTGCGGTCAGCACCCTTCGCGACCGCCCGCTGGCCTTCGCCCCGCCACTCGGCCGGTTCCCGCAGACGATCACCATGCACGGCGTGCTGGCGTTCACCGACTGCACCGGGCGCGACAGGGCGTACGCGCGGATCGGCTCCGGCTCACTCGTCTTCCGGGGGAGCAGCGAGGCCAGTTGCACCAGTGCCCGGGCCATCCGCGGCCAGGGGACCGTCACCTGGCGCGATGCGGGCGGGCGCACCCTCGGCTCCTCGGTCGTGCTGCCGGGCCTGCGCCAGGTCGAGACCTACAACCCCGGCGACGCCCTGCTGGGCGGCACCGTCGTGCGCGGCATCCTCACCGGTGCGCGCGTCTCGGGCAGCGCCACTCCCACCAGTGACGTCAGCGGCTGTGTGCTGGGCGGGCTGCGCGCCCTCCAGGGCAGGGGGACGGTGGCCTTCCTGCGCTGACCACCCCTCATCATTGCTATATTGCGCAAGTATGCAAATATGGCTCGGTGCCGCGGGGTCCCGCGTGAGGCCACCGTCATTCCTGGGGGGATTCCCTGTGCTCACTGCTTTCCGGCAGCCGGGGGCGGCCGCGCCGGCGCCCGGCGCGCAGCGCCGCCGGAACACCGAGCTGTTCCTGGTCATCCTCGCGGTGCTGGTGGCTGCCTTCGCCGATGCCGACGCCGAACTCGCCCTGCACGGCACGCTTTCGGGCGGGTTCGTCCTCCAGGTGCTCGCGCTGGGCGCGGTGGCGGGGCTGGCCCATCTGGCGGTGCGGCGGTTCGCCCGGTACGCCGACCCGCTGATCCTGCCGGTGGCGGTGCTGCTCAGCGGGCTGGGGCTGGTGCTCCTCCACCGGCTCGACGTGTCGTACGCGCTCAAGTACAAGTCCTCGGCCGCCGCCCCCGGCCAGGTGATGTGGCTGTGCATAGCGGTCGGCGCCTTCATCGCCGTGACCGTCGCGGTCAAGCACCACCGCATGCTCCAGCGCTACACCTACGTGCTCATGACGGGCGCCCTGGTCCTCCTGATGGCCCCGGCGTTCTTCCCCGGCGACACCTACGGGGCGAAGCGGTGGATCCGGCTGGGCGGGCTGTCCTTCGAGCCGGACGAGTTCACCAAGCTGGCGATCACGATCTTCTTCGCCGGGTATCTGACGGTCCACCGCGACGCCCTCGCCCTCGCCAGCCGCCGGGTCATGGGCCTGTACCTGCCGCGCGGCCGCAACCTCGGCCCCGTGGTGGCCATCTGGGCCGCCAGCCTCCTGGTCCTGGTCTTCGAGCGCGACCTGGGCACGTCACTGATCTTCTTCGGGATCTTCGTGGTGATGCTCTACGTGGCCACCGAGCGCACCGGCTGGGTGCTGATCGGCCTGGCGCTGGCGGTCGTCGGCGCCGCGGTGGTCGGCTCGCTCGAACCCCACGTCCACGGCCGGGTGGTCGCCTGGCTGCACCCGATGGACATCTACCTCCCCCACCCGCCGTCCGGCCTGGTCTCGGACCAGGGCGCGCAGGCCCTCTTCAGCTTCGGCAGCGGCGGCATCCTGGGCACGGGCCTGGGGCAGGGGCACCCCTGGCTGATCGGCTTCGCGGGGCGCAGCGACTTCATCCTCACGACCGTCGGCGAGGAGCTGGGCTCGGCCGGCGTGTTCGCCGTGCTGCTGCTGTACGCGCTGCTCGCCGAGCGCGGGCTGCGCAGCGCCGTGGTGCTGACCGATCCGTTCGGCAAGCTCCTCTCGGCCGGCCTGGCGGTGGCGCTGATGCTCCAGGTGTTCGTCGTGGCCGGCGGTGTCACCGGGCTCATCCCGCTGACGGGCAAGGCCCTGCCGTTCCTGGCCCAGGGCGGCTCGTCCACCGTCGCCAACTGGCTGCTGGTCGCCCTGCTGCTGAAGGTCAGCGACGCGGCGGGCCGGACGCAGCTGGAACCGGCGCCGGAGGGGACGGTCACCCTGTCCGCCGAGGAGATCGCCCGGGCCGGCCGCCTCCGGCAGCGGGATGGCGCCTTCGGGTAGCCCGGGCGGGGTCCTCCTGTCTCCGTGGGTCAGTCAGTCCAGTTCCTGCGGCGGCTTGTCCTTGCCGGGGACCTCGTCGGGCGCCAGGATCCGGGAGTCGCCCGGGTAGGGGCGGCGCCAGCCGGTGGCCTCGTACCAGTCGACCCGGTTGAGCTGCGCGGGGTTGACCTCGTCGAGTTCCGGGTGGGAACCGCCGGTCGACTGCCGGGCGCTCCACAGCTCCCACTGCCGCGCGAGCCGCTCCATGCCCGGCGGCACGCGCAGCTCGCCGGACGGGCCGGCGCCCTGCTTCTTCAGCCCGTAGTCCAGCGGCACCTGGTTGGGCAGGGCGGTGAAGGGCTCCGGGTCGGGGTGGTCGGCGAAGGCGTCGAACATCGGCTCGGCGGCCCGGTCGAGCTGGTTCATGGGCGGGATGCCGAGGATCTGCTCGATGGTGCGGACCACGTTGAGCTGGGTGTAGTAGGTGCCGACGACCGCCCCGCGCCCGGCGTAGGGGCTGGCGAGCCACAGCGGGCCGCGGTGGCCGTCGACGTGGTCGACGCCGTCCTGGGTGTCGTCCTCCACGACGAAGACCGCCGAGGAGTTCCAGAACCTGCTGTGCGAGAGCGCGTCGACGAGCCGTCCGACCGCCAGGTCGTTGTCGGCCACCATGGCCGTCGGATAGGGGTCCTTCCCGCTCGTGCCGGCCGTGTGGTCCTGCGGCAGCGTCATGAGCGTGAGGTCGGGCAGCTTGCCCGTCCGCTCCGCCTCGCGGAAGTGCCGGAGCCAGATGTCGATGCGGTACTGGTCCGGGATGTCGGTGTCGAAGGTGGGGAACTCCGGTTTGCTGACGGCGTTGAGGGACGGGATGTCGGAGGTGCTCGGGTAGGCGCCGGTGGGCACCGGCGGCTGCCCGGTCTCCTTGCCCTCCAGGATCCGCGCGGACCTGTACCAGTCGGACCAGCTCGGCTCGCCGCTCGGCGGCAGCTGGAGGTTGACGTACTCGCCGTAGTTCTCGACGCTGCGCCCCGCCCGCCGGGCGGCGTCCCACAGGAAGCCGTTGCGCTGGTACGCGAGCGCATCGGCGCCCTGGGAGGGGTAACTGCGGTAGAAGGTGCCGAACTCCTTCTCGATGTAGTCGTTGGAGTCGGCCTGGGTCAGCCAGTTGTGCCCGTCGGCGGACAGCGTGCCCTCGTCGTAGAAGTTGTCGAACAGCCCGAACCGCTCGGCGAGGGCGTGCTGGTTGGGGGTGACCCGCCTGCCGAACTGGGCCAGCTGCGGGTCGCTGTCGCCCTTGCCCATGTCGCCGTGCACCTGGTCGTAGGTCCGGTTCTCCTTGACCACCAGGAAGACGTGCCGGATGACGGAGGGCTCGCCGAGGTGCACGGGCACCGGGACCGGCCGGGCCATGGGGTCCGCCCGGTTGCCGCTCCCCAGCAGCCGCTCCCAGCCGTTGTCGACGAACACCTGGTGGGTGAGCCTGCCCAGCCTGGCCCTGGAGGGCGGGGCGAAGACGGTGAGGGTGCCGGTGTCGTCGTAGGTGTTGTGCCCGGTGACGGGCGGGGTGTCGGGGCCGCCGGGGAAGGCGGAGGCGGGGCCGCGGGAGCCGACGCCCTTGGCGTTGGTGACGACGACCTTGTGCAGCGGCGCGTCGTACAGGACGCCCACCGGGTACCAGTCGGTGGGGATCAGCCCTTCGTAGCGCACGGGCGCGAAGGGGCCGTCCCAGCGGTACTGGGCCAGGGCGTTGTCGCGGCCGAGGGACACCAGGACGTGGTGGTCGTCGGACATGGTGATGCCGTTGGGGGCGCTGCCGACCTTGGAGCCGGGCAGCGGGTTGACGTTGAAGGTCTGGCTGACCCGCAGGCTGCGGGTGTCGACGACCGACACGGAGTCGTCGTTGCTGTTGGCCACCAGGAGGGAACTTCCCCGGCGATAGAGGGCGGTGGGCTGCAGGCCCACCTTCACGGTGGCCGTCTCCCGCTCGGTGGCGAGGTCGACGACGGAGAGGGTGCCGCTGCTCGCGGCGCCGGTCGTGCGGTCGGCGACCAGGGGCGTGCCGTCGGACAGGTTGGTGAAGTCCTGTGCCGTGGCCGGGCGGCCGCCCTCGTTGGAGACGAAGGCGCGGCCGTCGGCGACGACCACCTGGCGGGGCGCGTTGCCGACGGGGATCTCCTTGAGGAGCCTGTCGGTGCGGGTGTCGACGACGGCGAGGGTGTTGCTGCCGTTGAGGGCTGCGTACAGCTTCGTCCCGTCGGGCGAGAGGGCCGCTCCGGCGGGGAGGGCGCTGCCGTGGGGGCCGGTCAGTGCGATGACCTTCGGCTCGGAGACGGTGCCGTCGGCGCCGACCTTGAACCGCACCAGGTCGCCGGCCTGCGGGAACCACAGCGTCCTGCCGTCCGGGGAGTAGAGGGGGCCGTCCGTCCCGACGCTCCCGTCGCCGATGCTCCTGTCCTTGCCGACGCCGGTGCCGATCTGCTGGAGGACCTTGCCGGAGCGCGCGTCGAAGACGGTGAGGAATCCGGTGAAGCTCTTCCAGGTCAGTGCGGCGACGCGGGAGCCGTCCGGGCTGAGGGTGCCGGCGAGGAAGCGTCCGTTGTCGATGCGGTGCCGGGTGCCGAAGGGGGTGATGCGCTGGTTGGTGGGGAGCCGGATGCCCTGGGCCGTCTCGGCTCCGACGGCTTCGGCCCGGCCAGGGGCGCCGCCCGTTCCCGCACTGGCGGCGGCCGTGGAGATGAGGGCAGCGGTGGCGGTGAGCGCCGCGACGGTGATTCTGCGTCTGCGCAACCTTCTCATGCCGCGACGGTACGACTGGCATGGGCATGGCGATAGAGGATGCGCACACCCCACTCTCCTCCCCCGTCGTCAACCGCCCCACCGCCACCGGAGGTTTTCGGCTGCCCTGTCGAAAAACGTGCCGGGACGCAAGACTTGGGGGCCGGGATCACCACGGGGAGGGGCACGGCATGCAGACTGCACCGGCAGGTTTGCGGGAGGAGCACCGCTCGGAGGTCGAGGGCCTGTTGGGACGGGCCGTGGCGGAGGAGGTGAAGCGCTCGGGCGGGCGCGCGGACGGCGACGTACTGCTCCGGCGGGCGCGCACCGAGACGGACGCCCTGGCCTCCGCCGCCGCGGAGGAGTACACGGCGTACGTACGCGCCCTGGACGAAGAAGCGGCGTCGGTGCGGCCGCTGACGACCCGGCTGTCGTGGTCCTCGCTCGGCACCCCGGCGCTGGTGACGGCGGTGGCGGCCCTCGCCGCGTGCGCAGCGGACCTGGGGTTCGGCACGTCGTCGGGCACGGCCCTGGGGGCGGCGGCCGCGGTGGCCCTGGCGGGGTCGGTGACCACGGTCGGAAAGCTGACCGCCGGGCACTGGCCGGACGCGCACCGCCGCGCGGGCAGGCGGGGGCAGCCCGGCGGGACCGAACAGCTGCGGCTGCAGTGGCTGACGGCGCTCGAGGTGCGCGGCATCCGGCCCTTCCTCGACCACCAGCGGATGGTGTCGGGCAGCACGCGCGGCCGCGCCGCGAGTGCCGACGCGGGCGAGCGCGGCACCGGCCGCGGGCCCGTGCTGCGCGGCGCGGACCGCAGCGCGGCGGGCCGGCGGCGCAATGCCCTGACGCGGTCGTTCGGCCATCTGCCGGAGGCCACCGGCCCGTTCGCCGGGCGCGGCGAGGAGCTGTCCCGGATCGTCCAGTGGGTGCAGCAGGCCCGGGCCCGTACGGAGACCAGGCCCACGGTCGTGGTGCTGCACGGGCCTCCCGGGTCCGGCCGGTCCACGCTCGCGCTGCGGGCCACGCACCACCTGCGCGACCAGTTCCGCGGCGCCGCGCTGGTGGACCTCCGCGGCGAGAGCCCCGACGAGCGGCCCCTGCCGGCCAGGGACGCGCTGATGCAGCTGCTCAACCAGCTCGGCGCGCCGCGCGAGCAGCTGCTCTTCAGGGAGCGGTCCTCGCCGGAGGAGCACCTGCGCCGGCTGTCCGACCTGTACGAGCGGCACCTCGCCGGGCCGGCGGCGATCGTCGTGCTGAACGACGCCACCGACGCCGAGCAGGTCCGCGCGCTGATCCCGCGCAACTCCGAGAGCCTGGTCCTGGTCACCGCGCGGGCCCCGCTGGCGCTGCCGCCGGACCCGGCGGCGTGGACGTACGAGCTGCCGCTCGGCCCGCTGGACGGGCCCGGTGCGGAGGAACTGCTGCGGGCCGTGGCCGAGGAGCCCGGGCCGGTCCCGTACGAGGCGGGCGCCCTGACGCGGGTGCGGGAGCTGTGCGGCGGGTCGCCGCTGGCGCTGCGGGTGGCGGGCTCGGCCCTCGGGCCGCGCACGCTGCGCGCGCTCGGGGCCGAGCTGGCGGCCTCCGGGCAGCACGACCCGGTGGAGCGGGCCCTGTGGCTGCGCTATCTCGACCAGAGCGACGGCTCCCGCAGGCTGCTGCGCCGGCTGGCGCTGGCGGGCCGGGCCTCGCTGGGTCCGGCCGCCGCGGCGGCGCTGCTGGGCGAGGGCGAGCAGGAGGCCGCGCACGGGCTGGCCGCGCTGGCGCGGGCCGGGCTGATCGAGCCCGTGCGCGCCCAGCGCTACCGGATGCACGACCTGGTCCGCTCCTTCGCGCAGGCGCGGCTGCACGAGGAGGACGCCCCGGGCGAGCGCGGCGCGGCGCAGGAGCGGCTGTTCCGCAGCTATGCGGAGCTGGCCGACTCGGTCATCCGCATGGTGGACGGCAAGACCTCGACCCGGGCCGACATGTTCGCCAAGGGTCCGGGCGGGGTCCACGGCTTCGCCTCGCTCGACGCGGCGCTCCGCTGGCTGGACGACGAGTCAGGCTTCATCACCGCGGCGCTGCGGCACGCGGAGGGCGTGGACCAGGCCGTGGTGCTGCACCTGCTGGGTGCGCTGTGCGACTACTGCCTGCTGCGCGGGGACCTGCACCGGCTCGGCGAGCTGAACGAGCTGACGCAGGCCACCGACCGCGGACTGCTGGTGCGCTCGGTCCAGTGGCGCACCGGCGTCGCGGCGCGGCAGCTGGGCGAGCTGGACAAGTCCCGGGCGACCCTCACCTCGGTGGTCGGCCTGTACTTCGACGCGCACAACGAGGCGGGCGCCGCCAGGGCCCTGCGCGATCTGGGCATCACCCTCCAGCACCAGGGCCAACTGCCGGAGGCCGCCGAGAAGTTGCGCGAGGCGCTGGCCCTCCAGGCTCCGGACGGGCTGAGCGGCGACCGGGCCTGGACGCTGCACGCGCTGGCCGCGGTCGAGCGCGACCGCGGACGGCTCGCCGAGGCGCTCGCCCTGCTGGAGGAGTCCCTGGAGCTGCACCGCGAGAGCGAGAGCCTGCACGGCCAGGCGTGGGCGCACTTCCAGCTGGGGCAGGTGCGGCTCTGCCTGGGGCAGACGGAGGCCGCGGGCGGGGAACTCCACCGGGCCCTGGAGCTGTACCGGCGCACCCAGGACGCGCGCGGCGAGGCCTGGGCGCTCACCCAGCTGGCCCGGACCGTCCTGTTGAGCGGCGACGCGGCCGCGGCGGCGGAGCGGCTGCGCCAGGCGGCCGCGCTGCACCACGGGCACGAGGACGTGCGCGGCGAGGCGTGGACGCTGTACCACCTCGGCCAGGCGCTGGAGGAACTCGGCGATCTCGCGGCGGCGGTGCGCGAGCTGGAGCGGGCGCGCGTGATGTTCAACCGCATGCGGGACGGGTACGGGCTGGCCTGCGCCCGGCACCATTCGGGCCGGGTGACCCGGGACCAGCGGGCCGCACAGACGGGCTCGCTGCGCAACAGCGGCTTCGCCCGGCAGCTGCTGCAGGAGGGCCGGGCGGACTTCCACCGCTCGGGCGTCCCGCACGGCGAGGCGTGGTCGTGCCTGGAGCTGGCCGTCGTCGATGCAGGCAACGACCGTCCCGGGCCGGCGCTGGAGCTGGCGGAGCAGGCGCTGCTGCTGTTCACCGGCTACGGTGACCGGCGGGGCGCGACCTGGGCCCGCTTCCTGCGCTGCACCCTGCTGCCGCTGGCCTCGCCGGGCGGCTCGGTGGTCGGCTCGGCGGTGGCCGAGGAGGAACTGGCCCGGCTCCGGCAGGAGTTGCTCGAGGCCGACTGGCCGGTCGACCCCGCGCTGGAGGAGACGGCGGCGGGGTACGCCCTGGTGCTGCGGCAGGGGGCCGAGCCGGAGGCGGGCTGGCAGGCGTGGCGGCTCGGCATGGTGCCGGGCCGGCGGGCGCGCGACGTCATGGCCGTACTGCCCGCGGCGAAGTCCTAGGGACCGTCCGGCTCAGGGGCTGACCGCGAGCACGACGTAGGCCGCCAGGAGGGAGAGGTGCACCCCGCCCTGGAGCGGGGTGGCCCGTCCCGGGATCACCGTCAGGGTGCCGACGGCGACCGTGAGGGCGAACAGCACCATGTGGGTCGCGCCGAGGCCGAGGACCAGCGGGCCCGGCAGCCAGACCGAGGACAGCGCGACTGCGGGGATGGTCAGGCCGATGCTGGCCATGGCCGAGCCGAGGCCGAGGTTGAGGCTGGTCTGCACGCGGTCGCGGCGGGCCGCGCGCAGGGCCGCGATGCTCTCGGGGAGGAGGACGAGCAGTGCGATGACCACGCCGACGACCGAGGCGGGCAGTCCGGCGGCGGCCACCGCGGACTCGATGGCCGGGGAGACCGCCTTGGCCAGGCCGACCACGGCGACCAGGGCGACGAGGAGCAGGCCCAGGCCGGCCAGGGCGGCGCGGGCCGAGGGCGGGTCGGCGTGGTCGTCCGCGTCGATGACCGCGCCCTCGGCGGTCACCGGCAGGAAGTAGTCGCGGTGCCGCACGGTCTGGGTGGTGACGAACAGGCCGTAGAGGACCAGTGCGGCGAGCGCGGCGAAGACGAGCTGGGGCGGGGAGAACTGCGGGCCCGGCGTGGTGGTGGTGAACGTCGGCAGGACCAGGCTCAGCCCTGCCAGCGTCGCCACCGTGCCGAAGGCGGCGCCGGTGCCCTCGGCGTTGAACACCGCCACCCGGCGTCTGAGGGCACCGAGCAGCAGGGACAGGCCGACGATGCCATTGCATGTGATCATGACGGCGGCGAAGACGGTGTCGCGGGCGAGCGAACGGCTCTTGTCGCCGCCGTCGATCATCAACGTGACGATGAGGGCCACTTCGATGACGGTGACCGCGACGGCCAGGACCAGCGAGCCGAAGGGCTCGCCCACTCGGTGCGCGATCACCTCCGCGTGGTGCACGGCGGAGAGCACCGCGCCGGCCAGACAGCAGCTCATCAGGGCCACGGTCCCGGCCGACAGGGACCGTCCCCAGGTGAGGGCCAGGACGAGGGCGGCCAGGACCGGCACATGGACGGGCCAGTGCGCGGCGAGCGGGCGGAGCCGAGGGGTCATGCGACAACCTTCGCAGATTACGCAGAAAATCCCGTTTCATCAGCCTTGTGGCATTGGTGGCTGCTTGCCGCCGATGCCGCTTCAGCCGAGCGCGGCGTGCCTGCGGCCGGTGGCCGGCAGCCGGTGGTGCCCGCTGTCGAAGGCGTACGTGGGCAGGGCGACCTTCCTCCGGCGGCCGGAGCGGTGGAAGGCGGGCCAGGAGAAGGGCAGGCCCGCCTCGTACAGGCGGGCCACCGCCTCCAGCAGGGTCCGGTCGTCGGCCTCGGACGGCTGAAGGCTGGTCAGCCAGGTGTGGTCCGCGGCCGGGAGGCAGCGCTTCGCCAGCGCCGTCAGGGTGCCGGCCGGGCCGATCTCGATGAACACCTGCGGCCCCCGGCGCCCGGCGGCGCGCAGGCCCGCCATGAAGTCCACCGGCTCCGTCAGGTGCCGCACCCAGTGCTCGGGGCGGGAGATCTGCCGCCAGCGGGCCGGCTCCCCGGTGAGGTTGGAGACGAAGGCCAGTTCGGGCTCGCGGAACCGCACGGTCTCGAGCACCGCACGGAATTCCCCGGCGATCCCGGCCATCAGCGGGGAGTGGAACCCTTGCGACACGGGCAGCGGCCTGACTTTGATGCCCTGCCGCCGCAGGTGCCCGACCAGTTCGTCCAGAGCCCGGCGGCCGCCCGAGACCACCACCTGGGAAGGGGAGTTGACGGCGGCGATCGCCAGGTCCGGGTACCGGGCCACCAGGGGCGCGACCGTCTCCGCGGCCGCCCTGACGGCGGCCATGCCGCCCGGCTCGGCCACCGAGTCCATCAGCCGGGCCCGCGCCGCCACCAGCCCGACCGCATCCGGGAGGTCGAAGAGGCCGGCGACCGCGGCGGCCGTGATCTCGCCCAGGCTGTGCCCGGTCATCACCCCGGGCCGCACCCCCCACGACAGCCACAGCTTCGCCAGCGCGTATTCGAGGACGAACAGCGCGGGCTGGGCGTACCGCGTCCGGTGGATCTCCCCGGCGTCCTCCGCCCGGCCGAGCATCAGGGCCTTCACCGACCGGCCGAGGTGCGGGGCGAACAGCGCGTCGCACTCGTCGACGACGCGGCGGAACTCCGCGTGGCGCCGGTAGACCCCGGCGCCCATGCCGGCGTGCTGGTGGCCCTGTCCGCTGAACAGGAAGGCCACTTCGCGGCTGCCCGGGCGGTCCCCCGTGGGCGCGGCCCCGCCGTCCGGCAGGGCGAGCCGGTCCGCGAGCAGGCGGCTCAGGTCGTCGCGGTCGCGGACGACGCCGGAGACACGGTGCGCGAAGTGCGCACGGCCGACGTTCGCCGTGTAGCAGATGTCCTCGACGTCGAGTCCGGGGCGCCGGGACAGCAGGTCCTGGTAGCGCTCCAGCTGGCGGCCGAGTGCCCTGGTGCTCTTGGCGGACAGGGTGAAGACGGCGTTCGTGGTGTCGTCCGAGGCCCGTTCCGTCCCGGCCGGGACGGGTGGCGTGCCAATGGCGTCCTGCGGCGCCTCCTCCAGCACCGCGGAGGCGATCGTTCTGGCGAAGCCGGAGGAATACACGAGCACCCGGCACGGGCCTGCGGCCTCCCGGGGGCGCAGCGCTGTGGGCGCGGTGCCCGGGGACGCCGCCCGCGGGCTGCGCGCGGCGGGCCGCCGGAAGGCCGGGTGGGGGAAGAAGAAGCCGTCCCGTATCCGGGCCACCGCCGTGACGACGTCCTCGATGCCCGCGATCGGTTCCGCGTGTCCGATGCCGCTCTCGGGGGAGCCTGCCGCGGCCGGGGCGTACCGGTCCGTGCTCTCGCCGCCCTGCCCCACCGCGGTCCCGCGCACGACCGCGCGCACGGTGTCGCCGTCCCGCCGGGCGTCCTGCATCCGCTTGAGGACCAGTACCCCGCATCCCTCGGTGCGTGCGGGGGACTTCGGGCCGGACGGGAGCGGGGTGCTGCGCGAGCGGCGGACGGCGTTCACCCCGCCGCACAGCGCGATGTCGCACTCGCCGCGGCGCAGTCCGTCCACCGCGTAGTGCAGCGCGACGAGCGAGGCGGAGCAGGCGGTGTCGACACTGATGCTCGGGCCGTACCAGCCGAGGAAGTGCGACAGGCGGCCGCACACCCCGGCACGGGAGCCACCGGGGGCGGCGCCGCTGCCCGGCTCCTCGTGCCCGAGCCCGGCCGGCTCCGGGGCGCAGCCGGTGCCGTCGGCGCCCATGTACACGCCGCCGTTGCCGTTGCGCAGCGTGTGGGGGTCGATGTTGGCGTTCTCCAGTGCCTCCCACGCCGTTTCGAGGACGAGGCGCTGCCGGGGGTCGATCCAGTGCGCGGCCCTGGGCGGGATGTTGAAGAACCCGGCGTCGAACGGGTCCGTCCGGTCGAGGAGGCCGCCGGGCAGCCGCAGCCCGAGGCCCACCACCGCGATCGGCTCGTCCTCCCCGGGCAGCGGGCTCCGTACCCCGTTCATCTGCGCTGCAGCGACACCGTTCACCGCTCCCCCGATCGTTGCTCTTCTCCGCCGTCCGGCCGGCCGAACCGTCCGGTCAGTATCGGCACGGGCTCCTGCCGGGGGCATCTGACACACAACCTGCATACGGCAGGGAACGCGGGCCGTTGATCACCCGTCTTGATCAAGTGAAGGCAGTCATAGGACTTGCACGAGGCTTCTGTCATCCGTCACATGACCGGGCCACGACGAAGGGAGCACCCATCCCATGATCCTGGGGCGGGAGCAGGAACAAGACCGGCTGGCCGACCTGATCCACGGTGCACAGCAGGGGCGCAGCGGCGCCCTCGTCCTGCGGGGCCCGGCCGGCATCGGCAAGAGCACGTTGCTCGACGACCTGGAGCGATCCCTGGGGCCGGGCGTCCGGGTCCTGCGTGCGGTGGGTGTGGAGAGCGAGGTCGAGCTGCCCTTCGCGGGGCTGCACCAGGTGCTGCGGCCGCTCCTGTCGGGGCTGGACCGTCTCCCGGCACCACAGGCCGGTGCGCTGCGCGCGGCGTTCGGGATCGACTCGGCCCCCGTCAACCAGTTCTTCGTGGCCATGGCCGGGCTGACGCTCCTGTCGGACGCCTGCGAGGAGGCCCCGGTGGTGGTGCTCGTGGACGACGCGCACTGGCTGGATCCGGCCTCCGGCGACGCGCTGGCCTTCATGGCCCGGCGGCTGGAGGCCGAGGGGCTAGCCATGGTCTTCGCCGCCCGCACGGGCCTGGGGCGCTTCGACGCTCCGGGCGTGCCGGAGCTGGTCCTCGGGCCGCTGCCCGCCGAGGCGGCCGAGCAACTGCTGGCCCGTACGGCGCAGCAGGCGGTCCGTACCGTGCGGCAGCGGCTGCTGCACGAGGCCGAGGGCAACCCCCTCGCGCTGTGCGAACTGCCCTCCGCGCTCGCCCCGGAGCAGCTCAGCGGCCGCGCTCCGCTGCCCGAGCGCCTCCCCCTCAACGTCCGCCTCCAGCAGATCTACTTATGCCGGACCAGCCGGCTCTCGCGCAGACATCTCAATGTGCTGCTGCTGGCCGCGATCGAGAACGACGGGGAGCTGTCCACCATCCTGGGTGCCACCGACGACCGGGAGGCGGCGACCGCCGACCTGTACGCCGCGGCCGCGGCGAACCTCGTCGACCTGGACGGGCACCGTGTGCGCTTCCGCCACCCGCTGGTCCGCTCCGCCGTCTACCAGGCGGCCTCCCTGCCCGAGCGCCATGCCGCGCACCGGGCGCTGGCCGGGGCCATGGACGAGCAGGACGAACGGCGGATCTGGCACCTGGCGGCCGCCACCATGGGCACGGACGACACGGTGGCCGGTCTGCTGGCGGCCCTCGCGGACCGCACCCGGCGGGCGGGCGGTGTGGTCACGGCCGCCCGGGCCCTGCGCCGTGCCGCCGCGCTCGCCTCCTCCCCCGAGGCCCGGGCGCGCCGGCTCATCGACGCGGCGGCGTGCACATGGGAGGCCTCCGACCCGGCCCAGGCCATGGCCCTGCTGGACGAGGCGGCGCCCCTGACCTCCGATCCCGCGCTGCGGGCCCGTTCGGCCCGGGTGCGCGGCGCCGTCATGCAGGCCAGCGGCAACCCGGCCGTCGCCTGCCGCACGCTCCTGGAGGGCGTGCGCACCGCGCTGGACGCCGACCCCTCCCTCGCCGACGAGATGCTCGTGATGGCCGCACGGTCCGCGCTGATGGCCAATCAGCCGGACCAGCTGGGGGAGATCGCAGCGCTGCTCGAGCGGACCGGCCCGGCGGGCAGCGGGGTGCCGGAGCACTTCCGGGAGCTGCTGAGGTTCCTGGGCAGCCTCTCGTCGGAGGAGAGCGGTGCCGCGCGGGCGGGCGGCCCGCGCGTCGCGGCCGATTCCGTCCCGGCCTGGTTCGCCGCGTCCGGTCACAAGCCGTGGGTGTGGCCGCCGGGGTTCTGGCTCCTGTCGCATCTGGTGGGCGATGCGGAGACGACGCTGAACGCCTTCCAGCGGGCGATCGACGACATGCGCAGGAACGGTGCGGCGGGCGCCTTTCCGGTCTCGGTCCTCCCGCTCGTCTCCCACCAGCTCATCACCGGCCAGTGGACCAGTGCCACGGCGTACGCCACCGAGGCGCTGCTGCACGCCGACGAGACCGGGCAGATCGCCGCCTCCGCCTACCTGCGGGCCATGCTCGCCTGGATGTCCGCCGCGCGCGGCGAGGGCGAGCGGTGCCGCGAACTGGCCGGAGAGGCGCTCGAAGCGGCCGTACCACGGCACATCGCCTCCACGGTGGCCCTCACGCACTGGGCGCTGGGCCTCAACGCCCTGGCCGAGGGCGAGCCGCAGAAGGCCGCCCGGCTGCTGCGCGACATCACCGTGCCCGACTCCCCCACCGGGCACTTCGTGATGAGCTGGTTCGTCCTGCCCGACCTGGTCGAGGCCTCCTTGCGGGCGGGGCAGCAGGAGCAGGCCCGCGCGGCGCTGGAGCAGTTCGAGCGCCGCGCGTCGCCGGGCAACCTGCCCGCCCTGTACGCCGCGTGGAGCCGCTGCCGGGCCGTCCTCGCCCCCGACGACGAGGCCGACGCCCTGTTCGTCACGGCCCTGGAGGTCCCCTCGATCTCGGCCTTCGACACCGGGCGGACCCATCTGCTCTACGGGGAGTGGCTCCGGCGCGTCCGCCGCATCAAGCCCGCCCGGGAACACCTCCACCAGGCCCTGCGCTCCTTCCGGATGGCCGGAGCCGAGCCGTGGGCGGACATGGCACGCCGCGAACTGCGCGCGGCGGGCGAGCAGGTGGAGGAGGAGCCCGCCCGCTCGCCCGGCCGGACGTGGCAGCAGCTCACCCCCCGGGAGCTGCAGATCGTCCGCCTCGCCGCCCGCGGGCTGAGCAACAGCGACATCGCCGCGCGGCTCTTCCTCAGCCCCCGGACCGTGGGCTACCACCTCTACAAGGCGTTCCCGAAGCTCGACATCACCTCTCGGCATCAGTTGCACAGGCTGGCGCTGCCGGAGGGCTCCGAGCCGAGCCTGCGCTGACGACGGCCGGGGGAGGCGCTATGCGGCGGGTTCCGCCTTGTCGCCGTCGAGGAGCAGCTGCGGCACCTGGCTGAACGTCCAGCCCTTGCCGTCGCGGGTGAACACCCACACGAGGTCGAACCGGCCGCCGGGCCACTCCCCCGGCGGCTTCGGCCGCACCGGGCCGAGGTGTTTCACGATCTCGGAGATCCTGCGGTGCTCCCAGCACACCAGGGTGGCGCCGTGCCGGGCGGCGACCTCCTCGGCCAGCGCGGCCTCGTCGTCCGTGCGGTGGGACGTGTTGACGCTCGTGCCGAGCTTCGCGGCCAGCGGCGTGACCGTCTCACTGGGCCGCAGGCTGCCACCGCCCGAGTGAGGACCGGCGGCATAGACGGCGTCGGGGCGTCGCAGCCCCTGGCGCAGAGGCAGGCCGCCGCCGGGGGCGAACAGGCCGACGAGCGCGCCCGCCCGCTGCCAGCCGCGCGCCAGCAGGGCGTGGGCGTTCTGCTCGCCGTCCTCGGTGATGCCGAAGGGGGCCTTCTTCCCGCTCTCGTCCGGCTTCTCCGCATGCCGGATGATCATCACGGTATCGGCTCCGGCCGGACCGGACGCGGGCGCACCGGAGGCCGTCGGGCTCGCGGTGGTCCCGCCCGCCGACTTGCTGCAGGCAGTCGTCACCGCTCCCGAGGCGCCGACCGCTCCCAGCGCGGCGAGCAACCCCAGCAGGCCACGGCGCGACGGGACTCGGCGGTTGGCTGTCATCGCACTCTTATAACGGAAAACACCACGTCAGAGCCAGACCTTGCCCGGGACCGGAGGAGCCGGGGGCGCTCCGCGGACGCCGCGCGAGCGCGTCCCGGACCGCCGCCCCGAGCCCAACACCCCCCGGTTTACCTCCGCTTCGCATATCGGAGTCAACTGCACGCTCATCGGTCAACTCCCAGCCAACTCTTGGTCGTGAACCTGCCAAGTCGATCTGTTCGGTGGCACTCTCGCCACGGCTCGCCCCCACGCCACACAACGCGTCTCCCGACGCTCCGGTCCGGCGGCGGCGAGCCACTTGCCCCACCGAACGCACGACAGACGGCCGACGGCAACCCCGCCGCCGGCCCGGCAGCACGGCCGTCCACCGACGGCCAGGTCCAAGGAGTTCGCGTGAGACCCACCCCCCATGCCGGCCGCCCTTCGCGCCGGATCGCCCTCGGCGCCGCCGCGTTCCTCGCCACGGGCGCCGTGCTCGGCGCAGGCCTCCAGACCGGCACCGCCAGCGCCGACCCCGCCCCCTCGGCGGCCGCCCGGCCCGCCCCCGCCCAGCGCGACGCCCTGATATCGGCCGCGCGGGACGGCGCGACGGCCACGGCCAAGTCGCTCGGCCTCGGCGCGCAGGAGCGGCTCGTGGTGAAGGACGTCGTCAAGGACGCCGACGGCACCGTCCACACCCGCTACGACCGCACGTACGCCGGACTGCCCGTCCTCGGCGGCGACGTCGTCGTCCACGCCAAGGGCAACCGGCACAGCATCACCAAGGCGACGTCCAGGAGCATCACGCTCCCCGGCACCACCCCGCGGGTCCCCGCCGCCACGGCCCAGCGCAACGCCCTGGCGAGCGCCTCGGACGCCAAGCTCGCCCACCCGGCCCACGACAACGTGCGCCAGGTCGTCTGGGCCGCCTCCGGTAAGCCGGTCCTGGCCTGGGAATCCGTGGTGACGGGCGTGCAGAAGGACGGCACCCCCAGTCAGCTGCACGTCATCACCGACGCCGCCAGCGGCAAGAAGCTGTACTCCTTCGACGGCATCGAGACCGGCACCGGAACCGGCCAGTACAACGGCCGGGTGACCATCGGCACGTCGAAGAGCGGCAGTTCGTACCAGCTCTACGACACCTCGCGCGGCGGCCACAAGACGACCGACCTGCGCGGGGGGACCTCGGGCAGCGGCACGCTGTTCACCAACTCCTCGGACGTCTGGGGCAACGGCAGCCCCTCCAACCGCCAGACCGCGGCCGTGGACGCGCACTACGGCGCACAGGAGACCTGGGACTTCTACAAGCAGACGTTCGGCCGCAGCGGCATCCGCAACGACGGCGTCGCCTCCTACTCCCGCGTCCACTACGGCAGCAACTACGTGAACGCGTTCTGGGACGACTCCTGCTTCTGCATGACCTACGGCGACGGCCAAGGCAACACCCACCCGCTGACCTCCCTGGACATCGCCGGGCACGAGATGACCCACGGCGTCACCTCGGCCACGGCGGGCCTGGAGTACAGCGGCGAGTCCGGCGGCCTGAACGAGGCCACCAGCGACATCATGGGCACCGGGGTGGAGTTCTTCGCCAACAACCCGAGCACCCCCGCCAACTACCTCATCGGCGAGCAGATCGACATCAACGGCGACGGCAGCCCGCTGCGCTTCATGGACAAGCCCAGCAAGGACGGCTCCTCACTCGACTACTGGAGCCCGGACGCCGGAAACGTGGACGTCCACTACTCGTCCGGCATCGCCAACCACTTCTTCTACCTGCTCGCCGAGGGCAGCGGCACGAAGACGATCAACGGCGTCACCTACGACAGCCCCACCTACGACGGCTCGTCCGTCCCGGGCATCGGCCGGGACAAGGCCCTGGCCGTCTGGTACAAGGCGCTGACGACGTACATGACGTCGACCACCGACTACTCGGCCGCCCGTCAGGCGACCCTCCAGGCCGCAGCCGACCTCTACGGCAGCGGGAGCACGGAGTACCAGGTCGTCGGCGACACCTGGACGGCCGTCAACGTCGCGTGACCCGTCCGGCCTGCCGCCGCACCACCCGGGTGCGGCGGCAGGCCGCTGCCGCGCGACGGGCGCGCGAGGCGGGTCACTTCCAGGCGCGGTGCCCGTTGTCCCAGTGCTGCCAGTGGCCCTTGTGGTGGCGCTTCCAGGAGTGGGTGTGCTCGTCCCACTGCGCGTAGCTGCGGGAGTCGGCGTCCCAGCGCTGCCAGACCTTGTGCTTGCCGTCCCAGTGGTCCTGCTTCTTGTCGACACCCTTGTCCCAGCCCAGGTGCTGGCCCTTGTCTCCCTTGTCCCGCTTGTCCTTGTGGTTGCCCTGGTCACCGCCGCTCACGGCCGGGGCGACCACGGCCCCGTGGTGGTGGGCGGGTGCGGCGGACGCCGCGCTTCCGGCAGCGGCGGCAGCGCCGGACAGCAGGGCGGCCGAGGCGGCGACGGCGGCCACGCGCCGCATCCCTACGTGAGACATGGGCTTACTCCTTGCTCGGGGCCCCGTGGAGACACAACGGCCACGGAAGCCGCGTTCTTTCCGACGGGGTGCATCCTGACGCCGACCGGGGCGAAGATCGAGGAAAACCGCCCGGCTTCCTTCATTCGGATGATCTCCAGGTACGCCCGTAGGAATTGCGGGTGACGGGCCGTCGTACGGGGCGCGACGAACGGCGGCGCCGTGCGGTCGGCCGTCCGGTCGGCCGCACGGGACATGCCGCCGACGGCGTAATGGCGGGGCGGGGCCGTTTGGCCGCGTCAGGCTGTGGTCCTTGATCACGGCTGTCAGGAGAGCCGGGTGCACGCCCGAGACCCCGCCGGGAGCGACAGGTGGACCAGCAACACGGCGGCGGCACCGGCAGGGCGGCGGGCCACCGCGGCGCGCGGCTGAGCGACAGCGCCCTGAAGGTCCCGGCCCCGCCGACGTGGATGCGCTGGCTGCCCGCCGCCTATGTCGCGGCCGTCCTGCTGCTCGAGCCCGTGACTCCCGTGCAGTGGCCCGTGAGCTTCCTGCTCATCGCCCTGCCCGTGGTCGCCGCCTCCTCCTACGGCCCGGCCGGTGTCGCCGCCGTCACGCTCTTCGCCATCGCCTTCGAGGGCGTCCTGGCCGGCACCGTGTGCTGCGCGGGCCGGAGCGCGCACGACCTGTGGGAGCGGCACTACGTGGGCGCCTACGTCTCCACCGCTCTGGTCGGCCTCCTCGGCACCGCACTGGCCGCCCACCGCAAGCGCCAGGAAGCCCACCTGATCCACTCGAACTCGGTGGCCGAGGCGCTGATGCGCACGCTGCTGCGACCGGTGCCGCACCAGGTCGGCCGGGTGCTGGCGGCGGCCCTCTACCGGCCCGCCGAGGCCGTGGTCGGCGGCGACCTCTTCGACATCCACGCCACCCGGGCCGGCGAGCGCGCGGTCATCGGCGACGTCCGCGGCAAGGGCCTGAAGGCCGTGCGCACGGTGGCCGACCTCCTCGGCTGCTTCCGCCAAGCCGTCCACGACTGCGCCGATCTGCACCAGGTCGCGGCCGCCATGGAGCGCTGCATCGTCCGCGAGGCCGAGGAGACGGCCGACAGCGAGCTGTTCGTCACCGCCGTGCTGGTCGAGTACGTCCCGGCCGAGCGGAGCGTCACCATCGTCAACTGCGGCCACGTCGAGCCCGTCCTGATCTCCGACGGCGAGGTCCGCCCGCTCGCCGGGCCCCCCTCGCTCCCCCTCGGCCTGGGCGGCCTGGCCGACGGGAGCCCGGCCTCCTCCACCCACCGCTTCTCGCACGGCGACGTCCTGCTGCTGTGCACCGACGGTCTGGTCGAGGCCCGCGACGAGGACGGTGTCTTCTACCCGCTCCTCGACCGGCTCCGCGAGCGATTCGCGGACCGGCCCGCCCCGAGCCCCGTCGGCGTCGTCGACTTCCTCGACACCGATCTGCCGCGCCACACGAGCACGTTCCAGGACGACGTCGCCGTCCTCGTCATCGCCCCGTCCCCCGGGCCGGGCACGCCGACGGAAGCCTGAGTGGCCGGCGTCCGTTGCGGAAACGGCAACAAGGTTTGGCGGCAGGGCTCCTCCGGCAGCAAGGTCGGCGCCAAGAGCCGACACACACGAACGAGCTGCTGGAGCAGGTGCGATGAGCAACGACGAGTTCGACTGGGCCGCGATGGCCGACCTGCTGGAGCGGGAGGGCGAGACGCACAGCCCCTATGTGCGCCAGGCCCTCGAGGAGCTGGCGCATCTGACGCCGCGCAGGATCCTGGACATCGGCAGCGGCCCGGGCGTCGCCGCCTGCCGCCTGGCCGCGGCGTTCCCGGACGCCGAGGTCACCGCGGTGGACGGGACGCCGGAGCTGCTGGCCCGCGCCGCGGAACGGGCCGAGCGGCTCGGCGTCCGGCTGCGGACCCGGGTGGCCGGATTCCCGGAAGGGCTCTCCGGTCTGGGGCCGGCGGACCTGGTGTGGACGGGGCAGGTCGTGCACCACGTCGGCGACCAGCAGGACGCGCTGGACCGGATGGCCGGGCTGCTCGCGCCGGGCGGTGTGCTGGCCGTGGTCGAGGGCGGGCTGCCCGCCCGCTGGCTGCCGCGCGACCTGGGCTTCGGGCGCCCCGGGCTGCAGGAGCGGATGGACGCGGCGATGGCGGACCGGTTCAGCCGGATGCGGGCCGAACTGCCCGGCACGGTCGCGGTGGTCGAGAACTGGCCCGGCATGCTGCGGGCCACGGGGCTCACAGAGGTACGGAGCAAGACGTTCCTGGTGGACCACCCCGCACCCCTGCCCGACGGGGTGCGGCAATCGGTGCGGCGGCAACTGGAGCGGCAGCGGACGGGGCTCGGCGAATTCCTGGACGCCGACGACGTGGCGGCCCTGGACCGGCTGCTCGACCCGGCCGACCCGGACGGCGTCGACCGCCGCGCGGACGTGTTCCTGCTGACCGCGAAGACCGTGCACTTCGGGCGCCGCCCCGAGCACTGACGGCCCGAGGGGGAAAGGGAAGGGGCAGCGGAACCGGTCCGGTGCGGCTCGTGGTCGTGCCGGACCGGTTCTGCAGGCGTACCGTCCGAGTGACTCGAGCGTTCCGGCCCGGCCGGGCCCGGGGAAGGGCCCGCAGAGAGGACGGTTTCCCATGTGCCGTTTGTTCGGCCTGAGCAGCGCCCCGCGGCGTACGCATGCCACCTTCTGGCTGCTGGACGCCCCCGACAGCCTCAGCCGCCAGAGCCACCGCGACCCCGACGGGACCGGGCTCGGCTGGTTCGACGCCGACGGCACCCCGCAGGTGCGCAAGGCGCCCGTCGCCGCCTACGAGGACCGGGAGTTCGCCGAGGAGGCCAAGCAGGTGGAGTCCGCGACCTTCGTGGCCCACATCCGCTTCGCCTCCACGGGCGGCCTCGACACCGGCAACACCCACCCCTTCCGGCAGGACGGCCGGCTGTTCGCCCACAACGGGGTGGTCGAAGGGCTCGACGAACTCGACGCGCACCTGGGCCCGGATCGTTCACTGGTCCACGGCGACACCGACTCCGAGCGGTTCTTCGCCCTTGTCACACGCGAGACCAGAGTGCTGGGCGGCGACGTCACCGCAGGCATCGAGCGGGCCGCCCGGTGGATCGCCGGCAACCTGCCCGTCTACTCCCTCAACCTCGTCCTCATCACCCGGGACGAGCTGTGGGCGCTGCGCTATCCCGAAACGCACGAGCTGTACGTGCTCCAGCGCCCGGCCGGCGGCCACCACGGCACCCGGCACCTGGACCACAGCGGCACCGCCGGGCGCATGCGCGTGCACTCCCACGACCTGACCGACAGCCCCGCCGTGGTCGTCGCCAGTGAAACGATGGACGACAACCCCGGCTGGCGCCTGATGGAACCCGGAGAACTTCTCCACGTCGGGCCGGATCTCGGCAGTACGCGCCGCATCGCGCTGCCCGACGGGCCCGCGCACCGCCTCACGCTCGACGATCTGCGACCGGAGGCGGCGGCGTCACAGCAACGGGCCTGACCGCGCCGGGATCCGTCCTCAGCACTGCGGCCGGCGGCCGTGGTTGGCGGCGTGGTTACGACGCGCCCTCTTCTTACGACGTCGCTTCGAGGACATGCCGACTCCTCTCCCTCTGACGTCTTTCACCCAACGTAGCCCCTTCACGGGTGCCTCGCCCGGCAGAGCCGGAGGGCGGCGGCGCCCCGGTGTGGGGTGCCGCCGCCCTCCGGCGGTGCGATGGTGTCTGTTCCGGCGTCTGTCAGTACGCGGAGTTGACGTTGTCCATGGAGCCGTACTTGTCGGCCGCGTACGCGCAGGAAGCGGTGATGTTGGCGACCGGGTCGTAGATGTTCCAGGACGTGCCCTCGACGTGATACGCCTTGAACGTCGGGTCGATGATCTGCAGCAGACCCTTCGACGGGATACCCGCAGCAGCGTTGACATCCCAGTTGTTGATCGCGTTCGGGTTACCCGTCGACTCACGCATCACATTGCGCTTGATGCCCTCGTAGGAGGCCGGGATGCCCTTGGCCTTCAGAATGTCCAGCGACTGCTGGATCCAGCCGTCCAGATTGTCCGCGTACTGCTTGGGAGCCGGGGCAGCCGGAGCGGCGGGAGCCTCGGTCTTGAGGGCCTTGCGCTCGGTGGAGCGGCTGGCAGCCTGCTTCGCAGCGCGCTCCTTGTCCGCCTTGGCCTTCGCCTCGGCACCGGCCTTCGCCTGGGCGGCGGCCTTGGCCTGGGCGGCGGCCCTGGTCTTGGCGGCGGCGTCCGTCTTGGCCTGGGTGGCGGCGGCGTCGGTGGCCTTGGCCAGCTCGGCCTGCTGCGTCTCACCGAAAGCCTCCGCGTTCCACGCCACCGTCTTCACCGCGGTGGCGTGGTCGGCAGCGGAGGCGTGGGGAACGACCGCGAACGCCAGGGCGGCGGCACCGGCAGCAACAATGCCGGCAGCGGAGAGCTTGTGGGTCTTGGGCAGAGCGGTATAAGCAGAGCGCATAACGGAGCAGGAACCTTCCCATCGCTTACGTCGCAGAGGCCGTCATTGGCGCGAAGAGAGCGCCGTTTCTCGGTCCACGGCGCCATGCGACTCCGCAATTGTTAGCGGCGGCGAAAGCCCCTGGCAAAGGTGTGACCTACGACCCGACCTCGTAATGAGATCCACCAAATATGCACCGAATGCCCGAATTGCACCCCAGGTAATGTCGCTACCCGTCCTCGTAGGTGATCTGGGTCTCATGGGCGGGCTCACACTCGGCCACACACTTACTCACCCTGGGTAGTCATGCGAACGCACATGGCATCCGGGCTCGGCAGGGCGCCCTCAGGTGGCAGGGGCGTGGTGGGCCAGGGCGGCGTGCGGATCGGCTCCGTCGGCGGTGTGATCCGTGTGGACGGTCGCGGCGGTCAGCCGGGGCACAGCGTGGATCAAGGCGTGTTCGGCTGCTACCGCGAGTTCATGGGCCTGGACCACCGTCAGGCGGGCGTCCACGACGATGTCGGTCTCGGCGTGCAGGACGTGCCCGATCCAGCGCATGCGGATCCGCCCGACGCCGCGCACCCCGGGCACCGTGCGCAGCGCGGTCTCGGCGGCGTCGACGAGTGCGGGGTCGACGGAGTCCATCAGGCGGCGGCAGACCTCGCGGGCGGCGTCCCTCAGCGCCAGCAGGATGGCGGCGGTGATGAGGAGCCCGATGACGGGGTCGGCGCGGTGCAGGCCGAGGGCGGCGCCGCCGGCGCCGAGGAGGACGGCCAGGGAGGTGAAGCCGTCGGTGCGGGCGTGCAGGCCGTCGGCAACCAGGGCCGCGGAGCCGATGCGGCGGCCGGTGCGGATGCGGTACCGGGCCACCCATTCGTTGCCGGCGAACCCGGCGGCGGCGGCCAGGGCCACCGCCCACAGGTGCGTCACCTCGTGGGGGTGCAGCAGCCGGTCGACCGCCGCGCAGGCTGCCAGGGCGGAGGAGGCGGCGATCGTGAGCACGACGGCCACCCCGGCCAGATCCTCGGCGCGGCCGTAGCCGTAGGTGTAGCGGCGGTTGGCCGCCCGCCGCCCGAGCGCGAACGCGATGCCCAGCGGGACGGCGGTCAGGGCGTCGGCGGCGTTGTGGACGGTGTCCCCGAGCAGGGAGACCGACCCCGAGAGTGCGACGACCGCCGCCTGGACCGCCGCGGTCAGGCCCAGGACGCCCAGCGAGAGCCACAGGGCGCGCATGCCCTCGCGGGAGGACTCCAGCGCCGCGTCGACCTTGTCCATGGCCTCATGGCCGTGCGGGGCGAGGGCATGGGCCATCCGGTGCCGCAGCCCCGCCCCGCGCGTCCCGCCGTGGCGGTGGGCGTGTGCCTCGGCACGGCCGAGGGGGTGAGCGTGCCGCTTCCCAGCCATACGGCTACCGTGGCACACGAATTCGATTGCGGCTACAACCGTCGTGCCCGTGCTGAGCAGGTGCAACTCATATGTAGTTACCAGGTGTTTGCAGCCCGCCGCGTCCAGGCGGCGTCGTGTGCACACCGCGCCTCGAAGGCGTGCCAGTCCGCCTCCATTTTCCACTGGAGGGCGGCCTTGGGGCTGGCGGCCAGGTACTTTCCGCAGCGGGCGCCGGGCCGTGCGCCCGGGCGCGGCACGTCGTTTCTGCACGGGGCGGCGAACGCGCGGTAGTCGTCCTGCCTCGCCCACAGGTTCCCGCCCTCGACGAAGGCGTGGTCCAGGGAGGCCCGGGTCAGGTTCCTCAGCTCGGCGACGGTCACGCCGTGCTCGGTGACGGCGCGGCGGAAGTCCGAGGTCAGGGTGGTGCGGCCGACTCCGGGGTCGTCGGAGGCCAGGGAGACGGGCACGCCCTTGTCCAGGTAGGTGCGCAGGGGGTGCCGGGCACCGCGCACGCGCAGGATCTGGTCGTTGCTGGTCAGGGGGATCTCGGCGAGGACGTGCCGGCGGCGCATGCGGTCGGCCAGGGCGCGGGGGCCCGTCTCGTGGGCGAGGTCGACGGCATGGCCGACGCGGTCGGCGTCGCCGAGGGCGGGGTCGACGGCCTGGCCGATGTGGAAGGCGAGGTCGCGGTCGCCGACGCCCGCCAGTCCCTTGACGAGTTCCCCGGCGTGCAGGCTGACGTGCACACCGGGTGACCGGGTCCGGAGGAACCGGGTCATCCGCATGTGCAGGGTGTAGTCGCGCAGGGCGATCGGGTCGTCCTCGGGCTCGGCGAGGTTGACCCCGACCACATGGCCGAGCTTCCGGTCGGCGAGCGCGAAGCCGAGGATCTGCTCGGCGAAGACGTGGCGGGGCGCCTGGGCCCGTCCGGCCTGGTATCCGAAGCGGATCACGACCCGGCAGGCGTCCTGGCCGGGCCGGCCGTCGCAGCCCAGTGCCTTGCGGTAGTCGCGGTGCATGTGGTCGAAGTCGGCCGCGCTGCGGCGGACGAGGTCCCGGAACCCGGGGTTCGAGGTCAGCGCGGCGTAGAACTCCGCGAGTCCGGACGCGCCGGGATCGCGCGGGTGGATGCGGTCGACGAGCCGGGCGAGCTGGTTGCTCTGCACCGTGTGGAGGGTCTCCACATAGGCCGTTCTCTCCCGTGCCGCGGTCCGGGCCACTTCGGCGAGCATGTCGGCGTCGTGCCCGTCGGCGGCGGGCGCGAACTTGCCGAACGTGGCGAAGAAGTGGTCGTGGCCGGGCTGCGGATCGCCGCCGGCCGGGAAGGGGAAGTCCTGCATCGACCAGGCCCGGACGACGTCGCGGCGGAACGCGCCGGGGGCCATGGCCTCCCGGGCCGGTCGCCGGCCGGCCGGGCAGGGCGCGCGGTCCGGTGTGACCTCGTAGGTCGTGGTGTCGATGCACTTGCCGTCCCGCGCCGCGTAGCCGATCAGGGACTCCGTGGCCACCGCGCCCGTCAAGTGATGGTGCAGATCACCGCCCTTGGGCAGCTCCGCCACGAACCGGGCCAGCTCTTCCGGGGAGTTCTGTACGCGCTCGAGGTATGCCTGGGTCTGTGCCATTGCGCCGCCGTGGCGTTCGGCGTCCGTGGGCCCGGCGGCCGCGGGCAGGGCCGCAGCCGTCAGCCACAGCGCAGTCAGCCCGGCCACCAGGGGCCACCGGCTCCCGCGTCTCCGCAGCATGTTCCGTTCCCTCTCTTCCAAGGAGCGACATCCGGCGCGGAGGTCCCTCCCCTTCCAGAGGCCCGGATATACCCCAAACGGCTCAGCAGAACCGGTCAACTCCCCTGACTCCGGGGCTGCCTTCGGCCGACCGCCGTGCCACCCGTCGTGTGGCCTGTTCCCCCCGGGTCCAACGCTGTTTCCTGTAGCGGCCATCGATACATGACCCCCACGTGGCGATCTTGTGTCATTGGCTGCTTATCGCTGCTCTGACCTGCCCGGATTCGGCTAGCGTCCGGTTCAGCAGCGATCGATCCGCGATCGCGATCCGCCACGAGCCCGGGCGTCCGGCCGCCGACAGCGGCCGCCCGCCCGGGCGCCGAAAGGACTTCTGTGCGCCCACACCTCGGCCGCCGGGCCATATCGGCCCTCGTCACCACGGCCGTCGCCACGCCCCTCCTGCTCGCCGCCGCCCCCGCCGCCGATGCCACCACCACGCCCACCGACCGGCAGCACAGACAGGCCGAGCAGCTCGCCAGGAAGCTGGTGAGGGCGTCCTCCGGGAAGAGCGCCTACCGCCACCTCAAGGCCCTGCAGGCCATCGCCGACGCCCACGACGGCAACCGCGCCGCCGGGACCGCCGGGCACGAGGCGTCCAGCGAGTACGTCCACCGGCTGCTGAAGAAGGCCGGTTACGACGTCTCGTACCAGGACTTCGACTTCTACGAGTCCAAGACGCTGCGCGAGAAGCTGACCGTGAACTCCCCCGAGCAGCGCGAAATCCAGGTCGCCGCCTACAAGTTCAGCAAGGCGTCCCCCGCGGGCGGTCTGACGGCCCCGCTGGCCGCGGCCCGGGTGGACGCCACTCCGGGCTGCGAGCCGGAGGACTACGCCTCCGGCGGCTTCACCGGAAAGATCGCCCTGGTCAAGCGCGGCGCCTGCACCTTCCAGCAGAAGGAGGCGGTGGCCGCCAAGGCGGGCGCGGCCGGGATCGTCGTCTACAACCACTCCGGCACCGCGCCGGCGCACGGCACGGTCGAGGACCCCGCCAACGCGCACATCCCGGCCGGCGGGATCTCCCAGGCCGACGGCGAGGCGCTGGCCGCGGCCCTCGCCAAGGGCGAGGTGACCGTCACCCTGGACGTGGCCACCGAGGCGGTCAAGCGCCGGACCCGCAACGTGATCGCCGAGACCCGGCAGGGGAGCCCCGACCACGTCGTGACGCTCGGGAGCCACCTCGACTCGGTGCCCGCGGGGCCGGGCATCAACGACAACGGCTCCGGTTCCGCCGGCCTGCTCGAGGTCGCGCTCAAGCTCGCGGAGCAGACGCGGAAGAAGGGGCAGCAGCCCACCAACAAGATCCGGTTCGCCTGGTGGTCGGGCGAGGAGCTGGGGCTCCTCGGCTCGCAGCACTACGTCTCCCACCTCGACGAGAAGCAGCGCAAGCAGATCGCCCTCTATCTGAACTTCGACATGATCGCCTCGCCCAACCCGGTCGAGTTCGTCTACGACGGCGACGACTCCGACCACAAGGGCCAGGGCCCGGGCCCGCAGGGCTCCGCACAGATCGAGCGCCTCATCAACGGCTACCTGGACCGCACGGGCACGCCCCACGAGGGCACCGACTTCGACGGCCGCTCCGACTACGGCCCGTTCATCGGCGTCGGCATTCCGGCGGGCGGTACGTTCACCGGTGCCGAGGGCATCAAGACCAAGGAGCAGGCGGCCCGGTTCGGGGGCACGGCGGGCGCCGCCTACGACCCGAACTACCACGCCAAGGGCGACAACCTCGGCAACCTCGACCTCAAGGCGTTCGACACCAACATCGACGTCATCGCGCACGCGGTCGGCATCTACGCCCACGACCTCAGCTCGCTGAGCGAGCCGGTCAAGGGCTGATCGGCAAAGCGCTCCCCCGCTCATCGCAAAGGGGAGGAAATATCCGGAACCCGCCCGTAGATCGTTTGCGGGCGGGTTTACGCTGACCCCTCGTGGCAATGGCAAGCACTCTCCTCGCATCCGGCCCCGCAGCCCTCGCGCTGCCGGAACCGACCCCCGGCCGGCTGGCCGGCACCTGGCAGGCCGACCCGTTCGGGATCGCCGCCGTGCTGCTGCTGGGCGGGCTCTACGGCTGGGGCGTGCTCCGCGCGAGACGTCGCGGAAAGCACTGGTCCGCGGCCCGCACCGCCGCCTTCGCGGTGCTCGGCCTGGGGACGATCGCCGTGGCGACGATGTCCTCGCTCGCGGTCTACGGCCATGTGCTCTTCTGGCCGGCCGCCGTGCAGAACATCCTGCTCGACCTCGTCGCCCCGCTCGGGCTCGCGCTCGGCGACCCGCTGGCGCTGGCACGGCTGGCACTGCCCGAGCGGGCGGCGGACCGACTGGGCCGGGCCCTGCGCGGCCGCGTGCTGCGCGTCCTGACGTTCCCCGTGATCAGCACGGTCCTCGTGCTCGCCTCGGAGCTGTCGATCTACTTCACGCCGTACTTCGGGGCGGCGCTGCGCAACGGCACGGTCCACTCCCTGATGTACCTCCAGCTGCTGCTGTCCGGGTCCCTGTTCGTCCTGCCCATGCTCAGCCGCGAGGACCTCGTGCCCGCCTGGTGCACGCATCCGCTGCGGGCGCTGTTCGTCTTCGTCGACGGCCTCGTGGACGCGGTCCCCGGCATCCTCGTGATGACCAGCAGCACGCGGATCGCGGGCGAGTGGTACGCAGCGCGGCAGCCGGGCTGGGGCCCGGGGCCGGACCGGGACCAGGTGCTGGGCGGCGGTCTGATGCTGGGCATCGCCGAACTCGTGGGGCTGCCGTTCCTCATCGCGGTGTTCGTGGAGTGGGTGCGCGCGGAGCGGGCCAGGACCGCGGAACTCGACCGGCGCCTCGACGCGGAAGCGGCCCTGGCCGCGCCTCCGGCCGCCCCGGCTGCGACCGCTCCGGAGGCGACGGCGGAGGCCCCGGCAGCCGGGCCCGTACCCGTGCCGGAGGTCACCCGCCCCTGGTGGGAGACCGACCAGGGGATCGTGGGCGAGCGCTTCCGGCAGAGCCGGGGCGCGCGCTGACGTCCGCACGCCCCCGTACGCCGGGCCCCGGCCGGATTGGGGTTCGCTCTTTTCAGGAGCCCGGGTGCCGACGGTCGGCTGCCAGTGCCGCGCAGGCCACTGCCGCCACCGCCCCGGCCGCCAGGAAGCCCCGATGAGATCGCCAGGACAGCACGGACCACCGTGACTGGGCGGACAGCAGGGAGCCGGTGCTCAGCCAGGAGCCGGCCGAGACGGCGGAGAGGGCGGAGCCGATCGAGCCGATCGACAGGGCGCTGCCGACCGACCCGACGGACAGGACCGATCCCACCGAGCCGATCGAGAGCACAGAGCCCACCGAACCGATCGACAGCACGGAGTCCCGCGACCACAGGGACAACGGAGAATCTGCAGCATGCTTGGACATGCGTTGATCGTAAGGCGCGAACTCGGCAATCCGGCAGCCGCCCCGTGGCGTTGGGGATGCAGCGGGCCTCAGGCGATGACGAAGCGCTCGCTCGGCTCGCCGCGCAGCCGCCCCGGCGGCAGCTTGCGGCCGTAGGCGAGCAGCAGGAGGTCCTGGGCGGCCCCGGAGAGGGTCACGCCGGTGCCGAAGGACCAGTCGAGATCGTCGGCCTGGAGCCGGATGCCGTCGAGCTCGGCCCCGAAGAACTTGAGGCTCCTGGAGTCGACGGCGTCCAGGACCATGCGCAGGCGGTCCTCGGGGACCTTGCGGTCCAGGCCCAGGGGGACCGTGATGTCCAGGCCGTGGACCACGTCGTGGGCCAGCGCCAGCACGATCCCGCCGACGGGCGGCTTCCAGGGGTGGTGCGCGTTGTCCCTGAGGAAGGCGGCCAGCTCCCGCCGCGAGAAGGCGGCCGCGTCCCGGCGGGCGCACCGGTCGGTCATCCGGTGGATGCTGCCGCGCGCCTTCACGAGTTCCGCGGCCACCTTGGGCAGCGAGTACCGGAATCCCTGCGACATGTGCGCGGCGGTCTCCTGCACGCGCCAGCCCGCGCACAGGCTGGGCGCGTCCCAGTCCCCGGCCGACAGCCCGTCCAGCAGGTCGGCCAGTTCCCGGCGTTCGGCTGCGATGGCGGCTTTGACGTCCCCTGTCGTTCTCGGCTGCGTTGCGTCTCCCATGACCCAAGAATCTCTGCGTTGTCGTCAGAAGTCCAAGAGCTTGTGCTTCTGGCAGCAGGAAGCAACGCTTATGGAAACCAGGGCCTTTGATGCCTCTGATGCCTCTGATGTCTTTGATGCACTCAGCGCCCCGTCCGGCGGGCCTTCCGGCGGGCTTCCTCCTCGTGGAAGAGGTCGGCCAGCCGCTGGGTGTGCTCGTCGAGTTCGATGGGCGCGTTCTCGTCGTCGGTGTCGATTCCCTGGGCGCGGAGCCGCTGTTCCTGCACCATCACCGGGGGCGTGGAGTCCGGATCGGAGGGGCGCGGTCCCTCCGGGCCGTCCGGGCCGATGCGCACCAGGCGTTCCATCCGCACCACCCTGAACCGCAGGGAGCAGACCTCCAGTTCGTTGCACCGCTCCGCGTCCAGGCGGTCCGCGGCGGCCGCGTACGGCGTGCGCTCCTCGGGGGTGAGGCCGTGCTGCCAGGGGATGAGGACGCGGAGCTTCATGGCCAGGGAGTCCCGTGCCCCCTGGGGGGTGGTCGAGGTTCCTGCGGAGTCCGGCCGCCAGCCGCCGTCCTCGTGCTCGGCCGTCCCGAAGGTCGCGGGCAGCAGCACGCCTCCCGGGTGGGTCTCGGTGGCGCGCACGGAGTCCTCGCGGACGGCCCTGGGCACGGTGCCCTCCTTGCGGACGAGGGAGAGCAGCTCCATGCGGAGGATGCCCTCCGACATGCCGGTCGCGGTGAACGGGTCGATGACGAACCCGGCCGCGGGGTCCGGGGCGCGGTGGGACTCGCCCGCCTCCATGGGGTCCGGATCGGTGGGCCGGGGAAGTTCGGGCCCCTGCGGCCCGCTGCGGAGGAAGCGCTCCGCTCTCACGACCCGGTAGCGGGCGCCCTGTACGGTCAGTTCGTCGACCGCTTCCCAGTCCGTTCGCTCCGCCGCCTTCGTGTACGCGTCCCGGCCGGCCCCGTCGCCGGCTTCCAGGGCTGCTCCGGCCGCCATGCGGAAGACCGAGCCCATGGAGTCGCGGGCTTCCTGCGGCTCCACGCAGGAGAACGAGGAGACCAGCTCCCAGCCGCCCTCCGCCCGCTCCTTCGCCACCCCGAAGACGGGGCAGCCGGCCAGGAGGATGTCCGGATACCTCTGCCGGGCCCGCCAGGCCTCGGCATCCGCGAGCGAGGCGACGGGCTCCTCCGGAACCGTGATCCGGATCTTGCGGTACGCGGGGACGTTCTCCCCATCCAGCTCGGTCATGCCCTCAGGGTGCCGCGCGCACCGCGGACTTCGCAGCCGAACGGCCACTCAGGGAGCCGGACCCGCTGCCGCCCCGCCCGCTCACCGCGAGCGCCGCACGGCCTCTCCGGCCTTGTTCCAGTTGCCGTGGAGGCGGTCCAGGTAGGAGCGGGCCATCGGGCCGGGCTTCGCTCCCCTTGCGAAGGCGAGCATGTTGCCCGCGCCGGTGTTGTAGCCCAGGGCCAGCAGCTCGTCCTTCGTGTAGGTGCCCGACGGCTCCGCCGGCAGCTGCGCGGCGAGGTCGTGCAGGTACCAGGCGGCGGCCTCGACGGCCAGGTCCGGGTCGTCGGGCAGTTCCTCCCATGACCGTCCGGCGAAGTCGCGGTCCTGCTTGGTGTCGTCGAAGGCCGCCTTGTGCATGTTCGCGATGCCGAAGGCGGAGTCCGGCTTCATCCGCTGCCAGGCCCGCTCCAGGTCCGGGTCGTGCGGCTTGTACGACTCGTTGTAGAGGATCGCCATGAGCAGTTGCGGGTTCACCCCGGCCCGGCTCGCGTGGGTGACGACCCGGGCGGCGTAGCGGGCGGGGTCGTTGTCGGCCGCGCGGGCGGAGGAGGACGGGCCCGGCGCGCTCGCCGACCCGAGGCCCCGGGAGTCGGGCGAGGGCCGGGTGTCCCCTCGTACGTCGCAGGCCGCGACGGTGCCGGCCAGGACCACGGCCGCGGCGAAGCGCGGCCAACGGGGCCGGTGGCTCCCCTGGTGACGAGACGCCTTCACTGTCCGCCTCCCACTGCGGTTCCACGTTCCCACGAACTCTTGCCGCATTGCGCAACTGTACAACTACGAATACCGGCGGGCTCGTCATCCGTGGGGGTCCTGCTCCGCCGGGCGGGTTTCCGGCAGCCGTTCCAGGAGCGTCCGGGACGCGTCCAGCATCAGCCGGCACACCTGTTCAGGATCCGCCCCGGCCAGCGGCTCCTGGCGGACGACCAGGCGGGTGAGCCCGATGCCGAGCATCCAGGCGAGGACGAGCGCGGAGCGCAGCTCGGCGTCCTCGGCGTCGGTGAGGCCCGCGAGCACGCGGGTGTACTCCTCGCTCAGGTGCCGGCTGGTGCGTGCGGCCTCGTCGTCGCCTCCGGCGGAGCGCAGGAACACCTCCAGGGAGCGGTCCTTGTGCGGGGTGTCGCCGGAGGTGAGCAGGGAGCGCAGGGCCGTCTCCAGGAGCATCTCGGGCGGCGTCCGGCCCAGCTGTCTGCGGCCGTCGAGCGCCACGACCTCGCCGAAGAGGGCGGTCTTGGAGCCGAAGTAGCGGAAGAGCAGGGCCTGGTTGACGCCGGCCCGGGCGGCTATGGCCCGCACGGTGGTGCGGTCGTAGCCCCGCTCCGCGAAGAGCGCGGCCGCCGCTTCGACGAGCAGCCGCCGGGTCGTTGCGGCGTCGCGCCGGCGCGTGCACCTGCCGTCGGTCATGCCCGCTCCTCCCAACCGGCCCGCGGGCCAACCCGCCCTTGGCAGGGCGCCATTGACGTGCTTTCTACCCCGTCCTACGTTTTTGTAAGCAGGCGCTTACATCCGATGCATCCGATGCATCCGATCCAGGCGCTCTCCGCGCCCGCGAGGGAAAGGGGTCCGATGTCCACCTCACACGACGCCCCCCACGACGCCCCCCACGACACCTCCCGCGACGATCCCGCCGCCTATCCCTTCAACCAGGCCGCCGGGCTCGCCCTGTCGGGAAAGTACGAGCAGGCGCGCGGCGGCCGGGGCCTGCTGCGCGTCCGGTTGCCCTACGGCGAGCCGGCCTGGCTCGTCACCCGGTACGCGGACGCCCGGCTCGTGCTGGGCGACCGCCGGTTCAGCCGGGCTGCCGCCGCCGCGCACGACGAGCCGCGCCAGTCGCCGGGGCGGAGCGACGGCGGTCTGCTCACGCTGGACCCGCCCGATCACACCCGGCTGCGCACCCTGGTGGCGAAGGCGTTCACCCTGCAGCGCATGGAGCGGCTGCGGCCGGGCATCCGTGCCCTGGCCGAGGGCCTGCTGGACGAGATGACGGCGGCGGGCCCGCCCGCGGACCTGGTCGAGGACTACGCGCTGCCGATACCCGTCGTCGTGATCTGCCGGCTGCTGGGCGTCCCCGAGGCGGACCGCCCGCTGTTCCGCAAGTGGAGCGACGACGCCCTGTCGACCAGCTCGCTCACCGCGGAGGAGTCGGCCGCCAGCCGGGCGGAGCTGCGGGCGTACATGGCCGGGCTGATCGCCGGGCACCGCGCCCGGCCCACCGACGACCTGATGACCGCGCTGATCGAGGCGCGGGACGAGACCGACCGGCTGTCCGAGCTGGAGCTGATCGACCTGTGCGTGGCCGTCCTGGTCGCGGGCCATGAGACGACGGCGACGCAGATCCCCAACTTCGTGTGCACCCTGCTCGGCAATCCCGGCGAGCTGGCGCGGCTGCGCGAGGACCCGGAGCTGATCCCCGGCGCGGTCGAGGAGCTGCTGCGCTTTGTGCCCCTGGGCATGGCCGCGGGCATGCCCCGCTATGCCACGCAGGACGTCGAGGTGGGCGGCACGCTGGTGCGGGCGGGAGAGCCGGTCCTGGTGTCCCTGGGCGCCGCCAACCGCGACGCGCTGCGCTTCCCCTCGCCCGAGCGGCTCGACGTCGGCCGGCCGGGCAACCAGCACCTGGGCTTCGGCCACGGCGTCCATCACTGCCTGGGCGCGCCCCTGGCCCGGGTGGAGCTTCAGGAGGCGCTGCGCGCCCTGATCCTGCGGCTGCCGGGCCTCCATGTGGCCGGGGACATCGTATGGAAGACGCAGATGCTGGTGCGCGGGCCGCGCTCGATGCCGGTGGGCTGGTGAGCCGTGCGGCGGCCCCGGCCGGCGGGGCCCGCCCCGGTGCACGACAGGGCGGGACCCGCAGACGGGCGCGTCAGCCGGCGGGCTCGCGCAGCCAGCCGGTTCCGGGCCGGTCGAACCAGACGTGGGCCTGGCCGGTGCCTATCCCGTTCTCGTACCGGCCGAAGCGGCGGCCCGGCGCACCGCACTCCTCGCGGCCCACCGCGCCGGCCAGCATGAGGTAGTGGCCGAAGCGGGCCTCGGGGGCGAAGCGGAGGTACTCCGGCATGGCCTCGATCACGCGGTCGTGGCGGCCCTCCTCCAGCCAGGCGAGCCGCTGTTCGTCGGCCGCCCGGGCCTCGGGGGTGACGATGTGGGCGGGGTCGCCCGCCAAGCGGTTGCGCAGTTCGGCCAGGGGCCAGAAGCGGTGGGACAGGCCGCCCGAGGCGAGCAGCAGCACCTTGCGGTCGAGCCCGGCGACGGCCTCCGCGATCGCCTCGCCGACGGCCAGGAAGTCCTCCGTGGTCGCCGTCTGGCAGACCGAGACGGAGAGCCACGGCGTGCCGGAGCGGCCCAGGTAGGTCCACAGGTTGAGGGTCGCATAGTGGATGGGCAGGTGCGGGTCGTCGTTCGCCGAGATCCACAGCGAGCGCTGCTGCCCCGACTCGGCGATCGCGCGGGCGAGTTCCGGGTCCCCGGGCAGGTCGTAGGGCAGCCGGTTGATCTCGCCGGGCATCTCGTCCGAGGTGAACAGGCCCGACCGCCGGTCGTGGGCGGTGACGACGACCTCGGTCGTCGTGGCCCAGTGGCTGTCGAACACCACGACGGCGTCATGGTCCGTCGTGTCGATCACCTCGTGGCGGAGCCTGGTCAGCCCGGTCGCGAGGGTGAAGTCGCGGCCGCCGTTGGCCTCGATCCGCATCGGCTCGGGGAACATGATGACGGGTGCGTGGGAGAGCAGTCCCGCACCGGCGATGTCACCCATGGGTGACCTCCTTCGCGGTCGAGGGCCTACGGGACGAGCAGGAGCTTTCCGGTGGTGCGCCGGGCGGCGAGGTCCGCGTGAGCGCGGTGCGCCTCGGCGAGGGGGTAGGTCCCGCCGATGGCGAGCCGCAGCGTGCCGTCGGCGAGGGCGGCGAAGACCTCGCCGGCCCGCCACTCGAACTCCTCGACGGTGGCGCGGAAGTGCTCGAGGTAGGGGCGGGTCAGGGTCAGGGATCCGCCCCAGGCCAGCCGCATCACGTCGACCGGCGGCACCGGGCCGCTGGCCCCGCCGAAGACGACGAGCGTGCCACGGGTGCGGAGGCTGTCGAGGCTGGCGTCGAAGGTGGCGGCGCCGACGCCGTCGTAGACCGCGTGGACCCCCTCGCCGCCGGTGAGCCGGCGCACCTCGGCGGCCAGGTCCTCGGTCTCGGTGTAGCGGATGACCTCGTCGACGCCGTTGTCCCGGGCCAGCTTCGCCTTGTCCTCGGTGGACACCGTGCCGATGACGCGGACGCCGCGCGCCTTGAGGAACTGGGTGAGCAGGAGCCCCACCCCGCCGGCCGCCGCGTGGAGCAGGACGGTGTCGCCCTCGCGCGCCCGGTAGGAGTCGTTGACCAGGTAGTGGGCCGTCATGCCCTGGACGAGCACGCCGCCCGCGGTGCGCAGGTCGATGGCGTCCGGCACGAGGATGGCCTTGTCCTCGGGCACGGCCACCCGGCTGGCGTAGCTGCCCATGACGGTGGTCCAGGCGACGCGGTCGCCGGGCTTGAACCGGCTGACGCCGGGGCCGGTGGACAGGACGACTCCGGAGCCCTCCTCGCCCGGTACGCACGGCACGGGCAGCGGGTAGCGGCCCTCGCGGCGGTACAGGTCGATGAAGTTCACTCCGGCGGCGGCGAGTTCGACGAGGATCTGCCCCTCGCCCGGCTCGGGGTCGGGCAGTTCGACGTACTGCTGGACCTCGGGTCCGCCGGTCTCCCGGATCTCGATGGCGTGCATCAGTTGGCTCCCTTCGGGCCGGCCGGCTGTGCGGCGCCGACCGGGGTGTTGTCGAGTCCGACCTGGTAGGTGCGCAGCCAGTCGTCGAGCCGGACGGTGGATTCCACCAGGATCCGCTCGAACTCGGAGAGGCTGCCGGTGCTGGTCTTGCCGGTGAGCCGCCGTACCGCCTCGGCGTCGAGGTAGGGGCTCAGTGCCGCGGCGCCGTCGCCCGCCGCGGCGGTGAGGCCGGTGATGAGGGCGCGGTCGTAGGCGGGGTCCTGGATCGAGGGGTAGGCGGCCTTCTTGCGGCGCAGCACCGACTCGGGAAGCAGGTCGGCGGCGGCCTCGCGGAGCAGCGCCTTCTCCTGGCCGCTGAAGGTCTTCATCTCCCAGGGGATGTTGAACACGTACTCGACCAGGCGGTGGTCGCAGAACGGGACCCGGCCCTCCAGGCCGCTGGCCATGCCCATCCGGTCCTTCTTGTCGAGGAGGATGGGCAGCCACCGGGTGAGGGTGAGGTAGCCCAGCTCGCGGGTGCGCCGGTCCTCTGCACTTTCGACGTCCCCACCGTCGAGAAGGGGCACCTCGGCCAGCGCGGTGCGGTAGAGGTCGGCCTCGTACTCGGCGAGGTCGATGCCGTCGACGAACCAGGAGTGGAACAGCGAGCGGGGGTCGAGGCCGCGGTGGGCGCCCAGCTTGAGCCAGGGGAAGGTCTCGGCCTGCCGGGCGACGGGGTCGGAGAACCAGAGGTAGCCGCCGAAGACCTCGTCGGCGCCCTCGCCGGACAGCGCCACGGTGGCGTGCTCGCGGACGGCGGCGAACAGCAGGTAGAGGGAGACGTCCAGGTCGGCGAAGTTGAAGGGCAGGTCCCAGGCGCGCATGACGGTCCGGCGCACGGCCGGGTCGAGGAGCCGGCCGCGGTCGAGGGTGATCATGTGGTGGTCGCTGCCGACGTGCCGGGCGACTTCCAGGGCGTACGGCCCGTCCGGGGTGGGCCGGATGGCGTCGGCGCGGAAGTTCTCGGTGTGGCCGGTGAAGTCGACGGCGAAGGTGGAGAGGCTGCCTCCCTCCGCGGCGCGGTGGCGGGCCGCGAGGGCGGTCACGGTGCTGGAGTCGAGGCCTCCGGAGAGCAGCGAGACGAGCGGCACGTCCGCGATCATCTGGCGCGGGACGATGTCCTCGAGCAGCTCGCGGATGGTGGCGACGGTGGTCGGCAGGTCGTCGGTGTGCGGGCGGGACTCCAGTGCCCAGTAGCGCTCCTCGCTGATGCCGCCGCGGCGGACGCGCAGCGTGTGGCCGGGCTTCAGCTCGTGCATGCCGCGGAAGGGCACGCGTCCGGGGGTGCGCAGGAACAGCAGGGCGTCGCAGAGTTCCTCCGCGGAGGCGCTCGCGCGGGCCAGGGGGTTGGCGAGGATGGCCTTGGGCTCGGAGCCGAAGAGGACGCCGTCGGGGGTGGGGTAGTAGAAGAGCGGCTTGACGCCCAGCCGGTCGCGCACCAGCAGGAGTTCGTCCTTGGCGGTGTCCCAGATGGCGATGGAGTACATGCCGTTGAGGCGCCGGGCGAAGTCGGGGCCCCACTCCAGGTAGGCGCGCAGGGCGACCTCGGTGTCGGAGCGGGTCTCGAACCGGTGTCCGAGCAGGGTGAGTTCGGAGCGCAGTTCGCGGAAGTTGTAGATCTCGCCGCCGTAGGAGATCACCGCGCGGGGCAGGTCCCCGGGGCCGCGCTCGGGGGTGCGCATCGGCTGGGCGCCGTGTTCGAGGTCGATGATGGCCAGGCGCCGGTGGCCCAGGGCGGCATGGGTGTCGAGCCAGGTGCCGCCGGCGTCGGGGCCTCTGGCCACCAGGGTCTCGGTCATGGCGGCGACGACCGCGGATTCGGCCCTGAGGTCACGGGTGAAGTCGACCCAGCCGGTTATGCCACACATAGCTGAAGCTCTCTCTGTTCGCGCTGCCGGCCGCCGAGTTCGGGCCGATCTTCTTCCGGCCCAGCTTAAACAGCTTGATCCAGAGTTAAACAGCTTGATCCGGTCGAGGTCAGGATCCCGGGCCGGTCAGCTCCTTGGCGACGATGTAGCCGGAGGCGCCGTTGACGCCGTGTCCCGGCCAGGTCGCCGCGCCGACCATGTACAGGCCGGGCACGACGGTGCGGTGCGACGGCTGGCCGGGCAGCGGGCGGAGCAGGTAGCTCTGGCCCAGCTCGTGGCTGCCGCCGTACGGGTCGCCGGGCCCGCAGTTCGGGTTGAACCGGGCCAGGTCGTCGGGGCCGATCACATGCCGGCCGAGGATCGAGCCCGGCAGGTTCGGCGCGTGCCGGCCGACGAGGTCGATCACCCGGTCCGCGAAGGCGTTCTTCACCTCTTCGGTCCAGCCGTCGCCGGTCCCGATCCGCCCGGCCGCGTCGCCCCGGAGCCGCAGCGGCACATCGAGCAGTTGCAGCCTGGCCACGGCCGCGCCCGGCGGGCAGCGCGAGGGGTCCACGGCGGAGGGGGTGTCGAAGGAGACGGTCGGTTCGGCCGGGAGCAGCCCGCGCGTCGCCTCGTTGACCGAGCGGGACAGCGCGTCGAGCCCGCCGGTGAGGTGGGTCTGGCCGGTGCGGGCCAGGCGTTCGTCGGCGAAGCGCGGCGGCTCGGAGAGCGCCAGGTGGATCTGCACGCAGCCGCGCCCGTAGCGGTAGCCGCTCGCCTGCCGCTTGATCGTGGCCGGGATCGCACCGTTCTCGTGCGCGAGGAGGTGCAGGTACAGCTGGTCGGGGTTGACCGAGGCGACGACGGCCCGTTCGGCGTGCACCACCTCGCCGTCGGCCGTGCGTATCCCGGCGGCCCGGCCGTCCCTCAGCAGGATGCGGTCCACCCGGCGCCCGGTCTCGACCCGGCCGCCGTGCTGTTCGATCAGGGCCGCCAGCGCGCGGGCGAGCTGCCCGCTGCCGCCCTCGGGGGTGGGCATGCCGGCCGAGGTCACGGCGAGCAGCACCAGGACGGTCCAGAAGGCGCTGTTCACCTCGTCGGGCCCGCGGCCGAGGTGCAGCGCCCAGGGGGCCAGCAGCCCGTGCATCCCCGGCGCCGCGAAGGTGTGTTCCAGCAGGTCCCTGGCGGTGTGCAGGAATTGCTGTGCGAACACCGAGTAGTGGCCGTCCTCGTGCATGAGGCCGTGGATGGTCCTCGCGGCCGCGGGGCTGCTCAGCTCCGCGGCGAGCAGCCCGAACACCGGTCCGGCGTAGGGCTGGAAGTCCGCGAGGAGCGCGGTGAGGGCCGCGCCGTCGCCGGGTGCGAGGCGCTCGGCCTCGGCCGCGTTCTCCTCGGCGTCCGTCGACAGCACCGCCGTGCGGGAGCCGGGCATCGAGACGCCGATGGCGTAGCGCGGGTTCCGGTACGTCAGGCCGAGCGCGGCCAGCTCCGGGCCCAGCTCGGCGTAGGCGGGACCGGAGGTGAACAGCGGGTGCGCCGAGGAGTAGGTGTCGTGCCGGAAGCCGGGCACGGTGAGTTCCTCGGTGCGTACAAGCCCGCCCGGCCGGTCGTTCCGCTCCAGGACGACGACGCCCCAGCCCGCGCGGGCCAGATACGCCGCTGTGACGAGTGCGTTGTGGCCACTGCCGATCACAACCGCGTCATATCGCCGCATAGTGGATTCTGGCACGGGGCGGCCGCCGCGGTGAAGGGGTCGATTGGCGGAGGTGCCCCGCCGGGCCCGTCTACGCGCCGGGACGTGTCCTCCTCCGCCGCACGTCAAGGAAGTTGGCACGAAGGTGCCACTGCCGACCGCACTCGCTCGCCGGACGCCACCACTTTCCTGCCAAGATCAATTGCAGGCGTTTGGTTCCGGATATGCGCCGTTACGCTCTGCTTCTACGGAACGTGCTAGAAGGGCAAGTGCATTGAAGAAGCGATTCGCAACCATCGTGGTGGCCACGGCCGGCGCGCTCTCCCTGGTGAGCGGCACCGCCAGTGCCGAGACGGCTCCCACGCAGCCGCCGACCGCCAAGTCCTGCGACGGCGTCAAGCTGACCGGATCGCTGCCCGCGCCGCCGGCCGGCATGGCCGTGAAGCAGGACGTCACGATCGGTGAGGACTGCAAGCCGGTGCTCGGCCCGGTGCAGTACGTGCCCGCTTCCGGCCAGACCGCCAAGAGCGCCCAGGCCGCGCCCCGCAGCCTCGCGGCCGTCGCGCCGGGCACCACCCGTCAGTTCCGCAGCTGGAACGAGATGTTCGACTGCTGCAAGATCCGGATGACCGGTCTGTACACGAACTCCACCTGGACCTCGGACAACGGCCGCATCACCACCGCCGCCACCGAGGCCCGCCAGGAGTGGAACCGTGAGCCGTGGGACGCCGGCTGGTCGCTGAAGTCGTCGAACAAGACGGACGACTGCACCACCGACTGCACGGTCGTCAACACCAAGGCGGACGCGGACTTCACCTACAAGGGCATCTTCGACCCGATCGGCAAGTGGTACGCGAACACCCACCACTCGTCCGTGAAGCTCAACCCCGACTCGACCGCGACCTGCGAGTTCGACGTGGAGCTGCGTCACACGTTCATCGGCTGGAACTGGCAGCGCGGCTGCGAGTGACCTCCGGGTGACCTTCCCGGGCAGCGGCCGGCCACCGGGGCCGGCCGCTGCCCGCGTTCATGCGGACGCCTCGGGCGGCAGGGCGTCCACGAGGTGCTCGGGCGCGGCCTGCCGCCAGGAGTCCACCAGGATGTCGCGCAACTCGGCCAGGTCCTCCAGCGCGGCGAGCCGCACCCGCACCCACGCGGACCCCGCCTCGTGCGGCGGCACCCAGAACTTCGCCGGCTCGGCCGCGATCAGCTCGTCCCGCTCGTGCTTGGGACACCGCACGGCGAAGGAGGTCTCGTCGTCGGGGATCGTGATGTACATCTTCCCGGCGACGCGGAAGGTGGGCATGCTCCACGCTTCCTTCTCCACGGTCTCCGGGAGCGACAGCGCGATACGGCGGACGTCATCGGCAGTGATCATGAGCCCACCCTAGCCAGGGGCGCCCGGCCCGGCCCTGCCCGGCCTTGCCGCATAGGGTGCCGGACATGACAGCACTGATCATCTTCTGCAGCGACCCGCTGCGCCCCCGCAGGGCGGATCCGCACTTCGCGGCGGAAGTGCGCACGGCCCGGGAGCTGGACCTGCCCGTGGCGCTGCTGGACCACGACGCCCTGCTCGCCGGGGACCTGGCGGGCGCCGTCGCCGGGGTGCCCCGCGAGGCCGGGACGGCCTGGTACCGGGGCTGGATGGTGCCCACGGAACGCTGGGCGGAGCTTGCCGCTGCGCTCGCCGCCCGCGGCGTGACCTTGCTGACGTCCGCCGACGCCTACCGGCGTGCGCACGAACTGCCCGGCTGGTACGAGACGTTCGCCGCCCTCACGCCGCGCAGCGCCTGGCTGGCCGCCGAGCCGGGCCGGGCACCGGGCGGCGCCGAGCTGGCGGGTTCGGCGGCCGGGCTCGGTCCCGGGCCGGGCATCGTGAAGGACTTCGTCAAGTCGCGCAAGCACGAGTGGCACGAGGCCTGTTACGTGCCCGACCTCGCCGACACCGCCCGGCTGACGGCGGTGGTGGCCCGCTTCGTGGAACTCCAGGACGGCTTCCTCGCCGGTGGCGTCGTGATACGCGCCTTCGAGCGCTTCGCCGAGGCCGGCGAGGCCCGGGTGTGGTGGGTGGACGGCACCCCCGTCCTGGTCACGCCCCACCCCGACAGCCCGGAGCGGGCGCCGGAAGTGCCGGAGCCGGCGCTGGAGGGCGTTGCCGCGCGGGTCGGGGCGCTCGGCTGCCGGTTCGTCACGACCGACCTCGCCCTCCGCGAGGACGGCGAGTGGCGGGTGGTCGAGGTCGGGGACGGGCAGGTCAGCGACCTGCCCCGGGGCGTCGATCCGGCCCCGCTGCTGCGGGCCCTCGGTGCGGCGGCCCGGGGCTAGGGGGTGTGCCCACCCACCGGACACCCCCTGGAGGCGTCAGCCCGCCTTGGTGAGCATCTCGAGGCAGCGGTCGAGTGCGGCGTCCGGCAGCAGCCGGGAGAGCAGGGCCGCCGACTGGGCGTCGGGGCCGATGCGGTAGCGGGTGCGGGGGCGGGCGGAGGTGAGGGCCCGGAAGACGGCGCGGGCGAAGTCCTCCGGCTGCGTCCGGCTCGCCTGCGCCCGCTCCTCGTTCATCTTCAGGAACCTCTCGAAGCCGGCCCGGTACAGCTCGGCGACCTCGCCGGGCGCCCTGCCGAGGATCTCCTCGCCGGTCTCCCGCACCTTCCCCCAGATCGGCGTCGCGATCGCGCCCGGCTCCACGACGGAGACCGAGACCCCGAAGGGCCGCAGCTCGCGCCGGAACGCATCACTCATGCCCTCCTTCGCGAACTGCCCGGTCGCGTACGCGCCGAGGTAGGGGGCGGCGAGCCGGCCCAGGCCCGAGGAGACGTTGACGACGCGGCCGCGCGTGCGCCGCAGCTGCGGCAGGAAGGCCTGGGTGGTGGCGACCGCCCCGACCACATTGGTGTTCAGCTGCTGCCGCAGCTCCTCGGGCGTCACGCACTCCAGGGGTGCGGACACACAGGTGCCGGCGTTGTTCACGACCGCCCACACGCCCGGCCCGCCCACCGCCTCGGCGGTCTCGGCCGCAGCGGCCCGGATCGACTCCTCGTCGGTCACGTCGAGGAGCACCGGGTGCAGCCGCGCCGAGGACGCCTCGGCGCGCAGCCGCTCCCCGTCCTCCGCCCTGCGCACGCCCGCGAAGACGCGGAAGCCGCGCCGTTCCAGGTGGAGTGCGCACTCCCTGCCGAGGCCGGAGGAGGCGCCGGTGATGACGACGGCCCGGCCGGCCGGGGGCAGGGGCTTGGGCTGACGGATGGACAAAACCTTCTCCTTCTGTGGTTGGTGGTGGTGATCGGTGCCGTGCCGGTCAGGCGGGGACGGCGGCCAGCACGGTGCGGACGGACCCGTCGGCGATGCGCTCGGCCCGTTCCCTCGGGACCATGCCGTCGACGTGGCTGAAGTTCCACGACAGCCGCCCGTGACTGGTGAGTGCGGTCGCCACGACGGCGCCCGTCACCGAGATGCTCCCGATGATCTGCGTGTCCGTAAGACGCCAGGGGCCCACGTGGTCGGGGAAGTCGTAGCGGCCGAGGTTGGACAGGCACAGGTTGATCGGGCCTTGTTCGTCCATGTAGCGCATGAACGATTCGCTGTCGGCGGACGACTTCGGCCCGGCCTGCTCCAGCAGGTTGATCAGGGAGAGGTGTTCCTCCCGCTTGCGGCGGTCCGCGAGGTCCCGGCTGATGGCGCGGGCCATGGGCCACAGCGGCGCTCCGGGCTCGTAGCGGACGCGGGTGGGGAGGGTGGCGGCGTAGGTGCCGGCCTCGTCGCGGGAGACGGCGGGCTCGAGTTCGGCCCGGAAGTCGAGCGGGGAGCCGATCGAGAAGTAGGCGAGTCCGGGCGTCCCCGCCTCCTCGGCGACGGCGGTCACCATGGCGGCGGCCAGGGCTCCGTGCACCGTGGTGTCCTGCTGCTTGCAGGCGCGCAGCAGCAGGTCCAGCTGCTCGGCGGTGAGGGAGCGGTGCACCACCCGGGTGCGCCGCCGGTCGAAGGGGACCGGGCTGCTGGGGAGGACGCGCCGCGGCCGCAGCCGCTGCGCCTCCTCCTCGTCACGCCGCATCAGGGCGGCGAGCCCGGCGGCTCCCGCCGCTCCCCGGTGGCGGTCCGGGAGCAGGTCCTCCGCGGCCGGCAGCGCCCGGTGCGACGTCCGGTCCGGCTCCTCGCCGGCGCTCAGCCGGGCGGCGATGCGGGTCCATTCCCGGAGCAGGGCCAGGCCCGACATGCCGTCGGCTATGCAGTGCGCGGCCGTCAGGAGCAGGTCGTGCGTGTCCTCCTCGTGCTCGCCGCCCGCGGGGCTCGTGATCACGACGGCGCGCAGCAGCGGTCCGGTGCGCCAGTCGACGGGGTCGACGAGTTCGCGCTCGTCGACCTCGCGCTCCCACCGCGTGCCCGCCTCGGGGTCGCCGGGCGGCAGCTCCACATGGCGCAGCGGAATGGGCTGCCCGCCCACCGGCCGGAACGCCGGGGCCGCTCCCCCGTCGTCCCCGGTGATCGCGACGCGCAGCAGCGGGTGCCGGGCCTGGAGGACGTCAAGTGCGCGGCGCAGCAAGGGCAGCGGCAGGGGTCCGTGGACGCGGGTGCGGACGATGCCGACGAGCGGCGAGGTCCGGTCGGCGGTCCAGTACCAGCGCTCCAGGGGGCTCAGCTCCCGGCGGACGCGGGGCTCGGGTGCGGGGACGCCGGGGAAGGTGAGGGCCTCCTCGTTCTGGCGGGCGAGTTCCTCGCGGGGGGTCAGCCGGAAGAAGTCGTCACGGGCCCGCATGTGCTCGGGGGTGGCGGCCTGCTCGAGGTCGCTCATGGCGCGGGACGCGGCGACCATGGCGCGGGTGCGGTCGCGGCGGCGGTCCTCGTAGGTGCGCAGGGCGAGCGGCAGGTCGTCCCCGGCCCCGGGCTCGGCGAGGGTGTGGGCGAGGACGACGGCGTCCTCGATCGCCATGGCCGAGCCCTGGCCGAGGGTGGTCAGCATGGGGTGGGCGGCGTCGCCGAGGAGCGTGACGCGGCCGGCTCCCCAGCGCTCCAGGAAGGCGCGGTCGCGGGAGGGCACGGCGAGGATGTCCTCCTGCGGCGTGGCCTCGATCACCGCCCGCACCTCGTCGGCCCAGCCCTCGTACGCCGCGGTGATCTCGTCCTTGGTGCCGTCCCAGGCGTGGGAGCGGGCGGCGGGCATGTTCTGGGTGCCCCACCAGTAGTAACGGCCGTGGCCGATGTCGATGAGGCCGAAGCGCTGCCCGCTGCCCCAGTAGTGGCGCACGGTGCCCGGCGTGAGGACCGGGTGGTCGAAGGGGACGATGCCGAGCCAGCAGACGTAGCCGCTGTCCGCGGAGTCCTCGGGTCCGACGAGGTGGCGGCGCACGGCGGAGCCGAAGCCGTCGGCGCCGACGAGGAAGTCGCCGCGCGCGGTGCGCCCGTCCTCGAAGCGGACGGTGACGCCCGTGTCGTCGGCGTCGAACCCGGTGGCGGTGGCGCCCAGGTGGACGGGGCAGTCCCCGGCCGCGGCGAGCAGGGCCTCCTGGAGGTCGGAGCGGCTGAGGCAGACGCTGGGGGCGCCCACCTTGTCGCAGACCTCCTTGAAGGGCAGGTCCCTGATCTCGTCGCCCCGGTGGTCCATGACCGTGAACGACTCCACGGTCCGGCCGCGCCGCTCCAGGCCGAGGTCGATGCCGAGGGTGGCGAGCGCATTGACGGCGTTGCTCATGACGGACAGGCCGGATCCTGCCGCGCGCAACTCGGCGGCGCGCTCGTACACCTCGACGTCGATGCCGGCCTTTCTCAGGGCGATGGCACAGGTCAGACCGCCGATGCCGGCGCCGACGACGATGGCCTTGCGGGGGTGGCGTTCCATGGTGTCAGTTCTCCTTGGGGGTGCCGGCCGGGCCGGTGCCGATGAGGTCCGCGACGGTCCGGGCCACGTGTGCCACGTGCGGTTCTTCCATGATCGTGAGGTGGTCGCCGGGCACGGCCACGATGCGGAGCCGGCCCCTGGTCATGTCCCGCCAGCCGTTGGCCGGGTCCTGGTGGCGGCTGCCGGCGGCGCCGTGCATCGCGGCGAGGACGTCCGGGAGCGGCTGGCCGGCGCGGATCAGGGTGAGGTCCTGGTCCTCGGGTGCGGGCCGGTAGGCCAGTGCCGCCTGCCAGTTGGCGCGGTAGACGCCGAAGAGGCGGCGGATGACGGCGCCCGAGCTGTCCGCTGGCAGGACGCCCGCCTCGCTCGCCATGCGGGCGATGAAGTCGAACTTCTCCTCCAGCGTGCCGAGTTCGCCGGGGATGGCCTCCATCGGGGAGTCGCCGCCGCGCTCGAGCCAGAGCAGTTCCCAGAAGAACCAGCCCAGCAGGGCATCGTCGGTGTGGCGGGTGCGCTCCCCCGGGCTCAGCGCGGTGGTGTCGAGCAGCACCAGCTGGTCCACTTCCTCGCCCGCAGCCCGCAATTGGCGGGCGATCTCGAAGGCGACGAAGCCTCCGAAGGACCATCCGCCGACGGCGTACGGGCCGTGCGGCTGCACCTTGCGCAGCGCGGCCACGTAGCAGGCGGCGATCTCCTCGACGCTGCCCAGGGGCGTGGTGCCCGGGTCCGCACCGGCCGCCTGGAGCGCGTAGAGAGGCTGGTCGTCGGGGAGGTGCCGGGCGAAGCGGACGTAGCACAGCACGTTGCCGCCCATGGGGTGGACCATGAACAGCGGCCTGCGGGTCCCCTGCGGACGGATGGGCACCACGGGGTCGTACGCGGCGACCGCATTGCCCTCGCGCAGCCGTGCGGCGAGACCGGCCACGGTGGGGGCCGCGATGAATCCCGACAGCGGGATGTCGACCCCGTAGCGCTGCTCGATCTGGACGACGAGCCGCATCGCGGTGAGCGAGGTGCCGCCGAGGTCGAAGAGGCTGTCGTGCACACCGACGGCGGGCAGGTGCAGCAGGTCCGCCAGCATCCGGGCGAGCGCGCGTTCGTGGGCGTCGCGCGGCGCGGTGCCGGTGGCCCGAGCAGTGGCGGTGAGCGGGGCCTCGCGCAGGGCGGCGTCGTCGCGCTTGCCGCTGGGGGTCAGCGGCAGGTCCGCCAGCCATTGCAGGTGGGCGGGCACCATGTGGTCGGGCAGCGCGGCCTGGAGGTGCTCGCGGATCCCGGCCAGGTCCTCCTCGGTGCCCTCGCCGACGAGGAAGGCGGCGAGGAAGGCGTCGCCGTCCGCGCGCCGCCGGGCGACGACCGCGGCGTCGCGCAGGCCCGGGTACCGCCCGGCGAGTCCGGTGACCGCCAGCTCCACCTCGGCGAGTTCGACGCGGAAGCCGCGCACCTTGACCTGGGTGTCGGCCCGGCCCGCGTAGACGATCGCGCCGTCGGGGAGCACCAGGCCGAGGTCTCCGGTGTCGTAGAGCAGCCGGTCCCCGCCCGCGAAGGGGTGCGGGAGGAAGCGTTCCTTGGTCAGGTCGGGGCGGCCCTCGTAGCCGTGGGCCAGGCAGGCGCCGCCGAGGTGGATGGTGCCGCGGACGCCGGGGGGCACCGGGCGCAGCCGGTCGTCGAGGACGAGTGCCTCGGCGCCGTCGACGGGGCGGCCGATGGGCGGCAGGGCGGGGAAGGCGGCCGGGTCCCCGGTCATGGTGTAGGCGGTGGCGACGTGGGTCTCGGTGGGCCCGTACTGGTTCTCCAGGAGGGCGTCCGGGAGCACCGCGCACAGCCTGCGGATCTCCCGGGTGACGCGCAGCTGCTCGCCGGAGGAGACGATCACCCGCAGGGCGCGGGGGGTGATGCCCAGCGCGTCCGCGGTCTCGGCGAGTTGCTGGAGGGCGACGTAGGGCAGGAAGACGCGCTCGATGCCCTCGCTGTCGACGAGCCGCAGCAGCCGGGGCATGTCGCGCCGTTCGGCGTCGCCCACCAGGTGCAGGGTGCCGCCGGAGCACAGGGTGGAGAAGATCTCCTGGAAGGAGACGTCGAAGCTCAGCGGGGCGTACTGGAGGGTCGCGCCGCCCACGGCACCGCTGGGGATCCGGGTCTGCCAGGCCACCAGGGCGGCCAGCGAGCGGTGCGGCATCGCCACGCCCTTGGGCCGGCCGGTGGAGCCGGAGGTGAACAGGACGTAGGCGGTGCTCTCGGCGTCGATCGGGGCGGGGTCCGGCACGCCGGGGCCCGGGAGCGGCTCGGTCGCCGCTTCGGCGAGCAGCACCAGCGCGGGGTCGTCGGCGAGGTGGGCGTACGGGCCGTGGGCGACGACGCGGAAGGGCCGGGCCTGTTCCAGCATCGCGGCCAGGCGCGGCGCCGGGTAGCCGACGTCCAGCGGCAGCACCGCGCACCCGGCCCGCAGGACGCCGAGGATCACGGCGATCGTCTGCGGCGAGCGGTCCATGGCGATGCCGATCCGGGCCCCGGGCTGGGCGCCGAGCGCGCCCAGCCGCCCGGCCACCGCGGCGGCCGTCTCGGCCAGCCGGGTGTAGCTCCAGCGTTCCCCGCCCATGACGAGGGCCGTGGCGTCCGGGGTGCGGCGGGCCTGGCGGGCGAAGCTCTCGACGACGGTGGGGTGCGGGACGGCCCGGGCGGGGGCCGGGCGGCCGGCGAGGAAGGCGAAGTCGGGCTCCCCGTGCGGGTCTTCCGTCAGCCGCTGCAGGATCCGCAGGTAGTCGTGCCCGTAGAGGCCGGCCTGCTCGGTGGAGAACGTGTCGCCGTCGCAGTCGACGCGCAGCCACACGCGGCCGCCGTCCGGGTCGGTGACCGCGTTCACCAGGAGCCGGAAGTTGGTCTCCTCCCAGGTGCGGAAGGACCGCAGGCGCAGCCCGGGCACGCGCAGGACCTCGGCGAGCTGGTGGAAGTGCACGTAGTTGAAGGCGGTGTCCAGGACCGGGCCGCCGTGGTCCTCCTGGATGGCGCTCAGCGGGTAGCGGCGGTGGGCGTGGCCGTCCTGTTCCTGCCGGAATACCTCGTGTGCCACGTCGAGCCAGTCGGTGCGCGCGGTGTCGAGGCGCAGGGGCACGGTGTTGAGGAAGAGTCCTGCGGTGCGTTCCGCGTGGGCGAGTTCGGGCCGTCCGTGGGTGACGAGTCCGGTGGTCACGTCGCGGGTGCCGGCGAGCAGGGCGAGGGTGAGGCAGTGTGCCGCGAAGAGCACGGACTTCACGGGCAGGGTGTGCTCGGCGGCGAAGCGGCGCACCTGTGCGACGAGCGCGTCGGGCAGGTCGACGCGGCGTGACGCCGGCCCGCCGCCGGCCGCGGGCCGGTGCGGGCGGAACGCCTCGATCTGGAGGGGCTCGCAGCCTGCCAGCTTCTCCTTCCAGTAGCGCCGGGTCTCCTCGGACCGCAGGGCTGCCTGCTCCTGCTGTACGCAGAAGGCCGCGGAGGGCGGCGCGGTGGCCGCGACGGGGCCGATGTCCAGTCCGAGCGTGTGCGCGTAGTCCTGGAGGAGTTCCTGGAGGAGGTTGGCGACGCTGCCGCCGTCGAGCAGCGCGTGGTGGAAGCTGAGGACCAGGTCGACGGTGCCGGGGCGGACGTGGGCGCGGAAGAGGTACAGCGGCGCCCGGTCGAAGGCGTAGGGGTGGCGGCGGCGTTCCTCGACGTGGGCGCGGATCTCCGCGTCCGCCGCGGCGCCGTCGTGGGAGCGCAGGTCGGCGATGTCCAGGCCGCCGTGCACGCAGGGGTGGACGATCTGGAGGGGCTCGGAGAAGCCCGCCAGGTCGAAGGAGGAGCGCAGCGCCGGGTGGCGTGCGACCAGCCGGTCGAAGGAGCGGCGGAACGCGTCCTCGTCCCAGGGGAGTTCGAGGGTGTACTGGAAGACGTCCTTGTACATGGCGGACGTCTCGTGCCTGCGGCTGTGGTAGAGCAGGCCGAGCTGGAGCCGGGTGAGCGGGTGGGCGTCCTCGGTGCCCTCCAGGCGGGCCCGGTCGACGCCGGACACCAGGGCGAACGGGGCGAGGGCGGCCGCGCCCCGGCTCCCGGTGCGGCGCTCGACGCGGGTGGCGAGGCCCGCGACGGTCGGGTTCCGGACGAGGTCCGTGAGCGAGAAGTGCAGGCCCTGCGCCTCGGCTTCGGCGCGTACCCGGAGCATGAGGATGGAGTCGCCGCCGAGTGCGAAGTAGTCGTCGTGGACGCCGACGGTCCCGCGGTCGAGGACGCGGGCCCAGATGCCGGCGAGGGCGGCCTCCTCGGGGGTGCGCGGCGGCGTGCCCGGGGTCGGGCCGGCGGTGTCCCGGGGTGCGGGCAGGGCACGGCGGTCGGCCTTGCCGTTGGGGGTCAGCGGGATGCGGTCGATGCGCACGAAGTGGGCGGGGACCATGAACGCGGGCAGTGTCCGGGCGAGGTGCTCGCGCAGCTGTGCCGGGTCGGCAGCGGAGTCGGCGGCGTAGTAGCCGACCAGGTGGGTGCCACGGTCGGCGGTGGTGCGGTCGACGACGATGGCGTCCCGGACGCCGGGGAACGCGCCGAGGGCGGCGGCCACTTCGCCGAGTTCCACGCGGTTGCCCCGGATCTTGACCTGTCCGTCGATGCGGCCGAGGTACTCCAGGGTGCCGTCCGCGAGCCAGCGGGCGAGGTCGCCGGTGCGGTAGAGGCGGCCGCCGGGGGTGAAGGGGTCGCGGACGAACTTCTCGGCGGTCAGCTCGGGGCGGTCCAGGTAGCCCCGGGCGACGCCGACGCCGCCGATGCACAGCTCTCCAGCGGCGCCCACGGGCTGCGGCAGGTCGTCGGCGCCCAGGACGTACAGCTGGGTGTTGTCGATGGGGCGGCCGATGGGCACCCGGGTGACGCCCGGTTCGCGCGGGCAGTCGTGGAAGGAGACGTCGACGGTGGCCTCGGTGGGGCCGTAGAGGTTCACCAGCCGCGCGGGGGCGTCCGCGCCGAACACGCGGTTGAACTGCTCGACGCGGGCGGCGGGCAGGGCCTCGCCGCTGCAGAAGACGTACCGCAGGGACTGCACGTCCTCGCGTGCCCCCGGTTCCGCCTGGAGCAGGTCGAGGAACGGGCCGAGCATCGAGGGCACGAAGTGCAGAACGCTGACGTGCTGTTCGCGGACCGTCCGCAGGATCTGCCGGGGGTCCTGCTGGCCGCCGGGCGGCAGCAGGGCCACGGCCGCGCCCTCGACGGCCCACCAGAACAGCTCCCACACCGAGACGTCGAAGGAGACCGGGGTCTTCTGGAGCAGGACGTCGCCGTCGCCGAGGGGGTAGCGGCGCTGCATCCACGCGAGGCGGTTGACGACGCTGTGGTGCTCGACCATGACGCCCTTGGGGCGACCGGTGGAGCCGGAGGTATAGATGACGTACGCCAGGTCGCGGGAGGTGACGGGCGGGGCGGGCGGCGCGGGGCGGGCTGCCCGCCCGGCGTCCAGCAGGTCCTGGACGCTCCGCACCGCGGTCCCCTCGGCGAGACCGTCCGGCGGTGCCGTCCCGGCGTCCACGACGACCACCTTGGCCCGGCTGTCCTCCAGCAGGAACCGCACGCGGTCGGCGGGGTAGCCGGGGTCCACCGGCACATAGGCGCCGCCGGACTTGAGGATGCCGAGGAGCACTGCAAGGAGCCGGGGCCCGCGCTCCGTCATCACGGCGACCCGGTCGCCGGGGCCGACGCCCTCGGCGCGCAGCGCCCGCGCGGCCCGCTCGGCCTGCTCGTCGAGTTCCGCGTAGGTCAGGGTCTCGCCCGTGGCGCCGACGACGGCGGTCTGCCCGGGGCGGCGGGCGGCCTGTGCCTCGAACAGGCCGTGGAGGGTGGCCTCGTGGGCGTAGGGAACGCGGGGGCCGTGGCTGCGGACCGCGGTGAGGTCCTCGTACTCGGCCGGCTCCAGCATGGGGACGTCCGGGACGGGCCGGTCGAGCATGTCGACGCCGTGGGCGAGCAGCGTCCTGAGGTGTCCGGCGAAGGACTCGATGCGCAGGTCGTCGTCGAAGACGTCACGGGCGTAGTCCAGGTCGACCGTGATGTCGGCCGTGTCCTCGAAGGCGCTCACCACGACGCCGAGTGCGTCCTGGTCGTGCGAGGGGGCCGTCATGGCGGTCCGGCGCTCGACTCCGGGTATGCGGTCGGGGCGGGGCCAGCGCAGGTAGGAGAGGGTGACGTCGAAGAGCTGCCGGGGGCCTTCGGAGGAGGCGGGAAGCCCGCGCAGGACGTCGCCGAGCGAGAGCCGTTCGTGGCGGCGGAGGGCGCGGATCGCGCCCTGGGTTCCGGCGACCAGCTCCCGTACGGTCCGCCCACTGCCTGCCGGGATCCGCAGCGGCAGGGTGTTGGCGAACTGACCGAGGATGTCCTTGTGGTGGCCGTCCGGCCGGTTGAGGAAGGGGATGCCGAGGACGACCTCGTCGCTGCGGTGCAGGCGGTTCAGGCAGGTGCCGAACATGGCGGCGATGTAGGCGAACGGCGGGAGTCCCGCGGCGCGGATCCGGTCGACGAGGGTACCTTCGATCACGAAGGAGTGGCGGCCGCGACCCGCCGGGCTCGCCGAGCGGCCGAAGAGTGCGGGTGTCAGGCCGGAGAGGGCCTCGCGGTGGAAGGCGCGGTCCCGGTCGCCGTCGGCCCCTGCGCGGTAGGCGCTCTCCTCCTCGACGAACGCGAGGTAGGAGGACGGCCGGCGGTCGGTGTGCTCCCGGCCGCCCGCCGCTCGGGCGTAGTCCTCGAGGATCTCGGTGCTCAGCCGGTTGACGGTCCAGCCGTCGGCGACGATGTGGTGCGCCTTGATGTGCAGATGTGTGACCTGCGGTCCCTCGACGAGCAGCGTGGCCTCGACGAGGGGTCCTCCGGTGAGCGGCAGGGCGCGTCCCATCGAGCGGCGCATCCACTCGGTGCAGGCCGCCTCGGGTTCGGCCTCCCCGGAGACGTCGACCGTATGGACCTCGACGCCTTCGGGACCGGCCCACTGTAAGGGCGTGCCCGACTCCTCCGCGAAGCGTAAGCGGAACGTCTCGTGGCGGTGCAGCACCTGCTCGGTGCAGGCGGCGAGCACATCGAGGTCGACGCCGCCCGCCAGGCGCTCGTGGAGGATGCAATTGAACTGCGGTGAGTCCGGGGCCTGCGAAGCGGCGGCCCAGATGTCCTGTTGATAGGCCGTCAGCGGGCTCGGCGTCTGAACGTTCACGTGGGTCTGGTCCTGCATCTGCTCTTACTGCCTTCCGCGGTGGGCTGCACCGGCAGCCGCAGTCGCCATCATGATCAGCATGATGCCCACCGGCGCGACAACAACCTGTCAGGGCGCCGTGGCAGCAGGAAAACGGAAGACGAAAACACGCCAATGAGCGATGGCGTCTCCGGCTCCCCTTACCAGACCCGTGCACCTGCCAACTACCGTGGTCGTCCCCCGCAGCGGCCCTGGGGAGAACGCCACTTCGGGCCGCTTCCGCGGCAGTCCGGAAAATGTCCGGAATATCGACGGCACATACTGCGGCAGGAAGCGAAGCGGATCCCGGCCGGAGAACTACGGCCGGCTGACGCGCAGGACGCGCGTCAGCGGCGTCCTCCCCGGCCCGACCGCGGCCTCAGCAGCGCGGCGGCCAGCACGGCCGGGGCAGTGAGCAGCAAGGTGAGGGTGACCAGCGAGGTGCCGTGGATCCGCTGCTTGCGCACGGACTTGACGGCGTTCCGGTAGGCGTGGCGCGCAGGGGACCGCGGGTGCGCAGGGGCCTTCGGAGGTGAGGCCGAGGGCGCCCCGGGGGCCGGTGCGGGAGACGCGCCCTGAGCGTTGTGGCCGGCGGGAACGAGTGCCGCCGGGGGGCCGGCGGGCCCTGGGTTTCCGGGTGCGGGAGGCGCCGGGAGCCGCGGGGCCGGTGCCGGTGGGGCGGGAGGGGCTGGAGGCACCTGGACGGGTGGCGCGGGCGGCACCGGTGCGGGCGCGGGTGGGGCCGGGGGTGCCGGAGCGGGAGGCGCGGGGGCTGGCGCACCGGGCGCGGGTGCCCCCGGGGCAGGCGCACCCGGAGCCGGAGGCGCAGGAGCGGGCGGAGCCGGGGCCGGAGGAGCCGGAGGCGCGGGGGCCGGTGCACCGGGCGCGGGTGCCCCCGGGGCAGGCACGCCCGGTGCCGGCGGGGCCGGAGCAGGCGCGCCCGGAGCCGGAGGGGCCGGTGCCCCCGGAGCAGGCGCACCGGGAGCCGGAGGTGCGGGTGCGGGTGCACCAGGTGCAGGCGCACCGGGCGCCGGTGCTCCTGGCGCCGGTGCTCCTGGCCCTGGAGGCGCGGGCGCAGGAGGCGCCGGTGCGGGCGCGCCCGGCCCCGGTGGTGCGGGAGCCGGGGGTGCGGGTGCGGGCGGAGCCGGGGGTGCGGGAGCCGGCGGAGCCGGGGCCGGAGGCTTCGGTTTGGGGCAGTTCCCCAGCCACGCCTCGGCGTCGGCGGCAAGCACATGTGCGGAGACGTCCAGGCATCCCGTCCCGCTGTCGCGCACGTCCGCGGTCACGGGACCGCCCGGCGCGCCGACCCCGACATGCGACGGCGGGTGATCGGGCAGCAGGTGCGGCAGGCCGCTGACGACGGCGGTCGCCAACGACGTGCCGCCCAGCGCGGCGTGCGCCCCCGCGTCGTCCGCGGACGCCTCGCCCGTCAACGCCAGCACGGCGGTCGCGGCCAGCACCGCCGAATACCCTGTCCTCAGCCATCCCCACACCCGGTCCAGCCTGCACAACCCCGCGCGGCTCCGGTCATGTTCACTCCCCGATTACTCCGATGGGCGGAAAATTCCCTCAACACACCCTCTGGAGGTTTAGAGGTTCATCGGAGCCGTCCCGGCTCCGGCGGCGGCCCGGCAGGCGCCCCGATCGGCGGCGTCCCGCTTGCGGGGCCGGCGGCCGGGGCCGACCGTTGCTCTTGACGACTCGCGGCGCTCAGCGGGGTCCCGATCGGCGGGCGGGAAAAGTCCTTTTCCTGAACGGAGCAGCCGGTGACGACCACTCCCCTGCACACGCCGGATCGAGACGCCCCGGCCCCGGAGCCGGGGAGGACGACGGTGGCCGTGGTCGGCCTCGGCTATGTCGGCCTGCCGACCGCGGTGGCGCTGGCGGGCCGGGGGGCCGAGGTGGTGGGCATCGATGCCAGCCGCGAGCGCCTCGCCGCCGTCAGTCGGGGCGAGGTGGACCAGCCGTTGTCCGAGCGCGAGTCGCTGGCCAGGCAGCTGCGCTCCGGTGCGCTGCGGCTGACCGCCGCTCCGGCGGCGCTGCGACGGGCCGGTTACGTCCTGATATGCGTGCCTACCCCGGTGGACGGGCACCTGGTGCCCGACCTGACCGCCCTGCAGGCCGCCTGTTCCTCCGTGGTGGCCAACGCCGTCCCCGGCCAGACCGTCGTGCTGACGTCCACCACCTACGTCGGCTGCACCCGCGACCTGCTCGTCGATCCGCTGGCCGCGTGCGGGCTGACGGGCGACCGGGAGGTGTTCGTCGCTTTCAGCCCCGAGCGCTGCGACCCCGGCGTGGCCCAGCACCGGCAGCAGGCGACGCCGCGGGTGCTCGGCGCGGAGACGACCGAGGGCCGCCGGCGCGCCGCCGGGCTGCTGGCGCTGGTCGCCTCCGAGGTGCACGCGGTCTCGTCGCCGGAGGCGGCGGAGATGACGAAGCTGTTGGAGAACTCCTTCCGCGCCGTCAACATCGCGCTGGCCAACGAGTTCGCGGACATGGCGGGCGAACTGGGCCTGGATCCGGTCGAGATCGTGGACGCGGCCGCCACCAAGCCGTACGGCTTCATGCCCTTCTACCCGGGACCCGGGGTGGGCGGCCACTGCATTCCGACCGATCCGCACTACCTGCTGTGGCAGTTGCGCGGCCGGCACGTCGCCCCGCCCCTGCTCGGCGCGGCGATGGAGGCCGTCGTCGCACGGCCCCGGCACGTGGCCGACCGGGCCCGGGACATCCTGGGCGCGGTCGGCAAGCCCGTCGCCGGGGCGCGGGTGCTGGTGGTGGGCGTGGCCTTCAAGCCGGGCGTGGCCGACGCGCGGGAGACCCCGGCCGTACCGATCATCGACGCGTTGCACCGGATGGGCGCCGAGGTGTCGTACACCGACCCCCGTGTGGAGCGGCTGCCGGTCGGGCACGGCACGCTGACCGGTGTGGCCGCCCCGCAGTCCCGCGCCTGGGACCTCGTGCTGGTGCACACCGTGCACCCCGGTCTGGACCTCGCCTGGCTGAAGGACCAGCCGACCGTGCTGGACGCCTCCTACCGGCTGGAGGACGTGGCGCACCGGGAGCTGCCGTGAACACTGCGTCCGCGCACCGGGGAACGCCGCCCGGGGCCGCGGACCCCGCTCTGGCGCGGCGGCGGGAGGCCAACCGGCGCACGGCCCCCGCCGCCGCGGCCATGCCCGCGCCGCGGCGGCGTCCGCCCCGGCACGCCCGCGCGGCGGGGCGGACGCGGGTCGCGGTGCGTCACCTGACCGCCCTCGCGCTGGTCCTGCCCCTGCTGTTCCTGACGGTCGCACGGCTGTGGCTGCTGGGCAGCCGGCTGCTCGGCTGCTACGCGCTGCTGGCCCTCGGGGGCTCCGTGCCGCTGGTCTACCTCGCCTACACGGGCTACCGCGATCCGGCGGAGGCGGTCCTGCCCCGGCGCCCGCGGAACTGGCGGGCCTTCCCGCCGCTGGTCGAACTGCCGTCGGTGTCGCTGCTGATGGCGGTGAAGGACGAGGTGCAGTTCGTCGAGGAGTGCGTACGGTCGCTGGCCGCGTCCGACTACCCCGGCCTGGAGCTGATCGTGGTGGACGACGGCTCGACCGACGGCACCACCGCCGTGCTGCGCCGACTGAGCGGCGAGCTGGGTTTCGCGCTGCTCGTGAACGAAGTCAACCTGGGCAAGAAGCGGGCCCTGGTGCGCGCGTGCGCGCTGGCCCGCGGCCGGGTGCTGGCGTTCAGCGACTCCGACTGCGTGGTGGCCCGCGACGCGGTCGCCCGCTGTGTGCGGGCGCTGGTGAACCACCCGGAACTGGGTGCGGTCAGCGGTCACGCCCGGGCCCGCAACGAGCGGGAGACGCTGCTCACCCGGGTCCAGGACGTCTGGTACGAGGGGCAGTTCCGCATCTTCAAGGCGTCGGAGTCGAGCGTCGGGGCCGTGACCTGTGTGTCGGGCCCGTTGGCCGTCTTCCGGCGCGAGGCGATCTGGAACTACCTCCCCGCCTGGGCCGCGGACCGCTTCCTCGGCGCCGAGTTCCGCTTCGCCACGGACCGGCAGCTCACCGGCTATGTGCTGGGGCAGAAGTGGCGTGGAGCCCGGCTGAAGCGATGTCATTCCGAGTCGCCGTTCGTGCGGGGTGCGGACTATCCCGAGCGTCAGTGGCGGGTCGGGTATGTGCGCTCGGCCCGTGTGGAGACCCTCGTACCGCCGACGCTGCGGGCCTTCCTGAAGCAGCAGGTGCGCTGGAAGAAGAGCTTCATCCGGAACCTCTGTTTCGCCGGCGGCTTCATGTGGCGGCGCGGCCCCCTGCCCACGCTCATCTACTACGGCCACTCCGCGCTCATCCTGCTCACCCCGGCGATGGCGTTCCGGCACATGGTGCTGTGTCCGCTCGGCGGCCTTTGGGCGCTGTTCGGTCTGTACGCCGCCGGCATCGTCCTCAAGGGCCTCGCCTGGGGGATCGCCTACCGCTACGACCATCCCGGCGACCGGCGCTGGCTCTACCGGCCGTTGATGAGCGTGCTGTCCGGCACGGTGCTGGCCTGGCTGCTGCCGTATGCGGCGCTGACCATCCGCAAGGGCGTGTGGGCGAGGGGGAGGACGTGACGGATCCCGGGGCGTGACGGGCGCACGCCGGTCGGGCCGCCGTGGCGCGGGGCGCCCCACGGGCCCGTCGCTGCGGGCGACGGGCCCGTGCGGGGCGGAATCAGCCCGCGCCGGTCGTCGGCACCTCGGTACCGGACTGCCGGGCCGGAGCGGCACCGGGGGTCAGCAGCCGCTCGGCCAGATACCCGAAGACCAGGCCGAAGCCCGCCCACAGGGCGCACTGGATGGCGAGGGCGGCGAGCCGGAACTGCCACAGCACGGTGGCCGGGAAGTCCTCGGGGACCTCGTTGACCGCGGGCAGGAACGCGTACGCGAGACCGATCACCACGACGAAGGCGGTGAAAGCCACCACGGTCGCGTACCAGTTGCCCAGCCGGGCGGCCAGCCTCCTTCCGAGGATGACCGCCGCGACGCTCAGCAGGACGCTGAGCGCGATCATCAGGAAGTAGAGCGTGGTGCGCTTGCCGATGGTGTCCGGGTCGCCGACGGACGGCGGGTTGGCCGGGTACTTCAGGAACGGCACCACGTAGACGGCCAGCAGGGCCCCGCCCGAGACCAGGGCCGCCGTGGCGCGCGGGCCGAACCGGCCGATGCGGCCCAGCGCCACGCAGAAGGCGAGAGCGGCGATGCCGCCCAGCGCCACGCCGTAGACGAGGACGCCGGTGGCGAGACCGGCCGTGGACTGCAGGGTGCGGCTGACCAGTTCCTCGCCGTGGTCGTGGCTGTGGGCCTCCTCGAAGGAGATGGCGGCATCCACATGGGGTTCACCCACCAGATAGGCCACGACCAGGGCGAGGCACCCGGCCGCGAGGCCGGCGAGCATGCCGCGTACGAGCAGGGCCCGTACGGAGACGTTGTTCACGGGACGTGCCTCCTGCCGTCGTCAGTGGCAGGGGAAGCCGAGCAGATGGCGCCCGTCGTGGACCCACTCGTGCACGTCCTCGCCGGAGAGGAGGGAGGTGGCCCCCTGCTCGGCACCGACGAAGTACAGCAGGACCAGCATGAGGATGCCGGCGAAGACCGCCCACGGGGCGATGGCCTTCAGGGATATGGGGGTGACCGCAGGTGCGGCGGTGGAGCTGGGTGCGGTGGCAGCAGAGTGTGCCATGGCCAAACCTCCTGGGGAAAAACGCGTCCCGGTCTTCGGGGTTCCGGACGACGGGGTGCGGGTCTGACTCCCCGTATCCACGCCCGATTTGCGGGCGTCTATCCGGGTACACAGTGGCGCGACCGTGCCGGATTCCCACCGGCTTCCGTCACACCGTCGTCATGTCCACGCGACCGTACCGCGCATCGGCCAGTCTGACTACGGCGTGCGACACACCCCTGCGCGCCCCCTGCCGTAGCCGCCGTGGTCTGCTGGGGACACAGGGTCGTGGGGCCGGAGGGGAGAGACAGGGTGACCGTGCGTGTGATGCTCGTATCGCCGCCGATGAACGCGGCGCAGCGGCAGGCCCGCTTCGACGAGGGTGCCCCTCCGGATCCGGCCGGTCTGCAGCAGGCGCGGGCGGCGGCGGACGCCCTGCCCGGCGCCGGGCGGCACTTCTGCTCGCCGTCCGCCCGCTGCCGGGAGACGGCCGCCGCGCTCGGCCTGGACGCCCGGCCGCTGGAGGAGCTGCGCGACCTCGACGTCGGCCGCTGGCGGGGCCTGACGCTGGACGAAGTGGCCGTGGCAGAGCAGGAGTCCGTGGCCGCCTGGCTGTCGGATCCGGCTGCCGAGCCCCATGGAGGCGAGTCGCTGTCCGCGCTGGTGGCCCGGGTCGGCGGCCGGCTCGACGAACTGGGCGCCGGGAGCGGCCGGGTGCTGGCCGTGGCCGAGCCCGCCGTGATCCGGGCCGCGGTCGTCCACGCCCTCGGGCTCCCCCTGACGGCCTTCTGGCGCCTCGACGTGCTCCCGATGACGCTCACCACGCTCACAGGCCGGCTGGGGCGGTGGAACCTGCACTGCGGAGAGCCCCTGACCACACCGCCGTCGGTGCCTCACGGCTTGGGGCACTCCTTCCAGGCAAAGTGGTAGAGGGTGTTGATGCTGCCGTCCGTGGAGTCCATCGCCACCATGCTGGTCGTCTTGGTGGGGTCGGAGGTGCCCGCGTCCACGCGCAGCTCGGTGTTGATGTTGAAGTTGCGCATGGCCCCGCACGGGGCGTAGATCAGCTGGTCGATGTCCGTGGTGTCGGACGTCTGCCAGTCATCGTTGACCGGGCCGGTGAAGTGGTGGTTCACGTAGGCGGTCTGGGACATGCCCTGGAAGTAGTAGTTGGCCCGCTCCAGGCCCGTGGCTCCCGCTTCGAGGTGGGCGAAGCCCCGGTAGTCCGCCTTGGCGACGGCGTACGTGAAGCCCTGCGGGACGTGCACGTTCAGGCCGAGCTGGCAGTTCTTCCGGAAGTCGGTCGGCTTGGCGCCCACACCGACCTGGGCGACGTAGTTGCTGTACGACACGGTGAAGGCGGTGTTGTCCGGGGAGACGGACACGTGTGCCGTCCCGGCGGGACAGCCCGACCCGTTGACCGCCACCACGTCGATCACGACCTTGTCCGGCGGCGGTGTCCCGTCGGCGGCGGCCGCTGCCGACGGGAACGAGGCGGCCAGCATCGCCACGGCCGCACCGCCGGTCATCACCGGTCTTAACATCGGTTTCCCTCCCACTTGCCTAGGTCGCGCACTGGGGCTCGCACGGACGGAATGCGCGCTTCTGCGACGGTGTGCGGGCGAAGGGCCCCGGTCAGGGGCATTCCTTCCAGGCGAAGTGGTAGAGGGTGTTGACGCTGCCGTCCGTCGAGTCCATCGCCATGAAGCTGTTGGTCGTCGACGGGTCCGAGGTGCCGGCGCCGACCCGCAGCTCGGTGTTGACGTTGAGGATCCGCTGGACGCCGCACGGGGCGTACACCAGGGACTCGACGTCGGTGACGTCGGAGGTCTGCCAGTCGTCGCTGACCGGGCCGGCGAAGCGGTGGCTGGTGCTGGTCGTGTTCGACATGCCCTGGAAGTAGTAGCTGGCCTTCTCCAGGCCCGTGGCCCCGGCTTCGAGGTGGGCGAAGCCGCGGTAGTCGGCCCGGGCGATGGCGTAGGTGAAGCCCTGCGGGACGTGCACGTTCAGGCCGAGCTGGCAGTTCTTCCGGAAGTCGGTCGGCTTGGCACCCAGGCCCACCTGGGCAAGGTAGTTGCTGTACGACACGGTGAAGGCGGTGTTGTCCGCGGCGACCGCCACAGCGGTCGTTCCGGCGGGACAGCCCGACCCGTTGACCGCCACCACGTCGATGACGATCCTGCCGGGCGGCGGCGGTCCGGCCGCGGCGGACGAGGGGGCGTAGGAAACGGCCAGCAGCGCTGCGGCCGCACTACCGATCATCACCGGTCTCAACATGGACGCCTCCCGTTGCTCGGCTCCGCGGACCTGCTCCGCGGACCTGCTCTGCGCCGTCCATGCCAGCACCGGATTCAAGTCATGTACAGCTCAGGTTGAGCCGACTCTGCAGGCGGCGCGGCGGCCCCGGGGGCGCGGCGAGGTACGGGGCGGAGTGCAGCGGCCGGTCGGTGAAGAAGCGCAGCGTCAGGTCCGCCACCTCCTCGGCCCGTTCCATGACCACCCAGTGGTCGGACTCCGCGATGGTGGCGAAGGTGCTGCCCTCGATGCCCATGGCGAACGCGCGCTGCTTCGCAGGGGGGATGACGGTGTCGTGCTCTCCGGCGAACACCAGCGTCGGGACGCCCGTCAGGCCCTCGTCGAGGCTCAGCCGGTTCTGCAGGGCGCGGCCCAGCGCGTCCGCGGCGTGCGGCGAGTGGCGGAGGGCGTGGAGCAGGGAGCGCCTGACGTACCGGTGCACCAGGTGGCGATGGCGGACGTAGCGGTTCTCGTCGAGGCAGATCATGCCGTCCGCCGCGGCGGTCGCGAACTCCTCGGCGCGGCCCGCGGCCAGCTGTTCGGCGGCCTGCTGCAGGCCCTGGTACTGCGCTTCGGTCACGGCGGCGGGCATGCCGCCCAGGATCAGGCGGGCGATGCGGTGCGGATGCCGCTGGGCCTCGACGAAGGCCAGGAGCGCGCCGTAGGAGTAGCCGAAGAGGTTGACGCGCGGCACGCCGAGGTCCTCGACGATCCGGGCCACCGCCTCGTACAGGATCTCGACGCTCGCCTCCGCGGGGCACGGCGCGCCGCTGCCCATTCCGGGCAGGTCCGCGGTGACGAGACTGGCCGCCGGTCCGACGCGGTCCTCCATCTGCGGCCAGCCGAGCATGCCCTGGAGCGCGCCGCCGAACAGGACGACCGGCTCGGTGACCGGGTCGGGCCGGGGCAGGATCCGGTAGGCGTACCGCAGTCCGCCGACGGTCAGGGACCGGATGATTTCCTCGGGCAATGACGCTCCTTGTGTCTTCCCCGGATCTCCTTGTGGATCACGAGGTCACGGGTCGCGGGTCACGGGTCGCGGATCAGGACCAGGGCCGCGTTGTGCCCGCCGAAGCCGAGCGAGGTCTTCACCGCGCATCCGGAGGTCACCGTCCGGGGCTCCTTGCGCACGACCTCCACCGGGATCTGCGGGTCGGGCGCCTCCAGGTTGACGGTGGGCGGGACGAGCCGGTGCTCGAGGGAGAGGACCGTGAGCACGGTCTCGATGCCGCCCGCCGCGCCGAGCGTGTGGCCAGTCATGGCCTTGGTGGAGGTGACGAGCACGTCCTCGCCCAGGACGCGGTGGATCGTCCTGCCCTCGATGAGGTCGTTGAGGACGGTGGAGGTGCCGTGGGCGTTGACGTGCCCGACGTCCGCCGCGGTGACGCCGGCTTCCGCCATGGCCGTGCGCAGCGCGCGTTCGATGCCGGCGCCCTCCGGGTGCGGGGCCGCCATGTTGTACGCGTCGCTGGTGGCGGCGTATCCCGCGATCCCGGCCCGCACCCGGGCCCCGCGTGCCCGCGCGTGCTCGGGCCGTTCCATGACGAGCAGCCCGGCGCCCTCGCCGAGGACGAAGCCGTCCCGGTCGACGTCGAAGGGGCGGCAGGCCCGGGCGGGGTCGTCGCGGCGGACGGACACCGCCCGCATCTGGCAGAGGCTGGCGTAGATGAGGCGCGAGCGGAGGCATTCCGCCCCGCCCGCCACGGCCACGTCGCACACCCCGGCGCGGAGCAGGTGGTACGCGGTGCCGATGGCCATCGTGCCGGAGGCGCAGGCCGTGGTCACGGCCATGCTCGGGCCGTGGATCTGCAGGTCCGTGCCCACGCCGACGGCCGCGCCGTTGACCATGCTGAGCGGGGGGACCATCGGGGAGACGCGCCGGGGGCCCTTGCGAGCGAGGGTGGCGTGCTGAGCGTCGTAGAACGGCAGTCCGCCGTGCGCGGATCCGATGACGACGGCGACGCGCTCGCTGTCCCACGCCGAGGTGTCCAGCGCGGCGTCGCGCACGGCCTCGCGCGCCGCGATGACGGCGAGCTGTGCGAAGCGGTCCATGAGCCGGGCGGTCGCGGCGCCCAGGATCCGCCCGGTGTCCAGGCCGCGGACCGTGTACATGAAGTCGCAGGGCAGTTCCTCGAGTTCCGGGAGCGGCCCCACGGACACCGGTGCATCGGACCGGGTGACGGTCTGCCAGGTCTCGTCGGCACCGATGCCCGCGGCGGTGACGGCCCCGAGGCCCGTGACCGCGGCGACGAAGGGCTGCCGGGCGCGCGGGATCACGCGGGAAGCCTGCTGTCGACGGCGGCCACCAGCTCGCCCACCGTGCTGCGAGAACTCAACTGCGCGTCGTCGAGGTCGATGCCCAGCCGCTCCTCGAGGATGACCCGGAGTTCCTCCAGGCCCAGGGAGTCCACGCGGAGGGCACGCAGCGTGGCATCGGGCCGGATGGCGCCCGGGTCCGCCCCGAACTTCCTCACGAGCAAGGTGTGGATCTCATCGGCGGTCATCCGGTCGCCTCTCCGTCACAGCCGAACGCGGCAGCACCATTCGTACGCAGTCGAACCTATCGGGGGATGTGGCCGGTTATGCCTGAGTGGTCGTCGCTCGTACAGGTGGAGAACCCGAATGAATGATCGAAGTCGGCCTGCAGACGGGAACGTCAGCTCGACCGGATGGCCGGGTGGACACCCAACGGCCGCCCGGCAAGGCTGGAACTGCCGTTGCTCGCCTGCCCCGAGGAGTCGTCATGAGCGAACCGGAATCCGCACCGCACCGCCTCGACCCCACCGGGGCCGGCGGGCACGAGGACGCCGCGCTGCTGCGGGACCGGGGCCCGGTGGTCCCCGTGCTCCTGCCCGGCGACGTGGCGGCCGTCGCCGTCACCCGGCACGAGGAGCTGAAGGAGTTGCTCACCCATCCCGACGTCGCCAAGAGCGCCCGGCACTTCGCGGCTCTCCGGCAGGGCCGGATACCGGACGGCTGGCCGCTGACGTTCTTCGCCACGATCGAGGGCATGACCACCGCCGACGGCGACGACCACCGGCGGCTGCGCAGCGCGGTGACGAAGGTGTTCACCGCCCGCCGCATCGAGGCGCTGCGACCGCGCGTCGAGGAGCTGGCCGCCGCGCTGCTGGACCGCCTCGCCGAACAGGCCGGCGGCGACGGGACCGTCGACCTGCGCGAGCACTTCGCCTACCCGCTGCCCATGGACGTCATCTGCGAACTGCTCGGCATCGAGCGCGACATGCGGGACCCCCTGCACCGGCTCTCGCAGACGATCATCAGGACCTCCGCCACGCCCGAGGAGGCCGTGGCGGCCGACCGGGAGGTGACCGCCGCCCTCGAGCGCCTCGTCGCCCTGCGCCGCGCCGACCCGGGCGACGACCTCATCAGCGCGCTGATCGCGACGCAGCAGGAGGACGGGGGCGGGCTCAGCGACGCCGAACTGGTCGGCACGCTGGTGGTGCTCACGATCGCCGGGCACGAGACGACGCTCAACCTGATCACGAACGCGGCGCGGGCCCTGTGCACCCACCCCGATCAGCTGGACCTGGTCCTCGCCGGGCGGGCCGGCTGGGCGGACGTGGTGGAGGAGACGCTGCGCTACGACAGCCCGGTGGGCTTCTTCCCGTTCCGGTACCCCACGAGGGACGTGTCGGTCGGCGGCACGCTCGTGCCGCGGGGCACCGCCGTGCTCGCCTCGTACTCCGCCGCCGGGCGGGACGAGCGCGCGTACGGCCCCGACGCCGCCTGCTTCGACGTGACCCGGCAGTCCGGGCAGCGCCACCTGTCCTTCGGGCACGGCCCGCACTTCTGCCTGGGGGCTCCCCTGGCCCGCATGGAGGCGACGATCGCGCTGCGGTCGCTGTTCACCCGCTACCCCGGGCTCACGCTCGCCGTGCCGGACGCCGGGCTGCGCAGGCACCCGAGCTTCGTCGGCAACAGCACGGACACGCTGCCGGTGCGGCTGCGCTGACCGCTCCCGGCCGGCCTCCCCCTCTTGCCGCCCAGGGCGGTCGAGGCCACTGTGGTCGGATGCGGCCGGCACCCGACCGGCCCGTTCCCCCGACGCGTTGGGAGACGGCGTGGCCCCCTTCGTCCTGCCCCACACCCTGCACGGCGACGGACCGCACAAGGTCGTCGCCGTGCACGGATGGTTCGCCGACAGCTCCGCCTACGACCCGGTGCTGCCGGATCTCGACCTGAGCGCGTTCCAGTACGCGCTGGTCGATCTGCGCGGGTACGGCGGCGCCAAGGAGGCGGGCGGCGCGTACACCACGGAGGAGGGCGCGGCCGATGTGCTGGCGGTGGCCGACCGGCTGGGCTGGGAGCGGTTCTCGCTGGTCGGGCACTCGATGGGCGGCAGCGTCGTGCAGCGAGTGGTGGCAGCGGCGCCGGACCGGGTGCGGCGGCTGGTGGGCGTCTCCCCGGTGCCCGCGTCCGGGCTGCCGCTGCCGCCGGAGCAGTGGGAGCTGTTCTCCGGCGCGGCGCACACCCCGGAGAACCGCCGGGCCATCATCGACTTCACCACCGGGGGGGCGGCGGCCCGCCGCCTGGCTGGACCGGATGGTGCGCAGGTCGCTGGAGCGCAGTGACGCAGGGGCGTTCCGGTCCTGGCTGGACTCCTGGGCCGGGGAGGACTTCCACGCGGAGATCGAGGGCTCGGCCGTGCCCGCGCTCGCGGTCGTCGGGGCGCTCGACCCCGCGCTGGGCGCCGGGCTGATGCGGCAGACGTGGATGCGGTGGCACACCGGCGGCCGGCTCCTGGAGCTGCCCGCGGCGGGGCACTACGCCATGGACGAGACGCCGCTGGAGCTGATCCGGGCCGTGGAGGACTTCCTGCGGGCCGACGGCGACGGGCCGGGAGCCGGATGACGGCCCCCGGCGGCAGCACCGCGGATTTCGCCGTACCGGACGTCTTCGACCCCCGGATCTACGCGGAGGGGCTGCCGCACGCGGCGTACCGGCTGCTGCGCGACCGCTGCCCGGTGGCCTGGCAGGAGGAGCCCGAGGTGCTGGGCTGGCCCGCGGGCCCGGGCTTCTGGGCGGTGACCCGGCACGAGGACGTCGTACGGGTCCTGAAGGACCCGCGGACGTTCTCCTCCCGCCTGGGGGCCACCCAGATCCGGGACCCCGACCCCGCCGACCTGCCGTTCATCCGCCGCATGATGCTCAACCAGGACCCGCCCGGCCACGGCCGGCTGCGCCGCGTGATCAGCCGGGCCTTCACGCCCCGCCGCATCGACCGGTTCGAGGCCGCCGTGCGGGCCCGGGCCCGGGGCCTGCTCACGGCGGCCCTGGAAGCGGCCCGCGACGGCGACGGGGTGTGCGACGCGGTCTCCGCGGTCACAGACGACTTCGCCCTGCTCAACCTCGCCGACCTGCTCGGGGTGGCGCCCGGCGACCGGGGGCTGCTGCTGGAATGGACCCGTCGCGTCATCGGCTACCAGGACCCGGACGAATCCGGTGCGCCGGCACTCGGCCCGAACGGGCGGCCGGTGAACCCGCGCTCCCCCGCGCTACTGGCGGACATGTTCGGCTTCGCGCGGGAGCTGGCCGCCCACAAGCGGCGGCATCCGGGCGACGACGTGCTCACGGCCCTGGTGTCGGACGACGGCCTGGCCGTGCCGGAGCTGGAGATGTGCTTCTTCCTGCTGACGGTCGCGGGCAACGACACGGTGCGCAGCGCGGCCCCCGGCGGGCTGCTGGCCCTGGCCGGGGACCCCGGTGCGTACGCCGCCCTGCGGGCGGGGCGCGTGTCCATGGCCACGTGCGTGGACGAGCTGCTGCGCCGGCACCCTCCGGTGATCAGCTTCCGCAGGACCGCCGCGTGCGACACCGTGCTGGCGGGCCGCACCGTACGGGCCGGCGAGAAGGTGGTCGTCTTCCACGGCTCGGCCAACCACGACGAGCGCGTCTTCGCCTCCCCGCACCGCCTGGACCTGGCCCGCACCCCGAATCCGCACGTCTCGTTCGGGGACGGCCCGCACGTCTGCCTGGGCGCGCACTTCGCCCGGCTCCAGCTGCGGGTCCTGTACGAGGAGACGCGGAGCCTGCTGCCCTCCCTGGTGCTCGCGGGCCCGCCGCGGCGGCTGGTGTCGAACTTTGTCAACGGGGTGAAGTCGCTGCCCCTGCATGTCGCCGGGGCCTGACGGGACGCGGGCGGAAAAAATCTTCGAGCAGGCGGAAATATCTGACTCAGCAGACACTGTTGTGTCAGGTGAAGCGCCCGCACCCTGCGGGTTCCCCCACCTCGAGGAGACGCCCCCCATGAAGCTCGTCCATGTCTTCGACGCGTACTGCGGCTGGTCGTACGGCTTCGCCCACACGATGACCGAGATCGCCCGGCGCCACCCGGACCTCCCCGTGGAGGTCGTCTCCGGCGGGCTGTTCACGGGCGGCCGCCGCGTGCCGATCCGCGAGTTCGGGTACGTCCAGGGCGCCAACGCCAAGATCACCCAGCTCACCGGAGCGGAGTTCGGCCCGGCCTACGACCGCCTGATCGCCGACGGGTCGTTCGTCATGGACTCCGAGGCCGCCGCGCGCGGCACGGCCGCCCTGCGGCAGGCGGCCCCGGACCGGGCCGTGGAGCTGGCCGAGGCGCTTCAGGAGGCGTTCTACCGCGACGGGCTGAGCCTGTCCGACCCGGAGACCTACCGCACCGTCGCCGAGCGGGCCGGCCTGGACGCCGACGCCGTCGTCGCGGCGTTCCGGGCGCCCGCCTCCCGCGCGGCCGCCGAGGCGGACTTCCGCCACTCCCGCGGGCTGGGGGTCGAGGCCTTCCCCACCCTGCTCGCCGTCGACGGGGACCGCCGCGCGGTCCTGGCCGTCGGCCACGCCGACGCGGACGAGGTCGGCCGGCGCCTGGCCGCCCTGAAGGCCTGAGCCTTCCCCCACCCCCTTCCCCCACCCAGCAGAAGGAACCCCCATGAGCACTCTCGACTTCAAGGTGATCGACCTCGACTTCCCCGTCGGCGTCAAGAACAAGACCGCCACCCTCGTCACCGGCGAGCAGGAGGCATTCCTGATCGACACCGGCTTCACCCGCGCCGACGGCCACCGCCTGGTGGCCGAGGTCCTCGACTCGGGCAAGCGCCTGACCACCGTCTTCATCAGCCACGGCGACCCGGACTACTACTGGGGCGCCGAGGTCGTCGCCGAGGCGTTCCCCGACGCCCGCTTCCTCGCGACCCCGGCCGTGATCGAGCACATCGAGGCGAGCTTCCAGGGCAAGCTCGCCGCCTGGGAGGCGGTCGGCGTCAACCGGCCCACCCGCCTGGTGGAGATGCAGCCCCTGACCGGGGACATCCTCTTCGAGGGGCACCGCTTCGAACTCAAGGGCGGCAAGGACGGCCTCCCGGACCGGCACTACCTGTGGCAGGCCGAGCACCGGGCCGTCGTCGGCGGAGTCCTGGTCTTCCAGCAGGAGCACGTGTGGGTCGCCGACACCGCCCGGCCCGCGCAGCGCGCCGCCTGGACCGAGCTGCTGGACGAGATGGCGGCCCTGCGCCCGGCCCTCGTCGTCCCCGGCCACCGCCTGCCCGGCACGGCCGCCGACGCGAGCGCCGTCTCCTACACGCGCGACTACCTCACCGCCTTCGAGGCCGAGCTGGCCGAGGCCGGCAGCGGCGCGGCGCTCACCGAGGCCATGACCGCGCGCTACCCGCAGTCCGGCATGCTGATCGCCGCGCAGATCGGGGCGAAGGTGGCCAAGGGCGAGATGACGTGGGGCTGATCATGACGACGAACCACGAGACCACGCGCGGCTTCGAGACCTCCGAGGCCCCCGCCGACGTCGTGCGCCGCCAGTACCTGGCATCGGCGCGCGGGGACCTCGCGGCCCTGCGCGCCACCCTCGCCGACGACGTGGAGTGGACGGAGATGGCCGGCTTCCCCCTGGCCGGCACCTACCGCACCCCTTCCGGCGTCACGTCCGCGGTCATGGAGGAACTGGCCAAGGAGTGGGACGACTGGATCGCGCACGACGACACGTACGTCGCCGACGGCGAGAACGTCGTCGTCCTGGCCCGCTACACCGCCACCCACCGGGCCACGGGGAAGGGCCTCGACGTGCGTGTCGCCCACCACTTCGTGGTACGCGGCGGGCGGATCGTCCGCTTCGAGCAGTTCGTGGACACCGCCAAGGTGCGTGAGGCGATGACCGCCTGAGCGCGCGGCGTCAGAACTCGTCGCTGGTGAAGGGCAGGTACTCGGTGCGCAGCGCCGCGTCGAGGGCCCCGGCCGCGCCCGGCGTGTGCTCGGCGGCGAGGCCGGCCCGCACCAGGTGGGCGAGGCGGGTGCCGCCCAGGTAGCAGGCGGCCAGGTCCCGTACATCCAGGGTGAGGCAGGCCGGGTCGCCGGTCGGCTCGTACGAGGCGCCGGTCCGGCCGGCGGTCAGCCTGAACCGGCCGTGGTTGGCCGGGATCGTGGCGTCGTGGACCTCGAGGACGAGGTCCACGGGCGCCGCCCAGGACCGGGCCGTGAGGGCGGTCCGGACGTCGACCAGCCGCAGCCAGAGCGCCGGGAACGCGGCGGAGACGCGCACCTGGTCCTGGTCGGCGGCCATGAGGGGCAGCAGGTCGTCGGCGGGGCGGCCCCAGGCGCGCACCCGGCCGGTCAGGTCGATGGAGGCGAGGTAGCTCCACAGGGCCGCGGCCACGGGGGCGGCGTCCGCCTCCAGCTCGTAGACCTCCACGAGGCCGGGGGTGCGGGTGTCGTCGTCGCCTCCGCGGGTGCGGTAGACCGCGTAGCCGTCGGGTGTGTCGTCGCCCAGGACGACGACGCGCGGCGGGCTCAGCTCGTCGTCGTCCTCGTCCTCCTCGGGCAGGATCTGGTCGCGCCACCAGCGTGCGTCGCGGGCGTGCCGCCCGGCGCGGTCGGCGCTGTGGGCCTCGTAGAGCGGGCCGACCACGGTGTGCGCCTCGGCGGGGTCGAGGAGGTGCAGCGGGCGGGGGTCGGGGGTGATGCGGAGGGCGAGCGGGCGCCCCGAGTCGATCTCGAGGGTGCAGAGGTGGGTGGCGGCTCCGAAGCCGAAGCGGCCGTAGATCGCGGTTTCGGACGCCCACAGGGCGGCGAGCGGCTGCCCGGCCGCGGCGCAGCGCCGCCACTGTTCCTCGATCATGCCGGAGAGCACTCCGCGGCGGCGGTGGGTCGGGGCGACGGAGACGAAGGTCAGTCCCGCGCAGGGCAGTTGTCCGCCGGGAACGGAGAGGTCGAGGGGGCGGGCGCCGAGAAAGCCCACGAGCCGGCCTTCCTCATAGGCGCCGATGCGGCTGCAGCGCCGCAGGAATTCCCGGTCCCGGGCGCGCTCCTCGTCCTCGCGGTCGTTCTCGTGGAAGACCAGATAGGAGTGGTCCAGGGCCAGGTCGATGCGTTTCTCGGGCACGTCGTGGAAGAACACCGGCGCGGGTGCCGGGCGGGCGGCGGCGGACGCATTCGGATGCGAAGTGCTCACCTGGCGGATGCTAGACGGCCCGGCGCAATTGGCCTGGTTTCCGCAGGCAGGCGCGTTGCCGCGGGCTTCGCCGCCGAACCGGCCCGCTCCTCCGTTTTCGTTCCGCCGTCATATTCCTTACGGTGGGAAGTGGACGACGGCATCGAGCCGGCCCGGCCGGTCCGTGGACCGCCGTCCGCGCGGCTCGTCACGGTCCCGGCCGGCGTTGCCCGCCTGTTCCTTCGGCAAGGACGACATGAATTCGGACGGCGCGACGACGCGTTCGGCATTCCCCGCCATCACCTTCGTTTCCGCCGCAGATCGTCGCCGGTCGCCGCAGCTCGCAATGCGCCGTATTCGAACGAATCTACTGAACAGTATCCGGCGGTTTTTCGTACTCAGATATAGATGAAATGTGAACGATTTGCATGGCGGCCGCATCCCGGCGCCGCCGGCCACGCAGGAGGAGGTCATGACAGGGTTCACAGCGCTCACCGGAGGCGCGCCGCCGGAGGCCGACCAGGAGGACCGGCCCCGGGCGTCGGCCGGCGCCCCCGAGTGCGCGCACACCCTGGCCGAGCAATTCGAGCGCGCGTGTGACCGCGGCCCGTCCCGTACCGCCGTGGTCTGCGAGGAGCAGCAGATCGGCTACGCGGAGCTGGACCGCCGGGCCAACCGGCTCGCGCACCTGCTCAGGGAGCGCGGCGCCACGGCGGGGGCGCGCGTCGGCATCCTGCTCGACCGTTCCGTGCACACCTATGTGGCCCTGCTCGGGGTGATCAAGGCCGGAGCGGCCTACGTCCCGCTGGACCCGTCCTTCCCCGGCGACCGGCTGGCCTTCATCGCGGCCGACGCCGGCCTCTGCGACCTGGTGACGGCCTCGCCGCTGCGCGACCGGACCCGTGACCTGCCCTGCCGGGTGCTGGAACTCGACCTGGCCGCCGACCGGCTCGCCGCCCAGCCGGACGCCAGACCGGCCGTCGGCATCGAGCCCTCCTCGCTGTGCTACATCATCTACACCTCCGGCACCACGGGCCGCCCCAAGGGAGTGGCCGTATCGCACGCGAGCATCGCCAACTTCCTGCGGGTGGCCGCCCCGGTCTACCGGGTGACCGCCGAGGACCGGGTCTACCAGGGCCTGTCCATCGCCTTCGACTTCGCCGTCGAGGAGATCTGGCCGACGTGGCTGGCGGGCGCGACCCTGGTCGCAGGGCCGGGCGAGGGCAGGCGCGCCGGCCGCGAACTCGCCGACTTCCTCGTCGAGCACCGGATCACCGTGCTGTGCTGCGTGCCCACCCTGCTCACCACCCTCGAGGCGGACGTCCCCCGGCTGCGCAGCCTGCTGGTCAGCGGGGAGGCCTGCCCGCCCGACCTGGTCCGCCGCTGGTCGCGCCCGGGACGGCGGATGCTCAACGCCTACGGCCCCACGGAGACGACCGTCACCGCCACCTGCGGCGAACTCGCCCCGCACCGGCCGGTCACGATCGGCACCCCCCTGCCCAGCTACCGCGTCTACATCCTGGACGGCGAACTGCGCACGCTCGCAGCGGGAGAGAGCGGCGAGATCTGCATCGGCGGCCCCGGCGTCGCCATCGGCTACGTCAACCGCCCCGACCTCACCGCGGAGCGCTTCGTGCCCAACCCGGTGGCCCGGGACCGCGCCGACTGCCCGCGCGTCTACCGCACGGGCGACCGCGGCCGGGTGACCCCCACCGGGGAGATCGAGTACCTGGGCCGGATGGACACCCAGGTCAAGATCCGCGGCTATCGCATCGAACTCGCGGAGATCGAGGAGGTGCTGCGCGAGGACGAGGCGGTCGAGAACGCGGTCGTCACCCCGCTGGAGCGGGACGGCATCGCCCAGGACCTGGTCGGCTACGTCACGCTCGGCGAGCGGTCCGCGCCAGTGGCCGAGGACGAGCTGCGCGAGCGTCTCCGCTCGTCCCTGCAGCGCAGGCTGCCCGCCTACATGATCCCGGCGTTCGTGGAAGTCCTCCCCGAGTTCCCGCTGCTGACGGCCGACAAGGTGGACCGGGCCGCGCTGCCCGCCCCGGCCTCGCCGCCGCTCGCCCGCCGCACGGCACGGCACGTCGCGCCGGACACGCCGCTGGAGCGGCGGCTGGCGGCGCTGTGGCAGGACGTCCTCGGCGGCGAGGCGGTGTCGGTGGAGGACGACTTCTTCTGCGACCTGGGCGGCCACTCCATGACCGCCGCCCGCCTGGTGTCCCGCCTGCGGCAGGACCCCGCACTGCGGGAGGTCGCCATGGCGGACCTCTACGCCCATCCCACCGTGCGCGGCCTCGCCGCCTTCGTCGAGGACGCAGGCACCCGTGCCGCACCCGCCGGGGAGGACCGGCCGGGCGGCGCCCCCGCCGGGCCCGCTCCCGTGCGCCACTCCACCGCGCGCGTGCTGGCCTGCGGGGTGCTCCAGCTCGCCGGGGTCTACGCATGGCTGCTGCTGCCCGCCGCGGCGGCGGTCGTGCTGCTGTACCAGCTGTTCGACAGCGTGCACATCCCGGTGCGGCCACCCGTGGCGGGCAGCGCCCTGGACGTCCTCGTCCACCTGCCGCTGCCGCTGTTCCTGCTGACGGAGGCGGGCTGGCTGGTGGTGAGCCTGCTGGTGCTGCCGCTGCTCGGCTGCCGGTTGCTGATGGCCGGCGTGCGCCCGGGCCGCTACCCCCTGTGGGGCGTCACCTACCTGCGGTTCTGGCTGCACGGCAAGGTGCTGGCCATGACGCCGCTGGGCATGCTGGTCGGCTCGCCGCTGCTGCTGCCCTGTCTGCGGCTGCTGGGCGCCCGCATCGGCCCGCACTGCCACCTGTCGGGGCTCTTCGCCCCGCCCTCGCTGGTGGAGATCGGTGCGGGCACCAGCATCGGCTACGGCGCCCGGATCCAGCCCTACGTCGTGGAGGGCGGCCGCCTGCGGCTGGCCCCCGTCCGCATCGGGTCGGACTGCTTCGTCGGCGCCAACAGCGTGCTGCTGCCCGGGGCCGTGCTCGGCGACCGGGCCACCGTGGGCGAGCAGTCGCTCGTGCCCGAGGACCGGACCGTGCCCGCCGACGAGCACTGGGCGGGCTCCCCCGCCGCGCACCAGGACGTCCGCCCGCCCCTGCTGGAGGCCCTGGCCGCCCAGGGCGACGACCGCCCCTGGACGGTCCGGGTCCTGGCCGGATACGCCGCGGGCGCACTGGTGTTCATGCTCGTGCCGCTGCTGGTCGTCCTCGCCGCAGCGCTGTTCGTCGGCTACACGGCCTGGCGGTACGGCTTCGCCTGGGCAGTCGCGTCCGTGGCCGCGAGCGGGCCCCTGACCGTCCTGTTCACCTGCGCCGCCGTCCTCGCCGTCAAGCGGACCGTGCTGCCGTCCGCCCGGTCCGGGATCCACCCGGAGCGCAGTGGCTTCGGGGTCCGCAAGTGGATCAGCGACGGCATGATGACGATGAGCCTGACGCTCACCCACGCGCTGTACTCCACGCTCTACCTCGTGCCGTTCCTGCGCCGGCTGGGCGCGCGCACCGGGCGCTGGTCGGAGGTGGCCACCGTCAGCTTCGTCGACCCCGACATGCTCGTCGTCGGCGAGCAGAGTTTCCTGGCGGACGTCTGCGTGGTGGGGCCTGCCGTCTTCCACCGCGGCCGGATCGCCCTGGCACCGGCGGAGGTCGGGCGCCGCAGCTTCGTCGGCAACGGGGCGCTGGTGCCGGGCTCCTGCCGGCTGGGGGACAACAGCCTCCTGGGAGTCCACTCGGTGGCCCCGACCCGGCCGGTCGACCCCGAGACGACGTGGCTGGGCTCCCCGGCCATCTTCCTGCCCCGCCGCGAGGCGAGCCGGAACTTCCCCGCCAAGCTGACCTACAGCCCCACCCGGGGGCTGATCGCGGCCCGCCTGGCGATCGAGTACTTCCGGGTGACCCTGCCCGCGACGGTCGGCGCCCTGTCCGCCCTGGGCGCGCTGTACGTCACCCTGCGCCTGGCCACGGCCTTCTCCCCGCCGGCGCTCCTCCTGCTCGGCCCGGCGCTGCTGCTCGGCGCGGGGTTCGCCTCCACGATCGTCACGGTGGCCGTCAAGTGGCTGGTCGTCGGGCGGTACCGGCCGCGGGTGGAGCCCCTGTGGAGCATCTGGGTGCGGCGCACCGAGCTGGTCACCGGCCTGTACGAGAACCTCGTGGTGCCGGCCCTGATGGCCCTGCTGACGGGCACGCCCTGGGCGCCCGTGATGCTGCGGCTGTTCGGCGCACACATCGGGCGGCGGGTGTGGTGGAACACCACGTACCTCACCGAGTTCGACCTGGTCGAGGTGGGCGACGACGCGGCCGTCGGCGAGTTCACCTCCCTGCAGACCCATCTCTTCGAGGACCGGGTGATGAAGATGTCCCACGTCACCGTAGGAGCCGCCGCATCGGTCGGCATGCGCTCCGTCGTCCTCTACGACGCCCGGGTGGGCCCCGGCGCCTCGCTGGACGCGCTGTCCCTCGTCATGAAGGGCGAGCGCCTGCCCGACGGAACCCGCTGGCGGGGCATTCCGGCCCAGCCCAGCCGTCACCACTCCGGAGGCACGACATGACTTCTCCCGACCTGCCCGGTCCGTTCACGGGCCCGCACGTCAGCGGCGACCTGCCCGGTCCCCGCTCGGCCGAACTCCTCGCGCGCCAGGAGCGCCGGGAGTCGAGTGCCCGTACCTACCCCCGGCACCTGCCCATCGCCCTCGCCGAGGGCTGCGGAAGCTTCGTGCGCGATGTCGACGGCAACGTCTTCATCGACTTCCTCGGCGGTGCCGGCGTGCTGTCGCTGGGCCACAACCACCCGGAGATCGTACGGAGCGTGACCGGCCAGCTCGGGCAGCTCGCCCACGGCCTGGACTTCCCCACCCCCGCCAAGGACGCGTTCACCGAGGCGCAGCTGTCCATGCTCGCCCCGGGGCTGCGCGAGCGGATGAAGGTGCACTTCTGCGGGCCCACGGGGGCCAACGCCGTCGAGGCCGCCGTCAAGCTGTGCAAGATCGCGACGGGCCGCGGCGACGTCATTTCCTTCCAGGGGGCCTTCCACGGCAGCACCCATGCAGCGATGGCCCTGAGCGGGCTGGTGTCGGCGAAGGAGCCGGTGCGCAACACCATGCCGGGCGTCCACTTCTTCCCGTACTGCTCCTGCGCCCGGTGTCCCGTCGGTCCGGCGCCCGACACATGCGCCACCGACTGTGCGGGCTTCCTGGAGCGGGCACTGACCGACGGCAACAGCGGGATCCCGCGCCCCGCCGCGGTGCTCATGGAACTGGTGCAGGGCGAGGGCGGCGTCGTGCCCGCGCGCACGGAGTTCGTGCAGCGCGTGCGGGCCGTGACCCGGTCCCTCGGCATTCCGCTGATCGTCGACGAGGTGCAGACGGGCTGCGGGCGCACCGGAACGTGGTTCGCGTTCGAGCAGTACGGCATCGAGCCGGACGTCATCGTGGCGTCCAAGGCGCTGAGCGGAATCGGCATGCCGGTCGCGATCGTCCTCTACGACGCGGCACTCGACCGGTGGGAGCCCGGTGCGCACATCGGTACGTTCCGGGGCAACCAACTGGCGTTCGCCGCGGGTGTGGAGGCGATCCGCATCATCCGGCGGGACGACGTGCTGGGGAACGTGCGGCGGCGCGGCGACCAGATCGCGGACCGGCTCGGCGAACTGATCGCCAACCCCTGGGTCCGCGAGGTGCGCGGCCGCGGCCTGATGTGGGGCATCGAGATGGCGGAGCCGGCCGACGGGCGGCCCGCGACCGCCGTCGCCGCCGCGATCCAGCACCACGCGCTGCAGCACGGGCTCATCGTCGAGCGCGGCGGCCGGGACGACGCGGTCGTCCGGGTGCTGCCGCCCCTGAACGTCACCTCCGAAGTCGTGGACACGGCCTGCTCGATCCTCGTGGAGTCCGTGTCCGCGTGCAGTCCACGACTGTCCGTCCACTCCGGCCGGTCCCGATCCGGCCGAACACCGTGACCGGCTGCCCCGACCGCGGGGCGGCCGCCGGGGAGGCACCACCCGATGGCTCTCATCGTCCAGAAGTACGGCGGCTCCTCGGTGCAGAGCACCGAGCGGATCAAGCTCGTCGCCGAGCGCATCGTCGCGGCCCACGACGACGGCCACGATGTCGTGGTGGTGGTGTCCGCCATGGGCGACACCACCGATGAACTGCTCCTGCTGGCCCAGGAGCTGGCCCCGATCCCGTCCCCCCGCGAACTGGACATGCTGCTGACCGCGGGCGAGCAGGTCTCCAACGCGCTGACCGCGATGGCGATCCACGCGCTGGGAGCCGATGCCTGCTCCTTCTCGGGGCCGCAGGCCGGTGTGCTCACGACCCCGGCGCACGGCGGCGCCCAGATCGTCGGCGTCGAGCCGGACCGGGTCCGGCAGGCGCTCGACCGCGGCACGATCGCGCTGGTCGCGGGCTTTCAGGGGCTCAGCCGGGAGACCGAGGAGGTCACCACCCTGGGCCGCGGCGGGTCCGACACCACGGCCATCGCCCTGGCCGCGGCGCTCAAGGCCGACGCGTGCGAGATCTACACCGACGTGGACGGCGTCTACACCGCGGACCCCAGGATCGTGCCGGAGGCCCGGCCGCTGCCGCACCTGACCTACGAGGCCATGCAGGAGATGGCCGCGGGCGGAGCGAAGGTCCTGGCGCTGCGCAGCGTGGAGTACGCCCGCCGGTACGGCGTGACCGTACACGTCCGCTCCTCCTACGACGACCGTCCCGGCACGGTCGTGTCGGCCGAGGCCGAGAGCCCCGCGGAGCGCACGGCGATCACCGGGGTGGCCCACGACCCGTCCAACGCGCGGATCACCGTGACCTCGGTGCCGGATCCGCCGGGGGCCACCGCGAAGATCTTCCGGGTCCTGGCCGACGCCCGCGCCCGGATCGACATGGCCGTGCCGCAGGCCGTCGCGGCGCCGAACGGGCGGCGCGGCGACGTCTCGCTGGTCCTGCCGAAGAGCGACGCCCCGGCGGCGCTCGCCGCCCTGCGGGCGCACCGCGCCGAGGTCGGGTACGAGCAGCTGTCCTGCGAGGACCGCATCGGCAAGGTGTCGCTGATCGGGTGCGGCATGCGGGCGCGGGCGGAGGTGATCGCGACGTTCTGCGAGACCCTGGCCGCGGCGGACGTGGACTTCGGGCACGTCTCGGCGTCGGACACCCGGATCTCGGCGCTGTGCCCGGCCGACCGGCTCCCGCAGGCCATCCGCGCCGTGCACCGGGCGTTCGCCCTCGGCGCGGACGAAGCGGCGGCGGACGAAGCGGCGGCGGACGCGGTGCGGACGGACCTGCAGGTGGTCGCCCGGGCCGGGGTGTTGTCCCCGGCGCGGGCAGGAGCCGTTCCCCTGGTGGCCCCGGACCTGTTCGCCGGCAGCCGGGCGGCCGAGCCGCTGCCGTGCAGATGCGGCAGACCGTCGTCCGGACCGGACGCGGCTTAGGGGCCCTAGGCCCTGTCGTCAAAATAGCGCCGTCCGCCCGGAGGGCGGGCCCCGCGGCGTCTGGTGCGTGCGATCGCAAGGCGGAGGGAGGAGAGCGCAGCGGGCTGCGCCGACGACCGACAACGCGGCGTGGGGGCACCTCCCAGCGGTAGCTGGGGGAGTGCGTGCCAGACGCCGCGGGGCAGGCGGGATTTTGACGACAGGGCCTAGGCCCGCGGCGCGCCCGAGCGGAGCGTCCGCCGGGCGCGGGCGACCAGGGCGCGCCCGGCCGGGCTGCCCGGTCCGTCGGCCCGCCAGGCGAAGACCAGGCGTCCGCGCAGCGCGGGCGGGTCGATCCCGACGGTGTGCAGGTCCGCCCGGGACCGGGCGAACGCGCCGGGGAGGATCGCCGTGCCCAGGCCGCGCGCGGCGAGCTGGGCGAGCACGCCGGGGTCGCTGGCCTCGAAGGCGATCCGTGGCGCGAAGCCGGCGGCCGAGCACGCCTCGTCGAGCCGGGCGCGCAGCCCCGTGCCGAGGGGGAGGCTGATCAGTGCCCGGTCGCGGAGGGCGGTGAGCGGGACGACCTGGTGGGCGGCGAGTTCGTGGCCGTGGTCGACCGCGGCCACGATCGGCTGGTCGTCGACCACCGTCACGTCGAGCCCCGCAGGGTTCTCGCTGCCCACGCTGACGACGGCCGCGTCGAGGCGTCCCGTGCGCAGGCCCTCCAGGAGCCGGTCGGTGGTGTCCTCGGACAGGGTGATCTCGACCGCCGGGTACTCGGCGTGGAACTCGGCCAGGAGCCCCGGCAGGTCGACGGTGTGCGAGGTGACGGTGCCGACGGCGACCCGGCCGCGCACGAGACCGGTCAGCTCGTCGACCGTCAGCCGCACCCCTTCCACCGCGGCGAGCGCGGCCCGCGCGTAGGGCAGGACGGCCGCGCCCACCTCGGTCAGCCGCACGGAGCGCCCGGAGCGGTCCAGCAGTTCCTGGCCGAGTTCGCGCTCCAGGCGGCGGATCTGTGCGCTGACCCCGGGCTGGGCCACCCGCACCTTCTCGGCGGCCCGGGTGAAGTTCCGCTCCTCGGCGACGGTCACGAAGTACTCGAGCTGACGCAGTTCCATAACTGCTGATTCTAGCCACCAGACGTACTATCTCTTGGACTTATGACTCCCGCTGCCACAGAGTGGAGGCAGACGAAGGGAGTTGCACATGACCGTGCTCATCGCCGGGGCGGGGATCGGCGGGCTCACCGCGGCACTGAGCCTGCACGCCGCGGGAATCGACACGCTGGTGGTGGAGAGCGCCCGGGAGATCCGGCCGCTGGGTGTGGGGATCAACCTGCTGCCGCACGCCGTGCGCGAGCTGACCGAACTCGGCCTCGGGGACGGCCTGGCCGCCCTCGGCGTGGCCACGGCGGAGATTGTCTACTACGACCGGCACGGCAGGCGGATCTTCGCCGAGCCGCGCGGGGAGGCCCAGGGCTACCGCTGGCCGCAGTACTCGATCCACCGCGGGGAACTCCAGAGGCTGCTCCTCGCCACGGTCCGGGAGCGGCTGGGGGCGGACGCGGTCCGCACCGGGATCCGGCTGGAGGGCTTCGGCACCACGGGCTCCGGGGCGGCCGCCACGGTCCGCGCCCGCCTCCTCGACCGGGAGTCCGGCGCCGTCGAGGAGCTGGACGCGCGGGCGCTCGTCGGCGCGGACGGGCTGCACTCGACGGTCCGCACCCGGCTGCACCCGGACGGCGGCCCGCTGCTGTGGTCGGGCGTCCGGATGTGGCGGGGCGTGACGGAGGCCGGGCCGTTCCTCACCGGCCGCTCGATGGTGATCGTCCGCGACGGGGACACGGAACTCATCGCGTATCCGATCGGCCGGAACCGCATCAACTGGGTGTGCCAGGTGCGGGTGTCCGAGCCGCAGCCGCTCACCGAGGACGCGGGCTGGAACCGCACCGGCCGGCTGGCGGACGTGCTGCCGCACTACCGTGACTGGGACCTCGGCTGGCTCGACGTGCCGGGCCTGCTGACGGGCAGCGACGGGATCCTCGAGTACCCGATGGTAGACCGGGACCCGCTGCCGGCCTGGGGAAGCGGCCTCGTGACCCTGCTCGGGGACGCCGCGCACCCGATGTACCCGGTGGGCGCCAACGGCGCGTCCCAGGCCGTCGTCGACGCCCGCGTCCTCGCGTACGAACTCGCGAACGCGACGGGCGTACGGGCCGGCCTGGCCCGCTACGAGCGCAGACGCCGGAGCGCGACCGAGGCCGTCGTGCTCGCCAACCGCACCATGCTCCGGGCGGGCGGTCACACGCCGCACGACCTCGCGCACATCACCGACACCTACCGCAGCACCACGGGCAGCGACGTGGACGTGCTCAACTCACGCTCCTCGCTGACCAGCTCGCCACGCTGACCCGTATAAAGATCCGTCACCACCCACAGCCCCAAGGAGAAGCGCATGACCACGTACGTCCTCATCCCCGGTGCCTGCCACGGCGCATGGGCCTTCGAGCCGCTCGCCCGCGAGCTGCGGCAGCACGGCCACGAGGCCCACGCCCTCACCCTGACCGGCGTCGGGGACCGGAAGCACCTGCTCACCGCCTCGGTCAATCTCGACACCCACATCGACGACCTGGTGAACTTCCTGGAGGACGGGCAGATCACCGACGCCGTACTGATCGGGCACAGCTACGGCGGCATGGTGATCACCGGGGCCGCGGACCGCGTGCCGGGGCGCGTGCAGGGCCTGGTCTACGTCGACGCCTTCGTGCCGGAGGACGGGGACTCCTGCTGGACCCTCACCGACGACGCCCAGCGGCAGTGGTACCTCGGCTCCGCCCACGCCACCGGCTACGCCACCGAGCCGCTGCCCTTCTTCGACCCCCGGGCCACGGCGCACCCGCTGGCCTCCTTCCTCCAGGCGATCCGCCTGGAGGGCGGGCTGGACCGGTTCCCGCACAAGGCCTACGCCTACGCGACCGACTGGAACGGGGCGGAGTCCCCGTTCGGGCCCACCTACGCGCGGCTGCTCGACGACCCGGCGTGGCACGTGCACGCCCTGGAGTCCAAGCACAACGTGATGCGGGACGCGCCCGAGGAGCTGCTGAAGATCGCCCTCGGCGCGGCAGCCGCATAGCACTCCGGCCACGCTCGAACACCGCCCCGAACTTGCTCACTCTCCTGAGTGTTTGCCGGACGCCGGGGGCAACCCCGGCGTGATCCTTCCTGCTGTCCATGAACGAGCCGCAGCAGACCGGAAAGCGAGCAGACCCTTGGGAGAGCCCCCTGTCAGCGTGACCGACTGCGCCGCCGCACAGCTCGTGCAGGTGGGAGAAATCGTCGGCGTGCTCACCGACGCGCAGTACGTGCACCGGGCCGACGGAGCCAGCAGCATCGCCTGCCACGTGCGCCACTGCGTGGACCACTACACCGCCATTCTCGCCGGGGTCCGCAGCGGCACGGTCGACTACGACCGGCGGGTGCGGGGCGGGGTGCTGGAGACGGACCGGGGTGCCGCGCTCGCCCGGCTGGCGGAGCTGCGGGCACGGGTGCGCGCCGTCGCACCCCAGGCCCTCGGCCGGTCCGTGGAGGTGCTCAGCGTCGTGGACCCGGCCGGCACGGTCGCCCGGACGCGCTCCACCGTGGGCCGGGAGCTGCTGTTCGTCTCCCACCACGCCGTGCACCACGTCGCGGTGCTGGTGCCCCTGGCCCGGGCGCTGGGCGTTCGGGTGCCCGCGGAGTTCGGCGTCGCGGCCGCGACGCTCGCCGGGCTGCGGGTCAGCGGGCCAGGCGCCCCAGCAGCGACGCAGCGGCGATGATGCCCAGGAGCGCGGCGAGCACGATCACCGCGAAGTCCGTGCCGAACTGGGCGGGGGTGCCGATGAGCAGGCCGCGCAGGGCGTCCACCTGGTAGCTGAGCGGGTTCGCCTTGCTGACGGCCTGGAGCCAGCCGGGCATGACGGCCACCGGGTAGAGCGCGTTGGAGCCGAAGAACAGCGGCATGGTGAGGGCCTGTCCGACGCCCATCAGGCGGTCGCGGGTCAGCACGATCCCGGCGATCGTCATCGACAGGCACGCGAAGAAGGCCGAGCCGAGCAGCACGACCACCACGACGCCCAGCAGCCGCAGGGGGTTCCAGGTGAGGGCGACGCCCAGCAGCGCGGCGATCACCACCACGACCACGGCCTGGAGCACGGCCTTCACCCCGGCCGCGAACGCCTTGCCGGTCACCAGCGCGGTCCGGGGCGTCGGCGTGACCAGCAGCTTGGTGAGCACGCCGGAGTCCCGCTCCCAGATGATCATGATGCCGTAGAAGATGGCGATGAACATGGCCGACTGGGCGATGATCCCCGGGGCGAGGTAGTCGAGGTAGGGCACGCTTCCGGTGGGGATGGCGCGGATCCGGTTGAAGGTCTCGCCGAAGATCAGCAGCCACAGGGCGGGCTGGACGGCACGGGTGTACAGCTCGGTGCGGTCGTGCCGCAGCTTCTGCAGCTCGACCGCGCACATCGCGGCCACCCGGGCGGGCACCACCCGCCAGCCGCTGCGGGCCGGCGGCGGGGTCAGGAGCAGCGCGAACCGCTGCTCGGGGCGGGCCGCGGCCTCAGCCGACGCGGGATGCGGTGCGGCGGGTACGGCGGACATCACGGAACTCCCCTCGCTGCTCGTCGGTGCCGGGGCCGTCCAGGCCGCTGCCGGCGACGTCCCGGAACACGTCCTCCAGGGACGGGGCCGGCAGCTCTGCGGCACCGGACTCCCGGCGCCGGGCCGTCAGTTCGTCCTTGAGCGCCGTGGGGGTGCCGACCGCGCGGATCCTCCCCCGGTGCATCAGGGCCAGCCGGTCGCAGCGCCGGTCCGCCTCCTCCATGGAGTGCGTGGTCACCAGCACCGTCATCCCGGTGCCGGCGCGGATCTCGGTGATGCGCTCCCACACGCCGCTCCGCGCGATCGGGTCGAGGCCGATGGTCGGCTCGTCCAGGACCAGCAGCCGGGGCGCACTGACCAGGGCCTGGGCCAGTTCCAGCAGGCGCACCATGCCGCCCGAGTACGTGCCGGCGAGCCGGGCCGCGGCACCGGCGAGGCCGACCGCGTCCAGCGCCTGCTCCACCCGCTCGGCGCGCTCCCGGCGCGGCACGTCGAAGACCCGGGCGAAGAGGGCGACGTTCTCCCGGCCGGTCAGGTTCGCGTCGGCGGACAGCTGCTGCGGCACATAGCCGAGGAGACGCCGCACCGCCATCTTCTGCCGGGCGGCGTCGTGCCCGAAGACCTCGATCACTCCGGGCGGTACGGGCAGCAGCGTGGTGATCGCGCGCAGGGTGGTGGTCTTGCCCGCGCCGTTGGGTCCCAGGAGGCCGAGGACCTCACCGGGCTCGACGCGCAGGTCCAGTCCGTCGACCGCCCTGGTGCCGCCGAAGGCGTAGTGCAGGTCCGTGCAGCTGACCGCCGCGGGAGTCGTGGTCATGGCACCTCCCCGGTCTCGCGGAGTGCGTCGGCGAACCTGCGCAGCGCCGGGAGCGCCGCGGCCAGGGCGACCCGGTCCTCGGCCGCGAGGGCCGTCAGACGGTCGTGGAAGAGCACGTCGCGCCGCGCGTCCCAGTCGCGCAGCCGCTCCGTGCAGGCGGGTGTCGGATACAGTGCCGCGACGCGCCTGTCCTCCGGGTCGGTGTCGCGGCGCAGGAGCCCCGCGTCGACCAGTTGGTTCACCAGTGTGCTGACCGAGTTGGCGGCCAGGCACAGGTCCTGGGCGGCGGCCGAGACTCCGAGGCCCGGCCGGTCCGCGACCAGGCGCAGCAGCTCGGCCTGGGCGCCCCGCAGGCGCGGGGCGGGCAGGCTGCGCCAGAGCCTTCGCCGGGCCAGACGCTCTATGCCCACCAGGACTGCGGCGAACTCGTCGGCGAAGCCATGGCCTGCGGCCATATCGTCAGTTTAGCTCTGCGTAAGAGCCTTCGGCGGGGCGCAAAGAAGGGTAACGCTGCGCACAGAGTTGAACACGCAACGCCGACTATCGGACATTCCTGCCACCGGCCCCGTCCGCAGGCGCCGATTACCCCGCCCGCCCGCACCGCAGATCACACGCGATGCGGCCGAATTACCGGACAGCAACCGGCCCTTCCGTCGCATGACAACGGCTGTCCGCATAACGAACACAGCTGACCGAAAATATCGGTCATTTTTGACTCAGCACCCCACCTTCCCCAAATGTCTGTCAAATGTTGTCAACGAAGCCCGGCGACGGCGGCAGCGTCTTACGAAACCTCGACTTCCGGATGCTGCTGGCCGGCGCCTCGGTGAGCCAGGTCGGCGCCCAAGTGACCGTGGTGGCCCTGCCCTTGGTGGCCGTGGTCGCGCTCGACGCCTCGCCGATGCAGGCGGGGCTGCTCACCGCGGCCCAGACCGCGGCCTTCCTGCTGGTCGGCCTCCCGGCCGGGGCCTGGGTGGACCGGATGCGCCGGCTGCCGGTGCTCGTCCGGGCCGACGTCGTACGGGCCGTGGCGATGGCGAGCCTCCCGCTCGCCGCCTGGGCCGGAACGCTGACCATGGCCCAGCTCTACGCGGTCGCCCTCGTCAACGGCGTGGCCACCGTGTTCTTCGACATCGCGCACCAGAGCTACCTGCCGACGCTCCTCCCCCGCGCACAGCTGGTCGCGGGCAACGGAGCGCTGGAGACGGCGCGTTCGTCCGCACAGGTGGCGGGCCCGGGGCTGGGCGGCGCCCTGGTCCAGCTGCTCGGGGCGCCCTCCGCCCTGCTGGCCGACGCGCTCGGCTATCTGCTGTCCGCCGTCTTCCTGCGCGGCATCCGCGCCCGTGAGACGCGGCCCGGGCCCGCGCCGGGCGTGTCCCTGCGCGCCCAGGTCGCCGAGGGGCTCGCGTTCGTCTTCCGCCACCCGTTTCTCCGCATGATCGCCTGCGCCACCGCGGTGGCGAACCTCTTCAACGCGATGCTCGTGGCCGTCCAGACGGTGTTCCTGGTCCGCGTGCTGGAGCTGCCGCCGGGCGCCATGGGGCTGATGATGTCCGCCGCGGCCGTCGGCGCCCTGGCCGGGGCGCTGTGCGCGGGCGCGCTCGCGCGGACCGTCGGCCAGGCCAGGGTCATCTGGCTGGCGCCGGTCGTCACCGGGCCGTTCGCCCTGCTGTGGCCGCTGGCCGGGCACGGGGCCTCCGCGGGCTGGTTCGCCCTGGCCTCCGCGGTCGTGGACTTCGGCGCCGTCGTCTACAACGTCGCCCAGGTCAGCTTCCGGCAGATGCTCTGCCCCGACGAGCTGCTCGGCCGGATGAACGCCACCCTGCGCTTCGTGGTCTGGGGCACGATGCCCCTCGGCGCCCTGGCCGGCGGTGCCATCGCCGGGGCGGCGGGGCCACGCGCCGCCGTCTGGGTGTGCGCGGCGGGAATCCTCCTGGTCCCCGTGCCCCTCCTGCTCTCCCCGCTGCGGCGGCTGCGCGACCTGCCGAGACCGCCCGCCGCCACCGTGGCCGGCGGCTGAGCCGGGGCCCTCGCCACCCGGGCCCGGCCTCCGGTCCGCCGCGACCGCCCGGCGGTGCCCGCACCCGATCCCTCCCACCGAGCGGTCGGCCGCCACGTGCCGCACGGCGGCACCCACGTCACCCCGACCCCGTCCCACGAGCCATCGCGCCCGCACGGCGCGCGGGAGGTCATCGTGCAGTCCAGCAGCATCACTTCGTCCTACCTCGCCCGCTACGAGCGCATCGCCGCAGAGGCCGGCCCGTCCGGCAGCACACTGCTGCCCGTCACCGGGGCGCAGCGGCGGTTCCTGCTCGCACAGCGGCTGGACCCCGCCGGGCAGGCCGTCCTCGTCCCCCTGCTCTTCGTCTTCCCCGCCGGGGCCGTCGACCCGGACCGGCTGCGCGGGGCCGCCGGTCACCTGGCCGCCCTGCACCCGGCGCTGCGGGCCCGGACGTCCGTACGGCGGGGCGTGCCGCTCCAGCTCGTCGGCGCTCCCGGTGCCCGGGTGGAGCGGGTGCGGCCGCGCCCCGGGGAGCGGGCCGCCGGCGCGCTGCGCCGGGCCCTGGCGGAGTGGCCGGAGGAGGGGCCGCCACTGCGGCTCTTCCTCGCCGCCGACGGTCCGGAGCACGAGGTCCTCGCCGTGGTCCTGGACCACACGGCCTGTGACGAGCAGTCACTGGGCATCGTCACGGCGGGCCTCGCCGACGCCTACCGCGACCGCCTCGGGCCGCAGGACGTGCCGGAGCGCCGCGCCGCCGAGCAGCTCGCCGCCCACCGGGAGGCCGTGCGCCTCCAACTCGCCGCCGAGGAGCGGGCGTCGCGGCCGGCCTCCCTCGCCTACTGGGCCGGGCGGCTCGCGGGGCTCCGGCCGCCCGCCCCGTCCCTGCCCCGTACCGGCGCGACGGGTACGGGCGACGCGCTGCACCGGCTGCCCCTGAGGGCCGACGACCGGGCCGCGGCCTTCCCCGTGCTGCTCGGCGCCTGTGTCGCCGCGGCCCGGGCGCTCCACGGCCCGGAGCACGTCCCGGCCCTGGGATACCCGTGGGGCGGGCGGCCCGCCGAGGCGGCGCCGGTGCCGGGCTGCTTCCTCAACACCGTCGTCCACCCGGCCGACGGCCTCGACCCTGCCGAGCGGACCGCGGCCTGGTGGGACGACCTCGACCACGCCGACGCCCCCTTCGACGAGGTGGTCCACGCGGCCCGGGGCGCCGGAGTGCCCTGGTCCGGGCGGCTGGACGGGCTGCTCTCCTTCGAGGACCTGCGGCGCCGCCCGCCGCTGCGGCTCGGCGACGCCACCGGGCGCGAGACCCACCTCGACGGCCGTCCGCTCCAGGCCCCGTTCGCGGTGTCCGTCGCCTACGGCACCGACCTGCTCGTCCGCATGGCCTGGGACCGGACGGCCGTGCCGGACCACCTCGCCGAGGACGCCTTCACCACGCTTCTCGACACCCTGCGCACCGGAACGGCGACACCCGAGCCGGCCGGCTGAGCGCACCGGGCCCTCCGGGCCCGCCGGACCACGACCTGCCTACCGGAAAGGTTGACCATGTTCGGACTCTCCGCATCCCAGGAGATCGTCTGGCTGCACGAGCAGCTGCTGCCCGGCAGCCGTGCCTACACCTTCACCGCCGCCATGGACCTGCGCGGCGCCCTCGACGAGGAGGCCCTGCGGGCCGGGCTGGCCACCGCCCTCGACCGGCACCCCGGGCTGCGCCTGGAACTCGTCGACTCCCCCGGCTCCCTGCCGCTCCAGCGGGTGCGCGAGCGGTGCGCACCCCGGCTGCGCACCGTCGACCTCGCCTCGGAGGCCGATCCCGAGGCCGCGTACGCCCGGCTGCTGCGCGCCGAGGCGGAGACGCCCCTCGACGTCCACGAGGCGCCGCTGCTGCGCTGGTGCCTGGTCCGCCTCGGCGCCGGGCACCACCGGATCGTCCACGTCGAGCACCACCTCGTGCACGACGGCCGCTCCTTCGCGGTCCTGCTCCACGACGTGTTCGCCGCCTACCGGGCGCGCGTGCTCGGCGAGCCGCTCGCGCTGCCCGCGGTCCGCTCGTACGAGGAACACGTCGAGGAACACGCCGCCGACGGCGGCCCCGGGCGCAGGGCCCGGCGGGAGGCGAGCCTGGCGTACTGGCGGCGCGAGCTGGGCGACGCCTCGTTCGACCTGCCGCTGCCGGGGCTCGCCCGGCCCGGGGCCCGGCGCCGGCACGCCGGGGCCCAGCTGCGCCAGGCCCTCGACGCCGACCTCGCCGAACGGCTGCGCGCGGTCTCCCGCGAGCGGGGGCACACCCCGTTCTCCACGCTGCTGGGCCTCTTCGCGGAGCTGCTGCGGCGCCACAGCGGGCGCACCGACCTGGTCGTCGGGACCGCCGTCGGCAACCGGCCCAAGGGCTTCGAGAGGGCAGCGGGCATGTTCGTCAACACCATCCCGGTGCGCCTGCGCCTGGATCCGGAGGCCGCTGCCGAGGAGACGGTGGACGACGTCACCGACGGCCTCGTCCGCGCGCTGCCGCACCAGGACGTCCCCGTGCAGGTGCTGACCCGGGAGCTGGGCCTGCACACCTCGGGTGCGGACAACCCGCTGTTCAGCGTGATGTTCAGCGCCCATGACGCGGTCCTGCCGGAGATCGATGTGCCGGGCCTGGAGGTGTCGCTGTACGAGGGGTTCAACACCGGCACGACCCGCTTCGACCTCGACCTGGTGCTCATTCCGGACGACCGCCGCACGGTCGGCCCGCGCCGGGGCGCCGCGGGCATGACCCTGGTCTGGGACTACGACCGGGACCTGTTCGACGAGGACACCGCCCGCCTGCTGTCCGAGCGCTTCCTCGGCCTCGTACGGGCCTACCTGCACGCACCGGCCACGCCGCTGGCGGCGCTCGCCCCGCAGCCTCCGCAGCCGGCGCCGGACGGCGGGCCGGAGGCGGTGCGGCCCGGCGACGTGCTCGACCCGGCCGCGCGGGGCGACGCCGGACGCCTCGCCCTGACCGACGGCGACGTGGAGATCAGCTACGGCGAACTCGACTGCATGGTCGCCGAGTTGGCCGATCGGCTGCGCGCGGCGGGCGTGACGGAGGGTCAGCCGGTGGCGGCCGTGCTGCCCCGCGGCGTGCCCGGCGTGGTGACGCTGCTCGCCTGCCTGCGCACGGGTGCGGTGTACTGCCCGCTGTCGGCCGACGATCCGGCGGGGCGGCTGGAGGCGCTGCTGCACCGGCTGCGCCCCGCGCTGGTCCTGGCCGACCGGGAGAGCGCGCCCGCCCTGCCCGTCGAAGGGCCGCCGGTCGGTCTGGTCGACGCGGGCGGGGACTTCCCCGCCGCGCAGCCCGCCGAGCGTCTGGAGGGCGCTGCCTACGTCATCCACACCTCGGGTTCCACGGGGCTGCCGAAGGCCGTCGTCGTCGGCCGGGCGGCGCTGGCGCATCATGCGACGGCCGTGGCCGGGCGGTTCGCGCTGGGCCCGCGGGACAGGGTGCTGCTCTTCGCCCGGCCGTCGTTCGACGTGGCGCTGGAGGAGGTGCTGCCGTCGCTGCTGGCCGGTGCCTGCCTGGTCGTGCCGCGGCTGGAGGTGCCCACGGGGGCGGAGCTGGTCGCCGAGCTGGCCGGCGGGCGGGTCACCGTGGCCAATCTGCCGACGAGTTATCTCCTCGCGGTGCGCGGGGAGCTGTGCGCGGCGCTCGCGGACGGGCGGTGGGCGCCGCGGCTCCTGGTGGCCGGCGGGGAGCGGCTGCCCGCCGCGGCGCTCCGCGAGCTGCTGGCCGTCACGGACGCCACCGTGCTGAACGCCTACGGGGTGACCGAGGCGACGATCACGTCGACGGTCCACGAGGTGACGCGCGGCACGGGGGCGGGCGACGCGGACGCCGAGGTCCCGCTGGGCGTTCCGCTGCCGGGGGTGGCGGTCCACGTCCTCGACACCGGGCTGCGCCCCCTGCCCGACGGAGCCGTCGGCGAACTGGCCGTCGCGGGCCCGGGACTCGCCCGCGGCTACCTCGGCGGCGGCGAGGCGGCCGCGGCCGGCGCCGCCCGGTTCGTCACCGTCCCGGCACTCGGCGGCGAGCGCGTCTGCCTCACGGGCGACCTGGGCTACCGGAACCGCGACGGGCTGCTGTGCTTCCTCGGCCGCCGGGACAACCAGGTCAAGCTGCGCGGCCACCGCATCGAGCCGGAGGAGATCGAGGCCGCGGCCTCCGCCGAACTCGGCGGGCGTTCGTGCGCCGTCGTCCTCGACCGTGACGCGGCCGGCGAGCCGCGGCTGACCGGCTTCCTGGACGGCGGGGCCGAGCCGGACCGGACGGCCCTGCACAAGGCGCTGTCCGAACGGCTGCCCGCCGCGCTGGTACCCGCGCGCTGGATGCGGCTGGAGCACATGCCGCTGCTGCCCGGCGGCAAGCCGGACCGCAGGGCACTGGCCCGCATCGCCGCCGGGCACGCGGGCGAGGAGTCCGACGGCCGCGCGGAGGCGGGCGGTGCCGGGACCGCGGATCCGGTCGTCGCGCTGGTGAGCGAGGGCTGGCGGGAGGTCCTGGGGCACGACCGCTTCTCTTCCTCGTCCCACTTCTTCCGGGTCGGCGGGCACTCCCTGCTGGCCGCCCAGCTGGCCGCGTGGCTGGAGCCGCGGCTCGGCGGCCGCCCGCCGCTGCGGGTGCTCTTCCGGCATCCGGTCCTCGCCGAGCAGGCCCGCGCCCTCTCGAACTCCCTTCCCACGTCCTGACGTTCACGAACAGAGGGATCATGACCACTGCACCGAACATTCCCGCTCTCTCCGTCGCCCGCGGCGGCACGGCCACCGCCCACGGCTGGGACGACGTCCTGGCCCGGTACGCGGAGCACGTGCGGCTCGCCCCGTCCGCTCCCGCCGTCGAGGACGGCGAACTGAGCTGGACCTACGCCGAACTGGACGCCCTGGCCGACCGCACCGCCGACGCGCTGCGCGACCGCGTGCGGCCCGGCGACCTGGTCGGCGTATGCCTCGACCGCTCCGTCGCCCTGGTCGCCACGGCCGTCGCACTGGCCCGCCTGGGCGCCGTCTACCTCCCGCTCGGCCCGCGGCCCGGGGAGCGACGGCTCGCCGCGGTGACGGACGGGCTGCGCGTCACCTGCCTCGTCGGCGCCGCCGACACGCTGCCCGCCACCTGCGCGGGCGGCGAGCTACGGCCGCTGCCCCTGCCCCCGGCCGGTGCGAACGCGGTCCCACAGGCCGTGGCCGCGTTCCCCGCGGCGCCTGCGGAGGCCGGGCGGCCCGCCGTGCCGGAGGGCACGTTCTACGCGGTCCTCACGTCCGGGTCGACCGGGGTGCCCAAGGCCGTGGCGGTGGCCGGGACGGCACTCGCCGCGCGGCTGCGCTGGTACGGGGCCCGCACCGGCTGCGGCCCCGGGGAACGGCACAGCCTGCTGGTCGGCGTCTCCTTCGACCCGCATGTGCTGGAGCTGTGGACGGCCCTGACCTCGGGGGCGGCACTGAGTGTCGCCCCGGACTCCGTGCGCTGGGACCCGGAGACGCTGACCGGCTGGTGGCGGCGGGCGGGCGTGACCGTCGCCATCCTGCCCACCCCGCTGGCCGAGCTGGTCCTCGAACGCCCCTGGCCGAGGCTGCCGGCACTGCGCCACCTCAGCATCGGCGGCGACCGGCTGCGCCGCCGGCCCGGCAAGGACGTCACCGCGCGAGTGGACAACGCCTACGGGCCCGCCGAGGCGGCCGTGGTCGCCACCTCGCACGCGATGCGGGAAGACGCAGATACCGGTACTCCCCCGCCGATCGGCACGCCCGCGGACGGCACCGTCGTCTGCGTCACCGATCCCGCCGGGCGAGTGGTGCCGCGCGGCGAGCCGGGCGAGCTGCGGATCGGCGGGGCGGGGCTGGCGACCGGCTACCTGGACGAGGCGCTGACCGCGCGCCGCTTCGTACCGGCGCCGCCGGAGGTCACCGGCACCGACCGCGTCTACCGGACCGGCGACCGGGTGCTGATGCGGCCGGACGGGGTCCTGGAGTTCCTCGGCCGGCTGGACGGCCAGGTGAAGGTGCGCGGCGCCCGCATCGAACCGGGCGAGACCGAGGCGGCGTTCGAAGAGGACCCGCGCGTGCTGCGGGCGGTCGTCGCGGCGGACGCCTCCGACGGCGGGGAGACCCGCCTGGTCGCGTTCGTCCGGCCCGCCCCCGGCCCGGAGGCCCCGCCCCCGGCCGTGCTGCTGGACGCGGTGCGCGCCCGGCTGCCCGAGCAGGCGGTTCCGGCGGCGGTCCGGTACGTGGCCGGCTTCCCGCTGGACGCCAACGGCAAGGTGGACCGCGCGGCGCTGCTGGCCGGGCACCGGCAGCAGGCCGCCGCCCCCGCGCCGGGCGGCCGCGGGGGCGGCGGCACGGAGCAGCTGGTCGTCGAGCTGTGCCGTGGCGTGCTCGGCCGGCCCGAGGTCGGCCCGGCCGACAACTTCGTCTCCAGCGGCGGCAATTCCCTCGCCGCGGCACGCCTTCTGGCGGCCCTGGAGGAGCGCTTCGGCGTGCGGCTGAAGGCTCCCCAGATGCTGCGGCAGCCCGATCTGCGCGCCCTGGCCGCGCTCGTGGACTCCCGGCGGGAGAGCCAGGACGCGGTGAGCCGGGACGCGACCGGCGCGCCCGGGCGCACGGAGCCGGGCGGCGTCCTGGGCCGGGTGGTCCGCCGCGCCGGGTCGTGCCCCTCGGCCCTCGCGGTCCGGGACGGCGATCTGACGCTGACCTACGGCGAACTGACCGCCGCCGCCCGCAGGCTGGCCGGTGTGCTGCGTGCCCGGGGCGTCGGGCCCGGCACCGCGGTGGGCGTGCTGCTGCCGCACTCGGCGGGCGTCGTCGTGGCCCAGCTCGCCGTCTGGTGGGCGGGCGGGCACTATGTGCCGCTGGACGCCGGCTACCCCCGCGCCCGTACGGAGGCGATGCTGGCCGACGCCGGGGTCGCCCTGACCGTGGGCACGAAGGACCTGCTGGAGGCCGCGGGTATACCCGGCGGGCGGGCGATGGCCCTGTCCACGGCCGGGGTGGCCGAGGACGGCACGGAGGCCGTGCCGGAGGACCGCCTCCCGGCGCCGTGCGCGTACGACCCCGGCGCGCTCGCCTACGTGATGTACACCTCCGGGTCCACGGGCCGCCCCAAGGCCGTGGGCATCACCCAGCGCGGGGTGGCGGGGCTGACCACGGCACCGGACTATCTGACCGTCACCGAGCGGGACCGGGTGCTCTTCCACTCGCCCCTGGCCTTCGACGCGGCCCCGTTCGAGGTGTGGGTGGCCCTGGCCAACGGGGCGGCCCTGGCGGTCTCCACCGCGGGCCTGCAGTCGCCGGCGGGCCTGGCGCGGGACGTCGAGCGGCTGGGCGCGACGGTGGCGATGTTCACCACCGCGCTCTTCCACCACCTCGCCGCGCGCCAGTCGCCGGTCTTCGGCGTCCTGCGCAGCGTGATCACCGGTGGCGAGGCCCTGTCGGCGCGGCACGCGCGGGCCGTGCTGCGCGCCCACCCCTGGCTGGAGCTGGTCAACGGCTACGGGCCGACGGAGGCCACCACGTTCGCCACCGCCCACCGGGTGCGCGAGGCCGACTGCGACGGCCCGCCGCCCATCGGCCGTCCGGTGGCCGGGGCGACGGCGCTCGTCCTGGACGAGCACGGCGGGGCCGTGCCGGCCGGTGTCCGCGGCGAGCTGTGGATCGGCGGGCCCCGCCTCGCGGCGGGCTACCTCGGACAGCCCGGGCTCACCGCGGAACGCTTCGCCGACCGCCCCTCGGCGGGCAGGCTCTACCGCACCGGCGACCTGGTCTCGGCCCGCCCGGACGGCACGCTGGACTTCCACGGCCGCGTCGACGACCAGATCAAGGTCCGCGGCTTCCGCATCGAGCCCGGTGAGATCGAACACGCCGTGCGAACGCACCCGGACGTGGCCGACGCCGCCGTCACCGTGGTGCGGACCGGTGCCGACGACGCGCGCCTGACCGCCTTCGTCGTGCCCCGGGACGGCAGCCCGGCCGGGCACCCCACCGCGGAGGAGCTGCGGGACCACCTGTCCGCCCGGCTGCCCGCGCACCTGCTGCCCAACGCATGGTCCGTCGTGGGCGAGCTGCCCCTGACGGCCAACGGCAAGGTCGACCGCCGCGCCCTCGCCGACCGCACGCCTCCGCCGGCCGGGGACCGGGAGCAGCCGCCCGTACGGTCGCGGCTGACCCCGATCCAGCAGGTGGTGGCCGCCGCCTGGAGCCGGGCGCTGGAGTGCCCGGTCGCCGACGCGGAGGCCGGCTTCCTCGCCCTGGGCGGGCACTCCCTGCTGGCCCTGGGCATCGTGGACGACCTGCGCGAGGACGTGGGCGTGGAGCTGTCCCTGGCCGCGTTCTTCTCCGCGCCGACCGTGGCCGGGCAGGCCGGGCTGATCGAGCAGGCGCTGGAAGGCGCGTACGGGGCGGAGGCGGCTCCGGAGGCCGAGGGAGAGGGCCGATGAGCACGGACACGGCCTCCGGCGCCGCCCGCCAGGAGGCGCTGCTGCGGCTCGCCCGGCGCCGCAGCGCCGACACCCGTACCCGGCAGGCCGGCTCGGCCCCCGCGGAGGCGGCGGGCGCGCCCGGCGCCGCGCCGCTCTCGCACGCGCAGCACCGGATGTGGCTGATGGACCGCCTCGGCCAGGACGGCGCGCTGTACAACGTGCCGTTCGCGACCCGGGTGCGCGGCCCGTTCGACGCAGACGCGTTCGGCCGGGCCCTGACGGCGCTGGTGGCCCGCCACGAAGTGCTGCGCACCCGCTACCGCCGGAGCGGGGGCGAGCCGTTCCAGGAGGTCACCCCGGCACGGCGGGTGCCGGTGCGGACCGTCGAGGCCGGCGGGGACGCGGCGCGGCGGCTGCTGGCGGAGGAGGCGGCGCGCCCCTTCGACCTGGCCGCCGGTCCGGTGCTGCGGGCGCTGCTGGTGCGGCACGCCCCGGACGACCACACCGTTTTGCTGACGTTCCATCACATCGCAATGGACGGCGGCTCCCTGGAGCTGTTCGCCCGCGAACTCGCCGACCGCTACCGGTCGGCACGCGAGGGCCGCGACGCACAACCGGGCCGCGCCGCGCCCCGGTACGCGGACTTCGCCCGCCGGGAGCGGGCCGCGTCGGAGGCGCTCGAGGCGGGGCTGGCGTACTGGACGGAACGGCTTGCGCACGCCCGCCCCGTTGCCCTGCCCGGGGGCGCCGCGGAGCCGGGGCGCCGGGGCGAGGGCCGGATCCTGTCCGTGCCGCTGGCGCCCGGGACCGTGGAGGGTCTTCGGGCGACGGGCCGCGCGCACCGGGCGACGCTGTTCACGGTGGTGCTCGCCGCGGCGTTCGGCACCCTGCGGGAGGCGACCGGCGAGGACGACCTCGTGATCGGCTGCGCCAGCAGCCACCGCGACACGGCGGGGGGCCGCGAGCTGGTCGGCCTCTGCGTCAACACCCTCCCGATCCGGCCGGACCTGTCCGGGGCCGGGGACTTCGCGACGCTGCTGGCGCGGGTGCGGGACGCGCTGCTCGAGGCGCAGCAGCACCGCCACGTCCCCTTCGACCTGATGGTGGAGCGGCTGGGCGCCGCCGCCCGCGACGGCAGCGGCAACTCGCTGATCGGCGTCACCGCCGACGTGCTGGGGCAGCCCGCCGCGCTGGAGCTGGCGGGGGCGGTGTGCGAGCCCGTCGACGTACCGCTGGGAACGGCCAAGTTCGGGCTCGGCCTCTACCTGGAGGAGGGGACGAAGGGCTCCGGTCCGCGCTGTCTGGTGCAGTACGACCGGGCCCGGCTCGGCGAGGAGACGGCCCGGGGGCTGCTGGCGGGCTTCGCGGAGCTGCTCGGCGCGGCGGCGGTGGACGCGCGGCACCCGCTCTCCGCCGGAGGCCGGAGCAGGGCACGGGCCTCGGCGCCGGAAGCCGCGCCGGACGACGTACCGCTCGGCGCTTCCGCGCCCGCCGTGACGGAGGTGTTCGGCGAGCTGCTGGGCGAACGCCCGGGCCCGGACGGCGACTTCTTCCTCCTGGGCGGGCACTCCCTGCTGGCCGTCCGGGTGGCCGACCGGCTCCGGGAGCGGCTGCGCGTGCCGCTGACGGGCCTGGACGTGCTGGAGCACCGTACCCCGCGGGCGCTCGGGGCCCTGCTGGACGAGCGCGCACGGCAGCGGACGACGGCCGCCCGGGGCACGTCGGCCGCGGCGGCCGGGCCGACGCGGCGGGGCACGGTCCTGGTGACCGGCGGGACGGGCGGGGTCGGCGCCTTCGTGCTGCGGGAGCTGGCCGCCCGGGGACGTCCGGTGCGGGCGCTCGTGCGGCCGGAGTCCGCGCACGTTCTGGCGGCCGACGGAGTCGAGGTGGTGGAGGGCGACCTGGCCGACCCGGACAGTCTGCGCGCGGCGGCCGACGGCGTGGACTGCATCGTCCACGCCGCCTGCACCTTCACCTCCCCGGAGGTGGACGTCGCGGCGATGCGGGCCCTGCTGGACGGCTGGCGGCGCGGCTCGTTCGTGTTCGTCAGCAGCGTGGACGCCTACGGCAGGCCGTCGGTGGCCGACGTGGGCGAGGGCACGCCCTCCGAGGAGCCGCTCAGCGCCTACGGGCGGGCGAAGCTGACCTGCGAGCGGATGCTGTGGGAGGCCGCCGGTACGGCCGGGCGGGGCGGGGCGAGCGCGCTCCGCGCCCCCATCGTCTGGGGGGCGCACGCGCGCCTGCGGGATCAGCTCCGCTGGGGGGCGACCGGGGCCCTCTTCCAGGCCGCCAGGGCCGGGGAGCCGGTCGTGCTGCCCCCGGCGGGCGCCGCGGGCGCCGGCGACGCGTGGTGCGGTGCGCCGTGGGTGCATGCCGCCGCCCTGGCCCGGGCCGTGGCGGCCTGTGCCGAGCGGCCGGTGCACGGCCCGGTGAACGCCGTGGGCGGGCATGTCGGCTGGGCCGAGTTCGCCGCGGAGCTGATCCGGCTGCTGGGCGGCACCGGTGGGATCCGCCCGGCGCCCGAGCCGGGACCGGGCCTGCTCCACCGCCACCGGTACCGCTCCGTGGCGCTGGCCGGGGAGCTGGCCGAGCGGCCGGGCGAGGACTGGCGCTCGGTGATCGCCGCGATGCTGAACCTCTGAGCGCTCAGTTACCGACCGGAAGACTCCGGTGAAAGCCGGAAGACGCCGGTGAGAAACGTCCGGGCCGCCGGGACATCGTCCCGGCGGCCCGGACTGCATTGCCGTGCACCCGCCCTGCAGAACGAGGGACCACCGCTGGATGTCACGGTCCGAACACATACGTGAGACGATCATATGGAGGATGCCGCTCCACGAGGGGCAGATCGCGATGACGCACCCACCTGCCGGGACGTACGAGTCCCGGGGCCGACGCCGTGCATCGCGCGCCCGGCGATGGCTCATCGTCGCGGTGTGCGCAGCCGCCCTCGGCCTGATCGCCTGGCCGGTCATGAGCTACTTCGAGATTCCTCCGTTCACCGATAAGGGCGAACCCGTCACCTATGGCGACCACAGCTCCGTGGGCCAGCAGGCCGGGAACTCCCAGACCCTGATGCCCACCGGCCCCTGGGCCGACTTCAAGAACAGCAGCACCCTGGACGACGGGACCCACATCAGCGTCGTGACCCTGGAGGGCAGGAAGAGCGGCTTCACGGGCAAGGTGTGGGTCTGGGCGCCCAAGGAGTACGACGACCCGAAGTACGCCAAGAGCGGCTTCCCCGTCCTCATCGCCCTCCCCGGCGGCCCCGGCTTCCCGAACAACTACTGGTTCGACGACACCAACCTCAAGCTGGAGTCGTCGGTCGCCAAGTGGGCCGAGGAAGGCAAGAGCAAACCGTTCCTGCTGGCCATGCCGGTCCTCAACCCCAAGACCGACGAGGGCGGGATCTACTGGGACGGCAGCGACATCCCCGGCCAGCCCAGGATGGGCACCTGGCTGACCGAGGACGTCCCGGACCTGATGAAGGCCAACTTCCGCACGATCAAGTCGCGCGACGGCTGGGCGTTCATGGGCTCGTCCACCGGCGGCTTCGCGGGCCTGAAGGCCGTGCTGAAAGACCCGGAGAAGTTCAAGGCCGTCATCGCCTCCGGCCCCGACATAGTCCCCGACTCGCCCCTGTGGAGGGGACACGAGAAGGAGAAGGCGGAGAACAACCCCGAACTGCTCTCCAGGCAGCTCATCGCCGCCGGGGGCCCCGACGTCTACATCGCCTTCCAGTACGGCACGCGCGAGGGCAGCGTGAAGGGGAAAGTCGACAGATACATCGCCACCTACGGCAACAGGGGCCCCATCCACACCCATCTCCAGGTCATCGAGGGCGGCAAGCACGACGCCAGGACCTATGTGAAGGGCATGGACATGAGCAGCATCGAGTGGATCAGCGACCGGATGGCGGGCCCCACGCCGTCCTCCTGACGCACCGGGCCCGGCACGTCAGGAGGTCCCGGACCCGGCGGGTCAGACCCGGTCGGCGGCGATGAGCAGGTACTGGAAGCTGCCGTCCTTGTACGCGGTCAGGAACGCCTTCTCGATGCCGGTGGCGAGGGGCGACTGGGCGCGCAGCTCCCAGTACGGGATCGTGGCCTCGGTGAGGTCCACCACGGCGGCCGGGACGAGACGGTTGCGGGCCATCTCCTTGAAGTAGCTGCTGCGCGGGTGGATGTCGCAGATGTAGTGGGCGTTGATCTCGCTGACGGCCCTGGACGGCAGCCCGTAGCTGTCGTTGTAGCAGCCGGTGATGGTCACGTACCGGCCGCCGTGCCTGAGCATGCGGGCGTACTCCGGGAACAGCTGGGACAGGTCCACGTACATGGTGCTCTCGTTGTTCCAGATGGCCCGGAAGCGGGCCGTCTCGAATCCGGTGTCGAGCATGTTCTTCAGGTGGAAGCGCACCTTGCCGGCCACGCCCCGCTTGTCGGCCTGCTCGTTGGCGAAGGCGACCTGGGTCTCGGAGATGGAGATGCCGTCGACGTGGCAGCCGAACCGCTGGTTGGCGACGAGGCTGCTGCCGCCGCGGCCCGATCCGGAGTCGAGGAGGCGGTCGTCGGGGGCGATGGGCCCGAGGTGGTTCAGCAGCACGTCGGCCTGGGCGCACTCCAGGCGGTGCAGCTCGGCGGTGATCCGCTCGTCCCGGGTCTCCTCGGGTCCCTCGAGCACCGACCAGTCGACGTCGCCGACCCCGTAGTGGTGGTGGTAGATGCCGTCCACCTCGCCGAGGCGGAGGTTGACGGGGTTCTTCTCGCGGTTCCAGTAGTCGGCGACGGAGCGCTGGTAGGCGCTGGCGAGGAACGGGGCAGAGGTTGCCTGGATGGTCACCGTGTCTCCTCTTTCGGCAAGGCGATAACTGATAGGGACTGAGGGACTGACAGGGGTTTCACCGGGTGTTCATCGGGATTCACCGGTGTTCATTCGGTCGGTGTGCCGTTGTAGCGGGGGCTGGTGGCGTGCCACTCCTTGCTGCCGCCCATCCAGGCCCACAGCCCGGCCAGATAGCGCCTCAGCTCCGGGGAGCCGGCCGCGCTCAGGGCGGCGCACTCGGCTTCCACGGTGTGCATCAGCTCGTCGTGGATGCACGCAGCGCGGTCGACGGCCTCCTGGAGCGAGCAGTTGTCCTCGGAGGCGATGAGGTTGGGGAGGTTGGTGTCGGTGGGGTCTTCCTTGGTCATCGAGTACAGGTCGTTGAGCAGCACGTTGGCCGTTCCGGCGTACAGGTACGTCCGGCGCACCCGCGCGTCGGCGAACTCCGCGGCCGGGAGTTCGTAGCCGCCGACCGGGTCGACGAGGACCATGCAGGGGTAGAAGGCGTTCTCGTAGCGGTGCAGCATGTACTCCCACACCGCGGGGCGCCGCCCGGAACTGCGCCACTCCCCTTCCTGGTTGTAGCCCACGAACATCACGGCCAGCTCGTGGCGCAGCCGGGCCACCTGGGTGGGGCTGGCGATCAGGGCCAGGTGGTCGAGGCACGAGCGGAACGCGCGCAGGACGGGCTCCTTGCGGACGACGTCCTCGAACTGCGCCAGGTAGCGGGCGGGGAGCCGGACGGGGTCGACCACGGCGTGGGCGAGGGCCAGGCGCGAGCCGATCAGCTCGGGTGAGGTGTCCTCGCCCTCGTCGACCCAGTGGTCGTCCACGGCCCACTCGGCGAGCCCGCACCGGGCGGCGGTCAGGATGCGCTCGGGGTCGTCGGTGTCGGGGTGGGCGAGCATGAACAGCCGCCCGAAGTTGTGCGACCGCAGCCGCTCCAGGCGGCCCTGGAAGATCCCGGTCTCCTCGGCCCACTCGACGAGCCGCTCGTTGACCTCCTCGCCGAGGGCCGGGTCGTCACGCTCGGCATCGGGGCAGTAGAGCGGCGGCACGCGGACGGACGAGCCGTCGGCGGGTCCGTCGTCCGCGGCCTGCGCGGGGGCGGATCCGGCGGGATCCGGGGCGGCCTGCGGTCCGTCGGCCCCGGCCGGGCTGCCGGCGGTACGGAACAGCCGGGCCGCCGACGTGCCCAGCCCGGTGGGCCCGGCGAGGAGACACCGCAGCGCCTCCGCCACGGCCGGTGCCGCGTCACCGACCGCGGGATCGTACGGGCGGGGGGCACTCTGCGTACCCGCCCCGAGCGGGGAAGCACCGTTGGGCTGGGGCATCCGGGGGTCCCTTCGCTGTGCACCTGACCAGGCCGTGCAGCAGCGTGACGGATGGACGGGCTTCGGCACAGCAAGAGCGGTGCATGTTCATCCGTAGGTAGTTGCGTGTGTTTATACGGATGCCCCGTGGTGCAGATACGACAGAAGGAGCGGCGCGGCCGAGGGAGCGGGCGCGGGCGCGCCCCGGCAGGTCCAGCCGCGTCGTGGCGTCGCCGTCACTCTCCCGAGCGCGGCGAGGTTCCCGTTTCCACCCTCACAGCCAGCTGATCCGGGCGTTGGTGACGTTCTCCTCGGCGGGAGGCCGGGCCAGTTCCCCCTTGGCCACGCCGTCGAACAGCTTGCGCACGGCCTCGATGATGTCGGGGACCGCCCGTCGCAGGTCGGCGGCGTCATCCGGCCCGACATCGCTCGCCGCCACGCCGGCCTCCGCCAGCAGCGCGTCCAGATCCGCCAGCCGCTCCGCCACCCACTTCAGGGGTGCCGCGGACAGTTCTTCCGTGAAGACGCGCCCGCCCGGCTCCCAGCCGTCGAACCGCGGGTGATGATGGGCCCGGTCCAGGCTCCCGACCGGGCCGGACACCGACTCCAGCAGGTCGGCCCGCCAGATGGGACGGTCGATGACGATGGGCCGTGACGTGTAGATGCTGCCGGGCGAGGTGCCCCGCTCGAGCATCCGGACCTCCAGCCGAACACCTCGTTCGGCGCCCTCCTGTCCGGGAAGGGGGTCGGGGTCCACGAAAAACAGGTCGCTCGCCGCCACACCGATGCGATCGAATCCAAACGTGTACAGCATGTGTCCTCCCAGGACCTTCCGCCGGGCTCCGGCCACCAGAGTGCGCGGCAGCCCCTGGGGACGCCAGACGGCCGGACAAGAATGCGTCACGCAACGTCGCTGCCCCGGCCCCTGCTCGACGCGTCTGCAAAGCCTGTCCTCCACTGCACCTTCACACGATCGGATCCTCATGCCCGACAACACGACCGACGACGTGCCCGACGACACGACCGACGCCATATTTCTCGGCCACATCGCCGACCGGCTCGCCGCGCTGCCCGCAGTGCGCGCCGTCGCCCTCGGCGGTTCGCGTGCCCAGGGCACCTGGACCCCGGACAGCGACTGGGATCTGGCGCTGTACTACCAGGGCGGCTTCGACCCGGACGACCTGCGTGCCGTCGGCTGGGAGGGCGAGGTCTCCGGCATCGGCGGCTGGGGCGGCGGCGTCTTCAACGGGGGAGCCTGGTTCACCGTCGGCGGCCGCCGCGTCGACGTCCACTACCGCGACCTCGACGTGGTCGAACACGAACTCGCCGAGTCCCGGCAGGGCCGCTTCCACTGGGAACCGCTGATGTTCCACCTCGCAGGCATCCCCAGCTATCTGGTGGTCGCCGAACTCGCCCTCAACAAGGTGCTGCGCGGCACCCTGCCCCGCCCCGAGTACCCGGCGAAGCTGCGCGAGACGGCCCCGCCGATGTGGCGAGGCCGTGCGGCCATGACGCTGCAGTACGCCAAGGCCGCGTACGTCGGGCGCGGCCAGGCCACCGAGGTTGCGGGTGCGCTGGCCACCGCCGCCCTCCAGACGTCGCACGCGGTGCTGGCGGCACGCGGCGAGTGGGTCACCAACGAGAAGCGCCTCCGCCGGCAGGCCGGCCTGAGCGGCGTCGACGCGATCATGGCCGGGCTGCGACCGGAGCCCGAGGCCCTGGCGCAGGCGGTCGCGGCAGCAGAGAAGTTGTTCGAAGCCGCATCCTGAGCAGCGCGGAAAGCAGCACTCCGCGGCGTGCGCTCTCGGCAGACGCTCATGCCGGTGCAGTTTCGTGCCCTGTCCATGAATTCTCACTACGGCCCGATGCTCCGGTACGCCGGGCCTGTGGGGATTCGGGCAGGGTCGCCGCGGAAGGAAGTCCGCGTGAGCAGTCGTGTGTCGGTACCGCCGGTGCCCGGGTCCCTGCCGTTGCTCGGGCATGTCCTGTCCTTGGTCCGCGATCCCCCGGGTTTCGTCTCGTCCCTCCCCGCCCACGGCGATCTGGTGCGGCTGGATCTCGGGTCGCGTCCGCTGGTGGTCGTGTGTGATCCCGTCCTGACCCGGCAGGTCCTTCTGGACGACCGCACGTTCGACAGAGGCGGGCCGCTGTTCGAGCAGGCCCGTGAGGTACTGGGTGACGGTCTCGGTACCTGCCCGCACAGTCGGCACCGACGCCAGCGACGCCTGTGCCAGCCGTCCTTCCACCCGAACCGGCTCCCCGCCTACGCGGCGGTGATGGAGGAGTCGGCCGAAGCCGCAGCCGGGAGCTGGCACGACGGCCGGACCATCGACGTGACCCGTGAGATGACGACGCTGACGGCGAGGGTCGCGCTGAGGACGATGTGCGCCACTTCCCTGGGACCTGCCGAACTGAACCGCGCCGTCGCCGACCTGGAGACCATTGTGGCGGGCGTGTTCCGGCGGATGGTCACGCCGGCGTTCCTCGGCCGGGCCCCCCTCCCCGCCAACCGTCGCTACGACCGGGCACGGTCACGGCTGCGCAGCACCGTCGACGACGTCATCGCCGCACGGCGCGGCGACGACACCGATCACGGCGATCTGCTCTCCTCCCTCCTGCGTGCCGTCGACTCCGGCAGCGAGGACGGCCCCGGCCGGACCCTGACCGACACGGAACTCGCCGACCAGGCCATGACCTTCTTCGCAGCAGGGACCGAGACGTCGGCGACCACCGTGTCGTGGGCGCTGTACCTGCTGGCCCGGCATCCGCGCGCCGAGGCGGCCGTCCACGAGGAGGTGGACCACGTCCTGGGCGGCAAGCCCGCCTCGTACGCGCACCTGCCCGCGCTCGAGGAAACCGGCCGGGTGGTCACCGAGACCCTGCGCCTGTGCTCGCCCGCGTGGCTGATGACCCGCACGGTCACGAAGGACACCGAACTCGGCGGCTTCCACCTCCCGGCGGGCACTGTGCTCGTCTACAGCCCCTACCTCATCCACCGCCGGGCCGACCTCTACGAGGATCCCGATCGCTTCGATCCCGGCCGCTGGTGCGGTGCACCGCCCGACCCGGCGTTCTTCCTGCCGTTCGCCTCGGGCGCCCACAAGTGCATCGGCGACCGGTTCGCGATGGCCCACACCACCCTCACCCTCGCCACCCTCACCTCCCGCTGGCGCTTCACCCTCCTGTCCGACCGCCCGGTCCGGGCCGCCAGGAAACCCATCATGGCTCCCGGCCAACTCCGCATGCGCCTCGCCGCCCGCCACCCGGCGGAGGCGGGAGGCCCGTCCGGGTCATGACAGCGGGCCAAGCCGCCGCGCAACACCCGGTTCCGACAAGGAAAAGGCAGTTCCCATGTCATCGCTTCTGAGCCTGCGCCCCGACCCCCACACCATCGGCTGCCGACGGCTGATGGGCGACGTCCCGGTGGACGTGTGGGATGCCGCCGCCTGCGGTCTGCTGGGCACCGGCTGTGCAGAACTCCTGGAACCTCTCGGCAACGAGATCCACCGCCAACCCGAACCCGCGGCCCCCGTCCACCTGGTCCGGGAGCCGTCCTACGTGCCGTACGAATCGCCCCGCATGCCGACCTGCGCCACGGGAGACAGGCTGGCCCGCAGGGTCCTGGACACGGCCTTCGGCCGCGAATTCGCCGCAGGCGTGCTGTCCAGCCCCCTCGGCGCGACGGCCCTGGTCGTGGAGGCGACGATCCGCAGCCGGTTGTGGGCCCCGCAGCGGGAGCGGCTGGCGGCCCTGCAGGCCGTCGCGCCCCGCAAGGGCGGTGAGGTGGACCGCATCCTGGACGAGTACTGCACCCGGAGGGCCGACTGTCCGCGGCACGCGGTGCCGCTGGCGGTGCGGGACTTCATCCTGCTCTGGTTCACCGCATGCCTCATCCGTGGCGACATCCGCACCCTCGACGCCTGCGGCTCGGCCTCCTGCCTGATGACGGCCACGGACTACGTCGACGCTCCCGACGATGCCGGCGGCGGCAGCCATCAGGTGTACATCGAGGCCGCCAGCGAAGGTCTCGCCTGCCTGGGGGGTGCGGCCGCCGCGCAGGGGCTGCGGGACGTGGTGGTGGTCAACGCCGTCATCAAGAACCGGGAGGCCCTGGCGGTCATGGCCGATGCCGTGCGCGACCCGCAGGACTTCATCCGGGCGGCGGGCGGGCCGGTGTCGCCCCACGAGTTCCTGCGGGCCCGGTGGTGGGACGGCGGACTCGTCCCCTACTACCGCTGGCCGCTGGCCACTGCCCCCTATCAGCACCTCACCGACGGCCTGGGCACCTACAGGCCGGCCGACCGGTGCGGTCGCATCAAGCGGGCGCTCGACAGCGTCATCCGCTACGACGAGATCCCCGACATCGTCGCGGACTCGGCGAACGGGGAGTCCTTCAACGAAGTGCTGCTGGCCCTGGCCGGCGGGGGCGGCCGGGCGGTCCTCGGCTACGGCGACGCCGTCGCCCGCGTCACCGACGACGCCCTCGACTGCGGCTGCGGAGACGTCGGCCACGAGGAGGCCGCCGAAATGGCCATGGGGGCCTGCCTGTTCTACCTCCTGACCCCGCGCTTCATGGTCAGGCGGCAACTGGCCGCCTTCACCGCCGCCGGGGACGCGACCGCCCTGGCCTACGCCCGGCCTCCCGCCGGCTCACGGCTCCGTGCCCCCGCCCGTACCGTCCTCGCCGACGGCAACGTCCTGCACTCGCCCCAGTGGACGCCCCTGTGGAGCGCCCCTCCCGGCGTGGACGACGCTCCGCAGGCGCAGGCCGCCGAACTCGCCCGGCGCATCGTGCGACGGACGCTGCCGGGCCCTTCCGGCTCATGCGCCGACGGAACGGAGCAGACCTGCCGCGCCCTTGCCGAGTCGGTGCTGCTGGACTGCGACGGCCTCGACGACCCGGCGGCTCTCCGCGCCCTGTCCGCACGCTGGGGCCGCCTCTTCGAGTCGGCCCTCGCAGACCGAGGGGAGGATCCGGCCTGTCTGCCGCACATCGTCCGGCTGCGCGAACTGATCGGCCGCATCTGGCAGGACTGTGTCGTGGGCCATGACGGAAGCCGGCCCCTCCCCTCCGACCACGTCGACGAGCAGCTGGTCATGGACGTCAACCACTCCCTCGTCCGCAGCTACGCCCTCCCTCCCGCAGCGGGGTGGGCCGTCAGGCGCGCCTTCCTCGGCGTGGCCACCGGCGCCGTCGAACTCGGCGGGCTCAACCCCTACGGCCGTCTGGCCGACGGGGCCGCCGGGTTCCTCCTGGCCCTGCCCGACGACCCGGACGCCGCCGGCCGGGACTCGCCGCAGGTCAGCTGCCGAGCGGGGGCTCCTCGGCGCGTTTGACCAGGTCCGCGATCAGCGTGGCGATCCTGGACCACAGTTCTCGGGGGATGTTGTGGCCCAGGCCGTCGATGACGACCAGTTCGGCGCCGGGGACGGCCGCGGCGGTGGCCCGACCGCCGCTGACGTCGCACATGACGTCGTCGGCACCGTGGATCACCAGAGTGGGCACCTTGAGGGACCGCAGGCGTGCCGTGCGGTCTCCCGAGGCCACGCAGGCCACGGCCTGGCGCACCATGCCCAGGCGGTCGTGGCCCCGGTCGTAGGCGCGTCCGGCCCGGTCGGCCGCCCCGGCCTCGTCGAACTCGAATCCGGGGGAGCCGATCGCCCGGATGGCCCGGACGTACCACTCGACGTAGCTCGGGCGGTCCTCCGGCTGCGGCCCGATCCCGGCCAGTACGGTGAGGTCGGCCTGGCCCACGGCGCGGTCACCGGTGGTGGACATCATCGAGGTCAGCGACCGGACCCGGTCGGGATGCTCGACGGCGATCGTCTGGGCGATCATGCCGCCCATCGAAGCCCCGACCATGTGGGCGCTCTTGAGCCCGAGGGCGTCCAGCAGGCCGACGGTGTCGGCGGCCATGTCCGACAGCGTGTAGGACACCGACGAGAAGTCACCGGCCAGCGCGGCCTGGAGGTCGGGCATCGGTGCGTCGTGCATGTGTGACGACCGGCCGCTGTCGCGGTTGTCGAAGCGGATCACCTGCAGGCCGCGGCCGACCAGTTCGGCACAGAACCCCTCGTGCCAGTGGATCATCTGTGCTCCGCCGCCCATCAGCAGCAGCACCGGCGGCGCCCCGGGGGCACCGAAGCGCTCGTAGGCCACCTCGACAGCTGACGGGCCGACATTCAGAGCCTTCTTCTCGCTCACCGTCGCACCATCTCCTCGCTCGAAGGGAGGCGTGATGCATACCCGGCTTTGGCGTGCAATCACCGCCCGCCATCGGCCAACGGCGGGTGCACGGAGCGGAGACGGGGCGTCCGGTGGTGCATCCGCCTTCTGGTGATGCTCAGCGGCGGGTGCGGGCGGACTGCCGCTCCCGCAGTACCGCGATCGCGCGCTCGCACCAGTCCCGGTTGCCCTGCTCGAAGGCCAGGCCGCGCATGCACGTCAGTTCCTCAAGTCCTCCGGGCCGGTCTCAGCACCGCTTTCCGCACTCCGGGCAGAAGGCCGCCCCCTCGGGCAGCTGCGCCCGGCAGCCGGTGCATGCTGTGTGCCGGCCCAGCTCGACGCCGCAGCCCGGGCAGAACCGGCCGCCGTGCGTCTCGGCGCGGCACTGGGGGCAGACCAGCTGGCGGGGGGTGCGTGCGTCGTACCCCTCGCTCCGGCGCCTGCCCTCGTCGTACGCGTCCTGGGACACCGCGTCGTTGAGGCCCCGCCGCTGGGCGGCCATCGCCTCGGCCGCGGTGTCCGGGGCGCAGTGGAAGCAGAGGCCCTCGCCGGGGTTCCAGCAGCGGCCGCACACATAGGAGGCGCAGCGCGCACAGCGGTTGAAGTGGCCCTGGGCGGCGGAGACGGCGCGCTGGAAGGAGGCGTCGCGGGCGCCGCCCCAGCCGGAGCCGGCCAGCCCGTCGGCGGCGCTGGATATCCCGGTGCCCACGCTGCCGAGCAGGCCCGAGGCCGAGCTGATGCCCCGGTTGAGCCAGCCGGCGAGGCGGCCGCCGCGGTAGGGCTCGAAGGGCGTACGCCAGGTGTCGAGGCAGCGTGAGCAGTGGAACTCGAACTGGAAACCGGCTTCCGTGCCGTGCCGTTCGCACATGTCCCGGTAGTTGTTGGCGAAGTAGATCTCCGTGCTCACCGCACGCCCCCTGTTGGCTTGTTGCCCGTGTCGAGTAGCCGAAGTGTGGCACAGCGGGATCCCGTCCGCGGTCACCGCGCCGGTGGCCCACGAGGAGTCGTCTTCGTCACATTCCGTACTGCTTCCGTGCTGCGCAGGAGGGGTTGTCCCGATACGCGGCGGGCGCCGTGTCGGCGATCACCCGGCCGTCTGCAAAGCCGTCGTCCCCGCCGCCCCGGAGAGGGCCGGGCGAGGGGCCGCGGCCTGCCGTTTCCATGAGCAACACAAGTCCCGGATCGGGTGAGCGGCCACGGCCGGGTGAATCGCACACCGGACGCCGGGCCGCCCGCCCCGTGATTGCGGGCCGATTGACGCCTTCTCGAATTCCCGCACGACAGAACGCCCTTGAGAGGCCGTGACGACCCCCATCGGGGGTCGTTTTTCCGATCACTCGTCCGATCCGGCCCGTCAACAAGGAGGAGCAGTGCATCACCGCCACGACCGTCACCGGACCGCCACGGAGGCGCCCTTGCCGTTCGAATGTCCCCTGCCGGCCTCGCCCCGCCCGGACCGCGGCACGGCCCCGGAGAGGAAGCCCTCATGAGCAGTGCGCACGAGCCCTACGCCTGCCCGGTCGACGTGACGATCCTCCTGCATCGCAGCGACGGCCGCGTCCTGCTCGTCCGCCGCCCCGGGCATCCCTCGGCCCTGCTCGCCGCGCCGGGCGGGGCCCTGCGGCAGGGCGAGCCGGTGACCGACCGGGCCGTACGCGAGATCCACCGGCATGCCGGGGTCGGTGTCGACCACCGTGACCTCGAGTTCTGCCACCTGACCCATCACCGCACCCCCGGCGGGACGACCCGGCTCGGGGTGGTGTTCACCGCCCAGCAGTGGACCGGCCACCCCCGCCCCCGGACGGCGGGCGGCCCCGGACTGGTGTGGGCCGACCCCGCCCGGCCGCCCGTCGGCTGTACGCCGCACGCGGCCTCGGTACTGGCCGAGTTCTGCGCCGGGGCACTGCTCTCCACTCACGGTTGGATCACGACGGCAGGAGGCACGGCATGAAGCCCCGACGCACCGGGACGGCCGCGGAACCGGAGACGGGCGAAGGATCCGAGTCGGAGCAGCTGCTGTTCGGCGGTCCGCTGCTGTACGACGCCCGGTGGGCCGAGCACCACAACGCGTTCTTCGCGATGTCCCTGTGGGCGATGGCGCTGCAGCTGCCCCGCCTGGTCGCCTTCACCGTGCGCCTGGCCGCGCGCGCCGACCGCCGTTCCCTGTGGACCGTCGGGGCCGGTGAGCTGATCCGCGGGGTCGGTCAGGCCATCGGTCTGATCGCGGTCAACAGCGTGCTGGCCACCGTGCTGTCGGCCGGCACGGTCCAGCACCGCGTGCAGGCCGCGATCCCCGCCATGATCGGCGTTGCCGTCACCGGCATCGTCGGTGCACTGGCCACGTCGGCCTCGACGTCGGGCACGGGCCGGCTGGAGCCGAAGGTCGAGCGGGTGGCCACCGAGATGTACCTCGCGCACGTCATCAGGGTCGAGCTGTCGGCGATCGAGGACGCCGACTTCAACCGCCTCATGGATTCCGCGCAGTACGGTGCCTCGGCGGCCCGGCGCATGGTCAGCGCGTGCACCGGGGTCGTCGGCTCCCTGGTGAGCTTCGTGGCGGCGGCAGGCGTGCTGACCGTCCTGCATCCCGTGCTGCTGCCGCTCCTCGTGCTGATGACCGTGCCCCGCTCGTGGGCGTCACTGCGCAATGCGCGGGCGCGCTACGCCAGTTACCTGCGGTGGATGCAGCACTCGCGGGCCGGGCGGCTGCTGACCCAGACCCTCATGCGCACCGGGCCCGCCCCGGAGATCCGCGTCCACGACGTCGGGCCGTTCCTGCTCGAGCACTTCCGCAGCATGTCGGAGGCGTCCGAGGCCGAGCAGTCCCGCCTGGCCGTGAGCCGCGCCCGCGTCCGGCTGGCCGCCTCCGCGCTGACCGGCATCGCCGCGGCCCTCACCTACGGCGCGCTCGGGGTATTGCTGGCCACCCGCGTGATGGCCCTGTCCGTGGCCGGCACCGCCGTGCTGGCCATCCGCACGGGAGGGCAGAGCCTGACCACCCTCGTCCTCCAGGTCAACAACCTCTACGAAGAGGCCTGTTACGTGCAGGACCTCGAACGACTCTTCCGCGAGGCGGCGCGGTACACCATCCCGGCGGGCGGCGTCCCCGTACCCGACGACCTGCCGCCGATCCGCTTCGAGAACGTCACCTTCCACTACCCCGCCGACGGCGAGGACGCCCGGGAGGCGGGGCGGCCCGCGCTGAACGACGTGACCCTCGACATCCCGGTGGGCAAGATCGTGGCGCTGGTCGGGGAGAACGGCTCCGGGAAGACGACGGTCTCCAAACTCCTGGCGGGCCTGTACCAGCCGGACAGCGGCAGCATCCGCTGGGGCCGCGTCGACGCCCGCGACCTGGACCGCGCCCAGCTGTGGTCGAGGATCGCGATGGTCGGCCAGGACTTCCACCGCTGGCCGTTCACCTGCCGGATGAACGTCGCCATCGGCCGGCCGCAGCACCCGCTCGACGATCCGAAGGCGCTGGAGGAGGCGGCGGCCCAGGCGGGCGCCGACAAGGTCGTGGCCGGGCTGCCGCGCGGCTGGGACACCCTGCTCTCCAAGGGCTACAAGGGCGGGCACCAGATCTCCGGCGGCCAGTGGCAGCGCCTGGGCATCGCCCGCGCACGCTACCGCGACGCCGACGTCCTCATCGTCGACGAACCCACCTCCGCCCTCGACGCGAAGGCCGAACTCGAGGTGTTCGACCAGATCCGCATGCTCGCCGACGGCGGGCAGACGGTCGTCCTCATCACGCACCGCCTGGCCTCCGTCCGGCACGCCGACCTCATCCACGTCCTCGAGAACGGCGAGGTCCGCGAGAGCGGCACCTTCGAGGAGCTGCTGGCCGTCCCCGGCGGCGCCTTCCGCACGCTGTACGAGATGCAGCGCGCCCAGTACCGGGAGGCGACGGTGCCCGTGCAGGGGGCGCCGGTCGTGACCGGGCAGCGGAGCGAGGCCCGGTGACGTGCGCCCCGGCGGGAAGCGGCGGTCCGCAGCGGCACCGGGACTCCCGCCCCGCCGGGGCACCTCACACCGACGCGCGCGGGGCCGGGCCGGCTGCCAGGCGCGCCAGGCGCCGGTAGGAATCCAGGAGCGCGGCCCTGTCGTAGCTGTTCGTGGTGACCAGCACCTCGTCCGCCCCTGTCCGCTCCACCAGGGCACCGAGTTCCGCGGCAACCTGGTCCTCCGTGCCGTGGATGTGCCCGCGCAGTGCCGCCTCGTAGTAGCCGCGCTCGCGCTCGGTCATGGCCAGGGCCTCGATGTCCTCGGCGGGGGTGAGGGGCGGGAAGACTCCGCGCGTACGGGAGTAGGCTGCTGCCCAAGCCTCGGGGACCAACAGCCGCGCAGCCTCCTGGGCCGTCCCGGCGACGGCGACGTTGCCCGCGACGACGACGTAAGGCCGGTCCCACCAGGCTGAGGGCCGGAAGCCCTTCCGGTAACGCTCGATTGCAGCCGCCGTCGCGTCTGTTCCGTTCAGGCCGCCGATCACCAGGGCCGCGCCGGCCTCGGCCGCGATGTCCGCCCCGGCGTCGTTGGCCAGGACGAACACGGGGAGGCGCAGCCCTTCGGCGGGCCGGGCGTGCACCTGCGGGAACGCGGACGCCCCGGCCGCGAACCACTCCCCCAGCTCGGCGAGCCGGCCCTCGAAGTCCCCCATCGCCTCCTTCTCGGCGCCCAGCGCGCGGCGGATCCCGTCCGTGAAGCCGACGGACCGCCCCAGCCCCATGTCGATCCGCTCCGGGAAGAGCGCCTCCAGCACGCCGAACTGCTCCGCGACGACCAGCGTCCGGTGGTTCGGCAGCATCACCCCGCCCGTACCGACCCTGATCCGCGCGGTTGCGGCGGCCACGGCAGCGGCGAGCACGGTCGGCGCGGACCCGGCGACTCCGGGCACGCTGTGGTGCTCCGACACCCAGAACCGGTGATACCCCAGCGCCTCGGCCTCCTGCGCGAACCGCACGGTCTCGCGCAGCGCCTCGCCGGGATCGCGGCCCTGGCGGGTACGGGAACGGTCGAGGACGGACAGGGGCACGGGGATACGGGCGCTCACGCACACGCACAACACGGAGCAGGGGCGGGGAATTCCCATTGTCCCGGGCCTGCTTGCACCCGAGACTGGGAAGATCGAACCGATTTTTACAGGCGGGCGGAATTCACCTCACCACTGGGAGGCATGCGTGAGCGCAGATCAGCAATGGGACATCGTGTCGGGCGTCGGCATGACGGCATTGGCGGTGGCGGCCGCCCGAGCGGTCGAGACCAGCCGGCCCGACGCCCTGGCCAGGGACCCGTACGCGGTGCGCTTCGTCGAAGCGGCGCGGCCGGCGGTGAAGCTGCCCACCACCCAGGCCGAGGCGTCGGCTGTACGCCCGTACTGGCCGGACACCGCCGCATACGTTGCAGTGCGCACCCGGGCCTTCGACGACTTTTTCCGGGAGGCCGTCGAAACAGGCATCACGCAAGCCGTGCTGCTGGCATCAGGGCTGGACACCCGGGCCTTCCGGCTGCGCTGGCCCGAGCAGGCCGTGGTCTACGAGATCGACCAGCCCTTGGTGCTGGACTTCAAACTGCGCGTCCTGCGTGAGCACGGGGCGGTCGCGGATTGCGAACACCGGCCGGTGGGAGTCGACTTGAGGGACGACTGGGCTGCGGCGCTGGAAGCGGCCGGCTTCGACCGCACCCGGCCCACCGCCTGGCTCGCGGAGGGCCTGCTGCCTTACCTCCCGGCAGAGGCGGAGGAGGACTTGTTCCGGGAAATCCACCGGCTCTCCGCCCCCGGCAGTCGGCTTGCGGTGGAGACCATCGGCAACATAACGGCATCGCTGGACGAATCCGCAGTGGCCCACAGCGTTCGCACCATCGGCGTCGCCGTCACCACTCTGTTCCACACCGACCAGCGCCCCGCACCGGCGGGCCGCTTGTCGGACATGGGCTGGACCTCGCGCGACGTACCGGCCGCGGAGGCCGCCGCGGGCTACGGGCGTCGGCTGGCGCACTCGTTCACCGAGCGCGATGCGCGGTACGTCTTCGCGCACTTGCCGTAGACGGGCCGCCTTCCGCCCGGAAGGGACAGGCTCGGACAGCCTTTGTACAGTGATTCCCTTTCCACTGCTCAAGGGAAGACCAGTTGACCCCTTACTCGCTCGCGTTCTACATCGACGTCGTGACCACCGGCACGCTCCTCGGCCTGGAGCCGACGGCCGATCCCGATCAGGTCACCGCGGTCCTGGGGTCCGACTTCGCTGAGAACTCCCTCGACGACTGCACGATGTCGCGCGACTACGGACTGGTCGAATTCCACTGGATCCGGGATTCCCCCGATCAGCCATGGACGGGCCACCACTTCACCCTGCGCGTGCGAAGCCTCGCGTACTGGGGCGGATCCCTGGCCAACGCGACCCTCCGGGCCCGGTACGGACGGTTCGGCCGTCACCTGAGCTTCGAGAAGCTGCGGCGTCTGCTGGAGAAGCGCGGCACGCCGCTGGTGGAGGTCCCGGCCGTGCAAGGCAACGGCAATTACACCGCCGAGTACCGTCAGCCTCATTCGCTGGTGTCCGTTCCGGTCGTCCAGAGCCGTGAAGCCTGGACGACCCCGCCGTACACCGAGCGCATCGGCGACGTGTACGCCATCGTGTCGCCGATCGCCGCCGCGTAACCCCTGCCCATCGGGACCACCCCGCTGCTGGGCCTGCAACGATCAGAGCAGGGAGAGGTTCATCAGCACCTCGTCACGGGTGTCTCCGGGTGCCAGGCGGAGGGCTCCGGGCCAGCGGCCGACCTCGCGCCATCCGAGTCGCTCGTAGAAGCCCTCCAGCCCCTCGCCTCCCCGTGCCGCGAGGTGCAGCTGTTCAAGCTCCAGTTCGTCCCGGGCGATCCTCTCCAGCTCATGCACGAGGGCGGAGCCGACACCACGTCCGCGGTGGTCGGGGTGGGTCTGGAGGTGGTTGACCGTGCCCCAGTGTCCGATGAGCCGGTCGGGGGCGCGGTTGAGGACGACCCAGCCCGCCAGGTCTTCGCCGGACCTGGCGACGACGAGGCGGCTGTGCTGCGGGGCGAGGCAGCCGAGGAGCTTGTCCGCGACGGGCGCGACCTCGTCGTCCCGGACGGGCGGGAACGGGAAGCCGGCGGCGCCGCCCGAGTTGGTGACCGCAATCCAGCAGTCGATGAGCTGCCGCCGGAGTTCGGGGGTGACGTGGTGCGGAGCGGTTATCTGAGCGAGGCCGACCGTGTTTCCGTGTGACATGGCAAAGGATCATGCCAGCCGGGTCTGACATCGGCGTTGTGGCCGCGCCCACGGCATGTGGGGCGGGGCTTCTCGAGGAAGCCCCGCCCCACACGGCGGATGTATCAGTTGTTCCGGTTTCTGCCCCGGCTGTGTCAGTACGCGGAGTTGACGTTGTCCATGGAGCCGTACTTGTCGGCCGCGTACGCGCAGGACGCGGTGATGTTGGCGACCGGGTCGTAGATGTTCCAGGACGTGCCCTCGACGTGATACGCCTTGAACGTCGGGTCGATGATCTGCAGCAGACCCTTCGACGGGATACCCGCAGCAGCGTTGACATCCCAGTTGTTGATCGCGTTCGGGTTACCCGTCGACTCACGCATCACATTGCGCTTGATGCCCTCGTACGAAGCCGGGATGCCCTTGGCCTTCAGAATGTCCAGCGACTGCTGGATCCAGCCGTCCAGGTTGTCCGCGTACTGCTTGGGAGCCGGAGCGGCGGGCTTGAAGGCCTTGCGCTCCGTGGAGCGGCTGGCGCGCCCGGCATCCGTCTTCGCCTTCGCCTTCGCGGCGGCATCGGCCTTGGCCTGGGTGGCGGCGGCGTCGGTGGCCTTGGCCAGCTCGGCCTGCTGCGTCTCACCGAAAGCCTCCGCGTTCCACGCCACCGTCTTCACCGCAGTGCTGTGGTCGGCGGCCGACGCCTGCGGCACCACCGCAAACGCGACAGCGGCAGCACCAGCAGCAACAATGCCGGCAGCGGACAGCTTGTGGGTCTTGGGCAGAGCGGTATAAGCAGAGCGCATAACGGAGCAGGAACCTTCCCATCGCTTACGTCGCAGAGGCCGCCATTGGCGCAAAGAGAGCGCCGTTTCTCGGTCCACGGCGCCATGCGACTCCGCAATTGTTAGCGGCGGCGAAAGCCCCTGGCAAAGGTGTGACCTACGACCGAACGTCGTATCGAGGCCCCCACCAAACCCATCCCTAATGTCCGAATTGAGCCGATCCTGCACCCACGACCCGCCCTCGTAGGTGACCTGGCTCTCATGGGCGGGCTCACACCCAACCCCCTTCACCATCACTCACCGCAGGCACCGAATCACATGACGCGCACGCCTCATTTGCGCCTTGGATGCCCCGGAGGTTCGATGGGATGCGGACCGTCCGGGAGAAGGAGATCGCCATGTGCCCTTCCAGGACACCGGAGGCATCCGGAAACGGCTTTCCCGACGCCGAGCAGCGGGCAGCACAGGCCGAGGAGCTGAACAGGCTGACGCTCGAGCTGCGGATCGCCGAGCTGCGCGCCTGCCAGCAGCACGTGCCCGGGCTGGCCGAGCAGCGCCACCAGTTCCTCGACATCGACCCCGACCTGGCCGGGCGCAGCTATGCGGATGCGCCCGGAGGGGGCGGCCAACCCTGAGGAGCGGGGCCGGTGGCTACCGTGAGCCACGCCCCGCCACCCTCGGTCAGCCCCAGGTCATATTGATCTCGCGCTCGAAATTGACGTATCCGGCGCGCCGGAAGGCATTCGCCATGGGGACGTTGCCGAGATCCGTGGACGCCCGGATACGCGGAACCTCTTGCCGGGCGAGGACACGCGTGCCCTCGGCGAGGATGTCGTCGATGTAGCCCTTGCCGCGGTGCTCGGGGAGAACGCCGAGATAGGCGATGATCGGGTTGTAGTTGTTGCGCGCCGGGATCACGAACCCCACCGGCTCCCCTCCGGGCAGGGTTGCGATCCGCCACCAGTCCCTCGGGCTGGAGTAGCGCGCGAGTTCGTCCTCGTAGTGTCGGACCGCCGCTTCGCGCGCCGGCATCCGGGTGAGGTCGTCGCGGCTGTGTGCGTCGAACGTTCCGTCCAGCACCGTGGTCATGAGCGTCAGCAGCTCTTCGGCGTGCTGGACGGGCCGGAAGGCCAGGCGCCCGCTCGGCTCGGGGACCGGGGATTCCGGGCGCCACTCCAGGCGGAGCCGCTCGACGAACAGCCGGGCGCCGGTGCGTTCCAGTACCGTCATGCGGTCGTGGACGGCCTGCCTGTCGGCAGCGCTCTCGCGCCACCCGGGCGGGACGAAGCGGCTGTACTCGGGCGGACGGGATCCGTCCGGGACGACGGCGGCCGTCGCAGCGCGCAGGAGCCGCTCGCCGATATCCACGCGGTCGCGGTCCCGGAGACTGTCGTCGACATCCAGGATGTCCAGGAGGAATGGGGCGTCCGCTCCTGCGCGGCTCCACCAGGCAGCCCTGGCCAGCAGCCGGTCGCCCTGGAGGGCGACCCACATCCATTCCGGACGTCGGCGGCCGTCGGCGAGGTCGCTCGCCAGCTCCCCGTTGAGGACATAGGGAAGTCGGGAGAAAAGGTCGAGTTCTTCGCGTCCGGCGATCGGACGCATGGTCAGGTCGTTCGCATCGTTCGTATCGTTCGTATTCACGGTGAAGGCACGCTCCGGTTGAAGGCGCGCCCGTCCGCTCCGGGGTCAGATGCGGTACGGACCCCGGGAGGAGACAAGCGCGATGGTCTGGGTGGTCATGGCCTTGCCCCTCCTCTCTCTGTCGTGTGCCCCGGCCCTGGCGGCGTGGGTGCAGCGACAACATCTATCGAACCGGTACCCCTACCTGCAATCTTTTTTCGCCTTCTCGGCCGCCCGCCACTCCGGCGCGAGGACGGACCAGACCTCCATGTCGCACCGCTTCCCCCGGTACGGATAGCTCTCCCGCAGCACGCCTTCCTTCGACATCCCCAGCCGCCGGGCCACCGCGATGCTGGGCTCGTTGGCCGACGAGACGTGCCACTCCACTCGGTGGATGCCGCGCTCCTCGAAGGCCCAGTCGATGATCACGCGCGCGGCCCGGGTGACCAGCCCCCTGCCCACCGCCGACGGCTCCAGCCAGCACCCCGCCTCCGCGGTGCCGTTCGGGATGTCCATCGTCCGGAAGAGGACCCCGCCGACCAGCTTGCCGTCCGTCCAGATGCCGTGGATCCGGCCGGTGTCGGCCGCGGCCTTCTCCGCGTACGACCGGAGGTACGAGCGGCTCGACTCCAGGTCCGTGGCGTGGTCCGGCAGCGCGATGTGCTGTCCGATGAACTCCCGGCCCCGGTCGATGTGCTCCAGGAACTCCTCGGCCCGCCACGGCTCGAGCGGGCGCAGCTCGGCACCGTCGTCGCCCAGGGATATCGCGTACATAGTCACAGTCACCTTTCACAGCCGGAACCAGCGCATACAACCAAGTGATCCTCGCACGAGACGTCGGGGGCTCCATGGGTCGGCAACTGTCCGGACGCGCCCGCCGCCGATCCGCTCAGCCCGCTCTCCTGGCGGCGGCACCCGCCTGCCACTTGTGTCCGATCCCCCGAAGCATCGCCGGATAGACCCCGAGGTACCGGAACGGCTTGATCCCCGCCATGTACAGGGCGCCGAACAGGCCGTTCGCCTTCACCAGGACGGCCATCTGGCCCCGGTAGCCGCCGGCCCCGTCCGGGACCCAGCCGATGTGCATCACTGCGTGCACGGTCCGGTTGGCCATCTCGGCGGCCCATTCGTCGTGCGTCTGGTAGAGGGAAGTGAAAGGGCCTTCGCGGAAGCCGGGCCCTTGGGGCCCCTCACGGAGGTCCTCCGGCAACCGGTCCCGCAGCGTCCGCACCCGGGTTCCGACGCCCGCGTCGGGCTTGTCCCAGCCGAGCAGTCCCCCCAGCTTCCAGCGGATCGCGAAGAGCAGGCGCGGCACGGCGGAGGAGAGGGGTCCTCCGTTGCCGTCGGGCTCGGTGAACTGCCGTATCAGCCAGGGGAGGTCGTCCGGACCGCCCGGCGTCGGTAGCGCCCATACGTCCTCGAGGCGGAAGTCACCGGCGATCTCGTGGATCCGCCAGGGACGGGAGGTGTGCGCGGTTGTGGGGAGTCTCATGATCGGGCCCCTGTCTATACGATGCCGTATGGATCAAGGCTAAACCCATTCATACGGCTCCGTACAGATCAGGGTGCACGTGAGGACAGCCACATCACGGGTGCGACCCGCGTGCACCGCCCGCCCCGACTGAAGTCCCTCCGGTTTTCCCGCCGGAAGCCCGGGTAGCCGCGGCTACGCGACCGGAACAGGAGGTGACCGAAATGGCGTGGCTGCAGCACGCAGCATGCACGCACGAGGATCCCGAACTCTTCTTCCCCGTCGGGCCGTCGGGCCCGGGAGGAGCGCAGCAGGAAGAGGCCAAGAAGGTGTGCCGCCGCTGCCCGGTGCAAGCGGAGTGCCTGGACTGGGCGCTGCGCATGGGTGAGACGATCGGAGTGTGGGGCGGGACCGATGCCTTGGAGCGTCGGCAGCTGGCCCGTCGGTACGCACACGCACGCTCGCCCCGGCAGCGCCGGCGGCGGATCCGTCACTGAGGGCCTTCGGCCGCCCGGGGCAGCGGGCCGCGGGGGCGGGCCGACCCGGCCGCCTCCTCACCAGCCCGTTCGCCCTCGTCATTTGGGAGCCGATCGGCCTCCTCGCCCTCCGTCGCCCCGCCCCGGCCCACGCGGCGGACACCCGGCACGGCCGCCGTGCCCGCGCAGGCGAGCGCCACGAGGGCGGCCGCAACCACGAGCGGTGTGGCGGTGCCCCAGGCGTCGGCGGCCAGCGGCGCCAACGTGTAGCCGAGCGGCGCGGCCGCCAGCGACAGCAGCCAGTCGTAGGAGGTGACCCGCGCCAGCACCTGGGCCGGGAACTCCTGTTGCACCACCGTCTGCCACACCGGGCTGAGGAAGCCGAGCCCGGTCATTGCGAGGGCGTACACGGCGACCGTCACGGGTGCCGGGGCGGCCACGGCGAGGGCGAGCAGCGGCAGTGCGTAGAGGGCGAGGCCCAGGTTGGCGAGCAACACCGGGCGGCCGGGCCGGACCCGGCCGGCGATCAGCGAACCGGCGAGCACCCCGACCGCCCCGGCCTGGGTCATCGCAATCCACACGCCGTCCCCGCCCAGGCGCCGGGTGGCGATCAGCGGGCCGAGGGTGAGCAGGACGGTGCTGGCACCGTTCCAGACCCCATGGCCGATCAGGCTGGTCCAGTACCAGTCCCGCGAGCGCAGTTCGGTCCACCCCTCGGTCAGGTCGGCGAGCAGGGAGCGGCGTTCGGCGGGGCTGTGCCGGATGGTGATCCGGGTCAGCAGCACGGCACTGACCAGGAAGGAGACTCCGTCCAGGACGAACGCCCATCCCGCCCCCGCCGTGTAGACCAGCACTCCGGCCAGGGCCGGGCCACCGAGCCGGGCCGCGTTGCCGACGGAGGCCAGCAGGGCGTTGGCCCGCATCCGCTGCGGGCCCCGGACGGTGGCCGCGACCAGCGGTGTGGCGGTCGGCATGGCGAAGGCGGAGGCGATACCGCCGACCGCCTCGGCCACGGCGATGTGCGCGAGTCGCGGCTGCCCGCCTATCAGTTCGGCGCCGACGAAGAGCTGCACGACGGCCCGTACCAGATCGGTGGCCAGTGCCACCACCCGTGGGTCGAAGCGGTCCCCGACCACACCGCCGAGCGGGAGCAGGAGCAGCCTGGGCACCATCGCGCAGCCCAGGACCAGGGCGAGCGCCCCGGACGACCCGGTGGCCCGGGTGATGGCGATCGCGAGCGCGGCGGGGACGACGGCGTCGCCGAGGGTGGAGACCGTCCGGCCGATGAAGAGCAGGCGGAAGTCCCGGAGTCTCAAGGGATGTTGGGTCACGACGGGCACTTTATTTCGGCGCCGAAGTTTCGGCAACGAAATATTCGGCACCGAGCGATCGCCGATTAGACTCGAACCCATGGAGCACCCCGAGCGGCGAGCGGACGAACTGCGCGACTGGACCGACGGCCACGTCGAGCGCTGGCTGCCGGTGCTGCCCCACCTCGACCCGGACATCGAGGGCGCCGTCGTGCGGATGCTCAAGCTCTCCCGTCACCTCGGCCGGGTCCGTGAACAGGGCGTCGCCGACTACGACCTGCAGAAGCACGAGTTCGACACCCTGCACGAGCTGGCGGGCCGCGGCGGGTGCGCCACACCCTCCGAGCTGCGCGACGACCTCAGCCTCGCGGCCGCCTCCGTCACCGGCCGCCTGGAGGCCCTCGAACGCCGGGGGTTCGTGGTCCGCACGCCCTCCACCGAGGACCGCCGCCGGGTGGACGTCGAACTCACCGAGGCAGGCCGGGCGGCCTGGCGCTCGGCGCTGGACGTGGTCGGCCGCGAGGAGCACCGGCTGCTCGGCGTCCTGACCCCCGACGAGCGCCGGCAGCTCTCCGGTCTGCTGCGCCGGGTGCTCCTCGCCCAGGAGGCGCCCGCCTCCGGCACGCCCCACTCCCGCCATTAGGGCACCCATGGCCCCGATCCCGTGAGATCCGGTTTTCCCCCGGCACCGTGGGGAAAACCGGATCTCATGGTGCAAATCGGCTACACGATGATGACCGAGCAGGCAGGACCGAGGGATCTCGTCGCCCACGTGGCGGGTGCCGAGAAGGCAGGCTTCGACTTCTCGGTGGTCTCGGACCACTACTTCCCCTGGCTCGCCTCCCAGGGGCACAGCCCCAACGCGTGGGCCGTGCTGGGCGCCGCCGCTCAGGCCACCTCCCGCATCCCGCTGATGACGTTCGTGACCTGCCCGACCACCCGCTACCACCCGGTCGTGGTCGCCCAGCAGGCCGCAACCGTCCAGGCCCTCTCCCGGGGGCGCTTCCGGCTCGGCCTCGGCTCCGGCGAGAACCTCAACGAGCACGTGGTGGGCGGTGGCTGGCCCTCGATCAGCGTCCGGCAGGAGAAGCTGGCGGAAGCCGTCACCATCATCCGGGCGCTGTTCGAGGGACGGACGCTCACCCACCACGGCCCCTACTACGACGTCGACCACGCGAAACTGTGGGACCTGCCCGACCCGGCCCCGCCCATCGGCATCGCCGTCTCGGGCGAGCGCTCCTGCCGCCTCGCCGGGCACCTCGCCGACCTGGTGATCGCCACCGAGCCGCGCAGGGAACTCCTCGAGTGCTTCGACAGCCACGGCGGTGCCGGAAAGCCCCGGATCGGCCAGCTGGCCGTCTGCTACGACCGGGACCGCGGCGCGGCCGTCGCCCGGGCCCACGACCAGTTCCGCTGGTTCGCACTGGGCTGGCCGGTGCTCTCCGAACTCCCCCACGACATCGCCTTCGCCTCCGCCTCGCGGTATGTCACTGAGGACGACGTGGCCCGGGCCGTCCCGTGCGGCCCGGACGTGCAGGACTTCGTCGCAGCCGTACGGCCCTACGCCGAGGCGGGGTTCACCGAGATCGCCCTGGTCCAGATCGGGGGCGACCACCAGGAGGAGTACCTCAAATGGGCCGCCGCCGAACTCCTCCCGGCCCTGCGGGAACTGTGACGCGGCGCCGAAGCCCCTGCGCCACGCCCGTCGCGGGCGTCAGCCCAGCAGCCGCCCGGCGACCCTCAGGTCCGCCACCAGCCCCGCGTACATCTCGGCACGGTCCGCGTCGGTGGCCCGCAGCACCGCGGACGGGTGAATGGTGGCGACCAGCACGCCCTCCCCCTCCTCCCCCGCGCCGTCGAGAGACGGCAGAGGCAGCGCCACACCGCGCTGCCGCCCCACCCTGAACGAGGAGCCGAACAGCGCCTTCCCGGCCGTCGCACCGAGAGTGACGACCACCTCGGGGTCGATCAGGCGCAGCTCGGCCGCCAGCCACGGTCTGCACGCACCGATCTCCCTCAGGTCCGGCGCCTTGTGGATCCGGCGCTTGCCATGCGGCGCCGGTTCGAACTTGAAGTGTTTGACGGCGTTGGTGACATAGGTCCCTGCGGAGTCGATCCCCGCCTCGCCGAGGGCCCGCTCCAGGACGCCCCCGGCCGGGCCGACGAACGGCTTCCCCTGCCGGTCCTCCTGGTCGCCCGGCTGTTCGCCCACCAGGACCATGCGTGCGGAGGCGTCGCCGGAACCGAAGACCGTCTGGGTCGCCTCGCGGTACAGAGGGCAGCCGTGGCAGGAGGCCGCCGCATCCCGCAGCGCGCGCAGGCCGGCCCCTTCGGGCACGTACGGCCCGGCGTCGTACCCCTCGGGTCCCTTCGGCACATCACCCTCCATGGCGGATCGACCGGGCCTGTCCGTGCGCCCCGTCAACCATGACCCGACTCGCGGACGGGCGCCTGTCGTGAGGGGCGGCTTGCGCCCCGATCGGCCGTCCCCGCCCTGCGGCACGGTGCCTCGGGTGCCACGGTGGCCATGTACCCGGACAGAGGAGAAGAGGGAGAAACGGATGCCCAGGGGAGCCGGCTCCAAGCGCGAGCGTCAGTACGAGCACATCAAGGAGAGCGCCCTCGAGCGCGGCGAGAGCAGGAAGCGGGCCGAGGAGATCGCGTCCCGGACCGTCAACAAGGAACGAGCCCGCGCGGGCGAGTCCGAGACGGCCAGCCGCACCTCGCTCCAGGACATGCCGTCCTCCAAGCGCGGCGGGCAGCGCTCGCACTCCGGCGCCGAGGGGCCGACCAAGGAGCAGCTCTACAACGAGGCCAAGCAGAAGAACATCGAAGGCCGCTCGCACATGAACAAGGCCGAGCTGAAGCGGGCGCTGGGCAGGAGCTGACCCGGGGCGCGGAAGGACGGCATGTCTGCGGACGGAACTCCCGGGGCGGACCCCGGGAAGGCCGGGGAGCAGCGGCGGGACGGGCGGCACGAGTCCCCGGACCAGCGGGCGGACCGGCGCTGGAGCGAGCTGCTCCAGGAGGTGCGGGTCGCCCAGACGGGTGTGCAGATCCTCTTCGGCTTTCTGCTGACCGTGGCCTTCACCCCGCGGTTCACCACGCTCGGGAGTACCGATCGCATGCTCTACGTCGTCACGGTCGTGCTGGGCGCGGCGACCACCGGGGCCCTGGTGGGCCCGGTCTCCTTCCACCGGATCGTCAGCGGGCACCGGCTGAAGCAGCAGACCGTCGCCTGGGCGGCGCGGCTGACCCTGGTCGGAGTGGTACTGCTGCTGGCGACGGTCGCCTCGGCGCTGCTGCTGATCCTGCGGATCGCGCTGCACAACACGGCCGTGCCCTGGCTGGTGGGCGCGGTGGTGGCCTGGCTGGTGCTGTGCTGGTTCGGCCTGCCCGGCTGGGCGCTGCGCCGGTACGGGCACAGGGACTAGCTGCGGCAGGCTCCGCAGCCCGGTCCGGGACGCGCTTCGCCATCACGTGCTCCCTGCTCACGCCGTCCGGCAACAGGTCCCCGCACTCCCCCGTGGTGCGGAAACCGTTGCGCCGGTACAGCTCAACAGCGGGTGCATTGCCGGGAACGACCGCGAGCCGCGACGTGAACGCGTGCTGCGCCTCGGTCAGCGCGGCAAGGCGGACCTGCCGCCACAGCGGCCAGTCGTCCTTGCCGAGAACGCGCAAGTGCACCACGCCCGGCCTCCCCGCTACCGGGGGTCGAGCTTCAGGACCTGCCGGGGAAGCCGTTCGCGTTCGTCGTAGGCGAAGTCCACGCCCGCCTCGCGGGCGGCCGCGAACGATGCCGCAAGAGCCTCGTCCGACTCGAACCGGGCCGTGGACACGACGGCGTCGCCCTCGGCCGTGACCCAGCATTCGGCGGACAGGCATCCGGGCATCGACCGCAGGACTTCACCCGCCTGCTGCACGCGGGTGATGAAGTCGTCGAAATGGGCGGGCTGCGGGTAGTGCACGCCGACGAAGCCGACCGTCATCCCGCCACCTCCTCTCGTCGTCGGTACGGGCGCCATCGCCCGGTGACTTCCGAACACACCATCAAATATACGGGACCGTATACTTCGGCGCCAGACCTCCGGGGAACTTCGTCGAGGTCATCCGCGATACTGAGGGCATGCCCGCCGTCGCACGCACCCCACGCAGCAGCTGGATCGAGCAGGGCCTGCTGGCGCTGGCCGCCGGCGGCCCGGACGCCGTCCGGATCGAAAGCCTTGCCCGGGCGCTCGGCGTCACCAAGGGCGGGTTCTACGGGTACTTCGCCGACCGCACCGCGCTGCTCGAGGCGATGCTCGACAGCTGGGAACGCGAGAGCGTCGACGAGGTACGCGCCCAGGTCGAGCGCGAGGGCGGCGACGCACGGGCGAAGCTCCAGCGGGCCGGCCAGCTCACCTTCTCCAACTCCCGCCTGCTGCCGATCGACCTCGCGATCCGTGACTGGGCGCGGCGCGACGAGGCAGTCGCCGAGCGGCTGCGCCGTGTCGACAACGGGCGCATCGAGTACGCACGTGAGCTGTTCGGCAGCTTCTGCTCGGACCCGGAGGAGGTCGAGGCCCGGAGCATCATGGCCTTCTGCATGGCGATCGGCAAGCACTTCCTCGCCGCCGACCACGGCGACGTGGACCACGATGCGGTCGTCTCCCGCATCTCCGACCTCCTGCTCGCGCGCCCGCACGGCGCCACAAGGCGCTGAAGGCACAGAACGCTGAAGGCGCAGAACCACGACCGGCGACGGGCCCGGCCCGGCCGCCGCCCCGGGTCCGCCCGGCAGGGCGGTCAGTTCTCCACGACCTGCACCTGCGGCGGATGGCCGTTCCACGTGACGAACACCGACGTCGTCGCCACTCCGGCCACGAAGTCCACGCGGATCCAGGCGGTTTGCGTCCATACGCGCATCTGCCAGCCCTCGTCCGGCGTCGCCGAGACGAGCGTGGCCGAGGCCCTGCCGAGGTCGAAGACCACCCTCCCGCCCTTGACGGGGAAGCTCTTCACCCCGGCACCCTCGGAGGACGCGCGCGCGTCGGCCGCCGGGGGCTCCGCGGTCGCAGGCCGTGCGGACGGGGGCCCCAGGGGGCCGGGCGGCGAGGAGGGGCTCGGCTCCGGCACGCGGACGGCGGAGGCGGGGGACGATATTCCGCCGGGTGACGGCGCCGCGGTGCGGGAGATGGGCAGGGCGCGCGGCGGCTCGTACGCCGTGCCCGTCAGGACCGTTCGCACCCCGTACCAGCACACCGCCGTCGCGGCGCCCGTCGCTGCCGCCCAGGCCAGGGCGTGCACCACACCTCGTCTCATCCGGCACATGGTGCCTCACCCGTATGGCGTACGGTGCGGCGCATGGCAAAACTGCTCGTCGTCGAGGACGACCCGTTCGTCCGCTCCGCCCTCATCCGGCAGCTGACGGAGGCGTCGCACACCGTGCGCAGCGTCGGCACCGCTCTCGAGGCGCTGCGCGAGGTGGCCCAGGTAGGCTTCGACGCGGTGATCCTGGACCTCGGCCTGCCGGATCTGGACGGGGCGCAGGCGCTGAAGATGCTGCGCGGCATCACGAACGTTCCGGTCATCGTGGCCACCGCACGGGACGACGAGGCGGAGATCGTCCGGCTGCTCACCGACGGGGCCGACGACTATCTGGTGAAGCCCTTCTCGGCGGCGCATCTGACGGCGCGTATCGCCGCGGTGCTGCGCCGCGCGGGCGGCGGGGTGTCCGCCGCCGGGGTGCCGGCGCCGGAGCGTGTGCTGCGGGTGGGCGGGCTGTCGGTCGACCCGTTGCGGCGACAGGCCGAACTCGACGGAACACCGGTCGACTTGACGCGGCGCGAGTTCGACCTGCTGGCCTATCTGGCCGAGCGGCCGGGCATCGTGGTGCCGCGCAGGGAACTCCTCGCCGAGGTCTGGCAGCAGTCGTACGGCGACGACCAGACCATCGACGTGCACCTGTCGTGGCTGCGCCGCAAGCTGGGCGAGACGGCCGCCCGGCCGCGCTATCTGCACACCCTGCGCGGTGTGGGCGTGAAGCTCGAGGCCCCGGCGGCGCCGGAGGAGGCGTGAGATGGGCCCTGGTCAAGGTCTCGCTGGCCGTGACCGTGATGGTCGTGCTGGCCTTCGCCGTGCCGCTCGGGCTGGTGGTCAGGGAGCTGGCCCGGGACCGCGCCTTCTCCGACGCGGAACGGCAGGCGGCCCAGATCCGTCCGGCGCTCGCCATCACCACCGACCGTGCCCAGCTGGAACGGGCGGTCGCCAGCTCGCAGGCCGGCGAGGTGGGGCGGCTGGCGGTGCACGTGCCGCGCACCGAGGGCACCGGGGGTGACACGGCGGCCGGGGCGCACGAGGCGTACGTCATCGGGCGTTCGCGGGCCGGCCACCGTGGCGTGGAGACCGCCCGCCGCGGCCGTTCCGTCATCGTCCCGGTGTCCGGTGGCTACACCCTCCTTCAGCCCACGGCCCTGGGCGTGGGCGAGTTCGCGGTGGTCGAGGTCTACGTACCGCACAGCGCGGTGGGCAACGGGGTCACGACCTCCTGGCTGATCCTCGCCGGAGTCGGCCTCGGCCTGGTCGTCGGTTCCGTCGCCACCGCCGACCGGCTGGGACTGCGCCTGGTGCGGCCCGCCGAGCGGCTCGCGCGGGCCGCCACCGAACTGGGCGAGGGCAGGCTCGGCGTACGCGTCCGCGAGGACGGTCCGGCCGAACTCCGCGCCGCCGCCGTCGCGTTCAATTCGATGGCCGACGACATCGTGCAGCTCCTCGCCGCCGAGCGCGAGCTTGCCGCCGACCTCTCGCACCGGCTGCGCACCCCGCTCACCGTCCTCCGCCTGAATGCGGCCTCGCTCGGCGACGGCCCGGCCGCCGAGCAGACCCGCGCGGCCGTCGCCCAGCTGGAGCGCGAGGTCGACCAGCTGATCCGTACCGCGCGGGAGGACAGCCGCCACAAGTCCCAGCCCGCACTGGGCTGCGACGCCTGCGAGGTCGTCCGCGACCGGATGGCCTTCTGGTCCGCCCTCGCCGAGGACGAGGGCCGCACGGTGCGGCTCGCGGGCGTCGACGCGAGCGTACGCGTACCCGTCGCCCGCCCCGAACTCGTCGCGGCCCTCGACGCGATGCTCGGCAACGTCTTCCGGCACACCCCGGAGGGCACCGCCTTCGCGGTGGACGTGCACCGCAGCGAGGACGCCCTGATCGTGCTCGTCTCCGACGCGGGTCCCGGCATCACCGACCCGGACGCGGCCCTTCGCCGGGGCCATGGCGCGGGCGGCGCGGGGTCCACCGGCCTGGGCCTGGACATCGTACGGCGCGTCGCGGAGTCGACGGGCGGCGACGTGCGGCTCGGGCGGTCGGTGCTCGGCGGGGCGGAGGTGCGCATGTGGCTCTCGCTGACCGGGGGCGGGCCCCGGCGCCGCGAACGGCGCCGTCGGGTGCGGCGCGGCCGGGCAGGCCGATAGGGGGTGTCGTTAACGGCCGCCGATGGGTTCCTTAAGCCCGCCATAAGAAGCGGGCCCGCCCCGGCCATTCGGCGATTTGCCCTGTTCGCTCTCGCTAGCGTGACCGCTCGTACCGTCCCCCGAACGGAACAGGCAGGCACACACATGGGTTCCTCCGCACACCGCCGACGACCGAGCCGCAAGGCCATACTGGCGAGCACCGGCATCGCCGCGGCGCTCGTGGCCGACGCAGCGTTCACGCTCACGGGCACCGCGCAGGCCACTGCGGCCGGCACGTCCTTCGCCCCGTACGTCGACACCTCCCTCTATCCCGCCTACGACCTGCTCGGCACCGCCGAGAAGACCGGGGTGAAGAACTTCAACCTCGCCTTCGTCACCGCAGGCGGCGGCTGCACCCCCAAGTGGGGCGGCGTGACCGACCTCGGCGGCGACGCGGTCGCCGCGCAGATCGGAAAGCTGCGCCGGGCGGGCGGGGACGTACGGGTCTCCTTCGGCGGCGCCGCCGGTTCGGAGCTGGGCCTGGCCTGCACGTCGGTGGACGCACTCGCCGCCGCCTACGGCAAGGTCGTGGACGCCTACAAGCTCACGAAGGTCGACTTCGACATCGAGGGCGCCGCGCTGCCCGACAGGGCCGCCAACACCCGCCGCGCCCAGGCCATCGCCCGGTTGCAGAAGAAGCACCCCGGCCTCGACGTCTCCTTCACCCTGCCGGTGATGCCCACCGGGCTCACCCGGGACGGCGTCGACCTGGTCGGGAACGCCAGGAAGAACGGCGTGGCCATATCCGCGGTCAACATCATGGCGATGGACTACGGATCCTCCTTCAACGGCGACATGGGCCGGTACGCGATCGACGCGGCCACCGCGACCCACGCCCAGGTCAAGGGCGTGCTGGGGCTGAGTGACGCGGCGGCGTGGAAGGCCGTCGCGGTCACGCCGATGATCGGCGTCAACGACGTCGCCGCGGAGGTCTTCAAGGTCGACGACGCGACGCAACTGGCAGGCTTCGCCCGTGCAAAGGGCATCGGCTGGCTCTCGATGTGGTCGGCGGCACGCGACAAGCCGTGTCCCGGCGGCCCGCAGAACTCGGCGTCCGCGACGTGCAGCTCGATCCGGCAGGACGCGTTCGCCTTCACCAAGGCGTTCGCCGCCCGCCGGAGCTGACACACCTCCCGTACCACTCCCCCACACCCACCCCCCACACCGCCCCGCACGCACGGCGCTCCTCCCCCTACACAACGCGCCGTGCGTGCGGGGCACTTCCCCCACCCCGTCCAAGGAGACATCCCCCATGCGCACCCGCCGCCGTACGACCGCACGGATCACTGCGCTCGCCGTCGCCCCGCTCACGCTCGCCCTCACGGCGCTGCCCGCCGGTACCGCCGCCGCGCACGGTTCCCTGACCGACCCGGTCAGCCGGGTCTCGGCCTGTTTCGCGGAAGGGCCGGAACATCCCCGCTCGGCCGCCTGCAAGGCCATGGTCGCGGCCGGCGGCACCCAGCCGCTCTACGACTGGAACGAGGTCAACATCGGTGACGCCGCCGGGCGCCACCGCCGGATCATCCCGGACGGCAAGCTGTGCAGCGCCGGGCGCGCCAAGTACAAGGGCCTGGACCTGCCGCGCGCCGACTGGCCGGGCACGCGGCTCGGCCCCGGCGCCCACACGTTCCGGTACCGGGCGACCGCCCCGCACCGCGGCACCTTCGAGCTGTACATCACCAAGGACGGGTACGACCCGAAGAAGCCGCTGAAGTGGTCGGATCTGGAGGCCAAGCCGTTCGCCAAGGTCACCGACCCCACGCTGCGGGACGGCAGCTACGTCTTCACGGGAACCGTGCCGAAGAAGTCCGGCCGTCACCTGATCTACAGCATCTGGCAGCGCTCGGACAGTCCCGAGGCGTTCTACACCTGCTCCGACGTGGACTTCGGCCGGAAGGCGTCGGCAGCCGAGGCCCCGGCTCCGGCCGGGTCCGCCCCCACGGACCAGCAGATCGCCGAGGAGGCGGGCAGGTCGACGGTCGACCACGGCGGGCACGGCGGCGACGCGCACTCCCAGCACACCGCGGTGCAGGAGTCCGGCGACGGGGCGGTGGCGGCGAAGGCGGCCAATGCTCCCGCCCCTCAGGGCGGGGCGCTCGCCGAGACCGGTGGTGACGGCAGCACCGTTCCGCTGATGGTGGGCGGTGCCGGGGCCCTGGCGGCCGGTTGCGCCGTGCTCTTCCTGGCCGTACGCCGTCGCGCGGCCCGCCGCCGGGCTTGATGCGGACGTCGCCGTAAATGGTTGGCCCTCGCCCACGACCCGGCGGGATGATGAGAGCGCATTCTTGCTGCCTGGGAGGGGACTGTGATGGCGACTTCCGCGTCCGAGCCTGCCGGCTTCGAGCCCGAGGTCCGCACGGCAGCCGGTGCGCTGCGCGGCAGCAGGGAAGAGGGCCTGGCGGTCTTCCGTGGCATCCCCTTCGCCGAGCCGCCGGTGGGCGCGCTCCGTTTCGCCGCGCCGCGGCCGGCCGGAGGCTGGGAGGGCGTGCGCAGTGCGGTGGCGTACGGCCCGCCGCCTCCGCAGGCCGGTTTCTTCGGCATGGACGCGCTGTCGCGGGACGCGGCGGGCACCGACTGGCTGACGGTCAACGTCTGGTCGCCCGAGCCGCACCCGGGAGCGGGACTTCCCGTGATGGTGTGGATCCACGGCGGCGCCTACTGCTTCGGCATGTCCCACCTCCCCGAGTACGACGGGGCGCGCCTCGCCCGGGACGGCGGTGTCGTCGTGGTGACGTTCAACTACCGCGTGGGCATCGAGGGGTTCGCGCACATCGACGGAGCGCCCGACAACCGCGGCCTGCTCGATCAGGTGGCCGCGCTGGAGTGGGTGCGCGACAACATCCGGGCCTTCGGAGGCGACCCGGACCGTGTCACGGTCTTCGGCCAGTCGGCGGGTGCGGGATCGGTCGCCGCGCTGCTGGCGATGCCGCGCGCGGCCGGGCTCTTCCGGCGGGCGGTCGCGCAGAGCGTGGGAGGGACGTTCTTCTCATCGGCACTCGCCGCCGACATCGCCGTCGTCTGTGCCGCCGAGCTGGGGCTGCGGCCCACGGTGACCGCCCTGTCGGCCGTGGCCCCCAACCGGCTGTCGGCCGCCGGCGATGCGGTCGTCGCCAAGTCGGCCTCGTTCGCGGAGCGCTGGGGTCGGCCCGCGCACAGGTCGGTCCTGTTCTCGCCCATCGTCGACGGCGACGTTCTGCCCGTCACCCCCTGGCAGGCCCTGGCCGACGGCGCCGGCCGGGACGTCGGACTCCTCGTCGGACACACCCGTGACGAGCAGCGGCTGTTCACCGCGCTCGACGGCACGCTCGGCCGGGTGACGGACGAGCAGGCGGCGACTGCTCTCCAGCTCTTCGCGCCCGGCCCGGACGGCGCCCGCCGGTACCGTGACGGGTTTCCGGCCGCAGGCCCGGAGGAGCTGTACGAACTGGTCAACTCGGACTGGCTGTTCCGCATGCCGAGCCTCCACCTGGCCCAGGCGCAGATCGCCGGCGGCGGACGATCCCACCTGTACGAACTGATCTGGCCCGCCCCGGGAATGGGGGGTGTCCTCGGCGCCTGCCACGGCCTGGACGTGCCTCTCGTGTTCGGCAACCTGCGCAGCGGCCAGCCTGCCGCGCTGCTCGGCGAGAGCCCGTCCCCCGCCGCGGAGGAGCTGTCCGCGCGTATGCGCACCGCATGGACGGCGTTCGCCACGCACGGCGACCCCGGCTGGCCCGCATACGACGCCGAGCAGCGCCTCACACAGCTCTTCGATCAGCTCTTCGATGCGCAATCGGCCGTCACCGCCTACCCGGAGGAGACCTCCCGCCTCATCTGGCAGGACCACTCGTTTCCGGCGCTGCCGCTGATCGATCGGTAGTGCAGTGGCGGCGGACGGTGTCCGCGAAGGTGCGGGCGAGCGGGGTGAGGGCGTCCCAGCAGCGTACGGCCCAGCCCACCGGGAGCGGCGGCAGACTGGGGATGGGCAGGAACCGCAGGGCGCCCGATTCGCCTGAGGCATGCCCGTCGGGCAGGGCGGGGACGACTGCGTGTCCGAGGCCGAGTTCGGCCAGCAGGATGGCGGTGTCCCAGTCGGCGACGCCGGTGTCGGAGGTGAGGTGGACGCCCAGCTGCGCGAAGGCCGCGTCCAGGTGGGCTCGGGAGGAGGAGTTCTCCGGGAGCCTGATGTGCCGGATACCGGAGAGGTCGGCGGCCTCGACGTGCGTGCGGCCGGCCATCGGGTCGTCGGCCCGGACCGCCAGCACCCACGGCAGTTCCACGACGGGGCGCTGCTCGATGCCGCGGACCGGGCTGCCGATGGTGATCCAGGCCAGGTCGACGGCGTTGGAGGCGAGCGCGTCGAAGCAACTGCGGCTGGAGGTCTCCGTCCGGAACTCCAGGTTCACCTTGGGGTGGTTCCTGCGGAAGGCGACGACGGCCTGGGACATGAAGTGCCGCACCGTGGTGGCGCCCGTCGTCACGCGCACGGATCCGGCTTCCCCGCGGGCGAGTTCCCCGAGTCTGCGCAGAGCGAGGTCGAGTCCGGCGATGCCGTCGGCGGCCGCCGCCTGCAGAAGGCGTCCCGCGGCTGTGGGCGCTACACCGCGCGGCTGCCGCTCCAGAAGCTGCACTCCCGTCTCCCGTTCCAGCCGCTTCACGTGCTGGCTCACCGCCGACTGGGTGCAGGAGAGGTCGCGGGCGACGGCGCTCAGGCTCCCGGCCTGGCACACCGCCACGAAGACACGCAGGTCGTCTATGGTCACATCCCCAAGTTATCGCTTGGGGATATGCCATGAAACCCGAGGATTGACTTGCCTTCCCGGCATGACCGATCATCAATTCCGGGCCCAGGGCGGCAACCCGCCCCTCCCCCTCGCCGTGGTCCGGACCTGAGGCGAGAGGGCGGGACGGGTGCCGACCCGCCAAGTGATCTTCGTCGTGGCACCCGGGCCGATCCCGGGCATAGGGTGCGCCGTCATGAACCGTGACACGACCACCGAGGGCCTGCTCGCCATGGCCAGTACCGCCGGATACGGCGATGCGGCCGCGGCCCTGGCCGAGCAGTACGAGAGCGTGACCTTCGCCGAGGTGCACCGCGAGGTCCTGCACCTGTTCCCCTCCCGGCCGAGCCGGGTCCTGGACGTCGGGGCCGGCAGCGGGCGCGACGCGGCGGCCCTGGCCGCCCAGGGCCACCAGGTCGTCGCCGCCGAACCCACCGCCGAGCTTCGCGCTCTGGGCCGGCGTATCCATGCGGACCAGGAGATCGAGTGGGTCGACGACGCCCTGCCCGAACTGCCGGTCCTCAGCGCGCAGCGGCACCGCTTCGACCTCGTCCTCCTGACCGGGGTCTGGATGCACCTGGACGAACGGCAGCGTGCCACGGCCATGTCCCGCCTGGCCGGCCTCCTCGACACCGGGGGCCGAGTGATCCTCTCCCTGCGCCACGGCCCGGTCCCGGCCGGCCGCCGCATGTTCCCCGTCTCCGGGCAGGAGACCGTCGACCTGGCCCGAAGCCACGGACTCGAGATGATCCACCTCGCGGAGCGCGAGGACTCACTCGGACGCCCGGAAGTCAGCTGGACCCATCTCGGCCTGCAGCTCGGCACGGACAGCGGCACGTCTCGATGACCGGCACACGCTTGTAGACCGAGTGCTGCACATGGTCCTTGGCAGGGCCGGTGGTGCGCCAGTGCAGTTGCCACTCGTCGGGTGAGACGGCGGTGAACGTGCCCTCGTAGTGGTCGCAGCCGCAGGGGTGGTGCACGGTCCAGCGCCCCGAGCGCAGGTCCAGGTCGTGGAAGGGACGACCGTCGGAGAAGGTCACGTCTGCGGTGCCGTCGGGCCGGGGCAGCAGCCGAAGCGTGCGGCCCGCTCGGTTGACCGTTCCGCCCCAGGTCAGCTCGCCGTGCTCGGCGTGCAGCAGACACGTGCCGTCGTCGGACGTGCGGAATTCGGCCGTGCCGTGAAACTCGCCGGCAGTGCCCGTCGCCCGGTCCTCCAGAGTGCGGGCGACGGTCCACCGTCCGGCCAGGTAGGCCACGACGTCGGGGACCGGATACTCCATCGCTCCTGTCACCGCCGTCACTCTGCTTACTGCCTCCGCCCGCCCACGCTACCGCAGCGAGGAGGCGTAGCCGACTACCGCACCCGTACGGTGACCTGCCATGGAACGACCACATGTGAGCAGACATGACCGGGATGGGGCCTGCACCGCAGCTGGGAATCGAGGGTGGTCGTCCCGGCGGCGCGGGCGTGGAAGACCGCGGTGGCATCGCCGGTCGGTGACACGCCTGCGGTATCCCGGCGGAGCACGGCGCCGTCGGCGGCTGTGGGGCCGCTCCACCCCCAGGTCGATTCGGCGGTCTGGTCACCCGAGAGCCGGACGGTGACCTCGTCGCCCTTGTGCACGGTGACGGACTGTCTGTTGTCCTTGTTCGAGAGAGTCAGGCGCTTGGGGCCCGCGGACGTCGCGGACGCCAGGGGCGCGGCGGTCAGTGCCAGCGCCGCGGCCAGAGTCGTCGCCATCAACCGGGCAGTCTTCATCGCTCCACCTCAGCCAGCCTGTCGTCTCGGACGGATGCCCACCGTCCCTTCTCCCTGCCCTGCGTGCGGGCGGGCCAATGCGCACGTCGCCGATGTGGGTGACGGCCGCCGGGGCAGCCGGTCCTCCGGACGCCGCGTGGAACCGCCCCGGAGTGAACAGCCTCCGCGGATTCCTGTCAACGCCGGAAATCGCGGCATGGAGGAAATCCCGCCACCAAAACGCAAATTCGCCATTCCATGAGCGCGGAAGGCGACTTCTCACCGGATACCGACGAATCACCTGGAAGTTCGTCCGCTGACCGGCACCCCGGCCGCGGCCCCCGGGAGACCGGAGCCGGGGAACGCGGCCTGACGGAGGCGGAAGCGCCTCAGGGAGTGGCCGGCAGGGAGCCCACCAGCTGTCGGCCCTCCTCCCGGCACGGCGCGGGGAAGGCGAGCTTGAGTCCCTTGTCCTGGCCTGCCACGGCCAGCTCGGTGACCAGCGTGAGGCCGAGCATGCCCTTCCTCGGCGCGCCCGCCGACACGCAGGAGCGCCACAGGTTTATGAGAAGCTTGCCCGGTTTGCCGGAGGCGGTCGAGGCATCGAGGAACAGCAGCCGCTGGTCGGTGAGGACGATGTACATCTGCCGCGGCCGGACCGACATCGTCATGGTGCCGGCGCTGAGCACGCCGACCACTGCCGCGGCTGCGACCTGCCTGCGCACCGAGACGGAGCCGACGTTGGCACAGGTGATGAGTTCGACCTGCTCCCCCTGGGACAGCAGGGGGACGGCGGCTTCGAAGGTCTGTCTCTGACGGCGGGCGTTGAGCGGCACAGGGGATCCTTGCTGGAGGTGGGGGGGCTGTTGCAGGGGAGGAACGGTACGGCATGCCGCATCGGCGCTCTCCCCTGGGTCGGCCAGGATCGCCTTGGGGCCGGACGGCCGTCCGGACACCTTCGTCAGTCGCCGTCGCCCCGCCAGATGTTGTCGAAGGCCGCCTGCTCGACGGCGCGCCGCTGCCGGACGCCTTCCAGCTCTATCAACGCCTCATTGACCGCGGCGAGTACGGTCTCCACCTCGTCGTCGGCCACGTCCTGGGCGTCTCCGGCCCCCTCGCTGCGGATCCCGACGGCCTTCGCGAGGGCGGCGAGGACGGGCTCGTGCGCCGCCCACCGGTCCCCCGCCAGACGGCGATCGGGCGAGTCGACCAGCACCAGCTCACCGGCGCGGAAGGGCATCCGGCCACGACGTCGGCGCGTGGCCTGCCCCTCCTCCTCAAGAGCGGCCAGATAGGCCGAGGTCAGGTCGCGGCCCCTGCGCCACAGCCAGTCGCCGACCGGCTCGTACGGCGCTTCCCGCGTCAGCGACGCCGCGGCCTGATCCAGCAGGCGATCGGCCAGGGACGCCTGGTGGCCGGGCACGATCCGTTCGCCGTCCAGCTGGGCGGCCCCGGCGGCCAGGAGGTCGATCAGCTCCGCTCCCGCCAGCGCGAGCGACAGCTCGCCCCGCTCCACGGGGTGGCCGGTCGCCACGTCCATGACGGTGATCAGCAAGTCCCGAGGTGTGGTCATGGAGGACTCCAGGACAAGGGGCACCGGCAAGCGGTGCGGCGGGGCCCGGACCGTCGGCGAGTACTGCCCCCTATCAGCCTAAAAGGTACAGAGGGCGAGCGCACCCCGCGCGCCAATCACGGGCCCCTGCTGTCATCCGCCGACGGCCAGTCGCTCACGCCACCAGTCCACCGTCGCCTCGACCTGCTCGTCGACAGGGGTGGCTCGTACGGCGAATTCGGCTTCGTAGGCGCTCGAATCGACCACAAACGGCCGGTCGAACTGGTAGCGAATCTCCTTGAGTTCGCGGATCAACGGGGAGAAGAGCGACACGAAACTCAGCGCGGCGGACGGCAGCCCGCGCACGGCGACCGGTCCCGTTCCCGACCGAGCGGCAAGGCGGCCGACCATCTCCCGGGTGGACAGCGCGGGCGCCGTCGGGACGTGCCAGGCCCGTCCCCAGGCCCTTTCCTCGCCCGCGACCTCGACCAGCGCGTCGGCCACATCGGGGAGATAGCTCCAGCTGTGCGGGGCGTCCGGATCCCCGAGCGTGGAGACCGGCTTTCCGCGCAGCAGTCGGGGCATGACGTGCGCAGCCAGGTGACCGCCGTCGGTGACGCCGGGCCCGAAGAAGTCCGAGGCCCGCACCTCGACCGCTCTGATGCGACCCTGCTCATGCAGTTTCTGCGCCTGCTCCCAGACGGTGGCGCGCACCCGCCCCTTGGGGCCGGTCGCCGCGAGCGGCAGCTCCTCGGTCATGGGCCCGTCCACCGGACCGTAGCCGTAGAGGTTGCCCAGCATGACCAGGACGGCCCCGGTCGCCTCGGCCGCCGCGCAGAGCGACGAGGCCAGCGGCGGCCATTCACTCGCCCAGCGATGGTAGGGCGGCGCGGCACAGCTGTAGATCGCGGCTGCACCCTGCACGGCCGCGGTCAGCTGCTTGCCGTCCGCCGCGTCCAATGCGACGTGTTCGATGCCGGGCTCCGGGCTTCGACCTGACTTGGTGACAACCCGTACCGAATGACCCTTTTCGACCAGCAGCCGAGCAGTGGCCGCCCCGGCGGGCCCGAATCCTACGACGACATGAAGACTCACCCCCGCACACTAGCGCGAGTGTGCGTCCGCTCTTGATCGAGGTGTCCGATCACCTGCGCGATCAAGTCCCGGTCATAGTGAACCGCTTCGACGCGAGACACCCGGAGTTACCCGTGGGGCGACAGTGTGCGGTGGGACGCGCGGGAAGGCGACGCGGAGTTCGCGTGATGCGCATGTGACACACGTCGTCAGTTGATGCGGAAATCGACCACGTATCCGTCTGGCAGAGAACGTCGTTCGCGCCCCACAGCACCCTTTCGCCGCAGCCGGAAACCCGGCCAGCGCAACGACAACGCCGGCCTGCGAAAGGTGTGAACGCACCCGCGCCGACCGCCCGGGCACCGGGCAGGGCGGCCGGCGCGGCCCGGCCGCCCTCTCCTGCGCCCCACGCGCATCCCGGCGTCCACCCCACCCCACAGGACACGCCCTGAGTAAGATCCACGTGTTTCGGGGGAGGCGGATTCGGCATGCGGATGCTGGGAACGGACGGCCCGACGCACGTGGGGCCGTTCCGGACGGTCGGGGTGCTCGGGCAGGGCGGCATGGGACAGGTGCTGCTCGGAGTGGCGCCGGACGGGCGGCTCGTGGCCGTCAAGCGGGTGCACGCCGATCTGGCGGAGGATCCCGGGTTCCGTTCCCGGTTCCGGCGGGAGGTGGACGCGTCACGGCGGGTGTCCGGGGCCTACACCGCGCCGGTCGTCGACGCCGATCCGGACGCGCCGACTCCGTGGCTCGCCTCGCTCTTCCTTCCGGGGCCCTCGCTGGGCGAGGCGCTGGACGCGGGCGGGGCGCTGCCCGAGGAGGCGGTGCGGCTGCTCGCCGCCGGGCTCGCCCAGGCCCTGGTCGACATCCACCGGGCGGGGCTCGTGCACCGGGATCTGAAGCCGTCGAACGTGCTCCTGACGGAGGACGGCGTACGGGTCGTCGACTTCGGGATCGCCCGCGCGGCCGACCACGAGACGAAGCTGACCCACACGGGCGCGCTGATCGGCTCGCCCGCGTTCATGTCGCCCGAGCAGGTCCGGGGCGAGCAGCCGGGCCCGGCGAGTGACGTGTTCTCCCTCGGCGTCACTCTCGTCACGGCCAGTACGGGCCGCAGCCCCTTCGCCGGGCACTCGCCGCTCGCGCTCATGTACGCCGTCGCCCACGATGTCCCCGACCTGGACTCCGTACCGCCCCGGCTGCGCCGGATCGTCGAGCCGTGCCTGGCCAAGGACCCGGCAGCGCGGCCGACCCCCGGGCAGCTCCTCGACCTGATCGGCCCGCTCGCGCCTTCCGCGCGTCCCTGGCCGGAAACGGTGTACGAGCGAATAGCGGACCGCCGGGCCCAGGCAGACCGGCTCGCGGCCACGGCCGCCTCCGTGTCCCCGCCCACCGTGGCCCCGGTACGGGCTTCCGCGCCGCGCCGCCGCCCCCGGTGGCTGACCGCCTCGATCGCGGCGGGCGCGGTGCTCGCGACGGTGGCGGCCATCGTGCTGGCGCTCGGCCCGGCCGATCTGTACTACCAGTTCTTCCCCGAGCCCGTGCCGACTCCCGGCTCGACCCCGCTGGCGCAGGTGCGGGACAAGTACACCAAGACGGTGCCGACGTGCGTGCAGGACCGCCGCAACATCAAGGCCCCGGCCGGTTTCGGCGAACCCACGGGCAACTTCCCCGACAAGGTGTGGCAGCAGTCCGACGGCGACGGACATACGCATCCGTCGACGACCTGCGTCTGGAACACCCGCTCCGGTGACGAGATCTACATCTCCTGGGACCTCTTCCTCTCCCGCTCGGGCGGCCCCACCGGCGCCGAGCAGGCGAAGAAGCACTACGAGGGCTGGTACATGCGGACCAGGACCCCGCGCGACCCGGGCATCGGTGTCGTGGAGGAGGGCATGTGGCTGAAGAACTCCGACGAGAGCAACTGCGTGCTGTACGCCCGGGACGGCAACCTGACCCTGTTCGTCGCGGTCAAGGGCATCCACTACCCCAAGAGTGCCTGTGAGGACGTCACCAAAGACATGACCCGCCAGAGCGTGGCGGCGGTGAGATCCCTGTGAACACACCGCACTCGCTGCCGGAGAAAGCCGGACCGTACATGCTCCTCACCGAACTCGGTCGCGGTGGCATGGGCCGCGTCCTGCTCGGGGTCGCACCGGACGGCCGGCCTGCGGCGGTGAAGCTGGTGCACGCCCGGCACGCGGCCGACGACGGTTTCCGCTCCCGCTTCCGGCGGGAGGTGGAGGCGTCGCGGAGGGTGTCCGGCGCGTACACGGCGGCCGTCCTCGACGCCGACGCGGACGCCGAGCAGCCCTGGCTCGCCTCGGTGTTCGTGGCCGGCCCCTCGCTGGGAGCGGCCGTGGAGCGCGCGGGCGCGCTGCCGGAACCCGCCCTGCACCGCCTGGTGGTGGGCCTGGCGACGGCGCTGGAGGAGATCCACCGGGCCGGTCTCGTCCACCGCGACCTCAAGCCCGAGAACGTCCTGCTCGCCGAGGACGGTGCCCGGGTCATCGACTTCGGCATCGCCCGGGCGGCGGAGACCGGGGACGCCACCGAACTCACCGGCACCGGCTGGGTGGTCGGCTCGCCCCCGTTCATGTCGCCCGAGCAGGCGGAGGGTCTGGAACTGACCGGAGCGAGCGATGTGTTCTCGCTCGGTTCGGTACTCGTCCTGGCGGCGACCGGCCGCAGCCCGTTCGCCGGCCCTTCCGCCCTTCAGACGCTCTACAACGTCGTGCACACCGAGCCCGACCTGAGCCGTGTGCCCCAGTCCCTGTACGGGATCGTCGCCCGCTGCCTGGCCAAGAACCCGGCCGACCGGCCCACGCCGGCCGAACTGCTGGCCCTCCTCGGCCCGGTGGCGCCGACGGCCCGGCCGTGGCCGCCCGCCGTGCACCGGATGGTCGACGAGCAGCGGGCCCGGGTCGAGGGCCTGCTGGACGGCGACCCCGAGCGCACGGCACTCCTGCGGGGCACTGTCCCCGCCGCCCCGCAGACTGCCGTGCTCACCGCGTACGCCACCCCCGCCTCGCCGCCCCGCCACCGGCGCCCCGTGACGTGGGTGGCGGTGGGGGCGGTGGTCGCGGCGGGACTCGGCGCGGGCGCGTACCTGCTGCTGCGCAACGACGACGACGGCGGCGGACCGCCTGACAAGTACGTGACGATGCCGGTGTGTTCGGAGGCCGTGGCCAAACTTCCGCTGCGGGAGGAGCGGAGGAAGGACAAGGATGTCTCCCCCACAGGGACGGACAAGGCGACGACCGAGTGCTTCTGGTTCGACAAGGACCAGCCTCAGGCGGACGGCTGGAACTACTCCCCCAGCGCATCCGTCTCGTGGGAGCTGCACCGCTCGGAGGCCGGCAAGAACGGCACGGAAGAGCAGCAGAAGGACTTCACCGACGGCTCGAAGGGCGAGCGCCTCGAGACCGGTCTCGGCTTCGGCGACGCGGCGTACTGGACGGTCTCCACGAAAGACGCGAGCGACCGGAAGACCTGCCAGCTCAACGTCCGCGACGGCAACCTCGTCATCCGGGTCTACCTGGACGGCACCAAGCACCCCGCCTGCGAGGCGGAGGCACAGGACGTCGCGAAGGCCGCGCTGGCGGCCATGCCACCGACAACGAACTGATCAGGAGAGCCGCCGTTCTCCAACACAGGCGAGACATTTTACCGAACGGTCGACCAGCAGATCGCCGCCGTGTCATAGCGTGACTGCATCCCTTGATCGCGATTGCGGGCGTCCCCCGGCGGTTCATGCACCCCCTGACGGACAGCCCGTCAGGAGGTGTGCCATGAGCCTTGTCGACATACAGAGGAATGCCTCGGAACTGCCGGACGCCTGGAACTCGCGCCTGCTCGGGCGGATCGGAAGCGCCGGCGTGAAGGTGCTGCGGATGGACGGGCGCCCCCTGGCACCGGAGTCCCACGATGCGGCGGAGGCGTTGCTGGTGCTGGACGGCACGCTGAGGCTGGTGGTCGGCGGCGCCGAAGTCGAGGTGGGCCCGGGACAGATGTATGTCGTCGAGGACGGCGTGGAACATTCCGTCCGCCCTGGCAGCCGGGGCACGCTCGTCATCATCGAACACATCTCAAACGCGCCGTAGGAGGCTTCACGATGCAACGCAGGCGGCGCACTTGCCCCGCCCAGCGCTGCACGAAGGGCAAATGCTGCGGCCCGAACCGGATTTGCGCACCGATCCCCTCGGCAGGCCCGTCAGGAAACGGCAGGATGCGGATCGGCCGGTTCCCGTAGTGAAGGGGTCACTGTGAAGCGTTCCTGGCAGAGGGCTTTGGTGTGCGTGACCATGGCGTCGGCTCTGGCGGCAGGTCCCGCGGCGCTCCCCGCATCGGCTCACGACGGCGACGGGTCCCACCCCCTGCTCAGCTGCGTGGGCAGCGCCACCATCCGTTTCGAGCCGGGACTGACGCTGCGACCGCGGCACTCGCGGATCACCGGCAGCGCCCAGTACACCTGCACGGGGACGGATCCCGGGGTGAAGTGGGGCGAGTCGGTGATCAGAGGCGGCGGGGAGAGCAGCTGTCTGTCGCTCTCCACCACCGCGGTGGAGTGGGTCACGTGGAACACGGGCGAGCACAGCAAGGTGCTCTACCGGAAGCACAACCTCGTCCAGCCCGTGGCCGGTGAGATCGTGTCGCTGGTCGAGGGGAAGGTGGCCGAGGGGAAGTACAAGGGCAGGTCCGTGGCCTCCCCCGGCCTCCAGGTCACCCTCAACATTCCGGACTGCGCCACGGAGAAGGGCGTCGAGGTGATCAACGGCCCGTCGACGCTGGTGTTCACCTGAGCCGCGCGCTGTCCGTCAGATGTGGAACTCGGGTGGGAAACCGGTTCAGGCCAGGGGGTGCCCGACGATATGGCCACGCAATCCGACGGACACCCCCTGGTGCACATCGTCCTCAGTGTTGGAACAGCCCTCCGAGGATCGGCACGCCGCCGAGCAATCCGAAGAGCGGCGCCAAAGGCCCTCCCTCCGGCTGCCCCTCCTCCTCGTCGGGCGAGGGCGCGGGAGCGGACTTCGCAGCCGGATCCTTGGCCTCCGCTGTCCCTGACCACAACGGCGTGACAACGGCGATCGACAGGGCGATGGCGAGCGGGGCGTATCGCAGTCGCATAAGACTCCTCCTTCACAGCGAGCCAAGGCGGCTCGCAGTGACAGGGGAACGACGCCGGGGCACGCCAAGTCACCAGGTCAGCTGGCTGCACTCCCGCCCGGCTGCGCCAATCCGGTTACTGCCGTCGGCCGTGAACGTCGGCCATTCGGGTGACCTTTGCCACGGTCGTTCCGGCCGACGACGCCCTCACTGGCCGTTGCCGACACCGTCAGAGATCGGCAGGATGGCGGGCATGGTCCAGTTACCCGCAGTCTCCGCTGCCACCCTGCTGGAGCGTCTGGCTGACGAACTCGGCAGCCGGAGCGCCTCGGTCGTCTACGGCGAGCCCGTCACCACGGAGGGCGTCACCATCATCCCGGTCGCCGAAATCGGCTTCGGCTTCGGCTTCGGCTTCGGTGGTGGTGCGGGATGCGAGGCCGAAGCAGCCAAGACCGGCGAAGTCAGCGGAGGCGGCGGAGTCAGGGCCCGGCCCCGCGGCTTCATCGAGATCAAGAACGGCACCGCCACATACAAACCGCTCCGGAATCCCTGGCTGGATGTCCTCGTGCCGATCGCCGCTCTTTTGGCAGGCACCGCCGTCCCGCAACTCGCACGCCGCTTTGCCAAACGCCGCGTTGGGTGAACTGGAGGGCGGCGGCGCCCCGGTGTGGGGTGCCGCCGCCCTCCGGCGGTGCGATGGTGTCTGTTCCGGCGTCTGTCAGTACGCGGAGTTGACGTTGTCCATGGAGCCGTACTTGTCGGCCGCGTACGCGCAGGAAGCGGTGATGTTGGCGACCGGGTCGTAGATGTTCCAGGACGTGCCCTCGACGTGATACGCCTTGAACGTCGGGTCGATGATCTGCAGCAGACCCTTCGACGGGATACCCGCAGCAGCGTTGACATCCCAGTTGTTGATCGCGTTCGGGTTACCCGTCGACTCACGCATCACATTGCGCTTGATGCCCTCGTACGAGGCCGGGATGCCCTTGGCCTTCAGAATGTCCAGCGACTGCTGGATCCAGCCGTCCAGATTGTCCGCGTACTGCTTCGGAGCCGGGGCGGCGGGGGCGGCGGGAGCCTCGGTCTTGAGGGCCTTGCGCTCGGTGGAGCGGCTGGCAGCCTGCTTCGCAGCGCGCTCCTTGTCCGCCTTGGCCTTCGCCTCGGCACCGGCCTTGGCCTGGGCGGCGGCCTTGGCCTGGGCGGCGGCCCTGGTCTTGGCGGCGGCGTCCGTCTTGGCCTGGGTGGCGGCGGCGTCGGTGGCCTTGGCCAGCTCGGCCTGCTGCGTCTCACCGAAAGCCTCCGCGTTCCACGCCACCGTCTTCACCGCGGTGGCGTGGTCGGCAGCGGAGGCGTGGGGAACGACCGCGAACGCCAGGGCGGCGGCACCGGCAGCAACAATGCCGGCAGCGGAGAGCTTGTGGGTCTTGGGCAGAGCGGTATAAGCAGAGCGCATAACGGAGCAGGAACCTTCCCATCGCTTACGTCGCAGAGGCCGTCATTGGCGCGAAGAGAGCGCCGTTTCTCGGTCCACGGCGCCATGCGACTCCGCAATTGTTAGCGGCGGCGAAAGCCCCTGGCAAAGGTGTGACCTACGACCCGACCTCGTAACGGGAACCCACGAAACCCACCCCAAATGTCCGAATTAAGCCGATCCAGCATCCACGACCCGCCCTCGTAGGTGACGTGGCTCTCATGGGCGGGCTCACATCTGCCTCACCCCGCGCAAGCACCCGCACACACATCGCACACGGCCGGCGGGGGCCCATCAGCTTCATGTCACCGGCCTACGAGCGCGTATGCCGCGTGATGAGATCCAGGAGACGGTGCACGGCCGCGTCCGCATCCGGGTGGTGCACGGCGGCGACGGTGGTGCGCAAGTGCGGCGAGGAATCCCGGAGCGGTACGAAGGCGATTCCGGGGACGGGGAAGTGGCGCAGATCCTCCGGCAGGAGGCCGACGCACAGGCCGGCCGCGATGTAGCCGAGGAGGCCGCTGAGGTCGTCGGCCTCGGCCCGGCAGCGCGGTGTGAAACCCGCCTCCCGACAGGCGAGCTGGCCTTGGGCGGCGAGCCCCGGAAGAGCGGTGGCGCTCGGGAGCGCGAAGTCGTCGTCGCGGAGGTCTGCGAGAGCGATCGTTTCGGCTCCGGCCAGGCGGTGCTCGCGGGGCAGGGCCGCGACGATGCGCTCGGTGGCGAAGCCGTGGACGGCCAGGTCGTCCGTGACGGGCGAGGGGTCCCGGATGAAGGCGAGATCCAGGGCGCCGGAGCGGATCATGTCGATGAGCACGGCCGTGGAGCCCTGGTGCACGTGGATCCGCAGACCGGGGAGTTCGCCGGCCGCGGCGCGCAGCAGCCGGGGCACATGACGGTGGCTGAGGATGCTCACGTACCCCACGCGCACGTCGCCCTCCAGGCCGTGCGCGACGCGCCGGACGCGCTCGACGGCGGCGGACTGGGCGTCGAGCAATCGCTGCGCCTCCACGGCGAACGCGGTACCCGCCGCGGTGAGGCGTACGCCGCCCGGCCCGCGGTCGAGGAGCCGCACTCCGAGACCGCGCTCGAGGCGCTGCATCGCCTGGCTGAGCGGCGGCTGACTCATCGAGAGCCGCTCCGCTGCCCGGCCGAAGTGCTTCTCCTCGGCCAGGGCGAGGAACTGCTCCAGCAGGCGTTTTGTGAACTCCATATGGAAGACCATATCGAATGCTCGGGAAACATATATTGGACTGACATGGCCTCCGTGGAGTGGAGTGGTTCCAGGCGCTGAGCAGAAGGATCCGCTCAGCCGCCTGACAGGCACAGGCGTCTCCAAGGAAGCCAAATCATGCACATGCAAGACGTGGCCCGGCTGTTCACGACTCCGCTGGACGCACCCGCTTTCACCCCGACCCGGTACCGGTTCACCGACCGCGAGTACCTGAACATCACGTACCGCACCGACCCGGACGCCCTGCGGCGGGTCGTTCCCGAGCCGCTGTCGGTACCGGAACCGCTGGTGCGGTTCGAGATCATGCGGATGCCGGACGTGACGGGGCTGGGCGACTACACGGAGGCGGGCCAGGTCGTCCCCGTCGAGTACGCGGGCGAGCACGGCGAGTACAACTTGGCGATGTACCTCGACAGCGTGCCGGCGATCTCGAGCGGACGGGAGCTGAGCGCGTACCCGAAGAAGGCCGGCTCCCCCAGGCTCTACGTCGACTCCGACACCCTGGTCGGCACCCTCGACTACGGCTCGCTACGGGTGGCCACCGCCACCATGGGCTACAAGCACCACCCGATGGACCTGCAAGAGGCCCGCGCCGAGATCTGCGTCCCCACGTTCATGGTCAAGGCGGTGCCCGGCTACGACGGCCGGCCCCGCATCTGCGAACTCGTCCGCACGCAGATCACCGACATCACGGTCAAGAGCGCCTTCCGCGGCCCGGCCCGCCTGGAGCTGTTCGCCCATGCGCTGGCTCCGCTCGCGGACCTGCCGGTCCTCGAGGTCGTCGCCGCCGCCCACATCCTCACCGACCTCACCCTGAGCCCGGCCGAGGTCGTCCACGACTACCTCGGCAGCTGAGAAACCCCTCAAGAAGGCGGTGCACACACACCATGAGCACACACAGCGCGGCCCCGGGGACGAACACACCCACGGGCGCGCCCACCACCTACCGGCGTGCCGCCGTCATCGGCGGCGGCGTCATCGGGATCTCCTGGACCGGACTGTTCCTTGCACACGGCCTGGAGGTCGTCGTCTGCGACCCGCGCCCCGATGTGCAGGACCAGGTCCTGGCCGGCCTGGACGAGATCGTCCCGGCCCTGGCGGAACTCGGGCTGCCCACCGAGAACCTGACCGCCCGGCTCCGTTTCGAGGCCGACCTGGCCACCGCGGTCGCCGAGGCTGACGTCGTACAGGAGAACGGCCCCGAGCGGCTGGCCGTGAAGCAGGAGATCTGGCAGGCCGTCGAGCAGGCCGCCCCCGCCCATGCCCTGCTGGCCACCTCGACCTCCGGCATCCCCGCCACCGCGATCGCCGAGGCGATGCGGCAGCCGGAACGCCTCGTCGTCGGACACCCCTTCAACCCGCCGCACCTGGTGCCGCTGGTGGAGATCGTCCCCGGCGCCCGGACCTCGGCGCACACCCTGGTGCAGGCCCGCGACTTCTATGCGTCGCTGGGCAAGAAGCCGCAGATCCTGCGCAAGGAGATCCCCGGCTTCGTCGCCAACCGCCTGCAGTCCGCGCTCTTCCGCGAGTGCGTGCACCTGGTCGCCGAGGGCGTGGTGACCGAGGCCGAACTCGACGAGATCGTCACCGACTCCATCGGCCTGCGCTGGGCGGTCGCCGGCCCGTTCCGCACCTTCCACCTCGGCGGCGGCCCCGGCGGCCTGCCGCACTTCCTCCGGCACCTCGGCCGCGCCATGGAGGCGACCTGGCCCGCCCTGGGCAACCCGTCCTTCGACGAGCCCACCGTCGCCCTGCTCACCGCACAGGCGCAGGAGGCGTTCGCCGACGAGCCGATCGGCGAACTCGCCGCCCGCCGCGACCGCGCGCAGATCGCCCTGATGCGCGCCCTCGCCGAAACCGCCCCCGCACCGACAGAAGAGGCAGCAGCATGACACTCACCGACAAGATCGAGGCCGCACTCGGCAAGCCGGTCACCGGCGAGGCCGAGGACCACTTCGACATCCACGCCGCGCTCGACGACGTCCTCGGCGGCGTGGGCCTGAGCGAGCAGGACGCGGGCGGCGCGGTCTCCTTCACCGGTGCCGACCCGGTCGTCCCCTCCACCCTGCGGCTGGCTGCGGCCCCGGCCCTCGGGCTGACCGCCAAGTCCGTCGCCCTGGCCAAGCTGTGGCAGCACCGGGGCGGTCCCGGCCAGGACATCAGCATGGACCTGCGCAAGGCCCCGCACCGGCTGTGCCCCTTCTACGACGCCAAGTGGGAGAAGCTCAACGGCTACCCCGTCGTCGCTCCCGACGACCCCTTCGCCCTCTCCTTCTACCGCGCGGGCGACGGCCGCTGGGTGATGCCGCTCAACATCTACCCGGCGCTGAAGTCCCGCACCCTGAAGCTGCTGGGCACCCCTGACGACGCCCTGGCGATCTCCAACGCCATCGCCCGCTGGGACGGCGCGGAGCTGGAGCAGGCCGGTGCGGACGCCGGTGTCGTCATGCCGATGCTGCGCAGTACGCGGGAGTTCCTCGACACCCGCCAGTACCGGGACGTCCTGGCGGACATGCCCCTGATCGAGATCGAGAAGATCGGTGACAGCGACCCCGAACCGCTGCCGCCCGGTGCCGCCCAGCCGCTGGACGGCGTACGCGCCCTCGGCCTGGGCCATGTCATCGCCGGTGCGGCCATCGGCCGCACCATGGCCCAGCACGGCGCCGACGCGCTCAACATCTGGCGCCCCGGCCAGTTCGAGAACGACATCCTCTACTACACCGCCCAGGTCGGCGTGCGTTCCGCCACGCTCGACCACACCCGCGACCCGCAGGCCGCGGCCACCCTGCGCGAACTGCTGCGCGGCGCCGACGTCTTCTACGCCAACCACCGCGCCGGCTACCTGGAACGCTTGGGCCTGACCGCACAGGAAGCCGCCGCGATCCGGCCCGGCATCATCCACACCACCGTCAGCCTCCACGGGCAGCACGGGCCCTGGGCCAACCGCGTCGGATTCGACCAGACCGCCGGCTGCGTGACCGGCATGATGAATCTCGAAGGCGCCGACGACAACCCGGCCCTGCCTCCGATCAAGGTCGTCAACGACTACCTGGTGCCCTGGCTCGCCACCACCGGCATCATCGCCGCACTCATGCGCCGGGCCACCGAGGGAGGCAGCTACCGCGTGCACGTCTCGCTCACCCGGGTCGCCCTGTGGATCCTCAGCCTCGGCATCCTCGACAAGGATTACGCCCGCGAACTCGCCGGCACCGGCGAACGGCACGCCTACCTCGACCCCGACACCTTCACCGCCGACACCCCGTGCGGCCGCTACCAGGGCGTCACCGACCAGGTCGTCATGTCGCAGACGCCGGGCGCCTTCCGCACCGTCCTCGTCCCCCGCGGCTCGGGCCGTGCCGAGTGGCTCGGCACGGTGTGATGACGCTCGTCCGACGGGGAATCCCCGTGTGTGAACCCGTCGGACACGCTGCTCGGGGAGCGGCTTGAACAGCGCATCGTTCCCTCGTATGGAGCAGCAGTTCATGCGGCTCGACACGGGGGGCGACAACACTGGGCAGGTCATGTGTTCGACGACAGAGGGAGGGAATCCCTATGCGAATACGTCGAATGTCCCGCGTTCTCGGGCCGCTGGTTCTCCTGGTCGCCGCGTCCGGTCTCGGCACCGCGTCCGCCGCCGCGACGTCCCGGGCGCCACAGCCCGTCACCGATGTGGACTGCATCGAGGGCGGCGGGCAGCCACAAGACGTCCTCATGGGCTGGGACACCTACACGATCTGCGTCGGCGGAACCTACGACGGCAAGGTCGTCGACGACGACTGGACAGACATCTGACGACAGCGCTCGCCGGGCCCGCACACGTCAAGCCCCTGCCGTAACGGGCGGAACGCCCTGAGCTCCCCCGCTTCGGCAGGGGCCTTGACGCACCGTCACCATCGACTTCTGTACCTACTGGTATGTACGATCCCCTCTCACCCAATCTTGCGCACTCCAGAGAGGGCACACCGATATGCCGCTTGTCCGTATCGACGCACTGAGGGCCGACCGTGGACGACTCGAAGCGCTTGGTCGCGCAGTGCAGGACGCCCTGGTCGAGACGATCGGCTTTCCCCCTGACGACTGCTTCCAGATCCTGACGAGCCACGACGGCCACAAACGAATCCATCGACTGGTCGCTGGGGCACGGAGTGGCCCAGTACGTCACTTCACCGAATGCCGAGCACCAACGCCAACAAGCCTGATACCGAGCGGTTCAGCCTCTCGTCGCGTCCTGGGCAGGCGCGGAAGCGGGCAGTTCGGTCGTCCCGGCGACCGCGGCCATCGCCGCGCGGTCGAAGAGCATCACCGCGCCGTCGCCATCCGTCCCAGGGCCGCACCGACGTTCAAGGCCGAAGTCGCGAACGCCCCGCCCAGCATGGGCGCCTCGTGTGCGTCCATCGAATTGCTCTCCGCTGCGACGTGCGAATCGCCGGCACCGGAATTCCGGCCCGGCGCCGAGGTGCAGAGGCGGCCACGGCCTGCTTATCGTCGGACCGGGAGACCTTGGACAACCCCTGGTGGACGCAGAAAGCCGGACGAGCCGGTGTGTACGGCTCAGCCGGGTCATGCCGCTACGAAAGGTTCGGTCATGTCTTCTTCCCCCGGCACACCGGGCGCCGCCTCGCGCGCAGTGCAGATCGCGGCCCCGGGCGCGACGCCGCAGCTGGTCGGGGTCGGCCTGCGGGAGCCGGGTCCGGGGGCCGTGCGGATCGCGGTCGAGGCGTGCGGTGTGTGCCACTCCGACCTGCTGATCGCCGGCGGCCTCCTGCCCGGGACGACGTTCCCGGTCACGCCGGGCCACGAGATCGCCGGCCGGATCGACGCGCTCGGCGAGGGCGTCGAGAGCTGGAAGGCCGGCGACCGGGTCGCGGTCGGCTGGTACGGCGGCAGCTGCGGGCACTGCGACGCCTGCCGGATGGGCGACGCAGTGCACTGTCCGCAGCTGTCCATCCCCGGGGTGGCCTACCCCGGCGGCTACGCCGACTCCGTCGTCGTCCCGGCCGCCGCGCTGGCCGCGGTCCCCGACGAGCTGACCGCGACCGAAGCCGCTCCCCTGGCCTGCGCCGGGGTGACGGTCTTCAACGCACTGCGTCACACGGGCGCCGGCCCCGGGGACACGGTCGCCGTCCTGGGCCTGGGTGGCCTGGGTCACCTGGGTGTCCAGTTCGCACAGAAGATGGGCTTCCACACCGTCGCGATCGCCCGCGGCCGCGAGAAGGAGGCGCTCGCCTACAAGCTCGGCGCCGCCCGCTACATCGACAGCACCGCCGGCAATGTGGCCGAGGCCCTGCAGGCGCTGGGCGGGGCCAAGGTCGTCCTGGCCACCGTCACCGACGCCGGTGCCATGTCCGCCACCATCGACGGCCTCGGCCGCCGTGGCGAACTGGTCATCGTCGGTGTCACGGGCGACCCGCTGAACGTGAACCCCTTGCAGCTGCTGGCCGAGGACCGGAAGATCTACACCCACTCCTCCGGCACCGCCGTCGACACACAGGACACCCTCCGGTTCGCCGCCCTGACCGGGGTACGGGCCTGGACCGAGGAAGTGCCGCTCGAGGACACCGCCGCCGCGGTGGCGAAGATGACGGAAGGCCGGGCACGGTTCCGGATGGTGGTCACCACCGGCCGCTGACAGAGCCTTCACCGGGTGACGAGCCCCCGGTGATCATTCCGCGTCGGATCCCTCGCGTGCGATCCTGCGCCGGACCTGGTCCTCCTGGGCGAGCCGCCGCAGCAGTTCGAGCACGGGGGCGGAGAGCGCGAAGATGATGACGGCCCGTTCGGCCAGGGCCACCGGGTCCTCGAAGGCGGCCGCGCGTTCGAGGTCGAGGCGGGCGATGGAGCGGGCCAGCTCCGCGTAGGCGGCGAGTTCGCCCGGCTGATAGTCCGCGTCGAGCCGCCTCAGCTCCTTCAACGCCGATGCCAGTCCCTGGACGTGCGGGGAGGTACCGGGGACCTGCCAGTCCAGGGTCGCGATCAGGTCCGCCACTTCTGCCTCCGCGGCGGCGTCGGCCTCCGCTTCCCGGCCGGCATCGCCGGCCGGGGAGGCCGCGACAGGTACCGGCAGGGCGTAGCTGACCGCACCGAGGGCCCTGTCGGAGTTGTCGGCCTGGTCGACCGCTGCCAGCACGTCGCGGGTGGCGGCGATGGACAGCCCGCCGAGGGTGGTCAGCGCCTTGATCAGCCGCAGGCGCTGCACGTGCTCCTCCCCGTACTCGGCCAGCGTCGCGGCCGTAGCCCGGCCGGCGGGCAGCAGGCCCTCCCGTCGGAAGTACTTGATGCTGGCCACCGGCACGCCGGTCCTGCGGCTGAGGTCCGAGATCTTCACGTGGCTTCCTCGCTGGTGGTGCGGGCGGGCATCGGCGGTCGACGATTGGACACCCTAGATAGATACTGCCACTATCTAGCTGTTGGATACTGAAGGTATCCAGCTACGCGCTGTAATCTCACCGGAGCACACACCATGCCTTCCCCCCAGCCGTCCTCCGCGCTCCGCAGCCCGCGGCTGTGGATCGGCTCAGGCCTCATCGTCGCGGTGGTCGCCACCTTGTTCGCCCTGCTCTACGTGGGCGGCAACGTCAACCCCAAGGGCCACCTGCGCGATCTGCCCATCGCCCTGGTCAACAGCGACCGCGGCATCGACGCCAACGGCAAGCACGTCAACGTCGGCGACCAGGTCGTCTCCGGCATCGAGAAGTCCGCCGCCGACAACCACAGCATCTCCTGGCAGGTCCTCAGCCGGGAGGAGGCCGACAAGCGGCTCGGCCAGGGCAAGGTCTTCGGCGCGCTCGTCGTGCCGCAGAACTTCACCGCCGCGGTGACGGGGCTGAGCAGCCCGCAGCAGAAGGAGCCCGTCCGGCCGGCCATGACGGTGCTGACCAACCAGTCGGCCGGCAGCATCGGCTCCTCCATGGCGAGCCAGGCGTCGCAGAAGGCCGCCCACGCCGCCTCCGCCCAGCTCGGCAAGGAACTCCTCGGCCGCGCGAACAGCCAGGGAGCCCGGCTCGCCCCGGCCGCCCAGCTGATGCTCACCGACCCGGTAACGGTGGAGGTCGCCGACGGCCGTCCGCTCGGCACGCACAGCGCCATGGGTCTGAGCGCCTTCTACTACGCGCTGGTCCTGGTCGTCTGCGGCATGCTCGGCGCCAACGTGATCAACTCCCAGGTCGACACCGCGCTCGGCTACCTGCACACCGACTTCGGCCCCTTCCGCCAGCGCATGCCCGTCCAGCACACCAGCCGGGTGCGCACGCTGGCCATCGGCACCGTCCTGATGCTCGGCCTCTCCCTGGTCATGGGCTCCCTGGTCGAGGCCGCCACGGTCGGCATCCTCGGCATGGACGCCTCCCACCTCGGCCTGCTGTGGCTCTACTCCGTGGCCACGATCGCCGTCGTCGGCGTGAGCGCCCTGGCTCTGCTCGCCGTCTTCGGCACCCCCGGCATGCTGCTCTCGGCCATCGTCTTCATCGCCATGGCCGTCCCCTCCTCGGGAGCGACCGTGCCGATCCAGGCCCTGCCCGACTTCTTCCGCGCTCTCGCGGAATTCGAGCCGCTCCGGCAGATCACCGGGGGCCTGCGCTCCATCCTCTTCTACGACGCCCAGGCCGACGCCGGACTCACCCGCGCCTGGGTCTCCATGGGCCTCGCCCTGGTCGCCTCCGCGCTCTTCGGCTTCGGCGTCACCCGCTTCTACGACCGCAAGGGCCTGCACCGCATCCCCCGCCCCGCCGACTCCACCGAGGCTGCGGCGGCGACACCCGCGGCAGTCTGACCGGCCCCGAGCCCCGGCCCCCTCTGAGCAGAGCCAGAGGGGGCCGGGGCTTTTTGTACGGCCTCGTACGTCGTCTTGTACGTCGTCGGCGGCGGGTGCCGGTTGCTGCGGTTGACGCAGATCACGTCCGCGCCGAAGTCGACGAGGATCACGCAGATGAAAAAGCCCAACAAATCGCCATAAATAAGGGCCTTTCTTCGTCGCACGACGGCGCGATTCCTGCCCTGCCGTGGCCGCAGAGCCCCATCCCGACGCCCCCTCAGGACCTCCACTTGAGTGACCAAAGTGGCGTGGGGTTAGCATGTGAGCGCCGCCTAGCTCGAAAGAGATGCACCTGTGACTGTCAACGACGACACGTTCACCAATTGGAAGACCCGCGAGGAGATCGCGGAGTCGATGATCCCGATCATCGGGAAGCTGCAGCGGGAGCGGGACGTGACCGTCCTCCTGCACAGCCGCTCCCTGGTGAACAAGTCGGTGGTCAGCATCCTCAAGACCCACCGATTCGCCCGGCAGATAGCCGGTGAGGAACTCTCGGTCACCGAGACGATGCCGTTCCTGCAGGCCCTCACCACGCTCGACCTCGGCCCCTCCCAGATCGACCTCGGCATGCTCGCCGCGATGTACAGGGCCGACGACCGCGGCCTGTCGGTGGAGGAGTTCACCGCCAAGGCCGTCGCGGGCGCCACGGGTGCCGACAAGATCGAGCGCTGCGAGCCGCGTGACGTCGTCCTCTACGGCTTCGGCCGCATCGGCCGCCTCCTCGCACGCCTGCTCATCGAGAAGGCCGGCTCCGGCAACGGCCTGCGGCTGCGCGCCATCGTCGTCCGCCAGGGCGGCGACCAGGACATCGTCAAGCGCGCCTCGCTGCTGCGCCGCGACTCCATCCACGGCCAGTTCCACGGCACGATCACCGTCGACGAGGCGAACAGCAGGATCATCGCCAACGGCAACGAGATCCAGGTGATCTACTCCGCCGACCCGACGACGGTGGACTACACGGCGTACGGCATCAAGGACGCCATCCTCATCGACAACACCGGCAGGTGGCGCGACCGCGAGGGGCTGTCGAAGCACCTCCGCCCCGGCATCGCCAAGGTCGTCCTGACGGCACCGGGCAAGGGCGACGTCCCCAACATCGTCCACGGCGTCAACCACGACATGATCAAGCCGGACGAGCAGATCATCTCCTGCGCGTCCTGCACCACCAACGCGATCGTGCCGCCGCTGAAGGCGATGGAGGACGAGTACGGGGTCCTGCGCGGCCACGTGGAGACCGTCCACTCGTTCACCAACGACCAGAACCTGCTGGACAACTTCCACAGCGCCGACCGGCGCGGCCGCTCGGCGGCGCTCAACATGGTCATCACCGAGACCGGGGCCGCCTCCGCCGTCGCCAAGGCGCTGCCCGATCTCAAGGCGAAGATCACCGGCAGCTCGATCCGCGTCCCGGTGCCGGACGTCTCGATCGCGATCCTCAACCTCCAGCTGGCGCGCGAGACCACCCGCGAGGAGGTCCTCGACTACCTCCGCAACGTGTCGCTGACCTCGCCGCTCAAGCGCCAGATCGACTTCATCAGCGCCCCCGACGCGGTCTCGAGCGACTTCATCGGCTCGCGCCACGCCTCGATCGTCGACGCCGGCGCCACCAAGGTCGAGGGCGACAACGCGATCCTCTACCTCTGGTACGACAACGAGTTCGGCTACTCCTGCCAGGTCATCCGCGTCGTCCAGCACGTCTCCGGCGTGGAGTACCCGACCTACCCGGTCCCGGTGCTCTGATCTCCGCGGACTGACCGATCCGTTGTCCCGGCCGGCCGGGTGGCAGTGGGGCGGCGACCGATACCGAGCGGTGTCCGGTCGCCCTTCCACCGCCACCCGGCCGCTGCCGTTCGGCGGTGCCCCGGCTCGTGCCGGAGCGGTGAGCCGCCGCACCGCCGGGATCGGTTCCGTACGGTCAATGCGCTCTTTCTGCCAGGCTATTGACCGTGCCGGCTGCCGTAGAGCAGAAGGACGACGAAGACGAGCCCGGCAAGGAGTGCTCCACTGCCGGGCCAGGGTTTGGAGTCCCGGGCCCGGATGGCGTCGCCGTTCGGGGCGCCGCCGCCGTGGGCCTCGCGGCGGTGCCGTTCACGTTCCTGCTCGGCCTGGTGTCTGTTGGTGACCTCTTCCCAGGTGATGCCGCATACTGCGCACTGATACTGGTAGTTGGACACGCGCTTCCCTCCGCACGTACCGGGCCCGTCCTGGGCCGCGAACCTGTAGGGCTCCCGAACCCTAGTGCGGGCGCGAAGCGCCGGGCGGGTACTCCGGCAGACTTACCCCCTTCGGGGGAGAAGGCGTAACGGCTTGTGGCGCAGGTGAGTCGCGTGGGGCCAAAGCGCTATTCGCGTGGCCGGACCTCTGCCCCCAGCAACTCCCGGAACGCCTCCGCCCCTTCCGGCGTCACCTTCACCGCCCGCCCGGAGCCGATCCGCCGCACCCAGCGCCGTTCCAGGGCCGTGGCGCACAGGGCCGCACCCAGCGCTCCGGCGAGATGCGGCCGTCGCTCCGTCCAGTCCAGGCAGCTCCGCACCAGGGGCCTCCGGGCGCCCGGAGGCCGCTCGAAGCCCAGGGCTTCGGCCAGCCATGCCCGGCCCTCCGGGGTGACCGCGGTCCCGGAGTCGACGGCGACCAGGCCTCGGGCGATCATTGCGTCCGCCAGGGTCACGCCCAGTCGCCCCGCCAGGTGGTCGTAGCAGGTGCGGGCCCGTGCTTCGGCGCCGAGCCGTACCGATGCGCGCAGATTCTCCGGGTCCGGGACGTCCGACGCGTACGAGGCGAGGGCTTCGATCAGGGCGGCCGCCTCCGGGCCGGCCAACCGGACGTAGCGGTGCCTGCCTTGGCGCTCCTCGGCGAGCAGTCCGCCCGCGACGAGGCGGGAGAGGTGCTCGCTGGCGGTGGACGGCCGCACCCCTGCGTGCCGGGCTAGTTCGCCCGCGGTCCAGGCGCGTCCGTCGAGGAGGGCCAGGCAGAAGGCGGCCCGGGTGCGGTCGGCGCACAGGCCGGCGGTCTCGGCGAGCTGGGGCATGAAGCCATGATGCAGCAGGGACAGTTCGGGTGGCGCCGAACTGTTCCGGCCCTAGCGTCGGGGGCATGACGCACACGATTCACGAATCCGACGGCCTGCTCCGGCGCCCGCTGACCGCCTTCGCCCGCCTGCACCACGGGGCCGCCCCGCTGCTGCTGCCCAACGCCTGGGACTGCGCTTCCGCGGCCGCTCTGGCAGCACAGGGATTCCGGGCGATCGGCACCACGAGCCTGGGCGTGGCCGCGGCCGCCGGCCTGCCGGACGGTGCGGCCGCAACCGCCGAGGCGACGTTGGCGCTGGCCCACCGCCTCGGACAGGGCTCCTTCCTGTTCACCGTGGACGCCGAAGGGGGCTTCAGCGACGCCCCGGAGGAAGTGGCCGGGCTGGCCCGAAGCCTGCACGAGGCAGGCGCCGCGGGAATCAACCTCGAGGACGGCCGACCGGACGGCACCCTCGCCCCCGTGGAGTTGCACGCCGCGAAGATCGCTGCCGTCAAGGCCGCGGTGCCCACGCTGTTCGTGAACGCCCGTACTGACACGTACTGGCTCGGATGCCGGACGGAGGAGACCGCGGCGCGCCTCGCGGTCTACGAACAGGCCGGTGCCGACGGGGTGTTCGTGCCGGGTCTGTCGGATCCGGACGGCATCGCCGACCTGACGGCAACTCTCGTCGCCCCGCTGAACATCCTGTACGCACCGACCGGCCCCACCCTCGCCGACCTGGCCGCGCTGGGCGTGCGCAGGGTCAGCCTCGGCTCGGTGCTCTACCGCAGGGCCCTCACCGAAGCCGTGGCGACGGCGACCGCCATCCGCGACGGACGGCCTACGGACCTCACGGGCCTGTCGTACGCGGAGGTGCAGGCGCTGGGGGCGGGAGGCGACTGCTCGGACCGCCGCTCCTGAGGCCGGCTCCGGCTAGCTGATGCCGAGCTTGGCGAGGGCGGTGCTCCAGTCGGTGGCTATGGCCTGCTGAGCTGCGGCGAGCTGGACCTTGCCCGAGCAGATGGCTGCGTGCAGTTGGCTTTCGACCTGGTCCTTCGGGTTGGTGGGACCGCTGCCGGGCTTGTGGTCGGGGGACGGGGGCTCGACCCACAGGTTGCGCGGGTCGTTCGGGTCGCCACCCAGCTCGAGGCTGACGAGATGGTCGTACTCGGCGGCGTGCATGTCGCCGGTGTAGCCGTACGACTTGGCGTTTTCGGCCTTTTCCGGTCCGGTGACCGAGACCGGGGGCCGGATGCCCTTGGTGTAGCCGGACGGCTTGCAGATCGTCTGCTGCAGAGTGGCCTGGGTGACGGCCCCGTTGAGGGCACCAGGCGTGCACGTCGGGTCCGGGAGCGGCTGCTTGTCAGCAGTGTACTGGTAGTGGCAGGCGCCCTCGGCGGGCTGCTTCTGCACCGTGTACTTCGTCTGGGGGCCGGGCCCCTGCGGTATCGCATTGCCGCTGCCGGCCGTGGGTGGCTTTGCGTTCCCTTGTTGGGACGGAGCTTTCGAGTCGCTCTTGCTGTGCGTCGATGAAGAGCTGGAGCAGCCGGCCAGGGACAGAGCGATGAGCGCGGCGGCGGCAGCGGTTGCGGTGCGGTGGGTGTTCACGTGACCCCCGTGATCGTGCGGCAGTGGCGCTGAGACGCTACCTCTCCCCTGAGCACAGGTCGGCCGGCTCAGGGATGCCGTACCGGGGCTTGAACTGATCTTGGTGATGACTTGAGATCTAGGCTGGGACTATGCGCACCGAGCATCACGACTGGATCACCTCTCCCATCACCGCGGACCTCCTGCGCGGCGCCCTCGAGCTGGAACGCACCGCCCGCGGTGTGCTGCCGCACCGGCTGCCCGCGCGGGCTCGCGCCCAGTGTGCCGACGGGCAGCTCGCCATGGCGGAGTCCCAGCCCTCCGGTGTACGGCTGGCCTTCCGTACCCGGGCCACCGCGGTCGAACTGGACACGCTGCCCACCAAGCGGGTCTACGTGGGCGCCCCGCCCCGCCCGGACGGCGTGTACGACCTGCTCGTCGACGGCCGTCTCGCCGGGCAGGGCGGCGTGGCCGGGGGCGACACCCTGACCATCGACATGACCACCGGGACCGCCGAGCACCGGCCCGGCCCGGTCGGGACCCTCCGCTTCACCGGTCTGCCCGAGGGCGACAAGGACGTCGAGATCTGGCTGCCGCACAACGAGACCACCGAACTCGTCGCCCTGCGCACCGACGCGCCCATCGAGCCCGCGCCGGACCGGGGCCGCAAGGTGTGGCTGCACCACGGCAGTTCGATCAGCCACGGCTCCGACGCCGCCGGTCCGACCAGCACCTGGCCCGCGCTCGCCGCGTCCCTCGGCAATGTGGAACTGATCAACCTGGGCCTGGGCGGCAGCGCTCTGCTCGACCCGTTCACCGCCCGCACCCTGCGGGACACCCCCACCGACCTGATCAGCGTCAAGATCGGCATCAACCTGGTCAACACCGACCTGATGCGCCTGCGCGCCTTCGCCCCCGCCGTCCACGGCTTCCTCGACACCATCCGCGAAGGCCACCCCACCGCACCGCTGCTGGTCGTCTCGCCCATCCTGTGCCCCATCCACGAAGACACGCCCGGCCCGAGCGCCCCGGACTTCATCGCCCTCAGCGCGGGACGACTGCGGTTCCGGGCCGCGGGCGATCCCGCGGAGCGGGCGAGCGGGAAGCTGACCCTGGGCGTCATCCGGGACGAGCTGGCCCGGATCGTGGCACAGCGGGCGGCCGAGGACCCGAACCTGCACTACCTCGACGGTCTCGACCTCTACGGCCGGGCCGACGCCGGCGAACTGCCGCTGCCGGACCGCCTCCACCCTGACGCCGCCGCCCACCGCCGCATCGGCGAACGCTTCGCCGAGCTGGCCTTCGCCGCCCACGGCCCCTTCGCAGACCGCAGCTCCTGACACCGGATTCCGGCGCCTGCGTTGGGCCGTCCGGCTGAATGTGGCCCCCGAGCGTTTGGCCTCCTGTGGGTTGCCGGGACCGCGGGGGACAACCGCAGCACGATACGTCTGGGACCCAGAAGGCCGACCAGGCAAGGAGCGTCGTGAGAAGACTCGCGCAGGCGGTGACTTTCGCCGGGGCATGCGGTCTGGTGCTGTTCGGCACCGGAAGCGCGCAGGCACAGACCAATCCGGACGGCTCCCTGATGGCCGCCGTGGTGGGCGCCGATCTCGGCACCCTCACCGAAACGGTGTCAGGAGTGGTCTGCAACAACCGTCTGGCCGATTTCCACTACAAGTCGCCGGTGTCCTCGTCGCCGCACCCTTGCATCAACGGTCCGGTCGAGAGCGGAAACAGCAGCAACAGCAACAACTTCCTCAACCACGGGAACCCGGTGGACAGCGGGAACATCGAGACCGCCGCCGGCTCCACCAACAGCCTCAACTCCGTCACGGGTTCGGAGCGCAACAGCAGCAACGACATCTCCAAGGTGGGATAGACCATCCCCACTGCACATGGCTAGGGCCCCGGTCTTCCCGGGGCCCTAGCCATGTGCGGACGCCGTGCCGTCAGCTCACAGGTGCAGGTCGCCGCCGCCCTTGCCGATCTGCTGCAGGTGGTTGGAGCTGCCCGACGCGGCACCGGTACCGGTGGAGCCGGAGTTGACGGACCCGCTGTTGTCCACGGGGCTGCCGCTGTTGCTGGGGTTTCCGGTCAGCCGGACGTTCTGCGAGTTGCTGGTGTTGCCGCTGTTCACGGGTCCGTTGACGCAGGTCCGGGCCCGTTCCTCGCAGGTGAATCCGGCGTGGAAGCGGACGTACGTGTTGCCGTCGGCGCTGAACGGCCCGTCACCCCCGGCCATGGCGGGCGACGCCCCGCCCCCGACCAGGAGCAGGCCGAAAAAGCCTGCGACCGTCAACTTCATGCAACTGGTTCTCTTCACTGTGTGGTCCTGACCCTCGCGGTTGGCGAATCCCACAGTGTTGCTACCGGGCGCGCCCATCCCGGCCAAGCCTGAAGAGCGCCCGGCCTGCCACGTTCACCCTCTCCGACCACCGTATTCACCGTGACGGCCCCCACATCCGGCCGACCGGCACGGCTTGTGACGCCCCTGCCACCGTGCGTCGCTTCAAAAAATCTTTACAACTGCGACGCCGGGCCACGATCTCCCCTCAGCCGCCCCGCAAAATGCCGGTTATGACCGGCACGCTTGGTGACGCTGTGTCCATTTATGTTCCGGGAGCGCGACCGAGGGCGCGAATCTGTTACTCGATCTTGTGAAGGAGCTGTATCGATAAGGTAAAGGGATCGAAAAGTGCGCTGCTCGGAAGGCCGTCCAGCACCCTCGCAGACGTCAACGCGGCTGGCCGCGCCACCCGTTCACGTGCTTATATCTGCGCACCGCGGCAGTCCTGATGAACGGTGGCTGATAAGGCCGGGCCGTCGCGGGGCGGCCGGACAGTCCTGTCTTTTGTCCGCCGCTTGTTTTGAGAAAGAGTCAGACGAACGAAGGGTGCGCAAACACCATGCGTAACGACATCGAGACCCGCGAGATCGCCGACGCCGAGCTGGACGCCGTCGCCGGTGGCGTCACCGTCGCCGGTGGCCTCCTCGGCGCCGTGACCGGCGACGTCCACAACGTGGTGAACACCGTGACCTCGCTGAACACGGTGGGCGCCGTGAAGGCCGTGCCCGGCCAGGTCGAGGGCATCGTCGGCCTCAACGTCGGCGTCGCCGGCCTCTGAGCGTGAAATTCTCCGGGCCGTACGGTCCGGAGAATTTCACGGCCTGACGGTCGCTCCTGCGCCGCCATGAGATGACCAGGAAACCCATGAACCCCGGAATGCTCCCCTCGTTCCGGGGTTTATGGCCGTTCCCTCAGCGTAAATTCAGCACCCCGTCAAGAATGCAGTCGAAGGAATAGTCCGTGCAGTTCCGCCAGAAGGCGCTTTCCAAGCTGCAATCGCCCGAAGAACTCGATCTGCCCGTACGCTTCGCCCGCCCCCAGGGACGGTTCGTCCTTGCCGTCACACTCCTCGTCATGGCCATGGGCGGCGTCTGGGTATTCACCGGTTCGGTGTCCTCCAAGCTGAGCGCACCCGGCATCCTGACCCATGCCGAGGGAAGTTACCTGCTGCAAAGCCCATTCGCGGGACAAGTCACCGCAGTCCTCGCCAAGGAGGGCCAGCTGCTCTCTCCGGGCACCCCCCTGGTCCAGGTCGACACGGACCGGGGCCCGCGGACCGTGCGCGCAGTGGACCGAGGACGGGTGACCACACTGGCCGCCAGGACGGGCACGGTCCTCACCACGGGGGCGGACGTGGCGATCGTCGAGCGCGTGCAGAACCCGGACGACCCGCTGGTGGCCATGCTGTACGTACCGGGCGACAGCGGCGGGGCGATCTCCCCGGGCACCCCGGTCGACCTGACCGTCCAGTCCATTCCCCGGGAACGGTTCGGCGTGCTGCGCGGCCGCATCACGGCGGTCGGCCGCGCGCCCCAGACGCAGGCGCAGATCAGCGGCTTCCTCGGCGACAGCCGCCTCGCCGCGCAGTTCTCCCGGCAGGGCGACCCCGTCGCGGTGCTCGTGCAGCTGGAGCGCTCGTCCACCACCGCATCGGGCTACCGGTGGTCCTCCGCGGACGGGCCCCCGTACCCCCTCGGCTCCACGACGCCCGTCACCGCAGCCGTCCACCTCGCCGCCCAGCGGCCCGTCGACTGGCTGCTCCCGTGACCGCGGTGCGGGAGGACACCCCGCTGCGCCCGCCCGCCCCCGGACGCCGGCGCCGCCGGGGCGCGGCCGCCGTGCCTGCCCCCCGGGGCAGGACGCCCCGGCCCGTCCGCACCCCCACCGTGCTCCAGATGGAGGCGGTGGAGTGCGGCGCGGCCGCACTGAGTTGTGTTCATCCTGAACGTGCAGGTCGCGGGGGTGGCGTGAGTGAGTGTTGTCGTGCTCGCGCTGGTCGTCGGGGCCTGTCTGGCGTGAAGATCGTCGGTCAGCGGGCGATTTCGTGCTGGGTGAGGATCATCAGGGCCCGGACGAGTCGGGTGGCCCACTTCACGTCGAGGCGGAGCCTGGTCAGCACGCGCCAGTTCTTCAAATGCGCGAACGCGTGCTCGCATACTGCTCGTTCCGCCGCGATCAGCTGGTTTACCAGCTTCTTCGCGGGCGGGAGCTTCTTGCCCTTCGGCTTCTTGTAGCCGGTGATGACCGCCGGGTCACCGGCCTCGTCGTCGAGGCCGACGAAGCCGAGGTCGGCGATCGCGGCCAGGCCCGCCTCGCGGAGCCGGCCGACCAGGCCGTCGTGCCGGCAGGCGGTGATCTCCGAGCCGCGGGCCGGGCGGGCGGTGGAGGTCCACAACAGCCGCCCGCGCACGTCGGTCAGGGCGATGACCAGCAGCCCGTGCCGTTTGTGCTTGGCCGACCAGCGGCGCCTTGTGGGCAGGCCGGTGCGGCGCTCGGTGGGTATCAGCGATCCGTCGAGCAGGACGACGCTGCCACCCTCGCGGGCGATTTTCGCCAGCACCCGCTGAAGCCGCGGCGCCTTCGCGGCCAGCAGTTGGGTCATCTCCTTCAGCCACCGGTCCACCGTCGTGCGCGAGATGCCGTTGCCGCCGGCGAGGTCGGCCAGGCGCTGGTCATGCCGCAGCGCGGCCAGCACGATCACCGCGATCCGCCCGGCCGGCAGCTTGCGCCAGCGGGAGCGGATCTTCTTCAGACGGGCGGCCAGCAGCGACGTCAGGTAGCGCAGGGTCTGCGTGGACAGCGGCAGCCTGCACTGGTAGACAAGCTCGGTGTGGTCCCCGGCCGGGGACGTCTTGGTAGGCATACCTGACCAACCCGGGCCGGGGGCCGCCTGGTTACGGCCCAGGAGACGGGTGTGTCACAGCCTGGTGGTGAAGGTGCCGTTCGGCAGCTTGTGCAGCCAGCCCCTCCCGGCGAGTTTTGACAGCTTCCCGCGCAACGGCTCCAGCCGGCCGGGCACCGAGGCGTCGATCCCGAGCTCGGCGCCGACCTCCTTGACCATCACCGGCCCGCCCGCGGCCTTCACGATTCTCAGCATCCGCTGGTAGTCGCCCGGCAGCACGGACGCATCCGGCACCTCACTGCGGTGCGGCACCTTCAACACCGACCGGCCCGCGACCTGCACTCGCTGCGGTGCCCCGGTGTCCTGCCCGGCGCCATCCCCGGCTTCCTGCCCGTACAGCCGCCGCAACACCCGCTCCGCGACCACGAGTTCCTCACGCTCGGCTTCGGCCTCGGCCAGCTGCTTGGCCAGGGTCTCCGCGAGCTCATCCAGCTCGGCACGGCGAGCTGCGATCTTCTCCAGCGACGACACGATTCCCCTCCCAAACGACCAGGCACCGCCCGCGATCGTAGGAACCACTCCGCCCGCGGCGCGGGCAAAGCCGGAAACGCCCATCCCCGACGCGTCAGATGATCTACGCTCCAGACTCCCGCCTCCGACCAGCGTGAGTACACCACCGATCTCCCACGCCAGCACCGCTGACCAGCACGGATTCAGGTTGTGCAGCTCTCACTGGCCATGGTGCTCGGCCACTACGGCCGCTTCGTCCCCCTGGAGCAGCTGCGCATCGACTGCGGCGTCTCCCGGGACGGATCGCGCGCCAGCAACCTGCTCAAGGCCGCCCGCGGCCACGGGCTGAAGGCCAAGGGCATGCAGATGGACCTGGCCGCGCTCGCGGGGGTGCCCGGTCCGGCCGTCCTCTTCTGGGAGTTCAACCACTACGTCGTCTACGACGGCACGGGCCGCCGGTTCGGCCGCCGCGGCGTGTACGTCAACGACCCGGCCAAGGGACGGCGCTTCGTTCCCATGGAGGAGTTCGACACCAGCTTCACCGGCGTCGTCCTCACCTTCGAGCCCGGCGAGGGCTTCCGGCGCACCGGCCGCAGACCCGGGGTCGTCGGGGCCCTGCCCGCCCGCCTGCGCGGCACGTCGGGCACCATGCTCGCCGCCGTGGTCTCCAGCCTGCTGCTGGTGGTCGTCGGCGCGGCGGTGCCCGCGCTGAGCCGTACGTACATCGACACGTTCCTGATCGGCGGCCAGGCCTCCCTGAACGGTGTGCTCTTCGCGTCGATGGCGACGGCCCTGCTGCTGACCGCGACGCTCACCGCGCTGCAGCAGGCCAACCTGCTGCGCGGGCGCATCATCTCCTCCACCCTGGGCAGCGCCCGCTTCCTGCGGCACCTGCTCAGGCTGCCGGTCACCTTCTTCTCCCAGCGCAACCCCGCCGACCTGGTCCAGCGCCTGCAGTCCAACGACACCGTCGCCGAGACCCTGGCGAGGGACGTGGCCGCGGCCGCGGTGGACGCGGTGGTCGTGGTCCTCTACGCGGTGCTGCTGTGGACGTACGACCCGCAGCTGACCGTCGTCGGCATCGGCATCGCGCTGCTCAACGTCGTCGCCCTGCGGGTGGTCGTCCGTGTGCGCGCCGCCGGCACGGAGAAGCTGCGTGCCGAGAACGCCCGGCTCGTCAACACCGCGTACAGCGGTCTTCAGCTCATCGAGACGATGAAGGCCACCGGCGGCGAGAACGGCTTCTTCCGCCGGTGGGCCGGGCAGCACGCCGTCACCCTCGACGTGCAGCAGCGGCTCGGCGTGCCCAGTGCGTGGCTCGCGGTCGTCGCGCCCACGCTGGCGGCGCTCAACAGCGCGCTCATTCTGATGATCGGCGGCCTGCGCGCGGTGGAGGGGCATCTCTCGGTGGGCCTGCTGGTCGCCTTCCAGGCGCTGGTGACGGGCTTCACCGCGCCCATCGCCCGCCTCAACGGCGTGGCCGGGCGCGTCCAGGACTTCGCCGCCGACGTCGCCCGTCTCAAGGACGTCGAGAACTTCCCCGCCGACCCGCTCCACTCGCGGCGCGAACCCCACACCGGAACCGCCCGCCGCCTCAAGGGCCATCTCGAGCTGGACGCCGTCACCTTCGGCTACAGTCCGCTGGACGCTCCCCTGCTGAAGGACTTCTCCCTCTCGGTCGGCCCCGGCCGGCAGGTGGCGCTCGTCGGCGGTTCCGGCAGCGGCAAGTCCACCGTCTCCCGGCTCGTCTCCGGCCTGTACGCCCCGTGGGAAGGCGCCGTCCGCATCGACGGCATGCGGCTGGAGGACATCCCGCGCGGTGCGCTGGCGGCCTCCGTCTCCTTCGTCGACCAGGAACTCTTCCTCTTCGAGGGCACCGTCCGCGACAACGTCGCCCTGTGGGACCCCTCTCTTCCCGACGAGGACGTCGTCGCCGCCCTGCGGGACGCCGCCGTGTACGACGTGGTGGCCCGGCGCCCCGGCGGCATCCACAGCCGCGTCGAACAGGACGGCCGGAACTTCTCCGGCGGTCAGCGGCAGCGCCTGGAGATCGCGCGGGCGCTGGTCCGGCGTCCCAGCGTCCTGATCCTGGACGAGGTGACCAGCGCCCTGGACGCGGTGACCGAACAGGTCGTCATGGACAACCTGCGGCGGCGCGGCTGCGCCTGCGTGGTCATCGCCCACCGGCTGAGCACGGTGCGCGACAGCGACGAGATCGTCGTGCTCGACCGCGGCACGGTCGTCGAACGCGGGCGGCACGAGGACCTGCTCGCCGCGCAGGGCGCGTACGCCCAACTGGTCAAGGAGCGCTGAGGTGACGTCTCCCCACTACGCCACGGCCACCGCGTACGGCGCGCAGCCGGGCCCGGCCCCCGACCCGGTCGTGGCGGCGCTGGGCGGGCTCGGCACGGCCGTCGACTGCACGGGCATGCGCAGCCTCTCCCTGGAAGGGCCGCACGTGCTGTGGCTGGTCGTGGACGGCGAGCTGGACCTGTTCGCGGTCGACGCGGCGCAGGCGGGCCACTGGCACTTCCTGGGCCGGCTGGCCCCGGGCACGCTGCTGCTGGGCCCGGCCCAGGGCCCCCGGCACACCCTGCTCGGCCGGCCTCTGCCCGGCTGCCGGCTGCGCCGCGTGGAGCTGCGCGAGCTGAACCGCCCGGAGTACGGTCACGACCCGTACGGCTACGACGCCTACGGCCGGGCTGCGTACGGACACGGCGCGTACGGCCATGACGCGTACGGCGCCGTCGACGGAACGCTGAGCCCCCTCGAGAACGCCTTCGCCCTCGGCGTCGGGCGCGGCCTGCGCGTGCTCTACCAGGCCCCCTTGGAGAGCCGGTCCGCCCCCGGCGGGGCCGGTGCCGACGACGACGTCCTGTGGATGCAGCTCTCCCCCGGCGACGTACAGTACGGCGCCGTCTGCGAGGGCCACGACACCTCCGGCACGCTCTTCGTGGACGCGGGGATGTGGCAGGGCATGGTCGATCAGCAGTACCGGCTGCTGTACGCCCTGGACGACTGGATCGAGCAGCTCGAACGCGCCCACGAGGACCGCGCGGCGGCCGGTGCCGAAGCCGGTGAGGCCGCCCGCGTCCAGGCCGACCGGGCGCTGCTGGCCTCCATCGACCGCTCAGGCCGTGAGGCGCACCGCGGCGCGGGCGACGATGCGACGTTCGCCGTGTGCCGCCTGGTGGCCGACGAGTCCGGCATCGCCCTGGTCAGGCCCGTCGGCGGTGACGCCGCCGCCTCCGGGCGCATGGATCCCGTCGAGCGCATCGCGCTCGCCTCGCGGATCCGCACCCGCGCCGTCAAGCTCGACGGCCGCTGGTGGCGGCAGGACAGCGGGCCTCTGGTGGGCCGGTACGCGGACGACGAGACGCCGGTCGCGCTGCTGTGGCGGCGCGGCGGGTACCGGGCCGTCGACCCCGCCACCGGCACGCGGGAACGCGTCGGCAAGGCCGATGCGACCGCCTTCGCGCCGCGTGCCGTCATGCTCTACCGCCCGCTGCCCGAGGGGAAGCCGGGCCTGCTGCGGCTGCTGCGCTTCAGCCTGCGCGGGACGGGCCGGGAGCTGCGCGACGTCCTGCTGGGCGGACTCGTCGCGGTGGGCCTGGGCGCGCTCGTGCCCCTCGCCACCGGCAGGGTGCTCGGCTCGTACGTGCCCCGGGCCGAGAACGACCTCATCGTGCAGACGGCTCTGGCGCTCATCGCCACCAGCGTCGTCTCGGCCGCCTTCATGCTGCTGCAGAACGTTGCCGTCCTCCGCCTGGAGGGCCGCATCGAGGCGACCTTGCAACCCGCCGTGTGGGACCGGCTGCTGCGACTGCCGACGAGGTTCTTCACCGGCCGCTCCACCGGGGAACTGGCCGGTGCGGCCATGGGCATCAGCTCCATCCGCCGTGTGCTGTCCGGCATCGGCCCGGTGTCGGTGCAGGCGGGCATCGTCGGCGCCGTGAACCTCGTCGTGCTGCTCGCCTACAGCGTGCCGCTGGCGCTGGTGGCGGTGGCCATGCTGGTCGTCGTCGCGGCGGTCTTCCTGGGCCTGGGGCTGTGGCAGCTGCGGTACCAGCGGCAGCTGATCAGGCTTGAGGACAAGCTCGGCAATCAGGCGTTCCAGACGCTGCGGGGTCTGCCCAAGCTGCGGGTGGCCGCGGCCGAGAGCTTCGCGTACGCCGCCTGGGCACGGGAGTTCGCCCGCACCCGGGTGCTTCAGCAGCGGATCGGCCGGATCAAGAACGTCGTCACGGTGCTCAACGCGGTCTGTCTGCCGCTGTGCACCCTCGTGATGTTCGTGCTGCTGACCGGGCCGGCGCGGGGCAGCATGTCGGCCAGTGGGTTCCTCACCTTCAGCACCGCCGTGACGATGCTGCTGTCGTCGGTCACCCAGCTGACCGGTGCGCTGCTGTCGGCCGCCGCCGTGCAGCCCATGTTCGAACGGGTCAAGCCGCTCTTCCGGGAGACGCCCGAGGTGAGCGGCTCCAGTGTCCAGCCGGGAGCGCTCAGCGGCGCCCTGGAGGCAAAGAACCTGTCGTTCCGGTACACCGACGACGGCCCGCTCGTCCTCGACGACGTGTCGTTCCGGGTGCGCCCCGGGGAGTTCGTCGCGATCGTCGGGGCCAGCGGCTGCGGCAAGTCGACCCTGTTGCGTCTGCTCATCGGCTTCGACAAGCCGGCCGCCGGGAGCGTCCTGTACGACGGCCAGGACCTGGCGGCCCTGGACCGGACCGCCGTCCGCCGCCAGTGCGGCGTCGTCCTCCAGAACGCCCAGCCCTTCTCCGGCTCGATCCTCGACTGCATCTGCGGCGCCGAGGCGTTCCCGCTCGAAGAGGCGTGGGAGGCCGCCGCGATGGCGGGCCTGGCGGAGGACATCAAGGCCATGCCCATGGGCATGCACACCATGCTGTCCGACGGCGGCGGCACCGTCTCGGGCGGTCAGCGCCAGCGTTTGATGATCGCCCAGGCCCTCGTCCGCAAGCCGCGCATCCTCTTCCTGGACGAGGCGACCAGCGCGCTGGACAACGAGGCCCAGCGCGTGGTCATCGAGTCCACCCGCGCCCTGCGCGCCACCCGCGTCGTGATCGCCCACCGGCTCTCCACCGTCATGGACGCGGACCGGGTCGTCGTGATGTCGGAGGGCCGGATCGTGCAGCAGGGGACGCCCGCGGAGCTGCTCGCCGACGCGGCCGGGCTGTTCCACGAGCTGGTGCGCCGTCAGCTCTCCTGAACCGGCGGCCGCAGGCGGCCCGGGGCGTCCGGCACCGGCAACGCGCGGGCGGTGTCTTCGAGCCCGTACAGGTCAGTCGACGGAGTCCATGAAGCCCAGCATCCGGCGGTTGATCTCCTCTGCGTGATCGATCTGCGGCCCGTGACCGGTGTTCGAGACGATGTCGGCCCGGGCGCCCGGTATCAGCCGGGGTACGCGCTCGACCTGCCGCTCCGGGTGCACGAGGAGGCTGCGCTTGCCGAGCACGAGGTAGAGCGGGGTGCGAATGGTGGACAGTTCGTCCTCGGACAGGGGCAGTGGGGCCGGGCGGCGGATGCGGTAGGCCCGGACACCGGCCCTGATCATCGTGCGCAGCTCCGGCACGACGAGGACCGGCTGTTCCAGCCAGGCCGCGAGCCGTGGGCGCAGCGCCTTGGGCGCGAAGGTCGCGAAGAGGCTGATGAAGATCCAGACGAAGAAGCGCAGTCCCACTTTCTCCAGGCCGCCGGGGTCGAGGAGCGTGACGGAGGCGAGGCGGCCGGGCCTGCGGTGCGCCTGGTTCAGGGCGAGCCATCCCCCGTAGGAGGAGCCGACCAGGTGCACGCGGTCGAGCCCGAGCCCGGCCAGTGTCTCCTCCAGCCACTGTGCGGCGCGTTCGGGTTGGTGGATGGGTTCGCGCTGGATGCTGCGTCCGGGGTCGCCGGGGGTGTCGATCGCATAGACCGGGCGATCGGCGCTGAGAGCGGGAGTGTTCGGGTACCACATGGCGGAGCAGGAGCCCGCTCCGTGCACCAGGACGACGGGGGTGCGGGACCGGGCAGCCGGGTCCGCGGGGCCGTACCGGTAGACGTGCGTGGTACCGAAGGAGGTCTCCACGTCGGTTTCCGTCAGCGCGGGCGCCCCCAGGGCGTAGAGCGCGTCGCAGGCCGCGAAGTAGCGGTCGCGCCAGGCATCGCTGACATAGCGGCCGACGTCGGCCTGGGTACGGGCAGTGGTCTCGGGCACGGCCACCTCCGGGTGTCGGGTCTTTGTGGTACGACCGTACCACGATGTTGGTACGGTCGTACCATCAAAGGGTCCGGTGGGAACTCGTACCGCCGGAAGCACGGAGCGGAGGAGGGGCCGATGCCCAAGCGCGTGGATCACGCAGAGCGGCGCACCGAGATCGCCGAGGCACTCGTCCGGGTCGCGGGGCGGCGCGGGCTGCACGCCGTGGGGATGCGCGATGTGGCGGCGGAGGCGGGCGTGTCACTGCGGCTGGTGCAGTACTACTTCGAGACGAAGGAGAAGCTGCTGTTCTACGGGCTGGAGCACCTGGCCGGGAGGTTCGGTGAGCGCGTCACCGCCCTGGTCCGGGCCGCCGGGGACGACCCTCAGCCGCGTGCGGTGATCGAGGCCCTGCTGACGGCGGCGCTGCCGACCGACGAGGAGAGCCGTACCTTCCACCTTCTGTACACCTCGTACACCGTGCTGGCCGTCACCGATCAGGCGCTCGCCACCCAGCCGTTCATCAAGAACCCCGATGCCGCAGAGGGCGCGCTGACCGGGCTTCTGCGACAGGCACAGGAAGCGGGCCTCACCCACCCCGGTATGGACGCGCAGGTGGAGGCGGTCAGCCTGCTCGCCATGTCCGCGGGGCTCGGCACCAGCGTCCTCGCCGGTCAGCGCAGCCCGGAGTCCGCTGCCGCGATCCTGGACCACCACCTGGACCGGATCTTTGTCAGCGGTCCCCTCTCCTGACCAGCGGGCGCGGAACGGTGACCGCGCCCAGCTTGTCGGGGTTGCGCACCGCGTACATGTTCTGGATCAGGCCGTCGGCGATTTCGAACACGACTACGGAGTCGAGCCGGTCGCCCACGTGGAACAGCACTGCGGGCAAGGCGTTGTAGTTCGTGTACGCGAACCGGGCGCCTGGTCCGCTCGTCCTGGCGATCCCGGCGACGAACCGCGCGACCTGCTCGCGTCCTGCGACCGGGCGGCGGGCAGCGGTGACCCGGCCCCCGCCGTCGGAGATGTGGACGACACCCGGCGCCATCGTGCTCATCAGGGCCGCGACGTCGCCGGTGCCGGCCGCGAGCAGGAACCGGCCGACGACCTCCTCCGCCGTGCGCGGGTCGTGCTCGAAGCGCCGGCGCCGCGATCGCACGTGCTCACGCGCGCGGTGTGCGATCTGACGCACTGCGGGCTCGGTCCTGCCGACCAGGCCGGCGACCTCACGATGCGAGTAACCGAACACCTCGCGCAGCACGAACACCGCGCGCTCGTCCGGGCTCAGCGTCTCCAGGACCAGCATCATCGCCATCGACACCGACTCCGCGAGCACGGCGTCCTCGCTGACGTCCGGCGCGGTGCGGACCGGCTCGGGCAGCCAGGGCCCGACGTAGTCCTCGCGCCGCCGCCGGGTCGCGCGCAGATGGTTGAGCGCCTGCCGGGTGACCGTGCGCACCAGATAGGCGCGGGGATGCTCGACATGCTCCTGGCTCACACCGTGCCACCGGATGTAGCTGTCCTGCACCACGTCCTCGGCGTCGGCCGCGCTCCCGAGGATCTCGTAGGCAATCGTGAACAGCAGCGGCCGGCACTCGGCGAACACCTGCCCCTTGCTCAACTCCCACCCCACACGTCCGTCGCCTCTCTACATGAGCCTCATTCACCGTGTGGACACCGCACAACCGGAATCCGTGACGCCGTCGCCGGTGACGTGCCTCACCTTGCGAGCGGCGGAGCGCCCCGGTAGGGCCGCGCCGTGTAGGCCGTCCGGTCGAGGTGCGCGGGCGACCGGGCGGCACGGGGAATGGGGAATCTTGCCGACAAGAGCAGAAGCAGGAGCAGGAGCCAGCTGACGGGAGGTCATCCATGCGGCCGGTGCGGTGGGGCGCTCGAGCCGCGGCGCTCGGGGAGTATCTGCGCGGTGCCCTGTGGGTGCTGCCGGGGACGGCTTCGGCGCTGGCCCTGGTGGCGGGCAGCCTCCTCTCGCGCGTACGGATCCCGCCGGACTCGGCGCTGCACCCGCTGGCGTTCGCCGGTACCGCGGACGACGCCCGCCAGGCGCTGATCACGATCGCCTCGACCATCGTGACCGTGATCGCGCTGGTCCTCGGCCTGACGATCGTCACTCTGCAACTGGCCTCGACCCAGTTCTCCCCCCGGTTGCTGCGCAACTTCCTGCGCGACCGCCCCAACCAGGTGGTGCTCGCCACCTTCGTCGCCACGTTCGCCTACAGCACTGCCGGGCTCTACACCGTCCGCGCCACCGGCGGTGCGGACTTCCCGCGGTTCGCCGTCACCGGAGCGATCGCGCTGATCTTCCTCAGCCTCGGGATGCTCGTGTACTTCGTGCACCACATCGTGCACTCGATCAAGATCGACACGGTCATGACCTCGGTCGCGGAGACGGCCACCCGCACCGTGCGGGCCTACACCGCGGAGGGCCCCGGCGTCGACCGTACGGGACCCGTTCCGCCGCCGGACGCATTCGCGCTGCACGCCAGGCGCTCCGGTTACGTGCAGACCGTCCACCCCGACCTGCTGCTGGAGGCCGCGGCGGGGCAGGACGCCGTGGTGGCGATCGTCTCCCGGGTGGGCGACCACGCCGTGGCCGGGACGGCGCCGCTGGCCCTCGCCTGGTCCCGCGCGGGCGGCCCGCCGCGGGACGCCTCCGCGCTGGCCCGCGCCCTGCACCACGCCGTCCAGATCGGACCGGAGCGCACGCTCCAGCAGGACGCGATGTTCGGGCTGCGCCAACTCGTCGACATCGCGCTGCGGGCCCTGTCGCCCGCGGTCAACGACCCGTACACCGGCGTCCAGACGCTCGACCGGCTCTCGGTGCCCATCAGCATCCTGGGCGGGCGCCTTCTCGGCGACGACATCAGGACGGACCGGGAGGGCGTGGTCAGGGTGGCCGTCGCCGGTCCTGCCTTCGCCGATTACCTCGATCTCGCGTGCGGCCAGATCCGCCGCTACGGCGCGGGCGAGCCCGCCGTGTGCCTGGCACTGCTGCGCCTGCTGACCACGGCCGCCGCCTCCGTCACCGACCCGCGCCGACGGGCGGCGGTCATCGGCCAGGCCCGGCTGGTCCTGGCCGACGCCGAGTCCCGCATCGCCCGGCCCGCCGACCGGGCGGCAGTCCGCGAACTCGGCGCGCGGCTCGTTCCGGTCCACGACGGGAGTCCTTGACGAGCAGATCCGCACCGGCCGGGGGAAGCCGCGTGGCTTCCCCCGGCGTTCGTCACCACGCCTGCGGTGCGCGCCTACGGCGCCATCTCGTACGCACCCGACAGCGCCTCGACGCGCTCCCAGACGCGTGCCGAACGGGCCTCGTCGACGACCGGGCGGCGGACCGCGCCGAGGGCCCAGGTCTGCTGCTCCTCGGTGGCGGAGTCCTTGCCGTGCAGGGACACGGCCTCGGAGGAGAAGTCGCGGACGAGGACGGCGAACAGCTCGTCGAGCACGTCCTCCTCGGCCGCGGTCAGGGCGGCCTGCTCCAGGATCAGCTGGCCGTGCACGACCAGGGCGAAGAGCTGGCCGACGGCCAGGAGCAGGTCCAGGTCGCGGCTCTGCTCCTCGCCGGGCGCGGCCGTGGTGACGAACGTGCACAGGGCGTCCGCCTGCTCCCGGAAGCGGGCCACGTTCGGCAGGTGGGCGTACGCGTCGTAGGCGGCGCGCCAGTCGTGGAAGCGCACCGAGCCCAGGCCGCGGGCCGGTCCCTGCTGGAAGAGGAAGGTGTCGTCGGCAGCGTCGAGGCGCGTCGGCACGGCCGGGTAGTCGACGGGGGCCAGCAGGTGGTTGCGCATGAACTTCAGGATGAGCGCGAGGTTGACGTGGACCGTGCCCTCGAGCTTCGGCAGGCCGCGGATCTCGCTGGCGGCCTGGGCGAAGTAGGTGTCCTTCTCGAAGCCCTTGGCGGCGATCACGTCCCACATCAGGTCGATGACCTTCTCGCCCTCGGTCGTCACCTTCATCTTCGTCATGGGGTTGAAGAGCAGGTAGCGGCGGTCGTCGGGGCCGGCGGTGCGGAAGTAGTCGACGGCGCGGTCGCTGAAGAGCTTCATGCCGACGAGGCGGACGTAGGCGTCGGTCAGCTCGCGGCGCACGTGCGGGAAGGCGGTGACGGGGCGGCCGTAGAGGATGCGGTTGTGCGCGTGGGTGACGGCCTCGTACATCGCGTGCTCGCAGATGCCGATGGAGGCGGTGCACAGGTTGAACTTGCCGACGTTGACGGTGTTCAGCGCGGCGTCGAAGGCGGCCTTTCCGGTGTGGAGGACGTCGTCGGCGGCGACGGGGTAGTTCTCCAGGCGGAATTCGCTGACGTACTTCGAGGAGTCGACCACGTTCTTGACGAGGTGGTACGCCTCGTGGCGGCTGTCGGCGGCGAAGAAGACGTAGCCGTCGGGGCCCTCGACGTCGGTGCGGCGGCCGAAGACGGAGACGAGGCCGGCGGCGTTGCCGTTGCCGATGTAGTACTTGGACCCGGTGGCCCGGAAGCCGCCCGCGCCGTCGGGCTCGAGCAGCATGTCGGTCGAGTAGATGTCGGCGCCGTGGGTCTTCTCCGACAGGCCGAAGGCGAACACCTCGCCCTGGTCGAGCAGCTCGGCGGCGCGGGTGCGGGCGGCGGCGTTGTCGCTCTGCCAGACCGGGCCTAGGCCGAGGATGGTGACCTGCCACGCGTACCAGTAGTCGAGCCCGTAGAAGCCGAATATCTCGTTGAGGGCGGCGATGCGGGCGGTGTCCCAGCGCTTGTCCTCCGCACCGGCCGCAGCGGCGGCCGGGGTGAGGAACGTCGCGAACAGGCCCTCCTTGGTGGAGAATTCGAGGAAGTCCGCCAGCCAGGCGCGGGAGCGGTAGTCCTCGATGAGCTTGCGCTTGCCGCGGGTCTCGAACCAGTCGACGGTGGCGCGCAGGAGCCTGCGGGTCTCGGGGTCGAAGTGCGCCGGGTCGTAGGTGCGCGGGTTGAAGAGAAGCGGGTCGGCCATGACTGTCCGCCTTTCCGGCTCGGAGTCGGGATCGGGGTCGGGGGGTGAACGGTTCGGTGACGCTGTCGGTGGGGTGGCCCGGGAGGCCCTGGGCCCGGGGTCAGGAGTCGGGGCGCTCGTCGGTCTGCGTCCCGGCGGCCTGTGCCGTACGGATCCGGTGGAGGGTGGCGAGTACGTCGTCGAGCCAGGCGAGCGTCATCCGCTCGTACTCGATGCCGCCGCGCAGCACGACGTGCTGCAGTTCCTCCATGGCGGTCGGCTCGGCGGGGGCTTCCGGCCCGGTGAAGTCGCGCAGCTCCCCGGCGAGGTAGTGCGCCAGCCGTTCGGAGTGCACCTGGTGGTAGCGCTCGACCTGGCGCATCAGGGCGGACGGGTCGTCGAAGGCGGCACCGCGGATCTTCACGGCGAGGTCGTGCCGGACCTTCTCGGGTTCGATCGGCTCGTGCAGCCACTCGGAGAGGGCGGCCCGCCCGGCAGGGGCGACCGAGTAGTGCTTCTTGTCCGGCTTGCCCTGCTGCGGCACCTCGCGGACCTCGATCCAGTCGTCGCTCTCCATCCGCTTGAGAACGCGGTAGATCTGCTGGTGGGTGGCGGTCCAGAAGTAGCCGATGGACCGGTCGAAACGCCGGGCCAGCTCATAGCCGGAGCCCGGCTTCTCCAGCAGAGAGACGAGGATCGCGTGCTCGAGCGCCATACGCCGGATCCTCTATGCAACTCGTTTCATAGGCAAGTGGCCCCGCCCCGGTGAGACACGGCTCACGTGGCCTGCCGAGGACCTCCGCTTCCAGGAGGAGTTGGGGCATGAGAATCTCTCGCGGGCTGGGGACACTGACGGCGGGCGCGGTACGGCCCGGCCGGATGGCGGGCTCCGATGTGCTGCCACTCCCCAGCAGGCATATTGTTCAGGTATGTCCGGTCGCGGTGAGCAGCCGGACGCGGCCGGTCTTCTGGATGAGGCCCTGGTCAGGGCCGTACACCGCACAGGCGCGTCGGGCGGCAGCGTCTATCTGCTGGACCAGGAGGAGCAGGCGCTGGTCAAGGCGGTGATGTGCGGTGCGCCGGCCGAGGTCACCGAGCCGTGGTGGCGGCTGGCGGTCAGCCGGCAGAGCCCGGCGCCGGAGGCGGTGCGCGAGGACCGCCTGGTGTGGGTGGGCTCCCAGGAGGACATGGTGCGCATGTACCCGCGTGGTGCGGCCACCTTTCCCCACCGGACGGCCCTCGCCTATGCCCCGCTCAGGGGCGCCGCCCGCTGCTGGGGGGCACTCGGGCTGTCGTGGCACGCCAACCGGTCACCGCAGCTCACCCGGCGTGAGCGCGGACAGATCCTCTTCAGCGCCCGGCGCGTCGGACGCGTCCTGGACGAAGTCGGCCACCTCATCGAGATCCCGGACCGGCCGCGCCTGGTCCCCGTGCACCTCGCCGCCGCGGAGCCGGTGCAGCCCGCGCTCGCGGCAGCCGACCTGGTCGAGCGGCTTCCGGATGGCGCCCTGGCCCTGGACCTCCTGGGGCACGTCACCTTCGTCAGCAATACGGCCGTCGATCTGCTGGGCCGTACGCACGAGCAGCTGCTGGGCAGGGTGCTGTGGGAGGCGGTGCCGTGGCTGGGCGGCCCCGTCTGCACGGAGACCTACCGCGCCGCGTGGTTCAGCCGTGAGCCGGTGACCCTCACCGTGGCGCGGCCGCCGGACCGGTGGCTGGACCTCCGCCTCTACCCGGACGCCAGCGGCATCAGCATTCTCATCTCCCCCAGCCGTGCCGCCACTGCTCAGCACGACCAGGCCGCTGCTGCGCAGGCGCCCGGGCCGGCGCCGCCGGAATCCGCGGCCGCAGCGGGGCGGATCCACCAGCTGGTCCACCTGGCGGCCGCGCTGACCGAGACCGTGAGCGTGCAGGACGTCGTCGACCTGATCGGCGACCTCGTCCTGCCCACCTTCGGCGCCGACGGCCTGATCGTGACCACTGCGGAAGCGGGCCGACTGATAGCCATCGGCTGCCGCGGCTACGAACCGGACGTGATCGCGCGCCTCGAGGGCCTGCCGATGGACGCCGACACCACCCCCGTCGGGCACGCCCTGGCCACGGGCGCCCCCTCCTTCTTCGCCAGCCCCGCCGAGCTGGCCCGCGGCTACCCGGACACTCCGCAGCTCAGCGACAAGCAGGCCTGGGCATTCCTGCCCCTGATCACCTCGGGCCACCCCATCGGCTGCTGCATCCTCGCCTACAGCCGGCCCCACGCCTTCACCGTGGACGAACGCGCCACCCTCACCCCGCTGGCGAGCCTCATCGCCCAGGCTCTGGACCGGGCCCGGCTCTACGACGCCAAGCACAACCTCGCCCACGCCCTCCAGCAGCGCCTCCTCCCCCACGCCCTGCCGACCGTGGCCGGCCTGAACGTTGCCGCCCGCTACCTTCCGACCAGCCACGGCATCGACATCGGCGGCGACTTCTACGACCTCATCCGCCTCACCGACACCACCGCGGCTGCCGTGATCGGCGATGTGCAGGGCCACGACGTGACCGCCGCCGCCCTCATGGGACAGGTCCGCACGGCCATCCACTCCCACGCGACCGCCGGTGCGAGCCCCGACAAGGTCCTCGCACAGACCAACCGCGATCTCGCCGACCTCGACCCCGGCCGCTTCATCACCTGCCTCTACGCCCACCTCGACCTCACCGATCGGCAGGTCTGGCAGGTCACCCTGGCCAGCGCCGGGCATCCGCCCCCGCTCCTGTACAGCCCGGGCGACCGGAGCGGCGACCAAGTGCGCGTGGTGGACGTCGACCCCGGGCCGCCGCTGGGGATCGGCGTCGCTCTCCCGTACGCCCTCACCACGCTGTCCCTGCGGGCCGGAGCCGTCCTCGCCCTCTACACCGACGGCCTCGTGGAGACCCCCGGCGCCGACATCGACCGGACCACCGCGGACCTCGCGCAGACGCTGGCGCGATCCAGCGACCTCCCCCTGCACCACATCATCGACGCCCTCGTCCAGCACGCCTGCCCCACCGGCCAGCACGCCGACGACATCGCACTGCTGCTCCTGCAGCATCCGTCGGCTCTTTGAGGGTAGATCCAGTATCCCAGCGCACGAAGGCTCCTGTCACCATCTCTCAGAATGATCTTTATGCGCGGTTTGCGCTTTTAGGGTTGCCAGTGACCAGAGGAGGCCGCACGCGCGGCATGGCTGATCGCGCAGCACGCCGACCGGCAGCTCGATGTCCAGCGGCGTGCGCTCGGGCTGATGGAGGCGGCGGTGGCCGCGGGTTCGGCCGGGCCTCGCGAGCTGGCCTTCCTGCGTGACCGCACGCTGGTCAACGAGGGCCGCAAACAGGTCTACGGCACACAGATCGCCGGGCTGCGGAACGGTTCGCCGCTTCCGTGGCCCTGTGAAGAGCCCGAGCGCATGGACGAGCTGCGTGCGGAAGCCGGCATCGAGCCCTTCGACGAGTACGTCGCCAAATTCTCGGCGGCCTGACGCACCTCAGTAGCCGGTGAACAGCCTGTCCAGGTAGTGGTCGATGGCGGTGAGCGCTTCCTGGGGACCGACCACGTCCAGCTCGAGGAGGGTGGTGAAGCCGGTGAGGGCGAGGAGCAGGTTGGTCTCGGCCACCGGGTCGCGGTCGGGACGTATGTACCCGTCGGCGATCGCCTGGCGGACCAACTGCTCCACGAGGGCTCGTCCTTGGACGAGCCCTCCGCGCGCTCGCGCGTGGATGTTCTCGTCGTGCAACGCCTCCAGGACGTAGGCGGCGCTCATCCGGCTGGTCGCGCGGGCGTCGGCGTGCAGAGGGAGCAGCTCCACGAGCATCACCCGGAGTACGTCGCGGGGGTGCGGGACCTCACCCAGCTCCTGGAGGCCCCGGCCGACGCGCAGCGAGGTCTGCTCGGACGCGAAGTCCATGGCGAAGGAGAGCATCGCCTCCCGGGAGGCGAAGTAGTGCTGCAGCTGCCCGTGGGACATCCCCGCCTCGCGCGCGACCTCACGCATCGTCAGGTGTCCGACGCCGCGCTGCTCCACCACCCGCCACAGCGCTCGCGCGATCACTTCGCGGCGCTCGCGGTGATCCACTTGTTTCGGCATCGTCGGCTCTCCACAGGTCTTTTCAATACGGTTGACATAATACACCTGACCGATAACGCAGCTGCCGGGAGTTCGCCGACGGGCGCCGACTGGCTGACGCTCAACGTCTGCACTCCGGATCCGGGGGCGGCAGGGCTGCCGGTGCTCGTCTGGATTCCCGGAGGCGCCTATGCGGCGGCGGATTCGAGCGACCCGATGTACGACCCGACGGCGCTGGCCGGGGCGGGGCTGGCCGTGGTGAGCGTCAACTACCGGGTGGGCGCCGAGGGTTTCGTGCTTCTCGAAGGCGCACCGCCCAACCGCGGGTTCCTCGACCAGATCGCGGCGCTGCACTGGGTGCAGCGGAACATCGCCGCTTTCGGCGGGGATCCCGACCAGGTCACGGTGGCCGGGCAGTCCGCCGGGGCCGGGTCGATCGCCGCCTTGCTGACGATGAAGCCGGCGCGCGGGCTGTTCCGACGGGCCATCACCCACTCGGTGCCGGGCTGGCACTGCACGCGCGCCCTGGCGGAACAGGTCGCCGCCGCGCTCGCGGACGGGCTCGGCGCGGCGCCCACCGCCGCAGCCCTGTCCGACGTCGACCCCCGGCGCCTGGCCGATGAACTCGCCTCCCTAGGCGCCGACCTTCCGGGGCACCGCGAGAGGTGGGGGCGGTTCTCCCAGGCCGGTATCGCCGCATGCCCCGTCGTCGACGGCGAAGTCCTCTCCGAAACGCCCTGGCCCGCACTGGCCGACGGCCGCGCGAGCGGAATCGAGCTGCTCGTCGGCCATACGCGCGACGAGTTCCGGCTGTTCAGCGTCATGACCGGACGGCTGGGCACGTTCACCGACCAGGACGCCCGTACCGCGCTGGACCTGTTCGCCCCTGCGCCGGACGGCGCGGACGCCTACCGTGCCGCCCGTCCGCAGGCCGCCCCGGAGGAGCTGTTCGAGTCGGTGTACTCCGATGCGCTCTTCCGGATGCCTTCACTGCTGCTGGCCGAGGCGAACGCCGCAGCCGGCGGCACGTCGTTCCTGTTCGAACTCCGGCTGGCTTCCCCGGCCCTGGGAGGGGTCCTGGGCGCCTGCCACAGCCTCGACGTCCCCCTGGCGTTCGGCACGCTGGACAGCCCGACCGGCAGGCAGTTCTTCGGCGACCGGCCCACGCCCGCGGCCGTCGCGGTGTCGCGGGAACTCCAGCATGCCTGGGTCCGCTTCGCCACCACCGGCGACGCGGGATGGTCCGCCTACCGCCCCGAACACCGGCTCACCCGCGTCCTGGACGCCGAATCGAAGACCGTGCCCTACCCCGAACATGCCTCCCGCCGGATCTGGGAGGGCCACGCTCCGGCACCCTTCGATCTCATATAGCACAGGCCCCCTGTGCAGCGTGCAGGACGGCGAACAGTCCGCGGGCGCGGGTGCCGCCCGACTGCCGCCACCAGCCCGTGACCTGGCCGGTTGCACCCTGCCCGAGGGCGTCGGGGCCGGGGCGCAGAATGCGGTTCAGGCGGAGGGTCGCGGTGTGCGAGGCGGCAGTGAGTTCGGTGGCCTCGTGGTCGTCCGTGGCGAGGGAGAAGTCCGCCGGAACCGGGCCGTCCCCGGTGAAGGAGGAGGCAATCTCGGGGTCGGGGGTGTCGCTGGCGTTCTGGTCCTGCGCCTGGGCGCGGCCCTCGATCAGGGCGAGCAGCTCGGTGACGAACACCGGGTCGTGGCAGCCGTCGTAGGCCCAGCGCTTGCCCAGTTCCCCGTGGTCCATCGTCCCGACGAGAGCGTCCTCCGCGCCCTCCAGCGGGGCACCGCGGTAGGTGAGCGGCACCAGATAGGTGATCGGCTCCGCGCCCGCCGTGTCGGTCATCACCATGATCTCGATGCCGACCTCGCCCTCCGGGTCGTCCAGCCGGAAACCGCCCGCCCTTTCCAACTGCGGCCCGCCGGTGCCGGGGCGGTACCACGGGCGGCTGGGCAGCCAGGCGGCGACCAGTTCGTCCTTGGAGGGCGTGAGGGTGGTGTTCTGGATGACGGCCATGCCGTGGCTTCTCTTTCGTTGAGCAATATATGACCCCTCATCCTGTCCCGTCGAACGGACCTGCGCCAGGCTTGGATCAGCGGGGCAGACCGACCGGGCCGTGCAGCCCGCCGGACACGTCGTGCGCCACCCCGTCCAGGGCGTCGGCCCGCCTCCGCAGCTCCGCAGCCATGTCGTCCCAGTGCGGACCGTGCAGGTAGAGGCTGTCCGCTGCTTCCCGCATCACCACGGGATCGTCCGGCCGCTGGAGGAGAACCAGCCGGTATGCCAGATTGCGCACCCACACGGGGAGGTGACCCTCGATCAGCTGAGGGGACAGTTCCCGCAGCATCGTCAGGATCGAATCCGCGTCCGCGAAGGTCAGCTCCTCGACGAAATGGTGCTCCCGGTGGTCACTGTCGCAGTCACGCGTGAGCCGGTTCTCACCACCGTAGAGACAAAGGGCATGTTCCGACAGGCTCCTGTGCATACGCCGGAGCCTACGGTGCCTCAGCCGCCGGACAGAACCGAGGGTGATCTTGCCGCGAGTTCATGGAGTGAGTACCGGGCGGGGGTATCGTCTGACAGAGTTTTCTTCCGGCCGGACTCGGAACCGGTCGTCACGCAATGAGGAACGGGACGGCAGTGAACAGTGCACAGTCGCGCAGGCGGGCCACTGCCCGGCTGATGGCGGTGTGCGCCGTGCTGCTCGGGCTGTTTCTCATGCACGGCGCACCGGCCAGTGCGGCCGGCGGCTGCCACGAGCCGGTTCCGGCGCCCGCCCCCGTGCACGACGAGCATGCAGGTCACCACGCCGGTCACGCTGCCGCCGCGATGGCTCCGGCGGCCGCCGCCCCGGGCTCGGCCCACGTCGGCCCGCAGGCCCTGACCTCTGAGCACGGAGCCCAGTGCGTGGCGACCCCCACGCGGGACCGGATCCTGCTGCCGACCGTGTGGCTCCTGGCCACTGCGGCCCTGGCGGGCTTGTCCGGCTGGACCATGGCCGGGCGGCGGGTGGCCGCCGGAGAGACGGGGCGGCGCGGGCCGCCGGGCAGCGGGCGCGCGCTGCTGTTGCGGGTGTGTGTCGCACGGACGTGACAGGGCCCTGCCCGAGCCCGCGTACGTACATATGCACGGGCTTCGGGCCATGTGCCCCGATCAGCCGCGCGCCGCTGTGGCGCGCACACCCCGAAGGTTTTCTGTCATGTCGCACACCTCTCGTTTCACCCTGCGCCGTCGTGGCCTCGCGGCGGCCGGTACGGCGGCCGTTCTCGCACTGGCGCTGGCCGCGTGCGGTTCGTCGAAGGACTCTTCCGATTCGTCCATGCCGGGCATGGACCACAGCTCGAAGCCGTCCGCGTCCGCCTCGTCCCACTCGATGGACTCGATGCCGGGGATGGACCACGGCTCCATGGCCGACGGCGACGGCCTGGCCGACGCCAAGGACGGCTACAAGCTGACCTCGGAGGTCGGCGAGCTGCCTGCAGGCAAGGCCGGGGCCTACACGTTCCGGATCACGGGCCCTGACGGCAAGCCGGTCACGGGCTTCGCCGTGGACCAGACGAAGCAGATGCACTTCTATGCGATCCGCTCGGACCTGACCGGCTTCCAGCACCTGCACCCCACGATGGCCGGCGACGGCACCTGGACCGCCGACCTGGCGGCTCTGGCGCCGGGCTCGTGGCGGATGTACGCGTCCTTCACCCCCGACAGCGGGCCGGGCAAGGGTGAGGATTTCGTCCTCAGCCGCACCGTGAGCGTTCCCGGCGATGCCGAGCAGAACCAGCTGCCGGAGGCCGCCACGACCGCCGAGGTGGACGGCTACACGGTTGCGGTCAAGGGCGAGGTGATGGCCGGGATGGCCCACCCCATGACGGTGAGCATCAGCAAGGACGGCAAGCCCGTCACCGATCTCCAGCCGTACCTGGACACCTACGCGCACCTGACCGCCTTCCACGAGGGCGACCAGGCGTTTGCGCATCTGCACCCGGAGACCAAGGTCAACGGTGACCACGGCGGGCCGGACCTGTCGTTCCACGCCATGCTGCCCAAGCCCGGCAACTGGCGGATGTTCCTCCAGTTCCAGACCGGCGGAAAGCTTCACACTGCCGCACTGACCCTGCGCGTCAACTGACGCACGGCCGGGGCGGCACCGCACGTGCCGCCCCGGCCGGGTCGGTGGGGCGTCGCGACCGCTGGATCGCGACTACTGGTAGGAGTAGCCGAGGACCGTGATGTCCTGGACGTCCGTCGTGGTGACCCCGCCGTCGGCAGGCGACCACCAGGGATCCAGCCCTGCGTCCGCTCCGGTCACGTTCGGCATGCCGCTGTGGGTGAGCTGCCATTTGTCCCAGATCCGGTCCACGTTCGCATGGATCAACCAGAAGATCGGGTCCTGGGACGCGGTGGGCACGTTCGAGACGGTTCCACCGCACCAGTCGTGCACGTTGTTGTGGGCGACGATCTCCAGGCCGTTCGGCCTGACGGTGCCGGCCGTCACGGTGCCGAAGGTGAAGGACGTGAAGGTGGGGCGGATGAGAAGCCCGTTGATCGTCGTCTGTGTGGGCAGGTGGCTGCCGCTCTGGCCCGGGGTCGGCCGGACGACGCCGGGGGGCTGCCACACCCAGTCCGGTCTGGCGTGGTCGTTCGCGTAGTCCCAGTAGGGGATCGTCACCTCGGGCTGGTAGGCACGCAGGAGGTTCTCGCACTGCACCACGTACTCGCGGTGCCACGGCAGAAAGCGCTGTGTTCCTGCCGGGCCCATGTTCCGCATGGTGTGCATGCGGTGGCTCATGTCGGCGTGCACGGCGGCGAGCCGCTGGTACTCGTTGTCCGCGTGGGCCTCGCGCAGCGCCTGGTTGAACAGTTCCTTCTCGGTGTCGCTGAACTGGCGGTGCTCTTTTCGTACGCGCTGCGAGGCCCGGATGAGCCGACTGACCGAAGCACGGATCTCCTCCATCAGCCCGGGCGGAATCCCCGGACGCGTGGCGAGGGCCGGGACGGGGCCGCCGCCGGAGGGACGGACCGCGTCGGCTGTCGGCGGCCGTGTTGCCGGAGCCCACTCCGTGGGGAAGCCGTCGGCCGCGGCAGCGGCACCCGACAGCATGCGCCCCAGTCGCAGGCCGATCTCCTCGTGATCCAGCAATTCGCCCGGCTGCCATTCCGCGGCAATGAGATGCGCTTCCTCGGGGGTGGCGAAACGGTCCGCTGCCACGCGTTCGGGGCACATGCCTGCTGACTCCTTGCCGCTTGCCGACCTGTCGTAGCCCACCCCCGCCCACTGTGGCGGCGCGCGCAGGATGCGGCGACTCCGGTGGGCTGAACGGGGCGCGTCCGTCCTCGCCGGCAGAGCCCGGCCCCGGACGGCGACGGCGCGTACGCGCAGAGTCCCGCCCCACCCGTCCCGGCTCGGACACCCACCCTTCCCAGATACCCCCTGGGGGTATATTGTTCATGTCGGAAGGGGACGCCGGGAGCATCCCGGCCCTCCTCCCCCGCGCAGTCCGTACACCAGCGTCCCGAAGGAAGTAGCCATGACCTCCCAGACGAACTCCGGCTCCTGCTGCACCCCGGGCGGTTCCTGCGGCGCCTCCGCGACCGCCGACGCCCAGGGCGGCATCACCACGGTCTTCCAGGTGACCGGCATGACCTGCGGCCACTGCGAGGGCGCGGTCTCCGAGGAGATCGCCGCCATTGCCGGTGTGCTCTCCGTGACGGCCGTGGCCGCCACCGGCCGGGTCACCGTCGTCTCCACCGGCCCGCTGGACGACGGAACCGTCCGCGCCGCCGTCGACGAGGCGGGCTACGAGCTCGCCGGCCGCATCTGAGGCAAGTCCTTCCCCGACATCCTCCGCCGGGTCGTGCCGCTCCACTGATATGGACGCCGCACGGACCGGCCCTCCTCCCGGGAGAATCCCGCATGACCAGCATCGCCCCCGAGAAAGCAGCGATACCCGCCCTGCCCGCGGCCGAGGTCGAACTCTCCATCGGCGGTATGACCTGCGCCTCGTGCGCCGCGCGCATCGAGAAGAAGCTCAACCGCATGGACGGCGTCAGCGCGGCGGTCAACTTCGCGACCGAGAAGGCGAAGGTCACCTACGGTCCCGGGATCGAGGTCGCCGACCTCATCGCCACGGTCGAGAAGACCGGGTACACCGCCCAGGAGCCGGCCAAGCCGACCGCTCGGGCGGAAGCCGCCGGCCCGGCCGCGGAGCAGGGCGATGAGGCCGGGGAAGTCGGTGCGCTGCGTCAGCGGCTGCTGGTGTCACTGATCCTGTCGGTGCCGGTGGTGCTGATGGCCATGGCCCCCGCCTTGCAGTTCGACAACTGGCAGTGGCTCTCCCTCACCCTGGCCGCACCGGTCGTCGTGTGGGGAGCGCTCCCCTTCCACCGGGCCGCCTGGACCAACGCCCGGCACGGCGCCGCCACCATGGACACGCTGGTGTCGATCGGCACGCTCGCGGCGCTCGGCTGGTCGCTGTGGGCCCTGTTCTTCGGTCACGCGGGCATGCCCGGCATGCGCCACGGCTTCGACCTGACCATCGCCCGCGGGGACGGCTCCTCGTCCATCTACCTGGAGGCCGCGGCCGGGGTGACGACGTTCATCCTCGCCGGGCGCTACCTGGAGGCGAAGTCCAAGCGCAAGGCGGGCGCCGCCCTGCGTGCCCTGCTCGAACTCGGTGCCAGGGACGTGGCCGTGCTGCGTGACGGACGCGAGGTCCGCATACCGACCGCGCAGCTGGTGGTCGGCGACCGGTTCGTCGTACGGCCCGGGGAGAAGATCGCCACCGACGGCACCGTCGTCGAGGGCAGCTCGGCGGTCGACGCCTCCATGCTCACCGGCGAGTCCGTCCCCGTCGACGTGACCGTCGGCGACGCCGTCACCGGCGCGACCGTCAACGCCTCCGGCCGCCTGGTCGTCGAGGCCACCCGGGTCGGCTCCGACACCCAGCTCGCCCGCATGGCGAAGCTGGTGGAGGACGCCCAGAACGGCAAGGCCGCCGTGCAGCGCCTGGCCGACCGCATCTCCGGCGTCTTCGTCCCTGTCGTCCTGCTGATCGCCCTCGGCACGCTGCTCACCTGGCTCGCGGTCACCGGGGACACCGCCGCCGCCTTCACCGCCGCCGTCGCCGTACTGATCATCGCCTGCCCGTGCGCCCTGGGACTGGCTACCCCGACCGCCCTCATGGTCGGCACCGGCCGCGGCGCCCAGCTGGGCATCCTGATCAAGGGCCCCGAGGTCCTGGAGTCCACGCGCCGCGTCGACACCGTCGTCCTCGACAAGACCGGCACCGTCACCACCGGCCGCATGGCCCTCCACGAGGTCGTCACCGCCCCCGGCGTGACCGAGCAGGAACTGCTGCGCCTGGCCGGTGCTCTGGAGCACGCTTCCGAACACCCCATCGCCCGTGCCATCGCCGACGGCGCCACCGCCCGCACCGGCATCCTGCCCGTACCGGAGAGCTTCGAGAACGTCGCCGGGCTCGGCGTCCAGGGCGTCGTCGACGGCCACGCGGTGCTCGTCGGCCGCGAGAAGCTCCTCGCCGAGTGGGTTATCGAGCTGCCTGCCGGACTGGCCGCCGCCAAGGCGGCCGCGGAGGCCGAGGGCCGCACCGCGGTGGCCGTCGCCTGGGACGGCGAGGCACGCGGCGTCCTGACCGTGGCCGACGCCGTCAAGGACACCAGCGCCCGTGCCGTCGCCGAACTGCGCCGCCTCGGCCTGACCCCGGTCCTGCTGACCGGCGACAACAAAACCGTCGCCGAAGCCGTCGCCCGCGAGGTCGGCATCGACGAGGTCATCGCCGAGGTCCTCCCCCAGGACAAGGTCGACGTCGTCAAACGCCTCCAGGCCGAAGGCCGCACGGTCGCCATGGTCGGCGACGGCGTCAACGACGCGGCCGCCCTTGCCACCGCCGACCTCGGCCTGGCCATGGGCACCGGCACCGACGCGGCCATCGAGGCCGGCGACCTCACCCTCGTCCGCGGCGACCTGCTCGTGGCCGCCGACGCCATCCGCCTCTCCCGCCGCACCCTCGGCACCATCAAGGGCAACCTCTTCTGGGCCTTCGGCTACAACATCGCCGCCCTCCCCCTCGCGGCCGCCGGCATGCTCAACCCGATGATCGCGGGCGCGGCCATGGCCTTCTCCTCCGTCTTCGTCGTCACCAACAGCCTCCGGCTCCGCACCTTCAGGTAGACCCGGCCGCACACGAGGCCCCGGCCACCCCAGTGGTGGCCGGGGCCTCGTGTTCACCCGGCAGGTACGCAAACCCCTCGGGCACTCGCCGCCTGGCTCTAGACTCCGCACATGGCACAGAAGATCATCACTGTCTACACCGACGACCTCACCGGAGAGGAGTCGGCGGACACCAGGACGCACTCCTTCTCCATCGACGGCATCGAGTACGAAATCGACCTCGGCCCGGACAGCTACGAACAGATGCTTCAGGCATTCGGCCCGTTCGTGAACGCTGCCCGTAAGCGGGGCAGGGGCAAGAAGCCGACGGGGCGCAGCGTCGCGGCCCGGCCCAGCGAGGACACGGCAGCGATCCGGACGTGGGCGAAGGAGAACGGATACAGCATCAACGACCGTGGCCGCGTACCGGCCGAGATCCGCGAGGCGTACACCAAGGCCCGGTGACACGGCCCAGGATCACACACCGACTCAAGCCCCCCTCTCTGCGCTGGAGGGGGGCTTGAGTCGGTCGGTGCCGACGCGGCCGGTACGAAAGAATGCGGCCGCGGTTCAGGCGGTGCGCAGGCGCCGCCGGGCGTACTGCCCGCGTTGCCCACGCGTCTCAGGCCTCCAGAACCCCGCGCAGCGCCACCGCAAAGTCCGCCGGGTGCGTCAGGAAGCCCACGTGGCCGCCCGGGAACTCCACGATCTCGGTGCCGACCCGCTCCGCCAGGGCCTCCGTCGTACGGTGCATAAGGGTCTGCGGTCCGTCGCCGCCGGCGACCAGGGTGAACCGCGCCGTGCGCAGCGCGTCGGTGTCGGGCCTGAAGCGCACGAACGAGCGCAGCTCGTAGGCCAGGCACGTCTCCATATTGGAGCGGATGCGCGCCAGCATCTCCCGCACGGGGCCAGGCAGGCTCTCGGCCGGTTCCGGTGGCTCGTCCATGCCGACGGCCTCGGTGAACTTCCGCATCGCGGGGTCGACGCCCGCGTGCTCGTACAGTTCGTACACCTCCTGGAACAGCGCATGCCAGCGGTTCGCGTCGGGCAGCAGATCGATCACGAACGGCTCGTGCGCCACCAGCGCCCGCACCTGGCCGGGGTGCCGGGCCAGGAGGTCCATGCCGACCATGCCGCCGTAGCTGGTGCCGAAGACGCAGGCCGGTTCTCCGGCGGCCACCGTGCTCAGCAGCAGGTGGGCGTCGTTGCCGTGCTCCTCGATCCACTGCGCCTCGGGCGGGCCCGCCAGACGGCTGCGGGAGTTGCCGCGCGGGTCGTAGGTGACGACGGTGTAGTGCTCCGCCATCAGGCCGGCCAGCGGACCGAACATGGCCGCGTCGCCGTCGCCACCGTTGACGAGCAGAAGGGGCGGGCCCGATCCGCGCACTTCGTAGTAGATCTCGGCACCGGGCACAGTCAACTTTTCGGTCTTCATAGGACCTTCAGGGTGCACTGCCGGCAGGGAGCAGGGCAATGGCGCCGATGCTTGCCGAGATGCGCGCGGACAGTGCGCGGGCGCCCTGCCCACTGCTCATTGCTCACCTGCCGGAGCAGCCCTTTCAGTTCCCCTCGGCCGCAGCCGTGGCGCAGGCGAGGTGTCCCCAGCCGTCGGGGTTCTTCGCGATCGTGTCGCCCTTCGCGTACGGCTTTCCGCAGCGGCAGCGCCCGGGGAACTTCGCCTTGAGCGACCCCCTCGTCCGGCTGCTCGACGGACGCCGCGCCCCCGGCTCCGAGGAGGGTTTCCGGGCGCGGCCGCCGGCCCTGGGCCCGGCCGCGGGCTCCGGCTCCGGCAGGGCGGAGCCGAAGGAGGTGCCCGCCGCCTGCTGGGTACGGGCAGTGTGGCTCGCGGCCGCGTCGGCGGCGGCGTTGAGGGGGTCGCCGTCGACCTGGTGGGCCGGTACGTACACGAACTCGACCGTACGGCCGCTCAGCAGCTCGTCGATCCTCATCACGAGCGCCTGATTGGCCACCGGGGTGCCGGAGGCCGTCTTCCATCCCTTTCTCTTCCAGCCCGGCAGCCATGTCGTCACGGCCTTCATCGCGTACTGGGAGTCCATTCGCACCTGCAGGGGAACGGTCGGGTCGGTGGACTCCAACAGCTCTTGAAGCGCGGTGAGTTCGGCGACGTTGTTCGTCGCGGTGCCCAGCGGTCCGGCCTGCCAGCGGTGCGTCTCGCCGGTGGCGTCCCCGATGACCCATGCCCAGGCGGCAGGCCCGGGGTTGCCCTTCGACGCGCCGTCGCAGGCGGCGATGATCTGTTCGTGCATCCCACCATGGTGCCAGCCGTTTGCCCTCGACGGCGCCTCCAAGGGTGCGCCCACCGCGCTCGGAGCCCGGATTCCACCACCGGTCGTTCGCTGCCGGAACCACCTGCCCCACCGAGCCATCTGTTTGATCAACAAGCAAAGGCATCAAAGGGGCAGGGATCGGCATGGCCATCAGCAGGCGCACACTCCTGACAGCGGCGGGTACGGGACTGGCGGCAACCGCCGCCTGGGGTGCCACGGCGACGACCGGCGCGGCGGAGGCCGCGACCAGGAAGGCCGGCGAGAGCGACTGGACCGCCCTCGGCAAGGGCCTCGCCGGCGGTCTCGTACGCCCCGGCGACGCCGACTACACCGCCGCCCGTCAGCTCTACAACACTCGTTTCGACGCGCTGCGCCCGGCGGCGATCGCCTACGTCGCCGGCACCCCGGACATCACCGAGGCCCTGGCCTTCGCCCGCCGCTTCTCCATACCCGTTTCCATCCGCAACGGCGGCCACAGCTATGCCGGCTGGTCCAGCGGCAACGGCCGCCTCGTCATCGACGTCTCCCGGCTCAAGAGCATCCGCGTGCCGTCCGCGTCCGGCGCCGTCATCGGTGCGGGCGCCAAGCTCATCGACGTCTGCACGAGCCTGGCCGCGCACGGCGTGACCATCCCGGCGGGGTCCTGCCCCACTGTCGGGGTCTCCGGACTCACCCTCGGCGGCGGGCACGGCGTCCTCTCCCGTGCCTACGGCCTCACCTGCGACAACCTCACCGGCGCCACCCTCGTCACCGCCGGCGGCAAGGTCCTCGACTGCGACGCCGACCGCAACGCCGACCTGTTCTGGGCCCTGCGCGGCGCGGGCAACGGCAACTTCGGCGTCGTCACCGAACTCCGCTTCCGCACCCGCGCCGTCGGCGAGGGAGTGACGGGGTACGTCTCCTTCCCCTGGTCCAAGGCCGCGGCCGTCGTGCAGGCGTGGCAGGAGTGGGGGCCCGGCCTGCCGGACGAGATCTGGTCCGCCTGCGACCTGTCGGCCGCGGCGGGCGGCACCCCGCGGATATCCGTCGCCGCGTTCTCGATCGGCTCGTACGGGGACCTGGAGAACGCCTACGACGAGCTGATCGGCAAGGTGGCCAAGGCGAGCGGCGGCAGCAGCGGCATCGGCGCCGTCCGCCTGCGCCGCCACGCCTACCTCGACACGGTCCGGGCCTACGCCGGCTGCGGCGACAAGTCCACCGAGCAGTGTCACCTCCCGGGCGCCACGCCCGGCCGCGAGTCCTCCGGAAAGCTGGAGCGCGAGACGTACGCGGCACGCTCGGACTTCTTCGACCGCTCGCTGGACGCCGCGGGCACCCGGACGCTGCTCGACCAGCTGGAACGCTTCGGGCGCGGGGTCAAGGGCGGCGGCGCCTCGGTGCAGCTGACGGCCCTCGGCGGCGCGGTCAACCGTGTGAAGCCGCTGGAGACGGCCTTCGTGCACCGGCGTTCACGCGTGCTGGCCCAGTACCTGACGTCGTGGGCGGCGGGCGGGCCGGGCACCGCGCAGACCACCTGGCTGGACGGGATGCACGCGGCGATGCGCCGCCACGCCTCGGGCGCCGCCTACCAGAACTACACGGATCCGGGCCTGACGGACTGGCGCACGGCCTATTACGGGGACGCGGCGGACCGGCTCGTGAAGCTGAAGCGGCAGTACGACCCGCAGCGCGTATTCGACTTCCCTCAGGCGCTGTGAGGCACGGCCTGGAGTGAAGGCGGGGGCCGTCGGCTGCGGGAATGCGTCGAGCTGACGGTCTGTTACCCCGACCTGATCAATCACGATGAACGACTCCGCCGCCCCTCGGGCGCCCGCTCCCTCCTCCTCGGCGAGACGAAGCTGACGTACGTCCGCGACGGCATCGCCCGGATCTCGCCCCGCGTCTGACTGCCCGACACCACCGACGAGGTGTGGGCCGCCCGCCCCGAGTACCCGATGCCTTCCACTCCCCGGCCCAGATCGCCCACCCCGAGTGGGCCGCCGTCGTCGACCACGACCCGCAGGGGGCCACGGACTTCCGCCGCCTCGTCGAGCAGCTCACCGAGCCGGACACGCTCGGGTTCGGCGTCCACTTCGCCGACGTCGTCTTCGGCCGTGTCCGCCGCACGGAGGGCGAAGGGCACGCTTGGGAGCCGGTCGACGCCTGAGAAGCTCCGACCGGGGGACTCCCGGTGAAGGGAGTCACACCGATCGATCTCGGGGGTGACCTGGCACGAATGCTGTCCTAGTGTGCCGTCATGAAGATCGTCGATCTGACCCCCGGAGACCCGCGGCTGCTGTCCGACCTGCTGCCCGTCCTGCTCGAACTGCGCCCGCACCTCACCGAGGAGACCTTCCTGGCGGTGTACGAGGAGGGTTACGAGCAGGGGCTGCGTTTCAGCGCCGCCTACCTCGATGACGGGACGTGCGCCGGTGCGGCCGGGTGGCGGATCGTGGTCAACACCTCGCTGCTGCGCATGCTGTACGTCGACGACCTCGTGACCGCAACCGGCACGCGGTCCACCGGTGTCGGGCGTAACCTCCTGGCCCACCTGGAGGAACACGCCCGGAAGGCGGGCTGCCACCAGCTGACCCTCGACTCGGGCACCCAGCGCACCGACGCCCACCGCTTCTATCTCCGCGAGCGGATGGCCATAGCGGCCTTCCACTTCGGAAAGGAAATCGGCTGAACGCAGCGTCTGTGAGGAGGAAGTGAGGGGGCTGGGGCTCCGGGGCGCTGCTGCGGGGGGCGCCTCCTCACACTGCACTCCCGCACCGGCGTCGCCTGGCGGTACTCGCCCGCCACGGTGCCGCCACCACGGCGGAGGCCGCCTCGGTACGGGGAGTGCCCGGCTACCGGACGTGGCAGGCCGACGTGCAGAAGGCCGTCGGCCCCGCGGTCCCGTGGCTGCGGAACCGTGTCGGCGAGGGTGGCGAGAACCTGGCCATCGTGCTGGACATCGACAACACCGCGCTGGAGACGTACTACCACGAGGGACAGGCCAACAAGCCCGTGCTCAAGGTGGCCCAGTGGGCGCACGAGCACAACGTGTCCGTGCTGTTCATCACCGCCCGCACCTCTTCCTCGTCCGCCCGGCAGCAGCTGAAGGACGCCGGCTACCCGGTGGACGCCATATGCACGCGCGAGCACGGCGAGGACAAGGGCGAGGGCAAGGAGCGCTGCCGGGAAGAACTCACGGAGGACGGCTACACGATCACCGCCAGCATCGGCAACCGGCCCACCGACTTCGAGGGCGGCTACTACGAGAAGGATTCAAGCTGCCCGACTACGACGGCCGCCTCTCCTGAGCCCGGGCTGAGCCTCTCGGCACGGAAGCCTTCGCGGACGTCGCCGTATACGGTACGGCGCAGTGCGGTGCGGTGCACCGATGGTCGGGTGAGCGTTCATCCCCGGGAGGGAGGTGCCCTCGCCCTGGGGATGACGTCCGACCGGCGGCGGGTGGCAAGACTGGCAGTCGTGAAGATCATCAACGACACCGAGCGGCCCGTCCCGCGGTGGGCGATGCGTACCGCCCGGGCGATCCCGCTCGTCCTGCTCCCGCAGTGCCTGTGGCGGTTGCCGTTCGGGCTGCACTTCGCGATGGGCCTCGTGCAGTCCAAGGGCATGCCGGACTACTGGATCTCCATCCCGTACGTCCTGGCCCTGAGCCTGATCACCGAGGCCCTGGCCCTGCTCTGCATCGGCCTGGTACGCGGCTGGGGCGAAGTCGCACCGGGCTGGCTGCCGTTCATCGGCGGCAAGCGGATCCCTCCGTACGCGGCGATCACCGCGGCGACACTCGGCGGCCTCGGCGCAACCGCCTTCTGGGCGCCGGTGCTGTTCGCCTGGTTCGGCGTCGGTACGGAGAGCGAGTTCAGCAGCACGGGATGGCTGATCCTGGCGCGGGTGTGCATCGCGCCCGGAATGCTGTGGGGACCGATGGTTCTGGCCCTGACCTGGGCCTACTACGTCCGCCGCTGCCGGATCCGGCCCTCGACGACCCCGGCCTAGGGATCGGAGCGGGTGCGACCCTGCGTCCTCAAGGCTTGGTGCCTCAAGGCTTGATGAGGGGAGCGTACGGCCCGTTCTCCGGCGTGAAGATCAGGACGAAGTCCTTGCCTGCCCCGGTGGCGACTTCGCGCAGACGAGTCAGGGCCTCGGCTTCACCGGGGAGGTCGAGGCCGAGGGCGGCAGCCGCGCGATCCCGCTCGGCCACCAGGTCCGGCATGTCCTCGAGGTAGTCGGCAGCCAGTTCCTTGCTCTCCTCCTCAGTGAATGCACGGCAGTCGCGCCACCAGGGCGCGACCAGCAGGAGCCTCAAAAGCTCCGGCAGCCCCAGCGCCACCAGGGCAGCGCCGCCTTCGGAGTCCGCGTACAGGATCGGGCGTTCCTCGCCGCCGTCGCCGCAGAAGAAGTACGTTCCCCCGGCTCCGTCACCCGCGAAGCCCTCCAACGCCGCGCCGGACGCGAGGTGAACCTCCTCGACGTGATCGCCCCGGTCGAGCTCGAAGTCGCCCGGCCAGGCCAGGAAGTCTGCGGCGTCGTCGTGTTCGCGGATGATGGTGATCAACGATTGCATGCGCCGCACCCTAGCCGCCGACACTGACACGCGAAGCGGCACCGTGTCCTATGCGGCGCCCGGACCGTCGAGGAACCGAAGCAGCACGGCGGCCTCCGCGCGGAGCAGCGCAGCTCGCTCGGCATGCGCAGGCGCGGTCAACTGCGCTGCGGCCTCCAGCCGTTCGGCGGCCTCGGCGCGTACGACGTCAACCACATTGCGCTCGCTCAGCTCACGCCGCGCCACTTCGGTGGCGCCGGCGCCGACCGGCGAATGCTCAAGGGCTCCGCCGCGCAGCTCGACTTCGTCCACGGGCACCGCCTCAGCGTTGTCCAACGCGGCAAGCGTTGCGCGCAGCGCACGCACCGCGACCTTGTCACGGGCACGCATCGCTTCCGGCAGGGCTTGACGCATACGAAGACGCAGAGACATGCCGGTGACCTTACGGCCGTACCTTTGAACCCACAACGCGATACAAGCGCAGCAGCGGGCGAAGGCCCGGAGTCAAGCTGAGACACCAGGACCCTGAGCAAGCCGGAGAGCCTCAGCCATGACATCGGCGTCGACCTGCGCTGGTGTCCTGTCGCTGTATTCAAGGGTTTCGTACTCGTCGTCAAATGCGGCAAGCTGCTCCGCCAGGGGCAGCTCGTGACCGAAGCACCGGTGGATCCGGAAGGCCAGCTCGCGCGAGGTCGGTAACCCCGCGCCCCCCGAAGGGATGGACGCGGGGCCGCAGCCGTTCAGGCCGATGTCAGAACTGGGTCGTCCCGCTCACGTATCTCCCCGACTCCGTTTCCCACGCCGTGGCGTAGAACGCCGCGCCGCGGCAGCTGTACGACGATGTCGCGCTGTAATTCTTGCCCGGGTAAGCGTGAATTCCCGGGCTGTTGTCGTAAATGGTGTGCCACCAGCCACCGCAGTTCGTCCAGACCTGCATGACGATCCGGACGTCCGTGGAGGCGGACTGCCCGTTCACCTGGAGGCTGGTGTACTCGTAGCCGCCGGCGCCGCCACCGTCGGCGATGCACAGGGAACTGCTCCAGCCGTACCCGCCGAAGGAGCCGCAGCCATCGGCATGGGCGGTGCCGGTTGCGACCGCAGTCCCCGCTGCCAGAGCGACCGCCGTCACAGCTGCTGCTGTCGTCTTGCGGAGCTTCATGGAGTTGCCCCCTCCTGTCGACCGTCTGCCTCATCAGGCTCTGTGGGCGCCGGTGCCCCCCGGTCCGCCGGGTGGTGCAGGCCCTGGAATCCAGGGAAACGGATGACATGTCCATCGTCGAATGATTCGATTCTTTTCGAAGACGATCGTGACGCGGGGGTGCCTCTCATGATCCGGATCAACCTGGGCGCGGACGGTCTGGGCAGGGTCCGGTTCGCCGTGTCGCCCCTGGACACAGCCCAGGATCTGCTCTTCACCCTCGGCCGGTCCCCGCGCACGCTCGGCGCGGCGTGGCGGACCAGCGCCGTGGAGGCCCTGTCGGAACGGCGGTTGGGGCTGCTGGCCGTCCTCGCCGGCGGCGGCCCCCACGGCTACGCTCCCGACTTCCTGCGGCCCGAACCCGCCGGGTTCCAGACAGCCCTCGACAGCGCCCTGCACCAGGTGGCCACCACACCGCCGGAACGGATCCGCTACGAGCTGGCGGCGGCCATCGGCGGCCACGCATGGGACCGGACCCCGGCCCACAGGCCGCCCCGGCTCCTCCTGGCGGCCATGGACCGGGGCGAGGACTATCTGGCCCAGCGAATCGCCGCCGAGCTGGAGCAGTTCTGGCACGCCGTCCTCGCGCCCCGCTGGCCCGGCATACGGGCCCGACTGGAAGGCGATGTCACCACCCGGGCCTCCTCATCCGCCCAGCACGGGATCGCGAACACCCTCAATCAGCTGGCCCCCAACCTCCAGTGGCAGGACGGCACCCTGAACGTCCGCCTCCTCACCGGCTCCCACCGTCTGAACCTTGACGCCGACGCAGCAATCCTCGTGCCCAGCACCTTCACCAGCCGCGTGATCTTCTGCGCCGCCGAGCCCCCGGGCGCGCCCGCTCCCCGTACGCCGCTGATCGTCTATCCGGCGGCACCGAACGACTGTCTCCCGCCCGGGCACAGTGAGGAGCTGATCGGGGTGACCCGCATCAGACTGCTGGCCGAAGTCACCCAGCCCCGCACCACCGGAGAACTCGCCCAGCGCCTCCACCTCAGCCCCGCGACCGTCTCCTACCACCTTCAGATCCTCCACCGCGCCGGACTCGTACAACGCACCCGCCGCTCCCGAACCGTCCACTACCAGATCCAAAGCCCCGGGGACGCTGGGCGCGGGCGGTAGCGGGCGGTCCCGGCCTGTTCTGGTGCTGCTCGGCGTCCTGGTGCTGACCATCGACGGTCTCGTCCCTGTCTGACGGCAGAGAGGGCTCGTACGTTCAGCGTTGCTTCATCCCGCCGTGAAGAATCGCGTGCTAGTGCTGCACGGTTGGGGCGGGCCATGCTTCATTCCATGATCAGCACGCAGGCATTGACGGGCATCGCGATCGTGGCATTCGGGATGGTCCTCTCCCCCGGACCGAACATGATCTACCTGGTGTCGAGATCCGTGACCCAGGGACGGCGGGCAGGACTGATCTCCCTGCTGGGCGTCGCCACCGGGTTCTTCTGCTACCTGCTCGCCGCGACAGCCGGCCTCGCCACACTCCTCGCCGTCGTGCCCGCCGTCTACACGGCCGTCAAGCTGGCCGGAGCCGCGTACCTGGGCTGGCTGGCCTGGTGCAGCCTCCGGCCGGGCGGCGGGTCCGTGTTCGCCCCGCGGGCGCTGCCGCCGGATCCGCCGCGCAAGCTGTTCGCCATGGGGCTGATGACCAATCTGCTCAACCCCAAGATCGCCATCCTCTATGTCTCGATACTTCCGCAGTTCGTCGACCCGGAGAGAGGCTCGGTGCCGGTGCAGAGCCTGGAGCTGGGGCTGGTCCAGATCGCGATCGCGGTCACCGTCAACGGCCTGATCGCCATGACGGCCGGATCGATCGCCGGATTCCTGCGGGAACGCCCGACATGGCTGCGCACACAGCGAGTTGTGATGGGGCTGGTGCTGGCAGGGGTGGCCGTACAGGTGGGGGTCGGGTGAGCAAGCACGGCAGCGCGGCCGGGGAGAGGCCCCGGCACCCTCCCCACAGTGCCGGGGTGTCCGATGGGTCAGGCGCGCACCATGTACCACGCTCCCGCGCCGCCGCAGCCGGCCGCCCAGAAGGTGGTGCTGCGGTATCCCGGCGGGATGGGCGAGCCGGAGCAGGTCCAGATGCCGTTGCGCACCAGCTGGTGGTACCAGGCGCCGATGCCGTTGCACCCCGTGCGGATGTAGTTCGTGGTGACGTAGCCCGACACGATGGGCGAGCCGGAGCAGGTCCAGATGCCGTCGTGGGCGAGCTGGTGGTACCAGGCACCGATGCCGCTGCAGCCGGTCCGGTTGTAGTTGGTGATGACGTAGCCCGACACGATCGGCGAACCGGAGCAGGTCCAGATGCCGTCCCGTACGGGCTGCTGGTACCAGGAACCCGCACCCTTGCAGCCGGTGCGGTCATAGCCGGTGATGACGTATCCGGTCGGGACGGGAGCCCCCGAGCAGGACCAACCGCCCGCTCTGGCGGCCGCCTCGCCCGTCGCCGCGCCGGTGAAGCCTGCTGCGAGCAGCGCGACCGCTCCCACGGCCGCGGCGATTCTGCCGCGGACCGTCACCTTCGTCGCACTTGTCCCACTTGTCGTCCTCGCCGCCTTCGCGCCGAGCCGCCGCGCGCTCCACCATTGACGGAACTGTCCGCTCATTTCACACCGATCCCATCGTCATGCTCATTTCAGTGCTGTCAGCGGCAAGAACACCGGAGACCGGCTGAAATGTCATCGGGATCGACGCCGGTGTGAGAAGGGCATCACACACGGTGAACGGCCGCGCAGGCAGGAACGGACGTGGTAACAGCAGCACCTGGCGCCCCATTAGAGTGTCCCGGCCACGGCAAGCAACATCGCACGAAACGGGGGACCGGGGCATGAGCGCACTCGGCAGAATGAAGAGCCTGAGCGGAACGGTCGGCGCAGCGGCGACCGCGCTCGGAAAGGGCATCACGGAAACCGTGCAACGAGGCGCCGACGCCGGACGGGCCGGGACCACCGCCTCCGGTCAGTGGGTGCTCTCCGTCCTCCGTTCCCTGCCGGCACCGGCTGCGCCCACGCACCAGGAGTGGGAGTTCTCCCTCGGAGCGCTCGTCTGCCGTCACCCCCGGGTCCCCGCCGTCACCGCAAAGGCGCTGCGCAGCCTCGACGGCATCGGCGCCCTGCGCTTCGGCCCCGAGTCCGTCGGCTTCGACGGGGAGGACATCCCCTGGTCGAAGGTCCTCCACCTCCAGCTGCACGACGCCTTCAGCGCCATGACCACCGAGGCGCTGGACACGGAGATCGACCGCATCCGCGACCTGCTGCCGCCGCTGCCGGGACGGAAGTGGGCGGTCACCAAGGCCGTCGAGGGCCTCGCGTCCGTCGCCCTCGCTGCCCTGGAACAGGCGGCCGAGCAGCGGCTGGAGACCGTCGCCGTCGCCTGCGAGATCGGCTACCGGAACGCGCTGGGCATCAAGAGGACGCTGCGCGCCAACCTGTTCACCACGGCGCTGCTGGCCCAGCAGCCGGACGTCATGCACAGCCTGGTCCTCACGGCCCGGGCCCACCAGGTGCCCGTCCTCCCCGCAGCGCCTTCCCCGGACGGAACGCCCACCGCCGAACGCATACGCACCCTGCGTGCGCGCACGGACGCGATGGCGGCCCGGCTGCGCGCCGACGAGGGCGCCGACGAGGCACAAGGCCTCACTGGGGCAACGGCCGTGGAGACCGCGTACGAACCGTTCCGGCCGCTGACGCCGGGGCAATCAGAATGAGACGTCGAAATAGTCGATGTTCGTGAACTCGACTTCGAGGTTCTGGGCACGGCGTCCGCCGTCCTTGAAGTACACCTCCTGAAGCCCCTCCGCCACGATCTCGCGCAGTTGCCGGTCGGCGGCGCCCTCCTGCTGGGCGTCGAAGAGGCGGCGCGCGTACTCCGGAGGGAGGTGCACGGTCAGGCGGCGGAAGCGTGCGTCGTCGGTCGTGCCGATCGGCGCGGTGTAGCCGAACTGCGCCCTCGTCTCCACGGTGATGCCGGTGGCCGTGGCGGCCTGCCGGCGGCGGCGTTTGCGGACCTGGGGCTGCCAGCGGGCGCGGACGGCCGCGTCGATGCGGGCCGCGATGTCCTTCGGGGGCTTCTTCCGCTCGCCCGTGCGGTAGCGCTCCACCGACCGCTGGGTGACGCCGATCTCCTGGGCGACGGCTTTGGTCGTCTTGAGCTGCCTCATCAGGAAGTTGATGCGGGCCTGGACGGACTTGGGCAGCTCGCGGGTGAATCCTTCCCGGTCCGCGCGCTCGATGGCCTCGTCGATGTCCCCCACGGGCTACTCCCCTTCGTCCAGGACGGCGTCGCCGCCCTTGATGTGGCGGGCCGGGTTGAAGCCCTGCTCCATCAGGTCCACGGCCCACGCCATCTCCTGCACCCCTTCGACCTTCGCCAGGCCCGGTGCGGGGCCCAGGCGGAACGTACCGGGCAGCGGCTTGCCGGAGCCGGTGGAGGGCAGGAAGTCCAGTGGCGAGCGGCCCGGGGAGGGGTAGACGACGCAGTCGGACAGCACCGCGATCGGGTACAGGCCGGTCGCCTTCGCCATGGTGAGCATCTTGCGGTGCATGTTCACCCGGGCCCTGGAGATGACGGCCGCCCGGATGTCCGGGCGCCAGGTCGGGCGTTCCAGGGCCGGCCAGCGCTCGCCGTCGCGGTAGTGCCGTCCCTGCGGACGCTCCCGGAGCTTCCCGACGCCGCCCTTGACGGTCGCCTTGATCGCGGCGAGGACGGCCGCCAGGCCGGGGTCGGCCTGCTTGTGGTGCTCCATCGCGGCGAGGAACTGCTGGTCGTCCAGGTCCTTGGTGACGCCGAGGTCGGCCATCGTCTCGACGTAGGCGGTCTTGAGGCGGTCGTGCCACGGGTCCAGGTAGGCGCCGGTCTCGCGGCGCAGGTACGCGTCGACGGGTGCGACGTCGTAACCGAGTTCGACGGCGTAGGCCACGGTCTGGGTCTGGTACCAGGCGGGTCCCGTCGGGCGCTCGCCCGTGGACGTGAAGGGCGACGGCAGCCGCGGGTCCAGCTCCACGTGGGACAGGTCGACGTACCAGCTGCCGGGGATCTTCTTGTCGAAGACCGGGTGCCGGACGTGCTCGGGGCCGCCCAGGCCGACGGTCAGCCGTGAAGCCGCGGCGAGGAAGGCGGTGTTGATGTCCAGGCCGACCGCCCAGGGCAGCAGGCACTCCTCGTCCGTCAGCAGCTCGGGGTCGCGCACCCACTGGTACGCCTCCTCGTCGAGGAACCCGCGGTCCCAGCCCTGCGCGGCCGGGTGCTCGGCCGGGGCCTCCGGCGGCGCCGGGTCCACCGGCCCGGTGCCGAGCGAGCCGGGGTTGCGGCCCGGCACCCACTCACCGCTCGCCTCGTCCCGCACCGCGCGGGTCGGCGGGCGCAGCGCGGTCATCAGCTCCAGACCGGAGACGGCCGTGGAGCCGCGCGGGGTGATGACGCGGGTGGCGTAGAGGCCCAGGACGCGGGCGAGTTCCGCGGGCGGGAGGCCGGCGGCGCCGGGCCAGGCCCTCGGGTCCAGGGCGTCCCAGGACAGAACGGCCAGCTGTACGCACTGGCGCCGGCCGGCCGTGGCCGGACGGTAGATGCGCGCCCACGGGCCGAAGCCCCGCTGGGTCAGCTTCCACTTGGCCTTGGCGAGCTGCTTGACGACAGGGTGGTCGCCCTCCAGGCGCAGTCCGCGGCGCTGCTCGAAGCCCTCCAGGCGTTCGGGCAGGCCGAGCCGAACGGCCGCGGACGCAGTCAGCACGATCAGGGGGTCGGCGTCCTTGCCGTTGCGGTGCAGGCGCGGGGCGCCGAGCCCGGACTCCTTCAGGGTCCAGTCGACGAGCTGCGGGAGGGTCGTGGCCGGGCACTCCAGCACGATGCCGTCCACGCCGTACGCGGTGCCGTCGCCGTCGAGAACGGCGAGCGGGCCGTGCGGGAACTGCGCGTCGGCCGGCATCGCCGGGGCGGCCGTGCGCGCCGGGGGCGGTGACGACGGGCGCGACAGCCGCGGCGGCCGCTTCGGCTCGGGTTCGGGGGCGGCGGCCGTCGTGGTCGGGGCGGGGGCGGAGGCCGCGGGGGCGGGGGCGGAGGCGGGGCCCGCGGGGGCGGGCTCGGTGGCGGGGCCCGTGCCGGTGACCGGCCCGGGCGCCGGCGCGGCTTCCGGGCCGGGCTCGGCCGGGTGCTTCGCCGCCCAGCCCTCCAGCAGCCGCAGGTACGCCTGGAAGCGCGGCGGACGCGGCTCGGACCTGCCGTTCTCCCAGTTCTTCACCGTCTGGACCGTGGTCTTCAGCGCATCGGCGAGACGAGCCTGGGTGACACCGGCCGCCTCCCTCAGCCGTGCCCGCTCGGCAGGCGGCGGCAACTGCGGCTCGTCCAGCAGCGCGTCGACTGCGGCGAACAGCTCTTCCTGACTCGGCATCGTCCACCTCCACACGCAACGCTAGCAGTATTTATCCCCGAGATAGCCCTTACTTTTATCCTTGGATTTGCGAGCCCGGACAGACGACAGCCGCGCGTCCCGGGGAGGTCCGGGACGCGCGGCCTGCCACGAGAACGGGGTTCTCGTGGCCCCTTCGGCGGCTGGAACCAGGGCTTACTTGTTGATCAGGGTGTTGCCGTGGCTGATGTTGCCGATCCCCACGACGGAGATCGCATTGCCGCCGACGTTCGGGGAGACGCGCGGGGCGACCTGCACGACGTTCCCGGCCACCACGCCCGGCGACTTCGCCGTGGAGCCGACGGCCTGGGCGTCGGCCGCGCTCGCACCGGCGGTGCCGGCCCCGATGGCGGCAGCGGCGAGAACGGTCACGGCGGCGGCATTACGGATGCTCATAGCTCACTCCAAGGACGGGGAAGAACCAGGCAAAGGCTCTGGCAAGAAAGAGTCTTGCGTACGAAAAACCGCTGGAGCTACAAGCGGCAGGTATGTTCATCCTCCTCCGCGATCACGTCTTCCGCGTTGACCCCCTGTGAGTACCGTCACACCAACTCCCTGACGAACAGCTGGAGTTGGGAAGACATGTACGGGCGTGCGCCCGCCGGGCCCGGCAGGTGCTCAGACCACGGGGCCCGGGCGCTCCGGCACGGCGTCGGGGGACGTACGGGGGTGCGGGATCACAGCCTCGCCGCCCCCGCCCTGCCGCAGGGAGACGGTCCGCTCCGGGGCGGGGATGCGGATGCCCTCGGCGCGGTAGCGCTCGTGCAGGCGCTTGATGAACTCATGTTTGATGCGCCACTTGTCGCTGAACTCGCCCACCCCGAGGATCACCGTGAATCCGATCCGGGAATCCCCGAACGTGTGGAACCGCACCGCCGGCTCGTGGTCGGGGACCGCGCCGGCGACCTCCTTCATCACGCCCTCGGCGACCTCGACCGTGATCCGCTCGACGCGCTGCAGGTCGCTCTCGTAGCCCACGCCCACCTGCACCGTGACGGACATCTTCTGCTCGGGCCGGCTGAAGTTGGTCATGTTGGTGCCCGCGAGCTTGCCGTTCGGGATGATGACCAGGTTGTTCGAAATCTGCTCCACGACCGTGTTGCGCCAGTTGATGTCGACGACGTAGCCCTCCTCACCGCTGCTGAGCCGGATGTAGTCGCCGGGCTGGACCGTCTTGGAGACCAGGATGTGCACGCCCGCGAACAGGTTGGCCAGCGTGTCCTTCAGGGCCAGGGCGATCGCCAGACCGCCCACGCCGAGGGCTGTCAGCAGCGGGGCGATGGATATGCCCAGTGTCTGCAGGATGACGAGGATGCCCATCGCCAGGACCGCGATGCGCGTGATGTTGACGAAGATCGTGGCCGACCCCGCCACGCCCGACCTCGACTGCGCCACCCTGCGCACCAGATCGCCCACCACACGGGCGGCGGCGAGCGTCACGGCGAGGATCACGGACGCGGTCAGTACCTCGTTGACGGTGTGTCCGACCGAGTGCGTGAGCGGCAGGGCCGCGGCTCCCGACGCCAGACCGGCCGCCACCGCGGACCAGGGGACGACCGTGCGGAGGATGTCGACGATGATGTCGTCGCCCTCCCACTTGGTCCTGAGGGCCCGCTCGGCCAGCCAGCGCAGCACGATCCGCGACAGGAAGGCCGCCGCCAGGCCGGAGGCCACCGCGATGCCCGCGACGATGGCGTCGTGCAGCGTCAGAGCCCGGTTCACCGGCCGCCCTCCTGCCGTGCGAAGAGCGGGGCGATGGCGCCGGAGGCCGCCGCCCGGAAGCCGAAGTAACGATTCGTCACCTAAAACCTGCCTGTTCCCGGGGGATCTCGATCGTGCCGGGGCGCAGGGGCGCTCCGGCACGATCAGACATCCTGCACCACGCCCGCGCCGCCCCCGCACCCGCGGACGCCGGGTGGCCGAAACGCACCGTGTGCGTCAGTGCTCCTCGTAGCTGCTTTCCGGCTCGCAGATCGACTCCGACCAGTCGAGGCCGAGCGTGCGGGCGAGCCGTTCCAGCGCCTGCTCCGTGCGTCCGTAGGCCACCAGCTCGAAGTCGCCGTAGCCGGTGTTGTGGCCGACGATGACGTCCGGCCCGCCGAAGAACTCGGTGCGGGCGCCCAGTTCGCGCCACGGCGGCAGCCCCATCGGCCGCAGGTTCTCCCGCAGCCGGGCCACGGTCTCCGGGTCCGCCTCGCCCTCCTCGACCAGCCACCCGTAGTGGGCGGGCAGCCGGACCATGGCCAGGTGTAGGAAGAACTCCGACACCGAGTGGCTCTGCAGCAGCCACGCCGGCTTCTCGTCGTCGTCCAGCGCGGACACCAGCACCGGCGGGTCGGCGAGCCGGCTGCGGGCCGCGGGGTAGCCCCACTCGTTGCAGTACTGGTTCTCGGCCATGAACACGCACAGCCGGAGGTCCTCCCCCGGGCCCGTGAACGGGTTGTCCCGCGGCAGGCCGTCGCTGACGCCGTATCCGGTGGGATCGGGGCGGACGGTGGGCGGCCACACCGGGTTGGTCTCGTACAGCTCCGGGCGGTCGGCGAACGAGTTGAACGGCAGGTCCCACCACTCGTCGAGCGCAGCGGGTATCGCCAGTGAGGGGTCGGTGTCGACGGCCTCCTCGCCGTCCGGATCATCCGGTTCGTCCAGGCCGTCCGGGCCGTCCGAGAGCCCGGCCTTCAGCGCGGTGACGTACTCCTTGTGGGCGTCCGGCTCGTCGCGCTCCCGGCGGCCGACACCGGCAGGCTCGTACCCCCACTCCTCCTGGAACCGGTGGAGCAGCTCCCAGCGCCCCTGCGCGTCGGCGCTCCGCGCCCGTTCCAACCGCTCGCCGAAACACCCGTAATCGATCTCTGTCACGGCGGCGATCCTAGGCCCCGCCGGAATACCCTCGTGCCCAGCACCAGGGCCGCGCCCAGTCGAGAGCGGGGCACGGTGCCGAGGCGGAGGAACACACCTGACCATGGGGCGCGGGCTTCTCGACCGGCTCACCGGGGAACAGCGCGCCCGGCTGCGGCCCGCCGCGGACCGGGACACCGGGCAGCCCATGCTGGCGGTGCCCGGTCATCGCCGCGGCCTCGGCGAGGGCTGGCTCTTCGAGCGGAAGCTGGACGGCGTACGGGTCCTCGCCACGCGTCGTACGGGTCTGGTGCAGCTGTTCTCCCGGAGCGGGCAGGCGCTCGGCAATACCTACCCGGAGCTGGTCGACGCCCTGGCCGCGCAGGACTGCGGCGACTTCACGGTCGACGGCGAGGTCGTCGCCCTCACCCGGGGCCGGACCGATTTCGCCCGGCTCCAGCGGCGGATGCAGATCACCGACCCCGCCGCGGCGAGGGCGAGCCGGGTCGCGGTCGTCTACTACCTCTTCGACCTGCTCAGTCTCAACGGCGTCGACGTCACCGGGCTGCCGCTGCGCATCCGCAAGGCGCTGCTCCGTGAAGTCCTCGTCCTCCGCCCGCCGCTGCGCTTCACCCCGCATCGCACGGGGGACGGCGAGGAACTGCTGGCCGAGGCGTGTGCCCGGGGCTGGGAGGGGCTCATCGCCAAGCGTGCCGACTCGGCGTACGTCCACCGGCGCTCCCACGACTGGCGCAAGCTCAAGTGCAGCACGGGGCAGGAGTTCGTCGTCGGCGGCTTCACGGACCCGGCCGGCAGCCGGGCCGGTTTCGGCGCGCTGCTGCTCGGCTACTACGAGGGCGGCGAGCTGCGCTACGCCGGGAAGGTCGGCACCGGGTTCTCCACTGCTTTCCTGCGGGACCTGCGCCGTCGTCTCGACGGGCTCGAGGAGGAACGCTCGCCGTTCCGGGACGGGCCCCGGGGCAGGGGGCTGCACTGGGTCCGGCCGGAGCTGGTCGCGCAGGTCGGCTTCACGGAGTGGACCCGGGCGGGACAGCTGCGCGCCCCCCGTTTCCTCGGTCTGCGCGACGACAAGCCCGCCGGGGAGGTCGTGCGCGAGCGCCCCGCGGGGGCGTGACGTCACGGGTCCGTGCAGCGGTGGGGCCGACGGCTGGCAGCTACCTGTCAGACTAGAGAAATCTTCTAGAAATACTCTCTACATTGGCTGCCGTCCGGTCCAGACTTCCGGACAGCAGAGGCAAAACCGCACGGCCGTAAGACCCCGCTACCCACGACACGTGAACGGAAAACGGTCCCATGGCATCCAGCCCGCCCCGCAGACAGCCGATGAGAGCAGCCCTGTCCACCCGGCTCCGGCGCGCGAAGGCCGCGGTCGCAGCGGTCGCAGCGGTCGCCGCCATGGCCGCCGCCGGCCTCGCGCTGGGCGCCCCGGCCGCGCAGGCCGCCGACCCCGCCCCGCCGGTCCTGACGGACGGCTTCGGCCTCACGCAGACCGGCACCGCCACCGGCACCCCCACCAACTTCGTGATCACCGTGAAGACGGCAGAGGTCGCCGGGGAGCACAACATACGCATCCTGCTGCCCGCCGATTACGCGGACAACCCCGCCAAGCGCTACCCGGTGTTCTACTTCCTGCACGGCGCTTCCGACGACCCGGGCAACCCGGGCCTCGTCTACCCCGCCCTGGCCGCCGCCAAGTCGATGATCACGGTCATCCCGGACGGGGGCCGCAGGGGCTGGTACACCAACTGGCTCGACCAGAAGACCGCCGCCGGGGCGCAGAACTGGGAGAACTTCCACATCAACCAGGTGATCCCGTTCATCGACGCCAACCTCCGCACGGTCGCGGCCAAGCAGGGCCGGGCCGTCGGCGGCATCTCGATGGGCGGCTTCGGCTCCCTGCACTACGCGCAGAACCACCCCGAGCTGTTCGGCCAGGTGGCCTCGTTCTCCGGCGCCAGCGACCTCTCGCGGAACCACGCCGTCATGCGCGCCGCCGTCGTCGCCACACTGACCAACATCGGCGCCCCGCTCTGCGGCTCCAGTTCCGGCTCGGGCTGTGCGCTCAACTTCGGTCCCACGGTCTCCAGCGATGCGGTCTTCGGCACGCCGTACCCGCTGTTCGACGCCGACTGGCGGTGGAACGCGGCCGACCCCACCGCGCACATGGACAAGCTGGCCGGCATGGGCATCGCGCTCTACGCCGGCAACGGCGGCGGCAACCCCGCCGAGGCGGAGTTCTGGGTCGAGTCGGCGGCCCAGCACTCCAAGGACCGCCTGGACGCCCTCGGATACCCGTATCACTTCGTGAACTACGGCAACGGTTCCGGCTGGGGCAAGAACTGCAACGGCGGTCACAACAGCGGCTGCTGGGACCAAGACCTCGTCGACTACGTCCCTCGCCTGGAGGCGGCGTTCGCCGCTTCCTGATTTCTCCACCGATCCACCGATCCACCGATCCATCGATGCCCTCTTCCCAAGTGGGAAGAGAAGGAAGAGAACTGAATCATGAAGTTAGTCTCGCGCCCGAGACATGTGGTCCGGCCCTTGAGAGCGCTCGCCGCCGTCCTGATGACCTGCTGCATAGCCCTGGGGCTCACGGCCCAGTCCGCGACCGCCAAGCCCCAGGCGGACGGCAACTGCGCCTCCCTGCTCCAGTGTCTGACCCTTACCTCCCTGGGCAACGGCCGTCACCTCGATGTGCAGAACGGCAATTTCGGTGACGGCGTCTACATCGTCACCAATTCGTCGCCCGGCTATCACCAGACCTGGCACCTGAACGTCGATCCGTCGGACTCGTCCTTCACCATCGTGAACAACGACACCGGCAAGTGCATCGACCTCGCCTGGCTCACGCCCGCCCTGCGGCAGCAGACCTGCAGGGGCCAGAGCAGCCAGAAGTGGTACTTCCAGCCGGTCTCGGGCTCCAGCGACGCGTTCATGATCCGTCACCAGGGCGACAACACCTGCCTGGACCTCCTGCTCGGCGCCCAGTACGACGACGCGTGGACCGACCAGTACACGTGCAACGGCACGGTGAACCAGCAGTGGTCCACCGGCGCTCCCGCCGCGGCCCGCAAGCTGGCCCTGGACCGCGCCGCCTGGCAGTGCCAGAAGAACACCGCGTCCTGCTCGTGGACCACGGTGAGCCAGTCCCCGGCCGCACCGCTGCCCAAGCAGTGCATCTCGCCGGTGTGGTACAACGGCACCTCCGCGCCGGTGCCGTGGACGTTCTCGCTCAACACCGGATCGGGATGGACGAGCCAGATCGGCTTCCAGATAGGGGCGGACCTGGGCGGCGGAGCCCCCGAGGGCGTCTTCACGGCCAAGGTCGGAACCCAGGTCAGCGGCCAGTACACCGTCGACCTCAAGAAGGAACTGGGCAACAGCCTGGTCGTGACGGTCCCGCCCAAGGAGTACGGCTGGGTCGCACTGTCCGAGCTGGCGACAAAGGTGACCGGCAAGTGGACGTTCGACGTCAACGGCTTCCCCTGGACCGCTGACGACACCGTCACCGTCCCGCTCAAGACCGACTCCAGCGGCGGCGCCTCCATCTACCTCGCCCAGACCAGCCCGACCTTCACCTCCTGCTCCTGAGCACGCCGGTTTTCTGCCGGCCGGCGGCCGCCGGCCGGCAGAAAACCGCGGCCTGGGACACGTCCTAGGACCACGGACCGACCCGAAGATCCGCACATCGGCGGTAACGGGCCCCGGGGCGCGGCTGGAAGAGTGACGTTTCGTCAGTCTTTCGTCGCCCATCCCGGAGGTCGTCTTGGACAGCACACACATCGGCCGGGAAGACGGTCCCGACGCACAGGCCGCGGTGCAGCTGCTGGAGGAGACCTTCGGCTTCCTCTACTCCGCCGCCCTGCGGACCGCCGCTTCCCTGCGGCTGGCCGACCGCCTCGCGGCGGGGCCGCGCACGGTCGCCGGGCTCGCACAGGACACCGGGTCCGACGCGGTCGCCCTGCAACGCCTGCTGCGCCACCTGGCCTCCCGCGGGGTCTTCCGCGAGGACGAGGCGGGTGCCTTCGGCCTGACGCCCGCGGCGCAGCTGCTGCGCACCGACGTCCCCGGTTCGCTGCACTCCACCGTCCTCCTGCTCACCGACGAGACGTTCTGGCGCTCCTCGGCCGACCTCGCCGAGACCGTGCGCACCGGTGAGTCGGCCTTCCCCCGGGTCTTCGGCAAGCCCTTCTTCGCCCACCTCGAGGAGGACGCTGCCGCCCGGGAGACCTTCGACGCCGGGATGGCGGCCTTCTCCGGGCCCCTCGACGACCTGGTGGCCACCGCGTATCCGTTCCCGGAGCAGGGTGCGGTCGTCGACGTCGGCGGCGGGCGCGGCGGTCTGCTGCGCAGTGTCCTGGTGCGCCACCCGGGGCTGTCCGGCGTCCTCTTCGACCGGGCCCCCGCGCTGCGCGAACCCCTGCTGGACGAACCCGGCCTGGCGGGCCGTTGGCGCGCCGAGCCCGGTGACTTCTTCGCGTCCGTGCCGGCGGGCGGTGCCGTCTACCTGCTCAAGCACGTGCTGCCCGACTGGAGCGACGAGGACTGCGTCCGCATCCTGCGCGGCTGCCGCGACGCGCTGGCCCCCGGCGGCCGGGTCCTGGTGATCGACGCCCTGCTCGTGCCGGGCAACGAACCGCACCCGGGCAAGGCCCTGGACGTCCTGATGATGACGGCCCTCGGGGGCCGAACCCGCGGCCCGGCGGAACTCGACGCGCTCTTCGACCGGTCCGGGCTCCGCCGCAGCCGCACCCTGCCCACCGCCGGCTTCGCCTCGATCGTGGAGGCGGAAGCGGCGTAGGGCGGCACGGCCCCGGGCCGGGGCGGGCCCTCACTTTCCGGCCGTCGGCTCCTCCTCGACCGCGGTGGCCGCCTCTGCCGTCCCGCCCGGCCCGTCCGTCTCCGGCGCCACCAGGTCGAGGAGCGTCATGGCGTCGTGGTCGGGACTGCCGGGCGGGGCCATGTAGATGACCAAGCGCTGCCCGTCCGTCCGGTTCAGGGACATTATTTCGTGGGTGAGCGTCATCGTGCCGACGACCGGGTGGAGGAAGGTCTTCGATCCGTCCCCGATGGTCCGTACCTCGTAGCGCTCCCACAGGCGGTTGAAGTCGGGGCTCTTGACGACGAGTTCGCCGATCAGGGCGGCCAGGTCCGGTGCGTCCGGGTCGCTGCCCGCGACGGCCCGCAGGTGTGCCACGCAGTTCTTGGCCTTCTGCTCCCAGTCCGGCCACAGGGCGCGGGCGGCGGGGTGCAGGAAGGTGTACCTGATGGTGTTGCGCTGCCGGGCGGGCCAGTCCGCCATGCCGTTCAGCAGACGCATGCCGCCGGGGTTCGCGGCCAGCAGGTCGTTGGTACGGCCCACCACGTAGGCGGGGTTGGGCCGGAGCGTCTCCAGGAGCTGCTTGACGCTGGGGCGGACCGAGCGGGAGAGGCGCGGACGTGGCTCGGGAGCGCGCCGTGCCGCCTGGGCCGCGAGGCCGCGCAGGTAGCCGCGCTCCTCCTCGTCCAGCCGCAGTGCGCCGGCCAGTGCCTCGACGACGGCGGGGCTGGGGCGGGTCTCCTTGCCGCGTTCCAGGCGTGTGTAGTAGTCGACGCTCACGCCCGCGAGCGTGGCCAGCTCCTCACGGCGCAGTCCCGGGGTGCGGCGGAGGCCGAGGCCGGCCGGCAGCCCCACGTCGGCGGGGCTGACGCCGCTGCGTCGGGCCCGGAGGAATCGTCCCAGCTCAGTCTGCTCGGTCATGATCGTCAGTCTGCCAGGGTGCCGTCCGGGCGCGGCAGGCCGGTGGGGGGACCTGTCACACCCAGGCACCGCACACCCCGGAAGGCCGCGGTCTGCCTCCCGCCGCCGCGCCGGGCGAGGGTGGGATCACAGCACGGCGGCACCGCCGCAGATCCATTCCCGGGGAGGAACCAGCATGAGCACCACCTTGACCAAGCCGATCGACACCGCGCCTCCGGGTGCGGAGCCCCGCCGGGTGGCGGCGCCGGTGGTCCTCGGTGCGGCGCTGCTGGGCTTCTTCGTGATCGGCCTGGACGCCTCGGCCGTGAACGTCGCCCTGCCCGCGATCGGCCGGACGCTGGGCGGCACGACGACCGGCCTCCAGTGGATCGTGGACGCGTACACGCTGATGTTCGCGGCCCTGCTGCTGTCGGCGGGCGCGCTCTCGGACAGGTTCGGTGCGAACCGGGTCTTCGGCGCCGGGCTCGTGGTGTTCACGGCGGCGTCGGTGGCCTGCGGCCTGTCGCCCTCGCTGGAGCTGCTGATCGTGGCCCGTCTGGTGCAGGGCAGCGCGGCGGCGATCATGCTGCCCTCGTCGCTGGCCCTGGTCCGGCAGGCGTTCCCCGGGGCGGCCGAGCGTGCACGGGCGATCGCCCTGTGGACGGCCGGCGGTGCCGTCGCGACGGCCGCGGGTCCCGTCGTGGGCGGGGCGCTGACCAGCTCCCTGGGCTGGGAGTCGATCTTCTTCCTCAATGTTCCGGTCGGTCTGCTGACCCTGGCGGTGCTGGCCCGTGTGCCGGGTTCGCCGCGCCGTGCCGCGTCCCTGGACCCGTGGGGGCAGCTGACCGCCGTCGGTGCGCTGGGCGCCCTGACGTTCGGGGTGATCGAGGGCGGGGCGTCGGGCTTCGGCACGCCGACCGCCGTGCTCAGCCTGCTCGTCGCCGCCGTGGCGGTCGTCGCCTTCGTCCTCGTCGAGGCCCGGGTCGCCGACCCCATGGTGCCGCTGGGCCTGTTCCGTTCGCGTACGGCCGTCATCAGCCTCGTGATCGGCTTCGCGGTCAACGCCGCCTTCTACGGTGCGGTCTTCGTGTTCAGCCTGTTCTTCCAGGAGGTCCTGGGCCAGTCCGCGGTGACCGCCGGGCTGATGTTCCTGCCGATGACCGCTCTGGTCGCGGGTGCCAACGTGGGCTCGGCCCGGGCGGCGGCCCGCTTCGGCCCCCGGGTGCCGATCGCCATCGGGCAACTGGTGTGCGCGCTGGGCCTGCTCGGCCTCCTCGGGGTGGGGGCGGACACCGACCGGTTGCTGATCGCCGTGCTGCTCGTACCGCTGGGCCTCGGTCTCGGCTTCGCCGTCCCGGCCCTGACCGCCGCGATGCTGGGCGACATCGCCCCGGAGCGCGCCGGGCTGGCGGGCGGGGTGCTCAACGCGGGACGCCAGACCGGTGGCGCGCTGGCGGTGGCCGCCTTCGGGGCGCTCGTGTCGGACCGTGCCTCGTTCGTCTCCGGGATGCACCTCAGCCTGCTGGCCGCCGCAGTCCTGCTCCTGGTGACGGCCGCCGCGGCGCTGGCCCTGCCCCGGGCGCAGCGCGGGTGACCGGAAAAGGAAAGGAAAAGAGGGAGGCCGTCCTCTTCGGACGGCCTCCCTCTCGCTGTGGAGCTAAGGAGAATTGAACTCCTGACCTCCTGCATGCCATGCAGGCGCTCTACCAACTGAGCTATAGCCCCTTGTTCGGTTGTTTTCGCCCGGTTCCCCCGGCGACGAGGACAACATTACACGGCTCCCCAGCCGTTCCACCAAACCGGGGCTGGGGGGCGCTACGGCTGGACCGGGGCCGCCGGTTCGTGCGCGGCGTTGTAGCGCAGCAGGTAGGCGGCGAAGCGGGCGAGGTCCGCCGCGTCCCAGTCGGCGAGGCGGTCCTGGAAGACGTGGCGGCGGCTGGCGGCGACCTCGCCGAGGGTGGCCTTGCCGCGGGCGGTGAGGTGCAGCACCTGGGCGCGCTGGTCGTCCGGGTCGGGGAGGCGCTCGACGAAGCCCAGCTCCTCGAGGGTCGCGACCTGCCGGCTGATCGTGGACTTGTTGAGCAGATAGTGCTCCGCGAGATCGATGGCGCGGCAGCCGCCCTGCTCCTCGAGGTGGGCGAGGAGGGTGTAGGAGACCAGCGAGAGCTGCGGGTGCATGCGGGCTGCGGTGGCCCGGGCGCGGCGGGCGAAGGCGGTCAGCTCGCGCTGGATGGTCTCCACTGACTCGTCCCGGTCGGGCATGGGGATCCCCCTCTCACTATCCAGTTGTATAGTACAACCTGATTCGGAAGTTGCATATACCAACCATCTCCCGGGATGGACCGAGGAAGGCACCATGAGTTCCGCGACCCGTGGCCCCCTGCGCCACGTACTGACCCACCTCCTCACCCCGCTGCTGATGTGCATCGGAATGGGCCTCGCCTACCTGGGCGCCTTCGCGCACCCGGAACCGCACCGGCTGCCCGTGGCCGTGGTGGGGTCCGGCCCGCAGGCCGGGGCCCTGGCGCGGAGCCTGGCCGACACGGCGGGCGACCGCCTCGACGTCCGTACCGTCGCCGACCGCGAGGAGGCGGTGCGGCAGCTGCACCACCGGGACATATTCGGCGCGTACGCCCCCGATGCGCACCGGCCCGAGCTGCTGGTCGCCACCGCAGGGTCGGACACCACCGCGGCGGCCGTGCAGAAGGTCTTCACGCCCGTCGCCGCCCGCGAGGGCGCCCCGCTGAAGGTCACCGACACCGCGCCGCCCTCCGAGGGCGACCCGACCGGGCAGGGGATCTTCTTCCTGCTGGTCGCGATCAGCATCGGCTCCTACGCGTCCGTCGCGGTGCTCGGCGGTGCGGGCGGCGCGCTGCCCATGCGGCTGCGGGCCGCGGTGGGAGCGGCCACCTCGCTGGTGGTCTCCGCGATCGGCGCGCTGCTGGCCGGGCCCGTCTTCCACCTGGTCGACCACGGCCTGTGGGGGCTGTGGGCCATGGCCTGGGCCTACTCGGCCGGCGTCCTGTTCACCGGCATCGGACTGCACACCTTCCTCAAGCGCTGGACGACGCTGGGCGTGATGGTGCTGTTCGTGATGCTCAACTTCACCAGCTCGGGCGGCGTGTTCCGGCCCGAGCTGCAGAACGGCTTCTTCGCCTCGCTGCACTCCTTCTGGAACGGCGCCGGGTTCGTGGAGGGCACGCGCAGCCTCGTCTACTTCGACGGTGCCGGGCTGGAGCGGCACGTGTGGACGCTCGCGCTGTGGCTGGTGGCGGGACTGGCGGTGACGGCGGTCGCGTGGGCGGTCGAGGCCGGGCGGGGACGTCCGGCGGCGTCCGCCGGGGCGGTCGACGCCGCGGAGGAGGAGATGGAGGAGTCGGTCGGGGTCTGACCGGTGCCTGCTACAGGGTCTGCGAGAACTCGTACCACGGCTCGTGGAGATGGCCCGCCCCGACGGTGTCGCCGACCTCGGCGGGGCGGTCGCCGTCGCTCCCGGCGCTCCCGGCCGGGCCCCGGCTCAGTGGACGGAGAATCCGCCGTCGACGAAGACCGACTGCCCGGTGACATAGGCGGACGCGCGGCTCGCGAGGAACACCGCCGCGCCCGCGAAGTCCTCGGCCAGTCCGTTGCGGCCGACCATGGTGCGCGCGGCCAGCGCCGCGACCTTCCCGGGGTCGGACGACAGCCGTTCGTTGAGCGGTGTCATCACGAATCCCGGCACGAGCGTGTTGCAGGTGACGCCGTGCGGCGACCATGCCTCGGCCTGTGAGCGGGCCAGCGATTCCAGCGCCCCCTTGGAGACGCCGTAGGCGCCGCTCTGGACGAACGCGCGGTGCGCCTGCTGCGAGGTGATGTGGATGATGCGCCCGAAGCCGCGCTCGGCCATGCCGGGCCCGAACCGCTCGCCCAGCAGGAAGGGCGCCTCCAGGTTCACCGCCATCGTGGTGTCCCACACGTCCTCCCCCAACTCACCCATGGGCGGCCGGAGGTTGATCCCGGCACTGTTGACGAGGATGTCGGGCTCGCCGAACACCGCGGCCGCCTTCTCGGCCGCCGCGCGGATGCCGGCCCGGCTGCCCAGGTCGGCGCTCACCCAGGCCGCCCGGCAGCCGTCGGCCGTCAGTTCCCCGACCGTGGCCGCCAGTTCCGCCTCCCTGCGCGCCACGACCACCACGCTCGCACCCGCGCGCGCGAGCGCCCCGGCGATGGCCCGGCCGATGCCGGAGCTGCCGCCCGTCACCACGGCCACGCGGCCGTCCAGCGAGAACAGTTCGGAGAGATACGTCTGCGAGGTCATGTCCGCACCCTAGACAGCGCACCCGCGGGGGCGGGGCGCGGGGCGGCACCGGCCGATGCGTCGATGCGGGTGCGGTGCATGACGGTCACGTTGCGTGAGGCGAGTGTCCGGATATCGGACGGACCAGCCGGACCCGCGCCCGCCTGTTCATACTCATGGCTCCTCGATCTCGCATATTGGACAGGTATGACCATGAGCCGGACACTCCCGTCTCCTCCCCCGCTGGCCGAGAGCCCGCAGCGGCAGGACTCCCCGCTGTCGAACGGGCTCAAGCAGCGGCACCTTTCGATGATCGCGCTCGGTGGTGTCATCGGCGCAGGCCTCTTCGTGGGCTCCGGCGCCGGCATCGCCGCGGCCGGTCCCTCGATCGTGCTCGCCTACGCCGCGTCCGGCCTGCTCGTGATGTTCGTGATGCGGATGCTCGGCGAGATGTCCGCCGCCAACCCGGCCTCCGGCTCCTTCTCCGTCCACGCCGACCGCGCCCTCGGCCCGTGGGCCGGCTTCACCGCGGGCTGGATGTTCTGGATCCTGCTGGTCGTCGGGGTGGGGATCGAGGCCATCGGCGCGGCCCACATCATGCAGGGCTGGTTCCCGGGCACGCCGTCCTGGCTGTGGGTGCTGGCCTTCATGGCGGTCTTCTGCGGCACCAACCTGGCCGCGGTCTCGAACTTCGGCGAGCTGGAGTTCTGGTTCGCCGCGCTGAAGATCGGCGCCATCGCGCTCTTCCTGGTCCTCGGCACGCTCGCGATCCTGGGCGTCCTGCCGGGCACCGACGCCCCCGGCACCGCGCACCTGCTGCACGACGGCGGCTTCCTGCCCACCGGGACGAACGGGCTGGTGGCCGGCCTGCTGGCCTCGGTCGTCGCCTACGGCGGCCTGGAGACGGTGACCATCGCGGCCGCCGAGTCCCGGGACCCCGCGCGCGGTGTGGCCAAGGCCGTGCGCACGACGATGTGGCGGATCGGTGTCGTCTACGTCGGCTCGATGCTGGTGATCGTCACGCTGATCCCGTGGCACGACAAAACCATCACGGAGGAGGGCCCGTACGCGGCCGTGCTCGACCGCCTCGGCGTCCCCGGCGGTGGCCAGATCATGAACGTTGTCGTCCTGGTCGCGCTGCTGTCCGCGATGAACGCCAACATCTACGGCTCCTCGCGCATGGCCCACTCGCTGGTCTCGCGCGGCCAGGGCCCCAGGGCCCTGGCCAAGGTGTCCGGCAGCGTGCCGCGCCGCGCGGTGCTCGCCTCGTCCGCGTTCGGCTTCTTCGCCGTGCTCCTGTCCTACTGGTGGCCCACCACCGTCTTCGCGTGGCTGCTCAACATGGTCGGCGCCTCCGTGCTCGTCGTGTGGGGCTTCATCGCCGCCTCGCAGCTGGTGCTGCGCCGGCGGCTGGAGCGGGAGGCGCCCGAGAAGCTCGTGGTGCGTATGTGGGGCTTCCCGTATCTGACCTGGGTGACGCTGGCCGGTGTGGCCGGGGTGCTGGTGCTGATGACCATCGACACCGACACCCGGGTGCAGCTCTACTTCACCGGCGGTCTGGCCCTGGCGCTGGCCGTGACCGGCTACGTGCGTCAGCGGGCCGCCGCGGCGCGCTGAGCGCCCCGCACCCCCACCCGTGAAGCCGGGTCCCCGCCTCTCCGCGGGGATCCGGCTTCGGCTGCTTCACGACTGCTTCACGCCGGCGACCGCTACTTCACGACGGTGACCTCCGGATACGCGGCGGACGGGCCGTCGAGCAGCGGGGCCGGCCCGCCGCGCAGGTGCCGGTCGAAGAAGGCGCCCACGTACGCCCGGGTGAGGGCCGTCGCCCGGCCGGCGTCCAGCGTGCCGAACGCCTCGCGGGCCGACCCCGCGGGGGCCCCTTCCGGAACGCCGAACCGCTCGGTCGTCCAGGGGACGTCGGTGAACGTGAGGTGCCCGCCGTCGGCGACGTCGAGCCAGCGCCTCCAGCCCGTCAGCCGGTTCCAGGTGTGCTCCCAGTTCGCCTGCGAGTCGGGGTCCTTCCCGCTCTGTCCGGCCCCGAGCAGCAGGACCGGCCGGGTCAGTCCCCGGGCGGGCGGCTCGGTGAAGAAGTCGCCGTCCATGTCGGCCGCGGCGGTCACGCGCGGGTCCTCGCCCATCGCCTCCACGGCGCTCGCCCCGCCGATCGAGTGCCCGGCCACGCCGATGCGCCGCGGGTCGACGGGCAGGCCGCTGCCGGGGCCCGTCAGCCGGTCGAGCACGAACCGGATGTCCTCGGCCCGGTTGCGTACGACGGCCGCCAGGTCCGGGTTCTCGCACACCCGGCAGTCCTCGATGCGGCCGCCGGGGAACTCCACGGGGGCCTCGTAGGTGTGGTCGAGCGCGGCCACCGCGTAGCCGCGGGCGGCCAGGTCCTCGCCCAGCGCGGTGAGGGTGACGCGGCTGAGCCCGAAGCCCGGTGAGAGCACGATCAGGGGGTGGGGCGCGGGGGCGGCGGGCGCGTCGGCGGTGGCGTGGGTCCGCACCCCGGCGAGCACCCCGGTGCCGAGGATCTTCTCGGACAACTCCTCGGAGGCGTAGGGCGCCTGCCTCCCGCCGGACGCCAGGGCCGGGTACCAGAGCGAGACCATGAGTTCGCGGTGGCCCGCCGCCGGCCGCCACGGGTCGGGGCGCGAGGTGTCCACCAGGTGCAGCGTCCTGGCGCCGATCGGGGTCGCCGCTGCCGGTGGGGGCACTTCGGCGCGGGAGGCGGAGGCGGGGGCGGGCCGCGGTGCCGCCGAGCCGGCGCCCGGGGCCGACGCGGTGGTCACGGCCGCCAGGAGTACGGCGGCCACCAGCGATCGCCGCGTTGTCGTACGTAACATGATCAGCACCGTAGGCGGGCCGAAGGCGCCCGGGCATCGTTCTCCGGAGGGAGAGGCCCCCGCCGTTCGGCGGTCCGGCCCGCACATGCTGAGCTGACGACCCGTCAGCCACGCTGCCGGACGAGCAGGCTGCCCAGGGCGGTGCGCCGGTGGAGGACCGCCTTGCCCGCGCGGGCCGTGGTGATCAGGCTCGCGGCGCGCAGCGCGGCGGCGTGGGCGGATGCGGTGGCCTTGCTGACGCCCAGCCGCCGGGCCAGCTCACTGGTGGTGTGCTCCTCTGCGAGCAGGTGGAGCATGTCCGAGCGGGTCCGGCCGAGGACCCCGGCGAGCGCGTCCTCCGTACCGTCCGCCCCGGCCGGGGAGAGCGGCAGGCCGGGGCCCGCCGGGTAGGTCAGGAACAGGGGCCGGCCGGGCAGGTCGGCCAGGAGGGGGTGGCCGGTCCAGTGGAAGGTGGGCGCCAGGACCAGGCCGCGGCCGCGCAGTTCGACGTCCCTGCCGCCGGGCGCGGCCAGTTCCCAGACGCCTTCGTGCAGCCGGGCGCCGGGGACGAGTCCGGCGAGGGCCGCGCCCACGCCGTGCTCGGCCACGGCCAGGGCGTGGCGGGTGAACTCCGCCCGGTGCAGGTCCTGCACCAGGGGCCACACGGGGCGCACCACGGTGTCGAAGGCCGCGCGCTGTGCGCGGCGCAGGAGCCGCCAGGCTTCGGCGTCCCCCCGGTGCAGGTCGCGGACCCATGGCGGCGCGGGGGTCCTGCGTCCGGCGTAGACGCGCTCGAGTTCGGTGCGGACCCGGTCCGGGTGTGCGGCGCGGACGGTGTCCAGTCCGTCCTCGAGCGTGTCGCTGAACACGTCGAGGAAGTCCGGGGCTTCGCCGCCGGGTACCAGGTCTCCCAGCGGCTCGACGGCGCCCGGCAGGGAGTGGAGCAGCCGCCGTCGCCAGCGGCCGAAGAGCAGCTCGTCGTCACGGCTGCACATCTTCATGAGGGCCGTGTTCAGCTCCTGGAGCGGGGCCGGGCCGGGTGCGAAGCGGACGCGGGCGAAGTCGGCGGCCGTGAAGTGGATCCGGATCACTACGCTCCCCGGCGGCGTCGCGCCATCGTTTCGGTCAGGGCCTGAACCATCGCCCGTACTCCCCTCCGAGCGCCAGGATCCAGCTCACAAGGACGTGAAGGGACCGGAGGGGAACCATGTTTCGTACGGAGTCCGACCTCAGTGGGCAGTCCGCCGGACCGGCCCGGCGGACGGTCGCCAAGTCGGCCGTGACGGCCACGGCCGCGCTGCTGTTCGCGGGTGGCGGCGGCACGGCGCGGGCGCATGCCGCGGGCGGCGTCACCCTGCGGCTGCCGGCGCCGACGGGCCCGCACCGGGTCGGTGTCACCACGCTGCACCTGGTCGACCGCTCCCGGCGCGACCCGTGGGACGGTGCGATACCCGTCCGGGAAGTGATGGTCTCGGTGTTCTATCCGGCCCGGACGGTGCTCGGCCGTCCGGTCGCGCCCCAGATGACCGCGGGTGCTGCGAAGTCGTTCAACGACATCGACACACAGATGCACCACTTGCCGGCTTCCGGTGTGAACTGGGCGGCCACCATGACCCATGCGCACACGGACGCGCCCGCGCAGGCCGTCCGGCGGCCGGTGCTGCTGTACAGCCCGGGTGGCGGCGACCCGCGCTCGATGGGCACCGGCTTGGCGGAGGAGCTGGCGAGCCACGGCTGGGCGGTGGTGACGGTCGATCACCCCGGCGATGCCGGTGAGGTGGAGTTCCCCTGCGCGATGCCGGGCCGGGAGAAGGTCCGCGAGACGGTCTTCCGAGGGGACGTCAGGACGGACCCTAGGGCCTTCCGCACCATGACCGACACCCGGATCGCGGACCTCCGGTTCGTGCTGGACCGGCTGGAGGTCCTGGCGGCCGGACGGAACCCCGACGCGGAGGGGCGTGCGCTGCCGCAGCACCTCGGCCGTGCGCTGGATCTGCGGCGGGTGGGCGCGTACGGCCACTCGGCCGGGGGCACGGCCGTGGCCGAGGCGATGTACGAGGACGGCCGCATCGGCGCGGCGGTCGACATGGAGGGCTATCTGGACCGCCCGGCCGAGAAGCCCGGCGGGGAGGGCGAGTTGCTCCCCGTCGCCCGGTACGGGGTGGACCGGCCGCTGCTCCTGCTGGGCAGCGACGGCTTCACCCACCGGCAGGAGCTGGAGCGGTCCTGGTCGGCGGTGCTCGCCCACCCGCGAGGGCGGGTCCGCCGCGGGCAGCTCACCGACGCCGCGCACTGGGTGTTCACCGACTACGCCGCCATGGCACCGCAGTTGCAGGCCGCCGGGCTGATGACGGCGGCCGACCGCGCCGCCCTGGTCGGCACGGCCGACCCGGCGGGAACGGTGCCCGCGGTGCGCCGTCATGTGCGCGGGTTCTTCGCCCGGCACCTGCCGCTGCGCTGACCGGCGCCCGGTCCGGTGCCGCCGTGCGGGGCGCACGGCGGCACCGGACCGGGCGCGCGGGCGTCAGCGGAAGTCGTCCGAGTGGTCGCGGGCCCACTCGTCGAACGTGCGGGCCGGGCGGCCGGTGATGCGCAGGACGTCGTCGGTGATCAGCGGCTCGGTGCCCACCGATGCGCCGTAGTAGCCGACGAGCTGGGCGCAGGCCTCCCTGGGGAGGCCCGTGGCGGCCATCGCCTCGACGGCCGCTTCCGGGGACACCGTCTCGAAGCAGGTCGCGCGGCCGGTCGCGCCCCCGATCGCGGCGACCTGCCCGGCCATGGTCACCGCCTCGGGGCCGGTGATCCGGGGGGCGGTGCCGAGGAGGGAGCCGGTGCCGTCCAGCAGGGCGCGGGCGGTGACGGCCGCCAGGTCGGCCTCGTGGACGGGGGCGGCGACGGCCTCGGGGTAGGGGCCGCGGACGACGCCGTCGGTCCTGATGGCCTCCGCCCACTGGAGCGCGTTGGTGTCGTACATCCCGCCGCGCACGAACGTCCACTCCAGCCCGGAGGCGCGGACGGCCCGTTCGGCGGCGAGGTGCATGCGGGAGATGAAGCTTTCCTCGTCGGCGGGGGTATCGGTGGCCGGATGAGAGCCGGCGGCGGCCGGGGATGCCGCGATGACCTGTCTCCGGGCGCCGCCGTGGGTCCTTGCCCACGAGTATGGCCGACGCCTGTGCCGCGCGGAGCACCGGCACGTCGTGGCGGTGGGCCCCGCCCCGGGGGCGGGACCCACTGCGGACCGTCAGGTGCGGTAGGCGTAGTACACGGCGTCCGGGTAGGACGCGATGATGCTCGCCAGCGACTTCCGGTAGGTGTTCGTCGAGTGGTACGTCATGTACGGGATGCCGATGCGGCTCTTGTACGTGACGATCATGGAGTGGTCCTTCGAGCCGTCACGGTCGAAGTCCATCTGGAGGATGTCGCCGACGTCCATCTGGTAGACGTTCTGCAGGTTGGTGACCCGCTTCGAGGACATCGCGTACCAGGACCACTCGTTGGCGCCCACGAAGGACGTCGACTCGCCCGAGGTGTTGTACCACCACTTGCGGTAGTCCGAGTCCGAGCCCGGCTCGTCCTTCCAGCCGCCGGCCCGCAGGGCCTGGCTGATGAAGTTGGTGCAGTCGCCGCCGGCGTCGTTGAACTGGCGGTACTGCGGGTTGTAGTTCCGCCAGTACTTCTCGGCGTAGGCGGCCATGGCCTTGTAGTCGTAGCCGCCCGGCTTCTGGGTCTTGGGCACCTGGCGCGCGGGCCAGGATATGGAGGCCGGGGTCGCCTTGGGGAAGCCGGCGGAGTCCTTGGCCGGGGTCACCGGGGCGGTCTGCGGCTGGTTGACGGCACCCGGGCCGTCGTCCTTGGCCTGGATGCCCGACAGCTCCCACTTGCCGCCCTTGCCGCGGTTGAAGGTGAGCTTGTGGTGGGCGGTGAAGCCGGTGGTGCCCGGCTCGTCGCCACGTATCTTCTTGTACGTCAGGACGGTGGTCTCGGTGACCTCGACCGTGGCGCGCTTGCCCTTGACGGTCGTCTTGTCCGTGGTGACCTTGGTGTCGGCGTTGGAGTAGGCCTCGCCGAGGGAGGCGAGCCGCTGCTTGCGGGTGCGCAGCGAGGAGACACCGTGGTCCTCGGTCTTCTCCATGCCGCCGGAGAGGCGCACCTTCTTCTCACGCGGAGCGGTGTAGCCCTCGTCCTGCTGCCCGTCGACGAGCGCCTCCGTGCGCTGCTTCAGCACATCGTCGGCGATGCGGCCGAAGGCCGCGACGGTGGCGTCGTCGACCTTGTGGTCCTCGGACGCGTTCGCGCCGGGCAGCAACAGCGCGGAACAGCCCACCGCCAGTGCCGCACCGATCGCGATGCTGAGTGTTCTCTTCTTCACGAAGTTTCCCCTTGTCACCTGGTCCGTTCGAACCAGGAAACGGAATCTTCGCACACGGTTTCAGGGGAATGGATATGCGATTGACTCATGCATGACGCACGGAAGGAAGGCATGATCCACAAGGCGTCCGGCCAGGTCACCAGGGACTTACCGGGGGTAGTAATTGATCCCGATTGGTCCGGACCTATTGACGGTCTGTCATGGACATTTTACGGTTCGGAAAATCCCGTCGTTTCAGATCTTCCGGATCATCGCGGCCCGTTCGTACGGACCGGAAGGGGGTAATTCATGCCAGGTCGGACGACACGTCTCCTGGGAGTGCTCCTGGCCCTGTTCCTCGCCGTGCAGGTCCTCCCCGCCGCGGCGGCGGACGCACCGGACGACGATACGTGCCCGGTCAGGCCGAGACCCTCCGGCAAGGTGCTCCAGGGGTATTGGGAGAACTGGGACGGCGCGGCCAACGGCGTCCACCCGCCGTTCGGCTGGACCCCGATCGACGATCCCGCCATCCGCAACCACGGCTATAACGTGATCAATACGGCATTCCCGGTCATCCTCTCCGATGGAACCGCCCTCTGGGAGGACGGGATGGACACGACGGTGAAGGTGCCGACCCCGGCCGAGATGTGCCGCGCCAAGGCGGCCGGGGCCACGGTCCTCCTGTCCATCGGCGGTGCGGCGGCCGGCATCGACCTCGGCTCGAGTGCCGTTGCCGACCGTTTCGTCGAGACCGTGGTGCCGATCCTCAAGGCGTACAACTTCGACGGAATCGACATCGACATCGAGACCGGGCTCACCGGCAGCGGTGCCGTCGACCGGCTGTCGGCCTCCCAGGCCAACCTCATCCGCATCATCGACGGCGTGCTGGCCCGCATGCCCGCGGACTTCGGCCTGACAATGGCGCCCGAAACCGCCTATGTCACGGGCGGCAGCGTGACATACGGCTCGATCTGGGGCGCATACCTGCCGATCGTGAAGAAGTATGCGGACAACGGCCGTTTGTGGTGGCTCAACATGCAGTATTACAACGGCAGCATGTACGGCTGCTCCGGGGATTCGTACTCCGCCGGAACGGTCGAGGGATTCACCGCGCAGACCGACTGCCTCGACAAGGGGCTGGTGGTCCAGGGCACCACGATCAGGGTTCCTCTCGACAAGCAGGTTCCGGGCCTGCCGGCGCAACCGGGAGCGGGCGGCGGCTACATGGCGCCGAACCTGGTGTCACAGGCGTGGAACGCCTACGGGAACGGCCTCAAGGGCCTGATGACCTGGTCGGTGAACTGGGACGGGTCCAAGGGGTGGACCTTCGGGGACAACGTCAGGAATCTCCAGGGCCGCTGAGGACTGCCGGGGCCGCCGGGGCTGGCGCTCCCCGGCGCCGCGCCACGCGTCCCGCGGACAACTCGCTTGCGGAGTCCGCCCGTACGGGCTGAGATTCCGATCATGAACACGACGACTGACACCGTGCGTGGCGGACGCTCCCGCCTCGGGGTGCTCGGGCAGCGGGACTTCCTGCTGCTCTGGACGGGCGAGACCGCCAGCGGACTGGGAAACGGCATCACCGCGGTGGCACTGCCGCTGATCGCGGTGGTGGTCCTCCACGTCGACGCCTTCGCCGTCGGGTTGCTCGCCGCCGCCGTCTGGCTGCCCTGGCTGGTCGTCGGGCTCCCGGCGGGCGCCTGGGTGGACCGGCTCCGGAAGCGTCCCCTGCTGATCGCTTGCAACCTCGTCTCGGCGGCCGTGTACGCGAGCGTCCCCCTCGCCGCCTGGCTGGGCGCGCTCACCTTCGCCCACCTGCTCGCCGCGGCGGTGATCTGCGGCACCTCGGCGGTGTTCTTCGGCACGGCGTTCCACGCGTACGTGCCGACCGTGCTCGGCGGCCGGGACCTGCTCGACGGCAACGCGAAGCTCCAGGGCAGCGAGGCCGGCACGCGGGTGCTCGGGCGTGGGGCCGCCGGACTCGTCGCCCAGGTCTCCGGCGCGGTGGCCGGGCTGCTGATCGACGCGGTGACCTTCGTCGTCTCGGCGGTGTGCCTCGCCGCGCTCCGGGTCCGCGAACCGGCCCCTGCCGCACCCGCGCGGCAGGACACCCTGCGCAGGCAGATCGGCGAGGGGCTGAGGTTCGTCCTCCACGACCGCCATCTGCGGCCGATGGTGCTGTACGGGGCCGTCGTCAATCTGGCGCTGATGGGTTATCAGGCGGTGCAGATCGCCTTCCTGGTGCGCACGGTGGGCGCGTCCGCCGCGACGGTCGGCACCCTGATCATGGCGGGCAGCCTGGGCGGCGTCCTCGGCGCCGCGCTCGCCGGCCCGGTCGGCCGGCGCTTCGGCACCGCCCGCGGGATGCTGCTCCTCCAGATGCTCACCGGCCCCTGCGCACTCCTCCTGCCGCTGACCACGCCCGGGGCGGGCCTGGCGCTCTTCGCCGCCGGCGCGTTCGCGGTGGCGGCCGGGGTCGTGGCGTGCAACGTCGTGCTGGGCAGCTTCCGGCAGCAGTACTGCCCGCCGCACCTGCTGGGGCGGGTCGTCGCGACGACCATGGCCGTCAACCACAGCACCATCCCCGTCGGTTCGCTGCTCGCCGGGTACCTCGGTGACGCCCTCGGTCTCCGGCCCACGATGTGGATCATGACCGGGCTGCTCGCCCCGTGCTGGCTGATCCTCGCGCTGGGCCCCCTGCGCGGCCGGCGCGACCTGCCCGGGGGCCGCGCAGGGGACACCGCGGAGAGCCCGGTCTCCGGGCCCCCGGTCACGGACCGGTCCGGCGCAGCGTAGCGCCGCCCGGCCCGTGCGGAATGCGCGCTGCTCAGCCGCGGCGGCCGGCGCGGGCCAGGGCGGGGACGAAGCGCGAGGCGTCCACGGTGCCGACGCCGGTGGCCATGTCGTAGCCGTCGACGGCGGTGTAGCCGGTGACGCCCTCGTAGCTGTTGTTCGTACCGTCGTTGACGTCGACGATGCCGGTGCGCGGGTCGTGCGCCGAGCGGGCCGACAGGGTGTACAGGGCGTCGTTGATGTTGCCGAGCCGGTGGCCCGCGGCCTGGTCGGCCAGGGCCACGATGCCGGAGAACAGCGGGCTGGCCTCACTGGTGCCGCCGGAGACGTCCCAGCCGGTGGCGGCCGGGTCGTAGCTGGAGTACACCCACGCACCGCCGTCGACCGCGGCGGCCATCGAGATGTCCGGGGTGCCGCGGCGCTCGCCGACGACGTTCTTCACACCGTTCTGGAACGCCGGGCGCTTGAAGACGTGCGACTGACCGCCGCCGCCCGCGCCGTGGTCGTTGTAGACGCTCTCCGGGGCGGTGCGCTCGCCCTTGTCGTTCAAGTGCAGCTGGGTGCCGCCGATCGAGGTCACCAGCGGGTCGGAGGAGGGCCAGGAGTTGACGCGCTCCTTGTAGTAGCCCTTGCCGTCGGCGGTGTTGTCGGTCGCGCCGCCGTCACCGGAGGAGGCGAGCACGGTCACGTGCTTGCGGGCCGCGTCCTTGAAGGCGTACCGCAGATTGGCGATGCTGGAGAAGTCGCCCTTGTCGAAGCCGGGGAAGGTGTTCTCCGTGGCGCCGAAGCTCTGGGTGATCACATCGCCGACACCGCGGTCGATCAGGGCCTTCTCGGCGTCCATCATCTCGGGCAGGCCCGTGGTGCCCTCGGTCTCCGCGACCGCGGTCTCCACCAGGACGATCTTCGCGTCCGGCGCCACGGCATGGGCCATCTCGACGTCGAGGGTCGTCTCGCCCGCCCAGCCCGTCATGTCGCTGTTCTTCGGGTCGAACGCGGGGACGTTGCCCCACTTGACGACCTCCACCTTGGTGCTGGGTATCCCGAACTGCTTGCTGTAGACGTCCAGGTCGTGCTGGATCGTCGGCGAGCCGAAGGAGTCCACGATGACGATCGTGCGGCCCTTGCCCGTGATCCCCTGCTGGTACAGCGGGTTCAGGCGGTACGCCTCGCGGTACTGCAGCGGGGTGTAGCAGGCTATCTTCCACTGGGCCCGGCACTGCTCGGTGGAGAGCGGGCTGCCCACGGCGCGCACCAACTGGTGTCCGGCGACGGCCGGGACCACCTTGACGTGCCCGGCCGCGCCGGCGGACGTGGCGGCGGCCCGGCTCGGCGGCGTGGCCGCGAGTGCGGTGACGGCGAGGGCGGCGGCAGCGGACGCCGCGAGCGCGGCGGTGGGCCGCGGACGAGCAGTGTGCATGGAATCTCCCTGGTAGGGGCGGGGCCGCACAGAGCGGCTGACGCGATCCCATCGGGAAGATCATGCACACAACAAGAGTGTTTGTCGGTTGATGTCGAACGTTTTACCTAAACGCGAATCCGTCAACGCAGTTCGGCCGCGCCTAGCGGTGGATCTCCACACAGGCCCGGCCGTGGGGCTGCACCTTGTCGTCGAGGTGCTCCCAGCCCTCGGCGCAGATCACCGTGTGGTCGCGGACGTTGCGGCCCAGCGCCACCGAGTAGCGCTGGCCGTGCCGCCAGTGCCGGATGGCGCTGTTCTCGTTCAGACCGGCGCCGGACAGGTGGAAGTGGCCGAAGAAGTCCCCGTCCTCCGCGGGCGTGGCCCCGGCCCGCAGAACGTGCAGGCCCTCGCCGTCGACCATCACGCAGGTCGCCCCTCCGCACCGCGCCGCCACCGCCGATGCCGTCGGCTCGCCGGCGACGAGCAGCGCGGCGGCGGCCGCCACGTTCACCGCTGCCCGCAGGGCCCAACGCGCTTTCACCGCAGCCCGGTTGCTCATCCGGCACACCCTCCGTACGGCCGTCGTCCGCGGCCACGGGGCACCATCTTCCACGCCCGGCACCCTGTGGCCACCCGGCACGGCCGCCGGGCGGGCCTCATTCACCCGCACGAACGGCGGCGTTCGCGTGCCAGTCGATGCGGTGACGGTGCACGCGGCCGAACATCTCCTCCGGGGACGGCATGGCGGGTGCTCCCCCGGTCTGACCCGCCTTCACCTTGTTCGCGGCGGCGGCGTTCCCGCCGATCACCTCCACCCGGGCGCGGCGCAGGTGCTCGTAGGCGGCGAACGCGGCTTCCGGGCCGGGCAGATCGCGCAGGCAGCGGGCCAGTTCGACGGCGCTCTCGACGGCCAGGGAGGCGCCCTGCCCGGAGCTGGAGGAGGGGGCGTGGGCCGCGTCGCCGACCAGGACCATGCGGCCGCGGTGCCAGTGCGGCACCGACGGCATGCGCTCCATGGGACCCACGGCCATCAGGTCGCGGGGGTCGGTGCAGGCGAGCAGTTCCCGGCCGGGTACGTGGTCGGCGTACAGCTCGCGTAGCCGGGCCAGCCACTCGGCGGCGGAGGTGCGGGCGACCTCGGCGGAGGTGAGCGGCTCGGTGCGGGGAAGGGCGGCGAACCAGCAGATGCGGTCGTCGGGGAGGCGCCAGTAGCCCATGAACGTCCGGCCGAAGGCGAAGTGCATGGCACCCGGGTCGGTCGGCACTCCGCTGCCCGCGCTGCAGCCGCCGAAGCTGAGGACGCCGCCGTACTCGGGGCCGGGCGCGGCAGGGTCGATGAGGGTGCGGACGGTGGAGCGGATGCCGTCGGCGCCTATCAGCACGTCGGCCGTGGTGGTGCTGCCGTCGGAGAAGACGGCGGTGACACCGTCGGCGGTCTGTTCGGCGCCGACGAGCCGCTTGCCATACTCGACCGGCACACCGTGCGCCTCCGCGTGGTCGGCCAGCGCCCGGAAGAGGTCCGCGCGGGACACCACCAAGGTGGCGGGCAGACCGGGGAAGCCGCCGAACTCGGCGAGCCGGTTCCCGCTGCCGTCGGCCATCACCACGCCGGGCACGGGCCGGCCGATGGCCTCCACCACTTTGTCCGCTCCGACGATCCGCAGGGCGTCCAGCCCGTTGGGCGCCACGCTCAGCATCGCCCCGACGCCGTCGGCGGCAACCGGGTGTGCCTCGTAGACGGTTGCCCGGATGCCCGCCTCGGCCAGTGCCAGGGCCGTCACCGGCCCGGCGATGCCGCCTCCGGCGACCAACGCAGTACTCACCTTGCCCATGCCTGCTCCTCGTCTCGCATTGCAACTGTCGAGATAGTTGCAATGCAACTAGTCTCATGTCAACTAGTTCTCGAGAAGCTACTAATATCTGCGGCATGAGCACCCCTGTACGCAGCTCCCCCCTCACCCTGACCGTGCTGGCCCTGCTGCACTTCAAGCCGCTGCACCCGTACGGCATGCAGCGGCTGCTCAAGCAGTGGGGCAAGGACCAGGTCGTCAACGTGAACCAGCGCGCGAGCCTGTACCGGACGATCGAGCGCCTGCACGGCGAGGGGCTGGTCGCAGTCCGTGAAACGGGGCGCGACTGCGCCTATCCCGAGCGCACGGTGTACGAACTCACCGACGCCGGCCGCAAGGCCGCCCGCGACTGGCTGGAGCAGATGCTGGCCACACCCAAACAGGAATTCCCCCAGTTCCCGGCGGCCCTGTCGCACCTGCTCCTGATGTCGCCCCAGGAGGCGCTGGAGGTTCTGGAACGGCGGGCGGAAAAGCTGGCCGGGATACGGACGGACATGGAGACCGCCCTGGCCGCGATGTCCGGCACGCTGCCCAGGGTCACCGCCCTGGAGATCGAATTCCTGCACACGGTGACCGCGGCCGAGGAGCGATGGGTGCGGTCGGTCGCCGACGACCTGCGCAGCGGCACGCTGGCCTGGTCGACGGAGGAGCTGATCGCCCTCGCGGAGTCCACGGAGCCGGAGGACGATGCCTGATCCGGGAAAGAGCTGTCGGCGACCCCGGCCCAGGGGCAGACCGGGGCCGCCGGGGCATCCGAGGGGAGCGGATTGCCCGAACGGAACACCGCCGGGACGGCTGAGGAGGATGCCGTCCCCGGAGTGTTCGCCACATTCGGCCCGGGGCTCGCCGTCGCGAGCGCTGTACCGGTCAGCCCGATCGGGCCCAGGCGCCACACGCAGTAAATATATTTACTGCGCGGTACGCAAGGGCATGAAAAATTTCATCCAGGGAGCCGGGGTGAAAGTCGTGGGGTTTGGGTGGTGATGCGCACCTCGTGAGCCGCGCCCGCCCCACCCCCGGGACGGCTCAGTACTCGAGAAAGAAATCGTGCTGCTCGGCCGCCTGCTCGTACTTCTCCAGGCGGAGCTGGGTGCGCTCCGGGTCGGCGTCGGCCATGGCCTGGAGGATGGCCGCGGACAGGACGCCGGGCGCCGCGTACGAGTCGAAGACGAGGCGCGATCCGGTGCCCGCGGTGAGCGCCACGTCGGCCTCCTCCACCAGCGGCCCGAGCGTCAGGTCCGTGATCAGCGCCACACGCAGGCCCGTGCTGCGCGCGGCCCGCATCGCGGCCAGGGTCTCGTTGGCGTGCCTGGGCATCGCGAACGCCAGCACCCACGTCCCTCCCGCCTCGCGTGACTGCAGGAGCGCGTCGTAGGCCACGCTGCCCCCGCGGGACACCAGGCGCACGTCCGGATGGATCCGCTTCGCCGCATACGCGAAGTACTCCGCCAGCGAGAGGGAGATCCGCAGGCCCAGGATCGTCAGGGGGACCGATCTGGCGAGTTCGCGGCCTATCTCGAGCACCCGGTCGGTGTCGGCGAGGACGTGCCGCAGGCTCTCCAGGTTCTCGATCTCGGCGTCGACGGCCGCCTGGAGTTCGTTGCGGCGGGCCTCCGCCCCCGTGGCCGGGTGGCCGGCGACGGCGCTGAGGGCGATGGGCTGGAGGGCCTCCCGGAGGGCCGGGTAGCCGCTGAAGCCCAGGGAGGTGGCGAAGCGGGTCACCGACGGCTGGCTCACGCCGACCCGCTCGGCGAGGTCCGTGATCGACAGGAAGGCGGCCGCAGGGAAGTGGTCGGTGATGTACTGCGCGATGCGCCGTTGCGCGGGGGACAGCCGGTGGCCGCCGAACAGGGCGCGTACCTTGTCCGCGGGGGGCGGCTCCGCCCCCGGGGACCGGCCTCCCGGTGTGATCGCGGACGCCTGCGCGCGTGCCTGCTGCCGCCCTGATGGCACCGGTGCGCCTCCTTCTCGCCTCTTTTGCTCAACATAGCCCACCCGGTGCGGCCCCCGAGAGGCGCGCTCGGCGCACCGGCGAACACCCCCTAGACCGAGCAGAGCGACGGGGCCTGCGGGTCCCCGGCGGGGCTGCCGGTGTCCTGTGCTGCGCCGGCCTGCGTCCTGGTGAACCGCCGGCGGACGACCACCGCGCCCGCGATCGACAGGGCGCCCGCGATCGCGACCGCGGCCAGCGCGGGGAGTTGCCAGTGCCGCGGCAGGTAGAGCACCGCGAACCACGAGCGCGCGGACGATCCGGAGAGGCGGATGGCCACCGGTCCGATGGTCTGCGGCCCCAGGAGCAGGATCCCGGCCGTCAGCAGCAGCCCCATGACGGTGGCCCGGCCGCGCGGCATGTCGGGGGCCTTGGCCTCCGGCTTCCGGATGTCCGCGGCCTTCGCCGGCCGCCGGGTCCTGACGCCGTGCCGGAGTTCCGCCAGCAGTTCGGGTCCGCGCGCCGCCAGGCGCCGGTGCGCGAGGCGGCCCAGGCCCCAGGCCAGCAGCGCTCCCGTGCCGAGCCCGGCCGCGACGCCCGTCCAGCCGAGCCAGGCGGATCCGGACAGCAGGCCGACCAGGACCAGCGCGGCCGCGGGCGCCAAGGTCAGCGGGATGAGCAGCAGCATCATCCAGATCTGGGCCTGCATCCGGGCCATGTCCAGGTCGTCCCCGGAGAGGATGGTCCCCCGGCCGCGCCGGTGCGGGTCGGTGACCGGGTTGAGGGCCGTCACCGAGACGAGGACCGACAGGCCGGCCGCGCCGCCGAGCAGCGCGGGGAGGACGGCCAGCACCCACGGCCAGGCCGCGGCGTCCCCGTGCAGGGCGGTCCCGGCCAGGGTGAGGGCCAGGGCGGGGGGAGCGACGATCAGCAGCCAGGCCGTCTGCCGGCCGCGGACGTCGGCCCGCGCGGCGCCGGGCGTGCTCAGCGTCAGCCACAGCGCGCTGCCGTCGAAGCCGTAGAGGTTGGCGGAGAACATCCCGGCGAAGACGACGGTCGCGGGGCCCGCCCACAGCAGCGGCGCGGTCCAGGGGCCGGTCGCCGCGAGGGCGGAGGTCAGGACGCCCGTCCACAGCGCCATCCGCAGGAAGCGGCCGCGGTGCGGATCGCGCAGCCAGGTGCGCAGCTCCTTGGCCGCCACCGCGCCCACGGGGCCGGCCGGCAGGATCCGGCGTCCGCCCGGCCGCGGGCCCGCCGCCGTGGCGGGCCGGCCGGCCGGGCGCAGGGCCCGGCGGGACAGCAGCGCGGCCCAGGCGGCCAGCAGCAGGGCGCCCAGGGCGGCGGTCGCCGCCAGCGTGCCGAGGGCGGCCGTCCAGTGGCCGTGACCGGCCGCGTCCACGGCGTACAGGCCCCAGCCCGAGGGCAGGGCGAGGAAGAGCGGGGAGGAACCGGCCAGGAGGTGGGCCAGGCCGCCGACCGGGATCCAGCCGTTGAGGTCCATGGCGAGCAGCAGGGCGAAGAGGATCCCGCCCGCCTCGGCGCCGATCCGCGACTTCATCGCCTCGCCGAGCGCCGCCGAGGCGACCTTCGACAGCAGTACCAGGACGAGCAGTTGCAGGAGCACGGCAGGGACGGCCAGCAGAGCGGGGCCCGGACCGGCCGCGGCTCCCAGCGCCACGAGGGCGCCGAGCGCGACCAGCGTCACGGCCGCCGGCACACCGACGAACGCGGCTCCCAGCAGGCCGAGCGCCAGCCGTCGCGGAGGGAGCGGGAGGAGGGTGAAGAACTCCGGCCGCAGTGCCGGGTCCCCGCCGGTCAGGGTCGGGCCGAGGATCCAGCCGGCGGCCCATGCGCCCAGGACGACGGCGAGCACGCCCGCGTCCGGACGCAGGGCCGCCAGGACGACCGTGCCCGCCGCGAGCAGCAGGCCCAGGACCGCGCCGAGGACCGTGAGCACGGCCCGTCCGCCGGTCATCGAGTGCCGGAGCACCGCAATCTTGAATCTGATCAGCACGCCAGCCACGACAGCCCCGTTCCTCCCCCGGCCCGCGCACCCGCGAGCTGCATGAACCTGTTCTCCAGTCCTTCGTCCCCGGCCACGTCCGCCAGCGGCCCCGCCGCGACGACGCGGCCGCCGACCACGACCGCGACGCTGTCGCAGAGTTGCTCGACGAGTGCCATCACATGGCTGGAGAAGACGACCGATCCGCCCGAGGCGACGAAGCGCTGGAGGATGGTGCGGATGGTGGCCGCGGAGAGCGGGTCCACCGCCTCGAAGGGCTCGTCGAGCACGAGCAGCCTGGGTGCGTGCAGGAGCGCGGTGGCCAGGCCCATCTTCTTCCGCATGCCGGTGGAGTAGTCCATGACGAGCGTCCGGGCGGCGCCGTCGAGTTCGAGGACCTCCAGCAGTTCGGCCGCCCGCGCGTCGACGGTGGCGGCGTCCATGCCGCGCAGCAGGCCGAGGTAGGTGAGCAGCTCACGGCCGGTGAGACGCTCGGGCATGGACAGGCCGTCGGGCAGGACGCCCAGCAGCGCCTTGGCACGCAGCGGGTCGGCCCAGACGTCCACGCCGAACACGTGCGCACTGCCCGCGTCCGGCCGGAGCAGGCCCACGGCCATCGAGAGCGAGGTCGTCTTGCCGGCGCCGTTCGGCCCGACCACGCCGTAGAACGAACCCTGCGGCACCGTCATGTGCACGCGGTCGACGACCGTCCGGCCGTCGAACGTCTTGCACAGCCCCTCCAGCCGCAGTGCGGGCTCCCCCATCGTTCACTCCCCCTTTGCCGGTCTTGTTGCGCGCTCGAAGAGCGCCACCAGCTCGCGGCCGTAGGCGGCCACGTCGAGTCCCGGGTCGAAGGCGAGCTGCGCGGACACCGCGTCGATGGCCGCGCGGATCGTCGCCGCCGTCACCCTGGGGTCGAAGTCGCCGAATTCCCCGGCCGCCTGGCCCGCCTTCAGGTGTTCCTCGAGGACGCGCTGGAGCCCGGCGAAGGCGCCGAGGTCCACCAGCGGGGCGCCGTCCGCGGCCCGGGCGTTGCGGGCGATCTCGCCCGCGGCGAGCCGGTGCGCCGGGTACTCCCGCAGGAAGGCCAGGTTGGACTCGATGTGCGCCTTCAGCACGCCGGCGGCACTGCCCCGCGCCGCCGACACCCGCTCCTCCATGAAGTCCCGGCCGAGCCGGAACACCTCGTCGAGGACCTCCTGCATCAGCTCGTCCTTGCCGGCGAAGTGGTACGAGATCACTCCGGTGCTGATCCCGGCCCGCTTCGCGATCTTGGCGAGCGAGGTCCGGGCGTAGCCCAGCTCGGCGATGGTCTGCACCGCGCAGCCGATGATCTGCGCCCTGCGGGCGCGCTCGATGAACGAGCGATCCGGTTGGTCGCCGTTCGCAATTTCTGAACGCATAATCAAAAATTAGCACGGTCGATCAAAAATTTGAAGCCCTTCAAGCCCCACAGCCCCTCACCGGCCCCTTGCCACGCTCCGGCTGTCATGTACTCTCCCGACTCACCTGGTGTCCGAACGCTCGCGCATCAGCCCCATTCCTTGTGCGAGTCATCGGAGCCCTTCATCCATGGCAAGAACCTCTCGCAGGACGCTCGCGGTGTCGCTGCGCGCCCTGGCGGCCCTCGGCCTGCTGGCCGTCCCCTACCTGCTGGCGCTGGCAGCCCTGGTCGCGCTGGGCGCGGTCGACGTGTACGTCTTCCGCAGCTCGCACGCGTTCAGCTACGCCGGTCTGAAGCTGTACTTCGCGTCGACGCTGCTCGGATTCGTCATCATCCGCGCCGTCTTCCTGTCCCTCGGCAACGACGGGGAGCAGCCGGTGCCGGCCTACCGCCCCCTCACCGATCCCCTGCCCGTGCGCCTGGCGTGTGCCGTACGGGACAGGCTGATCCGTACCGTCGGCTCGCTCGACCGGGCGGCCGAGGCGCGCCGGAAGCGGGAGGAGAGGGCGGCGACGCAGAAGAAGTGGCGCGGCCCCGGCCGCTACCTGGGCAGGGCGTTCAGGGCGTACGTCGGGCTGGCCCTGCGCGTCGCCGAGGGCATCGACCGCCGGCCGGAGCACAACCAACGGGTGCATAGCGGGAGTTGACCGGGCCTCGGCGGCGGACGGACCGCCGCCCGGGTGTGCGTGTCTGCGGTGTTACCGGGCGTTCGGGACCAAAGTCCCTATGCAGCGCGGTCGAGCACGGATTGCATTGATCACCGAGCAACAACCGGACCGTCATCTACCGCAAGAAGGTACGGAATTCAATGAGTCATGTCTCCAGACGTCGCCTTCTCACGCTCGCACCCGCCGCAGGAGTCGCCGCGGCCGTTCCGCTGTCCCTGGTGACGGCGGGGGCCGCGGCGGCCGCTCCCAGCCCGGAGCGGTCCGCCCCGGCAAAGGCCCGGGGCGCCGCCCGCTCGCTCCAGGAGATAACGGACGAGTGGGGGAAGTGGATGGCCCGGGAGCGCTTTCCGCGCTCCAACGGCTGCCGCTTCACCGCGTCCACGGACTACGGGAAGCAGGGTGCCCTCGCCGACTATCACAAGTACCAGGTCCGTACAAAGTACAGCGGCATCGTCTACGACCCCAACGCCCCCTCCCCCGTGCCCGGCCAGGTCAGCTCCGTGGTCACCAACTACCGCAACGGCACGGACGTGGAGCAGGTCGTCACGTACAAGCAGAGCAAGACGACCGAGCAGGACCTGCGGATCTCGGTGACGGAGTCGCTGAAGATCGGTGTCACGATGGAGGTCTCGGCGGAGATCCCGGCGGTCGCCAAGGTCAGCGAGACCACGTCGATCGAGGCGAGCCTCTCCTCCACACAGGAGTTCTCGCACAAGGAGACCCAGAGCTGGAGCGTCGACCTCCCTCTGAAGATCCCGCCGAAGTCGGTGGTGGAGGCCTCGCTCGTGGTCGGCACCCAGAAGTACGACATCGACTGGACCGCCACCGTGAGCCTGACGGGCAGCGTGGCCGTCTGGTTCAACGAGAAGGTCGACCTCAATCACGACGGGGACAACCACTGGCTCTGGTTCGTTCCCGTCGAGGAGGTGTTCCGCGACTGCCGGGCCAACGGCATCGTCGATGTGACGGGCTATGAGATCACGGCGGACGGCGTGAACGCCTTCGCCAGTGGCACGTTCACGGGCGGTCAGGGCGTCTCGCTCAACATCAACGCCGTCCAGAAGCCGCTCGACGGCCGCCAGAAGCGCAGCGCCGAGACCCGGACGATTCCGGTCCCGCTGGCCCGGAGCGGCAAGCAGGTCATGGTCCCCGGCCGCTGACCGGATGCCCGGATCCGTCCACCACGGCATCCGGTGGGCCGGTACGGTCGTCGTATCCGGTCGACCGGGAGCCGTGGCGGAGGGAGCATTCGGGATGGAACACAAGGAACTCCGGGAGCGGTTCGCGAGACTGACCACCGCCCACCTGGCGGACGCCTGCCTCCGCGCAGGGGTGCCGGTGCGCTGCGCCCCCGCGCCCGTGCGCGCCGTGGTGCCCGGAGGCCGCCTGTCCGGGAGGGTGCTCCCCGCGCGGCACGTGGGCAGCGTCGACGTCTTCCTGGAGGCGATCGAGGCCGCCGCGGCCGGCCCCGGGGACGTCCTGGTCGTCGACAACGGCGGGCGGCTCGACGAGGCATGCGCCGGCGACCTCATGATCCTGGAGGCCCTGGCCGCCGGGCTGGAGGGCGTCGTGGTCTGGGGCCTGCACCGCGACACGGCCGAGCTGCGCGAGATCGGGCTGCCGGTCTACAGCCTGGGCGCGACCCCCACCGGCCCGCAGCGCCTCGACGCCCGGCCCCGGGACGCGCTGGAGTCGGCCGTCGTCGGGGACTGGACGGTGGACCGCCGGGACCTGGTCCTGGGCGACGACGACGGCGTCCTGTTCCTGCCCGCCGACCGCGCGGGAGACCTCTTCGCCCTCGCGGAGTCCATCCGCGACACCGAGCGCCACCAGGCCGAACGCATCCGGGCGGGCGTCTCCCTCCGCGACCAGCTGCACTTCGCCACCTACCTCGACCGGCGCCGTCAGGACCCGTCGCTGACCTTCCGTGCGTACCTGCGGTCCGTGGGCGGTGCCATCGAGGAGTGACCGGGCGGCACCGGGAGTCCGGCCGCGATCAGGAGGTCCGGGGCCGGCCGGGCGCCGACGGCGGCTGGGGAAGCTCGGTGTGGTGGACCGTGAAGCCGCCCTGGGTCACGGGGGCGAACGGAGCAGGTGCCATGCAGGTGCCCACCCGCCCCTCGACCGGGTCGCCCTTGCCGTCGGTGTCCAGGTTGCCGACTCCCCAGGAGAAGCCGAACCTGTCCTTGCCGCCCTTGCCGCCCTTGCCGTCGTACACGCTGATTCCGATGCGCTTGCCGATGGTGTCCTCGAGCCGGGGGTCGTTCACCTTGGTCACGATCGCGGTGAGGGTCGCGACGCGGTCCCCGGTGACCAGGCAGTCCACCTCGGCTTCGGACTGCATGGCCTTGCCCTCCTTTGCCGTCCAGTGGGAGAAGGTGACCTTGCCCCGGGCGTCGGTGGGAAGCCCGTTCTTCAACTGCTCGATCTGCGGGTAGGGGCGGGAGTACGGAACGGCCGTCGCGTCGACGGTGAAGCGGATGTCGTCGGTGGCCGGGGCAAGGGAGTAGAGGACGCGGCCGTGTCCCTTCACGCTCGCCGGTCCGGCAGAGTGCACCTCCGGTCCCTGCGGGGAGGACGCGGCCGAATCGGTGGCCGAGACTCCGGCCAGGGCCGCCAGCGCGGTCGTCACGGCGACTGCCGCGAGAGCCGTCCGGGCGCGAGTGGTCGTCTTCTTCATGGCGAACTCCCTTATAAGGCCGCCTCGGTGGCTGCCCTGCGGTGACGGCTCAAGCCTCGCTCACGGGCCGCGGCCGGACCATCCGCCGACCGGCAGATCCCGAAGGCGGACCACGGGGGCGATCTATGCCGTTCGGCAGAGTCCGTCGCCGCCGGGGCGTCCGTAGGATCCACCGCGTGGAGACGAGAACAGCAGGAACAGCAAAGGAAGAGACGGCCGGGACGACCAGGAAGAACGCCCTTCCGCCGCAGGGCCTGACGCGCCGTGACCGCGCGCTCGGCGTCGGCGCAGTCCTGTCGGCCTGTGCGGTGGCGGCCTTCCTCGCCCGTACGGGGCGGGCGGATCTCCTCGGCATCCTGCCCACGGTGGCGGCGGCCTCGCTGGCACTGTGGGCGCTCGTCTGCCGGCCGCGCGCCGCGAGGCATCTCGCCCTGCCCGTGGCGGCGGTCGCGGCGCTGAGCCTGGTGACCACGTTCACCACCACGCTCTCCGCGGCGGACGACGGCCCGGCCTGGAAGCTGGCGGAGGTGGGTGTGCTGCTGGTGCTGCTCACCGTCGTGGTCCGCCGGGCTCCGGTGCGCCAGGCGGTGGTGGCCGGTGCGGCGGCCGGCCTGGCGGTGACGCTGTGGTGTCTGCCGCTGCTGCCCTCTCCGTCCTTCCTGGAGATGGCCGGTGCCGGTGCGTTCTGGGGGCTTCCGGTGCTGGGCGCGGCGGTCGTCGGCGGCTATCCGCGCTGGACGGAGCACCGCGGGAGGCGGTGGGTGAGCGAGGCGCGCCGGGCCCAGCAGCTGGCCCTCGCCCGGGACCTGCACGACTTCGTGGCCCACGACGTCAGCGGGATCGTGGTCCAGGCGCAGACCGCCCGGTTCCTCGCCGACTCCGATCCGCAGCAGGCCGTGCACGCGCTCGAGCGCATCGAGAAGGCCGGACTGAGCGCGCTGGCGTCGATGGACCGCATGGTGCGGACGCTGCACGAGGCGGACGGCGCCGACGCCGCGGACGCCCAAGGCGTCGAGCCGCCGCCCGGCCCCGGCCAACTGCCCGATCTGGTGGAGCGGTTCTCGGCGGCGGGCACCACGGAGGCCCGGCTCCGCGTCGCGCCCGGAGCGATGGACGCCCTCTCCCGCGACGTGGGCTCGACGGCGTACCGGGTCGTCGTGGAAGCACTGACCAATGTGCGGCGGCACGCTCCCGGGGCCGTACGCACGGACGTCGTGCTGAGCCGGGTCGAGGGCCCGGACGGCGTGCCCGCCGTCGAGGTCCGGATAGCCAACGACGCGGGGCGCGGACGTCCGGCCGCCGGGCGCGGGCTGCGGCGGGAGGGGCGTGGCGGGCGCGGCCTGGCGGGCCTGCGGGAACGGGTACGGGCCGTCGGCGGAAGCCTGACCGCCGGGCCGCGCGAAGGCGGTTGGCAGGTCGTGGCCGTGCTGCCCGCCGCGCAGGGACCCGGCAGGCATCATGATCGGCGTGACCATACGCATTCTGCTGGCTGACGACCAGGACGACGTCCGCAGCGGCTTCCGGCTCGTCCTCGACTCCCAGCCCGACATGACCGTCGTCGGCGAGGCCGCGGACGGCGCGACCGCCCTGGACCTCGCCCGCGACCTGCGCCCCGACGTCGTGCTGGCGGACATCCGCATGCCCCGTCTCGACGGCCTGGAACTCACCCGGCTGCTGGCGGGGCCACAGGCGGAAGCACCGACCCGGGTCGTGGTCGTCACGACCTTCGACATTGACGAGTACGTGCACACGGCGCTGCGCAACGGCGCCTACGGCTTCCTGCTGAAGCGCTCCGGCCCGGCCCTGCTGATCGAGGGAGTCAGGGCCGCCATGGCCGGTGACGCACTGATCAGCCCACAGATCACCACGCGGCTCCTCCGCCGGCTGTCCGCACCGCCCGTCCCGGCACCGGCGCCCAACCCGCTCACCGACCGCGAGCAGGACATCGTCCGTCTCGTCGCCCGCGGCAGCACCAACGCCGAGATCGGCGCCGAGCTGTTCATCACGCCGGGTACGGCGAAGACCCACCTCGCCAACATCCAGGCCAAGCTGAACGTCCGCAACCGGGTCGCGGTCGCCGCCTGGGCCTGGGAGACGGGGCTCGTCGCGGCGGAGTCGTGAGCCGGGCCCTGCCGCCGTGTGCGTCCGTTACCCCTTATCCCGCCGTGACGCCTTCCCGGGTTAGGGTGCGTTGCACCTTCGGGGGAATGTCCGCAGGTGAGATCGAGAGACGTGGGCGGCAGTGAAGGTGAAGGTGGCGGCTCGGCAGTTGACGGGCCGGCTGGTGGGGCTCGTGCGGCGGCTGCCGGCAACGACCGTGTACGTGGCGTTGCTGCTGGCGACGGCGGGCTGGCTGGCCGTGCAGCCCCTGCGGGAGCAGGCCCGGTTCGTCCGCCACAACAGCAGCAACGTGCACCACCTGGAGGTGGGCAAGTGGTGGACCCTGTTCACCAGCGGTCTGGTCGTGGACGGCGTTCCCGTGCTGCTCGGCATCGCGGCCGTGGCCACGGCGCTCGGGCTGGCCGAGTGGCGCTGGGGATCCGTCCGCGGAATGGGCACCTTCCTCTTCGGGCACGTGGTGGCGACGCTGCTCACCGAGGGCGCCATGTTGCTGATGCGGCTCGCCCACCTGCCCGGCGCCCTGTCCCGGGCCCGCGATGTGGGCATCAGCTACGGGCTGGTGGCGACCGTCGCCTGTCTGCTGGCGCTGGCGGGCGAGCGCACGCGGCGCTACGGCCTGTCCGCACTCACCTCACTCCTCACCGTGGCGTGGGTGGTCGACCACGAGCTGGCGGACGCCGGTCACCTGGTGGCCCTGGGGCTGGGCGTCCTGGCCTCCCGGAGCCGCTGGCTGAAGGAGGCCAGGACACCGGGACGCGAGCGCGCTCAGCACTCGACGAGCAGCTCCCGCAGCCCTCGGATCACGAAGCCCGGCTTCCACTCCGGCTCCGACACCAGCCGCATACCCGGCGCCCGCCGCAGCAGCTCCCCGAAGGACGCCGTGAGCTCGAGCCGGGCGAGCGGCGCGCCCAGGCAGTAGTGGATGCCCGCGCCGAAGCTGAGGTGCGGATTGTCCGCGCGGGTCACGTCCAGACGGTCGGGGTCCGGGAAGCGGGCGGGGTCGTGGTTGGCAGAGCCGAGAAGTAGTGCCACCTCGCTGCCGCGCGGCAGCACCGTGCCGTCGATCTCGATCTCGTCGAGCACCCAGCGTTCGAAGAGGTGCAGCGGCGTGTCGTAGCGCATCAGCTCCTCGACCGCGCCCGGGAGGAGCCCGTGGTCGGCGCGCAGTGCGGCGAGCTGGTCCGGGTTGCGGAACAGGGCCCACCAGGCGTTGCCGGTGGTGTTGACGGTAGCCTCGTGGCCCGCGTTGAGCAGCAGGGCGCAGGTGGAGACCATCTCTTGCTCGGTGAGCCGGTCCCCCTCGTCATGAGCGGCGACCAGCGCGCTGATCAGGTCCTCGGCGGGGCGGGCACGGCGCTCGGCGATCAGCTCCCGCAGATACGCGGAGAAGTCGGCCGAGGCCCGTACCGCGCGCCGCGCCGTCTCCTCGTCGGGGTTCAGCTCGTACATGCCGCAGATGTCCGCCGACCAGGGCCGCAGCAGCCCCCGGTCGGCCGCGGGGATGCCGAGCAGCTCGGCGATGACGCCCACCGGGAGGGGCTCGGCCACCGCGGCGATCAGGTCCCCGCCGCCCTCGGCGAGGAGGCCGTCCACCAGCTCGCGGGCCAGCCGCTCGACAGCCGGCACCAGGGCGTCGACCGTGCGCGGGGTGAACGCCTTCGACACCAGGCGCCGGATCCTGGTGTGGTCGGGCGCCTCCAGGTCGAGCATCCCGCTGTCGTTCAGGACGTGGAAGGGCTCGTGCTCGGCGGGTGGCGGGGTGCGGCCGAACTCTTCATGGGTGAAGCGGTGCAGGTACGTGCGGCCCAGCCGCCGATCGCGCAGGAGCGTCCGGACGTCCGCGTGGTGCGGCACCAGCCACTGTCTGCTGGGCGCGAACCAGTGGACGCGCCCGGCCGCCCGCAGCTTCGCGTAGCCGGGGTAGGGGTCGGCGACGAACCGAGGGGACCACGGGGCGAAGTCGGCGCTCGCATCCATGTGCGGATGCTAGCGGGTCTGTCAGTACGCGGAGTTGACGTTGTCCATGGAGCCGTACTTGTCGGCCGCGTACGCGCAGGACGCGGTGATGTTGGCGACCGGGTCGTAGATGTTCCAGGACGTGCCCTCGACGTGATACGCCTTGAACGTCGGGTCGATGATCTGCAGCAGACCCTTCGACGGGATACCCGCAGCAGCGTTGACATCCCAGTTGTTGATCGCGTTCGGGTTACCCGTCGACTCACGCATCACATTGCGCTTGATGCCCTCGTACGAGGCCGGGATGCCCTTGGCCTTCAGAATGTCCAGCGACTGCTGGATCCAGCCGTCCAGATTGTCCGCGTACTGCTTCGGAGCCGGGGCAGCCGGAGCGGCGGGCTTGAGGGCCTTGCGCTCCGTGGAGCGGCTGGCGCGCCCGGCATCCGTCTTCGCCTTCGCCTTCGCGGCGGCGTCTGCCTTGGCCTGGGTGGCGGCGGCGTCGGTGGCCTTGGCCAGCTCGGCCTGCTGCGTCTCACCGAAAGCCTCCGCGTTCCACGCCACCGTCTTCACCGCAGTGCTGTGGTCGGCGGCCGACGCCTGCGGCACCACCGCAAACGCGACAGCGGCAGCACCAGCAGCAACAATGCCGGCAGCGGACAGCTTGTGGGTCTTGGGCAGAGCGGTATAAGCAGAGCGCATAACGGAGCAGGAACCTTCCCATCGCTTACGTCGCAGAGGCCGCCATTGGCGCAAAGAGAGCGCCGTTTCTCGGTCCACGGCGCCATGCGACTCCGCAATTGTTAGCGGCGGCGAAAGCCCCTGGCAAAGGTGTGACCTACGACCCGACCTCGTAACGAGGCCCCCACGAAACCCACCCCTAATGTCCGAATTGAGCCGATCCTGCACCCACGACCCGCCCTCGTAGGTGACCTGGCTCTCATGGGCGGGCTCACACCCAACCCCCTGCCGCCTCACTCCAAGCAAACAAGCCCCCACGCAACGTGAGCTGCAGGGATCACGTCCGATTTCCGCCGGACCGCAGCGCCCGCACGCCCGACACTGGCTGGGTGAGCACCGCGACCATCACCCACCACACCGTCGTCGACAGCCCCTACGGCCCCCTGACCCTCGTCGCCGCCGACGGCACGCTCTGCGGCCTCTACATGGAGGGGCAGCGGCACCGGCCTCCCGAGGAGGCCTTCGGCATGCGCGACGACAGTCCCTTCGACGCGGTGACGGGCCAGCTGGCGGAGTACTTCGCCGGGCGGCGCACGGCGTTCGACCTGCCGCTCGCCCTGCGGGGCACGCCCTTCCAGCGCACGGTCTGGGACGCGCTGCTGGGGATTCCCTACGGGGAGACCGTCTCGTACGGGCAGCTCGCGGAGCGCATCGGCCGCCCGACCGCCGCGCGGGCCGTTGGTCTCGCCAATGGCAGGAACCCCATCGGCATCATCGTCCCCTGCCACCGCGTCGTGGGATCCGGCGGCGACCTCACCGGGTACGGCGGCGGGCTGGAGCGCAAGCGGCGCCTGCTCGACTTCGAGCGCCGGTCGGAGCCGACGGCGGACCGGGGACCCGGGCAGCTGACGCTGCCCGGCTGAGCGGCCGACCTCCGCCCCAGGCTTCTCCTTCGGCACTCCGGTGCCGACCGGGCCCTAGCATGAGCCGCGCGGCCGGAGGTCGATCTCGAGGAGGGACGGGCCCGTGGGAAAAGTGCTGCACCGCATGGCCGCCGTGCTGTTCCCGGGCGGCACCGACGAGCACGGCGCTCTTCCCGTCGCGCTCGTCCTGCTGACCGTCGTCACGGGCATCGTGGACGCCGTCAGCTATCTGGGCCTGGGCCACGTCTTCGTCGCCAACATGACGGGGAACGTGGTCTTCCTCGGCTTCGCCCTGGCCGGCGGGCGGAGCCTTTCGGCCTGGGCGTCGCTGCTGGCGCTCGGCACTTTCATGGCCGGGGCGTGGTCGGTCGGGCGGCTCGCCCGGCGTGTTCGGCGGGCCGGGCGGCTGTTCACCGCCGTGACGGCCGCCCACGCGCTGCTTGTTGCGTCCGCTCTGACCGTCGCATGGGCGGCGGGCCATGCGACCGTCACCATCCGGGCGGTGCTCACCGCGATCCTGGGCTGCGGGATGGGGATGCAGAACGCCGTCGTCCGGCGGCTCGGCGTGCCGGACCTGAACACGACCGTGCTCACCCTGACCGTCACGGGCCTCGTCGCCGACCCGCCGGGGCCCGCGACCGTGCGCCGCCTCGCCTCCCTGGTCGCCATGCTCACCGGGGCGCTGTGCGGGGCCGCGCTCTTCCTGGGCGCCGGGGCCGCCGTGGCACTGGCCTTGGCCCTGGTGCTGGTGACCGTCGTGACGGCGGTGGCGCGCGGCTGACACTCCTGGGACAGCTGTCGTCCGTTGGGGCGGACGTGAACGGCCCAGCGTGTTCCCGCACAGGCACCGATATGCGCCACTAGCGTGGCTGCCCGTGACCCCACACCGTTCCCCCGTCCCGGCCGGCAGACGTCCTCCTCCCACAGCTCCTCAGGAAAACGGGGTGCATCGCCCATGGCGGACTTGGTATTCATCGGCCTCACCGTCCTCGTGTTCGTCGTCCTGAACCTGGCCGTCAAGGCGGTCGAGCGACTGTGAGCGCGGAAAACGTCGTGGGTCTGACCGTGGCCGTGCTCCTGGTGCTCTACCTGGTGTTCTGTCTCCTCTTCCCGGAGAGGTTCTGATGAACGGAACTCTCGCGGGCTGGCTGCAGATCCTCGCCCTGGTCGTCGCACTCGCCCTGTCCTACCGGCCGCTGGGCGACCACATCGCCCGCTGCCTGACCACCTCGCGGCACCAGCGCCTCGAGCGGCTCGTCCACCGGGCGGGCGGCGTGAGCGCGGACGCCGACCAGACCTGGGCCGCCTATCTGCGCAGCGTCCTGGCGTTCTCGCTGGTGTCGGTGCTGTTCCTCTACGGATTCCAGCGGGTGCAGAACCACCTGGTGCTGTCGCTGGGCATGCAGCCGGTCGCCCCGGACCAGGCGTTCAATACCGCGGCCTCCTTCGTCACCAACACCAACTGGCAGTCGTACTCGGGCGAGTCGACGATGGGTCACCTGGTGCAGATGGCGGGGCTGGCGGTGCAGAACTTCGTCTCCGCCGCGGTGGGGATCGCCGTGGTCGCGACCCTGATCCGGGGATTCACCAGGAAGCAGACCGACCGGGTCGGGAACTTCTGGGTCGACCTGACCCGCATCGTGCTGCGCGTCCTGCTGCCGCTCTCGTTCGTCTTCGCGATCGCGCTGGTGGCCGGCGGGGTGATCCAGAACTTCCATGGAGTGCAGTCCGTCACCACGATCGTCGGCGATCACCAGAGCGTCACCGGCGGACCGGTCGCCTCGCAGGAGGCCATCAAGGAACTCGGCACCAACGGCGGCGGGTTCTACAACGCCAACTCCGCCCACCCCTTCGAGAACCCCACCGCGCTCACCAATCTCCTGGAGATCTACCTCCTGCTGGTGATCTCGGTTGCCCTCCCCCGCGCCTTCGGCACGATGGTCGGCGACCGGCGGCAAGGGTACGCGGTCCTGGCCGTCATGGGCCTGATCTGGGCCGCCTCGGTGGCCGTGGTCACCGCCAACGAGCTGCACAGCGTGAGCAGTTCGGCGGGGCACGCCGCGGGCGGCATGATGGAGGGCAAGGAACAGCGGTTCGGCGTGTGGGCCTCCGCCCTGTTCGCGGTCTCCACCACGCTCACCTCGTGCGGCGCGGTGAACTCCTTCCACGATTCGTTCTCGCCGGGCGGCGGCGGTCTGCTGATCTTCAACATGATGCTGGGCGAGATCGCCCCCGGCGGCACCGGCTCCGGCCTGTACGGCCTCCTCGTCCTGGCGATCGTCGCCGTGTTCGTGGCCGGGCTGATGGTGGGCCGTACGCCCGAGTACCTCGGGAAGAAGCTCGGCAGCAAGGAGATGAAGTTCGCTTCCCTCTACATCCTCACCACACCAGCCGTCGTCCTGGCGGGCGCGGGCATCGCCATGGCGCTCCCCGGGGAGCGGGCGGCGATGACCAACGCCGGGCCGCACGGATTCTCCGAGGTGCTCTACGCCTTCACCTCGGCGGCGAACAACAACGGCTCGGCCTTCGCCGGGCTCCGGGCCGACACCGTCTGGTACAACGCCGCGCTCGGCCTGGTGATGCTCCTGGGGCGCTTCCTGCCGATGGTGTTCGTCCTGGCGCTGGCCGGGAGGCTGGCCGGGCAGCGCCGGGTGCCCGTGACGGCGGGCACGCTGCCCACCCACCGGCCGCTGTTCGTCGGCCTGCTGACCGGCGTGATCCTCGTCGTCGTCGGTCTCACCTACTTCCCGGCGCTCGCGCTGGGGCCGCTCGCGGAAGGGCTGCACTGATGTCGGCCACCACGACACCGCACCAGCCGCACCGCAACTCCGGCGGCCTGCTGGACCCCGCGCAACTCCTCACGTCCTTCCCCGGCGCCCTGCGCAAGCTCGACCCACGGCTGATGGTGCACAACCCGGTCATGTTCGTGGTCGAGGTCGGGGCGGCCCTGACCACCCTGTCGGCGATCAAGGACCCGGGCGTCTTCCCCTGGGTGATCACCGTCTGGCTGTGGCTGACCACGCTGTTCGCCAACCTCGCCGAAGCCGTGGCCGAGGGGCGGGGCAAGGCGCAGGCGGAGGCCCTGCGCCGGACGCGGACGCAGACCACGGCGCGCCGCCTCGCGGACTGGCGGCCCGGGGCGACCGCCCTCCGGGAGGAGGAGGTGCCGGCCGCCGGACTGCGGCTGAACGATCACGTCCTGGTCGAGGCCGGGCAGATCATCCCCGGTGACGGAGATGTCGTCGAGGGCGTGGCGAGCGTGGACGAATCCGCCATCACGGGCGAGTCCGCGCCGGTCATCCGCGAGTCCGGCGGCGACCGCTCGGCGGTGACGGGCGGTACGAAGGTGCTGTCCGACCGCATCGTCGTCAGGATCACGTCCAAGCCGGGCGAGACCTTCATCGACCGGATGATCGCCCTGGTGGAGGGTGCGGCCCGGCAGAAGACGCCGAACGAGATCGCGCTGAACATCCTGCTGGCCTCGCTCACCACCGTCTTCCTGATCGCGGTCGTCACCCTCCAGCCGTTCGCGATCTTCGCCGGGGCCGAGCAGAGCATCGTGATCCTCGTCGCGCTCGTGGTCGCCCTGATCCCGACGACCATCGGGGCGCTGCTGTCGGCGATCGGCATCGCCGGGATGGACCGGCTCGTCCAGCGCAACGTCCTGGCCATGTCGGGCCGGGCCGTGGAAGCCGCCGGCGACGTCAACACCCTTCTCCTCGACAAGACGGGCACCATCACCCTGGGCAACCGCCAGGCCGCCGAGTTCCTCCCCGTGGGACGGGTGGACGCCGGGGAACTCGCGGACGCGGCCCAGCTGTCCTCCCTCGCCGACGAGACGCCCGAGGGCCGCTCGGTCGTCGTCCTGGCCAAGCAGCAGTACGCCCTGCGGGCCCGTACGGAGGGCGAGCTGGCGCAGGCCGCGTTCGTGCCGTTCACCGCGCAGACCCGGATGAGCGGGGTCGACGTGGACGGCCGCCGCATCCGCAAGGGGGCGGCCGGCGCCGTCACGGCGTGGGTGACCGGCGCGGGCGGCGCGGTGGACGAGGAAGTGCACGAGACCGTCGACCGGATCTCGGGGAGCGGCGGCACGCCCCTCGTCGTGGCCGTCCACGACGCGGACGGCGCACGGGTGCTGGGCGTGATCCACCTGAAGGACGTCGTCAAGAAAGGGATCCGGGAGCGCTTCGACGAGCTGCGTGCCATGGGCATCAAGACCGTCATGATCACGGGTGACAACCCGCTGACGGCCAGGGCGATCGCGGAGGAGGCGGGTGTCGACGACTTCCTCGCCGAGGCCACTCCCGAGGACAAGATGGCGCTCATCAAGCGCGAGCAGGCCGGCGGCAAGCTCGTCGCGATGACGGGCGACGGCACCAACGACGCCCCGGCGCTGGCCCAGGCGGACGTGGGCGTGGCCATGAACACCGGCACCTCGGCCGCCAAGGAGGCCGGGAACATGGTGGACCTGGACTCCAACCCCACCAAGCTCATCGAGATCGTCGAGATCGGCAAGCAGCTGCTCATCACCCGCGGCGCGCTCACCACCTTCTCGATCGCCAACGACGTCGCCAAGTACTTCGCGATCATCCCCGCGATGTTCGCGACCGCCTACCCCGGCCTCGGCAGGCTCAACATCATGAGCCTGCACAGCCCGACCTCGGCGATCTCCTCGGCGATCGTCTTCAACGCACTGATCATCATCGCCCTGATCCCGCTCGCGCTGCGCGGAGTGCGCTACCGGCCCGCGTCCGCTGCCGCGCTGCTCAGCCGGAACATCCGGGTGTACGGGCTCGGCGGGCTCGTGCTGCCGTTCCTCGGCATCAAACTCATCGACCTGGCCGTCCAGTTCGTCCCCGGCCTCCACTGACGTCGGAAGGTGACCCCGTGATCGTCCACCTGCCACCCGTGGTGCGGCAGCACCTGTCGGCCCTGCGCATGCTCCTGGTGTTCACCGTCGTCACGGGCATCGTCTATCCCCTGGCGGTCACCGGTGTGGCCCGGGCCTTCTTCGCGCACCGGGCCGACGGCTCCCTGGTCGAGGACCACGGGAAGCCCGTGGGGTCCGCCCTGCTGGGCCAGGCGTTCGCCCTGCCGAGGAAGAACCCCGGCGATCTCTCGGAACAGCCCCGCCCGGACCCCAGGTGGTTCCAGCCCCGCCCGTCCGCGGCCGACGGCGGCAAGGGCGCGGGCCCCTACGACCCGGCCTACTCCGGGGCCTCCAACCTCGGGCCCGACAACCCGGCACTCATCACGACGGTCGCCGAACGGCGGGCGGCCGTGGCCGCGTTCGACGGCGTCGACCCGGCGAGCGTGCCCGTGGACGCCCTGACGGCCAGTGGGTCGGGGCTCGATCCGGACATCTCGCCGCGCTCTGCGTACGAGCAGGCCGCGCGGGTGGCGAAGGCGCGCGGGCTGTCCGCGGGAGAGGTCCGGAAGCTGGTCGCCGCGCACGTACGGGGCAGGGAGCTGGGCTTCCTCGGGGAGGAGCGGGTCCACGTCGTCGAGCTGAACCGGGACCTGGCGCGGCTGGGGTGACGCGGGGGCCGGTGCCCGTCCGCGGCGACCGCTGCGACGGCCACGGCCAGGACGCTCGCCGGGCGCCCGCGCGGGTCACCTGCGGGCGACCGTCGGAAGGGTGAGCGTCACCGAGAAGCCCGGTCCGTCGGCGGTCGCGGGCTCCAGGGTGCCGCCCATGACCTCGGCGAGGTCCCGGGACAGCCGCAGGGCGAGGCTCCCGGCGCGGGCACCGCCTCCCCCGGCGGGGCCGTCCCCGCCGTCCGTCCCGTCGGCGATGCGGACGGCCAGCCGGCCGGGCAGCACCTCGGCGGTGAGAGTGGGCGAGTGGCCCGGCGGGCTGCTGCGCAGGGCGTCGGCTGCGACGGCGGTGAGGGCGCGGGTGAGGAGGGCCGCGTCGGCGATGACGTCGGGCAGGTCCTCGGGCAGGGACAGCAGGATGGTGTGCCCGCCGGGTCCGAGGTCGTCCAGGGCGGTGGTCAGCACCTCGCCGATGTCGACCGGGCGCAGGTAGAGGTCGAGGGCTCCGGCGTGCAGCCGGCCGAGGTCGTCGAGATCGGTGACCAGTTGCTCCGCCCGGCGCACCGACGCGTGGGCGGTGTCCAGGAGGCGGGTGAGGTCCCGGGGCAGCAGGTCCCCGGGCCGGTCACGCAGCCGGGCGAGCGCCCCGGCGGCGGTGCCGAGGACGGCCCGCAGGTCGCGGCCCGCCGTGACGAGCAGTGAGGCCCGGGTGCGTTCGGCCGCGGCGAGGGTGCCCGTCTCCGCGGCCTGCAGGGCGAGCCTGCCGTGGAGGTGGGCGATGCCCAGCTGCGCGGCGCAGGCGGCGAGGATGCCGCGGTCGTCCGCGCTCAGGCCGCGGCCGCGTGCGGCCAGGGTCAGATTGTCGTCGACGGGGCTCTCGACGTCGGCCTCGTAGGGGCGCTCGGGCGGCCGCTCCCCGGCGCTGGCGACGACGAACCAGCGTGGCCGGGTGCCGGAGTCCGGATCCCGTTCGAGGAGGCTGACGGCGACGAGGCCGAAGTTCTCGCGGATCTGCTCGACGAGCGCCGGGAGGCTCTCGCCGTGCATCATGGCCGTCGCCAGCCGGCTCAGCGCCCGCGCCTCCGAAGTGGCGCGGGCGGCCTGGTACGTGCGCCGGGCCACCGTGCCCGCGGCCGTGCCCACGAGGGCGGCCACGGCGACGAAGACCGCCAGGTCGAGGATGTCGTTGCCGTGTGCGATGTCGAAGGAGTGCCGGGGCGCGGTGAAGTAGTAGTCGGCGAGCAGCCCGGCGGCCACCGCGGCGGCCAGGGCGGGCCACAGTCCGCCGACCAGGGCGACCACCACCACGGCGAGGAGGTAGAGCACCAGGTCGCTGGCGAGGTCGAGGCGCCCGCGCAGCGCCGTGAGGACGAGCGTGAGGGCGGGCAGCAGCACAGCCGCGCCGGCTGCGGCCAGCCAGGAGCGCTTGCGGCCCGGTCCCCGGCCGGGGTGCGGCAGCCGGGCCAGGACCGCCGAGCCCGCCGCCGCCTCGTGCGTGACGATGTGCACGTCGACCGGGCCCGAGCCCTGGATCGTCCGCCGCCCCACGCCCGCCCGCAGCAGGGAGGAGACCCTGCCGCGCCGGCTCGCACCCAGGACGATCTGGGTGACGTTCTCGGCCCGGGCGAACTCCAGCAGTGCCTGGACGACGTCGTCGCCGGTGGTCTGGTGGTAGCTGCCGCCCAGCGACTCGACGAGCGAGCGCTGTCCGGCCAGGGCGGCGGGGTCGGCCCCGGCGAGGCCGTCCGCGGAGGCGACGTGGAGGGCGAGCAGCTCGCTGCCCGGGGTCCGCGCGGTGATGCGCGCGGCGCGGCGGACGAGGGTCTCGCCCTCCTTGCCGCCGGTCAGGCCGACGAGGATGCGTTCCCTCGTCTCCCAGGGGGCGGCGATGCCGTGCTCCAGCCGGTAGCGCTGGAGTCCCTCCTCCACCCGGTCGGCGAGCCAGAGGAGCGCCAGCTCCCGGAGGGCGGTGAGGTTGCCGACGCGGAAGTAGTGGGTCAGGGCGGCCTCGATGCGGTCCGCGGGGTAGATGTCGCCGTGCACCATGCGGCGGCGCAGGACCTCGGGCGGCAGATCGACCAGCTCGATCTGGTCGGCGCGCCGGGCCACTTCGTCCGGCAGCCTCTCGCGCTGCCTGACGCCCGTGATCTGCTCGACCACGTCGTTGAGGGACTCCAGGTGCTGGATGTTGAGGGTGGTGACGACGTCGGTTCCGGCATCCAGCAGCTCCTCCACGTCCTGCCAGCGCTTGGTGTTGCGGGAGCCGGGCACGTTGGTGTGCGCCAGCTCGTCCACCAGGGCGACCTGGGGGGCGCGGGCCAGGATCGCGTCCAGGTCCATCTCGGTGAAGGCCACGTCCCGGTGGACGAGCGGGCGCCGGGGCACGGTCTCCAGTCCCTCGGCCATGGCCGCGGTGGGCCGCCGACCGTGCGGCTCGGCGAAGCCGACGACCACGTCGGCGCCCTGGGCGCGCAGGCGCTGCCCCTCGCCGAGCATGGCGTAGGTCTTTCCCACCCCGGGCGCGGCCCCGAGGTAGATCCGCAGCTTTCCGCGCGCTGCCATCGGCGGGCTCCTGCCGGCTCGTCGTGCCTGGCTCCTTCCCTCTCCATGGTGCGCTGCGCGGCACCTCGCCGCCTTGGTGGCAGGGTCCGTCTCAGCGGGGCGGGGCGGCCGCGGCGGTGAGCCGGCGCGTGTCGCCCGCCGGGGCGCCGACGGCGTAGTGCACATACTCGCGCACCAGCCGGAATCCGGTCCTCGACGCCAGTCGGCGGCTGGGGTGATTGTCGCGGGAGCAGGTCCAGCTGGGGATGCGGCCGCGGACCGTGCTCAAGCCGCACACCGCCACCCGGTCAGGGGCTGGTGGCCGTCAGCTCTGGCCGGCCTTCTTGCCGTGGTTGGCCTTCTTCTTGCGGCGGGCCTTCTTCTTGCGGGCGCGCTTGGACACGTAGGTCCTTCTTTCGTTCTGTGGTAAGGGAGTTCGGGGTTTCAGGCGGACTTGCCGACCAGCTGGTCGGCGAGCTTGCACAGGCGGCGGACCGTGCGGTCCTCCATCGCGACCGGGGCGGCCGGGGCGAGGGCGGTGCGGTCGTAGTAGCCGCCCGGCTCCACCTCGGTCGCCGGGTCGCACAGGCGCACCACGCGGCGGGCGCCCTCGACGGCGGAGTCGCCCTCGTGGGCGTACAGCGGCAGCAGGGTGGTGTCGCAGATGCCGGGGTGCACGCTGACGGCGGTCCACTGCGCCCCGGCGGGGGCGGCGGCCCGGGCGAAGATCGTCAGGGCGAGCTGGGACTGGGCGTAGGCGGCCAGGCGGGAGTAACGGCGGGCGCGCTGGGGGTCGTTCCAGGAGATGGAGGCGGTGCGGTGGGTGGAGGAGGACACGTTCACCACGCGGCTGCCGGGGCGGGCGCCCAGCGGTCCGGCCAGCTCGTGGGTGAGGAGGTACGCGGCCAGGAAGTTGACCTGGAGCGAGAGCTCGTTGCCGTCCTCGGTCATGGTGCGGCGCTCGGGTGCGAGCACGGCCGCGTTGTTGACCAGGACGTCCAGCACGGGGTGCTCGTCGGCGACGCGCGCGGCCATGGCCCGTACCTCGTCGAGCCGGGAGAAGTCGGCGGCGGCGGCCTTGAGCCGTGCGCCGTCGATGCCGGCGGCCACCAACCGGGCGACGGCGTCCTCGGCGGACGCCCGGTCCGGGGCGTGCACGACGACCGTGTCGCCCCGCTCGGCGAGCAGCCGGGCGGTCTCCCAGCCGATGCCGGAGGTGGCGCCGGTGACCAGCACGGTCCTGGGGGTGGGCGGGACGACAGAAGACATGGTGATCCACTCCGGGAATCGGGAAAGGCGGCAGCGCACCTGCCCTCGGGCGGGGCTGCCGTGCGAACGAAAAGCCGCGCCGACGCCTCAACGGGCGTCGGCCGGCGGCTGTTTGGGCAGGGCGCGCCGCAATCGGGATGCGGTCGCGACCGAGGTTCCGGTGTGCTTACAGCACCGGAAGCGAACAGCGCGCAGGACTCGGCGACGCCGTATGAGGCGGCCGGTCGTCATGGCGCAGGGGGCTGTTCACGGGGTCCATGGAAGCCTGCGGCGAGCCGTCGTTCAAGCGACACGCCAGGTTCCTGACGGCGCCTTGACGACGGGCGCCGGAGACCGGGCGGGGACGGCGACCCGCCCGGTGTGCGCGGGGCGGCGGAGCCGTCAACCCCCGTACGTGGCCTCGGACTCGACGAGGACGGCCGCGAAGTCGGCGGCCAGCCGTTCCGCCTCGGCCGGGAGCAGGCCGGCGACGGTGATCCGTACGCCCGGGGCGCTGCCGATCCGGAAGCGCGCTCCGGCGGCGACCCACCAGCCGTGCGTCCGCAGCCCGTTGACCACGGCCGACTCGTCCCGCACCGGCACCCAGACGTTCATGCCGCTCACGCCGTGGGCGGTGATCCCGTGCCGCTCGAGCCCGGCGACCAGGGCCCGCCGCCGCTCCTCGTACACACCCAGGGCCCGCTCCACCAGGGCTGGCGTGCCGGGGTCGGCCATCAGTCCGAGGACGGTCTCCTGGAGCAGGTGGCTCACCCAGCCCGAGGTGAGCAGCAGCCGGCCGTCGTGCCGGGCCAGGGTGGTCGCGTCGCAGGCGGCGGCCGCCCAGCGCAGGTCGGTGCCCAGGTACTTCGTCACGGTCCGCACGTGTGCCCAGCGGGCGAGGCCGCCGTCACCGAGGGCGTGGAGGGGGGTGCCGGCGATGCCGGCGGCGTAGTCGTTCTCGACGACGAGCACGTCGGGTGCCCCGCGCAGGACTTCCGCGAGTGCGTCACGGCGGGCGGCCGAGAAGGATCCGGTGCGGGGGTTCTGGGCCCGGGGGCTGCACACGACGGCCCGCACCCCCGCGCGCAGCGCGGTGCGCAGGGCCTCGGGGCGCATGCCCTCGTCGTCCACGGCGACCGGGACGGTGCGGAGGCCCAGGGCGGTGACCAGGTCGAGCAGGTGGTGGTAGCCCGGGTCCTCCATGGCCACGGCGTCGCCCGGCCGCAGTTCGACGGAGAGCAGCCGCCCGATCATGTCCAGGGCGCCGTGGGCGAACGTCACGTGCTCCACCGCGACGCCGTCGGCGCCCAGCCACTGCCGGACGGCCTCCTCCAGGCGGAGCAGCCGGGGGGCGGAGCGGTGCGAGCGGGCGCCGGGCGAGAGGCGGGCGGGGGGCACGAGGTCGGGCAGCAGCGCCGGGTCGGGGTGCCCGCCGGAGAGGTCGCGCATCCCCTCGGGCACCTTGGGCGGCCGCCGGGACGCCTCGGCGGGGGCGTGCGCGACGACGGTGCCGCCGCGGCCGCGGGTGACCACGATGCCGCGGCGCCGCAGCTCCTTGTAGGCGGTCGCGACCGTGCCGGGGCTGACCCCGAGGTCCTCCGCGAGCCTGCGCACGGGCGGCAGCGCCGCACCGGGGAGCAGGGCACCTTCCGTCACGGCCCGTTCGACTGAAGCGGCGACGGCCTTGGCCGTCGCACCGGCGATCCCATATTGTATTGCCACGTACTCAACTATGTATCAATACATAGCTCGATGACAAGGCGTCAGGGGGAAACCGTGAGTCCGAGCCGCCGCTGGGCCACCGCGATCGAGGCGCGCATACCGGGGGGCCGGGACGGGCGCCGCATGCTCTGGGTGTCGCTGGTCGACAAGGTCGGCAGCGGCCTGTGCGCGGCCGTCTCGGTCCTCTACTTCACCTACGTCGCCCGGCTCTCCGTGGCCCAGGTCGGCATGCTGGCCGCGGCCGCCGGGATCGCGGGCATCGCCGGAGCGCCGATCGGCGGCCGCCTGGCCGACCGCCTGCCGCTCACCCGGGTGCTCGTCGCGTCCCAGCTGCTGCGCGCGGCGGCCGCACTGGGCATCCTCATGACGCGCGATCCCGTGCTGCTGCTGGCCTGTTCGGCGGCCGGCGGCTTCGGTGACCGGGCGGCCAACGTGCTCACCAAGCTGTACGCGTCCCGGGTCGCGGGCGCCGAGCGCGTGCGCTACCAGGCGGTCAGCCGCACGGTCTCCAACGCGGGCTGGGCCCTCGGCGGCCTCGGGGCGGCCGCGGCGCTCGCCGTCGGCACGACCGCCGTCTACCGGTGGCTGCTCCTGGGCGACGCGCTGTCGTTCGTCGCCGCCGCGCTCATCACGCTGCGCTGCGCCGAGCTGTCCGCCCCCGCCCGCGTCGTCGCCGACGGCTCGCGTTCCCCGGAACCGGCGGTGCGGCCCGCGAACCCCTGGCGCGACCGGACGTATCTGGCGTACGTGGCCACGGAGGCGGTGCTCTTCCTCGACGACGCCGTCTTCAAGACGGGGCTGCCGCTCTGGGCGGTCCACGCCACCGACGCCCCGCACGGCGTCGTCCCGCTCCTGCTGGTGCTCAACAACGTGCTGGTGGTGGGCTTCCAGGTGCCGCTCGCCCGGTTCGGTGCGACGACGGGCGCGGCGCGGAACCTCCTCGTCCCGCTCGCCCTCGTCTTCGCCGCGGCCGGGGCGGCCATGGCGGCCTCCGCGGCGGGCGGGCCCGTTGTCGCGGCCGTGTGCCTCATCGCCGCGGCGAGCGCCTTCACCCTCGCCGAGATGCTGCACGCCACCGTCTCGTGGGAACTCTCCGTCGCCCTCGCCCCCGCCGACTCCCAGGGCGCCTACCTGGGCGTGCACGGGCTGGCCCAGGCATCCCAGCGTGCGATCGGCCCCCTGGCCGTCACCGCCGCGATCGCGGCGGGCCCGGTCGGCTGGACCGCCTTCGGGGCGGTGATCGCCGGAACGTGCCTGGTGCAGCACCGTCTGGTGCGCGACCGGATCGCGGGCGGGGCACCGCGTCAGGAGCCCGTTCCGGTCCCGTCCCCGGCGGCTGGCCTGCCGACTGGGACGAACGGGTGACGGGTCGGAACCTCCGCCGTCCGGCCGAGTTGGTCAGGTCACTTCGTCGCTGGGCGACTCGTACCGATCGAAAGGCTGGGAACGTGTTCAAGAAGGTGCTCACGGCGGTGGCCCTCACGGCGACGGCAGTCGTCACCGCCACGCCCGCGATGGCGCTGGAGAGTGACAGGAGGGACGTCCTCAACGGCAACGGATCCGCTACCGAGCACGGGAGGACCGAGACCGGAGGGGAGATGAGCCCCCAGATGACCGTGGTCCAGGGCAGCCTCGACAAGCTGTGCATCGGGGTCGGCAAGGTCAACCTCCAATCGGTCGTGACGGGGCTCAACATCGGGGTGCAGGACGTGCCCGTGCTCACCTCGCAGCAACAGCAGCAGTGCACGGAGAACTCCACGATCCTCGACGGGGACGACCCGCTGGCGCACCTGCTGGACAACATCCCGGTGATCTCCGGAAACGGCTCCGGCGGCCTCTGAGCATCGCCCGGCCCTCCCTCCCCAGCCCGCAGCAGATCGCTTCGGATACGCCTCGGATACCGAATAGTTCGGTATCCGAGGTAAACTGGGGGCAGGAGGGAGGTCCGATGCCCACCGACCTGGCCCGGCCGCCGGAAGCGCCGCACATACGCGGGCTCCGGACGCGCATCCCCAGGGCCCTGACCCGGGAACGGCCGCGGCCGGAGCGCATACGCGCCCACCCCCACGCGTGGCGCGCGGCCGTCGCGACGGTCTGCTTCGGCGCCTTCATGGGCCAGCTCGACGCCAGCACCGTCACCCTCGCCTACGGCAGCCTCCGCGCGGAGTTCCACGCCTCGCTCGCGGCCGTCACCTGGGTCTCGCTGGCCTATCTGCTCACTCTCGCCGCCGCGCTGCTGCCCATGGGCAGGCTCTCGGACGCCCACGGCCGCAAGCTCTTCTACCTCCACGGCTTCGCCGTCTTCACGGCCGCCTCGGGTGCCTGCGCCCTGGCCCCCTCCCTGCCCGTGCTGATCGGTCTGCGCGTCGCGCAGGCCATGGGCGCGGCGATGATGCAGGCCAACAGCGTCGCCCTCGTCGCCACCAGCGCTCCGCGCGAGCGCCTGCGCCCCGCGCTGGGCGTCCAGGCCGCCGCCCAGGCACTCGGGCTCGCGCTGGGTCCCGTGCTCGGCGGCGTGCTGGTCGGCACCGTCGGCTGGCGCTGGATCTTCGCCCTCAACCTGCCCATAGGGCTCGTCTCCCTGGTCGCCGGGCACTATCTGCTGCCGCGTACGCGCACACGCCACCATGCCCGGCTCGACCGGACCGGGCTCGCGCTGCTGGCCGTCACCACGACCGGTGTCCTGCTGGCCCTCTCCGCCCTGTCCGGGCCGGGCCCGTCCCCCTGGTGGCCGGTCGCCCTGCTGGTCCTGGCGGCCGCCGCGGGCCGGGCCTTCGCCGTCCGGCAGCGCAGGGCCGCGCACCCCCTTCTCGCTCCGGCGCTGCTGCGGGCCCGGGCGGTGCCGTTGGGGCTGGTGGGGGCCCTGTGCGGCTATCTGGTCCTTTTCGGCCCGCTGGTGCTCGTCCCCCTCGTGCTCACTGCGCATGGTTCCTCGGCCCTGCATGCCGGTCTTGTGCTCACCACGCTTCCGGCCGGCTTCGCACTCGCCGCCGCCACCGCCGAGCGGGTGCTGCCGTCCGCGTGGAGCGAGCGGGCACGGTGCGGCCTCGGGGCGGCGGTGTGCTGCGGCGCGCTGACCGCGCTGCTGTTCCTGCCCCTGCACGGCCCGCTGCTGCCCGCGGCCCTCGCGCTGCTCGGCCTGGGGCTGGGCGTTTTCGTGCCCGCCAACAACGCGCTCGTCATGGCGGCCGTCCCGGCACGCTTCTCGGGCACCGGCGGTGCGCTGATCGGCATGGCCCGGGGGCTGGGCACCGCCCTGGGCGTGGCCCTGGTCGCCCTCGCCCTCCGGCTCCCCACCGGTCCGGGTCTGCCGGACGGTCCCCGGTGCGCAGTGCTGATGCTGCTCGCGGCCTCCGTGGCCGCCCTGGGCTCGGTGTGGCGGCACGCACCCCGCGGCACTGGCCCGTCGGGCACCCCCTAGAGTGATCCGCATGTCCGCGCAGTCGCCCGAGCCCCCGACGGAGCGCCCGGGCGCCGCAGGCAGCGCGGACGCCCGGCTCCTCACCGATGCCGTCACCAGGCTGCGCCGGGCCCTGCGCACCTCGATCCGCACCGAGTACCCGTGGGAAGCGCTGCCCATGGCCCAGATCGAGCTGCTCCAGGTGCTGGCCGAGCACTCGCCGGCCAGAGTCGGCGACATCGCCGCCCGGCAGCGCCTGGCCGTCAGCACCGTCAGCGGCCTCATCGGCCAGATGATCGACGCCGGACTGGTCGCCCGCGCGGTGGACCCCCACGACCGGCGCGCCTCCGTCGTCACCCTCACCGCGGCGGGCGAGGCGCAGCTCACGGCCTGGACCGGGGCCCACGAGCGCCGGCTGGGCGACGCGCTCGCGGCCCTGCCCGAGAACGACCGGAAAGCCGTCCGCGCGGCCCTTCCCGCCCTGCTGCGCATCGCCGACACTCTTGACGGGAACGCGCGTTCGTGAGGGAGCGGTGAACGCCTCGGGAGGCATACGAGCCGGGAAGGGAGCGGGTCCCGTGTGCTGCGTCGGACCGGTCGTCGACCGCCGCCGGGACGGGGAGGGCCCGCCGCCGCGGGACCGGCACGGCTCTGCGGGACGCCTCGCGTGAGCGGACTCGTACTCGCCCTGCTGGCAGGGGCGGTGGTCGGGCTGGCGCTCGGCGGGCTCGGCGGCGGCGGAAGCGTCCTGGCGGTGCCCGCGCTGATCTACCTGCTCGGCTTCGCGCCCGCCGCGGCCACCACCGCCAGTCTGGTGATAGTGGTCGTCACCTCGCTCACCGCCCTGCTCGTCCACGCCCGGGCCGGGAACGTCCGCTGGCGCACCGGCGGGCTGTTCGCTGCTGCGGGCGTCCTCCCGGCGGCGACCGCCGGGGCGCTGTCCGCCCGCATCCCCGGCCCGGTCCTCACCGGCGCGTTCGCCGTCCTGGCGGCCGTCGCCGCGGTGCGGATGCTGCGCACCGCGCGGAAGCCCCCGGACGGTACGCGGACGGTGCGGGCGGACCGGGCGGCGGCGACCGGTGCGGGGCTGGGGGCGGTGACCGGATTCCTGGGCGTCGGCGGCGGTTTCCTGGCGGTGCCCGCCCTGGTGACCGTGCTGGCGGTGCCCATGACCGCGGCCGTGGGCACCAGCCTGCTGGTCATCACCGTCAACTCCACCGCCGCCCTGGTCGTGCGGCTCGGCACGGCGACGTCCGTCAACTGGGCGGCGATCGCCCCCTTCGCGGGGGCCGCGGTGCTGGGCGCCTGGGACGGCAAGCGCCTCGCGGCGAAGGCCTCCGGGCCCGTCCTCCAGCGGGTGTTCGCCGTCGTGCTGCTGGCCGTGGCGGCGTTCATGCTGGTCGACGCCCTGGTGTGAGGCGCCTCCCCCACGGGGAGGGCCGGGCTCGGCGGACCCGCCGGGTGGTACGTACCGCGCCCGGAGAACTCAGCCGCGTGGGTGAGAAATCGCCGCCGACGGGTGGTCAACGGAGGCGAACGGCACGGGTCGCGCGACGATACCGGGGCGGGGGCTCGTCTGCCCCCTCCGATCATCCCTGTGCGGAGGTACCGATGTACGCTGCCGAGCTGGCCGCCAAGATCGTTGAGCCCAGCGCCGAGGAGGAGCGCCTGGCCGAGGACTACGTGACGATCCTCGGCGCGGTGTCCGCCATGGAACAGGCATTGCGCGAGGGGGACTGGGGCCGGGCGCGGGATGAGGCCGACCAGCTCATGAGCGCCGCCGAGGAGATGTGGTCGGCCCTCTCCGGGCCGGAGGACGGCGACGGGGCGGAGTTCCCGGCCGTCGCCGCCGACCCCGCCAAGGTCCGCCAGCTGATCGCCGTCTACGCCAGGCCCCACGACGTGGGCCGCGCCCTGTACCCGGCGAGTCTGATCCCCGATCCGCAGCTGCGCGCCGCCGTGGAGACCGAGGGCCTGGCTCCCTGCTGAGGCAGGGCATCACCGGGGCGTCACGGACGTTCCCGCGCGGGGCGGGTCACCGCTAGGGCCTGTCGTCACATTCCCGCCTGCCCCGCGACGCCTGGCACGCACTCTCGCCACACCGGGCGAAAGCCCGAGTGCGCCCAGTACAAGGACTTCCGCCCGGCGCGCCGAGAGCACGCACCAGACGCCGCGGGGCCGCCCTTCGGGCGACGACGGGAATGTGACGACAGGCCCTAGGGGCACGCCCCCGCATCGCACTCGAACCGCGCCGACCGGGCGTGGTCCGCCGTGCCCCCGCCCCACGTGCCTCCGTCGGGGACGACTTCCGCGACCTTCTCCGTGCACGCGCGGTCCGCGTAGAGGGTCGCCTTCCTGCCCGTCAGATTCGTGCCGCTGTACGCCTCCGCGGCCAGGCGGAGGCACGTGCCCGGCCTGGGGTCCCGGACGACGTGGGCGTGGCCGTCGCGCGTCGCGTACAGGAAGTCGGCCGGTGGGGGTTCGTCCGCGTGGGCCGGGGCGGTCACGGCGGCGAGCAGGGCGACTGCGGGCAGCGCCGACAGAGCCGACAGGGCGCTCGTGCGGTTCATGGGCGTCGTCCCTTCCGTCGTCCCCTTCCCGGGGCGACGCCCAGCCTATGCGCCGGTCCGGCCGTCGTCCGGAAGGCCGTTGCCGTGCGCCCGCGCCGGTCGCGCACGCGCGCGGGCCGCCGCGCCCGCACGGTAACAGCCTTCCGGACCCGTGGCCGCCGCTTTTGTCAGATGCCGAGGAACCCTCGTTCGGCGCCTCCCCCGGGCGGCTAGCGTCGCCGGTCGTCAGCAGGACGAACCGAACAGGGAGGCGGCGCGATGCGTCCCGTGCGCCCGGCACACACCATCCGAGCGGGATTCCTGCGGTCCCTGGCCCGGCGGACCGGGCCGGACGGCCGGCGGGCGGGGGCGGGGCGAGCGCTCGGCACCTGGCTCGTGGTCGGTGCGCTGGCCGCGACGCTGCTGGCGCTGCTGGTGCCGGTGGCCCTCTTCGGCGGTGCCCGCAAGGCGGCGGCCGACACCCCCGTCTGGCAGGACGACGGGGAGGGCGTGCGGAACACCGCCGCCGGGCCGCTGACGGCCCTGGACCGCGACTTCGTGCGCAAGGTCCGCCTCGCCGGGCTCTGGGAGAAGCCCGCGGGCCGGCTGGCGCAGGAGCGCGGCACCACCGAGGCCGTGCGGGCCGCGGGGGAGCATCTCATCGACGGCCACACCGAGTTGGACCGCCGCTCCCTCGATGCGGGCCGGGCCCTGGGCATCACGCTGCCGGACCGGCCGACCGTGCAGCAGCAGGGCTGGCTGGACCGGATGGACGCCGCCCGGGGCGCCGACTTCGACCGGACGTTCGCCCAGCTCGTACGCGCCGCCCACGGGAAGGTCTTCGGCCTGGTCGCGCTCGTACGGGACCGGACCGGCAACTCCGTGGTCCGGGACCTGGCGACGCGCGCCAACACGGTCGTGCTCGACCACATCACCGTCCTGGAGGCCACGGGCCTGACCGGCGTCCCCGGCTCCGGCCCCGGCCCCGGGACGCCCTCTGCGGACCCCGACCGACCACCGATGCAGCACGGCAACGAGGAAATGAAGTGATCGCATGACCCCCACGACACGACAGGGGCACAAACGCCGCCTGCCGCTGAAGGCCCGCGCGCTGCTGGCGGCCTCGGCGCTGCTGCTGGGCGGCGGCGGAACGGCGGTGATCGCCGCCAACGCCCACGCGGGCGGCGCCCACCGCCCGGCCCCGCGCGACCAGGCAGCCCCGGCCGCGACGACGATCGCCTGCCCCGACGTCGGCGACCGCTTGCAGGACGTGCCGGACCGGGCGCGGCCGCGGGTCTCCCAGGGGCTCGCGGAACTCGACGCCCAGGTGGCGCAGGCGTACGGACGGGCTACGGTGCCGGGCGGCTCCGGCGGCGCCGTGCTCGGCGAGCTGAAGCAGCAGCGCTCGGCCACGATCGGGCGGATGGCCGACGCCATCGGCGAGGGGACCGCCCGGCCCTCCGGCCTGGCGGAGCTGAGCGGCTGTGCGGCGCGGCAGGTCCGCACGGATGCGGCGGGCAGCGGCAGCAGCACCGGCATCATGGCGCGCGCCCTGCCCGGCGGCCCCTCCCCCGCCGACTTCGCCGACATCAGGACCGCGCCGAAGCAGTCCCGGCCGGGTGCCCGGCAAGGCGGTTCGACCGGCACCTTCGCCTCGTCCTGCGGGCGCAACGAGAACGGCCACGCCAACTCCGACAACGTCATCGTCACCCCGGGCGTGAGCAACGGCGCCCACCACACCCACGACTACGTCGGCAACCTCTCCACCGACGCCTTCTCCACCGACGCGAGTCTCGCGGCCGCGGGCACCACGTGCACGAACGGCGACCTGTCCACGCACTACTGGCCGGTCCTGCGGCTGCTGGACGGCAAGGCGGCCCCGGACGCCCACGCCCCGGGCGGCGGGCACGACGGGAACCTGGGACAGGTGCTGCGGCCCAAGTCCGTGACGATCCGGTTCCGGGGCAGCCCGGTGTCACAGGTGACCGCGATGCCGCGCTTCCTGCGGGTGATCACCGGTGACGCGAAGGCGTTCACCAGCGGCCCGGGCAATGCCAACGCCTCGTGGAGCTGCACCGGTTTCGAGGACCGGCAGCTGAAGGACAAGTACCCCGTGTGCCCGGCCGGGGCGGACGTGGTGCGCACCCTGGCCTTCCAGAGCTGCTGGGACGGCCGGCACACGGACAGCGCCAACCACCGCACGCACATGGCCTTCGCCCGGCCGGACGGCTCCTGCCCGCGCGGCTTCCGGGCCGTGCCGCAGCTCGTCCAGCGCATCACCTACGCCGTGCCAGCCGGCACCCCGTTCGCCGTCGACAGCTTTCCCGAGCAGCTGCACAAGCCGGTCACGGACCACGGCGACTTCATCAACGTCATGCCGGACGCGCTGATGGCCAGGGCGGTGGCCTGCGTCAACGGCGGGCGCCGCTGCTAGGCGCTCCGCTGGAAGTGCCGCGACGGGTCGTCGATCGGCTGCGGTGCCGCCGTGGCTGGCCGCGCAGTTCCCCGCGACCCTTCGGGGCGCTGCCGAACCGCAGTGGACTCCGCCCGACCTGTTGAGGACACCCCCTGGCCCCCACGATCCCCCGGCGCCGGGTGCTCCCCACCGGCATCCTGCCGCCCGGCGCCGGGAAGGCGGCGGCCCCGGACCCGAAGGTCCGGGGCCGCCGCGCCGTGCCGCCGTGGTTCACAGCCCGTTGACGCGCGCCTGCCGGGCGAGCCCCAGCGGGTGGACGGTGGCCCCGGCGGCACGGGCGCGGGCGCGGTCCCGGGAGCGCAGCCGGCGCGACCGGTCCAGCAGGCGCCGGCTGCGCAGCGCCAGCTCCAGCTCGAAGCGGCTGCGCGGCTCGCGCAGCGCCGGGCCGAACAGCTTCTCTATCTGGCGCAGGCGGTAGCGCACCGTCTGCGGGTGCACCTTGAGCGTCCGGGCCGCCTCCGGGGCGCCGCCGCTCTCCAGCCATGCCAGCAGCGTCACTTCGAGGCGTTCGCTCTGGCGCGGGGTGAGCCCCTCCAGGGGGCCGAGCCAGCGGGCGGACAGGGCGCGGGCGAGCGACTCGTCCTGGAGCAGCAGCAGGTCGGAGAGGTGGTCGTCGACGAAGACGAGTCGTTCCTGCGGGCCGGGGCCGGCCGCGGCCAGGTCGAGCAGCCGCCGTGCCCAGCGCAGCGAGGAGGCCGTGTCGGCCAGGGGCACGGGGTGTCCCACGGCGGCGACGCGGCCGCCGAGCGCGGCCGTCAGCGCGGCGCGCGCCTCGGGGCCGGGGTCCGGGAGCAGCAGGCAGACGTCCGTGTCGACGGTGCCGAGCAGGCCCTGCCCGAGCGCCGCCGAGAGCTGGCCGGCCAGCCGGTACGCCTCTTTGGAGGAGGTTCCGGCGAGGACGACGGCGCGGGCCCGGCCGGGCAGCGGCCAGCCGGCCTGGCGGGCGAGTTCGGCCACCACCCGGTCGGGCGGGCAGCGGTCGTCGGCGAGTGCGGCGAACAGCGCCTGGCCGGCCCGGGCGGCCGGCATGGAGGTGACGACCCGTCCGTTCCGCGGTGCAGGCAGGGCCGTGGGCACGGATGCGGGGGCGCTGCCGGCCGTGGTGCGCAGGCCCAGGGAGAGCAGCAGGGCGTCCTCGACCGCCGACCGCACCGCGTCCTTCCCCATACGGTCCGTGATCTCCACGAATACCGGTGTACTGCGCAGCAATTCGTCGACCGCCCCGGCGGCGAGGGCGGGAAGTTCCCTTCTCAGTACGCGAGTCCATTCACCGCGTGGCCGTGACCAGATGCGGTTCAACATTTCGCACATCGTCTACCTCCGGACATCTGCACCGGACAAGGGGATCTGGACTGGCGTTCGGACCCTCTCGCCTGAGTGGGCATCATCAACAGCCGCCCGCCGTCGCGGGGACTGCCATGCGCGAATTTGTCACAGCGCGATAAAGCTTATGAAGGACTTGCGGAATTCCACGATCCTGATGTTCATCCGACCGCCCGGCGAATACCGCCGATGCGCGGGATTTCCGGACTTCTCAGGAACACGGGCGCCCGGCCCGAGTCGCCGTGAGCCGCCCGTGGGAGGCCCCCATGTCTGCGTTCCGCACGTATCGAGTGCCCTCGTCCCGTTCGCCCTTCGGGCTCGCCCGCCCGCGGGCCCGCTCCCGGCCGGCGCGCGGGCCGTCCGCCAGGCCCGCCCTGCCCGCGGCGATCCTGCTGCTGCTCGCCGTCGCCGCCCGGGCCGAAGTGGCCGACCGGGCCCAGGAGTTCCTCGACTTCGGCGCCGGGGTGCTCGCGCTCGTCTCCCTCACCGCGACCGTCATGTGGGGGCTGGCCGCCACCGACCGGATGCTGCTCGGCTCGCCCCACCGGCTGCTCGCCCAGGGCGTCCACCGCGGCCTGGCCGTGGCGGGCCTCGGCTTCCTCGCGCTGCACATCTGGGTGAAGGTGGCCGAGGGGCACACGGGCGGGGCCGCCGCGGCCGTCCCGTTCACCGACGGGGCCCGCCCGCTGCTCATCGGGCTCGGCACGCTCGCCGGCTACTTCTTCCTCACGGTCGCGGTGACCGGCGCCGTGCGCAGCGCCTTCGCCTCGGTGGGCCGGTCCCGCGCCTGGCGGGCCCTGCACATGGGCGCGTACCCCGCATGGGGCGCGGCGCTGGTGCACGGGCTGCACTCCGGCCGCCCGGCGGCCGGCTGGGTGACGGCGGCGTACGCGCTGTGCGTGGCGGCCGCCGGGGTCGCGCTGGCCCTGCGCGTGCTGCGGTCCGGGGAGACGCGCGGAGGGGGATCGTGACCGGGCCCGTGCCCTCGCTGTCCGCCGTCGGGCCGCCCCGGCTGCTGGCCGGGCTCGACCGGCAGCCCTGGCTGGACCGCTCCGCGCACCTGGCCCTGCACGGACCGGCTCCGGTACCGGTGCCGTCGGCCGGTGAACTGGCCGAGCTGGCGGAGCGCATCGACCTGCGCGGCCGGGGCGGGGCGGGCTTCCCCTTCGCCCGCAAGCTGCGCGCGGTCGCCGACTCCCTGCGCCGCACGGGCGGCGGGGCGGCCGTCGTGGTCAACGGCAGCGAGGGCGAGCCGGGTTGCCTCAAGGACACGGCGCTGCTGCTGCACGTACCGCACCTCGTCCTCGACGGGGCGCTGCTGGCCGCGGCGGCGCTCGGCGCAGACCGGGTGGCTGTGGGCGTGACCCGGGCGGACGTGGAGCTGTCGGTGCGGCGCGCGGCCGCCGAGCGGGATTCGCACGAGCCCGCGGTGCGGGTGGTGCGGCTGCCGGAGCGGTTCGTGACGGGCGAGGGCAGCGCTCTGGTGCGCGGGGTGGGGGGCGGGCCCGCGCTGCCGTCCGGGCGCCGGGTCCGCGCCAGCGAGAGCGGCCTGGGCGGGGTGCCGACGCTGCTGTCGAACACCGAGACCTTCGCCCAGCTGGCCGTGGCCGCACGGCTCGGTGCCGCGGGCTTCCGCGAGCTGGGGCTGCCCGAGGAGCCCGGCACCGTCCTGCTGACCGTCGCGGGCGCCCACGTCGTGGAGACCCCGAGCGGGCTGCCGCTGCCGTACGCCCTGGAGCTGTGCGGCACCGGGCCGGGCCAGGGGGTGCTGGTCGGCGGCTACCACGGCACCTGGCTGGCCGCGCCCGACGCCCGGGCAGCGACGGTCTCGCGCGGCTCCCTGGCCGCGGCCGGAGCCGTGTTCGGGGCGGGGGCGCTGCTGCCGCTGCCGGAGGCGACGTGTCCGGTCGGGGAGACCGCGCGGGTGGCCCGCTGGCTGGCGGCGGAATCGGCCGGGCAGTGCGGGCCGTGCTTCCAGGGGCTGCCCGCGCTCGCCGAGGCGATGTTCGCCGTGGCGCGCGGCGGGGGGCGGGGCGCCCTGGAGGGCGTACGGGCCGGGGTGCGGGCGGTGGAGCGGCGCGGCGCCTGCGGCCACCCGGACGGCACGGCCCGCTTCGTGACCTCCTCGCTCGCCGTGTTCGCCGGCGACTTCGAGGCGCACGCCCTGGGCGACGGGTGCGGCCGCCCGGTCCTCGGGGCGCTGCCGCTGCCCGAGGGCGTACGGGCCGACGCCCCGGCGGGCCCGCAGCCGGCCGCACGGCCGGCTCCGGCGGAGCGACTGCTGGTGGACTGGACGCTGTGCCGGGGGCACGGGCTGTGCGCGGACCTCCTGCCGGGGCTGCTGCGGCTGGGCCCGGACGGCTATCCGGAGCGGCCGGCCATCGCGGTGCCTGCGCGGATGCGGCAGCGGGCGCTGCGCGCGGTGCGGCGCTGTCCCGCGCTGGCGCTGCGCATCGAGGCCTCCGCGTGAGCTGCCTCCGCGTGAGTTTTTTGTCCCTGCGTGACAACTTCCCGGCCCCGCTGAGCAGTTGCGGAGCCCCCCTCGTATCCCCCTGCACCGGCGGCCCGCCGCCGGTCCCCTCACGGAAGGAACACACCGACATGACCCAGCGGCACACGGCCCCCCTCGCGGCGGCGGCACTGGCGATCACGATGCTCACGGCGGCGTGCGGCGGCAGCCCGTCGGCGCAGGACCGGTCCGGCGACGACGCCCGCCCGGCCGCCGACGGCGCGGCGGCGGGCAAGGGCTACGGCGGCTACGGCACCGGAGGCGACGGATACGGGGCGGTCGCGGGGAAGGCGCCGGGGGCCATGGGCGAGCCGGGCGGCAAACTGGCCGTCAAGGAGACGGCGGGCCTGGGCCAGGTCGTCACCGACGGCAAGGGCTTCACCCTCTACCGGTTCGACAAGGACACGGCGAAACCCCCGGCCTCCCACTGCGACGGCGACTGCGCCAAGGCGTGGCCGCCCGTGCCCGCCGGCGATGCCACGGCCGCCGCCGGGATGGACGCCTCGGCACTGGGCGAGGTCGTAAGGGCCGACGGCATGCGGCAGCTGACCCTGGCGGGCTGGCCCGTCTACCGCTATGCGAAGGACACGGCCCCCGGCGACACCAAGGGCCAGGGCGTGGGCGGCACCTGGAACGCCCTGGCCCCCGACGGCGGGAAGGCGGGCGCGCGGAAGGAGCAGCCCGCGCCGGACGGCGTGTCCGTCGCCGACAACGCCAGGCTCGGCAGGATCGTCGTGGACGGGCAGGGGCGCACGCTCTACCGCTTCGACAAGGACAGCGCCTGGCCGATGAAGTTCGCGTGCACGGGCTCGTGCCTGGACACCTGGAAGCCCGCGAAGCCCGTGGCGAAGGACCGCGTGAAGGACCTGCCCGGGAAGCTGGTGTCCACCGTGACCCGGCCCGACGGCACCGAGCAGCTCGCCGTCGACTGCTGGCCGGTGTACTGGTTCACGGGCGACGGCAAGCCCGGGGACGTCAACGGCCAGGGAAAGCAGGGCCTGTGGTTCGCGGTGGACGACAAGGGAAAGAAGAACACCTCCACTCCGGCGGGCTGAGCGGGAATTCCGGCGGTGCGCGTCTGCGGCCCGGCGTACGGCCGCGAAAACGCCCGTTCATTTGTGCGGTGAACTGCCGGGCGGGGTATCCGATTCCTCCTGTGGAATGGAAGGATTGGCCATCAGCGAAAGAGTCGTCGGCAGGCCGCCGCCGGGTGGCCGAGAGGAGGCCGATGATGGCCGACCGGACAACTCCCGCCCGGCTCTACGAAGCTGCAGAGCCGCCAGGACTGGAATTCGACCCCGTCTTCGCCGAACTCCTGCGCACCGAGCCGCCGACCCGGATCCGGCTCTCGCACGGCGAGGGCGAGTGCTGGCTGGTGACCCGCTACGAGGACGTCAAACTGGTCACCTCCGATCCGAGGTTCAGCCGGGCCGCCATTGTCGGCCGCCGCTTTCCCAAGATGACGCGGCACCACATTCCGATGGACCGCGCCGTCAGTTTCGTGGACCCGCCGGGGCACTCGCGGGTGCGCGGCGTCATCGCGGGCACCTTCTCCCAGCCGAGCATGGAGCGGCTGCGCCCGCGCGCCCAGGAGATCCTGGAGCAGCTCGTCGACGGGCTGCTCCGGGTCCCGGCGCCCGCCGACCTCGTCCAGCACGTCATCTCGCCCTTCCCGCTCACCCTCATCAGCGAGTTGATCGGCATTCCGGCGGCCGACCGGCCGCTCATGCGCGACTGGGCCCAGGTCATCCTCAGCCGGGCCTCCGACGAGGAGTCGGCGGCCCGCGCGAACCAGGTCAAGGCGGACGCCGACCGCTACTTCCGCGCACTGTCCGCGGAACGCCGCGCGCGCCCGCGCGACGACCTGATGAGCGTGCTGACGGCCGCGGTGGACCGGGAGCGGCTGGCCGAGGAGGAACTCGTCGCCCTCACGGGGCTGATGCAGTTCAACGGCTGGCACGCGGTGCGCAACAACGTCAGCAACATGCTGTACGTCCTGCTGACGCGCCGGGAGCTGCTGGACCAGCTGCGGTCGGACCCCCGTGTCCTGCGGCCGGCGGTCGAGGAGCTGCTCCGCTACATCCCGCACAAGCACGGGGTCGGGCAGCCCAGGATCGCCACCGAGGACGTCGAGGTGGGCGGCGTCGTCGTCAGGGAGGGCGAGGTCGTCTACGTCTCCTACGTCGCCGCCAACCGCGACCAGCGGGTGTACCCGGAACCGGACCGCATCGACTTCGCCCGCGAGCGCGTCCCGCACCTGGCCTTCGGCCACGGCCCGCACGTGTGCGTGGCGCCGCTGCTCGCGCGCATGGAGTCGGAGCTGCTGCTCGCCACGCTGCTCCGCCGGCTGCCCGGACTGCGCCTGGCGGTACCGCCGGACGGGATCCTGTGGCAGACGAATATCCTCATCCGCGGACCGGTCGGCCTGCCGGTCGCCTGGTGAGGGCACCACCGCCCGGCCGGGCCCGTCCGTGTCGCTCCTGTGGGAGCGCGAACCGCCGCAGCGGGAGGAATGATGAGCACCGGCCAGCCATGGACCATCGACAGCATCGGTCATGCCCTGCCCCATCCCGAGCTGCGCGCCACGTTCATGCGCGACGTGTCCTTCACCGACATCCGTGAGCTGGCCGCGACGCTCGACCGCTGGGTCGCCTTCATCCAGGCGTTCGAGGCCGAGCGTCCCCGCCTCGAGGAGCTGCGCGCGCTGGTCCGCGAGAACGGGCAGCCGCCGGCCGCCTACACGGCGGGCCTCATCGACGTGAGCGCGGACGAGCTGCACGCCGCCCTCGAACAGGCCCGCCGGGGTGCCGCGTGACCTACCGGCTCCGCATCGACCCGGGCCTCCACGACACGTACAAGGGACTGCCGGACGACGCCCGCCGGGACCTGTCGGTCTGCCTGCTCGACACCCTGACGGACCCCATCGCCCATTCCAGCCCCTACGGAATCGACGACGGCGTCATACGCACCATCGCCCGCGGCCGGGTGGCGGGTGTCATCCTCATCGGCAGGGAGACCATCACCCTGCTCCAGCTCGCGTCCGCCGACTGAGGTCAGCCAGCTGCTCCCCCGCCCCGGGGCGCCGCCGGTCCGGGGTAGACGCGCTCCAGGGCCGCCCAGCCGGTGTCGTGGGCGCGTTCGGCCGCCTCGGCCCGGCCGCCGCCGCGCACGCCGAACAGCCGCTTGGCGAAGAGGAGGTAGAGCACGACGGCCCCGTTGACGATCAGCGTGAGGACCTTCGTCGCGCTGATGTGCCCGGTCAGCTCGTAGACCTCGGGCACGAGCAGCACCGAGGTCGCCACGAAGGTGAGGTACTCGGCCCAGCGCTTGGCGAACCAGAGGCCGATCGCCTCCACTCCTTCGAGCACGGCGTAGGCCGCGAGGACGAGGCCGATCACCCAGAGCGTCGAGGTGTGCGCGGCGAACGCCTTCTCCAGGTCGTGCAGCAGGCCGTGGCCGGAGCGCCCGCTGGGGCCTCCGACGCCGTTCTGGACGGCGTCCACGATCCGGTAGAACGGGCCCCGGAGTCGGCCGCGCTCACGGGCGAACGCGAAGACGGCGACGGCCAGCACGCCGAGGACCAGGAAGTGCAGCAGGCGGTCGAGGGCGATCAGCCGCAGGACGTAGCGGTCCCGCAGCGGCCGCCCGCGCGCGGGCAGGGCGATCCCGTCGCGGTCGGGCGGGAAGTCCCGCCCGGGCCGGTCGGGCGGCGGCAGCGGGAGCCAGGCGTCGCAGCGCAGGCAGCGGTGCCAGCGCGGCCCGTCGCCGGGCTCCCGCACGAAGACCGCGTCCTCGGGGCGGACCTGCGCCGCGTCGGTGCCGACCAGGTGGTGCCCGTGCAGTCCGCAGCCGATCAGTTCGTAGACCGGCGTGCGCCGCTTCCGTCGCACGCCCGCCGCCAGTACCGGGCCCGGCTCGTCCGCCACCGCTTCTCCTCCCCGCGTGCCGACGTACCGCCTACCGCCTACGACTCCCTATGGTCCACCGTGAGCGGCAGCGCCGCGCGGAAACCCACCGGGCGCACCGGGGCTCAGTTCAGCGCGCTGCGCTTCTGCCACTGCTCCCAGTTCTCCTGCCAGTCCTCGAGACCGTTGCCCACGTCGGTCTTCTTGGTGCTGGTGGTGCCCTTGACCTCGACCGTGGCGCCGACGGGCAGGAAGTCGTAGACCTTCTTGGCGTCGCCGGTGGTCATGCCGAAGCAGCCGTGGCTGTTGTTCACAAGGCCGACCGACTTGTTCCAGGGCGCGGAGTGCAGGAAGGTCCCGGAGGCCGTCAGGTGGACCACCCACTGGGAGTCCAGCAGCCACTCGCGGCCGTGGCCGATGGTGGCGGAGTCCAGGGTCTCCGCGGCGCTCTTGCTGCGGACGGTGTGGATTCCGCCGCGGGTCGCGTCCTGGGGGGAGCCGGCCGAGCCCTTGACGTCGCCGACGCGCTTGCCGTTCTCGTACATCGTGAGGGTGTGGGCGGGGACGTCGACGACCGCCCGGCGGTCCGCGCCGACGATGAAGCGGAGGCCGAGGTCGCGGGCGATCGGGCCGCCCGCGCCGGAGTCGGTCCCGGCCAGGGCGCCGTGCACGGCCACCTCGGTGCCGCCGGGCCAGAAGTCCTTGGGCCGCCAGTCGAGGCGGTCCTTGCCGGAGTAGTCCGTCACCCAGCCCCAGGCGCCCTCCACCTTCCGGCTGGTGGTCACGTGGAGTGTCCTCTCGATCACGGCGCGCTTGTTCTTGTCGACCTTGCGGTCGAAGAGGATCGACACGGGCATGCCCGTACCCACGGTCGCACCGTCGGCCGGGGTGACCGTGAACGTGTTGGTCCTGACCTTCTGCACGGCCGCCGCCGGGGCCGCGGGAACCGACCGGGTCGCACCGGAGGCCGCACCCGCCGAGCAGACGAACAGGGCCACGGAGCCCATGAGGGCGGATGTGATCAGGGCTGCGCGGCAGCCCGTTCCGATGCGCACGTGGATGGCCTCCAGAACCGTGGGGGATGCGTCCGGGGAATCGCAGGTCCGCCGCTGCGGAAGCAGCAGAAATGGCGGAAACAATGGATTTCTTGCGATTCGACCGATTCAGTCTGTGTCGGTCTCCCGGACGGCGCCATGACCTGGGTCACGCGCCCGGCGCGGGCCGCCGGGGTCTCAGCCCGTGGGCGCGACGGCCGTGGACGGCTCCCGGCCGCCGGGGTGACGGTGGCGCCACACCCAGAAGACGGTGCTCGCGACCGCCGCCCATGCCACCAGCACGGCGAACGGGAAGAGGTGCTGGTGCCCGCGGAAGTAGACGGCCGTGTGCTGCGCGTTCACCGAGGCCCCGGGCGGCAGCCAGCGGCCGACCGTGCCCAGCAGCGAGGGCAGCAGCGGCCAGGAGACGGCGCCGCCGGAGGACGGGTTGCCGAGCAGCACCATCAGCCCCCAGGTCGGCAGCATCGCCCAGCGGCCGAACAGGGTGTTGAACATGGAGAAGACCATGCCCGAGGTGAACATCGTCAGGGCGAGAATCAGCCAGGACTCGGCGAACGGCAGCCGCAGGGCGCCCAGCACCCAGTCCACGACCGCGGCGATGGCGAAGCCGCCGAGCAGGGAGGAGGCGGCGGTGAAGGCGATGCGCTCCCCAGGGTTCAGCGCCCCGGCGTGCACGCTCAGCTGGATCGCACCGACGAAGCCGACGATCACGGCGGCGAGCGTGATGTAGAACAGGGCGAGGCCGCGCGGATCGCCCTTCTGCAGCGGGTTGACGTCCCTGACGGTCACCGGTACGCCGAGCCGTGCGCCCACCCGCGGCGCGGTCTCGGCCAGCAGCTGTGCCACGGTGGCGCCGGACGCCCCGGAGACGTCGAGTTCGGCGCTGCCGGAGCGCTGCTGGAGGATGGCGTAGACGCGCTGCTCGGCGACCGCGTTCCGGGCGGCTTCGAGCGTCCCGTAGTGGTGCAGCCGGAGCGTGGCGCCCAGTGCCTGCTCCATGCCCTGGACGAATTCCGCCCCTTTGACCTGGGAGGCCGGCAGGCCGGTGACGGCGGTGGGGATGCTGCGCGGGGTGGGGTTCGCCATGGCGTAGGTGTACGAGCCGGCGAAGAGCCCGGCAGCGGCGGCGACGATGAGGACGAGGACGGCCGCCGGACAGAACGGCGAATCGCGGAACGCCCGCACCGCCCCGCTGCCGCCCTCCTTGCCCTCGCTCACGCGATCACCATAGAGGCGCATGAGCGGCATACCGGGCAGGCCGTCCGCGATGTCGGCGGCGGGCCCCCGGCGGGGTCAGTCGTCCTCGTCGATCAGCGTGACGGCCCGCACCGCGGCCGCCAGCGCCCGGTTGTCGCCGTCCTCGGCCACCGCCGCCACGTCCAGGGCGGTGTCCGCGAACTTGATGACGTGCTCGTTGCCGTTGGCGACCGCCCGCTCGAAGACCTCCTCGGGTGCGAGGGTGTCCGGGGAGGGGTCCTCCGGGGCCGGTCGTGCGGTGGGCGCGGCGTAGACGGAGGTGATCGCCGCGGTGGCCGCCCAGGCCACCGCGCAGGAGTCGGCCCAGAGTTCCTCGGGGAGCGCGGGCAGGACGCGCAGCACGGCGTTGGGGGCGGTGGCGGCGTGGACGAGCATGACGGGGTTGCCGTGGCCGTGGCCGGCGTAGTGGTGGGTGGCGGCCCGTACGAGGGCGGCGAGGCGGTCGCGGACGGCCCCGGGGGTGTCGGGGACGTGCAGGGAGTCGGCCGTCTCCGACCAGCCGGGAGTGCCGGCGAGCTGCGCGAACCCCTTCCGCGGGGTCACCCGCTGATCGGCGACGCGGGGCAGCACGGCCAGGGCGGTGCCGGGGTCGGCGGTGCCGGAGGGGCGCACCGCGATCGGCAGGAGCCTGTGCCGGGCGGCCCAGTAGCCCAGCGCGTGGGCCAGTTCGGAGACGCGCGGTGCGGTGTCGCCGCCGCCCGCTTCGGCGTCGCCGAGGGAGCGGACGGCGTGCCCCACGCGGATGACGGGGTGCGCCGCTGCTCCGGCGATGCCGGGCAGCAGCCGGGGCCACCACTCGGCCAGCACGTCGCGCCAGGGGCGTTCGGCGGTCAAGTGGGTGAAGTAATCGGTCCAGTCGGTGACGCGCTTCGGGTCGCCCAGCGCCGTGTGCCAGTCGGCGTCGGTGATGCGGGCCTGCGAGGCAGGGACCTCCTCCAGTCTCGTCCGGTACGCGTCCAGCCAGCGGTGCACGGTGCCGGACCGGCCGCGGTGGGCCAGGGCCTCCACGGCCATCGGGCCGTGATTGCTCAGGAATCCGCGGAATTCGGGGCCCGACGCGTGGAGGCGGGTCAGGGCTTCGTCGAGTGTGCCGCTCGTCGTGTCCATGCGCCCGAGGCTAGATCGCCGATCGCCGGACGGTAACGGTCCTGTGCCCTACGCCCTTGGTCGTACGGCCGGTCCCGGGCGCGGTCGTCGCGGGCGAAACCGACCGGAAAGACGTGTCGGACAGCCACCCCGCACGCCCGGAAATGTAAGCAGGGATCATGCGCCTTCAGCATCGGCCGTCGAACCCCGAGAAGCCGCGGCGCCCCAGCCGCGCGCTCGTCGCGATGCCCCTGGGGCTCATCGTGCTGATCGTGGTGGTCGACCTGCTGACCGCCCCGAACATCCATCTGGGGCCGCTCCTGGTCGTGGCCCCGGCGATCACCGCGGCGTTCGGCGGTCCCAAGCTCACCGCCGCCATCGGGGCGCTGGCCGTCGCCGCGCAGATCCTCATCGGCATCTTCCACGGCGGCCTGTTCACCTCGAACCACGAGGCCCAGATCGTCGCCCTCCTTGTGATCTCCCTGTTCGTGGTGGGATTCCGGGCCGTGCACGAGCGGCACGAGGAGCAGCTCAGCCAGGCCCGGTGGGTGGCCGACGTGGCCCAGAAGATCCTGCTCCGGCCGCTGCCGCCGCGGATCGGGCCGCTGCGGATCGCCTCGGTGTACGTGGCGGCGGAGGAGGCGGCCGAGATCGGCGGCGACCTCTACGCGGCCGTGCGCACCACGGGGGGCACCCGGGTCATGATCGGCGACGTCCGCGGCAAGGGGCTGACGGCGGTCGGGGACGCCGCCCTGGTGCTCGGCGCCTTCCGTGCGGCCGCCCACCGCAACCCCCCGCTGCCCAGGCTCGTCGCGCACCTGCAGAACACCCTGTTCTACGACACGCGGCTGGAGAACCGTGAGGACGCGGAGGCCGACGAGGCCGAGGAGAGCTTCGTCACCGCCGTGGTGCTGGAGATCCCGGACGAGGAGCCGCAGGTCCGGCTGATCAGCTGCGGCCACCCGCCGCCGCTGCTGCTGCGCGGAGGCGAGGTCATCCCGTTGATGGTGCGTGACCCCGATCTCCCGCTGGGTCTGGGGGGCGCCCTGACGGAGGACGACTACGAGGCCGAGACGTTCGCCTACCGCCCCGGCGACCTCCTGCTGCTCTACACGGACGGCGTCATCGAGGCCCGGGACTCCCAGGGCGTCTTCTACCCCCTCCTGGAACGGCTCGCGGACTGGCGGGAGGCCGATCCCCAGCGGCTCGTGCAGCGCATCCACGGCGACCTGCTCGCCCACGCGGGCGGGGCCCTGGGCGACGACGTCGCACTGATCGCCCTGGAGCGCGGCTCCTGACGGATGTCCGGCGCGTGGCGCCGCCGGACGCCGCGCCTGCCGGGGCGGGCGGCCGCCCGGCCCCATACTGCGATCACCGGCCGGGTCCGGAACCGGTGGTCAGGAGGGCCTGAGTGTCATGATCAGCAGATCACCCGCCACGGGTACCACCCGCCGCGGGCTGTTGTACGCGCTCGCGGCCGCGGGCGGTCTCGCCCTCGGCGGCAGGCCGGTTACCGCGGCCGCGGGGACCGTGCTCCCGGACCCGGCCAAGGCGCTGGAGATCCGCTCCGAGTTCCTGCACGCCTGGCAGGGCTACAAGCGGTTCGCGTGGGGGCACGACGAGGTGCTGCCCGTCTCCGGCGGCCACCGCGAGTTCTTCTCCGCCCGGCACCCGGTGGGCCTGTCGATCGTCGAGGCGCTCGACACCCACTACCTCATGGGGCTCGACGCCGAAGTCGCCCTCTGCCTCGACTGGATCGACGACCGCCTGGACTTCGACGTCGACGCGGACTTCCAGGTCTTCGAGGCGACCATCCGCCTGGTGGGCGGCCTGCTCGCGGGCTATCTCGCCACCCGGCGCAGCAGCCTGCTGGACCTCTGCGCGGACCTGACGGACCGGCTGCTGCCCGCCTTCACCAAGTCGCCCACCGGCATGCCGTACCGGTTCGTCAATCTGCGGACCGGCCGGGTCTCCGGCAGGACGCTGCCGCTGGCGGAGATCGGCACGCACATCCTGGAGTTCGGCGTCCTCTCCCGCCTCACCGGCGATCCGCGGTACGAGCGGGCCGCCAAGCGCGCGCTGCGCGCCGTGGTGCAGCGGCGCTCCCGGCTCGGCCTGCTCGCCACGGCCCTGAACGTGGAGACCGGCGCCTGGGCCGACCGGGAGGCCATCGCCGTCAATCCCCCGGTGGACTCCTTCTACGAGTACCTGTGGGGCGCGTGGGAGATGTTCGGCGACACGGAGTGCAGGGACTGGTTCCGGACGTTCGCCGCCGCCCTGATGAAGCACCAGGCCGAGCGGGTGGACGGCCGGCTCTGGTTCAAGCACGTCGACTTCCGCACCGGGGCGCTCCTCAACCGCCGGCAGTCCTCGCTGGCCGTCGCGGTCCTCCCGGTGGGCGGCGACAACGCCGCGGCGGCGGACTACTACCGGTCCTGGACCGCGGTCCTCGACAAGTACGCCGTCATCCCGGAGGAGATCGACTACCGGCGGCTGGACGTGCTCGACGCCCGGAACGAGCTGCGCCCCGAGTACGCCAACTGCGCCTTCGAGCTGTACTGGCAGACCGGTGACCCGTACTACCGGACCACGGCGTGGCGCTACTTCCAGCACCTGAAACAGCACCACCGCGTGCCGGGCGGCTACACGGTCGTCGCCGACGTCACCAAGCGGCCCATGCCCCGGGGCGACCACTGCCCCGCGTATGTGTTCGCCGAGAACTTCAAGTGGCTCTACCTGCTGTTCTCCGGCACCCGGCGGTTCGACTACCAGGACGGCTGGCTCAGCACGGAAGGCAAGGTGCTGCGCGGCATGCGGCGGCCGTAGGCTGACTGCATGAAAGCTACGGGGGCACTGATCGGACTGGCCGTCGGCGACGCATTGGGGTACCCCACCGAATTCTCCGGCGTGCCGGCCATCCTGGCGAAGCACGGGCCCTGGCGGGGGATGGAGCTGCCCCGGCCGGCGCTGGTCACCGACGACACTCAGATGACCATCGCGGTGGGGCGCGCGCTGCGCGGCGCGCTGGACCGGGGCCCGCTGGAGGCGGGGCGGCTGGTCCCGCCGCTGCGGGCCGAGTTCGTCGCCTGGCTGCGCTCCCCGGACAACAACCGGGCTCCCGGGCGGACGTGCCTGGCCGCCTGCGAGCGGCTCGCCGAGGGCGGCCTGCCCTGGCAGCAGGCGTCCGACACCGGGTCGAAGGGGTGCGGCGCCAACATGCGCGTCGCACCGGTCGGGCTCGTGCCGGGCCTGTCCCCCGAGCAGCGGGCCGGCGCCGCCCAGCTGCAGTCCGGTCTCACCCACGGGCACCCGACGGCGCTGGCGGCGAGCGATCTGACGGCCCGTGCGGTCTTCCTGCTGGCCGGGGGCTGCAAGCCGGCGGAGCTGCCCGGGCTGCTGCGCGCGTACGCGGTGGAGAACCGCGCCCGCTACCACGAGCGGTGGCTGGGCGACCTGTGGCGGCATGCCCACAGCCACTCGCCGGAGGCCTTCATCGCGCGGGGCTGGGACGAGTGCCTGACGGTGCTGGACCGGCTGGATGCGGCGCTGGCCTCGCCCGACCGCGAGGGCGACCCCTGCGCGGTGACGGGTGCAGGCTGGATCGCCGAGGAGGCGCTGGCCACCGGCCTGCTGTGCTTCCTGCTGTACCCCGAGGAGCCCCTCACCGCCGTCCGCAGAGCCGCGTGCAGCTCCGGCGACTCCGACTCGATCGCCTGCCTGACCGGGGCGTTCGCGGGTGCGCACCTGGGTGCGCGGGCGTGGCCGGCCGCGTGGGCCGGGCGGATCGAGTACCGGGACGAGCTGCTGGCCCTCGGCGCCGCCTGGGACCGCTGACACACACCCCACGCCGCCGACGGCCTTCGCCATCCCGTAGCGCGCGCGGCCGCGGAGTTCACCCTCCGGTGCGGCCGGGCCGGTGCCGCCGCGGGGTAGCCATGGGGTACCCGAGCGGAGCGAGCGACTGGAGGCGGGCGGAACCGTGGCCGACGCACACCCCGTGGACCGGCGGCGGGTGCTCGCCTCGGCGGCTGCCGCCGCCGGGACGGCGCTCGGCTGGATCCCGGCCTTCCGGATCGACGCGGACGCCACGGGACTCCCGGCGCCCTCGGGGTTCCCGCCGGGGATCCGGCTGGTGCGCCAGGCGTTCCGCAACTGGTCCGGGGAGATCGTCCTGGAGGCGGCGTGGACCGCGCTGCCCGACTCCCCGGACCGGCTCCCGGCCCTGGCCGACTGGGCACGGGCGACCGGCCGGCGGCTGCGCGCCAAGGGCATGGGCCACAACTGGTCGCCCCTGCTGGCCCGGTCGGGCGAGCCCACCGACCGGACGGTGCTGGTCGACACCACCGCGCACCTCACCGCCGTACGGGTGCGGCCCGGCTCCCCCGCGACCGTCACGGCGCAGGCGGGCGCGAGCATGAACGCGGTGCACACCGCCCTGGAGCACGCGGGGTACGGGCTGACGGGCGTCCCCGCGATCGGCGACCTGACCCTCGGCGGCGCCCTGGCCGTCGGCGCGCACGGCACGGGCGTCCCGGTGCCCGGCCGGGCGGCGGGCGGGGAGGCGGGCTTCGGCACCCTGTCCGACGCCGTCGAATCGCTCACCGCCGTGGTCTGGGACGCCTCCGCCGGGCGTCATGTGCTCAGGACCTTCCGGCGCTCGCACCCCGCTGCCCAGGCGCTCCTGGTGCACCTCGGCCGCGCCTTCGTCACCGAGGCCACCCTCCGGGTCCCGCCCAACGTCCGCCTGCGCTGCCGCAGCACGCTCGACGTACCCGCAGCGGAGCTGTTCGGCCCGCCGGGCGGCCCGGGCCGGACGCTGGACGGCTACCTGGCCCGGACCGGGCGGGTGGAGATCCTCTGGCTGCCGTACACCGAGCGGCCCTGGCTGAAGGTGTGGAGCGTGGAGCCGGTCCGGCCGGCCGCGTCCCGCCGCATCGGCGCGCCCTATCCGTACGCCTTCTACGACCACGTGCCCGAGCCGGTGTCGGCGCTGGCCCGGGAGGTCCTGCGGGGAGTCGCCACGGCCACTCCCCTGTTCGCACAGGCCGTTCAGCAGGCCATCGCGCTGGGCCTGACGGCGACGGCGACCTGGGATCTGTGGGGCTGGTCGAAGAACACCCTGCTGTACGTCCGGCCCAGCACGCTGCGCTACACCTTCGGGGGCTGGGCGGTGCTGTGCGCGCGGGCGGACGTGCAGCGGGTGCTGCACGGCTTCTGGACGCGGTTCCAGTGGGGCCTCGCCGAGCACCGGGCCCGTGGCGAGTACCCGGTCAACGGCCCGGTGGAGGTGCGGGTCACCGCGCCGGACACGGCGCCCCTCCTCTCCCCCGCCCGCGCACGCCCCGACCGGCCCGGGTGGGACACGGTGGTGTGGCTGAACTCGACCACGTTCCCCGGCACCCGGGGCGCCGCCGCGTTCCACCGGTCCCTGGAGCAGTGGATGGCCGGTCACTTCACGGGGTGGGCGACGCTGCGCCCCGAGTGGTCCAAGGGATGGTCGTACGGGCCGGACGGCCCGTGGACCGACCGGCCGACGCTCACCAGGACCTGGCCGGACGCCTTCCGCGCGGGGCAGCCCGCGGGCTCCCGCTGGGAGGACGCCGCGGCCGTCCTGGACCGGCTCGACCCGGCGGGGGTCTTCACCGGTCCGTTCCTGGACACGCTGTGGGCGTCCGGCAGGAGCTGACGTGCTGTCAGCCCGCCAGGCACTCCCGTACGGCCGCGATCAGGCCGCGGGACCTCGGGTCCTCGTAGCCGACCATCCGGTTGGGGACGTAGGCGAATCCGACGCCGAACTCGTCGTCGCCGAAGGCCGCCGAGCCGCCCGAGCCCTCGTGGCCGAAGCTGCGCGGGCCGAGCAGCGGCAGGAAGCGCGAGTCCAGCTGGAAGCCGCTGCCCCAGCGCACGCCGACGTCGGGCATGCCGCCCCACGTGGCTCCGGCCCACTGCTCCGCGACGGCGTCGGAGACGGTCTCCGGCGACAGCAGCCGGGGCGCGCCGTCGACTCCGTGCGCGGCGGCGGCGTACATCGTGGCCAGGCCGCGCGCCGTCGAGACCGCGCCGGTGGCCGGGATCTCGGCCGTCAGGAATGCGGGCGAGTTCCAGCCGTGCGGGTCGTCGATGCCGGGGAAGACGAACTCGCCGTTCATCGTGAGGATCCGGTGGAAGAGCGAGCCGGGCTCGGGGCCGCCCGGGCGGCCCTCGGCCTCGACGAGCCGGGCCAGCCGCGGCAGTTCCTCCTGCGGGACGCCGATCCAGGTGCCCAGGCCCAGCTCGTCGCCGAGGGCCTTGCGGAAAAAGGCGCCGGGGGTGAGCCCGGTGACGCGCCGGATCACCTCGCCGACGAGCCAGCCGAGGGTGTGCCCGTGGTACTCGTGCGCCGTGCCGGGCTCCCAGTACGGCTCCTGCTCCTCCAGGGCGCACACGACCGGGGCCCAGTCGGTGATCTCGTCGAAGGCCGGGGTGCGGTCCAGCACGGGGATCCCGGCGCGGTGGGAGAGCAGCATGCGCAGCGTGATCCCCTCCTTGCCGCGCTGCGCGAACTCCGGCCAGTACCGGGCCACCGGGGCGTCCAGCTCCAGCTTCCCCTGCTCCACGAGCAGGTGGGCGCAGAGGCTCAGGATGCCCTTGCCGGTGGAGAAGACCGGGACGGCGGTGTCCGCCTCCCAGGGGCGGCCGGTCCGGTCGTCGGCGATGCCGCCCCACAGGTCCACGACCTTGCGGCCGCCCGCGAACACGGTGACGGCGGCGCCGAGTTCACCGTGTTCGTCGAAATTCCGCCAGAACCGGTCGGCGACGGGTCCGAACCCCTCGTCGGCCCATCCGTTGCGCTCCACCTGGAGGCTCCTTCTTCGTTTCCCTGCCCGTGCACGCCGGACGTCCTTGATCATCCGGCTCGGTCAGCCTACGGGCTGCGGCCGTCCGGCTCGAACGATATTCCGGGGTGGGCGGAGGATCCCGAACGATCCGCATATGCGAGGCTTGAGGTGACCCGGGAGGGGCCCACGGCCGTACGCCTTCTTCTGGTGTTCCCCCGGTGTTATCCCGGTGCAGGCGAAGGGACTGGACATGTTGCAGCACAGAACCGTCGGCGATCTGATGACCCACTCGGTCGTCCGGGTCCAGCGCGGGACTCTGTTCACGGAGATCGTGCACGTGCTTCAGGAGCACGACATCACGGCGGTCCCCGTGGTGGATGCGGAGGACCGCCCGGTGGGCGTCGTCTCCGAGGCGGACCTCCTCGCGAAGGCCTCGGGGCCGTCCGGGCCGCCGCTCCCCGGGGCCGCCGCGTCGCCCGCCAAGCAGGCGGCGACGACCGCCGAGGGCCTGATGACCAGCCCCGCCGTGTGCGCCCGGCCGGAGTGGAGCGTCGTGGAGGCCGCGCGCACGATGGAGGAGCACCGCGTCAAGCGGCTGCCCGTGGTGGACGACACGGGGCGGCTGGTGGGGCTTGTCAGCCGCGGCGACCTGCTGCGCGTCTTCCTGCGCACGGACCGCGCCATCCGCGAGGAGATCATCGAGGACGTGCTGGTGCGCACCCTGCACGAGCCCCCCTCGGCCGTGGGCGTCGAGGTGGCCAACGGCCAGGTGCGGCTGAGCGGCTCGGTGCGGCGCAGGAGCCTGGTGCCCGTGCTGGTGCAGCTGTGCCAGAGCGTGGACGGGGTGGTCAGCGTGGACCACCACCTGACGGCGGAGGTCGACGACAACGACGCCGAACCGCTGCCGCACGCCTGACCCGTGACGGAACCCCACCGCCCCTGCCCGCCGCTACCGCGCGGCGGGCAGCGGGTCGTGGTGGACGCGCGCGGCGGGCAGGCCCAGCTCCGCCAGCCGCGTCAGCGTGGCGCGGACCATGCCGGGCGGGCCGCTCACATAGGCCGCGCGGCGCGACCAGTCGCGCCCCGGCCGGCTGCCGTACCGCCGCACCGCGTCGGCCACCGTGCCCCGCTCCCCCGTCCCGGACTCCCCGAGCACGGGCACCAGGATCAGCCACGGACGCCGCCGCTCGGCCTCGGCCAGCCAGTCCCAGTCGTAGAGGTCGGCCCGCCGGCGGGCGCCGACGAAGACGTGGACGCGCCGGTGCGCCGGGCGGCGGGTGCCCAGCTCGTCGAGCAGGGCCTTGACGGGGGCGAGCCCGGTGCCGCCCGCCACCATCAGGAAGTCGTCCGGCAGTTCCGCCCCGAGCGTCATCGTCCCCGTGGCCGGTCCCAGCCGCAGGGTGTCCCCGGCCCGGGTGTGGTTCACCAGCGCCTCGCTCACCCCGCCCGGGCGGGTCTGCCGCACATGGAACTCGAGCACGTTGTCGGCCCGGGGCGCACAGGCCATCGAGTACTGCCGCCAGGCGTGCGGCAGCAGCGGCGACTCGACGGCGCAGTACTGGCCCGCACGGTAGGGGTACGGCTCGTGCGTCCTGACGCGTAACACCGCGAGGTCCGGGCTGCGCAGCTCGTGGCCGGTCACCTCGGCGTGCCAGCACGGGGGTTCGGTGAGCGCGGCCTCGGCCCCGGCGACCATGGCGCCGACGGCGAAGCGCAGCATGCGCAGCCAGGCGTCCTCCAGCCCGGCGGTCCAGGCCCGGCCCGCCCGCGCCCGCAGCGCCTCGCACAGGGCCGACTCGAACGCCTCGTAGTGCACGGGCCGGACGCCGAGCTTGCGGTGGTCGCGGCCCAGCCGGGTGAAGGTCTCCGTCACCTCGTGCGGCCGGTCCAGGTGGTCGATCAGATAGCCGAAGATCCGTGCCAGGTGCTCCTGCTGAAAGGTCATCGAGTCGGGGAACAGCGAGCGCAGATAGGGATGCTGCCCGAAGAGGGCCTTGTACAGGTGGGTGATGAGATCGTCGAAGGGGGCGACCAGATGGAGGTGATCGGTGATCAACTGCCGGTCGCCCGTGTCGCAGTACGACGCTTCCGGCTGCTCCGGGACGGCTTCGCCCGAGGCCGCGGCCGTGCCGGGTGAGAGCATCCGACGGCGCAGCCGCATCGCGTCGTGCCGCGCCAGCAGTGCGTAGTAGTCGTTGCCCTTGGTGCTGTTCACGTGCTGTTTCTCCTTGTGCCGGGCGCGGGGCGCAAGGAGTATGGCACCGCCCGGACGTGCCCGTTCGGCCCGGGGCGACAGGGCCGTTCGGCCCCTTCCGCCGGTGGCCGTCCGCGGGTTCCACTGGTGGGTCCGGCCTCGTGACGGGCGCCCTCCGCGGGTCCGGGCGGGGTACGGGAGGCAACCGGCGGTCCGCCGGATCGTTGGCCGTCCATGAGGCTCTTCCGTCTGCTTGCCGCCGCTCTCGCCGCGGCCTGCGCCTTCGTCCCGCCCGTGGCGGAGGGCGCTTCCGGGCCGCCCGGCGTCCGGGAGGTGCGGCCGGCCCGGGCGCTGGACGCGGCGTGGGCGGCGTATGCGAACCGCGCGGGCGCGCCGGGCCATTGGACCGGCGGGGACAGTACGTACTCCGTGCCGACGGCCGCCGGCACGCTGTGGGTCTTCTCCGACACCTTCCTCGGCACCGTGCGGCCCGACGGCTCCCGGCCGCCCGTCACCGGGGACGGCGGACCGACCCCTTTCGTGCACAACAGCTTCGTGCTGTGGGGCGCCGCCGGTCCGCGCACCGTCACCGGCCGGGACGGCTCCGGCCGCCCCGCGTCCCTGGTCGGCTCCTCCGGCGACCAGTGGTACTGGGCCCGGGCCGGTGTGCCCGACGGCCACGGCGCGGCGGTCGTCTACGCGCGCTACGCGCGCACCGGACCCGGCCCGCTGGACATCGCCTGGCGCGGCAGCGTGCTGGCCCGGTTCCGGCCCGGCCGGCTCGACCGGCCCGGGCCGCTCACTGCCCTGCCTTCCTCGGCGGGCGTCTCCTGGGGCGCGTGGCTGGAGCGCCGGGGGCGGCAGACGTATGTCTACGGGACCGAACAGGCGCCCTCGGGAGCCCACTTCCTCCATCTGGCCCGCGTCTTGGGGCCGGGTCTGCGCGGCCGCTGGGAGTACTGGGCGGGCGGCGGCGCCTGGTCCTCCGACGAGTCCCGGGCGGTCCGGCTGACGGATGCCGGCGGGGCCGCGCTGCGCACGTCGGACGAGCTGAGCGTGGTCCGGCACGGCCGCTGGTACGCCCTGGTCACCCAGCGGGCGGACCGGCCGTTCAGCGCGGAGGTGCAGCTGGCCTGGTCGCGTACCCCGCACGGCCCCTTCACCCGGCCGCGGACGGTGTACACGGCCCCGGAGGCCGGGCCGCACGGCCGTTACCGGAACCGGAACGTCTTCGCCTACAACCCCCACGAGCACCCGGAGCTGGAACGCCGGGGCGAGCTGGTCGTCTCCTACAACGTCAACAGCCTCGACCCGCGGGACGTCATCCGGCGCGCGGACATCTACCGGCCCCGTTTCCTCAGGATCGGCCTCGCACCACCACCGGGCGACGGCAACATCATTCGGGCTGGACCGAAGGACGGGCTATCGTAATGATCGGGCCCTGCAAGCCCGTTGAGCCGGGGAACCGGGGCATTCGGGAACCGACAAGCGGAGGGACAGGGGCGGGACATGGTCTACCGGATCCACTTCACTGCCGAGGACCTGGCACGCACCCGGCTGGCGGACGCCCCGAGACCGCTGCTGGAGCTGAGCATCGCCGTGCGCATACTCCAGCTCCGCAACCCTCCCCCGGGATTCGGCGCCTGGCGCCGCCGGGTGCTGGGCGGCGGTCTCGAGCCGTCGGCGCGGATGGTCTTCGATCTGATACCCGCGACGGGCCGGTCGCCCGCCTTCCTGTCCCTGACCCAGGGCGGCAGCGCCGAGGAGCACCTGGAGCTGGTGCGCGCGACCCCGCGGACCCGCATCCGCGACGAGCTGGCGGTCCTCTCGCAAAGGCAGCCGAAGCTGCCGGGCTGGGCCCGGCACCTCGGCGAGGACCCCCGGCTGCTGCAACAGCTGCACGGCGCTCTGGACCACGTGCACGAGCGGGCCCTGGCACCGTACTGGCACCGCGTGGAGAAGCTGGCGGCGGCGGACCGGGCCCTGCGCATGCGGGAGTTGAGCGACGGAGGAGTCCACTCCGTGCTCAGCGGCCTGAACTCGAGCCGCATCCGCTGGAAGCCGCCCGTCCTGGAAGTGTCCATCGTGCCCGGCTTCGAGGGCGACCTCCATCTCGAAGGCCGCGGGCTGTTGTTGATCCCCTCCTTGTTCGCGCCCGTTCCCTTCGTGGACCCCAAGGCCGTCCCGCAGCCCTATCTCGCCTATGCCGTCCACCACAACGACCCCGACCCGCTGGCCCTGACGCCGGACGCCGGCGCCACCCTGCGCCCCCCGAACCCGCTGGCCGCGCTGCTCGGCAGGACCCGGGCGGCCGTGCTCTCCTCGATCGCCCAGCACCCGGGCCGCTCCACCACCGAACTCGCCGCGTCCGCGGGCATCTCACCGGCCAGCGCCAGCGAGCACGCCACGGTCCTGCGCGCTGCCGGGCTCATCTCGACGGCGCGGCACCGCAACACCGCCCTGCACACGGTGACCCCGGCCGGCTACGCCCTCCTCAATGCGCCGTCGGCCGTCCACTGAGCCCGCCCGGGCACGCGGAGTCCGGGAGGAGAACCGACCGGCCGCTGCACACGTCTCCACTGCTGTCCGATCGGATCGACCTGGGAACATGCAGTGAACGACATAGGCAGGACGACCGCGGCAGCGGCGTCGGTGACGCGCCCCCGCGGCCTGGTGGACCTGCGCGGACGGCAGGACCCCCTCGTCCTGTGCTACCCGGCCGGTGCCGTCGTGGTCGTCTCGGGTCTGCCCGGCAGCGGCAAGAGCACCCTGATGCGCCGCTGGTCCGCCTTCGCGCCCGCGGTCGATCCCCGGGTCACCCACGAGGCGTGCGCGGCGGTGATGCCGGCCTGGCTGCCCTATGCGGTCTACCGCCCCTGGTCGCGCCTGAGGCACTTCCGCCGGATGCGCGCCGCGGTGCGCGGCGGAGGGCCGATCCTGGTGCACGACTGCGGCAGCCGTCCGTGGCTGCGCCGGTGGCTGGCCCGGTCCGCCGGGCGGCAGGGGCGTGAACTGCACGTGGTCCTGCTGGACCTGACGGCGGCCGAGGCCCTCGCCGGTCAGACGGCCCGGGGCCGGTGGGCCCCCGAGCGGACGTTCGCCAGGCACCGGCAGGGGCTGGACCTGCTGCTGCGCACCCTGCCGTCCGTCACGGAGGCGGCCTCGGTGGTCCTGCTCGACCGGGTGTCGCGCGAGAGCGTGGCGGAGGTCGGGTTCGGCCCGGGGCCCCGGGTGTCCGGTCAGCGCCCGGCGAGCGGCGACCGGAGGTAGATCTGGCCGGTCGCCTCCTTGGGGATCTCCTTCTTGACGAGCGAGGCGGCCTTGCCGAGGGGGCCGCTCTCGGGCGAGGCCAGTCCGGCGACACGGCCGGTGAGGGAGGGCGCGCCCGGACCGGCGTCGTCGGCCCGGGCGGTGCCCACGGCGGCGGCCAGTCCGCCGACGGCCAGGAGGACGGATCCGGCGGCGAGGCGGGTCGAGCGAGTCACGAAATAGTTCTTCATGTCCCGTTAACGACCGCCATGGCCGCCCGACACGTGGTGCTCCGGTGCTCCCCCCCCCGTGCCGGAGCACCGGCCGCCCGCTGTCCGGTCCCGTAGGCCCGGTCCCGCCGGCTCAGTACCGCAGGACGGCCGCGAGCCGGTCCTCCTCGGCGAGGGTGTCGTCCGGCACGAACTCGATGTCGGCGCCGTTCTGGAGCGCGGTCTCCACGATCTCGTCCACGACGTCCTCGCGGACGGACGGGTCCGCCAGGAGGGGCTCGGTGGGCGTCTCCATCCGGAGCGGGTGGCCGGTGTGGCCGTCGACCCGCGCGGTGACCTGGTAGTGGTCCTCGACCGCGAGCAGGGCCACCCGGCCCTGGCGCACGGTCTGCCAGATCTCGTCCAGCCCCGAGGTGAAGCGCTTGCTGCCGCGCGCGTCGCTCAGCCGCCGCAGCACCTCGCCGCGGCGGGAGGCGCGGCGCTCCTCGAACGCGGGCCGGAGGATGCCGAGGACCTCGTGCGCGGACTTGGTCACGGCCCCGCCGTTCTCCACCTTCGCGGCGATCGCGCCCGGGTTCGGCAGAAGCTTCTCGAACAGGGCGCTGCGCTCGCGCAGTCCGATCACGTACAGCGGTCGCGGAGCGCGCTCCAGGACCGGCGCCAGGGCGGCGACGACCGCGCGCATGTACTGGCGCTCGCGCTCGACGTGCGCCTCCTCGCGCGAGGTCATCTGGTGGTTGCCGACCTTGTCGAAGTTGGCGCCGGGCAGCGCGTCCTCGTGGTCGGGGATGGCGGGCCGTACCGGGAACCCGTAGCCCGTGGCCTCCTCGAGGCTCTCCCCGGCGCCGTCCCACAGCCGGGTCTCGCTCTCGGACAGGGCGAGCGCCCAGTACGGCTCCTCCAGCAGCCGGGCTGCGACCAGGTTGCGGGTGAGGAAGGTGTCGGAGACCACCACGCGCTGGGGCACGGTGCGCGGCAGGTACCAGACCTGGTGCTCGCCGGGGGCGGCCAGGACCAGCAGGCCGTCGGAACCGTGGAGGGCGAGGTCGATCTCCCCGACCGCCGCGTCCAGCCGGCTCTCGACGTCGATGCGCGCGGCCCGGCTCACCTGCGGATCCGCCGCGAGCCGGCGCTTCGCCTCGGCGACGGTGTTGCGCAGCCGGACTGCGTCCTCGGCGTTGTACCGCGCGCGCCTGGTCGTCGGCAGCTGAAGCGACACGGCCGGGTACTCGCGCTTGCGGCGCAGGTCACTGAGTGTCTCATCGGTCAGTGCGCCGATGTCCATCGTCGTCCTCCTCCGGGCCCGGGGCTGTCTTCCAGCTCACCAGAGTCGCGGCGGCCCGGCCATTCGTGCTCGGCCGCTCGGTGCAGTGCCCAGGCGCGGGGCGGCCGCCGACGGGCGGGCACCGGCGGCGGGTGTCAGGCTGGCCGCAGGAATGACGAAGGGACGGCGACCCCCGAAGGGAACGGCCATGATCACCACCGACTGCCTGCCCGGCTCCCCCTGCTGGCTCGACCTCGGCGCCCGTGACGTTCCCGCGGCGGCGGACTTCTACGGCTCCGTTTTCGGCTGGCAGTTCGAAACGTTCAGTCCGGAATCGGGCGGCTACGGAATCTTCAAGCTGAACGGCAGGACCATCGGCGGGCTGGGGCGGCTCACCGAGGCGGGGGCACGCCCGGCCTGGATGATCTACTTCGGCACGGCGGACGCCGATGCCACGGCCCAGGCCGTGGAACGGGCGGGCGGCAGGGTCCGGGTGGCGCCCGTGGATGCCAACGGCGAGGGCCGGATGGCGCAGCTCACGGACCCGCTGGGCGGCCAGTTCGCGATCTGGCAGCCCGGCACGAGCAACGGCCTGGAGGCGGTCGACGAGCCGGGCACCCTGACCTGGACCGAGCTGTACACCACCGATGTGGCGCTGGCGAAGGAGTTCTACGGCGGGCTCTTCGGCTGGGAGACCACGGACATCCCGCTGCCGGGCGGCGGCGGTACGTACTCGCTGATCGCTTCCGCGGGCGGCGGCCAGGAGCGGATGCAGGGCGGCATGATGCAGCTCCCCGCAGAGCGCCTGGCCCTGAACGGCGGACGGCCGTACTGGCACCCGGTGTTCGCGGTGGCCGACTGCGACGCCACCGTCGCCAAGGTGACGACCGGGAACGGCAGCGTGCAGATGGGACCGGAGGACGCGGAAGGAGTGGGACGGCTGGCGGTCTGCCTCGACCCCTCCGGCGCGGACTTCGTGGTGCTCGCCCCTGCCCCGCCTGAGGCCCGCCCCGCCTAGGCCCTGTCGTCAAAATAGCGCCGTCCGCCCGGAGGGCGGGCCCCGCGGCGTCTGGTGCGTGCGATCGCAAGGCGGAGGGAGGAGAGCGCAGCGGGCTGCGCCGACGACCGACAACGCGGCGTGGGGGCACCTCCCAGCGGTAGCTGGGGGAGTGCGTGCCAGACGCCGCGGGGCAGGCGGGATTTTGACGACAGGGCCTAGGCCGCCGTCCACGAGGGGGCGCGGCCGGTGAGGCCGAGGAGGCGGTCGAGCACACGGTAGGCGCCCGCACCACCGGGTGGCACCGGCGGCACAGGGCCGTGCCCCGGACGGCGGGCCGCGGCGGGAGCGGACCGCAGACCCTGGCGGTGGGGTGAAGATCACAGCACGGGGCGGGAAACGGCCGCGGGGGCGCTGAGTACGGTGAGTGGATGCCGAACCGGAACCTGTTCTCGTCCCTCGCCGCCTGGCGGCGCCGGGCCGCCTCGCGGGCCGTGCACCGCGGCGTGCGCTGGGTGCGGGAGACCGGCGCGGTGACGGCCGAGCGGCCCGGACCGTACCGCTTCCGCCGGATCGGTTCCGGGACCCGGCTCGCCTTCCCGCAGGGCACAATCTTCGGCGAGCCGTGGATCGAGCTGGGCGAGCACTGCATCATCGCCCAGGACGTGACGCTCACCGCCGGGATGATGCCCGGCCTCGACCTCGGCCCGGACCCGATCGTCCGGCTGGGCAACGGCGTGGTCCTCGGGCGCGGCAGCCACGTGGTCGCGGACGTGCGGCTGACGATAGGCGACGACTGCTTCTTCGGGCCGGGCGTGTACGTGACGACCACCAACCACAGCTACGACGATCCCGACGTGCCCGTCGGCAAGCAGTGGCCACGCAGCGAGCCGGTCGAGATCGGGCCGGGCAGCTGGATCGGCACGGGCGCGGTGATCCTGCCGGGCGCCCGGCTGGGCCGGAACGTGGTGGCCGCCGCGGGCGCGGTCGTCCGGGGCGAGGTGCCCGACCACGCGGTGGTCGCGGGCGCGCCCGCCAGGGTCGTACGGACCTGGGACCCGGAGGCGGGCTGGCGGCCGCCGCTGCGCACCCCGCCGCCGGTGCCGGTGCCCGAGGGCGTCACGGCCGAACAGCTCGTGGCCCTCGCGGAGCCGGCTCCGCCGGGGCCACCGGCGGTGGCCGAAGGGAAGTGACCCGGCCCGGGAGACCACTCCCGGCCTCCGGGAAGTCCTCGAGCGCAACGGGCGAGGACAGCACGCAGCGCGCCCGTCGCCCGTCGCCCTCGTGCCGCCCCAGCAGGGCGGGCCACGTGCCCTCGTTGCGGCAGGCCCCCGCCGCCTCCCGCAGACCGGGTGGCGGATCGGCGAGCGAGACGAAGGCGGCTCCCTCGGTGCAGCGCAGGACGGTGTGGGTGGACACGAAGGCGTGCCCGGCGAGCGCTTCGCGGACGGCGTCCCCGCCCGCGGGCGCCGGGCAGGGGGTGTGGTGCACGGGGGTGGTGTTCACGATCGTGACGGACACCCGGAGGAGGCCGTCCGGCAGCCGTTCGGAGGCCAGTTCGACCGCCCCGGAGAGCCGCTGCCAGCGGCGGACCAGCAGTCCGGCCCGCCGCCCGGACACGTCGCGCAGCGGCTCGTCCGCGGTGCCGCCGGGCACCCCGACGGCGGAGGTGCGGCGTCCGGCGGCGGGGTTCCAGGGCGGCAGGGTCCAGGCGCGCTCGATGGTCTCGTGCCAGGCGAGGTACCGGCGGCCCGCGACGGTGAGGGCGGCCACGGGCTCGGCGCCGTCCGGGCCGCAGCGGTGCACCTGCCCCTCGACGACGTGGAGGAAGCGCACCCGGACGAACACCTCGGTCCCGGCGCCGGGTTCGAGCAGCACCTCGGTGCGCATGCGGGACGGCTCGCCGGACTCCGCCGCCCGTCCCTCCGGGTAGACGCCGCCGGAGGCGCGGGGCCGCTCCTCCCCGGCCGCGGGGCGGGGACGGGGCCCCGGCCGGCCGCGCTCGTACAGACACGTGCGCTCGATGCGCTCGACGGCCGCCTCTACCGCGTCCATGCCGCTCCTGCCGGGTCGTCGGCCGGTGAGCGCGCCGGGCGGGAAGCGTCCCGACGGCCGCGGACGGCCGGTGGGCTCCGGTACTCCGTCGCTGGGGGTCCCTTAAATCTGGCACACCGGTTTTTCCTCGGCAATCTCTGCGTACCTGGCCAGGGCGGACAGCTCCGCGAAGCGGGCGGCCGCGTTGTCCGGGGGCTGCCGGTGCAGGAACGCCGTGCGCAGCGCGTGGTAGGGCGTGCCCGGGTCGGAGAACGTGCACCGCATGCGCTCCAGTTCGTGGGCGCGGTGGACCGCGAGCGGCCTGTCGGCCTCGTCGCGCTCCCGCGCGGACCGCTTGGCCGCGATCCGCGCCCGCACGCCCCCTCCGTCGGCGAGGTCCGCGGCCATCCGGGCGACCTCCGGGGCGAACTCCCCCGGCGGGACGGCCACGAGCCGGTCCACCAGGCCCAGTTCCCGGGCCCGGGCCGCGCTCACCGGCGCGGCCTCCGCCATCAGTGTCCGGGCCGCCTCCCCGCCCGCGCGCCGGGGCAGTGTGTAGGTCCAGTACGCGGAGCCGTAGAGGCCCATGAGCCGGAAGTGGGGGTTGAGGACGGCCCCGGCCCGGCACCACACCTCGTCCGCGGCCAGGGCGAGCATCGCGCCGCCGGCCGCGGCGTTGCCGGGCACGGCGGCCACGACGAGCCGGTCGGTGGTGGTCAGCACGGCCTCCACCAGGTCGTCCAGGGCGTTGACGTTCGCCCAGGACTCCGCGGCCGGGTCGGCGGCCGCCTCGATGACGTTCAGGTGCATGCCGTTGGCGAAGAAGTCCCGCTCCCCGCCCAGGACGAGCACGGAGGTGGGCCGCGAGCGGGCGAAGCGCCACGCGGCGAGCAGCCGGCGGCAGTGCACCGTGCTCATCGCGCCACCGGGGAAGCGGAACCGCACGAAGCCCACCGGTCCCCGCTCGGCGTAACGGATGTCGCTGTAGGTCTGCCGGTGCGCGGGCAGCTCCAGCGGCACGGGCACCTCCGGCACGTCCGGCAGCCGGTCCCCGAGCGCCACCGCGGCGGGCAGCCGGATCGCGGGCGGGCCGAACGGGACGTGGGCCCGCCGCAGCTGGGGGATCCACACCGCGCCGTCGGCCGTGGCGCGGCAGATCGCGCCCGCCCGGGTCGCCAGCACCCGGCCCGGCCTGCCGCGCAGCCGGTCCTCGGGGTGGCCGCCGTGCAGGAACCACTCGCCGCCCAGCAGCTCGTCCCGCACGCCCGGCCGGGAGTCGGCGGCCCGCAGCCTGCACAGCACGGAAGCGGTGTCCTGCGTCTCCCAGTCGATCCGGCGCTCGCTCTGCGAGAGGTACGGGCGAACCCGCACCGGCAGCCCGCTCCGGGGCCGGGGCGACCAGCCGCCCGAGGCGAACCGCGCCACGGCGGCCAGCAGGGCGGCCACGGCGGCGTCCGCGAACTCCCCCCGGTACACCTCGCCCCGGCCGACCCCCGGCGGGATCGCGAACCCCTCGGCCGCCCAGACGGGCCCGGCGTCCGGCTCGTCCGTCGCCTGAAGCACCGTCACGCCCCAGTGCGGCACCCCGTCCTGTACGGCCCGGTCCAGCGAGGACGGGCCACGGTCGCCGGGCGGGCCGGGATGGACGACCAGGCAGGTGTGGCCCGCCAGGACGTCGCGGGGCACCGCCGTGCCGGGCACGGGCACGACGATCAGCTCGGGGCGGTGGCGGTGCACCGCTTCGTGCAGTGTCCCGTCCGCGTCCGCCATGGCGACGGCGGGGGCGTGCCCGCGATCGCCCAGCTCCGTGAAGACGCGCTGTGCAAGGCTGTTGAATGCGCCGACGACGATCAGAATGCGCACGGACGACCTCCTGACGCTCGTGGGTACACACTCGGAGGAACACAGAGGGTCACGACGGCCCGCCGGACCGATCGTCACACCGGCCGGCCCGCCGGACGCGTGTCCGGGCCGGAGTACCCCGCGGGATTGGGCTGCGCGAGCGAATGCGTCCACCGCCCCGGTGGACCGGACGGACGGCCGCGGGCGGCCGCAGGCGGCCGTCCCGGGGTGTGCGCCGGGCGGGCCGGTGGCAGGCTGGAGCCATGGCCCGGCCCAACGAGGAGGTCGAGGCGCTGCTGCAGGAGTACGCCGACCTCGTCGCCATCTCCGGTGGCGACGCCTTCAAGGCACGCGCCTACGAGAAAGCTGCCCGCGCGATCGGCGGCTACCCCACCGATGTCTCCAAGCTCGACGTCAAGGGGCTGCAGGAGATCCCCAACGTGGGGAAGTCGATCGCCGAGAAGGTCGTGGAATTCCTCGCCTCCGGCCATGTCTCGGCCGTCGAGGAGGCGCGGGCGTCCGTTCCGGCCGGGGTCCGGGAACTCCTCACCATTCCCACGCTCGGCCCCAGGAAGGCCATGGCCCTCTACGAGGAGCTGCGGGTCTCCTCCGTGGAGGAGCTGCTGGACGCCGTCCACGAGAAGCGGCTGCGCGACCTCAAGGGGTTCGGCGAGAAGACCGAGGAGAACATCCTGCACGGCATCTCGCTCATGCAGAAGGCGGGCGGCCGGATCCTGCTCAGCGCCGCCATGGACGTGGCGGAGCAGGTCGTCTCCGAGCTGTCCCGGGTGACCGGGTGCGAGAGGTGCACGTACGCCGGGTCGCTGCGCCGCATGCGGGAGACCATCGGCGACATCGACGTTCTCGTGGCCGCCGAGCGGTCGGGGCCGTTGATGGAGGCCTTCGCGGGTCTCCCGTACACCGCCGAGGTCATCGCGCAGGGCGAGAAGAAGACCTCCATCCGCACCACCAAGGGCCTCCAGGTGGACCTGCGGGTGCTGCCGCCCGACTCATGGGGGGCGGGGCTCCAGTACTTCACCGGCTCCAAGGCGCACAACATCCGCGTGCGCGAACTGGCCGTGCGGCACAGGTTCAAGCTCTCCGAATACGGCCTCTTCCACGCCAAGAGCGGGAAGAAGATCGTCTCGGAGACCGAGGAGGAGGTCTACGCCCGGCTGGGCCTGCCGTGGATCCCGCCCGCCCTGCGTGAGGACCGCGGCGAGGTCGCCGCCGGGCTGCGGGACGAGCTTCCCGAGCTGCTCGAGGACGGCGACATCCGCGGTGACCTGCACACCCACACCGACCTCACGGACGGGCTCGCCTCCCTCGAGGACATGGTCACGGCCGCCGCCGCCCGCGGCTACGCCTATTACGCCGTCACCGACCACGCGCCCAACCTGTACATGCAGCGGATGACCGACGCCAAGATCCTGGCACAGCGGGAGCAGGTGCGGGAGCTGGACGGGAAGCACCGCAGGATGCGGGTGCTGCACGGCACGGAGCTGAACATCGGTCCAGATGGTGAGGTGGACTGGCCGGAAGAGTTCCTGGCGGGGTTCGATCTTTGCGTCGCCTCGGTGCACGACCATTTCAAGCAGAGCCGCGCAGAGCAGACTCGCCGGCTCGTCCGGGCCTGCGAGAACCCGGCCGTGAGCATCATCGGACACCCCACTACCCGGCTTCTGGGCAAGCGCCCGGGGATTGACGCTGATTTCGACGAGGTGTTCGCCGCTTGCGCGCGGACGGGCACCGCACTGGAGATCAACGCGCACCCGGAACGGCTGGACCTAGGTGACGAGGACATCTTGCGGGCCCGGCGTCACGGGGTGAAGTTCGCGATCAACACTGACGCCCACTCGGTGGTTCACCTGCCGTACATGCGGTACGGGATCGGGACGGCACAGCGCGGATGGCTGACCAAAGACGATGTGATCAACACGTGGCCATTGCAGAAACTGCGCCGATTCCTCCGCACCAGCCGCTGACCTTGTCAGAGTGGGCCCGGCTCGTCACCGGGGCGGAACGGGCGGTGGCGGCGGGTTACAGGGTGAGGTTGACCGGCACGCATTGGATGGGAACTGCCCCGGTCAACTCGCCGTTTCCGCAGAGAACGATGCCTGTGTCGGTGTTGGCCGACGGGGCGAGGATTCCGAGGAACGCGAGCGTCCCGAGGAGGACGGCAGCAATGCCCGCACCTGGCTCGCCATGCACTGGCACCGCTGGCGCACTGGCCACCAGACCCGAGCCCGCGCCAGCCACTACCGCACCCGCACCGCCCGCGCTCACTCACCGTGAAACAACTGGCTGCAGTACTAGCTGAGCGCTGCCGCGATGGCGTCCGCCCAGGCGGTGGTGGTGCGGCGGGCCAGGTGGCTGGTGGGGGCGTAGGCCTCGAAGAGGTGGAAGGCGCCGGGGACCAGGTGGACTTCGGTGAGTACGCCCGCCGCTACGAGGCGGCGGGCGTACTCCAGCGCCTCGTCGCGGAGGGCGTCGGCCTGGCAGACCTCCACGTACGCGGGCGGGAGGCCGGTGAGGTCTTCCGCGCGGGCGGGAGCGGCGTAGCGGTCCGCGGGGGCAGAGCCCAGGTAGGGCTTCCACATGCCTCGCACGACCCGGCCGTCGACGATCCGGTCGTCGACGCACTGGTCCACGGACGGCAGTTCGCCGCGGTCGTCGAGTGCTGGAACGAGCAGGAGCTGGTACATCAGGGCTGGGCCGCCACGGTCGCGGGCCGCGAGGGCGACGGCTGCGGCGAGCGCGCCGCCGGCCGACCGGCCTGAGACTGCGAGACGGGCACGGTCGATCCCGAGATCCTCGGCGTGGTCGGCGGTCCAGACCAGCGCCGCGTAGCAGTCGTCGAACGCGGCCGGGTACGGGTGTTCGGGAGCGAGGCGGTAGTCGACGGAGACGACCGCCGCCCCGGCGGCCAGGCAGATGTCACGGCAGTTGCTGTCGCCAGTGTCGAGGTCGCCCGAGATGAAGGCGCCGCCGTGGAAGTAGAGGACTCCTGGGCGCGAATCCGGCCCGGCATCGGTGGACCGGTAGATCCGGACGGTGAGCTCGCCCGCCGGCCCCGGGATCACCTCGTGGCTGACGGCGATGCGCGGATCGTCCGCCGGTGGTTTTGCGGCCAGCAGCGAGCGCAGGAGCGTCCTGGTGGCGGCCGGGTCCGCCAGTGGGTCGAAGGGCGGAACGTGGTCCAGGGCGTCGGCTATCTCGGGGTGCAGGCGCATCACGTCTCCATGGTCTCACTGATACGGTCTCAATGCGATGACGCTATGGTCTCAGTGATACGGTGTCAATTCATCACCGAGGAGGGCGCCGCGCCATGGCGAAAGAACTGACGCCGTCCCAGCTGGTCGTCCTCGGCCTGATCGCTCGACACGGTCCGATGACCCCCTACGACCTGAAGGCCAAGGTCGAGGGATCGGTAAGCCACTACTGGCCGATCCCGCACGCCCAGCTCTACCGCGATCCGCCCCGGCTGGCCGAGCTGGGCCTGCTGCGCGAGGAAGCGGAGGAGCACGGGCGCCGGCGCCGGGTGTTCCACCTCACCGGCGCCGGCCGTGCGGCCCTGCAGGACTGGCTCGCCGACCCCGCCACACCCGAGCCGGAGACCCGAAACCCCGCCCTGCTCAAACTGACCTTCGCCGACCTGGGCGCGCCGGGCCAGATCGCGGAGCTGGCCGCGACCCAGGCGGCGCAGCATCGGCGGTGGCGAGACACCTACCGGGACCTCCGCGCCGCGCTGGACCCGGCCGCCCCGGACACGCCGGCCCGGACCAGGCTGATCACGCTCGGCATCGCGCACGAGCAGAGCTATGTCGCGTTCTGGGAGACTCTGGCGGCCGATCCGGACGGGACCGGCGAACCGAACGCGCCGGAATCACCCGGGTATTGACCGATACACCTTGCGGTCACGCTCCTGAATACCCATCGGTCCATGTTCTACCGGGGGTCAGCAACCCCCGGCCCGCACTTTTCCTCCACCTCCACGTGATCGGCCGGACAGCTCCTCATACCCCGTCGGCCTCCGGCGCCCGACCGCCGACCGTGAACGAGCTCCGCCGCCTGTGCGACCGGCTCGTCCTCGCCCCGGCTCGAACCGCCCGGACCAGGCTGGTCATGCACTGGCACCGCTGCGCACACGCCACCAGGCCCGGGCCAGAGCCTTGAATCTCCCCACCCCCTGCTCGGTGACAGGCCGGAGTTGCTCGCCGAACTTCCCCACCCTGCTGGCGCGGACGGCGGCGGGACACCGCGGTGACCGGCCCTTTTGAGGAGGTCATCGTCCACACAGGACATCAGCGAGCAGCCGCCGACGCGCCACCCGCGCGTCGACGCCGCCAGTACGCCACTGTCAGCACCGCCAACAGCGGCCCCCACAGCACCAACGGCGCATAGCAGGAGTAGAACCACACGCTCGCGATCCCGGTGCCCTGCCCAGGCCAGTCGGGCGGGAGTTCGTCGCCGCGGATGGTCTTCCCCATGACCGTCGTGATGGGGGTCAACAGCGAGAACATCATGGTCAGCACCGTCGCCCCCACCGCCGCGGGCACGACCGCAAGCCGCACCGGCACCCGGCGGCCACGCAGCCCGGGCAGCCACCCCGGGAACACCTCACCCCACCGAGCGACCAGCCCGATCCCCGTGAACGCCAGCAGTTCGGACACCACCGACAGCATCGGAACGTACAACCGCTCGCCCACGCTCAACCCGCCGTCGAACACCGCCGGCAACCGCCAGATGCTGGACGGCAGCACGACCAGCGGAACGGCGTACGCGAGCCGCCGCGTCCACACCGACACCCTGGGCACCGGCTCGTGCGCGGCCTTCCACGCGGTACGGAGCCGTCCGACACCCGTCGGCGCGCCCGTGACGCTGCGGGACATGTGTACCACCTCGATCCGGCGGGCCCGGCGGCCCGTTCGGCATCGAAGATCGCAGCTCACGGACCGCGGGCGGATCGCTCCACGGACGTAACTCTCCTCCGTCTCCAGACGGAGCGCCGCCAACCCAGCCAACCTACTTAAGTCTTACGGGTGTTCGCACACGGCCGCCCGAAATATGACGACCGGCCAGGCCGCCGTCCTCCACGGTCGTCGGGCCGATATGCCTCGGTCGCGCGTCCACACGAACCTACCTGGCTCGACGGGCCCTACCTCCATTGCTCCCGCCAACCAAATGGGGAACGTCAGTATGCGTGGGGAATTTCACGAGTTCTCATCAACTTTCCGTCATACGTGCGCTTCCAAGTCGAATTGGAGAGTGACTGATGGCCGATGGAGTAGTTCTCGACGGAGTGCTGACCCGTCTCATCCCGACGACCGAGGATGATTTGGACCTGCTGGGCCGATGGTTCGCTTCCCCAGACTTCGTCGAGCACTGGGGTGGCGTACCGATATCGCGTGACGAGGTGGCCGAGAAGTATGTCGGGCGGCGCCGGCCGCGTGTGGAGTCTTTCCTTGTACTGGCACAGGGCACACCGGTGGGCTACGCACAGTACTGGCACGCTGGCGTGGCTGAAGGTGGTATCGACATGGTGTTGGCACCGGAGGCGCGGGGCCGGGGCTTGGGGCCGGATGCCGCTCGCGCGCTTCTTGCGCACTTGGGCGGGACTCTTGGATGGCGGCGCGTGACAGTCGATCCCGTGAGAGGGAACGTGCGGGCAGTGCGCGCCTGGGAGAAGGCCGGCTTCCGGCAGGTGTCGAGCGAAGCTGAGAGCCTCCTCATGGAGTTCAGCTTTTCCGAGGACCGCCAGGGCTGACCGTTGTGCGTCATGGTCGACCGTCACTGCTGGTTATGACAGCAGGACTCGTTTCCTGAGGAGTTGGAAGCCAGCCCGGCCGAACATTTGGCGCTTGAGCATCTTGATCCGGTTGACGTGCCCCTCGACCACACCTGAGTTCCAGGGCAGCGTCAGACCGGCGATTACAGCGTCGCGGTCACGGTCGATGCCCGTTGCGAGGGTGTGAAGGCTCGGTAGGTCGTCCTGACGGACGGCGTCGAGCCATTCCAGGAGTCGTTCGCCCTGGCGCTCGGTGAGCATCACCGGGGCCTACGCACATGGCACGCGGCTCGCGGGGCCGAGCCCCGCGTTCGCGTACTGATACCTGTCGTCCGTGGGCACGTGGGCAGCCGTCTACGGCCCCGCCGAGCCGTTCGGGCCGGCCAGTGTGCGGCTCGCGCGTACCGTACGTGAGGAGCGCGCTCCCGCGGCGCCATTGGTGACCGGGCCGCCCGCCAGGCTGCTCGATGTGCGGGATGTCGTGGGCTCGCATCTGCCCGCGGCCGTCGGGGTCGTGATGGCCGCCACCTTTGTCGTGTTGCTGCTCTTCACCGGCGGGCTCTTCCTGGCGGTCAAGGCGCTGGTGATGAACGTGCTCAGCATGACCGCCGCATTCGGCGCCATGGTGTGGGTCTTCCAGGACGGACACCTCCGTCCGCTGCTCGGGGACTTCACCGTCACCGGCGGTACCGATCTCTTCACGCCGGTCGTCGTGTTCTGTATCGCGTTCGGGCTCTCCATGGACTACGAGGTGCTGTTGCTCGCCCGGGTTGTCGAGGCCCACCGACGCACCGGCGAGACGACGTCGGCCGTGGCCACCGGTCTCGCCGCGGCCGCCCCGCTCTTCACCACCTCGGCCGTCGTGGTGGGCGCGGTCCTGCTCAGCCTGGCCGGGTGCGGCATGGCGACCATCAAGATCGTCGGTGTCACCGTGGCGCTGTCGGTGGTGGTGGACGCGCTGATCGTCCGTCCGCTGCTGGTGCCCGCGGTGCTGTCCATCGCGGGCACCGCAAATTGGTGGTCGCCGCTGTCCGGCATCGTCCGCCGGACCGGGCCCAGCCCCATCAGACCCGACTGAGACCAGAACTGAGACCAGGCGACGACGAAGCCCCCGACCGGATTCCGGTCGGGGGCCTCATCTGCCCAGGTGGGCGGCTGCGGAGGATACGAGATTCGAACTCGTGAGGGGTTGCCCCCAACACGCTTTCCAAAAGTGTGTGCCGTCCGCGCCGGTGGCGCCCGGCAGCTGGGCCAGGGCCAGGCCGGGTGACCTCGATGTGGTCGGCTGCCGTGTTCGAGCTTGCGTTGACCGGCCACAGCAGGATTGCGACCAGTTCACTACTCCAGCCCGGGCCGTGGTCGACGAAGACCATCAGGGGTGATGGCCGTAGGTCGTCTTCCAGGTCGGAGCGGCGTCCTGCTTGTCGGAGTGGGCGGTGACCAGCACACCGTCGATGTTCGGTTACCGCGCCGCCCACGTCCGGAGGCACTTTTCCCGGCCATCTGCCATACGTATTCACGCACCTGGGCCCGTGCCCGGAGCGCGGTCGGGGTCCAGGGCGGCGGAGCCGCATATCGATACGGCCGGGAAGGGGCGGGTAGGGGAAAGCTCCCCGGCCGCCCCGCCCTTGCCTACGCGGCCACAGCCACCTCGGCCTCCGCCGCGGCCCGCGCCGCCGCGCCCTTCGCGCGCGTCCGCTTCGAGTGCGTGATCGTCCAGGCGATCAGCACGGCCGGCAGCCCGTACGCCAGCACGGAGTTCACTCCGACCATGGCGTCCGTCGACAGCACGTACGACAGGCCGATCCGGGCCACCGCCTCGGCGATGTAGCCCACTCCCCACACCAGCGTGATCGTCTTCATCGAGTTGCGGAACAGCTCGTACTGCCACAGCCCGTTCCAGTGCTCCGCGCCCGCCTTCGTCCCGTCGGTGCCGAACTTGCGGCCCAGGTAGAACATCAGGGGCCGGGGTGCCGCCAGGCTGGCCAGGCAGACCACGCCGAACAGGCCGGTGATGGCCGAGTCCTTGACGAGCAGCAGTCGCGCCGAGTGCGGCCCGATGGCCGTGACGATCAGGGTCAGAACCATGAAGATCATGGTCATGATCGCGAATTCGTCGATCCGTCGGTGCCAGATCAGGTAGATGACCACGTCGACCAGCGGCCACACGCCGGACACGGCGAGGGCGGAGAACTCGCTCCAGTGCGCGTCGGTGAGCTGGTTGTACGTGACGATCGGCAGCACCACGTTGCAGACGATGGAGACGACCAGGCCGGCGACTCTGGTCGCGCCCGAGCTGCGTGATGCGGGTGTGTGAATGGACACCGTTTCCCCCGAGATCAAAGAACCAAAACGGGGGGACCCTAAGCGAAGGGATCATGACAAGCAAAGCGGATGGAAACCCTCCGCTCGGTGCCCGGCGACCGGCCCCGGAGGGCCGCTCACCAGACGACCGGCAGCGTCTCCGGCCCGCGGTTGATCGAGCCCCGCCGCCACCTCATCTCCTCCTCGTCCACGGCCAGCCGCAGGCCGGGGAAGCGGTTCAGCAGCGTCGACAGCATGACCTCCGCCTCCATCCTGGTCAGCAGCGCACCCACGCAGTAGTGCGCGCCGTGGCCGAAGGACAGGTTGGGGGCCTCGTCGCGGCCGAGGTCGAGCCGGTCCGGGTTCTTGAAGACGGTGGCGTCGCGGTTGGCCGCCAGGTACGACACGTACACCACTTCGCCACTGCGAATGACCTTCCCGCCGACCTCCAGGTCCTCGGTGGCGATGCGCGGCAGGCCCACGCCGTTGCGGTGCGGGATGTACCGCAGCAGCTCCTCCACGGCCTGGGGCAGCAGGGTGGGGTCGGCGCGCAGGCGGGCCAGCTGGTCCGGGTGGGTGAGGAGCGCGTAGACCATGTTGGACACCTGGTTGCGCACCGCGTCCATGCCGTTGAGCACGAGCATCACGGCGAGGGAGATCAGCTCCGGAGGGCTCAGCTCGCCCTCCAGCCGGGCCGCGACCAGGGCGCTGAACAGGTCGTCGCCGGGGTGCTCGGCGCGGTGCTCGGCCAGCTCCCGGAAGTAGCCCGCGATCTCGCGCTTGACCGCCTCGCTCTGCTCCTGGGAGTGGTTGCTGGAGAGGATGACGGACCGCCAGCCCTGGAGGCGGTCGAGGTCGTGCTCCGGAACGCCGAGCAGATCGCCGATGAGCTGGGCCGGGAACGGGTCGGTGAGACATTCCGTCAGATCGGCGGGCGGGCCCTGCTGGGCCATGCGCTCGACCATCCGGTCGGCCAGTTGCTGGGCCCGGTCCCGCAGGGACGCCACGCGCTTGCGCCCGAAGGTCTGGGCCACCAGGCGCCGCAGCCGGGTGTGGTCGGGCGGGTCGGTACGGCCGATGCCGCCCGCGGGGGCCACCACGTGCGGGGTCATGCTGGTGACGGGCCGGTCCACGGTGAGGGCGCGGCTGAGCCGGGGGTCCGCCGCCACCGTCTTGACGTCCTCGTACCGGGTCACCAGCCAGGCGTCCCCCTCACCGAAGCGCATGCGGATGCGGGCGACGGGCTCATCGCGCAGCAGCCGGTGGAGGAGTGGGTCGAACTCCAGGGCGGGCAGGTGGTCCACGGCCCAGTCGTGCACCGTCCCGGTGGGCGCCGGTCGGGCGGGGCAGGAGTCCGCGGCCGTGGAGGGCTTCGGAGATGTGCTGGTCATGCGGTCGCTCCCTGTCTCGTGCCGGCATCGGGCCCCGCAGGGGGTGCAGGTGTGCAGGTGCAGGGCGGCAAGGCCCGTACTGATGACTGTTCCCGCCCGGCCGGAACACGTTCGTCCGGAGCGGGAATGCACCCGCACGGGTGAGTCGGCCGTCCGCCCTCGGAGAGCTGTCAGGAAGCCGTCAGAGAGCCGTCAAGGAGCCGTCGTCCCGCCCGCCTCCCGATGATGCGGCGGGCCTCGCGCGCCCCGGAGATCAGGGCGCCGTGCACGGTGCTGCTGTACTCGGCGGTCGTGGCCTCGCCCGCGAAGAAGAGCCGGCCGCCCACGGGAGCCGCCAGGGCGTCGTGGTCGCCGGGGAGGGTGGTGACGGAGGGGAACGAGTAGGAGCCCCGGGCGTACGGGTCGGCGCCCCAGCGGGTGATGCGGTGGGCGACGGGGTCGGGCACGCCGTCGCCGTAGATGCCGCGCAGGGAGTCCAGGGCCGCGCGGACGAGCGCGGTGTCGTCCAGTTCCTGGAGGCGGCGGGCGGCGGGGCCGCCGTTGAGGGCGAGCAGCACGGGGGCGGCCACGATGTGCCGGAGGTTGTACCAGTTGGCGAAGGCGCCGTGCGGGGCGTCCTCCCGGCCGATGACCTCGCTGTCGTCCCAGAACACCCGGGGGAAGCGCAGGTAGAGCTTGTCGTAGAGGCCCATGCCCAGCCGCCCGGCGGCCGCCGTCTTGGCCTCGGGCAGAGCCGGGGCGAAGGTGACCGCGCCCTCCTTGAGCACCCCCAGCGGGAGGGTGAGCAGCACCCGGTCCGCGACGAAGTCGCCCCGGTCCGCGGTACGGACGGTGACGCCGTCGCCGTCGTGCTCCACATGGGTGACCCGGTGGCCCGTCCGGACGTCCAGCCCCTCGGCGAGACGGTCGGTCAGCTGCCCGTAGCCGTGCGGGAAGACGACCTCGTCGCCCTCGAAGTCCTCGCTCGCGGCCATGCCCGCGAGGGACAGCTCCTCGGCGCCCGCGCCCCAGTCGTCCTCGGCCATGCGGCTGTACGAGGCGAGGACCCGGCGGGCGCGCAGCGGGTCCGCGCCGGCGTCCGCCAGCGCCCTGCGCAGGCCGCTCGCCAGGGACTCCGCCGGGTCGGCGGTCCTTGCGAGAGCGGCCAGCCGGCCGCGGACGGCCTCCTGGTCCGCCTGCCGCTCGCGGCACTCGTCCGGACCGAGCCTGCGGCCCCCGGCGCCGTAGGAGACGGCCGCGCTCCGGTCTCCGTAGTCCAGGGTCCCCACGTTGTTGACGACGGTGGCGGCGCCCGCCTCCCCGGCGAGGTCCGCGACCGGGTTGCCCCGGACGCCGTGAATCCAGGACGCACCCAGGTCGATGCGCGTGCCCTCCCACTCCTCGGTCCACACCCGGCCGCCGATGCGGTCCCGGGCCTCCAGGACGGTGACGTCGTGTCCGGCGCGGTGCAGCTCGCGGGCCGCGTACAGGCCCGCCATCCCCGCCCCGACGACCAGGGTCCTGCCGGGCACGGACATGGCGGGGCCTCTCTCTCACGGGAAGATGCGACGAGGGCCTTCACTGATCAGTGAAGGCCCTCGTCGTCAGTGCGCCACCAGGGACTCGAACCCCGGACCTGCTGATTAAGAGTCAGCTGCTCTGACCAACTGAGCTAGCGGCGCGAAAGAAATACTACCCGATCGGAGTAATGGTCATCGCACTGGTGGACGACCGGCGGTTGCGGGACACCCCGAGCCGGGTCGTAATGGGGCGTAATGGGCAAGGAGACGGACGGGCACCCATGGGACCGGCGGCACTTCCTCGGCGCGGCCGCCGGAGTGGGAGCGGGTGCGCTCGTGGCCGGCTGCTCACGCGCCGGACATGACGGGGCGTCGGCGGGCGGCCGGGCGGTGGCCGCGGAGAACGAGCTGCCCGGCGACCGCGACTGGGGGCTCCGGCGGCGCGGCGCCGACCGGGCGATCGAGGGCTACGCCGACCGGGCGAGCGTGCGCCCCGGCGAGGAGCTGCTGCTCAGCGTGTCCAGCACCGCGCCCGGGTTCCGCGCCGAGGCCTTCCGCATGGGCTGGTACGGGGGCGCGCAGGCGCGCCGGGTGTGGGCCTCGGAGCGGGTGCCCGGCACCGCCCGGCCGCTCCCCCGGGCCGCCGGCGACACCCGCACGGTCTCCGCATCGTGGGAGCCGTCGCTGCGGGTCCCCACCCACGGCTGGCCCGAGGGCGCCTACCTCATCCGCCTCACCGCCGACTCGGGCGACCAGCGCTACATACCCGTGACCGTGCGCTCGGCGAGCACCGCGGGCCGGCTGGTGCTGGTCAACGCGGTCGCCACCTGGCAGGCGTACAACACCTGGGGCGGGCACAGCCTCTACCACGGCCCGGGCGGCAAGGACGACTACTCCGGCCGGTCGCTCGCGGTCTCCTGCGACCGGCCGTACGACGGCGACGGCGCACCGCTGTTCATGACGTACGAGCAGCCGGCCGTCGCCCTCGCCGAGCGGCTGGGCCTGCCGCTCGCGTACGCGACGTCCATGGACCTCGACCGCGAGCCGGACCTGCTGCACGGCGCGCGCGGCATCGTCTCGCTGGGCCACGACGAGTACTGGACCCCGGCGATGCGCGCGCGGGTGACGGCGGCCCGGGACGCGGGCGCCAATGTGGCCTTCCTGGGCGCGAACGCCTGCTTCCGGCGCACCCGCCTGGAGCCCTCGGGCGGCGGCGACCGGCGCCTGGTCGTCTGCTACAAGACCGACTGGGAGCACGACCCGCTGTACGGCACGGACGACGCGGCCGTCACCACCGACTGGCGCGAGCCCCCGCACGCGGACCCCGAGAACTCCCTGACGGGGACGCTCTACGAGTCCAACCCGACCACCGCCGACTACGTGGTGGCCGACCCCGGGCACTGGCTCTTCGACGGCACGGGCGTCACACAGGGCTCCGCGTTCCGGAACCTGGTGGGCACTGAGTACGACCGGGCCGGCGCCGGGGCGGCCACGCCGCGCCCCATCGAGGTCGTCGCCCATTCCCGGCTGGTGTGCCGGGGAGTGCGGACGTTCGCGGACTCCGCCTACTACACGACGCCGGGCGGTGCCGGGGTGTTCAACACCGGCACCATGCGCTGGGTGGAGTCGCTCACCGGCAGCGGCGCCCACGGCATACCGCCGGAGACGGCCCGCTTCACCGCGCGGGTGACCGCGAACGTCCTGCGGGCCTTCGCCGAGGGTCCGGCCGGGCGCGAACACCCGGCGCGGGACACCCTGGAGTCCTTCCATCCCTACGACGGCGACCCCATCCAGTCCCGGCACGACCTGTGGTGAGACCGGGGCGGCACGGTATTCCCATTGATCAGGAATACCCTCTTCCATATAATTGCCTCAGGAAACTATTTGGCCTCGACGGCCAAGAGGAGGCACCGCCGTGCAAGCCACCGCCACCCCCGTCTACCGCCACCCCGTGGAGACCGTCCTCGACAGGCTGAACGCCACCCCGGAGCGCGAGGTGTTAGTCCATCAGGACCGGCGCGTGACCGCGGGCGAGTTCCGCGCGCTCGTCCACCGGCTCGCCCAGGCCCTGGAGGCGCAGGGCATAGGCCGGGGTGACACCGTCACCCTGCTGAGCGGGAACCTGCCCGAAACGGTCGCCGTCCGGTACGCGGCCCACCTGGTCGGCGGCCGGGTCAACCACCTCTACAACAAGCTGTCGGCCGAAGCCCAGGCCGCGATCGTCCGGGACGTGGAGACCCGCGCCCTGATCGTCGACCCCCGCTTCGCGGAGCGGGCCGCCGAGCTGACGGCGCAGGCCCCGGTGGAGTCCGTGCTCGTGCTCGGCCCCGCGAAGGAGGGCGCCGACCTGCTGGAACTCGCCGCCGGGCAGTCCGCCGAGCACTTCCCGGGCCGGGGCCGCCCCGAGGACGTCTACAGCATCCGGCACACCGGAGGCACCACCGGCCGTCCCAAGGGCATCTGCATGACCTACGCTCAGGCGAGCGCCTTCCAGAACAGGCCCGCGTCGGACCCCCTGGGCCGCGGGCGCCGGCAGCTCGTGTGCACCACCCTCGCCCACGCCGCCGGCATGTTCACCGACGCCACGCTGCACGCGGGCGGCACCGTGGTGCTCCAGGAGGACTTCGAGCCCGGCGCGGTGCTCGCCGCCGTCGAACGCGAGCGCATCACCCACCTCTTCCTCCTGCCGCCCCTCCTCTACCGCCTCCTGGACCACCCGGCCCTGGCCGCCACCGACACCTCCTCCCTGCGCGCCCTGACCTACGGGGGCTGCCAGGCGTCCCCGGCCCGGATCGCCGACGCGGTGCGGCGCCTCGGCCCCGTCCTGGTGCAGTTCTACGGGCAGAGCGAGGCCGGCGGCATCAGCCTGCTGACCGCCGAGCAGCACGACCTCGAACGGCCCGAGCGGCTGCGGTCGGCCGGCGTCCCGATGCCCGGGGTCGAGGTGGCCGTGCTCGACGGATCAGGGCGGGCACTGCCCCGCGGCGAGCACGGGGAGATCTGTGTGCGATCCCGCTCCGTCATGCAGGGGTACTGGAAGCAGCCCGGCCTGACCGCCGAGGTGCTGCACGACGGCTGGCTGCACACCGGCGACGTCGGATACCTCGACGAGGACGGCTTCCTGACGGTCGTGGACCGCCTCAAGGACATGATCATCGTGGTGGGCGGGCACGTCTACACGTCCGAGCTGGAGGACCTGCTCAACTCGCATCCGGACGTGCTCCAGAGCGCCGTTTTCGGCGTCCGGGACACCGACCGCATGGAGCAGGTGCACGCCGTGGTCGTCCCCCGGCCGGGCGGCGACGTCGACGAGGCGCAGCTGCGCGAACTGGTGCGCCGCGAGCGGGGCGAGATGTACGAGCCCGCCCGCATCGCCTTCACGGAGTCGCTGCCGCTCACCGAGGCGGGCAAGCCCGACAAGAAGGAGCTGCGCCGCATCGAGGAGGAGCGGTCCGCGGACCGCTGAGCCGGTCCCGGCCGAGCAGACAGGCCCTCCCCCGACGGCCGCGCGACCGTGGCACCATGGCCTAACCGGCCGGTGAAAAAGCCCGGTTGACGTCCGTTTCCGAGGAGGGGAGAGCCCGGTGAGCAGTCTCAACAAGGGGATCGGGAAGGTCCAGGTGTCCCTCCGGTGGGACCCGAGCCCCACCGGCGCCCCGGACCACGACCTCGACCTCATCGCCGCGACCTACCCGGTGAACGCCCCCTACGGCGCGCCCGCCTACCTCGTGCACTTCGGCAGCCGCTCCCCGGACGGGACCATCACCCTCAACCGGGACAGCCGGACCGGCAAGGGATTCGGGGCCGACGAGATCATGACCCTGGAACTCGACCGGCTGGGCAGCGGCTACGGGCGCGTCGTCGTGGGCGTGGCCATCCAGCAGAGCGGCGGGCGGACGACCTTCGGCGACGTCGCCCAGGCCGACGTCCGGATAGCCGAGGGGTACCGCGAGCTGGCGCGGGAGGAGTTCGCCGGCGTCGCCGGGGCGACGGCCGCGACCGTCGCGGAGTTCCTCCGCAACGGCTCGGGCGCGTGGGAGTTCCACCGCTCCGTCCGCGGCTTCGACGCCGATCCGGCGTCGTTCGCGAGGCTGATGGGCGGACGGCCCGCCGGATGAACGAGCCACTCCTGCTCCTCCTGTGACGGCTGAGGCCCCCATCGACCGATGGGGGCCTCAGCCGTTTCGGCCGGTTCCCGACGGAACACGGACGTACGGCAAGTTTGTCGTTCAACCTCATTTTTTCCGTCAAGCACCTTTCAGGGCGGAAAGTTTGGCGGCGAAACGCGTTCCGCGCCGCAGGCCCGGCGGTCTAGAACATGATCGTCAACCGACCTCATGCCTGTACCCCACAAGGGAGAGACCATGAAGAAGCGGATCCGAGCGGCCGTCACCACGGCTGCGGCCGCCGCTGCGTTCGTCCTCGTCCAGTCCCCCGGCGCCGTAGCGGCGGGCCCGGCCGGCTGGTCGGCCCCGGCCTGCGCCCGGATCTCGGGCGACGGCGGGGTCACCTTCACGACCGACGACGGCGCGAGCCTGGCACCGACGACCGGCACCCTGAAGCCGGTCAGCTACACCCACGGCCTGGTGGCACTGGACACGCCCAACACCCTGCTCGCCACGCGCAACAGCGAGTTGCAGCGCTCGACCGACGCGGGCTGCACCTGGAGCCGGATCGCGACGCTCGGCAGCGGCACCACGCGGCTGACCGCGGCCGCCGGCGGGCGCGCCTTCGCCTGGGAGCCCAGCGGCACGTACCTCGCCCGGGTGGACGGCAGGACCGTCACCAAGCTGGCCTCCCCGGCCGCGGACATCGCCGGCGTGGGCACCGACCGGAACCGGCCGGACCACGTGCGCCTCGCGGGGAGCGACGGGCAGCTGTACGAGTCCACGGACGGGGGCGCCGGCTGGCGGCGCATCGGGACGAAGCCGTTCGGCGACGGGGCCAGCCTCTACACGGTGTCCTTCGACCCCACCGACCTCGGCCACGCCGTCGCGGGCGGCATGGCGACCGGCGGGGCGGTGACCACCGACGGCGGGGCCTCGTGGACCCCGGCCGCCGGCCTGTCGCGGGCGGGCGGCTCCGCCAACCTCTTCCGGGCGGTGGTGTCCCCGGCCGACCCCAAGGTGGTCTACGCGCTGGGCATCGACCTGGTGGAGGCCGCACCGGGCTCGTCCTCCGAGGGCCGCCACCTCTACCGGTCCGCCGACGGCGGCCGCACCTTCGCGAAGATCGTCGACGACTCGGCGGAAACCAAGCTGACCAACGGCACCATGCTGGCCCCGAGCCCGGTCGATGCCGGAGTCCTGTACTTCGCGTACGGCACGTACTTCCAGAACTACGGCACCGACCTGTTCCGCTACGACTCGGCCACGGGCCGGATCGGCAAGACGCACAACGCGTACGACGGCATCTCCTCCGTCGCCTTCAACCCCGCCCGGCCGTCGGTGATGTACCTGGGCGTGGAGGAAGTGAAGGTCGACTGAGGGCGCCGGCCCCGCCCGAGGGCCCGTGCCGCCTAGGAGATGGACCCGCCCGTGGGGATGGAGTTGACGGCCACGGACGGCAGGATCCTGATCTTCTTCCAGTCGAAGTAGTACTTGTCCATCGCCTGCGGGCTCGTGATCCAGCGCTTGATCCCGTTGCTGAACAGGTACACCTCGGGCCGGTCGGACGACTTGCCGAGGAAGGCACCGTCGGACAGCGCGCCGCCGTCGGTGATACTGCCGATGTCGATGACCGACTGCACGCCGTTCCAGTCGCGGAAGAGGTTGTTGTACGTGGTCGGATTGGGTATCCAGCGCCGCTTGCCGTCGAGGACGAGGTAGATCGCGGGGCTGTTCACGCCCTTGATGCGCAGGCCGTTCAGCTCGGGGTGGGTGCCCTGGAGCTGGACGGCCGTGCCGGGTCTCGCCGATACCTCGGGTGCCGTGGTCGCGGCCAGGGCCGCCGGTGCGGCGGCCAGGCCGGTGGCGGAGGCGAGCGTCAGGGCGAGGGCTGCGCACCACGTGCGTCCGGTCACGGTTCCTCCTACGGGTCGGGGACTCGGCGGGAGGACGCCGGCTCGTGCGGGCCCCCTCACCGCCGATTGACGCTCGGCACACTCGTGCCGGTGACCCCGCTTGTCAATCGGACGGACTGCCGCACCGGCGATTCCCCGCCAAGGCCGGGGAGGCCCAGCTCGCTCCACGTCTGCCGCAGGACCCGCGCGAAGCGGTAGACGTCGACGATCCGGTGCGCCGCGGACGGCGTGACCCGCAGGCGCTCGGTGCCGCGCGGGACGTCGGGGTGACCGACCGGCTGGACGAGGATCCCGTACCGCTCCAGCAGGACGGCGGCGAGCCGCCCGCACTGCCACGGGTCGCCCACGCGGATCGGCACGATGTGGCTCTGCTCGCTCGCCTGCGGAATGCCGGACTGCCGCAGCAGGGAACGGAGCAGGCGGACGCGGGAATTCAGGACCTCGCGCTCGGTGTCGCGGGCCCGCAGGTGCCGCACGGCGGCCAGGGCCCCGGCCGCCAGGACCGGCGGGAGGGCCGGGGTGCCGACCGCTCCCCCGGCGAGGGCGCGCACGGCGGCCACCAGGGGTGCGGGTCCGGCCAGGTATCCCCCGGCCGTTCCGTATCCCCGCGCGAAGGAGCCCGTCAGGACGGTGACTTCGGCGGTGATGCCCAGCAGCGCGGCCATGCCCGCGCCCTCCGGCCCGTACAGGCCGGCGGTGTCGGACTCGTCGACGTGGACGAGGGCGTGGTGCCTCCTGGCGACGGCGCACAGTTCGGCCATGGAGGCGAAGTCGCCGTCCAGGGGGTGCAAGGCCGCGAAGGAGACGGCTTTCGGCCGGCCCGGGGCGATCGCGTCCAGCCGCCGGTCGAGGTCGGCGGGGTCGGTGCCGGTGAGGAACACACAGCCGGGCAGGGCCGTTTCCAGTGCGTGGCGCAGTGTGTCGAGGGCCGTGGACTCGCCGGCGAAGGCGCAGGCGCTCTCCTTGCCGTGCAGCTCGGCGACTTCCCGCTCCAGGGCGGCGAGGCAGGGAGTGGTGCCGGTGGCGGCGGCCGCGCCGCCGGCCGTGGCGCCCGAGCCGTCGAGCGCCCGACGCATGGCCTTCAGCACCTTGGGGTGCTGCCCCATGGCCAGTTGGTCGTCGCCGCACCAGACGGTCACTTCCCGGATGCCCTCGGGCCGGTGGTGCAGGGCCTGCGGGAAGCGTCCCGCGAGGCGTTCGATCTCGGCGGGCGGGCGGAGCCGTCCCGTCCGCTCCAGGCTTGTCATGAGTTCGGCGAAGCAGCCGATGTAGTCGGACACGTGCGATCCCCCGTGGTGAGGCGCGGTTGCCCGCGCCGTACAGCTCAGTGAGCATTCACAGGATCGCGCGCAAGCGGAGCGCGGCGCATCACCGCAGAGTACGGGCGGGACGTCCGCCGAACGTCCCGCCTGCGTCCATGTGGGTGATGACCCTGAGGAGGAGAGCGCGTCTCAGACGGCCGAGCCGGTGCCCGCCCCGGCGTGCTGTGCGCGCTCCGGCGCTTCCGGCTGCTCCGGCCCGGAAGCCGCTGGTCCGCCCCGGACGACGGTCCTGGACGGGCCGGCCGGTGCCCTGCGGGCGGCGGCGATGCCGACTCCGGCCAGCACGATCAGCCCGCCGAGGCCGGCCACCGGGGTGGGCACGGCGCCGAGCAGCGCGGCGTCGAGGGCCAGGGCGGCGACGGGCACCGCGTAGAGGACGAGCGAACTGGTCGACGCCGGGGCCGCGTTCAGCACCCGCGACCAGGTGCCGAAGGCCAGGACGGTGCAGGCGAGACCCAGCCACACCGCCGCGGCGCTCTGCTGCCAGCCGGCCGACAGGGCCTGGGTGGCGGCGTCCGGGGCGAGGGCCAGCAGGGGAAGAAGACCGAAGAGGCTGCCGTAGAAGATGCAGTCGATGCCGGAGTAACGGCACAGCAGCGGCTTCTGGAGGATGAACGAGGTCGCCTGCGCGGCCGCCGCGGCCACGATCATCACCATGCCGGATCGGGAACCGCCCCCGCCGCCTCCGCTCAGGGCGACCACGAGCGCCCCGCTCAGGGCCACGAGCAGGCCCGCGATCCCCCAGGCGCCGGGGCGCTCCCGGAGCACGAGCATGCCGAGCACGGTGGCGAACACCGGGGAGGTGGCCACGAGCATGGCGGCCGTGCCGCCCTCGACGTGGCGCTCGCCCGCGTACAGCAGCAGCTGGTACGCGGTCATGCCGGTGATGCCGAAGCCCGCCATGCGCAGGATGTCACCCCGCCGCAGCCGGCCGACGCGGCCGGTGAGCACGCACGGGAGGAGGAAGAGCAGGGCGAAGGCGAGGCGCAGGACGGCGATGGCCGTCGGGGAGTAGCCCTCGAGCGCAATGCGGATCGCGGGGAAGGCCGATCCCCAGAGAACGGCCGTCGCGGCCATGAACTTCCAAGGAGTCGCCGGTCGGCGCTCGCCCACCACGGAATACACCGCCTGTTCGGGTTGGGGTTCGCTTTGGACCCTGCCGAAGGTAGCGAGCTTTCCATTATAAGTCGAATAATGAATTTGAGCACTTCCCCAAAGGATTCCTTGGGGCCGAGCGCGACCCCGTCAGCGGCATCGGCGGGCGTTGAGCCGGGCGGCCTGGCGCGTCAGGTGGTCGCGCTCGGCGAGGTTGGGTGACTTGTGGGCCGCCTCGGCGTACAGCCGTGCCGCCGTCACCGGATCGCCGTCGCGCTCGTGGAGGTACGCCGCCACCGCGGCGTGGCGGGGCAGTGAGTCGTCCAGCTCCGCGAGCGCCGCCAGGCCGGCGCGCGGTCCGTCGGCCTCGCCGACGGCGACCGCGCGGTTGAGCCGGACGACCGGGCTGTCGGTGAGGCGCGCGAGCTCGTCGTACCACTCGACGATCTGCACCCAGTCGGTCTCCGCTGCGGTGGGCGCGTCCGCGTGGAGTGCCGCGATGGCGGCCTGGGCCTGGAACTCGCCCAGCCGGTCGCGGGCGAGGGCCGCCTGCAGGATCCCGACGCCCTCGGCGATCAACGCAGTGTCCCACCGGCCGCGGTCCTGCTCCGCGAGCGGCACCAGGCTGCCGTCGGGCGCGGTCCGGGCGGCGCGCCGGGCGTGGTGGAGCAGCATGAGGGCGAGCAGCCCGGCCACCTCGGGGTGGTCGATGCGGGCCGCGAGCTGCCGGGTGAGCCGGATGGCCTCGGCGGCGAGGTCGACGTCGCCGGAGTAGCCCTCGTTGAAGACGAGGTAGAGGACGCGCAGCACGGTGGCGACGTCGCCGGGCCGGTCGAAGCGCACGCCGGAGACGGTGCGCTTGGCCCGGCTGATGCGCTGCGCCATCGTCGCCTCGGGCACCAGGTAGGCCTGGGCGATCTGGCGGGTGGTCAGCCCGCCGACGGCGCGCAGCGTGAGCGCGACCGCCGATGCCGGGGTCAGCGACGGGTGGGCGCAGAGGAAGTAGAGCTGGAGGGTGTCGTCCACCGCGGACGCGGGCCCGGGCGCCGGTTCCTCCTCGACGCGGTCCTCACGCCGGCGGCGGGCGGCGTCGGCGCGCGTCGCGTCGAGGAACTTGCGCCAGGCCACGGTGACCAGCCAGCCCTTCGCATCCCGCGGAGGGTCGGCCGGCCAGACGCGGAGCGCCTCGACCAGAGCGTCCTGCACGGCGTCCTCGGCCGCCGCGAAGTCGGCTCCGCGGCGGACGAGGACGGTGAGCACGCTCGGCGTGAGGCTCCTGAGCAGGACCTCGTCCATCGGTGATGTCACTCCGTGATGCAGGGCTTCGCGGCCAGGAACGGGCGCACCTCGAGCCACTCGTGGATCGGCTTCCCGCCCGCCCCGGGGGCGGCCGACAGCTCCCCGGCCAGCTCGACGGCGCGCTCGTAGCTGTTGACGTCGATCACCATCCAGCCGGCGATGAGGTCCTTGGTCTCGGCGAACGGGCCGTCGGTGACCGGCGGGCGCCCCTCGCCGTCGTAGCGGACCCACGCCCCCTCGGGCGCGAGCGCCTGACCGTCGACGAACTCGCCGGTCTTCTCCAGCCGGGCCGCGAAGTCCTTCATGTACTGCACGTGCGCCGAGATCTCCTCCGGCGTCCACTGGTCCATCGGCACGTCGTTGACCGGAGCCGGGGCGCCGCGGTAGTGCTTGAGCAGCAAGTACTTGGCCATCGTGTTTCTCCTCGCTGGTGCGACCCGTTGCGGTCGCGTTCATTGCGGGGACGGAGCCGGTCACGGGTTCTCGACATCGCCGTCCGATTTTGTTCGGGCTCTCGTGGACGAGCCTAGGTGAGCCGTTGCCTGACAAGATCGCTTCTCACTCGAACGGAGCAGTGACCAGGCTCCTGGCAGTGCGCTTCATGATCATCGGTGCGGGCGCCGTCGGCGGGGTCGATCTGGGCTACAGGCCGCCCGCCACGCGCAGAATCGTTCCTGTGGTGTAGGAGGCGTCGGGCGAGAGCAGCCAGGAGACGGCCCCGGCAATCTCCTCCGGCTGTCCGGCCCGGCCCATGGGGATGTTGGCGGCGACCTTCGCCGGCCGCTGCGGATCCTCGTGGAAGCCGGTCCAAATGGTCCCCGGCGCCACGCAGTTGACGCGGATACCGTCGGCCGCAACCTCCTTGGACAGCCCGATGGTCAGGGCGTCGACGGCGGCCTTGGCGGCGGCGTAGTGGACGTACTGGCCGGGACTGCCGAGAGTGGCCGCGGCCGAGGAGATGTTGACGACAGCCCCGCCGCCGGTCCGGGACATGTCGCGGACGGCGCGGCGGGCGCAGAGGAGATAGCCGATCACGTTCACGTCGAGAGCGCGGCGCATGGCGGCCGCGTCGGCCTGGACGAGCCGGCCGTTGGGGCCGCTGACCCCCGCATTGTTGACGAGCCCGGTGACGGAGCCGAGTTCGGCGGCAGCGTCGAAGAGCCGGTCGACGGCGGCCTCGTCAGTGGTATCGACGCGCACGGCAGTGCAGCGGCGGCCGGCCGCGCGGACGGCCTCCGCGACGGCTTCGGCCGCGGAGGCGTCAGCGCGGTAGCCGAGGACGATGTCGTGGCCGTCGGCCGCGAGGCGGGTACAGGTCGCGGCGCCGATGCCGCGGCTGCCGCCGGTCACGACGGTGACGAATTGCTGGTGCAAGGCAGGAACTCCGGTACTTGTGTGATCACCGCGTCGGACGCGCTTGGTTGCCGCTGTTCAGTTGTCCGGTCCAGCCGTTGTCGCACCGATGAGCTCGCCGGGCGCCATCGCGGCCTGCATCGCCACTCCGTCGACGTAGGAGTGCTTCTCCTTCACCGCCCCGTTCTCGACCAGGACGAAGTCCGCGAGGTCGACGTCGAGTGCGGTGCCGGACGCAGACGTTCCGGTCAGCTTGAACTGGACGACCCAGAAGTCCTCTCCGACACGCAGCGAGACACGGTCGAACGTCAGGTCCGGGACAAGCTCGAACATGCCGGCCGCCGCCTCACGGACGGCCGCCTGCCCGCGCGCGGGGGCTTGGCCCGAGTGGAGATGGAACACCGAGTCGGGCGTGTGGAGTTCGGCAACCCGATCAGGGTCACGGGCCTCCCAGCAAGCGTGGTAGCGCTCGAACAGTTCGCGGGTGGTGGCGCTCATCGTCTGGCCTCCGATCCGTAGACAAACAGATAGCCTGATGCAACCTCCCGACCAGTCGAGCGTCAAGATCTCACGCTACATTTGATCGATCACAGAGGTCGGCTCCCGCTCGCCCGCGCTCGGCGTCCTCAGCGCCAGCCTTCGGTGCGTGCGCCGCAGCATCGCGCGGGCCATGAAGGGGTGCACCCGCTTCGCCGCCGCGAAGTAGAGTCGGCCGACCGCGTTGTGCGTCCGCACCACCGTGCTCAGCGTGACACCGTCCCCCTCCACCAGCACCGACGCCCGGAAGTCCAGGTGCCGGGCGTCCTTGCCCAGCAGCACTTCACCCCCTTCGCGCGCCACCACGGGGAAGGCCAGCACGCCCTCCCACGCCCGCGGGTCGCGCGGCATCCCCGGCCGGAGTTCCAGCCGCCACGCGTCCGCGAAGTCCGTGCGGCCGAAGGCCGTCCGGGCCAGCCGGGCGCCCTCGGGGACGGCCGTCGCGACCGGCCGCGGCCAGATGACCCGGTTCACCAGGCGGACCCGCGGGGACCGGCGGACCGAACGGCGCGACAGGGCGCCCGTCGCCGCGCGCTCGAGATTGTCGAGGATTTCCTCGACCACGGTGTCGTGCGTGTGATGGATCGCCAGCACCCAGATCAGCCGCTGCCTGCCCCGCTGCGTCTGCTCCAGGACGTGCCGCACCCGGCAGCGCCCCGGCCCCACGGGCGTCACGGTCAGCTCGTGGAAGCCGTTCGACGGCGGCGTGAAGTCGAAACGCACCCGGCGCCCGGGCTCGTACGCCGTGACGCGGTAGCGGACGAAGGCGTGGCCGCCGTCGGCCCCCACCCCCAGGGGACGGTCGAAGCGCATCGGCGGCCAGGCCGGGGTGGGAAAGGCCGGGTCGTCCTCGGCTGACAGCCGGTCGAGCAGGGCGCCGACCGCTTCGGCGGGAGCCTCGATGACGCGTTCATGGATGTTGCGTACCTTGCGCATTGCCCCTCCATACGCTTGCGTACGGTCCACCATACGCCAGCGTATGGAGGGCGGTACGGCGGCCCCCACGGATGGCCCCGCCACCGCGCCGGGCCGCCCGCCCTCCCGTACCGTCGAAGGAGACCCGGCCCATCGGCATCCCCGACGGCAGAGGAGCACCGTGATGACCGGCCCCGAGACTGCGGACCACGTCAGTGTTCACCTGACCGGCTGCGGCCAGGCGAACGCCGACGCGGTGTTCGGCGCGCTGGAGAGCGCGTTCCCGGCCGTCACCGCGCCCGCGAAGAGCGAGGTCCGCGGCGCGGCCGCCGGCGCGGCGAAGCCCACGGTGTGGTGCACGGTCGTCGACGCCCGGACCCGCGGCGTGCCCGGGGCGTCCGCCCCGGCCCGGCTGGACGGCGAGGTCACGGTGGACCTCTTCGGCGCCGCCGACCCCGTGCGCCAGGTGCAGGAGGAGCTGACGGCGGCCTTCGGCGTCGAGCACCAGGGCACCGTGCCCGGTGAGCACGAACTGGAGGTGCGGCTCGTGCTCACCTCGCACCCGGGCAGCGCGCCGCCCGGCTGACGGCGGGGACGGACGGGCCATGAAGCACCCGGTCGGGCCGCAGCAGCCGGAGCAGCCGAACAAGGCTGCCTACCTGCCGATCGAGGACCACGGGGTCATCGGCGACCTCAACACCGTGGCCCTGGTGGGCGTCGACGGCACGATCGACTGGTGCTGCCTGCCGCGCTTCGACTCCCCGTCCGTGTTCGGCTCGCTGCTCGACGCCGGGCGCGGCGGCTCGTTCTCGGTCCGGGTGCGCGAGGTGGAGCGCACCAAGCAGATGTACCTGCCGGACTCCAACGTGCTGCTGACCCGCTTCCTCGCGCAGGACGCCGTCGCGGAGCTGTACGACTTCATGGTGCCCGACCATCCCTCGTGCACCGGCGCCCGGGAGATCGTCCGTCAGGTGCGGATGGTGCGCGGCCGGGCCACCGTCGAGGTGGCCTGCCGCCCGGCCTTCGACTACGCGCGTGCCCCGCACGAGGTCTCGCTCGCCGCGGGCGTCGGGGCCGTGTTCAGCAGCCCGGCCGGCACCCTGGTGCTGCGCTCCTCCGTCCCGCTGACGGCGGACGGCGACGGGGTCCGGGCGACCGTCGTGCTGGAGCCCGGCCAGACGCTGGAACTGGTCGCCCAGTGGGACGGCGACGTGCGACCGCTCACCCGCGAGGAGGCGCACCGGCTGCTGGACGAGACGCTTGCGTACTGGGACGGCTGGCTGCGCCGCTCCACCTACCGGGGCCGCTACCGGGAGGCGGTCGAGCGGTCGGCGCTCGTGCTGAAGCTGCTCGTCCACCAGCCGACGGGCGCGCTCGTGGCGGCGCCGACGACCTCGCTGCCCGAATCCCTGGGCGGGGAGCGGAATTGGGACTACCGCTACACCTGGGTCAGGGACGCCGCCTTCACCCTCTACGCGCTGATGCGGCTGGGCTTCACCGAGGAGGCCGCCGCGTTCATCGACTGGCTGCACCGGCGCTGCGTCGAGGTGCCGCCGGGCGCCGGGCTCCAGGTGCTGTACGGCATCGACGGCCGGTCCGAGCTGCCGGAGACCGTGCTCGGACACCTCTCGGGCTACTGCGACTCCCGCCCGGTGCGCATCGGCAACGCCGCGGCGACCCAGCTCCAGCTCGACATCCACGGCGAGCTGATGGACTCGGTGTACCTGTACAACAAGCACGGCGAACCCATCTCCTACGAGCTGTGGGAGGCCCTGAGCCGGCAGCTCGACTGGCTGGAGAAGCACTGGGAGGAGCCCGACGACGGCATCTGGGAGACGCGCGGCGGCCGCCGGCGCTTCACCTACTCGGCGCTGATGACCTGGGTGGCGTTCGAGCGGGCGATGCGCATCGCCCGCCACCGCGGCATGCCCGCCCCCGTCGAGACCTGGCGCGACGCCGCGGCCGCCGCCTACCGCTATGTGCAGAACCACTGCTGGGCGCCGGACCTCGGTGCCTACGTCCAGTACCCGGGCAGCCCGACGCTGGACGCCTCGCTGCTGGTCATGCCGCTGGTCAAGTTCGCCGGGCCGTCGGACCCCCGGTTCCTGTCCACGGTGCGGCGGATCGAGGAGCAGCTGGTCAGCGACAGCCTGGTGCACCGCTACCGGTCCGGCGAGGGCGGCTTCGCCGACGGCTTCACCGGCCCGGAGGGCACCTTCAACCTCTGCTCGTTCTGGTACGTGGAGGCCCTGGCCCGCGCGGGCCGGGTCGGCGAGGCCCGGTACATCTTCGAGAAGATGACCACGCACGCCAACCACCTGGGCCTGTACGCCGAGGAGATCGGTCCGGCGGGCGAGGCGCTCGGCAACTTCCCGCAGGCGTTCACGCACCTCGCGCTGATCAGCGCCGCGACGAACCTGGACCGGGCGGTCGCCACCCATCGCTCCGTCGCCGCCCGGCAGTGCCGCCCGCGGTGAGCGCCTGGCGGGAGCGGCCTGAAGTGGCCGGTATCACGGAGCCCTTGACCACCCTGGTCCAGCGCGGCCGGGAGCCCGCGGTCGTCCAGGCCGTGCGGTCCACCCTGGCCGCGGTGATCTCGTACGTGGTCGCCCTCGCGCTGAGCAGCGAGCCGCTGCCGCTGACGGCACCGCTGACCGCGCTGCTCGTGGTGCAGGTCACCCTCTACTCCACGCTCACCACCGGCATCCGCAGGGTGAACTCCGTGGTGGCGGGCGTGCTGATCGCCATCGGCTTCAGCGTCCTGGTGGGGCTGACCTGGTGGAGCCTGGGCCTGATCATCCTGGCCTCGCTGATCATCGGGCGCATGGTCCGCGTCGGGGAGTTCGTCCCCGAGGTGGCGATCAGCGCCATGCTGGTACTGGGCGTGACGCGGGTGGCGGCGAGCGCGTGGGACCGGGTGCTGGAGACGTTGATCGGCGCCGTGGTGGGCCTGTTGTTCGACGTTCTGTTCGTGCCGCCCGTGTGGGTGCAGCCGGCCGGCGAGGCCATCCAGGACCTGGCGCGCCGTATGGGCCGGCTGCTGCAGCACATCGGCGAGGAGGTCACCGGCCACACGCCCGTTGCGGAGGCGGCCGCCCGGCTCCACGAGGCCCGCCGGCTGGACAACGACATCACCCAGGTGGACGCCTCGCTCCGGCAGGCCGAGGACAGCCTGAAGCTCAACCCGCGGGTGAAGGAAGGACTCCTGCTGCGGATCGTGCTGCGGACCGGGCTCGACACGCTGGAGATCGCCGCCGTGGTGCTCCGGGTGATCTGCCGCACGCTCACCGACCTGGCCAAGGAGCGGGAGCGCACCGAGGAGCCGCTGTTCGCCCCGGACGTGGCGGCGGCCCTGGCGGAGGTCTTCCGCCATCTGGCCAGGGCCGTGGAGAGCTTCGCCGTGCTGATCACCACCCAGGTGACCACCAGCGCGGAGCGGGCCGAGGACCGGCTCCTGGAGGAGCTGGCGGAGGGCCGGGCGAGCCGGGACCGGGTCGCCGGGCTGCTGCTGACCGGGGTGCGGGCGCATCCGCGCCACTGGCAGCTGCACGGGGCGCTGCTCGCGGAGATCGACCGGATCCTGGACGAGCTGGACGTGGAGAAGCGCACCGAGCGCCTGGCGGAGGAACTCGACCGGCACTCGCGCGAGCAGCGCGAGCGGCACCCGCTGCTGAACCGCTTCGTACAGCGCCTGCGCAGGAGCGGCTACGGGTGGCGCAGCAGCCGCGGCTGACGCCCGGCTGCTTAGTGGGCGGCCTCGGCCGCCGTCTCCGGGTGCCCGGCCGCGCGGCCCCGGCGGGCCGGGGAGCGGCCGGCCGGCTGCTCCGGCGCCGGCCCCGTGGGGATGGGCGGCACGTCGCGGGACTCCGGTGCGCCCCGGGAGAGGGTCAGCCGCTCGCCGCAGTGCCGGATGCCCAGCGTCTCGCCCTCCAGCAGGGTGTACGTCGCGGTGGTGCCGGTGATCTCCACCCGCAGCCGGCACCGGCGGAACTGCACCGTGAAGGCGAGGCGGCCGAGCTGCTCGGGCAGGCGGGGGGTGAAGGCGACCAGTCCGTCGTCCTCCCGCATCCCGCCGAAGCCGATGACGAGGGCGAACCAGGTGCCCGCGAGGGAGGCGATGTGGATGCCGTCCCGGGTGTTGCCCTCCAGGTCGGAGAGGTCCATCATGGCCGCTTCGCCCAGGTAGTCGTAGGCCAGGCGCATGTGGCCGACCTCGGCGGCCATGACCGCCTGGCCGCAGGCGGACAGCGAGGAGTCGCGCACGGTGAGCTGCTCGTAGTAGGCGAAGTTGCGGGCCTTCTCCTCCGGGGTGAAGGCGTCGCTGCGCAGGCACATGGCGAGGACCAGGTCCGCCTGCTTGACGACCTGCTTCCGGTAGAGGTCGAAGTACGGGAAGTTCATCAGCAGCGGGTACTGGTCGTCCCGGGTGCGGGCGAAGTCCCACAGCTGGTGCCGGGTGAAGCCCTCCGACTGCTCGTGCACGCCGAGTTCGGCGTTGTACGGCAGGGTCATGCGGGCGGCGGCGTCCCGCCAGGCGGCCGTCTCCTCGTCGTCCACGCCGAGCGCGGCGGCGCGGTCGGGGTGGCGCTCGGCCGCCGTGGCGGCCGCCCGCAGATTGTGCTGCGCCATCAGGTTCGTGTAGACGTTGTCGTCCGAGACGGCGCTGTACTCGTCCGGGCCGGTCACCCCGTCGATGTGGAAGTCGCCGTGGTGGTCGTGGTGGCCCAGGGAGCGCCACAGCCGGGCCGTCTCCACCAGCAGGGGCAGGCCGACCTCCTGCTCGAAGACCACGTCGTCGGTGGCGCGGGTGTAGCGCACCACCGCGTCGGAGATGTCGGCGTTGATGTGGAAGGCGGCCGTGCCGGCGGGCCAGTAGCCGGAGCACTCGCTGCCGTTGATGGTCCGCCAGGGGAAGGCCGCGCCCTGGAGGCCGAGCTGGCGGGCGCGCTCGCAGGCCGCAGGCAGGGTGCTGTAGCGCCAGCGCAGGGCCTGCTCCACCGCCTGCGGGGCGGTGTAGGTCAGCACGGGCAGGACGAACGTCTCGGTGTCCCAGAAGCAGTGCCCGTCGTAGCCGGGCCCGGTCAGTCCCTTGGCGGGCAGCGCCCGCGCCTCGCCCCGGGCGCCCGCCTGGAGCACGTGGAAGAGGGCGAACCGGACGGCCTGCTGGATCTCGGCGTCGCCGTCCACCTCGACGTCGGCCCCGGCCCAGAAGTCCTGGAGGTAGCCGCGCTGGTCGTCGACCAGGCCCTGCCAGCCGGTGCTGGCGGCGGCCGCGAGGGCGGCGTCGACCTGGTCGTGCACGGCCGGGGCCGAGCGGACCGCCGACCAGCCGTGGGCGACGATCTTCTCCACGCGCAGCCGGCGGCCGGGCCGCAGCCGGGAGGTCACGGTGACCCGGGCCAGGTCCTCGCTGCTCTCCGACGACGACTCGGTCTTCTCGCCGCCGGTGATGAAGTGGTGGGCAGCCGCGCCGAGCCGCAGACCGCTGCGGGAGGTGCGGTGCAGCAGTCGGATGCGCGGGCCGTGCGCGGCGTGCTGCTCGGGGTCGAGCGGGGACTCGAGCACGGCGGCGGCCCGCGGGTCGCCGCCCGCGTGGGGCAGCTGCTCGTTGGCGACCAGCTCCGACTGGATGACGACGCGCATCTCCGCGTCGAGCGGCTCGACTTCGTAGGCGACGGCGGCCACGGCGCGCTGGGTGAAGGAGACCAGCCGGGTCGACCGCACGCGCACGCTGCGGCCGCTCGGGGAGGTCCACTCGGCGGTGCGGTGCAGCAGGCCGGTGCGGAAGTCCAGCACCCGCTCGTGGCTCAGCAGCTTTCCGTAGCGCAGGTCGAAGGGCTCGTCGTCGACCAGGAGGCGGATCACCTTGCCGTTGGTGACGTTGATGACGGTCTGCCCGGACTCCGGGTAGCCGTAGCCGGCTTCCGCGTAGGGCAGCGGGCGGAACTCGTACACGCCGTTGAGGTAGGCGCCCGGGAGGCCGTGCGGCTCTCCCTCGTCGACGTTGCCGCGCCAGCCCACGTGCCCGTTGGAGAGGGCGAAGACGGACTCGCTCTGGGAGAGCACGTCCAGGTTGAGTTCGGTCTCGCGCAGGCACCAGGGCTCGACCATGTAGGCCGGATGCGTGATCACGGGCGCTCCCCCAGCAGGTCGGCCAGGTCGTCCACGACGACGTCGGCGCCGTGCCGGCGCAGGGCCTCGGCCTGGTCCGCCCGGTTCACTCCGACGACGAACCCGAACCGCCCGGCGCGGCCGGCCTCCATGCCGGCGAGGGCGTCCTCGAAGACGGCGGCCTCGGCGGCCGGCACGTCCAGGGCGCGGGCGGCGGCGAGGAAGGTGTCGGGGTGGGGCTTGCCGGGCAGGTGCTGCTCGGCCGCGACGATGCCGTCGATCCGCACGTCGAAGAGGGCGTCGATGCCCGCCGCGACCAGGACGTCGTGGCAGTTGGCGCTGGAGGAGACCACGGCCCGGGGCAGGCCCGCCGCCCGTACGGCCTCGGCGTAGCGGACGGAGCCCGGGTAGGCCTGCACGCCCAGTTCCTTGATCTTCTCCAGGAGCAGCCGGTTCTTGCGGTTGCCGAGGCCGTGCACGGTGTCGCGGTCCGGGGGGTCGTCCTCGGCGCCCTCGGGGAGGTGGATGCCGCGCGAGGCGAGGAAGGAGCGGACGCCGTCGGCCCTGGGCATTCCGTCGACGTACTCGTCGTAGTCGGTGACGGGGTCGAACGGCCGGAAGTCCGCGCCCTCGTGCCGGCGGAGGAAGGCGTCGAAGGCCTCCTTCCAGGCGGCGGCGTGCACGGTGGCCGTGCGGGTGAGGACGCCGTCCATGTCGAACAGGCAGGCGCGGATCCCGTCGGGCAGGCCGAGCTTCGTCATGCGGTGCCCCTTCCCGGATCGTCCGAGTCGCTGTCGGGAAGGTACCAGCGGTGGGGGGCGACGAGGTCGTCGATGCCGTCCGGGCCCCAGGAGCCGGGGGCATAGGGCCGGACCGGGGGCGGGGCTTCCAGGAGCGGGGCGGAGACTTCCCACAGGCGTTCGATGCCGTCGGCGCGGGTGAAGAGGGCCTGGTTGCCGAGCATGGCGTCGAGGATCAGCCGTTCGTAGCCCTCCAGCCCCTGTTGGCGCTGCACGGAGTCCGCGTAACGGAACGTCATCCGGGCCGGGCTCAGGCTCATGGCCGGGCCGGGCTCCTTCACGAGGAAGCGCGCGGCGATCCAGCCGGGGTCGTCGAAGTCGACGACGAGGGTGTTGCGGCGGAGGTCGCGCCCCCGGTGCGCGGCGAGGGGGAACATGCGCAGCGGCGGGGCCTTGAAGTGGAGCGTGACGACCTGGCGGCGCTGCCCCAGCGACTTGCCGGAGCGCAGGTGGAAGGGGACGCCCGCCCAGCGCCAGTTGTCGATCTCGGCGCGCAGGGCGACGAAGGTCTCGGTGCCGGAGTGCGGGTCGACGCCGGGCTCCGTGCGGTAGCCCTCGTACTGGCCGCGGACGACGTGTGCCGGGTCGATGGGCCGCATCGCCTCGAAGACCTTGCTCTTCTCGTCGCGGAGGGCCTTGCCGTCAAGGGAGGTGGGCGGTTCCATGGCGACGAAGCCGAGCACCTGGAAGAGGTGCGTCACGATCATGTCCCGGAAGGTGCCGGTCTCCTCGAAGAAGGCGGCACGGCCCTCGATGCCGATGGTCTCGGGCACGTCGATCTGGACGTGGCTGATGTGCTGGCGGTTCCAGACGGGTTCGAAGAGCCCGTTGGCGAAGCGGAGGGCGAGGATATTGTCGACGGACTCCTTGCCGAGGAAGTGGTCGATGCGGAAGACCCGGGACTCGTCGAAGACGGAGTGGACCGTCTCGTTGAGCGCGCGGGCGGATGCGAGGTCCGCGCCGAAGGGCTTCTCGATGATGACGCGGGCGTTTTCGGCGAGCCCGGTGCAGCCCATCGTCTCGATCACGGACGCGAAGGCGCTGGGGGGCACGGCGAGGTGGCACAGCCGCCGGGGGCTGCCGCCGACGGCCCGTTCGGCGTCCCGTACGGCGGCGAGCAGCGGCTCGGGGGCCCCGGGGTCGGCGGCGCCGAAGCTCAGTGCGCTCGCGAAGGCGTCCCAGGGCTCGTCGGCGGGCTCGGCCGGGCCGAACTCGGCGATCGCCGCCTTGGCATGGGCGCGGAACTCCTCGTCGGTGAGCGAGGCCGCGGCGGGCGCCGAGCCCACGATCCGGTAGCGGGCGGGCATGAGGCCGGCCCGGGCGAGGCGGAACAGCCCGGGCAGCAGCTTGCGTCGGGCGAGGTCGCCGGTGGCCCCGAAGAGCACGACGACATGGTCGTCCGGCCGGGTGGGCTTCACGTTCCCACCTTCGGGCAGTCCGGTCGCGTGCGCGATTCGCACCACCCGTTCGGAGGAGCCCGGCCGTTCGGAGGAGTCGGGCGGCCCCGGCGGTCAGGGGGCGCGCGGCCGGGTGCCGAGCGGAAGGGTCATCGCCGTGGCCGCCGTGTCGAAGGCGAGCGAGGCGAGGGGCGGGTTCCGGGCGGTGTACATCGGGTCGACGCCGTCGACGACCAGCGCCAGCCGGTGCCCGGCGGGCATGTCGTAGGCGGTTGCGAAGAGGTCGAGGTCGACGTCGAAGCGGGCCCCGGGGGTGCGATGGGCGAACGAGAACGGGGCGTGGGTGACCAGCGCGGCGTCGCCCGAGGGGGCCACGTCGTAGAGGTAGGCGAAGAAGGTGCCCTCCGGGGCCGAGGGGGTGACCGACGTGCGCAGGGTGGCTATGCCGCGCAGGTGCCGGGTCCGGTCGGCGGCGGACGTCCGCCAGACGGCGGCGGCCGCAGGGCCCGTGCCGCCCCGTCGGACCCCCTCCAGGAGACCGGGGACGAACACCGCGCCGGCATCCGCTGCAGAGTTCAGGTCGGTGCGGACGACGGGGCGCGGTCCGGTCAGCGGCTCCAAGGGCGGTGTCTCGGCTCCCGAGGCCGTCGCCGGCAGGCTCTCGTGGTACTCCTCGCGGTGTACCGCTCCCGTGCCGCGGGGTTCCAGGAGCACCGGGGGCTCGCTCTCGAGGCCGTTGCGGACGCCTTTGAGGTGGCAGTCGAACCAGCGCCGGGCACTCTCCGCCATCCGGGCGGGCACCACGGGGAAGCCGGGAGTCTCCAGGGCGGGGCGCTCCCCTCGGCGGAACTCCAGGCGCTTGGGCACGGTGAGCCCGGTGAAGAAGAAGGCGGTGCGGTTGGGGGTCTGCACCGTGTCCAGCCAGGTCTGCGCCAGCAGCAGGCGGGGCCGCTGCGCGTTCAGCCGGTCCAGGTGGGCAAGGGGGGAGCGGGCGCGGGCGAAGGAGCGCAGCCGGGGTGTCGGTTCAGGGCGGGCGGCGAAGTCCGCCATGGCGTCCGTGACTTCCCGGCTGGGCCGGGCCCCGGCGCGCCCGGCCGCGAGCCGGATCAGCGGGTCCCGGAGGCGGCGGGTCCCGCCGCCCTCCAGCACGTCGAGCAGGTCGACCCAGCCGGCCAGCGCGGCCACGGCCTTCACGCGCGGGTCCGCGGCTGCGGCCAGCAGGCCGACGGCGGCCCCGTACGAGACCCCGCACAGGCCCACCCGGTCCGGGTCGGCCGTCGTGTGCCCGAGCGCCCAGGTGATCATCCGGTCGGCGTCCGCCACGTCGTCCGGCCCCGCCAGGCCGAACTCCCCGTCCGATCCAGGGAAGCCGCGCGGCTGGTAGCCGACGACGACGAACCCGGAGGCCGCCAGCAGACGGGCGAGCACGGGGGGCGACCCGCCGGGCAGGAGGAACGGCCCCGGCATCACGATCAGGGGATGCGGGCCGGGCCCGGCGGGCTGGTGCACATGGGTCCGCAGGCGCACGCCCGGTGCGACCTCGACGCCGGTGACGTACGACGCACCGGATGCCGCCCGCCGGGCGGCGGGGGCGGTCACCGCCGACGCCAGGACCACGAAGGCGGCCAGCGCGGCGGCAAGCAAGGACCTGACGGCTTGCATCGAACCTCCCCCTGGTTCGCAGGCACAGCACGGGAGTTCACCGGACGGGCACCATACATTACCCTCCGCATGGTTACGAACACGGAGGGTGACGCGCAAGACGGGGCCCGCAGCTGCCACACGTGTTGGTGAACAACGGCGCTGCGAGGATTGCCGGTTGGCGAACGGGGGCAGCATCGCGGTTCGGCGCAGCGGGGAGCGGGCTACCCTCCGGTGACCGGCACGTGCCGCGGTCCTCGCACCAACAGCCCCGGCCGGTACGGAAGTTCCTCCGGAGCCGCGGTCAGCGCCAGGCCGGGAACCGCTGCGAAGAGGCGGGGCAGGGCGACCGCCGCCTCCAGCCGGGCCAGCCGCGAGCCCAGGCAGAAGTGCGGCCCGTGCCCGAAGGCCAAGTGCGGTGCGGGGCGGCCTTCCCGGGCCGTCCAGCGGGCCGGGCGGAAGGCGTCCGGGTCGGGGAAGTGCTCCGGGTCCCGGGCGGCCGCGGCGAGGACGACGAGCACGGACTCCCCGGCCGGCACGACCGTTCCCCCGCCGACGTCCACCGGCTCCGTCGCCCGCCGCCACGTAGTGCCCTCGAGCGGGCTCGCGTGCCGCAGGGTCTCCTCGACGACCGCCGCCCAGCGCCCGGGCCCGCCGAGGCGGGCCGCGGCCAGCTCCTCGGGGTGCGTGAGCAGCAGCAGGGACGCCGAGGCGAGCAGGTTCATGGTCGTCTCGTAGCCCGCGAACAGCAGCAGGAAGGCCATGGCGAGCAACTCCCCGTCGTCCAGGCCGCCCTCGCCCGCGTCGTGGACGAGGGCGCTGAAGAGGTCGTCGCCGGGTGCCCGCCGCTTCCGGGCTATCAGCCCGGTGAAGTAGCCGTGCAGCCGGGTCCACGCCTCGTCCACCGCGCCCGGCGCGAGCGCGTCGGCGGGCGAGCCGACCCGGTACGTCCAGTCGCGCAGGTCCGCGCGGTCGGCCTCCGGCACGCCCAGGACCTCGCCGATGACCAGCACGGGCAGCGGGAAGGCGAAGGCGTCCACCAGGTCGGCGGTCCCCTCCCGCGCCAGCGTCCCGGTCAGCTCCGCCAGCAGCCCGTCGGTGAGCCGCTCGATGCTCGGGCGCAGGGCGTCGACGCGGCGCGGTGTGAACGCGGCCGTGGTCAGCCGGCGCAGCCGGACGTGGTCCGGCGCATCCGTGTTGAGCATGTGGCGGGCCAGGCAGGCGCGGGCGCGCTGCGCCGGGGAGTCGGGCTTGGGGCGGCCCGCGGCCTGGGCCGGCACGTTCGAGAAGCGGGGGTCGGAGAGGACGGCGCGCGCCTGCTCGTAGCCGGTGACGAGCCACGCGTGCGTCCCGTTGCCCAGTGCCACTCGTGCCACGGGGGCCTCGGCGCGCAGCCGTGCGTAGTACGGGTACGGGTCGCGGGCGAAGGCCGGGTCCGCGGGGTTCAGTGGTTCGGGCACCCGCCCATCCTCACCGATGCCGGTGCGGGCCCGGCACCGGGGTCCCGGCAGTCGCGCGCCCGAGCGGGGCCGCTAGGGGGTGTCTGATGGATCTCCGCGGGGAAGGAGCGGCGTCCGGTGCGTGCTCTCGGCGTGCCGGCCGGAAGCCCTCGTACTGGGCGTACTTGGGCTTTCGGCCGGTGCGCCGAAGGGGGCACCTCCCTGCTCGAGCGAAGCCGAGAGCTTGGGGGCGCGTGCCGGGCGTCGCGACGCCGCGGAGATCCATCAGACACCCCCTAGCCGTGCAGGTCCGGGGTACGGCTGACCGTGCGGCCCCGCGCGCCCGCGGCCCGGGCGAAGACGACCGCGTCGTGGACCGCGGCGCCGCCCGGGTCGTTGTTGAAGTACGCGTAGACGTCGGCGCGGTCGGGCCAGGCGTCGGCGATCCGCCCGGCCCAGCTCGCCAGGGCCTGCCGCCCGTACCGGGGCCACGGCGTGGCCCTGCCGCAGTGGAACCGCACATAGCCCCAGTCCGCGGTCCGCCACAGCGGCGTGACGGGCCGGGAGTCGTGATCGGCCCAGCACAGGGCGGCGTTGCGGCGTTCCAGCACCGCCCTGACCTCGTCCGTCCACCACGAGTCGTGGCGGGGCTCGACGGCGACCCGGGTCCCGGCGGGGAAGCAGGCGAGCGCGGCGTCCAGCGACCCGGCGTCGGCCCGCAGCGTGGGCGGCAGCTGGAGCAGGACGGGCCCGAGCCGGTCGCCCAGCCCGGCCGCGTGCCGCATGAGCCGGCCGACCGGCTCCTCGGGGTCGTGCAGCCGTTTGATGTGGGTGAGGTAGCGGCTGGCCTTGACGGCCATGACGAACCCCTCGGGGGTGCGCTCGCGCCAGTCCGCGAAGGTCTCCGGCGTGGGCAGCCGGTAGAAGGAGTTGTTGTTCTCCACGGTCGCGAACTGCTCCGCGTACTCCTCCAGCCACAGCCGCTGGGGCCGGTCGGCGGGGTAGAGGTCGCCGCGCCAGTCCCGGTACTGCCATCCCGAGGTTCCGACGAGGAGGGGCATGGGTGAGCACTGCCCGGCGGCGCGGGCCGCATCACCGTCATGGCCCAGATTCCAGTCGGATGCCCGTGCGCGCGGGTAGTGGACCGGCGTGGTGAACTGCATCTTCTGTGACATCGTGGCGGGCGAGGTGGCCTGTCATCTGGTCCTCGAGGACGAGGCGGCGGTGGCGTTCCTGGACGCGCGGCCGCTCTTTCCCGGCCATGTCCTGGTGGTGCCGAGGCGGCACGCCGAGACGCTGGCCGACCTGTCCGCCTCGGAGGTGGGGCCGCTCTTCCTCCAGGTGCAGCGGATCGCGGACGCGGTGGAGCGGGGCATGGGCGCCGCCGGGTCGTTCGTGGCCGCCAACAACCGCATCAGCCAGTCCGTGCCGCACTTCCACGTGCACGTGGTGCCGCGCAACCGCAAGGACGGGCTGCGGGGCTTCTTCTGGCCGCGCACGCGCTACGCGTCGGACAAGGAGGCGGCTGGTGTGGCGGCCCGGGTGCGGGCGGCGCTGAGGGACGCCGACCGCTGACGGCGGCGCCGTGCACCGGGGCCGGTCCCGCGCGGCATTGCGCGCGTGGACTAACGATCCGAATCCCGTCATATTGGAAATAAGGCTTCTTGGAGATGCGGCTTTCCTCGTCTTCCGGAGTCCCGGAGCCGGGCCCCGGGGCCAGAGGTGGATCATGCGATTCAGCGACCGAGTGGACGCCGGCCGGCGCCTCGCCGAGCGGCTGGCACATCTGCGTGACGAGCGACCCGTCGTGCTCGGCCTGCCGCGCGGCGGAGTGCCCGTGGCCTTCGAGATCGCCCGTGCGCTGGGCGCGCCGCTGGATGTGATCCTCGTCCGCAAGCTGGGCGTGCCGTACCACCGCGAGCTGGGCATGGGCGCCATAGGCGAGGGCGGGATACGGGTCGTGAGCGAGGACATCGTCCGGTTGAGCCGGGTCGACGAGGACGACCTCGCCGAGGTGCAGCGCAGCGAGGAGGCCGAGCTGAACCGGCAGGCGGAGCGGTTCCGCGCCGGGCGGCCGCGGATCCCGCTGGAGGGCCGCACGGCGATCGTGGTGGACGACGGCATCGCGACGGGCGCCACGGCGGCGGCCGCCGTGCAGGTGGCGCAGGCCCACGGGGCGGGCCGGGTCGTGCTGGCCGTGCCGGTGGCCCCGCCGGACGCGGCCGAGGCGTTCCGCTCACGGGTGGACGAGCTGGTCTGCCTGTCCACTCCGGCCGGCTTCTCCGCGGTGGGCGAGTGGTACAGCGACTTCTCGCAGACTTCGGACGAGGAGGTCGTCGAACTGCTCCGGCGGAACGCGGCGGAGACGGGCAGCGCAGCCGAGACGGGCAGCGCGGCGAAAACGGGCGGCGCGGGCCGCGCCCCCGCGCCGGATCCCCTCGGCACCGGCCCGGTGCGGCTCCCGGTGGACGGCGGCGCCGTCGCCCTCGCCGGGGACCTGACCCTGCCCGAGGAGGCACCGGGCCTGGTCGTCTTCGCGCACGGCAGCGGCAGCAGCCGGCTGAGCCCCCGCAACCGCGCGGTGGCCCGGGCCCTCGCCGACGCCGGCCTGGGCACGCTGCTCTTCGATCTGCTCACCCCGGTCGAGGAGACCGACCGGGCCAACGTCTTCGCCGTGGAGCCGCTGGCCCGCAGGCTGACGGAGGTGACGCACTGGCTGCGCCGCCGGACGCCGGTCCCCGTCTGCTACTTCGGCGCGAGCACGGGCGCGGCCGCCGCCCTGTGGGCCGCGGCGGACGCGACGGACGGCATCGCCGCGGTCGTGTCCCGCGGCGGCCGGCCGGACCTCGCCGGGCCCCGGCTGGCCGAGGTCCGCGCACCGACCCTGCTGATCGTCGGCGGCCTGGACGAGACGGTGCTCGACCTCAACAGGCGTGCGGCGGAACAGCTGCGCTGCGAGAACCGGCTGACCGTGGTGCCCGGTGCCACGCACCTCTTCGAAGAACCGGGAACGCTGGACGCCGTGGCGGACCTCGCCCGGGACTGGTTCCTCCGGCACCTGGCACCGGCCGCGTCCGCCCCGCCGCCGGGCTGACCACCGCCCGGCGCCCTTTTCCCACAACGGCCGACCACGATCTGTAGGTGACCACCATGGAGAAGATCGTCGACTGCAACATCCAAATGGAGTTCCGCGAGATCGACGCCACCACCCAGGCCGACGTGAAGCTGCGCATGCACGACGGCTACCTGGCCTCGGCACAGGGCGTCGCCAGCCGCCACCCCGACGACCGCCGTCAGCAGCGCGTCGGCGAGGAGATCGCGGCGGCCCGTGCGCTCAGCGGTCTCGCCGAGCAACTCCTCGACAAGGCCAGCACCGACATCCAGGAGGTCATGCACGAGGACGCCCACCTGACGCACTAGGGCACGCCCTAGACCTGCGCGGCCCCGCCCGCCGGGAGACCACCCGGCGGGCGGGGCCGGTGTGTGCCCACGCGGGACGGCGGCGCCCGGATCCCGCCTCCGCCAATCGGCCAAATTTGACGCGACCCTGTCAATAGCCTGCCTTCCGTGGCACCCTGCCTCACGCACCACCCCGTATGCGCACCACTCGTCTGCCCGGACCGCCGGCAGCGCGGTCCGGCCCCCACACAGCCCCGCGCAGTCCCGCGCGGGGCTCGGCAGAAGGAGTACCGCGTGAGACGACCCCGCCGTACGACCGCCGGCATCCTGCTGGCCGCCGGTGCCCTGGTCACCGCGGGCACCCAGGCCGCCACGGCCGGCACAGGCACATCCCCCGGGCCGGGGACCGCGCACACGCTCGCGGCCTCGGCCGCGGCGCGGCAGAAGGTCGCCGCCTACTGGACGCCCGAGCGGATGCGGGCGGCCGCCCCGCTGGACCTGCTCCACGCAGCGCCGCTCGACCCGGCGCCCGCCACCGCACCCGGCGGCACACCGTCCACCGTCGCACCCACCACCCCCTCCGGCCCCTCCACCCAGGTCCTGTCCTTCCCGCAGGCCGGCGGGCCGTGGACGGGCGGGGGCTCGGTCGTCCGGACGTCCGGCCGGGTGTTCTTCACCATGCAGGGCCGCAACGCCTCCTGCTCGGCCGACGCCGTGACCAGCCAGAACGCCAGCACCGTGATCACCGCCGGGCACTGTGTGAAGTACCAGGGCAACTGGCACACCAACTGGGCGTTCGTGCCCGGCTACCACGACGGGCAGACCCCCTACGGCACCTGGACGGCGGCCAGGACGCTCTCCACGCCCCAGTGGGTGGAGAGCGAGCAGATGAACTACGACGTGGGCGCCGCCGTCGTCGGACCGCTGGACGGCAAGAAGCTCACCGACGTCGTCGGGGCGCAGGGCCTGGAGTTCAACGGCGGCTACAACAAGCCCATGTACTCCTTCGGCTTCCCCGCCGCCTCCCCCTACGACGGCACGAAGCTCATCCACTGCAGCGGGAACAGCTCCAAGGACTTCCTGCTCACCACCGACCACGGCCTGGGCTGCAACATGACGGGCGGCTCCAGCGGCGGCCCGTGGTTCACGTCGTTCGACGAGGCGACGGGCACCGGCCTCCAGGCGTCGGTGAACAGCTTCGGCTACACGTTCCTGCCGAACACGATGTTCGGCCCGTACTTCGGCGACGAGGTCAAGAGCTTGTACGAGCAGGCGGAGACCGGCTGAGCCCTCGGATATCCCTGGCTCCGGAAGGCCCGGCGGGCCGGTGCGCTCCGGCCCGCCGGGCACGGGGAGAGACGGCGGCGCACCCGAGGTACGTTGAGGGAGGAGGTCTCGCCCGACAGGCCCCGGACAAGACGAGGAGCGGGCAATGACGCATACCACCGAATGGAAGGTTCGCCTTCAGCTCGTCGAGGACGAGGGAAGGACGAAGGCGCAGGCGGTCCTCGAGACCGGGACGACCTCGCTCACGGGCCGGGGAACCGCCCAGTGCGCCCCCGGTGACAAGGACGTACCGGAGATCGGCGACGAGTTCGCGGCGGGCCGGGCCCTGCGCGACCTCGGCGACCGGCTCCTGAGCAATGCCCAGCACGACGTCGAGGCCATGGGCGCGGCGCCCGAGCCCCGGACGTCGCCGATGGGCTGGGCCCTGTGATGGTCCGCTGACGCCCGGGGCCGCGGGCAGGGCCGTTCGGCCCATGGCGCCGCAGGGCCTGCTGGATCATGATCGAAGCGGCGCGACAGCGCGTGGACCGGGCGGACCGGCGGGACGGGAGCGGGCAGTGCAGCAGTCAGGGGCAATCGCCGGGGAGCGGCCGATCCGGGTGTTCCTCCTGGACGACCACGAAGTGGTCCGGCGCGGCATCCGCGACCTGCTGGACGGCGAGGACGACATCGAGGTCGTCGGCGAGGCCGGCACGATCGACCACGCCCTCGCCCGCGGGCCCGCCGTGCGCCCGGACGTGGCCGTGCTGGACGTCCGGCTGCCGGACGGCGACGGCGTGACCGTCTGCCGCGAGCTGCGCTCCCGGATGCCCGGCCTCGCCTGCCTGATGCTCACTTCGTTCGACGACGACGACGCCCTGCTGGACGCGATCATGGCCGGGGCGGCGGGCTACGTCCTCAAGCAGATCAAGGGCTCCGACCTCGTCGCGGCGATCCGCACGGTCGCCTCCGGCCAGTCCATGCTCGATCCCGCCACCACCGCGCGGCTGATGGGCAGCCTGCGCGGCGACGACCGGGCGGAGCCGCAGGACGACCGCCTGGCGGACCTGTCGCCGCGCGAGCGCGACATCCTGGCGCTCGTCGGCGCGGGATTGACGAACCGTCAGATCGGCAAGGAGCTGTTCCTGTCCGAGAAGACGGTCAAGAACCACATCTCGCGCCTGCTCGCGAAGCTCGGCGTGGAGCGCCGCATCCAGGCGGCCGTCATCGCCTCCGAGGCCGCCAGAACGAGCTGACCCGCGGGTACGGTCCGGCTGCGGCGCAGCGGGCCCGCTCCCCCGGGGTGTCACCCCCGCGCCAGCGGCACCCGCCAGGTCAGCGTCGTCCCGCCACCGCGCGGCGCAGCCAGCCGCAGCTCGCCGCCGTGCCGCTCCGCCCGCTCCGCGAAGTTCCGCAGCCCGCTGCGGCGCCGTACTTCGTCCGGCAGGCCGACGCCGTCGTCACTGACGGTCAGCGTCAGGTACGTACCGTCGTTGACGGCGGTCACGTCCACCGTTCCGGCCTCCGCGTGCCGGGCCGCATTGGCCAGGGCCTCGCCCAGCACGGCCACCAGGTCGTCGGCGACCGCGCGCGGCACCTCCGTGTCCAGCAGGCCCTCCATGCGCAGGGCGGGCGCGAAGCCCAGGACCGCGCCGGACTCCCCCACCGTCTCGACCAGCCGGGTGCGCAGCCCGTGCCGCGGCGCGCTCTCCCGGGACCGCAGGCCGAAGATCGTCGACCTGATGATCTTGATGGTCTCGTCCAGGTCGTCCACCGCGCGCCGCACCCGCTCCGCCGCCTCGGGGTGGCCGATGAAGCGGTCGGCGCTCTGGAGGGTCATGCCCGTGGCGAAGAGCCGCTGAACGGCCAGGTCGTGGAGGTCGCGGGCGATCCGGTCGCGGTCCTCCAGGAGCGCCAGCTGCTCCGCATCCGCGCGCCGCTCGGCCAGCTCCACGGCCACGGCGGCCTGGTCCGCGAAGGCCAGCAGGGGCTCGGTCTCCTGGTCCGAGAACCCGGCCCGGCCCGGTGCCCGGACCAGCAGCAGCACGGCACGCACCGCATCCCCGGACCGGATCGGCACCGCCACGGCCGGGCCGCCCGCGCCCCGCCCGCCGTCGTGCACCGGCCCGTCGTCGTACACCGGCCCGCCCCCGGCGAGGCACGCCCCCTCGGTCGTGCCCTCGACCGGCAGCACGCGGCCGTGCAGCTCCTCGCTCCCCGTGCCGACGGCGACCTCCACGGCCAGCGTCGTGCCCCCGGGCAGCGGCCGCGAGACGGTGGCCAGCCCGGCCCCGGTGATCTCCATGGCCAGCTCGGCGATCAGGCGGGTGACATCCGCCCCGGGACCGCCCGACATCAGGCCGGTCGTCACCCGCGCACTGGCCCGCAGCCAGCGCTCACGGCGCGTGGACTCCTCGTACAGGCGGGCGTTGTCGATGGCGACGCCCGCGGCGACGGCCAGGGTGGCGAGCACCTCCTCGTCCTCGTCGTCGAAGTCCGCGCCGCCGTGCTTCTCGGTCAGGTAGAGGTTCCCGAAGACCTGGTCGCGGACACGGATGGGCACCCCCACGAAGCTGTGCATCGGCGGGTGGCCGACGGGGAAGCCGTACGAGGCCGGGGAGTCGGAGAGCCTGGGGAGCCGCAGCGGCTCGGGGCGGTGGATCAGCTCGCCGAGGATCCCGTGCCCGCACGGGATCGGGCCGATGGCCGCGATCTGCTCGGCCGTGACGCCGACGGTGAGGAACTGCGAGAGCGTGCGCCCGTCCGGGCCGATCACGCCCAGGGCCCCGTACTCGGCGTCCACGAGCGCCACCGCCGCCTCGACGATGCGGCGCAGCGCCTGCTCCAGGTCCAGCTCCCGGCCCACGGACAGCACGGCCTCCAGCAGGCTGTGCACCCGGTCCCGGGTCCCCCGCGCGGCGTCCAGCCGCGCCTGCAGCTCCTCCAGCAGTTCGTCCAGCCTGAGCTGCGGTAACCGCACCGGCCCCGCCCCGCCGTCCCGCACGGTGCCTCCTCGCCCGCTCGCCGCGCAAAAGATCTTCACATTCCCGGGGGCACGTTACCGTTCCGCGGAATGCCCCTGGTCAGAGCCCCTTGCTGCCGCGCGGGCCGTAGAGGTCGAGCAGCCGGGTACGGGCGTTGCGGAGGCGCCTTCCGATCACACCGACGACGTAGACGAGCAGCGCGTGGTCCAGTTCCGGGTCCTGCTCGCACAGGCGCAGGACGGCCTCGGCGTCGAATTCCCAGGCGCGCACGGGACTGGTGGCCTCGGCCCCCAGGTGCCACTCGCGCGGCGGGCACAGCCACGACCAGCCCAGCAGGTCGCCGAAGCCCACGGTCTCCAGGACGACCGGCCGCCCGCCGGGTACCCGGAGGTCCATGGCGACCGTACCGGTGTGGATGATCCAGAACCGGTCCGCGCTGCCGCCCTCCTCGAAGATCCGCTCGCCGACCGGGAAGGAGACCTCACGGGCCAGGTCCATGAGCCGTTCCCGGCGGCCCTCGGGCAGCGCGCCGAACACTCCGGGTCGTGCCATGGTCCCCGCCTCCCTCGCCACCGCTGCGCCTTCCTTCAGCGTGACCACTCCGGCCGGTACCCGCACCTCGAGCGGGCGGGAGCGCGCCACGGGGGCGGCCTCCGCCGCCCGGCCGCCGCTTTTTGGTCTCCTGCTGGTGGAGAGGGAACGGCACGGGAGAGGAGCCCGGCGTGGCGGCGGACGGCACGGATGCGGGATGGCGGTTCTGGGTGGACCGCGGCGGCACGTTCACCGACGTCGTGGCCCGCAGCCCCGACGGCCGGCTGCTGACCCGCAAGCTCCTGTCGGAGAACCCCGGCCGCTACCCCGACGCCGCCGTCGCGGGGATCCGCGCGCTGCTGGGCCTGGCGGAGGACCGGCCGGTGCCGGGAGACCTCGTGGACTCCGTACGGATGGGCACGACGGTGGCGACCAACGCCCTGCTGGAGCGGAAGGGCGAGCGGACCGCGCTGGTGATCACGCGTGGCTTCGGCGACGCCCTGCGCATCGGCTACCAGAACCGGCCGGGGCTCTTCGACCGGGAGATCGTCCTGCCGGAACCGCTCTACGAGCGGGTGATCGAGGTCGACGAGCGCGTCACCGCCGAGGGCACGGTGCTGCGCCCGCCGGACCTCGCCGCGCTCGCCCCCGAGCTGCGGCGCGCGTACGAGGACGGGATCCGCGCCGTTGCGGCCGTCTGCCTGCACAGTCACCAGCACCCGGCGCACGAGCGGGCCGTCGGCGCACTCGCCGAGCGGACAGGCTTTCCCCAGGTGTCGCTCTCCAGCGAGGTCAGCCCGCTGATGAAGCTGGTCCCGCGCGGTGACACGGCGGTCGTCGACGCCTGTCTCTCACCGGTGCTGCGCCGGTATGTGGCGCAGGTGGCGGAGCGGATGCCGGGCGTGCGGCTGATGTTCATGCAGTCCAACGGCGGGCTGGCCGGGGCGGGGCACTTCCGGGGCAAGGACGCGATCCTGTCCGGCCCGGCCGGCGGCATCGTCGGCATGGCGAAGATGTCGCAGCTGGCGGGCTTCGACAAGGTCATCGGCTTCGACATGGGCGGCACCTCGACCGACGTGTCGCACTTCGCGGGCGCGTACGAGCGGGTGACCACGGCACAGGTGGCGGGGGTGCGGATCCAGGCGCCCATGCTGGACATCCGCACCGTCGCGGCCGGCGGCGGTTCGGTCCTGCACTTCGACGGCAGCCGCTACCGGGTCGGGCCGGACTCGGCGGGGGCCGACCCGGGCCCCGCCTGCTACCGGGCGGGCGGCCCGCTGACCCTGACCGACGCCAATGTGATGCTGGGCCGCGTCCAGCCCGCGCACTTCCCCCGGGTGTTCGGGCCCGGGGGCGACCTCCCCCCGGACGCAGAAGTGGTGCGGCAGCGGTTCGCGGAGCTGGCCGGGGACATCCGGGCCCGTACGGACGACCGGCGCTCGCCGGAGCAGGTCGCCGAGGGGTACCTCCGCATTGCGGTGGCGAACATCGCGGGCGCGGTCAAGCGCATCTCCGTGCAGCAGGGCCGCGACGTGACGGAGTACGCGCTGACCACGTTCGGCGGCGCAGGGGGCCAGCACGCCTGCCCGGTCGCGGACTCGCTGGGGATCCGCACCGTGCTCGTCCCGCCCATGGCCGGGGTGCTCTCCGCCCTCGGCATCGGCCTCGCCGACACCACGGCCATGCGGGAGCAGTCGGTCGAGGCGCCGCTCGCGGAGGCCGGGGCGGCACGGGTCCGGGCCGTGGCCGACGAGCTGGAGGCGGCGGCCCGCGCGGAACTCCTCGACGAGGGCGTCCCCGCCGGGCGCATCGAGGTCACCCGGCGGGTGCGGCTGCGGTACGACGGCACCGACACCGCCCTGCCGGTCGAGCTGGCCGATCCCACCGCCATGGCCGCGGCGTTCGAGGAGAGCCACCGTGCGATGTTCTCCTTCCTGCTGGACCGTCCGCTCCTCGTGGAGGCGGTGTCGGTCGAGGCCGTCGGGGCGGCTTCCCGCCCCGACCTCGGCGGCCTCGGCCGGGCGCAGGCGGCGGCTGCGGAACCGGGCCGGGGAACGGCGGGCGACGACTCCGGGGACGCCGGGAACGCCGGAACCGTCCGCCTCTGGACCGACGGGGAGTGGGCGGACGTCCCCCACCTGCGGCGCGAACTCATGCGGGACGGCGACACGGTGAGCGGCCCCGCGGTCATCACCGAGGCGAGCGCCACGACGGTCGTCGACCCGGGCTGGCGGGCGGCCATGACCGCGACCGGGCACCTGGTCCTGGAGCGCGTGGCCCCGCGCCCGGGGGCCGAGGCGGGCACCCGGGCCGATCCGGTCCTGCTGGAGATCTTCAACAGCCTCTTCGTGTCGGTCGCCCAGCAGATGGGCGCCCGGCTGGAGGCCACCGCGCAGTCCGTGAACATCAAGGAGCGGCTGGACTTCTCCTGCGCGCTCTTCGACGCGGACGGGAACCTCGTCGCCAACGCCCCGCACATCCCGGTACACCTGGGGTCGATGGGCACCACGGTCAAGGAGGTGATCCGCCGCCGGGCCGGGACCATGAAGCCCGGTGACGCCTATGCGGTCAACGACCCCTACCACGGGGGCACCCACCTGCCCGACGTCACGGTCGTGACCCCCGTCTTCGGCGAGTGCCCGGGCCCCGGCGGGCCCGGGATCCTGTTCTTCGTCGCCTCCCGCGGCCACCACGCGGAGATCGGCGGGCTGACCCCGGGCTCCATGCCCGCGAACAGCCGCGAGATCGACGAGGAGGGCGTGCTGTTCGACAACTGGCTGCTGGTCGAGGACGGCCGGCTCCGCGAGGCCGAGACGCTGCGGCTGCTCACCGAGGCGCCCTTCCCCTCCCGCAACCCGGCCACCAACCTCGCCGATCTGCGCGCGCAGATCGCCGCCAACCACAAGGGCGTCGAGGAGGTCGGCAAGCTGATCGCGCACTTCGGGCTCGACGTGGTGCGGGCGTACATGCGGCACGTCCAGGACAACGCCGAGGAGGCCGTGCGCCGGGTCGTCGACGCCCTCGACGACGGGGAGTACCGGTACGAGACGGACTCCGGGGCGGTCATCCGCGTCAAGGTCTCGGTGGACCGCGCGCGGCGTTCGGCGACGGTCGACTTCACCGGCACGTCGCCCCGGCTCGGCACCAACTTCAACGCGCCGACGTCCGTGGTGGCCGCGGCCGTGCTGTACGTCTTCCGCACGCTCGTCGCCGACGACATCCCGCTCAACGACGGCTGCCTGCGGCCGCTGAGCATCGTCGTCCCCGAGGGCTCGATGCTCGCGCCGGTCCACCCGGCCGCTGTCGTGGCGGGCAACGTCGAGACCTCGCAGGCGATCACCGGGGCGCTGTACGCCGCCATGCGGGTGCAGGCGGAGGGGTCGGGCACGATGAACAACGTCACCTTCGGCAACGAACGGCACCAGTACTACGAGACCGTCGCATCCGGCTCCGGCGCCGGGCCGGGCTTCGACGGGGCGTCCGTCGTGCAGACCCACATGACCAACTCCCGGCTGACGGACCCCGAGGTGCTCGAATGGCGGCTCCCCGTCCTGCTGGAGGAGTTCTCCGTGCGGCGCGGCAGCGGCGGTGCGGGCCGCCGGCGGGGCGGCGACGGCGCCGTCCGCAGGCTGCGCTTCCGCGAGCCGATGACGGTGAGCACGCTGTCCGGCCACCGCCGGATGCCGCCGTACGGGATGGCCGGCGGCGCCCCGGGGGCGCTGGGCGCCAACCGGGTGGAACGCGCGGACGGCACCGTCGTGCCCATGGCCGGGTGCGACTCCGCCGAGGTGGGCCCGGGCGACGTCCTGGTGGTCGAGACACCGGGCGGCGGGGGGTACGGCGCCCCGGCGGGGAAAGGGGAGTGACGAACCGTCAGCCGATCCCGGCCGCGAGCCGCTCCAGGTCGGTCACGACCGATTCGATCGTGGGGAGCGTCAGTATCCGCAGCCGGGCGCGTCGGGCCCGCCCGGTGACCCGGGGGTCGTCGAGGAGCTGCCGGCAGGCGGCCGCGACGTCCTCGGCGGTCGGCGCGGCGCCGAGCAGTCTGCCCAGCCCGAGTTCCTGGACGCGGTCGGCGTTGGCGGGCTGGTCGCCGAACCGGGGCGCCACGGCCATGGGCACTCCCGCGCCCACGGCCTCCCGGATGCTGTTGTATCCGCCGTGGGTGACGAACAACTGGGCGCACCGCAGCAGCAGGGGCTGCGGAATGTGATCGGCGAGGTGGACGTCGCCGCTGCCGGCGGGATGCCGCGGGGCCATGCCGCCCGTCGCCACGACCGCCACGCAGTCCACCGCGGACAGCCCTGTGACAACGGCGTCGAGGAGTTCCCCGGCGTCGAACGCGTCCGCCATGGCGGACGGGACCGGCACGCCGCTGTGGAGCAGCCGGGCCATCTCGGGCAGCACGGTGCCGAGGGCTGCGACGACCAGCGGCCGGTCCGTGGGCAGTTCGGCCATCCACGGGGGCAGGGTCTCGGTGCGGTCGACGTCCACGGGCTGGCGGTAGTTGAAGGTGCGTGCGGCGGGGTGGGAGGTGAAGGAGAACTCGGGCGGCATGCAGTCCATCCGCCCGTGGCGGTGGATCGCCGAGGGCTCGCTCGCGGCGGGCAGCCCCAGGCGGACGCGGTGCGCGTTCAGCACGGGGTGGAGGGCGGCCGGCTCGAGGTGGTTCGCGGCTCCGGAGGGCGCCGACACGTGGGGCAGACCGAGGGCCTCGGCCACCAGGCAGCCGGCGAGTTCACCGCCGTCCCGGACCACGAGGTCGGGGCGGAACGCGCGGGCGACGGGGAGCAGCGCCGCACAGCTGTCGACGAGGTGGTCGCCCGCGAACACCTCGATCACCGGGTCCCGGGGCGGCCCGCCGTCCGTGCCGCGTTCGAACGCCCGGCTCATGTGCGCCTGGAGGTCCGCCAGGACCGCGGCCGTACACACGGGCAGGCCGCCGAAGACCGCGGCGAGCTGCGGCGGGGCGGCCACCAGGGCCTCGTGACCGGCCGCGGTGAACGCCGACACCAGCGGCAGCATGGCCCGCGCGTGGGACGGCGAACCGGTGACCGTGCAGAGGACGCGCATCGCGGCTCCTTCTCCGGGCGGGGTCAGCGGGCGAAGTGGTCCTGGAGTTCGCGGTGCCGGAACTGGTACGCGGTCCCCGAGATGCGCAGCAGGCCGACGCGGTAGGCCCAGTCCAGGAACCGGCCCAGCCGCCAGGGCAGCCGCCGCCGGGTGCACAGCAGGAACGCCACGTACCGGCGCCAGGCGCCAGCCCAGATCAGGCCGCCGACGGCCGCGAAGAATACCGGCACGGCGATGTGTTCCCCGGTGTCGGCAACATGGTCCAGCCAGGCGATCCGGTCCTCGGCCCGGGCCCACACCCACGCCGTGCCGATGACCGCCACCGCGGCGATAAGCGCGACCAGTTGACCGGACCGGATGTCAGAGCGCACCGGATCGTGGGGGTGCTGGCGCCGGGGGCTGACGTCCAGGTTGACCCTGAGCCCGTAGGCGAGCCCGCCGACCAGCCCCAGGGGCACCCACCACACGAGCAGTGTCACGACGCCGACGCCCGGCTCCTTGCCCGAGGAGTCCGGCAGCATCACGGCGAGCGAGAGGGCGACGGCGAGCGAGACTCCCACCAGCAGCGGGACGGCGAGGTGCGGTCCGCCCCGGTCCCGTTTCAGCCGCAGGTCGATCGCCGTGGGGGCGGGCCAGGTCGTCCTGATGGCCGCCACGGCCCACCAGCCGACCAGAAGGGCGGTGAGGACCGCGGGAAGGAGGCGGATCGTCTCCTGGACCGAGAACAAGCCGAACGTCAGCACGGCGACCACCACGATCACCACCGCGTCGACGGCCCTGGGCCGGTTGCCGGCCAGCGGCCACAGGCGGTGCAGGACCAGGTCGGTGCCGGGCAGTGCGCGCTTGCCCACCGTGCGGCGCTGCCGGATGTTGTCGTTCAGGTAGCGGGCCAGGACCGTCAGCCAGCGCTCGACGTCCTCGATCCGGTAGGGAGCACCGACACCGCCGTCGCGCCTGCCCAGACCGGTGGCCGCGGGCACGAACCGCTCCAGCAGCTGGTCCTTGACCTCGTCGGGCCCGGCCTCGGCGAGCAGTTCGGCGGGGTCGCCCTCGCTCTCGTACACGGTGACGGCGAGCGTCAGCAGCCATGGGTTGGACAGCGTCTGCGCCGCCACGCCGCCCGGATCCCGGTCGAGGGCCGCCAGCAGGGGGCTCCAGGTGCCCGGGTCCCATACGCGTGCGTTCACGAAGGAGCGGACCTGGTCGGCCCGCACCTGCTCGACCTCCACCCGGGCCGCGTCCAGCACCCGGATCCGCGGGGCCAGCGCCTCGTACTGCTCGGTGCGGCAGGTGAGCACCAAGGGGGCCTTGGCCCGCCCGGTCTGATAGCGGTTCACACCGGCCAGGGCGGCGGCAGCCCGTGACGACGGTCCCGGTACGGCCTCGGTGTCCATCTCGTCCAGCCCGTCGAGCACCGGGAGCACCCACCGCTGCTCGACCAGCGCCCGCGCCGCCACCCGGCTGAGGCCGTAGGCGGTCACCAGCTCGGCGACGAGCCAGTCCTCCAGCGGCTCCTCGGGGTCCCATCCGGCCAGGGCCAGCCGCACGGGCACGGGGTCGTCGGGGCCGCGCCGCTCCAGCAGGCCCAGCATCAGCTCCATGGCGAGCACCGTCTTGCCCGAGCCAGGCGCCCCGGTGATCACCAGGCGCTGCGGCCGCAGCCGCCGGTAGTAGGCGGTGACCTCGCTCAACCGGCCTGCGGGGGCGGCGTGTTCGGCCATGCGCGAGGGCGCCGAGCGGAAGCGGAAGGCGACGTCGATCGGCTGGTTGTCCCCGCCGAGCAGCTGGGTGCGCTGGGCCAGCTCGTTCGCCTCCACTTCGGCGGCCAGCCGCTTCGCGGCCTCCGCGGTGTCGACCTCGCGGGCGGCCCGCAGCACGCGCAGCGCGGCCGCGCCCACCGGCACCATGCCGGCCATGAGGCTGATCGCCGCAGGCTGCTCTATTTCCCCGCTGAAGAGGCCGTACAGCCCCGAGGCCAGGCCCAGCACGCATCCCACGGCCAGGGCCGCGCCCGCGGCCAGCCGCACTCTGTCCTGACGACCCGTCTGCCCCATGCCTCACATGATCCGCGCTCGCCCCCGGCATGCACGGGAAATGCCCGCGGCACGCCGGGATCCTCACTCCGGACCGGGGACGCACTGCAGTTCGGTCGGCAGTGCGCGCTAGAGTCGGGGCCATGTCCGGCCTGCAGCGGCACCCCAACATCGACACCGCCGTCCGCTACCACCAGGCCGTGGCGCAGTGGGCCACCGGCGACGAACTCGCCGCCTTCTTCCACGAGGACGTGGTCCAGCGCGAGTTTCCCAACGCGCTCTTTCCCGACGGCGCAGTCCGCGACCTGCCCGCGATCCTCGCCGCCGCGGAGCAGGGCCGCAAGGTGCTGAGCCGGCAGCAGTTCGATGTGCTCGACGCCGTTGCGGCGGGTGACAGCGTGGCCCTCGAGGTCGCCTGGAGCGGCACGCTCGCCGTGGCGCTGGGCGCGCTGCCCGCCGGGCACGTCCTGCGTGCCCGTATCGCCGTCTTCCTGGAGTTCCGGGACGGCAGGATCGTCTCCCAGCGCAACTACGACTGCTACGAGCGCACGGGCGCGGACGGCTGAGCGGCTGCCGGGCGCCCGCCCTGCCCGCGCCGCGTCATTCGCCCGCTTCGGGCGCGGTCGCCTCCTCGATGTCGGAGATGAGGCCGGTGCTCAGGTCCGACTGCACGCTGAGGTACGTGTACGCGGGATCCGGCTTGTCGCCCCAGGTGAGCCGGACGCTCGTCCAGGTGTGGCCGGCGCCGCTGTTGTCGTAGGCGACCCGCCAGGCGCGCGGGGTGTTCTGCGCGCGGAAGACGCCGTCGGCGTTGTGGCGGCGCTCCCACACCGCCAGGCGCTCGCGGAACTCCCCGGTGAGGAAGTGCGCGCGCAGGGCGTGCGACAGCGCCGTGTCCGGGGTGCCGGTGCGGGCGTCCACGTAGGCGCCGTAGAAGGCGGCCACCCGGTCCAGGGCCGAGGACGGGCTGCCCTCGTGCACGGGCGGGTCGGTGCCGGGTGTCGCCTGGTTACGGGGTGCGGACATCGGTTTCCCCCCAATCGCCGGGTGCCGGTCGGATCGGCACGGGCTTCCGCTTTCTCACCGTCAAAACGTACGAGCCGGTGAAAGTTCCGTCCAGGGCCGGTCGTCCCGGCTACACGGGTCCTCAATCCCGGGCCTTGCGCGTCGTCCGTGCCCGGTCGGCGCATGGCACTTCCGCGATGTAGCCGCCGTCCGTGCGGTGCACCCGCAGTTCGGGGCCGTCCCTGGACACCGTCGTCACCGCCTTGTGCAGCCGCATGAGGTATCCGGCGACGAGGTTGCGGACGGTCCTGGGGGATGGTCGTGCCACACCCGGTGGACCGGGACGTCCGTGCGAGGTGCGACTCGCGCCTCTCCTGTTCGCGGTGTGTTCGCGGTGTGTTCGCGGTGTGTTCCCGTCGTCCCGTTCGCTCAGGGTCTCCCGCCGGGGGAACAGGCCATCGGTGCCGCGGGCAGCGACACGACCATGGTGAGGCCGCCGCCCGGGGTGTCCTCCGGGGTGAGCGAGCCGCCCATGGCCTCGGTCAGCCCGCGGGAGAGGGCCAGCCCCAGGCCCAGGCCCGTGGTGTTGTCGGTGTCCCCGAGCCGCTGGAAGGGCGCGAACGCCCGCTCCCGGTCGGCCGGGGCCATCCCGGGTCCCCGGTCGATGACGCGCAGCTCGACGCGTTCGGCAAGGACGCTCGCGGCCAGGGTGACGGGCCGACCGGGCGGCGAGTGCCGGGCCGCGTTGGCCACCAGGTTGGCGATCACGCGCTCCAGCAGCGGCGGGTCCGCCAGCACATCCGGCGCGTCCGCCAGGTTCCGGTGGGTGACCAGGCGGGCCGGCGCCTCGGGCAGGCTGTCCAGCGCCGAGGGCAGGACCTCGGCGAGCGCGGTCGGCTGGAGGCGCAGCGTCAGCGCCCCCGCCTGGATGCGGCTCATGTCCAGGAGGTTGTCGACCAGGCGGTTGAGCTTGGCCAGCGACTCGTCGGCGGTGGCGAGCAGCTCCTGCCGGTCCTCCTCGGAGAAGCGGACGTCGCGGCTGCGCAGCGAGCTGACCGCGGCCCAGCTGCTGGCCAGCGGGGTGCGCAGGTCGTGGCTGACGGCGGCGAGCAGGGCGGTGCGCATCCGGTCGGCCGCCTTGACCGGCTCCACCTCCGCCGCCGCCTCGGCGAGCCGGGCGCGTTCGACGGCCGCCGTCAGATGCGCGGCGAAGGCGGTGAGGACGCGGTGCTCGGCGGCGGGCATGCTGCGGCCGCGCAGCACCAGCACGCCGTCCTCCCCCACGGGCACCCTGGTCTCGCGCGCGGCCTCCGGGCCGGGGTCCCCGCGGCCGACGGCGGGGCCGGACTCCCGGTCGCGCGGGAGCAGTTCGACGGATTCCATGCCGAAGGTCTCGCGGGTGCGCTCCAGCAGGACGGGCACGGACTGCTCGCCCCTGAGGATGCCCCCGGCCAGCGAGGACAGGGTCTCGGCCTCGGCCGTCGCACTGGCGGCGCTGCGGCCCAGCCGCAGCGAGCGGTCCACGACGGCCGCCACCGTGACGGCGACCACGGCGAACGCGACGAGCGCCAGCACGTTGTTGGCCTCGGCGATGGTGAACCGGCCGGCGGGCGGAATGAAGTAGTAGTTGAGCAGGAGCGAGGCGGTGACGGAGCCCAGCAGCGCGGACAGCACCCCGCCGATGCAGGCCACCCCGACGACGGCCACCAGGAAGAGCAGGGCCTCGCTGGTCAGGTTGAGGTTGGCGGCGTCGGCGACCGCGGGGAGCCTCAGCAGCGAGGTGAGCAGGACGGGCAGGAGCACCCCGGCCACGGGCCCGGCCACCCGGCGGGCGCGCGGCAGGCCGTGGCCCGGCGCGGGCCGGCCGTGCCCCCGGCCCGCCCGCTCGTGGGTGACCATGTGGACGTCGATGTCCCCGGACAGCTCGACCACCGTTTCGCCCACGCCACGGGAGTCGAGCACGCGCAGCAGCCGGCCCCGGCGGCTGACGCCCACGACGAGCTGGGTGGCGTTCTCGGCGCGGGCGAAGGCGAGCAGCGCACTGGGCACATGCTCCCCCACGACCGTGTGGTAACTGCCGCCCAGGCTCTCCACGAGCCCGCGCTGCTTCGCCAGCGCGGCGGACGAGGCACCGGCCAGTCCGTCGCTGCGGGCCACGTGGACGGCCAGCAGGTCGCCGCCGGAGGAGCGGGCGGCGATGCGGGCGGCCCGGCGGATGAGAGTCTCGCCCTCGGGGCCGCCGGTGAGGGCGACCACGACGCGTTCCCGGGTCTCCCACACGCCTCCTATGCCGTGCTCCGCGCGGTAGCGCTGGAGGGTCTCGTCGACCCGCTCGGCGACCCACAGCAGGGCCAGCTCCCGCAGCGCGGTGAGGTTGCCGACGCGGAAGTAGTGCGACAGCGCCGCGTCGATCTTCTCCGCTGCGTAGATGTTGCCGTGCGCCATGCGGCGGCGCAGCGCCTCGGGTGCCATGTCGACGAGTTCGATCTGGTGGGCCCGGCGGACGACCTCGTCCGGCACGGTCTCGTGCTGCGGCACACCGGTGATCTTGTCGACGACGTCGTTGAGGGACTCCAGGTGCTGGATGTTGACGGTGGTGACCACGTCGATCCCGGCGGCCAGCAGCTCCTCGACGTCCTGCCAGCGCTTGGGGTTGCCGACGCCCGGCACATTGGTGTGGGCCAGCTCGTCGACGAGCGCCACCTCGGGGCGGCGGGCCAGCACCGCGCCGAGGTCGAGTTCGGTGAACTCCAGCCCCCGGAACGTGCGCCGGGCGCGGGGCACCGCCTCCAGGCCCTCCAGCATCTCCTCGGTGTGCGGGCGGTGGTGGCACTCGGCGAAGGCCACGACGACATCGGTGCCGCGCAGCGCCCGGCGCCACCCCTCGTCGAGCATGCGATAGGTCTTGCCGACCCCCGGGGCGGCGCCGAGGTAGACCTTCAGCCTGCCGGGGCGCGGGCCCGGGGTGCCGGGCGGGGCGCTGGCCTGGGCCATGGACTGCTCCTTCGTCAGGGGGACGGCAGCTCACCGCCCGCCGGTCGCTGGGATTCCATGCCCCATCGTCAGGTCGGTCCGGGCACTTGGCGCAGAGCGGCAGCCCGACGTTGACACGTTCCTGACTCTGCGTGCCCGGGCCGTAGGCCGGGACTTGCCGGACCCCCGGTCCTCAAGCGCCGGACGGGCTGATATTCAGCCCGTCCGGCGCTTGAGGACCTTCGGGAAGGGGCGGGGTGGGGGAAAGGAACCCCGGACCGACCGCCTAGCGCCGCCCGTCCACCACCGCCCGCAGCTTCCCGCTCGCTGCCGTCCGCTCGAAGTCCGTCGCATCCACCTCCTCGACCTCGAAGTCGAGCAGCCGCTCCTCGACCGCCGAGCGCAGCTCCGCGTACCCGGCCAGCAGAGCCGCCCGCACCCGGTCCGCCCCCGCCGTGCCCGTGCGCTCCACCCGGACCGTGAGCCGCTCACGCGGCCCGCCGCCGGCGAGCAGTACCTGCAGTTCCCCGGCGTAGCCGCAGTCCTGCTCCGCGATGGTCACGAAGCGCCGGTAGTTGAGGAAGTACGTCGCCACGCGCATCACGTCGCCGAGCCTGCCCAGCAGTTCGAAGCGCGGTGCGAGGCTGCCGCAGGCGCAGCGGCCGGGGACGGCGCGGCCGAGGTCGCCGATGACGTAGCGGTCGAGCTGCTGGCCGCGGCGGGCGCGGGTGGTGAACACCAGGCGCCCGGTGTCGCCCGGTGCCACCGGCCGGTCGGCGCCGACGTCGAGGATCTCCAGGGTGTGGAGGTCGGCGTGCAGGTGGTGGACGCCGCCGGTGCTCTCCGTGCACTGGTAGCCGAGCGGCCCGAGGTCGGTGCTGCCGTAGGTGATGGAGCGGACGACCTCGATGCCGAAGGTCTCGGTGAGGGTGCGGCGCTGCTCGGCGGTGAAGTGCTCACCGCCGTAGAAAATCTTCCGGATGCCGCCGTACGAGCGCAGCAGGTCGGCCTGTTCGTGGAGGAGCTGCCAGAGGTAGGAGGGCATGCCGAAGAGGGTGTCCACCTCGTGGGCCACCAGCGTCTCGGCCGTGGCCCGGTGGTCGGGGCCCGCCGCGATCGGCATCTGGGTGCCGCCCAGCCGCTCCAGGATGGAGAAGAAGCTGATGAACCCGCCGTACATGCCGCCGCAGTAGAAGAGGTTGGCCGTGCGGTCGCGCCCCGGCTCGTACCCGGCGGCCAGCAGGCCGCGGCCGGCGGCGTGCATCTGGGTGTCGTAGTCGTCGTAGCTGAAGAGGGACAGGGCGGGGGCGCCGGTGCTGCCGCCGCTGCGGAAGTACAGCTCGGCGTCGCGCCGGTCGACGGCCCGGTTCAGCTCCTGGACGGCGGCCTTGTCGAGCAGCGGCCCGGCGGGCGGCGGGAACTGCGGCTGCCGGGTCAGGTCGTCGAGGCAGGCGGTGGTGGCGAAGCGCTCGTCGGCCCGGACGGCGACACGGCGGCTGTAGCGCTGGAGGGCGTAGACGCCGTCGTGCGGTTCGCCGGGGTAGCTGTCCAGCATCTCGCCGAGGGGCGTGACCCGGGTGGCGCCCGCCGCCAGCGCCAGGCGGGACAGCTCGGCGACGTCGGCGGGGCTGCCGGCGATGCCCGCGGTCTGGAGGTAGCGGCGCATGGGGCGCAGGGTGGCGAGGAGGCGCTTGCGGGGCAGCGGCTTGACCCACACGCTGCGGTGCAGCGGGGAGGCGGTGAGGGCGGGCCGGGTGTCGGCCATGACGCGCCAGGAGCCGTCGGGCGCGGCGTGCACCCGGGTCAGGTCCAGGTGTTCCTCGAGGCGGGCGATCAGCTCGGTGGTGGTGAGTTCGGCCTCCTCGGCCGGGGTGAGCGGCTCGGCCGGCCCGGCGGGCGGCATGGCCTCGAGGGCCCCGGCGAGGCGCCCGGCGAAGGCGAAGACCTCGTCGGCGTCCTCGGTGTCGAGGTAGACCACCTGGGGGCTGGAGCAGGCCTGCTGCTCGTGCAGGCAGACGTCCCGCGCCAGGGCGGCCAGGGCGGCCGGGTCCTGCCAGGCGTCCCGGGTGAGATAGCCGAAGGAGATCTTGTGGCCCCACTCCACCAGGCGGCAGCCGGGCGGCACATGGGCGGCGACGCCCTCGACGGCGGCCTCGCCGCCCCACACCGCGACGGCGTCCGCGGGGGCGCACATCAGCTTCAGCCACTCCTGCCGGGAGGAGGGGAAGCGCAGCACGACGACGCGCTCGGCGACGGCCCCGGTGGGGTCCAGCGCGGCGAGTTCGGCGATCAGGTGCTGGGCGAGCAGGGTGTCGGAGCTGCTGGTCTTGAGGACGTTGACGTTGCCGGCCAGCAGTCCCTCGACGAGGCTGAGGGGGGCGACGGTGGCGGCGTTGCCGGGGGCGATGTGGGCGACCATGCCGACCGGTGCCCATGCCTCGTAGACGGTCTCCTTGGCGTCGGGGCGGGTGAGCCGCTGCGGTGCGGTGCCGCCGAGTTCGCGGCGCAGTTTGCGGGTCAGCTCAGGCCGGTCGAGGAAGGCGCCCAGCTCGGTGAGGACGGCGTCGTCCTCGCCCTCGGGCAGGTGCGCGGCCAGCCGGGCGCGGGTGGGGTGGGCGGGGTCGCGCAGGGCTGCCGCCAGGCGTTCGCAGGCGGCCAGGACGGTCTCGGTGTCGAGTGGCGTGGCCAGTGCGGCCTCGACGGCGGCGGGCAGGCCGGCCAGACGGCGGCCCGCTTCCTCGTCACCGACGAAGGCGCCCTGCCAGTAGTGGTGGTGCGTCACCGGAGCGGCCTCGGTCATCAGGACATTCCCTTCATCAGTTCGGCGGCGGCCACCGCACAGCTCTTGTTGCGGCTCACCCCGGCACGGCCGTGGACGGTGAACCAGGGGGTGCCGGTCCCGCAGCCGCACTCCTCGCCCGGGTGGAGGGAGGCGAGGTCTCCCATGACGACGCTCTGCGCCGGTACGGACGTGATGTACGGCGAGACGAGGTGCAGGTAGCCGGGCTCGCCGTACGGCAGTGGCTCGAGGGTGCGGGTGGAGCGGATGAACACCCGGGACCAGACGGGCGCGTGGAGGCGGTGGCGGTCGCACTCGATGTAGGGGATGCAGTGCTCCACCGAGCCGAAGGTGTCGCGGATCCGCTCGGCGGGGATGCCCAGCTGTTCAGTGACCCGGGCGTACAGCTCGTCCTTGCCGATCTGCCGGTCGGCGTGGCCCTTCCAGCCGCCGCCGAGGACGACCAGGGAGCCCTCGGGCAGCCGCAGCGGCGGCAGCCCCATGGCCCGCATGCGCTCCAGGGTGAACCAGAGGAACGCGGGGAAGCCGAGGATGCGTACGGGCGCGTCGTCGCGCTCGAAGCGGCGCAGCGCGGCGACGCAGCCGAAGGGGTCGAATTCGTGCCCGTTGCCGGTGTTGCGCAGGGCGTACTCGACCTGGCGCGCGGGGGCGAAGTCGCAGAGGTAGTTGTCGGTGAAGGAGGTGCCCAGGTTGAGGTCGCGGGCGGGCTCGTAGCTGTAGAGCAGGTAGTTGACGGGCTGGTCGGGGGTGATCCAGCCGTTGCGGTCGAAGATGCGGGCGACCATGCGCTGGGCTGCGCGGATGGTCCAGCGGTCGAAGAACATCTGCGACTTCTGGCCGGTGGTGCCCGAGGAGGTGAGGTGGAGGTCGACCCGGTCCCGGGGGATGGACAGCACCTCGTGGCGCTTGAAGAAGTTCGCGTGGACCAGGGGGGCGCCGAACTTCGCGTCGGGCGCGGTGTGTTCGTGGAGCCTGCGGAAGAACGGGGAGCGCTCGGCGTGCCAGGCGTTGATCTCCGCCATGGCGGCGGCGAACAGCTCGTCCTCGGCGGGGCCGCAGGCGTAGGGGTCGGTGAGGTCGCAGAGTTCCTGGACCCGGGGCAGCAGCGCCGGGTCGGGGACCTCCACCGGGGCCAGATGGGGATTGGGCACAGGGGTCGGATCGGTCGGGTTCATGAGGCAACCTCGAGAGTGGGGAGGTAGGTGGCGGCCCAGGCCGACAGGTAGGCGTCCAGATAGGGCTGGAGCGGGGCGTCGACGACCACGCCGCGGAAGTCGATCTGCTCGGCGGTGCGGGTCATCACGACGTAGTCGTGGAAGCCGTCGCCGTCGGCGTCCGGGCGCATGGCCGGGTAGAGGGCGCTGGGGATGAAGCCCTGGGCGAGGAAGGCGGAGAGCAGCCCGTGCTGCGCCAGGGGCAGCAGCGCCTCGACGTAGCCCGCGCCGGCGCGGGTGAGCGTCCGGGTGATGGGCTCCAGGAAGGCGGCGGCGTCGGCCGGGTCGGGGTGGGCCGCGACCAGGGCGCAGTAGCGGCCGGTGCGGTTGAGGTAGGCGTACACCTCGAAGCGGTCGTCGTCCGTCACCAGCAGGGTGTTGGGCGTGTGCAGCGGATAGAACCACTGGGCGGCGTCGGGGAAGCGGTCGCGGAAGCGGCGGCGGACGAAGGAGGGGGCCTCGATCATCTCCAGCCGTGCCGCCGGGGGCCGTTCCGGTGCGGGCCGGGGGGCCGTGGCGCGGGTGTGCTCGTAGCCGATGCCCAGGCCCCGCTCGACGGTGCGCAGCAGGGGGGCCAGCGGGGCGGGGACCTCGGGCACGGGGATGCGCCGGTCCAGCACCCCCGGCGAGTGACGCGCGTAGAGCGCGAGGCTCTCGCGGCTGCTGAGGTCGACGGCGTTGGGCAGCACGCCCATGGGGCGGAAGCCGTTGCGCGACACGACGCGCTGCGGCCCGGCGCTGACGGTGCGCACGGTGGCGTACACCGAGTCGAGGCGGCCCTCGCCGAGGGTGCGCCGGCACAGCTCGTCGGTCAGCGCCCCGGCCAGTCCCCCGGCCCGCCGGTCGGGGTGCACGGCGAGGCCCTCCAGGCGGCCGATGCGGCTGCCGGGCTCGCTGTGGACGGCGGCCGAGGCGGCGAGTCCGCCGTCGTCGGGGCAGCGGGCCACGAGCCAGAGGGTGTGGGGGTCGGCGATGAGCCGGGACATCTCGGCGGGGTCGGTGCCCAGGGCCGTGGGGTAGTGGGGGCCGTAGACGGCGTAGTAGAGCTGGCGCAGATCGGCGATGTCGGCGGGGGTGGCCCGGTCGATCGTGGCGGTCATCGCTCTCCTCCGGTGGTCACGAGCCGTTCGGCCGCGGCCGGTCGGTCCTCGGTCGGTGGGGCGGCGGGTTCGGCGGGTTCGGCGGGTTCACGGTCGCCGCGCAGCAGCGCCAGGGCGCAGGCCGCGGGCAGGAGTCCGGCCGCCTGGAGCAGGCAGAGGGTCTGTGCCGAGAAGTGGTCGCCGAGCAGGCCGAACACCAGCGAGGCGACGGGGAAGGTCGCGCCGAGCACGGCCTGCATGACGGCGAAGAAGCCGGGCTTGTCGGCCGTGGGGACGAGCCGCTGGAACAGCGCCACGAACCGCACCCCGATGACGCCGACGCACCAGCCGGCCGCCAGCAGGCCGCCCGCCATCACGTACCGTCCGGCGGCCAGGCCCGGCACCGCGAGGGCCACGGCCATCACGCCCAGCAGGCAGGAGCCGACGGCGGTGGGCCGGCCCGGGACGCGCGCTCCGGTGAAGGAGCCGATGAGCGTGCCCGTGCCGAGCGACGCCTCGAGCAGGGCGACGGTGCCGCCGCCGTCCTGGAGCACCGACTTGGTGTAGAGGGGGATGACGACGAAGACCGCGGTGGTGAAGAGGTTGGCCGCGGTGAAGCAGACCAGGATGCGGCGGACGAACGGCAGATCCGCGAGGATCCGGCGCAGCGGCCGCGGCCCTGCGCCGCCGCCCGCGCCGTCGGTTGCGCTGTCGGACGCATCGCCGGTTGCGCCGTCGGTCGTGTCGCCGCCGTCCGCGCCGGGCCCGGCCGTGGGGCGGAAGCGGACGGTCGCGATGAGCGCGGCGGCGGTGAGCTGGGCGGCCGCGCAGCCCACGGCGAGGCCCGCGACCCCGGCCCGGTCGACGATCAGGGCGCCGAGCAGCGCCCCACCGAGGCTCGCCAGGGACTGGGTGGACAGCTCGAAGCCGGTCGCGGCCTCGATGTCCTCGTCGTCGACGAGTTCCGGCACGGAGGTGGTCAGGCAGGGGTCGAAGAACGCCTGGCACGCCGCGAGCGTCAGCGTGGCCGCGTAGGCGGCGGCCAGTGGCAGCTCGCTCGCGTACGCCCAGGCGGCCAGGCCCACGGCGGCCGCGCCCGCGGCGCCGGCCGCGGTGCGCAGCACCGAGCGGTGCGCGAAGCGGGCGACGGTCCGGGCGACGACGGGGGCGAGGGCCACCGCGGGCAGCGTGCTGACCGCCATGAACAGCCCGGAGGCGAGCCCGCGCCCGCCGCCGACGGCATAGGCGACCAGCCACCAGGACACGCCGACCTGGAACATCCGCACGGCGCCCTGGGTGAGCACCTGGCCCAGCCAGACGGCTCCGAAGACACGGTTGCGCAGCACGAGGGGCAGGCGGCGCGGCCGGCGCCCCTCGTCCGTGGCGAGGGCGGTCATGCGGTCGGCCTCTCGTCGATGACGCGGACGAGCTTGCCCGAGCGGGAGTTGACGACGAGGTCGCCGTGGCGCACCCACTCGACGGCGAGGGGGTGGACGTGACCGGCGCGCACGCTGTCGGGGTAGAGCGGGCGGGCCTCGTCGAGCCCGGTGACGACCGCCTTGGCGAGGATCTCCAGCTCTGCCGGGTCGTCGTCGCCGGGGGCGGTGGCCAGGCGCAGCACCAGCCCGTCGCGGCCGTCCCGGCGGCGCACCACGAGCTGCACGCCCGTCACGCGGCCCTCGGTGTCCGCTTCTGTGACGGCGGCCAGGGCGTCCTGGGAGTACAGCGAGACGGGCCCGACGCGCACGCCCTCCTCGGCCCGGCCGAGGATGCGGAAGTGCCCGGCCCCGGGGTCGGTCCATTCGGCGCGGTCGCCCGCGGGATAGCGGATGACGGGCATCAGGCGGCGGAAGAGCTGGGTGACCACGACCCGGCCGGGGCGGCCCGCCTCGAGGACGGGTTCGCCGGTGGTCTCGTCGAGGATCTCGACGACGGTGTGCGGGGTGAAGGCGCGGTGCACGCGCGGGTCGGGGCCGGGTACGGGGCAGCCGAGGAGTCCGGCGTCGACGCTGGCGTAGCCCAGGGAACGGGGTTCGGCGTTGGGGAAGGCGGCGGCGAGCAGCCTGCGCTGGTCGGCGAAGAGCGCCTCGCCGCCGAAGAACAGCAGTTCCACGGAGGGCAGTCGGCGGTCCGTGGCCACCAGGTGCTCGGCGAGCCGGCACAGGGTGGTCGGGGTGCCCGCGACGACCTGGGCCGCGAAGTCCTGGAGGGTGGGGACCGTCGACTCCAGCGGTGCGCCGCCGCCGATGGGCAGGCGCACGTTGTCGACGGGCGCATGGGCGAGCGAGTCCAGGATGAAGAGGAAGCTGGCGTACAGCTCGCCGGCGTAGAACAGGTCCGCGACCCGGTGGCCGGGGCGCAGGCCCGCCTCGACGAGCCCCTGTCCGAAGGCGGTGACGAACTCCCGCCATTCCTCGCGGGTGTAGCAGGAGAACTTCGGCGCCCCGGTGGTGCCGCCGGTCTTGTAGACCACGGCCTCCCCGAGGGGTGCGGTCAGGACCCGGTTGTCGTGCAGGGTGTTGGCCGCCCAGAACTCGCTCTGGTCGACGACGGGGAGATCGGCGAGGCGGTCGACGTGCGGCGGCAGGTGTGCGTAGAGGGCCGAGTAAAAGGGAGAGTTATGGCGGCTATAACGTACGATGTCCGAGAGCTGATGGACGGGCATGCGGCCTTTGCCTAAGGGAAGCGGAGAGTGTCGGGGGTCTTCGCGGCACGGCAGTGCATGGCGGGGTTCGCGATTCCCGCAGCCATGTGCCTGTGCCGGTGGAGCGTTCCGTGGGGTGCGTACGCCGCACTCCCACCGTCGTTCCGCGCCGTCTGATCTGACGCGCGGTCACGAAGGAACGCCGTAGAAGATATCGCAAACCCACCGACTATCTGAACACATGTCAGGTAGAAGTGGCCGGAAACCTTGCTTTCTTTACCCTCGGCGCCCTCAGACCCCCTTAGACCCCCAGTCCCGCATCACGGGCCAGCAGTGCGGCCTGCACCCGGTTCTCGCACTCGAGCTTGGCGAGAATCCGGCTCACATACGTCTTCACCGTGGCCTCGCTCATATGGAGCCGCCGGCCGGCGTCGGCGTTGGACAGCCCCTCGCCCAGCAGCGCCAGCACCTCGCGCTCCCGCTCGCTCAGCTCCGCCACCCGGCGGCGGGCCTCCTCGCCGCGGGTGGCGGCCTGCCCGCCGGCCAGGGAGTCCACCACGTGGCGGGTGGCCGCCGGGGACAGATAGGCGTCCCCCTGCGCGGCAGCCCGGACGGCCCCGATCAGCTCCCCCGGCGCCGAGTCCTTGAGCAGGAACCCGGCCCCGCCCTGGCGCAGCGCCCGCAGGACGTTGTCCCGCTCGCCGAAGGTGGTCAGGATCAGCGCCCGCAGGGCCGGGACGGTCCGCCCCAGCTCGGCGAGCGCCGAGAGCCCGTCCAGGACCGGCATCTGGATGTCGAGCAGGGCGACGTCCGCCCGGTGCTTGCGCGCCAGCTCCACGGCGTCCCGGCCGTTCGCCGCCTCCGCCACGACCTCGATGTCGTCCGCCGAGGTGAGGATCATCCGGATGCCGGCCCGGATGAGGGGCTCGTCGTCGGCGATGAGGACGCGGATCACCTGGTCAACTCCCGATGAGTGTGCTGTTCGCCCAGCTGGTTCCCAGCTAGTTCTTGACGTGGAATTCACGCTTCTCGAGCAGTTTCCCGTCCTTGAAGCAGAAGCGGTAAACGGTATCCGTGTCCAGCCCCTGCGAGGTGTCGGTGGAGATCAGGGCGAGGCAGGCGGCACCCGCCGGCTCGGCCGGTATCCTGCTCTTCACGTCGGAGGTGAAGAAGGACTTGCCGGAGGGCAGCTTCTCGCGCACCTGCTGCTCGGGGTCGCCGACGCTCACCGACCGGTAGACGCTGGGATCGATCATTCCCTTGTCGGCCTCCTCGAAGAGCTTGCCCGCCCCGAAGAGCGCCACCACCACCAGACCCACCAGGATCAGCAGGCCGATCCCGCAGCCGATCAGACAGCCGTTGCTCTTCTTCGTGCTCATGATGTCCTTGAACTCCTCGCGCGGATCCAGCCGGTCGATGACCGGTCCACCGTCGCCCGGAGCCCCCGCCCCGATCTGCTGCGGAAAGTCGTTTCCCGCGTCGACGAAGGTCGCGTCGCCGGAGGCGGCGCCGCGCGCCTCCCGGGCCTCCGCCGAGTCGTAGGGCAGCACCGCGGCGAGCCGGAAGCCGCCGCCCTCGGCGGGCCCGGTGAACACCATGCCGCCGATCAGCCGGGCCCGCTCCCGCAGCCCGGTGAGCCCCTGACCGCCGCTCACCGCGGCCGGCCGCTCCGCCGGCCCCTGCGGCGCGGGCCCGTTCGCGATCTCCACCACCAGCGCGTCGGGCTCGTAGCGCAGGCTGACGGCGATGGCCGCGCCCGGCGCGTGCTTGGCGGCGTTGGTCAGCCCCTCCTGCACGACGCGGTACCCGGCGTGGTCGGCGGCGGGCGCCAGCGGGCGCGCCTCCCCCGACCGCTCCAGGGTCACCCGCAGGCCGGCCGTCACGGCGGCGTCGACCAACCCGCCGATGCCGGACACCGCCCGGGCCCCGGCCTGCTCGTCCTCCGCGGTGCCGTCCCTGAGGATGCCGACCACCTCGCGCAGCTCGTGCATGGCGGCCACCGACGCCTCGCGCAGCACGCCGACGGCCTCGCGCTGCCGGCCGGTCAGCGTCCGGTCGACCTCCAGCGCACCGGTCTGCACGGCGATGAGCGCCAGCTGGTGGCCGAGGCTGTCGTGCATGTCCTGGGCGATGCGCTGCCGTTCGCGCATCCGCGCCTGCCCGGCGATCATCTCGCGCTCGCGCAGCAGCTGGGCATTGCGCTGCTGAAGGGTCTGGAGCAGGGTGCGGCGCTGCGTCCAGTAGCGGTTGGCGAGGCCGGGGACGACCGTGGACACCAGGAAGAGCAGGCTGTAGAGCACGGCCATCAGGACGGGCGCCTGATTCGACTGCCAGACCCCCAGCCCCACATAGAGCACGAAGGCGACGCTGAAGGCCGTCAGCGCACGCAGCACCCCGTCGATCCTGCGCCCGGCCGACCAGCCGACCACCGCGAGCAGCAGCCCCGCGCCGCCCACGGCGCCCCCGGAGAGCGCGGCCGCGGCGATCAGCGTGCTCGCGGGCAGGACGCGCCGCAGCAGGGACAGGGCGGCGACGAGCACCGCGACCGCGGACGCCCACACCCAGCCGCGCCCGCCGGCGGTCTCCGCCCAGGCCGCGAGCAGCGCGAGCACGGCGGCGAGCAGGACCTCGCCGACCGTCCGCCGCCGGGACCACTCCCCCGGGTCGGTCAGCCTGCGGCGGAGGTCGTGGGCCCACGATGTCGCTTTCACCCTCGCACCATAGGCAACGCCGACCGGTCGGCACATTCACCGAAGGTCGCGCCGTCACCCGACGAAAGTTGATCCCTCCCGGGGCTCCCCCTACGTGCCGTCAGGTCGCCTTCCGCGGCGCGCCCGCCGCGGGCGACTGCTCCGTACCGCAGTGCCGGCACTTGGAGGCGGCGGCCGGCAGGTCCTCGGAGAGGCAGGCCGGGCAGACCTTCAGGGGCGCGGGCTCGCCGAACACGACCACCCCGCGCCGCGCCTGGACGTGCTTGTACGGCAGGACGATGAAGAAGTAGACGACGGCCATGAAGATCACGAAGTAGATCGCCGCCGAGATGAAGGAGCCCAGATCCAGATAGGTGGCCCGGTTGCCCGCCCGGCCCAGCTGCCAGCCCAGCCCGAGCGAACGCCCGCCCTGCGCGCTGGCGATGATCGGGTTGATCACGAAGTCCGTGAAGGCCTTGATCAGGGTGCTGAAGGCCAAGGCGATGATCAGGCCCACGGCCACGGTGACAATGTCACCGCGCATGACGAAGTTCTTGAATCCCTTGAGCACGGCGGGGCTCCCGGACAGGATCGAAGGGGCGGCGTTCGGAACGCTACCCCTTCCCCGACCCCGTCCTGCGGAAAGGCACGGCGCAGCGGGAGTGACGCGCCGCCTCACCTCCGCGGATGCGCCTCACACCTGCCGGTGCGTCTCACATCTGCGGGTGCGCCTCGACGTGGGTGACTTCCTCGATGTCGTGGCCGGCCTTCTTCAGGAGCTGCCGGGACAGGTCGTTCAGGGCCCTGGCCGCGGCCAGTTCCTCGCCGACCCGTAGCTGCTCGGGGTCGTCGGGGTGCCGGGTGGCGTGGCCGCGGGCCCTCAGCTCGGTCCCGTCCGGGAGCCTCAGCATGCTGGCCGCTTGCGTACGCTTCTCGACTTCCTTGAATTCGACCTCGACGTGCCATCCAACGATCGTCTGCATGGCATCCACCTCCTGCGGTACCCCTCCAGCGTGCACCCGGCCGGCCGAATGCGACACCGGTGGGCCGCCGGCCCGCAGATCGCGACCACCGGCCCGGGGAGCCGGGCCGGCCTCCTTCAGACGGCGGCCACCCCGAATTCCCGCACCGCGCTGTCGACGATGGCCTGCAGCCGTGCGTGGTGGGCGCCCCGCCAGTACACGCGTCCGCAGGCGATGCACTGTGCGAAGACGTCGTACGTCCGCTGCGTCCCGTGCTCCAACTGCTCCCGGACGGCGTCCTTGTCGGCGTCCTGCAGCGGACCGTTGCACGCGGTGCAGCGCGTCCAGGGGTCGAGGCGCGGCGCGAAGCGGCTCAGGACGTCCCGCACCTGCTCGTCGGGCCGGTCGCTGTAGACGTAGCCGCCGGCCCAGATCTCCCGGCGCCGCAGCAGGCCCCGGTCCCGGGAGAGCAGCACCCGCTGCTCGGCCGCCGAGAGCGCGGCCAGCGCCGGGTCGCCGATGTCGTCGCTCTCGTAGGCCGCGTCCACGCCCAGCAGCCGCAGCCGCCGGGCGAGCGTGCCCAGGTGCACGTCGAGCAGGAACCGCAGCGGGGCGCCGGGCACCTCCTGCGGCCGGGTGACGGGCTGCACCTCCACGCTCTCCCCCGCGCCCGGCACATGGGAGGCCGGCACCTGGCGGCCGTCGACGAGCAGCCGGCCGACCTCGGTGAGCGGGACCCCGAGGGACTCGACCACGTGCCCCAGCGTGGAGGCACCGTCGGTGATCATGGTCGTATGGGGCCGACGGCGCTCGGCGGCGATGAAAAGCCGCAGCTCAGGGGCGAAGGTCAGCTGAATCTCGGGTCCGTTCACGCCCACAGCATGCCACTGCGCGCGACCCCGGCGCCCCGGGTTTTCGCAGCCCCCCGCCCCGCCGGTCGGGCCCCCGCCCGCCGGTCAGAAGGGCCGCTCGTCGGGCGGGATCCGCACGGTGACGGTCGCGCGCTTCTCGGCGGGCGTATTGCCTTCCCGGCTCGCCCAGGGCTCGTCGGAACGCATCCAGCCGGGCAGCCCGGCGGGCAGGTCCGCCTCGGGGAGGGTGCCCAGGTCACCGGGGGCGAAGGCGGTGCCGTAGAGGACCAGGGGGCGGCTGGTGTCGGGCGTGATGGTGTTGTGCAGCGCCTGGAGGGCCACGTTCCAGTCGGCGAGCAGGCGGGCCATGGCCTCGGCCGGGTCGGAGCCGGAGGAGGCCGCGCTGTCCGGGTAGGTGGGGTGCAGGACGTGCTGGTAGGCACCGGTGTAGGAGGCGCCCGCGGGTGTCGCGTGCCAGGTGCGGAAGGCCGTGTCGGCCAGGCTGCCGAGCGCGATGACGGCCTGGATCTCGTTGTTCCCGGTCAGGGCGTCGAGCCAGGAGTTGCGGTAGCCGGCGATGGCGGTGTCGGTGGCATGGGCGTTCCCCGCCTGCTGGCCGTAGACGCTGTAGAGATACGTATTGATCATGACGTAACTGCTGTCGATCCCCAGCTTCGCCAGGAAGCCCTGGAAGCGCCGGCCCGCGGTGCCCACCAGGATCCGGCGCGCGACGGCCTCGTGGGCGGCGGGGTCCTGGCCGATGACGAGCACCCGGGCCGTGCCGTCCAGCCGCCCCCGGTGGAAGATCGGTCCCCATTCGACCCGGAAGTCCGTGGCGGGGTAGGTCTCCGCTCCCGGGTAGTTCCGCACCAGCGTGGCGTACGGCTCCAGGGCGTATCCGGCGTCGAATGCGTGCATGCGAGGCTCCTGCTCCCTGCGGACGGTCACCCATGACAAACGGTGCAGGGCGGGTGAAGTCACGGCATCCTGCTGTATGAGGCTGTATGAGACCAAGGCCATGCCTTACTTCTGTGCGGTCCCGCCCGCACGGCCGAAGCGAAGGGACTCGCCATGGCGCATCCCGCAGAAGGCCCGGCCGAACCGCGCTGCGCACTGCGCGGACGGCTCGTCACCCTGGACGCCCACGACACGGTCGTACCCGACGGCCTGCTGTGGGTCCGCGGCCGGCAGATCGAGGCGGCCCTGCCCGCGACGGCTCCCCCGCCGCCGGGCTTCGAGGGCGTGGTGCCGGTCGACACGGGCGGCACCGTCTACCCCGGCCTGATCGAGCTGCACAACCACCTGCCGTACGACGTGCTGCGCCTGTGGCCGGTGCCCAGGCTCTTCGGCAACCGCGACCAGTGGGGCGGCAGCGCCAACCCCGCGTACCACCGTCTGGTGACCGGCCCGATGACCGTGCTCGGCCAGGATCCCGCGCTGATGCCCGCCGTCGTGCGCTACGTGGAGGTGAAGGCGCTGGTCAACGGCGCCACGACCAGCCAGGGCATCGCCCTGTTCAGCAATGCCGGAGCCCGCCGGATGTACCGGGGCATCGTCCGCAACGTGGAGCAGACCGGCGATCCCGAGCTGCCGGAGGCCCTCTCGCGGATCGCGGACGTCGAGGCGGCGCACGCCCAGGACTTCCTCAAACGGCTCGGCGGGCCCCACCAGTTGCTGCTGCACCTGGCGGAGGGCGCCAGAACCGACCAGGCTGCCCACGAGCACTTCCGCGCCCTGAATTACGAGGAGGGCAAGTGGGCCATCACCGAACACCTGACGGGCATCCACTGCACCGCCCTGACCGCCGAGGACTTCGGGATCCTGGCGGGGCACGGCGGCTCCATGGTGTGGTCGCCGCTGTCCAATCTGCTGCTGTACGGGCAGACCGCGGACATCGCCGCCGCCCGGCACGCGGGGCTGCTCATCGGGCTGGGCGCCGACTGGTCGGTCTCCGGCAGCAAGGGGATCCTCGGCGAGCTGAAGGCCGCGCGGCTGGCCTCGGCGGCCGCCGGGAACGTGTTCTCCGACCGCGAGCTGGTGGCCATGGCCACCCGGGACGCGGCGCGGATCCTCCGCTGGGACCGGGTGGTGGGCTCGCTGGAGCCCGGCAAGCGGGCCGACCTGCTCGCGACGTCCACGGCCGCCGGCGACCCGTACGGCGCGCTCATCGAGGCGCGGGACAAGGACGTCGCGCTCGTCGTCATCGACGGCGCCGCCCGCTACGGCACCCGGAGCCTCATGCGCGCCCTCGCTCCGGAGGGGGAGCTGGAGGACGTCGCCACGGGCTCGCCCGACGGCCACGCCCTGGACCTGCGCCAGGAGTCCGCCGACCCCGTCGTGGCCGGGCTGACGCTGGCCGAAGCCACCGAACGGCTGCAACGGGCCCTCGCCGACCTGCCCGCCCTCGCGGCCCGTGCCGTCGCCCCCGCGGGACCGACGGCACGGGCCGAGGGGGTCCTCCACTGGCAGCTGGCCCTCGACGAGATCCGGCCCACGGGCGTGGAACTCCGGCCGCGCCTGCCCCTGTTCGGCCGGGGCGCGCAGCCCGTCCCGTCGGGCCCGCGCATCACCGCGCCGCCCGCCGCGCCGGACGGCCTGGCGCCGCTGACGCTCGACGCCCTGACGGCTTCCGTGGACGGCGACTTCCTCAGCGCGCTCGCCGCCGAGACCAACCTGCCCCAGGGCTACGGGGACCGTCTGCGGGCGCTGCTCGCCTGACCGTCCGCGGCCGGTGGCGTCAGATGGTGGCCGTGTCGATGACGAAGCGGTAGCGCACGTCGCTGGCCAGCACGCGCTCGTACGCCTCGTTGATCCGGTCGGCGGGGATCACCTCGATGTCCGCGGCGATGCCGTGCTCGCCGCAGAAGTCGAGCATCTCCTGGGTCTCCGCGATGCCGCCGATCATCGAGCCGGTCACGGACCTGCGCTGACGGAAGAGGGCGGCGGCGGAGACCGAGAGGGCGTTCTCGGGGGCGCCGAGCTGCACCAGGGTGCCGTCGGTCCTGAGCAGGCCCACCAGGGCGTCGAGGTCCAGGTCGGCGGAGACCGTGTTGAGGATCAGGTCGAACGTGCCCGCCAGGGCCTCGAAGGTGGCCGGGTCCGAGGTGGCGTGGTAATGGTCCGCGCCGAGCCGCAGGCCGTCGTCCTTCTTGCGGAGGGACTGGCTGAGCACGGTGACCTCGGCGCCCATCGCGTGCGCGAGCTTCACGCCCATGTGGCCCAGGCCGCCGAGGCCGATGACGGCGACCTTCTTGCCGGGGCCGGCCTGCCAGTGGGCGAGCGGGGAGTAGAGGGTGACGCCGGCGCAGAGCAGCGGGGCGGCGGCGTCCAGCGGGATGCCGTCGGGGATGCGCAGGGTGTAGTTCTCGTCGACGACGATGTGCGTCGAGTAGCCGCCCTGGGTGAACTCCCCGTCGCGGCCGGTGGCGGCGTACGTGCCGATCAGCCCGGTCTCGCCGGTGCAGTACTGCTCGAGTCCGGCCTTGCAGTTGTCGCACTCGCGGCAGGAGTCGACGAAGCAGCCGACGCCGACCCGGTCGCCGGGCGTGTAACGGGTCACGCCGGGGCCCACCTCGGTCACGACGCCCGCGATCTCGTGGCCCGGAACGATGGGGAAGGTGTCGTGTCCCCACTCGCCGCGCACGGTGTGGATGTCGGAGTGGCAGATGCCCGCGTACTTGATCTCGATGAGCACGTCGTGCTCGCCCAGCGCGCGACGGGTGATGGTGGTCTTCTCGAGCGGGGCCTTGGGGGCGGGTGCGGCGTAGGCGGCGACAGTGGTGTGGTTCATGAAACCGATCCTGCGCCTGTCCGGAACGCCTAGCCAGAACTCCGCTGAGCCTACGCTTGCCGTGCCTACCACTGGCAGGGCCACCCTCGCCGCCACGGGGCGCCGCATACTGGTGGGTATGGATCAGCGCACCGAACTGAGCGAATTCCTCCGCTCCCGGCGGGCCCGGCTGCGGCCCGAGGACGTGGGGATCCTGCCGCACGGCGGGCGCCGCAGGGTGCCGGGGCTGCGGCGGGAGGAGCTGGCGCAGCTCGCCGGGGTCAGCGTCGCCTACTACACCCGGCTCGAGCAGGGCCGGGGGCAGAACGTCTCGGCCTCCGTCCTCGACGCGATCGCCGATGCGCTGCAGCTGGACCAGGCCGAGCGGAACCACCTCGGCAGGCTGGCCAAGCCGGACGCCCGCCGTACGCGGGTGCCCGTCCGTCCGCAGCGGGTCCGCCCCGCGGTGCAGAACCTGATCGACGCCATGGACAACGTCCCCGCGTACGTCATGGGGATGCGTCTGGACATCCTCGCCTGGAACCGGCTCGCCTGTGCGCTGCTGGGCGACTTCGCCGCCCTGCCCGCGCAGCAGCGCAACATGGCCTGGCAGGTCTTCCTCAACCCCGCCTGCCGTGAGCTGTACGTGGACTGGAAGCGCAAGGCCGCCGACCTCGTGGCCCTGCTGCGGGCCCACGCGGGGTCCTACCCGGACGACCCCGGCCTCGCCGCCCTGATCGGCGAGCTGTCGGTGAAGAGCGTGGAGTTCCGCACCCTCTGGGCGGCCCACGACGTGCGCGACAAGTGCTACGGGATCAAGGAGTTCCAGCACTCCGTGGCGGGCCGGCTGACCCTCGCGTGCGAGACCCTGGACCTGCCCGCCGACCCGGACCAGTACCTGGTCACCTATCACGCCGAGCCCGGCTCGGCCTCCGCGGAGTCGCTGCGGCTGCTGGCCAGCTGGACGCTGGGCGAGGCCCGGGGGTCCGAGCGCTCGCCCAGCTCCCTGTCCTAGGCCGCGGGCCGGCGGTCAGGGAATCTGCGCCCCGAACGCCTCCAGGGCGGCGGGCACCGGCTGGAAGAAGGTCTCCCCGCCGCCGGAGCAGTCGCCGCTGCCGCCGGAGGTGAGGCCCAGCGCGGCGTCCCCGTCGAAGAGGGAGCCGCCGCTGTCGCCGGGTTCGGCGCAGACGGTCGTGTCGATCATGCCCTCGACCGTGCCCTCCTGGTAGTTGACGGTGGCGTTGAGGCCGGTGACCTGTCCGCCGTGGACCTGGGTGGTGCTGCCGCTGCGCTGCACCTGCTCGCCGACGGTGGCCTCGGCGGCCCTGCCGATGTTCTGCAGGCTGCCGTTGTAGAGGTCCACGGCGCTGGGGTGGTCCGTCTCGGCGGTGTACCGCACGAGGGCGTAGTCGTGGCCGGGGAAGACGGACTGCTCGGTCGTGCCGATGACGGGGCCGCCCTGGGTGTCGGACCAGTCGGCCGAGGCGTTGCCGCAGTGCCCGGCGGTCAGGAAGTACGGCTGGCCGGACTTGGTGACGTTGAAGCCGAGCGAGCAGCGCACGCCGCTGCCCCAGATGGCGTCGCCGCCTGCGATCAGCGGCCGCAGGGTGCCGGAGGTGTGCTTGAGGGTGACCTTGTCGCCGAGGCCGGCGACGACCTTCTCCAGCCGGTCCCGTGCGGCGCCGGTGACGGTGCTGTCGGCGGTGACGACGATCTTGTTGGTGCGGGGGTCGACCGACCAGGCGGTGCCGGGGACGGTGGCTTCGGCCGCCAGTGTCCGTCTGGCCGAGGCGAGTTCCGCCGCCGAGTGCTTCACCGTCTTCGCCTCGGCCCCGGCCGCCCGCACCGCGGCCGCCGCGGACGGGTCCACGACGTCGACGACGAGCTTCTTCGCCGCGGCGTCGTAGTACGAACCGGCGGTGCCCGAGGGGAGGGCGGTCTCGATGTGGTGCGCGAGCCGGCCGGCCTCGCCGGCGGACAGGGCGGCCGGGGCCGGCCCGGGGGCCGCGTGGGCGCTCTGCAGGGTGAGGGATACCGTGGCGAGGGCCACGGCTCCGGCCACGGCCAGGGCCGCGCGCCGTTCGGGTATGCGTGAGCCGTTCAACTCGTTCGACCTCCTGTGAGGGGGGTGTGCCCAGGGCGCCGAGGGCGCCGGGGCCCGGGAGGATTCACGTGGCACGGCGGCGACCGCACGTCGCGTCCATGCCAAGAGTTGCCGGACCAGCGTCCCCGCGGAGCGAGGTGACGCACAAGAAGACATCCGGTCGGACAGAATCACATATGCGGCAGCGTGAAATACACATGCCTGAACAGCACTTGATGATTCGTCAGAGGTCAGCAGGACCCCCGCACGCAGAGGCGACGGCCCGGCGGGCGAGCGATTAACGGACAGTGAGGGGGGTGACTGTCCGGTACTCGCCCCTCCCCCGCCGGACACCCCCTAGCCGCGGGCCCCTTCCCCGGACCGGCGGCGTTCGCGGAGCGCCCGTACACGACCGCGGCTCGCACAGGCGGGCGAGGGGCACCAGCGGCGGCGGCCCGTGGGGTTGGCGAAGACTCCCCGGCAGTCGTGTTCGGGGCAGACGGCAAGGGTGTGCCGCTCGGCGCCCGTGAGGTGCTCGGCCGCCTGGCGGGCGATGCGGGCGAGGGCCGCGCCCGCGGTCGGCGGGGGCTCGCGCAGCAGCCGGTCCGCGGCCACCAGGCGCACGGGGTCCGGCTCGGCGTCCGCTCCGCCGAGGAAGGCGTTGAGCGCGGCGACCGCCTCGCCCGGGGGTGGCTCCCCGCCGACGACGGCCAGCGCGAGCGCACGCAGCGTCTCGCGCAGTGCGCGGGCCCGCTCGAGGTCGGCGGCCCCGGGCGGCTCTGCGGGCGCCAGCTCGCTGCGGGCCAGCCACTGTGCGAGCCGGTCCGGGGTGGCGATGCGCTCGACCGGGCTCGCGCCGAAGCTGCGGCCACGGGTCGCGAGGAGATTGAGCCAGGCGGCACCGCAGTCGAGGCGGAAGGCCAGAGGGTCGTCGTCCTTCATGCGGGCATCGTAACGCTTCACCCGTTACAGTGATCATCGGTGTAACGCTTCACCCGTTACACCGCTCGTCCCGTACGCCCGGAAACAGGAGGAAACACCGGTATGCGATCGCAGGAAGCCAGCCCGCCCGTCGTCCGCACCGTCCTCGGCGACGTCCCCGCCGAGGAGCTGGGCGTCTGCAACGCACACGACCACCTCTTCCTGCGCAGCCCCCGGCTGCCCGGGCAGGAGCTGGCCGACCCCCGGGCCGCCGAGGCGGAACTGCGGGCGTTCCGGCAGCTCGGCGGCCGGACCGTGGTGCAGTGGACCCCGCGCGGGATGGGACGCCGGCGCGGGGAACTCGCCCGGCTGGCACGGGCCACGGGCGTCCACCTCGTCGCCGCGACCGGGCTGCACCAGGCGGTGCACTACGAGCGGCCGCTGTCCGGGCCCGCGTGGGACGGGCTCGCCGAGCTGTTCGTCGAGGACCTGACGACGGCTCCGGTGCGCGCGGGCATCGTCAAGGTGGCCGGCGCCCTGCACGGCGTCGACCGGCACGCCCGGCACGTCATGACCGCCGCGGCCCGGGCGCACCACGCCACCGGCGCGCCGATCGCCGTGCACCTCGAACTCGGCACCGGCGCCCTCGAAGTCCTCGACCTGCTCTGCGGCACCCTCGCCGTCCCGCCCGCCCGCGTCATGCTGGGGCACCTCGGCCGCTCGCCCGACATCCGGGCGCAGCTGGCGGCGGCCCGGGCCGGGGCGTTCCTCGCCTTCGACGGGCCCTCGCGCGCCCATCACGCCACGGACTGGCGGCTGTTCGACTCGCTGACCGCGCTCGCCCACGCCGGGTACGCGGACCGCCTGCTGCTGGGCGGCGACACCACGACCGCCGCGGCCCGGGCGGCCGGCGGCGAGGGGCCGGGGATGCCGTACCTGCTGAGCACGCTGCGCACCCGGCTGGCGGGCGAGCTGGGCGAGGACTTCGTCCGGCAGGTGTTCGTCGGCAACCCCGCGCGGGCCTTCGCGGCCCACTGGCACCCGGCCCCGCCGACCGACATGACGGTGCATCAGACGGCGGGGCCGGACTCCTCCTCGTAGGAGGTGCCGCAGGAGCCGATGAGCACCTGGAGGTCGTCGGCCTCCGGCATGCCCATGCGCCGCAGGAAGGTGTGCGCGGCCTGCCAGCAGGCGCGGGCGCGGTCGGGGCGCCGCAGCTGGTCGAGGGCGTGGCCCAGGACGTGGAGGGCCTTGGCCCGCCCCCAGGACTCGCCCACCTCGGCGAGTGCCGAGACGGCCAGCTCCGCGTGGATGACGGCCTCCTCGACGTGGCCGGCCCGCAGCCGGGTCTCCGCCATCCGGAAGAGGGTGAGCCCCTCCCACAGCCGGTTGTGCCGTCCGCGGAACAGCTCCAGGGCCTCGGTCAGGCGCTCGGCCGAGTCCGCCGCCCGCCCGATGCCGGCCAGGACGACGCCCAGCCGGTACAGCCCGAACGCCACCCGGTGGCCCCCGCCCAGGCGGCGGTGGGCGGCCAGGCACTGCTCGGCGGCCGCGAGCGCCTCGTCGCCCCGGCCGAGCGAGAGATACACCCGGGCGAGCACCCCGATCGCATTGGCCTCGCCGTAGCGGTCGCCGGTCCGCCGGAAGACGGCCAGGGCCTCGGTCAGCAGCGCGTGCGCCTCCTCGTGCCGGTGCAGGTGCTGCTCGCACCGCGACAGCTGCACCAGGCAGTCGGCCATGACCGGCGTGTCCCCGGCGGCGCGGCTGAGGGCCAGCGCCTCCCGGCCCACGGGGACGAGTTCGTCGATCCGGTCCGCGGCGTAGTAGACGCCGGCCAGGCAGAGCAGGGCGCGGCCGGCGCTCCGCCGGTCGCCCAGGGCCAGCGCACCTGCAGCGACCGCGCGCGCCGCCTCCTCGAACTCCCGCTCGTGGGCGCCGTATTCGACCAGGACGTCCATCATGAGCAGCAGGTCGGCCGCCCGGGCACAGGCTTCCGGGTCCGCCGCGGCCCGGCGCACGGCGGCGAACAGGCCGGGCGCCTCGGCGAAGAGCCAGGCGCGGGCGGCCCCGACCCCGTCGAAGGACAACCCCGGCCCGGTGACCCGCACGCCCAGCCGGTCGGTGCCGGGGCCCGCCAGCATGTGCACCTCCCGCGCCGTGGACAGGTGGAAGCCGAGCAGCCGTCGCAGCGCGGTGGTGCGCTGCGACGGCGGGTCCTCGGCTTCCGCGCGCTCGTACAGGTGGAGTCTCAGCAGCTCGTGGAAGCGGTAGCGGCCGGGCGCCGGGGACTCCAGGAGGCCGGCGTCCACGAGCGACTCGCACAGCGACTCGGCCTCCTGTTCGGGGAGGCCGAGCAGGGCGGCCGCGGCGGCCGACGAGAAGTCCGGGCCGTCCTGGAGGGCCAGCGTCCGCAGTGCCTGCCGCTCCCCGGCGCCGAGCTGCTGCCGGCCCGCCGCGAGGACGGCGTCGACCGCCAGTCCGCCGACGCGCAGCTCGGCGAGCCGGCGCCGGGGGTCGGACAGCCGCTCGTCCAGGCCGGCCAGCGTCCACGAGGGGCGGGTGGCCAGCCGGGTGGCCGCGATCCGCACGGCCAGGGGCAGCAGTCCGCAGGCCGCCACCAGCCGCCCGGCGGCCTCCGGCTCGGCGTCCGCGCGGGCCTCGCCCGCCACCCGCCGGAGCAGGGCGAGCGCCTCCCCGGGGGCCATGACGTCGAGGTCGACGAGGCGTACGGAGGGCAGCCCGGCCAGCTTGGCGCGGCTGGTGACGAGCACCGCGCAGCCGCGCGTCCCGGGCAGGAAGGGCCGCACCTGGTCGGCGTCGCGGGCGTCGTCGAGGAGGATCAGCACCCGGCGGTCCGCGAGCCGGGTGCGGAAGAGGGCGGCCCGCTCGGCCCGGCCCTCGGGCAGCGCCGCGTCGTCCACGCCGAGCGCCCGCAGGAACGAGCCCAGCACGACGGCGGGTTCGGCCGGGTCGCCGGCCGTGCCCCGCAGGTCCGCGTAGAACTGCCCGTCGGGGAAATCCTCGCGTATCCGGTGGGCGGCGTGGACGGCCAGGACGCTCTTGCCCACCCCGCCCATGCCGGAGACGGCGACGGTCGCGACGGCCTGTCTGCGGCCGGGCCGCAGGGCGGCGCACAGCTCCTCGACGATCGCCTCGCGCCCGGTGAAGTCGGCGAGGTCGCCGGGGAGCTGGGCGGGCCGGGGCGGCTCGGGCGGGCCGGCGGTCCCGCTCCGGTCCGGGGCCAGGACGCGCCGCCGCACCTCGGCGAGTTCCCGCCCGGGCTCCAGCCCCAGCTCGTCGGCCAGCACGCGCCGCGCGTCCTCGTACGCGGCGAGCGCCTCGGCGGGCCGGCCGCTGCGGTGCAGGGCCAGGATGTGCAGGGCGCCCAGCCGTTCGCGCAGCGGATAGCGTGCGGCCAGGGCGGCCAGCTCCCGCAGGGCAGCCTCGGGGTGGCCGAGTTCGAGGTCGAGTTCCAGCCGCGCCTCCAGGGCCATCAGCCGCTGTTCGGTGAGCCGGGCGCGGTGGGCGCGCACGGCGGCGCCGGAGAGGCCGGGCAGGGGTTCGCCGCGCCACAACGCCACGGCGGAGCGCAGCAGTTCGCGGGCCTCGGCCGGTCTGCCGCGGGCCCGCGCGCGGACGGCGGCGGTGACCTGGTCCTCGAAGCGGGCCGCGTCCAGTGCCTCCCGGGGCACCCGCAGGGCGTAGCCGTCGGACACGGACACCAGGATCCGGGGCGCCGCGCCCGTGTGCCGCCCGGGCTCCAGCAGTTTGCGCAGCCGGGAGGCGTAGGTGCGCAGGGTGCCGATGGCGCGGACCGGTGGTTCCTCGCCCCACAGCGCGTCCACGATCTCGGCGGCCGAGGCGGCGCGGCCCTGCCGCAGCAGCAGCTCCGCGAGGAGGGTCTGCTGCTGCGGCGAGCCCAGTTCCAGTGCCTCGTCGCCGCGCCACGCACGGAGCCGGCCGAGTACGGAGAACCGCAGCCCGCCGCCGCCGTCGGCGGCGGCATCGGTATCGGTCACGTCCCGATGCTAGGCGCGCGGCGGTCGACGGTTGCTTTACGAACGGTGAACGCGCAGGTCAGGAGGAACAGCTGCTGCCACCGCCGCAGGACGAGGACGAGCAGCTGCCCGACGAGCAGCTGGAGGAGGAACAGCTCGAGGAGGAGCAGCTCGACGAGTCGGAGGAGCTGCCGCACGAGGAGCAGCCGCTCGTGCCCGCGTACGTGGAACTGCTGCTGCGGCGGCGGGCGGTCCGGGAGGTGCCGCCGGACCGGGCGGCCTTCCGCAGCTGCTCCCGCAGTACGCCCTCCGGCAGGTCGCCGGTCCCGCGCACGGCGACGACGCCCGCGAGGCCCTCGGGGTGGCTCTCCGGGACGCCCGTGCTCCAGGGGCCTTCGCGGCGGAGCGACCGCGCCAGCGCCTCGCCCGCCGGGGTGGGCTGGAGCCGCTGGAAGTCGGGATGGCACGCCACACGCAGGACGACTCCGGCAACGGCGAGCACGAGCAGGAGGAACGACGCCCAGTGGAAGCCGTGCAGGACCAGCAGCACGACACCGATCACGAAGGTCGCCAGCACGCCTGCCACCTGGAACCCGGCGGCGACGCGCCACCGGGTCTTGGCCCCCTGGGACATGAGCAGACCGCGCTCGGTCAGCGCGCGTTCCACCGCGTCCACGGCCGAGTCGAACTGCAGCGACGTGCGCATTCTGCGCAGCGAGGTGGTCCAGTCGGCACCGCAGCGCCCCAGCAGGGCGCGTTCGACGGGGTTGTGGGAGACGGCCCTCTCGACCTTGATCTTGCCCGCGGCGTTCACCTCGATCCGCCCGTCGTCGTGCATCTTGGTGATCACCGTGTCCACCAGACGGCCCCGGCCGCCCCGCAGGTAGGCGATCTCCAGCAGCCCGGGTTCGCCGGCCGCTGTGCGGGGTGTGCCGAGGGCCCGTGCCCGGCGGCGGGCCAGGACGAGCAGGGCCGAGGGGACGAGCAGGGCGAGTATCGCCACGATGATGGCAGCGATCATGGTCGATTGCCTTTCGTGCGGCGCGTGAGGCGCCCGGATCGGAGGGCAGGCACCAGGCGGGCCAGCGGCCCCGGGGCGGTGGTCTGCCGGGTGTGCCAGTCGGCGAGGGGCCGCCGTACTGCGTCGGCCAGGGCATCGCCGTCCAGCAGGTGCCCGGCGAAGTCGAGGGCGTCGCGGCGGTGGCCGTCGCGCAGGGGGCGGTGCCGCGCGTACGCGGCGAACAGCTCGCGGAAGTCCTCGCCCAGGATGTGCGGCAGCTCCGGCGCCACCTTGGCGACGATCTGGGTGCGCTTGGCGATCAGCGCCCTGCGCTGCACCTGAAGCCGGGCCCGGTCGAAGCCGGGGGGATCCGGGGTGCCCGCGACGAGCGCGGAGAGCAGGGCGTGCTGCGCGAGCGCGAGCCGCTGCCGGGCGGCGTCGGTGTCGCGCTCAGGCATGGACCGCCCCCTCGGCCACGGCGCGGACGGCCGCGAGTTCGGCCGCCAGCTCGCCCGCCGCGGGGAAGTGGTCGTCCCGTTCGAGGAGCACGCCGGGCGGGGCGGTGCGGGCGCACAGCTCGGCGAGGACGTCGAGCACGGGCCCGGTCACCGGGTGGGCATGGCTGTCGTGCCAGAGCCCGTCCCGCTCGAAGCCGCCGGCCACATGGACGTAGGCGAGCGCTTCGAGCGGCAGCTCGTCGAGGGCGGTGACCGGGTCCTCGCCGCGGTTGACGTGGTTCGTGTGCAGGTTGGCGACGTCGACGAGGAGGCGCACCCCGGTCCGTTCGACCAGCTCGGTGAGGAAGCGGCCCTCGCTCAGCTCCTCGTCCGGCCAGCTCCAGAAGGCGGCGATGTTCTCCAGGGCGAGCGGCACGGGCAGCATGTCCTGGGCGATGCGCACGTTCGCGCACAGCACGTCGAGGGCGTCCCGGGTGCGCGGCACCGGGAGCAGGTGCCCGGCCTCGATGCGCGGGAAGGGGACCAGCGGGCCCCCGGAGCGTACGAAGGCGATGTGCTCGGAGACCAGGGGTGCGCCGAGGGCTTCGGCCGTCCCGGCGAGGGCGGCGAGCCGGGCGAGGTCGGGCCGGTCGGCGCCGCCGAGGCCGAGGGAGACGCCGTGCGGGACCACAGTGGTGCCGCGCTCGCGCAGCCGCCGGAGCCCGTCGGGCAGCCGGCCCGGGCAGACGTTCTCCGCCACGACCTCCACCCAGTCGACGCCGGGCAGGTCCTCGATGTCCGCGGCGATCTCGGGCCGCCAGCCCACGCCCGTGCCCAGCACCACACTCATGATCACGCCCCCCGTGCTTCCCCCGTGGCGCTCCGGCGCCCATGCGAGGGTGATTCCCGCCCCCAACCATATAAATCCTTGGTCAGCGGTTGGAAAAGCCTTGGTGTGATCTTCTCATCAGTGGCGTGGGCGCCCGGCCCGGCCGGCCCCGGTGGCGGGGCCGGTGCCGGGGCCGGTGCCGGGGCACGGGCTCAGCCTGCGGAGGTGCCGGCCTCCAGCAGCTCCGCGTGGTGGCGGCGGGCGACGCCCGGGTGGGCGCGGAGCCAGCCCTTGATCTCGTTCCGCCCGTACTCCGCGAACAGCGGGTTGGCCGCGTCCTGGGTGACGCCGGGGGCGTGGTGGGCGTGCGGGAAGGGGACGGGCTCGATGCGGGCGTCGAGCCGCGGGTTGTAGAAGAACGGCACCGAGTAGCGCTCACGGGTGCCGGGCGGGCTGACCACCCGGTGGTTGGTGGCCTTGAGGTAGCCGTCGGTGGCGACCTCCAGCAGTTCACCCAGGTTGATCACGAACGCCCCGGGCAGCGGCGGCACGTCGATGAACTCCCCGTCGGGCCCCTCGACCTGGAGGCCGCCGACCTCGTCCTGGAGCAGCAGGGTCAGGAAGCCGTAGTCCTTGTGCGCGCCCACGCCCTGGCCGGCGCCGTCGGGGGCGCTGCCGGGGTAGCGGACGAGCTTGAGGTGCAGGTGGGGGCGGTCGGCGAAGGCCTTGTCGTAGAAGTCCTCGGGGGCGCCGATCGCGGCGAGCAGCTCGTGCAGCAGCCGGCCGGCCACCTCGCTGAGCCGGTCGATCCAGTGCAGCGCGGTGGTGCGCAGCTCGGGGAGGGCGTCGGGCCACTGGTTGGGGCCCTCCAGCCACCAGTAGCCGGGCTCGCCGGGGGCGGGCACGCGGGGGGTGCGCTCGGCGCCGATGTCCAGCTGGTCCCGCCAGTCCTGGCTGCCGCCCGTGCGCTCGTCGCCTATGCGGGTGTAGCCGCGGAAATGGGGGGAGTTGAGGTTGCTGATGGCGAGGCGGTCCGCCTCGGGGAGGGCGAAGAAGGCGCGCATCGCGCGCGTCAGGTCCTCGGTCTCGGCAGGGGTGATGCCGTGCCCGGTCAGGTGGAAGAAGCCCACGTCACGGGCGGCGGTGTGCAGCGCCTCGTGGAAGCGGGCGCGGGCCTCGGGCCCGGCGGAGGCGGCGGAGAGGTCGAGGACGGGAAGCTCGTTCGTCATGAGAGGTCCACAGCATGAGGGACCGGCGATCGTCCGGCGGTGGCCGGACGGCCCGCGGGACCGCGGCAGGGTATGCGCGGGCAGCGGGGGCCGGAAAGCGGCTAAGGGTGAGAAGTAAGAAAAAGAAGAGAGAACGCGGACGCGAGGCCCTTGAGAAGAGGGCTGCAGGGGTCCGGTAAATCAGCCGGAGCGGCGACAGGACATGCTGGTGACGCGGACGAAGTCCACGTGGCGGCGCTTGACGAGCATGTTCACACTCCAGAGGGTATACGCCTCCGGCAGTGATCACGCCTCCCCGGCGGGGTGGCACGCGTCACATGCTGTTAACACTCGGGTGCGCCGGCGCTCATCCGCGCCGTTTGTCGACCACCAGCGTGCGCTCGTAGTGCTTCATTTCCTCGATGTCGTCGGCGTACGGGCCGATCTCCGCGAGAAAGGGCGGGAAGTGCGGCCCACGCCGGAACCCCTGCTCGTGATCGTCGACCGAGGTCCACTCGATGCGCAGGACGTAGTGCTCCGGCTCCTCCACGCCGCGCGACAGCTCGTAGCCGAGGCACTGCGGGGCCGCGTACAGGTGCGTGACCGCGGCAGCGTACGCCTTCTCGAAGGCGGTGCGGCGCTCGGGGTCGGCAATGCGGTAGCGGACGTATTCGACGGTCACGGAAGACCCTCCTCCCATCGGCCCGGTGAACTCCGGTGCGCTGCGGCGCACTCCGGCGCACGCACCCGGGGGGCCGCTCAAAAGCCCGCCCGGAGGCAACGTGTGGGGGCGCTGTCCGAGCGGGCCGACGGCCGAGATTCCCGCCGCGCAGCGCACGCTACCAGCCGGACCGCTCCGCGCCGGGCAGCGTCGCCGCCACCGCTGCGGCCAAAAGGAGTTGGCGGCACGACCCGCGAAATGGCTCGCTGGAGCGAATGAGTGAAAGTCCGGAACTTCTTATTTCGCCCGGAGTTACTCAGGTCGCTTCCCGGTGGGAATCATCGATCGATCGAAAGGCATAGACGTGCTCAAGAAGGTACTCGCCACGGCCGCGGTAACCGCCTCCGCTGTCGGCGCCGTCGCCTCCCCCGCGATGGCCATCGGCAACGACCAGGATGTGGCCAACGCCAATGGTGCGAAGACCGGCTACGGCAACACCAAGACCGGGGGCGAGCAAAGCCCGCAGATGAGCCTGATCCAGGGCACGCTCAACAAGCCCTGCATTGCGATCGGCAAGGTCAACCTCCAGTCGGTCATCGCTCTGATCAACATCGGTGTCCAGGACGTGCCGATCCTCACCTCCCAGCAGCAGCAGCAGTGCACGGACAACTCGACGATCAACGACGGCGACGACCCGCTGTCGCACCTCATCGACGAGATCCCGATCATCTCGGGGAACGGCTCGGCCAACGGCGGCTGACGCAGTCCGCACGGAATTCCCTCTGCTCCGGGTGTACGGGCCCCGGGGCAGGGGGGTTCCTTTTTTTGCGCCCGTCCGCCGCCCGTCAACTCCCGCTGCAATTCCGGATCATCAGCTCGCACGACGATTGCGCTGCACCGAATTCACCCTTCCGGCACCGCGGTTGCTCCCACAGGGTGCGGCCGGGCGGCGGCAGGCGGGCGGTCCGGGTCTCGGCGAGTGCGGTACCGCGTGCCCGCGGGACCCCTACAGTCGCGTTGACCGTCTACTGGAGTGCAGACGGTGGGGCCGTCCGGCGGCCCCGCCCTCGACCATGGGAGGCCTCGCACCCGTGCTCGTACCACCCCCCACCCCGCTCGCCGTCAACGTCCTGGACGCGTCGTCCCTGCTCTCGGCCTTCGGCGCGCTCGGCATCGCGGTCGTCCTGTTCGCCGAGACCGGTCTGCTCATCGGCTTCTTCCTGCCCGGCGACTCGCTGCTGTTCACCGCCGGCCTGCTGACCAGGTCCGGCGCGCACCCGGGGCCCCAGCTGGACCTGGCGCAGGTGCTCGCGGCCGCCGTGGCCGGGGCGCTGGCCGGGGCGCAGTGCGGCTTCGTCCTCGGGCGCCGCGGCGGCCGGGCCGTGCTGGTCCGGTCCCGCAGCAAACGCCTGCACGAGGGCGCGACCCGGGCCGAGGAGCTGCTGGACCGGTACGGTCACGGCCGGGCGATCGTCCTCGCGCGCTTCGTGCCGGTGGTCCGGACTGTGCTCAACCCCCTGGCCGGGGCCCTGGGGGTCCCGGCGCGCGCCTTCACGGTGTGGCAGGTGGCCGGGGGGCTGCTGTGGACGGCCGGCCTGGTGCTGGCCGGGCATGCGCTGGGCTCCGTGGTCCCGGACGTGGACCGCTATCTGCTGCCGGTCGTCGGCGCCGTCGTCCTGCTCTCCCTGCTGCCCCTGGCCGTGGAGCTGGCGCGGGCCCGCCGCCGGACGGCCGCCGGGGCACCCGTAGTCTCCCGGGGTGCGGATACGGACGGGGACCTGGATCCGGATCTGGACGCGGACGGAGGACAGCGATGACGGGCATACATCCGGCGCCCCGCCCCACCTTCGACGGCTCGGGCATCGACGGCGGCCTCTACACGGCCATCACCCGGGACGCGGAGCGCGCCTCGTGGCTGCTCAACGACACGGTGGCCACGTGGTCCACGTTCGGCCTCGCCCTGTTCGCCGCGCTGATGCTCACCGGCTGGTGGTGGGCCCGGCGCTCGGACTCCCCCATGATGGCGCGGGCCCTGGCCACGCCGCTGGTGGTGGCGGTGGTGTACGGGGTGGACGTGGGACTGGGGTTCCTGGTGCGTGAGGAGCCGCCCTGCCGGTCCATTCCCCGCAGTTTCACGCTGGAGTCCTGCCCGTCCGCGCGCGACTGGTCCTTCCCCAGCAGCCATGCCGTGATCGCGTTCGCCGCCGCGGCGGCGCTGTGGCTCGTCGACCGCCGCCTCGGCGCGGTGGCGGCGCTGGCCGCGTTCGCCATGGCCGCCTCCAGGGTCTGGATCGGTGTGCACTATCCGCACGACGTGCTGGCCGGCGCGCTGGTCGGCGTCGCGCTCGCCGTTCCCCTGACCGTGGCCGCCACCCATGCCGCGCCCTGGGTGGAGCGCGCCCGCCGGGGCCGGCTGCGACCGATCCTGCTGGCCGCCGCGTGACGGGCCGGCGGCCCGCGGCCCGGGCGGCAGCGGTGTTCGCCCCGGCGGCAGCGGCGCTGTGCGTGCTGACGGCGCTGGTGGTCACCGCCCACGGGGTGCCGCTCCGGGTGGACACGGCACTGCACCGGGCAGTTCTGGAGCACCGCACCGGCACGGTCGACACCCTGGCCGAGGTGCTGACTTCCACCGGCACCGGTGTGGTGCCCTACGCGATCGCGGTGGCGGCGGGCCTGCTCGGCTGCCGGCCGGGGATCCCGGCGCGGCGCAGGCTGCCCGTGGTCCTGGCAGCGGTGGCCGTGCTGGCAGTGGGTCAGCTGGTCCGCATCGGTCTGCGGACCGCCGTGGACCGGCCCCGGCCGCCGGCTGCCGACTGGGTCACGGCGGCCCATGGGGCGGCCTTCCCCTCGGGGCACGCCACCACGAGCGCGCTGGCCGCCGGGTTGCTGGCGTGGGCGGTGCTGCGGGCCGCACCGCACCGCGCGGGCCGGGCGGCCGCCGCCTGTTGCGCCCTGTGGGCGGCAGGGGTCGCGGGCACCCGGGTCTACCTGGGCGTGCACTGGCCCTCGGACGTCGCCGGGGGCTGGCTGCTGGCCGCGTGCTGGCTCGCGCTCACGCTGCTGGCGCTGAGCCGCCTCGCGGAGCGGCGCACCGGGGCCGCGCGGGCGTGACGGGCTTCGGTGCGGCTCACGGCCCCCGGCCCAAGATGCTCTATTTTGCGGAGGTATGACGCTTTCCAGAAGGGCAGTGCTCGCCGGGGGCGCCGCGGGTGCGGTGGGGGTCGCGGCCCCGGCGGCCGCGACGCCCGCGTCCGCCGTCTCCCCCGGCGCGGAGTGTCACGCCTCCCCCGCCGGGACCGTGCGCGTGCGCACCGGCTTCGAGCGGCTCGCGGCCGACGGCTACCGGCTGCTGGACGGGCAGCGGGTCGGGGTCGTCACCAATCAGAGCGGCATCACCTCCGATGCGCGCGGGATCGTCGACGTCATGCACGCCGACCCCCGCGTGCGTCTGACCGCCGTCTTCGGCGGCGAGCACGGCTACCGGGGCACGCCCCAGGCCGGGCTCTCCGAGGGCGACTCCACCGACCCGGCCACCGGGCTCCCGGTGTACGACACCTACCGCAAGAGCGGCCGGCCCCTCGCCGATCTGTTCACCAGGGCGGGGATCGACACGCTCGTCTACGACAGCCAGGACGCGGGCGCCCGCTTCTACACCTGCATCTGGACGCTCTACGACTGCATGGTGGCCGCCGCCCTGGCGGGGAAGCGCTTCGTGGTGCTGGACCGGCCGAACCCGGTCTCCGGGCGGGATGCGTACGGGCCCGTCCTGGACCGTGCGTACGCCACGTTCATCGGGCGGGCGCCCATCGCCCAGGCGCACGGGATGACCGTCGCCGAACTGGCCCTGCTCTACAACGGCGAGTTCGTGCCGGCCGTGGCGGGCCGCCCGGTGGAGCTGGCCGTCGTGACGATGTCGGGCTGGCGGCGCAGGGACTTCTTCGACGCCACGGGGCTGCCCTGGGTGCCGCCCAGCCCCAACATGGCCACGCCCGACACCGCGCTGGTCTACTCCGGCACCGGCCTCTTCGAGGGCACCGTCATGTCGGAGGGACGGGGCACGGTGCGGCCGTTCGAGATGCTCGGCGCCGAGGGGCTCGACGGCCGGTGGGCCCGGGCCGCGAACGCCGCCGGACTGCCGGGGGCGCACTTCCGGGAGGCCTACTACGTGCCCACCTTCGGCCCGCTCCAGGGCAGAACGGTGGGCGGCCTGCACATTCACGTCCACGACCGCGCCGCGTACGACCCCGTCCGCACGGGCGTGGCGCTGCTCATCGCCGCCAAGCGGACCTGGAGCGGCTTCGCGTGGCGCCCGGACCGCTTCGTCGACAAGCTCTCGGGCTCGTCCCGGCTCCGGACGATGATCGACGCGGGTGCGGACGCCGAGGCGGTGGCCGGCTCCTGGCACGAGGAGCTGGCGGCGTTCCGGGCGGTCCGGCGGAAGTACCTGCGCTACCGCTGAGGCGCGGTCAGCACTCCAGCGGGTTCGATGCCTGGTCGGTGACCGGACCGGTGTTGCGGCACACCTGGTAGCCCTGGGCCTGGAGGTCGGTGATGATGCCGCTCAGGGCCTCCGGGAAGTGACTGAACAGGTGTCCGAGGATGACGCCGTTGTGCTTCTCCTCGGGGGTGGCGTCCCGCACGATCGCCCGGATGTCCTCCGCGCTGCGCAGGCTGCCCTCGACCTTCTCCCAGTCGTGGGTGTCGATCGTCCAGTTGCAGATCCGCATGCCCGACTCGTCGGCGATCTCCCGCTCGCGCTCCCCGGCGTCGCCGTACGGCGGGCGCAGCAGATTGCCGGCCAGGCCGTTGTGGATCTCGTCCTTGGCCTCCTGGTCGGTGAGGCCGGGCAGGTCCCGGTGGGAGAAGGTGTGGTTGCCCACCCAGTGGCCCTGCTGGCGCAGCGTGGAGACGATCTGCGGGTACTGGGACGCGTACTGGTTGATGAGGAAGAAGGCCGCCCGGACGCCCTGCGACTGGAGCTGCGCGCCGATGCGCACGGAGCGCTCCGGGTCGTTGTAGGGCCAGTCGTCCAGCGTGAGCAGCACCCGCCCGGAGGTGTTGCCGCACCGTTCGCGGTCGTAGACGCCCTCCTCCTGGGGGGCGCGCGGGGTGGTCGGGAGCGTGCCGCCGTCGTGCGGCACGCCGTCGACGGTGCCGTGCCCCCCGGCCTTCCCGGCCGGTCCGGCCACCCGGTGGTCCGCCGGCTTCGCCCGGCACTCGGCGGCCTTGCCGTTCGCCCGCCCGGGGGTCCGCGCGCCCGCCTTCGCGGGCCCGCACTCCGCCGCGTCGTCGTCCACCGCGGCCGCCACGAACGCCGAGCAGGCCAGCAGCACGGAGGCGGTCAGCGCGGCCTTCAGCCGCGACACCCGGCGGCGGCGCCGGTGGCGGCCGCGGCCGGGCCGGAGGACTTCACGGTATCCGGCTGCACGGTATCCGGCTGCGCGGTATCCGGACATGGACGGCTCCTCACGGGGTCGCGGACCGCCGGTGGCGGTCCGTCACCCCACCCCGGCGACGACGCCGGTTCGATGATCTTGACATCCACCCTCGGGGCAGGTGTCCGCTCTCGCAACCGCGCGCCGTCCCGGGATTCGCCCGGCCGGGTGGTATAAGCGGCCGGGCGCGCGGGCCCCGACGGGCCTGTCGGCCCGTCAGCCCTGGGCGGCGGGTATGTACGCCAGTCCGTGGGCACCGTCATCGCCCACGCGGTCGACATGCAGGGTGTCGAGCACGCTCATCCGTACGAGGTCGACGACGGTCACCGTGGCGGACATGACGTTGGAGACGTAGCCCACCTTGCCGTCCGGCGAAGAGGTGATGGTGAGCGGGAACCGCCCGACCTCGACCTGCCCGACGGGCTCGAGGGTCCCCGGCGCGAAGACCGTCAGCACGCCGTTGGTCTGGGCGCCCAGCGCCCCGCCCTCCCCCTCGGCCATCCGCAGCTCGCCGGCGAGGACCGCCCCGGTGACCGTGGTGTGCACGGGGAAGACCACGCCCTCGGTGGGCAGGGTCCGCACGACCTCGTTCGTGGCCACCTCGATCACGCGGATTCCGGTCTGCACGGCGGGCATGGCGGAGAAGTCCCCCTTGGGGGCGGCGACGTAGACGTACTTGCCGTCGGGCGAGACGTCCAGCCCCTCGCTGCCGGGCACCGTCACCCGCCCGGCGAACTCGTCGCGCTCGAGGTCGAGGACGGACACGAAGCCCGCCTCCTTGTTGGTGGAGTAGCCCCACCGCCCGTCCGGGGTGGTCGCGAACCAGTGCGGCCCGTCGGCCATGACGGGGATCCGGCCGATCCGCTCCCGGGTCCTGGCGTCGTAGACGATCACCCCGCCGGGTGCGGTGTCGGTGGCCTCCACGCTGACGTACAGCCGGGCGCGGGCGCGGTCCAGGGCGAGTCCGTGCGGGGCGTGGTCCGGGGCCGTGTCGAGGACGTCGACGATGCGGCGGGTGTCCGCGTCGATGACGGTGACCTGCCGGGCCCGCCCCTGGTTCGCGTGGTAGTAGCCGGAGACGTAGCTGCTGGTGCAGTACAGCAGTCGGCGGTCGGGGTCGAAGCACAACTCGTGGGGCTCGGCGGGGACTTCGAGGACGTCGAGCCGCTCGTGGGTGAGGGCGTCGAAGAAGGTGACGGTCGGGCCGCTCTGGCTCACGACAGCGAGGACGTCACCGGCCGCGACGGCGGGGCGGGCAGGGGCATTCGCTTCGGTGGAGTACGTGGAATCCATGCCCCGAATCCTGGGCTCCCCCTGCCCGGGGACTCCAGTGCAACGTGGTCAAGGCAGGTGTTCCGCCCGTGCATTCGCCCTGGTGAGGACGGGATCGGCGGGGCGGCTCCGTGACCCGGGTCACGGCGGTGAGCGCGGTGTCAGCGGGTGGTGTAGCCCCCGTTGACGAAGAGGGTCTGCCCGTTGAGCCACCAGCCGTCCGTGAGCAGGAACTTCACATAGGGCACGATGTCCTCGATCTTGGTCAGCTCTCCGTTCATCGAGGACGACTTGTGGAACGCGATCGAGTCGTCGGTCTCGGCCGGATAGAAGAACGAGGTGTCCATCGGTCCCGGCGCAATGTTGTTGACCGAGATGTTGCGGCCGAAAAGCTCCTTGGACAGGGCCCGGGTGAAGTGCTCGACGGGCGACTTGCTGCCCGCGTAGACGGAGTACAGACCGGTGTACGCGGCGAGCAGCGAGGTCACGATGGTGACGATCCTGCCACCGTCCTCCAGCCGCTTGGCCGCCTCCTGCATCATGAAGTAGGCCGCCTTGGAGTTGACGGCGAACATCCGGTCGTACTCTTCCTCGGTGACCTCGGTCATCGGCTTCTTGACGACCATGCCGGCCGTGTTCACCATGCAGTCCACCTTGTCGAAGGCCCCGACCGCGACCTCGAAGAGCCCCTCCACCTCGGAGACCTTGGTCAGGTCGGCCTCGTGGACGACCGCCTCGCCGCCCGCCGCCTTGACGGCCTCGGCGGTCTGCTGCGCCCCTTCCTTCGAGGAGGGGCTGTTGTAGTGGACGACGACCTTGGCACCGTCCGCGGCGACCTCCTTCGCGATGAGGCTGCCGAGGTTCCGCGAGGCGCCGCCGATGACGACGACCTTGTCCTTGAGGCTGTGGCTGGGCATGCGTCTCTCCCCGGAATGGGTTGAATACGGAGATTGCCGGGACTGCTGAAACACGGCCACTTTATTGCGGTGTGACCTGAAGCGCATGACAAAGGCCCGGCGCCCGTTCCGGGCCGCCAATATCATTAGGCTAGCCTTACCTTATGACTGTGTCGCACGTGGACCCCGAGGCGGAAGCCCTCGCCGACGAGGCACCGCCGGCCCCCTCCCGAGGACGCCGGCCCCTTCTCATCGCCTCCGCCTCACTGCTGCTCGCGGTCCTCGTGCTCGCCGCCCTCTCCCTCTGCATCGGAGCGGGCGAGGTCGGGCCCGGCGACGTCCTGGACTACCTCCTCGGGCGCAACGGCGCACGCGACAGCAGCCGGCTGTCCCTGGTCGTGGGCGACCTGCGGCTGCCCCGAACGCTCACGGCGCTGCTCGTCGGGGCCGCCCTCGGCACCTCCGGCAGCCTCCTCCAGGCCGTCACCCGCAACCCGCTCGCCGAGACGGGCCTGCTGGGCGTCAATGCGGGCGCCTCGCTCGGCGTCGTCGTCGGCATCGCCTTCCTCGGCGTGTCGAGCGGCTACGGCCACCTCCTGTGGGCCTTCGGCGGCGCCATTGCCGCCAGCGGCCTCGTGCTGCTCATGGCGGGCCGCCGGGGCGGTGGTTCGCCGATGCGGCTGGTGCTCGCCGGATCGGCGCTGGGCGCCACGTTCGGCGGCGTCACCAGCGTCATCATCGTCAACTCCGCCGAGACCTACGACCGCTTCCGGTTCTGGGTGCTCGGCTCGCTCGCCGGGGTCGAGGGCTATGCCAAGCTGACCGGTCTGCTGCCGGTCCTGGCCGTGGGCTTCCTCGTGGCGCTGCTGGTCGCCCGGCCGCTGTCCGCGCTCGCGCTCGGCGACGACCTCGCCCGCGGGCTGGGCCACCGCCCGTCCACCGTCCGGGTGGTCGTGGCGGTCTCGGTCACCCTGCTCACCGCGTCGTCCGTGGCGCTGGTCGGCCCGATCTCCTTCCTCGGCCTGCTCGCGGGCTTCCTCGCCCGCGCCGTGGCCGGTCCCCGGCTCACCGCGCAGATCGTCCTCGCCGGGCTCATCGGCGCCGGGGTGCTGACCGGTGCCGACGTCCTGGCGCGGGTGGTCTCCCGGCCGTTCGAGGCGCCGGTCTCGGTCATCATCGCCCTCATCGGCGCCCCCGTCCTCATCGGCATCGTCCGTTCCAAGCGGCTGGGCGCGATGGGCATGACCGACCCGGCCACCGAGGAACAGACCGGGCCGGCCCGGCGGTTCGTGCCCCGGCTGCCCCGGCTGCCCTGGCTCCCGCTGCGGCCGGCCGGGCGCGCGGGGCGCGAGGAGTGCGGGAAGCCCGGGGCTCCCGAGAGCCCCGTCGACAGCCTGGTGCTGCGGCGCGGCGCCGTCTCCCTGCTGCTGCCGCGCAGAGCCGCGCTGTCGGCGCTGGCCCTGGCCGCGCTGCTGCTGTGCGCCGTCGTCTGGTCCGCGTACGCCGGCCAGAGCACCATGAGCCTCACCCGCACCTTCAACGCCGTCTTCGGCTCCGGCGACCGCTTCGACGTGCTGCTGGTGCAGAAGTTCCGGCTGGGCCGGATCGTCGCCGGGCTGACCGCCGGAGCGGCCCTCGGCCTGGCCGGCTGCCTCACCCAGACGCTGGCCCGCAACCGCCTCGCCACCCCCGAACTGCTCGGAGTCAACGACGGCGCCACCGCGGCAGTCCTGCTGTCCACCACCCTCACCGGCACCTTCGGCGCCTGGTGGGCGGGACCGGTCGGCGCGCTCGTGGCCGTCCTCGTCGTCACCACGGTCTCCGGCGGGCTCGGGCAGCGCGGCTACCGGGTCCTCGTCGTGGGCCTTGCCATGTCGGCGCTCGCCTCGGCCATCACCCAGGTCGTGCTCTCCCGCCGCTCCCTCAGCTCGGCCGGCTCGCTGTACGTGTGGACGACGGGCAGCCTCAACGGGCGCGGCTATTCCGTGGCCGTTCCCGTGCTCGTCGGCCTGGCCGTGCTGGTGCCGCTCGCGCTGGTCGTGGCCCGGCAGCTCAATGTGCTGCGCTTCGACGACGCCACGGCGTCCTCGCTGGGCGTCGCCCCGGGGCGGGTGCGGATGGTGTGCCTGCTGCTCGCGGTGGGGCTCGCGGGCCTCGCCGTCGGCATCTGCGGTCCGGTGGGCTTCGTGGCCCTGGCCTCGCCGGTCATCGCGGGGCGGCTGGCGGGGCCGCTGCGGGTGCCGGTGCTGGGGTCGATGCTCACGGGGGCCGTGCTTGTCGTCCTGGCGGACACGGTGGGGCGGATCGTCTTCGACGGGGTCGAGGTGCCGGTGGGTGTCGTGACGACGGTGCTCGGGGGGCCGTTCCTGCTGTGGGTGCTGCTGGGGCGGTCGGCGGCGACGCGGGTGTAGGGCCTCCGGCGGGTTTTCCCCACCCCGCCCCTTCCCGTAACCGGGGGCTCCGCCCCCGGACCCCCGCTCCTCAAACGCCGGAGGGGCTGGAGTTTCAGCCCGTCCGGCGTTTGAGGACACCGCGCGAAGCGCGGTCCGGGGTCTGGGGCGAAGCCCCAGGAAACGGTGAAAGGGCGGGACCGGGGCACCCCCCTCCCACCCAACGACGTGCCACCGAAAGGAAGTCACATGGAAACGCAGAGTCCGATACTCCGCAATCTGGCCGCCGCAGGCGGCGAGCCCGGCGCCGTCGACGCCTTCTGGAAGCGCGCCGCAGCGCACGGCACTCCCCTCGTCGAGCCCGATCCCGACGGCAACCCCGCCTACCGCCTCGTCACCTTCCTCTGGCGCGACGAACCCGGCGCCCCCGCCACCGACGTCCTCGCCCTCCTCCACACCGTCACCGACAAGGACCGCCACGCCCGCGACCTCGCCCCGCACCTTATGAGCAAGGTCCCGGGCACGGACGTCTGGGCCATCAGCCACCGGCTGCGCGCCGATCACCGGGCCTCGTACCAGTTCTCCGTCCACCGCGGCCCCCGCGAGGAGACGCTGCGCACGGACCGGGAGGCATGGCTGCGCGTGCTGGACACCGCCGTGCCCGACCCGTACGCCGGCGGCCCGCTGCTGCCCTCCCGCGACGGCCGCAACCCCTCCTCCGTGATGGAACTCCCCGACGCACCCGCGCAGGAGTGGGCGCCGCACCTCGGGTCCGTGCCGCGCGGCGCGCGGGTCGCGGCGGAGGTCGACGGGCGGCGCGTGGGCGTCCACCTGCCCGCGGGGCACGCGCCGGACGGCGGCCCGTACGCCGTCGCCGTGCTGCTGGACGGCGAGATGTGGGGGCCGGTGCTGGACTTCGGCTCCGCCATGGACGGTCTGCTCGCCGACGGGCGGATCCCGCCCACGGTCACCCTCATGGTGGAGACCATGGGACGCGACCGGCGCATGGCCGACCTCAGTTGCAGCGAGGAGTTCGTGGGCTGGCTGGCCGACGCGCTGCTGCCGTGGGCGGCGCGGGAGTACGGGGCGTCGGCCGACCCGGCCCGCACGGTCGTGGCGGGGCAGAGCGCGGGCGGCCTGACAGCGGCGTTCGCCGCGTTCCGCCGGCCGGAGCGGTTCGGGAACGCGCTCTCCCAGTCGGGTTCCTTCTGGTGGCCGGACGGGACCGAGTTCGACAGCGGCAGCGAGTGGCTGACCCGGCAGTACGCGACGTGCGAGAAGCTGCCGGTCCGCTTCCATCTGGAGGTGGGCCTGCAGGAGTGGATGCTGCTCCCGCAGAACCGGCACCTGCGCAATGTGCTGGAGGCACGGGGCTACGACGTGACGTACGACGAGTTCAACGGCGGCCACGACTACGCCTGCTGGCGCGGCGGGCTCGCCGTCGGACTCGTCGGACTGCTGTCAGGCCGCGGCCGACCCCTCTGACTCCTGGGCCCTGTCGTCGAAGGGCGGCGGGGCGGGGGCCTCCTTCGGCATCCGCAGCGCGCAGAGCGCGCCGAGGGCCACCAGGCCGGCGGTGGCGAGGATCGCCGACCGGTACGGGCCGGGGGCCTCGTCGTGCGGGCCGGAGCCCAGCGCCGCGATGACCGCCGCCACGGCCGCGATGCCGAGCGCACCGCCCAGCGTGCGCACGATGGTGAACAGCCCCATCGCCTGGCCCATGGCCGGGGGCGGCACGTCCGCGAACCCGGCGATCTGGACGGTGAGCACGGCCGTGCCCAGCACCAGGCCGACGCAGAACATCAGCGCCCGCACCGCCCAGGCGCTCTCCGCCACCCCCGGCACGGCGAGGGCCGCGAAGACGGCCGTGGCCAGGACCAGCGCGGGGACGGCCAGCAGCCGCGGGCCGAGCTTCGGCAGCAGCCGGTCGACCACCTGCGAGGCGAGCATCAAGCCGAGCGCCTCGGGGAAGACGCTCAGGCCCGCGTCCATGGCCGAGGCGCCCAGCGCCGCCTGATAGAGCAGCGGGAAGGCGAAGAGCACACCCATCAGCCCGGCCGAAGTGAGCAGGGCCAGCACGGCGGCGGACCCGAAGACCCGGTCGCCGAGCAGCTTCAGCTCCAGCAGCGGCGTCTCGATCCGCAGCTGGTGGGCGACGGCCGCGGCCAGCAGTCCCAGGCCGAGGAGGCCGGCGACCACGACGGCCGGGTACGTCCAGCCGTGCGCGGGGCCGAAGCCCAGCGCGTAGGTGAGGAGTCCGAGCGCCGGGGTGGCGAGCAGGAAACCCGTGCGGTCGAAGGGCCCGTCGGTGCCCTCCATCTGCTCGCGGACCCCCAGGACGCCGCACAGCACGGCGGCGGCGCCGATCGGCACGTTGACGAAGAACAGCCAGTGCCAGGAGAGGTGTTCGGTGAGGAAGCCGCCGAGCGGCGGGCCGAGGGCGGGCATCAGTGCCGTCGGCACGATGAGCACCTTGGACAGCTTCACGCGCTCGTGCGGCGGGAAGGTGCGGAAGAGCAGGGTCATCCCGACGGGCGTGAGCAGCCCGCCCGCGATGCCCTGCACGCCGCGCGCGAGGACCAGCTCGGTCAGCCCCTGTGCGAGCCCGCAGGCCGCCGAGGCCGCCGTGAACACGGCGAGGGAGCCGAGGAAGACCTTCTTGGTGCCGAAGCGGTCGCCGAGCCAGCCCGCGACGGGCAGGGCGACGGCGAGCGCCACGAGGAAGGCGACCTCGACGGTGTTGGCGGCCGACACCGGTTCGCCGAAGTCCCGGGCGATGGTGAGCAGCGCCGGGTTGACGATGGTCGAGTCGAGCCCGTTCATGCACATCGCCGCCGTGTAGACGATCACGACGGCGATGCGCGGGTTGATCCCCCTCACCGGGCCGCCGGGGTCAGGTCGGTCCAGTGCTCGGTGATCCAGTCGAGGGCCGACTGCCGGGCGCACGGCCCGTGGACGGCGGTCCAGCCGTCGGGCACGGCGGCGAAGCCCGGCCACAGGCTGTGCTGCCCCTCGTCGTTGACGAGGACGAGAAAGTCCCCGTCGCCGTCGAAGGGGTTGGCGGGTGCGTCGCTCATGGGGTCAGTTCTCCAGGTTCTGCAGGTGGTCGGCGATGACGCTCGCGATGTGCGCGATCGGTTCGGGCAGGGTCATGTCCTTGTGCGAGCAGGCGACGTTCGTGTTGTCGATCCGCCCGGTCACATAGGGGGTCCAGGTCTCCGGTGTGAGGGTGTCGTCGATGGTGTCGACGGTGGCCCGGAAGAAGAGCGCGTCGCCCTTGAAGACGCGGTGGTCGAAGGCGCGCACCAGGTGGTTGGTGTTGAGGTAGGTGCGGTTGAGGGCGTCGAAGGTGGCGTCGTCGAGGCTGGCCAGCGGGGAGCCCTCGCGGCGCAGCACCTCGATGACGTGGGCCAGCTCCAGCGGCTTGCCCTCCAGGCTGTCGGGGCCGTAGCCGCCCATGGTGAGCAGCGCCTCCAGGGCCTCGGCCTGGTCGGGCACGGGCAGCTCGCGGAAGCCCTCGGCCGGGTAGGCGTCGAGGATGGCGAGCAGTTCGACCTCGGCGCCGAGGTCCTGCAGCCGGGTGGCCATGGCCTGGGCGATGATGCCGCCGGTGGACCAGCCCAGGAGGCGGTACGGGCCTTCGGACTGAACCTCGCGGATCCGGTCGACGTAGTGCGCGGCCAGCTCCTCCAGGGTGCCCGGCAGCGGCAGGGCGGCGGTGGCCGTGCCGACGCCCTGGGCCTGGAGGCCGTAGATCGGCACGTCGGCGGGCAGGTGGCGGATGAGGCCGGCATAGCACCAGCTGAGGCCGCCGGCCGGGTGCACGCAGTACAGCGGTGCCTTGTCCCCGTCCTTCGCCGGGCGCAGCGGCAGCAGCACGTCGAGGGCGTCCGTGCCTTCCGCCGCGTCCAGGGCGGCGTCGAGGGCGGCCACGGTGGGCGCCTGGAAGACGGTGCCGATGCCGACGTCGGCGCCGAGCGCGGCCTTGATACGGCCGGCGAGGCGCACGGCGAGCAGCGAGTGGCCGCCGAGGTCGAAGAAGTTGTCGTCCACGCCGACCCGGGGCAGCCCCAGGACGTCCGCGAAGATCGCGCAGAGCTGTTCCTCGCGGGGGCCGCGCGGGGCCCGGCCCTCGGTGACGGCGGCGGCGAGGTCGGGGGCGGGCAGCGCCTTGCGGTCGAGCTTGCCGTTGGCGGTCAGCGGCAGCCGGTCGAGGAGGACGACGGCCGACGGGACCATGTGGACGGGCAGTTCGGTGCCGGCATGCTCGCGCAGCAGGGCCGGGGTGGTCTCGCGGGCGGGCACCGCGTAGGCGACCAGGCGCTTGTCGCCGGGGGTGTCCTCGCGGACCACGACGGCCGCGTCGGCGACGTCGGGGTGCTCGGCCAGGACGGCCTCGATCTCGCCGAGTTCGATGCGGAAGCCGCGGATCTTCACCTGGTGGTCGGCGCGCCCGAAGTACTCGAGGATGCCGTCGGGACGGCGGCGGGCGAGGTCGCCGGAGCGGTACATCCGGCTGCCGCGCTCGCCGAAGAGGCGGGCGAAGGGGTCGGCGACGAATCGTTCCGCCGTGAGGGCGTGCCGGCCGAGGTAGCCGCGGGCCAGGCCTTCTCCGGCGACGTACATCTCGCCGGTGACGCCGGGCGGCACGGGCCGGAGGTGCTCGTCGAGGACGTAGACGCGCAGGTCGGGGATGTTGACGCCGATGGTGCTGGAGGTTCCGGCGGCGGCGCTCGCGCGGTCGAGGGCGACGTACGAGACGTGGACGGTCGTCTCGGTGATGCCGTACATGTTGACGAGCGTCGGCGCGTCGTCGGCGTGGCGGGCGTACCAGTCGTCGAGGCGGCCGAGTTCGAGGGCCTCGCCGCCGAAGACGACGTAGCGCAGGGCCAGTTCACGGCCCGGATTTGCGCTGTTTTGTTGACTGTCTGCGGCCATCAGCTGGTAGAACGCGGACGGCGTCTGGTTGAGGACGGTCACGCGCTCGTCGGCCAGCAGGCCGAGGAAGGCCGCCGGGTCGCGGCTGACCAGGTGCGGGACGACCACGAGCCGGCCGCCGTGCAGCAGCGCTCCCCACAGCTCCCACACCGAGAAGTCGAAGGCGTAGGAGTGGAAGAGCGTCCAGACGTCGTGCTCGTCGAAGCCGAACCAGTGGTCGGTGGCGGAGAACAGCCGGGCGACGTTGTGGTGGGTGACGGGCACGCCCTTGGGGCGGCCGGTGGAGCCCGAGGTGTAGATGACGTACGCGACGTCGCCGGGCCGCTGGGCCCGGGTGCGGTCCGCGTCGGTGAGGTCCGCGGGCGCGTACGCCCCGGCCTCGGTGCCGTCCACGAGGACGGTCGGCAGGTCGTGGGCAGGGATGCGGCCGGCGGTCGCGGTGTCGGTGACGACGGCGGCCGGGGCGGCGTCGGCGAGCATGTAGGCGAGGCGGTCGGCCGGGTAGTCCGGGTCCATGGGGAGGTAGGCGGCGCCGGACTTGGCGACGGCCAGCAGGCCGGTGACCAGTTCGAGGGAGCGGGGCAGGGCGAGCGCCACGATGGCGCCGGGGCCGATGCCGCGCGCGGCGAGCAGCCTGGCCAGGCGGTTGGCGCGGGCGGACAGCTCGGCGTAGGTGAGGGATGCGCCGTCGCAGGTCACGGCCGTGCGGTCCGGGTGGCGGCGGGCGGCGTCCTCGTACAGCTCGACGAGGGTCCGCTCGGCCGGAGCGGGGGTGGTGGTGCCGGTGTTCCACTCGACGAGGGTGCGGTGGAGTTCCTGCTCGTCGAGGAGCGGGAGCCGGCCGACGGGGGTGTCTGGGTGGGCGGCGGCCGCGGCGAGCAGGCGGGCGAGGTGGGTGGAGAGACGTTCCGCCGTGCCGGCGTCGAAGAGGTCCGTGCGGTACTCGAGGAAGCCGGAGATGCCGCCGCCGGGCTGCTCCCCCGCGTTGAGGGTGAGGTCGAACTTGGCGGTGCCGGAGGGGACCGCGGTGGTGCGGGCGCTCAGTCCGGGACCCATGGCGAACTCGGTGTCGGGCAGCGACTGCCAGGCGAGCATCACCTGGAAGAGCGGGTGCCGGGCGAGGGAGCGGCGCGGGTTGAGGTCTTCGACCAGCCAGTCGAAGGGCAGGTCGGCGTGCTCGTGGGCGGCCAGCGTGGAGGTGCGGACGCGGTCGAGCAGGGTGCGGAAGGTCGGGGCGCCCGAGGTGTCGGTGCGCAGCACCAGGGTGTTGACGAAGAACCCGACGAGTCCGGCGGTCGTGTCGTCGTCGCGTCCGGCGACGGGCGTGCCGATGGGGATGTCGGTGCCGCAGCCGTAGCGGGTGAGGAGGGCCGCGAGGGCCGCCTGGACGACCATGAAGACGCTGCTGCCGGTGGTGCGGGCGAGCGAGGCGACGGCGGCGTGCGCGGTGGCGTCGAGCCGGAAGGGGACGGTGTCGCCCTGGTAGGAGGCGACGGCCGGGCGGGTGTGGTCGGTGGGGAGGTCGAGCAGGTCGGGGACGCCGGCCAGGCGCTCCCGCCAGTAGTCGAGCTGCGGTGCGGCGAAGGCGCTGGGCCGGTCGGCGGAGGCGCCGAGGAAGCGCTGCTGCCAGAGGGTGTAGTCGGCGTACTGGACGGGGAGCGGCGCGAACTCGGGTGCGCGGCCTTCGGCGCGGGCCGCGTAGGCGGTGGCGAGGTCCCGGGCGAGCGGGGTGGTGGAGGCGCCGTCTCCGGCGATGTGGTGGAGGAGCAGGAGCAGCGTGTGGCTGTCCGCGCCGTCCGTGAACAGCGTGACGCGCAGCGGCGGTTCGGCGGCCAGGTCGAAGCAGTGCCGGACGGCCTCGGTGAGGTTCGCCGACGCGGGCGCGACGTGCAGCTCGGGGCGGGCCTGCGCAGGGGGCAGGATCCGCTGGCGGGGCTCGTTGTCAGTGGCCGGGTATACCGTCCGGAGTGTCTCGTGACGCTCGGTGAGGTCGCCGAGGGCGAGGCGCAGCGCGTCCCGGTCGACGGGGCCGGTGAGGTTGAGGAGGAGCGGGATGTTGTACGTGGGGCTGGGGCCTTCGAGGCGGTGCATGAACCACAGCCGCTTCTGTGCCGGGGAGAGCGGCAGCGGCTCCTCGCGGCGCGCGGGGGCGAGTTCGGGGCGTTCCGCGGCCCCGCCCGGGGCCGGGCCGCCGGCGGCGAGCGCGGCGAGGGCGGCCGGGGTGGGGTTGCGGAAGACGTCGGCCAGGGTGACGGCCCCCTCCTGGCGGTGGCCCTGCCGGCCGCGGATCGCGGCCGCGAGACGGCCCGCGAGCAGCGAATGGCCGCCCAGGTCGAAGAAGTTGGCGTCCGCCGAGACGGGGGTGTCCGCATCCAGGCCCAGCACCTGGGCGAAGAGTTCGCACAGGTCGGCCTCCGCGCGGGAGGCGGGAGCCCGGTGGGCCGCGCCCGCGGCCGTGCCGGTGGGCTCGGGGTCGGGCAGCGCCCGTATGTCGAGCTTGTCGTTGGCGGTGCGGGGCAGCGCGTCGAGGACGAGGATGTGGGCGGGCACCATATGGCCGGGCAGCCGGCCGGCGAGGTGGTCGGTCAGCAGGCCCGGATCGGCGGTGGCGCCTTCGGTGAGGACGGCGTAGCCGAGGAGCCGCTTGCCGGTGGCGGTGTCGCGGGCGATGACGGCGGCCTGGGCGACCTCGGGGTGCTCGGCCAGGGCGGCCTGGATCTCGCCGAGTTCGATGCGGAAGCCGCGGATCTTGATCTGGTCGTCGGCGCGGCCGAGGAATTCGAGGGTGCCGTCAGGGCGGCGGCGCACGAAGTCGCCGGTGCGGTACATGCGGGCGCCGGGCTCGCCGTGCAGGGCGCCGAAGGGGTCGGCGGTGAAGCGCTCGGCGGTGAGGTCGGGGCGGTTCAGGTAGCCGGCGGCCAGGCAGGCGCCGGCGATGTACAGCTCGCCGGTGACGCCGGGGGCGGCCGGGCGCAGGGAGCCGTCGAGGACGTACGCCCGCGAGCCGCGCACGGGGCGGCCGACGGCCGTGCCGTCGCCCTCGGGGCCGGTGAGCCAGTAGTAGGCGTCGACGGTGGTCTCGGTCGGGCCGTAGAGGTTGATGGGGCTGAGGCCCTCGGTGGCGGCCAGGCGCTGCCACAGCGGCTCGGGCACGGGCTCGCCGCCGACGACGACCAGGGCGGGGCGGTGCCGGTCCGCGTCGAGGAGGCCTTCGGCGACGAGGGCCTCGACGTAGGAGGGGGTGGCGTCCAGGTAGTCGATGCGGTGCTCGTGGACGTAGGCGGTCAGGACGGCAGGGTCACGGTAGGCGGTGTCGTCCAGGAGGTGCAGTTCGTGGCCGTGGACCATCCAGATGACGGGGTCCCAGGAGGCGTCGAAGGCGAAGGAGGCGCTGTGCGCGATCCGCAGCCGGTCCCGTCCGGTGCGCTCCAGGGCGGGGGCGACGTGGTCGCTGCCGTGCCCGGCGTGGAGGTTGGCGAGGGAGGCGTGGGTGACGAGGACGCCCTTCGGGCGGCCGGTGGAGCCGGAGGTGTGGATGACGTACGCGGGCTGCCGGAGCGCCGGGGCGGCGGGAGCCGTGCCGGGCCGGGCGTCGATGCGGGCGCGGGTGGCGGGGTCGTCGAGCAGCAGGGTGGGTATCCCGTGCTGCGGCAGGCCGCGCACGGCGTCGGCGGTGCCGACGATGCAGCCGGGCCGGGTGTCGTCCAGGACGGCGGTGATGCGCTGTTCGGGGTGGCCGAGGTCGAGCGGCTGGCAGACGCCGCCCGCCTTGAGGACGGCGAGGAGGGCGACGACCGTGTCCGTGCTGCGGGGCAGGGCGAGCGCCACGGCGCTCTGCGCGCGCAGGCCCGAGGCGAGCAGCTCGTGGGCGAGGCGGTTGGCGGCGGCGTCGAGTTCGGCGAAGGTGAGGGCGTGCGCGCCGCTGCGCACCGCGACGGCTGCGGGGGTGCGGGCGGCCTGCTCGGCGAAGAGTTCGGGCAGGGTGCGCTCGGGGGCGGGCTCGGTGCGGCCCGCGGTGGCGGCGCGGATCTCCTCGGCGTCCAGCAGGTCGATGGTGCCCACGGGCCGCTGCGGGTCGTCCAGGAGCAGGCCGGCCAGCCCGTCGAGGTAGCGGCGCAGGCCGTGTTCGTGCTCGGCGAGCGAAGGGGCGTCGTAGCGGGCGGGGTTGGCGTCCAGACCGAGGCGCACGGAGCCGTCGGGCGCCGGGGTGACGGCCAGGGCGAGGTCGTCGACGGGGCCCGCGGCGAGGTTGCGCACCACGCCGGGCAGGCCGCCGAACTCCAGGTCGCCCTCGAACGCCTTGATGTTCACCATGGGCCCGAACAGCGGCTGCTCGTCGACGGTGAGGCCGAGGTCGTGGCGCAGGTCCTCCAGCCGGTAGCGCTGGTGGCGGCGGACGGCCCGGACCTCGAGGACGACGCGGCGCAGGAGTTCGGCGCCGGTGTCCTGGGGGCGCACGGCGATGCGCAGCGGCATGACGTTCACCATCATGGCGGGCGTGCGCAGCGCGGCGGGGCCGCGGCGGTTCATCAGCGGAAGGCCGAGGACGACGTCCTGGGCCCCGGTGACGCGGTGCAGATAGCCGGCGGTGGCGGCGATGAGGAGTTCGGCCCAGGTGGCCCGGACGGCGTGGGCGGCCGCCTCCAGGCGGGCCAGGGAGCCGGCGGGGAGTCCGGCGGTGTGGCGCAGGACGGCTCCGGCGGCGGCCGCCGGGCGGTCGGAGAGGGAGACGGGCTCCGGCCGGTCGGCGAGGCGTTCGCGCCAGAAGTCGCGGTCGGTGGCACGGCGTTCGCCGGAGGTGTAGCCGGCCTCGTCGTCGACGAGTTCCCGCAGGGTGCCGAAGGGGTTGGGAGTGGGCTCGGCCCCGTCGGCGAGGGCGGTGTAGACCTCGGCGACGCGGCGGCCTATGAGGGTCAGGGCGTAGGCGTCGACGGCGAAGTGGTGGACGCGCTGGTACCACCAGTGGCGGTCGTCCGCGACGCGCAGGAGGGCCTGGGTGACCAGCGGGCCGCGGGTGAGGTCCACAGGGTGGGCGAGGTCGGCGGTCATCCACGCCTCGGCCTCCTCCTCCGGCCGTGCGGTCGTGCGGAGGTCGAGGCGGTGCAACTGCCAGTCGTGGGCGGCCACGCGCTGCGCCGGGGTGTCTCCCTCGGTGACGGCGAGGAGCGCCAGCGTCTCGGCCTCCCGGACCGTGCGCCGCAGGGCCTGCTCGAACAGTGCCTCGTCGAGGGGGCCGGTGATCTCCACGCAGTCGCCCGTGTTGTAGACCGGGCTGTCAGGAGCGAGTGCCTGGGCGTAGAGGATCCCGGACTGTGCGGCGAGCAGCGGAAGTTCGGGCAGTTCGGCAGGAGCGGTCTCGTCCTGGTGGTGACGCATGGCGTGGGGACTCCCGATATGAGGCAAACGTTCCTGGTCACACCGGACCCCCCGGTGCGTCAGCTTAGGTAAGCCTAAGCTATTTTTTGATCGCTTGTGAGAGCAGCCCCGCGCAGTGCGGGCGCGCCGGGACACAGTAGACACAGGAGTCGGACATGACAGTGAACGAGCGCTTGAAATCCGCCATGCGCGAGCGGGTTTCGGCCCACCGTGAGCAGCTCCTGGACCTCAGCCGCCGCATCCACGCGCACCCCGAGACGGCGTTCGCCGAGCACCGGGCGGCCGGTTGGTGCGCCGAGGTCCTGCGCGAGCACGGCTTCGCGGTCACGGCGCCCGCGTTCGGACTGGAGACGGCCTTCTCCGCGACCGCCGGGTCCGGCCCGGTCACCGTGGCCATCGCCTGCGAGTACGACGCGCTGCCGGGGCTCGGCCACGCCTGCGGCCACAATCTGATCGCCGCGGCCGGGGTGGGCGCCGCGCTCGCCCTGGCGCCGTACGCCGGTGAACTGGGGCTGACCGTCCGCGTCCTGGGCACTCCGGCCGAGGAGCGGGGCGCCGGAAAGGCGCTGCTGCTGGAGGCCGGGGCCTTCGACGGGGTGGACGCCGCGATGATGGTGCATCCGTGCCCGTTCGAGGTCGCCGAGTTCCGCTCGTTCGCGCTGGGCACCCTGTCCGTCGAGTACCGGGGCAGGGCCGCGCACGCCAGCCTCAACCCCTACGAGGGCCGCAACGCGGCCGACGCCCTGACGGTGGCTCAGGTGGCGCTGGGGCTGCTGCGCCAGCAGTTGCCGCCGCACTGGAAGGTGCACGGCGTGACGACCGGTGCCGGTACGTCCCCGAACACGATCCCCGACCGGGCCACCGCGGAGTACGAGATCCGGGCCTCGGCCGCGGAGGACCTGCGGGAGCTGCGGGAGCGCGTGGAGGCGTGCTTCCGTGCGGGCGCGCTCGCCGCGGGCTGCGAGGTGACGCTCACCCGCCCGGAGCCGGACTACCTCGACTTCCGCACCGATGCGGAGCTGGTCTCCCTCTGGCGGGCCAACGCCCGCGCCCTCGGGCGGCCCGAGCCGGAGCGGCGGGAAGCGTTCGCCTGCACGGACATGGGGAACGTGTCGCACGTGGTGCCCTCGATCCATCCGGTGCTGGACATCACGGGTGGCGCGTGCGGGCCGCACGAGGCGGAGTTCACGGAGGCCGCGGTGTCGGCCGAGGCGGAGCGGGCGATTGTGGACGGGGCGGTCGGGATGGCGTGGACGGCGGCGGACTTTGCGAGCGGTCGGGCGTAGAGGGGTGCCGGGGGTTCTTTCCCCACCCCGCCCCTTCCCGAACTGGGGCTTCGCCCCAGACCCCGGACCGCGTTTCGCGCGCCACGCGGCGGAGCCGCACATCGAGCGCAGCCTCAAACGCCGGACGGGCTGGAAAATCCAGCCCGTCCGGGGGCACCTCCTGGGGGCACCCCCAGCGGTAGCTGGGGGAGGTAGCTGGGGGAGTTTGAGGACCGGGGGTCCGGGGGCAGAGCCCCCGCCCTGCGGCGGAGCCGCATATCGGATACAGCGGGAAGGGGCGGGGTGGGGAAAGGCCCGCCGCAGGCGCCCACCGCGTCAGGACTTCTTCAGCGCCTTGCTGATGTCGTCGATGACGACCTGGCTCGCCAGCGGGCCCCCGCGCGTCGACCACACCGAGCCGTCCACCGTCACCGCGTGGTTCTTCTTCACCGCGTTCAGCTCCTTGAACGCCGGCTTCTCCTGCACATCCTTCAGCGCCTTCTCGCCGTCCGAGGTGAGCGTGGAGAGGAACAGCCAGTCGCCGTCGATCTCGTTGATCTTCTCCAGGCTGAGCGGCGGGGTGTGGGCGTTGCCGTCCTTGTCCTGCGTCTTGGGGCGCTTCAGCCCCATGTCCAGGGCGACGCCGCTCGCGAACTGCTTCTTCTCCATCCAGCTGGGACCCTCCGGGTTCCAGCGGACGATGCTGACCTCGGCGCCCTTGTTCTCGCCCAGCTCCTCGCCGGCCTTCTTGGCGTTGGCCTCGTAGTCGGTGATGACCTTGTTGGCCTTGTCCAGGCTGTTGACGGCGTTGCCGATGCCCCGGAAGGAGAGCTTCCAGTCGTCGGTCGGGGCCATCGTGACCAGCGTGGCCGGAGTGATCTCGCGGAGCTGCTTGAGGACCTGCTCGTCCTGCATGTCGCCGGCGAGGATGAGGTCGGGCTTGGCGGCCAGGACCTTGTCCATCACCGGCTGGAGCAGGTTACCGACGACCGTGATGCCCTTGGCCTTGTCCTCGAGGTAGGCCGGGGGCTTGTTCAGGCCCTGGCCGTTGGTGATGCCGACCGGCTTGATGCCCAGCGCGAGGACCGCGTCCAGGTCCTCCTGCGTGAGCGTCACGACCCGCTTGGGGTGCGCGGGCACCTTGACCGTCGTACCGGTCGCATCCTTGATCGTGCGCGTCTCACCGGAGCCGGAGCCGGATCCCGAGTCGCTCGCCGCCTTGTCGGACCCGGAGTCCGAGTCCGAGCCGCAGCCGGTCAGCAGCAGCGCGGCCGCACCCACGGCGGCAAGAGCCTGGGCCGCACGGCGCGGGGCGGACAGCAGAAGGCGGCGATGGGACGAGGTCATCAAGAACTCCGGGCGTTGAAAGGCGAAAAGGCGTCAGGACGTCGGAAAAGAATCAGAAAAGGCCGGGCATGCGTCCGGCTGTGCGAGGGATCGCTCCCACAGCCGGACGCCATGGATATTAGGTTAGCCTTACCTTAAAGTCACCCCGCAGCCGGGGGCCCGCCCGCCGCCACCTGCCGAGGAGCGGGCCCCGGGCCGCTACCCCCGGCGCAGCAGCCGGGCGAGTACCCTCGGCCGGCGCCCCGCGGACCGGTCGGCACCCCTCTCCGCCGAGGGGGTTTCCCCGCAGTCCTCGACCACGACGGGGGCCGGTTCGGGCTCGGGCTGGGGCCGGAAGGCCCGGTATGCCTCGGCGCGCACATAGGCGCCGAGCGCACGCGCGGTATCGATGCGCATGACGTCACTCCTGCTGTCCATCTGTCGGCATGCCGAAAAAGAACGCACGACGCCCCGCCCCCGGCGACGGGAGCGGGGCGGGGCCTTCTCAGCAGCGCAGAACGGAGTGACGGGCGCGATCGGCGGCGGCGATGGCGCCGCCCGGCCAGGACGGCACGGCCTGCCGCCCGGAGAGTCCCCCGGTCTCTCCGGCGGCAGACACAAGGGCCGGCGGGCGGTCGCGCCCACCCGCCGGCCTCCCCACCCTCCCGGGCCGCGGAATGCATTGCTCCGGTACACAGACGACACAGTCGTCGGAAACGAAGTCCGTCACGGGAGCGGAGGCGGGGGCCTCGTCCCGCAGCGAGGCGTAGCCGATCGCGTCGGACACCGCACCGGACAGGGTCAGCAGCAGGGCAGCCAGCATCGCAACCGCGACCCGCACGACGGGCTGCGGTGCAGCAGGGCGGCCCCATACCGACACACACCAAGCGTAGTTGGACAATTACCTTGGGTGCATTCCGTCGTTCGGGTGAGCTTGCCCGCGCGTCACACCCCCGGCCGTCCCGTCACGTTGTGAAGATCCGATGAAAGGCTGTCCGAAACTGACTCTCCGCCCGAAGCCCGGCTCAACGCCGCAGCCGCCCAACGGAGTCCTGGGTGGCGTATCCGATCCGTCGAGCGGAGAGGCAGGGCACATGACCGTACGGACCGTACGCAGAGCACTGGTGGGAGCAGTGGCGGCAGCCGCGCTGACCGCCACCGCCCTCACCACGAGTGCATCGGCCGGCACCGACGCCGGGCACGGCCGGCACGGCGCCACCCGGGCCGCGCTGGAGGCTCAGGTGGAGGCCGGGGTACCTGGCGCCCTCGGTCAGGTTCAGGACGAACACGGCACCTGGAGCGGCGCCGCGGGCGTCGCCGACCTCACCAACCGGCGGCCGCGCCTGCCCGAGGACCGCTTCCGGGTCGGCAGCATCACCAAGGCCTTCGTGTCGACCGTCCTCCTCCAGTTGGAGGCCGAGGGCAGGGTCGACCTCGACGACACGGTCGAGCAGTGGCTGCCCGGCGTGGTCCACGGCAACGGCCACGACGGCAACTCCATCACCATCCGCAGGCTGCTCAACCACACCAGCGGCATCTTCAACTACACCGAGGACCCGGCCCTCCGCGAGCAGTTCTCGACGGGCTTCTACGAGCACCGCTACGACACCCGCACGCCCGCCGAGCTGGTGGCGGTCGCCATGACCCACGCGCCCTCCTTCCGGCCCGGCGGGGGCTGGCACTACTCCAACACCAACTACGTCCTCGCCGGGATGATCGTGGAGAAGGTCACCGGCCACACCTACGCCTCCGAGATCGAACGGCGCGTCATCGACCGGGCGGGGCTGCGCTCCACCACGCTCCCCGGCACCTCCCCCCGGATGCCCTCGCCGCACGGCCGCGCGTACAGCAAGCTCTTCGCCACCGCGCCGGACGCGAAGATCCACGACACCACCGAACTCAACCCCTCCTGGGCCGGGGCGGCAGGCGAGATCGTCTCCACCGCGGGCGACCTCGACCGGTTCTACCGCGCGCTGCTGGGCGGCACCTTGCTGCCGGAGCGCCAGCAGCGGGAGCTCCTCACGACCGTACCGGTGAAGGCCGATGCTCAGGCGGGCGACGGCTACGGGCTGGGCATCTCCTCCTCGACGCTGTCCTGCGGCCGGACCGTCTGGTTCCACAGCGGCGGCATCCACGGCTCCACCTCCCTGGCGAGCGCCACGCCCGACGGCCGCCACACCGCCGCCTTCAACCTCAACGGCGACTGGGCGGGCAACCTCGGTCAGCTGCTGGAGGCCGAGTACTGCGGCAAGCCGCCCGCCGCCACCGAGGCATCGGCCACCGTGGCGAAGCTCACCTCGTTGCGCTGAGTCCGCCCCGTCATGAGGTGTAATCCGGGCGGTTCTTGACCAGAATCTCTCGACACAACCGTCTTCCCAGGTGAGGAGCGAGCCGTGGACAGGTCGGAACGGGAGCGCGCGGAGTCCGCCGCCCGGCAGCAGGCCGCGCAGCTCACCGCACAGAACGTCCGCGGCATCGCACTCACCTGGGTGGACAACGCGGGCATCAGCCGCGTCAAGGCCGTCCCCACCGCGCGGCTCGCGCACGCCGCCCGGTGGGGCGTGGGCATGTCGCCCTGCTTCGACGTCTATCTCGTCGACGACTCCAGCGTCACCAGCCGGCACATCGGCGGACCCGACGGGGACCTGCGGCTCTTCCCCGACCTCGACCGGCTCACCGTCCTCGCCGCCCAGCCGGGCTGGGCCTGGGCGCCCGCCGACCGGTACGAGCAGCACGGCGGCCCGTACGCCGCGTGCCAGCGGCAGTTCGCCCGGCGCATGGCCGAGCGGGCCGCGGAGCGCGGGCTCCGGCTGACCATGGGCTTCGAGACCGAGTGGGTGGTCACCCGCGCGGACGCGCCGGAGAAGGAGATGCGCTATCCCTGCGCCGGACCGGCCTACGGCATGACGCGGGTCGCCGAGCTGTCCGACTACCTCCTGGACGTCCTCGACGCGCTCACCGCCCAGCAGGTGGACGTGCTCCAGATCCATCCCGAGTACTCCCCCGGCCAGTTCGAGGTGTCGGTCGCCCCGGCGGACCCCGTCGGCGCGGCCGATCTCTCCGTGCTGGTCCGCGAGACCATCCGGGCCGTGTCCCTGCGGCACGGCCTGGCGCCCTCCTTCGCCCCGGTCGTCGAGCCCGGCGGCGTCGGCAACGGCGCGCACCTGCACTTCGGGCTCTGGCAGGACGACCGCAACCTGTGCCGGGACGGCGACGGCCCCTACGGCATGACGGCCCTGTGCGAGGGTTTCCTGGCCGGGGTGCTGAGGGAGCTGCCCGCCCTGCTCGCCCTGGGCGCGCCCACGCCCGCGAGCTATCTGCGGCTGGAGCCCTCGCGCTGGGCCGGGGCCTACCAGTGCTGGGGCCTGGAGAACAGGGAGGCGGCCCTCCGTTTCATCGCGGGGGCGCCGGACGACGCGGGCGGCGCCAATGCCGAGGTCAAGTGCTTCGACCCGGCGGCCAACCCCTATCTGGTGACCGGCGCCGTCATCGCCGCCGGGCTGGCCGGCGTCGACCGCGGTCTGACCCTGCCGCCGCCGGTCGCGGGCGACCCGGCCGTCAAGGGCGGGCAGCAGCGCCTGCCCACGTCACTGCCCGAGGCCCTGGACCACTTCGAGCACTCGGTGCTGCTGCGCGAGGCGCTCGGGGACCCGCTCTTCGAGGCCGTCGCCGCCGTCCGCCGGGGAGAGACCGCGCTCTTCGACGGCGTCCCGCCGCAGGAGATCGCGGCCGCCACCCGAGGGCGGTACTGATGGCCTCCGTTCCCGTACCGCCGCTGGTGGACCAGCACTGCCACGGAGTGCTCCGCGGCGAACTCGACGCCGCCGCCTTCGCCTCGTTCCTCACCGAGTCCGACGCCCCGGCGGCCCCCGGCACCGATTACTTCGACAGCCAGCTCGGCTTCGCGCTGCTCCGTCTGTGCCCGCCGCTGCTGGACCTGGAGCCGCACTGCCCGCCGGAGCGCTATCTCGCCCGCCGCCGCGAGCTGGGCGCGGAGGAGGTCACCCGGCGGCTGCTCGCCGCCTGCGGCATCGCCGACTTCGTGGTGGACACCGGGCTGCCGGGCGACCTGCTGGGCCCCCGGGAGACAGCGGCCGCGAGCGGGGGCGCCGGACAGCACGAGACGGTACGGCTGGAGAGGCTGGCCGAATGGCTCGCCGACCGCGCCGGCAGCCTCTCCGCCTTCCTCGACGACCTGGCCGGCGCCGTCCGGGAGGCGGCCCGCACCGCCGTCGGCTTCAAGTCCGTGGTGGGGTACCGGCACGGACTCGGCTTCGAGCCCGGGCCGCCGGCCGGGGCCGAGGTGCGCGCGGCCGCCGACCGGTGGCTCGCCGGACGGGCCCCAGGCGGCCGGCTGGCCGACCCGGTGCTGCTGCGCCACTTGTTGTGGTCCGCCGCGGAGACCGCGCTGCCCCTCCAGCTGCACACCGGCTTCGGCGACCCCGACCTGCGCCTGGACCGCTGCGATCCGCTGCTCCTCACCGACTTCGTCCGGGCCGTGCGCCCCACGGGCTGCACGCTGGTCCTGCTGCACGGCTACCCCTTCCACCGCGGAGCCGGCTATCTCGCCCACGCCTTCCCGCACGTGTACGCCGACGTCGGGCTGGCGCTCACCCACACCGGGGCGCGGGCGACGGCCGTGCTGGCGGAGATGCTGGAGCTGGCGCCGTTCGGGAAGGTCATGTTCTCCACGGACGCGTACGGGCTCCCGGAGCTGTATGTCGTGGGCGCGGAGCTGTACCGGCAGGGGCTTGCCCGGCTGCTGGCGGGCTGGGTGGACGCGGGCGAGTGGTCGGCCCGGGGCGCCGAGCGGGTAGCGGCCATGGTCTCGGCGGACAACGCCCGCCGCGTGTACGGGCTCCCCGGCGGGCCCCCGCCCACGTCATTATTCGAATAAAGCAGCGCTGTTCGGATAAAGCAGCGTCGTTCAGGTGAAGCAGCACCGTTCGTGTGAAGCCGCCCGGCTGTCTGCCCGGCCTCCGCGCGATCGCGGTAGCTTCGCGGCGGTCCGTACCCGAAGCCGTGGCAAAGGGGCATTCCGCAGCATGCGACATCCGATCCGCGCCCTGGGCGCGCTGGCGTCGGCCGGGGCCCTCGTCCTCCTCGCGCCGCCCGGGGCACGGGCCGCCACGGGGACGTTCACGTACTACACGCTGCGCGGTGCCATGGCGCACGAACTGGCGAATCCCGTGGACGGGCAGTGCTACCCGGTCGGCGAGGCCCAGGGCGTCACCGGAAACGAAACGGACCGCAACGCCTATCTCTACGACACCCCCGACTGCCGGGGCGCTGCTGCGTATTTCCCGGCCGGGTTCTACCGGGTCGAAACGTTTCAGAGCGTGCTTTTCCTGCGGTAGTTCCGCGCGGGCGCACGTGCCCGCGCGGTTTCCCCTGATACTGCGGCACGATTTCGCTACTCTGTGGCGGTCGAGCCGCCGAAGCGGGGAGGACCCATGGGCACCGGACAGGCGTGGAGCATCGAACGAATTCACGACGCCCTGGGCAGTCCCGGCCTTTCCGAGCGTTTTGCCGGTGAGATCGGCCAGGCCCCGGCCCACGAAGTGCTGACCGTATTCGCGAAGTGGCAGGGCATCGCCGAGCGCACGCTCGCCGCGGTCGAACGGGGACGGCAGGCCGCGGCCGCCGAGGCCGCCGGCCGCGAGGTTCCCGGCGAGTGGATCGACATCACCCAGAAGGTCCAGGAGGACGCCGCCCTCATTCGCGCCCGCGGTGCCGCCTAGAGCTGCCACGCTGGGCCGGTGTATGCGCTCAAGTACGACGCGACGATAGCGGCCGTCTGGGATTCCCTCCCGCAGCCGGTGAGCGAACAGCTGAGCGACGTCCTCGCCGCGGCCTGCACGGACCCGTTCGCGGCGACCGTGCCGTACGGCGAGGACGACGGAATCATGCGCATGCTCGTTCTGGACGAGGTGTTCGTCGTCATCTATCTGGGGCACCAGACGAAGACCCTGCACATCTACCAGATCGACTACCTGGGCTGAGGCTGCCGTCCGAGGGCGGCGAGGACGGCCACGGCCCGGTCGATCTCCTCCTCGGTGTTGTAGTAGTGCGGCGAGAGTCTCACCAGCGGGTGGACCCCCCGCACCTCGGCGTCGAATTGCGCATATTCGGGCAGGGTGGTGCTCACGTTGATGCCCTCTCGGGCCAGCGCAGCCTTGACGTCGTCGGCCGCCACCCCGTCGAACGCGGCGGTCACGATGGCGCAGCGCTCGCTGCCCAGGTCGTGGGTGGCCGCCCCCGGCAGCGCGTCGATCCGCTCCCGCAGCGCGGCGCCCAGGGCCACGGTGCGCCCGCCGATCGCGTCGAGGCCCAGTTCCAGCGCCTGGCGCACGGCGCTGCCCAGCCCCAGGACGTTGGCATAGCTCATCTCGAACGTCCCGAACCGCTGTGCCCCCGCCCGCCAGGCGAAGCCGCGCTTGCCGTCCCAGATCGCCGCGGAGGTCTCGGCGAAGGGCGGCTCGAGGCGGTCCAGCAGCCCGGTGCGCACCCAGAGGAATGCGGTGCCGCGCGGCCCGCGCAGGTACTTGCGGCCGGTGGCGGTGAGCATGTCGCAGCCGATCCGCCCGACGTCCACGGGGAGCTGACCGACCGACTGGGTGGCGTCCAGCAGGTAGGGCACCCCGGCCCGGCGGGTGATGTCACCGATGGCGGCGGCCGGGTTGACCAGGCCGCCCGCGGTGGGGACGTGGCAGACGGACACCAGCTTCACGCGCTCGTCCAGCAGCTCCGCGAGCGCGGCGGTGTCCAGCCGGCCCGAGGCGTCGTCGGGGACCACGACGACCTCGGCTCCGGTGCGCTGGGCAACCTGCAGGAGGGCCAGCACATTGCTGCCGTACTCCGCACGCCCCGTCAGGATCCGGTCGCCGGGCCCGAAGGAGAAGGAGCCGAAGGCGGACCGCCAGGCGTGGGTGGCGTTGTCGAAGAGGGCCACCTCGTCGGCGCGCCCGCCCACGAGTTCGGCGACGGCGGCGTACGTGTCCTCCATGGCCGCCAGTTGTTCGTTCGCGGCCTCGTAGCCTCCGATGCGGGCCTCCAGTGCGAGGTGGGAGGTGACCGCTTCGAGGGTCTGCCGGGAGAGCAGCCCGGCTCCGGCGTTGTTGAGGTGTACGCGGTGGGCGCAGCCGGGGGTGTCGCGGCGGAGTGCGGCGATGTCCATGGCGGGTGGACCTCCTGTCGGCGAGGGGTCGGTCGCCGGTCGACTCCATCACGGAACCGTGCCGGGCGACAGCCCTGTTCGAGGGGTGGTACCAGTGCCACCCCCGATTCGGATACTGGCGGGATCGATCGGGACCCCCTGTGCGCCGGAACATTGATCCCGCAAGCGCACCCGCCCAGGAGGATCGATGTTCAAGTTCGCGAAGTCACGGCGTACGGCGTCCGCTCTGTCGACCGCGGTGATGGCCGCCATAGCCGTGACGGCGCTGCCGGCGTCCGCTGCGCACGCCCAGTCGCCCGTCCCGGGCCGCTACGCACAGCAGAAGCTGGACTGGCAGCCCTGCCAGGACTCGTCGCTGGAGTGCGCAACGATGGCAGTGCCGCGTGACTGGCACCACCCCGGCGCCGGCCCGGACCTGACCATCGCGGTCTCCCGGCACAAGGCGAGCGACCCGGCCAAGCGTCGCGGCGTGCTGATGATGGCCGCAGGGGGCCCGGGCGGCCTGGGGCTGAAGAGGCCCCAGTACCTGGCCGGAGGCTCGAAGGCGGTGGACTCCGCGTACGACGTGGTCAGCTTCGACCAGCGCGGGGTCGGCCGCAGCACCAAGGCGGTGTGCGAGAGCGACGCGGAGTTCGCGGACTTCCTCACCGGGGACTTCCGGGACCGCTCCCCCGCCGACGTGCAGAAAGTGGTGAACCGCTCGCGGAAGTTCGCCGAGGACTGCCGGAGCCGCAGCGGAGACCTGCTCCCCTACCTCACGACCGAGCAGACGGTGCGTGACATGGACCTGTTCCGGTCGCTCCTCGGGGAACGGAAGATCTCGTACTACGGCGCCTCCTACGCCACGATGGTCGGCGCCTACTACGCGACGCTGTTCCCCGAGCACGTCGAGCGCGCGGTGCTGGACAGCAACATCGCGTTCAACGGCACCTGGGAGAGCTTCATGAAGGAGCAGCCGATGAGCTTCCAGCGCCGCTTCGAGCAGGACTTCCTCCCCTGGATCGCCAAGTACGACGACGTCTACCACTACGGCACCTCGGCCGCGGAGGCGAAGGCGAAGTGGGAACAGCGGCGCAGTGCCCTGCGCGAGCACCCCATCAAGGCCGGTGACACGGTGATCGGGCCCAACCAGCTGGACAACGGCACGATCCAGGCGATCTACAACGCGGGTCAGGGCTTCCAGCCGCTGGCCGGGGCGCTGGCGGCGCTCGACCACTGGGACACGGCCCAGCCGCAGGAGAAGGCGCTCGCCGGCAAGGTCTTCGGCTCGTACTCCAACTCCGACTTCTTCGCCGAGTACTTCTCCGTGACCTGCAACGACACCCCGTGGACCCATGACATGGACTACTGGATCGCGCGCAGCGCCAAGGACACCGCCGAGCGGCCGCTCGTCGGCGCCCGCGAGCTGGCCTTCTCCTCGGTCTGCGCGGCCTGGCCCAAGTCGTCGGCGCCGAAGGTGAAGGTCACCGGGGCAGGCCTGCCGACCACACTGATGGTCAACTCGGTGCACGACCCGGCCACCTACTACGAGGCCGCCGTGCGGGCGCACCGCGCGCTGCGCGGCTCCCGTCTGGTCACGGTCACCGGCGACGGCGACCACGGCCAGTTCGAGAACGGCAACGCCTGCGTGGACGACATCGTCAATGGCTACCTCGTCTCGGGCACGGCGCCGCAGCACGACACGACCTGCGCCGCCAAGCCGCTGCCCGTCCCCGCTGGGGCGGCGAAGTAGCGGCGTGCCGTATCCGGGCCGGGTCCGCTCTCGTTGACCCGGCAGGGCGGCGGAAGGGCCGGGGAGATGCGCATCCAGATCATCACAGCGGGCACCACGGGGTCGGTGGCCCCCTACACCGGCCTCGGCCACCGGCTGCTGGCCGAGGGGCACGACGTGGAGATCGTCGCCCACGCCAGGTTCGCGGAGCTGGTGGAGTGCTGCGGTCTGCGGATGCAGGTCCTCGCGGCGGATCCGTTCGAGGAACTCATCGGGGCGCACAACCGCCTGCAGGGCGCGGGGCGTTCGCCGCGCGCCCTGCGTGAATTCGTCCGCGCCACCGAGCGGGCGGCGCTCTCGCTCGTCGACGGGATCCTCGCGGCGGCCGATCCCAAGGCCGATCTGATGCTGCTCTCCTCGCTCGCCGCGCCGATCGGCAGGGTGGTCGCGCAGTACCACGCCGTCCCGAGCATGGGCGTCTTCCTCCAGCCCGATACCCCGACGGCGGCCTTCCCGCCGTGCACGACGGCCTGGCGGCCGCCGGGCCAGGCCAACCGGCTGCGGGGCATCGCCGCCAACGCCCTCCTGGACACGCTGTACGCCGCCGCCCACCGGAGCCTGCACACGCGGCTGGGGCTGCCCCGGCTCGGCGGGCACCGGCTGCGGCGGGAGCGGGAGCGGAGCCGGTGGCCCATCTGGCACGGCTTCAGCCCCTCGGTGGTGCCCCGGCCCGCGGACTGGCGCCCGGGCCTGCGCATCGCGGGCTACTGGTGGCCGCACGAGTGCCCGGACTGGCAGCCGCCCGCGTTCGTCACCGACTTCCTCGCGGCCGGACCGCCGCCGGTCTTCGTGGGCTTCGGCAGCATGATGCCCGGCGATCCGGAGCGGCTGGCCGCGGTCACGGCCCGTGCGCTGCGGCAGGCGGGGCTGCGCGGAGTGGTCCAGTCCGGCTGGGCCGGGCTGTCCGTGGTGGACGACGACGTCATCACCGTGGGCCCGCTCCCGCACGGCTGGCTCCTGCCGCGCATGGCGGCGGTGGTCCACCACGCCGGGGCCGGGACGACCGCGGCCGGGCTGCGGGCCGGGGTGCCGGCCGTGCCCGTACCGGTCTTCACCGACCAGCCCTGGTGGGCCGCCCGGCTGGTGCGGCTGGGCGTGAGCCCCGGGATCCTGCCCCATGCCGGGCTGACCGCGGACCGGCTGGCCACCGCGCTGCGGCACGCCACGCGCGACGGCCGGTTCGCCCGGCGGGCCGTGACGGTGGCGGGCCGGCTGGGCCGGGAGGACGGGGCCGGGACCGTCGCCCGGGCCGTCGCGGAGCTGGCCGGCTGACGCCGCCCCGGCAGCGCACCCATTCGAGCACCCCCGGGAGGACGACCCGTGACACCGCATCCCGTGCTGCCCCAGAGCGGCGGGCAGGCGGCCGGCGCCGCCATGCCGCCCCTCGACGCCTGGCTGTACCGGCACCAGAGCAGCGGGGCGATCTGCATGACGGCAGGGGCGGTCGCCTGGTTCGAGGGCGCGCCGCCGTCGCCGGGCGCCCTGCGCGAGCGGGTCCGTGAGCGCTGGGGGACGTACGAGCGGCTGCGCCTGGTGCCTAGTGCGCCGTCGGCGGGCCGGGACGCGTGGCCGGAGTGGGCGGCGGGCACGGCCTGCGATCCGGGGGAGCACGTCGTCACGGAACCGGAGCCGCCGGGCCCGGCGGAGGGCGGGCTGGAAGGCGTGCTCGCGCAGCTGCTCGGCCAGGCCTTCGGGCCGGGCCGGCCGCCCTGGCAGCTGCGGCTGCTGCCGTGTGCCGGGGGCTTCGCCCTGGTGCTGCGCGCCCATCACGCCCTGCTCGACGGGGCGTCGCTCGTCGCGCTGCTGCACACGCTCTGCGACGCGGCGGGGCCCGTGGAGCGGCAGCGTACGATCCCGGCCCAGCGGTCCGCCCCGCCCCGGCTCCCGCTGGCCCGGGCCCTGACGGACCTGCTGCCCCGGGCCCGGCCGCTGCCGTTCCACGGGCCGGTGGACTCCCGGCGGGCCCTGTCGTGGTGCCGGGTCCCCGCGGCCGAGCTGAGCGCGGCGCGCGACGCGCTGCCGTCGGGCCGGGCCTCCGCCAACGCGGTGTTTCTCGCCGCGGTGGCCGGGGCGCTGCGGTCGGCGGGCGTCACGGGGCGGGTGCCGCTGCCCGGCGTGTGCGCGATGGTGCCCGTGGACGTCCGCGCGGACGGGGCGGAGACGGTGCTGGGCAACCACTACGCGACGGTCCGGGTGCCGCTGCCCGTGCACGGCGGCACGCCGCTGCGGAGGCTGGCCGCCGTGGACCGCTTCACCCGGCGGGCGGCGCTCAAGCAGCGGGCGCAGGCCCAGGCCCTGCTGGTGGCCTCGCGGCCGCGGCGCCACGGTCCGCTGAGCGACGTGCTCGGCCGCTACGCGGACTCCCCGCTCTACTCCTCCCTGCTGTGCAGCAGCGTGGCCACCCATGCGGGCCCGCTCGCCCTGGGCCCGGCGCGGATGACCGCGATCGCCGGGCTGCCCTGCCTCAGCCCCGGCCACCCGCTGGCCCTGACGATGTTCCTCCACGAGACCGGAGCCGTGGTGAGCGTCGCCACCGACCACGCCCACCGCCCCCTTGCGGCCCGGCTGTCCGCGCTCGTCGGCGAGGAGATCCGTGCCCTGCGGCCGTGAAACCGGGGCCGCGCCGTCCCGGCGGTCGAGGGCCACGAGGGCAGTAACGTCACGCCACTGCTCTCGTTCCCCTGATGAAGCCCCCCACGAACGGAGACCGGACGTGCCGACGCGCACCGCACTCTTGGAAGAGGTCATCCCGCTCACCCTCGACGGGTACGCGTACAGCGGCCGTGTCGTCCACCGGCCGAACGCCCGGCTGGCGCCCATCGTCTTCGTCGGCGGGGCGTTCCAGTACCAGAACGCCTGGGGCCGCCTGGAGCAGGGCTGCCTGGAGGCGGCGAGCGTCATCACGGTGGACCTGCCCGGCTGGGGCGGCGCGGACCGGCTGCCCGCCCGCTTCGGCTTCGACTTCCTCACCGAGGCGCTGGACCAGCTGCTGTCCAAGGTCGCGCCGTACCCGGTGAACGTCTTCGGAGCCTCCTACGGCAGCGCGGTCGCCTACCAGTGGGCCCGCGACCATCCCGAACGGGCCGCGCGGGTCGCGCTGTTCGGCACGATGTCCCATCTGACGCCCGCCGCGCGGGCCCGGGTGCGGCGCACACTCGACCTCGTGGAGCAGGACCGGCACGAGGAGTTCGTGCAGTGCGTGCTGGAGGGCATGATGTGCACCTCGCCGCGGGTCACGGTCTCCCGGCGGGCCACCGTCTCCAGGTGCCTCACCCGCGCCCTGCACGAGATGACCGCGGACGACCTCGTCAAGTACCGCGATAACTCGCTGCGCCTGCTGGCGAACGCGAAGCTGCCCGCGGGCCCGGCGGTGCGGGTGCCGGTGCTGGTCGCGACGGGCGAGCACGACCCGCTGAGCACCCCGGCGCTGAGCCGGGCGGCCGCCGCGCAGTGCGCGGACGCCCGGTTCACCGCGTTCAAGAACGCCGACCACCTGCTGCACCTGGAGTGCCCGGCCGAGGTGGTCGACCTGCTGGTCCGTTTCTTCGCCGGGGACTCCCTGGCCGGCCTGGACTACTGCTCCCCGGTCGAGCGCATCCGGCACCGGGTGCCCGGCGCGCTGCCGTCGCCGCGCCCCTCCGAGGACGGCTGAGCGGCAGCCGAACCGCGCTTGCCCGCCCGTACGGTGTTCCCCCGGCCCCGGGGGAACACCGGCAGGCCGGTCCTCCGGGTCAGTCCTCGTGGGCTCCGTAGGGCAGCTTGCGCAGCTTCAGCGGGGTCTTGACGTGGTAGGCGTAGTCCAGCATCTTCGCCGCGTCCGGGTAGCGGCCGGTGGCGTCGTTGAGGATGACGCCCACGACCGTGCGGCCCTCGCGCAGGGCGGCGAACACAAGGCACGGGCCCGCGGATTGCGTCGATCCGGTCTTGATGCCGACCACGCCCCGGTAGGAGCCGAGGAGCTTGTTGGTGTTGTACCAGGTGTAGAGCCGGTTGACGTTCGCCGCCTTCTGCTCGGTGCTCGTCGACTTCACGATGCCCTGCAGCACATTGCTGCGGAGGGCGTGCCTGGCGAGCTTGGCCAGGTCGCGCGGGGTGGTGTAGTTGTCCCCGTGGGCGGAATTCCCGTCGAACGAGTCGTAGTGCGTATTGCGCAGGCCCAGTTCGCGGGCCTTCTCATTCATCTTGGCGACGAACGACTCGGTGCGTTCCTCTTCCGTGTCGCCCTCGCCGAAGGTGTCGGCGAGGGCGTACGCGGCGTCGCAGCCGGAGGGCAGCATCAGCCCGTAGAGCAGCTGCCGCACGGTCAGTTCGTCCCCGGTGCGCAGGTCGGCCGTGCTCGCCTGCTTGCGGGCCACCCAGTCGCGGTAGGACTGCTTGACGGCCACCCGGCGGTTCAGCTCGGCCGAGTGGCCGTCGAGGACCACCACGGCGGTCATGACCTTGGTGGTGCTCGCCATCGGCCGCCTGGTGTCCGCCTCCTTGGCCCACAGCTGGCGGTCGGCGCCGCCGTCGAGCAGGTAGGCGCCCTTGGCGCCGATTCCCTTCGGGCCGTCCGCCGCTTCGGCGGTGGTGGTCGGGAGGGCTGCCGCGACGGCCGCGGCCGTCGCGGTCAGCGCCGCTCCCCAGCGGCGGAACCGCTGCTCGGCGCTGCCCGGGGAATTCTCCATGAAGTCTCCAGAATTTCTTGCCGGTCGGGTGAGGCGAGCGCATGGTTGCACCTCGCACGGGGCAGGATGAAATTCCGTTCACTCATCAGTGAAGACAGTCGGATAATTCCCCGATATTCGAACTTGTTTATGCAGCGCCTGGGTTACCTGCGTCAGGCCGAGCAGACACCCCGTGTGTGGTCGACCGTGGCGGTGGCCTGCGAGTACTGCCACTCGGGGTCGAGCACCTGCGTCTTCAGCTGCTGGGCCGCCTGCGGGCTCTCCACGATGTAGCCGAAGTCCTGCAGCCACGAGGGATAGAGGTTCTTCGAGCCCACGTAGAAGGCGGAGTCGTCGACGGACACCAGCTTGTGGTGCAGCGCGTACGGCTTGCCGTCGGCCCACCGTGCGCCGGGCGAGCTGCGGAAGGTCCCGAGCTGGAGGTTGGAGCACAGCGCGGCGCGGGCCTTGTCCCGGTCGCCCCCGGTGACCAGGGCCAGGCGGTTGCGCAGCGTGTCGCTGATCTCGGCCAGGGACTTGATCTGCGAGTAGCCGCCGCTGCCGACCGTGCCGCGGTTGGCGGGGTCGCTGACGACGATGCGGACCTTCACGCCCGCGGCGAGCTTGGCGGCCAGCGCGTCGTACAGCCGGATGTCGTAGCGGGCGATCGGCGGGCAGGTGGCGTTGAGGTCCTGCTGGGAGATCTCGATGTGCCGGGTGGCGCTCCCCACCAGCGCCCGCAGGGCGCTCTCCTCGGGGTTGACCGTGTCGTAGTCGCGGTCGCCGTTGGTCCGGTCCGGCACACCGATCACGCACTTGGTGTCGGGGGTGGTGGGCAGCTGCGGGCGGTACGGGGAGGTGGGATCGCTGTCCTCGATGCCGACGCCCAGCCCGCCGACGGCGATCACCGGGACGTCGCCGGCCGGACCGGCGGGCGCGGGGTTGGCGTCCTTCTCCATCGTCGGCATGCAGCCGCCGCCCGACGAGGTGAACCAGACGTTCGCGATGTTGCCCTTGTTCCGGCACGTCCACGTCCAGAGCCGGTCCAGGTAGCGCCCGGCGGAGTGCGCGGCGGGGCCGGTCAGGGCGAGGCCGGCGTCCGTCACCGGGTGGGACGTCTCGATGTAGTCGTCCTTCCAGTCGTTGATGCCGCCGGTGATCGCGGAGCGGCCGTCGACCACGAGGAGCTTGGCGTGGTTCCAGGAGAAGGCGGTCTTCGAGGTGGTCATCGACGCGACGTTGAGCGTGATGTTGTCGGCGGCCTTGCCGAGCCTGGCCCTCAGGTCGTCCTTGTATTTCGACGGCAGGACGTTCATGTGGTAGACGGGGGCGGCCCCGACCAGGACGCGCACGCGCAGTTTGTGCCCGGACTCGACGGAGGCCTTGAGGCCGGCGGCTATCGCGTCCTGGAACGCGCCGTTGGGGAACGGCGCGAGCGTGGATATGTCGACCGTGCGCTCCGCCGCGGCGATGTTCTCCGTCATCTTGGCCAGCAGCCGCTTGGTGCCGGGGCGGTCGGCGCACTTGTCGTCGCCCCAGCAGCCGGGGGTCTGCATCAGCCAGTCCGACGGGTCCGTGGCGGAGGCGTCCAGCTTGTTGCCGCTGGTGCGCTGCCACACATCCCCTTCGAGCCCCGGGGAGACCTGGCGCAGCGCCTGCTCGACGGCGTCGAGGTGCGGGGTGTCCGAGGGGCTCGCGAAGGCGGGGGCGGCCGGGAGCGCGGCGAGGACGAGGGCGGCGACCGCCGTGCCGCCGGTCAGGCGGGCCGGGCGGCGGAGTCGGGAGCGGACCAATGTGCATCCTTCGGGGTGAACGGAAGATCGACGGGCAGAAGCTACCAGCTGACGGAGCGTCGAATTCCCCTGCTTCGTGGGCGATACGGCGGAATCGCGCCACCACGGGGCAGCACCTCCCCCGCTCTGAGCAGCCGTCCCGTACGTCTCACGTATGACCCGGCGCTGCGGCGCCCGTCTCCAGAGGTACGGCGGACGGGCTCGGCGGTGGATTACACCCACCAGTCATTGGCCATAGCTTCTTGATCGTCGACGGTGCGCGCCGGGACTCGTCCCGGGACCCGCCCGTCGGACCGTGACGACGAGAGGCAGACATGTACGGCAAGGCATTCGCCCCCGAGTACCGTGGCGCGCTCGGGGAGCTGTCGGTGAACTCCTCCCTCGAGGAGGTGCTGGAGAAGGCGGTCGAGCAGTGGCGGCGGGCCGAACTCGCCGCGGACTGGCTGGAGTCGGCCCACGCGGGCCTGGCCGTCGCCGAGGCGAGCCGGCGCCTGGGCCGGGTCGCCGACGCCGAGCGGGCCTGGCGGGACAGCTACCGGGCGGCGCGGCGGGCCGGGGACCGGGGGGCGATGGCCTGGGCCGTGTGGAGCGGGGGAACGCTCGCCCGGCAGCGCGGCGCCCTCGCCCTCGCCCGGCGCCTGCTCGCCCTCGCCGCCGAACTGGCCGAGCACGGCGGGGACGTCGTGGCGCGCGGCTACTCCCTGGCCGGACTGGCCGAGACCGGCCGGATCCAGGGCGACTACGCGGCCGTGGCCGAGCTGCACGAGAAGCTGCTGGCCGAGGCCAGACGGCGGGGCGAGGCGCGGCATACGGTGTGGGCGCTGGAGGGCATCGCGCAGATGCACCGCAACACGGGCTCGTACGACACCGCCCTCGCGATGTTCGAGGAGGCCGCCGCGATAGCCGGGAAGGCCGACGACGCCCGGGGCCGGGCGTGGGCGCTGCGCGGCATAGCCGACGTGCTCTCCCTGCGGGGCGAGACGGGCCGGGCACTGGAGCTGCTGTCCGAGGCCGAGTCCACCTGCCGGGAGATGAACCTGGCGAGCGCGCTGGCCTACAACCACAAGATGCGCGGGAACGTGCTCTTCCGCGCAGGACGGTACGAGGAGGCGCAGGCCGCCTACGGGGGCGCGCTGGAGGAGTTCCTGGAGATGGGCGAGCCGCGCGGCGCGGCCCTCGCCCGGCTCGGCCTGCTCAAGGCCCGGGCACGGCTGGGCCGTGCCGCGGCGGAGACCGCGGCCGATCTCGACGAGCTGTACTGCACGCTCGACCGGCTCGGGCTGCTGCACGCCCGGGACATGGTCGACAAGGCCCGTGCGGAGCTGGGGGTCGGCGCGTGACGACGCAGGCGACGGAGCAGACGACGACGCAGACACGGCCCCGGACGTCCCCGCCGCCGGCCCTGGCGCGCTCCCGCGAACTGGTCGACCCCGCCCTGCGGGCGGCCGTGCGGCAGCTGCACCCCTGGCCGCGGCGGATGGCCTCCTTCGCGTTCGGCTGGTGCGATGCCGACGGCGCTCCGGCGGCGGCCGGGGGCGGGAAGGGGATCCGGCAGGCCCTGGCCGTCCTCGGCGCGGAGGCGGTGGGCGCCCCGGGCGGTGCGGCCGTCGCCGGGGCCGTCGCCGTCGAGCTGGTGCACGCGTTCTCGCTGGTGCACGACGACGTGATGGACGGCGACGAGCGGCGCCGGCACCGGGACAGCGTCTGGAAGGCATTCGGCACCGGGCCCGCGGTCCTCGCCGGGGACGCCCTGTTCGCGCTCGCGGTCGAGAACCTGGCCCTGGCCGACGGTGAGCACTCCGCTGCCGCCGTGGCCCATCTGTCCCGTGCACTGCGGGACCTGGTGGCGGGTCAGGCCGACGACCTGCTCTTCGAGTCGCGGCCGTGGACGGGCCCGGAGGCGGTGGACCTCGCCGAGTACGCGGCGATGGCGGCCGGCAAGACGGGCTCCCTCATCGGCTGCGCCCTGACGCTCGGCCCGGTCCTCGCGGGTGCGCCGCCGCGGGCGGTGGCCGCGCTCGCGGAGGCGGGCCGGCACCTGGGGGCGGCCTTCCAGGCCGTGGACGACGTGCTGGGCATCTGGGGCGACCCGGAGGTCACGGGCAAGCCGGCCCATGGCGATCTGCGCCGCGGGAAGAAGACCCTCCCCGTGCTGGCGGCCCTGGCCGCGGGCACTCCGGCCGCGCGCCGTCTCGCCGAACTGCTCGATGCGCCGGTGCCGCTGGATGCGGACGCGGCGGACCGGGCGGCCGTGCTTGTCGAGGAAGCGGGTGGGCGTGCGGCTGCGCTGGCGGAGGCGCGGCGGGGGGTGGAGGCGGCGCGGCAGTGCCTGGTCGGGGTGCCGCTGGAGGGGGCGGCTCGGGAGGAACTGGTGGCGGTGGCGGAGTATATGACGGTGCGGCAGGTTTGACCGAGGGTTTCTTTCCCCACCCCGCCCCTTCCCGAACTGGGGCTGCGCCCCAGACCCGAATTCAGCCCCTCCGGCGTTTGAGGAGCGGGGGTCCGGGGGCGGAGCCCCCGCCCTGCGGCGGAGCCGCATATCGGATACAGCGGGAAGGGGCGGGGTGGGGGAAGAAACCCCCTACGCCCAGTTCTGCCGCTGCAGCCAGAGGTGCCGCGCACCCCCGGAGCCCTGTGTGAAGACGTACAGCAGCCCCACCCGGTTCATGATCACCGGGCTCGCGTGCACCTCCCCGATCACGCCGTCCAGCGTGCGGAACTCCTCGTACGCCGCACCGTTCGCCGCCGACTGCACCGTGACCCACAGCTTGTCGTCCGTGCCCTTGACGAGGACGTTGACCCGGCCGTCCTGACCGAGGCACGCCGTGGGGCGGTCGACGATCCCGCCCTTGAGGGAGGCCGGGTTCTGCCAGCCGTCGCAGTCGTCGCCCTGCCCGATCCGCCAGGCCGCGCCGTCCGATCCCCGGTAGAAGACCTGCACGCGGGACGCCGCGTCGAGGACCGCCGACGGGCGGCTGGTGACGCCGGTGGCCCGCTGCTGGAACGCCTCCCAGGCGTCGGCGGAGTTCGCGGCCTTCTGCTGGACGGTGTGGAGCGTGTCGCCCTCTCCCCTGACGGCCACCACGATCCGCCCGGAGCCGTCCAGCACCGCCGCGGGGGTCGCGGTCGTCGTGCCGCCGAGCGACGTGGGGCCGCTGTACGTCGCGTAGTTGAGGCTCTGGTTGCGGGTGTACCACAGGGCGCCGTCCGTGCCCCGGAAGAAGACCTGGATCCGTCCGTCGGCGTCGAAGGCCGCCGCCGGGTCGCCGCCGACGTTGGTGACGATGCGCTGCGGCGGGCCGAAGGCCGTGTTCACCGCGGTCTGCGCGACGACTTCGAGGTGGTTGCCGGGCGTGCGGTAGAAGACGCGGATCCTTCCGTCCCTGCCGCGGACGGCATCGGGCGCGCCCGCGATCCGGGCGCCGTCGAGCCGGAGCCAGGAGGACCAGCCGCGGTCGCGCGTTTCCCAGACCGTCCGGAGCGAGTCGTCGTCGCCGCGCGCGAAGACCTGGACGCGGTTGTCGGAGTTGAGCGCCGCCGCGGGCTCCGCGTGGACGGTGCCCTCCAGGTTGGTCCAGTTGCCCCACTTGGATCCGGGTGCGGTGGAGACAGGCATGCAAACTCCTCGATCGTCGAAGTGCCGAGTTGTCGCGCCGGCTCCCAACCTAGCCACGCGGGCGCAGAAGGACAGAGAACGGTATGAGCTGGCGCGATATCGGCGATCGGCGGGGGCGCGGGACGGGCCCCGGGGGCCGCGGAAGACGAGGCAGAGGACAAGACCGTCATGTGGTCCGCGTCACACGACGCATCGCGTGACGCACATCACAACTCCCGTCGCGATCAACGGAACTGTGCGCCACGACACATGACCCACGGTGACGATCAACCACCCCTCCGCTCACACAGGGCGACCGCATCAGAATCTATGCCCGCCCGTCGCATGGCTGTTACACAACAGCAGGAAAACGGCAGGTTGCCGATCATATGATCGACTCTTGACCTTGGGGGGATGGGTCCTTGTCCGGGTCCTTGTCGCCCCTTTTCCGATGACCACCGCGCTTGCTTGGCGCAGGAGATAGGAGCAAGCCTGTGCCAGGGCGAATACCGCGTCGACGTGTCCTTCAGGTCGCTGGTGGCGGCCTGGTCGTGGGAGCGGGCGCGGTGGGCGCCTGGCAGTGGCTGGCCCCCGACGACCAGGGGAAGCACCGGGACAAGGACTTCCCCGCGCGCCCCGCGAAGGCCCTCACCTCCGAGGCGATCGTGCACATCATGGCGCACGAGGACGACTCCCTGTTCTTCATGAACCCGGAGCTGGAGCAGTCCATCCGGAGCGGCGCCCCGACCCTGACGGTCTGCATGACCGGCGGCGAGTCCGACGGCCGCAACGCCCTCTCGAACGCGCCGGACTACAACAAACTGCCGGAGAAGCGCCCCGAGTTCGTCCGCGCCCGGATGAACGGCCTGCGCGAGGCGACCGCCCAGATGGCCACCGGCGACTGGCTCAGCCCCTGGACCGTGGAGACGCTGAAGCTCCTGCCCGGCATCGAGGTCGAGCTCCAGACGCTCAAGGCCGCGCCCCAGGTCCAGCTGATCTTCATGGAGCTGGTCGAGGCCCGGGCGATCAAGAACCCGAAGAAGGACAGCCTGCGCGGCCTGTGGCTGGGGGCCACCCCGAAGCTCACCACGCTGGTGCCCGCCGGGGGCCCGGTCAAGCACGCCTACCAGTACAGCCGGCAGGAAGTGATCGACACGCTCACCGCCGTGCTCGAGCGCTACAAGCCGACCGTCGTGCGCACCCTCGACCCGAACCCGACGCACCGGGCGAAGCAGCCGGACTTCCCGAACACCCCGCCCGTCCTCCAGGGCATATCCCACTACGACCACCAGGACCACACCACCTCCGCCTTCTTCGCGCAGGCCGCCCTGGCCCAGTACTGGGGCAGCAAGCACGCGCGGCCGGTGGCCGTGGACAGCTACGTCGGCTACGAGGTCGACATGCTGCCCAACAGCCTCGACGACGCCACCACTGCGCACAAGATCAAGATTCTTGACACCTACGGCTGGGTCAACGGCAAGAGCTGCGACGACAAGGCCGGCTGCGGCGACCGCAAGGTCGGCGACCGCGCCCGGGAATACCGCTGGACCAACAACTGCCGGCACCGCGCCACGGGCACCCAGCGCTGGGTGCAGCCGCTGCCCGACGGCCGGCTCGCGGCCTTCGCGATCCTCGACGGCCAGGCGCACTGCTGGACCGAGACCAAGGCCGGCAGCAGCGTGTGGTCCGAGCCCGCGCCGGTGGGCGGCTCGATGCTGGAGGGCCAGGTGCAGTGCCTGCGGCGCGCCGACGGCACCCTCCAGCTGTTCTCCGTCCGGACCGCGCTGCCCGCCAAGGGCCAGGACCACCGGCGCGAGGTCGTCACGGCCCTGCAGACCGGGAAGACCGCGGACGGCGCCGCCCCGTCGTTCGGCGAGTGGGAGTCCCTCGGGTCACCCGACGCGGACCCGGAGCGCTCGATGGAGACCGGCTACCCCGTCGCGGTCGAGGGCAAGGACGGCGCCGTCCACGTCTTCGTCAAGAACTTCGACGGCGGCGTGAGCTACGTCAGCTCCGCGGGCGGCAAGGGCTGGCCGGCCTGGGCCGTGCTGCCCGGCACCCCGGACAAGCTGCGGGTCGAGGACGGCCTGGACGCCGCGGTCGACGCCCAGGGCCGCATCCACGTCGTCGCCGCCGACACCAAGACCGTCCACCACTGGATGTCCGACGGCCCCGGCGACGCCCCGCGCATGGCCGAGCCGACCAAGCTGCCGACCGCGACCGGCCCGCTGACGCTGGCCCCGCTCTCCGGCGGCGGCATGCGCCTGGCCATGCGCCAGCCCTCCACCTCGCGGGTGGCCGTCGCCGACCGGCAGGCGGACAACGGCGGCTGGCGCGTGACGTCCGAGTGCGAGCCGTTCGGCGGCTACGGCCGGGTGGCGCTGCTCCAGGCGGACAACACCACCGTCGTCGCGGCCCGCGACGACAAGGGCCGGGTGCGGCTCTCCACGGGCTCCGGCCGCCCGGGCCCCTGGCAGGAGGCGGGCGTCCCGCACCGGGCCACCGCCGCGCTCGTCCAGGACGCCCAGGGGCGTACGGTCGCGGTCGTGCTCGGCACGGACGGCCGGCTGAGCAGCGCCCGCGGCAAGGACGCGAGCACCTCGGCCTTCGGCGACTGGATCGGCCACGACGGCCGGGCCAAGAGCGACGTGCAGACCTCGTGAGGCCGTAGCACCACGAGGAGCACCACGAGGAGCGGCCCTCCGCCCGGGACTTCCGGGCGGAGGGCCGCTCCTCGTGGTGCACGGGTGCGCGGGTGCACCCGCGGGCTACGCCGGCCGGAGCCGGTCCGCTATCTCCTTCACGACGTCGGACTGATGGTCCGTCAGGTAGAAGTGGCCGCCGGGGAAGACCCGGAGGCCGAACGAGCCCTCCGTGTGTCCCTCCCAGGCCGCTGCCTCGTCCAGTGTCGCCTTGGGGTCGTCGTCGCCCACCAGGCACACCACCGGGCAGTGCAGCGGCTCCCCCGGCTCGTACGCGTAGGTCTCGGCGGCCCGGTAGTCGGAGCGGATGGCCGGCAGGACCATGCGCATCACCTCCTCGTCGCCCAGGAGCTGGGAGGAGGTGCCGCTCAGCCGGCGGACCTCGGCGATGAGCCCGCTGTCGTCCAGCTGGTGCACGCGCTCGTCGCGGTAGGTGGACGGGGCCCGGCGGCCGGAGACGAACAGGGCGGCCGGGACGATGCCCTTCTCCCGCTCGAACCGCCGGGCGACCTCGAAGGCGAGCGAGGCACCCATGCTGTGGCCGAAGAGCGCCAGCGGGCGGTCGGCCCAGGGCAGCAGGGCGGCGAACACCCGGTCCGCGAGGTCGGGAATGCTGTCGATGAGCGGCTCCGCACGGCGGTCCTGGCGGCCCGGGTACTGGACGCACAGGACGTCGGCGAACGACGGCATGTCCTTGGACAACGGGAAGTAGAAGCTGGCGGAGCCGCCCGCATGCGGCAGGCACACCAGCCGCACCTCGCCGTCCGGGCGGGGGTGGAACCTGCGGATCCAGAGTTCGCTGTCCGCGGATCCGCGGTGGTTTTCGGTCACGATCGGTCCCTTCGCACACATCCGAAAGAGCATCAGAACAGACCGTCATTCTCGCAACCTCCTCTCCTGCACCAACCTCAGGCAGCACTCCTTTCCCTGCCACCACACATGACGCCCTCTTCTCCCCTGTCTCAGGCGGCCCCTGCTCCCCCGCCGCCTCAGACCGCGACGTCCTCCGCGATGACGCGCTCGACGTTCCGCTCGGCCAGTGCCGTGATGGTCACGAAGGGATTGACCCCGATGGAACCGGGGATCAGCGAACCGTCCATGGCGTAGAGGTTCTTGTGGCCGCGCACCCGCCCGTAGAGGTCGGTGGCCCGGCCCAGCACACAGCCGCCGAGCGGGTGGTAGCAGAAGTCGTCCGTGAAGCTCCTGGGCCTGCCGCCGAACAGGTCGTACCGGTACATCGTGGCGTTGGCCCTGTTGATGCGGTCGAAGAGCTTCTTCGCGGCGTCGACCGCGGGCCGGTTCTGGTCCCGGGTCCAGTGGAGGCTCAGCCGGTCGGCCGCCCGGTCGTAGACGAAGGTGCCGCGCTCGGGGTTCCTGGTGATGGCCAGGTAGAGGCTGACCCAGGTCTCCAGGCCGGCGGGTATCGGCGCGATCTCGGCGAAGACCGGGTTGCCGGGGTTGTCCCAGTCGTCGATGCCCAGCGCGGGGATGGCGGACTGCCGGGCTCCGGTGGGGTTCCAGACGTGGTTGGCCCGGGCGGTCATGACGTTGCCGTTCGGTCCCCAGCCGGTGCCGATCTCGGGGCTCAGGTCGGGCAGCGCACCGGTCTCGCGGGCCCGCAGCAGCAGCTCCGTGGTGCCCAGGCTGCCGGCCCCGAGGAAGAGGTGTCTGCAGGCGATCTCCTTGCCGGCGAGCACCCGGCCGCGGGCGTCGGTCTCCTCGACCGTGAGCAGGAACGTTCCGTCGCCCTGCCGACCGATGGCTTTGACCCGGTGCAATGGCTTGATCACGACCTTGCCCGTGCGGAGTGCGGCGGCCAGATAGGTCTTGTCCAGGCTCATCTTGCCGTGGTTGTTGCCGTAGATGACCTCGGTGGCGAGCGCGGACCGGGGTGCCCCGCCGGTCTCCTCCCGCCGCATGTGGCCGAAGTCGTAGACGTTGGGCACGAACGTGGTGGTCAGCCCCGCCCGGGCCGCCTGGGTGCGGGAGACGCGGGCGTACTTGTACCACTCCGTCGCCTCGAACCAGCCCCGGTCGATGTGGTTCACCCGCAACGCGGCGGTGGCGCGCGGGAAGTACCGCGCGTACATCTCCCGGGCGTCGACCTGCGGCAGCACCTCCTCGAAGTAGGAGCGTCTCGGCAGCACGGCCATGCCGCCGTTGACCAGCGAGCCGCCGCCCACGCCGCGGCCCACGTACACCGCCATCTCGCCCAGCTCGACGCGGTCCAGCACACCGGCGTACGGGGTGATGCCTCTGTCGACCACGTCGAGCCAGAGAAACGAACTCAGCGGCGCCCGGGTGCGGTTGCGGAACCACGTGGAGCGCTCGTCCGGCTTGAGCATGCCGCAGAAGACGTTGCCGTCCGCGCCCGGCGCGTCCCACTGCCGGCCCATCTCGAGCATCAGCGTCCCGACTCCGGCCTCCCCGAGGCGCAGCGCGGCGACGGCGGCACCGTAGCCGGTGCCGACCACCACGGCCGGTACGAACGAACCGTTCCGCGCCCGGGCTTCGGCGCGGGGTGCGGTGCCGAGCGCGGCGGCTCCGGTGAGGGCGCCGGCGCCGAGGGCGGCCATGCCCAGCACGAGGCTGCGGCGTGACGGAGGCTGGTTGTCTGCCACGGGGGTACCCGACCTTTCCTGTGTGGACCGTCGATGACGGTGGAGCAGGGGCGGTGCTCTGGTGGTCAGTTACCAGTCCCCACACGAGGAGTGAACGCAATGGCACTTGTTGATAGATTCGGGTCGGAAATTGCCCGCATCGCACGGGCTCTATATGTGACAGACATATGACTCCTGTACGCTGCGGCGTTCTGCCCGTCCGGCCGGGTACGTCCCCTCGACCGCTGCCCCGGCCGGGTATCCGTCGCGGCCGCCATCCGTCCCGGCCGTCACCGAAAGACCGGAGCGACTCGTGCAGCTACACCTGGACCCCGCCGCCTCCCTGCGCCCGGCCTCCGCACTCGACGTGCCCTGGCCGGAGACCCTGAGCACGCCGGCCGAAGGAGCACTCGACCTCTGGCTGCTGCACACCACCGACCCCTGGCTGCTGGGCACGCCACTCGACCAGTCGCCCCTCGACGAGCGCGAGCGCGCGCAGGCGGCCGGCTTCGTCCACGCCATCGACCGTGCCAAGTACGTGGCCGCGCACCTCATGCTGCGCAGAGTCCTGGGCGCCTACCTCGGTGTGGCCCCCGGTGAGGTGCGCTTCCACCGCGAGCCCTGCCCGTGCTGTGACAAGCCGCACGGCAGGCCCGCCGTCTCCGCGCCCGGTGCCCCGCACTTCTCCATGTCGCACGGGGGCAACCTGGTGCTGATCGGGGTGGCGGCGGCGCCGGTGGGCGTCGACACCGAGCAGGTCCCGGCCGCGCACACCGTCGCCGGGGTCTCCGAGGCGCTGCACCCCGCCGAGCAGCGCGAGATCATGGCCGCGCCCGCCGTCCGGCGCGCCGCGGTCTTCACCCGGCTGTGGGTGCGCAAGGAGGCCTACCTCAAGGGCCTGGGCACCGGCCTGGGCCGCTCCCCCGACCTCGACTACCTGGGCAACGGCGGCCCGGGCACACCGCCTTGGCCCACCGGGTGGACGATCGTCGACGTGCCCGTGGGCGTGGGCCATGCGGCGGCCGCCGTGCGCGGGCGGATCACCAGCCGGTACGACGTCAGGAAGCTGTCCCCGGAGGGCCTGACCGCCTGACGCCCGGCGGCCGCGGAGGGCGGCTCACGCACCCCGGTGCGCGGGGCCGTCCTCCCAGGGCCAGTGCGCCGTGCGCCCGGCCTCGAGCAGCGGGATCATGCGGAAGGCCGCGTCGGTGAGCCCGCCGAAGGCGTGCCGGTTGTCCCCGCCCGAGGGGGCGGCGCCCGCGCGGTAGCCGGCCATGTTCCACATGTAGACCGGCACATGGCGCGGGACCAGGGCGTCGATGTGCGTCTCCGGCATGCCGCCGTAGGCGTGGGCGTTGGAGGGCAGCCAGCCCGGCCGGGTCTGCTCGTCCGTCACCACCACGATCCGGTCGTGGCCCCGGAAGTGCTGCTGGACCGCGAGCGGGATGTCGGTGCCGTCGATCTGCCCGAACCGCTCGACGAGCCGCAGCACGCTGCCGCCCTTCGGCACGTCCAGGACATTGCTGCGCATGCCGAACTCGACGAGCGTGGGCTGCTCCGCCCGCAGTGCCACGGCCGCTCCGAAGACGGCCGCCTGCTCGGCGAGCGGGATGTCGGAGGTGGTCGGGGTGGAGTAGGCGTAGCCGGGGAACATCGACGGGGACCGGTCCACCAGGACGAGCGTCCGGCCCGGCAGGGCGGGCACGTTGGCGAGCGAGGCGGCGACGGCCTTCTCCAGCGCGTGTGCCCACCGCAGCGAGGCGGTGTGCCGGTACGCGGCCCAGTAGCGGAAGGGGAACATCCGTGCGGCGGCGACCTGTTCGGGGTCGGCGATGCGCGCCGCGACCCGCTCGGCGACCGCGTCGCTCACTCCGGCCCGGTCGAAGTTGCGGAGGTTGCGGACGAGCGCCATGGTGCCCATGGACGGGATGACGGCTTCCCAGGCGGCGGCGTCCAGCGGCCCCTGGAGCCAGCCCGCCAGCGCCTCCCACGTCATGCCCGCGGCCTCGAGCGCCTCCGGTGCTCCGGCGGTGCGCAGCAGCGCCCGCCGCTCCTCGACCGGGAGCGCCGCCAGCCCGGCGCGGCTGCGCAGCATCGCCAGCTCTTCGGGGACCGCCTCGCCCCGGCCCTTGCGCCGGTCGACGGCGTGCCGGAACAGCGCGCCCTGCCGGGGCCTGTCGGGTGCGGGCCTCGCGTGGACGAGCCGGAGGACGTCGCCGAAGCGGTAGCCCTTGGAGTCGGTGTCGTACTTGAGCAGGGACCGCTGGGTGTAGAGCCGCTGCACGGCGTCGGCGATGCCGCGCTTGACGGGCTTGGGCACGCTCGGTCCGTATGCGCCGGTCCAGTAGCCGAGCAGCTCGCCCGGCTCGTCGGCCCGCTGGAGCACGGCGTCGACCGCCTGCCGGGAGTGGCCGTGGAGGCCCCGGCTCAGCCGCTCGGCGGCGAACTCGGCGGCGCCGACCAGGGCGGCGGTGCGCATGTTGGCCCCGGCGCGGAGCCAGCGCAGGAACGCGACGGTCCACTCGGGGTCCTCGACGGCCAGTTGCCGCACCAGCCGGGCGTAGCGGTCGTCGCGGTCCCCGGCCTTCTCGTAGAAGGTGTCGGTGCCGACGAAGTTGCCGACGGCGAGCAGGAACAACTCGCCGCGCGCGTCGCGGAGGTGTCCGGTGGCGCCCTCGTGGGTACGTGTGCGCTCGCCGGTCGAGGTGACGGGCGAGGCCGCGGCGGGGCGGGCGGTACGGGCGTTGAAGCGGGCCATGAGTCGTGAAATCCCCCGTGGTGACGGGAGGGTGGCAAAGGCGGTGCCCGAGATCAAGTCGACGATCGTGTACGTAACGCGCTCTGCCGCTGAGCTACCGCCGCCGGAGCGGCGAGCAGGATTCGAACCCGCGCCTCGTCCATCTGAAGGAAGTAACGATCGTCTGCGCACCGGGCACCGCCGATGCCTGGCCTCCCGAGATCGAGAACGGGACCGGCGCTTTCACCACAAGAAGGAGCCTGGCCCTGCGCACCGGGAGGTGCGAGTGTGTTGACCGGCCTCACCCTAACGGGCAAGCCGGGGGCCGCGCCCGCGATTTAATCACGGGCGCGGCCGCGGGGTCACTTCTTGATGGTCCACTCCGCGGTCTCCTTGGCGAAGCCGGAGACCGGGGTGTACTGGACCTTGGCGGACTTGGCGCTCTCGGGCATCGAGACCACGACCACGCCCTGGGCCTTCTCGCCCGGCTTCAGCTTGACCGTGCCCGGCAGGTTGGGGCCCACGGTGGTCGAGCCGAGGGTGTGGGTGTACTCCTGGCCCGCCTCGTCGATGACCTTCACGTCGTTGGCGGGGCTGTCGTCGTAGACGGCCGTGCCCGTGTTGGCGATCTCGAACTGGGCGGCGACCCAGCGCTTGCCCGGCGACGGCTTCATGAACTTGTTGTCGCTCTGCGCCGGGTCGGCGAAGCTCTTGAGGGTGACCCCGATCTGGACACCGGCGTCCTTGCCCTTGAGGGTGACGGTGTTGCCGGCGACGCGGTTGCCCCCGTTGTCCTGGGAGGGCTTGTCCGCGGGCTTGTCCTGCGCGGGGCCGTTGTCCTTGGGCGCCTGGCTCTTGTCGGCCGACGCGGTGTTGTCGGGCTTCGCGGCGGTGTCGTCACCGTTGCAGGCGGTGGCGGTGGCCGCGAGCGCGACGACGACGGCGACGGTGGCGAGATGACGACGCATGGTGCTGATCCCCCGTAGGTGGTTCGTTTTTTGACGTGCACATTCTTACGTCATGGCTGATGCGTTTTCAGCCAACGGGGGGTCTGATGGGACTCCTGTGACAGTTGAGTGATCAAATCGTGGCAACGTCTCACTCGCGTCTCACGACGAAACCCGGGCGAAATCCGTCAGCACGGAGGGTATGCACCGAAAGCGCCGCCCCGGCGGCGGCCCGGCGGCGGTCTACCGGATCGGCACCCCCGCCAGCGCCCGGGCGATGACCAGCCGCTGGATCTCACTCGTGCCTTCGAAAATGGTGTAAATCGCAGCATCCCGGTGCATACGCTCCACCGGGTACTCGCGGGTGTAGCCGTTGCCGCCGAGGATCTGCATGGCCTGGGCGGTCACCTTCTTCGCCGTCTCGCCCGCGAAGAGCTTGGACATCGAGCCCTCCGCCGACGTGAAGGGTTTGTTGGCGGAGGCCATCCACGAGGCGCGCCAGACGAGCAGGCGCGCGGCGTCGATGCTCGTGCGCATGTCGGCGAGCTGGAAGGCGACGCCCTGGTTGTCGATGATCGGGCGGCCGAACTGGACCCGGGTACGGGCGTAGTCGAGGGCCACCTCGTACGCCGCCCGCGCGATGCCGACCGCCTGGGCGCCGACGGCGGGCCGGGACGCCTCGAAGGTGGCCATCGCCGCGTTCCCGGACCGCTCGGCGCCGCCGGCCGCGCGCTCGCGGGCGCGGGCCAGCCGCTCGTCGAGCTTCTCCTTGCCGCCGAGCAGGCAGTGCCCGGGTACCCGGACGTCCTGGAGGACGACCTCGGCGGTGTGGGACGCGCGGATGCCGTGCTTGCGGAACTTCTGGCCCTGGGAGAGCCCCGGGGTGCCGGGCGGGACGATGAAGGAGGCGTGGCCGCGGGCGCCGAGCGCGGGGTCGACCACGGCGACGACGACGTGGACGTTGGCGATCCCGCCGTTGGTGGCCCAGGTCTTGGTGCCGTTGAGGACCCACTCGTCCTTGGCCTCGTCGTGGACGGCGCGGGTGCGCATGGCCGAGACGTCGGAGCCGGCGTCGGGCTCGGAGGAGCAGAAGGCGGCGACCTTGACGTCCTGGGCGTCCCCGTACATCTGCGGCACCCAGGTGCCGATCTGCTCGTCGGTGCCGTTGGTCAGGACGCCGATCGCGGCGAGGCCGGTCCCCGCGATGGCCAGACCGAGCCCCGCGTCCCCCCAGAACAGCTCCTCGAGCGTCATGGGGACGCCGAGGCCCGTGGGGTCGAAGAACTGCTGGGCGTAGAAGTCGAGCGAGTAGAGGCCGATCCTGGCCGCCTCCTGGACCACGGGCCAGGGGAACTCCTCGCGCTCGTCCCACTCCGCGGCGGCCGGGCGCATCACATCGGCGGCGAAGCCGTGGATCCAGTCGCGGACGGCCCGCTGGTCGTCGTTCAGCTCCGGCGTGAACTCCCCCATGTCCCCTCCCAGCACTATTACCTGCGGTAACGGGAGTATGTTACCCACTGGTAGCGTCTGTCAACGGCGCCGCCCGCCGAATTCATTGCGTGGTGCGGGTGTTACGTTGCGCATGCGTTTTTGAGCATTGGGGCGGGAGGCACGTCTGATGGGGACCAGTCAGCGGGACGAGCAGCAGCGGGCTGCGGAGGAGCGGCGCAAGGTGCTGCTCGAGGCGGCGGACCGGGTGGTGCTGCGGGACGGACCGGGGGCGTCGATGAACGCCATCGCGGCCGAGGCGGGGATCACCAAGCCGATCCTCTACCGGCACTTCGGCGACAAGGGCGGGCTGTACCGGGCGCTGGCCGCCCGGCATACCGATGCGCTGCTGGCCGGGCTGCGGGCGGCCCTGGACGCGCCCGTCGAGCGCCGCGAGCGGGTCGAGGCGACCCTGGACAACTACCTCGCGGCGATAGAGGCGCGCCCGCAGGTGTACCGGTTCCTGATGCACCCCGCGGACGAGGGCCAGCCCACCGAGCAGGGCTTCGACGTCGGCCGGCACTCCGCTCCGCTGCTGCGGCGGCTGGGCGAGGAGCTGGCCCAGGTGATCCTCGAGCGGGTGGACCTGGACGCGGACGGCGAGGAGCTGGCGCGGGCCTGGGGTCACGGGATTGTCGGCATGATGCATGCGGCGGGCGACTGGTGGCTGCGGGAGCGGCCGTTCCCGCGGGGGCAGCTGGTGCGATACCTGGCGGACCTGCTGTGGGGTCGGCTGGCGGTCTCGGGCGACCGGGCGGACGGCCCGGGGTTCTGAGGGGTTTTCCCCACCCCGCCCCTTCCCGTAACCGGGGGCAAGCCCCCGGGCCCCGGGCCCCTCGCGCTCCGCGCGGGGGCGGGGCTTCGGGGGCTCCGCCCCCGGACCCCCGCTCCTCAAACTCCCCCAGCTACCGCTGGGAGGTGCCCCCAGAGGGGCTGAATTCGTACCCCGAACCGGGGGCCTGGGGCGCAGCCCCGGCTTCGCCCCCGCGCGGAGCGCGAGGGGCGGGGCAGGGGGCGCAGCCCCCGTTCCCTCCCCTGGGGTCTGGGGGCGTCAGCCCCCAGTTTCGGGAAGGGGCGGGGTGGGGAATCAACCCACCTTCCGCGCAGCCCGCAGCGCCCGCCACCTCCGCACACCCGTCAGACGGTCGAGATACAACCCCCCGTCCAAGTGATCGCACTCGTGCTGCAGGCACCGCGCAAAGAACCCCGTCCCCCGCACCCGCACCGGCTCCCCCTCCGCCGTGAAGCCCTCCACCACCGCCTCGTCGAAGCGCTCCGTACCCGCCTCGACCCCCGGCACCGACAGGCAGCCCTCCGGCCCCCGCACCACGATTCCCTCCGCGGCCACCAGCCGGGGGTTCACGACGTGCCCCACGTGCCGCCGGTCCTCGTCGTCCGGGCAGTCGTACACGAAGACCCGCAGCGGCACGCCTATCTGGTTCGCGGCGAGTCCCACGCCACCGGCCGCGTACATCGTCGCGAACATGTCCTCGACCAGGCGGGCCGTCCCGGCATCGAACTCCGTGACCTCCTCGCAGGGGCTCGCCAGCCCCCTGTCCCCCAGCAGCCGCATGGGTCGTACACGTCCTGAACTGCCGGGAATGGTGCCTCTGCGCATGGGCCCAAGCGTACGATCCCCGGGCCGCGGGTTCGGGCCCGCGGCAGGATCTCGATAGGCTGATCCCCGACCGAAGCCTCCTGGCCGGCGCTCGGCACGGAGGGGGCGTTCCACCGGCTGACCAGGTAAAAGGGCAACGGCGCCGGAACAAGGAGGATCTAGGACGATGGCAGGCAACTCGGGGCCGCTGTCGCCGCGGGCCAAGCTGGCCGTGACGGCGGGCAAGGCGGCTGCGGCGGTGTCGCGGGCCGCGGGCCGCGGCAGCGGGTCGGTGATCGGCGGCAAGGTCGCACTCAAGCTCGACCCCGACCTGCTGGCCCGGCTGGCCACCCACCTGGACGTGGTGCTGGTGTCGGCCACCAACGGCAAGACCACGACGACACGGCTGATCGCCGAGGCGCTGCGCGCCTCCGGGCCGGTGGTGTCGAATGCGCTGGGCGCGAACATGCCCGCGGGCATCACCTCCGCCCTGGCGGGCGGCTCGGACGCCCGTTACGGCGTGATCGAGGTGGACGAGAAGTACCTGGCGGGCGTCGCACGCGACACCTCGCCGAAGGCCATAGCGCTGCTCAACCTCTCCCGCGACCAGCTGGACCGGGCCGCCGAGACCCGCATGCTCGCGGAGAAGTGGCGCGAGGGCCTGGCCGGCACCAAGGCCGTGGTGATCGCCAACGCCGACGATCCGCTGATCGTCTGGGCCGCCTCGTCCTCGCCGAACGTGGTGTGGGTGGCGGCCGGGCAGGAGTGGAAGGACGACGCCTGGTCGTGCCCCTCCTGCGGCGGCGTGATGCAGCGCCCGGGCGACGACTGGTTCTGCGGCGAGTGCGGCTTCAGGCGGCCCACGCCGAGCTGGGCGCTGTCGGGGGACTACGTCCTCGACCCGCACGGCTCCGCGTGGCCCATCCACCTCCAGCTGCCGGGCCGGGCCAACAAGGCCAACGCCACCACCTCGGCCGCCGTGGCCGCGACCTTCGGGGTGCCCCCGCAGGTGGCCCTGGAGCGGATGTACCAGGTGCAGGCCGTGGCCGGCCGGTACGACGTGGTGAACTACTCCGGCCGTGAGGTGCGGCTGCTGCTGGCGAAGAACCCGGCCGGCTGGCTGGAGACCTTCTCGCTGATCGACGGGCCGCCGGCGCCGGTGGTCCTGTCGGTGAACGCCCGCGGCGCGGACGGCACCGACACCTCGTGGCTGTGGGACGTGGACTACACCCGCCTCGCCGGCCACCCGATCATGGTCATCGGCGACCGCAAGCTGGACCTGGCCGTGCGCCTGGAGGTCGCGGGCGTGGACTTCCGGGTCTGCGAGACGTTCGACGAGGCGGTGCAGATGGCCCCGCCCGGCAAGATCGAGGTCATCGCGAACTACACCGCCTTCCAGGACATCCGCCGCGTCGTCGGCAACTGACCCACGGGCAGCACTCAAAGGATTGTGAGCATGAGCCAGAACAGTCTGCGTGTGGTGTGGGTCTACCCCGACCTGCTCAGCACCTACGGCGACCAGGGCAACGTCCTGGTCCTGGAACGCCGCGCCCACCAGCGCCGCCTGGACGTCCAGCGTGTGGACGTCCGCTCCGACCAGCAGATCCCCACCTCCGGTGACATCTACCTGATCGGCGGCGGCGAGGACCGGCCGCAGCGGCTGGCGGCCGAGCGGCTGCGCCGCGACGGCGGCCTGAACCGGGCCGTGGCCAACGGCGCGATCGTCTTCTCGGTCTGCGCCGGCTACCAGATCCTGGGCCACGAGTTCATCAACGACCTGGGCCAGCGCGAGCAGGGCCTGGGCCTGCTGGACGTGATCAGCACCCGGGGCGAGGGCGAGCGCTGCGTCGGCGACGTGCTCGCCGACATCGACCCGCAGCTCGGCCTGCCGCCGCTGACGGGCTTCGAGAACCACCAGGGCGTCACCCACCTGGGCCCGACGGCCCGCCCGTTCGCCCGGGTGCGCTTCGGCAAGGGCAACGGCACGGGCGACGGCACCGAGGGCGCGTTCAACGACACCGTCTTCGGTACGTACATGCACGGCCCGGTCATGGCCCGCAACCCACACATCTCGGACCTGCTGATCAAGCTGGCGCTGGACGTGAACGCCCTGCCGCCGGTCGACGACCGCTGGTACGAGGCGCTGCGCGCCGAGCGCATCGCCGCGGCGACACAGCCCGCATAGCGGACGGTTGTCCTCCCCGCCGCCCTCGACGGCTAGGGTGGCGGGGATTCCACCGGACGACGGGGTCCGGTCCACCGGCCCTGTTGCGAAGGTTTCCCTGTCATGCGCATCGGTGTTCTCACCTCCGGCGGCGACTGCCCCGGGCTCAATGCCGTCATCCGCTCCGTCGTGCACCGGGCGGTCGTCGACCACGGCGACGAGGTGATCGGTTTCCACGACGGCTGGCGGGGTCTGCTGGAGGCCGACTACCGCAAGCTGGACCTGGACGCCGTGGCCGGCATCCTGGCCACGGGCGGCACGATCCTCGGCTCCTCGCGGGTGCGCCCCGAGCAGCTGCGGGACGGCGTCGAGCGGGCGAAGGGCCATGTGGCCGACCTCGGCCTGGACGCGGTGATCCCGATCGGCGGCGAGGGCACCCTCAAGGCGGCGCGGCTGCTGTCCGACGCCGGGCTGCCGGTCGTGGGCGTCCCCAAGACCATCGACAACGACATCGCGTCGACCGATGTGACCTTCGGCTTCGACACGGCGGTCGGGGTGGCGACGGAGGCCCTGGACCGGCTCAAGACGACCGCGGAGTCCCATCAGCGGGTCCTGATCGTCGAGGTGATGGGGCGTCATACGGGCTGGATCGCCCTGCACTCGGGCATGGCGGCGGGCGCGCACGCGATCGTCGTGCCGGAGCGCCCCTTCGACGTCGACCGGCTCACCGAGGTCGTCGGCGCCCGCTTCGCGGCGGGCAAGCGGTTCGCGATCGTGGTGGTCGCCGAGGGGGCCAAGCCGCGCGAGGGCTCCATGGCCTTCGAGACCGGCGGTACGGACGTCTACGGGCACGAGCGCTTCGCCGGGGTGGCCCGCCAGCTGTCCGACGAGCTGGAGCGGCGGCTGGGCAAGGAGGCGCGTCCGGTGATCCTCGGTCATGTGCAGCGCGGTGGCACGCCCACCGCCTACGACCGGGTACTGGCGACGCGGTTCGGCTGGCATGCCGTGGAGGCCGTGCACCGGGGGGCGTTCGGGATGATGACGGCGCTGCGCGGCACGGACATCGGCCTGGTGCCTCTGGCAGAGGCGGTCGAGCAGCTGAAGACGGTGCCGACCGAGCGGTACGCCGAGGTCGACTGCGTGCTGTGAGCCGGACACCCCGTAGCCCCGGGTGAGGGCGCGGGGCACGGCGGTTCTACTCTGGTCCCGGCGCATTGGTGCGAAATGGGAGAGAGCGGATGGATCACAGCGGGCACGGCATGATGCATATGGACATGCCGCCGTTCACGCTGGAACGGGGTCTGCAGTTCAGTGGCGAACCGTTCTTCATGATCGGCTGCCTGCTGGGACTGGGGCTCTACGGCTGGGCCGTGGTGCGGCTGCGGCGGCGCGGTGACGCCTGGCCGATGGGCCGTACGGTGGCCTTCGTCCTCGGTGTGCTCAGCATCGCGCTGGTGATGTGCACCAAGCTCAACGACTACGGCATGGTCATGTTCAGCGTGCACATGGTGCAGCACATGGTGATCAGCATGCTCTCCCCGATCCTCCTGCTGCTGGGCGCCCCGGTGACGCTGACCCTGCGCGCCCTGCCGGCGGCCGGGCGCGGCCGCAAGGGGCCGCGCGAGCTGCTGGTGGCCCTGCTGCACAGCCGCTACATGCGCATCATCACGCACCCGGCGTTCACGATCCCGATGTTCATTGCGAGCCTGTACGCCCTGTACTTCAGCCCGCTCTTCGACTTCCTGATGGAGAGCAAGGCCGGGCACATCGCGATGATGGTGCACTTCCTCGCCGTGGGCCTGGTGTTCTTCTGGCCGATCATGGGCGTGGACCCGGGCCCGCACCGGCCGGGCTATGTGATGCGGATGCTGGAGCTGTTCGCCGGCATGCCCTTCCACGCGTTCTTCGGCATCGCGCTGATGATGGCCACGGAGCCGATGATCGGCACCTATATGCACCCGCCGGCCTCGCTCGGCATCGATGCGCTGGAGGACCAGAAGGCGGGCGGCGGCATCGCCTGGGCATTCAGCGAGATCCCCTCGGTCGTGGTGCTGCTGGCCCTGGTGTTCCAGTGGTACCGCTCCGAGCAGCGCCAGGCGCGGCGGCACGACCGGAACGCGGCGCGGGACGGCGACAAGGAGCTGGCGGAGTACAACGCCTATCTGGCCTCGCTCCAGGCCCGGGGACGCTGACCGGGGCGTCCGGAGGTATGGCGGTACGGACCGCGGCGGGGAGACGATGGTCTCCTGGCCGCGGTCCTCGCACATCTGCGCCCGGACCGCCGTGAGGAGGTGCGGCAATGCCCGGGTCCGCGAAGACGATGGCGGGACTGACGGTGGGCGGGCTGGTCCTTGTGACCGCCTATTCGGTCACCCTCGGCAGCAACGGCTGGCTGTGGTTCACCTGGGCCGTGCTGGGCCTGGCCGCCATAGGGACGCTGGCTGCGCGCGGTACGTGACGCGGCCCGTCAGAAGCGGAAGACCGCTCCGGTCGCGGAGTCGAGGGCGCAGGCGTTGGGGTAGGTGCGCCGCCAGGCCACGGGCGTGCCGTGCCAGTCCCCGTCGGCGGTCGCGGTGACCGGGTCGTACTCGCGGGTGCAGACCTGCTTCTCGCCGGGCAGCTCCTCGAACCGGCCGTGGGCCAGCGCCAGGCCCCGGCATGCCTCGGCCGCGTGCGGATGGTGGCCGCCGGTGGCGGGGCAGACCAGCCGGATGCCCCGGACCCAGGTGTTCTGGGAGCCGGAGACGGTGAGGAAGAGCCGCCCCTCCTCCTTGGTGTCGTCGGCGGCCGCCGGGGCCAGGGGCAGGGCGAGGAGAGCGGTGGCGGCGGTGGCCGCGGCCGTGGTGCTGCGTAGGGACATCGGTGCGAGTCTTCTCCCGGAGCGCGAGGTGGGCCGGGTCAGGCCACCGCGCGGGGCGCTGCGCGGCAAGCCGCCGCACCGGGTACGTCCCCCGGCCGGCGGCGGCCGGCCACCCGATCGGCCGGGCCGTGGCCTGACCCGACCTGCGGAAAACCCCTCGCGGCGGGTCGGCGCCGCATCTAGGGTCGGCGCCTGTGAAGAAGGACGGAACGGGGGAGGGCGCATGAGCGCAAGGCTGCGCGGGGTCGCGAGGGCGACGGAGGAGATCGTGGCGGCGGGCGGTTACACCGCCCCGGACGGCCAGTGGGTGGAGTTCGCCGCGGAAATCGAGCGGGCCCGCCGGGGGACGCGGCTGTACGGTCCCGGCCCGGTGGACGTGCCGGAGGCGGAGCCGGTGGCGGCCACGGAGTTCGAGGTGACCGCCGAGGGCAGCCTGGACGCCTCCCGCCGCCTGGCAGCGGACGGCCCGGTGGCCGTGCTCAACTTCGCCTCCGCCCGCAATCCCGGGGGCGGCTACCTCAACGGCGCCCAGGCGCAGGAGGAGGCGGTCTGCCGGGGCTCCGCGCTGTACACCTGCCTGCTCCGGGCCCCGGAGTACTACGAGACCCACCGCGCCGACCGCGATCCGTTCTACAGCCACCGGGTTATCCACTCCCCCGGCGTCCCCGTCTTCCGCGACGACCGGGACGCGCTGCTCCCGGCCCCGTACCGGGTGGGGTTCCTGACCTCTCCTGCGCCCAATGCCGGGGTGATCGCGCAGCGCACCCCGGACCGGGCCGGCGAGATCCCGGCGGCGCTGGCGGAGCGGGCCGGACGGGTGCTGGAGGTGGCGGCCGCGCACGGCTACCGGCAGCTGGTGCTCGGCGCCTGGGGGTGCGGGGTCTTCCGCAACGACCCGGCGCAGGTCGCGGCGGCCTTCGCCGGCCATCTGACGGGGGCGGGCCGCTTCGCGCACCGCTTCGAGCGGGTCGTCTTCGCGGTCCTGGACCGCCGCGCGGACTCCCCGACGCGGGCGGCCTTCGCGGCGGTCTTCGGGCCGGAGTCCCGCTGACGGCACCGCGCCCCGGTCCTGGAGCGGACCGGGGCGCGGTGTGGAGTGCGGGCGAGAGCCGATTACTTGGTCTCGGCCTTCGGCGGCGCAGGGGTGGCGTGCGGGGCGCACGTCACGTCCTTGCCGTCGGTCTTGCCGGTGAGCAGGTAGGCGTCCACGCGGTCGTTGATACACGGGTTGGCCAGGCCGGTCACACCGTGCGAGCCGGCGCCCTGCTCGGTGATGAGCTCGGAGCCGCGGAAGCGCTTGTGCAGCTCGACCGCGCCCGCGTACGGGGTGGCGGCGTCACGGGTGGACTGCACGATGAGGGTCGCCGGGAGGCCCTTGTGGGTGGCGACCTCGACGGGGTTGTACTGCGGGCCCTTCCACGTGGCGCAGGGCAGGTTCATCCAGGCGTTGGCCCAGGTCATGAACGGTGCCTGCTGGTGGACACGGGTGTTGTCGCGGTCCCACTTGCGCCAGCTGGTGGGCCACTTGGCGTCGGCGCACTCCACCGCGGTGTAGACGGCGTTGCCGTTCTCCGAGGCGATGTTGCCCTTGGTGTCGGACAGGTCCGGACCCGCGGCCTTGACGAGGGCCTGCTGGTCGCCGGAGCGGAACTTCTTCCAGGTGTCGGCCACGGAGACCCAGGAGGAGTCGTAGTAGGCGGCGCTCTGGAAGAAGTTGGTCAGCTCGGCCGGGCCGACGACCCCGCCGATGGGCTGCTTCTTGGCGGCGGCCCGGAGCTTCTCCCACTCCTTCTGGACCTTGGCCTGGGTGTCGCCGATGTGGAAGACGGAGTCGTACTTGGCGACCCAGTTCTCCCAGTCCTTGAAGCGGCCCTCGAACGCGATGTCCTGCTCCAGGTTGGCCTGGTACCAGATGTTCTCGCGGTCCGGGTTGACCACGCTGTCCACGATCAGGCGGCGGACGTGGCCCGGAAAGAGCGTGCCGTAGACGGCGCCGAGGTAGGTGCCGTAGGAGACGCCGATGTAGTTGAGCTTCTTGTCGCCGACGGCCGCGCGGATGACGTCGAGGTCACGGGCGGTGTTCGCGGTCGTCATGTACGGCAGCATGCCGCCGCTGCGCTCGGCACAGCCGTCCGCGTACTCCTTGGCGAGCTTGCGCTGGGCGCGCTTGTCGGCCTCGCTGTCCGGAATCGGGTCGGCCTTGGGGGCCTTGACGAACTCCTGCGGGTCGATGCAGGAGATCGGGGCCGAGTGACCGACGCCGCGCGGGTCGAAGCCGACGAAGTCGTAGGCCTTCGAAGTCTTCGTCCACAGCGGGCTCTTGGTGGTGACGCGCTTGGGGAACTTCAGGCCGGAGCCGCCGGGGCCGCCCGGGTTGTAGACGAGGGATCCCTGACGCTCGCTCGCGGTGCCGGTGGAGCGGGCCCGGTCCACCGCGATCTTGATGGTGCGGCCGTTGGGCTTGGCGTAGTCGACGGGCACCGTGACCCAGCCGCACTGGATGGGCTTGTCGATGCCCCAGTCGGCCGGGCAGTCCTGCCAGTTGACGCCGGTCTTGGCCGCCCGGGCGGCGGCGGTCTGCACGCCCTTGGCCTCGGCGGCGCCGCCGGGCACGTACTCCTCGGCGTTCGCGGCCGGGGCGGTCAGGAATCCTGCGACGAGGGCGCCGGTCACCACTGTGCCGGCAGCACCGAATATCGCTGAAGGTCTCACGTAGGGATCCCCCTGATGGATACGCCGCTTCACAGCGGCGGTGATCACGTGGTCTGCACGATCCTTTCGTCTCCCTTGCCACAAAGGACAGTCCGAGCGGGCGTTCTTTACTAATCCGTAAGAGAGAGGTCACACAGGAAGCCACGTGTGGCGTCGTACGCCGCAAGTGACTTCAAATCGCCCGTACTCCGACACCCAGCTCAAATGCCGCGGAATCCAGGAGCTTTCGCAGACTCAGGGCGTCCGGCGCGACCGCGCTCACCAGAGCCGCCGGCCCGGCGAGCGGCACGACGGCGGCCGCCGCGCCGAGCGGCCGGGCCGTCACCGGACACTCATCGAAGGCCGGGTCGACCACCAGGAGTTGGCCCACGGCCCGGTGGCCGCCCAGCACCGCGCCGCCGTCCCAGCCGGGCACGTGCGGCCCGTACGACAGCTCCTGGTCCAGGAGGGGCCGGCCGGCCCGGCGCACGGTCAGCCGGGCGGCGAGGCGGCCGGTGGGCTCGCCGGAGCGGCCGAGCACCTGCTCCTCGCGCAGCACGAGCCGGGCCCCGGCCGCCAGGTCGACGTGCGTGCTCTGGCGCAGGTCGCTGCCCCGTACGGAGATCAACTGCTCGGGCAGCCAGTGCAGCACGGCACCGTCGCCGACGGTCAGCCGGGTGCGGTACACGGCCGGTGCGCCGGTGCGGCCGGGCAGGGCGAGTGTCGCGGCCGTGGTCGAGAACCGCAGCGCGGCCCCGTCCTCGACGACGGCCGTGAGGCCCAGCACGTCTCCCCCGACCGGGGCGCTCATGGCGCCGACCAGGCACACGCGCGCCTCCGCACCACAGGGGCGCAGCCTGCGCAGCGCGAAGGGGCCGTCGCCCGCGAGGACGGGCAGGGCTGTGCCGCCGCGCCCGTCGGAGGCGGCGACGATGCGCGCGTCGGCGCGGAGCCCGGTGGCGGGCGCGGGAGCGGGCGCCGGAGCGAGCGCGGTTGTCATGCTGCGGCTGCCGTCCATGCGGCGAGCCGCTCCAGCACCCAGTCGCGGACCGGCCCCACGCCGTCCTCGGCGGCCAGCGAGGTGAAGGCGACGGGCAGTCCGCCGCGCTGCTCCTCGGCGTCGCGGGCCATCCGGTCCAGGTCGGAGCCCACGTACGGGGCGAGGTCGGTCTTGTTGACGACGAGCAGGTCGGCGGTGGTGACGCCCGGGCCGCCCTTGCGGGGGATGTCGTCGCCGCCGGCCACGTCGATGACGAAGACCTGTGCGTCGACGAGCCCCTTGGAGAAGGTGGCGGTGAGATTGTCGCCGCCCGACTCGACGAGGATCAGATCGAGCGGACCGACCGACTCCTCCAGGTCCTCGACGGCTTCGAGGTTGGCGGAGATGTCGTCGCGGATGGCGGTGTGCGGGCAGGCGCCGGTCTCGACCGCGGTGATCCGCTCGGGCGGCAGCACGGCGTTGCGCAGCAGGAATTCGGCGTCCTCGCGGGTGTAGATGTCGTTGGTGACGACGGCGATGGACAGCCGGTCGCGCAGGGTGCGGCACAGGGCGGCGACGGTCGCGGTCTTTCCGGACCCGACGGGTCCGCCGAGCCCTATGCGGAGGGCGCGGCGGGTGCCGTCGGGGCGGAGGGGGGAGGCGGCGGCGCTGTAGGTGTGCCGGTGGGGGTAGGCGTCGGGGTGGTCGAGGTGCATGGTCCCTCCGGGGGTTGGGTGAGTTGAGTGGGTGCGGGGGGCCTGCGGCGCTTTCCCCCACCCCGCCCCTTCCCGTAACCGGGGGCTCCGCCCCCGGACCCCCGCTCCTCAAACGCCGGACGGGCTGAATTTCAGCCCGTCCGGCGTTTGAGGCTGCGCTCGATGTGCGGCTCCGCCGCGTGGCGCGCGAAGCGCGGTCCGGGGTCTGGGGCGAAGCCCCAGTTACGGGAAGGGGCGGGGTGGGGGAACACCCCCCTACGTCGCGAAGAGCCGCACCGGCCACCCCGCATGCTGCTCCGCCGTGATGTCGAGCAGCGGCGCGCTGGGCGCGGGCAGGGCGTCGAGGCCCTCGTCCCGTGCCTGCCGCGCCGCATCGGCGCCCCGCACGGCCACGTCGTCCAGCTCCGGCGCCAGCCGCGCCAGCACCCCCACCGCGTCGAACGGATCGAGGCTCAGCAGCCGCACCACCGCCGTGGCGGGCCCGCTCACCGACTCGTAGGCCGCGGCATGGGCCGCGTCCAGCGGCCCGAGCCCGGCGGCGCGCGCGGCCAGGCCGAGCACGACCGGCTGGTGGGCGCCCCGCGGCCGGGCGGCGGCGAGGGCGTCGAGCGCGGGCGACGGCCACGCGGCCCGCGCGGCGCGCATCAGCTGCCGGCCGAGCCGCCGGGCGGCGGCGCGCAGGGCGGGCGAGGGCGTGCGGGCGTCGGCCGCCTCGTCGAGGTCGAGCGGGTCGATCCCGGCGGCGGCCGCGGCCGCGATCCCGGCCGCGGCCAGCCCGGCGGTGTGCAGCCGCCCCCGGCAGAACGCCTCCAGGGACGGCCCGTCCGTCACCCGCCCCGCCTTGACCGCCGCCTCGGCGCCGCCGGAGTGGGCGTGGCCCCCGGCGGGGAAGCGGCCGTCGGCGAGCACGAGCAGGGCACCACGGGTTGCCGCCATCAGAAGAGGAAGTACCGCTGGGCCATGGGCAGCTCCGTCGCCGGCTCCGGCTCGACGGCCTCGCCGTCGACGGTGACCGTGAAGGTGTCCGGGTCCACTTCCACCCGCGGCCGCGCGTCGTTGTTCCGCATGTCCGCCTTGGTGACGCCGCGCGTGCTGCGGATCGGGACGAAGCGCTTGCCCAGGCCCAGCCGCTCCGGAAGCCCGTCGTCCAGCGCCCACTGGGTGACGAAGTTGAGCGAGTTGGCCGCCGGGGCCCGGCCCAGGGCGCCGAACATGGGGCGCGGCAGGACGGGCTGGGGGGTGGGGATGGAGGCGTTGGCGTCGCCCATCTGCGCGTACGCGATCTGGCCGCCCTTGATGACGAGCTGCGGCCGGACCCCGAAGAACGCCGGCTCCCACAGCACCAGGTCGGCGAGCTTGCCCGGTTCCACGGAGCCGATCTCGTGGTCGAGGCCCTGTGCGACGGCCGGGTTGATGGTGTATTTGGCGACGTAGCGGCGGGCCCGCCGGTTGTCGGCCGGGCCGTCCCCGGGCAGCGGGCCGCGCCGCCGCTTCATGACGTGCGCGGTCTGCCAGGTGCGCAGGACGACCTCGCCGATGCGCCCCATGGCCTGGGAGTCGGAGGAGATGATGGAGATCGCCCCGAGGTCGTGCAGCACGTCCTCGGCAGCGATGGTGCCGGGCCTGATACGGGACTCGGCGAAGGCCAGGTCCTCGGGCACGGCGGGGTTGAGGTGGTGACAGACCATCAGCATGTCGAGGTGCTCCTCGACGGTGTTGACGGTGTGCGGCCGGGTGGGGTTGGTGGAGCTGGGCAGGACGTTGGCCTCGGAGACCACGGTGATGATGTCGGGCGCGTGCCCGCCGCCCGCCCCCTCGGTGTGGTAGGCGTGGATCGAGCGCCCGGCGACGGCGGCCAGGGTGTCGCCGACGAAGCCCGCCTCGTTGAGCGTGTCCGTGTGGACGGCGAGCTGGGCGCCGCTCTCCTCGCACACGGCGAGGCAGGCGTCGATGACGGCGGGCGTGGCGCCCCAGTCCTCGTGGATCTTGAAGCCGACGGCCCCGGCGCGGAGCTGGGCGCGCATCGCGTCGTACGAGACGGTGTTGCCCTTGCCGAGCAGGCCGATGTTGACGGGGTACCCCTCCAGCGCCTCGAACATCCGGGCAAGGTGCCAGGAGCCGGGGGTGACGGTGGTGGCCTTGCTGCCCTCGGCAGGGCCGGTGCCGCCGCCCACGAGGGTGGTGACGCCCGAGGCCAGGGCCTCGTCGGCGGCCTGCGGGCAGATGAAGTGGACGTGGGCGTCGATGGCTCCGGCCGTGAGGATGCGGCCGTTGCCGGAGATGATCTCGGTCTCGGGGCCGATGACGAGGTCGGGGTGGACGCCGTCCATGGTGTCCGGGTTGCCGGCCTTGCCCAGGCCGGTGATCCGGCCGTCGCGCAGCCCGACGTCGGCCTTGACGATCCCCCAGTGGTCGAGGACGACCGCGCCGGTGATGACGGTGTCCGGGGTGCCCTCGGCGCGGGTGGCGCGGGACTGGCCCATGGACTCGCGGATGACCTTGCCGCCGCCGAAGACCGCCTCGTCCCCTGCTCGGCCGGGGCCGCCGCAGCGGTCCTCCTCGATCTCGATCAGGAGGTCGGTGTCGGCGAGGCGGATCCGGTCGCCGGCGGTCGGCCCGTACAGGTCCGCGTAGGCGGCGCGGCTCAGTTCAGTCATCGAGCGGCCCCCCGCACTCGCCGCGCAGTCCCTCGATCACGCGCTTGCCGGCGATGGGGACCAGGTTGACCTCGACGGGAATGCCCGGCTCGAAGCGGACGGCGGTGCCCGCGGCAATGTCCAGGCGCTTGCCGTGGGCGGCCGGGCGGTCGAAGTCCAGGCCGGGGTTGGCCTCGGCGAAGTGGTAGTGGGAGCCCACCTGCACCGGCCGGTCGGCGGAGTTGAGGACGGTGAGCCGGGTGCGGGGCAGCCCCTCGTTGAGCCGGACCGGCTCGGGGGCGTGGTACGTCTCTCCGGGATTCATCGGTACGCCCCTCGTCACGCTATGGGCTCGTGGACGGTGACGAGCTTCGTCCCGTCCGGGAAGGTGGCCTCGACCTGGACGTCGTGGATCATCTCGGGAATGCCCGCCATGACCTCGTCGCGGGTGAGGACCTTGCGTCCGGAGGACATCAGTTCGGCGACGGTGCGGCCGTCGCGGGCGCCCTCGAGGATGTGCGCGGTGATCAGGGCCACCGCTTCGGGGTGATTGAGGAGCAGCCCGCGGGCCCTGCGCCGCTCGGCGACGTCGGCGGCCACATGAATGAGCAGGCGCTCCTGCTCGTGCGGGGACAGTTGCATACGTCCTACCTCAACACAGTGTTGACCAGGGGTTCTTCTCCCCGTGGCCACTGATTGCAGATTAGGGCGCAAGCTTTTCCAACGCGTTAACTGAGCCTTTGCGTTGTCATGGGCGGCGTGATCGCGCAGCTGATGCCCCCGGAGCTGCCGCCCCTGCCCGCCCTGACCCGGGCCGAGGGCGAACTCGTCGACCGGTATCCGGAAGTACTGGATCTCCTCGGACGGATCAACCCGGCCCGCGCGCGAGACACGTACGGCGGGCTACGAGCCGCGCAGCGGCTCGTGCTCGCGGCCGCGGAGCTGCGCGACGCGCTCACGGTCATGCACGAGCGGGGCGAACGCAAGGTGTATACGGGGACGCTGGCGCGAGCGATGCGGGTCCTGGACGGGGAGCGCCGGGCGCAGCGGGTGATGTTGCCGCCGCAGGGCCGGAGTTGAGGGCGAACTGAGGAGCGGAAACATTATTCTCCCGATCTCCTTCAGACGTCGGAGGCGATCGTAGACGTCGCGCAGCGATCATCTCGGGCGGTACGCGCACTCCGCGCTCGGGGAGATCGCTGCGCCGCAGGTGGCGGGCTCACCAGGAGCAAGCCGTCACGGTCGGACCGCCTCGCGTCCACCCGAATCACCCAGAGGTGACGAGGCTCACATCGCTCCGGATCCACTCGGATTCGCCGACGTGGCTGCGTCAAGATCCGTGCCGACGACAAGACCCCGCCACCACGGCGGGGCGGTCCGGGCGGACGCCGAACCCTGCCGCCGCCGGGGCGACTGGTCGACATGAGTGCATCGGCAGGGATGGAGGACCCGAGCACGGCGGGACGACCGGCAAGGCCGGAACGAAGGGTCGTCCCTTGGGGTGAAGCCGCTTGTGCGGCCGGGCATTCTTCGCCTGCCCGAACCCGACAGGTCATCCTTCACAGGCGGCTGACGAAGGGTTTGGCATGGGCGCTCACAAACGTCCCTCGAAGCTGTCCAGGGCCGGGGCCGTCACGGCCTCCGTCTCGGCCCTGACCCTCGCGGCCGTCGGTGCCACGGTGCTGGCACCCGGCGGCGCAAACGACGCGGAAGCAGCGACGATCTCCACCAAGGCCCTGCAGATCGCGGCCTCCAAGGCGGGTTCCCCCTATCAGTGGGGCGCCACGGGCCCGTACCGATTCGACTGCTCGGGGCTGACCCTCTACTCCTTCAAACGAGCCGGCAAACAGCTGCCCCGGACCGCACAGGACCAGTACAACCACACCCTGCACATCCCCGGTTCCGGCCGCGAGCGCGGGGACCTGGTGTTCTTCCACTCCGGCGGCTACGTCTACCACGTGGGCATCTACGCCGGTAACAACCAGATCTGGCACGCCCCCAAGACCGGGTCGGTCGTCCGGCTCGAGCGCATCTGGACCAGGAGCGTCTCGTACGGCCGCGTGAACGACTGACCGTCCGGCACGGGCGTCACCGACCGGGGAACCATCTCGCGGGTGACCACGCTCCACGGGCGACCGCGTGCGACCGGCTGACCACACGCCGGGCACCCGCAGCACTCTTCGAACCCACCGGTTCGCACAGCGCGCTTCACGAGAGCGCCGGGCCGGGCGGATCACCGCCCGGCCCCTCCGTGCTGTCCGTCCTGCGGACGGGCACGGCCCACGGCAGGCGGATCCACACCGTCTTGCCGCCCTCGGCCGTCGGCGTGACACAGACCCGGCCGCCGTGCTCGGCGGTCAGGCATCGGATGATGGCCAGACCGCGCCCGTTGTCCTGCTGGACGGCCGCAGGCAGCCGCCGGGGGTGGCGGGGATGGCTGTCGGTGACCCCGATGCGCAGCTCCTCGTCCCGGTCGAGCCGGAGGTCGACCCTGAACGTGGGCGACTGCCCCCGGGTGTGCTGCACGGCGTTGGTGGCCAGCTCGGAGACGATCAGCCGGACCGCGTCCGCGGCCTCGGCGTCCCCCGGAAGGCCCCATTCCGAGAGCACGTCCGCAACGTACCGGCGTGCGGTGGAGACCGAGGCGGGGGCGCTCGGCAGAGTGACGGTTGCTTCCTGATGATCTGCCATGACGCTTGCTGTCCCTTTCCCGCCGAGGCCGGACTCCGACGCGAGAGTGCGGGGAACTCGCGAGGTAAGCGGAGCGGAAAGACAAGAGGAAGGAGGCGAGAGAAGTCGGGAGCGGCTCTCGGACGGCTCTTCGCGACAGCCTGCCACTGATAACGGACGCGATGGGCGCGATCCACTGGATTGTGGATATATCTGTCGCTCAAAGCGGTGAACTCTGCGACGGGAGACCGTATTTGTCGGCCAGACTGGTCTATTGACTCTGACGTGCTTGCACGCAGACGTGTTGGACATGTTGTTCGCAGACGTGTTGTCCGGCGAGCGGCGGGAGGGAAGGCAGATGCGGTACGGACCCGCGGTGCGCCGCCGCAAACTCGGCGCGGAGCTGCGCCGCCAGCGCGAGCTGTCCGGCATGACCAGCCGGGAGGCCGCGGGCGCGGTCGGCTGGCACCAGTCGAAGGTGAGCCGGATCGAGACGGGCATCAGTGGCGTGAAGCCCGCGGACGTGGCCCGGCTGCTGGACGTCTACCGCGTGTCGGACCCGGAGCTGCGGGCGCTGCTCGGGGCGCTGTGCGGCGCGGGGTCGGCGGAGCCGGGGCGGGGCCGCAAGGGCCCCCGGCGCGGCTGGTGGTACGCCTACCGCGACCGGCTGCCGGCGGTCTACCTGGACTTCATCAGCCTGGAGTCCGAGGCGTCCCGCGAGCGCACGCTGGAGACCACGGTGGTGCCGGGGCTGCTCCAGACGCCGGAGTACGCCCGGGCGGTGACCCGCGCCGCGCTGGCCGACCCGCCGGAGGAGCAGGTGGAGGAGCTGGTGCGGGTGCGGATGGCCCGGCAGTCGGTGCTCTCCGGGGAGCGCCCGCTGGAGCTGTGCGCGGTGCTCGACGAGGCGGTGCTGCGGCACGAGGTCGGCGCACCGGAGGTGATGGCGGGGCAGCTGCGGCATTTGCTGGAAAGGGGTTCGCTTCCGCATGTGAGCCTGCACGTGCTGCCGTTCAGCAGCGCCAACCATATCGGCATCACGGGGCCTTTCGTTATCTTCTCATTCCCGCGCATCGCCGATCTGGACGTGGTTGTTCTCGACCATTTGACGAGTAGCCTCTACCTGGAGCGCAAAGAAGACCTCCTGGCGTACGGCTCGGCATTCAGCACCCTCCGGGCGCACGCCCTCTCGCACGAGAACTCACTGGAATTCATCGCCGGGATCAAGGACGGCGCGTAAGGAGGCAACATGTCCGCAATGCCTCGGTACGTTCCCTCTCGATCTGCTCAACTGGCCCTCCGCTGCACGATGTGGCACCGCAGCAGCTACAGCACCGGTATGAACAACTGCGTGGAGGCGGCGACGGCGGGCCCGGCCCTGCTCGCCGTGCGCGACTCGACGAAGGCGGCCGGTCCCGCGCTGCTGTTCACCCCCGCCACCTGGGCCGCGTTCGTCGCGGGCCTGCGCGGCGGGACCCTCGGGGCCGCCGACCGGGTGTCAACGGCCCGCAGTTGAACGCTCAGGCGGCCGGCGCGGTCCCGACGACCGTGGCGGCCGCCTCCGCGAGCTGCGCGTCCGACAGGTCGGCGCGGACGGTCAGCCGCAGCCGCGAGACGCCGTCGGGCACGGACGGCGGCCGGAAGCAGCCGACCGCGAGCCCCGCCGCCCGGCAGTCGGCGGCCCAGCGCACCGCCGCCTCGGGGGACGGCGCCCGCACCGACACCACCGCCGCGTCGGGCCGCACCGCCTGCAGCCCGGCCGCCGTCAGCCGCCGGTGCAGCTCGCGGGCGGCGGCCCGGGCCCGGGCCGCACGCTCCGGCTCGCGGCCCAGCACGCCGAGGGCCGCCAGGGCGGCGCCGGCCGCCGCCGGGGCCAGGCCGGTGTCGAAGATGAAGGTACGGGCGGTGCTGACGAGGTGGGCGATGACCCGGGCGGGGCCGAGCACCGCACCGCCCTGGCTGCCCAGCGACTTGGAGAGGGTGACGGTCGCCACGACGTCCCGGTCGCCCGCCAGCCCGGCGGCGTGCACGGCGCCCCGGCCGCCCGCGCCGAGCACACCGAGCCCGTGGGCGTCGTCCACCAGCAGCGCCGCGCCGTGCTCCCGGCACGCCGCGGCCAGCGCGGGCAGCGGGGCGGCGTCGCCGTCGACGGAGAAGACGGAGTCGGTGACCACGACTCCCCGGCCGCCGTGCGCCGCCAGCGTCTTGCCGACGGCCTCCGGGTCGGCGTGCGGGACGACCGCCTTCTCGGCGCGTGCGAGGCGGCAGCCGTCGATGAGCGAGGCGTGGTTGCCCTCGTCGGACACCAGGAGAGTGCCGTTGTCCGCGGGGCCGGAGAGCGCGGTGACGGCGGCGAGGTTCGCGGCGTACCCGGAGGAGAGGACCAGCGCCGCCTCGAAGCCGCAGAACGCGGCCAGCTCGCGCTCCAGCCGGGCGTGCAGCTCGGTGCTGCCGGTGACCAGGCGGGATCCGGTGGCACCGGCGCCCCAGCGCCGGGCCGCCTCGGCGGCGGCCGCGGTGACCTCGGGATGACGGGTCAGCCCCAGGTAGTCGTTGCCGGCCAGATCGACCAGGTCGGCGTCGGCGGGGCGCGGGCGCAGGGTGCGCACCAGGCCGGCCGCCCGGAGCCGCTCGTGCTGTGCGTCGATCCAGTCGAACGGGTCCCGGTGCATTCGGCCGTCCCTTTGCGTTTGGTGGGTTTGCATAAAACCTAGCCGTAACCGCGCCGGGACAGTATGTGGCGATACACACACGTCAAACGCCGCCTGTTGTGCAATCTCTCCTTGGCCGGGGGCGGGGGCGTAGGCGAGGATCGGCGCCATGGACCTGCTGAACACGCTGGTGGAGAAGGGGCTGCGGCGCGAGCTGCCGACCCGCGAAGAGGCGCTCGCCGTGCTGGCGACCTCCGACGACGAGCTGCTCGACGTGGTGGCCGCGGCCGGAAAGGTACGCCGCAAGTGGTTCGGGCGGCGAGTGAAGTTGAACTATCTCGTCAATCTCAAGTCCGGTCTCTGCCCCGAGGACTGCTCGTACTGCTCGCAGCGGCTCGGCTCCAAGGCGGAGATCCTCAAGTACACCTGGCTCAAGCCGGACGAGGCGTCCAGGGCCGCCGCCGCGGGCGTGGCCGGCGGCGCGAAGCGGGTCTGCCTCGTGGCGAGCGGCCGCGGGCCGACCGACCGGGACATCGACCGGGTCTCGGAGACCATCGCGGCGATCAAGGAGCAGAACGAGGACGTCGAGGTGTGCGCCTGCCTCGGGCTGCTCTCGGAGGGCCAGGCGGACCGGCTGCGCGAGGCGGGCGTCTACGCGTACAGCAACAACCTCAACACGTCTGAGGCGACATACGCCGATATCACCACCACGCACACCTACGCGGACCGGGTCGACACGGTACGGAAGACGCAGGCGGCCGGCATGTCCGCCTGTTCCGGGCTGATCTCGGGCATGGGCGAGAGCGACGAGGACCTGGTGGACGTGGCCTTCGCGCTGCGCGAGCTGGACGTCGACTCGGTCCCGGTGAACTTCCTCATCCCCTTCGAGGGCACGCCGCTGGCGAAGGAGTGGAACCTCACCCCGCAGCGCGCGCTGCGCATTCTGGCGATGGTGCGGTTCGTCCACCCGGACGTGGAGGTGCGGCTGGCGGGCGGGCGCGAGATCCATCTGCGCTCGCTGCAGCCACTCGCCCTGCACCTGGCCAACTCGATCTTCCTCGGCGACTACCTGACCAGCGAGGGCCAGGAGGGCAAGGCCGACCTGGCGATGATCGCGGACGCCGGCTTCGAGGTGGAGGGCATGGGCAGCACGACGCTGCCCGCCCACCGCGTGGACGCGGCCGCCGCGGGGTGCGGCGGGCACGGCGGCGGTGGCTGCGGGCCGTGCGGCGACGGCGCCGCGGAGTCCGCCCCGGAGGCGGAGGCGGTGGCGGAGGAGCCGGCTCAGGCGACGGCCGGGTCGGCCCGCCCGGACCTGGTCGCCGTGCGGCGCCGGGGCGCGGGGACGGACCTGCCGCCCAATGCCTGAGCCGCTACCCCCCTCCGAGCTGCTGGCCCTGGACCGGCGGCACGTCTGGCACCCCTACGGCCCCATGCCCGGTCGGCAGGAGCCGCTGGTCGTGGAGTCCGCCTCGGGCGTGCGGCTGCGGCTGGCCGAACCGGCGTACGGGCACCGGGAGTTGGTCGACGGCATGTCGTCCTGGTGGTCGGCCGTGCACGGCTACAACCACCCGGTGCTCAACGCGGCCGCACAGGACCAGCTGGGGCGGATGAGTCATGTGATGTTCGGCGGGCTCACCCACGAGCCCGCCGTGCGGCTGGCGGCCCGGCTGGTGGAGATCACCCCCGAGGGACTCGAGCACGTCTTCCTCTCCGACTCCGGCTCGGTGTCGGTCGAGGTCGCCGTCAAGATGTGCCTCCAGTACTGGCGCTCGCTGGGGCGCCCGGACAAGCGCCGGCTGATGACCTGGCGCGGCGGCTACCACGGCGACACCTGGCAGCCGATGGCCGTGTGCGACCCGGACGGCGGGATGCACGAGCTCTGGTCGGGGGCACTGCCCCAGCACGTCTTCGCCGACGCTCCCCCGGCCCCGGCCGGGCCGGAGACCCGCCGGGCCTACTCGGCGCACCTGCGCGAGACCCTGGCGCGGCACGCCCACGAGCTGGCCGCCGTCATCGTGGAGCCGGTGGTGCAGGGCGCGGGCGGGATGCGCTTCCACGACCCGGAGTACCTCCGGGTGCTGCGGGAGGCGTGCGACGAGCACGACGTCCTGCTGGTCTTCGACGAGATCGCGACCGGCTTCGGCCGCACGGGCAGGCTGTTCGCGGCGGAGCACGCCGGTGTCGGCCCCGATGTGATGTGCCTGGGCAAGGCGCTGACGGGCGGCTATCTGTCGCTGGCCGCCACCCTGTGCACGTCCCGGGTCGCCGAGGGCATCTCGCAGGGCGAGGTGCCGGTGCTGGCGCACGGCCCCACGTTCATGGGCAATCCGCTCGCGACGGCGGTGGCCAACGCGTCGATCGACCTCCTGCTGGGCGGGGACTGGCAGACCGACGTCAAGCGGATCGAGGCCGGCCTGCGCGACGGGCTGGCCGGGGCGGCGGACTTGCCGGGCGTGCGGGAGGTGCGCGTCTTCGGGGCCATCGGCGTGGTCGAGCTGGACCGCGAGATCGACATGGCGGCGGCGACGCGCGCCACGGTGCGCGAGGGCGTGTGGCTGCGGCCGTTCCGCAATCTCGTCTACACCATGCCGCCGTATGTGACGGAGGACGAGGACGTGGCGCGGATCTGCGCGGCGGTGTGCGCCGCCGCGCGGGAGGGCTGAGCCCCTCGGGACGTCCGCCGCGTGGACGGACACGGACAAGGACCGGCGCCCGCCGTGTGCGGGGCGCCACCATGGGGAACGGAGCGGAAGTCATGTCGGTACTGGTGGTCACGGGCACGAACACGGAGGTCGGGAAGACGGTGGTGACGGCCGCCGTCGCGGCGGCCGCGCTGGCGGCCGGCCGTTCGGTGGCCGTGCTCAAGCCCGCCCAGACCGGGGTCGCCGCGGACGAGCCGGGGGACGTCGCGGAGGTGCTGCGGCTGGCGGGCCCGGTGACCGGTGTCGAACTGGCCCGCTACCCCGAGCCGTTGGCGCCCTCGACGGCCGCCCGGCGGGCGGGCCGGGAGTGCGTGCGGCCGGCGGAGATCGAGCGGGCGGCGGCGGAGCTGGCCGCCACCCACGACCTGGTCCTGGTCGAGGGCGCGGGCGGGCTGCTCGTGCGGTTCGACGAGGAGGGCTCGACCCTCGCGGACACGGCCCGGCTGCTGGACGCCCCGGTGCTGGTCGTGGCCCAGCCGGGGCTGGGCACGCTCAACATCGTCCAGCTGACGGCCGAGGCGCTGCAGGCGCGCGGGGTGCGCTGCGCGGGCGTGGTCGTCGGCAGCTGGCCGGCCGACCCCGATCTGGCCATGCGCTGCAACCTGGCCGACCTGCCGGAGGTGGCGGGCGCCCCGCTGCTGGGGGCGGTTCCGGAGGGGGCGGCGTCGCTCCCGCCGGACGACTTCCGCGCGGTGGCGGGCAGCTGGCTGGCCCCGCAGCTCTCCGGCACCTGGGACGCCGAGCGCTTCCGGGCGGCACAAGGAGCTTGATTCCGCCGTCCCGTGACCCGGCGCGGCAGCGTGGCCCGGTTACGGGACGGGGCGGGAAGGGGAGAAATCGCGGTAGCCGTCGTCATTCCCCGGGAAGGGGTGTGCCATGCCGCTCCGCAGCACCAGAACACCGCACGATGCCGTGCACCACCCGGTCTTCGCGCGCGTCTACGCATGGTGGAGTCCGATCGGCGACGCACGGTCCGGGGTGCGCGAGCACCGGCACGAGCTGCTGGCCGGGCTCTCGGGACGGGTGATCGAGATCGGCGCCGGGACGGGCCTGAACTTCGCCCACTACCCCGGCACGGTCTCCGAGGTGGTGGCGATCGAGCCGGACCGCACGCTGCGGCGGTCGGCGGTGGAGGCCGCGGTGCGCGCCGGGGTGCCGGTGGACGTGGTGCCGGGCGCGGCCGAGGCGCTGCCGGTCAAGAGCGAGGCGTTCGACGCGGCGGTGGCGACGCTGGTGCTGTGCTCGGTGCGGGACGTGCGGCGGTCGCTCGCGGAGCTGCGGCGGGTCCTGCGCCCGGGCGGCGAACTGCGCTTCCTCGAGCACGGGGTGGCGCAGGGGCGGGGAGCGGCGGCCGTGCAGCGGGTGCTGGACCGCACCGTCTGGCCGGCGCTCTTCGGGGGCTGCCACACCGCCCGGGACCCGCTGGCGGCGATCGAGGCCGCGGGCTTCGAGCTGGGCGCGCACCGGCGGCTGCGGGTGCCCTCGGGCCCGGTGCCGTGGCCGAATGCGTCGTGTGTGCTGGGCGCGGCCCGGCGGCCGGCCGAGCCGGGACCCTGAGCCGGCGGGCGAGCCGGCAGGTGAGTTGGCTCACGAAGGCGGAAACCCGGAAGAGAAGCGGAGCCGCCCTCCGGTACGTTGTGATCAACGACGTCCAAGGGGGATTCGCATGTCACGTCCGTTCCGCTTCGCAGTCAACATGCTCGACACCTGCGATGCCGCCGGGTGGCGGGAGAAGTGCCGCAGGGCCGAGGAGCTGGGCTACGACGTCATCCTGGTGCCCGACCACCTCGGCATGCCCGCCCCGTTCCCCTCGCTGGTGGCCGCCGCGGATGCCACGGAGCGGGTCCGGGTGGGCACGTTCGTGCTCAACGCCGGCTTCTGGAACCCGGCGCTGCTGGCCCGCGAGGTGGCCGCCACCGACCGGCTCACGGGCGGCAGGCTGGAGCTGGGCCTGGGCGCCGGCTATGTGAAGGCCGAACACGACAGCGCCGGGCTGCCGTTCGGGTCGCCGCGCGAGCGCGTCGACCACCTGGAGCACACCGTCACGGAGCTGAACCGGCTGCTGACCGACCCCGGGCACCGCCCGGCGGTCGAGCAGGCCCCGCGGCCCCCGCTGCTGCTGGGCGGGAACGGCAACCGGGTGCTGCGGCTGGCCGCGCGGCACGCCGACATCATGGCCTTCGCCGGCGGCGGCACCACCCCCGACGGCAGCCTGAAGCTGGCGAGCCCCGATGCGCTCGAGGAGCGGGTCGCCGCCTACCGGGGGTTCGCGGCCGACCGCCCCGAGCCCGCCGAGCTGAACTTCCTCGTCCAGATCGTGGCCGTCGGCGGCGACCCGCTCGCCAGGGCCCGCGAGCTGATGGGCTACACGACGGACCTCACCGAGGACGACTACCTGACCCACCCCGCCCTCCTGACCGGCTCGGTGAAGGAGATCGCCGAGCGTGTCCGGGGCCACCGCGAGCGCTACGGCTTCACCTACTTCACGATCCTGGAGCCCTTCATGGAGGAGTTCGCCCCGGTGATCCAGGAGCTGCGGGCCTGAGCCGACGGCCGCGCCCGGGCGGACCGACCCGCTCCAGTCTTTGCTCATCCTTTACCATGGATGCTCACCATCCAGTTCTGTGAGCCTCTTCAGTGAAAGGTGTGAGCGTCCGCCCATGGGCGAGCCCCCCAGTAGTCCCGGAAGTCGACACCGCGCGGCCGTCGCGCCCCTGCCCGATCATGGGACGGAGGTGAACCGATGACCGAAGCACTCCTTCTGGTGCTCGCCCTGCTGCTGACGCTCGCCTGCGCCGTGTTCGTCGCGGCCGAGTTCTCGCTCACCACCGTCGAGCGCGGTGAGCTGGAGCGGGCCGCGGAGAGCGGCGACCGGCGCGCGGAGGGCGCGCTCAAGGCCGTACGGAGCCTCACCTTCCAGCTCTCCGGCGCCCAGCTCGGCATCACGGTCACCGGCCTGGTCATCGGCATGATCTCCAAGCCGTCCATCGCCGCGCTGCTCACCGGCCCGGTGCGGGCGCTCGGCCTGCCCGCCGCGGCGGCGTCCTCCGTCGCGCTGGCCCTGGGCACCGTGTTCTCGACCGTCGTGCTGATGGTCGTCGGCGAGCTGATCCCCAAGAACTGGGCGATCTCCCGGCCGCTGCCGGTGGCGAAGCGGGTCGCGGGCCCGCAGCGCGCGTTCAGCGCGGCCTTCCGGCCGCTGATCCGGCACCTGAACAACAGCGCCGACCGTGTCGTGCGCCGGCTGGGCCTGGAGCCGGCCGAGGAGCTGGCCACCGCCCGCGGGCCGCAGGAGCTGGTCGCACTCGCCCGCCACTCGGCGCGGGAGGGCGTACTGGAGGCGGACACCGCCGAGCTGTTCGTACGGACCCTCAACCTTGCGAAGCTGTCCGCGGAGAACGTGATGACCCCGCGCGTCCAGGTCATCGCGCTCGACGCCCGGGCCACCGCCGAGGACGTCGCGAACGCCACCCGGGCCACCGGCCTGTCCCGCTTCCCCGTCTACCGGGACACCCTGGACACCGTCGTCGGCACCGCGCACATCAAGGACGTCCTGGCCATACCGGCCGACGAGCGGTGGCGCCGCGCCGTCACCGGCCTGCTGCGCGAGCCGCTGTTCGTGCCCGCGTCGCTCACCGTGGACCGGCTGCTGGACCGACTGTCGGGCAAGCGCACCATGGCGGTCGTCATCGACGAGTACGGCGGCACGGCCGGCGTGGTCACCCTGGAGGACATCGTGGAGGAGGTCGTCGGCGAGGTCCGCGACGAGCACGACCCGCTGGAGCTGCCCGACCTGGCCCCGGCGGGCGAGGCCGCGGACGGCCGCAAGCTGTACGACGCGGACGGCGCCGCCCGCACCGACCAGCTGGCGCACATCGGGCTGCGGACCCCGGACGGACCCTACGAGACCCTGGCCGGCCTGGTCGCCACCGAGCTGGGCCGCATCCCCGCCGAGGGCGACACCGTGGACGTCGCGGGCTGGCGGATCGAGGTGACCGACGCCTCCGGGCGGCGGGCGGCACGGGTGCGCCTGACCGCGCCGCTGCCCGGCACCCGGCCGGCCACGGGCGCCGGATCCGGTGAGGGGGCGGACCGATGACCCTGCTCCAGCTGCTCATCGGCCTCGCCACGCTGGTGGCCAACGCCTTCTTCGTGGGCGCCGAGTTCGGCATGATCTCGGTGCGCCGCGGCCAGATCGAGCCCTACGCGGAAGCCGGCGACCGGCGCGCCCGCAGCGTGCTGTGGGGGCTGCGGCACATCTCGGCCCTGATGGCCGCCGCACAGCTCGGCATCACGCTGTGCACGCTGGTGCTGGGCGTGGTGGCCGAGCCGGCCATCGCGCACCTGACGGCGCCGGTCTTCGACGCCGTGGGCCTGCCGGAGGGGCTGATCCACCCGCTGTCCTTCGTGATCGCCCTGGCCCTGGCGACCTATCTGCACATGCTCTTCGGCGAGATGGTGCCCAAGAACATCGCGCTCGCCGAGCCGGTGCGCACCGCCCTGCTGCTCGGCCCGCCGCTGGTGACGCTGGCGCGCGCCCTGCGCCCGTTCGTCTTCACCATCAACCAGCTGGCCAACGGGGCCCTGAAGCTGCTCCGGGTCGAGCCCAAGGGCGAGGTGGCGGCGGTCTTCTCCGACGACCAGCTGGCCCGTATGGTGGCCGACTCCAGCCAGGCGGGGCTGCTGGACGAGCGGGCCACGGAGCGGCTGCGGGACGCCCTGGAGCTGGGCAAGCGCCCGGTCGAGGACGTCGTCATGCCGCTGGAGAAGGTGGTCTCCGCCCCGTTCGGGGTGACGCCCGAGCAGCTGGAGCAGCTGTCGGCCTCCTCGGGCTTCTCCCGCTTCCCCGTCCTCGACGACGCCGGCCGCATCCTGGGCTACCTGCACGTGAAGGACGCCCTGGACGCCGCCCCGCGCGACCGGTCCTTCCCGCTGCGCCGGCTGCGCCCGATCGCCAGGGTCCGGGCGGACACCCCGCTGGACGACGTGATCACGGCGATGAGCGGCACGGGCGCCCACCTCGCGGCGGTCATCGGCGAGGACAACCGGCTGACCGGGCTGGTCACCCTGGAGGACGTGCTGCGCGAGCTGGTGGGCGCACGGGCCTGATGCCCGAGTCCCCCGCCTCCGCGACGGCGGCGGGGCGTTGGCGGTAGGATCACGGCGCCATGCCGATGATTGCCGCGTACACGCATCCGTACACCAGCTTCGTCGCCGTCGGCGACTCCTTCACCGAGGGCATGTCCGACGGCCTGCCGGACGGCTCCTACCGCGGCTGGGCCGACCTGCTGGCCGGGCGCCTGGCCGCCCGGGCCGGCGGCTTCCGCTACGCCAACCTCGCGGTGCGCGGCAAGCTGATCGGCCAGATCGCGGACGAGCAGGCGGCCGCGGCCGCCGCCATGGGCGCGGACCTGGTCACGCTGGTCGGCGGGCTCAACGACGTGCTGCGGCCGAAGTGCGACGTGGACCTGGTGTGCGCACGGCTCGCGGAGGCCGCGGACCGGCTGGCCCCGAGCTGCCGGCAGCTGGTGCTGATGCGCAGCCCGGGACGGCGCGGCCCGGTGCTGGAGCGGTTCCGGCCGCGCATGGAGCAGCTCTTCGACTTCGTCGACGGGCTGGCCGAGCGGCACGGCGCGCTGGTCGTCGACCTGTTCGGCGCCGAGGTGCTGGGCGACTCCCGGCTGTGGCACGAGGACCGGCTGCACCTGAACGCCGAGGGCCACCGCCGGGTGGCCGAGGCCGTGTGGCAGGCGCTCGGGCACACCCCGGAGTCGGACTGGCGGGCGCCCCTGCCGCCGTCCCCGTCCCCGGGCTGGGCCGCCCGGCGCGCGGCCGACGTGCGCTTCGCCCGGGTGCACCTGGCGCCGTGGGTCGGGCGGCGGCTGACGGGCCGCTCCTCCGGCGACGGCCGGCCGCCCAAGCGCGCCGAGCTGCTGCCGTACGGGCCGCCGTCCGCCTGAGCCGCGCCGGGCCGGCCCCGCGCCCCCCCCTCTTCGTAGCAAGCCACAACCCGGACCGGTGCGCTGGCCTGCACGAATCGCCAGTAGACTCTGGACACGTGACTCCCAAGCCCCGCATCCCGAACGTCCTGGCCGGCCGCTACGCCTCCACCGAGCTGGCCGTCCTCTGGTCCCCCGAGTACAAGGTCAAGCTGGAGCGGAAGCTGTGGCTGGCCGTGCTGCGCGCCCAGAAGGACCTCGGCATCGAGGTGCCGGACGCCGCCCTCGCCGACTACGAGCGGGTGCTGGAGACCGTCGACCTGGCCTCCATCGCCGAGCGCGAGAAGGTCACGCGGCACGATGTGAAGGCCCGCATCGAGGAGTTCAACGCCCTGGCCGGGCACGAGCACGTGCACAAGGGCATGACCTCCCGCGACCTCACCGAGAACGTCGAGCAGCTCCAGATCCGGCTCTCCCTGGAGCTGGTGCGCGACCGCGTCGTGGCCGTCCTGGCCCGGCTCGGGAAGCTCGCCGCCGAGCACGCCGAGCTGGTCGTGGCGGGCCGCTCGCACAACGTCGCGGCCCAGGCCACCACGCTGGGCAAGCGCTTCGCCACCACCGCCGACGAGCTGCTGGTCGCCTTCGCGCGGGCCGAGGAGCTGCTGGCCCGCTACCCGCTGCGCGGCATCAAGGGCCCCGTCGGCACCGCCCAGGACATGCTCGACCTGCTCGGCGGCGACGCCGCGAAGCTGACCGAGCTGGAGCGGCGGATCGCGGAGCACCTCGGCTTCGCCCACGCCTTCACCTCCGTGGGCCAGGTCTACCCCCGTTCGCTCGACTACGACGTCGTCACCTCGCTGGTGCAGCTGGCCGCCGCGCCGTCCTCGCTCGCCAAGACGATCCGGCTGATGGCCGGGCACGAGCTGGTCACCGAGGGCTTCAAGCCGGGCCAGGTCGGCTCGTCCGCGATGCCGCACAAGATGAACACCCGCTCCTGCGAGCGCGTCAACGGCCTGATGGTCATCCTGCGCGGCTACGCCTCCATGACCGGGGAGCTGGCGGGCGACCAGTGGAACGAGGGCGACGTCTCCTGCTCCGTCGTGCGCCGCGTGGCCCTGCCGGACGCCTTCTTCGCGCTGGACGGCCTGCTGGAGACCTTCCTGACGGTCCTCGACGAGTTCGGCGCCTTCCCGGCGGTCGTCGCCCGGGAGCTGGACCGCTACCTGCCGTTCCTCGCCACCACCAAGGTGCTGATGGGCGCGGTGCGGGCCGGGGTCGGCCGCGAGGTCGCGCACGAGGTCATCAAGGAGCACGCGGTGGCCTCCGCGCTGGCCATGCGCGAGCAGGGCGCCGAGCGCAACGAGCTGCTCGGCAAGCTCGGCGCGGACGAGCGGATCCCGCTGGACCGCGCCGCTCTGGACGCGCTGATGGCCGACAAGCTGTCCTTCACCGGTGCGGCGGGCGACCAGGTCGCCGCCGTGGTCTCCCGGATCGAGGAGATCGCCAAGCGGTACCCGGAGGCCGCCGGGTACGCGCCGGGCGCCATCCTCTAGGAATTCGGGACTCCCAGTGAGGGCCGAAGAGCTCGAAGCCGCCCGCGACCGCCTCGTCCCCGACGTGGTCGCGGGCGGTCTGCGCGTCCTGTTCTGCGGCATCAACCCCGGGCTGATGACCGCCGCCACAGGCCATCACTTCGCCCGCCCCGGCAACCTCCCCCAGCTACCGCTGGGAGGTACCCCCAGGCCCGTCCTGCACGCCTCGGGCTTCACCCCGCGCCGGCTCGCCCCGGCCGAGCAGGGCGAGCTGCTGGCGTACGGGCTCGGGATCACCAATGTGGTGGCGCGGCCCACTGCCCGGGCCGACGAGCTGAGCGACGAGGAGTTCCGCGAGGGCGGGGAGATCCTCCGGGAGAAGGTGCTGGCCCTGCGGCCGGCGTGGCTGGCGGTCGCGGGCGTGACCGCCTACCGCGTGGCCTTCGGCGACCGGCACGCCCGGATCGGACCGCAGGAGCGGACGATAGGCACCACCCGCATCTGGGCCCTGCCCAACCCCAGTGGCCTCAATGCGCACTGGTCGCTGCCGAAGATGGCCGAGGAGTTCGGCCGGCTGCGCGCGGCGGCCGGCGAGGCGGTCTGACGGCGCGTCCCGTCCGCGCGGGTCCCGGCGCTCGCCGCCGGATCCCCCACCGGATACCATCCGTCCGGCAAAGGGCACGCAAAGCGAGGAGGCGGCACGTTGGGGCGGCTCACCGGTGGCGATCCGTCTCTGCTGCGGCGGATCAACTCGGCCGTGGTGCTGCACGCGCTGCGTGCCGCCGAGGCCCCCACGCTCACCGATCTGGTCAAGGTCACGGGTCTGTCCCGGCCGACCGTGGAGGGCGTGGTCGAGGGACTGATCGATGCCGGCCTGGTGGTGGAGGCGGCGGCCGACGAGAGCGCCGCCCGCCGTCAGGGGCGGCCCGCGCGGCGGTTCCGCTTCCGGGTGGAGGCGGGGCACCTGCTGGGCATCGAGATCGGCTCGCACCGGATCGCCGTGCTCCTGGCCGACCTGGGCGGCCGGATCACCGGCTCGGCCCAGGTGGAGGTCGACCGGTCGGCCCCGGCGGACGAGCGGCTGGACCATGTGCGGGCGGCCGTGGCCGACCTCCTCAAGCGCGCGGGCGTGCCGCGCAGTTCACTGCGTGCGGTGGGGGTGGCGAGCCCCGGCATCGTGGCGGCGGACGGGACGGTCCGGCTGGGCACGGCGCTGCCGGGCTGGACGGGGCTGCCGCTCGGGGAGCGGCTGCGACGCTCGTTCCGGTGCCCGGTGCTGGTGGAGAACGACGCGAACGCCGCGGCCGTGGCGGAGCACTGGAAGGGCGCGGCCACCGGCTCGGACGACGTGGTCTTCGTGCTCGCGGGGCTGAGCCCGGGCGCCGGCTCGCTGATCGGCGGGCGGTTGCACCGGGGCTTCGGGGGCGCGGCCGGGGAGATCGGCGCGCTGCACCTGCTGGGCCGGGAGGCCACCCCCGAGGAGGTGCTGTCCACCACGGGCGAGCCGCTGCACCCGCTCGACGAGGCGCAGGTGGCGCGGGTGTTCGCGCTGGCCGGGCAGGGCGACGAGGGGGCGCGGGCCGCCGTGGAGCGCTATCTGCGCAGGCTGGTGCACGACGTGGCCGCGCTGGTGCTGGCCCTGGACCCGGAGCTGGTCGTGGTGGGCGGCTGGGCGGCGGGCCTGGACGGGGTGCTGGAGCCGCTGCGCACCGAGCTGGCCCGGTACTGCCTGCGGCCGCCGCTGGTGGCGCAGTCCCTGCTCGGCGAGGCCGCGGTGGCGACCGGCGCGCTGCGGCTTGCTCTCGACCACGTGGAGGAGCAGCTGTTCGCGGTCGAGAGCACGGTCACGGCGCGCCGCTGAGTGCCCCGCTGAGTGGCCGTCAGCCCGCGAGCAGCTCCACGGCCGCCCCGCCGGCCTCCCCGAAGGTGAGCCGGCAGGTGTCGGCCCGGTAGGTGGCCACGGCCACGGCGGCGATCCGGCCCCCGGCGAAGTAGCGGGTGGTGACGACGAGTACGGGCGCGCCGGGCAGCCGGTCCAGCTGCTTGGCGTCGTCGGCGCGGGCGGAGCCCAGCTCCACGGCCCGCTCCTGGCCCGTCAGCCGCAGGTGCTGGAGTTCGCGCAGCACGGCACGGGCCCGGGCCACCCCTGCGGGCGCGTCGATCGCGGCGAGGCCGGGGACGCTCTCGGCCGGTACGTAGAGCAGCTCCGCGGCGACGGGCTGGCCCCGGGTCTTGCGGGCGCGGCGGACGATGTGCACGGTCCGGTCGGGCTCGGTGCCGAGGAGCCGGGCGACGGCGGCGGGCGGTGCCTCCTCGCCGCTGCCGACGGGCTGCCAGGCGTCCGCGGCCGTGCCGGGCCAGGCGTGCTCGGCGTCGGCCAGGGCCACGCCCATGCGGGGCGGGGCGACGGTCGTGCCCACGCCCCGGCGGCGCTGGAGCCGGCCCTCCAGCTCCAGCTGCTCGAGCGCCTGGCGGAGCGTGGCCCGGGCCACGCCGAAACGGGCCGCCAGCTCACGCTCGTTGGGCAGGATCTCGCCCACGGCGAACTCGGAGTCGAGTGCGTCGCTGAGGACGGTCTTCAGGTGCCAGTACTTCGGCTCCGGCACCGATTCCAGCTGCGTGGTCCCCACCCTGATCCTCCGCAAGGCTTTTCGCGCTCTTCTTTATTAAAGGTTGTTGCAGTATGCCTGCCGACCATAGGACGGTGTGCGTACTTGGTCAAGACCAATGAAGAGCGCCGGAGCCCGGTCCCGGGCGGGGGTCAGCTGCTGCGCAGGGCGCCGAGCTTGTCGGGGTTGCGCTGGATGCAGATCTCGGCGATGCACCCGTCGACGGCCTCGACGCTGAACACGGCGTCCGGCCGTCCCCGGGAGAGCAGCAGCAGCGCCGGGCCGCCGTTCAGCTCCAGGAAGCGGAACCCGGGCTCGGGGACGGACCGGCCCGCGATGGCGAGGAGGAAGCGGCCGACCTTGTCGGCGGTCTCGATGACGCGCCGCGCGGCCTGGACCTTGCCGCCGCCGTCGCTGATCAGCCGGACGTCCGGGGCCAGCATCGCCATCATGTCGTCGAGGCTGCCGCCGGTGGCGGCGGCCAGGAACCGCTCGGTGAGGTCGCGGCGGCGCACCGGGTCGACGTCGAACCGCGGCCTGCGCTCGGCCACATGACGGCGGGCCCGCCCGGCGAGCTGCCGCACGGCGGCCTCCGAGCGGTCCAGGGTGGTGGCGATCTCCTGGTAGGAGAAGCCGAACGCCTCGCGGAGCACGAAGACCGCCCGCTCGAGCGGGGAGAGAGACTCCAGGACGACGAGGACGGCCAGGGACACGGTGTCGGCGAGCACGGCCCGTTCGGCGGTGTCGGGGATCTGCTCGCCGAAGTCGGTGGCGATGGGCTCGGGGAGCCACGGGCCGACGTAGGACTCGCGCCTGGCCGTCACCTGGCGCAGCCGGTCGATTGCCAGCCGGGTGGTGACGCGCACCAGGTAGCCGCGCGGGTCGCGGACGTCCTCGCGATCCGCCGCCGACCAGCGCAGCCACGTCTCCTGGACGACGTCCTCGGCGTCGGCGAAGCGCCCCAGCATGCGGTAGGCCACGCCGATCAGCACGGCTCTGTGGTGCTCGAAGACGTCGAGTGCGGTGTCGGTTCCTGTCACCGCCCCATCCCATCGAAGACGCCGTGGAGTTGTCCACGTGAACCGGCTCTCACCGGCCGTCCGGAACCGCCCCCGCCACGGCGTCTACCCCCGGGTAACCGTTGCTGACATCCTGTCTCGGTACGCCGCCCCGAGGATGACGAGGAGCCACCATGACCGAGACGATCTCCTTCCCCGTCGACACCCCTTCCGGACCGCGGACGGTGGAGGTGGTGTACGAGCGGGTCGGCGGCGGCGAGCCCCTGGTGCTGCTGCACGGCATCGGCCACCACCTCCAGGTCTGGGACCCGGTGGCGGGCATCCTCGCCGCCGAGCGGGACGTCATCGCCGTGGACCTGCCGGGCTTCGGCCGCTCCCCCGCCCTCCCCGACGGGATCCCCTACGACCTCGGCGGGGTGATCCCCGTGCTGGGCAGGCTGTTCGACGCCCTGGGCCTGGACCGGCCGCACGTCGCGGGCAACTCCCTGGGCGGGCTGATCGCCCTCGCGCTCGGGCGCGAGAAGCTCGTGCGGTCCGTCACCGCGCTCTCCCCCGGCGGGTTCTGGACGGAGGGCGAGCGGTACTACGCCTTCGTGGTGCTCTCCGCGCTCCGGCAGGGCGCGCTGCGGCTGCCGGAGCGGGCCGTCGAGCGGCTGGCCCGCACGGCCGCGGGCCGGGCGGCGCTGGCCGGCTCCATCTACGCGCGGCCCGGCCGCCGCTCGCCCGACGCCGTGGTCGCCGAGGCCCGGGCGATGCGGCACGCGACGGGCTTCGAGGAGACGCTGGCCGCCGGGCGCACGTTCCGCTTCACCGACGACGTGCCGGGCCTGCCGGTCACCGTCGCCTGGGGCAGCAAGGACCGGGTGCTCCTGCGCCGCCAGGGTGTGCGGGCCAAGCACACGATTCCCGGCGCCCGGCTCGTGCGGCTGCCCGGCTGCGGTCACGTCCCCATGAGCGACGACCCGGCGCTCGTCGCGCGCGTCATCCTGGACACCTCGCGCTGACCCGCGGACACGCCCTGGAACGCCCGTTGTTCACGGTGCGTTGGGCGGCCCGGCACCCGGTGGCGACAGGATCGGTCCATTCAGTGATCAGGACGCCGGCCGGGCCCGTCGGGGACCGGCCGGGACTCAGGAGGTTTCCTTTCATGGCGAAGGCGTACGGTTCCGCGGTCGGCAGACGGGCGGTGCTGCGGGGTTCCCTGGCCGCGGCCGGTGCGGCCGCCCTGCCGCCCCTGGCCGGGGCGGCGCCCGCACAGGCGCTCTCGGGACGGCCGAGCGCCGACTGGGGCATACAGGTCGGCGATGTGACGTCCTCCTCCGGGCTGGTGTGGGTCCGCTCGGACCGCCGGGCCCGGATGACCGTGGAGACCTCGGCGACCGAGTCCTTCCGCACGGTGCAGCGCTGGGCCGGGCCCGTCGTCGGCCCCGGCACGGACTTCACCGGCCGGACGGCCCTGCGCGGCCTGCCCGCCGGGGAGCGGATCCACTACCGGGTGCTGCTCGCCGACCCCGACGACCCCCGCCGCACGGGCCGCCCGGTGTACGGCTCGTTCCGCACCGCCCCGGCGCGCCGCGCGGACGTGCGGTTCGTCTGGTCGGGGGACCTCGCCGGGCAGGGCTGGGGCATCAACCCCGGCCTCGGCGGCTACCGGATCTTCGAGCACATGCGCCGGCTGGACCCGGACTTCTTCCTGTGCAGCGGCGACAACATCTACGCCGACAACCCGATCCAGGCGACGGTCGCCCTGCCCGGCGGCGGAATCTGGCGGAACGTCACCACCGAGGAGAAGTCCAAGGTGGCCGAGACGCTCGCGGAGTTCCGCGGGGCGTTCCGCTACAACCTGCTCGACGACAACCTGCGCCGCTTCAACGCCCAGGTCCCCACGGTCGTCCAGTGGGACGACCACGAGGTGCACAACAACTGGTACCCGGGCCAGCTCCTGGACGACGCCCGCTACACGGAGAAGCGGGCGGACGTCCTGTCGGCGCGCTCGCTGCGGGCGTTCGCCGAGTACTTCCCCGTCTCCACGCTCAGCCCGGACGCCGACGGGCGGGTCTACCGCGTGCTGCGGCACGGCCCGCTGCTGGACGTCTTCGTCCTCGACATGCGCACGTACCGCGACGCCAACTCCCCCGGCCGGCAGCCGCACGACACCCAGGGCATCCTGGGCGACCGCCAGCTCCAGTGGCTCAAGCGGGAGCTGGCGCGCTCGCGCGCCGTGTGGAAGGTGATCGCCGCCGACATGCCGCTGGGCCTGGTGGTGACGGACGGGCCGGTGGACTTCGAGGCGGTCGCGCAGGGCGACCCGGGGGCGCCGCTGGGCCGTGAGCTGCAGATCGCCGAGCTGCTGCGGCACATCAAGCACCGGCGGATCACCGGCACGCTGTGGCTGACGGCCGACGTGCACTACACGTCCGCCCAGCGCTACGACCCGGCGCGGGCGGCGTTCAAGGACTTCGCGCCGTTCTGGGAGTTCGTGACGGGCCCGCTCAACGCGGGCGGTTTCCCGGCCGTGCGGCTGGACGGCACCTTCGGGCCCGCCCAGCCCTTCGTCAAGGCGCCCGCGACGGCGAACGTCCCGCCCGGGCAGGACAGCCAGTTCTTCGGCGAGGTGGCCATCGACGGGGAGAGCGGTGAGCTGACCGTGCGGCTGCGCGACGAGAAGGCCGGCGTGCTGTTCACCAAGGTGCTCCAACCGGGGCGCGTCGGGCAGTGAGACCCCGCGGCCCGGTGCGATGGTGGCAGCCCGATCCGATGTGAGAGAGGTGCGGTGCCGTGGCCGAGCAGGTGGATGTCGTCGTCATCGGCATGGGTCCGGGGGGCGAGCACGCGGCCGGGCGGCTGGCCGAGTCCGGGCTGAGCGTGGTGGGCGTGGAGGCGGAGCTGGTCGGCGGCGAGTGCCCGTACTGGGCCTGTGTGCCGAGCAAGATGATGATCCGGGCCGGGAACCTGCTGGCCGAGGCGCGGCGCGTGCCCGGCATGGCCGGCTCCGCGGAGGTCTCCGCCGACTGGGCGCCGGTGGCCGCCCGGATCCGGGACGAGGCCACCGACGACTGGGACGACCGGGTCGCGGCCGACCGCTTCACCGGCAAGGGCGGCCGGCTGGTGCGCGGCCGCGGCAGGCTGGCCGGGCCCGGCCGGGTGGAGGTGGACGGGCCCGACGGCGGGTCCCTGGCGGCCCGGCGCGGGATCGTCCTCGCCACCGGCAGCAAGCCGCAGATTCCTCCGGTGCCGGGGCTCAAGGGCGTGCCGTACTGGACCAACCGGGACGCGATCGCGACGAAGGAGCCGCCGCGCTCGCTGCTCGTCCTCGGCGGCGGTGCCATCGGCATGGAGCTGTCGCAGATGTTCGCGCGCTTCGGCACGCGGGTCACGGTCGTCGAGGCGCTGGACCGGCTGCTCCCGCAGGAGGAGCCGGAGGCGGGCGAGCTGCTCGCCGAGGTGCTGGCGGGAGCGGGGCTCACGCTGCGGACCGGGGCGCGCGCGGCGGAGGTGCGGCACGCCGGGGACTCCTTCACACTCGTGCTGGAGGGCGGCGAGGAACTGACGGGCGACCGGCTGCTCGTCGCCACCGGCCGCCGGGCGAACCTGGCGGACCTGGGCCTGGAGACCGTGGGCCTCGACCCGGCGGCCCGCGCCCTGCGCACCGACGCACAGCTGCTGGCGGCGCCGGGGCTGTGGGCCGTGGGCGATGTGACGGGGCACGGGGCGTTCACCCATGTGGCCATGTACGAGGCGGAGATCGCGGTCCGCGCGATCCTGGGCGACCCCGGGCCGGACGCCGACTACCGCGCCCTGCCCCGGGTGACCTTCACCGACCCGGAGGTGGGCGCGGTGGGCCTGACCGAGCAGCAGGCCCGGGAGAAGGGACTGCGGGTGCGCACGGGCTGCTCGCAGGTTCCGTCCTCGTCCCGCGGCTGGATCCACAAGGCGGGCAACGAGGGCCTGGTGAAGCTCGTCGAGGACGCGGACCGCGGCGTGCTGGTCGGGGCGACCGCCGCCGGGCCGACGGGCGGCGAGGTGATGTACGGTCTCGCGGTGGCGGTGCAGGCGGAGGTGCCCGTGACGGCGCTGCGGCACATGATCTACGCCTATCCGACCTTCCACCGGGGCGTGGAGGACGCGTTGCGGGACCTGCGCGCCTAGGACCTGTCCGGTGGGGCGCGGCCGATGCGCGTTTCCGCCGGGAAAATTCCCCCACCGGGCACAGAAGCGAGCAGAAGCGGCCTTAACCCGCAGGACACAGCGCGTTCGTGATCACGCAACACCGCTCGGCCAGGGTGGTGGCATGACCGACGAGACACCGGCGAAGAGCCTCCACCGGCACCACCACTGGCGCCGGGACCTGGTGGAACTGGCCGCCCTGTTCACCGCGGTCGCCACCGCCGACTCCGTGGCCGGCACCGTGGCGCACGGCCCGCACGGGCCCGGCCTGCTGGTGGGCTCGGCCGGGGCGCTGATGGCCACGGCCGGGTTCCACACCTGGTGGTCCCGCCACCGGGGCCACGCCCGGCCCGCGCCGTCCGCGGACCCGGGCCCGGCGGCCGGACCATCCGCTCCGGCCGCCGGGGCCGCGGACGGCGGCGGCACGGCGCTGTGGCGGATGCGCACCACCGTGCGCGACGAGCCCGGCAGCCTGGCCGCGCTCTGCCTGGCCCTGGCCGGCCGGCGCGTGGACATCCTCACCCTCCAGACCCACCCGCTGGCCGACGGCACCGTCGACGAACTGCTGCTGCGCGCCCCGGCGGAGCTGGCCCCCGCCGAGCTGACGGAGGCCGCCCGCAGCGGTGGCGGCCGGGAGACCTGGCTGGAGCGGGCCGACGCCCACGACCTCGTGGACGCCCCCACCCGGGTGCTGAACCTCGCCACCCGCACCGCCCTCGACACCGCCGAACTGCCGCTTGCCCTGCGCCGGCTGCTCGGCCGCTGCACCATCCGCTCCGTACCGGCCCGCTCCCCGCAGCACGACGGGGCCGTGCCGGAGGGCGGCACCTGGGACGAGACGGTGATGCGGCTGCGCGACCCCTCCGGCGGGACGATCACCGTCGAGCGCCCGTATCCGCCCTTCACCCCCACCGAGTTCGCCCGGGCCCGCGCGCTGGTCGAGCTGGACGCGCGCCTCGGGCCGCGGGTACCGCCGCGCAGCGACGTGCTGACGCTGCCCGAGGGCAACGAGATCACCGTGCGCCGCTCGGACACCGGCGACCTGGCCGCCGCCCGCGAGCTGCACGACCGCTGCTCCCCGGCCACGCTCTCCCTCCGCTACCACGGCCCGGCCCGGGACGCCGACGGCTATCTCCGGCACCTGCTGAGCCCGCGCTTCGGCCGCACTCTGGCCGCGTACACCGCCTCGGGGCGGCTCGTCGCCCTCGGCCATCTGCTGTGGGACGGCGACGAGACGGAGGTGGCGCTGCTCGTCGAGGACGCGTGGCAGCGGCGCGGGGTCGGCGGGCGGCTGCTGGACCGGCTGGTGGGCATGGCCCGCGAGGCGGGCTGCGAGAGCGTCTACGCCGTCACCACCGCCTCCAACACGGGCATGGTCGCCACCATGCGCGCCCTGGACCTGCCGCTGGACTACCAGATGGAGGGCGGCACGCTCGTGGTCACCGCCCGGCTCGCCGCCGCGCCCCCGCCGTCCGGGGCGCTCGCCACGGCGGAGCACCGCATCCGGGAGACCTGCGCCCGGGACGGCCGGACGCCGGACAACTGACCGCATTTCCGGTGACGCGGCCGCCCCTCGCGTACGAGGATGAGCGCATGCCGAACAACACCAGTGCTCCGCTGCCCCGTCAGGTCGCCGACGCCCACGTCGACGCGTACATCCGGCTCGACCCCATCACCGGCACCTATCTGGGGGTGGCGGAGTGCGCCCGGCTCCTGCCGGACTTCTCGCCCGCGGGCCTGGAGGCCGTCGCCGGCCTGGCGCGCGCCACCCTGGCGGCGCTCGACGAGGCCGAGGCCCGGCCCGGCGCCGACAGCGACGAGGAGCGGCGCTGCGCCCGGCTGCTGCGCGAGCGGCTGACCGCCGAACTGGCCGTGCACGAGGCCGGGGAGCCGCTGCGCGCGGTCAGCAACATCCACTCGCCGCTGCACTCCGTGCGCGAGATCTTCACCATGATGCCCACGGAGACGGAGGACGACTGGGCGGCGATCGCCGCGCGGCTGCGCGCCGTGCCGGCGGCGCTCGACGGCTACCGGGCCGCCCTGGCCGAGGGGCTGGAGCGCGGCCTGCCGGGCGGCCCGCGCCAGGTGTCCACGGTCCTCGGGCAGTTGGGCGAGTGGATCGGTACGGGCAGCGGCTGGTTCGGCCAGTTCACGGCCGAGGGCCCGCAGGCGCTGCGCGCGGAGCTGGACGAGGCCGCCGGGATCGCGACGGGCGGCCTCGCCGCCCTGCGCGACTGGCTGCGCGACGTCTACGCCCCGGCCGTCGAGGGGGCGCCCGACGTCGTGGGCCGGGAGCGGTACGCGCGCTGGTCGCGCTACTGGAACGGCACCGACCTCGACCTGGACGAGGCGTACGCGTACGGCTGGTCGGAGTTCCACCGCATCCTCGGCGAGATGCGGGTGGAAGCGGAGAAGATCCTGCCGGGCGCGAAGACGCCCTGGGAGGCGCTGGCCCACCTCGACGTGCACGGCACCCACATCGAGGGCGTGGACGAGGTGCGGGTCTGGCTCCAGGGGCTGATGGACGAGGCCATCGAGGCACTGGACGGCACCCACTTCGAGCTGGCCGAGCGCGTCAAGCGCGTCGAGTCGCGGATCGCTCCCCCGGGCGGGGCGGCGGCCCCGTACTACAGCCAGCCGTCGGAGGACTTCTCGCGGCCCGGCCGCACCTGGCTGCCCACCATGGGCGAGACCCGGTTCCCGGTGTACGACCTGGTGTCCACCTGGTACCACGAGGGCGTCCCCGGCCACCACCTCCAGCTGGCGCAGTGGGTGCACGTGAAGGACCGGCTGTCCCGCTACCAGGCCTCGCTGGGCATGGTCAGCGCCAACTGCGAGGGCTGGGCGCTCTACGCCGAGCGCCTCATGGACGAGCTGGGCTTCCTCACCGACGCCGAGCGCCGGCTGGGCTACCTGGACGCGCAGATGATGCGCTCCACGCGCGTCATCGTCGACATCGGCATGCACCTGGGGCTGGAGATCCCCGGGCACTCCCCCTTCCACCCGGGCGAGCGCTGGACGCCGGAGCTGGCGCGGGAGTTCTTCGGCATGCACAGCGGGCGTCCGGCGGACTTCGTGGACAGCGAGCTGGTGCGGTACCTGGGCATGCCGGCCCAGGCGATCGGCTACAAGCTCGGCGAGCGGGCCTGGCTGACCGGCCGGGAGGCGGCCCGCAAGGCCCACGGCGACGCGTTCGACGCGAAGGCCTGGCACATGGCCGCGCTCTCCCAGGGCTCCCTGGGCCTGGACGACCTGGTGGCCGAGCTGTCGGCGCTCTGACCCGCCGCTCCGACCGGCCGGGCCGCCCGGGCCCGGCCGGTCAGCACCCGCAGTCGTCCGCACCGACGGGCGCCGTCAGCGGGTCGGGCTCCGAACGGCGGCTGCCCTCCCAGGTGTCGACGGCGTAGCCCTCGCGGATCCAGTACTCGATGCCGCCGAGCATCTCCTTGACGCGGTAGCCGAGGCGGGCGAGGGCGAGGGCCGCGCGCGTCGCGCCGTCGCAGCCGGGGCCCCAGCAGTACACGACAACGGGCACGGCGGGGTCGAGGAACCCGGCCGCCAGCTGCGGGATCTGCGCGGTGGGGAGGTGCACGGCGCCGGGGACGTGGCCCTGGTCCCAGGCCGCCGTGGAGCGGGAGTCGACGACCACGAAGTCCGCGGCGCCCGCGGCCAGGGCGGCGTGGACGTCGGCGACGTCGGTGTGGAAGGCGAGCCGGGCGGCGAAGTACGCCGCGGCGGCGTCGGGCGCGGCGGGCGGCACGGCGAGGACAGGGCTGGGGGCGGGGACGGGGGCGGGGGCAGGTGCGGAAGTCGCCGGGGTCGTGGTGTTCGCGGTGTTCGTGGTCTTCATGGTCATCGTGCTGTTCATGGTGAGAAAACTACGGACCTCGATCGCGTCAGCGAAGTGCCAATCCACGGCAAAGCCCTTGCCCGGCCGGGGATTCCACTGCTAGACAACGCACATGACCGGCTATTCCCCCGACGCCACCGACTGGCGCATCCTCGACGCCCTCCAGGCCAACGGCCGGGCGGGCTACGCCGAGCTGGCCCGTGCCGTGAACATGTCCGCCAGTGCCGTCACCGAGCGGGTCCGGCGTCTGGAGGAGGCCGGGGTCATCGGCGGCTACACCGTCGTCGTGGACCCCGAGAAGCTGGGGCTGCCCGTGCTCGCCTTCGTGCGCCTGCGGTACCCGAACGGGAACTACAAGCCCTTCCACGACCTGCTGGCCACGACGCCGGAGATCCTGGAGGCGCACCACGTCACCGGCGACGACTGCTTCGTCCTCAAGGTCTCCGCCCGCTCCATGCGCCACCTGGAGGAGGTGGCGGGCCGGATCGGCGGCCTGGGGGCGGTCACCACGAGCGTCGTCTACTCCTCGCCGCTCCCCCGCCGCGCGCTCAGCCGCCGGCCGTCGCCGTCCGGTGCCGGACAGCCGAGCCCGACCGCTCCTTGACCACCTGGAGCTGCGCCGGGATGCGCTGCCTGAGGTCGGCGACGTGGCTGACGATGCCCACCGTGCGGTCCCGCTCGCGCAGCGAGTCCAGGACGTCCAGGACCTCGTCGAGGGTCTGCTCGTCGAGGCTGCCGAAGCCCTCGTCGATGAAGAGCGTGTCCAGCCGGGTGCCGCCCGCCTCCTCGGTGACCACGTCGGCCAGGCCGAGCGCGAGCGACAGCGAGGCGAAGAAGGTCTCCCCGCCGGAGAGGGTCGCGGTGTCGCGCTCCCGGCCCGTCCAGGCGTCGGCGACGTGCAGGCCGAGCCCCGAGCGGCCGCGCCCGCCGGCCCTCGCGTCGGAGTGGACGAGCGTGTAGCGGCCGGAGGACATGCGCTGGAGGCGCGCGGACGCGGCGGCCGCGACCTGCTCCAGGCGGGCGGCCAGGACGTACGACTCCAGGCGCATCCGGCGCTCGTTGCGCGCGGACGTGCCCGCGGCGAGGAAGGCGAGGCCGGCCACCCGGTGGTACTCCTCGCGCAGCGGGGCGAGCCGGCGGGCGTCGGCGAGGGCCTCGGCGGAGAGCCGGTCCAGGTCCTCGCAGCGGGTACGGGCCGCGGCCTCCTCCGCGGAGGCCCGGCGCAGGAGGCGGGTCGCGGCCTCCGCGGCCGCCCGGGCCGCCTCCGGCTCGGCAGGCGGCTGTGCGGCGGCATCCGCGGCGGCCGGGTCGGCCAGCCCGGCCGCGACCGCGGCCTCCTCGCGCTGCCAGGCGTCGAGCCGGTCCGCCAGCTCCCGCTGCGCGGGGGCGTCCAGCAGGGCCGCGGCCGCGTGGCCGGGGGTGCCGAAGCCCGCCCGGTAGGCGGCGTCGGCGAGCCGGTCGTCGGCCTCCTTGAGGCGGGCCGCGGTGCGTCCGGCCTCGCGCACCGCCTCGGCCGCGGCGGCGACGCGCGCCAGCCGCTCCTCCAGCAGGGCCGCGCGCCGGGCGACGGTCTGCTCGCCCCCGCGTGCGCGGGCCAGCTCCCCTTCCAGGGAGCGGAGTTCGCGGTCGAGGTCCTCGCGGTGGGAGTCGCGGGCGGCGATGCGCAGCCCCGTCTCCTGCTGGTCCCGGCGGCGGCGCTCGCACTCGCGCTCGGCGCTGTCCAGGGCCTCCCGGGCCGCGGGCAGGCCGGCTCCGGCGTCCCGTGCCCCGGCGAAGGAGCGCTCCAGTTCCCGGGCGGCCTGCGCCAGTTCGGCGAGCGGGGCGGGGCCCGCGGCGGCCGTGGCACCGGCGAGGGCCTCGCGCACGGACCGTACGCGCGAGTCGGCCTCGTCGCGCACCTCCTCGGCGCACCGGCACGCCTCCAGCGCGGCCTCCTCGGCCGCCCGGTCCACCTGCCCGGCTCCGGCGCGCGCCGGGGCGGGATGCTCGGTGGCTCCGCAGACGGCGCACGGGGTGCCGGTCTCCAGGCCGGCCGCCAGCTCGGCGGCGATCCCGCGCAGCCTGCGGTCCTTGAGGTCGAGCCAGTGCTCGCGGGCGGCCGCCGCGTCCTCGCGGGCCGTCAGCAGCCGGGCCTCGGCGGCTTCGGTGTCCTGGGCGAGGGCGTCCCGGCGGCGGGCGGCGTCGACCCGGCGCCGGGCGTCCTCGAGCCGGGCGTCCAGCTGCCCGGCGCGGGCGGCCGCGGCCTGGGCCGCCTCGACGCGCTCCAGGTGGGCGCGGCGGGTGGTCTCCCAGCCGGCGAGCCACTGGGCGGTCTCGGCGCAGGCGTCCTCGTCGGCGCGGGCCTCGCGCTCCAGCCGCACCGCCTCCGCGGTGATCTCGGCGGCCCGGGCCTCCGCCCGGCGCGCGGCGGAGAGCGAGCCGAGGTCCTCGCGCAACCGGGCCTCCAGGGCGGCCAGTTGGTCGCCGCCCGCGTCCCGGTGCCCGTCCGGGAGGCAGCGCCGGGCCTCCTCCTCGGCGGCCGTCGCGGCGCGGTGCCGGGCCTCGGCGGCGTCGCGCAGCTCCAGGGCGGGTGCGACGGTCCCGGCGGCGCGGGCCCGGTCCAGGCGCTCGCGGTCCAGGTCCCGCTCCGGCCGCTCCGCCGCCAGGGCGTCGGCGCGCTGCCGGGCCCGGGCGTGGCGGCGCTGGAGACGGTCCAGCTCCGCTACCGCGCCGGCCCGGTCCTGGGCGGCCCGGTGTGCGCGCTCGGCGGCGCGCACCGCGACCACGGCGACGTCCCGGCGCTCCCGCGCGTGCGTACGGGCGAGGGCGGCCCACTCCAGGATCGCCTCGGCGAGCCCGGCGTCGCCGGGTGCGAGCACGGCGTCCTCGGCGGTGCGCTGCGCGGGGACGGCGGCGCCCTGCGCCGCCCGCGCCGGGGCGGGCGTGCCCATCTCGGGCAGCGACGGGTCGGCGGCCGCCTGCCACATGCGGTGGCCGAGCGCGAGCAGCCGCTCGTCACCGGACCGCACCCGGGCCTCCGCCGCGCGGCGCAGCTCCGTGAGCCGGTCCTCGACCGCGGCGAACCGGCCGGTGTCGAAGAGCCTGCCCAGCAGCTTCCCGCGCGCGGTGTCCTCGGCGCGCAGGAAGCGGGCGAACTCGCCCTGCGGCAACAGCACGACCTGGCAGAACTGCTCCCGGCTCATGCCGAGCAGCTGGGTGATCTCCTCGCCGATCTCCTGGTGCGAGCGGCTGAGGCCCTTCCACTCCCCGCCGGGGGTCTGCTCGCGCAGGGCGCCGTGGGCCCGCTCGCGGGTGTGGCCGGTGCCGCGCTTCTTGGGGCGGAGCTGCTCGGGGCGCCGGGTGATCTCCAGCCGCCGCCCGCCGGCGGTCAGCTCCAGCACGACCTCGGTGAGGGTGCCGGGGTCGGCGTGGTCGCTGCGCAGGGTCAGGCCGGCGGCCTGCCGGGTGCCCGGGACGCTGCCGTAGAGGGCGTAGCAGACCGCGTCCAGGACGGAGGTCTTGCCCGCTCCGGTGGGCCCGTGCAGCAGGAAGAGGCCGGCGGCGGACAGCTCGTCGAAGTCGATGTGCTGGGTGCCGCCGAAGGGGCCGAAGGCGGTGACGGTGAGCCGGTGCAGTCTCAACGGGTCACCTCGCGGACAGTCTCGTCGAGCCGCACGGCGTCGAGCGCGGCGGTCAGCACAGCCTGTTCGGCGGCGTCGGGGCCCTGTCCGCCGCGCACATGGGCCACGAAGTCCTCGGCGATCTGCTGGTCGGTGCGGCCCCGGAGCCGCTGGGCGTAGGAGGCCAGCGGGTCCTCGGGGGCGTGGTCGGGCTCGAAGGCGAGGCTCAGCGTGTGCGGGAAGCGGCGGGCGAGCCGGGCCATGGGCTCGTCCGGCCGCACCGGGTCGGTGAGGGTCGCCTCGACCCAGGCCTCCGTGTGCGGCTCCAGCCGGGGGTCGGCCAGCAGGTCGTCCAGGCGGCCGCGGATCCGGGCGAGCGGGCGGGGCACCGGGCAGTCGACGCGCGCGGCGGTCACCGAGCCCTCGGCGTCCAGGTCGACCAGCCACATGGTCTTGCGATGGCCGGCCTCCGAGAAGGAGTAGGCGAGGGGGGAGCCGGAGTAGCGGATCCGCTCGGTGAGGGACTGGCAGCCGTGGAGGTGTCCGAGGGCGGTGTAGTGGACGCCGTGGAAGACCTCGGCGGGGACGGAGGCCACGCCGCCGACGGTGATGTCGCGCTCGCTGTCGCTGGGCGTGCCGCCGGCGACGAAGGCGTGGGCGAGGACGACGGCCCGGGTCCCGGCGGGCCGCGCGGCGAGGTCGGCCCGCACCCGGTCCATGGCGGCCTCCAGCACGGCCGCGTGGGCGGCCCGGTCGGCGCCCAGCTCGTCCCGGACGAGGGCGGGCTCGAGGTAGGGCAGCCCGTAGAAGGCGACGTCGCCGTGCGCGTCGGCGAGCAGGACGGGCGTGCCGCAGCCGGCGGGGTCGGTGCGCAGGTGGATGCCGACCCGCTCGATGAGGCCCGCGGCCACGCCGAGCCGGCGGGCGGAGTCGTGGTTGCCGGAGATCATGACCGTGGGCACGCCGAGGTCCGCGAGCCGGTGCAGGGCCTCGTCGAACAGCTCCACGGCGGAGAGCGGCGGCACCGCGCGGTCGTAGACGTCCCCGGCGACGAGCACGGCGTCGACGTGCTCCTCGCGCACGGTCCGCACGAGGTGGTCGAGGAAGGCGCGCTGGGCGTCGAGCAGGCTCACGCGGTGGAAGGACCGGCCGAGGTGCCAGTCCGATGTGTGCAGGATCCTCAACGCTCCGCTCCGCCCCGCATGTTCGTCTTCCTCCGCCGGTGATCCGCCGATGATGCCGTTGCCCCCGGTGCGCCGGGGGCGGGGTGCGCTCAGGCGTCCCCGTACGCCTCGCCGCCGAGTTCGAGGACGGCGGTGCCCGCGGTGGTGTCCGCGAGCCACGCCCGGAACTCCGGCAGGTCGGCCTCCGGCAGCCCGATCTCGATGCTGACCCCCGTACCGTAGGTCACATGGCGCACCGCGCGCCCCGTCGCCCGCAGTTCGTTCTCCAGTTTTCCGGCCCGCTGGTGGTCGACGGTGACCGTGGCCAGGCGGTACCGGCGGCGGGTCACGGTGCCGACGGTGTCGAGGGCCTCGCCGACGGCGCCCCCGTAGGCGCGGATGAGGCCGCCCGCGCCGAGCTTGATGCCGCCGAAGTAGCGGGTGACGACGGCCACGACGTACCGCATCTCGCGGCGCACCAGCATCTGGAGCATCGGCACGCCCGCGGTGCCGCCCGGCTCCCCGTCGTCGCTCGCCTTCTGGACGGAGCCGTCGGCGCCGATGACGTAGGCCCAGCAGTGGTGCCGGGCGGTGGGGTGCTCCTTGCGGATGCGCGCGATGAAGGCCTGCGCCTCCTCCTCGGTCGCGGCGGGGGCGAGGGCGCAGATGAACCGCGATTTGTTGATTTCCGTCTCGTGCACGCCCTCGTGCGCGACCGTCTTGTACTCGTCCTGCATCCCACCCGCCCTGTCCCAGCGTCTGACCTGGTCAAACAAGTCAATCGGGAATTTTACCCACCGGTGAGGCGGGCCGTGATGCGGGCCAGGGCCGCCAGGTCCTCCGGCGGGAGGGCCAGCAGGGCCGGGGGCGGGGTGCCGAGGATGTGCTCGGCGCGCTCGGCCGCCGCGCGGCCCGCCGGAGTGACCGAGACGATCTTGGAGCGGCGGTCCGCCGGGTTGGCGGAGCGTTCGACCAGGCCGCGGCCGGCCAGGTCGTCGACCACGAGCGTGGTGTAGGGCCGGTCGGTCACCAGCTGCTCGGCCAGCTCCCCGAGGGTCAGCGGTTCCCGGGCGATCCTGCGCAGCGCCTTGATGCGGAAGAAGCTCATGCCGAGCGCGTCGACCACCTCCTTGCGACGCTCGTTGCCGCCGAGGACGATCTCCCGGAGGTTCTTCCAGGCGCGGCGGGCGTCGGCGGTACGGGCGTCGTGGGCGGTCATCGTGTCGTCACCGGGATCCTGCTCTGTTCGCTGTCCAAACGGACCGCCGAGCGCTCGGCGGTCCGGGCCGCCCAGCGGCCGGTGGTGATCGTACCGATGACGAGGACGGCCAGTCCGCACACGGTGACGATCCACCAGCCGGTGCGCTGCGCCCCGGCCGCGGCAGCGCCGATGACGGCGACGCCGAGGGAGCTGCCGACCTGGCGGCTGGTGGAGGCGACGGCCGCGGCGACCCCGGCCCGGGAGCGGGGCATGCCGGAGACCGCGGTGTTGGTGATGGGCGCATTGACGAGCCCGAAGCCGATGCCGAAGACGACGTACGCGGCAGTCATCAGGAGGCCGGAGGAGGATCCGGCGTCGAAGGCCGCGAACATCACGCCGCTCGCGGTCATGGCGAGGCCCGCGAGCACGAGCGGCAGCCGGGGACCGCGGGCTGCCACGAGCCGGCCCGACAGCGGGGCGAAGACCAGGCACATGAGGGCCATGGGCAGCATGTGGAGGCCGGCCTGGAGGGCCGACAGTCCGCGCTCGTTCTGCAGGCGCAGGGTGTTGAGGAAGAGGAAGCCGCTGAGCGCGGCGAAGGCGCTGACGGCTGTGGCGGTGGCCCCGCTGAAGGGTGCGCTGCGGAAGAGCCGGGGCTCGACGAGGGCGTCGACGCGGCGTCGTTCGTAGCCGGCGAGGGCGGCGAGCGAGCCGGCGGCGACGGCGAAGCAGCCCAGGATGAGCGGCGACGTCCAGCCCGCGGCCGGACCCTCGATGACGCCGTAGGTGAGGGTGCCGAGCAGTGCGATCACCAGCAGCTGGCCGACGGGGTCGGGGCGGCGCGGCCGGGGCGCGCGGGATTCGGGCACGTAGCGGGCGGTGAGGGCGAGCGCCGCCAGGCCGACCGGCAGGTTGATCCAGAAGATCGCGCGCCAGCCGGTCGTCTCCACGAGCGCGCCGCCGAGGACGGGGCCGGCAGCCATGCTGATGCCGACCACGCCGCCCCACACGCCGATGGCGCGAGCCCGCTCCCGGGGGTCGGTGAAGGTGTTGGTGATGATCGACATGGCGACGGGGTTGAGCATGGAGCCGCCGACGGCCTGGACCGTACGGAAGGCGATCAGCCAGCCCAGGCCGGGAGCGAGGCTGCACAGCACGGATCCGGCGGTGAAGAGCACGAGGCCGGCCTGGAAGACGCGGCGGCGGCCGAGGCGGTCGGCGGTGGAGCCGGCGAGCATCAGGAGCGAGGCGAGCACCAGGGTGTAGGCGTCGACGGTCCACTGCAGTCCGGAGACGGAGGCGTGCAGTTCCTTCTGCACGGAGGGCAGGGCGACATTGAGGATGGTGTTGTCGAGGCTGACCATCAGCAGGCTCGTGCAGCAGATGGCCAGGACCAGCAGCCGATGGCGCCGGGAGATTTCGGGCACGGGACCCCCCAGTTGAGAACCCGGAGAATTAGTTGTAATCCTGCAATGGTTTAAAGAGTACAACTACCCGGGCCGGCGCACACAACACCGGTGCCGGATCACGGGAATGGTCCGGCAGGACGGCTCGTTGAGCGGGCATGTATGCAGAACCGGGGATCATCCGGAAGATCATCGAGGGGACCGGCGACACGTGGGCAGTGGTCGGTCTGTCGTCCAATGAACAGCGCGCCGCGTTCCGCGTCGCCGAGGTGCTGCAGAGTCACGGCAAGCGGATCGTGCCCGTCCATCCCAGAGCCGATGCGGTGCACGGGGAGCGGGGGTACGCCTCACTGGCGGAGATCCCCTTCCCCGTCGACGTGGTCGACGTGTTCGTGAGATCCGAACAGGCCGGCGGGATCGCGGACGAGGCGGTCCGGATCGGCGCGAAGGCGGTCTGGTTCCAGCTCGGAGTGATCGACGAGCAGGCGTACGCGCGGACCCGGGACGCCGGTCTGCACATGGTGATGGACCGCTGCCCGGCGATCGAGATCCCGCGGCTGCGCCGGTGACGGAAGGAGGGGCGGCCCGGAGCGGGCCGCCCCTCCCCGTTCAGCGGGCGGGCGGGACGGCGACGACCATCGTCATCCCGACGGGCTCCGCGCCGTCGTTGCGATAGGTGTGCGGGACGTTCGCCTCGAAGGTCGCCGACGTGCCGGCCGGCACGCGGTGCTCCGCGCCGTCCACCACGAGCGTCAGCTCACCGGCCGTCACCCGGAGCATTTCCACCGTGCCGGGCGGGTGCGGGTCCGAGGAGCTGTGGTCGCCGGGCACGATCAGCCACTCCCACAGCTCCAGCGGCCCGCGCGCCTCGGTGCCCACGAGCAGCGAGGTGTGACTGCCGGCCTCGGTGGACCACATCCGCACCACCTGGTCCTCCGGCACGAGCCGGACGCGCGCGCCCTGCTCGTAGTCGAGGAGGGTGGTGATGCTGACGCCGAGGGCGTCGGCGAGCTTGACCGTGGTGCCGACGCTGGGGTTCGTACGGGCCTGTTCGATCTGGATGATCATGCCGCGGCTGACTCCGGAGCGGGCCGCCAGGGCGTCGAGGGTGAAGTTGCGCTCGCCGCGCCAGCGCTTGAGGTTGCGGGCGAGCGACTGCGTGAGCTGGTCGAGATCGGTCACGATCCGTCACGTCCAATATATTAATTAATGAAGTTCAGCGGCCTGTACTACGGTGTAGGGACTCACCGTCCACCACACTGTACTGCGAGGTCTTCCCCATGACACCGGTCTTCGCCCTGGCCACCAGCCTCATGTGGGGGCTGGCCGACTTCGGCGGCGGGCTGCTCACCCGGCGCATGCCCGCCCTGACCGTGGTCCTGGTCTCGCAGCTGCTGGCGGTGGGCGCGCTGGGCACGATCGTGGTCGCCACCGGCGGCTGGTCCGAGGCCGGACCGCAGCTGTGGTACGCGGTGGCGGCCGGTGTGGTGGGCCCGGCGGCGATGCTCGCCTTCTACCGCGCGCTGGCGCTCGGGCCCATGGGGGTCGTCTCGCCGCTCGGCGCGCTGGGCGGGGTGGCCGTGCCGGTCGGCGTCGGGCTCGTCCTCGGCGAGCGGCCCGGGGTGCTGCAGGTGGCGGGCATCGCGGTCGCGGTGGCCGGGGTCGTCCTGGCCAGCGGACCGGGGCTCGGCGGGGCGCCCGTGCAGCGGCAGACCCTGGTGCTCACGCTGGTGGCGGCCTTCGGCTTCGGCTCGGTGATGGCGCTGATCTCCCAGGCCTCGCACAACCTCACCGGGCTGTTCCTCGCCCTGTTCGTCCAGCGGCTGTGCAACGTGGCCGTCGGCGCGGGCGCGCTCTACGCCTCCGTCCGCCGGGGCACGCCCGCGCTGCCGGCCGAGGGGTGGAGCGCGATCCGCTCGGCGCTGCCCGCGCTCGCCTTCGTCGGACTGGCGGACGTGGCCGCCAATGGCACGTACAGCGTGGCCGCGCACCACGGCCCGGTGACCGTCGCGGCCGTCCTCGCCTCGCTCTACCCGGTGGTCACGGCGCTCGCCGCCCGCGGCGTGCTGCGCGAGCGGCTGCGCACGGTGCAGGCGGCGGGCGCGGGCCTGGCCCTGGTGGGCACGGTGCTGCTGGCCACGGGCTGACTCAGCCCGCCCTCCCCCGGCCCGCCGCGGCGTCGCGGTGGGCCTTCGCCAGCTCCAGGTACATCGCGGCATTCACGCGAATGTGCTCGCGCTCCTCGTCGGTGAGCTGCCGCCGGACCTTGGCGGGCACCCCGGCGACCAGGGAGCCGGGCGGCACCTGCATGCCCTGGGGCACCAGCGCCTGGGCCGCGACCAGCGAACCGGCCCCGATCACGGCCCCGTTGAGGACGGTCGCCCCCATCCCGACGAGCACGTCGTCCTCGACGGTGCAGCCGTGCAGCACGGCGTTGTGGCCGACGGTCACCCGCTCGCCGACGGTGACCGGGAAGCCCGGGTCGACATGCACCGTGCAGTTGTCCTGGACGTTGCTGCCCGCCCCGATCCTGATCGGGCCGCAGTCGGCCCGCAGCACGGCGTGGTACCAGACGCTCGCGCCCGCGGCCAGGGCCACGTCGCCGAGCACGACGGACGTCGGCGCGGTGAACGCCTCCGGGTCCACCTCCGGCTCCTTGCCGCCCACACCCGAAACCAGCGCTTCCACTGCTTCCTCCTCGCCCGTCACACGATCATCGTCCGTGACGGCACGTTAGGCGACGGGGCCGCGGGAACGCGAAGGGGCCCCCGGCCTGAAGCCGGGGGCCCCTTCCGCCGTACGCCCCGTCACTCCGCGGCGGCGACCGGCTCCGTCTCGCGCGCCTGCTCGGCGTCGTGCGCGGCGGCGGCCTTCTTCGCCTTGATCCGCATCACCACGAACGAGCCCAGGCCGAAGAGGAGGGCGGCCACCAGGCCGAGCCAGGAGAACTTGCCGATCCACTCCTCGGCGACCTTGCCCACGGTGTAGATCAGCGCGACCGTGCCGCCGGCCCAGCAGATGCCGCCGAGCACGTTGGCGATGAGGAACTTCCAGTACGGCATCTTCAGCACGCCTGCGAGGGGACCCGCGAAGATCCGCAGCAGGGCGATGAAGCGGCCGACGAAGACGGCCCACATGCCCCACTTCTGGAAGGCGCCCTCCGCGGTGGCGACGTGGTGGGGGCCGAAGTGCTTGGGGAACTTCCGGCCGAGCCACTCGAGCAGCGGCTTGCCGCCCTTGCGGCCGATCAGATAGCCGATGGAGTCACCGACGATCGCGCCCGCGACGGCGCAGGCGCCCAGGACGTAGGGGTTGATGTGGTCCTGGGAGGCGGCCAGCAGCGTGGCGCTGACGAGCACGATCTCACCGGGAAGCGGGATGCCCAGGCTCTCCAGCCCGATGACCCCGCCCACCAGAAGGTAGACGGCGATCGCCGGTACTGTCTCGAGCCACTCCTGGATGTGCAACGCCGGTTCCTCCCCGGTTGACGCCTGATACCCGGCGTGCGCCCACGCAGGGACGCACGCCGGGAAGCCTACTGGAGGTAAGGACTCGTTCCGAGGCCGGCCGGTTGAGGGGAGGCGGCTACTTGTTCGGACGCAGGGTCCACACGACGGTCATCTCGCCCGTTTCCGCCCCGTCCTCCCGCGTGATCGAGATCCGCACCGGGAACTCCGGGCGCTCCCCCGCGTCCAGCTCCGCGACCACGTCGGCGGCCGGGCGGCCCAGCTCGGCGGTGGCGGTGACGGGGCCCATGGCGAGCTTCTTGTAGCCGATCTCGGCCCGTACGGCCAGCGGCACGGCCCGGGAGAGCTGGTCGCCGAAGGCGGCCAGGACGATCGCGCCGCTCGCCGACTCGGCGAGGGTGAACATCGCGCCGGCGTGCGGGCCGCCGACGTGGTTGTGATAGTCGGGCTGGTCGGGCAGGCGGACGACGGCGCGCTCCGGAGTGGCCTCCTCGAAGACGAGGTTGAGGGTGCGGGCCATGGGCACGGTGGCCAGGAGGGCGTCGCCGATCGCGGGCTGGGTCTGTGACATGCCGGTAAGTTACCAGCCGGTAGCAACGCCGGGAAGGGGTGCCGTAGTACAACTGTCGGAGCGGCCCTCTATGGTTATCGGCCATGTGGCCAGGACAGCAGCCGCCCGGGGGCGAGCAGAACCCGCAACAACCGAACCCGTACCAGCAGCCGGGTCCGCACCAACCCAACCCGTATCAGCAGCCGGGTTACCAGCAGCAGCCCAATCCGTACCAGCAGCCGGTCGGGGCGCAGCCCAACCCCTATCAGCAGCCGACCCAGCAGTGGCAGGCCCCGGCCGCGCCCCCCGGCGCCCCGCAGCCGCCGCCGGAGAAGCGCAGCAAGCGCACCACGGTCATCGCCCTGACGGCGGCCGTGGCGGTGGTCGCCGCCGCGGTGATCACCGGAGTGGTCGTCATGAAGGACGGCGGCAAGGGCGACGACCAGAAGGGCAACGAGGCCAAGACCTCGTCCTCCGCGCCCGCCGCGCCCTCGGCCTCGGCCTCCGCGAGCCAGGGCGGGGACTCCCCGGAGGACAACCCGCGCGCGGGCGGCGACGTCAAGCCGGTGATCGACGGCTGGAAGCCCGTCGTCAACTCCAAGCGGCACGACGCCTTCGACGTGCCGCCGGACTGGACGGTGGAACCGCCGTCGCAGTCCCACGCCTTCGGCGACGACAAGGGCCAGCCCATCGTCGTCATGTCGTCCACCGCCACGTACAAGAAGGACGAGTGCGCCAAGAACACGTCCCGGGGCGGTGCGGGCACCAAGGGCGCGCAGGGCGCCAAGAGCCCGGAGGACGCGGCCGAGACGGAGGCGCTGAACTGGGTGTTCGCGGCCTACGACCAGAAGAAGACCGGCAAGTTCGACACCACCAAGGCCAAGCCGTTCAAGAGCGACAACGGGCTGACCGGCGTCACGGCCTCGGCCACCGTCACCGGGGTCACGAAGACCGACAAGTGCTCCTCCGACGGCAAGGCCTTCACGGTGACCTACAAGGACACCTCCGGTGACCTGGCCACCTGGGTGCTCTACGCCGACAAGGGAGTGGACGGAGAGCTGCCCGACGACGTGATCCAGAAGATCATGAGCACGCTCCGTCCCCTTCCGTCCTCCTGAGACACGCCCTGAACCCCGAGCCGCCGGGCAGCCGTCAGCCCACGCTGAACGCGCCGCCCGGCGGCTCGGGCGACTGCACCGCGTCCGCGTCCGCCACCGGCACCGCCCCGCTCGCGAACCGGGCCAGGGCGGCGCCGTGCTCGACCCGCGCCGGGAAGGCGTCGGCCGCGGCGCGGCGGGCCAGCTCGGCGACGGGCAGCGGAGTGTGCGCGGCGACGAGGACGGCGTTGCCGAAGCGGCGGCCGCGCAGCATCGAGGGCTCCGCGATCAGGCACAGCTCCTCGAAAACGGCCGCGAAGGTGGCCACCTGGGCGCGGAGGAAGGCGAACGGCGCCCCGTCCGCCAGGTTGGCCAGGTAGTGGCCCTCCGGCCGCAGCACCCGGGCGGCCGTGCGCGCGTACTCGAGCGAGGTCAGGTGCGCGGGCACCCGGGAGCCGCCGAAGACGTCCGCGACGATCACATCGGCGGAGGCATCGGGAGCGGTCTCCAGCTCCCGGCGGGCGTCCCCCTGCCGCACCTCGATGCCGCAGTCCGCGGGCAGCGGCAGGTGCTCCTCGACCAGGGCGATCAGACCCCGGTCGGCCTCCACCACCCGCTGGCGCGAGCCGGGCCGGGTAACCGCCGTGTAGCGGGGCAGGGTGAGCGCACCGCCGCCCAGGTGGAGGACGTCGAGCGGCCGGCCCGGTTCGGCGACGGCGTCCAGGACGTGCGCGAGGCGCCGGGCGTACTCGAACTCGAGGTACGTGGGGTCGTCCAGGTCGACGTACGACTGGGGTGCGCCGTCGACGGTCAGCAGCCAGGCCCGGGAGCGGTCCACATCGGGCAGAAGCTTGGCGGTGCCCGAGTCCACATCGCGCGTCACGGGTATCGGTTCGTTCACCCCTTCATTCTGCCTGCCGGGGCGGCTCGCCCCCGGACCGCTGCGCCCGGCCCGTCCTGAAGCCGTCCAGCCACGTCTGGACCATGTGCCGGATCACCGCCCTGAGCTGCTGGGCGGTGAGCACCTTCTCCAGATGTCCCTGGCGCAGCGCCAGCCTCGCCCTTCGCTCGGCCGCCACGAACAATGCCATCCGGTCGGCCTGACCGTCCCGTTCCACAGCCCCTTCCCGCCCCTCTTCCATGGCAGCAACCCTAGGTCGGGCCCCGCTCGGGGGCACGTGATTTCCCGGCGGGCGGCCCGGGTGCCCGGACGCCGGGCGGATGATCGAGGACGACCGTTCGCCACCGTTCCGTTGCCATCTCCCGCGGAGCGCCTCACCAGGGCATCCGCGTCGGTTACGCTCCTTCGATGCTCGATCCCGCCGCGCCGCCCCCCGGCCTCGCCGAGCGTCGCACCCGTGTGCTGCTGTCCCCGTGGTCCCGGCTGGGGCTGCTCGTCGTGCTGCTCGGCTGTGCCGTGGCGACCGTCCTGGTGTGCCGCCCCGAACGGCTGCTCACCGAGTGGCGGCCGGAGCGGCTGTCCGGCGGCGTGGCCGTCGTGCTGTTCGCGCTCGCCTACGGGCTGTGCACCGCGGCGTTCGTACCGCGCCCGGTGCTCAATCTCGCCGCGGGCGCGCTCTTCGGCGGCCCGCTCGGCACGGGGCTCGCCGTGGTGGGCACGGTGCTGGGCTCGGCCGCGGCCTTCGGCCTGGGACGGCTGCTGGGGCAGGACGCGCTGCGGCCGCTGCTGCGCGGGCGGTGGCTGAAGGCCGCCGACCGGCAGCTGGGCCGGCACGGCTTCCGGTCGATGCTGGCGCTCCGGCTCTTCCCCGGGCTGCCCTTCGCCGCCGTCAACTACGGCGCGGCGGTCTCCCGGGTGGGGTGGCTGCCCTTCCTCCTGGCCACCGCGCTGGGCAGCACGCCCGCCACCGCGGCCTATGTGATCGCGGGCAGCCATGCGACGTCCCCCACCTCGCCCGCGTTCGTCGCGGCGACGGCCTTCCTCGCGGTCACGGGGGCGGCGGCGGTGATCGTGGCCTGGCGCAAGAAGGGCCGGCTGCGGCCCGGCCGTCCGCGCCGGAGCTGAAGGCGCGCACACATTTGCCATTGATTGCCCCCGGTACTCCCCTGTTGTGGAGGATTGGGGTCCGGAGCAATGGGAAGCGAGAAGGCGGAAGCGACTGATCCGCCTCATTCCGCGCACGACGGGCACACCCGTCCCGACACCCACCGTCGGCACCACGCACTCCGGAGCACGTGTGAAGAAGGCTGTCGTCCCCACCCCCGTCACGGCGCCGGGAGCCCTGCCCCTCCTCGGCCACGCACTCCCCCTGCTGCGCGATCCCCTGCGATTCCTGACCTCTCTCCCGGCCCACGGCGACCTGGTGCGGGTCCGGGTGGGCCCGTACGACGCACACCGGAGACAGCGCCGCATGGTCCAGCCCGCCTTCCGCCCCTCCCGGCTGCCCGGTTACGCCCGGGTCATGGCGGAGCAGATCACGGCGGTCACCGGAGCCTGGCAGGACGGCGGGATCGTCGACGCCCGCACCGAGATGATGGCGATCACCACCCGGGTCGCCGTGCTGACGATGTTCGGGGGGCGGCCGGCGCCGTCCCCGGCCGTGCTGCAGCGGCTCACCGACGACTTCACCACGGTCCTGACGGGCATCACCCGGCGTGCGCTGCTGCCGCCGCGGGCGGACGGGCTGCCCACGCCCGGCAACCGCCGCTACGGCCGGGCGGTCGGGCGGCTCCGCCGGACGATCCACCGGATGATCGCCGAGCACCGGGCGGACGGCACCGACCACGGGGACCTGCTGTCCATGCTCCTGGCGGCGCGGGACGGGCCGTCCCCGGACGGCACGCCGGGCGCGGCAACCGGCCCCGGCGGCGACGGCACGGGCGCCTGCCCGGCGCACGGCACGGGCGACCCGCGCGACTGGAGGCGGACGCCGTCCTCGGGGGCGGCCCGGCGGCCCTCGGCCACCTGCCGGAGCTGGAGCGGACCGACCGGATCGTCACCGAGTCCCTGCGGCTGTACCCGCCCGTCTGGCTGCTCACCCGCATCGTCACCGCCGACACGCGGCTGGGCGGGCAGCCGGTGCCCGCGGGCACCACCGTGGCGTTCAGCCCCTACCTGCTGCACCGCCGGGCCGATCTCCACCCGGATCCGGAGCGCTTCGACCCGGACCGCTGGGCCCCGGCGCCCGACCGCCTCCGCAGCGCGGCGCAGCGTCCGTACAGCGCCTTCATCCCCTTCGGGGGCGGCGCCCGCAAGTGCATCGGCGACGCCTTCGGTCTCACCGAAGCCGTCCTGGCCCTGGCCTCGATCGCCGCCGGCCGGCGCCTGGAACCCGTCCCGGGCCGTCCGGTGCGCCCCGTGCCGGGGGGCGTGCTGTGCCCGCAGCGGCTGGTGATGCGGACGCTGCGGCGGCAGCCGCGCGTGCATCCCGTGAGCAACGGCCCGCGGTCCAGGAGGCCTTCGGCCCGCGGTTGCCGAGCAAGGAGTCAAGCGCCGGAAAAGGCGGGGAAGTTGCCGGCCCCTCGCCCGCGAAGGCGCGAAAGCCCGCTGGTCGGACGATCCCCCGCATCGCCCGACCAGTGGGCACACCGGTCCCCCCAACCAGCCCCGGAGGAAGGACAACCCGGCACTCACTGAGTATATTGGCTTGGAGCCAGTCAACGCAGGAGTTAATCGGATGTCCCCGCGGAGCGCAGCGGTCAACGAAGAGTTGCGCCGTCGCTCGCGCGAGCGGCTGCTGCAGGCCACGGTCGAGCTGGTGGGCGAGCGCGGCTACGAGGCCACGACGCTCGCGGACATCGCGGACCGGGCCGGTGCGGCGCGCGGCCTGGTGTCGTACTACTTCCCCGGCAAGCGGCAGCTGCTCCAGTCGGCCGTGCACCGGCTGATGCACCGGGAGCTGTCCGCCGGGCTGGAGCGCGAGCCCGGCACGGACGACGGGCGCGAGCGGCTGGCGCGGGCCATCGACGCGGTGCTGGGGCTCGCGCGCGACCGGCCCCTCCTGATGCGCACCCACATGGCGGGGATCCTCACCGCGGAGGGCTTCATCCAGTGCCCCGAGCAGCAGCGGCTGGCCTACCTGCTGCGGGACACGGTGACCCGCTACGGCTCGGCCGACCCGGAGGCCGACTACCGGCTGCTGCGGGCCCTGCTGATGGGCGCGGTCGTGGCGGTCCTGCTGCCGGGCGCGCCGATGCCCGTCGAGCGGCTGCGGGCCGAGCTGTTCCAGCGGTACGGCCTGGCCTGGGAGCTGGGCACGCCGCCGGGTGCCGAGCCGGCACCCCCGGGGGTGTGAAACCGGCCCGTCGGCCGACCCGTGTCCCTCCCGTATCCCGGCTCCCGGTGGGATCCTGGAGGCACTCGCCGGAAGGAGTCCCTCCGTGCTTCGCGTCGCAGTGGTGGGATCGGGCCCGAGCGGGGTGTACACCGCCCAGGCCCTGGTGCAGCAGCAGGACGTCCCCGGAGTGACGGTGGACGTGCTGGACCGGCTGCCGTGTCCGTACGGGCTCGTGCGCTACGGCGTGGCGCCCGACCACGAGAAGATCAAGTCGCTGCAGAGCAACCTGCGGGTCGCCCTGGAGCACCCGAGCATCGGCTTCCTCGGCAACGTCCGGATCGGGGACGGCCCCGGCGGGGTGCCGCCGCGGCGGCTGCTGGAGCTGTACCACGCGGTGGTCTACTGCGTGGGGGCGGCGGCCGACCGGCGGCTGGGGATCCCCGGGGAGGACCTGCCGGGGAGCTTCTCGGCCACCGAGTTCGTGTCCTGGTACAGCGCCCATCCCGATGCCGCGCCGCGCGGGTTCGCCCTCGGCGCGCGGTCCGCCGTCGTCATCGGGGTCGGCAACGTGGCCGTGGACGTCACGCGGATCCTCGCCCGCGGCGCGGACGAGCTGCGGCCCACCGACGTGCCGGACGCGGCGCTGGCGGCCCTCGCCGGGAACCGGGTGACGGACATTCACATGGTGGGCCGACGCGGTCCGGCGCAGGCAAAGTTCACCACGAAGGAGCTGCGCGAGCTGGGCGCGCTGCCGGGCGCCGAGGCCCTCGTCCGGGCCGAGGAGGCGGCGCTGGATCCGGCCTGGGAGGACCCGTCGGGGCTGCCGGGCGCCGTGCGGCGCAACGTCGAGGTGCTGCACGGCTGGGCCGGGGAGCCTGCGGGCGGGCGCGGGCGGCGGATCCGGATGCGGTTCTTCCTGCGGCCGGTGGCCCTGCTGGGTGAGGACGCCGTGCGGGCGGTGCGCTTCGAGCGCACGGCGCCGGACGGGCTGGGCGGGGTGACGGGGACGGGCCGGTTCGAGGAGATCGAGGCGCAGCTGGTGCTGCGGTCGGTGGGGTACCGGGGGGTGCCCATTGCGGGGCTGCCCTTCGACGCCGACCGGGGGACGGTGCCCCACGAGCAGGGGCGGGTGCTGCGGAACGGCGCGCCCTCGCCCGGCGAGTACGTCGCGGGCTGGATCAAGCGGGGGCCGACCGGTGTGATCGGCACCAACCGGCCGTGCGCCAAGGAGACGGTGGCGTCGCTGCTCGCCGATGCGGAGGCGCTGGCGGCACGGCGTACGGCGGAGGATCCGCGGGCCGTGCTGCGGGCGTCCTGCCCCGAGCCGGTGGAGTGGCCGGGCTGGCTGGGGATCGAGGCCGCGGAGGCGGCGCTCGGGCACCGGCTGGGCCGGGGCACGGTGAAGATCCCGGACTGGGACGGGCTGCTCACGGCGGCCCGCGGGCGGGGCTGACCGGCGCGCGGGCGCGGCGGTCACGGGCTGGGGGGTGTCAGCCCCGGCCCTCCGCGCCCAGCCGTGCCGTCTGGGCGGCGTAGCCGGTGAGGACGCTGTCGAGGAGCCCGGGGAACAGGGCGTCGAGGTCGGCGCGGCGCAGGGAGTTCATCTTGGCGGTGCCCCGGTAGATCTGATGGATCACACCGCTCTCGCGGAGCACCCGGAAGTGGTGCGTGGTGGTGGACTTGCTGACCGGGAGGTCGAAGACGGAGCACGACTGCTCGGTCTCCTCGGCGGCCAGCGCCTGGACGATCAGCAGGCGCATCGGGTCGGAGAGGGCGTGCAGCACCTCTTCGAGGCGGATCTGCTCACGTGCGGGGTGCTCGAGGGAGCGGCCCGGGTTCCGTGTCTGCACGGCTGCTCCTCGGTGTGTTCCGGTCGGCGGTGACGGATTCATTGTACGAGAGATCTCGTAGTTCGACGGACATCGTCCGGGTATCCCGGGACGAACGCACGGGCGGCGCCCCCCGGTCCCCGCACCGCCTCACTTCCGCCGCACCGCGCGCCGGCGGCCGCCGCCCATGGCGATCGCCACCAGCAGGTCGGCTCCGCGGGCCGCCAGCCAGCGCCGCCGCTCCCAGCGCGAGCGGGGCCTGACGGCTCCCGGGCTTCGCTGCGGATCGAGGGCGAGGTCGGTCAGGCGCCGCCCGGCGCGGGCGAGGTCGGCGAGGAGCCGCTCCCGGCGCGGCCCGCCGTGCGTGGCGCGCAAGGCGGTGTACAGCCCCTCGATCTCCGCCACGGCCGCCCCGATGCGCAGGTCGGCGCTGTTCGTCGGCGACTTCCTGCCCTGTGCCACCCGCGGCCTCCTTCACGTGAACAGTCGCCCGGCGCACAACACTTGCCCATATGCGCAACTCCGCAACCCTGTTGAGCGGGCGTAAGCCGCGGGCAGGTGCCCGGCGCCGTGCCGTCGCCGGACAAGGGGAGAACGTGCTCGTCAGCCCGGTCGGCCCGTAGCGGCCGACCGCTGCCGGGCCCGGGCGCGCATGCGGTGCCTAGGCGCTCAGTCCCAGCCTGCCGCCGGCGCACAACTGCGGTTCGCCGCCCTCGGTCAGCCCCTGGACGGCCTGCTCCACGACCGCTCCGACGGCCGGCGCGCCGGCCAGGTAGACCGTGTGACGGCCCGCCCTGCGGGAGTCGACGAGACCGGCGAGCCGGAGCTTGGTCAGGTGCTGGCTGACGGCGGGCATGGTCTGACCGGTGTGCCGGGCGAGGCTGGTGACGTTGTGTTCGCCCTGGGCGAGGAGCCACAGGATGTGCAGCCGGACCGGGGAGGCCAGCAGGGCGAAGACGGCGGCGGCGTGGTGGAGCACCTCGGGCGAGGGGTCGTCCGTGTCCGTGCTCGCCGACGTCACCTGGTCCTCCTCGCCGCTCGTTGGTACGTGTCCAGCCTACGCATCCGCGGCCGGTACCGGGAGCAGCTCACTGCGCTGCGCGTCGGTTCACGGCGCGGAGTCCCGTCATCCGTAGGAGAGGTTGGAGCAGACGTCGTCGTCGGCCGACCGGGCCGATCCGGCCACTTGGGAGGGGACGGCCGAAGGTGCCGGTGACGCGGGGGCGGCGGTTGCCGGGGCGGCCGCGTACGCCCGGCCCAGGGTGACCGTGATGCCCGGTGCGCCGGACGTGCGCAGTTCGGCCCCCGGGAAGAGCCGGGCCACGGTCTCGGCGTGGCTCTTCTGCCCGGGCCCGTATGTGATGACGGTGGCCGTCTGCCCGTGTGCGGGGACGGTCGCGGTGCCGGTGACGGTGAAGCCGCTCTCCTTCAGCGTCCCGGCGGCGCGGGCCGCCAGGCCGGAGGTCGCGGTGGCGTTGTGGACGGCGACGCCGATACCCGCCCCGGAGACGGCGGACGGCGAGGGGGCGGCGGAGGCGGCGGGTTCGTCGTCCTGCTGCTTGCCGCCGGCGTTCTGCCCGTCGATGGTGCGGTCGCGCTTGATCGCCTCGAACAGGGCCTCGGCGTCGGGGTGGACGATCGCGACCCGGTTGCCCTGGTAGCGCCACGGCAGGGTGACGAATTTGGTGTTGTGCAGGTCGATGCCCTTCATCGACATGGCGAAGGACATCAGCTTGCGGGCCGAGTCGAGGCCGGGGTCCACGGTCATGGACTTGGTGGCGGCGTCCGCCAGCGGCAGCAGGGTCGTGGGGTCGAAGCCCTGGCCCTTGACCTTCTTGATCAGGCTGGCCACGAAGGCCTGCTGCCGCTTGATGCGGCCGATGTCGGAGCCGTCCCCGATGCCGTGACGCAGTCGCACGTAGTCGAGTGCCTGCTGCCCGGAGACCGTCTGCGGGCCCTTGGCGAAGAGCTTCTTGCCCTTCGAGCCGAGATTGGGGTTGAGGTCGCCCTGGTAGATGTCGTTGGGCAGGCAGACGTCCACGCCGCCGACGGCGGACGTCATCCTCGAGAAGCCCGCGAAGTCGACGACGACCGTGTGGTCGACGCGCAGCCCGGTCAGCTTCTCCACCGTGTTCTGCGTGCAGGCGGGATTGCCCTTCTCGGTGCGTCCCACCGAGAAGGCGGAGTTGAACATCACACCGGTCTGCGGGGCCGTCCACTTGCCGTCCGGGAGTCGGCACGGCGGGACGTCGACCAGGGTGTCGCGGGGGATCGACACGGCGACGGCGTGCTTCCGGTCACCGTAGACGTGCAGCAGGAAGGCGGTGTCCGAGCGGCCGAAGTCGTCGCCCCCGCCGCCCAGTTTCCCGTTGTCCCCGGACCGCGTGTCCGACCCGATGACCAGGACGTTCTGACCGCCGAGGCCGGCGGCGGGGCGGTCCTTGGACACGCCGTCGGCGCCGAAGCTGTCGATGTTGCCGTTCAGCTCGTAGTAGAGCCACCCGCAGCCGGCCACCAGCAGGAGGACGACCGAAGCCGATATGGCGGTGACGAGCCGCACACGGCCGCGCCTGCGCTCCCGGATCCGGGTGGCCCGCCGACTCTGCCGCTGCCGGGCCACCGACGTGCCTGTCATATGTGCACCTTCGTCCGCACGGTTGCCGGCGAACGACCGGCCCACCTCGCCCATCGGTTGTACAGTTGCGCAATGTAGCAAGAGTGAGGGCGTGCGTGGCCCGCCGGGTCCCGGTGACCCGCCGACGAGAGGAAGGGACGGGCGCAGATGCTGAGGAACGGTCTGGAGCCGTGGCACCTGCTGGTCGTGGCGATCGTGATGATCCTGCTGTTCGGCTCGAAGAAGCTCCCGGACACCGCCCGCGCACTGGGCAAGTCCCTGCGGATCCTCAAGAGCGAGACCAAGGCGATGAAGGACGACGACGCCGTACCGCCGCAGGCGACGCCCCCTCAGGAAGACCAGGAGGCGAAGCGCATGGTCCGGGCGGCCCCCGGCGACACCGCCTCCGCCCGCCCCGTCGGCGAGAACGGCCCCACCGCCACCCACTGACGGACCGTCCTCCCGGCACCTGCCGCCCACCGGATGCGCTCTCCTCCGACCTCACGCTTCATTACTTGCGCAATCCGGGAACCATGTTGCCCCGCCCGGCGTTCTTGGGTGGCGAGCATGCGCATCGGCGAACTTTGGAGGATGCAGTGGCAGTGACCCTGGCCAAGGGCGGGAACGTCTCCCTCAGCAAGGAGGCACCGGGCCTGACCGCCGTCACGGTCGGCCTGGGCTGGGACGTGCGCACCACGACGGGCGCCGACTACGACCTGGACGCCTCGGCGCTCCTGTGCGACACCTCCGGGAAGGTGCTGTCCGACCAGCACTTCGTCTTCTTCAACAACCTGCACAGCCCCGAGGGCTCGGTCGTGCACTCCGGTGACAACCTCACCGGTGGCGGCGACGGTGACGACGAGCAGATCCAGGTGAACCTCGCCGCGGTGCCCGCCGAGGTCGCGAAGGTCGTCTTCCCGGTGTCCATCTACGAGGCCGAGCAGCGCGGCCAGAGCTTCGGCCAGGTGCGCAACGCCTTCATCCGTGTGGTGAACCAGGCCGACGGCCGGGAGATCGCCCGCTACGACCTGACCGAGGACGCCTCCACCGAGACGGCCATGGTCTTCGGCGAGCTGTACCGCCACGGCGTGGAGTGGAAGTTCCGCGCCATCGGCCAGGGCTATGCGTCCGGTCTGCGCGGCATCGCCCAGGACTTCGGCGTCAAGGTCTGACGCCGCCGGGCGGGACGGCTCCCCCGGGCCCGTCCCGCCCGCTTCCGCGGGCAACCCCGTCATGCACGGCCACCGGGTCGTGCGCATCCACTGGAAGGACAGAACGGCACCATGGGCATCATCGGCTGGATCGTCCTGGGACTGCTGGCCGGAGCGATCGCGAAGATCCTGCTTCCCGGCCGCGACCCGGGCGGCCTGATCGGCACGACCCTCATCGGCATCGCGGGCGCCTTCATCGGCGGCTGGCTGTCGGCCAAGTTCCTGCACAAGCCGATCACCAAGCACTTCTTCGACGCCCCCACCTGGGGAGCGGCCATCTGCGGCTCGCTGGTGCTGCTGATCGCGTACCGCATTTTCTTCGGCAACTCCCGGGACTGAAGGCGCCGGGAAGACTCCCGGCGCCCCAGATCAGGCGGCGCGCCCGTACTGGACCGGGCTCGCCACCTCGCCGCCGAGTTCGCGGGCGGCACGCCGGGCGAAGTAGGGGTCGCGCAGCAGCTCACGGCCGAGCAGCACCGCGTCCGCCTGACCGTTCTCGAGGATCTTCGCGGCCTGCCGCGCCTCGGTGATCTCCCCGACGGCGGCCACCGGAAGTCCGGTCTCCGCCTTGACCCGCTCCGCGAACGGCACCTGGTAGCCGGGGCCGGTGGGGATCAGCGCCCCGGGCGCATTGCCTCCGGTGGACACGTCCAGCAGGTCGACGCCGTGCGCCTTCAGGTCGGCGGCGAAGCGCACGGTGTCGTCGGCCGTCCACCCCTCGCGCTCGTCGTCCGCGTTCTCCGTCAGCCAGTCCGTCGCGGAGATGCGGAAGAAGACGGGCAGTTCCCCGGGCCACACGGCCCGCACCGCGTCCACGACCTCCAGCGCGAAGCGGGTCCGGTTCTCGTAGGAGCCGCCGTACGCGTCGGTGCGGTGGTTGGTGTGCGGGGAGAGGAACTCGCCGATCAGGTAGCCGTGTGCACCGTGCACCTCCACCACCTCGAATCCGGCCGCCCGGGCCCGCCGGGCCGCGTCGGCGAAGTCGCGCACCACCTGCTGTATCTGCTCCACGGTCAGCTCGTCGGGGACCGGGTGCCCGTCGTCGAAGGGCAGCGGGCTCGGCGCGACCGGCTGCCAGCCGTGTGCCTCGGGGCCGACCGGGGCGCCGCCCTGCCACGGCAGGCCGGTGGACGCCTTGCGCCCGGCGTGGGCGATCTGGATGCCGGGGACCGTGCCCTGGTCCTTGAGGAAGGAGGTGATCCGCCGGAACGCCGCCGCCTGCTCGTCGTTCCAGATGCCCAGGTCTCCCGGGCTGATCCGGCCCTCCGGGGAGACGGCCGTGGCCTCGACCAGGATGAGCCCGGTGCCGCCGGTCGCCCGCGCGCCGTAGTGCGCGAAGTGCCAGTCGCCCGGAACGCCGGCGCCCGGCCCCGTGGCCTCGGCACTGTACTGGCACATCGGGGCCATCCAGATCCGGTTGGGGATGGTCAGCGACCGCAGGGTGTAGGGCTCGAAGAGGGCGTTCACGAAGGACTCCATTTCGCCTGGGCAGCCGCCTCGACTGCGCTTAATGCGATGCCCATCGTACTACGACCATCGTCGAATTACGACACCTGTCGAACAACTCTCCCAGTCGCCCGGGAAGCGCGCCCCGCGGAGGACCCGAAGGGACCGCACGGCCTTCAGGCGAGCGGCTGTTCGGCCCAGATGACCTTGCCCTCGGCCGTGTAGCGGGTGCCCCAGCGGTCGGCGAGCTGGGCGACGAGGAAGAGGCCTCGGCCGCCCTCGTCCTCCGCTGCCGCATAGCGCAGGTGCGGCGAGGTGCTGCTGGTGTCGGACACCTCGCAGATGAGGCTGCGGTCGCGCAGCAGGCGCACCCCGATCGGCCCGGAGGCGTGCCGGATGGCGTTGGTGATCAGCTCGCTGAGAATCAGCTCGGTGGTGAACACCGCTTCCTCCAGGCCCCACTGCGCCAGCTTCCGCGTCACGTCGGCGCGGGCGCGCCCCACCACCGCCGGGTCGGCGGGCAGCTCCCAGTCGGCGATCTGGTCGGCCTCCAGGACCCGGGTACGGGCGACGAGCAGGGCGATGTCGTCGGTCTGACGCTCCGGCAGCAGCGCACCCAGCACCGCCTCACAGGTCTCCTGCGGCGACCGGCCGGGCAGGGCCAGCGTCCTGCGGAGGGTGTCCAGGCCCTCGTCGATGTCCCGCGTGCGGTCCTCGACGAGCCCGTCGGTGTACAGGACCAGGCTGCTGCCCTCGTGCAGCCGCAGCTCCACGGCCTCGAACGGCAGCCCGCCCACCCCGAGCGGCGGCCCGGCGGGCAGTTCGGGGAACTGCACGGTGCCGTCCGGGTCGACCAGCGCCGGCAGGGGGTGGCCCGCCCGGGCCATGCTGCACTCCCCGGAGGCCGGATCGTAGATCGCGTAGAGGCAGGTGGCGCCCGCGATGGCGGCCTCCTCGTCCCCGCCGGCCGCCTCCTGGTCGATGCGGGCGACGAGCTCGTCGAGGTGCCCGAGGAGTTCGTCGGGCGGCAGGTCGAGCGAGGAGAAGTTCTGCACGGCCGTGCGCAGCCGGCCCATCGTGGCGGCGGCGTGCAGGCCGTGGCCGACGACGTCGCCGACGACCAGGGCGACGCGGGCGCCCGGCAGCGGGATGACGTCGAACCAGTCGCCGCCCACCCCGGCCTGGGCGGGCAGATAGCGGTAGGCCATGTCGAGCGCGTCCTGCTCGGGCAGCCCGCGCGGCAGCAGGCTGTGCTGGAGGGTCACGGCCATGGCGTGCTCGCGCGTGAAGCGGCGGGCGTTGTCGATGCACACCGCCGCCCGTGCCGTCAGCTCCTCGGCCAGCGACAGGTCCTCCTCCTCGAAGGGGCCGCTGCCCTCCGTCCGCCAGAAGTTGACGATCCCCATCAGGACGCCGCGGGCCTTCAGCGGGACGGTGATGAGGGAGTGGAATCCGTAGTCGAGGATCTCCTGGGTGCGCATGGGGTCCTGGGTGCGCCAGCCGGTGGAGTCGCCCAGCACGGGGACGAGCACGGGCTCGCCGCTCACGAAGCCCTGGGCCTGCGGGGTGGGCGCGGCGAACCGGTGCAGCTCACCCGCCCGGTACAGGGGGTGGTCGTCACGGATGCCGGCGAGCGCCACGCGCCGCAGCTCCGGCGCCTCGCTGGGCGTTCCCGCCCGCGGCTCCTCGCCGCGCAGCACGGGCTCGGCGAGGTCGACGGTGGCGTAGTCGGAGAACCGGGGGGCGGCCACCTCGGTCAGCTCCTCGGCGGTGCGCTTGACGTCGAGGGTCGTGCCGACGGCCACGCTCGCGTCGTAGAGCAGCCGCAGCCGGCCGCGGGCGACCTCGGCCTTGCCGGCGAGCGCGCGCAGCTCGGTGGTGTCCCGGAGGGTGGCCACGCTGCCGGGCGGGCCGCCCCGGCGGTCGGTCGGCCGGTTGTTGACGGCCAGCAGGCGCTCGCCGACGGGGAGCACCTCGTCGGTCGCCACCCGACGGGAGGCGAGCAGTTCGGCCATCCGGGGGTCGAGCCCGAGGTCGGCGACGAGCCTGCCCTCCACGTCGGGGGCCAGGCCGAGCAGGCGGCGCGCCTCGTCGTTGGCGAGCAGGACCCGGCCGTCGGCGCCGACGATGACCACGCCCTCGCGCACGGCGTGCAGGACCGCGTCGTGGTGCTCGTACATCCGGGTCATCTCGGCCGGGCCGAGGCCGTGGGTCTGCCGCCGCAGCCGCCTGCTCACCAGCCCCGCGCCGGCCGTGGCCAGGGCGAGCGCAGCCGCGCCCGCGGCCAGGACGACCGGCAGCTGCCGGCCGACCGCACTGCTCACCCGGCTGACCTTGATCCCGGACGACACCAGGCCGACGACCGTGCCGTGGCCGTCCGTCACCGGGACCACCACCTGCATCTCCTCGCCGAGGGGACCGTTGACGACCTCGACGGTGGTGTGACCGGTCAGCGACGGGCCGATGGTGCCGACGAACTTCTTCCCGATCAGCTGCGGCTCCGGGTGCGAATAGCGGATTCCCTCGCGGTTCATCACCACGATGAAGTCGACCAGCGCCTTCCGGCGGGCGGTCTCGGCCAGCGGCTGGAGCACCTTGGCGGGGTCGGGGCCGCGCAGCGTGGCCACCATGCCGGGTGAGTTGGCGAATGCCTCGGCGGCGGCGAGCGAACGGTCGCGCGCCGCCTGGAATCGGTCGCTCCGCGCCTGGAGCAGCAGCGTGACCGCCGCGGCCACGACGAGCAGCAGCACGATCAGCACCTGCAGCACGAACATCTGACCGGCGACGCTGCGAGCGCTCGCCATCGACCGCAGGCGCCATCGCCGCCGCTCGTGCGGGTTGCCTGGGCGCCGAGGGGTGAACCAGCGGCCCGAGGGCCTCCAGGAGCGGCCCCGGATTCGGGCCATATCCCATGTCTACCCCGGTGCCCGGTGCGGCGCGAACGATAGACGCCCGGCAATATCGAGCGTACGTACGAAATTCGCGGGCGGGAGCCGCGCCCCGCGCCTCTCGGGGTCGTCCGTGCGGATGACACGGCGGGCGGCGGCAGTACGCGCTCCGGGGCGCTCGGGGGACGTGCTGGCCCGGCCCGGCGGGCCCGACCCGCCGGACGGATGATGTGACCGCCGTCTCCCCCTTCGCGTACGATCCTGCACTTGCGCAATAGTGGGTCCACTTCGGACCAGCGCTTGTCGTACGGGGCTGTACAGGGAGGGGCAGCAGCGGTGGCTGCACGACCGTTGAACGAGATCGTGGAATCGGGCTGGGCCAAGGCCCTGGAACCCGCGGCCGGGCGGATCGCCGCGATGGGCGACTTCCTGCGCGCCGAGATCGCGGCGGGCCGGACCTATCTGCCCTCGGGCGCGAACGTGCTGAGAGCCTTCCAGCAGCCGTTCGACGAGGTGCGGGTGCTGATCGTGGGTCAGGACCCCTATCCCACGCCCGGGCACGCCGTCGGCCTGAGCTTCTCGGTCGCGCCCGAGGTGCGCCCCCTGCCGGGCAGCCTGGAGAACATATACCGCGAGCTGCACACCGACCTGGGGCTGCCCCGGCCCTCCAACGGCGACCTGACGCCGTGGACCCGGCAGGGCGTCCTGCTCCTCAACAGGGCGCTGACCACCGCCCCGCGCAAGCCCGCCGCACACCGCGGCAAGGGCTGGGAGGAGGTCACCGAGCAGGCGATCCGCGCGCTGGTCGCGCGCGGCCGTCCCATGGTGGCCGTCCTGTGGGGACGTGACGCCCGCAACCTCCGCCCGCTGCTGGGCGGGGTGCCGTGCGTGGAGTCGGCGCACCCCTCCCCCATGTCCGCGGACCGCGGCTTCTTCGGCTCGCGTCCGTTCAGCCGGGCCAACGACCTGCTCGCGCAGCAGGGCGCGGCGCCCGTGGACTGGCGACTGCCCTGACGCGGGCCGGGGAGGACGGGATGCACGGGGCGGGGCCGGCGGGAGACGGGGGCACGCCCGCCGTGCTGCGTCGCACCGATGCCGTGCGCCATGTCCTGGGCATCGATTCGGGCGGCTCGGGCCTCCGCGTGGCCCTGGCCGCCGCCGACCACGACGGCCCGCGCCCGGCGCGGGCGGCGTGGTCCTCCCCCACGCCGGTACGCACCGGGGAACGGGGCATCGACGCGCAGGACTTCCTCCGCCGCGTCCTCCCCGCCGCCACCGGTCTGCTCCACGAGGCCGGCGCCGCGCGCTGCGCGGCCGTCTGCGTGGGCGCCGCGGGCATGTCCACGCTCGGCGAGGACCTCTGCACGACGCTGCCCTCCGCCCTCCGCGAGGCGCTGGGCGCGCCCCGCCTCGCCCTGGCCTCGGACGCGGTGACCGCCTACGCGGGGGCGCTGGGCCAGCGGCCGGGGGCGGTCGTGGCGGCCGGGACCGGCCTGGTGGCGCTGGGCACCGATCTCGCCCCGGGGAACGGCTGGCGGCGTGCCGACGGCTGGGGGCACCTGCTGGGCGACTGCGGCAGCGGCGCCTGGATCGGCCGGGCCGGGCTCGAGGCGGCGATGCGCGCCGTGGACGGGCGGGCCGGCGGCTCGCCCGCCCTGCTGACCCGGCTCGAGGCCCTGTTCGGCCCGGCACGGGAACTGCCGGGAGCCCTCTACCCGCGCCCGGACCGGGCCGCCGTGCTGGCCTCGTTCGCCCCCGAGGTGGGCCGGTGCGCACCGCACGACGCGGTCGCCGCCGGCATCCTGGGGACGGCCGCCCGGCACATCGCCGAGGCCGCGGCGGCGGTCTGCCCGCCACCGGAGCGCCCGGGCGGCCGGGGACACCCGACGAGCGAAGTGGCGCTCACGGGCGGGCTGTTCCGGATGGGCGAGCCCCTGCTGGGCCCACTGCGCACGGAGTTGCAAAAGCAACTCCCTCAGGGGCGGCTCGTCGCCGCCGCGGGCGACCCCCTGTCGGGTGCGTTGCACGTGGCCACGGCTCTTGCGACGGGCAGTCTGACCCTCCCCGTCGATGACACTCTGTTACGAGTCGTTTGCTGATCACATCCGCGCTCATCGTATGACCCAACGAATAAATCCGGACAGACCCCGTTCACTTACCCCCCACCCGAACGGACCGGTTCCATGAACGACTAACATGCGGCGCCATGAGCTCCCCCACAGGGCCGACGCCCGGCCTGCCAGTACGAATGCCGCGTCCCCGCCAGCCCGGACGGCACCGGCGGCCGGAGCCCGCGGTCGCTCCGGCGGGTGCGCCCCCGCTGGTGCTGGCCGTGCCCGGGACGCCCGACCTCACCACGCGGCGCCTCGCCGAGGAGACCCTGAGCATCGCCCGCTCCGAGCTGCCCGGGCTCGATGCGCGCATAGGCTACCTGGACGCCGCCCAGGGCGGCGAGGAGACCGCCGAGGGCTTCCCCTCTCTGGACGCCGTCCTCGGCCACGCCGCCGCGCAGCGCGCCGCTCGCGCGAGCGAAGCCGCCGCCGGGGAGACCGAGGACCCCTGGGCCCAGGCGCCCGACGCCGTCGTGGTGCCGCTGCTGGCGGGACCGGACAGCGCCGTGCTGCGCCGGATACGCCAGTCCGTCATGAGCAGCGGCTCCGCCGCCGAGCTGACCGATGCGCTCGGCCCGCACCCGCTGCTCGCCGAGGCGCTGCACGTGCGCCTGTCCGAGGCGGGCCTGGCCCGCGCCGACCGCGCCCGACTGTTCACAGTTGCAACGGCGGCCGACGGCATCGTGCTGGCGACGGTCGGCGGCGAGGAGGCCGTGCAGTCCGCCGGGATCTCCGGAATGCTGCTCTCCGCCCGGCTCGCGGTGCCGGTGCTGGCCGCCGCGCTGGACGCCGAGGGCTCCATCGCCCGCGCCGCCGACCAGCTGCGCGCCTCCGGCTCCCACAACCTCGCCCTTGCGCCCTGCCTCATCGGGTCCGAGGTCGACGAGGCCCTGACGGCCATGGCCGCCAAGGAGGCCGGCTGCGCGGCCGCCGAGCCGCTGGGCGCGTACCCGGCGATCGGCAAGCTCGTCCTCGCCAAGTACGCGGCCGCGCTGGGCATCGCCGTCCAGCCCGTGCCGCAGGGCACCGCAGTGCGCTGACGCGCCCGTGCCTCCGGCCGGTCCGCCACCGGCCGCACGCTCCCCGGAGGGGGTCTCCGCCACGCGGAGACCCCCTCCGCGCGTTCCGCCGCGGTCAGCGGCCCTCGCCGCCGGAGGGGCCGAACACCACGCAGGAGGCGGCCGGTATCCGCACCGAGCCCGCGCGCGTGGGTATGCCCGTCTCCTGGTCGACGGTGAACCAGGTGACGTCGCCCGACCGCTCGTTGGCCGCGTAGAGCAGGCGGCCGTCCGGATGGGCCGTCAGATCGCGGGGCCAGTGGCCGCCGCAGCCCACGGTGCCGCGCAGTGCGGCGACGTCGCCCGAGGCGTCGAGCGCGAAGGTCGCGATGCTGTCGTGCCCGCGGTTGGCCGCCCACAGGAACCGCCCGTCGGCGGAGACCACCGGCGCCGACGGGTAGTTGACGGGCACGGGCCTCGCGGCCGCGGGCAGCACACGGGTCTCGTCCAGCGGGTGCAGTGTGCCCGAGGCGGCGTCCCAGCGGCAGACGGTGACGGTCGGGTCCAGCTCGCCGAGGACGTACGCGCGCTCGCCGCGGGGGTGGAAGACCAGGTGTCTGGGCCCGCTCCCCGGCCGGAGCCGGGTCTCGCCGTGCGGGGTCACCGTATGCGCGCCCCCGGCCCCGAGGGCGTAGCTCCACACGGAGTCCGTGCCGAGGTCGACGGCGAGCAGCCAGCGCCCGGAGGGGTCGGGCACGACCGCATGCGCGTGCGGGGCGGCCTGGCGGTCGGCGACGGGCCCGCCACCGCGGTGCGGGAACACCGCCGAGGCCGCCCCGGGACGCCCGTCCGCCCCGACGGGGAGCACGCTGACGCTGCCGGAGCCGTAGTTGGCGGTGAACAGCCGCGCCCCCGCCCCGCCCGCACCCGGCGCGAGCGCGAGATGGGTGGGCCCGGAGCCGCGCACCGGGACGGGCGGCCCGAGCGGTTCGGGCCGCGCGGGATCGGCCAGGGAGAAGGCGGCCACCGCGCCCTCCTCGGTCTCGCTCACCGCGTAGAGCACGCCGCCACCGGGCGGGAGCGCCAGGAACGAGGGGTTCGCCACCGCGGCGGTGGCGTGGACGGGGTGCAGCGCGCCCGTCTCCGCGCAGACCTCCGCGGCGGTCAGCCCAGGGCCGCCCGCCTCGGTGAACGAGCCGATGTACGCCCACCGGTCCTGCTGCTGTCCGTACCCGGCCATCGTGCCGCCCTCCCCCGCACCGGACTCCATGTGACCACGAAGTTACACGGTGCCACTGACAACGCCCGCGGACGGCCGGACCGGACTGCGCCCGCCCGGAGCGGCGCGAGCCTCACACCTGGGCGAACACTCCGCGCGGGGCGTCGCGCAGCGGCGTCGCCAGCGACGCCAGCGAGGCCTCCAGGTCGTGCAGGTGGGCGAGGGCGCGCTCCGCGCCGGGGTGGTGGTGCGGAGCGGCGTCGAGGTCGGCCGCGGAGCCGGGCGACTCGCCCTGGGCGACCAGCGCGTGCAGGGCCGCCTCGACCCTCAGGCAGGCGGCGGTCAGGCGGGCGTCGTGGGAGGCGTCCGGGTCGGCCGCGACCTCCGCCAGGCCGCGGGCCTGCCGGGCGCAGTCGTCCAGGTGGAGCATGACCGTCCGGGCCCGCTCCCGGCGTGCCCGCAGCGGGCTCAGCGGGTGCAGCAGCGGGGCCAGGGAGGCGCGCACCCGGCCGAGGAGGAGTTCCAGCTCGGCCACGTGCGGGGTGGGGTCGGCGGACTCGTCGCCCGCGAGCCGGCGGGCCGACTCGGCCGTGCAGCGGCGGACGGCGACCAGCGCGCGCCGGATCCAGGCGTCGGTGGCGGCGTGCGTGGTCACGGGCAGCACGACGGCCACGGCGACGGCCGCGCCGAACGCGCCGACGAGGGTCTGCTCCAGGCGCAGGGCCAGCAGGCCCGGGTGGAGCACGCCGAGGAGCCCGTACAGCAGGCCGGCCATGACCGTCACGAAGAACATCATCCAGCTGTACGAGGGCGCGGCGGTGTAGAAGATCCCGAAGACGCAGGCGGCGACGAGGACGAGCGTGGGTGCGGGCGCGCCGTGCAGCGGGACGGCGACGAGGAGCCCGGCGGCGATGCCGGCGACCGTGCCCACCACGCGGCGGAAGCCCCGGACGAGGGTCTCGCCGCGCGAGGCGGTGTTGACGAAGATCCACCAGGCGGTGCCGACGGCCCAGTACCAGCGCTCGTCGGAGACCAGCTGGCCGATGCCGAGCGCCAGGGCGCACGCGAAGGTGTTCTGGAAGGCCAGGCGGGTGGTGGGGCGGGCGAGGCCGCGGGCCGCCGCCGGGGCGGGGACGGCGGGCGGCGGGGTGCGGCGCTCGATGCACCACACGCCGAAGCGGACGAGCGCGGTCGCCGCGAGGGCGAGGGCGACGGCCGCGTACAGCTCCGGCAGCTGGGCGGGGACGGCGTGCAGGAACTGGGTGGCGAAGAAGCTCATGAACCCGAAGATCCCGAGCGCCTGCCCGCGGGCGCCCCAGCGCCGGGCGTAGACGCCGCAGAAGACCACGGCGAGGAACGCGGCGTCGCGCCCGAGCGGCAGCCCGTGCAGCGCCGTGGCCAGGGCGAGGACGGGGAAGCCGACCGCGGGGAGCAGGGCGGTGGTGACCGCCTGGCGGCGCACGGTCGGGTCGCCGACGGTGAAGAGGGCGAGGAGCGCCGCGAGGCCGCCCATGACGCAGGCGGGCAGCGGCAGGCCGGACAGGGCGGCGGCGGTGACCGCGAGGCCCACGCCGAGCACGGCCCGGGCGCCCGTGCGCAGCCGGAGCCGGCCCGGATCCGGTGCCACGAACATCCTCTTCAGAGCGGCCGCCCCCTTCTGCTCATGCCGGTGCGCCGGTGCGCGGGCCGAATCCCGCACACCTCGTGGGCGCATGCAAAAGGCGCTGCGGGGTCGGTTCCGGCTTCTTCGCCGTCCGACGCAGCCCAGCAACGCCATCGATGAGTAGAGGAAAACATCCGAAGCCTCAATGGCTCAACACCTTCTCGGACGATTGAGCCATTGGTACAGTGCAAGCCCTTGATCACCGACCACGAGGGAGCCGATGGCCCATGGCCGTGGACGCGCTCGACGCCAGGATCCTCCGGCTGCTGCTGGAGCAGCCGCGCACAAGCGTGCGGGAGTACGCGCGGCTGCTGGGGATCGCCCGCGGCACGCTGCAGGCCAGGCTGGACCGTCTGGAGCGGGACGGCGTGATCACCGGGACCGGCCCCCGGCTGTCCCCCGCCGCCCTCGGCCACCCGGTGCTGGCGTTCGTCCATATCGAGGTGACCCAGGGGAACCTGGACACGGCGGCGAGCGCGCTGGGCGAGGTGCCCGAGATCATCGAGGCGTTCTCGATAACGGGGGGCGGCGACCTGATGGCGCGCGTCGTCGCGCGGGACGCGGCGCATCTGGAGGACGTCATCCAGCGGCTGGTGCAGTTCCCGGGCGTGGTGCGCACCCGTACGGAGATGGTGCTGCGCGAGCGGGTGCCCTACCGGATGGTGCCGTTGGTGGACTCGGTGGGACGGGCTGCGGGAGGCTCGTGAGGCGGGGCTCCTGAGGGGGAGTCAGGGAAAGCCTTCCCCGCTTTCTCCTTGCAACGGTAGCGGTGCGATTATCTGCTCGCTCATACCGACCAGCAAGGAAAAGGTACTGACATGGAGCGAAGTGGGAGAAGACCCACACATCGCTGGGGAGTGGCCGTGGTCGCCTCGACGGCTGCCGTGGCCGTTGCGCTGCCCGCCGCCACGGCCGAGGCCGCGAGCGGCCCTTCGGGCATAGCGGCCGGCGGCGCCTTCCTGCTCGACAGCGGGGCCGACCGCGCGCTGTGGGGCAAGGAGGCCGACACCAGGCGGCAGATGGCCAGCACCACCAAGATCATGACGGCGGTCACGGTCCTGGACACGCGTGGTGTGGACCTCGACAAGAAGGTCACCGTCAAGCAGTCGTACCGCGACTACGTGGAGCGCACCGGAGCCAGCACCGCCGATCTCCGCACGGGCGACACCGTCACGGTGCGGCAGCTGCTGTACGGCCTGATGCTCCCGTCGGGCTGCGACGCCGCGTACGCACTCGCCGACACCTTCGGCACCGGCAGCACCGAGGCCGCGCGCACGAAGTCGTTCATCGCCAAGATGAACAAGACGGCCGCGGACCTCGGCCTGAAGAACACGAAGTACGACTCGTTCGACGGCATATCGCAGGCGGGGAGCAACTACACGACCCCCCGCGACTCGGCGAAGCTGGCCCGGCACGCGCTGGCCAACGGCACGTTCGCCACGGTCGTGAAGACGACCCGCACCCAGCAGAAGGCGGCGAACCGCAACCGCACCTACTACTGGGACAACACCAACAAGCTGCTCGGGTCCTACAAGGGCGCGATCGGCATCAAGACCGGCACCGGCACGGCCGCCGGCCCCTGCCTGGTGTTCGCCGCCCAGCGCGGCAAGCGCACGGTGGTGGGCGTGATCCTCAACGACCCCACCAACCGTTACCCGGACGCGGCGAAGATGCTCGACTGGGCCTTCAACACGAAGACCACCGTGAAGCTGCGCCAGCTGCCGCAGTCGGCGCAGAAGGACTGACCACCGCCCCGGCCGGGGAGGGCCGGCCGGGGTCCCGCAGCCTCACCTCCGCGGTTTCACACCGCACACCCCGTAAAGGATCTTCGTGGACCTCGTGCGCCGCATGTGCACGTCGCCCTCGCGGCCCAGCGCCCAGCCGAGGAGGTCCCGGGCCCTGGGCACCAGCCCGAACACGTCCACCGGTACGCCGTGGTCACGGCAGGCGCGTACCAGCTGCTCCGGGTCGACGAAGAGCCGGTGATCGTGAGTCCCCTTGGGCGCCGCCCAGGTGACGGGGATGTGCTCGCCCAGGGTGATGACCGAGACGCGCGCCAGGAACGTGTCCGCGATGGTGTCGATGAGCAGCGTGCCGCCGGGTTTGAGCAGGCGGCAGCATTCGGCCACCACGACGTCCGGCTGCTCGACGTGCTCCAGGCAGTGGCCGGCCACCACGACGTCCGCGAAACCGTCGTCCAGTGGAATGTCGTGGATGTCGCCGATGAGGACGTCGTCAACGCCGTGCCGCAGGGCCACTTCGGCGCTCTTGCTGGACACGTCGACTCCGACGTGCCGATACCCCTTGCCCTCGAGGTACGGATGGAGGAGGCCGCCGCCGCAGGCGACGTCGAGCAGCACCGCATCGGCATGAGCCGCCGGGGGGATGTGCTCGGCGCGGGCACGGGCGATCCACCGCAGCGTGGAGAAGGGGCCGCGGCGCTGCCACCACAGGGACGACCAGGTGTCGTACTCGGGAACCGTGGTCATCGCGCCTCCCCCCGCTCCGTGTGCCGGGCGTGCAGGGCGAGCGCCCACAGGGCATAGGCGTTGGTGAGGGCGTTGTCGACCGCGTAGACGTTGTTCGGGATGATGATCATCCACTCGCGCTCATCGGTCCAGCCGCCGTCCTCCTGCTGGTTCCGCAGGAGGAACGCGACCGCGGCGTCGATGCGCTTCCCGTCCACCACTCCGGCCGTGTAGGCCGCGATCACACACCACGCCGTCTGCACCACCATGCTCTCGCCCGTTGCCCGCCGAGTGGCGTCCAGCGCGGACGGTATGTCCTCTCCCCACCCGCCGTCCTCGTTCTGGTGCTGGTAGATCCACTCCATCGCCGCGGCCGTGGCGGGGTGATCACTCCCCAGCCCCGCCTCCGTCAGTGCGAAGAGCACCTGCGCGGTGCCGTACAGCCGCCCGCCCCAGCGAGCCGGCCAGGACCCGTCGGTGTCCTGCTGTTCGAGCAGCCAGCGCAGTGCACGCCGCACCTTGGGATGCCAGCCGTAGCCTTCCAGGCACAGCATCTCCACGATGTGTGCCGTCACGCACGGCGACGGCGGCTCGACGAAGCCGATGCCCGTCAGGGCCCGCTTTCCGACGAGGGACCAGCGGTAGACGCCATATCCGGACCACCCTCCCGAGTCTGACTGCCATTCGAGAACCCACCTGATGCCCTCGGCGACGGCGGTGTCCGTCTCCCGGGAACGCTCCACCCGCACCTGGTGGAAGGCCGCGATGACCATCGCGGTGTCGTCCACGTCCGGATTGACGGTCGGAATTCCCTCGTAGTCCCAGACCAGCGCGGCCGGGTGAGCGGCGTTGGGGGTGGAGTCGCTGCGGTGTGTCATCAGCCAGGTCACCGCACGGTCCACCGCGGGGTCGGTTCCGGCGCGGCCGCCCGCCGCCGCGAGCGCGCGCAGAGTGATCGCAGTGTCCATGACCGTGCACGGGAAGATGCGCACGCGTCGCGTACCGTCACGCCGGATGCAGTACCGGTTGCACGCCTCGAGCGCCGCGGCAACGACCGGATGCCGGGTGCCGTACCCCAGCGCCCAGAGCGCCAGGACGCAGACCATCGTCTCCGTCCAGCTGCCGCCCCAGCTGCCGTCCGGTTCCTGCCGGCTCAGCAACCAGCGCTCCGCCGTGTGCAGCGCCTTGCGGCGCAGGGGTCGCGGAGCCGTCCGGTTGAGCGCGTTGGCGATCCGGAGAAGGGCGGCGCGGACGGCCCGCCCGGGTCCCGGACGCAACGGGGAGGACGGGGCGCCCGGGCGGCGCAGCGGGCCGATGTCGATGGGCAGCGCGCGCACCGGGCGGACGGCTCCCAGGACACCCACGGCGACGACCAGTTCGCGGGCCAAGGGCTCGAAGTCGCCCACGGTGCCCGGAAACCATGACGGCAGCAGGATCAATTCCGGTGGCAGGGGAGGTATTTCGTCCCAGCTCACGACTCCGGTGAGCGCAAGCCAGAAACGGGTGGGAACGAGTTCGGCCGCCTCGATACCGCCGTGCTCCCTCACAAAGCGCGCGGCGCGGTCGAGCCGTTCGCGGTCCTGGTCGTCACCGGCGAGCTGGAGTGCGAGATGGGTGAGCACGGTGCAGGAGACGTCCGACGGGCCGCCGGTGTAGAGGGGAAATCCTCCGTCACCGTTCTGCTGCGAGAGGATCCAGGCGCGCTGTTCGGCGACATGCGTCCGGTCGGCCGTGCGGAGGAGGTGTTGCATGAGGATGTCGGCGGATTCCCAGGACGTTCCGCCCGTCGCGAAGTCACCGGCCCAACCGCCCTCTTTGTCCTGTTGGTCGCAGACCGCGGTCCGGCCCGCGGTGACAGCCGCGGAAAGGGACCGGTCATCTGAAGCGGCATTCATATGTCTTCCCTTCACCGGTGCTCCTCACCCGAGCGCGCGGGGGCCGTCCGCTCTGTCCTCTTTCCCGGACATCTCCGGCAGCAAGTGGTCGATCTCCGGCATCAGCCTTCTGGCGACAGCGAGCAGCGGGGAAACGGCGTTCACGGGCGACGTGAGTTCCCGGACCCCGGAGAGCGCGTCGGCGATGTACTTCCGTGCGGCCCCGACCGCGCGTTCCCGCACGTGCAGCCGGTCGAGAATGCGCACGATCTCTTCGTGCCGGTCCGCGGAGCGCGGGCACCGTTCGAGGAGGTGGGGCAGCTCGGACTGGTTCTCGCGCAATGCGTAGATCACGGGCAGGGTGAAGATGCCGTTCTCGATGTCCTTGCCGGGAGGCTTTCCGGTAATGCCCGGTGGCGCCCAGATGTCCAGCACGTCGTCCCATATCTGGAAGGCCGTGCCCAGGCTGTGCCCGAAACGGCGCATGATCGCCTGATCGGCCTCGGAGGCCCCTGCGAGGGCCGAGCCCACTTCGGCGCACGCGGCCATCAGCACCGCCGTCTTGCCCGAGACGACAGCGAAGTATTCGCTTTCGGAGCGCTGAAGATTGCCGGCATCGGCCACCTCTCTCATCTGCCCCAGGCAGATCTCCTTGAGCGTCTCACCGGCCACACGCATCTCGTGCTCGCCGAGCCTCGAGAACACGGCGGTCGCGCAGGCGAGAAGGTAGTCGCCGGACAGAAGGGCGGCGTCCTCCCCGAAGGCCGCGTTGACCGTGGGGTGTCCGCGACGCGTCGTGGCCTTGTCGCACAGATCGTCGTGGCAGAGGGTCGCCAGATGCAGGAGTTCCATCCCCGCTGCCGCATCGACGATCAGTTCGCCCTGGGATTCGGAACGGGGAGCACCGAAGACATACGCCGAGACCAGCGTGAGGACCGGGCGGAACAGACGTCCCGGACGCTTCACATAGTGGGTGAAGGGAAGCCCTGCCTGGCGGTGCTCGACGGCAGCGGCCTCGGCCATCGATCGACGGACACGCTCCAGGTCCTGCTCGAGTCGAGCGATCACGGGCCGTGCCGGCGTAGGTGTCGTGTGCGTCGAGGACACGAGATTCTCCATGGTGCCGTCCCTGGGCTCCGTCCCCGCGGCACGAGCCACCGGGGTTCTGACGGTCGGATGTCGTCCTGCGGGCAAGCGCCTTCGTCACCAGGTGGGGGAAAGTTCCGCCGGACGCTAGCAGACGGGTTGCCCCGGCTATAAGGACACGCATGTCCCCACCGGACCTCCGTGTCTCTGGACACGGAGACACCACCGAAATTTCAATCGCAACGGCGTCGAGGCATGCCCCGCAAAACTGCCGGCGGAATGCCCCGGCGAATCGCTCGCCATCACAGTGGAGAACCGCAGATGTCGGAGTCCCGGGCGGAACAGTCGCCTCATTCGCCTGCCACGAGCGTCACGGCAGCGCGGCCGGTCCAGTTGACCCGGGCCTGGGTCTCCGCGCTCGGCCTGCAGATGACCGTGGTGGTCCTGCTGCAGGCGGCCTACGCCCTCGCCGTCGCGCGGCAGCTCGGGCCGCTGTCGCCCGGCCGCGCGCTGCTGACGACGGCGCTGTTCGTTCCGGAGAGCATCGGTCGCCGCCTGATCAATGATTACGACGACTACCGGCACGGAGTCGACCGTGCGGAACGAGCCCGTCCAGGAAGTGCTCTGGCGCTCGGGCTGCCCATGAAGCAGGTCCGCACGGTCGGGCTGGCGTGTTTCACCGTCGCCGTTCTCGACATGGCCTACCTGCTCTACACCACGACCCCGGTCTCGGTTCTGATCCTGCCCTTCGCCTTCGTGACCCTGCTCTACTCCGGGGGCCCTGCCCCGCTCGGGCACCGCGCGCTCGGTGAGGTGGTCGACTTCGCTCTCACCGGTTCACTCGTGGTGGGGGCCGTGATATGGGTGAACGTCCACCGCATCACGCTCACCGCTGTACTGGCGGCCGCGGCGGCAGGTTTTCTGTTCACCGCGACAATGTTCCACAACGACCTGCGTGACACTGCCGAGGACTTACGGGCAGGCAAACGCACACTCGCCCATGCTCTTTCGCCGCGTTCGGCCAAGGCCTGGTATGCGTTCTTCATCACCGCGCCCTATGCCTGTGTGCTCCTCATCGCCTGTGCCTTCCATTCGATCCGCTATGCGGCACCGCTGCTGACGCTTCCTTATGCGGTCGGCATCACGATTGCCGTGCTGCGATCGCGCCTGGGCGACACCATGCCCTCGTGGCTCCACATGCCCCGGCTGCTCGCGTCCTTCTTCGCTCTGCTCGCGTTGGCCGCATGGCTCTGACAATTCCCTGTGCACTGATACGCCGAGGCCGAGGTGGTTCCCCATGTCCGTCCTGTGCCGTCCAGCAGTGCTTTTCCCGGAATACGAGATCACTCTCGAGGACACCCTCGAGGCGGCGCGCCGACTGCACCCGGACCATCCCCGGCTGGACTCCGCCCTTCGCCTCATCGAGCACACGGGCGTGCGAACACGCCGCATACTGCAGCCTCTGGAGGAGACGCTGAGGCACCCGGGCGTGGCCGCCCGCACGGACTTGTACCGGGGAGCGATCCGGACGTATCTTCCCGGTCTCGTCGCGGCGGCGCTCGACCACGCAAGCCTGTCCAAGGACCAGATCGACGCGGTGGTGTTCGTGTCGTGCACCGGGTTCAGCATGCCGTCGCCGATCGTCTGGATGATCAACGAACTCGGATTTCCCACGCACCTCGATCAGCTTCCCATCGCGCAGCTCGGCTGCGCAGCGGGAGCCGGCGCGATCAGCACCTCCGCCCGGTACTGCCGGGCCCACCCGGATCGCAATGCCCTGATCGTCGCATGCGAAATGTGTTCGCTCTGCTACCAGCCCACCGACTCGGATGTGGGTTCACTGCTGTCGGCAGGCCTGTTCGGTGACGGCTTCGCCGCAGCGGTCGTGAAGGGAACCGGAGGCTCTGGCATCAGGATCGAGCGGTCGGCTGCCGAGACCGTCTCACACACGTCCGACTGGATTTCGTACGACGTCAAGGACACCGGATACCACTTCCGGCTGGACAGCCGTGTGCGGTTCACCATGCGCGCCGTGACGCCGGCGATCAGGAAGCTGGTGGAAGAAGCCGCCTGGACTGGCGACGAATTGGACTTCGTGATCGCTCACGCCGGTGGCCCACGGATCCTCGACGATCTGACCAGGCACCTCGACATCGACCCCGGACTGCACCGGTTCAGCCGGGCCGCTCTCGCGGAGCACGGGAACACCGCGAGTGTCCTGATCTTCGATTCCCTGACGCGCTTCTGTGCCAGTGACTCGGCCATCACCGGAGCGCGCGGCGTCATCGCCGGCTTCGGCCCCGGAGTCAGTGCGGACTTCTCACTGGGTGTCGTCCTGTGAAGGGGCCTGTCGTCCTGATCACCGGATGCTCCTCCGGGATCGGCCGGGCCACTGCCCTGGAGGCCGCGGGCAGAGGATTCACCACCGTCGCGACGTCAAGGAACGCCGGACCGCTGCGTGAGCTGGAAGCCGCCGGCTGCGTCGTCCGGGAACTCGATGTGACCCACGACTCGGCTCGTCGGCGTGTCGTGACGGAACTGACCGGTTCGTTCGGAGCGATCGACGTACTCGTCAACAACGCCGGTTACGGAGAGCTGGGGCCGTGCGAAGAGGTCCCTCTCGACCGCTGGGACCACCAGTTCCGGACGAATGTCTTCGGGCCGATGGGACTTGTTCAGCTCGTCCTTCCCGGGATGCGTGCACGCGGGTCCGGCCGCATCGTGAACGTGAGTTCAATGGCTGGGGAACTCGTGCTGCCCGCAGGAGCCGCATACCACGGAAGCAAGTACGCGCTGGAGGCGGCCACGGAGGTGCTCCGCATGGAAGTGCAGCGATTCGGCATCGGAGTCTCCCTGGTCCAGCCGGGCGCAGTGAACACGCGATGGGGCGAGAACGTCCCGGCGCTGAAACGGTACGCGTCCGGCGTCTACGGCGACCTGGTGACCGAGATGGAGCAGCAGATCGCCACACGTCTGCCCCGGGGCGTCTCTCCGGACCGGGCGGCCGCTGCGGTGATGCGCGCGGTCACGGCCCGGCGCCCTCGTGCCCGCTACCGGGTGGGCCCCGACGCGCATGTGCTGCTGGCTCTCAGGCGTGTGCTTCCCGCGTCTGTGTGGGCCCGGTGTGTGCACACGCAGTTTCCCTCGCTGCGGTGCTCCGCGGCCTCCTCCGCAGAACGTGCTCCAGCGGTGAGAGCCGAAGGCGACGGCGGACGGTGCGGACAGTGATCGGGCGGGACGGAGTATGAGGGCTGTGGCGATCAGCGCGCGGCTCGGACGACTGCGTCCGGGCACTCTCGTGGCGGCGGCGGGAGTTCCGCTCTCTGCGGCCGGCCTCGCCGGGGCGTTTCGCGCCCGCGGATCAACGCACTGGCACAGGCTCGCTCTTGGGCACGGCCTGCTGGGCCTGGCCGCTTTCGCCGTCGAACCGGCCGTCCGTCCCCGCCGGATGACCCGGCACGACCTCTCCGCCGCCTTCCGGTTCGGAATGGGAATGTTCGCCGCCGGCTCGTTACTGGACCTGTCGGCACGCAAGTCCGTGCCCCGGCTCGCCCGGGATGCGGAGACGCTGCGGACTCTTTCCTCGGCAATCGGTCCGGCCCGGATGTGTGCATACCTTTCGATCGTCATCGCACCGGGTGAGGAACTGTTCTGGCGGGGACTCCTCCAGGGGCGGCTCGCGCAGCGGTACGGCGCCGGCGGCGCGGCCGTACTGACCAGTGGGCTGTACGGCATCGTCCATGTGGCCACGGGCAATTCCGCGGTGACCGGTGCCGCGCTGGGCATGGGCGGCAGTCTGTCGTTCCTGCGGGCGAAGGGGGCGAGCGTCGAACGCCTGGCGCTCATGCACGCTTTCTGGGTCGTGCCGACGCTGCTGCGGGAGCGGGCGCGGTCCACCGGAGGGAGCCGGGAGGGCCGGACGGCGGCCGCGGCGAAGCCTGACAACATCGACACGGAACGGGGGGCCGATATGGGAGCAATCCAGCACGGTATTCCGACCGGACGCGAGGTGTCCCGGTGGAGCAGGATCGTGCAGCTCGTGAACAACACCGCGCATGTCGCGCTGTATGCGAGGACAGGGGGGCGCCTGGGCAAGCGGATGCTGGGGAATCAGGTCGGGATCCTGACCACCAGCAGGCCCCGTGGCGGGGAACCGTACTCCGTTCCTCTGTTCACGTTCCAGGACGGCGACGACGTCATCGTCGTCGCTTCCTACCGGGGATCGGTCGATCATCCGGCGTGGTTCCGCAACCTCAGGGCGAACCCCGATGCGGTCCTCCGCGTGGGCGACCGTGTATGGCCTGTGCGCGCGGCCGTCATGAATACGGACGAGCGAACCGTATGGTGGCCGCACGTCGTTCGTCGTTTCAAGGGGTATGCCGAATACCAGCGCCGGACGAACCGGGAAATCCCCCTGGTGCGCCTGACCCCTCGACCGGATCCGGAGTGAGATGCCCGCCGCCCCTCGCCATGCCTCGGTCCATGCCGGCCAGGCGGTGTACACACGCTCGTTCCTGTACGCCTACAACGCTCTCGTCTACGGCTTCAATTCCCCGGTCGCCTGGCGCTGCCCGAAGAGCCGGCTCATCGAGCTGTACGACAGAAACGTCTCGGAAAACCACCTGGACATCGGCGTCGCGACCGGGCTGTTGCTCGATCAGTGCCGCTTCCCCTCGGTGGCACCGGACATCACGCTGATGGATCTCAATCCCCACTCGCTCGCTGCCGCGGCCCACCGTCTGCGCCGCTACGCTCCGCGCACGCACCGGGCCGATGTGCTGGGTCCGTGGGGGCTGCCGCAGGACTCCGCGGACTCCATCGGCATGGTCCATCTGCTGCACTGCCTGCCCGGGGCGCTCCCGGCCAAAGCCGTCGTCTTCGAGCACGCCCGCGCGGTCCTGCGACCGGGCGGCAAGCTCTTCGGAGCGACCATTCCCGGGCGGGGAGTCCACCACAACTGGCTGGCGAAACGGCAACTGGCAGCTGCCAACTGGCGCGGAATCATGTGCAACCGCGCGGACCGGCTCGAGGACATCGAGGCAGCTCTCGGCAGCGTGTTCGCCCACTACGAGGTGACGGTCGTGGGCTCGGTGGCACTCTTCTGCGCACGCGCCTCGTCCTGACTCTTGTGCACCCTAATAGGAACTGGTGTACTCGATTTTCTCAATTCGGCACGGCTGTCGCAGATCGTTTTTCCGTAGAGAAAGAGTTCGCAAAGAAAGAGACGGCTACAGGGGGGACTGTGTTCGGGCCGAGAAAGACCGATTTGACGCGCACGTGCCCGATATCGGCGAACAGACCCAGGCTTCCTTATCCCAACGGCTGGTTCGCGGTGGCGTTCAGTGACGATGTGCCGCCGGGGCGGGTGGTGCGGCGCCGCTTCATGGGGGAGGACATCGTCGTCTACCGTACGCGGCAGGGCAGAGTTCGCGCCGTCCGCCCGTACTGTCCGCATCTGGGGGCGCATTTGGGCTTCGGCGGCCGGGTGGATGGCGAAGACCTCGTCTGCCCGTTCCACAACTTCGCCTTCGCTCCCGACGGTACCTGCGTCCGCACCGGGTATGGCACCCGCCCTCCCAGAGCCGGCCTGAGCCGGCTGGTGATGCGGGAGGTCAACGGCGTCATCATGGTGTGGAGCCATACCGATGCCGAAGTGCCGTCCTGGGACGTCCCGGGCGTTCCGGCACAGGATTTCCCGCCGCCGGCCAAGCACGCGCAGATCGATATCGGTCACCCTCAGGAAGTGGTCGAGAATTCCATCGACATCGGGCACTTCGGTCCCGTGCACGGTACTTCCGGTGCCCGTATCACCCGGCCGATGGCGCTGGACGGATCACGGCTGAACATCGGTACAGCCATGCATCGCATGGTGCCCCTGCTCGGCAGATTCGATGTCGAGTTCGATGTGGAAGCCCATGGACTCGGTTATGTCTATGTCACCGCGTATATGCGGCAGATGAATCTTTCGGCACTGGTCCAGATCATGCCCACACCCCTGGACTCCTGTCGCATCGAGACGCGTTTCACCGTCAGCGCCCGGGTGGGCACAGCCGGAAGCAGGATGAGCACCTGCTCATCATGGCTGGCCACGCAATTCTTCGCGAAGCCCTCGTGGAGAGGCGCTGCCCAGGACGTCCCGATCTGGCGGAACAAGACATACCTCAAGCATCCGCGACTCGCCCCGGGCGACGGACCGATCATGCGGTTCCGGAACTGGGCGGAACAGTTCTACTCCCCCGAGCCCGGGTGAGCGGCCACGCCCGGACGCACAACCGGACGGACGGCGGCGGGACGGCGGCGGGTACGCGGCCGGTGTGAGTCTCCACGGCGACGGAGGAAGGGATCGACTCTGTGACGAGCCTGCACGGACACCACGACGAGCGCCAGCACTTCCAGGACGCATACGAAGCCGCACGTATTTTATCGGGCAAATGGGTGTCTGCGGTGCTGGTCCAGCTCGCCAGAGGTCCCAGGTACCACAACGACCTGGCACGCGCCGCGGGTCTGATGGAACACAAGCCGCTGGACCGGACGCTGCACCGGCTCGTGCACATGCAGCTCGTCGACCGGACGGTTCACAACGTGGGAGGTTCCGCGCCACGCGTCCGGTACCGGCTGACGCCACTGGGGCACTCCGTGCTCCCGATCATCGATGAACTGGCTGGCTGGTGGCGGGCCCTGGAGTTCAGCGAGCAATGACCCGCCGCCGACGCGGTGGCTTCAAGACACCTGTAAACGATCACGATCGATGGCTCCAGTCTCAAAGCTGAGCACAAATTACACACATCCCCTCTACATATGCGCTCCGATGGTCTAGATTGCACGTGCTTCAGAGACGCAGGCACGAGGCCACCAAAATGATCTACAGATCCGGCGCCACGAACAGCCAGCAGTCGCGTCCCCGGCGCCAGATGTGGGGTGATCAATTCTTGGAGCCCCGAGAAAGGGCTTTGGGTGCGGGGAGCACCCGGGGTTTCGACGGGTTCCCGTGCACCTCGAGAGTCCGGCAGAACAAGCGAGTCCGCTGCCGCCAGGGTGGGGTGTTCAAGCAGCACTGAAGGAGCCGGGATGTCATGCGCGGGGGGCGTGGGGCCTCCCGAGGGGAGAAACAGTGCGGGGGGCGGGGGCCTCCCGAGGGGGGAGGAACAGTGTTAGGCGAACACGTCGAACCACTGGCGACCTGGGGGGTCCTGTGCGGCAGGGGGGATTAGTCAGCCCGTTTCCGTCGGCGCGAAGACGTCCGGCGAACGGGGCAATCAGTCAGCCCGCAATCGACTGGGAACAGCGGTACCGCCGTACCGTGATCACCAGCGATACCCTGGCCACCGCCTTCGTGGTGGCGGCGATCGGCGGCTTCTTCGGGGTCCGGGACGCGGCCAACTGGCACGAGAAGTGGACCATTCTCGCCTTCGGCACCGAGCTGCTGGTGCTGGGGGCGCTTGCGGTGGGCCGGGCATGGGCTCCGGCCGTGCTCGGCCAGGGCGCCGAGGAATTCCGCCGGCTCGGACGCTCACTGTTCACGGCGGCCGTCGTATTGGCGCTCGGCGGAATCGCCCTCAGCTCGCACAACATCAAGCTCTGGATCTTCGTCGCGATCCCCGCGATCGCGCTCATCAGCATGACCACGCGGTATCTGCTGCGCCTCTGGCTGCACAAACAGCGGAAGGAAGGACGGTGCCTGCGACCGGTGCTCGCTGCCGGGAGCCCGGCCACCGTGCGCGATCTGATCACCCGGACCCGCAAGTTCCCGCACCTCGGCTGGCAGGTGGAGGCGGTGTGCACGCCGGACGGTCTCGGGCCCGACGGTGACCAACTGGACGGAGTGCCGGTCGTCGGCCGACTCGCGGACGTCGCCAACCACATCCGCCGCGACGGCTACCGTGTCGTCGCGGTCACACCGGACCCGCACTGGTCACCGGACCGGCTGCAGCGGCTGGCCTGGAACCTCGAAGGCAGCGACGCCGAGATGGTCGTGGCCCCCGTGCTGATGGAGGTGGCCGGCCCGCGGCTGCACGTCGATGCGGTGCTCGGGATCCCGCTGCTGCGGGTCAGCATGCCGGCCTTCACCGGAGGCCGCCGGGCGGTCAAAGGGGTCGTCGACCGGATGGGCGCGGCGATCCTGCTGATGCTGTTCGCGCCGCTGATGGTGCTCGTCGGGCTGCTCGTGCTGGTGGACAGCCGGGGTGGGGCGTTCTACCGCCAGCGCAGGGTCGGCAAGGACGGCCGCGAGTTCACCATTCTCAAGTTCCGCACCATGGTCGCCGGGGCCGACAGGGCACGTGCCGAACTGGCCGACCGCAACGAAGGCGCCGGCCTGCTGTTCAAGCTCCGCCGGGATCCGCGGGTGACCCGGGTGGGAGCAGTGCTGCGCCGGTACTCGATCGACGAACTCCCGCAGCTTTTCAACGTGCTCACCGGATCGATGTCGCTCGTCGGTCCGCGGCCTCCGCTACCGGAGGAGTCCGCTGCGTACGGCCCGGACATCCGGCGGCGGCTGCTGGTCAAGCCCGGGCTCACCGGCCTGTGGCAGATCAGCGGACGCAGCGACCTGCCGTGGGAGGAAGCGGTCCGGCTCGACCTGCGGTATGTGGAGGACTGGTCGCTCGCCCTGGACACAGTGATCTTGTGGAAGACGCTGCGTGCGGTGCTCTACGGGCAGGGGGCCTACTGATGCGCGGGGGGCTGCGGCTCAACCGTCCCGCCGGCGCGCGGACCGCAGGCCGGGAGGGCCTGCCTGGGGGGAGGAACGGATCATGAGGGTCAGCGTTTTCGGGCTCGGCTACGTGGGCTGCGTGTCGGCCGCGTGCCTGGCGAGCCTGGGTCACGAGGTCATCGGGGTGGACGTGAACCAGGTGAAGGTCGACCTGGTCAACGACGGCAAGGCCCCGGTGGTCGAGGAGCGGATCGGCGAACTCATCGCCGAGGTCGTGCGGACCGGAGCGTTACGCGCCACCGGCGACGTCCGCGAGGCGATCATGGGCAGCGAGGTGTCGCTGGTCTGCGTGGGCACGCCGTCGGAGCCCAACGGCAGCCTGTGCACCACGTACCTGGAGCGGGTCACCGAGCAGATCGGCGCAGTGCTGGCGGAGCGCAGTGGGCACAGCGGGCGGCAGACCGTCGTGTTCCGCAGCACCATGCTCCCGGGCACCTGCCTGAACCTCCTGGTACCGATCCTGGAGAAGTACGTCGGCGGCACGGCCGGGGTCGACTTCGGGGTCGCTGTCAACCCGGAGTTCCTGCGCGAGGGCACGAGCGTGCGGGACTTCTTCGACCCGCCCAAGACCGTCATCGGCGAACTCGACCCGGCAAGCGGCGACACGGTGATGGCGCTGTACGACGGCTTGCCCGGCGAGGTGTTCCGGGTGCCCGTCCCGGTGGCCGAGGCGATCAAATATGCGGACAACGCGTTCCACGGCCTGAAGATCGGCTTCGCGAACGAGCTGGGCGCGGTATGCCGGGCGCTCGGGGTGGACTCGCACCAGGTGATGGACGTGTTCCTGGCCGACCGCAAGCTGAACATCAGCCCCGCCTATCTGCGGCCCGGCTTCGCCTTCGGTGGCTCCTGCCTGCCCAAGGACCTGCGCAGCCTGATCCACGCGGCGCACCAGGCCGACGTCTCGGTGCCCATCCTCGCCCACGTGCTGCCCTCCAACTCCGCACATCTGCAGCGCGCGGTGGAGCTGGTCGAGCGCACCGGCAAGCGCCGGGTGGGCCTGTTCGGGCTGTCCTTCAAACCCGGCACCGACGACCTCCGCGAGAGCCCGCTCGTCGAGCTGGCGGAGAGGCTCTTCGGCAAGGGTTACGACCTGCGGATCCACGACGCCAACGTGAGCCTCTCCCGGCTGCTCGGCGCGAACCGCGAGTACATCGAGACCCGGCTGCCGCACCTCGCGCAGCTGCTCGCGGATTCCGTCGACGAGGTGCTCGAGCACGCCGAGGTGTGCCTGGTCGGGACCAGGGATCCGGCCGTGCTGTCGGCGCTTCCCCATGGCGACGGCCCGGTGATCGTCGACCTCGTCCGCCTCCCCGACGCCGAGACGCGCCGGGCCGAACCGGGGTACATGGGCCTTGCTTGGTGACACATCGTTCAGTGACACAGCGTTCAGTGACACAGCCGGCGGCGACCGGCCGGGCCGGCGCGCGCTGATCCTGGTGGAGAACCTGTCGGTGCCGTTCGACCGGCGGGTGTGGCAGGAGTGCACGACGCTGCGCGACGCGGGCTGGAAGGTGCACGTCATCTGTCCCCGGGGGAGCAAGCGGGACACGGAGCCGGAGGCGGAGATCGACGGGGTGCGGATCCACCGCTACCCGTTGCGCGCGGCCACCGGAGGGCCGGCCGGCTACCTGCGGGAGTACGGATCGGCGTTGTGGCATACGGCCCGGCTGGCCCGCAAGGTCGGCCCGGTCGACGTGGTCCACGCCTGCAACCCGCCCGACCTGCTGTTCCTGCCGGCACTGTGGCTGAAGCGACGCGGCGCACGGTTCGTCTTCGACCAGCACGACCTGGTACCCGAGCTGTACCTCTCCCGGTTCGACCGCGGCGAGGATCTGCTCTACCGCGCCGTGTGCGCGCTGGAACGGCTGACCTACCGGGCCGCGGACGTCGTGCTCGCCACGAACGAGAGCTACCGGGACGTCGCGCTGCGCCGTGGCGGCAAGCGGCCGGCGGACGTCTTCGTGGTGCGCAGTGCACCCGCCGTCGACCGGTTCCAACCGGTGCCGCCCGAACCGGAGTTGAAGCGCAGCAAGCCTCATCTGCTGTGCTACCTCGGCGTCATGGGCCCTCAGGACGGCGTCGACTACGCCTTGCGGGCCCTTGCGAAGATGCGCGACGAGCTCGGGCGGACCGACTGGCACGCGGTGTTCGTCGGCGGCGGCGACGCCTTCGACGCGATGGTGGAGCTGTCCCGGCGGCTCGGGCTCTCCGAGCAGGTGCAGTTCACCGGGCGTATTCCGGACGCCGATCTGGTGCGCTACCTGTCCACCGCGGACGTGTGCCTCTCCCCCGACCCGCGCAATCCGCTCAACGACGTGTCGACCATGAACAAGGTCCTGGAGTACATGGCGATGGGCCGGCCGATCGTCTCGTTCGACCTCCGGGAGGCGCGCGTCTCCGCCGGTGACGCCGCCGTCTACGCGCCCGCCAACGACGAGGCCGAATTCGCCAGGCTCATCGCGCTGCTGCTGGACGATCCGGAGAGGCGGGCCCGGATGGGCAAGATCGGCCAGGAGCGGGTCAGCGGGCAGCTTTCCTGGCGGAACTCCCAGCAATCGCTGCTCGCCGCCTACGCCGCTGCCTGCGCACAGGGAGGAGGCCGCGCCATTGAGCGATGACACGATACGCCTGGTCACGATCGGGCGGATTCTCCGTCGGCGCTGGCGGCTTCTCGCCGTCCTCGCCCTGGTGGGCGCGCTCGTCGGCTACGGCACCTCGGTGGTGCTGTTCCCGCCGCGTTACACGGCGTCGGCATCGGTACTGCTGCCGGGGCAGTGGGAGGAGCGCCAGTTGCTGACTCAGGCGGAGATCGCGACCAGTTCGGCGGTGGTCGACCGCGCGGCCGCCGCGCTCGGCTGGACGGGCGTCAGCGGCGGCAAGCTGCGGGATCGCGTGAGCGCCAAGGCCGCTGACGGGAACATCATCAAGATCTCGGGTACGGCCGACACGCCGGAGCGCGCGCAGCGGCTCTCCGACCAGTTGGCCCAGCAATTCGTCACCTTCGCCGCGCGGATCGCAGGCGACAGCACCGACCCCGACGCGGCGGCGGGGCCCGAGGCACTGCGGCAGAAGGTGGAGCAGACCAGCCGCCGCATCACCGACCTGGCCAATGCGGCCGATCCGGGGCGGACCGTGGAGAGCGTGCAGGCCCGCACCGAACTCGAGAAGCTGCGCACCGCGCTGCAGGAGGCCATGAAGAAACTGGACCAGACCGACCCGGCGGCCAACAAGGCCGGCATGGTCGTCATGGGGCCGGCTGCCCGGCCGACCGGCGAGGCACCGCCGACAAGGGTGCAGCTCGTCGTCGCCGGGGCGCTGCTGTTCTTCCTGCTCGCGGTCATCGGCCATCTCGCCGCCGCACGGGTGAACCGCCGGCTGCGCACCGAGCCGGAGATCGCCGCGGCACTGGGCTCGGCGCTGCTGGGTACCGTCGACGTACCTGGTGAACGGCCCGCGCACCGGCCGGAAGGCCGTGGTCCGCGGGCCTGGATCCGCCGGCTGCTGGGCGTCGACACCCGGTGGGACACACCGGCCCCGCGGATGTCCGGCGACGAGGCCAGCAGGCGGATCCGCTACCGGCGGGTGTGCGATCGCCTCCGGGAACAGCTGCCGGCCCCCCGGCGGCTGCTGGTTGTCGTACCGGACGGCGACGAGGTCGCCCGCCGGGCCGCCGGGCAGCTCGTCGCCGAGGCCAAGAGCGGTCCGCTGCTGCGGGTGGTGGGAGTTCCGGTGTCCCGGCCGATGGTGCCGGACCGCGACACCGAGTCCGGTGCCCTGGTCGTGCTCAGCGCGGGCAGCTGGACCGCTGAGGAGCTTGCCGGCATCGCCGAGGCGTGTGCGGACGCAGGGCATGAGGTCGTCGGCATCGTCGTCGCCGGCACGGTCCGGGACCGTCCGGCGCGGTCTGCCGGTCATCCCCCGGACAACGCCACTTTGGCGCTCGCGGTTCGCGGCCACGCGAGGGGAGGTTCTGTGTGACGACGAGCAAGACTGCGGAGATGTCGGCCGCCGCTCCGCTGCTGGACCTGCAGGCGCTGGTGGTGGCGGTGCGCAGGCGCCGCCGCCTCTGGTGCTCCATGGCGCTGCTGGGGCTGCTGGCCGGCGCGGTGATGGCGGTCCTGCTGCCGCCACCGCCGAGCGCGGTGGCCAAGGTGCTGGTCGCGCATCAGGCGGACCAGCCGAACGACACCGGAACGCTGATCCGCACCGACGTCGAGCTGCTCCGGACCACGCGGATCGCCGGCGAGGCCCTGCAGTCCCTCAAGTCCCCGGAGAACCCGGAAGACTTCATGCGGGACTACCGGGGTACCGGCCTGACCAACAACCTGCTGCAGATCGATGTGACAGGTGACAGCGACGCGAAAGCGGTGGCCCGGGCCAAGGCGCTGGCCGATGCGTTCATCGCGGACCATGTGAGACGGATGCAGGAGGCCGCGAAGGCCGAGGCCAAGGCCCTGTTCGACCAGCGTGACCGCATGCGGGACGAACTCGCCCAGGTCAACAAGGAGATCGGGGACCGATCGCCGGGGAGCGACCCGAAAGCATCGGCGAGCATCGAGTCGCTCTTCGCCCGCCGGGCCGAGCTCACCTCGCGGATCGCCGATTTCGACCAGCGCGCCACGGAGGCGCGCACCGGCACGCCCAAGCTCATCGCCGGCACGCAGATCGTGGACGGCCCGCGCGCGGTGTCGCACTCCCTGCCCGGGGCCGCTGTCACCAACGCCGCGATCGGGCTCGTCCTCGGGCTCGGCCTCGGGCTCGCGGTGGCCGCGGTCGGCACGGTGGTGGCGGACCGCCCCGTGCTGCGCCGGGAGATCGCGGCGAACCTGGGCGCCTCGGTCATCGCGGAGCTGCCCCACGCGCCCCGCCGGTCGGCCGGGCCGTGGCAGCGCCGGCGGACCCGGGCGGCACACGAACGGCTCACCGCGACCCTGGCCCGCACCGTGCGCGGCTCCGCGGAACCGGTGTCGCTGCTCGAACTGGGCTGTGCGCACAGCACGAGCGTGATCGCCCTGGACCTCGCCGAGGCACTGGCGCCGGACGGGCCCGTGGTGATCGTCGACGGTCTGCCCGGCCCGCAGCCGGCCCATCACGGCCGGAAGCCAGGAGGCCCGACCGTGGTCAGCGGCAAGGACGCTGCGGATGTGTCGCCCGAGGAGCACCGGTTCGGCGTCGGCTCGGTCGCGCCCGGCACGGCGTGGACCGACCTCCGGTACCTCGGCAGCCGGACCGTGCTCGTCGTGCGGGCCGGGCACGGCAGCGCCGCGTGGCTGCACACCGTGGCGCGGCAGCTCGCGGACCAGCGCATTCCGGTGATCGGTGTGGTGCTGATCGACCCCGATCCGCGTGACCGGACCGACGGCACGCTGTGGGACGGGCTGCACACCGCGCTGCGCGGCCATGACGAGCGGCCGGCCCGGCAGAACGATGGGGGTACCTCCCACGCCGTCAAGGCAGTCGGGGAGGGCCGGCAGCGGACGGAGCGGCCGTCGATGCCGGCCGCACGGGTCCCGGACAGCGACCAGGAGGCGCGCTAGAACATGTGTGGCATCGCAGGCACTTACCAATGGCCGGACGGGAAGGCCGTGACCGACCGGCTCACCGATATCATCGCCCACCGCGGGCCGGACGGGGCGGGCCGGTACAGTCACCCCGCCGGTGACGGCGAAGTGCACCTCGGGCACCGCCGGCTGGCCATCATCGACCTGTCCGGGACCGGCGCCCAGCCGATGGTCTCGGGCGGCCTCGCCCTCACGTACAACGGCGAGCTGTACAACGCGCCCGAACTGCGTGCCGAACTGGCAGCCGCCGGGGTGCGCTTCCGCGGTACCTCCGACACCGAGGTGCTGCTGGAGGCCTGGCGGCGCTGGGGCACGGACTGCCTGCCCCGGCTGCGCGGCATGTTCGCGTTCGCGATCTTCGACGAGCGAACCGGTGACCTGGTGCTCGCCCGCGACCAGCTCGGCATCAAGCCGCTGTTCCTGCTCCGGCGCGGTGCGGGCCTGGTGTTCGCCTCCGAGCTCAAGGCGCTCGCCGCCGTGACCGGCGGGTCGCTGGAGGTGGACCATGCGGCTCTGGTGGCCTCGCTGCTGTACTACTGGGTGCCGGACTCGCGCTGCGCGTTCCGCGAAGCGGAGAAGCTGCCGCCGGGGAGCTGGCTCAGGTGCCGGCCCGACGGCCGGGTGGAGCGCGTCCGGTTCTGGCACCTGAAGGACGTCGCGGCCGAGGGCCGGGAGCGTGCCCGGAGCGGCGAGCGGCCGGACCTGACTGCCGTCGTCGAGGAGTCGACCCGGCAGCACCTGCTCTCCGACGTACCCGTGGCGACCTTCCTCTCCGGCGGTCTCGACTCCAGCTATCTGACCGCGCTGGCGGCCCGCCACCGACCCGGGATCTCCGCCTACACGATCGGGTTCCGCGCCGAGGACGCCAAGTTCGAGGCGATGCCGGACGACCTGCGCTATGCCCGGCGGGTGGCCGAGCGCTTCGGCGTCGACCTGCACGAGATCGAGATCGCTCCCAACGTGCTCGACCTGCTGCCGCAGATGACGTACCACCTGGACGAGCCGATCGGCGATCCCGCCGCGATCAACACGTTCCTGATCTGCTCGGCCGCCCGGGAGGCCGGGGTCAAGGTGATGCTCTCGGGGATGGGTGCCGACGAGCTGTTCGCCGGTTACCGCAAGCACCTGGCCAACCTGCTCGCGCTGCGCTACCAGCGCATCCCGCGGCCCCTGCGGCGCGGGGTGTCCGCCACCGTGGACCGGCTGCCGGTCGCCACCTCCCGCCGGGGGTACCGGTCGGTGCGCTTCGCCAAGCGGTTCCTCTCCTTCGCCGATCTGCCGGAGGAGACCGCGTTCCGGCGCAGCTACACCATGTACGACCAGGACGAGCTGCTCGCCCTGGTCCATCCGGACCTGGCCGGGACGGTCGAGGACGTGCTGACCGAGCATGCGGACATCTACCAGGACAACGACCTCGACGACTTCGTCAACCGCATGTGCCTGGGCGACGCCCGGATGTTCCTGCCGGGCCTGAACCTCACGTACACGGACCGGTCGAGCATGGCCGCGTCGACCGAGGTGCGGGTGCCGTACGTGGACGTCGAGGTGGTCAAGGCGGCGTTCGCCGTGCCCGGCGATCGCAAGATCGTCGGACGGCAGGGCAAGGCCGTCCTCAAGGAGGCGGCCACCTCGATCCTGCCCCGGGAGATCGTCTACCGGCCCAAGGGCCTGTTCAGCGCCCCGCTGCGCGCCTGGATGAGCCGGGATCTGGCACCACTGGTGCGCGAGGTGGTGCACGACGGCGTGCTCGTCCGTTCCGGGTTCCTGCGCCGCGACGCGCTGGCGCGGCTCGTCGCCGAGGACGCCGCCGGGCAGCGGGACTTCTCCAAGCATCTGTGGCATGTGCTGACCCTCGAGTACTGGTATCGCGACGCGACCTCTGGGTCCGGCCAGAGCACTCGGTTAACGGCTTAGGAATTCAGAGGAGTTCGGGTGAAACAGGTTGTGCAGAACTACAAGAGCGGCGAGCTGGCGGTGCTCGACGTGCCGGTGCCGGGGTGCAAGCCGGGCGGTGTGCTGGTCCGCAGCGCCTACTCGCTGATATCCACCGGGACCGAGCTCATGAAGGTGTCCGAGGCCGGCATGTCGATGCTGGGCAAGGCCCGCTCCCGTCCGGACCAGGTGGCCAAGGTCGTGCAGAGCGTGGCCACCAACGGGGTGCCCGCCACCTACCGCAAGGTGATGGGCAAGCTGGACTCCTACACGCCGCTGGGCTACTCGCTGTGCGGGGTGGTCGAGCAGGTCGGCACCGGGATCGACGAGGTGAAGGTCGGCGACCTCGTGGCCTGCGCCGGCAATGAGCACGCGCTGCACGCCGAGCTGAACTGGGTACCGAAGAACCTCTGCACCCGGGTGCCGGACGGCCTCGCGCCGCGGCACGCGGCCTTCGGCACCGTCGGGTCGATCGCGTTGCAGGGCGTCCGCCGCGGCGAGTCACAGCTCGGCGACGTGGCGCTGGTCATCGGCCTCGGGCTGATCGGGCAGCTGGTGGTGCAGCTGCTGACTGCCTCGGGAGTCCGCGTCGTCGGGGCCGACCCCGACCCGGTGCGCTGCGGGCTCGCCGAGCGCCTGGGCGCTGCGGCCTGCGGCGATCCCGCGTCCGCGGCCGTGGAGGCCGCCGTCGCCGAACTCACCGGCGGTCACGGCGTGGACCAGGTGTACCTGGCCGCCGGCGGGGGCAGCAACCAGCCCGTCGAGCTGGCCGCCCGGCTCTGCCGGGACCGCGGCCGGGTCGTCGACATCGGCAAGTGCCGCCTGGACCTGCCGTGGAACGCGTATTACGAGAAAGAGCTGGACGTCCGGTTCTCCCGCTCGTACGGCCCCGGGCGCTACGACCCGGAGTACGAGCTCGAGGGGCGGGACTACCCGATCGGCTATGTGCGCTGGACCGAGCGCCGCAACCTGGCGTGCTTCCTCGATCTCCTCGCCCGCGGCCGCGTCGACGTGGAGCCCTTGGTCTCCCACATCGCCGACTTCGACGACGCGGTCGAGACGTACCAGCGCCTGAAGGACGGCGACCTGAAGGCCGTGGCCGTGCTGTTCCGGTACCCCGAACAGGCGGGAGAGCCGGAGGCTCCGGCGGTGACCGTGCCCGCGGTGAACGTGAAGCGGAGTCAGGCCCGGACCGCCAGGACGCCGGTGCGGCTGGCGTTCGTCGGCGCGGGAAACTACGCGACGTCGATGCTGCTGCCGCACCTGGCACAGCGCGACGGCGTCGAGTTGTCGACCGTCGTCACCACGACGGCGCTGTCCGCGGCCAACGCGCAGCGGAAGTTCGGCTTCGCCGGGGCGACCACCGATCTCGACGCCGTGCTCGGCGACAAGTCCATCGACGCGGTGTTCGTGGTCACCCGGCACAGCTCGCACGCCGAACTGACCCGGAAGGCACTGCTGGCCGGCAAGACGGTGTTCGTGGAGAAGCCGTTGGCACTCACCGAGGACGAGCTGGCCGGGGTACTCGCGGCGGTGGAGGAGTCCGGCAACGACCGGCTGCAGGTGGGCTTCAACCGCCGGTTCGCGCCGCTGCTGAACGAGGCCAGGAAGCGGTTCGGCGCCCGTTCCGGTCCGGCGAGCCTGCGCTACCTGGTCAACGCGGGCCGGCTGCAGCACGGCAGCTGGTACCTCCAGCAGGGCACCGAGGGCTCGCGGTTCGCCGGCGAGGGCGGGCACTTCATCGACACGGCGAGCTGGCTGCTCGCGGCCGACCCGGTCTCGGTGTACGCGGTCGCCACGTCCGGCAACGAGGACCTGCAGGTCGTGCTGCGCTACCCCGATGGGTCCACCGCCACCATCAGCTACGTCACCACCGGCGCGCCCGGCTTCCCCAAGGAGACGCTGGACCTGGTCGCGGACGGCAAGGTGCTGCGGCTCGACGACTTCGTCCGTGCCTCGGTGTATTTCGACAGCACAGCCGGCCGCAAGCGATGGGTCAGTTCGCGGCTGCCCCAGGCCCGGGACAAGGGCCAGTCCGCCGAGCTGGCCGCGTTCGTCAAGGCCGTGCGGACCGGCGGGCCGATGCCGGTGCCGCTGGAGTCGCTGGTCGCCACCACGGCGGCCACCCTCGCCGTGCAAGCCGGCCTGGCCAGCGGCGCGCCGGTGACGTTGGCGAGGGCGCGATGACTGTGAGTTCGGGGAGTCCGGGCTGGTACCTGCGGCGGCTGTCCCGGATGGGACCGCGGGAGGCCGGCGGCCGGGTGGGCGACGCAGTGCGCAGGCGGCGGTGGCGGTCGGCGCGGCCGGACTGCCCGAGCGTGACCGGCGCCCGGTTCACCGCGGTCCTGCCCGCCGGGGCGATCGCTGCAGTGCCACCGGACGCCGCGAAACGTCTCATCGCCGAGGCGGACCGGCTGATGGAAGGGCACGCCGAGTATTTCGGGGTGGACCGCGACGACCTCACCGACCCGGATTGGTGGTACGACCCGAAGACCGGGCGCCGGGCTCCGTGGGGCTACGCCTTCGACGTGCCGTACCGGAACGAGGACGCGGTCGGGGACATCAAGCAGATCTGGGAGCTGTCCCGGCACCAGTACCTCACCGTGCTCGCCGCCGCCTACGCGATCACCGGGAACGAGCGGTACGCCGAGCGCGTGGCCGAGCACCTGCGGTCGTGGTGGGCGGCCAACCCACCACTGCGCGGCGTGCACTGGATCAGCGGCATCGAGCTGGGCATCCGGCTGCTGTCCTGGGTGTGGATCCGGCGGCTGCTCGACGACTGGCCGGGCGTGGCCGGGCTGTTCGAGGACAACCCGGTGGCGCGGAACCAGATCTGGCACCACCAGCGCTGGCTGGCCGCCTTCCCCAGCCGAGGGTCCTCGGCGAACAACCACGTCGTCGCCGAGGCCGCCGGGCAGTTCGCAGCGGCCTGCGCGTTCGGGTGGTTCCCCTCCTCGGCGCGTTGGCGAGCCGACGCGCTGCGGTCGCTGGAGCGGCACCTGCGCAGCAACACCTTCGCCTCCGGTCTCAACCGCGAGCTGGCCACCGAGTACCACGGACTTGTGCTGGAACTCGGCCTGGCCGCGGTGGCCGAGGCGGATGCCGCCGGCGTGCCGGTCCCCGCGTCCGTCCGGCTGGTGCTGCTGCGGATGACCGACGCGCTCGCGGCCGTCGTGGACAGCCGGCTGCGGCCGCCGCGTCAGGGGGACGCGGACGACGGCCATGGTCTGGTCCTGGACGGCGCGGGCACCGACCGCTGGGCCTCGCTGCTGGCCACCGGGGACGCCGTGTTCGGCCGGCTCGCCTGGTGGCCGGAGGTGACCGGCACCGATGTGCGCACCCCGCTGCTGGCCGCGCTCATCCGGCCGTACTCGAAGAACGGAACCGCACCGGCTGTGAGCCGCCCGGCAAGCAGGCCGGGCCACTTCGCCGACGCGGGCATGACGATCCTGCGCGGTCCGGCGGAGACGGCGGAGATCTGGTGCCGCTGCGACGCCGGCCCGCACGGCTTCCTGTCCATCGCCGCGCATGCCCACGCGGACGCGCTGTCCGTGGAGGTCCGGCACGACGGGGTCGACGTGCTCGCCGACCCGGGGACGTTCTGCTACCACGGGCAGCCCGAGTGGCGGCAGTACTTCCGGTCGACCCTCGGCCACAACACCCTGCAATTGGACGGCGGTGACCAGTCCGTCTCCGGCGGCCCGTTCCTCTGGACCCGGCATGCCCGCAGCCGCGTCCTGGTCGCGGACACGTCCAACGAGGATATGGCCCGCTGGAGCGCCGAGCACGACGGTTACCAGGGCTCCGTGCACCGCCGCCGGGTGGAACTGACGGCCGCGCACCAGGAGCTGAGGGTGGTCGACGAGGTGCGCGGCCCGCGCCGGGCCGTGCGCCTGGCGTTCCACCTCGGCCCGGCGATCGCCGCGGACCTGGTGGGGAACCGGGCCGTGCTCACCTGGGCCCGGGACGGCGAGGACCGCTCCGCGGTGCTCGACCTGCCCGGGCAGCTGTGCTGGCGGGCGCATCGCGGCGAGACCGACCCGCCCCTGGGCTGGTACTCCGCCGGCTTCGGGCGCAAGGAACCCGCCACAACGCTGGTCGGCACCGGCTTCGCCGACGGCGCGGAGGAGTTCACCACCGTACTCGGGTTCCGCGGCTAGGGAGGACGCGTGGGGATCAAGTGGCGGAACTGGGCGTTGCCGGCGGCACCGCTGGCGCTGGTCCTGCTGGCGACCGGCTGTGACAGCACGCCGGGCGCCCCGGCGGCGGAGCCGAGCGCCCGGCCATCCACGTCCGTGGCCGGGGTGTGCGCCAAACCTGCGGCCGGGCCGGCGAAGGCGCCGGAGGGCGCAGTGACGGTCGACCCCGCGGTGGCCGGTGACCTGGCTGCGAAGACCAAGAGCAGCCCCCCGAACACCACGTTCTGGCTTCAACCGGGCAAGCACAGCCTCGAGCCGGACCGCTACGCCCAGGTCATCCCCAAGGACGGGGACAGCTACCTCGGCGCGCCCGGCGCAGTGCTCGACGGCCGGAAGACCAACCAGTACGCGTTCGGCGGCACCGCCCGCAACGTCTCCATCCGCTACCTGACCGTGCAGGGATTCGTCGCGCCGCAGAACGAGGGCGTGGTCAACCACGACTCGGCCGACGGGTGGGTGATCGAGCACGCGACGATCCAGAACAACTCCGGCGCCGGGCTGATGGCCGGTGCCCGCCAGCAGGTCCGCGCCAGTTGCCTCCGCAGCAACGGACAGTACGGAATGAACGCATACAAGACCGGCGACCCCATCAGCGGCCTGGTGATCGAGGGCAACGAGATCGTGGCCAACAACACCGAGGACTGGGAGCGGCGGCAGCCGGGCTGCGGCTGCACCGGAGGCGTCAAGTTCTGGGCCGTCAACGGCGCCGACGTACGCGGCAACTGGGTGCACGACAACCGCGGAACCGGGTTGTGGGCGGACACCAACAACAACGACTTCCGCATCGAGGACAACGTGCTCGAGGCCAACGACGGTGCCGCGCTGATCTACGAGACCAGCTACAACGCGGTCATCCGGAACAACACGATCCGGCGGAACAACTTGGTCGAGGGCCGCAAGTACGCCGACCGCGGCGACAACTTCCCGTTCGCGACCGTCTACCTGTCCGAGTCCGGCGGCGAACCACAGATCCGAGCCCGCACGGACAAGATAGAGATCTACCGGAACGTACTGGAGAACAACTGGTCCGGAATCACCCTGTGGGAGAACGCCGACCGGTTCTGCAACAGCCCGGCCAACACCTCGTCCGGTGACTGCACATTGCTGGTGCGGCACTCCGACCGCTGCGCGCGGCCGGCGATCGCCACAGCACCGCTCTACACCGACTGCCGGTGGAAGACCCAGCGGGTGGACATCCACAACAACCGCTTCGTGCTGGACCCGTCCGTCGTCGACTGCACGGTGAAGTGCGACCGCATGGCGGTGCTGGCCAACTACGGCACCTATCCGGACTGGTCGCCGTACCAGGGCGAACGGGTGGCCGAGGCGATCACCCTCAAGCAGGACAACCGCTGGCACGACAACGTGTACATCGGACCGTGGAAATTCGTCGCCCACGACCCGAGCCGGGTGCTCGACTCCGGGCAGTGGCAGGGCACTCCGTACCAGCAGGACGCGGGCAGCACCTTCGCGCCACGGGCCGGTGGTTGAGATGGCCGGGAACCTGATGCACGGTGCGCTGCCGGGCGGACCGGATACGGCGGGCACGCAGCCCGGCACCGAACCGCGCCCTGCCGGCACACCGAGGATCGTCGGCACGGTCTGGGGGCTGCTGATCCTCAACACGCTCGGCTCCGCCGGGGCGAGGACCATCATCCCGCTGCCCCGCTCCCTCATCCAGATAGCCACCATGGGCGCGCTGGTCGCCGCGTTCGCGCTGGCGCTCGCACTCAATCCCCGGCTGCGCATCCATGCCGGCGCCTACTTGTTCCTGCTCACCCTGCTGCTGGTGCCGAGCGTGATCTCCAGTGCGCACCTGGAGTCCGGGTTCGGCGCGCTGTTCCGGTGCGCCCGGCTGGCTCTCTTCGTCAGCACGCTGTGGCTGCTCAGCCGCTGGTGGGACGGCGGGCTGACGTTCGTCCGGCACCACATCCGGATGTACTTCGCGGTGCTCGGGTCGGTGGCCGCCGGCCTGGTCGCCTCACCGGGCGCGGCCATGCCCGATCTCTACGGCGGGCGGCTGGTCGGCGCGTTGTGGCCGCTCACGCCGCCGCAGATCGGACAGTACGCCGCGGTGATCATCGGGCTCACCGTGCTGCTCGTCCTGGGCCGCCGGACCGACAGGGCGAGCGCGACGGTGGTCATCGTGCCGTCACTCGTTCTCCTCGCGTTGACCCACACCCGGACGGCCACGCTCGGCCTGTTCATCGGGCTGACGCTGGCGATCGGCTCGCTCGTCCTGACCAGCGCCGCAGCCCGCCGGTTCTTCACCTGGGCGGTGCTGTGCGCCGTGGTGGCCGCGGTGGCGCTCGGCCCCGTGCTGCAGGCCTGGTTCCTGCGCGGACAGAGCAAGGAGAACTTCAGCAACCTCACCGGTCGGGCCAAGGTCTGGGACGCCTTGCTGGCAGCACCCCGGACGACCGTGGAGGAGTTGTTCGGCGTGGGCCTGGGCGACAAGTCGTTCGGCGGGCTGCCGATCGACAACAGCTGGCTGGCCGTCTACAACGAGCAGGGTCTGACCGGCATCGCCCTGGTGGCGGCGATCATCATCGTGCTGGGCGGCGTCGCGTTGCTGCGGCCACCGTCGCTGTCGAGGGCCTGCGCGATCTTCCTGATCAGCTACTGCGCGATCGCGTCGTACACCGAGGCCGGGCTGGGCGACGCCTCGCCGTATCTGCTGCATCTGGCCCTGGCCGCCTCGCTGCTTGCGGCACCTGCCGCGGCCACGCCCCTCCCGGCGCCCGGCATCCCTCGACGACGTATCCCGCGATGGGCCAAGGATCGGAGGTGACCTCAAGCATGCACGTTCTCGTGGTGCACAACCGCTACTCCTCGGCGCAGCCGAGCGGGGAGAACAAGGTCGTCGACCAGGAGGTGGGGCTGCTGCGCGCGGCCGGCCACCGGGTCGAGGTGTTCGAGCGGCGCAGCGACGACATCGCCGCCCGTTCCCTGCCGGGCAAGGCTGCGGTGCCGCTGCTGGTGCCGTGGAACCCGGCGGTCCGCGCGGAGCTCGCCGCCCGGCTCCGTACCGAGCGGCCGGACGTGGTGCACGTCCACAACGTCTTCCCGCTCCTGTCGCCCGCGGTGCTGGCCGCCTGCGCCGACGCCGGCGTGCCCGCCGTGGCCACGCTGCACAACTACACCCAGGTCTGCCCGCCCGGCACGCTGCAGCGGGACGGCCGGCCGTGCACCGAGTGCGTCGGGGCGGCGCCGCTGCCCGCCGTCCGGCACGGCTGCTACCGGAACTCCCGGCTGGCGACGGTGCCGCTCGCGGTGAGCCTGTCGGTCAACCGGCGGCGGTGGTGGTCCGGCGTGGAGCGGTTCTTCTGCATCTCCGCAGCACAGCGCGACGTCCTGGTGCGGGCCGGCATGCCGGCCGAGCGGCTGGCGGTGAAGCACAACTTCGTGCCCGAACCGGGCGTCCGTCGAGCCGGCGACGGCAGGCATCTGCTCTATCTCGGCCGGCTCGCGGAGGCCAAGGGCGTGCGGCTGCTCATGGCCGCGTGGGACGAGATCACAGCGAGCGGCGGTGCGGGCGTGCCGCTCGTGGTCGCCGGCGCGGGGCCACTGGAGCGAGAGGTGACCGCCTGGGCGGCGGGCCGGGACGACGTGCGGTACGTCGGCCTGTACGACGCGGCCCAGTGCCGGCAGGCCATCGCGCAATCGGTCGCCGTGGTGGCTCCCTCGACGTGGCTGGAGGCGTTCGGCCTGGTGGTCGTGGAGGCGATGGCGGCGGGGGTCCCGGCCGTCGCCGCCGGTCACGGCGCCTTCGTCGAACTCGTCGAGGACGGGGTGACCGGGCTGCTGCACCGGCCGGGCGAACCCGCCTCGCTCGCGTCCTGCCTGCGCCGGATCACGGCCGGGCAGGCGCCCAACCGGGAGATGGGCCAGGCGGCCCGGCGCCGATACGAGCAGGCTTTCAGCCCGGCCGTCGGGCTGGAACGCCTGGTGGAGGGGTACCGGACCGCGATCGCGGGTCGGACGGAATCAATGGGGGGCAGTAGATGACACGATGCCGACTCTGCGGCTCGGCGGCGCTGGCGAGCGTCGTCGATCTCGGGGCGACCCCGCCGTGCGAGAGCTTTCTCGCCGCGGACCAACTGGACGAGCCGGAGCCGGCGTACCCGCTGCACCTGCGGGTCTGCACCGACTGCTGGCTCGCGCAGATCCCTCCGCTGATCACCCCGGAGGAAACGTTCACGCAGTACGCGTACTTCTCCTCCTACTCGACCTCCTGGGTGGAGCACGCGCGCACGTTCGTCGCCGACGCCGTACAGCGGGTGGGTCTCGGCCCCGACGCCTTCGTGGTCGAAGTCGCGAGCAATGACGGGTACTTGCTGAAGCACGTGGTGGACCACGGGATCCGCTGCCTCGGCATCGAGCCGTCGGTGAACGTCGGCGCCGCCGCGCGGGACGCGGGTGTGCCCACGCTCACGGAGTTCCTGTCCCCGGCCACCGGAACGGCCGTCCGCGCCGAGCACGGCCCGGCGGACCTGGTCGTGGCCAACAACGTGTACGCGCACATCCCCGACGTGGTCGGGTTCACCCAGGGGCTGCGCGCCCTGGTCGCCGACGACGGCTGGGTCTCCATCGAGGTGCAGCACCTGCTGACCCTGATCGAGGAGAACCAGTACGACACGATCTACCACGAGCACTTCCAGTACTACACGGTCGCGTCCGCGGCCCGGGCGCTGGCGAGCGGCGGACTCGCGCTCGTGGACGTCGAGCTGCTGCCCACACACGGCGGCTCCATCCGGCTCTGGGCCCGGCCGACCGAGGTGGCCGGCGAGCCGAGCCGCCGGGTGGCCGACGTACTGGCCCGGGAGAAGGCTGCCGGGCTGCAGGAGCTGTCCGGGTACACCGAGTTCTCCGCCCGGGTGGCCAAGGTGCGCCGGGACCTCCTGCGGTTCCTCGTCGAGGCGGCCGAGCGCGGCGAGACGGTGGTCGGCTACGGCGCCCCGGGCAAGGGCAACACCCTGCTCAACCACTGCGGCATCCGACCCGACCTGCTCGCGTACACGGTCGACCGCAACCCCTACAAGCACGGCAGGTTCACCCCGGGCACCCGCATCCCGATCCTGCCGCCCGAGCAGATCGCCGCCGACAGGCCGGACTACGTCCTCGTCCTCCCGTGGAACCTGCGGGCCGAGCTGGTCGAGCAGCTGTCCTTCGTGCACGACTGGGGCGGCCGCCTTGTCTTTCCCATTCCGGAACTGAGCATTGTCGAGGTCCAGTCATGAAGGTTGTTCTGTTCTGCGGCGGTTACGGGCTGCGCATGCGCAGCGGAGCCTCCGACGACATGCCCAAGCCGATGGCGATGGTCGGCCCGCGGCCGCTGATCTGGCACGTCATGCGCTACTACGCGTACTTCGGGCACACCGATTTCATCCTGTGTCTCGGGTACGGGGCTCACCACATCAAGAACTTCTTCCTCAACTACGAAGAGACCACGTCCAACGACTTCGTGCTGCGGGGCGGGCGGACCGAGCTGCTGTCCACCGATATAGCCGACTGGACCATCACCTTCGCGCAGACCGGCATCGAGTCGCCGATCGGGGAGCGGCTGCGTCGGGTGCGGCACCACCTGGACGGCGACGAGATGTTCCTCGCCAACTACGCCGACGTGCTCACCGACGCCCCGCTGCCGGAGATGATCGACCGGTTCGCGCGGCGCGACGCCGGTGCGTCGATGATGGTGGTGCCGCCGCAGTCCTCGTTCCACTGCGTGGACCTGGGCGAGGACGGCCTGGTGGGGGGCATCACCCCGGTGAGCGAACTGCCGCTGTGGGAGAACGGCGGCTACTTCGTGCTCCGCCAGGAGGTCTTCGACCACATCCCGGAGAACGGGGACCTGGTCGCCGACGGATGTGCCCAACTGGCCAAGTGCGGCCGGCTGGTGGCGCACCAGCACCGCGGCTTCTGGAAGCCGACCGACACGGTGAAGGAGCGGGCCGCGCTCGACGCCGCCTACGCCCGGGGCGACCGCCCGTGGGCCGTGTGGGAACGGGACGGCGCGGGGGTGAGCGCGTGATCCGGCTCGGGGCCGGGCGCCTGGACCGGATCGTCGCGGTGGGCGCGCACTGCGACGACATCGCCATCGGCGCGGGCGGCACGCTGCTGACGATGTGCCTCGCGCGGCCGGGTCTGCGCGTCGACGCTCTGGTGCTCTCCGGTGGCGGCACCGAGCGGGAGCAGGAGGAGAAGGCCGCGCTCGCCGCCTTCTGTCCGGGCGCCGAACTGTACCTGACCGTGCTCAAGTTGCCGGACGGCCGGCTGCCCGTGCACTGGGAAGAGGCCAAGGCCGCGGTCGAGGAGCTGCGCGAGCGGACCGAGCCGGATCTGATCCTGGCCCCGCGCACCGACGACGCGCACCAGGACCACCGCGGCCTGGCACAGCTGATACCCACCGCATTCCGCGACCACCTCGTGCTCGGCTACGAGATCGTCAAGTGGGACGCCGATCTCGGCCGTCCAGCGGCGTACCAGCCGCTGTCGCCGGAGACCGCCGAACAGAAGGTGCGGCTGCTGCAGGAGCACTACCCCTCGCAACGGCACCGGCCCTGGTACGACCGGGAGGCCTTCATCGGTCTTGCACGGATCCGCGGCATCGAATGCCACGCGCGCTACGCCGAGGCGTTCGCCGTCACCAAACTCACTCTCGACCTGGGGGATTGAACCTTGCGCGTACTGCTCACCGGACACCAGGGCTACCTTGGCACCGTGATGGCCCCGGTCCTCGCGGCCGCCGGGCACGAGGTCGTCGGTCTCGACGCCGGCTTGTTCGCCGGCTGTGTCCTCGGCCCGACACCCACGGACCCACAGGGGCACCGGGTGGACCTGCGCGACGTCACGGCCGACCACGTGGCCGGGGTGGACGCCGTGATCCACCTGGCCGCCCTGTCCAACGACCCGTTGGGATCGCTGGCGCCGGAGCTCACCTACGACATCAACCACCACGCGTCCGTGCGGCTGGCCCGGCTGGCCCGCGACGCCGGAGTGCGGCGCTTCCTGTACGCGTCGACCTGCTCCGTCTACGGCGCCACCGGCGGAAACGACCTGGTGACCGAGGATGCCCCGCTGCGCCCGGTGACGCCGTACGCGGAGTCCAAGGTGCGGGTGGAGGACGACCTGCATGCGCTGTCCGACGGCGACTTCAGCCCGGTGTTCATGCGCAACGCCACCGCCTTCGGCTACTCACCCCGGCTGCGCGCCGACATCGTGCTGAACAACCTGGTGGGCCACGCGCTCCTGTCCGGCGAGGTGCTGGTGCTCTCCGACGGCACCCCCTGGCGCCCGCTGGTGCACGCCGCCGACATCGCAGGGGCCTTCGCGGCCGCGCTGATCGCGCCGCGGGAAGCGGTGCACGACCGGGCGTTCAACATCGGCAGCGAGGTCAACAACGTCACGGTCGCCGAGATCGCCGAGCAGGTCGCCGAGGCGGTGTCCGGCGCGCGGGTGGTGATCACCGGGGAGACCGGTGCCGATCCGCGGTCCTACCGGGTGGACTTCTCCCGGTTCCGCGCCGCGATACCCGGCTTCGACTGCGAGTGGACGGTGAAGCAGGGCGCGCTCGAACTCGCCGACGCCTACCGCAAGCACGGGCTGACCCGGGAGGACTTCGAGCGACGCTTCACCCGGCTCGCCGTGCTGCGCGCGGCGTCCGACGCGGGCGCCGTCGACGACACCCTGCGGTGGCGCCGGTGACCGCGACCGGCGAACAGCCGATGACCTCGACCGGCGAACAGATGCACGCCCTGGTGGAGCGGCTGTACCCGCTGTGCCGGAGCATCACCGGCGACGGCGTGCGCGCCACCCTGGAGATCATCGACGAGTACGTCCCGTTGCAGGTGCACGAGGTACCGACCGGGACTCGGGTGCTCGACTGGACGGTGCCGCAGGAGTGGAACATCCGGGACGCGTACATCGCCGACTCCGCGGGCAACCGGGTCGTCGACTTCGCCGCGTCCAGCCTGCACGTGCTCGGCTACAGCGTGCCGGTGTCGGCGACCATGCCGCTGGCCGAGCTGCGCGGACACCTGCACACCCTGCCGGACCACCCGGCCTGGGTGCCGTACCGCACCAGCTACTACAAGCCGGAATGGGGGTTCTGCCTGGCCCAGGAGACCTTGGACGCGCTGCCGGACGGCGAGTACGAGGTGTGCATCGACTCCACACTCGCGGACGGCCACCTCACCTACGCCGAGCACGTGGTCCCCGGGCAGGTCGCCGACGAGGTGATCGTCTCCTGCCACGTCTGCCACCCGTCGCTGGCCAACGACAACCTGGCCGGCATCGCGGTGGCGACGTTCCTGGCCCGGGCGCTGGCGGAGCGGACGCCGTACTACACCTACCGGTTCATCTTCGCGCCCGGCACCATCGGGGCGATCACCTGGCTGGCCCGCAACGCGGACCGGGTGGAACAGGTCAAGCACGGGCTGGTGCTGGCCTGCGCCGGCGACCCGGGCCGGCTGACGTACAAGCAGAGCAGGCGCGGCGACGCGGAGATCGACCGGGTGATGCGGCACGTGCTGCGCGCATCCGAACGTCAGCATCACGTCGCCGAGTTCACTCCGTACGGTTATGACGAGCGGCAGTTCTGCTCCCCCGGTTTCGATCTCGGCGTGGGCTCGCTCAGCCGGACCCCGTACGCCGGCTACCCCGAGTACCACACCTCGGCGGACAACCCGGACTTCGTCTCCCCGGAGGCGATGGCGGACACCCTCGCCGTCTGCCGCGAGGCATTCGCCGTGCTGGACCGCAACCGGCGGTACGTCAACCTCAGCCCCTACGGCGAGCCGCAGCTGGGCCGGCGCGGTCTGTACGACTCGCTCGGCGGCCGCAGCGACGCGAAGCAGGCCGAGATGGCCATGCTCTGGGTGCTCAGTCTCTCCGACGGCGAGCACAGTCTGCTGGACGTCGCCGAGCGGTCCGGGCTGCCGTTCGACACCGTCGCCGCCGCGGCCGGCGCCCTGCACGGCGCCGGGCTGATCAAGGCGTGACGCCGATGACCACCGAGGGGGTGAAGGCGACGACACCGGCGACAGCGACACCGGCGGAGGGGCCCGGGGAGACCGGGCGGTCCGCCCAACGGGGCGTCGTCGGCCGGCTGTCCTGGGGGCTGGCCGACCAGGCGGTCTCCAGCATGATCAACTTTGCGGTGGGCATCTACGTCGCCCGCGAGCTGGGGGTGACCGCGTTCGGCGTGTTCAGCCTGGCCTGGCTGACCTACGGCGTGGTGCTCAACGTCTCCCGCGGGCTGGCCACCGACCCGCTCGTGGTGCGGTTCAGCGGCGTGCCGGAGGCGACCTGGCGCGCGGCGGCGGCCCGGTCGTCGGGGGCCGCGCTCGCCGTCGGCGCCACCCTCGGCGCGGTGTGCCTGCTGGTCGGGCTCGGCCTCGGCGGCGACGTGGGGCCCGCGTTCGCCTGCCTCGGCGTCGCCCTGCCGGCGCTGCTCTTGCAGGACTCCCGGCGGTTCGCGTTCTTCGCCGCCGGCACCGGGCAGAAGGCGTTCGCCAACGACCTCGTGCAGGGCGTCGCGCTCGTTCCGGCCATGGTCGTGGCGGCCCGGGTGGGCACCGTGGCCGCTTTCGTGCTGGCCTGGGGCGCCGCCGCTGCGGCGGCCGCCGGATACGGCTTCCTCCAGTCCGGCATCCGGCCCCGGGTGGCCCAGGCCCGCGGGTGGCTCCGCGAGCAGCGCGACCTCGGCTCCCGGTACCTGGTCGAGAACGTCAGCCTCAGCGGCGCGAGCCAGCTGCGGGCGTACGGGCTCGGCGCGATCGCCGGGGTCGGCGCGGTGGGTGCGGTCCGGGGCGCCGAACTCCTGCTCGGCCCGTTCCTCGCCCTGCTGATGGGGCTGTCGCTGGTCACCGTCGCGGAGGCGGCCCGGGTGCTGAGGCAGGCACCGCACCGGCTCGGCCGGTTCTGCCTCCTGCTGGGCGGCGGGCAGGCCGCCGCCGCGCTGCTGTGGGGCTCGGCGCTGTTGCTGATGCCGGACCGGGCCGGCGAACTCGTGCTCGGCGACGTCTGGCACTCCGCCTCGCAGCTCATCGTGCCGGCCACGCTCGGCGTCGCGGGCGCCGGCCTCGGCAGCGGCGCGGCGGCCGGGCTGCGCGCGCTCGCCGCGGCCCGGCGCAGCCTGCGCTGCCAGCTGTTCGCCTCCGCCTGCTACCTCGGCGGCGGGATCGGCGGGGCGGCCGTGGCCGGCACGGTCGGCTCGGCCTGGGGCGTCGCCGCCGCGACCGCCTGCGGCTCGGCCGTGTGGTGGCTGCAGCTGCGGATCGCCCTGCTCGAGCGCCACCGCGCCCCCATCCCCGAAGCAGAGGACGGCATCCCCGAAGTGAGGACGACATGACCGCCCACCCCAGGCTGAGCATCGGCCTGCCCGTGTACAACGGCGAGGAATACCTGGCCGAGTCGCTCGACGCCCTGCTCGGCCAGACCTACGAGGACTTCGAGCTGGTCATCTCCGACAACGCCTCGGCCGACGGGACGCAGGACATCTGCCGCAAGTACGCCGCACAGGACTCGCGCATCCGGTACCTCCGGCTGCCCCGGAACATCGGCGCCGCGCCGAACCACAACTACGTGTTCACCGAATGCCGCGGCGAGCTGTTCAAGTGGGCCTCGCACGACGACCTGTACGCCCGGGACCTGTTACGGCGCTGCGTGGAGGCGCTGGACGAGCGGCCGGACGTGATCCTCGCGCACTCCGACCAGGCGGTCATCGACGGCGAAGGCAAGGTGAAGGTCCCGTACGAGTACGGGCTCGCCACCGACTCGCCGCACGCGCCGGAGCGCTTCCGCAGTTTCCTGTTCGAGCCCGGTGGCGACGACTTCTACGGGGTGATGCGGGCCGACATGCTGCGCCGGGTGAAGCCGCACGACAGCTACCACCACGCGGACCGCACGTTCGTCGCCGAGATCGTCCTGCACGGTCCCTTCCACCAGGTGCCGGAGCTGCTGTACTTCCGCCGCGACCACCCCACCCGCGCCGAGCGGGCGAACCCTTCCAAGCGCTCCCGGTGCGTCAACCTGGACCCGCGCCGGGCAGGCCCGCTGCACCCGACGCCCCGGCTGCTCGCCGAGTACGTCTGGGGCTTCGTCGCGGCGATCCGGCGGGCGCCGCTGTCCGCGGCCGACCGGCGCGCGTGCTACCGCCACCTGGCCGCATGGACGACCAGCCGGGCCCGGCCGGGCGCCGGCGAGCGGGTCGAGGACCGCGCCCCCGTCGACCCGGGCCGGCTCGCTGTCTCCGTCGACGCCCTCGTCGCGGGCCGTGAGGGGCGGCGGGCATGAAGACTGCGGCACGCGTGGGGGTGTTCGGCCTGCTCGGCTCCGGCAACCTCGGCAACGACGGGTCGTTGGAAGCCGTGCTCGGGTACCTCCGTGCCGAGCACCCGGAGGCGGTCGTGGACGCGCTGTGCGGCGGACCCGAGGTCGTCGCGACCCGGTACCGGATCCCCGCGACGCGGCTGCACTGGTACCGCGGGGAGTACCGGACCGCGTCACGTGCGGGCGCGATCGCGGCCAAGGGCCTGGGCAAACTCGTCGACGCCGTCCGCACCGCTGCCTGGGTGCGCCGGCACGACGTGGTGATCGTGCCGGGCATGGGCGTCCTGGAGGCCACGCTGCCGCTGCGGCCGTGGGGCTTCCCGTACTCGCTGTTCCTGCTCTGCGCGACCGGCCGGCTGTTCGGCACCCGGGTCGCGCTGGTCGGCGTGGGCGCCGACACGATCGGCAACCGGCCTACCCGGGCCCTGGTGCGCTGGTCGGCGCGGCTGGCCACGTACCGGTCGTACCGGGATGCCCAATCCCGCGACGCGATACGGGAGATGGGCGTGGACACCGCGCGCGACGAGGTCTACCCGGACCTCGCGTTCGCCCTGCCGACACCGACTCAGGCGAGCGCGTCCTCGGACCCGCCGGGCCCGGTCTGCGTCGGCGTCATGGATTTCCACGGCGGCAACGACGACCGCGCCCGGGCCGAGGAGATCCACCGGCGCTACCTCGACGGGACAACTCGGTTCGTCCGCGCGCTGGTCGAGGACGGCAGGCCGGTCCGGCTGCTCACCGGCGACGAGTGCGATGCGCCGGTGGTCGCCGCGATCCTCGACGCGGTGGACTCACCGCTGGTCACCGCTGCCGAGGCGGCCTCGCTGGCCGACCTGATGAAGGAGACGGCGGCAGCCGACACCGTGGTGGCGACCCGGTACCACAACCTGATCTGCGCGCTGAAGACCGGCACGCCGACGCTCGCACTCAGCTATGCGGCGAAGAGCGACGCGCTCATGGCCCGGATGGGGCTGGGCACGTACTGCCACCCTGCCCGCGAGGTCGACGCAGGCCGGCTGCTCGAGCAGTTCCGATCCCTGGAGCAGCGATCGGCGGAGCTGCGACGGACCCTCTCCGAGCGGAACCTGGTCGCCACCCGGCAACTGGAGCACCAGTTCACCACCTTGACCGCGGCCCTGTTCCCGGCGGCCGACCACGCCCACGCCCACGCCATGCGGGAGGCTCGATGAAGAAGGCTGGAATGAAGGCGACCGAAGTCCCGGCGATCGACGGCGCATACCTGTTCGAGCCGACGCCGTACGCCGACGAGCGCGGCTTCTTCTGCCGCACCTTCGACGCCGACGTGGTCCGCTCGGTGGGCCTCGATCCGGACGCCTTCATCCAGGACAGCGTGTCCCGCTCGGCCCGGGGCGTGCTGCGCGGCCTGCACCTGCGCTCCGGCGCCGGCGAGGCCAAGCTGGTGCGGTGCTCGTACGGGAGGATCTTCGACGTCGTCGTGGACCTGCGGACGGACTCGCCGACCTACCGCAACGTGGCCGTCTTCGAGCTGTCCGGCGAGACGCAGGTGACCCTGTACATCCCGGCGGGGTGCGCGCACGGCTTCCAGGCACTGACCGAAACCGCCGACACCTCGTACCGGATCGACCGCCCGCACGATCCGGCCGAGGACGTGACGATCGCCTTCGACGACCCGGAGCTCGCCATTCCCTGGCCGCTGCCGGTCACATCGATGTCCCGGAGGGACCGGGAGGCGCCGAGCCTCGCCGAGGCCCTGCAACGGAAAGAAAGTTGAGGTCGGCGTGGACACTGAAGAGTTCCGACTGCCCCGGTCGCGGCAGGCGAACGAGCGGCTGCACGCCCTGATCCCCGGGGGTGCGCACACCTACGCCAAGGGCGACGACCAGTACCCCGAGAACCTGGCCCCGGTCATCAGCCACGGCCGCGGTGCCCACGTGTGGGACATCGACGGCAACCGCTACATCGAGTACGGCTCCGGCCTGCGGTCGGTCAGCCTCGGCCACGCCCACCCACGCGTGATCGAGGCGGTGCGGCGGGAACTCGACCGCGGCAGCAACTTCGTCCGGCCGTCCATCGTGGAGGTCGAGGCCGCGGAACGCTTCCTGGCCACGGTGCCGACCGCCGAGATGGTGAAGTTCGCGAAGAACGGCTCCGACGCCACCACCGCCGCGGTGCGCCTCGCCCGCGCCGCCACCGGGCGCCCGCGCGTGGCCGTCTGCGCCGACCATCCGTTCTTCTCCGTCGACGACTGGTTCATCGGCACCACGCCCATGTCCGCCGGTATTCCGGCGGCGACCACCGAGCTCACCGTGGCGTTCCCTTACGGAGACCTGGCCGCCACGGAGGAGCTGCTCGCCCGGTACCAGGACGAGGTCGCCTGCCTGATCCTCGAACCCGCCTCCCACACCGAGCCGCCGCCGGGGTACCTCGCCGGCCTCCGCGAACTGGCCGACCGGCACGGCTGTGTACTGATCTTCGATGAGATGATCACCGGCTTCCGCTGGTCCGAGGCGGGCGCCCAGGGCCTGTACGGCGTCGTCCCCGACCTCTCCACGTTCGGCAAGGCGCTGGGCAACGGATTCGCCGTCTCCGCGCTGGCCGGGCGCCGCGATCTGATGGAGCGGGGCGGGCTGCGTCACTCCCGCGACCGGGTGTTCCTGCTGTCCACCACGCACGGTGCGGAAACCCACTCGCTGGCCGCCGCGATGGCCGTGCTCACCACCTACGTCGAGGAGGGCATCACCGCGCGACTGCACGCCCTCGGCGAGCGGTTGGCCGCCGGTGTCCGCGAGGCCGCGGCCGGCATGGGTGTCGGCGACCACATCGTCCTCCGGGGCCGGGCCAGCAACCTGGTCTTCGCCACCCTCGACGAGAACGGGCAGCCGTCGCAGCAGTACCGCACCCTGTTCCTGCGCCGACTCCTCGCGGGCGGGGTGCTGGCCCCGTCGTTCGTGGTGAGCAGCGCGCTCGGCGACGCCGACATCGATCGCACCGTCGAGGTGGTGGCCCAGGCATGTGCGGTGTACCGGAAGGCACTGGACGCCGCCGACCCCACCCCCTGGCTGGCCGGGCGACCGGTGAAGCCCGTATTCCGCCGCTTGGCGTGAGGTGATGTGACGTCAGCGGCGGGGCTCCCGCTGGCTGGCGTCAGCCATCCGGTCGACCAGCCACGCGGTCGCCGGTACCACCGCCAGCGCGGTGCACCAGCCGCCGAGGACGTCGGTCGGGTAGTGCGCGCCCAGGGCGACCTGCGCCCAGCCCATGGCGGCGCCGGCCACCAGCGCCGCAGCGAGCACGAGTAACGTGCGGGCCGTCCTGCCGAGGCCGAGCCGCCCGGTCGCCGGCAGCGCCACCACGAGGGCAAGCGCGGTGAAGAAGGCGGTGTGCCCACTCGGGTAGGACAGGTTGTCGCCGTGGATGGTGCGTCCCACAAGCGACTTGAGCAGCGTCGCCGTCCCCACGGTCATGCCGACACCGGCAACAACGAACACCGCTGCGCGAGGCCGCCGAAGCAGCAGACAGCCCGTCACGGTGGCCACGACCAGCATCGCCGATCCGGCGGGCTCCCCCAGGAAGTCCATGACCAGAGCGACGGACCGCCACGGCGGCCGCACACTGTCCGCCGTCGGCTGGATGACCCATCGGTCCACCCTGCCGGGCTGACTGTGGTCGGCATACAGCACCCCGAGCACTACGACCACCAGCGTGGCGAGGGCCGCGATCAGCCCGAGCCACGCGCGCAGCGACGGGGGCAGCACCGCGGGCGCCGGCCGACCGGTCACACGCCCACCGCTTCCGGTCGGCCTGCGGTAGCTTGCCAAGGGCATCGGAATCAGTCCCTACCTGCTCTGGCTGCACAGCGGCCGCTGTCGCACTGCCGTCCGTCACATACTTCAGCCCAGAAAGGTCAACCGCACCTGACGGTCGCGGTTGTCCACATTCGTGTCCACCAGGCACACCGACTGCCAGGTGCCCAGCTCCAGCCGCCCGGCAAGCACCGGGAGCGTGGCGTGCGGCGCCACGAGGGCGGGCAGCACGTGGTCCCGTCCGTGGCCGCGGGTGCCGTGCCGGTGCCGCCACCGGTCGTCGGCGGGCAGCAGGTCGTGCAGCGCGGCGAGCAGGTCGTCGTCGCTGCCCGCGCCGGTCTCCAGAACCGCCACGCCGGCGGTCGCGTGCGGGACGAACACATTGAGCAGGCCGTCGCGGCCCGCCGCCGCCTCGCGCAGGAACGCCTCGCAGTCATGCGTGAGGTCGTACACCTGCTCCGTGGAGCCGGTGGTGATGTCGAGGACGTGGGTACGGAAAGTGGTGTCGGCCATGGCCTCACCGTAGCCGCTGGGCGGCGCGCCGGGACGGCGACCGGGCCCGGCCCCGGCGGCTCCCGGCCCCTCTCTGGCCGGAATCCGTCGGGTTCTTCACAGCGGGATCATGCTGGGGCAGTATGAGGCGGCGGACGATCACCGGCACGGGAGGCGGCAGGGAGTGTCATGCGCGTAGGACTGTTCGTCACCTGCGTCAACGACACGCTCTATCCACGCACCGGCCGGGCGGTCGTGTCCCTGCTGGAACGGCTCGGTGTGCGGGTCGACTTCCCGGCCGCGCAGAGCTGCTGCGGGCAGCCGCTGTACAACACCGGCTACCGCCACCGCAGCGAGCCGCTGATGCTCCGTCAGGCCGCGGTGTTCCGCGACCACGACTACGTTGTCACCCCGTCCGCCTCTTGCGCCGCCATGATCCGGGACGCCTACCCCCGGATCGCCGCCCGCGCGGCTGCCGAAGGGCGGGCGGCCGGCGCGCTCGCCGAGGCGGCCGCGAGCACCGGGCCCAGGACGTACGAGCTGACCGAGTTCCTGGTCGACGTGCTGGGCGTGACCGATGTCGGCGCCCGCTTCCCGCACACCGTCGCCTACCACCCCACGTGCCACGGACTGCGCCTCCTGGGGCTGGGCGACCGCCCGCGCCGATTGCTCGAGCGGGTCGAGGGGCTCGAGCTGCGGGAGCCGGCCGGCGCGGCGGAGTGCTGCGGCTTCGGCGGCACCTTCTGCGTCAAGAACCCGGCCGTCTCGGCCGCCATGGGCGCCGACAAGGCGCGCGCCCTCACGGAGTCCGGCGCGGAGTTCGTCTGCGCGGTCGACAACTCCTGCCTCATGCACATCGGCGGCACCCTCGCCCGCCAGGGCTCCGCCGTGCGCCCCCTGCACCTCGCGGAGATCCTGGCCTGCACGGACGGAACCCTTCCATGAGCCGTACGTATGTGGGCATGCCCGCCTTCCCCCGCGCGGCCGCCGCCTCGACCCGGGACGCCACGCTGCGGGCCAACCTCCGCCGTGCGACGCACACCATCCGTGCCAAGCGGGAGCAGGCGGTCGCCGAGCTGGCCGACTGGGACCGGCTGCGCGCCGCGGCCGCCGCCGTCAAGGACCGGACGCTGCGCCACCTCGACCACTACCTCGTGCAGTTGGAGGAGAGCGTCACCCGCGCCGGAGGCACGGTCCACTGGGCGGCCGACGCCGCCGAGGCCAACCGGATCGTCACCGAGCTGGTCCGGGCCACCGGAGAGCGCGAGGTGGTGAAGGTCAAGTCCATGGCCACCCAGGAGACGGGCCTCAACGCCGCCCTGGAGGAGGCGGGCATCCGGGCGTACGAGACCGACCTCGCCGAACTCATCGTCCAGCTCGGCGACGACCTGCCCTCGCACATCCTGGTCCCGGCGATCCACCGCGGCCGCGCCGAGATCCGCGACATCTTCCGCGACCGCATGGCCGACTGGGGCCGTCCCGCCCCGGAGGGGCTCACGGACCGTCCCGCCGACCTCGCCGAGGCGGCCCGGCTGCACCTGCGCGAGAAGTTCCTCAACGCCAAGGTCGGGGTCTCCGGCGCCAACTTCATGGTGGCCGAGACCGGGACGATGGTGGTCGTCGAGTCCGAGGGCAACGGCCGCATGTGCCTGACCCTCCCGGAGACGCTGATCTCCGTCGTGGGCATCGAGAAGACCGTGCCCACCTGGCGCGACCTGGAGGTCTACCTCCAGTTGCTGCCCCGCTCCTCGACCGCCGAGCGCATGAACCCCTACACCTCGATGTGGACGGGCACGTCCGACGGGGACGGTCCGCGCGCCTTCCACCTGGTGCTGCTCGACAACGGCCGCACCGACACCCTCGCCGACCCGGTCGGCCGCCAGGCCCTGCGCTGCATCAGGTGCTCGGCCTGCCTCAACGTCTGCCCCGTGTACGAGCGGGCCGGCGGCCACGCCTACGGCTCCCCCTATCCGGGCCCCATCGGGGCGATCCTCACACCTCAGCTGCGGGGCCTCGCCTCCCCGTTGGAGGAGTCCCTTCCGTTCGCCTCCTCCCTGTGCGGCGCGTGCTACGAGGTGTGCCCGGTCGCCATCGACATTCCCGAGGTCCTGGTGCACCTGCGGGAGCGGGTCGTCCAAGGCGCCGAGGTGACGGCCCGTGGTGTGCGCACGGTCGTCAAGCCGGCGAAGCGCCATGCCGTCGAGCACGGGGTCATGGCCGCCGCGGGGTGGACGCTGGAGCACCCCCGGGTGCTGCGCCGCATGCAGCGCCTGGCGGCCCGTACCCGGCGGCTCCATCCGAGCAGGCTGCCCGGGCCGGGCCGCGCCTGGTCGGACACCCGGGAGCTGCCGGAGGTGCCCGCCGAGTCCTTCCGGGACTGGTGGGACCGGAGTCGCGGGGGCGCCCGATGAGTGCCGGTGCACACCCGGGCAGGGAGCGGATCCTGGCGCGCGTGCGGCGTGCCCTGGCGGACGTGCCCCGGCACGAGCGGCCGCGCGACCACCCCGTGCCGCGCGACTACCTGCGGACGCACGGGACGCGAACGCCCGCCGAATCCGCCGGGCTGCTGGCCGAGAACCTCGCGGACTACCGGGCCGTGGTGCACCGCGTCGACACGGCCGGGCTGCCCGCGCTCCTCGCCGAACTCCTCGGCCGCCGCGGCGCCCGCCGCGTGGCCGTTCCCGGCGGGCTCCCGGCCGAGTGGCTGGGGGCCGCGCCGGTGGAGCAGGTTCCGGACGCGCCCGGGCTGACGGCGCGCGATCTGGACGCGGTGGACAGCGTCGTCACGGGCTGCGCCGTGGCGATCGCCGAGACCGGCACGGTGGTCCTGGACGGCGGGCCGGGCCAGGGGCGGCGGATCGTCACGCTCGTGCCCGACCACCACCTGTGCGTGGTGCGGGTCCCGGACCAGGTGGTGGACTCGGTGCCGCAGGCGCTCGAACGCCTGGTGCCCACGCGGCCGCTGACGTGGATCTCGGGGCCGTCGGCGACCAGCGACATCGAACTGGACCGCGTCGAGGGGGTGCACGGGCCGCGCACCCTGGAGGTGATCCTCATGACCGGCGGGGCGGACGGGCCGCACGGGCCGGGCGCCCCTTGACCCGTACGGAGAGGAACCGCGGTGGAACCACCTCTGCGCGGCATCACGGTCGTGGCTCTCGAGCAGGCCGTGGCCGCTCCTTTCGCCACCCGTCAGCTTGCGGATCTCGGGGCCCGCGTGATCAAGGTCGAGCGGCCGGAGCGGGGTGACTTCGCCCGCGACTACGACGGCCGGGTGAAGGGCCTCTCCGCCTACTTCGTGTGGGTCAACCGGGGCAAGGAGAGCGTGGTCCTCGACCTCAAGGACCCGGACGACCGCGTGCTGCTCGACCGGCTGCTGGCCGGTGCCGACGTGTTCGTCCAGAACCTCGGGCCGGGCGCCGCCGAGCGGCTGGGGCTCGGCTGCGAGGCCCTGCGGTCCCGGCACCCCCGTCTGATCACCTGTGACGTCTCCGGATACGGAAGCACCGGGCCCTACCGCGACAAGAAGGCGTACGACCTGCTGGTGCAGTGCGAGGCGGGGTTGGTCTCCATCACCGGCAGCCCGGGCGCCGCCGCTCGGCCGGGCATATCCGTCGCCGACATCGCGGGCGGGATGTACGCCTTCACGGGCATCCTCACCGCCCTGTACGAGCGGGAGCGCACCGGCAGGGGCTCCGCCGTCTCCGTAGCGCTCCTCGACGCGCTGGCGGAGTGGATGGGGCATCCGTACTTCGCCGAGGCCTACGACGGCCCGCCGATCGCCCGCAGCGGCGCCCGGCATCCGTCCATCTCCCCCTACGGGCACTACCGCTGCGGAGACGGGGCGCGGGTGTTCCTGAGCGTGCAGAACGACCGCGAGTGGGTGGCGCTGTGCGAGCAGGTGCTCAGGAGGCCCCGGCTGGCCCGTGATCCGCGCTTCGCCGACAATCCGCTGCGGCACGCCCATGACGACGAGCTGACGGCCGTCATGGAGGAGTGCTTTGCGGCACACACGGCGGACGGGGTGCTGGCGCTGCTCGGCGGAGCGGGGATCGCCCACGCCCGTATGCGGACGGTCGCCGAGTTCGCGGCGCACCCGCAGCTGGCGGCGCGGGACCGCTGGCGTGAATTCGATTCGCCCGTGGGCCGGTTGCGCGGACTGCTGCCGCCGGTGGTGGTGGCCGGGCGGGAAGCCGAGATGGGAGCGGTGCCCGCGCTGGGCGAGCACACGGCGGCGATCCGGGCGGAGTTCGCCGGGCCGCCGGGCCCGTGAGCACGACACCCGGCTCCCGGCCCCGACCGGCCCGGACGGGCGTCAGACCTTCACGGCGAGCGGGACGTCACGACGTACCAGCGCCGCGTAGTGCCCGTCGTCCGCGAGGAGTTCCTGGTGGGTCCCGCGCTCGGCGATGCGGCCGTGGGCCAGGACGACGATCTGGTCGGCGTGGCGGACCGTGGAGAGGCGGTGGGCGATGGTGATCGTGGTGCGCCCGGCGGACAGCGCGTCGATGGCCTGCTGCACGGCGTGCTCGGTGTGGGTGTCCAGGGCGCTGGTGGCCTCGTCCAGGATGAGGACCGGCGGGTCGCGGAGGATGGTCCGGGCGATGGCCAGGCGCTGCTTCTCGCCGCCGGAGAAGCGGTAGCCGCGCTCGCCGACGAGGGTGTCGTAGCCGTCGGGGAGGGAGGCTATGTGGTCGTGGATCTGGGCGGCTTCGGCCGCTGCCCTGATCTCCTCGTCGGTGGCGTCGGGCTTGGCGAAGCGGAGGTTGTCGGCGACGGAGGCGTGGAAGAGGTAGGTCTCCTGCGAGACCACTCCCACGGCGCGCGACAGGGTGTCGAAGTCGAGGTCGCGCACGTCGACGCCGTCCAGGAGGACGCGCCCGCCCGTGACGTCGTAGAGCCGGGGGACGAGATAGCTCAGGGTGCTCTTGCCGGACCCGGTCGGCCCGACGACGGCCAGGCTGCCGCCCGCCGGAATGGTGATGTCGATGCCGGCGAGCGCCGCGCTCGCGGGGTCGTAGGAGAACGAGACGTCCTCGAAGCGGACTTCGCCACGGATCTTCTCCAGCCGCACCGGGCGCTCGGGCTCGGCGATGTCGACGGGGAGGTCGAGGTACTCGAAGATCCGCTGGAAGAGCGCGAGGGAGGTCTGCATCTGCACGCCCGTGGAGAGCAGGCTGACCGCGGGGCGGAACAGCCCCTGCTGGAGCGAGACAAAGGCCACGAGCGTGCCCAGGGAGATGCCGGGCCCGCCGGTCTGAAGGGCGATTCCCGCCGCCCAGTAGATGAGCGCGGGCATGGCGGCCATGACGACGCTGATGGTGGACATCCGCCACCGCCCGGCCATGTTGGTCCGCACCTCGAGATCGACGAGGCGCTCCGACTCCTGGGCGAACGCCTTGGTCAGCGAGTCGGAGCGGCCCATCGTCCGCCCGAGCAGGATGCCGCTGACGGAGAGCGACTCGGTGACCATGGCGGCCATGGCGGCCATCTGGAGCTGCCGCCGGGCCGTGATTCTCTTGCGCTCGTCGCCCACGCGGCGGCTGATCCACACGAACACCGGCAGCAGGAGCAGGGAGACGGCCGTCAGCCGCCAGTCGAGGGCCACCATTGCGGCGACGGTGGCGATGACGCTGGTGAGGTTGGAGACCAGGGACGTGGCGGTGGAGGTCACGGTGGCCTGCATGCCGCCGATGTCATTGGCGATGCGGGACTGCACCTCGCCCGTGCGGGTCTTGGTGAAGAAGGCGAGCGGCATGCTCTGGAGGCGGCCGTAGACAGCGGTGCGCAGATCGTGCATCACGCGCTGGCCGACGGTGGTGGAGATCAGGGTCTGCAGCACGCCGAAGACGCTGTTCACGACGGCTGCCGCGATCATTCCGAGGGCCAGCAGGCTCAGCAGGCCGGTGCGGCCCCGGGGGATGGCGACGTCGAGGACCTCGCGCAGCAGGAACGGCGAGGCGACGGTGACGAGCGACGAGGCGGCGACGAGCAGCCCGACGAGGGCGAGCTTGCCGCGGTAGGGACGGAAGAGGCGGAGGATGCGCCGCACCTGGGCGGGCTGCTCCGGGTCCGCGGGAGACGGGGTCCAGTTCATTTCGTCGTGAGGCATGGGCTCCTTCAGTGAGATCGGTGCCGTGGGGCAGAGCGAACGGAACGGAGGAACTTCGAGAGCATCGACGCTGAACAGAGCATAGCTCACTGTTACCTATACTCACAATGCAGAACGTCCTGATAGGATTGCGATCATGACGGCCCCCGACACGTCCGGCCAGCTCACCGAGCAGCTGCTGAGGCTGACCCGCAGGCTCCACCGCGTGCAGAAGCGCTATCTCGACCCGGTGGGCATCACCCCCGCCCAGTCGCGGCTGCTGCGCACGGTCGCCCACTACGAGCAGCCGCCGCGGATGGCCGACCTGGCCCGGCACCTGGAGGTCGTGCCCCGTGCGGTCACCTCGCTGGTGGACGCCCTGGAGGCCAACGGCTCGGTGCGCCGGGTCCCGGACCAGTCCAATCGCCGCGTCATCCGGATAGAGCTGACGGACGAGGGCCGCTCGACGCTGCGCGCCCTGCGCGAGGCGCGCCGGGCCGCCGTGGAGGAGATCCTGGCGCCCCTGAGCGCCGAGCAGCGCGAGGCGCTGGGCGACCTGCTGGCCGAGCTGCTGACGCGCTCGGACGGCGGGCCCTCGAAGTCCTAGCCCCCCTCGAAGTCCCGGGCCACGCCCCGGCCCCACGGCAGGGCGGGCCCCCGGACGTCTGACGCGTCCGGGGGCCCGCCCACCGGATGAGGGAGACGACCGTCAGCAGCCCCGGCGGTCCTCGGTCAACTGACCATGGACGGTGCCCAGCGTCCGGTCGTAGCAGGCACCGGGTCCGAGCAGCCGGTAGTGCTCGCGGGAGACGCCCTGGGCATGCCGCTGCTCCCGGGGGACGTTCTGCACATAGGACGCATTACCGGTGAAGGTGTCGTCCAGTCGGCTCCAGCCGAGACGTTTCCCCGCCCGCACGGTCTGTGTGTCGGCCCGGTCGCCCATGGTCAGCACGGTGCGCAGCCGGTTGTCCGGGTCCACGGTGGTCACGCCCTCCATGCTGTAGTCGCGGTGGGCCGTGTTCACCGTGGCCGGTCCGCGGCCGGCGACCGTGACGGTCTCGTCGTCCGTCCAGCGGGCCCGCAGCCCGTCCGGATTCTCGCCGTCCTTCCAGCGGTGCAGCGAGGTGGCGGCGACCCGGCGGCCGACCGTGGTGGCGACCCGCCCGTGCGAGGTCTTCACATAGCCGGAGACGGTCAGCTCGTGCTCGGCGTCGGCCGCCACCCGGTGCCGGTCGCCGGGCTGGTAGTCGGCGGTGTTGCGCGGGGCGCTCTCCCGGTGCCTGGTGACCGCGCCGGTGACCACGGCCGACTTGGCGTCCTGCCAGACCAGGACGTTGACCGGGGTGTCCCAGCCGCTCTGCCCCTTGGGCACCCCGGCGACCTCGACCGATATCCGGTGGGCCTTGCCGTCGTTCAACTGCCCCGCGAAGGGCGTGAGGTCGTACTCCACCGGCCGGACGTCGAAGGCGCGCGGCCCGGGGATCACGTAGAAGAGGAACGGATTGGACCAGCCGCCGGTCCATACCGTCGGGTAGGGGGCGGCGATGCCGGCCAGTCTGCCGTCCACCGAGATGCGCACCTCCCGGTTGGGGCCGTCCTCGGACTTGCAGGAGTAGGGCGCCTTCTCCGGCACGGCGAGGTACCAGAACTCCTCGCAGCCGCCGCCCGATCCGGTGGCGTACACCTCCGCCACGATGCGCTCGGTGTTGCGCGGCGTGGTCAACTTCCCCTGGTACACCGCGCCTTCGGTCCGGGCGCCGTCCAGGGTGAGCACCCGGTCGGGGGCCGGTGCGGGCTTCACCCGGCCCTCGGCCTTGTAGAAGGTCAGCGTCGCCTTGACCTTGATGACTCCGGTGTAGGTGTCGTTCACCAGGTTGCCGATGAGCATCTCGACCGGCTGCGGGCCGCGCAGGGTGGGCGCGTAGCGGGTGACGTCCTTCTCCACGTGCCAGGTGATGCCCTTGGGCGAGGGCTCGGGTGTCGAGGTGCGCAGCACCTCGACACCACCTATGTGCAGATAGCCCAGGCGGTCGAACTGCCGCCCGGCCACGGCTCCTTCGAGCCGCAGGACGACCTTGCTCCAGCGGTTGCCGCAGCGCTCTGGTGGTGTGTAGGTGCCCCGGTAGGGCGTGTAGTCGCGGAACTCGGTGTCGGCGACGGTCACCGTGCACGAGGTGGTGTCCGGGACGGCCACGGGCGGGGCCGCAGTGACCGGGTCGTGCCAGGCCGTGCCGAACTCGGTGGGCGGGTCGGCGGCCGCGGCCGGGCCGATGCCCAGCGCCAGGCCGGTGGCCGCGGCGCACAGTACGAGAAGCAGTCGTCTCATGGGGCAGGAGTGAAGCGCTTCGTCGGGCGGCACACCAGTAGTCCGCTGGCCTGATCCGTGGCACCGGCGGGGAAAACCAGTTGAATTCGGCAGTCCGGTGACGCAAGCCTTGCACGGCTCCCCCCTCCACCCCCACATCCGCTCACCCCTCGTGAACCCGGGATGTCATGCAAATTCGCGATCTTCCGTATTCCGATCCGGGACGGCCGGACACCCGGTCGGGCCCGCGCTTCCTGATCTGGCTGGGCCGGAACCAGTTGGGCGGCCAGCTGAAGGCACTGTTCTGGGGCGTCGTCCACATGGCGTCCGTGGCGCTGTTCCCGCTGGCCGTGGGCATGGGCGTGGCGGCGGTCGTCGACCGGTCCGGCGCGCGGCTCGCGGTGGCGGGCGGCCTGCTGGCGCTGCTCGGCGGCCTCACCGCGCTCGGTGACACGATGCTCCACCGGGTCGCCGTGACCAACTGGATAACCGCCGCGGCACGCGTGCAGCAGCTCCTCGCGCGCAAGACGGCCGAGTTGGGGGCCACGCTGACCCGGCGCGTCGCCGCGGGCGAGGTGGTGGCGGTGTCGACGGGCGACGTCGAGAAGATCGGCTGGTTCGTGGAGGCTCTGTCGCGCTTCGCGGCGGCGGCGTTCACCTCGGTGGCGGTGTGCGTGGCCCTGCTGGTCTACCAGCCCGCGCTCGGCGTGGTGGTGGCCGTCGGCGTGCCCGTACTCGCCCTGGCCGTCCTGCCGTTGCTGCCGCGTGCGACGCGACGGGCCGACGAGCAGCGCGAGAAGGCCGGCCGGGCCACCGAGCTGGCCTCGGACACGGTGGCGGGGCTGCGGGTGCTGCGGGGCATCGGCGGCGAGGAGCTCTTCCTGAGCCGCTACCGCAGCGCCTCGCAGGAGGTGCGGGCGGCGGCCGTGCGCAGTGCCCGGATGTGGGCGCTGATCGCCTCGGTGCAGGTGGTGCTGCCGGGCCTGCTGCTGATCGCCGTGGTCTGGTACGGGGCCGGGCTGGCCCGGGACGGCCGGATCGGGGTGGGTGAACTGGTCACGGTCTACGGCGTGGTCACCTTCCTGCTCTTCCCGCTCCGGCAGTTCGAGGAGATCTCCATGGCCTACTCCTTCTCCCGCCCGTCGGCGGAGCGGGCGGCGCGGGTGCTGGGCCTGCGGCGCACCACCTCCCCGGAGGATTCCCCTGCGGGCTCCCCGGCGGACGGCGGCGAGGCGGTCGGCGCGGGCCTCACGGGCGACCTCTACGACCCGGCCACCGGCCTGCTGGCCCCGGCGGGCCTGCTGACGGCCGTCGTGTGCGGGGACCCGGACTTCGCCGGGCGGCTCGCCGACCGGCTCGGCGGGCACGCCCCGGAGGGCACGGCGGAGGCCCCGTCCGCGCTCCTGGGCGGAACGGCGCTGGACAAGGTGCCGTTGGCCGCGGCCCGCACGGCGGTGCTGGTCCAGGACAAGGACCCGGTGCTGCTCTCGGGCACCCTGGCGGAGCTGCTGGACGTGCCCTCCTCGGGGGCCGTCGGCCCGGAGGCCGCCCTGGCCGCGGCGCAGTGCGGCGACGCACTGGCCTCGCTCGCGCAGGCGTCGGCGGACGCGTCCGGTGACCCGATGCGGACCCGGATCACCGAGCGCGGGCGCTCGCTGTCGGGCGGCCAGCGCCAGCGGCTGGCGCTGGCCCGCTCGCTGGTGACCGATCCCGAGGTGCTCGTGCTGGACGAGCCGACCTCGGCGGTCGACTCGCACACCGAGGCGCGCATCGCCGACGGCCTGCGGGCCCTGCGGAAGGGGCGCACGACCGTGGTGTTCTCCTCCAGCCCGCTGCTGCTCGACCGGGCGGACCGCGTGGTGCTCGTCCGGGACGGCAAGGTGGCGGCGGTGGGCGCACACGGTGAGCTCGTGCGCTCGAACGCGGTTTACCGGGCGGTCGTCACCCGTCGGACGGACGAAGAACTGGACAGGGAACTCATGGAGTTCGGGAAAAGCGAGCACATCGGGGAGTCGGCATGATCGGCGTTGCGCCACCGGCGTACGACCCGGCCGCGCCGGAGTCGGCGACGACCCTGCCGGTCGCGGCGCCGGCCACTGTGCGGCGGTATGTGAAGGCCCTCCTGGGCAGGCACCGAAGGGCCTTCGCCCTGCTGGTGGGGGCCAACGCGATCGCGGTGCTCGCGTCGACGGCCGGTCCGTACCTGCTGGGCGGGCTGGTCGAGGACCTGTCGGCGGGAGCGCAGGATCTCCATCTCGGGCGTACGGCCGCCCTGTTCGCCGTCGCCCTGGCCGTGCAGACGCTGTTCACGTGGATGGTGCGGCTGCGCGGGGCGGTGCTGGGCGAGCGGATGCTGGCGGATCTGCGCGAGGACTTCCTGGTGCGGTCGGTCGCGCTGCCGCCGAGCGTGCTGGAACGGGCCGGGACCGGCGACCTGCTGTCGCGCATCACCACGGACGTCGACCGGCTGGCCGAAGCCATGCGGGAGGCGGTGCCCCAGCTGGCGATCGGCTTCGTCTGGGCCGGGCTGCTGCTGGGCGCGCTGACGGTGTCCGCGCCGCCGCTGGCACTGTGCCTGCTGGCCGGTCTGCCGCTGCTGATCGCCGGCTGCCGGTGGTACTTCCGGCGGGCGCCCGCGGCGTACCGCTCCGAGGCGGCGGGGTACGCGGCGGTCGCCGCGTCGCTCGCGGAGACCGTGGACGCCGGGCGCACCATCGAGGCGCACCGCCTGGGCGGGCGCCGGGTCGAGCTGTCGGACCGGCGCGTGGACGAGTGGGTGCGTTGGGAGCGGTACACGCTCTGGCTGCGGTCGGTGCTGTTCCCCGTGATCAATGTGACGCACGTGCTGCTGCTCGGCTCGGTGCTGATCGTCGGTGGGGTGTTCGTCCTCCAGGGCTGGCTCTCGGTGGGGCAGCTGACCACGGGCGCGCTGCTGGCACAGATGCTCATCGATCCCATCGGGCTCATTCTGCGCTGGTACGACGAACTCCAGGTCGCCCAGGTGTCGCTGGCCCGGCTCGTGGGCGTGCACGAGATCGAGCCGCACGCGGGGGACGGGCAGGTGCACCCGGAGGGCCGTGCCGTGCGGGCGGAGAAGGTGCACTTCGGCTATCCGACCGGCGGCGACGTGCTGCACGGGGTGTCCCTCGACATCCGGCCGGGCAGCCGCGTGGCCCTGGTCGGGCCGTCCGGTGCAGGCAAGTCGACGCTGGGGCGGTTGCTGGCGGGCGTCTACGCGCCGCGCTCGGGCGCCGTGACGCTGGGCGACGCCGAGCTGTCCCGGATGCCGACGGAGCAGGTGCGGCGCCATGTGGCGCTGGTCAACCAGGAGCACCACGTCTTCGTGGGCTCGCTGCGGGACAACCTGCTGCTGGCCAGGACCACCGCGGGGGACGGTGAACTGTGGGCGGCGCTCGGGGCGGTGGACGCCGACGGCTGGGCACGGGCCCTGGAGAAGGGCCTGGACACTGAGGTCGGCTCCGGCGGGCTCGCCCTCACTCCCGCCCAGGCCCAGCAGATCGCCCTTGCCCGGCTGGTCCTCGCGGACCCGCACACGCTGGTCCTGGACGAGGCGACCTCGCTGCTGGACCCGCGCGCCGCCCGGCATCTGGAGCGTTCGCTGGCGCGCGTGCTGGAGGGGCGCACGGTCGTGGCCATCGCCCACCGGCTGCACACCGCGCACGACGCGGACGTCATCGCGGTGGCGGAGGACGGCCGGATCAGCGAGCTGGGCAGCCACGACGAGCTGGTCGCGGCGGACGGCGCGTACGCGGCGCTCTGGCGCTCCTGGCACCAGTAGCCCGGGAACGGACGGGTGGCCCTGCCCGATGGCAGGGCCACCCGTCCGGCTACGCCGTCTTCTTGAACACCTCGATCAGGCTGGTGAAGCTGTCACCCGCGTGACCGGCCGCCAGACCGCGCCGGAAGACATCGAGGAGCGCGCCGGGCAGCGCGGTGTCGACGCCCGCGTCCTCGGCGGTGTGGACGATGTGCTCGACGCTCGCCTCGCCCATGGCGAGCTTGTCCACGTCGCCGGGGTGCTCGCCCTTGTCGATCCGCGGCGTGTAGAACGCGAAGAAGTTCGCGAGCGAGTTCGCGGTGGACGTGGCGTACGGGAGGAATTCCTCGGCCGGGATGCCGTTGGCGTCGGCCATGGCGAGGGCGTGCAGGTAACTGGTCATGGAGTTCCAGAAGATGACCATCTGCATCTGGTAGTACAGCGGGGCGAGCCCCGGGTCCTCGCCGCGATAGTCGGTGCCCGTCAGCACCTTCAGGGTGTCGGCGTGCGCCTCGAAGACGTCCTCGGGGCCGCTGTAGAAGGTCGCGGACTCCGGGTTCCCGATGCCCGAGGGCGGCGTCTGCACTCCACCGGCGAGATACCGGGCGTCGTGGCCCGCCGCCCAGCGGGCCGCCTCGCGGGCCTTCGCGGGCGTGTCCGAGCTGAGGTTGACGAGGACGCGCCCGGCGAGGGCGTCGACGGCGGGCTCGAGGACGGCATACATCGCGGCGTAGTCCGTCAGGCTGAGGATCACCAGCTCGTTGGCGGCCAGGGCCTCGCCGATCGTCGCCGCCCGCGTGGCGCCCTCGGCCGCCAGTTCGTCGGCCTTGGCCGCGGAACGGTTCCACACGGTCACGGGGTGGCCGTTCGCCAGGAACGCCCGCACCATCGCCTGCCCCATCGGTCCGAGGCCGATGACGGTGACCGACTGCTTGCTCATGAGAAAACCCCCTTCTAGAACGAACGCTCTATCTAGAGAGGAACGTAGCACACCCCTGGAACGAACGCTCTATCCGATATCCTGACGCGGTGAAGACCAAGCCGGAACACGACAAGTCGCAGCACGACGCAGACGACGCAGACGGCGCGGGCAAGGACGCCGACGCCGCCCTCGGCACCCGTGAGCGGGTCGTCCGGGCGGCCTCACGGCTGATGCAGCGCCAGGGGTACGACGGGACCGGGATCAAGCAGATCGCCCAGGAGGCCAAGGCCACCCTCGGCTCCGTCTACCACTTCTTCCCCGGCGGCAAGCAGGAGCTGGCCGTCGCGGCGGTCCACCACGGCGACCGGGAATTCGCCGGCATCCTGCGCGAGGCGCTGGAGAGCGAGCAGGATCCGGCCGATGCGGTCGTCGCCTGCACCCGGGTCCTCGCCGAGGGGCTGCGGGCGTCCGACTGGATCGACGGCTGCCCCGTCACGGCCACCGCCCTGGGGACGGCAGGCCGAGCCCCCGACATCCAGCAGGCCGCCGCCGAGGCCTTCGCGAACTGGCGGAACCTCGTCGCCGAGCGACTGCGCCGCGCCGGTATCGACGAGACCGACGCCCTCGACCTGGCGCACACCGTGATCAACACGCTGGAGGGGGCGGAGCTGTCCGCCCAGGTCTCCCGGAGCGAGGAGCCACTGCGGATCGCGGGCGAGCATCTCGCCCGGCTGATCGACTGCTACCGGAGATGACTCTCACCGGGACCGGAGACGACGGTCGACCGAAGCGACCGGCGCCTCCGAGCCCGTGAACTGCGGAGCCGACACCAACCGGCCCGCCAGAGAGTGACCCTCCTCACATCTCAGACGAACTCCAGGGCCCCGAGCCCGGCGATGCCTCCGAGCACCATGAAGGCGGGCATGAGGACCTTCACCTCCACCCAGCTGCCCGCGCGGAAGCGCATGCCCTTCGGCGGGCCGAGCGGGTACCAGCGCTTGCGGCCGATGGGTATCGGCCACAGGATCGGGCACCCGGAGACGGTGAGCGCATCCCCGATGTCGTGCACGAGTGCGCCGAGCACTATGGGGAGCCCCAGCCACAGGTATTCCTGCCCCGGCCCGTCGAACATCCAGTCGGCGCCATTGCCCGGCCGGTCCAGCACTCCGGCGAGGATCCATGCACCCGCGGCACCGAGCAGCCACACCAGCACGTCGCTGGACGTGCGGGCCGCCCGCCACAACAGCCCCTCGATGGCGAGCACCAGGTGGACGAAGAGAATGCCCAGCACGGCCCAGCGACCGCCGGTCATCGCCAGCGCCGCGGCCCCGGCCCCTATGAGCAGCGCCCACAGGGCGGTGTGGGTGAGCGTGCGGTGCCCGCCGTTGCGCCGGGGGTCGCCCTTCGCCCGGGTGGCCTTGTACACGGCGTGCGACAGCTTGTCGATCACTTCGCAGAGCATCCGCGATATCGGGCCGAACGCACGGGATATCGTCGCCGACTTGTGATCGAGGTCGGGGGCCAGCGCGGCACCGGCACAGATCAGTGCGCCGACGACGAGTACGGGCCAGGGCATCGGGTGGCCCGACCCGGCGGCCGCCGCGCCCACGCACAGCCACGCCGCCGCCCCCGACAGCGAGTGCGCCGGTCCCATCATGATGCTCTCCACCCCTCGATCGGTGGCGCCGCTCCTTCCTGACGCCGGGTCGGCCACTCAGCGTAATGCCGGAATGATCATCGTTCGACCGGCCGGTTCCCTGATCCGGCCGTGGGCCAGGCAGTATGGGGGTGTGACCCTTATCGATCAGATGCCGAGCCATGCCGACCCCGATGCCCTTTTCGAAGCTTTCTCGACCTGGGCCGAGGAGCGGGGCATCACGCTGTACCCCGCGCAGGAGGAGGCGCTGATCGAGGTGGTCTCCGGGGCGAACGTGATCCTCTCGACGCCGACCGGCTCGGGCAAGAGCCTCGTCGCGGCGGGAGCGCACTTCACCGCACTGGCCAACGACCAGGTGACCTTCTACACCGCGCCGATCAAGGCACTGGTCTCGGAGAAGTTCTTCGACCTCTGCAAGATCTTCGGCACCGAGAACGTCGGCATGCTCACCGGTGACGCCTCGGTCAACGCCGACGCCCCCGTCATCTGCTGCACGGCCGAAGTGCTCGCCTCCATCGCGCTGCGGGACGGCAAGGACGCCGACATCGGCCAGGTCGTCATGGACGAGTTCCACTTCTACGCGGAGCCGGACCGGGGCTGGGCGTGGCAGATCCCGCTGCTGGAGCTGCCGCAGGCGCAGTTCATCCTGATGTCCGCGACGCTCGGCGACGTCTCGCGGTTCGAGGAGGACCTGACCCGGCGCACCGGGCGGCCCACCGCCGTGGTGCGCTCCGCGACCCGGCCCGTGCCGCTGTCGTACGAGTACCGCGCGACGCCCCTGACCGAGACCCTCACCGAGCTGCTCCAGACACAGCAGGCGCCGGTGTACATCGTGCACTTCACCCAGGCGGCCGCCGTCGAGCGGGCGCAGGCGCTGATGAGCATCAACATGTGCTCGCGCGAGGAGAAGGACGAGATCGCCAAGCTGATCGGCAATTTCCGCTTCACCACCAAGTTCGGCCGGAACCTCTCGCGCTACGTGCGCCACGGCATCGGCGTGCACCACGCGGGCATGCTGCCGAAGTACCGGCGGCTCGTGGAGCGGCTGGCCCAGGCCGGTCTGCTGAAGGTGATCTGCGGCACGGACACCCTCGGCGTGGGCGTCAACGTGCCGATCCGCACGGTGCTGTTCACCGCTCTCACCAAGTACGACGGCCAGCGGGTGCGGACGCTGCGGGCGCGGGAGTTCCACCAGATCGCCGGGCGGGCCGGGCGGGCCGGGTTCGACACGGCGGGCTTCGTCGTCGCCCAGGCGCCCGACCACGTCGTCGAGAACGAGAAGGCGCTGGCGAAGGCGGGCGACGACCCGAAGAAGCGCCGCAAGGTGGTCCGCAAGAAGGCGCCGGAGGGCTTCGTCAACTGGACCGAGAACACCTTCGAGAAGCTCATCGCCTCCGAGCCCGAGCAGCTCACCTCCCGCTTCCAGGTGACGCACGCGATGCTGCTGGCGGTGATCGCCCGGCCGGGCAACGCCTTCGAGGCGATGCGCAGGCTGCTGGAGGACAACCACGAGCCGCGCCGGAACCAGCTGCGGCACATCCGCCGCGCCATCGCGATCTACCGCTCGCTGCTGGACGGCGGTGTGGTGGAGCGGCTCGACGAGCCGGACGCCGAGGGCCGGATCGTGCGGCTGACAGTGGACCTCCAGTCGGACTTCGCGCTGACCCAGCCGCTGTCGACCTTCGCGCTGGCCTCCTTCGAACTGCTCGACCCGGAGTCGCCCTCCTACGCCCTGGACATGGTGTCCGTGGTGGAGTCGACGCTGGACGACCCGCGGCAGATCCTGGCGGCGCAGCAGAACAAGGCGCGCGGCGAGGCCGTGGCGGCGATGAAGGCGGAAGGCGTCGAGTACGAGGAGCGCATGGAGCGGCTGATGGACGTCGGCTACCCCAAGCCCCTGGAAGAGCTGCTCTCGCACGCCTACGCCGTCTACCGCAAGAGCCACCCGTGGGTCGGCGACCATCCGCTGTCGCCGAAGTCGGTCATCCGCGACATGTACGAGCGCGCCATGACCTTCACGGAGTTCACCTCCTTCTACGACCTCGCCCGGACCGAGGGCATCGTGCTGCGCTACCTGGCCGGCGCGTACAAGGCGCTCGACCACACCGTGCCGGACGACCTCAAGTCCGACGACCTCGAGGACCTGATCGCCTGGCTCGGGGAGATGGTGCGCCAGGTCGACTCCAGCTTGCTGGACGAGTGGGAGCAGCTGGCCAACCCCGAGGAGGAGTCCGCGGAGGAGGCCCAGGACCGCGCCGACCAGGTCAAGCCGGTCACCACGAACGCCCGGGCGTTCCGCGTGCTGGTGCGCAACGCGATGTTCCGCCGCGTCGAGCTGGCGGCCCTGGACAAGGTGGCCGAGCTGGGCGAGATGGACGCCGACTCCGGCTGGGACGAGGACCGCTGGGCCGATGCCCTGGACGCCTACTGGGACGAGTACGAGGAACTGGGCACCGGCCCCGACGCGCGCGGTCCGAAGCTGCTGCGGATCGAGGAGCACCCGGAGGACGGGCTGTGGCGTGTCCGGCAGACCTTCGCGGACCCGCGCGGCGACCACGACTGGGGCATCTCCGCCGAGGTGGACCTCGCCGCCTCCGACGAGGAGGGCCGCGCGGTGGTCCGGGTCACGGACGTCGGCCAGCTCTAGGGGGTGCCCCGCCGGGGCGGCCGGGCCCGCGGCTACTTCCGGTGCCACAGCCGCCTCCAGAGCACTGCCAGGCCACGTCGGCACTGGGGACGCACGGCCTCGGGAGCTTCGGCACCCGAGGCCGCGGCACTTGGGGCTGCGGTACTTGGGGCTGCGGCAACGGCCCCGGCAGCGGCTCCCGCCGCCCGGACCGGCGGCACCGGCGCGGGCCGGAGGGCCCGGGCCTCCGCCAGTGCGACAGTCAGGCAGAGGCGGTACCAGTCGATCTCGTCCTGCTCCTCCGCCAGCAGCAGCCCGGCAGTGACTTCCTGGGCCGATGCCGTGCCCGTGCGGAGCGGGGCGAGGGCCGGTCGCAGCGTGCCCAGGTACGCCCGCTCCGCGGGGTCCGGCACGGCGTCGGCCAGGTCTTCGGGGCCGAGGACGGCGGCCTGGACGGCTGCCCGCTCCCAGGGGTCCTCGGTCTGGGCCGACAGCTGATCGAGCCGCCGGGCGCGCCAGCCGCGGGCCCGGCGGTCGGGGTGTCTCTCCAGCGCCTCGCGCAGCGGGTCGGGCGTCCGGCCCGTCAGCATCCCGGGGTTGCGGTCGGCGAACTCCACGAGGTCCGCGGCCAGGTAGTGCCAGACGAGGGCGCGGTAGCGGTTGACGTAGAAGCGCACGGGAGCGAAGCAGCCGCCCCGGGCCAGGCGGGTGAACCGGGCGGGGCTGATGCCGAGCAGGTCGGCGCCCTCTGCCGTGCCGACCACCCACAACCGGGCGCGCAGGGACTCCGGGAAGCCCTCGGCGCTCCGGTGCCGCTCGACCTCCTCGCGCGCGACCCGTCGCCGGCCGGCCGGGTCCCACCCGACGGTCCGCACTTCCCCCAGCTGCACGGCCAGCTCGAACTCGCGCGGCCTCAGCCCCAGTTCCCGGGCTGCCCGCACCAGCGGGACACTCTGCTCCGCCGCACCCCTCGTGCGGCACTGCTCCACCACCATGACACTCCCCCGCCACCATTCGATTACCGACAGTGACGAAGATAGCGGTGGGGTACGACACCGCGTCAGGCCTGTGGATAACTTCCGGGCGCCTCCGGCGAATCCGGCGCCTCCCCCGGGCGCCCGGCGACCTCGTTGACCAGCACGGTCATCTCGTAGGCGACCTGGCCGATATCGGCCTCCGCGCCGCCGAGCACGCACAGGCAGCTCTCCTCGCCGGCGGCGGTCACGAACAGGACGCCCTCGTCGAATTCGACCATGGTCTGCCGCACCCGCCCCGCCCGGAACTGCCGGCCGGTCCCCCGGGCGAGGCTGTGCAGCCCCGACGCGACCGCCGCCAGGTGCTCGGCGTCCTCCCGTTCCAGATTCGCGCTCGCCCCCGTCACCAGACCGTCGTTGGACAGGACGAGCGCGTGGCGTATCTCCCCGACGCGCTCGGTCAGGTCGTCCAGAAGCCCCTCGAGTTCCTTGCCGATGGCCATACCGCCTCCCCGTTCCCCGAATTCCCGGAACTGCCGTGCAAGCCTTGCTCACCTCGGTGCTCCCGGCAACCCGCCCGGCCCCTCGGCACACGCCTGTTGGCCAGTCGGCACACGATGCGGACACGACAGCCTCCGGATGTGCCCGGGGAAGGCCGGACGGCTCACTCCGCGACGGACTCCCCCTGCTGTCCGTGGAGGACGGGGCACGTGGCGCCACGGCTCGGGAAGGTGCCGAGTCCGGTGACGGTGTAGCCGTTCGGGTAGCCCTTGATCTCCGGGTTCTGGCGGGCGTAGTGCGGGGTGCGCCGGGGCGGTAGCAGCCGGACGGCCCGGGCGCGGGCGCGGAGGGAGCCGCGGACCAGGGCACGGGTAGCCGGGTGCGGCGGCTCGTAGCGGAACGCGTTCAGCAGCGCGTCGTCCAGCAGGGCCATGCTCGTTCCGCGCAGGAGGGGGGCGAGGGGCTTGGGATACCAGGAGGCCATGAGGTCGAGAGTGGCGTCCGAGACGCGCCGGCCTTCCTCGGTCCAGCCGAAGTGGGCATCCTCGTACGCGTCGAGGCAGCGTTCGAAGTCGGCGTAAGTATCGGGAATATCCTGGATGCCCATGTGCCGGCCGAGCGTGCGGTAGTACGCGGCCATGGCACGCCGTTCATGGTCGGACAGGCGCCGCCAGCCGTAGCTGTCGATCCACCTGCCGGGAATCACCACGAAGGTGCACAGGACGTACCGCATGTCGTCGTTGCTGATGTCGTAGCTGTGGTGCATCTGGTTGATCCGGCGGATCGCCGACCGCCCGGTCTCGCTGTCGAAGCCGTGCTCGAGCACCGCGTCGAGCAGCAGCGCGGTGTCGTCGTAGCGCTTCTGCGGACGGCCCGTGAACTCCCCGGTCCCGCCGAGCAGGCGCCCGATGCTCGGCACGGCGTACGTGCGGTAGAGCGCCAGCTCAAGTGCGCGCGTGATGTCCCAGGGGAACTCGAGAGTCGACGTGATCCGGTAGACGCGCAGGAAATCGCGCTCGGGATCGAGCCGCCGGATTTCCCTGAGCCAGTCGTAACGCTTCACTGCGCGGTCTCCCCTTCGTTCGTCGGAGGTTCAACTCTACGAGCGCCGGGCACACTTGAACGACCGCAGGAAGTGCCGCTCGACGGGGCAGGTGATCCGCGTGTTCGACAAACTCCGCAAACGTCTGGAAGGGGACCGCCAAGCCACGGCCCCCCGAGTCGCCCCGGGCCACCCCGGCGACCGACGACACAACCTCTTCGAGGCGGCGGCGGTCTACGTGGCCGCGTGCGCCGAGAACGACACCGACCGGAGCGCCGAAGCGGCCCGGTGGGTCTCGCCGGAGGCCCTCAGCTTCGGCATAAACGAACTCGCCTGCCGGGCCGTCATAGCCCTGGCGCGCGAGCACGACCAGTCGCCGCAGACAGTGACCCGCACCCTGCTCGGCCTCCCCGCGGCCTGACCCCTCACCCGCCCCGACCTGCTCCTTCACCCGCCGAGGGCAAGTCGTCGCACTCCGCTTGGACGACGTTCGCCAACCCGTCACACCAAAGTCGTGTACATGCCACTGCGCTCGCTCCTACGCTGCCACCGCACCCGAGCCCCGCCGTCTCTCCCACCGTCCGGAGGATCTCGTGCCCGCCGCAGCCGGTCACCCGCACAGTTCCCGCCGCCTTCGCCGCCGTCACCTCGTCGCCCTCGCCTCGGCCGTCGGCCTCGCCGCCACCTCGCTGGGCCTCTGGGCCTCGGACTCCGCGGCCGCGCCCACCGTCCCGACGCCGGACCACGTCGTGGTCGTGGTCTTCGAGAACCACGCCTACGGCCAGGTCGTCGGCAGCTCCGCCGCCCCGTACGTCAACTCGCTCGTCGCGGGCGGCGCCAACCTGACTGCCTCGTACGCCGAGACCCACCCCAGCCAGCCCAACTACTACGCACTGTTCTCCGGCGACACCCAGGGCGTCACCGACGACAGCTGCGTCGACCCCGGCTTCAGCGACGAGCCCAACCTCGCCTCCGAGCTGATGGGCGGCGGCAGAACCTGGGCGAGCTACAACGAGTCGCTGCCCGCCGAGGGATCCACCGAGTGCAGCGGCAACGGCGGCAAGTACCGCCAGAAGCACAACCCCTGGTTCGGCTTCGACAACGTCCCCACCAGCACGGCGCACACCTTCGCCGCCTTCCCGCGCGACTACTCCAAGCTCCCCACCGTCTCCTTCGTGGTGCCGAACATGTGCAGCGACATGCACGACTGCTCCGTGGGCACCGGTGACACCTGGCTCAAGAACAACCTCAAGGGCTATGCCGACTGGGCCAGGACCCACAACAGCGTGCTCCTCATCACCTTCGACGAGGACAACAAGCTGAGCGGCAACCGTATACCGACCGTCCTCTACGGCCAGCAGGTCAAGGCGGGCGCCACGTCCGGCACCACCTACAACCACTACGACGTCCTGCACACGCTGGAGACCATGTACGGCCTCCCGCACGCCGGGCACGCCGCCGATGCCAAGGACATCACCGGCATCTGGAACAGCTGACCGTGTACCTCACGGACGGCCGCACCACCCCGCACCCCTGCTCCGGCACCGCCGGCCGTGGCCCCGTCCCGGGCCGGCGGGCCGCCGTCGTACCCGGCACGGTCCTCGCGCTGGGCACCGTCAGCCTCGTCACCGACGTCTCGTCGGAGATGGTCAGCGCAGTCCTGCCGCTCTACCTCGTGGCCGGACTGGGCCTCTCGCCCCTCGGCTTCGGCCTCCTCGACGGCGTCTACAACGGCGTCGGCGCGCTCGTACGGCTCGTCGGCGGGCAGCTCGCCGACCGCGGGACCGGCGGCCACAAGGCGGTGGCCGCCGTCGGTTACGGCCTCTCGGCCCTGTGCAAGCCACTGCTGCTCGTCGCCCACTCGCTGCCGCTGATCGGTGCGGTGCTCGCCGCCGACCGCACGGGCAAGGGCCTGCGCACCGCGCCGCGCGACGCCATGATCTCGCTCGCCTGCGAACCGGCCGACCGCGGGCGGGCGTTCGGCGTGCACCGGGCGATGGACACCGCAGGAGCGCTGGTCGGCCCGCTGTTCGCCTTTCTGATCCTGCGGGCCGCCGCCGAAGGGTACGACGCCGTCTTCACCGCCAGCGGGTGCGTGGCGGCGCTGGGCGTCCTCGTCCTCCTGCTGTTCGTGCCGGGGCGCACGCGCCCGCACGCCGCGCCCCGAACTACCGGAGGCCGGTCCTCCGCACGGGACCTGCTGCGCCGGCCGGCGGTCCGCCGGCTCACCGGCTGTGCGGTGCTGCTGGGGCTGACCACCGTCAGCGACTCCTTCCTCTACCTCACCCTGCAACGCCGCCTCGACCTCGCCGAGTCCTGGTTCCCGCTGCTGCCGCTGGGCACCGCGGGCACATTTCTGCTGCTGGCGGTCCCGCTCGGCGCGGTCGCCGACCGGTTCGGCCGCCGACGGCTGTTCCTCTGCGGCCACCTCGCGCTGCTCGGGGCGTACGGGCTGCTCGTCGCCCCTGTCGGGGACTCCCCGACCCTGGCCTGCCTGGTGCTCACCCTGCACGGAAGCTTCTACGCCGCCACGGACGGCGTGCTCGCGGCGGCGACGGCCGACGCCGTCCCGGAGACGCTCCGGGGCAGCGGTCTGGCGCTGGTGCAGACCGGCCAGGCGGGCGCACGCTTCGCCTGCTCGATCGCGTTCGGCGCCGCCTGGACGGCCTGGGGGGACCGCACCGCCCTCGGCACGGCCGCCGTGGGGCTGGCCGTCTCCGCCGCCGTCAGCGCGCTGCTGCTGCGCCCCTCGCCCTCCGACGTCACACCGGAGCCCACCCGTTGAACCGCGAAATCCTGTCGAACCGCAAGGGCCGCCTGCTCGTGCTGCTCGTCGCCGTCCTGCTGCTGGCAGGGGTCACCGTGGGGGCCGTCCTGCACGCGGCCGACCGGGCGGCGGAGAAGGACCGGGCCCGGCCGGACGGCCCGGCCGTACGCTCCGGAAAGGTCACGCTGAACGCCCCGGGCCGCGGTGTCTTCCGCAACATGGCCTGGGGACCGCACCGGGACGAGATCGCCTCCGTCCCCGCGGACGACCCCACCGGCCCGCGCACCGCCTCCGGGGTCCGCTGCCTGCGCTTCCATGCGGCAGGGGGCACCGGCATCTGTCTCCAGTCCGCGCACAGCGGCCTCCGCGAGAGCTATCGCGCGGTCGTCCTCGACGCGCACCTGCGCGAGCTGCGCCGCTTCGACCTGGCGGGCATTCCGACGCGCGCCAGGGTCTCCCCCGACGGGCGCTCCGTGGCGTGGACGGTCTTCGTCAGCGGCGACTCGTACGCGACTGCCTCCTTCTCCACCCGCACCTCGATCGTCGACACCAGGACCTGGGCCGCGGACCGGAACCTGGAGGACTACCGGCTCTTCGTGGACGACCGTCCGTACCGGGCGGCGGACGTCAACGTCTGGGGCGTCACCTTCGCCGACGGAGACCGCTTCTACGCCACGGTGGCCACCGCCGGAAAGACCCATCTGGTCGTCGGCGACCGTGCGGCCCGGACGCTGCGGACCCTGCACGAGAACGTCGAATGCCCCTCCCTCTCCCCCGACGGGACGCGTATCGCGTACAAGAAGCGCGTCCAGGGCGCGTCCTCCGACGCGCCCTGGCGGCTGTACGTCCTCGATCTGCGCACGCAGCGGGAGACCGCCACGGCCGAGGGGCGGAACGTCGACGACCAGGCGGTGTGGGAGGACGGGCACACGCTGGTCTACTCGCTGCCCGGCGACTACGGCTCCGACCTGTGGACCGTCCCGGCCGACGGCTCCGGCCGCCCCAGGATGACGATGGCGGCGGCGCTCGCCCCCGCCTTCACCTAGGGGTCTCGCAGGACGCCGCTACCGTCCCAGCTCCTTGCGGGACACCCGGCGCAGCCGCTTGCGCTGCGACGGGTCCAGCAGCAGGTAGGCGCCGACCGGCACTCCGACGATCACCAGCAGTGCCGCCCAGAAGGGCAGCAGCCACAGCAGGACCACGCCCACGGCCACGCCGCCGACGGCCACCTTCGCCCTGTTGGTCATGTGCGTGCCTCCTTCGCGACGGCTGTCGCGACGCCTGCCGCTGTGCCCTTCGCAACGCCCGGCGGCCGTGCCCGGCCGCCCGGGCCGTCCGCGGCGGGGCGCCCCTCCGGTGCACGTGGCGCAGCGCCTACCGGCCGGAATCGACCAGTCCGGTTTCAGCGTACGCCCGGACCGGCCGCCTGCTCGGGCTCCGGCCGTTGGCGAGCGGGCGGGCCTGAAACCTCCGGATGGCGGAGAGATGCGGCAATGCGCCCGAGAGCACCGTGACATGGCTCACGCTCCGGACCCCCTCGTCCGGCGGTCGCGTCGTGTACCCTCGGCCGCTCCGGGCTCCACTAGTCAAATTTGAGGAATGCACATCGCTGTGACTCCGCCCCCTGCCGCAACGCCCTCGGACATCCTCCGGCTCGCCCAGTGCTCGGCCGTCTTCCTCCCCGGAGACCCCGCCCGCACGGGGCACATCGCCTTCTGGCTGCCGGACGGCACGCCTCCGGTCACCTCGGGTGCCGTCGAGGAGCTGACCGTGGCCGTGCCGGACGGCGACGACGTCGTCACCACGACCGTGCAGGCCACCCTGCTGCCCGTGCGCGAAGCCCTCCCCGCCCTCACCCGGGCCCGCGCCGCGCGGGCCGACGAGGCGGCCGCCTTCTGGGGCGCCGCCGCCGTGCTCGCCCTGCAACTGGCCGCCCGGGGCAAGCTGTTGCCGGGCCTGACCGACACCGATCACGACGCCTGGCGGGTGGGCCCGCTCACCCCCGACGACCTCGGCCGCGTGCACGAGCTGGCCGCCGCCATGCCCCCCGCCGCCCGCGCCGTCCCGCTCGCGGGCAGCGAACCGCCGCTGCTCCCGGAGCCGGAGCGGCTGCTCCGCGCCTTCCTCGACGCCGTCGCCGACGGCCTGCCCCGCTCCCCCGCCGCCGCCCTGGCGGCCGGCGGCCGTGCCTTCGCCGCCCCCGAACCGCGGCGCGTCCCCGAACTGCGCCCCTGGGCCGCGGACGTGGCCGCCGGGCACGACGCGGGGGTGCGGCTCTCCCTGCGCGTCGAGGTCCTCGGGCTGACCGGCGCCGGGGGCGGGACCGGTGAGGACGCCCGCCCCCGCTTCCGGGCCGTGCTCCAGCTGCACAGCCTCGCCGACCCGGCGCTCGTCGCGGACGCCGCCGACGTGTGGTCCGGGGCCTCGCCCGCGGCGGCCTCGCTCGGCCGGGGCGCCCGGATGAACGCCCTGCTCGCTCTGCGCCGCGCCGCCCACGCCTGGCCGGCGCTCTCGCCGCTGCTGTCGGAGGCCACCCCCGGCGCCCTTGACCTCGCCGACGAGGAGGCCGGCGAACTGCTCGGCGCGGCCTCCGCCGCCCTCGACGCCGCGGGCATCGAGGTCCACTGGCCGAAGGACCTGGCCCGCACGCTCACCGCGCGGGCCGTCGTCGGCCCGCCGGACGGCGCGGACGGCCGAGGGCCCGACCTCCGGTCGGGCCTGCCGCCCCTGCTCTCCGCCGATGCCCTGCTCGCCTTCGACTGGCGCTTCGCCCTGGGCGGCCGGGAGCTGACCCGGGCCGAGCTGGACCGGCTCGCGGAGGCCGCCCGCCCGGTCGTCCGGCTGCGCGACCAGTGGGTGCTGGTCGACCCGGAGGCGGTGCGCCGGGCCCGGGCGCGGGAGGACCGCAAGGTCACCCCCGTCGAGGCCCTCGAGGCCGCCCTCACCGGCCGGGCCCGCACCGGGGACGGCGCCGACGAGACCGTCGAGGTCCAGGCGACCGGCTGGCTGGCGGCGCTCCGCGACGCCATCGCCGACCCCGCGGCCGCCCGCGAGCCCGTGGCCCAGCCCGCCGCACTCGCCGCCACCCTGCGCGACTACCAGCTGCGCGGCCTGGACTGGCTGGGCCGCATGACCTCACTGGGCCTCGGCGGCTGCCTGGCCGACGACATGGGCCTCGGCAAGACCATCACCCTCATCGCCCTCCACCTGCACCGGCAGACCCTCCCCGAAGCGGCCGGCCCGACCCTGGTCGTCTGCCCCACCTCGCTCATGGGCAACTGGCAGCGGGAGATCGAACGTTTCGCCCCGGGCACCCCGGTACGCCGCTTCCACGGCACCTCGCGGAGCCTGGACGCCCTGGCGGACGGGGAGTTCGTCCTCACCACGTACGGCACGATGCGCCTGGACGCACCGCGGCTGGCGGAGGCCGGCTGGGGCATGGTCGTCGCCGACGAGGCCCAGCACGTGAAGAACCCCTTCTCGGCGACCGCCAAGGCTCTGCGCACCATCGGGGCGAAGGCGCGCGTCGCGCTCACCGGCACTCCGGTCGAGAACAACCTGTCCGAGCTGTGGGCCGTCCTCGACTGGACCACGCCCGGCCTCCTCGGCTCGCTCGGCGCCTTCCGCCGCCGCTACGCGGATGCCGTCGAGGGCGGCGCCGATCCGGCGGCCGCCGAGCGCCTCGCGGCGCTCGTCCGCCCGTTCCTGCTGCGCCGCCGCAAGTCCGATCCCGGCATCACGCCCGAACTGCCGCCCAAGACCGAGATGGACCGCGCAGTCGCGCTGACCGAGGAACAGACGGTGCTGTACGAGGCCGTGGTGCGGGAGATCCTCGCCGAGGTGGCGGGCGCCGACGGTCTCGAACGGCGCGGCCTGATCGTCAAGCTCCTCACCGGGCTGAAGCAGATCTGCAACCACCCGGCGCAGTACCTCAAGGAGAACGACCCGCGGATTCCCGGCCGTTCCGGCAAGGTCGAGCTGCTGGACGAGCTGCTGGACACGATCCTCGCCGAGGGCGCGAGCATGCTGGTCTTCACCCAGTACGTCCGGATGGCCCGGCTCCTGGAGCGGCACCTGGCCGCGCGCGGGGTGCCCGCCCTGCTCCTGCACGGCGGCACGCCCGTGGCACGGCGCGAGGAGATGGTGCGCCGCTTCCAGGAGGGCGAGGTCCCGGTCTTCCTGCTGTCCCTGAAGGCTGCGGGCACCGGCCTGAACCTCACCCGTGCGGGGCACGTCGTGCACTTCGACCGTTGGTGGAATCCGGCCGTCGAAACCCAGGCGACCGACCGCGCCTACCGCATCGGCCAGACCCAGCCGGTGCAGGTGCACCGCTTCGTCGCCGAAGGCACCGTCGAGGACCGCATCGCGGAGATGCTCGCGCGCAAGCAGGCACTGGCCGACGCCGTCCTGGGCACGGGGGAGGCCGCGCTGACCGAACTGACCGACGCCGAGCTGGCGGAGCTGGTGGCACTGAGGGGGACTGCACGATGACCTGGGGAAGTTCTGCGGACGGGCGCGACGAGCGCACCTTCGAGGCCTTGCCGCCCGCGCCCGGACAGGGCTTCGCCCGGAGCCCGTGGGGCCTGGCGTGGCTCAGGGCGCTGGAGGAGACGGCCCTGGACGGCAGGCAGGTGAAGGCGGGGCGCAGTCACGCCCGTGCGGGCGCGGTCGGCGCGGTGACGGTCCGGCCCGGCCGGATCACCGCGCTCGTACGCGACCGGGACGGCACGGCGCAGCGCGCCGACGTGATGGTCCAGCAGCTGTCCGGGGCCGACTGGGAACGGTTCCTGGACCTGGTGGCCGACCGTTCCGGGCACATAGCCGCCCTGCTCGACCGGGACATGCCGCAACACCTCGTGGAGGACGCGGCCGGAGTCGGCGTGGACCTGCTGCCAGGCATCGGCGATCTCGAGCCGGAGTGCGCCTGCGGGGCATGGGACCACTGCCTGCACACGACGGCCCTGTGCCATCAGGTGGCGCGGCTGCTGGACGAGGACCCGTTCGTGCTGCTGCTCGTGCGCGGGCGCGGTGAGCGCGAGCTGCTGGAGGAGCTTCAGGCGCGCAGCGCCGCCCGGGCCGAGGCCCCCGCCCGGCCGACTCCGGACGGCGTGCCCGCGCGCGAGGCGTTCGCGGCGCGCGGCTCCGTGCCGCCGCTGCCCGCTCCCCCGCCGCCGGTGGCGGAGCCGGGCCGTCCACCGGTACTCATCGGCACCGGGACAGCCGCACCCGGAATCGACGCCGAGGCGCTGGAGTTCCTGGTCGCGGACGCGGCCGAGCGGGCCCGCCGGCTGCTGGCCGAGGCCCTGGCGCCGGGGCACGGGCGGGCGCCCGTGCCGGAGCCGCTCACGGTCCGTCAGGACGCGGTGCGGCTCGCGGTGTCGGCGCCGGACCGGGTCGCGGCCCGGCTGGCGGCCGGGTGCGGCTACGGGCGGGCGGCACTGGCCCGGGCCGTGCGGGCGTGGGGGTACGGCGGCCCGGCCGCGCTGGCCGTGCTCGAGGAGGAGTGGGAGCCGGATCCCGAAGCCCTCGCGCTCGCCCGCGGTCAGCTCGCCGCCGCATGGGCGGAGGACGGGAGCGCGCCGCGACTGCGGGCGGCCGGCAACCGCTGGACGGCTCCGGGCACGGACGCCCAGCTGCGCTACGGCCGTGACGGTCGCTGGTGGCCCTACCGCAAGGAGGGAGGCCGCTGGCAGCCCGCGGGGCCCTGCGACCGCGACCCGGCGACGGCCCTGGCGATGGTGCTCGCCGGCAGCTGACGGTCCGTCGGCAGGCGGCCGCTAGAAGCCGAAGATCCCGCTGGGCAGGCCGCTCGGCAGCTGTGAGGGGAGGGTCGAGGGAAGGGCGCTGGGCAGCCAGGAGGGAAGGGCGCTGGGCAGGCCGCTCGGCAGGGCCGGCGACGCCGAGGTGCTGCTCGCGCCCACGGGCTCGCCGTCCTTCCCCGGCCCGCCGCTCCCCTTGTGCCCGGTCACCAGCACCGCGCCCAGCGCCACTCCGGCGACCGCCACCACTGCCGTGGCGACCAGGCCGAGCCGCCGCCCGCCGCCCCGGCCGGCCGACGGATCGGGCAGCCAGGGCGGCTGCGCGGGCCCGAAGCCGCCGGGCGGGGGCATCGGCGGCCCCGTGGGCGGTCCGTACGGCGGACCGGCGGGCGTTCCCGGTGGAGAGGCCATACGGCCAGCGTCCCCGCGCCCGCGCTTCCGTGGCGGTGCGGTGACGGTACCGCCACAGTTTCCGTGCCGGACCTCGACATTCCAACGGCCGGGCATCCGCGTGGCGTTACCGGGAGATAGATCCGCTGTCCGTACGATTTAACGGATGACTGCCGAAATCACCCGAATGCGGGTCAACGGGGCGGGGCCGGAGCACACCGGGTGCTCAGCGACCCGAGCGCAGGAACGCCTCCAGGCCCGCCAGGTCGTCCGTGTTGAGGTAGTCCACCTGCGCGGCGAGCAGCTCCCGCCAGAGGGCGTCGCGCGCGGGGCCGGGCCGGTCGGGCGTGGCCCAGAAGCGCACCTGACGGCGCTCGGCGTGCGCGGCGGCGACGATCCGCAGGAGTTCCGCCCGCTCCCGCTCGGGCATCGGTCCCTCGCCCTGCCAGCCGAAGTGCTGCCCCCAGTTGTCGCTGATGAGCGGGGCGAAGGAGGCGGGTGCGCCGCCGAGGTCGCCGAGCCTGCCGTCGTAGAAGGCGTGCCGCACCCGCTCCGCCTCCATGGGCCCCCGCGCCCCGCGGTCCCCGGAGACCACGGCCGTCACCGCTCCCCGGCGCACCCGTCCGGCGGTACAGGAGCTGAGCATGGAGTGGTACGGGCGCAGGTGCCGGGAGAGCGCGCGGTAGGTGGGATCGCCCGGCGACTTGACGTCGATGAGCAGCTGGAGCGTGAGGTCGTAACCGCGGTAGACGCGGCCGTGGTTGGCTCTGACGCGGCGCAGCAGCGGGTCGAGGTAGAGGGCCTCCAGAGTGCGCCGCGGGTCGAGCTGCGAGGCGTCGTGCGCCACGAGGAGCCGGTCCCCGACGAGCCAGATGTCGGCCTCGACGCTGTTGAAGCCGTGCGAAAGCGCATCGGTGAGCGGGCGGGCGTGCTCGTAGTCGTTGTGCGCGTGGGCGTGCCGCAGCGGGGGCTTGCCGCGGCCGGTCGCGTCGGCGTCCGGCGAGTCGGCGAGGGCGCGGGGCGTGACGGCCCCGGCAAGCGCTGCTCCGAGGGTAATGACGGCGGCTCGGCGGGTGCGGGACATGGGGCTGCCTCCGGGCGGAGCGGGCGAATAAGCGTGGTCTGCACGGGCCTTCGCTGGTGAGTATCCGGGCCCACCGGGCCTTTTGACAGGGATGTGCCGAGAGTTGCCCAGGCCGACGTCCTGGCGTTCCTTGTCGTTCTTTCGGGGCATGGTTAAGTCCCGTGCGTCATGGCAGAGTTGACGAGACCTCTGGGGTGACTGTGGGCAGACGTGTACGCCGCGTGCGCGCGGTGATGACGGTACTGATGGCATGGGTCTCGCTGGTGGGTGGGGGCGGCACCGCATGGGCCGAGGCGGACGAGCTGACCCCCCTGCTGAGCGCCCCGTCCTCGCTCGGGCCGGGGGTGACGTACCGGAGCTTCTCGCTCAAGGGCTCGCACGGACGGGCGTTCGGGCATCTGCTGACGGTCGATCTGCGCAACCGGCACGTGTCGGTGGACCTGCTGCACCCGGGAGCGGTCGCGGCGCGGGCCCGGATGTCCCGGCTGGCCGAGCAGCGGGGCGCGGTGGGTGCGGTGAACGGCGACTTCTTCAACATCACCGAGGCCCAGCACCCGGGCGTGGAGGCGACGGGGGCCCCGGTGGGCCCGGCCGTCGCGGGCGGGCGGGCACTGAAGGCGGCGGTGCCGGACGGCCAGCGCTTCGGTCCGCAGATGCCGTCGGGGGTCACCACGGAGGACGTCCTCGCGGTGAGCACCGAGGGGGTGGGCCGGCTGGACCGGCTCGAACTGGACGGGGCGGTGCGGACGGAGGACGACGAGCTGCCGCTGAGCGGCCTCAACCAGTACGCCCTGCCGGTCGACGGGATCGGCGCATTCACATCGGCATGGGGCAAGGCCTCACGGGTGCGGGCGACCTGCGGCACCGACCGGGACCGCGGCGCGCCGTGCAGCGGCGACACCTACGAACTCACCGTCAGGCACGGGCGGGTGGCCTCGGTGGCGAACCGGCCGGGCCGGGGCGCGATCGCGCGGGGCTCGGTGGTGCTGGTGGGGCGCGAGGAGGGGGCGCGTGAACTGCGCAAGCTGGCGGTCGGCAGCCGCGTCGAGGTCGACGAGCAACTGCGGGCGCGGCGGTCCGGAGCCCTGCGGTGCGCGATCGGCGGCTTCCCGATCCTCCGCGACGGCCGCGCGCTGTCCGGGCTGGACCGGGCGACGCCGGCGGTGCGCACGGCGGCGGGCCTGGCCGACCGGGGGCGGCTGCTGTACCTGCTGGCACTGGACGGCGGCCCCGCCTACCGCTCCGGGCTGACCGTCGCCGAACTGGCCCGCGCAATGCGGAAGCTGGGGTCCGTCGACGCCTTCAACCTGGACGGCGGCGGGTCCTCCACGCTGGTCACGAGGGCCCCGCACGAGAGCGGGGCGACGGTGCGCAACCACCCCTCGGGCGGTGCCGAACGGCCCGTGGCCAACGGGCTGGGCGTGTTTATCCGACCTTGACATCAGGCTTTAATCCCATCCGTTTGAGTGATCGCGTCGGCCCTATTCCGCTGCTAGCTTCGAATGGGGTCGATCGGGAATTCCTCGCAGTTCCGTAATGGACAGTTCCGTATGGATGGGTGGGCTTTCGAATATGACAACGCCAGTGGAGTCCGGTACCGCCGCGGCCAATCCACCGGGCCGGCTGAGTCTGGGCACGGAGGCGGCCCGGAATCTGGCGACGACGACCAAGACCGTGCCGCAGATGCAGGGGATCACCTCGCGGTGGCTCCTGCGCCTGCTGCCGTGGGTCCAGCTCTCCGGCGGCACGTACCGGGTCAACCGGCGGCTCACGCACACGCTCGGGGACGGCCGGGTGGAGTTCTTCACCACCGGCGCGGAGGTGCGGGTCATCCCGGCGGAGCTGGGCGAGCTGCCGCTGCTGCGCGGCTTCGCGGGCGAGGAGGTGCTCCAGGAGCTGGCCGGCCGGTTCGCCCAGCGCGAGTTCCGGCCCGGCGAGGCCCTGGTGGAGGCCGGGCAGCCGGCCGACCAGGTGGTCCTGCTCGCCCACGGCAAGGCCGAGAAGGTACACGCCGGTGAGTACGGCGAGCCCGCCGTGCTCGGCGTGCTCGCCGACGGCGGGTACTTCGGCGACCGGCCGCTGGCCGACGGCGCCCCGGGCGACTGGGAGTTCACGGTCCGGGCGGTGACGCCCTGCACGGTGCTGACGCTGTCGCACCAGGACTTCCAGGAAGTACTGGAGCGCTCACACGAGTTGCGCTCCCACGTGGACGCGTACCGCGCCCGGTCCGCGCTCCCGCAGAACGAGTACGGCGAGTCCGCCATCGACCTGGCCGCGGGCCATGTCGGCGAGCCCTCGCTGCCCGGGGTCTTCGCGGACTACGAGCCGTCCCCCCGCGAGTACGGGCTGAGCGTCGCGCAGACGGTCCTGCGGGTCCACACCCGCGTCGCCGACCTCTACAACGAGCCCATGAACCAGCTCGAACAACAACTCCGCCTCACCATCGAAGCCCTGCGCGAACGCCAGGAGCACGAGATGGTCAACAACCGCGAATTCGGCCTCCTCCACAACGCCGCCCTCAACCAGCGCATCCACACCCGCAGCGGCCCACCCACCCCCGACGACCTCGACGAACTGCTGGCGACCGTATGGAAGGACCCCACTTTTCTGCTGGCGCACCCGCGCACCATCGCGGCGATCACCCGCGAGTTCAACCGCCGGGGCATCTATCCGGACAGCGTGGACGTGAAGGGCCACGCGGTGCCCGCCTGGCGGGGGGTGCCCATCTTCCCCTGCAACAAGATCCCGGTCAGCGAGACGGGCACCAGCTCCGTCCTGCTGATGCGCACCGGCGAGCAGTCCCAGGGTGTCGTCGGACTGCACCGCACGGGAATTCCCGATGAATACCAGCCCAGCCTTTCCGTGCGATTCATGGGCATCAGCGAACAGGCAATCATGTCCTATCTGGTGAGCGCCTACTATTCCGCGGCGGTCCTGGTGCCGGACGCCCTGGGAATTCTCGAGAACGTCGAGATCGGGCACTGAGCAGCCCGAAGGACGAACCGAAAGCGGAGTGACGGAGAAGTCGTCGCCCCCGGCCGGGGGCCGCGACCGCTGCCGGGCGGGCCCATCGGTCTGGGCACAGCCGCCGCCCGATGACGCGGCCTCGCGGACCCCCGGCCCTGCCCCGGCGCCGACGCCCCGCCACGCCCGCCAGCAGCCACATCCGCACCGCCTTTCACGTCATGTTTCGCACAGATGGGTGAAGACCACTTATGACCACGTCAGTGGAGCCGGACCAGTCCGGGCAGCCGACCCCGGAGCAGCGCGGCTCGGCACAGCTGAGCCTCGGCACGGGCGCGGCCCGGCAGCTCGCGACGACCACCAAGTCCGTGCCCCAGATGCAGGGGATCTCCTCGCGCTGGCTGCTCCGCGTGCTGCCCTGGGTGCAGGTCTCGGCCGGCACCTACCGGGTGAACCGGCGGCTGACCTACACCGTCGGCGACGGCCGCGTCGAGTTCGTCTCGACGGGCGCGGAGGTGCGGGTCATCCCGCCGGAGCTGGGTGAACTGCCGCTGCTGCGCGACTTCGCCGACAGCGCCGCGCTGGAGGCGCTGGCCGACGCGTTCGTCCAGCGGGAGTACGCGCCCGGCGACACCCTCGTCGAGTCGGGACGGCCGGCCGACGAGATCTTCCTCGTCGCCCACGGCAAGCTCACCAGGACCGGCACCGGCAAGTACGGGGACGAGACCACCCTCGGCACCCTGGCCGACGGTGACTACTTCGGCGAGCGGGTCCCCCTGGAGCCGGAGGCGACCTGGGGCTTCACCGTGCGGGCCGTCACCCGCTGCACGGTGCTGGCGCTGCCGCTCCGGGCCTTCCAGGAACTGGCCGAGCGCACCGAGTCCCTGCGCTCGCACGTCGCGGACTTCGCGGCCCGCCCGCCCGCACCCCCGGCCAACAAGCGCGGCGAGGCGGACATCGCGGTGACCTCGGGGCACATCGGTGAGCCGGTCATCCCCGGCACGTTCGTCGACTACGACCTCAAGCCCCGTGAGTACGAACTGAGCGTCGCGCAGACGGTCCTGCGGGTCCACACCCGCGTCGCCGACCTCTACAACGAGCCCATGAACCAGCTCGAACAACAACTCCGCCTCACCATCGAAGCCCTGCGCGAACGCCAGGAGCACGAGATGGTCAACAACCGCGAATTCGGCCTCCTCCACAACGCCGCCCTCAACCAGCGCATCCACACCCGCAGCGGCCCACCCACCCCCGACGACCTCGACGAACTGCTGTCCCGGCGCCGCAAGACCCAGTACCTGCTGGCGCACCCGCGCACGATCGCCGCGTTCGGCCGCGAGTGCAACAGCCGTGGCCTCTACCCGAAGAACATCGAGGTGCTGGGCACGGCCGTACGCTCCTGGCGCGGGGTGCCGCTGCTCCCCTGCAACAAGATCCCGGTCAGCGAGACGGGCACCAGCTCGATCATCGCCATGCGGACGGGCGAGGAGAACCAGGGCGTCGTCGGCCTCCACCAGACGGGCATCCCGGACGAGTACCAGCCCAGCCTCAATGTGCGCTTCATGGGCATCAACGAGCAGGCGGTCTCGTCCTATCTGGTGAGCGCCTACTACTCGGCCGCGGTGCTGGTGCCGGACGCCCTGGGCATTCTGGAGGACGTCGAGATCGGACGCTGAACCCCACGGCCGGGCCCCGTGCGGGGCCCGGCCGGATCAGGGCCGGACGCCGCCGACGAGCTGGGTGGTGGCCGAGAGGCCATTGGAGATCGTCGGCGCCACGCTGGTGCTCGCGAGCAGGAAGCCCAGCAGGATGCAGACGAGTGCATGCCCGAACTTCAGGCCCCCGTTGCGCATGAACACCACTGCCAGGATCAGAAGCAGCAGAACCACGGAGATCGAGACGGCCATGGCGTACCTCCTCGGCGGAGCGGCGGTTGTCCGCCAGTCTGGCCCATTCCACCGCCCGGAACCGCGCGGCAGGCATACTCCATCCGGGTATGGATGTCACCGGTTCGGACGGCTGCCGGGGGCCCGATGGCCCTGACCGGGATGCGGGAACCCGCCCGTGCGGCAGTCACCGGGCCCGGCCTCTCGGGCTCGTGTTCGACAGGCGCCGGGCCCACGGCGTGCCTAGGCTGACGGAATGAGCCGAACAGCCCGGGACGGCGGACCCGCCACGGCGCCGGAAGCCGGAGTGCAGGAGCGGCCGGGACAGGGCGGACGGGACACCGCCTGGCACCGCCTGCTGCACCGGGTGCCCAACGGGTTCGCGCTCTTCTTCGGCCTGCTCGGCGTCTTCTGCGCCCTCACCGCGCTGATCCCGCCACTGCGGCACGCGGCGGGGCCGGTCACCCGGACCCTGGACCTGCTGACCGTCCCCACGGCCCCCAACCTGGCCTACGCCGTCTTCCTGCTCCTGCTCGCCGCGGCCATGACCGCCCGCAAGCGGGTCGCCCTCTGGTTCGTCATCGGCTACCTCTCCCTGCTGCTGCTCGCGGACGCGCTGCTGCTGGCCGTGGGCTACTGGGACATGGTCCCGTCGACGGTGGTGAGCGCCGCCGCCATCGCGCTCCTGCTGCTGGCCCGGCGGGAGTTCTACGCGGCCTCCCGGCGGGGGGCGTTCCTGCACGCCCTGGGCGTCCTCGTGGCCGGTCTCACCGTGGCCGTCCTGGTCGGCTGGGGCCTGGTCTCGCTCTTCCCGGGCTCGCTGGAGCCCGGCGGCGGGAACCGGCTGCTGTTCGTGGCCAACAAGGTGTGCGGCGGCCTGGTCAGCGGCCGGCACTTCACCGGGCACCCGCCGCACTGGCTCTACTTCCTCCTCGGCCTGTTCGGCGCGCTCGCCCTGCTCAACGCGGCCATGGCGCTCTTCCGCTCCCAGCGCCTGGAAGCGGCCCTGCACGACGACGAGGAGCCCCGCATCCGCGCCCTCCTCGGCCGTTACGGCGCCCGGGACTCGCTCGGCTACTTCGCCACCCGCCGCGACAAGGCCGTCGTCTTCTCCCCCAGTGGAAAGGCCGCCGTCACCTACCGCGTCGAGGCGGGCGTGTGCCTGGCCTCCGGCGATCCGCTGGGCGACCCCGAGGCATGGACCCCGGCCATCGAGGCATGGCTCGAGCTGGCGGGCCGCTACGGCTGGCAGCCGGCCGTCATGGGCGCCAGCGAGGAAGGCGCCAAGGCATTCGCCCGCTCCGGGCTCGGCGCGCTGCAACTGGGCGACGAGGCCATCCTCCAGGTCGCCTCCTTCGACCTCGAGGGCCGCGAGATGCGCGTGACCCGCCAGGCCGTCCACCGCGTGGAGCGCACGGGCGCGACCGTGCGCGTACGGCGCCACTCGGCGCTGTCCGACGAGGAGATGGGCGAGGTCATCCGGCGCGCGGACGCCTGGCGGGACACCGAGACGGAGCGGGGCTTCTCCATGGCCCTGGGCCGTCTGGGCGATCCCGCCGACGGGGACTGCCTGCTCGTCGAGGCGTTCGACAGCGAGGGCACGATGATCGCGCTGCTGTCGTTCGTGCCGTGGGGGCCCGACGGGATCTCGCTGGACGTGATGCGCCGCGACCGGGCCGCGCCCAACGGCGTCATGGAGTTCATGGTCGCACGGCTGTGTGCGCAGGCCGGGCGGTTCGGCATCAAGCACATCTCCCTCAACTTCGCCGTCTTCCGCTCGGCCTTCGAGGAGGGGGCACGCATCGGCGCGGGTCCGGTGCTGCGGCTGTGGCGCAAGCTGCTGCTGTTCTTCTCCAAGTGGTGGCAGCTGGAGGCGCTCTACCGCTCGAACGTCAAGTACAACCCCGAGTGGCACCCCCGCTTCCTGTGCTACGCCGACGCGGGCGCCCTCGCCCGGATCGGGCTGGCGGCGGGGATCGCCGAGGGCTTCGTCTCGGTCCCGAGCCTGGGGAAGCTGTGGAGCCGGGGCCGTCCCCGGGGCATCACCAGCCCCGCCTCCACCGCCGGGCTGCCCTCCCTGACGGAACTGGGCTTCGGGCCCGGTGACGGGGCCGCCGGGGCGCCACCGGCCGACGAACTGGCCAGCCTGCCGGAGCAGGTGCGGGTCCGGCGGCACAAGCTGGAGCGGCTGCGGGCGGCCGGCGTCGACCCCTATCCCGTGGACGCCCGCCGCACCCACACCCTCGCTGCGATCCGCGCCGCGCACTCCGGCCTCCCGCCCTCGGCCCGCACCGGGGAGCACGTGACCGTCACCGGCCGGGTGCTGCTGATCCGCAACCACGGCGGGATCGCCTTCGGCCTGCTCCGCGACTGGTCCGGCGACCTGCAGCTGGTCTTCACCCGCGACGGCTCCGGCGAGGAGCTGCTGCGCCGCTTCGCCACCCACGTCGACCTGGGCGACCACCTCGAGGCCGAGGGCGAGGTCGGCACCACCGACCGGGGCGAGCCGAGCGTCTTCGTCACCCGCGCCCGGATGACCGCCAAGTGCCTGCGCCCGCTGCCCGACAAGCGGCGGGGCCTGACCGACCCGGAGGCCAGGGTCCGGATGCGCTATGTGGACCTGGCCGTGTCCCCGGCGGCCCGGCACACCCTGCGGGCCCGCAGCGCGGCCGTGCAGGCGCTGCGCCGCGGCCTGCTCGACCGCGGCTTCCTGGAGGTCGAGACGCCGATGCTCCAGCAGGTCCACGGCGGCGCGAACGCCCGGCCCTTCACCACCCACATCAACGCCTACGACCTGGACCTGTACCTGCGGATCGCGCCGGAGCTGTATCTGAAGCGGCTGTGCGTGGGCGGTCTGGAGAAGGTCTTCGAGCTGGGCCGGACGTTCCGGAACGAGGGCATCTCGTACAAGCACAACCCCGAGTTCACGATGCTGGAGGCGTACCAGGCGTTCGCCGACTACGACGTGATGCTGGACCTGACGCGGGAGCTGATCCAGGAGGCGGCCGTCGCCGCGCACGGCTCGGCGATCGCGGTGCGGACGGACGCCGACGGGAAGCGCACCGAGCACGACATCTCGGGGCAGTGGCCGGTGCGGACCGTGTACGGCTCGGTCTCCGAGGCGCTGGGCCAGGAGATCGGCACGGACACGCCGGTCGCGGCCCTGCGCGCGCTCTGCAACGCGGCGGGCGTGCCGCACGGGCCGGAGGACGGGCATGCGGACATGGTGCTGGAGCTGTACGAGCGGCTGGTGGAGGAGCGGACCACCTTGCCCGTCTTCTACAAGGACTTCCCCACTGACGTCTCGCCGCTCACCCGCCGGCACCGGGCCGATCCCCGGCTCGCCGAGCGCTGGGACCTCGTCGCCTTCGGCACGGAGCTGGGCACGGCCTACTCCGAGCTGATCGACCCCGTGGAGCAGCGGCGGCGGCTGACCGCGCAGTCGCTGCGGGCCGCGGGCGGCGACCCGGAGGCGATGGAGCTGGACGAGGACTTCCTGCGCGCCCTGGAGTACGCGATGCCGCCGACGGGCGGGCTGGGGATCGGCGTGGACCGGCTGGTCATGTTCCTCATGGGGCTGTCGATCCGGGAGACGCTGCCGTTCCCGCTGGTGCGGCACCGCTGAACGCACCTGCCGCGGGCGAGAGTTCCCGCCATGCGACCGTGCGGTCGCACCAGCGGTTGAGCAGTGCCGGGTCGTGGCCGACGGCCAGCAGCCCCGCGCCCGTCTCCCGGCGGTAGGATTCGACGACCGCCACCAGCGCCGCCGTCGTCGAGGCGTCCAGCATCGCCGTCATCTCGTCGCAGATCAGCCAGCGCGGGCGCAGCGCGAGCGCCCGTGCGAGGCAGGCGCGCTGGAGCTGTCCGTCGCTGACCTCGTGCGGGCGGCGGGCGAGCAGCTCGGCCGAGAGCCCGACGGCGGGGGCCAGTTCGCGCAGCCGGTCCGCGGTCTCGGCGCGGCGGCCCGTAGCCCGCAGCGGCTCGGCGATCAGGTCGCGCAGGCGCAGCCTGGGGTCGGCGGCCTGCCGGGGCTGCTGGAAGACCACCCCGAAGGCGGTGCGCTGCTCGCGTGGCGCGCGGTGGCGCCAGCCGCGGGCGGGCTCCCCGTCGAGGACGACCGTACCGGCCACCGGCCGGTGCAGCAGGGCGGCGACGCGTGCGAGGGTGGACTTGCCGCAGCCGCTGGGGCCGAGCAGGCCGACGGCCTCCCCGCCGTGGACGGTCAGCGACACGTCGCGCACGACGGGCTCGCGCCGGTCGTATCCGGCGGTGATGTCGCGCAGTTCAAGCACGGGCGGTCTCCTCGGCGGCCGGGTGCGGGCGGTGGCAGGCGACTCCGCCGGCGAGGGCCGGTACGGTCCCGCACGCCGCCGTCGCCCGGGTGCAGCGCTCCGCGAAGGCGCAGCCGTCGGGCAGCGCGCCCAGCTCCGGCGGCATGCCGGGGATGGGGGTGAAGGCCCGCTCGGGCAGGGCGTCCAGCAGTCCGCGGGCGTAGGGGTGCCGGGGGCCGGGCGGGCCGAAGAAGGCTGCCGTGTCGGCGACTTCGACGATGCGGCCCGCGTACATCACGGCGACGCGGTCGGCGATCCGCTCGGCGGCCGCGAGGTCGTGGGTGATCATCAGCAGGGCGTGTCCGGCGTCGGCGTGGCGGCGCAGCTCGTCCACCGTGCGGTCGACGAGTTCGCGGTCGAGGCCGGTCGTGGGCTCGTCGGCGAGCAGCAGCGGGGCGTCCCCGACGAGTGCGAGCGCGGTGGCCGCGCGCTGGGCGAGGCCGCCGGACAGCTGGTGCGGGTGGCGGTCGAGGTGGTCGGCGGGGAACGCCGCCCGCGCGGCGGCCTGCTCGACGGCCCGGTGCAGCGCCGCGCCGCGCGCCCCGGTCAGCTCGCGCACGGTCTCGCGCAGCTGCGCGCGGACGGTGCGCACCGGGGTGAGGTGTGCGGCGGGGCTCTGCGGGACGAGGCCGATGCGGCGGCCCCGTACGGTGCGGGCGAGCGTGCGCTCGTCGGCGGCGATCAGGTCGAGGTCCCCGAGGCAGGCGTGCCCGGTGGTCCGGGCGTTGCCGGGCAGCAGGCCCAGCAGCGCGGAGGCGAGCACGGACTTGCCGCAGCCGCTCTCGCCGACGAGGGCGAGGCACTCCCCCTGCCGGAACCGGAAGGACACGTCGGTGACGGCGGCGATCTCGCGGCCTCCGCGCATGCGGAAGCGGACGGACAGGTTGCGCACGTCCAGGGCGGGAGTCGTCACAGGGTCGGCTCCGATCGGCGCCTGGGGTCGAGCCGCTCGCGCCAGGCGCCGGCCAGGCCCGCCACGGCGAGGGTGGGGACGACGATGAACAGGCCCGGGAAGAGCGTCGGCCACCAGTCGCCGGCCAGCAGCGAACTGCGGGCGCCGTTGACCATGTTGCCGAGGCTGGCCTCGTGCGTGGGGAGGCCCAGGCCCAGGAAGGAGAGGGCGGACTCGTGCCAGATGGCGTGCGGGACCATGAGCACGGCCGCGAGGGCCGCTTGGGGCAGGACGCCCGGCAGCAGGTGACGCACCGTCACTTGTCGGCGCGAGGAGCCGCCCGAGACGGCGGCGTCGATGTAGGGCCGGGTGCGCAGGGAGAGCACCTCGGCCCGGACGATGCGGGCCGTGGAGAGCCAGTGGGTGACCGCCACCGAGGCGATCACCGGTCCGATGCCGGGCCGGAAGAGGGCGACGACGAAGATGCCGAGCAGCAGGTGCGGCACGGACGAGAAGAGGTCCACCACGCGCATGACGGCGCGGTCCGTCCACCCGCCGAGCGCGCCCGCGAGCGCCCCGGCCGCCGTGCCGAAGAGGGTTGCGACGAGTGCGGCGACGACGCCGACGAGCAGGGAGACCCGGAGTCCGTACACGCAGCGCAGGAGCAGGTCGCGGCCGACCTCGTCGGTGCCGAAGGGGTGCTCCAGGCTCGGTGGGCGGAGCCTGGCGGCGAGGTCGACGGCCTGTTCGTCCAGCGGCACTGCGAGGGGGACGAGCAGCGCGGCGAGGACGACGGCCGACAGGACGAGCAGGGAGACGCGCAGCCTCGTGGCGGGACTAGCGGTCATAACGGTCACGGTCACATCTCCTGATGGGACACCCGCGGATCGACGAGCCCGTACAGCAGGTCCGCGAGGAGGTTGCCGAGCAGCACGGCGGCGGTGGCGAGCACGGTGAGCGCCGCCAGCAGCGGGAAGTCGGTCTTGGTGGCGGCCTCGACCGTCGCGGAGGCGATGCCGGGCCAGCTGAAGACGGTCTCCACGAGCAGGGCGCCGGTGATCAGCTCGGGCACCCGGGAGCCGACGAGCGTGAGGACGGGCAGCAGCCCGGACCGCAGCGCGTGGCCGAGGAGCACGGTCCGCTCGCTCAGGCCGCGGGCGCGCGCGCCGCGCACGGGGTCCTCCGCGAGGGCGTCGCCGACGCCCTGGCGCACGTACAGCACGAACCAGGGCAGTTGGGTGACGGCCAGGACGGCCGCGGGGAGCACGAGGTGGGAGGCGATCTGCCCGGCTCCGGCCGCGTCGCTGCCGGTGTCGGTGAGGCCGCCGGCGGGGAGCGCGTCGAGGCGGAGGGCGAAGAACCAGATCGCGAGCAGCCCGAGCCAGAAGGGCGGTGCCGCTTCGAGCGTGTAGGACAGGGCGGTGACGGTGCGGTCGAGGAGGCCGCCGCGGCGCCGGGCGGCGAGCACGCCGAGCGCGGTGCCCACGGTGACGGCCAGGGCGAAGGCGACGCCGCACAACAGGACGGACCAGCCGATGCGTTCGCCGATGACCTGGGCCACGGGCTGGCGCAGGGCGGTGGAGTCGCCGAGGTCGCCGGTGAGGGCGGCGGTGAGCCAGTCCCACCAGCGGGCGACGAACGGCCGGTCGGCGCCGAGGTTCTCGCGCAGTTGGTCGAGGACGCCCCGCCCGGCGCCGAGCCCGGCGGTTCCGGCGTAGGCCTTGGCGGGGTCGAACGGCGAGGCCGCGGCGAGGGCGAAGACCCCGAGGGTCACGGCGGCGAGCAGGGGGACGGCGGCCAGCAGCCGCCGTCCCGCCAGGCGCGCCATGGGCCCCCAGGGGAGGGTGCGGAGGGCGGGGGTCACTGCTTCGGCTGCCAGGCCTCGACGTTCCACCAGGGCCCGGCGCCGAGGCCGTGGTCGTGGGGCTCGGTCTGGGTGGTGACGTCCTGCCAGCGGTCGCTCATCACGTAGAGGTGGTCGACGTGGGTGAGGAAGGTGTAGCCGGGGTTGTCGGCGAGGCCCTGCTGGACCTTGTCGTAGGCGGCCTTGCGGGCGGTTCCGTCGCCGCTGCGGCGGCCTTCCTCCAGGGCCTTGTCGACGTCGGGACTGGCGTAGGCGGCCATGTTGTTGAAGCCGTCGAGGGCGAGGGAGGAGTGCAGCAAGTTGTAGAGGTCGAAGTCGGGGTCGGCGGGGTTGCCTCCGCCGGCGAGGACGGCGTCGTCCTTCATGCGCGGCTCGATGACCTCCCAGGTGCCGCTCTGCACCTTGACCTCGATGCCGGTCTTCTTGGCGTCGGAGGCGAAGGCGAGGGCGTGCTCCTCGCGGAGCTTGTCCCCGGCGGGGAACCAGAGGGTGAAGGAGGCGCGCTGTCCGTCCTTCTCCCGGACGCCGTCGGTGCCGGGCTTCCAGCCGGCGTCGTCGAGGAGCTTCTTCGCCTTGTCCGGGTCGTACGGGCGCTCGGTGCCCTTGGCGAACCACTCGCTGTCGGTGGGGACGGGCCCGTATCCGGCCCGGCCCGCGCCCTGGAGCAGCTTGTCGACCATGGTCTTGCGGTCGACGGCGAGGTCGAGTGCGCGGCGGACGGCGAGGTCGCCGGTGACCTTGTGCGCGGTGGGCAGGGTGACGCCGCGGAAGTCGGTGGTCCGGGCGGTGACGGTCACCTTGGACCTGTCGCCCTTGAAGCCCTTGGCGAGGTCGGGCGGCAGGATGGCGCCGTCGAGGTCGCCGGAGCGCAGCCGGGTGGCGCGTACGTCGTCGTCCTTGACGATCGCCATGGTGAGCTTCTTGACCGCGGGCTCGCCGCCCCAGTAGCCGGGGTTGGCCTTGAAGGTCAGCTTCTCGCCCTTGCTCCAGCCGGTGAGGACGTACGGGCCGGTGCCGATGGGCGCGGTGTTGAAGGAGCCGGTGTTGACGTCCTGGTCCTTGGCCGCGTGCTCGGGGGCGATGGGCAGGACGGTGCGCTCGGCGAAGGGGGCGTAGGCGTACTTGAGCGTGAAGACGACGGTGTCGTCGCCCCGGGCGGTGACGTCGCCGATGGCGTCGAGTTCGCCCTTGGCGGCGTTGTTGGTCTTCTCGTCGAGGATGGTCCGGTAGGTGAAGACCACGTCCTTCGCGGTGAAGGGCTCGCCGTCGCTGAACTTCACGCCCTGGCGGAGCTTGTAGGTGTACGTGCGCCCGTCGTCGGTGATCTTCGGCAGCTCGGCGGCGAGGGCGGGCCGGAGCTTCATGGCGGCGTCGCGGCGGAGCAGCCCGTCGAAGACCTTGGAGTTGCCGTCCTTGCCGTAGCCGAGGAGGGGGCTGAGAGTCTCGGGCTCGTTGGCGAGCCCGACGACCAGCGAGTCCTTGCTCCCGGTCCCCTTGCCGCCCGGCGTCGAACAGGCCGCCGCTCCTGCCGCGAGTACGCCTGCCATGGCCGTGGCGGCCACTCCCCGTACGGACCGGGCCGTCATGCACTGCACCTCTTGCTCACATCATGAAAATCTGCAATTGCGAATCACTCGCAATTAAACAACAGGCAAAGGGCTGGTCATGAACCGGGGGTCGGGGCAGGCCCCGTGCTGCCGCGCGGGAGCAGGCGGGGCAGGTCGTCCTGGGCGCTCACCGCCGGGGCGCCGTCGAGGAGGGCGATGAGGCGGCGTGCCGCGTGCCGGCCGAAGGCGCCGGTGTCGCGGGAGAGTGCGGTGAGCACGGGGTGGGTGTTGCGGCAGAGGACCGAGTCGTCCCACGCGACGATGGAGAGTTCTCCGGGTACGGACAGACCGCGCTCGGCGGCGACGGCGAGGCCTGCCACGGCCATCACGTCGTTGTCGTAGACGATCGCCGTGGGGGGCCGTTGGGCGGCCAGGGCGTGGCGGGTGGCCTCGGCGCCCTGGGCGTCGGAGTAGTCGGTGGTCACCGACCGCACCTCGGGCAGGGCGAGGCGGGCCGCCTCGGCGCGCAGGGATTCGATCCGGCGGCGGGTGTGGGCGAGCCCGGGCAGGCCCGCGACGTGCACGATGCGGCGATGGCCCAGGGCGTGGAGGTGGCCGACGACCGAGGCCATCGCGCCGCTGTCGTCGGCCCGGACGACGGAGATCGCCGCGCCGGGCGGCAGCGCGTCGCGGCCCGGGCCGCGGCCGGGCGCCCCGATGACCACGGCGGGCAGGGCGAGTTCGGCCAGGAGGGCCGGGCGGGGGTCGCCGTCCCTCGGGTCGACGACGAGGAGGCCGTCCACGCGGTGCTCGGCCCACCAGCGCCGGTAGACCGCGCACTCGGCGTCCAGGTCCTCGACGACCTGGAAGAGCAGCCCGAGCCGGCGGACGGCGAGCGCCTCCTGGATGCCGGAGACGAGCTGGAGGAAGAACGACTCGACGCCGAGGGTCCGCGCGGGGCGCGCGAGGACCAGGCCGACGGTCGCCGAGCCCTCGCCGGACAGGGCCCGGGCGGCGGTGCTGGGCTGCCAGCCGAGCTGTTCGGCGACGCGCCGGATCCGGTCGCGGGTGGCCTCGGAGACGCCGGGGCGGCCGTTGAGGGCGAAGGACACCGCGCTCTCCGAGACGCCCGCGCGGCGCGCGACGTCCTTCATCGTCGGACGCCGGGCCGGGGTGCGGCGCATGGCTTGCTTCCTCCTGCTAAAGCGCTTGAGCACCAACACACTAAAGCGCATTAGCCGTTGCCGGAAGTATTGACGCGACTCCCGTGCCGGGTGCAGGTTTTGAGCTGCCTCCTGCCGACCCGATCGAAGGAGCTCGTCGGTCATGCCCGGATTCCGGCCGCCGTCCCGGCCGCGCAGTGCAGCCGTCACCACCGCCCTCCCGACCGCCCTCCTGCTGGCCTCCGCGTCGGTGCTCTCCGGCTGCGGATCGGGCGGGGACGGCGGCGGATCGAGCGCCGGGGGAAAGCCCGAGGGTGAGATCACCTTCCAGACCTGGAATCTGCGGGCGAACTTCAAGGACTACTTCGACGGGCTGGTCGCGGAGTTCGAGAAGCAGAATCCGGGTGTGCGGGTCAAATGGCTGGACCAGCCCGCCGAGCACTACGCCGACAAGCTCGGCGCGGACGCCGCCAACGGATCCCTGCCGGACGTCGTCAACGTCTCCCCGGACCTGTCCTGTCCGCTGGCCCGTGCCGGGGTGCTGATGAACCTCGACAAGGAGAAGGCCGCCGCACGCTTCAAGGGCGAGTACACGCCGGAGTCCTGGCAGGGCAACACCCTGCCGGGGCTGGACGGTTCGTACGCCTTCCCGTGGTATCTCAACACCGGCCCGCTCTTCTACAACAAGGCGCTCTTCCGCGCCGCCGGACTCGATCCCGAGAAGCCGCCCAGGAGCTACGACGAACTGTTCGCGACGGCCATGGCGATGGCCGCGAAGTCCGGTGGCAGGACCGCCACCCTCGCGAACACGCCGTCCGTCGAGGACTTCGGCCGCTACGGCGTGCGGCTGATGAACGACGACGCCACGAAGTTCACCTACAACGAGCCCAAGGGCGTGGAGCTGCTGGGCAAGTACAAGGAGCTGTACGACCGCGGCGGGCTCGACCCGCAGGCGCTCACCAATACCCCCGAGAAATCCGGCCAGAAGTTCCTGGAACAGAAAGTCGCGATGAATCCGGGCAGCGCGCACGACCTGGAGACGTTCAAGAAGAACGCGCCGACGCTGTACCGCGAACTCGGCATCACCGACGCCCCGAACAACACCGGCAAGCCCAATATGTACGTCATGGGCCTGGCCGTCAGCGAGAAGAGCAGACACAAGGCCGCCGCGATCGCCTTCGCCCATTTCGTCACCGACCGGAAGAACCAGGAGGCCTTCGCGCACAAGGTCGCCGTCTTCCCCAGCACCAGGGGCTCGCTGGAGGAGCCGTACTGGACCGAGGAGGACGGCACCGACGAGGGCCGGGTCCGGGTGGCCTCGGCGAAGATGCTGAAGGGCGCGGTCAACTACACGCCCGTGGTGATGAGCGACGAGATGAAGACCGTGCTCAAGAACGAGGTCGCCAGGGCTCTGCAGGGCAAGAAGTCGCCCCGGCAGGCGCTGGACGACGCGGCCGCGCAGAGCAACAAGCTGCTGAAGCAGGGCTGAGCCCGGTGCGACGCCCTGTGGGACGCGCTGTGGGACGCACTGCGGGAAGCCTTGCGGGACGATCTGTGGAACGCCCTGTGAGCCCTTCCGCCCCGGTGCGCCCGGCCGCGCGCGTCCGTACGCACCGGCCCGTCACGCCCTGGCTGTTCCTGCTGCCGGGCCTCGCCGTCGTCGCCGCCTTCAGCCTGTATCCCTTCCTGAGCACCTTCGCCAAGGCGTTCACAGACGCCCGTACCCTCGCCCCCGGCGAGTGGACCGGCCTGGCGAACTTCCGTGCCCTGCTGCACGACGAGCAGTTCTGGGTGGCCCTGCGCAACAGCTGCCTGTACGTGCTGCTGGTCGTGCCGTTCACGGTGATGCTGCCGCTGCTGCTGGCCCTGCTGGTGCAGAAGCGGATGCCCGGGGTCGCGTTCTTCCGGTCCGCCTTCTACACCCCGGTCGTGGCGTCCGTCGTCGTGGTGTCCCTCATCTGGGTGTGGATGCTCGACGACCGCGGCCTGGTCAACGGCATCCTGCACGCCCTCGGCGCCGGGCCGGTCGACTTCCTCGGCGACTCGTGGCTGCTGCTGTTCAGCGCCATGGCCCTGACCGTGTGGAAGGGGCTCGGCTACTACATGATCATTTATCTGGCGGCGCTCGGGAACGTCCCCCGCGAGCTGCACGAGGCCGCCGCCGTCGACGGGGCCGGTGCCCTGCGCCGCTTCGCCAGCGTCACGCTGCCCACGGTCCGGCCGACCATGGTGCTGGTCGGCGCGCTCTCGTCCGTGGCGGCGTTCAAGGTCTTCTCCGAGGTCTATCTGATGGCCGGGCCCACCGGGGGCCCCGCCGGGCAGGACACCACCCTGGTGATGCTCGTCCAGCGGACCGGCACCGGGCTGAACGGCCGGGTGGGCTACGCCTCCGCGATCTCCCTGGTCGTCTTCGCCGTCGCCCTCCTGCTGATGCTGCTCGTGCTGCACGCAGGCCGCGAGGGCCGGGCCGGACGGGTCGGCCGCGGGGAGGAGGGCTGATGCTCCGGACGACCGGCCGGGAGAAGGCCCTGCGCTATCTGCTGATGCTCCTGGTGCTGACGGTCGCCGTGGGGCCCTTCCTCTGGCAGCTGTCCACCTCCCTCAAAGGCACCACCGAGGACGTCTACACCTCGCCGCCGCGCTTCCTGCCGCAGCACCCGACGACGCAGAACTACCGGCAGGTCGCGGACATCATCCCGGTGTGGGACTACGTCCTCAACTCGCTCCAGGTCGCGGCGGCCAGTGTGGTCACCAACCTGGTCGGGGCCTCGACGGCCGGGTACGCGCTGGCCCGGCTGCGCTTCCGGGGCCGCGGGGTGGCGGGGCTCGCCTTCGTGCTGGCGCTGCTCGTCCCCCTGGAGTCCATCGTCATCGCGCAGTTGACGATGATGCGCGACCTCCACCTCAACAACACCCTGACCGCGGTCGTCCTGCCCGGTGCCGTCGGCGCCCTCAACGTCCTGCTGATGCGCAACGCCTTCGCCGCCTTGCCCTACGAGGTGGAGGAGGCGGCGGTCATCGACGGGGCGAACGCCTGGCAGCGGTTCGTCCGGATCGGGCTGCCGGCGGTGCGCGGCACCCTCGCGGTCGTGGCGATCTTCGCCTTCATGGGCGCGTGGGACGACTTCCTGTGGCCGCTGATCGTCCTCTCCGACCCGGACAGGTTCACCCTGACCGTAGGGCTCGACTACCTGCACGGCACCTTCGCACAGAATCCCCGGCTGGTCGCCGCCGGGACCGTCATCGCGGTCGCCCCGCTCATCGTGATGTTCGCCTTTCTCCAGCGGTACTTCTTCCGCGGGGTGGGCGAGGGCGCCGTCAAGGGCTGAAGGGATCGTCCACGTGCGCTTCGGCGTCAACTACACCCCCACGAGCGGCTGGTTCCACCACTGGCTCGACTTCGACCTGGACTCCGTCCGCGCCGACCTCGACTCCGTCGCCGCCCTCGGGCTGGACCACGTCCGGGTCTTCCCGCTCTGGCCCCTCTTCCAGCCCAACCGCACCCTCATCCGGCCGCGCGCCCTCGAACAGCTCGGCCTGCTCGTGGACGCAGCGGCGGAGCACGGGCTGGACGTGAGCGTCGACGGGCTGCAGGGCCACCTCTCCAGCTTCGACTTCGTCCCCTCCTGGACCACCACCTGGCACCGGCGGAACCTCTTCACCGACCCGGACGTCGTCGAGGGCCAGGCCGCCTACCTCGGTGCGCTCGGCGGGGCGCTTGCAGACCGGCCCAACTTCCTCGGCCTGACGATCGGCAACGAGATCGACCAGTTCTCGGGCGACCCCCATCCCGACCCCGACCGGATCGGTCCGGAGCAGGCGGGCCGCTGGCTGCGCCGGATGCTGGACGCGTGCGAGGCGGCCGCGCCCGGCCGGATGCACACGCACGCCTCCTACGACGCCGCCTGGTACGACGGGGCGCATCCCTTCACCCCCGCCCACTCGGCGCGGCTGGGCGACGCGACCGCCGTGCACTCCTGGGTCTTCAACGGCACGGCCCAGCGGCACGGTCCGGCGGGCGCCGCGACCGAGCGGCACGCCGCCTATCTCGTCGAGCTGTCCAAGGCGTGGGCGGAAGACGCCGCCCGTCCCGTCTGGCTCCAGGAGGTCGGCGCCCCGGCGCCGCACATCCCGCCGGAGGCGGCCGCGGCGTTCACGCGGGCGACGCTCGACCACGTGCTGGACTGCGCGGGGCTGTGGGGGGTGACGTGGTGGTGCTCGCACGACGTGGACCGGGGGCTGGCGGACTTTCCCGAGCTGGAGTACGGGCTGGGGCTGCTGACCAATGACCGGCGGGTCAAGCCTGCGGGGGAAGTGGTGGCGCGGGTGGTGCGGGAGTGGAGTGCGGTGCGGGAAGCGCCGGAGCCGCGGCGGGTGGGGCTGGTGGTGGATGTGGGTGAGGGGGACGGGGCGCCGGGGCGGGGGGTGTGCGCGCCGGGTGGGGCGTTCTTCGAGGCGTGGATGCGGATGGCCGAGCGGGGGGTGACGGCGGCGGTTGTGCTGGCCGAACGGGCCGCGGATGCGGGGCACTTGGCCGTGCGGGGGATTTCGGAGGTGGTGGGGGTTGAGGAGGTTTGACATGAGCCGAGCCGCCAGACCGTCAACCGCCGTGTCACGGCGCGCCGTTCTCGTCGGCGGCACCGCGGCACTCGCCGCAGTCGCCCTGCCCGCCGGGCACGCCGCGGGTGCCGACGGCGACATCCAGCCCTACGCCTCGTACTGGTACCCCGACAGCCTCCCGGACGGTGTCCCCGGGCCCGGGGTGCGGTGGCGGAGTCTGCGTGCGTGGCGGGCCGAGGACGATCCCGACCTGCCGTTCAACCGGGCGACCGTACCGCTCGCGACGCGCTTCGCTCCCCCGCCGCCCAACCCCACCGCCCGCGCCGGCCAGGCGCGCGTCTCCGCCCTCGTCTCCTTCGCGCCGACCTCGGCCAACCCCTCGCAGGGCTCCGCCACCGCCGACTACTACGCGCTCACGCACTGGGCCTACCTCGACGAGCTGGTGTTCTGGGGCGGCTCGGCCGGCGAGGGGCTGATCCTGGCGCCCAACGCCCCCGTCGTGGACGCCGCGCACCGCAACGGCGTGCCCGTCCTCGGCACGGTCTTCCTGCCGCCCGCCGCCTACGGCGGACAGCTGCGCTGGACGCAGGAGCTGGTGCGGCGCTCGGCGGACGGCGCCTTCCCCCTCGCCGACCAGCTGATCCGGGTGGCACGGACGTACGGCTTCGACGGCTGGTTCCTCAACGCCGAGACCGGCGGCGGGGACGCCCGGCTGGGGGCCGGCATGCGGGACTTCGTCGCGTATCTGCGCAGCCGCGGCAAGGGACTTGGGCTCCGGGTCACCTGGTACGACGCCATGGCCGTCTCCGGCGACGTCTCCTGGCAGAACGAGCTGAACGACCGCAACTCCCCCTTCTTCACCGCCGCCGACACCATGTTCCTCAACTTCAACTGGAGCCGCTCCGGCCTCGACTCCTCCGGGCGGCTCGCCCGACACCTGGGGCGGGACGCGCACGAGCTGTGGGCGGGCATCGACGTCGAGGCGAACGGCTGGGACACCCGGGTCGACTGGGACGCGATCGTCCCGGCCGACCGGCCGCACGTCGCCTCGTACGGCTTCTACCGCCCCGAGTGGACCTGGAAGAGCCTGCCCGCGGACCGGCGCTCCCCCGCCGGCTTCCACGCGCGCGACGACCGCTTCTGGTGCGGGCCGTCCCTGGACCCGGCCCGCCCCGACCCGGGCCCGTGGCGGGCCCCGGTGGCATCCGTCGCGGACCGCTCGACCGTGACCGCACTGCCCTTCGCGACGACCTTCAACACCGGCCACGGGCTGGCCTGGTACGAGCGGGGCGTGCGCACCGCCGACGCCGCCTGGAACCACCTGGGGCTGCAGGACCGGCTGCCCGGCCGCCGCTGGGCAGTGCACACGGCAGGCGCCCGGCCGGCCGTCTCGTTCGACTTCGCGGACGCCTGGCACGGCGGCTCCAGCCTCCTGGTGGCGGGTGACCTCGCGCGGCCGGCGACCGTCGAGCTGTACGCGGTGCGGCTGCCGCTGTCCGGGGCGACGGTCGTCGAGCTGACGCACCGTGCCGACCCCGGATCGGCGGCCGTCCGGGTGGAGCTGGCCGTCGCACCGGCGGAGGGGCAGCCGTACCGCTTCTCGTACATACCCGCGGGCACGCTCCGCGCAGGCGGCGGCCGGGGCTGGGCCACGGCCGTGCTGCACGTGGGCAGGCTGCTGCGCGGCCGCGCGGGACGGACGGCCCACACCCTCGGCATCCGGCTGACGGCGCCGGCCGGCGGGCACGTCCGGTGGCGGCTGGGCCGCCTGGCGGTGCGCGACGCCGCTCCGGCGGCGCCCAGGCGGCCGGGCGCCGTCTCCGTGACCGCCTCGCGGCGCACCGCGGACGGCACGGCGGCCCTGCGGCTGGCCTGGGGTGCGGCCGGCGGGCCCGGCACCGGGGAGGGACCGGGTCTGCGCCACTACGAGCTGCGCCAGGCCCTGCCCGGGGGCGGCTTCCGCTTCCTGGGCGGCACCTGCGGGCATGCCTACTACGTCCCGGCGCTGCGGCGCACGGGCGGCGAGGCGGCCACCCGCGTCGAAGTGCGCGCCGTGGACGAGCTGTACACCGCCTCGGCGCCCGCGTCCGTCGCGTTCCGCTGGTAGCCGTACTCAGCCGTACCCGCAATCCGTGCTCGCGTGAGGTTCCCCGAAGGAGAGGCATGCACAACGACCGCACCATCATCGAGGCCCGCCTCGCGCGGGTGCTGGACGAGCGCGTCCGGCCGGCCGTCCACCCCGAGTCGGTGCCGCTGGACGTCACGGTGTGGCACGCGCCCGGCGAGCCCGTGTCCGTGGCCGAGGGCCTGGCGGCCGTGCGCACGCCGATCGAGGTGGGCGCGGAGTGGGGCCCGGCCTGGGGCACGAGCTGGTTCACCGTCTCCGGGACCGTGCCGCGGGCGTGGGTGGGCCGTACCGTGGAGGCCCTGCTGGACCTGGGCTTCGACGAGAACATGCCGGGCTTCCAGTGCGAGGGGCTCGTCTACCGCCCCGACGGCTCACCGGTCAAGGGCCTCAACCCGCGCAACCAGTGGGTGCGTATCGCCGAGCGGGCGGCGGGCGGCGAGCGGGTCCTGCTGCACGTCGAGGCGTCCGCCAATCCGGTGATCATGGACTACCGGCCGTTCCGGCCGACCGAGCTGGGCGACCGGGAGACCGCCGACGACGCGCCGCGCTACCGCCTGGCCCGCATGGACCTGGCCGTCTTCGACCGCACGGTGTGGGAGCTGGTCCAGGACCTCGAGCTGCTGGGCGAGCTGATGGCCGAGCTGCCGGTGGAATCGCCGCGCCGCTGGGAGATCCTGCGGGCCGTCGAGCGGTCCCTGGACGCGATCGACCTCCAGGACGTGGGCGGCACGGCGGCCCGCGCCCGCGCGGCGCTGACCGGGGTGCTCGCAGCTCCGGCGCACGCCTCGGCGCACCGCATCAGCGCGGTCGGGCACGCGCACATCGACTCGGCGTGGCTGTGGCCGCTGCGCGAGACGGTGCGCAAGGTGGCCCGTACGACCGCCAGCATGACCGCGCTGCTGGAGGAGGAGCCGGACTTCGTCTACGCCATGTCCCAGGCGCAGCAGTTCGCGTGGATCAAGGAGCACCGGCCCGAGGTGTACGCGCGGGTGAAGAAGGCGGTGGCCGAGGGCCGCTTCGTCCCGGTGGGCGGCATGTGGGTGGAGTCCGACACCAACATGCCGGGGTCGGAGGCGCTGGCGCGGCAGTTCGTGCACGGGAAGAGGTTCTTCCTGGAGGAGTTCGGCATCGAGACGGAGGAGGTGTGGCTGCCGGACTCCTTCGGCTACTCGGCGGCGCTGCCGCAGCTGGTGAGGCTGGCGGGCGCGAAGTGGTTCCTGACGCAGAAGATCTCATGGAACCGGACCAACGTGTTCCCCCATCACACCTTCTGGTGGGAGGGCCTGGACGGCAGCCGGGTCTTCACCCACTTCCCGCCGATCGACACGTACAACGCGCGGCTGTCCGGGCAGGAGGTCGCGCACGCGGTCCGCAACTTCCGGGAGAAGGGCGGCGCGACGCGCTCGCTGGCGCCGACCGGCTGGGGCGACGGCGGGGGCGGCACGACGCGCGAGATGGTGGCGCGGGCGAAGCGGCTGGCGGACCTGGAGGGATCGGCGCGGGTCGTCTTCGAGAAGCCGTCGGCCTTCTTCGAGAAGGCGCACGCGGAGTACGGGCACGCGCCGGTGTGGGTCGGCGAGCTGTACCTGGAGCTGCACCGGGCGACGCTGACCAGCCAGGCCCGGACCAAGCAGGGCAACCGGCGGTCGGAGCACCTGCTGCACGAGGCCGAGCTGTGGGCGGCCACCGCGGCCGTGCGCACCGGGTTCCGCTATCCGTACGAGGCGCTGGACCGGCTGTGGAAGACGGTGCTGCTCCACCAGTTCCACGACATCCTGCCGGGGACCTCGATCGCATGGGTGCACCGGGAGGCGGCCCGCACGTACGCGGAGGTGGCGGAGGAGCTGGAGTCGATCGTCTCCGGGGCGCTGGCGGCGCTGGCCGGGGAGGAATCGCCTGCGGAGGAGGTGGTCGTCTTCAACGCGGCACCGCACGCGCGGGGTGGCGTACCGGCGCACGGTGCGGCGCCCGTCAGCGCCCCGGCCGCCGCCGGGCACGCCGCGCCCGAACCGCGCGAGGGCGGGGGTTTCGTGCTCGACAACGGGCTGCTGCGCGTCGTGATCGACGGGCGCGGGCTGATCGTCTCGGTCTACGACCCGCAGGCCGACCGGGAGGCCCTGCCCCCGGGCGGTGCGGCCAATCTGCTGCAGCTGCACCAGGACTTCCCGAACATGTGGGACGCGTGGGACGTCGACCACTTCTACCGGAACACGGTGACCGATCTGACGGACGCCGAGACGCTGGAGGTGGTGGACGACGCGGCTGCCGGGTCGGTGCGGGTTGTCCGCTCCTTCGGCTCCTCGCGCGTCGAGCAGCGGATCTCCCTGCCGGCGGGCGCGCGGCGGGTGGACATCGCCACGGAGGTCGACTGGCACGAGACGGAGAAGTTCCTCAAGGCCGCGTTCCCGCTGGACGTGCACGCCGACCGGGTGGCGGCCGAGACCCAGTTCGGGCATCTGTACCGGCCCACGCACACCAACACGAGCTGGGACGCGGCCAAGTTCGAGGCGTGCGCGCACCGCTTCGTGCACCTGGAGGAGCCGGGGTGGGGGGTGGCGCTGGTCAACGACTCGACGTACGGGTACGACGTGACGCGGGCGGTGCGTGCGGAGGACGGCGGGACGACCACCACGGTGCGCCTCTCCCTGCTACGAGCCCCGCGTTTCCCGGACCCGCGCACCGACCAGGGGGTGCACCGCTTCCGGTACGCGCTGGTGCCCGGTGCGTCCTTGGGGGACGCGGTGCGGGAGGGGTACGCGATCAACTTGCCGGAGCGGCGGGTTCGGGGAGTCGGCGGGGGCGGGGTTGCGCCGCTGGTGCGGGTGGACGGGGGCGGGGCCGGGGTGGTCGTCTCGGCGGTGAAGCTGGCGGACGACGGGAGCGGGGATGTGGTGGTGCGGGCGTACGAGGCGTTGGGGGGTCGGGCTCGGGTCCGCCTGACGGCGGGGTTCGCCGTTGCGTCGGCGAGTGTCTGCGACCTGCTGGAGCGGCCGGTGGGGGCGGTTGCGGTGGAGGACGGCGGGGTGGGGCTGCGGCTGCGGCCGTTCGAGATCGTGACGGTGCGGCTGGGCCGGGGGTGACGGCATCAGGACGCGTGAGGCCGCCGGAGTCCCTGGAGGAGGAGGGCGATCAGGCGTCGGGGGGCGTAGCGGGGGTCGTTGTCGTGTCCGATGCAGAGGTTGCCGATGCCGCGCATCAGCTCGTAGGGCTGCGTGCCGGGCCTGATGTCGCCGGCCTCGACCGCGGCGTCGAGCAGTTGGGCGCAGACGGGCAGCAGGCGGTCGAGGAAGTAGGCGTGCAGCGCGGCGAAGCGGTCGTCGTCGGACTGCAGGGCGTCGGCGAGTCCGTGCTTGGTGACCAGGAAGTCAACGAAGAGGTCGATCCACTGGCACAGCGCGTCGAACGGGGAGTCGGCACTGGCCAGCAGACGGGGGCCGGCCTCGGCGCATGCCTCGATCTGGTGGTGGTAGACGGCGGTGACGAGATCCGCCCGGGTCGGGAAGTGGCGGTAGATCGTGGCCATCCCGACGCCTGCCCGGGCCGCGATCCGGCGGATCGGCGCGTCGACGCCGGAGGTGACGAAGACCTCGGCGGCTGCGGTGAGCACCGTCTGCCGGTTGCGCTGGGCGTCGGCCCGCTTGCTTCGGGACGGCGGCTCCCCTGCAGGGCTCTCGGTGGCCATCACGTTCTCCTTCGGTACCGCTTGACAAAACGGAGCACCGCTCCAGATATTAAATGGAGCAGTGTTCCGTTTCAGCTTAGCCGAAATTGGGACGTTCCTGACTGACTGTCTTGTCCGCCTGCCGGTCGCAGGAGACCGGCGGGCGGCAGGCGCCACCGAAGGGGAACCCACATCGTGAGCACATCCACTGCCACCAGCGCCGACGCCTTGGGCACGCCCGTCCCGGTCCTGTCCTTCAGCCCCGTAGTCCTCTCCGTGCCCGGACGTCCCGTGGACCTCCAGGTGCGCGTCTCCGCACCCGCGACCGGAACCGGCCTCCCCGTCATCCTCCTCTCCCACGGTCACGGCCCCTCGAACAACCTCTCCTCGCTCAACGGCTACGCGCCGCTCGCCAACTTCTGGGCGGCACACGGATTCGTCGTCGTCCAGCCCACCCACCTCACCTCCCGGACACTGAGCCACCTGGTCGCCGACGCCGCGGGAGCGCCCGTCTTCTGGCGCTCCCGCGCCGAGGACATGACCCACATCCTCGACCGGCTCGACGTGCTCGAGCGCACTGTGCCGCAGCTCGCGGGACGGATCGACCACACCAAGGTCGCCGTCGCCGGACACTCGCTCGGCGGCTTCACCGCTGCCCTCCTGCTGGGCGCCGGGCTCAACGACCCCGACACCGGGAACGTGGTGCACCTCGTCGAGCCCCGGATCAAGGCGGGCGTACTGCTCGCTGCGCCCGGCAGGGGCGGCGACGTCCTCAACGGGCCCATGGCCGGGCAGTGGCCGGTCATCGGGGCCGTCGACTTCTCCACCATGACCGCACCCGCGCTGGTCGTCGCGGGCGACAAGGACGACTCCCGGCACTTCACGGACATGGGGCCGGACTGGCACGCCGACCCCTACACCCTCGCCCCCGGCCCCAAGACCCTGCTCACCCTGTTCGACGCGGAGCACGGACTCGGCGGTATCGCCGGTTACGACGCCGCCGAGACCACGGACGAGAACCCCGAGCGGGTTGCCGCCCTCGCCCGGCTCACCGCGGCCTACCTCCGCACCCGGCTTCACCCCGGCGCCCTCACGTGGCAGACCGCGTGCGAGGCACTGACGACCGGTCCCGACCCGGTAGGACGAGTCGAATCCAAGTAGCTGGAGGGCCGGGGGCTTGCCCCCGGTTTCGGGAAGGGGCGGGACCGGGGAAAGAATGCCCGCCGTGACCACCTACGTAGCCCTCCTCCAGGGCATCAACCTCGGCGGCAAGCGCCGCGTCCCCATGCAGACCCTGCGGGAGCTGCTCGGCGGGCTCGGCTGCCAGGCCGTCCGCACCCATCTCAACAGCGGAAACGCCGTGTTCACCCACCCGGACGCCGACGCCCCGGCGCTCGCCGCGGGTCTGCAGGCCGCCATCGAGCGCGAGCTGGGGCTGTCCGTGGACTGCCTCGTACGCGAAGCGGGTGACATACGGCGCGTCGTCGACGCCAATCCGCTCGGCGACCGGGACTTCGACCCCAGTCGATTCGTGGTGATCTTCCTGCCCGGCCCGCCCGACCCCGCCACCGTTGCCGACCTGGACCCGGCGGCGTACGCACCCGAGGAGTTCGCCCTGGGCGAGCGCGAGGTGTACCTGCACTGCGCCGTCGGCATCCGCGACTCCAAGCTGGCGAAGGTGCTGACGAGCCGCCGTCTCGGCATGGTGGGCACGGGGCGGAACTGGAACACCGTCACCAAGCTCGCGGACATGGCGGACGCCGGGCCGCCCGACCGCTCCGCTTAGCATTCGAACATGAAACTGCGTTTCCCCCGCCCGCGCGGGCGGCGGCTGTTCGCCGCCACGGCCGCGGCCGTCGCCCTCCTCGGCGGCGGCACCTGGACCGTGGCCTCGGCAACCGGCGGCGATCCGCCCGTGCACCGCGAGGACCGGTTCATGACGGTGCCCGAGGGGCCGGGGGACGACGGCACGGTCCGCATCGACACCTCCTTCTTCACCTCCGGCGGCGCGGGCCGCCGGCCCGCCGTGCTGCTGGCGCACGGCTTCGGCGGCAGCAAGGACGACCTGCGCCCCCAGGCCGAGGAACTGGCCCGGTCCGGCTACGCCGTGCTGACCTGGTCCGCGCGCGGCTTCGGGCGGTCCACCGGGCGGATCGGGCTCAACGACCCGGACCACGAGGTCGCGGACGTCGGCCGCCTCATCGACTGGCTGGCGCAGCGGCCCGAGGTGCGCCTGGACGCGGCGGGAGACCCCCGGGTCGGCATCGCGGGCGGCTCCTACGGCGGCGCGATCTCCCTGCTCGCCGCCGGGTACGACCCGCGGGTCGACGCGATCGCCCCGCAGATCACCTACTGGAACCTCGCCGACTCCCTCTTCCCGGGCGGCGTCTTCAAGAAGCTCTGGTCGGGGATCTTCTTCAACACCGGCTCGACGGGCTCCCCCGTGTCCGCCGGTTCCCCGGCCGATTCCCCCTCCGGCCCCGGCCCCGGCACCGCCGCCCGCCCCGGCAACGGCCCGCGCAGCGAGGGCAAGGCGGCCCCGCCGCCGGAGGGCTCCGGCTGCGGCCGGTTCGAGACGAGCCTGTGCGAGATGTACGAGCGGGTGGCCGTCGCCGGAAAGCCGGACGACCGGGCGCGCGAGCTGCTGGAGCGCCGCAGCCCCGCCGCGGTCGCGGGCCGGATCAGGGTTCCGGCCCTGCTCGTCCAGGGGCAGAGCGACTCGCTGTTCCCCCTCGACCAGTCCGATGCCGCCGCCGAGGCCATCCGCCGCAACGGGGCGCCCGTGTCCGTCGACTGGATCGCGGGCGGGCACGACACCGGGACCAAGTCCGAGCAGGACCGCATCGAGAGCCGTACCCGCGCCTGGTTCGACCGCTACCTCAAGGACGACGAGGGCGCGGACACCGGCCCGGCGTTCCGCGTCAGCAGGACCGGGGGCGTCGACACCACCGACGGCCGGGCCCGGCTGCACCCCGCGAGCGGCGACCGCTACCCGGGGCTCCGCTCCGACCCCCGCACCGTCGTGCTGACCGGCCGTGAGCAGTCGTTCGGCAATCCCGCCGGGGCCGCCCCGCCGGCCCTCTCCGCGGTGCCCGGCATCGGGGCGCTCTCCCAGCTGTCGGGCCTCGGCCTCGGCGTGTCCCTCGACTTCCCCGGCCAGTACGCGCACTTCGACTCCGAGCCGCTCGACGAGGACGTCCACGTCACCGGAGTGCCGACCGCGAAGGTGAAGGTCGCGTCGGACACGGGCGAGGCAGTGCTCTTCGCCAAGGTCTACGACGTCGGCCCGGACGGCCGGCAGCAGCTGCCCAGGCAGCTCGTCGCCCCGGTGCGCGTCACGGACGCGAAGGACGGCAGGACCGTCGAGCTGCGGCTGCCCGCCGTCGACCACACCTTCGAGGCCGGGCACCGGATGCGGCTGGTCCTGGCCGCCACCGACCTGGCCTACGCCTCGCCCGTCCAGCCCGCCGCGTACACCGTCTCCCTCGCGGACGGCGGCGGCCTGAGCATGCCGACCGCACCCGGGGTGCGGACCGCGGCGGCCGGGCTGCCCTGGTGGACCTGGGCCATGCCGCTCGGCGGCGCCGTGCTGGCCGCGCTCGTCCTGCTGACGGGGCGGCGCCGGTCGGCCGTGCCCGCGCCCGATCCGGCGCTCGCCGAGGTACCGCTCCAGATCACGGGGCTGAGCAAGCGGTACGCCGGGGCCGCGGACCGGTATGCCGTGCGGGACGTATCGTTCCGGGTGGAGCGCGGCCAGGTGCTGGGCCTGCTGGGGCCCAACGGCGCGGGCAAGACGACGACGCTGCGCATGCTCATGGGGCTCATCCGCCCCGACGAGGGGGAGATCCGCGTCTTCGGGCACGCGATCCGCCCGGGTGCTCCGGTGCTGTCGCGGGTGGGGGCGTTCGTGGAGGGCGCGGGCTTCCTGCCGCACCTGTCCGGCCGGGCCAACCTCGACCTCTACTGGCGCGCGACGGGCCGGCCCGCCGAGGACGCGCACATCGACGAGGCCCTGGAGATCGCCGGCCTGGGCCCGGCGCTGGAGCGGGCGGTGCGCACCTACTCCCAGGGCATGCGGCAGCGGCTGGCCATCGCCCAGGCCATGCTGGGACTGCCGGACCTGCTGATCCTGGACGAGCCGGCCAACGGTCTCGACCCGCCGCAGATCCGGGAGATGCGGGAGGTGATGATCCGTTACGCCGCGGGCGGCCGGACCGTCATCGTCTCCAGCCATCTCCTCGCCGAGGTGGAGCAGTCCTGCACCCACCTGGTCGTGATGGACCGCGGGCGGCTGGTCGGCGCGGGCCCGGTCGGGGAGATCACGGGCTCGGGCGACACACTGCTGGTGGGCGTGGCGGGCAAGGTGTCGGACGTGACGGCGGAGAAGGTGGGCGCCCTGCCGGGTGTCGCCTCCGCCGTGCCGACGGACGAGGGGCTGCTGGTGCGGCTCGACGGCGCGGGAGCGCCGGAACTGCTGGTGGAACTGGTCCGGCTGGAGATCCCGGTGGCGAGCGTGGGCCCGCACCGGCGGCTGGAGGACGCGTTCCTGACCTTGATCGGAGGCTCGGCATGACCACGGCGCCGGCGTCCGCGCCCGGTTACCGGGCGCGGCACACCCTGCCCCTGCGGGTGGAGGCGGCACGGCAGCTGCGGCGGCGGCGCACGCTCGTGGTCGGCGCGGTGCTGGCCGCGCTGCCGTTCGTGCTGATGGCGGCCTTCGCGATCGGCGGGGATCCCAAGGGGCGCGACGGGCGGGTGACGCTGATCGACACCGCCACGGCGTCCGGGGTGAACTTCGCGGCCACCGCGCTGTTCGTCTCGGCGGGCTTCGTGCTGGTGGTCCCGGTGGCGCTGTTCTGCGGCGACGCCGTGGCCTCGGAGGCGAGCTGGTCCTCGCTGCGCTATCTGCTGGCGGCCCCGGTGCCGCGGGGGCGGCTGCTGCTGAGCAAGCTGGCCGTGGCGCTGGGGTTCGGCGCGGCGGCGATGGTGCTGCTGCCGCTGGTGGCGCTGGCCGCGGGCACGGCCGCGTACGGCTGGGGGCCGCTGCGGATCCCCGCGGGCGGCTCGCTGGACGCCGGGACGGCGACGGGCCGGCTGGCGCTCGTCGTCGCCTATGTGTTCGTGGGTCAGCTGGTGACGGCCGCGCTGGCGTTCTGGCTGTCGACGGTCACGGATGCGCCGCTCGGTGCGGTGGGCGGGGCCATGGGCCTGACGATCGTCGGCAATGTGCTGGACGCGGTGACCGCGCTCGGGAGCTGGCGCGAACTCCTGCCCGCGCACTGGCAGTACGCGTGGGCGGACGCGCTCCAGCCGCACCTGGAATGGGCCGGGATGATCAAGGGGTCGGCGGTGTCGGTGGCGTATGCGCTGGTGCTGTTCGCCTTGGCGTTCCGGCACTTCCGGGGGAAGGACGTGGTGTCGTAGGGACGGTGTCGCAGGAGCGGGGTCGTGGGAGCGGTGGCGTGCGGGGCGGCCTCGTGCGGGGCGCCGCTCACTCCGCTCCGTGGACCCGCCCCGGCTCCCGCGCCTCCGCCAGCAGCCGCCGCGCCGCCTCCCCCGCCTCCGCCGGGGACCAGCGGGCGCCCTTGTCCGCGGTGGGCCCCGGGCTCCAGCCCTCCAGCACCGTGATGCGGCCCGCCTCGGCCTCGAAGACCCGGCCCGTGACGCCCTCGGACGCGGCCGAGGCCAGCCAGACGACCAGCGGCGAGACGTTCTCCGGGGCCATCGCGTCGAAGTCCTCGCCCGGCCGGGCCGCCATCGCCTCGGCGAACGGCCCCTCCGTCATCCGTGTGCGGGCCGCGGGTGCGAGGGCGTTGACCAGCACGCCGTAGCGGCCCAGCTCGGCGGCAGCGACGAGGGTCAGGGCCACGATCCCCGCCTTGGCCGCGGCGTAGTTGGCCTGGCCCACGCTGCCCAGCAGCCCCGCGCCCGAGGTGGTGTTCACGACCCGGGCCACCGGCGCCCGGCCGGCCTTGGCCTCCGCGCGCCAGTGCGCAGCCGCGTGCCGCAGGGGCAGGAAGTGGCCCTTGAGGTGGACGCGCACCACCGCGTCCCAGTCGTCCTCGCCGAGGTTGACGAGCATCCGGTCCCGCAGGAACCCGGCGTTGTTGACCAGCGCGTCCAGCCGCCCGTACGTCTCCAGCGCGGTGGCGACGAGCGAGGCGGCCCCCGCGTCCGTGGCGATGTCGCCCGTGTGCGCGACGGCCTCGCCGCCCCGGGCGCGGATCTCCGCCGCGGTCCCGTGGGCGGGGCCCGTGGCGGCGCCCTCCCCGGCGGGGCCGGTGCCGAGGTCGTTGACCACGACCCGCGCCCCCTCGTCCGCCAGGGCCAGCGCGTGCGCACGGCCCAGGCCGCGGCCCGCGCCCGTGACGACGGCCACGCGTCCGGTGCAGATCCCGGTCATGTCGCGGCTCCTCTCGCGGCGTCCAGGAAGGCCGGGCGCTCGCCGCCGCCGTGGACGAGCAGGGCGGCGCCGGAGATGTAGGCGGCGTGGTCGGAGGCGAGGAAGACGGCGGCCTCGCCGATCTCGTCGGGCTCGGCGAGGCGCCCGGCGGGGACGGTCCCGGCGACGGCGGCGACGCCCTTCCGGCCGCCGTAGTGCAGGTGGGCCGCCTCGGTGCGCACCATGCCGAGGACGAGGGTGTTGACGCGCACGGCCGGGGCCCATTCGACCGCCATGGTCCGGGCGAGGTTCTCCAGGCCCGCCTTGGCGGCCCCGTAGGCGGCGGTGCCGGGCGAGGGGCGGGTGCCGCTGACGCTGCCGACCATCAGGATCGCGCCGCCGGAGGGCTGTTCGCGCATGATGCGGCGGGCGGCCAGGGACACCGTGAGCGGGGCCGTCAGGTTGAGTTCGAGGATGCGGGCGTGGCCCGCGGCGTCGGCCTCGTCGAGCGGCCGGCAGGGCGTGCCGCCGGCGTTGTTGACCAGGACGTCCAGGCGGCCCGCAGTGGAGCGGAGCCAGGCGAAGAAGTCGTGCACGGCCGCCGGTTCGCGCACGTCCACGGACTGGAAGCGGGCCGTCCGCCCCGCTGCCGAGACCGGCGCGTCCGGTGGGCGGCGGGCGCAGACCACGACCTCCGCGCCCGCGCGGAGGAACGCCCGGGCGATCCCCGCGCCGACCCCGCGCGTGCCTCCGGTGACGACGGCGACGCGGCCCTCCAGGCCGGGAGCTGTGCTCACTTCGCGCCTCCCGCGGCAGGCGGTCCACTGGTACGGTCACGATAGACCTAACAAACGTTTGGTGGAAAGGCGGCCCATGGGCATCTCCACCGCACGTCCCGAGCCGGGAATCGCCGTCGTCACCGTCGACTTCCCGCCCGTCAACGCCCTTCCCGTGCAGGGCTGGTACGAGCTGGCGGGCGCCCTGCGCGCCGCGGGCGGGGACCCGGCCGTCCGCTGCGTCGTACTCGCCGCGGCCGGGCGCGGCTTCAACGCCGGTGTGGACATCAAGGAGTTGCAGCGCACGCCCGGGCACCGGGCGCTGATCGGCGCCAACCACGGCTGCTTCCAGGCCTTTTCCGCCGTCTACGAGTGCGAGGTCCCGGTCGTGGCCGCCGTGCAGGGCCACTGCCTCGGCGGCGGCGTCGGCCTCGTGGGCAACGCCGACGCGATCGTCGCCGCGGACGACGCCTCCTTCGGGCTCCCCGAGCTGGACCGGGGCGCCCTCGGCGCCGCCACCCACCTCGCCCGGCTCGTGCCCCAGCACCTCATGCGGACGCTCTACTACACCTCCCGCACGGTCACCGCCCGGGAGCTGCACCGCCACGGCTCCGTGTGGCGGGTCGTCCCCCGGGACGAACTGGCGGCGGCCGCGCTGGGGCTGGCCCGGGAGATCGCCGCCAAGGACGGATCGCTGCTGCGGATGGCCAAGGCGGCGCTCAACGGCATCGACCCGGTCGACGTCCGCCGCAGCTACCGCTACGAGCAGGGCTTCACCTTCGAGGCAAGCCTCGACGGCGCCGGGGACCGGTACCGCGACGCGTTCGTCGCGCGGCACCCGGGAGGGAAGCGGGCGTGACGGCGGACAAGACGATGACCGCGGACGAGGCCGTCGGGCGCCTCGCGGACGGCATGACGATCGGCATCGGCGGCTGGGGCTCCCGGCGCAAGCCCATGGCGCTCGTACGGGCCCTGCTGCGGTCCGGGCTCACCGACCTGACCGTGGTCTCCTGCGGCGGCCCGGACGTGGGCCTGCTGGCGTCGGCGGGCCGGATCCGCAGGCTCGTCGCCCCGTTCGTCACACTCGACTCCATCCCTCTCGAACCGCACTTCCGCACCGCCCGGCAGCGCGGCGAGCTGGAGCTGACGGAGCTGGACGAGGCCATGTTCCTGTGGGGCCTGACGGCGGCCGCGCACCGGCTGCCGTTCATGCCCGTGCGGGCCGGGCTCGGCTCGGACGTGATGCGGGTCAATCCCTGGCTGCGCACGGTCACTTCGCCGTACGCGGACGGGGAGGAGCTGGTGGCCGCGCCCGCGCTCGTCCTGGATGCGGCCCTGGTCCACCTGAACCGCGCCGACGTGCACGGCAACGCCCAGTACCTGGGCCCGGACCCGTACTTCGACGATCTCTTCTGCGAGGCGGCGCGGGAGGCGTACGTGTCCTGCGAGCGGATCGTCGGGAGCGAGGAGTTCGCGGCGGCGGGCGCACCGCAGACGCTGCTGGTGCCGCGCCACTGCGTCACCGGGGTCGTCGAGGCCCCGGGCGGTGCGCACTTCACCTCCTGTGTGCCGGACTACGGGCGCGACGAGGCGTTCCAGGCGGCGTATGCCGCGGCCGCGGCCGATCCGGAGGCCTGGCGGGAGTTCACGGAGCGCTTCCTGGCCGGGGACGAGGACGGCTACCGGGCAGCGGTCGCGGCCCATGGCGCGGAGGGCGGCGCGTGAGCGGGGATGCGGGGGCTTCCAGGGCCGAGGTCTGCGTGGTGGCGTGCGCGGAGGTGTGGCGGGGCGCCGGGGAGGTGCTGGCGAGCCCGATGGGCGGCGTGGTACCCGTGATCGGCGCCCGGCTGGCCAAGCTGACGTTCGCACCGGAGCTGCTGCTGACGGACGGCGAGGCGCTGCTGATCGCGGACGTGCCGGCGCTGGGCGCGCGGGGCGGGGTCGTCGAGGGCTGGCTGCCCTACCGGCGGCACCTGGCGCTGGCCGCGCACGGAAGGCGGCACGTGATGATGGGCGCGAGCCAGCTCGACCGGCACGGCAACCAGAACATCAGCTGCGTGGGCGACTGGCGGCGCCCGCACCGGCAGCTGATCGGCGTGCGCGGCGCCCCGGTCAACACCCTCAACAACCCCACCAGTTACTGGATTCCCCGGCATTCCCCCCGGGTCCTGGTCGAGCGGGTCGACATGGTCAGCGGCGTCGGCCACGACCGTGCGGCCGCCGCCGGGCCGTCCGCGACGCGCTTCCACCGCATCCCCCGCGTCGTCACGGATCTGGCCGTCCTCGACTTCGAGACGCCCGACCGGACGATGCGGGTCCGCTCGCTGCACCCCGGTGTCACGCCCGGCGAGCTGCGGGCCGCGACCGGCTTCCCGCTCGACGTGCCGGACGACGTGCCCCGCACCCGCCGCCCGACGGCGGCCGAACTGCGCCTGATCCGCGAGGTCGTCGACCCTGGGCAGCAGCGCGACCGCGAGGTGGGAGGGACATGAGGGAACCGTGAGCGAAGCCGCCGCCTGTCTGCCCACCGCGTTCACCCGGCTCGTCGGGGTCCGCCACCCCATCGTGCAGACCGGGATGGGCTGGGTGGCCGGGCCCCGTCTGGTGACCGCGACGGCGCGGGCGGGGGCGCTCGGCATCCTGGGCTCCGCGACCATGACGCCCGAGCAGCTGCGGGCCGCCGTGCGCGAGGTCAAGTCCCGCACGGACCGGCCGTTCGGGGTCAACCTGCGCGCGGACGCCGGTGACGCGGCGGAGCGGGTGGGGATCCTGGTGGCCGAGGGGGTGCGGGTCGCGTCGTTCGCGCTGGCGCCCTCGCGCGAGCTGATCGCCCGGCTCAAGGACGCCGGCGTCGTGGTCGTCCCCTCGGTGGGCGCCCGGCGGCACGCCGAGAAGGTCGCGGCGTGGGGGGCGGACGCGGTCGTGGTGCAGGGCGGGGAGGGCGGCGGCCACACGGGGCCGGTGGCGACGTCGGTGCTGCTGCCGCAGGTGGTCGACGCGGTGGGGATCCCCGTCGTCGCGGCGGGCGGCTTCCACGACGGGCGGGGCCTGGCCGCCGCGCTCGCCTACGGCGCGTCGGGCATCGCCATGGGCACCCGCTTCCTGCTCACCGCCGACAGCACGGTGCCCGCGCCCGTGAAGGCGGCCTACCTCGCCGCGTCCGTCCAGGACGTCACCGTCACCACCAAGGTCGACGGCCTTCCGCACCGCATGCTCCGCACGCCGTTCGTCAGCGCTCTGGAGCGCGCGGGCCGCCCCGCCGCGCTCCTGCGGGCCCTGCGGCACGCGGCGGCCTTCCGGCGGCTCTCGGGCGCCGGCTGGCCCCGCATGCTGCGGGACGGGCTGGCCCTGCGGCACGGCGGGGAGCTGACCTGGAGCCAGGTCCTGCTGGCGGCCAGCACGCCGATGCTGCTCAAGGCGGCGATGGTGGACGGGCGCACGGATCTGGGGGTGATGGCGGCGGGGCAGGTGGCGGGGGTGATCGACGATCTGCCGTCGTGCGCGGAGCTGGTGGAGCGGATCATGGAGGAGGCTTGCGGGACGCTGCGGGGGTTGAGCGGGAGGGTTCCCTCCGGGGGGCTCCGCCCCCCGGAGACCCCGGTCCTCAAACGCCCGACGGGCTGATTTCGATCACCGTCACATTCGCCTGCCCGCCCCCCTCGCACATCACCTGGAGGCCGAACCTCCCGCCCGTCCGCTCCAGTTCGTGCAGCAGCGTCGTCATCAGCTTGGCCCCCGTCGCCCCCAGCGGATGCCCCAGGGCTATCGCCCCGCCGTTGGGGTTGACCCGCTCCGGGTCGGCTCCCGTCTCGGTCAGCCATGCCAGGACCACGGGCGCGAACGCCTCGTTGATCTCGACCACGTCGATGTCGTCCATCGTGAGGCCCGCCCTGCGCAGGGCATGGGCCGTGGCAGGGATCGGCGCCGTCAGCATGCGGATCGGGTCCTCGCCGCGCACCGAGAGGTGGTGGATGCGGGCACGGGGCGTCAGTCCGTGGGCGTGGACGGCCCGTTCGCCGGCGATCAGCAGGGCCGCGGCGCCGTCCGACACCTGGGAGGAGACGGCAGCGGTCAGCCGGCCGCCCGGTACCACGGGACGGAGGGCGGCCATCTTCGCCAGGGAGGTGTCGCGCCGCGGCCCCTCGTCAACGGCCACGTCCCCGTACGGCGCCAGCTCGCGGTCGAAGCGGCCCTCGTCGATGGCGCGCACGGCCCGCCGGTGCGAGAGCAGCGCGTACTCCTCCATCTGCTCGCGGGTGATCCCCCACTGGTCCGCGATCAGCTCCGCGCCGTGGAACTGGCTGACGGGCCGGTCGCCGTAGCGCGCCCGCCAGCCGCGCGAGCCCGCGAACGGGCCGTCCGTCAGGCCCAGCGGCTCGGCGGCCCGGTGGAAGGCGTGGCCGATGGGGATCTGCGACATGTTCTGGGTGCCGCCGGCCACGACCAGGTCCTGGGTGCCGGAGAGCACAGCCTGCGCGGCGAAGTGGACGGCCTGCTGGCCGGAGCCGCACTGCCGGTCGACGGTGACGCCGGGCACCTCCTCCGGCAGCCCGGCGGCCAGCCAGCTCGTACGGGCGATGTCGCCGGCCTGCGGCCCGACGGTGTCCAGGCAGCCGAGGATCACGTCCTCCACGGCCGCCGGGTCCACGCCCGTGCGCTCCAGCAGGGCCGTGATGACGTGCGCCCCCAGGTCGGCGGGGTGGGCGGCGGCGAGCCCGCCGCCCCGCTTGCCGACGGGGGTCCGCACCGCTCCGACGATGAACGCTTCGGCCATGACTCGCTCCAGGGGTTACCGGGATACGGCGATCCCGTCCAGGACCATCGACAGGTACTGCCGGGCGATCTCCTCCGGGCCGTGCGCGCCGCCCGGCCGGTACCACGACGCGGCGACCCACACGGTGTCGCGCAGGAAGCGGTAGGCGAGCCGGACGTCGAGGTCGGCGCGGAAGACGCCCTCGGCCACGCCCCGCCGCAGGGTGTCCTGCCACAGCTCCTCGAACTTCTCCTGGGAGTCGGCGAGGTAGCCGAAGCGGGGGTGGTCGACGAGGTGGCGGGCCTCCTTCTGGTAGATCGCGACGGCGGCGCGGTGCCGGTCGATCTCGCGGAAGGACTCGGTGACGAGCGCCTCGACGGTCTCGCGGGGGCCGAGGCCGGCGGCGAGCACGGCGTCGTAGCCGGCCCACAGCTCGCCGAGGAAGCCGGCGAGGATCTCGTCCAGCATCGACTCCTTGGAGTCGAAGTGGTAGTAGAGGCTGCCCGCGAGCATCCCGGCCTCGTCGGCGATCCTGCGGACGGTGGTGGCGCTGTAGCCCTGCTCGGCGAACACCTCGGCGGCCGTCGCCAGCAGCTCCCCGCGTCGCGCGGCGGACGGCTTGCCGGATCCGGGCCCGGTGGTCTTCTTGCTGATCGGCACGCGTCCATTCTCGGTCACGCGCGCTGGCTGCTGACCGAGACGGTCTCGCCGGTCATGTACGAGGAGTAACCGCTGGCGAGGAAGACGACGACGTTGGCGACCTCCCAGGGCTCGGCGGCCCGTCCGAACGCCTCCCGCTCGGTCAGCTCGGCGAGCAGCCCGGGCGTGGTCACCCTGGCCAGGTGCGGGTGGACGGCGAGGCTGGGCGCGACGGCGTTGACCCGCACCCCGTAGGCGGCGGCCTCCACCGCCGCGCACCGGGTGAGGGCCATGACCCCGGCCTTGGCGGCGGCGTAGTGCGCCTGGCCGCGCTGGGCACGCCAGCCGAGGACGGAGGCGTTGTTGACCACCACCCCGCCCGCGCCGCTCGCACGCATGCGGCGCAGGGCGGCGCGGGTGCAGCGGAAGGTGCCGTTCAGGGTGGTGTCGAGGACCGTGTGCCATTGCTCGTCGGTCATGTCGGCGAGTTCGGCGGTGCCGCCGAGGCCGGCGTTGTTGACGAGGACGTCGAGCGGGCCGTGCCGCGCCTCGGCGAGGTCCAGGAGGGCGGCGACCTGTGCCTCGTCGGTGACGTCGCAGGGGGTGCCGGCCACGCGCGCGGCGCCGAACTCCGCGGCCAGGGCGGCGACGGTCCGCGCGAGGCGGGGCGCGTGGGCGTCGCCGAGGACGACGCTCGCACCCTCCTCCAGGAAGCGCCGGGCAGTGGCCCCGCCGATGCCCGTGCCGGCGGCGGCCGTGACGACGGCGGTGCGGCCGGACAGCAGCTCGTGCGAGGGGGGACGGGGCGGCGGGCCGAAGCTCTCGACGCTGCTCATGACCGTACGTTAACCTACCAAACACTTGTTAGGGAAGGATGGTTGATGACCACTGACCCTGTAGTGCGCTACGAGCGGCTCGGCCCGGTGGCGACGGTCACCATGAACCGGCCCGAGTACCGCAACGCCCAGAATTCCGAGATGACTTATGCCCTGGACGGCGCCTTCTACGAGGCGTCGGCGGACGACGAGGTCAAGGTGGTCGTCCTCGCCGGGGCGGGCGGGCACTTCTCGTCCGGCCACGACATCGGCACTCCGGGGCGCGACGCACACCTGCCCTTCGCCCGCCGGGCGGGGCTGTGGTGGGACCACTCGGACAAGACCGGCGCGGAGCAGCGGTACGCGCGCGAGTCCGAGGTCTACCTGGGCATGTGCCGCCGCTGGCGCGAGCTGCCGAAGCCGGTCGTGGCGAGCGTGCAAGGCGCCTGTGTGGCGGGCGGGTTGATGCTGGCCTGGGTGTGCGACCTGATCGTGGCCGCCGAGGACGCCTTCTTCGCCGACCCGGTGCTGCGGATGGGCATCCCGGGCGTCGAGTACTTCGCCCACCCGTGGGTGATGCCGCCGCGCATCGCGAAGGAGTTCCTCTACACGGGCGACCGCATGAGCGCGCGCCGCGCGTACGAGATCGGCATGGTGAACCGTGTCGTACCGCGCGCGGAACTCGCCGCCACCACCCGCGAGTTGGCCGAGCGCATCGCACGCATGCCGCGCCTGGGTCTCGCGCTCACCAAGCGGGCGGTGAACCAGGCGGAGGACCTGCAGGGCCTGCACGCGGGCCTGGACTCCGCGTTCGCGCTCCATCACCTGGCGCACGCGCACAACGCGGAGACGGCCGCCGACCCCTTGGGGGGCATGGACGTACGGGCCATGAAGGACGCCCGGTGAGCCCGCTCCCCCGCCCACCGGAGGGGGACTCCGGGGACTTCCGGGACTTCGTGGGCTTCGGAGACTTCCGCCCGCCCCGGGCGGCCTCCTGATGGAACTCGACCTCACCCCCGGGGAGCGCGCCTTCCGCGCCGAGGCGCGCGCCTGGCTCGCCGGGCACGTCCCTCCTCCCCCGCTCCCCCCGCCGGAGACCGAGGAGGGGTTCGCGCGGCACCGGGCCTGGGAGCGCACCCTGTACGAGGCCGGATGGTCGGCGGTGGCGTGGCCACGCGCGTACGGGGGCCGGGACTGTTCACTGCTCGAATGGCTGGTCTTCGAGGAGGAGTACCACACGGCCGGGGCCCCGGCCCGGGTGTCCCAGAACGGCATTGCCCTGCTCGCCCCCACGCTGCTCGAACACGGCACGCAGGAGCAGTGCGCCCGGCTGCTGCCCGCCATCGCGAGCGGCGAGACGGTCTGGGCGCAGGCCTGGTCCGAGCCGGAAGCGGGCTCCGACCTCGCCTCCCTGCGGTCCGTCGCGGAGCGCACGGCAGGCGGCTGGCTGCTGAGCGGGCAGAAGACGTGGTCCTCGCGGGCGGCGTTCGCCGACCGGGCTTTCGGGCTGTTCCGCAGTCACCCGGGCGCGGACCGGCCGCACAAGGGGCTGACGTATGCGCTGTTCCCCCTCGACGCCGAGGGGGTGACGGTACGGCCGGTCGGCCGACTCGACGGCAGGCCGGTCTTCGCCGAACTCTTCCTGGACGGCGTCTTCGTGCCCGACGAGGACGTCGTCGGCGAGCCCGGCGAGGGCTGGCGGGTCGCCATGAGCACGGCGGGCGAGGAGCGCGGTCTGACGCTGCGCAGCCCCGGCCGCTTCTCGGCCACCGCGCGGCGGCTGGCGGAGCTGTGGCGGTCGGCTCCCGGCCCCGTCGACGCTGCCCTGGGCGACCGGGTCGCCGATGCGCTGATCCGGGCCCGGGCGTACCGGCTGTACGGCTACGCGCAGGCGTCCCGGCCTCGGTCCCGCTCCGGTGCCGGGGCCGCGCCGGGCGCGGAGTCCAGCCTGACCAAGGTCTTCTGGTCCGAGCTGGACCTGGCCCTGCACGAGACGGCCCTGGACCTGCTCGGTCCGTACGGCGAGCTCTCCGCCGCCGCGGAGGAGGCGCCCGCGCACGGGAGTTGGACGGACGGCTGGACCTTCGCCCTGGCCGGGCCGGTCTACGCCGGCACGAACGAGATCCAGCGCGACATCATCGGCGAGCGGCTGCTGGGGCTGCCGAAAGGACGGCGGCGGGGATGAGGTTTGCGCTGGACGCGGAGCAGACGGCCTTCGGGCGCTCGCTGGACCGGATGTTCGCGGCGGCCGGCACCCCGGCGGCCGTACGGTCTTGGGCGCGCGGCGAGCACGGGCCGGGGCGGGCGCTGTGGGAGCGGGCGGCCGGGGCGGGCGTCTTCGCGCTCGCGGCGCCGGAGGCGTACGGCGGGGTCGGGCCGCTGCCGGTCGAACTGGCCGTCGCCTTCGTGGAGTCGGGGCGCCACTGCCTGCCGGGTCCGCTGGTCGAGACGGTCGCGGCCACGGTCCTGCTGACGCGGCTGGCGGCGTCGGGCGCTGCGGCGCCCGCGGCGGAGTGGGTGCCCGGGGTGTGCGCGGGGCGGGTTCTGGCGACCCTGGCCGCACCGGCCGGTGGCCCGTACGCGCCGGACGCCGACGCGGCGGACGCGGTCTTCGTCGTGACCGGCGCGGACGGGGGCGGTCCGGACGAGCTGCGGCTGGCCCCCGGCCACGGCCCGGTGCAGCCTTCTCTCGACCCGGCCCGGCGGCTCGCCCGGCCCACCGGGGGCGGGAAGCTGCTGGCCGCCGGGCCCGCCGTGCGCGAGGCGGCCTCGCACGCCGCGGTCTGGGCGGCGTTCGCGACTGCCGCGCAGGCGCTCGGGGTGGGGCTCGCGCTGCTGGATCGGACGGTGGCCTACGCCCGGCAGCGCACTCAGTTCGGTGCCGCCATCGGCTCGTTCCAGGCCGTCAAGCACCGGCTGGCGGACACGCTCGTCGGCCTGGAGTTCGCCCGGCCTCTGCTGTACGGGGCGGCGGTGGCGCTGGCCGCGGGCGGGCCCGGTGTACCGGCCGACGTGGCCGCGGCCAAGGCCGCCGCCTGCGACGCGGCGTACGCGGCCGCCCGTACCGCGCTCCAGGTGCACGGCGCGATCGGCTACACCGCCGAGTACGACCTGTCGCTGTGGATCGGGCGGGCCAGGGCGCTGAGGTGTGCGTGGGGAAGCCCGGAGGAGTGCCGGAGCAGGGTCCTCGATTTATTTCGTGAGTAAAACACCTGTTAATCTCTTACTCCATGGCACCGTCCTCACCTGCCCGCCCCCGCCCTTTGCCCCTGCCGCTGCGCGGCCTGGTCCGGCTGAGGCCGTTCGCGGACATCTGGTTCAAGGCCGCGCTCAGCGGTGGCGCGGCCATGGCGGTGGCCGACGCGGCCCTGCTCGCGCTGGACCGGCTCGACCTGGCCCTCTACACCGCGGCCGGCGCCCTGTGCGCGCTCTACGGGCACGACCGGCCGTACGCCGCCCGGGCCCGCACGGTGGCCATGGTGGTGCTGGGTGCGCTCGCGGGCGTCGGCACCGCGCTGGCCGCCGCGGCGCTCACCGGCTCGGCCGCGCTGCTGGTGCTGCTCGCCGCGCTGGTCGCCGCGGCCCAGAAGGCGGTGTGCGAGGCGGCCCGGGTCGGGCCGCCGGGGCCGGTCGTGCTCACGTTCACCACGTCGACCTGCTTCTTCGTGCCCCAGCGGCTCGCCGAGGTGCCCGGACACCTCGGCCTGGTGCTGGCCGGCGGGGCGCTGGCCTGGCTGGTCTGCATGGCTCCGGCCCTGGTGCGGCCCCACGGGCCCGAGCGGATCGCCGCCGCCCGGGCGCTGGAGGCCGCGGCCCGGCTGCTGGGAGATCCGGCCGGGGCGGGGGTCGCCGCCCGGTACGCGGTGGCGGCCACCGCGGGGGCCGCGCGGCGGGCGTGCGGCGGCATGCCGCACCTGGAGGCGCTGATCGCACGGGCGGAGGCCGTGCTGGGGGCCACGGCGGCGGATCCCGCGGAGGCCGAGCGGCTGCGGGCGGCCGCCCGCGCGCTGCGCCGCGGCACCGGCGCACGGCTCCGCCGCACGGGCCAAACCTTCAAGCCCGCCCGGCAGTCGAAAGGATCCTTCCGGGGCGGAACACTGTGCTCCCCCGTCGTCGTGCGCGTCGCCCTCGGCTCCTCGCTCGCCGGCTGGGCCGCCCTCGCGCTGGGCAGCGCCCACCCCTACTGGGCCGTCGTCACCGCCGCCGCGGTGTGCCAGGCCAACACGTCCCTCTCCTGGCAGCGCGCGGTCCAGCGCGTCCTCGGCAGCCTCCTCGGGCTGCTGCTCTTCACCGCGCTGCTGCCGCTCACCCGGGCAGGTGGGACCGCGCTGGTGCTCGTCGCGCTCGCCCTCCAGGTCGGCGCCGAGGCGTTCATCGCGCGGAACTACTGGCTGGGGACCGTCTGCGTCACCCCCATGGCCCTGCTGCTGGGCGAGTTCGCAGGGGCGCACCCGGCCGGGGGGCTCGTGGCCGACCGGTGGACGGACACGCTGGTCGGTGCCGGGTTCGCCCTGCTCGTCTGCTGCGCGGTCACCAACCGGCGGGCGGCCGACCGGCTCGACGCCGCGCTGGACGGGGTGCGCGCGGCACGCGGTGCGGGGGGCTCCCGGGAGGGGCTGGGGGCGGCCCTCGTCGAGCTGCGGGAGGCGGCGGAGGTCGCGGGCGGGGAGTGGTGGCAGCGGGCGCTTCCGGTGGCGGCGGTGGCCGAGGAGGAGCGGGCGGGGTACCGGGCGCTGGGCGGGCCGATGCGGGTGCGGTAGGGCCCCGGCGGTCGCGGCCGGTCCCGGCCGGTCCCGTGGCCGGGTGTCCGGGGGCGCGGCCCGGCGCGGGCGTGCGGCGCGGCAGAATCTATCCGAGCACCCACCGGAGAGGATCGAGAACCGTGGCCGAGGACGCCGAGGACATCGTCGCGCGCGTGCTGCGCCAGTGGCAGCAGGTCCACCCAGGACTCGACACCGCGCCGATGGCCGTGATCGGCAGGCTCAACCGGTGTGCGGCCCTGCTCCAGCAGGCGACGGACGCCCCGCTGGTGCGGGAGGGGCTGTCGCGGGCCGAGTTCGACATCCTGGGCACGCTGCGGCGTACGGACCGGGAGCTGACGCCGGGCCGGATCGCCCGGGAGACCTTCGCCTCGGGGGCCGCCGTGACCAAGCGGCTGCGGGTGCTGGAGGAGCGGGGGCTGGTCGCCCGCCGCCCGGACGACCGCGACCGGCGGGTCGCCCACCTGTCCCTCACCGACGCCGGCCGCGAGTTGATCGACCGGCTCGTTCCGCAGCAACTGGAGTACGAGCAGGCCCTGCTGGCGGGCCTGGGCAAGGACCGCCAGGCCGAGCTGGCGGGCACGCTGGCGGAGCTGCTGGTGCTGCTGGAGGGACGGCTGGGCGGCCTCCAGCCGTAGGCACTGCGGGAGCCTTCCGGCCGTGCGTCAGCGCTTCGCGGGCGCCGACGGCGACGGCGTAGGGGCCGTGTCGAGCCTCGGGAGGACGTAGCCGTTCTCGCAGAGCTGGTCGGGCATCTCCTTGCCCCCGCCGACGAGGGTCACCTTCACTTCCGTGGGCGGCAGGTCGCCGGGCACCTGGTTGTGCGCGGCCGTGCAGACCAGTTGCCTGCGGCCGGTGAGCGAGAGCCTGGTGACGTCCATGGGCAGCTTGACCGTGACCCGGCCCTCGGCCGTGACGACCTCGACGCCGCCCCCGCCGCCCATGGGCAGGTCGGAGAAGAGGCCGCGCGCCCGCTCCGCCTCGTTGGGGCCCTTGAGCAGCAGCGGCACCGCCTCCTCCGCGGTCACCTCCTCGCCGGCCGGGCGGGACACCGGTTGGAGGGCCCCGACGAATCCGGGGTAGCCGAAGTAGAGCCGGGCCTCCTTCACGGGCTGGCCGGGCCGCTTGGCACCCTGGGCGGGCTGCCCCACCTCGACGACCTCGGTCGGCTCGATGCCGCAGCCGGCCAGGACGCCCGCGAGGGCGCCGGACAGCGCCACGGCCCCCACCGCGCGCCGTGCTCTCACGCGCCGTGCTTCCGCGCCTCGTGCTCTCACGCCTCGTCACCTCCTCCTCGTCGCAGCGGCAGGTCGACGGTGAACACCGCACCGCCCTCGGGCCCGTTGGCAGCCCGGACGGTCCCGTCGTGCAGCCGCACGTTCTCCAGGGTGATGGCGAGGCCGAGGCCGCTGCCCTCGGAGCGGACCCGGGCGGCGTCCGCCTTGAAGAAGCGCTCGAAGACGTGCGGCAGCACCTCGGGGTCGATGCCCTCGCCCCGGTCCGCGACCTCGATCAGCAGCCGCTCGCCCTCGTCCCGCGCCTCCGCGCGCACCACGACCCGGACCGGCTCCCCTCCGTGCCGCAGTGCGTTGCCGACGAGGTTGGCGATCACGACGTCGATGCGCCGCGGGTCCAGCCGGGCCCGCAGGTCCGCGGGCAGCTCGGCGGTGACCTTGTCCTGCCAGCCGCGGGCCTGGAGGGTCTTGCGCACAGTTTCGGCCACGTCGACCTCGTCGAGGTGCAGGGCGGCGGCGCCCGCGTCGAAGCGGGAGATCTCCATCAGGTCCTCGACCATGCGGGCGAGCTTGCCGGTCTCCTCGCTGATGAGCCGGACCGCGTGGGCGGTGTCCGGGTCGAGCCGGGCGGCGTCCTCGTCGAGGACGTCGACGACGGCGGTCATCGCGGCCAGCGGGGTGCGCAGCTCGTGCGAGACGTCGGCGGCGAAGCGCCGGGAGTTCGCCTCCATCCGGCGCAGCTCGGCGACGTTCTTCTCCAGGGCCGCCGCCATGTCGTTGAAGGTCCGCGACAGATCGGCCAGCTCGTCGCGCCCGGTCACCTTGAGGCGCGTGTCCAGCTCCCCCTCGGTGATCCGCTGGGTGGCGCGGCGCAGCTCGCGCACGGGCCGCAGCACACCGCGCGCGGCCAGCAGGGCGGGCACCACGGCCAGGGCCATGGCGGGCAGGGCGCCGCTCTGCGCGGCGTCCACCAGGGCGCGGACGTTCACCTCGTCCTCGTGCAGCGGCACCTGGGCATAGACCTCCAGGCCCGACAGCCCGCCGCCGTCCCCGCCGTAGGCGACGGGCAGGCCGATGGCGAGCCAGGGGCTGCCGTCGACGTTCACGCGCTGGAAGGCGGCTATGCCGCTGCGGACCTTCTTGCGCACGCCCTCGGGTACCGGCCCGGCCGGGGTGTTCTTGTCGCCGTAGGCCCGGCTGGCGGGCACCAGGGATCCGTCCTTGTAGCGGACGTGCACGATCCAGTGCTGGGCCTGGCCCGCCCGGTCGAGGTCCTGGGTGAACTTGAGCAGGTCCTGGCCGTCGGGCGGGAAGCGGAGGTCGGGCACCTGGGAGTTGACCTGCGCGCGCAGGGCGGTGACGGCCGTGTCCTGGGTCCGCTTGAGGATGGCGGTGCGGGCCTCGCGGAACGTCAGCGCCGCCGTGGTGAGCGCGCTCAACGCCGCGACCAGCAGGAACGCTACAACGAGCCGGGCGCGCAGGCCGCGCGCCAGGGTCTTCAGGTCCGGTCGTCGCACGGCCGTACCCGCCGCCTAGACGGGGCCGAAGCGGTAGCCGAAGCCGCGCACGGTCTGGATGTACTTCGGGGAGCGGGAGGAGTCCTCGACCTTGGTGCGCAGCCGCATGACGCAGGCGTCCACCAGCCGGGCGTCCCCGTGGTAGCTGTGCTCCCAGACGTGCTCGAGGAGCTGCTGGCGGCTGAAGACGCGCCCCGGGGTGGCGGACAGGTAGAGCAGGAGCTTCATCTCCGAGGGGGCGAGCGCGAGGTCCTGGCCCTGCTTGGAGACGAGCAGTCCGGCGCGGTCGATGGTCAGGTCGCCGTGGACCTCGGCGGCCCGGTCGGCGACCGGCTCCGTCCCCGGCCCGCCGCCGTCGACGGGGGCGGCGCGGCGCAGGACGGCGCGGATGCGGGCTTCGAGGACCTCGCCGCGGGCGGGCTTGACGATGTAGTCGTCGGCGCCGGCCTCCAGGCCGAGGACGACGTCTATGTCGTCGCCACGCGCGGTGAGCATGATGATCGGGATCTGCTGGGTGGCGCGGATGCGGCGGCACACCTCGAAGCCGCTCTTGTCGGGCAGCATCAGGTCGAGCAGGACGAGGTCGGGCCGGAAGGTCTCCAGGGCGGCCAGCCCGTCCCCACCGGTGGGCGCGGCCTCGACCTCGTGGCCGCGGCGGCGCAGGGTGAGGGTGACCCCTTCCCTGACGGCCCGGTCGTCCTCGATCAGAAGCACGCGTGACATGCGGACAGTATCGGTCGTACACAGGCGCGAATGCGCCCTGGAGGGCGCGCGGGGGTGGAACTGTCACGGACTCCTCATATTCGGGAGGTTTATTTCCCCACCCCGCCCCTTCCCTCTGTATCCGATATGCGGCTCCGCCGCAGGGCGGGGGCCCTGCCCCCGGACCCCCGGTCCTCAAACTCCCCCAGCTACCGCTGGGAGGTGCCCCCGGACGGGCTGGATTTGCCCCCGATGTGCCGCAGCAGCAGCGCCCGGAACTCTCCGTCGAATGCCTCGTACCGCCCCCGCAGTCCCTCCCCCGGCCAGTCCGCCGGCAGCAGCGCAGGCGGCAGCACCGGATCCGCCAGCAGATGCCGCAGCACCGCCGCCGAGACCGTGAAGCGCTCCGCGAGGCGGCGGTCCGTGCCGCCGTCCGGCAGGGTTCCGAGTGCCGCCTCCAGCGCGCGGGCCCGCCGGGCCCAGCCGTCCAGATCCCAGAGCGCGGCCGCGAGCGCCGCCGGGTCGCCCTCCGGGGCCGCGCCGGTGAGCACGGTGCACTGTTCGTCCACGACCGACGGGCGGTCGCGGACCAGGTTGGCGGGGCGCAGCCAGCAGCCCTCCCGCAGCTCGGCCAGGCGCAGGGCGGCCATCGCCTGGCGGAGCGCGGCGCGGTCGGGTGCGGTCCGGCGCTCGCCGGTGACCACGGCGATCTCCCAGCTGCCGGTCCAGGGGCGGGTGCGCGGGGCGCGGCTGTCGTCCTGCCGGGCCTGGCGGGCGAGGAGCCGGTCCGTGAGCCGGTAGGTGCCGTCGCGCTGCTCCAGGTCCCCGGCGGCGACCATCCGGGTCAGGGCCGTGCGGACCGTCCCCTCGGCAGTGCCGAACAGCTCCCCGACGCGGACGAGCGCACGGGCCGGGAGCGCCGGCGGGTGGTGGCCGAGGAGGGTGGAGAGCACGACCGAGCGCGCGGTCAGCGGCCGCAGGCCCAGTGAGGCAGTGGCAGTGGAAGAGGAAGAGGTGCCGGTGTCGTCCATGGCTGACGCAAACCCTGTTCATTACAGTCTCGGATCACGCATCATGAAAGTGTAATACCCAGGCCCGCACCCGCACCCCCGCCCGGAGGTCACCGTGAGCAGCCCCACCCACGAAGTGTTCAACCAGGCCCCGCCCCTGACCGGCTTCTCCACCGCCGACGACGCCGCCCTGCTGGAGGCCCTGCGCCGCGACGGCGGCGGCTGGGGCGAGGCGGAGGTCCGCACGCTGGGCGCCCGGGCCGGTTCGGAGGAGGTGCAGGAGTGGGCGCGCATGGCCGAGGCGAACCCGCCCGTCCTGCACACCCACGACCGCTACGGCCACCGCATCGACGAGGTGGAGTTCCACCCCGCCTGGCACCACCTGATGGCCGCCGCCGTGGAGAGCGGCCAGCACGCCGCCCCCTGGGCCGAGGCCCGCCCGGGCGCGCACCTGGTGCGGGCGGCGAAGTTCTACGTCTGGGCGCAGGCCGAGCCCGGCCACGGCTGCCCGGTCTCCATGACGTACGCGGCGGTGCCCGCCCTGCGCGCCCAGCCGGAGCTGGCCGCCGCGTACGAGCCGCTGCTCGCGTCCCGCACGTACGACTACGGGCTCCGCCCGCCGCTCGGCAAGCAGGGGCTGATCGCGGGTATGTCGATGACGGAGAAGCAGGGCGGCTCGGACGTCCGGGCCAACACCACCCGGGCCGTGCCGCGGGGCGACGGCTCGTACGCGATCACCGGGCACAAGTGGTTCACGTCCGCGCCGATGAGCGACGTCTTCCTGGTGCTGGCCCAGGCCGCCGAGGGGCTGACCTGCTTCCTCATGCCGCGCGTCCTCCCGGACGGCACGCGCAACGCCCTGCGGCTCCAGCGGCTCAAGGACAAGCTCGGCAACCGCTCCAACGCCTCGGCGGAGATCGAGTACGAGCAGGCCGTGGCCTGGCCCGTGGGGGAGCCCGGGCGCGGGGTGCGGACGATCGTCGAGATGGTCAACGTGACCCGGCTGGACTGCGTCATCGGCTCGGCCGCGGGGATGCGGGCCGGGCTGCGGCAGGCCCTGCACCACGCCGCCCACCGGCGGGCGTTCGGCGCCGAGCTGATCGACCAGCCGCTGATGCGCAACGTCCTGGCCGACCTCGCCGTGGAGTCCGAGGCCGCCACGGTGCTGGCGATGCGGCTCGCGGCGGCGCTCGACCGCGCCGGGGCCGGGGACGCCGAGGAGGCGGCGCTGCGGCGGCTGGCGCTGGCCGCGGGCAAGTACTGGGTCTGCAAGCGCGGCAGCACGCACGCCGCCGAGGCCCTCGAATGCCTCGGCGGCAACGGCTACGTGGAGGAGTCCGGCATGCCCCGGCTCTACCGCGAGGCGCCGCTGCTCTCCATCTGGGAGGGCTCCGGCAATGTGGCCGCGCTGGACGTGCTGCGCGTGCTCGACAGGGAACCGGCCGCCCTGGACGCCTACTTCGCGGAGGTCGGCCTGGCCGCCGGGGCGGACCCGCGGCTCGACGCCGCCGCCGTCCGGCTGCGCGCGCTGCTCGGCGGACTCGGCGACCCCGCCCGCGCCCAGCTGCTGGCCCGCCGCCTGGCGGAGCAGCTCACCCTGGTCCTCCAGGGCAGCCTGCTGGTGCGCCACAGCGCTCCCGAGGTCGCCGACGCCTTCTGCGCCTCCCGGCTGGGCGGCGAGTGGGGCAACGCCTTCGGCACCCTGCCGCCGGGGGCCGCCCTGGGGGCGATCCTCGACCGCGCCGCGCCCAAGGACGGACGGTGACGACGGACCGGGGCGCGGCGGACGCCGCCCCCGCGGTCCGCACCGAACGCCGCGGCCCGGTCACCACCGTCGTCCTCTCACGGCCCGCGGTCCGCAACGCCGTCGACGGCCCCACCGCCGCCGCGCTCGCCGATGCCTTCCGGGAGTTCGAGGCGGACGAGGGCGCGCTCGTCGCGGTGCTGTGGGGCGAGGGCGGCACGTTCTGCTCGGGCGCCGACCTCAAGGCGTTCGGCGGCGGGCGCGCCAACCGGGTGGCGGCCGGCGGCGACGGCCCGATGGGCCCCACCCGGCTGCGCCTGTCCAAGCCGGTGATCGCCGCGGTGAGCGGCCACGCGGTGGCCGGCGGGCTGGAGCTGGCCCTCTGGTGCGATCTGCGAGTGGCCGAGGAGGACGCGGTCTTCGGCGTCTTCTGCCGCCGCTGGGGCGTGCCGCTGATCGACGGGGGCACAGTCCGGCTGCCCCGGCTGATCGGTACGGGCCGCGCGCTGGACCTGATCCTCACCGGCCGTCCGGTGGAGGCCCGCGAGGCGTACGGGATGGGTCTGGTCAACCGGCTGGTGCCGCCGGGCGGTTCGCGGGCGGCCGCCGAGGAGCTGGCGGCGGAGATCGCCCGGTTCCCCCAGGCGTGCCTGCGGGGCGACCGGGCATCGGTCCTGGACCAGGAGGGAGTCCCGGAGGAGCAGGCCCTGGCCGCCGAACTCGCCCACGGCCTGCGGTCGTTGACCGAGGCGGGCGAGGGCGTGGCGCGCTTCGCCGCGGGCGCGGGACGGCACGGCGGCTTCGCCGAACTCCCGGACCGGTAGGGGGTGTCCGACGGGCCTGCGCCGGCCTGTCGGACTCGGACCCCCTGGGGAACTTGCCAGGAACTTGTCATGCCATGGCCTGGATTCACCCCATCGTAGGAATCCGGCCGAAAGCCCGGACAGGCCGTGCGGGACCGCTCCAGGATCTCGGTCGTGAGCGGATGGCGGCGTGCGGGGCGTACGGGGGTCGTGGCCTTCCTGGCCGTGCTGGCGACGGCCGGTGCCGGGCCCGCGACGAGCGGCGGGGCCGCCACCCGGTCCGAGTCCCCGGCCCGGACCTTCCGCGTCCAGGACGGCGAGGACACCGCCGTCGTCAGGCGCTCGGCCGGCTCCCTGGAGGCCGCCGCCGGCCCCGCTCCGTCCCCGGGCGAATCGCCCTCCTCCGCGTACGTCCTCCGCCGCCCCGGCTGCCTGACCGCCTGGGCCCGGGGCGGAGCGGCGGCAGCAATGTTCACGACCTGCCCGTCGCCCGCCCCGGCGCCCCCGCCGCCGGCGCCCGCGGCGAGCCCGCCACCCGTGCCGCGGGCCGTGCCGCCCGCCCCCGCGCCACCCGCGCCCGTGCCCGCTCCCCCGGTCGTACCGCTGCGTGCCCCCGCGCCGCTCCCGCGGAGCGCTCCCCCGGCCCCGCCGGCGTCCGCCGCCCCGGCACCCCCGCCGCCGGCACCCTCGCCCGCCCCGCGCATCGCGCCGCGCGCCTACCACTTGAGCGTGACGAAGCCGCCCAAGGGCGGCGCCTCGCTGGTCACGCTCACGCTGCTGCTCACCGCCCCCGCCGTGCTCGCGGCCGCGCTGCTGCGCCCGCGCTCCGGCAGCGGGCGGAACCGCTGATCCCGCCCCGCCGTTCCCTGGAGGTCCGTCTTGTCCGAGTGGCTGGTGCTGGTCATCTGCATGGCCGCCGCGTGCGTCGTCGTCCTGACCATCGCCGTGCTCAGAGGGCGGCGAGTGGGTGAGAGCCACAATCCCAACGAGACCCCGGACGTCATCGAGTACATGACGATGATGGTCGGGGTCGTCTACGCCATCGTGCTGGGCCTGGCGATCGCCGGCGTCTGGGAGGCCCGCAACACCGCCCAGGACACCGTCCGGGCCGAGGCGCAGGCGCTGCACGAGGTCTCCGAGCGGGTCCAGGTGTACGCACCGGAGGCCCGGGACCGCACCCGCAAGGACGTCGAAGCCTATGTGAGCTACGTCGTCAAGAAGGAGTGGCCGGTCATGCTCAGGGAAGGCCGGCTGACCGACAAGGGCGGGCAGCTGCTGGACAAGGTGCGCGCGGACGTCACCTCTTACCAGCCACGCGACGACCACGAGGGCCAGTCCTACCAGCCGCTGCTGGACCAGGTCGGGGCCGCGGACTCGGCGCGCAACGCACGGGCCGCGAACTCCGGCGACACCATGCCCGGCGTGGTGTGGTTCGGGCTGATCGCGGGAGCCCTGGTGGCGGTGGGACTGATCTTCACGCTCCAGATCACGCGGTCGCCGCGCGAGCTGCTGCTGGCCGGGCTCTACAGCGCACTGATCGCCTTCCTCCTCTTCCTCATCTGGGACTTCAACTCACCCTTCGGCCACGACGTGGCCGACTCCACCGGGCCGCTCACGGACCTCTTCAGCCTCTGATCCCGCCCTGACCCCGCTCCCGTCCTGCGGGCGGCTCCTCTGGCGGGTGCGGCACGGGCTCGCCACAATGTCCGCGTGGCCACGGTTCCGGGCTCCGGACTGACCGGATCGCGGCCCCGGACCCCGGCGGTCCGACTGCCGGCCCGGGTTTGGGGGTACGGAGGTACGGACGGGAGGTACCGAGCGTGACCGACTGCTTTGCTGACAGGGAAGGCCTCACCCGGCCGGTCGGCGAATCGGAGGCCGATGCGTACGTGCGCGGCATCTGTTTCAAGACCGGCCCGCCCCGCCTTCTCGGCGCCGAGCTGGAATGGCTCGTCCACGATCTGCACGACCCCGCCCGACCCGTCGCCCCGGACCGGCTGGCAGCCGCTGCCACCCGCGTGGGCGCCCTGCCGCTGCGGTCGGTGTTCACCATCGAACCCGGCGGCCAGCTGGAATTCAGCTCCCGGCCCGCGGAATCCCTCACCGCCTGCGTGGAGGAACTGTCCGCGGACCTCTCGCTCGCCCGCGCCGAGCTGCGCGGCCTCGGGCTCGCCCTGGAGGGCTACGGCAAGGAGCCGTGGTACGAGCCCCCTCGCGTCGTCGGCAACGACCGGTACAACGCGATGGAGGTCTACTACGACCGGATCAACGGCGCCGGCCGCAACGTCATGTGCCGCACTGCATCGGTGCAGGTGTGCGTGGACGCGGGGCACGAGGGTCCGGGGCCGCTGGGCTACGGGCGGCGCTGGCGGGTCGCCCACCTGCTGGGCGCGGTGCTCTCCGCCGCGTTCGCCAACTCCCCGCTGCTGCTCGGGCGGCCGTGCGGCTGGCGCTCCAGCCGGCAGGCCTGCTACGCCCGGATGGATCCCGGGCGCACGCTGGCCCCGCCGGACGGCCTCGACCCACGGGCGGCGTGGGCGGCGTACGTGCTCGACGCGAACGTCATGTTCGTGCGCTCCGACGAGGGGCCGTGGGCGGTGCAGCGCGGGCTGGCCCTGCGCCAGTGGACGCGGACGGGGCTGCCCCGGCCGGCGACCACCGACGATGTGGCCTACCACCTCACCACGCTGTTCCCGCCCATAAGGCCGCGCGGCCACCTGGAACTGCGCATGATCGACGCGCAGCCCGGGGAGGACGGCTGGATCGTGCCGCTGGCCGTGACCGCCGCGCTGTTCGACGACCCGTCGGCAGCGGAGACCGCCTACCGGGCGGTCAAGGGCCTGGGGGACGTGCCCGGCCGGCTGCCCCCGCCGCGGAACGCCCTGTGGCGCAGGGCGGCGCGGCACGGGATGGCCGATCCCGAGCTGCGTGCCGCGGCCGTGGCCTGCTTCGCCGCGGCCCGTGAGGCGCTGCCCCGGCTGGGGGCCGCCGAGCGGGTCCGCACGGTCGTCGACGAGTTCATCGACCGCTATGTGGACCGCGGCCGGTGCCCCGCCGACGACCTGCTCGACCGCGTCGACGGCAAGGAGGTCCACCCGTGACCCTCCCCGGGGCGGACCCCGACACGCTGCGCCTGCGGGCGGCGAGCGTCCTGCTCACCGCCCGCAACCGCACCCGCGCCCTGACCGACTGCGTCGACGAGCACGAACTGACCGCCCAGCACTCGCCGTTGATGTCCCCGCTGGTGTGGGACCTCGCGCACATCGGCAACCAGGAGGAGCTGTGGCTGCTCCGGGCGGTGGCCGGCCGGGACGCGCTGCGCCCGGAGATCGACCCGGTCTACGACGCCTTCGAGCACCCCCGCGCCGAGCGGCCCTCGCTGCCGCTGCTGTCCCCCGGCGAGGCGCGGGGCTATGCCGCGGACGTCCGCGACCGGGTGCTGGACGTGCTGGACCGCACCCCGGTGCTGGGGGGCGGTCCGCTGGTGGAGTCGAGCTTCGCGTTCGGCATGGTCGCGCAGCACGAGCAGCAGCACGACGAGACCATGCTGATCACCCATCAGCTGCGCACCGGCCCGGCGGTGCTCACCGCGCCCGGGCCGCCGCCGGCCGCACCGGACGCGGCCCTGCTCCCGGCCGAGGTCCGCGTCGAGGGCGGCCCGTTCACGATGGGCACGTCCACCGAGCCGTGGGCGCTGGACAACGAGCGGCCCGCCCACCGCCGCCTGGTGCCGTCCTTCTGGATCGACACCCTGCCGGTCAGCAACGGCGCGTACCTGCACTTCGTCGAGGACGGCGGCTACGAGGACCCGCGCTGGTGGCACGCGGCGGGCTGGGCGGAGGTGCGGCGGCACGGGCTGTGTGCACCGCTGTTCTGGCAGCGCGAGGGCGGTGGGTGGGTGCGGCGCCGGTTCGGGGTCGTGGAGCCCGTCCCGGCCGCCGAGCCGGTGCTGCACGTCAGCTGGTACGAGGCGGCGGCGTACGCGGCGTGGGCGGGCCGGCGGCTGCCCACGGAGGCGGAGTGGGAGAAGGCCGCACGCCACGACCCGTCCTCCGGCCGGTCGCTGCGCTACCCGTGGGGGGATGCGGATCCCACGCCCGGGCACGCCAACCTCGGCCAGCGGCACCTGCGTCCGGCCCCCGTCGGCGCCTATCCCCGCGGCGCCTCGCCGCTGGGGGTCCGGCAGCTGATCGGGGACGTGTGGGAGTGGACGGCGAGCGACTTCCTGCCCTATCCGGGCTTCCGGGCCTTCCCCTACCGCGAGTACTCCGAGGTGTTCTTCGGCGACCGCTTCAAGGTCCTGCGCGGCGGCTCCTTCGCCGTGGACCCGGTGGCCTGCCGGGGGACGTTCCGCAACTGGGACCTGCCGGTCCGCCGGCAGATCTTCTCCGGCTTCCGGACGGCGCGCGACGCGGAACCCGCCTGATGTGCCGGCACATCGCGGTACTGGGGCCCGACGTCCCGCTCGGAGAGACCTTGGTCGACCCGCCGTACTCGCTCGTCCGCCAGGCGTGGGCGCCGCGGCACATGCGGCACGGCACGGTCAACGCGGACGGCTTCGGCGTCGGCTGGTACGCGCCGGGCGACCCGCTGCCCGCCCGCTACCGGCGGGCGGGGCCCGTCTGGGGGGACGAGTCGTTCGCCGACCTCGCCCGGGTGGTACGGGCCCGGGCGCTGCTCGCGGCGGTCCGGGACGCGACGTTCGCGGGCGCGGACGGGGAGGCCGCGGCGGCCCCGTTCGCCGGCGGGCCCTGGCTGTTCAGCCACAACGGGGCCGTGCCCGGCTGGCCGGACTCTGCGGCCGCGCTGGTCCCGCTGCTGCCGCCCGGTGCGCTGCTGCGGCTGGCGGCGCGGTGCGACTCGGCGTTCGTCTGGGCGCTGGTGGAGCACCGGCTGCTGCGCGGCGAGAGCCCCGGGCCGGCGCTGGCCGGGGCGGTGGCGACGCTCGCCCGGGCCGCCCCGGGCTCCCGGCTGAACCTGCTGCTCACGGACGGGGCGTCCATCGCCGCCACGGCGTGGGGCGACTCCCTGTGGTATCTCGCCGACGGGAACGTGCGCACGGTCGTCGCCTCCGAGCCCTACGACGACGATCCGCACTGGACCGAGGTCCCCGACCGCACGCTGGTGACCGCCGACAGGACCGGCGTCACGCTCTTCCCGCTCCCCTCGAACCTCCCGCGTTCCCCGCTCAAGGAGCCCGCCCAGTGAGCCCGTTCGTCCTCACCCGTACCCTCCCCCTCGATGCAACGGCTGCCGCCCTGCGCGCGGACGTCACCGAAGGGCTGACCCGCTCGCCCAAGGAGCTTCCCCCGAAGTGGTTCTACGACGCGCGGGGCAGCGAGCTGTTCGACGAGATCACCCTGCTGCCGGAGTACTACCCGACGCGGGCCGAGCGGGAGATCCTCATCGCCCGGGCCGGTGACATCGCCGCGGCCACAGGCGCCCGGACGCTCGTCGAGCTGGGCTCGGGCTCCTCCGACAAGACGCGCCACCTGATCCGGGCCCTGCCGGCCCTCGGGTTCTACGTCCCGGTGGACGTCAGCGAGAGCGCCCTGTCCGGGGCCGCGGAGACGCTGCTGGCCGAGCAGCCGACGCTGACCGTGCACGCGCTCGTCGCGGACTTCCAGTACGGGCTCGCCCTGCCCGGGGGGCTGCCCGGGCCGCGGCTGATCGCCTTCCTCGGCGGCACGATCGGCAATCTGCTGCCGGCGGAGCGGGCACGGTTCCTGGCCGGTCTCCGCTCGGGGATGGCGGCCAAGGACGCGCTGCTGCTGGGCACGGACCTGGTGAAGGACGAGAGCGTGCTGCTCCCTGCCTACGACGATGCGCGGGGCGTCACGGCCGCCTTCAACAAGAACGTGCTCGCCGTCATCAACCGCGAGCTGGGCGCCGACTTCGAGCCCGGGAACTACGACCACGTCGCCCTGTGGGATGCGCGCCGCGAGTGGATCGAGATGCGGCTGCGGGCGCGCCGCGCGGCGGTGGTGAAGATCCCGGCGCTCGACCTGGCGGTGCACTTCGAGGCGGGCGAGGAGCTGCGCACCGAGGTGTCCGCGAAGTTCCGCCACGAGGGCGTACGGCGGGAGCTGGCCGCGGCGGGGCTGGAGCTGACCCACTGGTGGACGGACGCGGCGGGCCGCTTCGCCCTGTCCCTGGCCGTCCCGGCGGGGGCCTAGCCGGTGGAGCGGCTCAACGCCCCCGGCCGGTCCGGCCGGTGGCGGGCCGGGCAGCGCTCGCGGCGAGGTGTCCGGCCGCCTTGACCGTCCGGATGACCGGGGCCGTCTCCACGGAGCGGATCGCCTCCAGCGCACCCAGGCAGCGTGTGAGGTAGTGGTGCAGCCCCGCGGGGTCGGGGCACAGGGCGTGCGCGACGAGGTTGGTGGGGCCGGTGGTGGCGGCGACCACGGCGAGTTCGGGGTGGCTGGCGAGGGCCGTCGCGACGTGGTCGAGGTGCGCGGGCGGCACGGACATCCACAGCAGGGCCTGGGTGGTGGCCCCGAGGGCGCCGGGGGCGATCTCGACGTCGAAGAAGACCGTGCCCCGGGCGCGGAGTTCGGCCAGCCGCCGCGCCACGGTGGCCTGGGACCAGCCGGTGGCCGTGGCGAGGTCGGCGTGGCTCGCGCGCCCGTCGTGGCCGAGGGCGTCGAGCAGTTCGCGGTCGGCGGGTGTGAGCCGGGCCCGGCGGGACGGGGTTGCGGTGTCGTCGGGGGCCGGGTCCGGGGTGAGGGCCTGCTGCTGTGCCTCGTCGAGGGCTGCGAGGCGGCCGCGCCAGGCGGTGGGGCCGCCGAGGTAGGTGTGGAGCATGCAGTGGGCGGAGACCGCGGTGATGCCTGCTGTGCGGGGAAGGTCGTGCAGCAGCGTGGCGTGCGAGGTCTCCGCGCCGTGCGGGACGTGGACGACCGCGAAGATCTCCGTCCCGCCGGACGTCAGCTTGACCCATGAGGTGTCGGGGCGGCGGGCCAGGGAGTGGGCGAGGGTCCGGGTCACGGCCGGTGTCGTGGTGAGCCGGAGCATCCACTGGGTCTGCCCGGCCAGGTGCGGGTCGGCGAGGCCGACCACGCGCAGGCCCGCCTCGGTGCGCAGCCGCCGGTAGCGGCGGGCCACGGTCTGGGTGGACGTGCCGAGCACCCCGGCGATGCGGCTGAAGGGCGCCCGCCCGTCGATGTGCAGGGCGTGGACGAGGGCCCGGTCGAGGTCGTCGAGCATGAGCGCATCCCTCTTGATTCCGTGAACGATGGAAGAAATCCTCCAACAATCCCGGCCGGATGGAAACTTCGGCCTCGGCGGCCTGAGGGTGGGTCACGTCCCGGGCGCCCGTGCCCGGGACGTGACGACCTGGAGGGACAGCCGTGCGGGTGCGCATACGAGAACAGGAAGAACGGAAGGAAACCACCGGGGCGGGGGCGCCGTACCGGTGGCGGTGGGTGGCCCTGGGCACGCTGCTGCTGGCCGAGGCGATGAACCTGCTGGACGCGACCGTCGTACAGGTGGCCGCGCCGGTGATCCACGAGGACCTCGGCGGTGACGCCTCCGTCATCCAGTGGTTCAGCGCCGCCTACACGCTGCCGTTCGCCGTGCTGCTGATCACGGGCGGCCGGCTGGGGGACGTGATCGGCCGCAGACGGGTGTTCCTGGTGGGGGTGGCCGGGTTCGCAATGGCGTCCCTGGCCTGTGCGCTGGCCCCCACGGCCGGAGCACTGATCGCCGCGCGGGCGGTGCAGGGCGGCGCTGCCGCGCTGGTCATTCCGCAGACGTTCGGCCTGATCCGGGCGATGTTCGAGGGCGGTGAAATGGCCAGGGCGCTGGGCAGCATCGGGCCGGTGATGGGCCTGGCCGCGGTGTGCGGGCCGGTGCTGGGCGCCGTGCTCACCCACGCCGACCTGGGCGGCTCCTCGTGGCGGGCCGCGTTCCTGGTCAACCTCCCCCTCGCCGCCCTCGTCCTCGCCGGAGCGCGGGCGCTGCGCGAGGACCGGGCCGCGCGGCCGCCGCGCACGGACGTCCCGGGCACCGCCCTGGCGACGCTCGGGGCAGGGCTGGTCGTGTACCCGCTCATCGAGGGCGACTCCGCGGGATGGCCGCTGTGGACCTGGGCGGCCCTCGTCGCGGGCGTCCTCGTCCTGGCGCTGTTCGGACTCCACCAGCGGCACGCGGCCCGGCGCGGCCGCAGCCCCCTGACCGAGCCGAGCCTCTTCCGCGACCGGGGGTTCCCCGCCGCGCTGGTGACGTCGGCGCTGTTCTTCGCGGTGACGAACGGGCTGACGGTGGTGGTCGTCCTCCAGGTGCAGCTCGGCCTGGGCCGTGACGTCCTGGACTCCGGGCTGACCCTGCTGCCGTGGTCCTGCGGGCTCGCGCTCGCGTCCTGGGTCTCGGGCGCGTACTTGGTGCCCCGGTACGGTGCGCGGCTGATGTTTGCGGGGCTGGCCGTGCTGGGTGCGGGGCTGCTCGCCGCGCTCGCCGTCTACCGCGGTGCCGGTCCGGGCTCCTTGCCGTGGCCGCTGTCCGTGGCGCTGGCCGTGGGCGGGGCCGGGTGCGGGATGTTCACCGTTCCGTTCTTCAGTACCGCCCTCGCCCGGGTCCGGCCCCATGAGACGGGCTCGGCGGCGGGCCTGCTCAACGCCGTCCAGCAGTTCGGCGGCACGCTGGGGATCGCCGTGCTCGGCAGCACGTTCCTGCGCGCCTTCTCCGCCCGCTCCGGAACGGATGCCGGCCGGGCGGCCCTGGAGGCGGTGCAGCACGCCTTCGTGCTGGCCCTCGTCCTCCTGGCCGCCGCGGCCGCCGCAGCGGCGCTGATGCGGCCCCGTGCGGGCCGGCTCCCCCGATGAGGCCCTCCCGCCTCGCGCCCGCCGGGCTCCCGGGGCACGGTGGGAGGAGGCCCCGGCAGAGGAGAGGGCATGTCCAATCACACCTATCGGGTGACCGAGATCGTCGGCTCGTCCCAGGAGGGCGTGGACGCGGCGATCCGCAACGGGATCAGCCGCGCCGCGCAGACGCTGCGGGAGCTGGACTGGTTCGAGGTCACCCAGATCCGCGGCCACCTGGAGGACGGTGCGATCGCGCACTACCAGGTGGGGCTCAAGGTGGGCTTCCGTCTGGAGGACGCCTGATCGCGCTAGCGCCCGACAGTGACCGGCAGCGCCTTCAGGGAGTGGGACCTGAACGAGGTCCGCCAACGCAGCTCCCCGGGCGGGACGGCGAGTCCGATGCGGGGGAAGCGCCGCAGCAGCGTGCCGAGGGCGATCCGGATCTCCATGCGGGCGAGCGGCGCCCCGAGGCAGTAGTGCATTCCGTGACCGAGCGTCAGGTGCTGCTTGTCCGCGCGGTGGATGTCGAAGGCGTCCGGGTCGGGGTAGCGCTCGGGGTCGCGGTGGGCCGGGGCGAGACCGAGCATGACGGTGTCCCCGGCCGGGATGCGGGCGCCGGCGATCTCGACGTCCTCGGTGGGGAACCGGCGGATGGCCCACTGGTTGGGCAGGGCGTGGCGCAGGATCTCCTCGACCGCCTCGGGCAGGAGCCCGGGGTCGGCGCGGACCGCGTCGAGCTGGTCGGGGTGGCGGAGCAGCGTCAGCAGTCCGTTGCTGATGAGGTGCTGGGTGTTCTCGTTGCCGGCGAGCAGGATGAGGAAGGCCAGGGAGACCAGCTCGTCCTCGCTGAGGCGGTCCTCCTCGTCGCGGGCCGCGATCATCGCCGAGAGCAGGTCGTCCCCGGGGGCGGTGCGCCGGGCGGCGATCAGCTCCAGCAGGAAGCGGTGGATGTGGCCGACGCTCTCCGCGACCTGCCCGGGGTGCTCGGGCGCGAACATCGCGCTCGTCCAGCGGGAGAACGGGAGCCGGCTCTCCTCGGGCACGTCGAAGAGATCACCGATGACGCCCAGCGGCAGGGGGTTGGCGAAGTGCTCGACGAGGTCGACCACGCCGCCCCCGTCGGCGAGGCCGTCCGCGAGGCGGTCGGCCGCGGCCCGGACGCGGCCGTGGAGGTCCTCGATCCGGCGCGGGGTGAAGGCCTTGGACACCAGGCGGCGCAGCCGGAGATGGTCGGCCGGGTCGATGTTGAGCAGGTTGGCGTCCAGGGCCGGGGGCAGGGTGAAGCCGCGGTAGCCGGTGCCGGAGTGCTTCTTGTTCACCGACAGCCTGGGGTCGGTCAGCCCGGCGCGGACGTCGGCCTCGCGCAGCACGAGCCACACGGCGGAGCCGTCCGGGATCGTGACGTGGTGCACCGGGCCCGCCTTCCGGAGCCGGGCGTAGACCGGGTACGGGTCGGCGAAGAACGCCTCGTCGAAGGGCATGGGCAGGGTGTGCTCGGCGGCGGGCCGGTTCATGCTGTTTCCTCGGGCTGGAGGCTCGTGGCGCCGGCGACCGCGGCGTCGACGAGCGGGGACTTGGCGAACGCGTGGGCCAGCTTGCGCTGGAAGGCCAGTTCGGCGACGAGGTCGCCGGGCTCGGCGATGCGCGGGGTGGGGACGTGCTCGGAAGGCTGCCGCCCCTCGGCCTTGGCCCGGATCGCGGCGCGCAGATGGGCCGCCTCGATCGTGGCGGCCACGTCGTCCTCCGCCAGGCCGGCGGCCGTGGCGCGCTCGCGGGCCGCCTCGGCGACGGCGGGGTCCATCCAGGTACGCAGGGCCCACTGGGCGTCGCGGATCTCCACCACCGTGCGGTACAGGCGGGTGCGCAGGTCCGCTTCGGGGTCCAGGGGGATGACGGGCTCGGGCACCAGGGCCGTGACCCGGCGGTGCAGCGGGGCGAGTTCCCGGAGGGTGCGGCGGTCCCGGACGGCCTCCCACAGGGTGCTCAGGTGGCGTCCCCAGTCGGGCAGGGTCCAGGCGACGGTCTTGATGACGGTGGCGATGGCCACCGATATCTGGGCGACGGGCTCCCACGCCTGCCCGTTCGTGCCGAACTGCCCGGCGACGACGTCGGCGGCGCGGCAGCCGCTGTAGACCAGGGCGAACGGCAGGGTGAGCGCGGTCAGCTGCATGCCGCGGCGCAGCCAGGGGGTCGGGGCGACCTTGGCGCAGCGCCACCCGAGGATGCCGACGTCGATCTGGTTGGCCGTGTAGGCGAGGAGGTAGACGATGATGTAGGCGGGGTAGTACTGGGCCTTGGAGAGCGCGAAGTTGTTGGGGGCCTCCCGCTCGACGGTGGCCGCGGAGAAGAGGGTCACCATCGTGACCAGGACGAGCGCGAGGGCGATGAGGCGCGGTACGGCCTTGCGCCGGGCGACGTCCCGTTCGTGGGTGAGGTGCAGCAGCACCAGCTGCTGGCAGGCGGACATGAGGACCACACAGCTCTGGGTGAACAGCCCGGAGAAGTTGACGATGCCCACGGCCCGGCTGGTCGCCGCCCAGACGGCGGGCGTGGACACCGTGAAGGTGACCCAGAGGAGGAAGAAGTTCCCGGTCAGCGCGAGCTGGGTGACCGAGCGGTCCGTGCGCAGGACCCGCATCTTGTAGAGCATCGCGAGCAGCGCCAGGGCGGCGCAGACGGGATACAGGACGGCGTTCATTGCTCCCTCGGGGGTTGGGGGGACTCCAGGGCGGCGAGCCGTGCTGCGAGTTCCCGCGCCTCCTGCGGCACGGTCCAGGTCCGCTGTGCCGTCCAGGTGCTGATCTGGCGCCCGATGAGCGAGCCCACGAGTTCGGCCTCGATCTCGACCTCGGTCTGCTCGTGCTCGCGGCCGAGGACCCTGCGCACCATGTCGGGGTTGAGCGAGGGCAGCAGGAGCCGGGAGGAGTCCGTGGACAGCACGGGCGCGGAGTCGTGGTCGCAGACGACGTGGCCGATCTCGTGCAGGATCACCTGGTGCTGGTGGACCGGGGCGAGCCGCTGCTCGAAGACCACGTAGTCCTGGTCGTCGGCCGAGACCCAGAGCCCGTCGGGGCTGCCGAGCGGCAGGACCAGCGGGAGGAGGTGGATCGGCCGGCCGTGCAGCCGGCTGATGTGCTCGCACAGCTCGGGGATCGTCAGCGTGCCGTGCGCGGGCAGGCCCAGGGAGCGCACCCGCTCCCTGCACCGCTCGCGCAGCTCTCCCGGACCCCGGTCGCCGGCACGGAGTCGCCATCGCACGACTAACACCTACGCCGTGCCGCGCGCATGTCCCCCACCGCTCCCCCTCCGCCGTCCCGACCGGGCGTCTCTTTGTCGACAGTGATCAGAAGGTTACGGGAATCCGGGGAACGGCAGGGGACGGGTTCGCGCTCAGCCGATGGCGTGGACGTCCTCGACGTAGCGGCCCGCGTCCGTCAGCTCCCGCAGCCACGCGTCCGCCTCCCGGGCGTCCGCGCCCGTCCGGCGGGCGTACAGGTCGCGCAGGGCGGCGCGGACGCCCGGCGCCATGCGGCTGCCGTCGCCGCACACGTGCACCCGCGCCCCGGCCTCCAGCAGGGACCACACCTCGTCGCCCTCGGCGGCGAGGCGGTGCTGGACGAACGGACCCTGCGGGCCGGGCCGGTTGCTGAACGCCGGGCGCACCGAGACCGCGCCCGCCTCCTGTGCCGCGTGCAGTTCACCGGCGTGCAGGAAGTCGGCGTCGGGGGCGTCGCAGCCGAAGTAGAGGAGCGCGGGGGCGAGCCGGGCTCCGGCCGCCGCCCGGGCGGTGCGGTCGGCGACCGCACCCCGGAAGGGCGCGAGGCCCGTGCCAGCGGCCACCATCACCACGGGAGCCGGGTCGTCCGGGGCGATGCGGAAGGCCTCGCGGCAGGGCTGGACGCGGGCCAGGACCGTGTCGCCGGGCCGCAGGGCGGCGAGGTGGCCCGAGCCGGTGCCGCGGAACTCGCCCCGGCCGGAGCGGGCCGGGGCGCTCAGCACGGAGACCATCAGGTCGATGTGACGGGGGCCGGTGGCCGGTGAGGAGGAGACGGAGTAGAGGCGGGGGCGGATCGGGGGCAGCAGTTCGAGCAGGTCCGCGGGGCCGAGGGTGCCGCGCAGCGACGGGTGGTCCTCGATCAGGTCGAGGACGCTGCGCGGGTCGCCGTCGCCCACGGCCCGCAGGGCGGCCTGCTCGGGCGGGCAGGGGTTGCGGGCGGCCAGGTGCTCCAGCTGCCGTGGTGCCGGGGGCTGTTGCAGTTCCAGGTGGTGCGCCAGGAGTGCGCGCACGGTCAGCGGCCGGTCGACGGGCAGGGTGTCGCGGCCGGGGCGGCGGGGGTGCACGGCGAGCACGGTGCCGGGGTCGGTACCGAACAGCGCTGCGGCCCGGGCCACCAGGGCGGGGTCGTTGACGGGCAGGACGGCCAGGTGGTCGGCGGTGCGGTAGGTGACGCCGTCCGGCAGGGCGAGGCGCAGGAAGCGCTTGGTGCGCGGGTGAGCGGGGTCGGTCAGGTCGCGGGCCTCGGTGACGGTCATGGGCAGCATGCCGTGCCGGGCGGCGAGCGCGTCGAGCGGTCCGCCGGTGAGTTCGGTGACGGTGTGGGCGGCGCCGTCGTCCTCGGGTGCGGCGGCGCCGGTGCTCGCCGGGTCGCCGTACCGCTCCAGGAGCGCGCGGCGCAGCGCGCGGGTGAACTCCTCGACGGTGCCGCGCAGGTCGCCGGAGGCGTCGGCCTCGGCGCGGGGCAGCAGCCGGATGCCGCCGAGGGCGGCGAGCCGCTCGTCGAGGCGGGTGGGGACGCGCTGGTAGGTGGCGGCCCAGTTGCGGTCGCCGACGCCGAGGACGGCGTAGTGCACCCCTGCGGCGGCGTCCGGCCGCGCGGTGTCGGCCCACTGGGCGAAGGCGGTGGCGTCGTCCGTGGGGCGGCCGTTGTAGGAGGCGGCGACGATCACCACGGGGGTCTCGCGGGGCAGTGCCCCGGTGTGCTCGTCGAGCGGGGCCGCCGTGGCGGCGAAGCCGAGCCGGGCCGCTTCGCCGGCGAGGTCGTGGGCGAGGTCGCGGCAGGTGCCGTAGTTGGAGCCGTGCAGGACCAGCAGCCCGGTGCCCTGCCGGGCGCGGGCGGGTACGGGCGTGGCATCGCCGGTCTCCGTGGCGGACCGGGCGGCGCCCGGCAGGGCCGTGCGGGCGGCGAGCCGGTCGGCGGTGGTGCGGCGGGCCAGGGAGAGGGTGAAGCCGTCGGGCTTGAGGGTGAGGGTCTCCTTGATGCGCAGCCGGTAGCCGGAGCTGTCGGCGAAGCGGTAGCGGTGCACGAGCAGGCCGAGCAGCATGGTCGCCTCGTGCAGGGCGAACTGCCGCCCGATGCAGGCGCGTTCCCCGGTGCCGAAGGGCTTGTAGGCGTGCGGCGGGCGGGCCGCCTCCGCCTCGGGGGCGAAGCGGGCGGGGTCGAACAGCTCGGGGTTGTCGCCCCAGACCGGGTCGCGGTGCAGCATCGGGGTGAGGACGGTGACGCCCTCTCCGGCCCGCAGCGGGAAGCGCCCACCGAGCAGGGTGTCCTCGCGGGCCTCCCGGCCGAAGGCCGCGGCCGTGGGCCACAGCCGCAGGGCCTCGCACAGGACCTGCCGGGTCCAGCGCAGCCGGCCGACGTCCTCGAAGGACGGCTCGGGGTCCGCGGTGTCGCCCCACAGCTCGTCGGCCTCCCGCTGGGCGAGGCGCAGCGAGACGGGGTCCTTCAGCAGGTGGTAGAGGGCGAAGGACAGGGCGCCGGAGGTGGTCTCGTGCCCGGCTATGAGGAAGGTGATGACCTGGTTGCGGATGTTGGCCTGGTCGAGGGTGGTGCCGTCGGCCGGGTGCGGGGCGCCGAGCATGAGGCCGAGCAGGTCGTCGGTGCGGGTGTCGCCGGAGGCGGTACGGGTGGCGACGACGTCGTCCACCACGCCCGCGAGGAAGGCGGCGTCGGCCCGGAACGCCTCGTCCGCTGCCGTGTGGTCGGCGTCGGGGTCGCCTCCGACCCGGGTCATGCTCCAGTCGAGGCAGCGCACCATGGCCTCGACGAAGGGGTGCGGTTCGTCGCGTGCGAAGGACTCGAAGTCGTAGCCGAATCCGGTGAGTCCGATGGTGTCGAGCGTCATGCGGGTCATGTCCCCGGGCACGTCCACGGGCGCGCCCTCCGCCAGACGGGCGTCCCAGGACTCGACGAGGCGGCGGGCGACCGTCAGCATGGCCGGGTGGTAGGCGCGCAGCGAGCCGAGGGCGAAGGCGGGCAGCAGGATGTCGTGCGCCTTGGCCCAGTTGGTCTCGTGGTTGTAGGCGGTGAAGAGCCCGTCGGCGGTGAACTCGCGGACGTTCTCCAGCGCCGGGCCGACGTGCTTGGTGAAGCGCTCCTCGTCGGCCAGCTCGGCGACCAGGTCGAGCGAGGAGACGAAGAGCCGGTCCGTGCCGTGCAGCCGGCGCCGGAAGACCGGCCCGTGCCGGCGGGCCAGACGCATCACCTGCTGGAGCGGGGTGTCGCCCACTCCGACGGCGGAGACGTCCACGAGGGGGATGACGGCCGCGGGGGCCTCGGTCGCAAGGGTCATGTCCTCAGCCTGACCGCCCCGGTCCGGGCCGCAGGGAGCCCGGACTGCATGATTGTGCAGTGACCCGTGGCGCGCGGCTCTTGCGCCCGGGCGTACGAGGGAGTAACGCGGGGGTGCACAGCGGTGAACGAGGCGGCGTATGCCGAGTGGCGCAATCACTTCATCGTCCTGCTCGACCGGCTGCCCGTGCCGATCGCCATCTGCCAGGCGGACGGCGAGGTCGCCGTGGCCAATCCGGCCATGGCCGCGGAGTGGGGCCTGCCGCCGGGCCAGGTGCGCGGCCGCAATCTGCTGGACCTGTTCCGCCCGCGCACCGCGGCCCAGGTCGACCGGCTGACCGAGGCGCTGCGGCTGGGCCACCGCTCCCGCTACGCCATCGAGGTGCGCTGGGCGGCGGCCCGGGAGGGAGAGCTGCTGGTGGACACGGTGGGTGAGCCGTCGCGGATGTATCCGATGCTGCTGACGGTGCTGCGGGTGCGGGAGCGGGAGGGTGCCGGGGCGCGGCCGGCGGTGGAGGTGAGCGAGGTGGAGGGCCGGATCCTGGCGCTGGCGGCGGCGGGGGCGACGACGGCGGCGATCGGCAAGGCGGTCGGGCTGACGGTGGACGGCGTCAACTACCACGTCTCCCGGCTGATGCGGCGCTGGCGGGTGCCGAACCGTACGGCGCTGGTGGCGAAGGCGTACGCGCTGGGCGTCCTGGCCCCGGGGCAGTGGCCGCCGGTGCCGGTGCCAGGGGCTTTTTCCCCCACCCGCCCCTTCCCGTAACCGGGGGCTCCGCCCCCGGACCCCCGGTCCTCAAACTCCCCCAGCTACCTCCCCCAGCTACCGCTGGGGGTGCCCCCAGGAGGTGCCCCCGGACGGGCTGAATTTCAGCCCGTCCGGCGTTTGAGGCTGCGCTCGATGTGCGGCTCCGCCGCGTGGCGCGCGCAGCGCGGTCCAGGGGTCTGGGGCGAAGCCCCAGTCTCGGGAAGGGGCGGGGTAGGGGAAAAGAAACCCCTCACCGCCCCCGCGGAGGGTTCCGCAGCACACAGTCGCCGCAGTAACCCCCCGACGGCACCCGGTAATACAGGCAGCACGTGCTGCGCTCGAAGACCGGCCCCCCGGAACCGCAGCGCAGCGCCCCCGTGTTGCGCAGCAGCTCGTCCCGGAACAGCCCGCGCACCAGCGCGACCGCCGACGCCGCGTCCCCCGGACGCCCCCGCTCCGTGCACCAGTCGTGCAGCACCCGCAGCGAACCGGCCAGCGACGAACCGGCGTTGCCCCACAGCAGCCGCGCCGAGACGGGGGTCACCGCCCGGGTGGCCCGGTGCAGGGGGACCAGCAGGCCGTGCAGGACGGTGGCGGCGAGCTGTCCGGCCGGGTCCGCGGTGGGCGGCAGGGCCTCGGGGACGGCCAGCGACAGGTCGTCCGGCGCGGTACGGGCGGGGTGCCAGCGCAGCCCTTCCGTGGTCAGGGCCGGGAGCCGCCCGGTGAGCACGGCCGAGCCGAGGGCGACGGACAGCAGCCGCCCCGCGATGCCCTGGAAGGCGATGGACGCGGCCACGCGGGTGTCGTCCGTCCCCAGCCGCCCGGCGACGGTCGCGACCCGCAGCCGCACGGCCTCCTCGCCGAGCGGCAGGTATCCCTCAAGGCCGTCGCCCCCGGTGCGCAGCGCGAAGAACGGGCCCACATCGGCGAGTTCGCTGAGGTGCATGAGGCGGGCGGTTCCTTCGTTCGGAGGCGGTCGCACACTGTACCCCGTACGCCCCGCACGGGTGATTCGGAAGCCGGCGGGCTGCCCGGCCACGCGCTTCCGGCGAGACTGAGCGCCGGACATCCGATGATCGTAAGAGGTCGGGCATATCGTGCAAGGGGTGGATCTCATGGCCGGTGGCACGGGAACCGTTCTGTTCGCGCTGCGCGAGGACCCGCTCGCAGCGGACTCCGAGGGCGGGCAACTGCGCAGGATCCGCAGGGCGGTGGAGGAGCACGGCCTGGAGGTGCGCTGGGCCCGGACCGAGGCCGACGCGCGGGCGGTGCTGCGCACGGAGGCCGGGCTGGCGGCCGCGGTCGTGGCGTGGGACCTCCCGGCAGCCGGGGACGTCAAGGGCGACGAGCCGGGCGGCGCGGCGGTGCTGCGCCGGATCGGGCAGCGCTTCATGGACCTGCCCGTCCTGCTCGTCATGACGGAGGGCGCCGACGAGGACCTCGACCGCCTGCCGCTGTGGGTGGCGGAGGCCGTCGTCGGCTACGTCTGGCCGCTGGAGGACACCCCGGCCTTCATCGCCGGGCGGATCGCCGGGGCCGCGCGCGCCTACCGGGAGGCCGTCCTCCCGCCGTTCTTCAAGGCGCTGCGGCGCTTCGACGACGACCACGAGTACTCCTGGCACACCCCGGCGCACGCGGGCGGCGTCGCCTTCCTGAAGTCCCCGGTCGGGCGTGCCCTCTTCGACTACTACGGGGAGCGGCTCTTCCGCACCGACCTGTCGATCTCGGTCGAGGAGCTGGGCTCGCTGTTCGAGCACACGGGTCCGATCGGGGACGCGGAGCGCAACGCCGCCCGGATCTTCGGCGCCGACCGCACCTACTTCGTGCTGCACGGGAACTCCACCGCGGACCGCATGGTCGGGCACTTCTGCGTCTCCCGCGACGAGATCGCCCTGGTGGACCGCAACTGCCACAAGTCCGTCCTGCACGGCCTGGTCCTGTCCGGCGCCCGGCCCGTCTACCTCGTCCCCACCCGCAACGGCTACGGGCTGGCCGGGCCGCTGCCCCCGGCCGAGATCGGGGCCGCGGCGGTGGCGGGCCGCATCGCCCGCCACCCGCTCGCCCGGGAGGCGGCCTCGCCCGCGGCCGAGTACGCCGTGCTCACCAACTCCACCTACGACGGGCTGTGTTACGACGCCGTCCGGGTCGCCCGCGAGCTGGCCCCCAGTACGCCGCGGCTGCACTTCGACGAGGCGTGGTTCGCGTACGCGCGCTTCCACCCCCTCTACGCCGGGCGCTACGGAATGTCGGTGGGCCCCGGCACCTTCCCCGGCCCCGAGCGCCCCACCGTCTTCTCGACCCAGTCCACGCACAAGCTGCTGGCGGCGCTGTCGCAGAGCGCGATGGTGCACGTCAAGCCGTCGCCGCGGGCCCCGGTGGAGCACGACCGCTTCAACGAGGCGTTCATGATGCACGGCACCACCTCGCCCCTCTATCCCGCCATCGCCTCCCTCGACGTGGCGGCCTCGATGATGGACGGGCCGCAGGGGCACTGGCTGGTCGACGAGGCGGTCACCGAGGCCATCCGCTTCCGGCAGGCCGTGGCCCGCACCGGCAGGCGCATCGCGGCCGCCGGGGACCGGCCCCCCTGGTTCTTCGGCGCCTGGCAGCCCGGCAGCGTCACCGACCCGGACACGGGCGAACGGCAGGCCTTCGCCGACGCCCCCGCCGAACTCCTGCGCACCCAACCGTCCTGCTGGCAGCTGGAACCGGGCGCCGACTGGCACGGCTTCCCCGGCCTCGACGACGGCTACTGCCTGCTGGACCCGGTCAAGGTGACGCTGACCTGCCCGGGGATCGACGCCTCCGGCCGGTGGGCCGACCGGGGCATCCCCGCCCGCATCCTGACGGCCTATCTGGCGAGCCGGAACATCGTCGTCGAGAAGACCGACGCCTACACCACGCTCGTCCTCTTCTCCATGGGCATCACCAAGGGCAAGTGGGGCACCCTGCTGGACGCCCTGATGGACTTCAAGGCGCTCTACGACGGCGATGCTCCCCTCGACCGCGTCCTGCCGGACCTCCTCGCGCAGTACCCGCGGCGGTACGCCGGATCGACGCTGCCCGGCCTGTGCCAGTCCATGCACGACCACCTGCGCCGCGCGGACCTGGTCACGCTGCTGGACACCGCCTTCCAGGAGCTGCCGGAGCCGGTCGCCCCGCCCCAGTCGTGCTACCAGCGGCTGATCCGCGGCGGCACCGAGCGCGTACGGCTGGCCGACGCCGCGGGCAGGGTGGCCGCGGCCATGGTGACCGTCACCCCGCCCGGCATCCCGGTCCTGATGCCCGGCGAGTCCACGGGCGACGCCGGCGGACCGCTGCTGCGCTACCTCGGCGCACTGGAGTCCTTCGACCGCGAGTTCCCCGGATTCCGCAGCGAGACCCACGGCGTGACCGTCGACGCGGACACCGGCGACTACACGATCGAGTGTCTGCGTACCTCGTGATGTCCGGAACACCACGCCCACCATCCGGCGCATCCTTGACTCCTCGTACCGCCCAGGCGAGCCTCTGCGCTGACATCGCTGTCATACGAGGGGCGTGGTCGAATGAGACGGGCCGTACACCCACCGCTGCGCCGCCGTACCGGCGCGGCCGCGCTCGCCCTGGCGGCGGTGCTCGGCGCCACCGCGCTCGTCCCGCCGGAGCGGGCGGGCGCGGCGCCGGGCGGTGACCTCACCGGCCTCGTCAACCCGTTCATCGGCACCCAGAACGAGGGCAACACCTTCCCCGGCGCCGCCGTCCCGTTCGGGATGGTGCAGCTCTCCCCCGACACCGGGCACAGCACCGGCTACGACTACAAGGACCGCCACATCCGCGGGTTCAGCACCGTGCACCTGTCGGGGGTGGGCTGCCGCATCGGCGGCGACCTGCCCGTGCTCCCCACCACGGGGGACGTGACGCAGACCGACAACGCCCGCTACGCCGCCGAGTTCGCCCACGAGAACGAGACGGCCCGGCCCGGCTACTACCGGGTGCGGCTCTCCTCCTACGGCGGCATCACCGCTGAACTCACGGCGACCGCCCGCACCGGCGGGCAGCGCTATACCTTCCCCGCCACCGAGAAGGCGAACGTCCTCTTCAACACCGGCCAGTCGCTGCACAGGACGGTCTCCAGCAGCGTCGAGGTCGTCGACAGCCGCACCGTGCGCACCACCATCACCGGCCGCGGCTTCTGCCAGGACACCCGGCCGTACACCGTGCACACCCTCACCCGCTTCGACCGGCCGTTCGCCTCCTACGGCACCTGGAACGGCGACCGGGTGACCGCGGGCAGCCGCGCCTCGACCTCCACGGGCCGCAACGGCGCCTGGGTGCGCTTCGACACCACCCGCGACCGGACCGTGGAAGCCACCACGGCCGTCAGCTACGTGGACGCCGCGGGAGCCGAGCACAATCTGCGCGCCGAGGAGGACGGCTTCGACCGCACGGCCGCCGCGGCGCGCGAGGCGTGGCAGCGGCGGCTGGCCGACGTGGCCGTCGAGGGCGGCGGCAGGACGCTGCGCCGCACGTTCTACTCGTCCCTCTACCGCTCGTTCCTCTCGCCCAACGTGGGCAGCGACGCCGACGGCCGCTACACGGGCTGGGACCAGAGAATCCACCGTGCCGAAGGCTTCACCTACTACCAGAACTGGTCGCTCTGGGACACCTACCGCACCCAGGCCCAGCTCCTGTCCCTGCTCGCCCCGCGCGAGGCGCGGGACATGGCGCTGTCCGTGCTGCGGGTCGACGCCGAGGGCGGCTGGCTGCCCAAGTGGGGCTACGGGACGGTCGAGACGAACATCATGACGGGCGACCCGGTGACTCCGTACCTCACCAACGCGTTCGAGCAGGGCCTGCTCGAAGGCCACGAGGAGGAGGCCTACCGGGCGCTGCGGAAGAACGCCGACGGCGTCCCCCCGGCCCGCTCCCCGTACATCGGCCGCGAGGGCAACGCCCGGTACGTCAAGGACGGTTACGTGCCGTACCTGCCCGGCGAGCCCCAGCACAAGCCCGGCGACTCCGACTTCCACGAGGGCGCCTCGGCCACCCTCGAGTACGCGCTGGCCGACGGCGTGCTCGCCCGGATGGCCCGTGCGCTGGGGCACCGCGCGGACGCCGAGCGGTACGCGGCCCGGTCCCGCAACTACCGCAGGCTGTACGACCCGGCCACCGGCTTCTTCCGCCCCCGCGACGCCTCCGGCGCGTTCACCGGCTCCGCCGACCCGGCGCGGAGCCCCGGCTTCCACGAGGGCACGGCCTGGCAGTACCAGTGGCTGGTGCCGCAGGACCTGCCGGGCCTGGTGCGGCTGATCGGCGGCCGGGAGGCGGCCGGCAAGCGGCTGGACTCCTTCTTCGCCTACGACCGGCTGCTCGCCGACCCGGCGCGCACGGCCCGCGAGGTGTGGGTCAACGGCCCGTACGACTACTACAACGCCGACAAGTACAACCCGCAGAACGAGCCCGACCTCATCGCGCCCTACACCTACCTCTCCACGGGCAAGCCGTGGAAGACCACGGACGTGGTGCACGCGGCGCTCACGCTGTTCACCGACTCCCCGACCGGGATGACCGGCAACGACGACCTGGGCACGATGTCGGCGTGGATGGTCCTGTCGGCCGTCGGCATCTACCCGGTGGCCCCGGGAACGGACCTGTGGGGGCTGAGCACCCCCGTCTTCGACCGGGTCGACCTGCACCTGGACCGGAAGTGGTATCCGCGGGGCCGCTTCACGGTGACCGCGCGGGGCACCTCGGACACCGACCGGTACGTCCGCTCGGCGCGGCTGGACGGCGCCGGCTACGACCGCACGTACCTGACGACGAGGACGCTCCGCGAGGGCGGGCGGCTGGACTTCACCGTCGGGTCGCAGCCCTCGCGCTGGGGCACGGGCGAGGCGGCCGCACCGCCGCCCGCCATCGGCTGATCCCGGGAGCCGGCGCGGGGCGGCGGCTTCCGTCGCCGCCGGGGCTCGGCCATGATGACGGCCATCCCCGTCAGCGTCGACGAGAGGACGAGGACATGGCCGGGCTCCGGGCAGGGCAGGGCGTACTGCGCCGCAAGCCGATCGAGACGATCGAGGAGGCGGAGGAGGCGGAGGCGCACGGCGAGCACCTGACCCGGACCCTGGGCCTGTGGCAGCTCACCGCGATCGGCGTCGGCGGCATCATCGGGGCCGGCATCTTCAGCCTGGCGGGCACCATCGCCAACGGCGTGGCGGGCCCGGCCGTGCTGGTGTCGTTCCTCATCGCGGGCGTGGCGAGCGCGGCGGCGGCCTTCTCGTACGCGGAGTTCGCGGGCCTCATCCCGCGGGCCGGGTCGGCCTACACCTACGGCTACGCGGTGCTCGGCGAGATCGGCGGCTGGTTCATCGGCTGGGACCTGCTGCTGGAGTACACGGCGATCGTCTCGGTCGTGGCCATCGGCATCTCCGGGTACATCAACTTCCTGCTGGGCGAGGCGAACGCCCATCTGCCGGCCTGGATGCTGGGCGCGCCGGGGACGGGGGACGGGCACCGGATCGACCTGTTCGCGGCGGTGCTTTGCCTGCTGATCGCCTATCTGCTGACCATGGGCATCAAGAACGCGGCCCGGTTCGAGACGGTGGTCGTGGGACTGAAGGTCATCGTGGTCCTGCTGGTGATCGTCGTGGGCTTCTTCCACGTCAAGAGCGGCAACTACAAGCCCTTCTTCCCCTTCGGCCTCAGCGGTACGTTCACGGGTGCGGCCACGGTCTTCTTCGCGGTGTTCGGGTACGACGCGATGTCCACGGCGGCGGAGGAGTCCAAGGACGCGCAGCGCCACATGCCCAGGGCGATCCTCTACTCGCTGGCCATCTCGATGGTGCTGTACGTGCTGGCGTGCCTGGTGCTCACCGGCATGCAGAACTACCAGCACATCGACAAGGCCAGCGGCTTCTCCACGGCCTTCAAGTCGGTGGGGCTCAGCGGGATCGCCGACGTCATCGCGGTCGGCGCGATCATCGGCATCCTCACCGTCATGTTCACCTTCATGCTCGGTGTGACCCGGGTGTGGTTCGCGATGAGCCGGGACGGGCTGCTGCCGAAGTGGTTCGCCCACACCCACCCCACGCGGCACGTGCCGACGCGGGTGACGTGGATCGTGGGGATCGCCTCGGCCGTGATCGCGGGGCTCATCCCGATCGGCGAGGCGGCGGAGCTGACCAATATCGGCATCCTGCTGGCCTTCGCGGTCGTGTGCACGGCGGTCATCGTGCTCCGCTACAAGCAGCCGGAGCTGCCGCGCAGCTTCCGCTGCCCGTGGGTGCCGGTGGTGCCGGGGATCGGGGTGGCCGCGTCGATCTGGCTGATCACCTATCTGGCGTGGCAGACGTGGGTGCGGTTCGCGGTGTGGTTCGTCATCGGGATGGCCGTGTACTTCGCCTACTCCTACAAGCACTCGGAGCTGGCCCACGCCGATTCCCGGGGCATCCCCCAGGGCTGACGCCGCCACGGCGGGCCGCTACTTCAGCAGGCGGGAGAGCCTGCGGTCGGCGAGCGGCTTTCCGCCCGTCTGGCAGGTGGGGCAGTACTGCAGGGACGAGTCGCTGAAGGACACCTCGCGGACGGTGTCCCCGCAGACCGGGCAGGGCTGCCCGGTGCGGCCGTGGACGCGCAGGCCGCTCCTCTTCTCCGCCTTCAGCTCGGCGGCGGCCTGGCCGCGGGAGCGCTCGACGGCGTCGCGCAGGGTGCTGCCCAGCGCCTCGTAGAGGGTGGTGGTCTCCTCCTCCGTGAGGCTTGCGGCGAGTTTGAAGGGGGACATGCGGGCCGCATGCAGGATCTCGTCGGAGTAGGCGTTGCCGATGCCCGCGATGACGCTCTGGTCGCGCAGGACGCCCTTGAGCTGCCGCCGCTCGCCGCGCAGCAGCCCGGCGAAGGCGTCGAGGGTGAAGTCGGGGGCGAGGGGGTCGGGGCCGAGCCGGGCGATGCCGGGGACCTCGGCGGGCTCGCGGACGCAGTACACGGCGAGCCGCTTCTGAGTGCCCGCCTCGGTGAGGTCGAAGCCGCCGCCCCCGGCGAGGCGCACCCGCAGCGCGAGCGGCCCCTTGCCCGGCCGCGGGGGCTCCTCCGGCAGGGTGTCCCGCCAGCGCAGCCAGCCCGCCCGGGCGAGGTGGCACACCAGGTGCGGGCCGCCCCCGGTGGCGAGGTCGAGGAACTTGCCGTGCCGGTGCACGGAGGTCACGGCGCGCCCTTCGAGGGCGCTCAGCGGCGGGTCGTAGGTCTTGAGGACGCTCACGGCCGCGGGCAGGACGCGCTCGACCGTACGGCCGACGAGGCGCTCGGACAGGAATCCGGCGAGGGCCTCGACCTCCGGCAGCTCCGGCATGGCTCCAGTCTGCCGCAGCGCGTCCGGGCGGCAACTCAGGCCACGGGCTCGTCCCAGTCGACGCGGTAACCGGTGAGCCAGGCGGAGTCCTCACGCGGGTCGCCGGCCGTGCGCCGGGCCGCCTCGGCCTCGCGGGCGCGCCGGGCCTGCCGGTCGAAGGGGGAGCTGTGGGCCATGGCGGCGCTCATGGCCACGACCTTCTCGACGCGCTCCCGGCGCAGCCGCTCGAAGGCGGCGAACGCCCGGCCGGTGTCGGGGAGGTCGCGCAGGCAGCGGGCGAGGACGACGCCGTCCTCGATGGCCATGGAGGCGCCCTGGGCGGCGTTGGGGGCGGTGGCGTGGGCGGCGTCGCCGAGGAGCACGGTGCGCCCGTCGTGCCAGACGCGGGTGGTGGGGATGTCGTAGCCGTTGAGGGCGACGACCGCGTCGCCCGTGGCGCGTGCGATGGCGGCGGCGGGGGTGCCGTCCCCGTCGAACAGCCCGGCGACACGGCGGCGCCACTCCTCGGGCGGGGTGCCGGCGAGGGCGGCTCTGGGCACTTCCCCGCCGGGGATGTTGGCGAACCAGTAGGTGGTGCCGTCGGGGGCGGTGGTGCAGCCGAAGAAGGCACGGCTGCCGTAGTACATGCGGTAGGTGCGGGGCGGCGCCGGGTGCCCGGTGTCCCGGGTCTCGCCGCAGACGGTGAGCTGGCCGGTGTGGCGGGGCGGGGGCGCCGCGGGGTCGAGGAGGGCGCGGACGCGGGAGTGGATGCCGTCGGCGCCGACGAGGAGGCTTCCCTCGGCGCTCGTGCCGTCCGCGAACGAGGCGACGACCGTGCCGTCGGGCCGGGTGGCGGCGTCGGTCAGGCGCTTGCCGTAGCGGATGGGTATGCCACGGCGGGCGGCCTCGGCGCGCAGGGTGCGGCACAGGGCAGCGCGCGGCAGGGTGCGGACCCCGAGGCCCTCGTCCCGGGAGCCCGCGATGGGCTGCCGTCCCAGCCGGGTGCCGTCCGCGCCGAAGGACTCGACGGTGTCGGCCACGCAGGAGGCCGCGTACACCGGCCCGTCGGCGTCCACGGTGTGCAGGGCGGCCAGGCCGTTGGCGAAGAGGGCGAGGAAGGAGCCGGTGTCGGCGGCGCCCTCCGGATACGCCTCGTAGAGAGTGGAGTCGATCCCGGCCCGCTGGAGGGCCATCGCGGCCACGGGTCCGGCGATGCCGCCGCCGGCGATCAGGGCATGGGCCATGGTGGTGCTCCGTCCCCACACATCCAGTCCGGTCGAACACTTGGCCCCGACGTAACCAGAAGGGGTGGTGCGCGTCCAGTGCACGGATGCCGCGCGGCTACTCCCGCAGCGCGGCGGCCAGGTGCGGCGCGGTGGCGCTCGCGGCGCTCCGCGCCACCTCCTGCGGGGTGCCGGCCGCCACGACGCGGCCGCCCTCCGCGCCCCCGCCCGGCCCCAGGTCGACGACGTGGTCGGCACCCGCCACCACGGCCATGTCGTGCTCGACGACCACGACCGTGTTGCCCGCCTCCACCAGCCCGTGGAGCTGGCCGAGCAGCACCTCGGTGTCGGCCGGGTGCAGCCCCGTCGTGGGCTCGTCCAGGACGTAGAGGGTGTGCCCCCGGTGGGTGCGCTGCAGCTCGGCGGCGAGCTTGATCCGCTGGGCCTCGCCGCCGGACAGCTCGGTGGCGGGCTGCCCCAGCCGCAGATAGCCCAGGCCGACGTCCTGGAGCGTCCGCAGGCTCCGGGCGGCGGCCGGCACATCGGCCAGGAACCGGGCCGCCGCGTCGACGGTCATGTCGAGGACGCCCGCGATGCTCTCGCCCCGGTAGGTGATCTCCAGCGTCCCGGGGTTGTAGCGCGCGCCCCCGCAGGCGGTGCACGGCGCGTACGTGCCGGGCAGGAACAGCAGCTCGACGGCGACGAAGCCCTCGCCCTGGCAGACCTCGCAGCGCCCGCCGACCACGTTGAAGGAGAAGCGCCCGGCGCCGTAGCCCCGGGCCCGGGCCTCGTCGGTGGCCGCGAAGACCTTGCGGACGGCGTCGAACAGGCCCGTGTAGGTGGCCAGGTTGGAGCGCGGGGTACGGCCGATCGGCTTCTGGTCGACGCGGACGAGCCGGTCCACGGCGGCCAGCCCCTCGGCGGCCACCTCGGGCTGCCGCTGCTCCAGATGGGCGGCGACGGTCTCCGCGAGCACCTCGCCCACCAGGGTGGACTTGCCCGAGCCGGACACGCCGGTGACGGCGGTGAAGACGCCCAGGGGGAAGTCCGCGTCGAGACCGCGGAGGTTGTGCCGGGTGACGCCGCGCAGCCGCAGCGCACCGGACGGGGTGCGCGGCGCACGGGCACGGCTCGCGGCGGTCGCGGCCCGGTCCCCGGCGCCGGGGAACACGAACCGGCGGGTCGCCGAGCCCGCCACTTCCGCGAGCCCGGCGACCGGGCCGCTGTAGAGCACCTGCCCGCCGTGCTCGCCGGCCTTCGGTCCGACGTCGACGATCCAGTCCGCGCGGCGCACGACGTCCATGTGGTGCTCGACGACGAACAGCGAGTTGCCCGCGCCCTTGAGCCGGTCCAGCACCTTCAGCAGGGCGGCGCTGTCCGCCGGGTGCAGCCCGGCGGAGGGCTCGTCCAGGACGTACACCACCCCGAAGAGGCCCGAGCGCAGCTGGGTGGCCAGCCGCAGCCGCTGCAACTCGCCCGCCGACAGGGTCGGGGTGGACCGGTCCACGCTGAGGTAGCCCAGGCCGAGTTCGGTGAGCACCTCGATCCGGGCGACGAGATCCCGGGCGAGCGTGGCGGCGACGCCGTCGCCGTCGCGAGCCGGGCGCAGCGTACCGGCCAGGTCGGTGAGCGAGAGCGCGGCCAGGTACGCGATGTCCCGCCCGGCGAAGGTGACCGCGAGCGCCTCGGGCCGCAGCCGCCTGCCCGCGCACACCGGGCAGTCCCTGCCGACCAGGTGCCGCTCGGCCCGGGCCCGCAGCGCGGCACTCTTGGAGTCCGCGAAGGTGTGCAGCACATAGCGGCGGGCGCTCATGTAGGTGCCCTTGTACGGGCGTTGGATGCGCTCGGCGTCCCTGACGGGGTGCACGGTGACGACCGGCTGCTCGTCGGTGAACAGGATCCAGTCGCGGTCCTCCTGCGGCAGCTCGCGCCACGGCCGGTCGACGTCGTGGCCGAGGGCGTCGAGGATGTCGCGGAGGTTCTTCCCCTGCCACGCACCGGGCCAGGCGGCGATCGCGCCCTCCCGGATGGACAGCGAGGGATCGGGGACCAGGGACGCCTCGGTGACCTCGTGGACCCGGCCCAGCCCATGGCACTCGGGGCAGGCGCCGGTCGGCGTGTTGGGCGAGAAGGCGTCGGAGTCCAGCCGCTCGGCGCCCTCCGGGTAGGTCCCGGCGCGGGAGAAGAGCATGCGCAGGGAGTTGGAGAGCGTGGTGACCGTGCCCACGGAGGAGCGCGAGGTGGGCGCGGACCGCCGCTGCTCCAGCGCGACGGCGGGCGGCAGCCCGCTGATCTCCTCGACCTTCGGCGCGCCGACCTGGTGGATCAGACGGCGCGCGTACGGGGCGACGGACTCGAAGTACCGGCGCTGTGCCTCGGCGTAGAGGGTGCCGAAGGCGAGCGAGGACTTGCCGGAGCCGGACACGCCGGTGAAGACGACGAGGGCGTCGCGGGGGATGTCGACGTCGACGGACCTGAGGTTGTGCTCGCGGGCGCCGCGCACGCGGACGTACTGGTCGTGCATCGTTCGATGGTATTTCCCCGCCCGCGCCGGTTTGTGCCCACCCGGGGTCCGGGGGCGGAGCCCCCGGTTACGGGAAGGGGCGGGGCGGGGAAAGGAAAGCCCATGCCCAGCCCCACCCGTACCGCCACCACCCTGTGTACCCTCGCCCTCGCGGCCGCCCTCCTCTCCCCCGCCCCCACCCACGCCGCACCCCACCACCCCCTGCGATTCGCCTCCTGCCCCGCCTCCGTGCCCCACCCGCCCCCACCCGCCCGCGTCGAGTGCGCCACCCTGGGCGTCCCCCTCGACTGGGAGCGGCCCCAGGGGCCGCAGCTGCGGCTGGCCGTCTCCCGGGTCCGCGCCACCGGCACCCCGGCCGAGCGCCGCGGTGTGCTGCTGGTCAACCCCGGCGGGCCGGGCGGTGCCGGGCTGCCGTACGCCGTGGTCAAGCGCGCCCGGCTGCCCGAGCGGGTCCGCCGCGCCTACGACGTCGTCGGTCTCGACCCGCGCGGCGTCGGCGGCAGCTCGCCCGTCGACTGCGGCGCGATGGGCGGCCACTTCACCTCCCCTCGCCCCGACCCGGTCCCCCGCGACGGTGCCGCCGAGCGCGAGCTGCTGGCAGGGCTGGGCCGGCTCGCCGCCGACTGCGCGGCCGGTGCCGGGGCCGCGGCCCTGCCCCACCTCTCGACCGAGGCCACCGCCCGCGACATGGACGCCCTGCGCGCCGCGCTCGGCGAACCGCGCGTCAGCTTCCTCGGCGTCTCCTACGGCAGCTACCTCGGCGCGGCCTACACGGCCCGGTTCCCGCGGCGCACCGGCCGCATGGTGCTGGACAGCGTCGTCCCCCCGTGGGACTGGTTCGACGTCGATCTGCTCCAGGCGGAGGCCATGCTCCGGCAGCGCACGGTCCTGTTCGGCTGGCTGGCCACGCACGAGGACCGCTTCGGGCTCGGCGACGACGGCCCGGAGGTCCGCGAGGCGTACGAGGAGGCCCGTGCCGAACTGGCCGAGCACCCCGTGCACGGCTTCGGCCCGGCCGAGTTCGACCGCGCCGTCTACCGCGCCCTCGCCCACACGGACCGCTGGGCGCGGCTGGGCGACGGGCTGGCCGCGTACCTGCGCGACGGCACGGTGGACGGGCTGCGGCCGACCGCGCCGTTCGACTCCCCGGGCAACCGCAACTACGAGGCCGCGAACCGCATCGTGAAGTGCGCCGACGGGCCCGGCCCGACCCCCGGGCAGGTCGTCGACGGCATCCGCCGGCTGCGCCGGCTCGACCCGCTGCCCGTCCTGACCGGCCTGGAGGCGGCTGTCTGCGCGTACTGGCACCACCGCCCCGCGCACCGCCCGGCCCTCGGCAGCCGCTCGGCACCCCCGGTGCTGCTGGTGGCCTCGGCCCACGACCCGGTCAGCCCGCTCGCGGGCGCCCGTGCCCTGCGCCGCGTCCTCCCCGGCTCCCGCCTGGTGACCCTGGAGGACGACTACTCGCACGGCGTGTTCGCCGGCCGGGGCAACGCGTGCGTGGACGATGCGGTGGCGGCGTACCTGGTGGACGGCACGGTGCCGAGGGCGGACGTGCGCTGCGCGGGCCCCGGGCTGCCCGGGGCCGGGCCGGACCGCAGGGGCGGCGGCGTCCGTTGACGCCCGTGACGCCCGCTGCCGTCTGCCGACGTCCGCCATTCGTGAAGTGTCGATCCGCGCCTACCGCCTCCGCGCGCGGTGTGATAGGGGCATGAAACGCCCATTGCCGACCTTTCCGGCCCCTGCCTTCTCGGGCAGGCTCCACGACGCCCGCACGGCCACGGCGATCGGCCGCTGGCTCGGGCTGGCGGTCGCGGTGTGCTTCGTGACGGGGCTGATGAGCCATTACCAGGAGCAGCCACCCGCCTTCCTGGCGAACTCCCTGCCCAGCCGCCCCGTGTGGGGCTACCGCGTGAGCCAGGGGCTGCACGTGGCGAGCGGCATCGCGGCGGTCCCGCTGCTGCTGGCGAAGCTGTGGACGGTCTACCCGCGGCTGTTCGTACGGCCCGTCCTGCGCTCGATGGGGCACGGGCTGGAGCGGCTGTCGGTGCTGGTGCTGGGGGCCTCGGCCCTCTTCGAGCTTGTCACGGGGCTGCTCAACACCTCGCAGTGGTCCCCGTGGCCGTTCTCGTTCGTGCCGGTGCACTTCGCGGTGGGCTGGCTGCTGTTCGGGGCGCTGGTCCTGCACCTGGCCGTCAAGGCACCGCAGATCAGGGCGCACTGGCGGCGCCGTGCGCTGGCCGATCCCGAGCGCTGGGCCGAGGACAACGCCGACCGACGTGCGCTGCTGGCCTCGGTGGGCACGGCGGTGGCCGCGGTGACCGTCACGACGGTCGGCCAGGCCTTCCCCCCGCTGGCCCGGCTGGACCTGCTGGCGCCCCGCCACCCGGACCGGGGCCCGCAGGGCCTCCCCGTCACCCGGACCGCCGCCCTCGCGGGCGTGACCGAGGAGATGGTGCGCAACTGGCGGCTGCGGGTCGACGGTCCGCGCCCGTACGAGCTGACGCTGGACGAGCTGCGCGCGCTGCCGCAGCAGACGGCGACACTGTCGATCGCCTGCGTCGAAGGGTGGAGCAAGACGGCTGTCTGGACGGGCGTCCGCGTACGGGACCTGCTGGACCGGGCGGGCGCGCCCGCCGACGTCCGGATCCGGGTGACCTCGCTGGAGCAGGACGGCAACCACCGGGTGACGACCATGGCCCACACCCATGCGCGCGACCCGCTCACGCTGCTCGCGCTGCGCCTCAACGGCGAGGAGCTGTCCTACGACCACGGCTACCCCGCGCGCATCATCGCCCCCAACCGGCCCGGGGTGCTGCAGACGAAGTGGATCTCGTCGCTGGAGGTGCTGTGACACCGCTGCGGACCGCCTTCGGGGCGCTGGGCATCGTCATCATGGGGGTGGGCGTCTACTCGCTGCTGTTCGGGAAGGGCGGCACGCACTACCCCTGGTCCGTGGGGCGGTGGATGATCGGGCCGCTGATCGTCCACGACGGCCTGGTGGCGCCGCTGACACTGGCGGCGGGCATCGCCGTCTCCCGGCTGCCCGCCCGGCGCGTGGTGCGGGGCACGCTGCTGGTGGCGGCCTGTCTGACGGCCGTCGCCTCGCCCGCGCTGCTGCGGCCGGGCGCCACCCAGAACCCCTCGGTGCTGCCGCTGGACTACCCGCGCAACTGGGTGCTCACGATGGGGGCGACGTTCGCGGTGGCGGCGGGGCTGGTCGGCGTGCGGTGGTGGCGGCGGGTGCGGCGGCGCCGCGCGCGCAGCTGACACCCCCTCTCCCCTCCCCCGGCGGGACGGTGTTTCCCCGCGAGGATGCGAGGCTTGCGGGATGCAGCAGCAGACACCCCCCGCCCGTGTGCTCGTGGTCGACGACGACCCCACCGTCGCCGAGGTCGTGGCCGGCTATCTCGGCCGGGCGGGCTTCACCGTCGACCGGGCCGCCGACGGTCCCGCCGCGCTGGACCGGGCCACGGCCGCGCGGCCCGATCTCGTCGTCCTCGACCTGATGCTGCCCGGCATGGACGGCCTGGAGGTCTGCCGCAGGCTGCGCGAGCACGGTCCGGTGCCGGTCGTCATGCTCACCGCGCGCGGCGACGAGGAGGACCGCATCCTGGGCCTGGAGGTCGGCGCCGACGACTACGTCACCAAGCCCTTCTCGCCCCGGGAGCTGGTGCTGCGCGTGGCGGCCGTGCTGCGCCGCGCCCGCGCGGCCGGGGCGGCCGGTCCGGGGGCGGCGCCCCCGCTGCGGGCCGCCGGCCTGACCCTGGATCCGGCGTCCCGGCGCGCCACCAGGGACGGCACCGAACTGGCCCTTACCGTGCGCGAGTTCGACCTGCTGGCGTTCCTGCTGCGGCACCCCGGGCGGGCCTGCGGGCGCGAGGAACTGATGCGCGAGGTGTGGGGCTGGGAATTCGGGGACGTGTCCACCGTCACGGTGCACGTGCGGCGGCTGCGGGCCAAGGTCGAGGACGACCCGGCCCGGCCCAGCCTGATCCGGACGGTGTGGGGCGTCGGCTACCGCTTCGACCCGCCCGCGGCGGACGGAGCAGGGACGGACGGAACGGGGCCGGACGGCCGTGCGTGACGTGCTGCTGATCGCCTGCTACGCCCTGCTCGGCGCCGTGGCGGCCGGGCTGCTGGGGGCCGTTGCCCTGCGGGTGCTGCGCCGCCGGTCGGTCGCGGTGTCCCTGGCCGTGGTGGCCGTGGTGTCGGTGACCGCGATGCTGGCCGGGACGCTGGCCGTGGCCCGGGCCATGTTCCTCTCCGCGCACGACCTGACCGTCGTCACGACGGTGTGCGCGATGGCCGCCGTGGTCTCGCTCGCGACGGCGCTGCTGCTCGGCCGCTGGGTGGTGGCCCGCAGCAACGCCCTGACGCGCGCCGCCCGTTCCTTCGGCGAGGACGGCACGTTCGCGGCCCCCGGCGGCGGGGCCACGGCCGAACTCGACGCGCTCTCCCGCGAGCTGGCCGCGACCGGGGCCCGGCTCGCCGAGTCCCGGGAGCGCGAACGTGCCCTCGACGCCTCGCGCCGCGAGCTGGTCGCCTGGATCTCGCACGACCTGCGCACCCCGCTGGCCGGGCTGCGGGCGATGTCCGAGGCACTGGAGGACGGCGTGGCCGAGGACCCCGCGCGCTACCTCCGCCGCATCCGCACCGAAGTGGACCGTATCGACTCCATGGTCGGCGACCTGTTCGAGCTGTCCCGCATCCACGCGGGGGCGCTGCCGCTGAACCCGGCCCGGATCTCGGCGTACGACCTGGTGGACGACGCCCTGGCCGGGGTCGGCCCGCTGGCCCGCGAGCGCGGCGTCCGGCTGACGGGCGACGGCGTCGACGCGGTACCGGTCGAGGCGGACGGCGGGGAGATGACGCGAGTGCTGGGCAATCTGCTGGTCAACGCGGTGCGCCGGACGCCGGCCGACGGGACGGTGACGGTGGCCGCGCGGCAGGAGGAGGACACGGTCGTCCTCTCCGTCACGGACGGCTGCGGCGGCATCCCGGAGGAGGACCTTCCGCGGGTGTTCGACACGGGGTGGCGGGGGTCGGAGGCGCGGACGCGGACGGGGGGTGCGGGGTTGGGGCTGGCGATTGTGCGCGGGATCGTGGAGGCGCATGGGGGTGCGGTGTCGGTGCGGAACGTTGGGGGCGGGTGCCGCTTCGAGGTGGTGCTGCCGCTGGAGTTTTCCCCGATCCCGCCCTTTCCCGAACCAGGGGGCAATTTCAGCCCCTCCGGCGTTTGAGGAGCGGGGGTCCGGGGGCGGAGCCCCCGCCCTGCGGCGGAGCCGCATATCGGAAGCTGCGGGAAGGGGCGGGGTGGGGGAAAGACCCCCCACCCAAAGGGTGGTCACCCCCCAACCCGCTGACGTGATCACGCGTCGTGCGCCACGATGCACCCACCCCTCCGGCCGCGCGGAGCGGGAACCGCCGAAGCGAACGGGATGGCCCATGCCCGACGACGACACCGCCGACCCACTGCGCAGGATCGCCGCAACGATCGACCGGGAGCGGGACCCCTCGTCGCGTACGTGCCTCACCTGCGGCGGCCCGTCCCCCGTCGTCGTCAGCGAGGAGTCCGCGGGCAACAAGCTCCCCGTCATCAGCGTGCGCAAGGAGTGCGCGACCCGCGGCTGCGCCCGGCCCTAACGCACGGCCCTAGCGGCGGGCAGAGGCACGCACCGCCCAGCGGTCCTCGACCTTGGCGATGCGCCAGTAGGCGAGCGCGGCCGCCCACACCACCACGAACAGCCCGACGATGACGAACCCGACGTTGTCGAGGTCGAGTCCGGCGATCCAGCCGGTCACCGGATCCGTCAGGTCCATCTTCTCGTGCAGGACCCCGACCAGCTCGATCGTGCCGATGAGGAAGGCCACGGCGATGGACAGGCCGGTGATGGTGAGGTTGTAGTAGACCTTGCGGACGGGGTTGGAGAACGCCCACTGGTAGGCGAAGTTCATGAACGTGCCGTCGAGCGTGTCGAACAGGCTCATTCCGGCGGCGAACAGCAGCGGCAGGCACAGGACCGCGTACCAGGGCAGGCCGGCCGCGGCCCCGCTGCCCGCCATCACCATCAGCGTGACCTCGGTCGCGGTGTCGAAGCCGAGGCCGAAGAGGAAGCCGAGCGGGTACATCTGCCCGGGCCGGGAGACGGACCGGGTGAGCCGGCCGAGGATGCGGTTCATGAAGCCCCGCGAGTCCAGGTGCTCCTCCAGCTCCGCCTCGTCGAAGCGGCCCTGGCGCATCGCGCGGAAGACCCGCAGAATGCCAGCGAGGGCGACGAGGTTGAGGGCGGCGATGAGGTAGAGGAAGCCGCCGGAGACGGTGGTGCCGACCACGCCGAGGGTCTGGTGGGTGGTGGACTCCTCGTCCATCAGCGTCCCGGCCAGCCGGGTGCCGCCGGCCACCAGCAGCGTCAGGAGGACGACGACGCTGGAGTGCCCGAGGGCGAACCAGAAGCCGACCGACACCGGGCGCTTGCCGTCGGCCATCAGCTTGCGGGTGGTGTTGTCGATCGCGGCGATGTGGTCGGCGTCGAAGGCGTGCCGCATGCCGAGGGTGTAGGCCGTGACGCCGAGGCCGACACCGAAGACCTTGGAGTCGACGGTGTAGTGGTGGGGGACGACGAGCAGGAAGAGCACGCCGAAGGCGACGACGTGCAGGGCGGCTACGACGGCCAGCAGGCCGGCGGTCCGTATCGTGTCCTGGCGCTGCCAGCGGAAGGCGGGCAGCGCGGAGGGCTCAGTTCCGGCAGAACTGCCGGTGGTGGGGGTGGGGGTGGGCAGGGTCATTCGGGGTCACGCTCCAGCACCTCGTGGATGTTCTGTGAGATGCCGTGGCCGGTCTCCTGGCTTACGGGTACACACGCGACCGTCCCGCCTTCCCGGCAGCCGGACGGCGCCAGTGGCTCCGCGCGCCCGTGGGTGGGGCACGCGGCCGGGACGGTAACTCCCCGGTCACAGTGGCGAGGGCCGCTCCGGAATAGGACCACGAGGGTCCGCACCGGTCTTCCCGATCACCACGGCCGGGCCACCTTAACGTCCCGGCCCGCCGCCGGGGGAAAAGAGTGGCAAGTGCCACTTCTTCGCAGGAAGCCGTCCGTGCACGTCAGGAGGGGCCGGTCGGGGCGCCGAGGCGCTCGCCGCCGAAGCCGCGCTCGCCGTCGGACGCCTCCCGCCACCACCGCTCCAGGGCGGCCTGGTCCATGGTGTGCCAGTCGGGCGTCGCCAGGACCTGCGCCCGGCCGAGCCGGCGCGCGAGCCGGACCAGGGCCCGGCCGCTCGGGGTGCGTTCGGCGTCGTACGCCTGCACCGCCTCCGCCCAGGTGCCGGCGGACCGCAGGACGCGTTCCAGGACCGTGGCGTCCTGCAGCGCCTTGGCGGCGCCGCTGCCGGTGTGGGGGCGGGCCACGGCGGCCGCGTCCCCGGCGAGCACGATGCGGCCCTCGCCGTAGTGCGGCACGGCCAGGTCGTACAGGGGCTGGACGGCGGCCGTGGACCGGGGCGTGCAGGCGACGAAGTCCCGCCAGTAGGGCGGGAAGCAGCGTTCGGTCACGGCGGCCCGGTGGGCCAGCAGGTCGTCGGTGACCCTGCCCGGCGGCAGGCTCGTCGGGTCGCGGAGGGCCGCTGCGGTGCCGGGCGGCGCGGAGGTGTACAGCACCCAGTTGGCGGAGACGCCCGTGCCGCCCGGGCCGGGGATGCGGTAGACGATCATGTGGCCGCCGGGGAAGGCGATGTTCGCGGCCTCGCCCTCGGGCCAGGCGGAGCGCGGCTCCGGCAGCGCCTCGGCGGGCACGGTGCCGCGCCAGGCCGGGTAGCCGGCGTAGGCGGGCGCGGTGGCGCTCGTGGCCGCCCGTACCACCGAGCGGTAGCCGTCCGCGCCGACGACCAGGTCGCAGCGGTCCGTCGTCCCGTCGGCGAGGCACAGCGTGACCCCGTCCGGCTCGGGCAGGACCCGTTCGACGGCCGCGCCCTGGCGGTACTCGACCGACGCGGGGATGCGTGCGCGTAACTCCTGCCACAGAGCGCCCCAGTTGTAGGAGCGGAAGGGGAACGGCACGGCTCCCAGCCGTCGTCCGGCGCGCTCCTCGCCGTCGCGGGTGATCCAGGTGCGCCGGGTGAGGGGCACCCATGGCATGGCGGCGTCGGCATATCCGGCCGCCTCCAGCTCGGCGTAGCGGTCGTTGTGGATCGCGAGGCCGACGCCCCGGTCCTGGAGCGCGCCGGCCGCCCGCTCGTAGACCACGACCTCGTCCGCTCCGGCGCGGGTCGCGGCGAGTGCGGCGGCACAGCCCGCGATGCTGCCGCCCACGACGGCGATGCGTCCTCTGCGTCTTCCGGGCATCTCTCTTCCCTTCTTCCACTGGTTCTCCGGTTCCCAGATCTTGACGGTTCGTCGGGCTCACCACCAGTGTTCGCGACACCGCGCAGGTGATGGACGTGCCGGGCGGGCCGGTGTACGAGTGCAGTGGACGACGAGAGGGGCTGCGCCAATGACAGGCACTGCAGGCAGAGGGCACCGGTCCGGCGGGCCGGGGGCGGCGGACCCGAACGTGGGGTTCGTGCGCCGCATCGGGCTGTTCCAGGCCACCGCCATCAACATGAGCCAGATGTGCGGCATCGGCCCCTTCGTCACCATCCCGCTGATGGTGGCCGCCTTCGGCGGGCCGCAGGCGGTCATCGGCTTCGTCGCGGGGGCGGTCCTGGCGCTGGCCGACGGGCTGATCTGGGCGGAGCTGGGGGCGTCGCTGCCGGGTGCGGGCGGCAGCTATGTGTATCTGCGGCAGGCGTTCCAGTACCGCACGGGGAAGCTGATGCCGTTCCTGTTCGTCTGGACGTCGATGCTGTTCATCCCACTCGCGGTGGCCACCGGGGTGATCGGCTTCGTCCAGTACCTCGGCTATCTGTGGCCGGACATGACGCAGACGCAGGGCGATCTGACGGGGCTGGCCCTCATCGCGCTCGTCATCGCGCTGCTGTGGCGCCGGGTGGAGAACATCGCACGGATCACGGCGGTGCTGTGGGGCGTGATGCTCGCCTCCGTCGCCCTGGTCATCGTCGCGGCCTTCACGCACTTCAGCCCCGACCTGGCCTTCACCTACCCGGCGCACGCCTTCGAGCTGACGTCCAATCAGTTCTGGATCGGCTTCGCCGCGGGCCTGACCATCGGCATCTACGACTACGGTGGCTACAACACCGCCGCCTACATGGGTGCCGAGATCAAGGATCCCGGGCGCACCCTGCCGCGCGCCATCGTCTACTCCATCCTCGGCATCATGGCCATCTACCTGCTGCTCCAGGTCGGCACACTGGGCGTGGTCGACTGGCAGGAGATGCTCGATCCCCGCTCCACGGCCTCCTCCTCCGTCGCCTCCGCCGTGCTGGAGAAGACCTGGGGAAAGGGGGCCGCGGACGTGGTCACGGTGCTGATCCTCGTCACCGCCTTCGCCTCGGTCTTCACCGGTCTCCTCGGCGGCTCGCGCATCCCCTACGACGCCGCCCGGGAGAAGGTCTTCTTCCGCCCGTTCGGCACTCTGCACCCCCGCCACCGCTTCCCGGTGCTGCCCCTGGTCACGATGGGAGTCATTGGCTGCGCAGGCTATCTGATCGGCCGTCATACGGATCTGGCGACGCTCATCCAGCTGCTGACGAGCGTGATGGTGCTCGTGCAGGCGCTGGCCCAGATCGCGGCCGTGACGGTGCTGCGGCGGCGGCAGCCGGGGCTGCGGCGCCCGTACCGCATGTGGCTCTACCCGCTGCCGAGCGTGGTGGCACTGGTCGGCTGGCTGGTGATCTACGGCTATGCGGACAAGAACTCGCCGGGGCGGCACCCCATCGAGTGGTCCCTGGCCTGGGTGGGTGCCGGCTGTGTGGCGTTCGTGCTGTGGGCGGCGTACGAGAAGGTGTGGCCGTTCGGGCCCCGCGAGATCAGCGAGGAGTATCTGCACGGACCGGGCGGCGGCCCGGGAACCGACGATCCCGACGCCGATGCCGACCCCGGCGCCAAGGAGCCCGCTCCCCTCTGAGGGGCGCCGGGCGCGGGCGTCTGACGGGGCGTCCGCGCCCGGTGGCGGCGGCCCGGACTCGGGAGGTCCGGCCGAACGGTGATAAAACGGCACCCATGCCCGTGACCACCGCACCTCCCCCGCCCACGCCCGCCGCCCGGCCGCGCAAGCTGCTGTGGCACCGCCTGATATTCGGGCTCTGGTACCGGCCCGTCGAGGTGCTCGACGAGGCACGGGACCGGAGCGTCTGGGGAGCGGCCGCGTTCCTGTCCCTGCTGTGCGGGGCGCTCGGGACGCTGGCCAAGGACTCCTTCTGGCGGCAGTGGGACGTCGGCCCGCTGCTCGCGCTGGAGGCGATGGCCATCGGCTCGGCGGTGATGCTGCTGGCCAGTCTGCTGCTGGGGGCCGCCACCCACGCCATTGCGCGGCGGCTCGGCGGCAACGGCAGGTTCGCCCCGACGACGAGCCTGTTCGTCGTGCTGTTCTGGGCGAGCGACCTGCCCCGGCTGATGCTGGACACCGTGCTGCCGTCCGACTCGGTCCCGGTGCGGCTGGCGGCCTCGGTGACGGCGGCCTTCGGCTGTGCGCTCGCCACGCTGCTGATCCGGGGGCAGCATCATCTGCCGACCCGCAGGGCGGCCGCGTCGGTGGCCATCCAGATGCTCGCGGCGGTGGTCCTGCTGAAGTTCCCGCCCGGCAGCGCCTGATCCGGAGCCGGGACGGCGAAGGCCCGCTCGGTGCGACGGGGGATGCACACCGAGCGGGCTCGAGGACAGTTCTACCTCATCAAGGATGGGTTATGCATCAAAAGCCCGTTCGACTTCCCGCTCACCAGCGCACGGGGAGCGAATTCAAGCCACGTGCCCGGATACTGGGACGCCAGGTCAGCGCCTCCCTCGGAACGTCAAGTTCCAGGTTCTCGAAGCGCTCCAGCAGCACCGCGAGCGCCGTCTCCGCCTCCAGCCTGGCCAGCGGCGCGCCCAGGCAGTAATGGCTGCCGTGCCCCAGCGCCAGGTGTCCCGAGCGCTCCCGCCCCAGGTCAAGGCGGTCGGGGTCGGGGAACTGCCGGGGATCGCGGTGGGCGGAGGCCAGGGACAGCAGCACGGTCTCACCGGCCGGCACGGTCACCCCGCCGATCTCGACGTCCTCCAGCGGAAAGCGCCTGATGGCCAGCGTGACGGGCCCGTCCCACCGGGCGATCTCCTCCACGGCCGCGCCGAGTCCGTCCGGATTCTTTCGCAGCTCGTGCAGCAGCTCCGGATGGTCCAGCAGGGCGAGCACGGCGTTGGCGACGAGGTGGACGGTGTTCTCGTAGCCGGCGAGGAGGATGAGGAACGCCAGCGACGTCAGCTCGTCCGGGGACAGCTCGTCCCCGTCCTCGTCCCGCACCGCGACCAGGTCCGACAGCAGGTCGCCGCCCGGCTCGGCCCGCTTGCGCTCCACGAGCCCGGTGAAGAAGCGCAGCATGTTGCCGATCGCCTCCGCGGCCAGGTGGGGGCGCTCGGGGTCCGGGGCGACCAGGGTGTCCGTCCAGGCCCGGAAGTCCACCCGGTCCGCCCGGTCCACGCCCAGCAGGTCACAGATCACGGTGATCGGCAGCGGACCCGCGTAGGCGGTGACGAGGTCCGCGCGGCCCTCGGCCTCGACGGCATCCAGCAGCTCGTGCGCGATCCTCCGCACGGGAGCGCGGAGTTCCTCCACCCGGGCCGGGGTGAAGGCCCTCGCCACCAGGCGGCGCACCCGGGTGTGGTCGGGTGCGTCCATGTTCAGCAGGTTGGCGTCCAGCGCCGGAGGCAGCGTCAGGCCTGCATAGTTGCCGGGCCGGGCGTTGCGCCTGTCCAGGGAGAGCCGCGGGTCCGCGAGCCCCTGCCGCACGTCCTCGTAGCGGGTCACCAGCCAGGCCGCCCGCCCGTCGGGGCCGGTGATCCGGTGCACCGGACCGGCCTCGCGGAGCACGGCGCACGTGCCGTAGGGGTCTGCCGTCAGCGACGTGACATCCATGGGGCGCATGGCATCCGACTCCGGACCGGTGGCGGGTTGGCGCACCGGCGGTGCCGGATCCGTACGGACCGTCGGTCCGTACGGATCCGGCACCGGCCTGTGTCGCAGGCGGTCTTGACCCCCGTCCAGGGCCGCCTCGTCCACGGGCCGCGCGCCGTCAGGGGCGGCGCGCCGCACTGATGTCCCTCAGTTCGGTGAGCACGGCGTCGACCAGCGGGTCGTGGAAGACGTCCGCGACGCGCGCCAAGTGCTCGTGCTCCTCGGCCGGATCGGCGCTGACGGTCACCACCACGCTGTCCGCATGGGGCACCGGCACGTGTCCGGTGGTCTGGTTGGCCAGGCCGCGGCGCAGTGCCGCGGCCTCCACCACGGCGGCCGCCGTCCGCTCGCCGAGACCGGCGGCGGTGGCCTTCTCCGCGGCGATGTCCAGGGCCGCGGGCTCGACGTGGCGGCGGACGCCGCGCTGGATGTCCCGGATCTCCGCCATCCGCCGGTTGGCCCGCCACTCCAGGTCGGCGAAGGGCCAGCGGGCCGTCCAGCGGGACTCCTCGATCGTGACCTCCGGGGCGTGCGCCGTGACCTCCCGCCACAGCGGCTCCAGTCGGCGCAGCCGGCGCCAGGCGGCCGCCCGGGGGCCGACGGCGGGCAGCGAGAACCCCAGCAGGACCAGCAGCGCGGCCACCGAGGCGCTCATCGGGGCAACGCCGTTGGAGAGCCAGTACACGTCGTGGCCGGCCCAGCTCAGAACGAAGCCGGCCAGCTTGCAGGCGCAGTAGACCAGCCCCAGCCAGCAGCCCGCGGCGAGCGTCCGCAGCCCCTTGGCGAGCCAGGAGCGGCCCAGCCGGACGGCGTAGCGGGGGCAGAGGAAGCCCAGCCCGGCAAGGCTGGTGCCGAAGACGGCCAGGTACAGCACCAGGAAGGCGACCACGCCGGGCGCCTTCGCGTACGCCGTGCTGAAGTCGCGCGGGTGCTCCACCGCGTCGGGGCGCCCGACGGCGAAACAGACGATCGCGGTGGTCCAGGTCACGGCAAGGGCGGCCACCGTGATCCGGGCACGCACGTCCGCGCGGGCGCGGGCCGTCTCGTCGCCGCGGGCGGTCCAGCGCAGCATCAGGACCGTCGCGCCGGACGCGAACAGCACGACGGCGGAGTACAGGAAGACCATGGCGAGGTTGGCGACGCCGGTCAGCCGGTCGAAGGCCCGGTAGACGCTGGGTGCGGAGAACAGGAAGACGATCGGGACGCCGGAGGCCATCAGGGCGGTCAGGCCGAGGTCGGTGTTGTCCCGGTCGCGGAACCAGGCCCGGGCCTTGTAGCCGACGATGGCCCAGGAGACGGCGCTGAAGGCGAGGTAGAGGACGTCAAACACCGCCGCCTCCCGGCCCCTCGGCACCGCTGCCCCGCCCGCTCCCGCCCGGCTCGCCGTCCAGGCCGCGGCGCACGTGCTGGAGCGCCGGGCCGAGGGAGGCGGCGAGCTCCGCGGCCGCGCCGTCGAGCGGCACGTCGTGGCCCGGTGGCGGGGGCACGACCCGCTCCATCAGGAGCGTGCCGAGGATCTCGGTCTCCCGCTCGGTAAGGTTGTCGTAGCAGTGGTGGCGCGCGAGGCCCATCGTCAGCCCCATACGGCGCATGGCGGTGGCCACGTCGACCGACGGCGTCCACACCTTGAGGGCGTCCTCGGTGACGGCGGGGTCCTGGTCGTGGCCCAAGAGCAGGTGGCCGATCTCGTGCAGCACGATGTGGACCTGGTGCCAGGGCGAGGTCTTCTGCTCGTAGACGATCCAGAACGCGTCGTCGGTCGTGGCCGTCATGCCGGAGACGACGCCGTCCAGGCTCATCGGCACCAGGCGGATGGGCCGCCCCACGCGGCCGGCGACGGCATCGCACAGGCCCTGGAGGCCGGTCGACGCGGGCAGGCCCAGCTCACTGATGAGCTGCTTGCACCGCCGCCGTATCCGCCCCACCCGCATACCTGCACCGTCCTCGTCGTCGGTACGCCGCCAGTAAGCGAAGAGCCGGCCCTCCTCCGCGACGACGGTCACGGCCGCTCCTCGCCCCCGGCGCCGGGGGCCGGGTCGGACGGCAGGTTCATCTGCCGCCGGAACTGCGAGATGATCGTGGTCAGGCTGTCCTGCACCTCGGGGGGCAGGCCCACCGAGCGCAGGGCGATCGCCCGGACGCGCTGATCCCTCATGGCGACGAGGAAGCGGACCTCCTCCTCCACCCGCTCGGCCTGCGACTCCGAGAGATCGCCCATCAGATAGCCCACCGGCACGGCGAAGAACTTCGCCAGCGCCCGCAGGACGTCCGGGCTCGGATTGGCGCGCCTGCCGTTGCGCAGCATCGACAGGTACTGCTCGGTGAGCGTGACCTCGCCGTACTCCTCCCCGCGGCTGATCTCCTCGGCCACGTGCCCGTTGGTGTAGGGCGCCCCCGGTGGGTGCATGTTCGCGAAGAGGTAGTTGAGCCGTTGCGCGAGCGGACTGCTCGCCTCACGTGCGGATCCGTCCCCCCCGACTGCCATCTGCCCCGTTCCTTCGAACGCTCGCTGTCGTCGTATCGGTATGACGGGCTCTCACGGCCAGTTAAGTCCTGTCCGGCCGTGAGGGGCATCCTGTCACGCAGGACGGCCGAGCACTAGTCGTTCCGGGTGACGAGTGGGTGAAGGACTTAACCACGGGTTGAGGGACTGGACAGGGCCCCTTCACAACGCCCGTGAAGTCTTGGAGACATCACCGGCCAAAGGTGAAGTCCCTGCCCTGGTAGATGATCCCGCCGTTGCCGGAGATGTTGTTGGTGACCGAGCTGTTGTCGACGGACGGGCTCTCGGCCCGCCGAGCCCACTCCCGGTACTCCGCGGCGAACTGCGCGTCCCGGTACACCTGAGCGAAGATCAGTGCTGCCAGCGCCTGGACCTGCTCCTCGCTGCCCGGGTCGAGCGGCAGCGGCGCGGCCGTGCTCTCGACCTCGCCCTCGTCGGCCGCGCCCCGGCCGAAGGCCCTGCGGACGAGGCCCGTCAGCGAGCCCCAGACCTGACGCCCCGCCTCCGTGCCGACCGACCCCGCGGCCGCCGACACCGCGGTCGTGATCGCGCCCAATGACACCGGATCGACCATCGGTCAACTCCCCACCCTGCAGCCGGATGCCCGGACAGCTCGTACAACTGTCTGTCGGCCACAGGCTACCGCCTGCCACCGACAGCGGTGTTGGGACGTCCTGGTGAATCCTGTCGCGTCGGCGTCTCGCCACACCCCTCCCGGCCGTAGGACGATGACACGCTCGCCTCGTACGCCAGTACCCCCTGTACCACCTCGCGTTGTCAGCGCATCAGGGAGGAACTCATGGACAGTCCCGGACGGGACCCCGGGCGGGGTCACAGACCCTTCGCCATACGCGGCGTCGCCGCCCTGTTCGCCGGTCTGCTGGCGGTACTGACGGCGGCGGCCCTGCCGGGCCGGGCCGCCGCGGCCGCCCCCGCCGGTCCGCGCGCTTCGGCCGCCACGGCCGCCTCGGCGGACGCCTACTGGACCCCCGAACGCATGCAGGCCGCCGTCCCGGCCGCAGGCGCCGCCGAGCGGCGGGCCGCGGGTGCCGGGCCTTCCGATCCCGTGCCGCCCAGCCACCCCTTCGACGGTCTCCCGCAGGTGGGGACGTTCTTCTGGACCGACGGGCACAACACCGGCCGCTTCTGCGGCGGCACGGTCGTCCGCAGCCCGAACCGCGACCTCGTGGTCAGCGCCGCGCACTGCCTGCGCTCGCCGGACCCCAAGAAGCAGTTCTCCTTCGTGCCGCAGTACCACGACGGCCTCAAGCCGCACGGCGTCTTCCCGGTCGAACTGATCTACATCGACCAGCGGTACTACGACCTGGGCACGGACGGCGGCGCACGCTGGGACTTCGCGGTCGTCCGGCTGGGCACCCGCACGGACGGGACCGAGGTCCAGCGCGCCGTCGGCGGCTTCGACCTGGGGATCCGCAGGGGCTACGACCACGACGACGTACGGCTGATCGGCTACCCGGGCAACAGCGACGCCAAGTACCCCAAGCCGATCGACTGCAGCTCGTCCACCCACCGCTACACCAGCACGGATCCGGCCGCGCCCGGTGACTTCCTGGAGATCGCCTGCGCGGGCTACATCGGCGGCACTTCGGGCGGCCCGTTCCTGGTGGAGAGCCGCTGGGGGTACCAGCTGATCGGCGTCATCGGCGGGTACCACACCGGGGGCGACACCCCCGACATCTCGTACAGCTCGTACTTCGGCAAGGACGTGCTCGACCTCTACCTGCAGGCGGTCGAGGGCGATCCGCCCGCCGGACCGGCGGACCGCTGAACGCGCGACGGCGGCATCCCGGACATCCGGGATGCCGCCGTCGGCACAACAGGCGGACTACCCGCGCCGCCTCGGGTGGCGCGTCAGGGTGTAGCCGCCGACGGCCGCGAGCGCGCCGAGGACGGCTCCGCCCACGGTCCAGGCCCAGCGGTCCGACCACCAGCTGCCGTTCCAGCCGTCCTCCGGCTCGGCGACCGCCGCAGCGTGCAGCGGGGCGCCCAGCTCGCCGCCCTCGGCGCGGGCTCCGCCGGAGTCCTTCGCGGTGGCTTCGACCTCCGCCTTCACCGGCAGCCCGAGGTCCCGGTCCGGGACGTCGGCGACGGTGAGCCGGATGTAGTACGCACCGGGCAGCGGGTCGTTGGCCCAGCGCTCGGACCACGGGCGCACGGTGCGCAGCGTGCAGGTCAGCGTCACCGTGGTGTCCTGCGCGGAAGCCCGCTTGGTCGCTTCGCCGGACGTGCATGCCTGGCGGCGGCGGAGCCCGTCGAAGACGTCCAGCTGCCAGGTGGCGGCGCCGTGCCGGGCGGAGGCCTCGGGCAGGGTCACGGTCGCCTTGGCGGTGGGCTCCTGGCCCGCCCCGGCCGGGAACTGCCAGTAGAGGTAGTCGCCGACGGAGGCGTCCGCGGTCGCCTTGTGGCCCTGCTCGATCGGCGTGGCGGTGCGGAAGGCGGTGCCGGCCTCGGTGGGCGCGTCGTCCGCGGCGGCCGTGGTGGCCGAGCCGAACAGGGCCGTGCCGGCCAGCAGCGCGGCGGCCGCCGTGCGCGTGCCGCGCACCAGTCGGGTCACCTTCATCGTTCGCATCACTCGCATCAGTTCTCCCTCCAGACCGCGACGCGCCAGCGGCACAGCCAGCCCCACAGCAGTCCGGCGAGCAGCCCGGTCACGCCGAGCACCGCCAGCAGCACCCAGCCCCGGCCCAGGCCGAAGGCAGCCAGGTCGGAGGGGTTGTCGGGGGACTTCACCAGGTCGACGGCCAGCTCGACCGGCAGGCCGGGCTCACGCTTGACGGAGGGCGGCGCGGAGAAGGAGTTGGAGACCTCCAGGCACACCGTGCGCGGCTTCTTGTCGCCGTCCTTCTTCGCCTTGCCGATCGGATACCGCAGTCCGGCCGCCATCACATCGGTGCGTCCGCTGCCGGCGTCCGTGCCGCGTACGAGTTCCTGCCCGCGGTCGTCCACCGCGCGCACCAGCACTCCGTAGTCCCGGTCCACCGCGCGGTCGGCGGCGACGCTCACCGAGGCGCGCAGCTCCTGGCCCGGCTTCACCTCGACCTTGTACCAGCGGTGCTCGGCGAACTGCTCGTGGTCGGTCCAGATGCCCGCGCCGACCTTGGGCGCGGCCGAGCACTCATTGGCGCCTTCAACGGGCTTGGGCGTCTCGACGGGGGTGTCGGACCGCTTCACCAGCTGCTTGATGCGGCCGGACAGCTCCTTGCGGTGACGCACGGTGGTGTACGTACCGCCGGTGGCCGCGGCGATGCAGCTGAGCTGCTCGCGGGTCTTGTCGTCCTGGGTGAGGCCGAGCGTGTCGACGGTCAAGTGCGTGCCTTTGGCGGCGAGTTCGCGCGCCACGTCGCAGGGGTCGGGCTGGCCGCAGGAGTCCTCGCCGTCGGTGATGAGCACGACGCGGCGGGTGCCGCCGTCCGTGCCCAGGTCCTGGTCGGCGCCGCGCAGCGCGTAGCCGATCGGCGTCCAGCCGGTCGGCTGCAGCCGTGCCACGGCGTTCTTGGCCTCGGTCCGGTTCACAGCGCCCACCGGGTACAGCCGCTCACTGTCCCGGCACCCGATCGCCTTGTCCTCCCCAGCGTACGTCGCTCCCAGCGTCCGGATCCCCAGCCGCACGCCCTCCGGCACGGAGTCGATGACCTCGCCGAACGCCTGCTTGGCCGCAGCCATGCGCGACTGCCCGTCCACGTCCTGTGCATTCATCGAGCCGCTGACGTCGAGGACGAGCTCGACCTTCGGCGAATCCTTCGAGGGCCCGTCGGCGGCATGTGCTGGCACGATGCCCCCGGTCAGGGCGGCGAGCAGAGCACAGGCACCCGCCGCCAGCCGTTTTCTGATGATCATTCAAAGAATCCTAGTAACCGCGGGGGCTCCCACTCAAAACATGTCGGACATCCCCTCGATGACCCGTGTGCCGGTGCGTCGCGTCGGGCCAACGACGCTGCTCGGGCCTCATCTGGACGATCGCCAACTCACACCGCAAACCAAACGGTCGGTTTATGTGCGACGCAGGACGCGGCAAGATCAACTTCTCGCTGGCTGGCGCCCCGGCAACCCTCTCACTCCTTCCGTGCTACTCGAGGTTCACGATGAAGATTGCAGGAAAGGTCGCATCCGTGATTGCGGCCGCGGGCTCCTTGCTGCTCCTGACACCGGCGACCAGCCATGCACCATCAATGGGGCACATCTCCAACCAGAACAGCCAGAAGTGCCTGGAAGTCGAGAACTCCAGCTCTGACAACGGTGCTCAGGTCCAGCAATGGGACTGCGGCGACCAGAGCGGATCCTATTGGTATCTGGAGACAGTTTCCGGAGACCAGATGGAGATCAAGAACGCCTATACCGGCAAGTGCCTTGAAGTGGATAACGGTGACAGCTCCAACGGTGCCCGAGTTCAGGTGTGGGGCTGCAATCGCGCACTCCAGTACCAGCGCTGGACCTTCAGGGGCGGGGTCATCCGTAACGCCGCCACTGGAAAGGTGCTGGAGATAGCGGACTCCGATACCGACAACGGCGCCCGTGCACAGCTGTGGGACTATACAGGCATAGATACACAGCATTGGTCCTGGTGGACTCGCTAATCAAACGAACGAGCCTTACCCATCCAATGAAGGGTAAGGCTCGTTCTTGTTTTGACCCTAGTGGCCCATCACCTGCATGATCGCGAGTTCTTCAGGCCAGCGGCCCGGAATCAACCCCCGCCGGTTTAACCCAGAAAACGTACCGCATGTGTGCCCGACGACGTATGGCAAAGCCGCCAACACACGATCTCGACTCTTCGGGCTACTCCCCGCCCTCCAGGCCCCCCTCCGTCTCCAGGAAGACCTGCCGCAGCGCCTCCAGCGTCTCCGCGTCCGGCTTGGCCCACATGCCGCGGCCCTCCGCCTCCAGCAGGCGCTCGGCGATGCCGTGCAGGGCCCAGGGGTTGGCGTCCTCCAGGAAGGCCCGGTTCTCGGCGTCGAGGACGTAGGTCTGGGCCAGCTTGTCGTACATCCAGTCGGGCACGACGCCCGTGGTGGCGTCGTAGCCGAACAGGTAGTCCACCGTGGCGGCGAGTTCGAAGGCGCCCTTGTAGCCGTGCCGGCGCATGGCCTCGATCCAGCGGGGGTTGACCACGCGGGCGCGGAAGACGCGGGAGGTCTCCTCGACCAGGGTCCTGGTGCGGATCGTCTCGGGGCGGGTGGAGTCGCCGATGTACGCGGCGGGCGCGGTGCCGCGCAGGGCCTTCACCGTGGCCACCATGCCGCCGTGGTACTGGAAGTAGTCGTCCGAGTCGGCGATGTCGTGCTCGCGGGTGTCGGTGTTCTTGGCCGCGACCGCGATGCGCTTGTAGGCCGTCTCCATCTCCTCGCGGGCCGGGCGGCCTTCGAGGCCGCGCCCGTAGGCGTAGCCGCCCCAGACGGTGTAGACCTCGGCGAGGTCGGCGTCGGTGCGCCAGTCTCGGCTGTCGATGAGCTGGAGCAGGCCGGCGCCGTACGTGCCCGGCCGGGAGCCGAAGATGCGGGTGGTGGCGCGGCGTTCGTCGCCGTGGGCGGCGAGGTCGGCCTGGGCGTGGGCGCGGACGAAGTTCTGCCCGGCGGGCTCGTCGAGGGAGGCGGCGAGCCGGACGGCGTCGTCGAGGAGCCCGATGACGTGCGGGAAGGCGTCACGGAAGAAGCCGCTGATGCGCAGGGTGACGTCGATGCGGGGACGGCCCAGCTCGGCGAGCGGGACGGGCTCCAGGCCGTTGACGCGGCGCGAGGCCTCGTCCCACACGGGCCGGACGCCCAGCAGCGCCAGTGCCTCGGCCACGTCGTCGCCCGCGGTGCGCATCGCGCTGGTGCCCCACAGGGACAGGCCGACGGACTCCGGCCACTCGCCGTTGTCGGTGCGGTAGCGCTCCAGGAGGGAGTCGGCGAGGGCCTGGCCGGTCTCCCAGGCGAGGCGGCTGGGGACGGCCTTGGGGTCGACGGAGTAGAAGTTGCGGCCCGTCGGCAGGACGTTGACGAGGCCGCGCAGCGGCGAGCCGGAGGGGCCTGCGGGCACGAATCCGCCGTTCAACGCGTGGACGGCGTGGTCGAGTTCGGCGGTCGTCGCCGCCAGGCGGGGGACGACCTCGCGGGCCGCGAACGCAAGGACGTCGGCGACCTGCTGACCGTGCCCCTCCGCGACGGACGCGACGGCGGCCGGGTCCCAGCCCGCGTCCTCCATCGCCTCCACGAGGGCGCGGGCCTCGGCCTCCGCCTCGTCGGCCGTCGTCCGCGTCGCGGCGGACTCGTCGAGGCCGAGGGCCTCGCGCAGGCCCGGAAGGGCCGTCGTACCGCCCCAGATCTGGCGGGCGCGGAGGATGGACAGGACCAGGTTGACGCGCTCGGGGCCGGTCGGGGCGCCGCCCAGGACGTGCAGGCCGTCGCGGATCTGGGCGTCCTTCACCTCGCACAGCCAGCCGTCGACGTGGAGGAGGAAGTCGTCGAAGCCGTCGTCCTCCGGGCGCTCCTCCAGGCCCAGGTCGTGGTCGAGCCGGGCGGCCTGGATGAGGGTCCAGATCTGGGCGCGGATCGCGGGGAGCTTGGCCGGGTCCATCGCGGAGATCTGGGCGTACTCGTCGAGGAGTTGCTCCAGGCGCGCGATGTCGCCGTAGGAGTCGGCGCGGGCCATGGGCGGCACGAGGTGGTCGACGAGGGTGGCGTGGGCGCGGCGCTTGGCCTGGGTGCCCTCGCCGGGGTCGTTGACGAGGAAGGGGTAGACCAGGGGCAGGTCGCCGAGCGCGGCGTCGGGGCCGCAGGCGGCGGACAGGCCGGCGTTCTTGCCGGGCAGCCACTCGAGGTTGCCGTGCTTGCCCAGGTGGATCATCGCGTCGGCGCCGAAGCCGCCGTCCTCGCGGGCCGCGGCGATCCAGCGGTAGGCGGCGAGGTAGTGGTGCGAGGGCGGCAAGTCGGGGTCGTGGTAGATGGCGATGGGGTTCTCGCCGAAGCCGCGGGGCGGCTGGATGAGGACGAGCAGGTTGCCGCGGCGCAGGGCGGCGAGGACGATATCGCCCTCGGGGTTGCGGCTGCGGTCGACGAACATCTCGCCGGGCGCGGGGCCCCAGTGCTCCTCGACGGCCTCGCGCAGCTCGGCGGGCAGCTGCTCGTACCAGCGCTTGTAGTCGGCGGCCGGGATGCGGACGGGGTTGCGGGCGAGCTGTTCCTCCGTCAGCCAGTCCTGGTCGTGGCCGCCGGCCTCGATGAGGGCGTAGATCAGCTCGTCGCCGTCGCCGGAGGCGAGGCCGGGTACGGGCTCCTCGGCCTCGTTCCCGAAGTCGTAGCCCTCCTCGCGCAGCCGGCGCAGCAGGGCGACGGCGCTGGCGGGGGTGTCGAGGCCCACGGCGTTGCCGATGCGGGAGTGCTTGGTGGGGTAGGCGGAGAGGACGAGGGCGATGCGCTTCTCGGCGGCCGGGATGGTGCGGAGCCGGGCGTGGCGCACGGCGATGCCGGCGACGCGGGCGGCGCGTTCGGGGTCGGCGACGTAGGCGGGCAGGCCGTCCTCGTCGATCTCCTTGAAGGAGAACGGCACGGTGATGATGCGGCCGTCGAACTCGGGCACGGCGACCTGGGTGGCGGCGTCGAGCGGGGAGAGTCCCTCGTCGTTCTCCTCCCAAGTACTGCGCGGGCCGGTCAGGCACAGGGCCTGGAGGATCGGCACGTCGAGGGCGGCGAGGGCGCCCGCGTCCCAGGACTCGTCGTCGCCCCCGGCGGAGGCGTCGGCGGGGCGGGTGCCGCCGGCGGCGAGCACGGTGGTGACGATGGCCTGTGCCGGGCGGAGCGCGTCGATCAGCTCGGGCTCGGGTGCGCGCAACGACGCGACGTAAAGCGGCAGTGCGCGCGCCCCGGCGTCCTCGATGGCGCCGCACAGGGCGTCCACGAACGCGGTGTTGCCGCTCATGTGGTGGGCGCGGTAGTAGAGGACCGCGACGGTCGGGCCGTCGTTGCCGGCCCGGGGGGTGCGCTCCAGCTCGCCCCAGGAGGGGGCGGCGGCCGGGGGCTCGAAGCCGTGGCCGGTGAGCAGCACGGTGTCGGAGAGGAAGCGGGCGAGCTGCTCGAGGTTGGCGGGCCCGCCGTGGGCGAGGTAGGCGTGGGCCTCGGCGGCGATGCCGACGGGGACGGTGGACGCCTCCATCAGCTGGGCGTCGGGGGCCTGTTCGCCGGTGAGGACGACGACGGGCCGCGGACCGGCGAGCAGCTGGTCGAGCCCCTCCTGCCAGGCGCGGAGACCGCCGAGGAGCCGCACGACGACGAGGTCGGTGCCCTCCAGGAGCGCCGGGAGTTCCTCCAGCGCGAGCCGGGCGGGGTTGGCGAGCCGGTACGGGACCGGGCCGCCGGCCGCGCGGGCACTGAGCAGGTCGGTGTCGGACGTCGACAGGAGAAGGATCACGGCATGCCTTCCTCGGGGTCCGCGCCCCGGGCGGTGGGAAGACGGCGGGAGTTCCTGACTCACGCGGCAGTGACTGCCGTGCTCACAGTGGCGGGACCGTGCCGGATTCGCACCGACTTCCTCCCCTGGCGCCGTCTCTGGCGTCCGGCGGGTGGGCTCCGCCGGTGAGTCATAGTAGCGAGGGTGGCGGGGCGCCGGAGGGGTGGCTTTCCCCGGCTGTACCTGTTTGCGGCTCCGCCGCGTGGGGCTGCGCCCCCGCACCCCGGAGTGGTGCAGGCCGACGGGCCGGCAAATCCAGCCCGTCCGGCGTTTGAGGACCGGGGGTCCGGGGGCAGAGCCCCCGAATCCTGCCGCCGCGCGCAGCGCGGTCCGGGGTCTGGGGTCCGGGGCGCAGCTCCAGTTTCGGGAAGGGGCGGGATAGGGGACAAAACCACCCCCCACCCCCTCGGTATGCTCGCCGCCATGCCCGCCACCCCCGAACCCCCCGGCCGCGAACACGGCGACCGCTGCCCCGGCGCCCTGCGACTCCACACCGCGGACGACGGCGCACTGGCCCGGGTCCGGACTCCGGCCGGGCTCCTGACAGCCCGCCAGTTGAGGGCGCTGGCCACGCTGGCCGACGACCTGGGCGACGGCCACCTCGACATCACCTCCCGCGGCAACGCACAGCTCCGCGGCCTCACTCCCGCCTGCGGCGCCGAACTCGGCCACCGCCTGCGCACAGCGGGCCTGCTGCCCTCCGACCGCCACGACCGGATACGCAATGTGGTGGCATCACCTCTGTGCGGCCTGGACGGGCGGCGGCAGCGTCCCGAAGACGCCGGCGTGCAGTCCTGGGCGCGAGCCCTCGACGCGCTCCTGTGCACCGGCAACGCCCACGAAGACGCAAGCGACTTGTCCGACTTGTCGGGCCGCTTCCTCTTCGGCCTCGACGACGGCCGCGGCGACGTCGTCGCCCTAGCCCCCGATGTGACATTGATCGCAGAGGACGGCGAGAACCACGAGGGCACCGAGGACACCCCCAGCGCCCTGCTGTGCTTCGGCACCACCACCCCGGCCCTGCGCATCGCCGCCCCCGACGCCCCGCGCGCAGCGGCCCTCGCGGCACAGGAGTTCCTCGCGGCACTGCGCGCGAGCGGCGACACCAAGGCCTGGCGCATACGCGACCTCGCCCCCGAACACCGCCCGCGCCCCGACCGGTTGGCGGCCCGGCTCGCGGCGGCGGGCATCGGCTGCACCCTCGTCCCGGAGGCCCGGCTCCCGCTCGGCTCCCCCGCCCCGCCCGGCCTCGTCCACGACGGGAACGGCCTGTGGGCCCTCTCCGTGGCCGCCCCGCTCGGCCGGCTGACCTCCACTCAATGCCGCCTCCTGGCCGACGCGGCCGACCGCGATGGCAACGGCGAGCTGCGTGTGACACCCTGGCGCGGCATCGTCGTCCCGGGCCTCGCGGCCGGGGCGGCACCGGCACGGCTCGCGGCCCTCGCGGACGCGGGCCTGGTCACATCCGCCGCCTCCCCGTGGCACCGCGCGGGCGCCTGCGCGGGCCGGCCCGGCTGCGTCAAGTCCCTGGCGGACGTACGGGCCGACGCGGCCGCCTCCCTCGCGGCCGCGCGCCCTGGCGACGCCGGAGCGCTGCCGGTGTACTGGTCCGGATGCGAGCGGCGCTGCGGCCGCCCGGCCGACGACCGGTGGGTCGACGTGCTGGCGACCGGGGACGGCTACCGGATCGCCGTGCGGGACGGGGACGAAAACGGGGACACACAGGTCCGCACCGCCACGACGGACGACCTCGCCGAAGCAGTAACCACAGCACGCACCACCACCCGTACTCCATGAACGACGAAGGCGACGAGGGCACAGTGTTCGACTACGACAAGGACGGCGCGTCCATCTACCGCCAGTCCTTCGCCACCATCCGCGCCGAGGCCGACCTCGGCGGGCTGCCGCCGGACGTCGGCCAGGTCGCGGTGCGCATGATCCACGCGTGCGGGATGACCGACCTCGTACCGGATCTGGCGTACTCCCCGCAGGTGGTGGCCCGGGCGCGGGAGGCGCTGCGCGCGGGCGCACCGATCCTGTGCGACGCGAACATGGTGGCCAGCGGGGTCACCCGCAAGCGGCTGCCCGCGGACAACGAAGTGCTGTGCACCCTCGCCGACCCGGCGGTGCCGGAGCTGGCCGCGCGCATGGGCACGACCCGCAGCGCCGCGGCGCTGGAGCTGTGGCGGGACAGGCTGGAGGGCTCGGTGGTGGCCGTGGGCAATGCGCCGACCGCCCTGTTCCGGCTGCTGGAGATGGTGGCGGAGGGCGCGCCGCGCCCGGCCGCCGTCATCGGCATCCCGGTCGGCTTCATCGGCGCGGCCGAGTCGAAGGATGCGCTGGCCGAGAGCCCCCTGGGGCTGGAGTACCTGGTGGTGCGGGGCCGGCGCGGCGGCAGCGCGATGGCCGCGGCCGCGATCAACGCGATAGCGAGCGAGGAAGAGTGAGCGAGCAGCAGCCCAGGACCACCGGTCGCCTGTACGGGGTCGGGCTCGGCCCCGGCGACCCGTCGCTGATGACCGTACGGGCGGTCGAGGTCATCGCCTCGGCCGACGTCGTCGCGTACCACAGCGCCCGGCACGGCCGCAGCATCGCGCGCTCGATCGCCGAACGGCACCTGCGCCCCGACCACATCGAGGAGCGCCTGGTCTATCCGGTGACCACGGAGGCCACGGACCACCCCGGCGGCTATCGGGGCGCGATGGAGGAGTTCTACGGGGAGGCCGCGGCCCGGCTGGCCGCGCACCTCGACGCCGGGCGCACGGTGGCGGTGCTGGCCGAGGGCGATCCGCTCTTCTACAGCTCGTACATGCACATGCACAAGCGGCTGGCCCACCGCTACCCGACGGAGGTCGTGCCCGGGGTCACCTCGGTGAGCGCGGCCGCGGCGCGGCTCGGCGAGCCGCTGGTCGAGGGCGAGGAGGTGCTGACGATCCTGCCGGGCACGCTGCCGGAGGAGGAGCTGACGGCCCGTCTGGCCGCCACCGACTCGGCCGTGGTGATGAAGCTCGGCCGCACCTTCCCGTCGGTGCGGGGCGCGCTGGAGCGGTCGGGCCGGCTGGCGGAGGCGCGGTACGTCGAGCGCGCGACGATGAGCGGGGAGCGCACGGGCCGGCTGGCGGACGTCGACCCGGAGTCGGTGCCGTACTTCTCGGTGGCGGTGCTGCCGAGCCGCGTTGACACGCGCCCCGTGGCGACCGGGGGCGAGGTCGTGGTCGTCGGCCTGGGCCCGGCGGGCCCGCTGTGGCTGACGCCGGAGGCGCGGGGCGCACTGGCGGCGGCCGAGGACCTGGTCGGCTACACCACGTACGTGGACCGGGTCCCCGTACGCCCCGGCCAGCGCCGCCACGCGTCCGACAACAAGGTCGAGTCGGAGCGCGCCGAGTTCGCCCTGGACCTGGCGCGTCAGGGCCGCCGGGTGGCGGTGGTCTCCTCGGGCGACCCGGGGGTCTTCGCGATGGCCACGGCCGTGCTGGAGGTCGCCTCCCAGGGCCCGTACCGCGAGATCCCGGTCCGTGTCGTGCCCGGCATGACGGCGGCCCACGCGGCCGCCGCCCGGGCGGGCGCCCCACTGGGCCACGACTACGCGGTGGTCTCGCTCTCCGACCGCCTCAAGCCCTGGGAGGTCATCGCGGAACGCCTGCGCGCCGCGGCCGCCGCGGACCTGGTGCTGGCCCTGTACAACCCCGGCTCGCGCAGCCGCATCTGGCAGGTGGGCAAGGCCCGCGACCTGCTCCTGGAGCACCGCACCCCGGACACACCGGTGGTCGTCGCCCGCGACGTGGGCGGCCCGTCGGAATCCGTCCGCGTCGTCCGCCTCGGCGAACTCGACCCGGCGGAGGTCGACATGCGCACGCTGCTCATCGTCGGGTCGACGCAGACACAGGTGGTGCGTCGGGGCGAGGGCGACGGCGAGGAGATCGTCTGGACGCCGCGGCGTTATCCGGAGGGGTGATTTCCGAGGGCAGGGAACGGGGGCTCCGCCCCCGGCCCCTGGTCCTCAGATGCCGGACGGGCTGATCTTCAGCCCGTCCGGCATCTGAGGCTGCGCTCGACGTGCGGCTCCGCCACCGGGATCGTCCTCGGCGCTCCGCGAGGACCGCACTGAAGCGATGGACATCCGCAGCATGTTCTTGAAGGTGGTCGTATGTCGTGCGGTGCCATTCCGGCAGGCCATCGCGGTAGCCCTCGGCGGGTACGACGACCTCGAGGCGGCCACCGTGGTCGAGGACGGACTGGGCGAACCATGCGTCCGGGCCGTCCGCGATGCAGCTGATGCCCACGAGGACGCTGGGGTCGTATGTCGTCATGGCCTTGGTGAGTAGATGGCGCACCCGTTCCTCGACTGGGGCAGGCAGTCCGCGGTGGCCGGTGATTCCAACCCTCATGTGTACCTCTCGCTCACAGATAGGCGTGGTGCAGTCGGTCGTCGAAGTCGGCGGACGGCCGTGTCCGCCAGGGCTCATCGAGGAGCGCGACCGGCCGAGTGTCTCAACCCACCACTCCTGGTGTGAGGCCGATCCATGTGTCGTCGATTCTGAGGCGTGCCCGCCTGTGTCGAATTTGCTGCTGTATCGACCGGGTAAACGGAGTAACGGGCAGTTCGTCACGTGAAATCCGGCGAACGAACCGAGCAGGGGCCCGGTTCAGCACGCAAGGCGAGTCGACTTCGTGGATCGCTCCCCGCTCGGGCCCGGGTGCGCCGTACGGTCGTTCCACGGATGGTGACCGGGCGGTGACGCCGGGCCAGGCATGGGAGGGGACCCGAGGATGGTCAATGCCCGTACGTACCCGCTGTGGCGGGATCTTGCGATGAGCGAGGACCTCCCCAAGGAAGCCCTCAAGACGGTGATCGAGGCCCTGTGCGCCCCGGCGAAGAGTCCGCACGACTTTGACCCCCGGGCCGACCAGCGGCGGGAGGAAGCCCTCCGGGCCGCACTGCCCGCGCTGCTGGCCCGGACGACTGCCAAGCGGCTGCGGAGCCGGCTCCTGGTGCATGCCGATGAGAAGACGCTGGCCGCCCTGGCGGCCGAAGGCACGGTGACCGCCGCCGACCTGCCCGCCATCCTGCGGACCCGTCGGGTCTGGGCCGGACTGATCTCTGCTCTGGCACGGCACCCTGGCCAGGTCGAGGCAGCGATCGCTCTCCTGCCCCGCCTCGCCGGCGGCGAGGCAGAGCAGGTCGTCCGAGACTGGGATCCCGACCGCTGCACCCGCGCCGAAGGGGCCGCGCCAGCCCCGCCTCCCCTGCCGCAGGCACTGTTCGACGCCGTCCTGGAAGCCTGCCTCACTCCGCTCGCCACGTACCTGCTCTTCCCGGAACCCGAAGAGGGCTGGGAGACCGTGTCCGCGTTCTCGGAGGACTGGTCGCTGGAGCTGGAAAGCCACAGCGGCTGGGCGATGCTGGCCAGGTGTCCCGAGCGGTGGGCGAAGCTCGTTGCACATCCCACGTTCGGGGCGGCCGTCCAGCACCTGCTGCTGGACCAGGCCGAGATCCATGCTCTGGAAGACGCCCGGGTCCACGCCGCCGGCTCCGACCTGGCCGGCGAAGAACTCCCCGCCGAAGACCTGGCCCCAGCCCTCAGCGAGGACCTGCTGCTGGCCTGCCTCCCGGCTCTGTGCCTTCCCGAGCTGGCTGAGCTGCCCAACCCGCAGGTGACGGCACGCAGGACCCTGCACCACATCGCCCAACGGGTCCACAGCAACCCTCGCCTGGCCGATCTCGCCGCCGAGCGGCTGCACGCGGCCATCGACGCTCTCGTGGCCCGTGGCCAGCTGCTCAGCCTGCCCGAGAAACGGGCCGACGACCACGAATTCGACGGCCGTGTCCTGTGCCTCGCCGAGGACCTGGCTCTCCTCAGCGCCAACCCCGACCATCTCGCAGGGGCCTGCGTTCAGCTCGCATGTCTGGATCAGCCGGCTGTCGTCTCCCCCGCACCGAGCCGGACCCTGATCCGCATCATCGACTGCGTCGACCCCGACCACGACCGTCCAGCCCGGCTCCTGGAACGCCACTCGGAGCACCGCCGGGTCGCGGCCCTGGCCGCCCTCGCCGCCAACCTGCACACCCCGCACGCCGCCGTCAGCGACGTCCTTCACGTGCTGCACCCCGCCGAGCTGGCCTGGATCGCCGAGAAGGCCGAAGGCCCCGGCTGGTTCCTGAACACGGCGGCGGCCGTCCCGGCCGCCGAGAACGAAGACGACGGTGTGCTGCGGTTGCTGAGCGACGACGAACTCGGCAAGCACCCCGATCCCGCGGCCGTCCTGCAGTCCTGGCTCGACTCCCCCGCCGTCGATGAGATCCTCTCCCGCTCCGAGGTCTACCGGGCTGTCGTCAAGTCCCGCCACCACACCCTGGAGCACCTGCGCCAGATCCCGGCCGACGAGGTCCTCTCCCGCCACGAACCCGAGGTCGCACTGAAGATTCTGCTGGACCACTGCGGGCGCAGCGCCGACCGGTGGGCGGCGCTCGCCGCCGCCATGACCTTCGAGTACGACGAAGAGAAGATCACTTTCGGAGAGCTCCTCGACTCCCTGGACGGCGCTCCCGCCCGAGCACAGACACCCTGACCTGGGACGTATCGGTTCCACCTGGCGCTGTTCGACGACGCAGGGGGCAGCAGGCGTATGCGGACTGCGCGCCGGACCGGTCGTCGTGCCTGCACGGCCTGGAGGGACCTGGGTCGAGGCGCCGCTGAGGAGCGGGCCGCAGCATGGCACAGATTTTTGGTCACGCCACTATCGCATGGTGACCACCGAGCGGGATCAGGCCGTGGAATGGCTGGGGAGCGGTGGCGGCTGCCAGCAGCGAGGGCGTCTTGCTCAAGCGCCTGGAGTCGCTGGCGGGCTTCACGTCCACAGCCAGGACCCGATCGGCCCGGATGAACTTCAGTGCGCGAGCACCCTCCGCGTTATCGTGGCTGCATGGACGAGAAGCGAGCGCTTCGAGTCGTAGACGCGTTGCGGCAGCGGGGCACAGATGCCTACCTGGCCCGCGAGGGCGTCTACCAGATCGGCGTGCGCGTGGTCCTGCGCGACGGCCGCGAGGCGGTCTGGGACACCGACGACACGGCCGGCCTGGAAGCGCAGGTCATGCGGGACGGGGTCCTCGTCGGCTTCGTGCCGTGTATCGAGGGTTCCGAGGACTTCGACGTCGACCAGACTGTCGACGCGATCGTCCGGGCTGACTACGACCAGCCGATCGCCCGCGAGCGGCCCACGGCTCCACCGCCGTCCGCCCCGCTGCCCCGGGAAGGCGGCGTCTTCCGCCGCTTCCTCGGCGGCTTCCGCGAGCGCTGAGCCGTAGACCAACCACCTCGGCAATCAACGTGAAGTCCGTGCCGCGCCCGGCACCCGCACTCCACGGACCGGATCCCGACGGAAGCCGGACGGCGCAGGCCATCAGGCCCATCATGGACCTGGGGCTGGCCCTCGTGCCGACAGACGGAATACATCCTGCGAATCGACGGCAGCCAGGCCTACCTCCGCCGATGACGAAGATGCGCGGCACGCCCGTGGTCGACGGCCGCTGCACTGCCTCGAGTCCGGGGCGGCGCAGCCCTCGGGCACGTACGCGGCCGGGGCGCGGCGCAGCTGCTCCACGGCCTGATCCTGGTCGTCGGTGTCGAGCCAAACCCAGCAGGAGGGCTACTGCGGCTTGGCGACATTGGTAGCGCAGGCAACGACTTCGCGGAAGGCAGGAATTCCAAGGTGGACGGCCTCCGGCTTCCGGGTTCGGAGGCGTGAACGATCAGGACGGGGCAGCGGACACGCGCTTCGCTGAACTTGCGGTTATGGAGCGGAAGTTGAGGGTACAGTCCGCGCGGTCTCTGGATGTCGGCTCTGGCCGGAGATTCCATGCGCTCGTGCGCCTGGGGTGCCCAGTTTGCGTCGCCATCCAGCATGGTCCCCTTTTCGGGGAGAGTCCTGGAGGTTGACGCATGCCCGTGTGGCTGTCGCGCTCGTTTCTCGTTGCCTTGTCCCTGCTGCCTCTCCTGGCAGTCGTGTTACTGTCCGCGCCGGCATGGCTGACGTGGCCCTTTCTTCCGTCTCAGCGCCAAGAAGTCGTGTTGGCGGTTCTTGAGCGCGCCCCCCCGGCCTCCGTCTCGGCGACAGCACCCCGATCTGCCCCGCCTGCGCGGGCTTCACCCTGTCCTATCAGTGCTCCCGCTGCGGTTTCGAGGGCAAGCTGCACGCCCATCATCTGTGCACCCACTGCACGTTCTCCGACCGGCTCGCCGAGCTCCTGGACGACGGCACCGGCCGCATTCGCCCAGCGCTGATGCCACTTCGCGACGTGCTGATCGTGATGGACAACCCGCTGACCGGCCTGACCTGGCTCTACAGCCGACCAGGCCGCTGCGGCTCAGCCGCAGACCTGCTGCGGGGCCTGGGCCAAGGTGAAATCGAGCTGACGCACGAGACCTTCTGGTGGGCGGCCACGCCGGGCGAACCTTCAAGCCGCCGGACTACGACGGTGAGTTGCAGTAGCTCCCACCACACTCCCGCCGCACTCCCGCCGTGCGCCATCGGCGCGGCCGGGGCCTTCTCAAGGCGCACGCTTGGTAATGGTTCATGCGTGCGAACACTGTCAAGAAGTGGCCTTGAGTTGCTACGTTCTGCCCGTCGTGACAGCGGCATGAGCCGCCGTCCTTGCAGGGAGGGTATGCATGAGCATCGGAGAACGGCAGTCGAGGCGGCGTGGTGTGTTAGGGCGGGCGCAGAGCTGTGAATCGGTCGGCGCCTTCCGCGGGGTGGGGAGAAGACGTACGGGGGTGGCGGTCGCCAGAGGCAGAATCGCGGCGGTGATCGGAGCGATCGCGCTGATCACCGCCGCGATGCTCGCCGGTACGGCGGGGACGGCCGCCGCTGTGGAACGGGGGTCGCAGGCCGCGGCAGCCGGGTGGGCCTGCTCCGGGTCGCCCGTTCCGGCCGGGTACGTCGTCACCGACTACAACCGTAACGGCTGCAACGGCATGGGCGCCTGGTACCAGGAGCCCGTCCGTGACGGCATATGGGCTTGCTCGGGCTCAACCCTCGCACCCGGATACGTCTACACCGACCTCAACCGTATCGGCTGCAGCGGCCAGGGCGCGTGGTACCACCAACTGGCCCGTGACGGCATATGGGCCTGCTCGGGCTCAACCCTCGCACCCGGATACGTCTACACCGACCTCAACCGTATCGGCTGCAGCGGCCAGGGCGCGTGGTACCACCAACTGGCCCGTGACGGCATATGGGCCTGCTCGGGCTCAACCCTCGCACCCGGATACGTCTACACCGACCTCAACCGTATCGGCTGCAGCGGCCAGGGCGCGTGGTACCACCAACTGCCCCACGACGGCGTATGGGCCTGCTCGGGCGCACCCATCCCGCCCGGCTACCGCACCACCGACCACAACCCTATCGGCTGCAGCGGCCAGGGTGCGTGGTACATCGTGCGCGCCTGACCGACCCTGATCGCGTAGGCCGGAGGCACCGCGCACCCCGCGGCACCTCCGGTGCGTGAACCAGGAAGCCACTAGGGGGCGACGTCCCGCCGCGCCGCGCCCCAGGGCGGCGATCGACGCCGGCGGCGAGGCATACCGGGCCCTGATCGAGGGCCGCAGGCACCCGTGGCCCCGGTTCCGCTGCCCGGAGTGCGGGGACACCTGTAGCACCGGCTTCGTTTAGCGGCATGAAGACCGTTGACATCCACAAACGCCAGGTGGGTGCTGCCCGCTCTGCGGTGGCGGGGGCCGAGGCGGTCCACACGGTCCCGTACCGGGCGGCAAACTTGTGCCAGGCTCGGTCCGAGGCCTCTGCCTGCGCATAGAGCGGACCGTAGAGCTCGCTGAGCTGACGGTTGACACGTTCCAGGTGATCCTTGCGACGCGCCAGGCGCAGATTCGTCAGGTAGGTCGCCCCGTAACCGGTGGCCGCCACGAATACCGTGACCAGCAACGGGACCACAGCACTCGGCTGTATGAGCCACACTGGCTACAGTTGAATAGGCGAGTTCACCAGTCCGAGACCCCGTCAAAGCCCGCTCCTCGTTGCGTACCGCCATGCACTCGTCCATGGCCTCACGCCATTTCAGGTCGTCACGCTCGAGGGTGTTCGCTGCATCCAGCGCAGCGCGGTAGCGGGTCGTCAGCACGGGCCGACGTTCGATCTCGACCTCGGTAGCTCATTTGATCTGGAATGCCCTGATAGGCGTGAAGGAGGCGTGCTGGGTGGCCGCCGTGAACGCCGAGTCCCGGTCCGCCTGGAACTCCGCAAGCCGGGACGAAGCGACACGCGCAAGCGCTGCCCGAAGAGCGGGGAACGTCATCCCGGGCTGTGGGATGAGGTCGGTCGGGTCTTCGGCGTGCTGTGCAGTCACGTGGATCTCCGTCCGTCCGGCGTTCTCCGAACGGTACCGCCCTTGCTCCGGTGCCAGCAGGCCCTTCTGCGCCTCGGGCGTCGCCCTCGGCAATTCCCCGCGGCGGGCCGCAAGAGGCAGCGGAGCGGACCGCTCAGTCCAGCGTCTCCCGCAGCCAGGCCACCGCTCCTGCCGGGTCCGCAACCTCCGGCACCCCCTCCGGCACCGCCGGGCGGCGGACGACCACCACCGGGATCCCCGCCTCCCGCGCAGCCGCCAGCTTCGCGGACGTCGCCGCCGCCCCGCTGTCCTTCGTCACCAGCACGTCGATCGCGTGCCGCCGCAGCAGTTCCCGCTCCCCCTCGACCGTGAACGGGCCGCGGTCCAGGAGCACTTCCATCCGCGGCGGAGCCGGCGGTTCCGGCGCGTCCACCGAGCGGACGAGAAACCACATACCCTCTAGGTGCGCGAAGGCGGCCAGGCCCATCCGACCTGTGGTCAGGAACGCCCGCTCCCCCAGGCCGGGCAGCGCCTGCGCCGCCTCGGCGAGCGAGGCGACCGGACGCCAGTCGTCACCCGGACCCGCGACCCAGCCCGGGCGGCGGACGGCGAGCAGGGGAACATGGGCGTCGGCGGCAGCGAGTGCCGCGTTGAAACTGATCGTGCCGGCGAAAGGATGGGTGGCGTCGATGAGTGCGTCCACCTGGTGCTCGCGCAGCCAGCGGGCGAGGCCCTCCGGGCCTCCGAACCCCCCGATGCGGACCTGTCCCGCTGGCACCCGGGGCGCGGCGACGCGGCCGGCGAGGGAGGTCGTCACCCGCAGCGCCGGGTCGGCGGCCAGCCCGGCCGCGAGGCGGCGTGCCTCGGTCGTCCCGCCCAGGATCAGGATGTGGCGCCCGGCGCCGCTCATGAGGTGCCGCCCTTTCGTCGGTACGCGGTCGGCCCAGCCTACGGCGGGGGGTGGGCATGCCTGACGGCAAGGCTGTTGGGGGGCGCAGCGCCCAGCTCCAGCACACGGGGCTGCGCCACGGCTGGACCACCGGGGCCTGCGCCACCGCCGCCACCACGGCCGCGTACACGGCGCTGCTCACCGGCGAGTTCCCCGACCCCGTGACGATCACGCTGCCCAAGGGGCAGACCCCGGCCTTCGCGCTCGCCGCCGAAAAGCTGGCCGAGGACCCGGGCGGGGCGAGGGCCATGGCGGCCGTGGTCAAGGACGCCGGTGACGACCCGGACGTCACCCACGGCGCCCTGATCCGGGCCACGGTGCGGCTGCTGCCGGCCGGGTCCGGGGTGGTCTTCCGGGCGGGTCCGGGCGTGGGCACGGTCACCCGGCCGGGGCTGCCGCTCGAGGTCGGCGAGCCGGCCATCAATCCCGTGCCCCGGCAGATGATGCGAGAGCACGTCGCCGAGGTCGCCGCCCGGCACGGCGGCTCGGGCGACGTGGAGATCGAGGTGTCGGTCGACCACGGCGAGGAGATCGCCCGCTCCACCTGGAACCCCCGCCTGGGCATCCTCGGCGGCATCTCGATCCTGGGCACCACGGGCATCGTCGTCCCCTACTCGTGCTCCGCCTGGATCGACAGCATCCGGCGGGGCGTGGACGTGGCCCGGGCGGCCGGGCGCACGCATGTCGCGGGGTGTACGGGCGCGACGTCCGAGAAGGTGGCGGTGGCCGTGCACGGGCTGCCGGAGGACGCCCTGCTGGACATGGGGGACTTCGCGGGGGCGGTGCTCAAATACATCCGGCGGCACCCGGTGGACCGCCTCACCATCGCCGGCGGCTTCGCCAAGCTGTCCAAGCTGGCGGCCGGCCATCTCGACCTGCACTCGGCCCGGTCCCAGGTGAACAAGGAGTTCCTCGCGGAACTCGCCCGCTCGGGCGGGGCCAACGACGCCCTTGCGCTCGCCGTCGCCTCGGCCAACACCGGGCTGGAGGCGCTCCAGCTGTGCGCGGACCGCGGCGTCCCGCTCGGCGACCTGGTCGCGGCCACCGCCCGGGACGAGGCCCTGGCGGTGCTGCGCGGCGCGCCCGTCGCGGTCGACGTCATCTGCATCGACCGCGCGGGCACGATCGTGGGCCGCGCGGAGCCGAGGGGTCCGCGCGACGGCCGGTGAGCGGTCTGCGCTAGCGGTTGATGCGGTTCACCGGGCCGAGCGCCGCCCGCTCCTTGAGCGGCTTCGGCAGCGCCGTACCGCAGAACTCGCCCTCAAACATGTTCTCGAAGGGTGGGCTCTGGTCGAGCCAGTCGCCGTTGATGTTGAAGGTGAGCATGTGCTTGCCGTCCCGGGTGCCGGCGGCGCCGGAGAGCGAGCCCCAGACGACGCCGTCGTGGCCGTACACCTGCACGCCGCAGGTCAGCTTGCGGGAGATGATGCCGAGCCCGTAGGTGTAGTGCTCGCCGGTCTCGACGGTGGTGAGCATCTCGTCGAGCTGCTTGCGCGGCAGCAGCCTGCCCTGGAGCAGGGCGCCGTAGAAGCGGTTGAGGTCGCCGCTGGTGCTGATCACTTCGCCGGTCGCCCCGGACCAGGAGGGCCGGTACTCGGTGGCGTCGTAGATCTCCGGGCCCGGGTTCTGCACGTACAGCTTGGAGTAGCCGACGGGGTGCGGGACGGGCAGCTTGGGGTCGGTGCCGGGGAAGGTGGTCTCCTTCAGGCCCAGCGGCTTGACGATGCGGCGCTCGGCCTCGCGGGCGTACGGGTTCCCGGTCGCCTTCTCGATGATCATTCCGGCGAGGACGAAGTTGGTGTTGGAGTAGCGCCAGCCCTTGCCGGGCGCGAAGTCCGGCCCGTACGTGACGCCCATGGCGACGATCTGCTGGGGCGTCTTGATGTCGTAGCGGTGCTCGAAGAAGCCGGGGCCGTTCATCTCCTTGTCCCACTCGGGCGTCGACACCATGTCGTGGACGCCGCTGGTGTGGTTGAGGAGCTGACGGATCGTGATCTTGCCGGGCTCGTAGCCGTTGCCCTGGACGACGCCGGGCAGCCAGTGCTCGACGGAGTCGTCGAGGCTCAGCCTGCCCTCGGCCTCCAGCTGGAGCAGCACGGTGGCGACGAAGGACTTGGTAATGCTGCCCGCCCGGAAGTGGTCCTCGGCGGTCCGCTTCCGCCGGGTGCTCGTGTCGGCGTATCCGGACGTGCCGGACCAGCTTCCGCCGGGCGTACGGGTCTCGGCGGCCACGCCCGGCATCCCGGCGGCGACGAGGCCGTCGAGGGCCGCCTGGGTGGCGGCGTGCCGGTCCTTGGCCGGGCCGCCGCCGTTGCCGTCGGCAGCGGTGGCGGTGGCAGTGGCGGGACCGGCCGCCACCACGCCGCCCACGACGACCGCCACGGTGAGCGCGGCGAGCGTTCCCCGGCTGCCGCGCATTCCTGTGCCGCGCATTCCTGTTAAGTGCTTCCGCATGGTCTTCCCCTTCGAAACGATGCGACGGACCGGCCGTCACATGATCATTCAAAGGTGAGCACACGGCGGGGACGACGGGCCATGACCGGGCCCACAGTGCGCCGAGCAGTCCGGCGGAGGCGCGAGCCGCCCCTCAGCCCTCCAGGACCGTCCGTCCGCAGCTGTCCCGGTCCCGCTCGGTCGAGTACAGGAAGCTGTCCGGGAACTGCTCCGCCGCCAGCGTGCGGCCCACGATGATGACGGCCGTGCGGACCACGCCCGCCGCCCGCACCTGGTCCGCGATCCCGGCGAGGGTGCCGCGCAGGACGATCTCGTCCGGGCGGCTGGCCATGGCGACGACGGCGGCGGGGCAGTCGGCGCCGTAGTGCGGGAGGAGTTCGGCGACGACGCGGTCGGCGTGGCGGGCGGCCAGGTGCAGGACCAGCAGGGCGCCGCTGCGGCCGAGGGTGGCGAGGTCCTCGCCGGGGGGCATGGGGGTGGCCCGCTGGGCGACGCGGGTGAGGACGACGGTCTGGCCGACGGTGGGGACGGTCAGTTCCCGGCCGAGGGCGGCCGCCGCCGCGGCGAATGCCGGGACGCCGGGGACGATCTCGTACGGGATGCCGACCGCGTCGAGGCGGCGTATCTGCTCGGCGACGGCGCTGAAGACCGACGGGTCGCCGGAGTGCAGCCGGGCCACGTCGTGGCCCGCCTCGTGGGCGCGGACGAACTCGGCGGTGATCTCGTCCAGGTCCAGGCGGGCGGTGTCGACGAGGCGGGCGTCCGGCGGGCACTCGGCGAGGAGTTCCCGGGGCACGAGGCTGCCGGCGTAGAGGCAGACCTGGCACCGGGCCAGGGTCCGGGCGCCGCGCACCGTGATGAGGTCGGCGGCGCCGGGGCCGGCGCCGATGAAGTGGACGGTCATGCGTCAGTCTCTCCTTCTGCTGCTCCTCTTGCGGCTTCTCCTGCGGCTCCGCCTGCGGGTTTGACCACCGACCACTGCGTCACCGGCATCGCCTGCCGCCAGCCGGTGAAGCCCCCGACCGGGACGGCGTGGGCGACCGCGAGGCGGGTCAGCTCGCCGCCGTGGCGGCGGTACCACTCGGTCAGCAGCGCCTCGGATTCCAGCGTGACGGTGTTGGCCACCAGCCTGCCGCCCGCGCGCAGCACGTCCCAGCACGCGTCGAGCAGTCCGGGCGCGGTCAGGCCGCCCCCGATGAAGACGGCGTCCGGCGTGGGCAGTCCGGCGAGCGCGGTCGGCGCCGCTCCGGTGACGACGCGCAGCGCAGGCACGCCGAGCGCCTCCGCGTTGCGGGCGATGCGCCCGGCCCGTACCGCGTCGCGCTCCACCGTGACGGCCCGGCAGGAGGGGTGGGCGCGCATCCATTCGATGCCGACGGAGCCCGAGCCACCGCCCACGTCCCAGAGCAGTTCGCCCGGTGCGGGGGCGAGCGCGGCGAGTGTCGCCGCCCGGACGTGACGCTTGGTCAGCTGACCGTCGTGCTCGAACGCCTCGTCGGGCAGGCCGGGGGTGAGGGGGAGCCGGAGCGTGCCGGGGGCGCGGACGCACTCGACGGCGATGACGTTGAGCGGGTCGCCGGGCGGGTGCGGCCAGTCGTGTGCGGTGCCTTCGGTGCGGTGTTCGCGGTCGCCGCTGCCGAGCTGTTCCAGCACGGTCAGCCGGCTGAGCCCGTAGCCCCTTTCGCGCAGGAGTGCGGCCACAGCGGCGGGGGTCTCCGCGCCGGAGCTGAGCACCAGCAGGCGGCGTCCGTCGTGCAGGGCCGCGGAGAGCGTGCCGAGCGGGCGGCCGACGAGGCTGAGCACCTCGGTCTCGTGCAGCGGCCAGCCCAGCCGGGCACAGGCGTACGAGACGGAGGACGGGTGCGGCAGCACGTGCAGCCGTTCGGCGCCGACGGCTTCGGCGAGGGTGCGGCCGATGCCGAAGAACATGGGGTCGCCGCTGGCGAGTACGCACAGCCGCCGCCCGGCGTGCTCGGCGAGCAGTCCCGGCACGGCGGGGCGCAGCGGCGAGGGCCAGGCGATGCGCTCGGCCGGGCAGTCCGGGGGCAGCAGGTCGAGCTGGCGCGGTCCGCCGATGACGACTTCGGCCCGGCGCAGCGCCTCCCGGGAGCCGGGGGCGAGCCCCGGCCAGCCGTCGGCGCCGATGCCTACGACCGTCACGGGGGCGGGGGCATGGCTCACGGGCGTACCTCGGCTCTGGGTGCGGCGGCGGTCGGGGGCACCGGAACTCTACTGACCTGCGGAGACCGTGCCACCGCCGGGACCTCCTTAACCTTCCTGCATAGAATGTGCAATTACCATTCAAGAGCAGCAAGGGTAGGAGGCGCGTTTCGTGAGGCGTTCACCGGTGGTGCTGGGTATCGAGTCGTCCTGCGACGAGACCGGCGCCGGTCTGGTCCGGGACGGGAAGCTGCTGGGCCACGCCGTGGCGTCCAGCATGGACGAGCACGCGCGCTACGGCGGCGTGGTCCCGGAGATCGCCGCCCGTGCGCACGTCCACGCGGCGGCGCCCGTCGTCCGCGCGGCGCTCGCCGACGCGGGCCTGACCATGGGCGACATCGGCGCGGTCGCGGTGACGACCGGCCCGGGCCTGTCCGGCGCTCTCCAGGTGGGCGTCGCGGCGGCCAAGGGGCTCGCCTACTCGCTGGGCGTCCCGCTGTACGGCGTGCACCACCTCGCCGGGCACGTCGCCGCCGACTCCCTCGCCCACGGCCCGCTGCCGGACCCGTGCATGGTGCTGATCGTCTCCGGCGGCCACACCTCGCTGCTGCTCGTACGCGACCTGGCCCGCGACCCGATCGTCCACCTCGGCGACACCCTCGACGACGCGGCCGGCGAGTGCTTCGACAAGGTGGCCCGCGTCTTCGGCCTGCCCTACCCGGGCGGCCCGGCGGTCGACCACGCCGCGCGCGACGGCGACCCGCTCGCGGTGGCCTTCCCGCGCCCCCTCACGGGTCCGCGCGACGACCGGTACGCCTTCTCCTTCTCCGGCCTGAAGACGGCGGCCGCCCGCTGGGCCGAGCGGCACCGGGCCGCCGGGCGGCCGCTGCCCGTGGCCGACGGGGCGGCCTCGCTCCAGGAGGCCGTGGCGGACGTGCTCACCCGCAAGGCCGTCGCCGCGTGCACGGAGCACGGCGTCGGCACCCTGGTGGTGGTCGGCGGCGTGGCCGCGAACTCGAGGGTGCGGGCGCTGGCCCGGGCGCGCTGCGATGCTGCGGGCATCGAGCTGCGCGTGCCGCCGCTCCGGCTGTGCACCGACAACGGCGCGATGATCGCCGCCGTCGGCGACCTGCTGGTGCGGGCGGGCGCCGAGCCCGCACCGCTCGACGTGTCCGTCGACCCGTCGGCGCCCCTGCAGTACGCGGCGCTCCACCCCACCGCAGGCCGGGTCCGCGCCGCCTGAACCGCCCGGAGGCCCCCGTGCGCACCGCCGAGATCCGCAACCGCTTCCTCGACTTCTTCGCCGCGCGCGGCCACGCCGTGGTCCCGGGCGCGCCGCTGCCCACGCCCGACCCGACGCTGCTGTTCGTCAACGCGGGCATGGTGCCGTTCAAGCCGTACCTCACGGGCCAGGCGCCGCCGCCCTGGCCGCGCGCGACCAGCGTGCAGAAGTGCGTGCGGACCCTCGACATCGAGGAGGTCGGGCACACCACCCGGCACGGCTCGTTCTTCCAGATGAACGGCAACTTCTCGTTCGGCGACTACTTCAAGGAGGAGGCGATCGCCTTCGCCTGGGAGCTGTCCGTCTCCCCCGTCGCCGAGGGCGGCTACGGTCTCGACCCGGACCGCATCTGGGTGACCGTCCACCACTCCGACGACGAGGCCGCCGCGCTGTGGCGGCGCACCGCCGGGCTGCCGGACGGGCGGATCGTCCGGCGCGGCGACGAGGACAACTTCTGGTCCATGGGCGTGCCCGGGCCGTGCGGCCCCTGCTCGGAGCTGTTCTACGACCGGGGGCCCGGGCTCGGCCGGGCGGGCGGCCCGGCCGTGGACGAGGACCGGTACATGGAGTTCTGGAACCTGGTCTTCATGCAGTACGAGCGCGGGGAGGGGGCCGGCAAGTCCGGCTACCCGATCCTCGGCGAGCTGCCGCGCCGCAACATCGACACCGGCATGGGCCTGGAGCGCATGGCCACGCTCCTCCAGGGCGTCGACAACCTCTACGAGACCGACGAGACCCGCCCCGTCCTCGACCGCGCGGCCGAGCTGACGGGCGTGCGCTACGGCTCCTCCGCCGAGGCCGACGTGCGGCTGCGGGTCGTCGCCGACCACGTCCGCACGGCGCTGATGCTGCTGGCCGACGGCACGGCGCCGGGCAACGAGGGCCGCGGCTACGTCCTGCGCCGCATCCTGCGCCGCGCGGTGCGGTCGGTGCGGCTGCTGGGGTATCAGGACCCGGCGCTGCCGGAGCTGCTGCCGGCCGCCCGGGACTGCATGCAGCACGGCTACCCGGAAGTCGCCGAGGAGTTCGACCGCATCGCGCAGCAGGCGTACGCCGAGGAGGACGCCTTCCGCTCGACCCTGCGGCAGGGCACGACCGTGCTGGACACGGCGGTGGCCGAGGTCAAGGCGAGCGGAGGGCACCTGCTGCCGGGCGCCAAGGCGTTCCTGCTGCACGACACCTACGGCTTCCCCATCGACCTCACCCTGGAGATGGCCGAGGAGCAGGGCGTCGAGGTCGACCGCGAGGGCTTCACCGCGCTGATGGCCGGGCAGCGCGAGCGCGCCCGCGAGGACGCCCGGGCCCGCAAGTCCGGTGGCACGCCGGACACTTCGGCCCTGCGGGCGGTGCTGGCCGCGCGCGGTCCGACGGACTGGCGCGCGTACGACACGCTGCTGACGGACTCGAAGGTCCTGTCCCTGCTCGGCCCGGCCGGCCCGCTCAAGGCCGTGGGGGCCGGCGGGATGGCCACCGCCGTGCTGGACCGCACGCCCTTCTACGCCGAGTCCGGCGGCCAGGACAGCGACGCGGGCACGCTCACGGGCGCCTCGGTGGAGGCCGAGGTGCTGGACGTGCAGCGGCCGCTGCCGGGGCTGGTGGTGCACCGGGTGCGGGTGACGGCCGGCGAGCTGGCGGTGGGCGGCGCCGTACGGGCCGCCGTCGACCCCGAGTGGCGGCTGGGCGCCCGCCAGGCGCACTCCGGCACCCATGTGCTGCACGCGGCGCTGCGGCAGGTGCTCGGCCCGACCGCGCTCCAGTCCGGCTCCTACAACCGGCCCGGCTATCTGCGGCTCGACTTCCCCTGGCGCGGTGCGCTCGGCCCCGCCGCCCGGGGCGAGGTCGAGGAGGCGGCCAACCGGGCGCTGCGCCGGGACCTCCCGGTGGCCGTGCGGTGGATGTCCCTGCCCGAGTCCAAGGAGCTGGGCGCGCTCGCCCTGTTCGGCGAGACGTACGGGGAGCGGGTGCGGGTCGTCGAGATCGGCGGCGCGTGGTCGCGGGAGCTGTGCGGGGGCACCCATGTGGATCACGCGGCGCAGATCGGGGTGGTCGCGCTGACGGGCGAGTCGTCGGTCGGGGCCGGGATGCGGCGGCTGGAGGCCGCCGTGGGCTTCGAGGGCTTCGGCTATCTGGCCCGGGAGCGGGACCTGGTCGCGCGCCTGGCGGAGCAGCTCCAGGCACCGCGCGGGCAGCTGGCCGAGCGGGTCGGGGTGCTGCTGGACCGGCTCAAGGCGGCCGACCAGCGGGCGGCGGAACTGACCCGGCGCGCGGCCCTGGCCCGGGCGGCGGAGCTGGCGGACGCGGCGACGGACGTGGGCGGCACGCTCGTGGTGACGGCGCTGACGGAGGGCGACGCGCGGGCGCTGGCACTGGCCGTACGCGACCGCCTGCCGGAGGCGCGGCCGGGCGTGGTGGCGATCGGGGCGAGGGCCGGGGACGGGGACAAGGTGACGCTGGCCGTGGCGCTGAACCGGGCGGCGACGGCGGCGGGGCTGTCGGCGGCGGAGGTGGTGAGGTCCCTGCCGGGCGGCCGGGGCGGCGGCACGGCGGAGGTGGCGCAGGGGGGCGGGTTCCCGGCGGGGGTGCTGGAGGGTGTGCGGGGGCTGGTGTAGGGGGGTTCCTTTCCCCGATCCCGCCCCTTCCCGAAACCGGGGGCAGGCCCCCGGACCCCTGGGCAGGGGACGGGGCTGCGCGCCGGACCCCAGGCAGAGAACTGGGGGCTTCGCCCCCAGACTCCCGGGGGTAGGGAACGGGGCTCCGCCCCTGCACCCCGGGCCCCTTGCGCTGCGCGCGGGGGCGAAGCACGGGGCTCCCCCGGTCCCCGTTCCAGGGGGCAAATTCAGCCCCTCCGGCGTTTGAGGAGCGGGGGTCCGGGGGCAGAGCCCCCGAGGTCTTGCCCCCGCGCGCAGCGCAAGGGGCCGGGCGCGCAGCACAGGGGGTCAGGGGAGGGGCGGAGCCCCCATTCCCTACCCCCCCCCCCCCGCGGGGGGCCGGGGGCTTGCCCCCGGTTTCGGGAAGGGGCGGGGTGGGGAAAGAACCCCGCCCCCAGCCCCCTACCAGTTCGCCTTGCGGTAGTCCTTCAGGAAGCACCCGTACAGGTCCTCCCCCTCCTCACCCCGCACGATCGGGTCGTAGACCCGCGCCGCCCCGTCCACCAGATCCAGCGGCGCATGGAAGCCGACCGCAGCCATCCGGACCTTGTCCGGGTGCGGGCGCTCGTCCGTGATCCAGCCCGTGTCGACGCTGGTCATCAGGATGCCGTCGCTCTCGAACATCTCCTGCGCACTGGTGCGCGTCAGCATGTTCAGCGCCGCCTTGGCCATGTTCGTGTGCGGGTGCCCGGCACCCTTGTAGCCGCGGCTGAAGACGCCCTCCATGGCGGAGACGTTCACCACGTACTTGCGGCGCGCGGGAGACGCGGCCATGACCGGCCGGAGCCGGCTGATCAGGATGAACGGCGCCGTGGAGTTGCAGAGCTGCACCTCGAGCAGCTCGACCGGGTCGACCTCGGAGACCGTCTGGATCCAGCTGTTGGTGGAGGCGAGGTCGGGCACCAGCCCGCCCGCGTCGATGGCCGTGCCCGCCTCGATGCGGGCGAGCGACGCCGAGCCGCTGACGAGCGCCAGGTCGGTGACGTCCTGGGCGGTCAGGCCCTCGCCCTCGCGCCGCGCGGCCGGCAGCGCGGCGACGGCGTCCACCGCGCCGCTGCCGAAGGTGCCGATCACCTCGGCGGCGGGCAGCTCGCCCATCGGCAGCGGGGCGGACTCCGCGGCGACCAGCTCGCTGTAGGCGGCCGGGGAGCGGCGCACGGTCTGGGCCGCGTTGTTGATCAGGATGTCGAGGGGACCCTCGGCGGCGACGGAGTCGGCGAGGGCGACCACCTGCGCCGGGTCGCGCAGGTCGATGCCGACGACCTTGAGCCGGTGGATCCACTGGTCGCTGTCCGGCATCGCCTTGAAGCGGCGGATGGCGTCATTGGGGAAGCGGGTGGTGATGGTGGTGTGCGCACCGTCCCGCAGCAGCCGCAGGGCGATGTACATGCCGATCTTGGCGCGGCCGCCGGTGAGCAGCGCACGCCGCCCCGTGAGGTCGGCGCTCGCGTCGCGGCGGGCGCGGTTCTCGTCCGCGCAGCTGCGGCACAGCTGGTGGTAGAAGGCGTCGACCTCGACGTAGCGGCCCTTGCAGATGTAGCAGGAGCGGGGGCGCTCCAGGATCCCGGCGATCTCGCCGCGGGCCGAGGAGGACGGCAGCAGCCCCTGCGTCTCGTCGTCGATGCGGTCGGCGGAGCCGGTGGCGGTGGCCTCGGTGACCGCCTTGTCGTTGGCGGTCTTCGCGGCGCGGCGCTCCTGGCGGCGGCGCTGCTTCACCGTCCGGTAGATCCCGGACGTGGCGCGCCGGACGGTGATCGCGTCGGGGTGGTCGACCGGAAGGTCGTCGAGTTCCTCGAGGACGGCGAGGCAGATCGCCATGCGCTCGGGGTCTATGCCCAGGGTGTCCGTGCCCGACTGGTGGCCTGCACCGTCGTGGTTCTCTTCAGTGACGGTCATGACCGCTGTCGTTTCCCAGTCCGCTTGTGCGACAAATCTTCCAGGAAACTGTACGTAGCCGGACCCTGCGGCGCCAAACCCGCTGCAAACCCGCCGCAAACCCGCCGCCGGGGGCACGCGCCCGGGCCGTGCGCCGGGTTCCCGCCGACGGCGCCCCTCACCCCTGCGGGCGCCGCCCGCCGCCACGCCCCGCACCCGGCGTCCCTGGCCGCGAACTGCCGCAACCCCCACCTCCAACTCCCGGTCATCCCATCCGACTTATTGGCCTGTCTGGGTTAATTACCCACGAGTGAACACTTATTAGGCCAACTCAGCACGAAACGGCGGCCACAATTACCTCTCAACACCCCTGAGAAAGGTTTAGCCATGTCGCGTATCGCCAAGGCAGCCGTCCTGACCGCCGCCGCCGGCGCCGCCGTGACCGGCGTTGCCGGTGTCGCTGCCGCCGACTCCGGCGCGCAGGGTGCGGCCGTCGGCTCCCCCGGCGTCCTCTCCGGCAACGTGATCCAGATCCCCCTGCACATCCCGATCAACCTCTGCGGGAACTCGATCGACATCGTCGGTCTGCTGAACCCGACCTTCGGCAACGTCTGCGTGAACGGTTAATCACCGCCCCCCTACGGCGCGCGTCACAGCCGGATCGCGCGCTGCGCGGCGAGCGGGTCACAGTCAGCCGCCGGACCCCTCTCCCGCGCGCTCGTGGCGCCCATCAACCTCCTGGTGGGCGCCACTGCCGTGTCCGGACGAGGTGAGCGGCTCCGCGTCGGTGCCGTCCGCGCCGGGCAGTGCGGCCAGCTGGGCGCCGGGGAGATCGGGGATCTCGACGATCGGCGGGAGGTCGGGGGTGAGGTGCGAGTGCTGCGCGCTCATGGCGATACGCCTGCCTCGGGTCGGAAACGGGTCGGGGACGAAAACGGGCCGGGTACGGGTACGGGAACAAGCCAAGGTACGGGGACGGGGAGTCGGAGCGGCTCAGGTGGCCGCCAGGAGCTGTCGGCGCAGATCCGCGCAGGTGCGGCTGAGGATGCGGGATATCTGCATCTGGGATACCCCCAGCCGCGCGCCGATCTGCTGCTGGGTGAGGTCACCGAAGAAGCGCCAGTAGAGGACGTACCGCTCGCGCTCGGGCAGCGCGTCGAGGAGCGGTTTGAGGGACTGCCGGTCGACGACGAGGTCGAGCGCCCGGTCGGCGCGGCCGAGGGTGTCGGACAGCGGGAGGTCCTCGGCGCCCGAGACCGGATGGTCCAGGGACAGGGTGTGGTGCACCCCGTCGGCGTGCAGGCCGCGCCGGACCTCCTCCTCGGTCAGGCCGGTCTCGGCGACCAGCTCCGCCGGGGTGACGTCGCTGCCGGTGCCCTGCTGCTCCAGCCGGCTCCGCGCGGAGCGGACGGCGGCGCGCAACTCCTGGTCCCTGCGCGGGATGTGAAGGGACCACACGTGGTCGCGCACATGGCGTTTGAGTTCGCCGTTGATGGTGGGCACGGCGAAGGACTCGAAGGCGAAGCCCAGCCCGGGGTCGAAGCGGTCCACCGCGTGCACCAGGGCCAGGGCGGCCACCTGCCGCAGGTCCGCGGGGCTCTCCCCGCACTTGCGGTAGCGCAGGCTGATGCGCTCGGCCATCGGCAGCCAGGCGGCGATCACCTCTTGCCGGAGCAGGTCGCGCTCGGGGCTGTCCGGCAGGGCCGCCAGGCGGACGAAGGCGGCCGCACCGTCGCCCGGTTCCTCGGGACCGCACACACCGCTGGTATGCGGAGTGGATGCGCACTTTCGCGGGCGGAACGTCGTCTCAGCCATGGTCACAGTTGTCCCCTCGCTCGTGCGTCAAGGAGTGCCTGCCGGCCGGAGCACCTCTGCCAGGGGTGCGGCTGCCCTCGCGGCGCGCCCGCAAACGGACCGGCGTCGCGGCCCGGGCGGGCGGGCCGGCCCGGGGCTTCTCAGCATGCCCCCGCCCGCCCGTTCCCGCGACTCGGGGCATTCGGGTGGTCACGCAAGGTCATCCGGGCAGGTCGCGCCGTGCCCCTGGGTGACGTCGCGGGCCGTCGGGATGAGAGGCTGCCGGAGGGGGTACGGGCCCCGGCGGTGTCGGCGGCCACGTAACGGGAGCGCTGCACAAGCTGCGTCATTCGACGGGTGGGACGGGCTGATGGACGAGCGGGAGACGGGCGGGACGCACGGGTACGACGTGCTGGTGATCGGTTCCGCCAATGCGGACCTGACGGTCCGGGTGGACCGGCGGCCGGAGCCGGGCGAGACCGTGCCGGGCACGGACCTGGCCGAGACCGCCGGCGGCAAGGGCGCCAACCAGGCCGCGGCGGCGGCCCGGCTCGGTGCGCGAACGGCCCTGCTGGCGCGGGTCGGTGACGATGCGTTCGGGCGGCTGCTGCTGGACGCCCAGCGCGCGGCGGGCACGGACGTGCGGCACGTCCTGGTGGAGGAGGGCGCCCGGACCGGCACGGCGATGATCGTCGTCGGCCCGGACGGGGACAACGCCATCGTGGTCTCCCCCGGCGCCAACGCCCGGCTGGCCCCCGCAGACGTCACGGCGGCGCGGGCGGTCGTCGCGGGCTCGGCGGTGCTCTGCCTCCAGCTGGAGGTTCCCCCGGCCACGGTGCGGGCGGCGGTCGCGGTCGCGGCGGAGACGGGCACCCGGGTCGTGCTCAACCCGTCGCCGGTGCCGGATGCGCTCGAGCCGGTGCTGCTGGCGGCGGCGGATCCGCTGGTCGTCAACGAGCACGAGGCCCGCCGGCTGTCGGGCCGCCGGGACGGCACTGCGGCCGACTGGGCCCGGGCCCTGGCCGGGCAGGGCGCCCGGTCGGTGGTGGTGACGCTGGGCGCGGAGGGCGCCCTGGCCCTGGCGGACCCGTCCGGAGAGCCGGTCCTCGTGCCGGGCCGCCCGGTGCGGGCGGTGGACACGACGGGCGCGGGCGACGCGTTCACCGGCGCGCTGGCCGCCCGCCTCGCGGCGGGCGAGGACCTGGCGGACGCGGCGCGCTTCGCGGTGCGGGTGGCTGCCGTCTCGGTGACCCGGGCGGGTGCACAGCCGTCGTACCCGACCCCTGCGGAACTGGCGGAGCCGCGGTGACGGGCCCGGGGCCGTCCGTCGGACACCCGCTGGGCGTCAGAGAGCCCGGCGCTCCAGCTCGATGGCGAAGCGCAGCCACGACTCGGCGCAGTGCCGGGCGGCCTGGGCCACCGTCGAGCGGCGGTGTGCGGGCACGCTCTCGAGCAGCCTGCGCCAGCGTTCACCGCCCATGGCATGGGCGCTCAGCAGCTGGAGCAGCGCCCGGCCGCCCTCGGTGAAGCGCAGCGAGGGGTCCTTGCGGAGCTTGGGCAGCGGCGGCTCGGTGTCCACCGCCGGGCTCTGCGGGACGGTCTCGGGCTGCACGGCGAGCGGCATGCTCCGGGTGGCGGCCCGCTGTCTCAGCTCGTCGTCGCGGAGCTTCTTCGGCACCGGGTCCCGGCCCTGCCGCACCCGCATGCGTACGTCGCGCGCGGTGCCCACGGCGATGCCCGCGACGTCGGCGATCTCCCTGAGGCTGGCATGGGGCTTGGCGGCGATCAGCGCGCCCGCCCGGCGGCGGCCCTCCGCGGCGTTGAGCGGCCGCACCCGGCCGTCGCGGCCGGTCCGGGCCGTGACCTGGCCTCCGCGGCCCGCCGAGCGCCGCCGCAGGGAGGCGACGGTGCTGGCGGCCAGGCCCACCGCCGAGGCGATCAGCCGGTCCGACCACTGCGGGTGGGACCGGATGATGCGCTCGGCGGCGGCCGTCCGGTCCGCCTGCGTGAGCGGCAGGCCGTGCTCGTTGTTCACCCTGACCGCGTGCACGAAGGCGTCCTCGACACTGCCGTCGAAGAACCGGACTGCGATCCGCTCATCCCCCCGTAGACGAGCGGCTCGCAGCCGGTGCATGCCATCGACGACCCGCAGGGTGGCGCGGTGCACGACGATGGGCGGCAGTGGTACGTCCAGTCGCGCCAGCGCCTGGACGTGCTCGGGATCCTCGCCGGACAGCCGCGGGGACTCCGATGGCACCAGGGAATCGATCGGGAGCGCAGTGGCGTTCTGTTGCTCTGGTTCCGTAACCGTCACGTCTTTCCCTCCCCCAAGGACCCTGGCCGACGGTGGATCAGGTGTTCGGCGGAGGCGGGCACCGAAGCACCCGCCTCCATCCGACTGATGTTGGCCGCTTGCGCTTGCCGTCCAACACCAGTCGATCCCCCGTCACCGAGGACGCTAGGCAGCGAGCACCACTGCTGTCAACCGCATTGAGTGCGCGGGCACATGAACGCACGCTTCCGCCCGTAAGCTAGATTGACCGCAGGAGGGAGGTGCGATCATGAAGGATCCCGACGCCACGGCCGAGCACTCGCTGGCCGACAAGCTCAACCACCTATTCCAGACAGTGGTACCGGCCGGCCGGGAGCCGTACAGCACAGAGGAAGTGGCGCGTGCGATCACCGCTGGAGGTGTGTCGATTTCGGGGAGCTACATCTGGCTGTTGCGCAAGGGGCAGCGGGACAATCCCACGCTGCGGCATGTGGAGGCGCTCGCGAAGTTCTTCGGCGTGCCTCCGGCCTATTTCTTCGACGACCAGGTGACTGCGGCAGTCAATGCGGATCTCCGCCTGCTGGTGGCTCTGCGGGACACACAAGTGCAGCGTGTAGCCCTCCGGGCGGCCGGACTGTCGGCCGCGAGCCTGCATTCCATCAATGAAGTCATCGAGCGGGTCCGAGAGTTGGAGGGACTTCCCGACAGCCGGGGCAACCCGGCCGACAGACCCCATTGACGGACGGCCCGGCACACGTTTTGCCGGGCCCGCCCGGTGAATTCGAACCGGCCGCGCAGGAATCGCCGACGGCGTTTCCGGGAGCGCGGCGCACGGGTTCCGCGGACGATAATTCCGCGCATGAAGGCGGGCTTTCCCCGCCCCTTTCGGGAAAGCCTCCGTGGCGCGACCGACGCGCCACGGAGCAGATGCGGAGACGCGCGGAGAGGTCTAGCCCGCGAGAACGTCCCCGCGCAGGAGCCCGGAGCCCTCGGGCACCGCGGCCGGGTCGCCGCCGAGGTGCGCCACGGCGTTCTTCTCGTCGACGAAGACGACGCGCGGCTCAAAGGTGCGGGCCTCGGCATCGTCCATGGCACCGTAAGCGATGATGATCACGAGGTCGCCCGGGCTGATCAGGCGGGCGGCCGCACCATTGATGCCTATGACACCGGTGCCGCGCGGGCCCTCGATGACATAGGTCGACAGCCGGGCGCCGTTGTCGATGTCGACGATGTCGACCTTCTCTCCGGGCAGGAGATCGGCTGCGTCCATCAGATCGGCGTCGATCGTCAGCGAGCCGACATAGTGCAGGTCAGCCTGGGTGACGGTGGCCCGGTGGATCTTGGACTTCATCATGGTGCGGTACATCGAGGTACTCCCGGAGGTAGGCTCCCTGCCTGCGTTCTTGCAGGTCAAGGGCGGTTTCCCTACTCTACAACGAGTCGTGTGCCCGGGCAGCGTTTCCCAGGATTTACCGAGAACCGGCCGCCGGTCGAACCGAGGTCACCATGGATCGGCCGGCTCGGGCCGACACTCGACGACGGGCCCGGAGAGTGGTGGCCGCCTGCCTGGCCCGCAGGAGAGTGGTGGCCATTCGGAGGAGTACCACGATGACATCGGAGGCAGTGCGCGCGCACTATGTAAGCGCGTGGGGAGAGCCGTCGCGGCAGGCGAGGTTCACTATTAAGGATGCCGTGATCGAAGTCTTCAAGTGGGACCACGAGAAGACCGAGGAGGGCGTCAACCTCTACGCCACATGCGGCGCCAGCCAGTCGCCGATGCCGGTGTCAGCCTCCAGCCATCGCGTGGAATTTGTCACGGGCATTCTTCCTGAGGAGGACGGAATCGCGGCAGGGCTCGCCATCTTGGGGAGCTTTCCGCTCGCCGGCCGCAGCATCTCCTACGGAGACAGCGTTACCCTTCCTGATCCGCTGTGGCCCGGAGGACGGATGAACGCCTTCCTGGCCGTGCGGCCTGGGACCCCCGGCGTGGCCCATTCGCGTAAGGGAAGCACGAATTGACTGAAGAAGACCCCGACTGGCGCTCCTACCCGGCGGGTGTCCCCTTGACCGTACTGGTCGATCGGGGAGACCGCGCGCTGGTCCACGGAGATGTCGTGGCAGCCGGCAACTGGTACATCCACGCCAGACGCCGGGGCGCCCCCGGCATACGAGCAAAGCTCACCTGCCTTGTCGTCAGGATCGAAGAGCTGGTGTCACAAGGAGACACCGACGCGAAGGCTCTGCTCGGTGGAGTGATCCTCGACGCGGGCTCGGACCCCGCTCGTGCCGTGCGGCTCTTCCATGAAGCGTCGGAAGCCGGGGTTCCCGAAGGGAAGCGTGGGCTCGGCTACATGGTGAACAGCGGTATCGGCGTCCGGCAGGATCCGGCCATGGCGAATCGCCTCTTCCTTGAGGCGGCCGAAGCGGGTGATGGGTATGCCGCGTACAACCTTGCCGTCAATTACTACAAGGCTCATGGTGTCCGCCGCAACGCGCGAGAATTCATGCGATGGCTGAGGTTCGGGGCAGAGCGGGGAATCCCCGAAGCATGCGCCCTGCTCGGCGACAAGCTGTCGGCGCAAGGTCATGACGAGGAGGCTTTGTCCTGGTACGTAAGAGCGGCGGAATCCGGCCACGCTCCCGCAATGTACGTGGCAGGGTGCTGGTATCGGGACGGCACAGGTGTGGACGCAGATCCTGTTCAGGCGGTGCGATGGTTCCTGACCATGCTGGACCGCGGTAACGCCGACGGGATCCATGAGGCCATTCAACTGGCGCGGGGCATGGCGGAAGAGCAGGTTCGCGAGGCGGGGCGTCTGGCAGATCGCGAGGCAGATGCCATCCTGCTCATGCGGCGCTGAGGGGCCCCGCCCAGCAGGTGGTTGACTACGTCGCATGGACCCCGCACAAGCATCCCCTGCCGGCGGCCCCGTCCCGATGACTTGGGACGCGCCCCCTCTCGACCCCGAACTGCGTACGGCGCTTTCGGCCTTGGGGGACGGGGCAAGGGAGCCGTTCACCCCGGAGAACCTTGCGGCCCGGCAGGAGCGGGATGCTGCGGCCCGGCCCAGGCCGACGGTGCGGGATCTGCGGGACGGCGGACGCTTCGAGGTGGACGAGCTGCGTGTGCCGGGAGCAGCGGGCGGGGAGGACGTCACGCTTGTGAGCGCACGGCCCGCCGGGGTCGCCGGGCCGCTGCCGCTGCTGTACTACATGCACGGCGGCGGAATGATCATGGGTAATGCATGGTCCGTACTTCCGCGCCTGCTTCGCGAGTGGGCTCTCGCACTGGAGCTGGCCGTCGTCTCGGTCGAGTACCGGCTGGCGCCGCAGGCGCAGTACCCCGGACCGGTGGAGGACTGCTACGCCGGATTCGTCTGGGCGGCTGAGCACGCGGCCGTACTGGGCATCGACGCGGACCGTATCGTCATCGGTGGCAAGAGCGCCGGCGGCGGACTCGCCGCGGCACTCGCCCTGCTCGCCCGTGACCGGGGCGGGCCCATGCCGATCGGGCAACTGCTCCTGTCCCCGATGCTCGACGACCGCAACAACACCTTCTCCAGCCATCAGATGGCCGGCATCGACACCTGGGACCGGACCTCCAACGCCACCGCATGGCAGGCGCTGCTGGGCGACCGGTACGGCGCTGCGGACCTGCCGCCCTATGCGGCTCCCGCCCGCGCCACGGACCTGTCCGGGCTGCCCCCGGCCTACATCGAGGTCGGGTCGGCCGAGACCTTCAGGGACGAGAACGTGGCCTATGCCAATGCGATCTGGCAGGCCGGCGGCCAGGCCGAACTGCACGTATGGCCCGGAGCCTGCCACGGCTTCGACACCTTCGCGCCACGGGCGGCCCTCAGCCAGGACGCCGGCAACGCCCGTTCCCGCTGGCTCCGGCGCATCCTCACCCAGTCACCCGCCTGCCATCAGAAGCCTGTCCCCTCCCGGCGCCGTGCCCAGAAGGGCGTGTCCCAGCGTTGTTCACCGCGGTAGCAGATGCTGCGCGCGTTCAGGAACTCACGGTGGATCGCCGCCACCCGTGCCGCGTAGGTCTCCAGTGCGCCCGCGGTCCCGGCGGCATCCGCGTGAACGGCGTCGGCGGCAGTGATGCCCGTGGCGAGGGCGGTGAGGATGCCCCGCGCGGCGATGGGATCGGACGCGGTGGCGGCATCGCCGACCGCGGCCCAGCCGGGCCCCGCCGCGGGGGCGGTGCAGGACGTCGCCGCCCGCGCGACGCGCAGCCGGACCCGGGATGCCGCTGCTCCCTCAACGATGCGCTCGCGGACGTGAGTGGTCGCCATGAGTGCGCTCCACCAGCGCTCGGGTGCATGAAGGGCCCGTTCGGCGACGATGTCGGCGTCCGTCATCATCATGACGACCGATGAGCCGCCCGGCAGCGGTGCGGTGTACCACCAGCCGTGGGCCGCGGATTCGACGAGCGAGGTGTGCGGAACGCCACGGTGCGCGGCACCGCGCGGCAGGCATGCCGCGATCGCGACCAGGCGGTCGGCCCGGGTGACCGTGGCTCCCGCGAGGCGTGCGAGGCGCGCGCCCGGTCCGGTGGCGTCGATGAGGTAGCGGGCGCGGATCTCCTGCCGCCCGAGCATCAGCCGCCACTGGCCGGGCGTCCGTCGTACGTTTCCGATGCGCCCGGTGCGTACGCGGGCTCCCGCCCGGTGGGCGGCATCGGCGAGCGTACGGTCGAAGAGGGTGCGGTCGAGATGCCAGCCCGGCCCATGGGGTATGAGGAGGAAATCGGTGCCGGCCGGTGTGCTGCTCCCCCAGGCGGACTGGTTCCCGTAGCAGGGCCGGTGCGGTCCCCTGGCGATGTGTTCGAGCAGGCCGAGGCGTGCGAGCAGGGGCCTGGCCCTCGGGGGGAGGCTCTCACCGGGCTTCCACGAGGGCGTGCGGCCGGGGTCGACGAGGATGACCGCCGCACCGTGACGCGCGAGGGTGACGGCGGCTGCCGCACCCGCCGGTCCTCCGCCCGCGACCACCACGTCGCAGGCGTCCTCGGTCGCGCGGGTGTTCATCAGTGGACGGCTCCCATGCCGTTGATCCCGAGCCCGGCGGCCCGGGCGGCGGCCTCGGCCGTCGCCGCCGCGGGCCTGGTCAGCAGGACCCTGGCCCGTGGAGGTGTCAGGTCCGGCAGGGGGCATCCCTTGGTGATCCACGTGATGGCGATGTCGCGGCCGGTCCGGCCCGTGCCCGGCACCACCGCGGAGAAGGCCGTGCCCATGGCGTTGGCGGGGGCGATCAGCTCCTCGACGAAGGGGCTCAGTTGGGGGTGGCCGGGTGAGACGAGCCCGTTGTCCGGGTGGGCCACGGCGGCCAGGAGCGACGCGGTCGGCTGGGTGAACCACCAGGCCACCGGCTCCGTTCTGGTCCTGGCGGGATCCGCGGGATCGGGGCCGGTGATGAGCGTCCCGGCGTGCGCGGCGGTCCCTGTCTGGCGTGGCCGCAGCGTGTCCACCAGCCGTGTCATGGCTTCGAGCGGTGTGAGGACGGGCACGGGCTTCGGGGCGGTCAGCGACCGCGTCCACTGACGCCACAGCTCCAGCTCGTTGTCGGTGAAGACCTTGTACATGGGGCCGGTGTACGTGGTCAGTTCGAAGAAGGGGCTGTTCTCCGGGTCGCCCGCCTGGATGAGACCGGAGTCCCGGAGCGCCCGGAGCAGTCCCGGAGGGTCCAGGAACCAGTCGTTGATCCTGTTCTCGCCCAGCTGCTTTCCGTCGTGGTTGAGCGAGGCGAACGGTGCCTTGCGCTCGATCAGATCGATCAGGCGATCCTCCGCAGTGGGTGGTGCACTCAGCAGCGCACTCAGGTCATCGCCCAGGTTGCCGGTGTTCGCAAAAGCCACGTAGCCGTTCCAGATGCGCTGCCACTGCTGCTGGACGGCCTCTTCGCCACCACTGTTGTAGACCTGGCCCAGGTACTGGACAACCGCATCGCGGGCCTTGGCGCCATGTCCGGAGGACGCGTTGTCGATGCCGATGTGCATCTTGAAGAACTGTGCATTGATGCCGTGGTATTCGAACAGCTTGACCGTGGGAACCAGCTCCACCACTTCCCACTCCAGCTGCATCGTCATGCCGAGGATCTCCGGGAAGAAATGCTGGGAGTGCTGGGAGACGGCCAGTTGGAACGCCCCGAGGGTGTAGGCCGAGTCGAGCATCTCGGGCAGCATCGCGAATTCGTAGGAGTCCACCGGCGGCAGGTACAGACCGACGCTGTGCAGCAGATCGGAGTAGAGGTTGGCATGGTTGAGGGTGGGGTCACCACCGCCCACCTCCTCCATCCAGATGGAGAACAGCAGCGCCTGGACGTCGCTGATCGGCCCGGCCCGGGTGACGTTGCGCAACCACGCGCCGTCGAGGAGGTTGAACGGCGCGAACTGCCTGATGCGCTCGATCATGTCGTGGCGGTTGCCGAAGAGCAGGTCCGTCGCCGGGTCGTAGTTCTCCCCGTCGTCCACCAGCGTGGTGTAGATCAGCTGGAGGCGCGCCTCCAGTGCGTCGCGCGTATACCGGAACGGGCGCAGGGTCAGGGGGAGGAAGGGGTCGGTCCGGGCCGCTTCGAGCACCTCTTCCGCGTAGTGCCGCGCGGCCTGCGCCTGCTGCGGGAACTGGTCGGGGTGCTGGAGCGTGTAGAACCACTCGCGGTCGCTCAGTCCGACCTGTCCGGCGCGCTCCGTCTCCACCAGCACCGGCTCCCCGGCCGGGCCCGGGCGGGAGACGACGAAGCCGAGGCTGCTCCACTTCTCGACCATTTCGTTGTCGCCCGCGCTGTTGCGGAGCACGGCCCAGAGCTTGTTGATCCGCTCCTGGTAGTGCTGGGTGCTCTCCCCCGGCAGTCGTTCGAGCTCGGGCTGCGGGACCGGCTGGATCCCCACGCCGCGTGCCCAGGGCTTGCGGAAGGCGTCCATTTCCGTCGGCTGCGAGGGGTCCGAGGCGTCCCGGATCAGGTCGCGGTACTGCTCTTCGGGGAGGACGTCGTCCGGGCGCTGGGCTGGCCACCAGTGGGTGTTGCACTCGTAGAAGTCGGCTTGCCACGGGATGGCCATGTATTTGGTGATGTCCCCCGCCGCCAGGTCCTCGCGGAGCCGGAACGGTGCGGCCCAGGTCGTGGGCTCGTCGGCGATGAACGTCATCTCGATGCCGGGGAAGAACGGGCCGCCCACGCATGCCTCGAGTGCGGCCCGGACCAGTGCGTGGGGCTGTTCCGCAAGAGGCAGGTCGTCCAGGGGCACGGGTTCGGTGGCGGTCCCGGTGGCGTCGGCGGTGAAGTCGCCTTCGGCCCACCGGCGCATCCGTTCGTACTGCCCGGGCAGGAGAGTGAGCCATGTGCGGGGCTTGCCTTCGATCGGGTCGCCGTCGTCTCCCGCGAGCTGCGGCATGAACAGGTAGTTCGCCTGGGTCACGTCGTCGGCGCCGGGAGTGCGCAGCCTGCCGAACACCGCCTTCCGCAGCGGCGCGGCCTCGGGGGCGTTCGATGCCAGCTGTGCGAGGCGGCCGGGGTCGAGGAAGTCGGCCGCCTCGCCCTTGCCGTGCCCGCGCGCGGCGTTCGCGCTCACCCAGGAGTACCCGCACATCCGGGTGAGCAGCGGTTCGATGTCGCGGGTGAACGACACCTCCCCCGTTTCCTCCGTTTGCGGCAGCCGGCCGGCGCGTTCGGCGTTCTCGCGGGCGACGTCGTAGAGCGTCACCAGGTTCTGGACGTCCGGCGCGAAGTCGGGCGGGGCGACGATCACCCAGGCGGACGTCACCGGAATCGTCCGCCCGTCCTTGGCCCTCACGGTCGCCGTGACGGGGCCGTCGGAGGTGTCGTCGTGCCAGAAGTCGTTGTTGGCGTAGGTGACCAGCGGGTTGTCCGGTTTCACGGACGCCGAGTGCCCGAACCCGCCCAGCACGAGAAGCCGTCCCGCCTCGTCCGTCCGCAGCTCCCCCAGCGGAACGGTGGTGCCCAGGAACGTCCCTGTGTCGAACCGGGCATCGGCACCGTCGGCGTTCGGACCGCTCACGCTGCGGGCTCCGGGGGCGATCACCAGTGCCCTGCGCGCCTCGGGATCAGCGGGGTCCACGTGTTTGTTGCGTCGGTTGTCCGGCGAATCGGACTGATGGAAACGGCCGTTGAACTGGAACCATTCGCCTTTCGCATTGGCCAGCTCGACGGTCCAGGTCACCTCTGCTTCAGCCGACGTGACCTCCCCCAGCACGTTGTGGTCCTTGTCGAACCCGTACATACGGAAACGCGCCGCCTGGCGTTTGACCCGCCCGTCGGCATCCTTGAATCCCCCTGCCGGGCGAGCCCGGGCCCCCGGCGCCTCCGGGCCCGGGAAGAAGCCGTCCGGGCTGTTCCCGACCCGTGCGATTCCGATCGTGGGGTGGATTTCGCAATAGGCGACGTCGTCGAGGTTCACAGCGGTCTCCAGTGGTTCGCGGCAGGCATCGCCGGACCCGGGTGCCCCCCAGCGCGACCGCTCGCCGGCCCGGACCGTCTCCGATCAGGTTTCATGATGAACGGGCGCGTGCGGGATCGGGGGGCGCCGCGCCGGAGCACCGCCGACCGTGCAGGAGGGCGGTCAAGACCTCGGAATCGTCGGGACCCGGCGTTCCGCGCCTGCGCCGCAACCGCATAGAATTGAAGAAATCTTCAATTCACGAGTTGCCACAACAGTCGCGGCCCGTGCGCATGGCTCAGAAGCGGAGGACGGGCAGTGAAGCGAGCACCGGTTCCGCTGTACCAGGCGAAGGCGGAGTTCTTCCGGATGCTGGGGCATCCGGTGCGCATCCGTGTCCTGGAGCTGCTGCAGGACGGGCCCATGCCCGTCCGTGACCTGCTGATCGCGATAGAGATCGAGCCGTCCAGCCTGTCGCAGCAGCTGGCCGTGCTGCGCCGCTCGGGCATCGTCACCTCCACCCGCGCCGGCTCCACGGTGGTCTACGAACTGGCGGGCGGTGACGTGGCCGAGCTGATGCGTGCGGCGCGCCGGATCCTGACGGACATGCTCACCGGGCAGAACGAGCTTCTCGAGGAGCTGCGCGAGGCCGAGGCGGGGAGGTGAGCACCCGCCATGGCCGATGAAACGACCTCACAGCCCACTCCCCCGTCGTCCGAGTCCGGGCCGAGAAGCGAGAAGTGGGCGGAGAAGCAGGTCGCTCTGCGCGTACTGATCTACGTCTTCGTCACCCATGCCATCGCCGGTTTCATCTGGCTGCTGTTCTATCTCGGCGACCACGCGCACAAGTGACGCACCGGGGGCACAGCATCGGCTGACGAGGCCGCGCCTGTCGCCGTCGAAGAGGTCAGCCGGCGTGCGGCGTTTCCCCGGGCCACGCGGTGGTGCGCCATTCCTGGCCCGGCCTGCCCGAACGTATGCGGTGAGCGTCGAGGGCGGACGCCAGGTCCGGGTGGACCGGAATGAGCGGCTGCGCGGCGCCAGGGACGAGTGAGCCGTCGGCGGGAATCGCGGCCAGCTCCAGCGGCCGGCCGTGGTCGGCCAGCCGGGCGGCGGCTTCGGCGATGGCGGCCTGGCCCTCGGCCGACCAGCCGCGCAGCGTGGTCAGGTCGACGATCACAGGGCCGGTGCCGCGCGCCTCCACCCAGCCGACCGCCCCCCGGAAGCGGTGCACGGCCTGCGTGCCGAGGTAGCCGGAGACGGACAGAATGCCCAGGTGGTCGTGGGTGGCGTAGCGCCACTGGATCGTCATCGTGGTTCCTCGCGAACTCTCGTCGGCAATACGTGGGATTGATGCCCCGGGAGGCGTCCGCCGATTCGGCCGTGCGGCGCGCAAGGGGCAACACCGCGGCACCAATCGGCAGGTCAGCGCGGGCCGGTGCGGCGGACGGCAAGCTGCTTCACGAGGGTGTGGGCCTGCCCGCCCCGCCGCCCTGCCCGGGTGCGGCGATGGCATGGGCGAAGCGGAAGCCGGTCACGGTCTGCGGGTGGATGCGCAGGAGCGCTTCGTGGGGGCCGTGGGCCCAGCCGGGGAGTGTGCGCCGGTAGTGGGCGGCCTCGTCGCGGTTGGTGACGAGTTCGGCGAGGCCGGTGGCGGTCACCGCCCAGCCGGTGCCGGTGCCGGGGTGGATCTGGTCGCAGTGGTAGGTGACGCTGACGCGGCCGGAGAGTACGGCGTTGGGGACGGGGGTACGAACGATCAGGCGCCCGTACTCCAGGACGTGGGAGGCGGGCCGCACCGCGATGGCCTCGCGCTGCTCGTACAGCATCCGCCCCTGGGACGCGCCGCCGAGCAGGTACCAGGCTTCCTCACCGGAGACCTCGACCATGCGGCGGGGTGTCGGGGCTGCGTGTGTCATCGGGTGGGCTCCTCGGTGACGACGGCGGACTTCTGTGCGGGGACGGTCAGGGCCCCGGTGCCGTGGAGGTGGGCGCGGGCGGCAGTGATGGCATCGGGGGTGGTGGCGAACTCGCGGCCGTCGTGCCGGAGCAGGTCCAATGCGCCCACGGAGTCGAGGACTCGGCGCTGGCCCGGCCGTATGCCGGAGGTCATGACGGTGATGCCGCGGCGGTGCAGCTTGGTCACGGCGTCCTTGAGGACGAGGGCGCCGGTGGCGTCGATGGTCGACACACGGGACATCCGCAGGATGACCACGCGCACGTCGGCGACCTCGGACAGCTCCAGCAGGAAGCGGTGGGCGGCGGCGAAGAACAGCGGCCCGTCGATCCGGTACGCGACGATGTGCTCGGCCAGCAGGGCGTGCTCCTCGGCGCTGTGGTCGCCGGACAGGTCCGCCTTGATGGGGATCTGGTCCAGGCGGGCCTGCTTGGCGACCGCCCGCAGGGCCAGCGCGCCCGCGACGGCCATGCCTATGAGAACCGCGTACACCAGGTCGAGGGCCAGGGTGGCAGCGGCGGTGAGGATCAGGACGAGCGCGTCGGAGCGGGTCGCGCGGGCCATGGCCCGCAGGCTGCCGACCTCGACCATGCGGATGGCCGTCGCGATCAGGACTCCCGCGAGCGCCGCCAGCGGGATGCGCGAGACGAGCGGTGCGGCGGCGAAGACGATGACCGCGAGCACTGCGGCGTGCGTGAGGGCGGCCAGGCGCGAGCCTGCACCCGTGCGGACGTTCACGGCCGTACGGGCTATCGCACCGGTCGCCGGGACGCCGCCGAAGAGCGGGGCGGCGATGTTGGCCAGACCCTGGCCGAACAGTTCCCGGTCCGGGTCGTGCTTCTGCCCGACGGTCATGCCGTCCGCGACGGATGCAGACAGCAGCGACTCCAGAGCGGCCAGCGCGGCCACGGCCACCGCCGGGGCGAGCAGCGAGCCGAGTGAGCCGAGGTCGAGGAAGGACAGGGAGGGCGCGGGCAGACCGGCGGGCAGGTCCCCGATCGGCTTGGCCCCGTCGAGGTGCAGGACCTGGGCCGTAACGGTCGCGCCGATCACGGCCACGATCGAGAACGGAACCGTCGGCCGCCACCGGGCACCGGCCAGCATGACGACGGCCACCGCGGCGGCGAGGGACACGGCCGTCCAGTTCGGCGCCTTGGCGAACGCCTCGACGGCCCGCCAGGTCACCACCAGGACCTTGTCGCCCTCGGGCTTGGGCACCCCCAGTGCGCCCGGCACCTGCTGCAGCCCGATCACACCGGCGATGCCGAGCGTGAATCCCTCCACCACGGGGGCCGGGACGTACTGCATGTACCGCCCGGCACGGGCGAACGCGAGCGCGATCAGCATCAGGCCGGCGACCACCCCGACGGTGAGGACGCCACCGGGGCCGTACTGCGCGAAGATCGGCACGAGCACCACGGTCATCGCCCCGGTGGGCCCGGAGACCTGGAGGTTCGAGCCGCCGAACACCGCTGCCAGCGCACCGGCGACGACCGCGGTGGCCAGCCCCGCCTCGGCGCCGAGGCCGGAGGAGACGCCGAAGCCCAGCGCGAGCGGCAGGGCCACGATCGCCACGGTCAAGCCCGCCAGCAGATCGCGCTTGGGGTCACGGCGGGCCGCGGTGAGGTCGTCACGACCGGGCAGCAGGGAACGCATCCGGGACCAGGCCCGGGCAGCCATGGCACTCACTGGGCTCCGCCCTCGGATTCCCGCAGCTCCTCCAGCAGCGCGTGCTGCCCGTTGAGCATGTGCGTGAGGATCCGCCGGGCGGCACGCATCAGCTCGGCCACGTCTCCGCCCGAGAGCTCGTAGACGACGGTCGAGCCGGTACGGATCGACGTCACGATCCCCGAGCGGCGGAGCACCGCCAGCTGCTGGGAGAGCGCGGACGGTTCGATCTCCATCGCGGCGAGCAGGTCCCGCACCGGAGTCGGACCGTCCTGGAGCAGCTCCAGCACCCGGATGCGCACCGGATGCCCCAGCATCCGGAAGAACTCGGCCTTCGCCTGATACAGCGGAACCGACACCAGACCCCTCGATCTCTGATCTCTGCCATCGCACGGCCCCGGCCCTCCGGGGCTTGCCCAGTGGCCGTGCCCGCGGCTACCTGCGGACACGGCCAATACATCATGTAGCGAATTGAAGAATTTTGCAATTTATGGTCTGGGCTACTGGCCACCGTCGGAGCCGGGCTCTGTCGGACAGGCTCCGTAGAATCGGCCCGATCTCTTGAGGATCATGGAACGCGCAGAGATGACGCGCAGAGGCGAGGGGTGCGATGGAGCCGGTTGCAGTGACCTCCGCGGGCAAGGTCAGAGGGGTGTCCCGAGACGGAATCGCGCGCTTCCTCGGCATCCCCTTCGCCGCCGCGCCGGAGGGTCCGCTGAGGTTCCGCCCGCCCGTGCCCGCGCCCGGCTGGGACGGGGTCAGGGACGCCGTCGCGTTCGGCGCCGCTCCCCCGCAGCCGGCGCCGGCGCCCGGGGCTCCGGCGATGTGGCGGCCCGGCGACGGGCTGGACTGTCTGACCGTGAACGTATGGACCTCCGGCCTAGGCTCGGCCGGGCTGCCGGTCATGGTGTGGATCTACGGCGGCCAGTGGAAGCACGGCGCGGCGGGCATGCCGCACTACGACGCCGCCGCGCTGGCAGGCTCCGGCGTCGTGGTGGTGACCCTCAACTACCGTGTCGGCTTCGAGGGGTTCGGGCACCTGCCCGGAGTCGAGGACAACCGCGGGCTGCGCGACCAGATCGCCGCCCTGGAATGGGTGCAGGAGAACATCGCCGCCTTCGGCGGCGACCCCGCCAACGTGACGGTCTTCGGCCAGTCCGCCGGTGCCGCCTCCATCGCCCTGCTCACGGCCGCACCGGCCGCCCGGGGCCTGTTCCGGCGCGCGATCGCCCAGAGCATCCCCTCCGGCGTCCTCTCCGTCGCCGAGGCCGGTGCCGCCACCGCGGCGATCGCGGCGGCCGCCGGCGTTCCCGCGACCCCGGAGGCGTTCGCCGCCCTGCCGCCCGAGGCGATCCTGGCCGTCCAGGACGCGCCGCTGCGCGACCGGGACGGGTTCACCGCGTTCGCCCCCGTCGTGGACGGCGACCTCGTGAGCGGGCCGCCGTGGCCGGCGCTCGAGGCTGGTGCGGGCCGGGATGTGGACCTGATCTGCGGGTTCACCGACGAGGAGTACCGGGGACAGGGCCCGCTGGCCCCGCCGGGAGTCGACCTGGCGATCGTCGCCGAGGCAGTCGGCCTGGAGAAGGAATCGGCTGCCGCCTACCGCCGGGCCCATCCCGGCGTCAGCGACGCGGACCTGTTCACGGTGGTGCTGTCCGACGCCCTCATCCGGATGCCGACGACCTGGGTCGCAGAGGCCCACGCCCGCGCGGGCGGGCGGACCTGGCTCTACGACTTCACCTGGCGCGGCCCCGCACTGGGCGCCGGCCACGGCATCGACGTCCCCTTCGTCTTCGGCAACCCTGCGACCCGCCCGGCTGCCCGATTCCTCGGCTCCCCGCCGCCGGCCGACTTCGCGGGGCTGTCCGAGAGCATCCGCACGGCGTGGACGTCCTTCGCGGCCACCGGCGACCCGGGCTGGCCGCGTTTCACCCCGGAACGGCCCGTCACCCGGATCTGGGACACGCCGCCGACCGATGCCTCTTACCCGCTGGAGGATTCCAGGCGCATCTGGGAGGGCGTCACACCGCGGTAGCGGGGCGGCCACCGGTCACCGGTCACCCCAGGCGTCCAAGGCGAGTCGAGCTTCATCACATCAGCGTGGCGTCCGTCCATCGAACTCAAGGGAACCGCTTCGCGATCGCCGCCGCGATCGCGTCCGGTGCGTGTTCCTGAATGAAGTGCCGCGCGCGTGGCAGCTCGACTACGTCGAGATCGGTGAAGGTCGCACGAATTCGCGGGATACAGGCCTCCGGACGGAACACCATGTCCCGCATTCCCCACACCAAGAGGGTCGGCTTGTCGCCGAGCAGGACGGGCACGTCTCGGGCGAGTCGGTCCAGCACGGGGCGCGCGGCACGAATTTCTCCGGGCATGACGGCGAGTCCGCGCCGGGCTTCCGCGGTGGGCTGCACCGCGCGATAGTGGTCGGCCTCGGCCGCGGTGAGCTTGCGCCCCAGCTCTGCGAGCAGGACGCGCTCGACGAGGAAATTCCGCTCGAGTATCCGCCGCTGCATCGGACGGCTGCTCATGATCATACTGAACGCTCGATTGGCCATCGCCTCGGTCGGCCAGAACGAGGTGTTGCCCAGCACGATCCCCCTCACCCGATCCGCGCGCGCGGTGACCGCGCCCAGACCGATGGGTCCGCCCCAATCCTGTCCCATCAGAACGAAGCCGTCGAGCTGCAGGTGATCGATCAACTCGCCCAGGACCGCGGTGTGCTCGGCGATCGTGTAGCCGAAACCCGCAGGACGTTCGGACAATCCGAAACCCGGATAGTCGACGACGACGCACCGGTATCGGTCGCGCAGGTCCTTCACGATGTGACGGTAGAGGAAACTCCACGTCGGAGCGCCATGACAGAACAGGAGCGGCGGCCCGGCCCCCTCGTCGATGTAGTGAACCCGGCCGACGGACGAGTCGAACCAGCGCGACTCGAAAGGGTACAGACTCCCGTCGGGAACGAAGTCGATCAGCATCAGGCCCTCCCTCCGACGCCAGACTACATATGTAGTGCCCGAGCGCGGTAGCCTCCGCAGGCGCCGCCCGCAACGGTCAGCTCTCGCTCAGCGCACCCCTGAGCGCCTTCTCCCGGAACGCACAGAAGACCTTCGCCGGATCCTCGTAGTAGCGCCACGGCACGGCGTTCACATGGCCGTCGACCAACCGGAACTGGATCAGGGCCGCTTCGTGGCGGCCGGCCTTGGTGAGGAAGTACGCGAGCAGGTGGCGGACTTCGGCCAGCCTCGGGTGGTCCTGGCGGGCCGCCGCGACGTCGGCCAAGGCGGCGTCGACGAGAGCGGTGACCTCAGGCCAGCCGTAGGCCTCCTCGGGTGCCTCGTCGTCGTTGGACTCGTACCAGTTGAGGAGCGGGAACATGGTGAGCAGACTTCCGCGGGGCGCAGTTGCGGCGGCCTGGGCCGCGAAGTCGCGGGACAGCTCGGCGGAGCCGTGCCACTTGGCGTACCAGTAGGTGAGGGCGCGCCAGTGCGCCTCGTAGTGGTACGGAGCGCGGGCCGTGACCTCGGCCCACAGCTCGCCCAGGGCGTCGTGCGGGGCGCCCAGACCCATGTACAGCGGGATCTGCAGCAGGTACGGGGTGGGGTCGTCGGGGTGGGCCAGGGACGCGGCCCGCGCGAAGTCCTCGCGAGCCTCGCGCAGTACGCGGTGGAAGCCCGCGAACTGCTCGGCAGTGGTGTCCTTGGCCCAGCCCCCGCCGCGGATCTTCCAGGCGACCGACACCTTCGCGGTCGCGTGGATCACGGCCGCGTCCGGGTCGTCGGGGCGCGCGGCCTGCCAGGCCCGTAGCCAGGCGTCGTCCTCGACCGCGCGCGCGGAGGCGACGCCGACGAGGTGGGAGCGGCGCTCCCAGTCCGTGCCCGCGGCGGCGATGGCCCGGCCCGCGGGCTCCCAGTCGCCCCGTCCGAGAGCCGCCGCCATGGCGTCCGCCTCGGGGTCCGGAGCGGCCCGGTCCGTGTTCTGGCGCTCCGGCGGCAGCAAGTCGGCGCCGGCGACGGCCGCTTCGCGCGCGAGCTTCGCCGTGCGTCGTCTGTTCCGCAGCCAGAAGAAGAGCATGGCGGCGAGGATGATGAGGGGGAAGATTCTCACAGGTATGGGTTTCTACGGTCGTCGGGTATCGAGTCGGTCGGCCCGGTCGGCCAGGAGCGTGCGCAGGGGCAGCGTGTCCGGTACGTCCGCGACGGCATTCCGCACCGCCGCCGTCACCACGTCCTCCACGTCCCCGGCCCCCGGCAGCACCAGCCGGGCAGGTGCGGACCAGGACAGCTCCCAGTACGCCCCGGCCTCCTCCGCCAGGGCCAGCTCCGCGAGCCGGTTCACGCCGGCCTCCAGTGCGGGCCGCAGGAACTCCCGTGCGGCCCGGCCCGTCGCCTGCGCCGCCTCGGGCGACTTGGGCAGGCGATCGGCAATCTGCCAGAGCCGGCCGGCGTCGGCGGCGTCCAGCAGGGCGTTCAGGTCGTCCGCTGCGAGGCCTGCCGACAGTCCGGCCTCCGAGATCGCCGAGCGCAGCGGCTGCGCGGCCTTCTGCGTCAGCGCGTGTGCGGCACGGTGTGTCAGCTCCCGCCACTCCACCCGCTCCAGGGCCAGCGCCTCCGGTGTGAGGACCGCGCCCTCCAGGTCCACCAGCACCCGCTCGGGGTCGCGCAGCAGCTCCAGTGCGGGGCGCGCCGGTGCCGCCGCCATGCCGTCGTCCGGCAGCTCCTCGATGAGCCGTACGCGCTCGGCCACCGGCGGGTGCGAGTCGTACGGGGAGACCTCGTCGGGCGGCAACTCGCCGCGCAGCCCGGCCAGGTCCGCCTGGCGGTGCGGGTCGGCGAGCAGGTGCCGCAGGCCGCCGAAGACCTCGCCCCGCGGCGGGAGCAGGCCCGCCGGGACGCCCAGCGTGGCGTACCGGTCCATGTAGTGTTCGTGCGCCGCGTCGAGGGCTGCGATCGCCCGCAGCGCCGAGGCCGTGGCATCGCGGCCCGCGACCCGGGCCGCCAGCCGGTCGGCCGCGAGCTCCTGCTTCCGGCCGACGCTGTGCGTGGCGCACAGATAGAAGCGTGCGTACGCCTGGAACGGCTTGGCCATCATCCGGTGACCGAACCCGGCACCGCCGGTGTTGACCTTCCGGGGCTTCTTGCCCTTGCGCAGCCTCTTGGCGGCTGCCCGCTCCTGCCGCGAGCGCTCGTCCTTGACGGCCCTCTGCTCGCGCTCCTGGAACGCTTCCACCGTCCGCAGCACGGCGTCGCGGCCGCGCCGCGTGATGCCGGCGACGCGGGTGTCCGCGCTGCCGTAGTGGCCGAGCTCGTGCGCGATGACGGAGTGCAGCTGCAGCTCGGTCAGGCCCGTCAGCAGGGGTACGCCGAGGTACAGGCGGCGCCGGCCGGGCAGCAGGCCCAGCAGCCGGGTGTCCTCGGAGACGGCCGCGTTCACGTCCCCGGTCAGAATGATCTCGTCCGGCGCCCGCGTCCCCGACCGCTCGGCCAGCGACCGTACGGCACGCCACAGTTCGGGCTGCCCGTCCTCGGTCACCGGCAGCCCGTGTTCCTCGCTGCCCTTGGACGTGCCGAGCGCGAAGACGCCCTTCAGCACGGGCAAGCCGAACACCACGGTGACCGCGGTTATTTTGACTGCTGCCAGAACCGGCGCCCGCGTCCACACCGCCACGTCGATGCCGACGAACACGCCGAGCACGACAAGCGCGAGCAGATAGAAGCCGGCCAGCAGCACAAGCGCGCGCAATGCGCGCGGAGAAGTGCCCACAGGGCAGAGTCCCCCCACATGCAGAAAAATCAGTACGCGGGGATTTTACGTGGGCTTTAGGCGGTCGTGCGGATGTTTTCGCGGTACGCCGAATCCACTGCGGCGGGCACAGCCGTCGGCTCGCAAGGGCCGTCCTCCCGTCAACATGCGGATCCCCACCGGGAAATGAGCGACAGAGCCCCCCTGCTACGGTGGGCCGATGGCATCGATCAAGCAGTTCCAGGTCACCTTCGACTGCGCAGAACCTGAGCGCGTCGCCCGTTTCTGGTGCGAGGTGTTGGGGTACGTCGTACCGCCGCCGCCGGAGGGGTTTGCTACGTGGGACGAATTCGATCGCTCGCTGCCGCCCGAGCATCAGGGTTCAGCGTTCGCCTGCATTGATCCCTCAGGTGTGGGCCCGCGACTGTTCTTCCAGCGCGTTCCCGAAGGCAAGGTCGTCAAGAATCGGCTGCATCTTGATGTGCGGGTCGGCACCGGGCTCGTGGGTGAAGAGCGCCTCGCCGCACTCGAGGCCGAGTGCACACGCCTGGTCGCGCTCGGCGCGATACGCGTGCAACTGCTGCGTGCCGATGGCCACAACGAGTCGTGCATCGTCATGCAGGACATCGAGGGCAACGAGTTCTGTCTCGACTGAGCATCCTGCAGCGACAGCCGGGAGAGGGCCCGGCCGGCCACCGCCGGGCGTCCTCCATCGCCTGCCTGTCCATCCGGACAGCTCAAGACCGTTTCCTTCGGGGTCACGCAGGTTTGTTTTCCAAGCCGGGTTCTCAGCTGTTGGTCAGGGTGCGGTCGAGGAGGGGGAGCAGGCGGTCCCAGTGACGCCGGAGCGCGGAGGGATTGAAGGCCTCGGTGTCGGACATGGTGAAGCCGTGGACGGTGCCGGGGTAGACCTCGGTGGTGTAGCCGACACCCGCGGCATCCAGGGCCTGGTTGAGCTCGCCGATGGCCTCGGGCGTCAAGTCGCCCTCGGCGAGGCCGATATGGACCTGGGCGGTGAGCTTGGAGACGAGGCGGTGCGGGCTGTCGGGCGCGTCGGTGACCAGGAAGCCGGGGTGGAATCCGGCGACGGCGGCCACCTGGTCGGGGTGGGCCGCTGCGGTGCGCATCGCCAAGGCGGCGCCCATGCAGTAGCCGATCGCGGCGACCGGTCCGGCGCCGACCTCGGGCTGGGTGGTGAGGAACCGGAGGTAGGCGTCGGCGTCGCGCTGGGCACGTTCGGTGGTGTGCGCCTCGATCAAGGGCATCAGCTGGGCAAAGAGAGCGGGCCGGCTCTCTCCTCCGATGCGCGCGGGAAGTTCGACCACCGGTGCCGGGCCGTGCCGGTAGAAGAGGTTGGGGACGAGCACGTAGTAGCCGTGTTCGGCCAGTTCGCGGGCCATCTCCTTCAGCACGGGCCGCAGGCCGATGGCGTCCATGTACAGCAGCACCCCCGGGTGCCGCTCGCCACGGTCGGGGAAGGCGGCGAAGGCGTCGGCCTGGCCGTCCGCGGTGGGAATCTGCAGCGTCTTGGTCTTGGTGGGCATGGCGGACCTTCCTTCCTTGGGCTGATGCGAGTGCACAGCCTCTGTCAGGGTGGAGGTCAGCCGGAGATCGACCGGCGATGACCTACGATCACCGGTACGAACCGTAGCAGTGATGATCAACCCCGCCGCGACCAGCGCCTGGCCGGCCAGGGGACGGCGTCCGCCTCCCCGAGTGATCAACCCAACGCCCTCCATGCTGACCGCTTCTCGGCACACCGCCGCCGAGGTCGGCGCCGTGGACGCCGTGCTGCTTTCCCACGACCAGCACCCCGACAACCTGGACGCGGCGGGGCGGACGTACGCCCTCGACGCCCCGCTCGTCCTGTCCACAGGATCCGCCCGGGAGCGGCTCGGTGGTCCCGTTCGGGCGCTGGCCAACTGGGACTCGTACGACCTCAAAGGCGGCGTGCGCATCACGGGGGTGCCGGCACAGCACGGGCCCGACGGCAGCGAACACCTCGTGGGCGAGGTCACCGGCTTTGTGATCGAGGGCGAGGGCCAACCGACCGTCTACGTCAGCGGGGACAACGCCTCGCTCGATGTCGTGCGCCGGATCGCGGACCGCTTCGGCCCGATCGACATCGCCGTCCTGTTCGCGGGCGGGGCCCGGACTCCGCTGGTCGGCGACGCCTACCTCACCCTGCCCAGCGACGGCGCGGCCGAGGCGGCCCGGATCCTGGGCGCACGTCACGTCGTCCCTCTGCACTTCGAGCATTGGGCGCACTTCACGCAGGGCCCCGACACCCTCGAACCGGCCTTCGCTCAGGCAGGGCTCGCGGACCGGCTGCATCTGCTCAAGCCCGGCGAGCAGGTCGAACTCTAAACGGTCACAGCCACTCGTTGACGGCCGCGACGCGAAACTGCTTCATCGCAGCTCCCTATCCGCGAAGGCGCGGAAGGTGCGTGCGGACCGGCCGGTGACGCGCTGGACGGAGTCGGTGATCCGGTCCTCCGCCCCCTCGGCGATGGCCCGGTCCATGCCGGCCAGCATCGCGGCGAACTCCTCCGGCATCAGTGCGGTGAGCCGGTCGCGCATCTCCTCGTAGGACAGCCGACGGTGGACCACGGGTCGGCCGGTGACCTCGGTGACGATGGTGGCGATGTCGTCATAGCTGAGCGTCTCGGGTCCCGTGAGGACGAGATCGGTGTTGGGGGCGTGCACGTCGGTCAGGGCGTGGACGGCCACGGCCGCGATGTCCTCGGCGTCGACGAATCCGACCCGGCCGGTCCCGGTGGCGGTCAGGAGGGTGCCGTCCGTGCGGATGCTGAGGGCATGCATGTGCGTGCCGGTGAAGTTCTGCATGAACCAGGACGGCCGCAGCACCGCCCACTCGTCGAAGATGCCCGGCAGTGCCTGGTGCACCAGGCCCACGGCCGGTCCGCCCTCCGGGATGGAGGAGGCGCTCAGGATCACCGCGCGCCGTACACCGGCGGCGTGGGCCCTGCGCAGGAAGGGCAGGACGACGGCAGCGGGGTCGGGATCGCCCACGGGCGGGATCACGTAGACGCGGTCGACGGCATCGACGCCGCCGACGCCGTCGAGGGCGGCGCTATGGGTTCCGGGGTCGTACCAGTCGAAGGCGACCGCCTCCGCTCCGGCCACCGGCGTTGCCCTGCGGCCGGCCGCCTTGACCGCGTGACCGGCGGCCGTCAGCTGCGCGGTGACGCGGCTGCCGGTGGTGCCGGTGGCACCGATGACGAGCGTGGTGCCGATGACCGGAGAGGTGTTGTCGGTGACCGGAGAAGTGCCGACGGCGGTCATCGGCTGCTCCCGGCGAAGTCGATGCCGGGTTCGAGGACGGCGAGGGGGTTCCAGTAGTCGCGGTACGAGGTGATGCACCCTTCGTCGACGGTGACGACCGCGATGTAGGTCATGTCGATGGGACGGTCGGTCTCCACCAGTCGGCCGACGCCGCGCATCTCGACCACGATGGTCCGCGGATCGGCGGTCTCGTGGATCCGCAGGTCGGCTTCGGGGAAGTCGTGCAGATCGATGTGGTCGGGGTAGGGCCCCATGTAGGCGGCGATGGCATCTTTCCCCTCCAGCCGCGCGGGCCAACCCGGGGGCGCGAACGGGAACTCCATCACGCCGTCCTCGGCCCACAGGCCGACCCAGCCGGGAATGTCCTTGTCGAGCAGGAGTCGCAGGCTGTGGCGGTACAGATCCGCCGGAGAGATCGATACGGGTACAGACATGAGTGTCCTCCGCCCTCATAGAATACGGACCCTGGGTCCGGTTCGTCGATGACGACGATACGGACTACGGGTCCGCTTTTCAATTGGAGGAACCGCGTGACCGAGCGCAAACCCCGCAAGGACGCCGCCCGTAACCGCAAGGCCGTCCTGGAGGCCGCCGACGCTCTCTTCGCCCGCTCCGAGAGCCCCGAGGACCTCACGATGGCCGACATCGCGACGGCCGCCGGGGTCGGCAAGGGAACGCTCTTCCGCGCCTTCGGCGACCGCGCCGGCCTGCTCCGCGCGCTGTACGAGGCCCGGCTCGAACCGATCAGGGAGGCCGTGGAAGCGGGCCCGCCACCCCTCGGGCCCGCCACCCCGCCGCAGGAGCGCGTACCCGCCCTGCTCGACGCCGTCCTGTGCTTCAAGCTCGACAACCGCCGCCTCGCGCTGGCCCTGGAGGAGAGCGGGAGCGGCAGCCTGTACCAGGCGGAGCACTACGAGCGGTGGCACGGCCTGCTCCGGTCCGTGCTGGAGCAGATCCCGGGCCTGACCGACGCCGGGTTCACCGCCCATGCCCTGCTCGCCGCCACCCGCGCCGACCTCGTGGAGCGCCTGGCCGGTCAGGACGGCACGTCGCGCGAGAGGCTGCGGGCCCAACTGGCGGACTACGCCGGGAGAGTCGTGGCCCGGAACCCGGACACGTCCCGCCCGGGTGCTTCCCGTCCGGACTAGGGGGGCGGGCGGACCGCCGCGGGGCGTCAGCGCCGCGAATCGGTTCGGATGCAGGCCGTCGAGTTGTTCGAGTAGAAGATCAAGCCGCCGGAGGCCGCGCGGTGGCTGCGGGTGAGCCGGGAATCGGCCTGCCAGTGGCACCAGCTGTGGCGGGACCGCGGCGTGCAGGCCCTGGCCTCGCGTGGCGCAAGCGGGTCACGGTACGTGATCAGTCCGCTGTGGACCGGCTCGTGGCGTGTCGGTAAGCCTGCTGATGTCGACCTGCTCGGTCAGGCGGTGACCGTGAAGCCGTGCCTCCGGCCGAGCTTGGTCAGGGACAGCTGATCGGGGACGCCGTCCGCCGCGGCGCCTTCGTAGCCGAGGTGCCGCTGCCACGCCGCGTACGCCGTGATGGTGAGGCACTCGAAGTTGCCGTCGTTGTTGATGGTGTCGAGCAGGCCCTCGGCGTGCAGCGCCCCCTCGACGAGGCGGACGCCGTCGGGGTAAGTCGGGTGGTCTTGCGCGGCGCCCGGGTCGGAGCGGGTCAGGGTGATGAGGCGGCCGAGGTCGATGCTGGGCTCGCCGTGCGTGTCGAGCGCCAGGATCTCCGTCGCGCGGGCGATGATCCGGCCGCGCTGTGCTTTGCGCTTGTCACCGGGGCAGTGCGGGTGCCCGCCCCAGGCGTCGCCGCCCACGCCGTGCCAGGTCAGTCCGGGCTGGGTCGTGCTGTCCACGACGTCCAGCGGCCAGCCGAAGGTGGAGTTCCCCCAGGCGTAGATGTGCGCCACCCCCTCCACCTGGGCGGCGGTGAGCGGGGTGTCCGGGTGGCCTTCGGTCTCCACGCTGGCGTAGTACGGGTTGCCCAGATGCTGCGCGAAGGCGTAGTCGACGCCGGTCTCGACGTACTGCTCGATCCGGCCCATGGTGCTGACCCAGAAGTCGGAGCTGACCGAGTTGGCGGGATTGTTGAAGTAGCCGTAGGGGCTGTTGGTGTCGTCCTGGACGTGCAGGACCAGGCCACGGTGTTCGAGGACACCGTTCTTGTGGGCGTTGACGACGGGCCGCCAGGCGGCGCCGGGCATGCGTGCCATAGGTTCTCCAGGGCGTGGCCGAGGCTCCGGCCGGGACGGCACCGGAGCGGAAAAGGGCAGGACGGCTCGGTCCGTGACGGTCCGAGAGTCCAGCGGGGTGCAGCTCAGAATCTGCATGCCCTGGCCGCGGACCCTGAGGACGACACGGACCGCATTCGGGTGGATGGAGCCGGGCGCGTCACGGGCGTGCCGTCCTGACGTTGCCGCCCAGTACCAGCCCGGGAAGTGACGCTCACGGCGCGACCAGCGAAACGTGCGCACCGGAGCAACATCCTGAGCCGCCCGGCCGAGCACCGCGCTGCATGTTGGGGGGTGCTGGTGCCGTCGATTGCGACGTCGTTGACTCCGCCGAACTCCGTCCCGTCGCCGGGCCCACCGAGCCACTCGACCAAAGGAATGAATATATCGACATAGCAGCGTATTTACTCACTTCGTCGGCAAGTCCTCTTGACATCCACATCGGGGACCTGCTGGAGGAGACATCACCATGCGCCCACGTTCGCACTGGCGTCCGAGAATCGTGTCCGTCATAACCGCTGTGACCCTCTTCGCCGCGCTCCCGGGCGTCGCAGCCGCGCGATCCGCGCCGCCGTCTCCCGCCGCGGCGGTGCTGGACGACGACGAAATCGCCTGTGAAGGAGCAGGAGAGAGCAGCACTGCCACGCCGCAGAGCAGGGGCATTCGCCCGAGTGCAGCGGTCCCCGAGAAGTGGCCGAACGGCATCCCCAACCGGGACACTGCTGTGGGCCTGCTGCGCGGCCTGTCGGTGAAGGCCTACGACGCAACCGGATACGACAGGAAGAAGTTCGGCGCCTCCTGCTGGACCAGGCAGGGCCCGGACAACTGCAAGACCCGTGACATCGTCCTGCAGAACCAGTCCGACGAGCCGGTGAAGCTGGACGGTCCCTGCAAGGTCACGAAGGGTAAGTGGTACAGCGAGTACGACGGCGACATCATCACCAACCCCAGCAAGGTCGACATCGACCACATCGTGCCGCTCAAGGCCGCGTGGGGTTCGGGCGCGAGCGGCTGGGACGACGCCAAGCGCAAGAAGTTCGCCAACGACATCGACTATTCGCCGCAGCTGATCGCCGTCTCCCAGTCGAGCAACCGGGCGAAGGCCGACAAGGGACCCGACAAATGGCTGCCCGCTTCTGCCGAGTGCACGTACAGCCAGGCATGGATCGCCGTGAAGGATCACTACGGCCTGTCGGTCACCAAGGACGAGAAAGACACCTTGGAAACCACGCTGGACGACTGCTGAGCGTCAGGCTCTGACCTGCTACAGAAGCCGGGCACGTCCATCTGCTGAGTGCCGACGACGGACAGCAGACGCAGTGCCTCTGCCGACGGCGAACCGGGGGCGGCGGTGTAAATGACGAGTTGCTGGTCCCGGTCGGCGATATCCAGGACGTCGCAGCTGACGGCGACGGGGCCGACGAGGGGGTGCTCGAAGGTCTTGCAGAGGGTGGGGCGGGCGGCCACGTCGTGCGTGGCCCAGAGCCGGGTGAACTCCTCGCTGCCGGCGAGGAGTTCCTCGACCAGACCGGCCACCTCCGGGTCGTTGGGGTAGCGAGCTGCGGCGGCGCGCAGGTGCTGAGCGGAGGTCCGGGCGAACTCGTCCGCGTCCGAGACGCCGTACAGCCGTCGGCCGTGCCGGTACGGGCCGAGGAAGGCGCGCCGGATGAGGTTCCGGTCCTGGCGCGACAGGGCGGAGAAGTCCTCCATCAGGGCGGCGGCCAGGCCGTTCCAGGCGATGACCTCGTACGTCGCGGACATCACGATCGCCGCGGCTTCCGGCAGCCGCTGCAGCAGGTCGACGATGCTCTGCCGTACCTCCCGCGAAGGCCCTGGCAGCGGTCCGGGCGGGGCACCGGCGAGGTGGTGGAGGTGAGCGCGCTCGGCGTCCGGCAGGCGCAGCGCGCGGGCGAGTTGGGCCAGCACCTCGCGGGAGGGGCGTGGGGCTCGGGCCTGCTCCAGTCGCGTGTAGTACTCGGTCGAGATGAACGCCAGCTGCGCCACCTCCTCACGACGCAGTCCCGGGGTGCGGCGGCGCGCCCCGGCGGGCAACCCCACGTCGGCGGGGGTGATGCGCTCGCGCCTGCTGCGCAGGAAGTCACCAAGCTCTCGTCGTACTCGTCGATCCATCTCCCCAGTGTGCGCGAGCACCGAGGCGCCCAGCCAGGTACTGCCGGTGCCTGGATGAGCGGGGCGGCCGGGCCCAGGCTGGTCGGCATGAACAACACACCGATCACGTCCATCACGACCTCGGGTCTGCTCACCGACAAGGTCGCCTTCATCACTGGTGCCGGTCGCGGCATCGGCGCCGCATCAGCGCGGCTGTTCGCCCGGGAGGGTGCCCGGGTGCTCCTCGCGGCACGCACGGAGTCCCAGCTCAAGGCGGTGGCCGAGGAGATTCGGACGGCCGGCGGCACCGCGGACTACGTGGTGTGCGACCTGGCCGACCCGGCAAGCGTCCGTGCCGCCGTCAACCGGTGCGTGGAGCTGTACGGCCGGCTCGACGTGGCCTTCAACAACGGCGCGACGGGTCAGCCGCCCGGTCCGATGGACCAGCTGTCGGAGGCCGATTTCGACCACGTCTGCGCCGTCAATCTCAAGGGCCCGTGGCTGGCCATGACCGCCGAGATCGCTGCCATCCGCGCCACCGCGAAGCGCGGAGCCATCGTCAACACCTCCAGCGTCGGCAGCCTGATGGGCAACCCCCAGCTGCCCGCGTACGGCGCGACGAAGCGGGCAGTCAACAGCCTCACCGCGTCGGCAGCCGCCACGTACGGCCCGGAGGGTATCCGCGTCAACGCCATCGCGCCCGGCACCACGCTCACCGAGATGCTGCACGAGTGGGATGAGAAGTCACCCGGCACCATCGAACAGCTCAACGCGCAGACCCCGCTGGGCCGCGCCGCCGATCCGGAAGAGATCGCCCAGGCCGCCGCCTGGCTCCTCAGCGACCGCTCCTCGTACGTCACCGGCACGGTCCTCCGGGTCGACGGCGGCATGCGCGCCTGAGAGACGTCCGTCATCAGGCGGAGGATCGAGGTGTCGGCGGCGTTCAGCGCGGAATCACCCAGCCCGGCACCCACGTCCCGGCGGCGTCGTGGCCGGCCGTTGTGGCGGCGAGGTGGGCGCGGAGGGCGGCCAGTGCCGGATGGGGGTTGTCGCGGTGCCAGAGGAGCGAGTGCGGGTAGACGGGCGTCGGGTCGGTCACCGGGATGCGGCGCAGGCCGTGGCCTGCGGGCCAGACGAGGCGGGTGTGCTCGCCCATGAAGGTGGCCAGGGCCGGGGTGTCGGCGACGGTGTCGAGGAGCGCGTCGGAGCCGAAGTTGGGGCCGGTCGCCTCGATGGTGAGGCCGAACTCGGCAATGAGGTCGTCGTAGTAGGCGGTCCACTCGGTACCGGGGGCGAGGCCGGGCATCCAGATCCGGTGCCCGGCGAGCTGGGCGACGGTCACCGACCGCGCTCCCGCCAGCGCGTGGGCGGGGCCGGTGAGGAGCTGGAGCGGCTCGTCGATCACCCGGACGGACTCGATGTCCTCGGGAAGGGGCCGGCCGGGCATGCCGACGGCGCGAAAGGACGCGTCGATCGCACCGGACCGGATGGCGGCGACGGCCGCCTCGATCTCGAACAGCATCACCACGTCGAGGTCGATCTCGGGGTGCGCGCGGTGGAAGCCGCGCATCAGGCCCGACGCCGCGCCGCGCGAGTTAATCACGTCGACGCGCAGCGGACGGCGGCCGGCGCGCACGGACTCGACGGCCCGGTCGGCGGCGCGCAGCAGCTCACGCGCGTGGGGCAGGAACGCCTGCCCGTCGATGGTGAGCTCGGCGCCGCGCGGAGTGCGGGTGAACAGCCGCACGCCGAGGTTGCGCTCCAGCGCGGCGATGCGCTTGGAGACGGCCTGCTGGGTGACCGCCAGCTCGGCGGCGGCCTCCTGGAACTGCCCCGCGTCGGCGGCGGCGACGAAGGTCCGGACGGTGTCGAGGTCCACGCCGACACCCTATGGGCACAACCGCTGGTTGTGGCCGACAGCCCAGCGGTTGTTTGCTCCCCGGATATGGCGCCAGCTTTGATGCTTCCGATCGCGAATCGGTTGTACGGGTGAGTGGCGAGGGGGCGTCGGGCATGAGGAGCGGGTACCGGCTGGGGCGGCGGTTCGGGTGGCTGTGGGGAGCGTACGGGACCAGCGCGCTCGGCACGTGGCTCGCCTTCGGTGCGTTCCCGCTGATCGCCATCCGGGTGCTGCACGCCGGACCGGCCGAGGTCGCCGCGCTCTCCTCCGTGGGGGCTGCGGTGGGCGCGGCCGTGGCGGTTCCGCTCGGCCCGTGGGTGGAGTTCCGCCGCAAGCGGCCGGTGCTGATCACGATGGACCTGGTGCGGTTCGCGGCGCTGCTGACGATCCCCGCCGCGTTCGCGCTCGGCGTGCTCACCTTCCTTCAGCTCCTGCTGGTGTCGGTCGTCGTCGCGGCGGCCGACATCACCTTCCGCGCCGCCTCCGGCGCGTACCTGAAGACGCTGCTGCCGGCCGAGGTCCTGCTCGTCGCCAACGCCCGGTTCGAGTCCACGGCCTGGACGACCACGATCGTCGGACCGCCGCTGGGCGGCGCGGCGATCGGGCTCCTCGGTCCGGTGGCGACGGTGGTGGCCGACGCGGTCAGCTACCTGCTCTCGGCCCTGGGCATCCGTGCGACGGGCGGCGGGGACGAGCCGCTGCCCGAGGGCCGGAAGGCCGCGCGCATGCGGGCCGGGGACCTGCTCGACGGCTGGCGGTACATCCTCGCCGACGCGACGCTGCGTCCGCTGTTCTTCAACACCGCTTTGTTCAACGGCCTGGTGATGGCCGCCGAGCCGCTGCTGGCCGTCCTGATGCTCGGCCGACTCGGGTTCGCACCGTGGCAGTACGGCCTCGCCTTCGCCGCGCCCTCGATCGGCGGCCTGCTCGGTTCGCGGCTCGCCCGACCGCTCGTCACCCGGTTCGGGCACCACCAGATCCTGGTCGTGGCCGGGACGCTGCGCGCGATCTGGCCCGTCGGCCTGGCCTTCCTGGGGCCGGGCACCGGAGGGCTGCTGCTGGTGATGGGCGTCGAACTCGGGCTCATCTTCTGCTGCGGGGTCTTCAACCCCGTCTACGCCACCTACCGCCTCGAGCGCACGGCGACGGACCGGGTCGCCCGCACGCTGTCCGCCTGGGCGGTGACGACCAAAGCCTCGACCGCGCTGCTGACGGCCGTCTGGGGCGTGCTGGGCGCCCTGCTCGGCCCGCGCACGGCCGTCGGCCTGGCCGGCGTGCTCCTGCTGGCGACCCCGCTGCTGCTCCCCCGTCGCGCCGCAGCGCCTCTCTCCGAGTCCGATCCGGAGCCGGAGCCGGCACCGAGCCGCGCTTGACGGTCCGTCACGGCCGTCACGGTCATCACCGCGATCAGACTGCCCCCCCCCCGGCTCGAACACCGTCCAAACGGCAGCAGCCTGAAGAGATTTCACCTGGATTCGTCAGACCCCTGTCTCATCGGCGGTCTACCGTACGGGCATACCCGCGCTGCCCACCGCGGGTCACATGAGGAGGAATCCTGTGTCATCGCCCTGTGATCCCGAGCATGCTCCCGCCGGTGATGTGGGTGCTGCGCTCATGATGATCGACTCTCGGCTCAAAAGCATCTACGACGGCAAGACCGAGACCGACCCGGGACAACGGGCGCTGATCGACCAGGTCACCGCGTCATTGGGGCCCGGGGGAGCCAATGACGTGCTGGACGGCACGTGCACGCTCATCTTCATGTTCATGCAGTGGCTGCGCACGGCCTGCGAGCAGCACGACGAGGACGTCATCGCGTATGTGGTGCCCAACCTCGTGGCGACGATGCGCATGATGCCCAGGAGTGTTCGCCCTGAGGCCATCCCCACCATGGCCGGCCTGCTCGTCGCCGCGGGCACGGGCCTGAGTCCCAGCCTGTGGCGCAAACAGTACGGATTCTGGACCGAGGTCGAGATGAATCCCCTGGAAGCCACCGCCTTCCTGCTCGCGGAGCAGATCAACCGCCTCACGGGCGACCCCGACTTCGCCACCCGCCTGATCACCGAAGCTCTGTCCGATGCGGACTGACACTGGCGTACCGCATCTATCGCCGACACGGACTTCGCCGAGTTCGCCGATGCTGCCGATGCTGCCGATGCATCGGGCGTTTTTCGCGGCTTCGACGGCGGCTGGCCCGACGTCCCTCAGACAAGCCGCAGCCAACAGCGGCGCCACGGCAGCCGATCGCCTGGTCCGTCAACAGCGCACTCTGAGACAAAGCCATCATCAGGGGCATGAGTAGGGTGGACGTCATGCTGGACACCCTGCGCCGCGAGCTGGGTCACGACTGGATGGTCGAGGACCGTCGCCACGTCTCGTGACGCCGATGTGCAGCAGCGGGCTGACCTTCAAGGCAGCCCGCTGCAACCGCCAAGGGGTCATCTCATTTGGCGACTCCACTGCCGCAGACGAGGGCGAGGAATGTGCCTCGGGGTGCAACAAGATCAGATAGCGTGCGCGGCTATGGGTGAGCTGATAGTGATCCGGCACGGCCAGACCGAGTGGAGCCTGTCGGGCCGGCATGCCGGCCGGACCGACGTGCGGCTGACCGGCGAGGGTGAGGCGGCGGCCAGGGCTCTGGCACCGAGGCTGGCACGCCGCGATCTGGTCGCCGTGTTCAGCAGCCCGCTGAGCCGTGCCATGCGGACAGCCGAGCTGGCCGGCCTGACCAGCGCCGAGCCCGATCCCGACCTGTTGGAATGGGACTACGGCGGCTACGAGGGCCTGACCGCCGAGCAGATCAAAGAGTTGAGGCCGGACTGGGACCTGTGGCGGGACGGCGTCATTCCCGGCGACGCCGATCATCCCGGCGAGCAGCTCCAGCAGGTGGCCGCACGGACAGACGCGGTGCTGGACCGCATCCGTCCGCTCCTGCGCGAGGGCGATGTCGCCGTCGTCGCGCACGGCCATCTCGCCCGCGTTCTCACCGTGCGCTGGCTCGGCCTCGACGCGTCCGCGAGCCGGCTGCTCGGACACCCGCATCCGGGCACCCTCAGCTTCCTGGCCACCGAGGACGGGCAGCCGTTCATCTCAGCCTGGAACGTCCCCTAGGGGGTGTCTGGTGGCTCTCCGCGGCGTCGCGGCACCTGGCACCAGCGCTCGCTGCTTTGCCGTCGTCCTGACGCTGGTCGAACACCTCGCCGGCCGTCAACGCGCACATTCCGGAGCCGATGCAGCGCTCGGCGTCCACACCGATCCTCATCGGTCACGCATCCCAGGTGACCGCGAGGCTCTTCACCCCGTAGATGTCCGCGGTCTCCGGGCGCAGGGCGACCTCTTCGGCCGGTACGGCCAGGCGCAGTGCGGGGAAGCGGTTGACCAGGGCAGGGAGCGCGACGCGCATTTCGACGCGGGCCAGTTGCTGGCCCAGGCACTGGTGGATGCCGTGACCGAAGGCCAGGTGACCGCCGTCCTGCCTCTGAAAGTCGAGCACATGGGGATCGGCGAAGCGCTCGGGGTCGCGGTTGGCGGTGTTGTACGACAGGACGACCGTCGTGCCGGCCTTGATGGTCTGGCCGCCCAGCTCGACGTCCTCCAGCGCCGTCCGCCAGAACTGCTTGGCGACGCTCAGATACCGCAGCAGTTCCTCTACGGCCCGGTCGGTGAGGGCGGGATCGGCGCGCAGCGCGGCCAGTTGCGCCGGGTTCTGCAGCAGCGCGAAGGTGCCGAGGGACAGCATGTTCGCGGTGGTGTCGAGCCCGGCCGACAGCAGAAGCAGGCTGATCCCCTTCAGCTCCTCGTCGGTCAGATCGCTGTCGGTGAGTTCGCTGAGCACGTCGTCGGTGGGGTTGGCGCGCTTGGCGGCCACCAGCTCCGCGAGGTAGTCCTGGGTCGCGGTGTAGGCCGCTATCAGCTCCTCGTCGCTCGTCTCCCCGCCCATGAACGCGTCGATCTGCTCCTGGAAGGAGCCCCGGTCCTCGTACGGCACCCCCAGCAGCTCGCAGATCACGATGGTGGGGATGGGCTTGGCGAACGCGGTCACCAGGTCCGCCGACGGCCCGGCCTTCTCCATGGCGTCCAGGCAGTCGGCGGTGATCTGCTCGACGCGCTCGGTGAGCAGTCGCATCCGCCGTACGGTGAACTTGCCCATCAGCGGTTTCCGGTAGCGCCGGTGCTGTGGGTCGTCCATGAGGAGGAACTCGCCGGGCGGTGCCGGCGGAAGCTCGAAGTCCACGACGTTCATGAGTTCTTTGCGCGAGCTGAACCGCGAGTCGGCCAGGACCGACCTGACCAGGTCGTACCCGGTGATCAGCCAGCCGGGCTTGCCGCCGGGGTGGGTGCAGCGGCTGATGGGGCCGTGCCGGCGAGCGTCGATCAGCTCTGCCGGCGGGTCGAACGGGCAGCCGGGCTGACGCGTCGTCGGCAGCGTCGTGACGGTGTGGGCGGATTCATGCACGGCCATTCCCCATCTCGCGATAGTACGTGTTTGACACACCTCGAAAGCTACGTTGCATTCAGAATTGCGTCAATCCACTGAAAGGCGTTTACCCAGGTAGACGGCGGCAAATTGATGCAATGACGCTGCGCTCGAATGCAACGCTTGCGTTGCAATGAATGACGGCAAAGGCAATACTGACGGCATGCCAGGAGGACGACTGACCCAGCAGGACCGACAGCGCATCGCGACCGGACTCGCCGACGGGCTCTCCTACGCCGAGATCGCCAGGCGGCTCGACCGGCCGACCTCGACGATCAGCCGGGAGGTCGGACGCAACGGCGGACCCGGCGGCTACCGGTCCCAGCAGGCGCACCAGGCGACATCCCGGCGGGCGCGGCGTGACACACCTGCCTCCCCGCACGCGGCCGGAGCACCGGTCGGCGCGGTGGAAGAGGAGATCATCGAGCTGGCGGTGAGGTCGGGGATGCCCAGGATGACAGCGCGCGTACACGTCGACCTGTTGCTGTCCGAGGACGGCAGGCGCACCGCGGCCGAGCTGACCCGCAGGCTGAAGGTCAGCCCGGCCTCCGTCTCCGTGGCCGTGAACTCCCTGGTCCAGCAGGGATATGTCTGGCGCGAACGCGATCCGCAGCGGCGTCGCGACATCTACGTGGTCGACGACGACGCCTGGTACCACTCGGTCGTGATCAGCGCGCGGCAGACGCTCGAGTCGGCGCAGGCCGCGATGGCGGGGGCGCAGACGGTCGGGCTCGACAAGCCTGCCGGGCAACGGCTGACCAGGGCAGGCGCGTTCCTGGAACGGGTCACCCTGGACATGATGGAGTCGGCCGACCGCTGGCGTGTCCTCCTGTCGTGATGGATCTCAGACGTGCTCGACGTGCTCGACATGCAGCGGCAGCAGGTCCAGCCGCCTGGTGCTGATGGCCTGGGCGAGGGTGCTCACGCTGCGACCGCCTCGTGGCGTTCGACGAGCCGGCCGCGCTCGAAACGGGCACCTGCCCGGACGAGGGCGACGAGGCGGGGTGCGTCAACGGCCCGCCACCGCTGCTGGGCGGACTCGACGAGTTGAAGACCTGGCCAGGTCGGCGGTGCCACCTCCAGGAGGCACGGCCACGTATCGCCGAGGAACCGGGCATCAGCCCCGGCGAACTGGCGGGCCTGCTCGGCGGCGCTTGCATCCTCGCCGGGCCCCGGTGCACGATCGGCCGATGTTCGAGTTGCTGCCCGGAGTCGGGGTCACCCTGCCCGGTGACACGGGCACCCTCCGCTTCGGGTCGGACGAGCGGACGGCGGCCGAGGTCCTGGCGGGGCTCGGTCGCGTCCGGCCGCTGCCGGAAGCCCCCTGGATCCACACCGTCCGCTGGGGCGACGTCGAAGTGACCGCCCACGCGGACCAGGCGGACCGGGCCGCGGCCAGGCCCGGCGAACTGCCGCTGCGTTCCGTCGTGCTGAGCCGCGGCGGGTCGGCGTCGGGCGTCCCGGGCGGCACGCCCGTCGTCCTCGGAGACGTCGACCTGTTCGGCTACCCGGCCGCCGAGGTGCTGGAGGCCCTCGGCGACCACTGGCCTCCAGAGCTGGAGATCCGGCCCGCTGACGGGCGCGGCTACCTGACGAGCGTCGCCCTGCACGCCATCCCGCCGACAGCGCCGGCCGGCCGCCGTGCCCGGGCTGCGGCCGAGGCGGCCGAGGTCGAGCGCGCCCTGGTCGAACTCGAGCCGCTGTGGACCACGGAACGCGACCAATGGCAGTTGCTGGAGGCCGGCGGCGGTCACCTGCCCTGCCGCCGGGGCGATCCGCAGACCATGCTGATGATCTGCAACGAGGCCGTGGCCCGACGGGTCACCGCCGCGATGCTGGCGGCCGGCGTGGAGGTCGTCCCGGAGCAGCTCTGAGGCGGGTCCGGCGCCCTCGGGGACGGCACAGCAGCACGTCCTCCAGACGGCATCAACCTCTCGGATCAACACACCGTCACCTTGCCAAGGGCCCGTGCTGTCCCCGCACGCGATCACTGCGAGCCCGCGCCACTTCAAGTGCTCTTACTTCTCACCAATATCCCTGCACGCTCCGGCCGACGAGTGCTCATTCGGCGAGTCGGCGACAGCAGATGAGGGCCGCGGCGATGCCGGCGAAGGCAACGAAGTGCTCGGCATTCCGCCGGCACAGGCAGGAGCGGATGAACTCGGCAGGGTCGCCCCTCCCGGCGACGTATAGTGCGTCCCGTGTTCAGCAAGTGGAGAAAGCCGGGAGCTCTCAAGAGCGCGAAGCCGGCGACCTACGAGAACGTGCGTGCCGAGATCCTGGTCTCGCTCGACTTCGCCAACCTGGACATGGACTTCCCCCGCATCGTGCACTGGCTGAGGCAGCTGCCCGCAGGAGACCGCGATCGCCTCCTGAGCGAACTGGAAGCAATTGCCGCGACTGATGCGATCCGCCGGAGCGACGCGACGTACCTGCTGGACGACCTCGGGCTGCGCCGCATCCCCTGGGAGCAGCCCTAAAACCACGGCTGGATTTGCCCACCGGGAGATGTCGAAAGCCGTCGCGCGGGTCCGACTCCCTGTCGAGCCGCCCCCGCGGCGGAACCCGGCACAAGGAGCAGGCAGCCGTCACCGACGAGCCGTTCATCGAAGCCAAGGAGTTCATGGGCGGCCGCACTCATCACCGCCCAGTCCTCGATCGAGCCGGCCCAGATGTGGGGCGGGCGGGCTGCTCGCCTCCGTCGACGGCCTGCGCTTCGTCGTCCCCGTCAAGAGCATCAACACCGGCCGCTCGCCCAGGTACTACGGCTACAAACGCGGCGTGACCTGGCTCAACGACCTCGCGGAGCCCTAAATGGCACCCTCCTGAACGGGATCCCGGGATTCCGGGTGATCCGGATCACCGGCCGGGGCGGCGGCACGCAGCGCCGCCTCAACCCGGCGGTTGCTGGTCATGGTCGCGGTGACGGTGGTCATGGTGAGGAGGAGGCCGGCGGCGGTGTAGAGCGGGGTGCGTACGTCGTAGGTGGCGGCCAGCCAGCCGCCGAGGAAGGCCCCGAACGGGGCGGCGCACATGGCGAGCATGCGGGAGGTGGAGGCGACCCGGCCCATCAGGTCGGCGGGGACGATCGCCTGTCGGAGGGAGGGGCCGAGCACCATCGTGGCGCCCATGCCCGCGCCGCAGACGGCGAGCGCGAGGCCGGCGACGTACGGGTTCGGGGCGGCGGCAAGGCCCAGGATGGCGAGTCCCTCGACTGCGGCCGTGCAGGTCAGCGCAGTGCCGGTGCCGAGTCGCCGGCCGAGGAAGGAGGCGATGCCCGCGCCGAGCAGACCGCCGGTGGCCTCCGCCGTGAGGAGCAGGCCGAAGCCGAAGGTGTCGATGCCGAGACGATCGTGCGCGAAGAGGGCGAGTACGGTCTCCACGGCGAGGAAGGCGACGTTCCCGACCGCCGGACGCAGCGCGAGCCCGAGCAGCAACCGGTCCCGGAAGACGTACGAGGCGCCGGCCCGCGCCTGCCGCAGCAGCGACTCACGGGCCTGCGGTACGGGCCGGGGTACAGCAGGCAGCGACCGTACGAGCAGCGCGGAGAGCGCGAACGAGACCGCGTCGGCGAGCAGCGGAACCGCCCGCCCGAGCGCGAGCAGGGCACTGCCCGCGGGCGGCCCGGCGAAGCCGGACGCGGCGGTCTGGGTGCCGCGCAGGCGGGAGTTGGCGCGCTCCAGGAGCGCGGGGTCGCGGCCGAGCAGATCCGGCAGATAGGCCGTGGCGGCCGTGTCGAAGAAGAGCCCGCCGAGGCCGAGGAGGAAGGCGACGGCCGCAAACAGTGGAATGCTCAGCATGTCGAGCGCGGCCGCTGCCGCCGGTATCGCGAGCAGCACCGCACGCGCCGCGTCCGTGACCCACATCGTGCGCCGACGGTCCCAGCGGTCCACCAGCGCACCGCCGAGCACCCCGAAGAGCAGCCACGGCAGCGTTCCGGCGGCCGTGACGACGGCGAGCGCCATCGGATCCCGCGTCAACGTCAACGCGAGCAGCGGCAACGCGGCATGCGACACCCCGTCACCGAGCGAGGACACCGTCTGCGCAGTCCACAGCCGTCCGAACCCGGTCGGCAGCTTCCGAACGTCTGAGGTCACTTGGCGGCCCCTTCGGCCTGCTCGCGCGATGCCGGGTGGAACAGTGCGAAGACGAGCGACGCGTCCGGCAGCGACGGATCGGACAGCTCCCGGTACTCGTCCGCCAGCGCCTGCAGCCGCGCCCCCAGCTCCGCGAACTGCTCCCCGGTGAGCCGCAGATGCGCCATCCGCACGTGCCGCTCACCCTCCACCGGCGCTGCCTCCAGGTCCGCCACCGCATGCCGCATCAGCACATCCGGGCCTCCCTCGCCCGGATCCGGCAGCACGATCGCCCGCGCGGCCATTGCGTAGTACCGCTCGGTGACCCCCCGGACCTTCCGCGTTCGCACCACCTTCACCAGGCCGGCCCGCTCCAGCAGCCGTACGTGGTAGCTGGAACTCCCCTTCGCAAGGCCCACTCGCTCGGCGATCTGCGTGATCGTCGCGGGCTCGAAGCGGAGCACGGCCATGATCCGGTGACGCGTGAGATTGGAGACGGCGCGTAGCTGCTCGTCAGTGGTGACGTGGAACGTCTCGGGAAGATCATCGGTAGGCATGCGCCCAATGGTCAACACTTCTTGACCGTTTGGCAAGGGAGTTTTGTTCGGGCTTCCGGAATCGGCTGTCCAGCGCGTGAGGCCTTCGCTCCTGCACTCTCCTTCTCGACCTCGCTCACCCCGCACACGGGCGCCTTCGCTCCGCCTGTTGGGGAAGCTCAGCCGCACCGTCCGAGTCCTTGAGTCGTCAAGAAACCTGATCCGTCTCAGCGGTACTTCCTGTACCTCAACTACTCACCCCCGGGCACCGTCTGCGGCCGCCGCCGCGTCGCCCGGCTCATAAGATCCGCCGGCCTGGCCGACCGCCCTCGCCGTGATGTCGGCGCCGTGTTCGCCCTGGCCGCCGACCACACGTCGTCCGATCTCGGCTTCTGGGAAAGCACCGCCGAGCGGTACGGATACGGGTACCACGGCCAGGCACCGGCCGACGTGCTGTCGAACGTCGCCGAGGACTTCGGCGGGCTGAGGGCGCTTCTGGCACGCCCGCAGACAGTCAAGGGCCGAGCCACGCTGTGCTACGTGACCGGCCAGATGGCGGGCATGGTCGCGATTGTCCTGCATGATCTCGGCCAGGATCGCGAAGCCCATCGATGGTTCCGCACGGCCGGCCGGGCCGCAGTGCAGTCCGGAGACAACCTCCTGCACGCCTGGGTGCTGGGCCGCGAAGCGATGGTGCCCCTCAACTACGGTGCCCCGCAGGCGGCCGCGCAACTGGCTGAACAAGCCCGGCATCTGGCGGGAGACAAGCAGTGCCGCGGCTGCGCTGGCCTCAGCCGTTGCTTCGCGGGCCTACGCCAGCGGCGGCCACACGGAGAAGGCCCTTCACGCGGTGGCCGACGTCGAAGCTCTTGCAGAGCGGCTCACGCCCCAGCAGCATGCCGACACCTGGTTCGGCTACCCGATGCAGAAGCACCACGTCCACATGAGCCAGGCCCTGACCTTGCTCGGGGAGACCGACCGGGCCTACGAGACCCAGGCGCGGGCGCTTGAACTGTCGCGCACGCCGTCGCACATGACCCGAGCCCTGATCGCCATCGATCAGGCGGCCTGCCGGGCCCACGACGGCGACCGAGCCGAAGCGGCACACATTGCCATCCGGGCGTACGGTGGCCTGCCCGCTTCGTATCGGACTGGGCTCACCCACACGAGGGCCCTGGCCCTGTACCGGAGGCTTCCCAGCGATACTCCCGGCTTGGATCAGCTCGCGGATGCGCTAGGTGTGGCCAGCTGATCTTGGGGCTTGTGGCCCATCTGTGGCCCACGGTCCCCTCTCGAACAGCCCAGCCGGTATTCTGGCCCGGCATCGTTCCAGGTGGGACGGTGCGGGGAGAGTTGCCCGAGCGGCCTAAGGGAACGGTCTTGAAAACCGTCGTGGCAGCGATGTCACCACGGGTTCACATCCCACAGCCTCCGCCAGACGCACGTCAGTGCAGGTCACAAGGAACGCCCAGATGGTTCCGGGTGCCCCTTCTCGTTGAGACTGTCTCAGTCCGGCTCGCCGTATCCCGCTGCTGACCAGGGCGTGCGGGCCAGGGCGGGCCAGGACCGAGACGGGCGGCGGCGTCCCGGACCGCGTCTCCGCCCCGACGGTGGCGCCCTTTCCCTGAGCCTGGCGGGATCCCGCGTCTCCCGCCCGTACCGCGGTGTCAACCCCCGGAAATGGGGATTACCGCCTTCCCTCCTCCTGGTACATGGTGAAGCCGTCATCGCTCCAGAGTGATCGCTTCCACGCATCCCGGGGAGAACGGATGTTCCGCTTACCTCGAAGACCCATGTCATTGACCCTCGGACGTACGGGCTACCTCCTGTCCGTAGCCGTCTTGTTGTTCGCCGGCCTGGTGGCGCCGGTGATCCAGCCACAGGCGTCCCATGCGGCGAGCAGCGCCCCAACCCTTCGATCCGCCGACAGGACCGTGATGGCCTGGCGGGGGACCGGTCCGGACAACCTCATCTGGTGGTCACAGTTCGACGGCGCCTCCTGGACCCCCCAGCAGGCGCTCACGGACCGCCGCACCGACGCGGCCCCCGCCCTCGCGCGCGGCACGAACGGCCAACTCCTCATGGCCTGGCGCGGGACCGGCGACAACTTCATCTGGTGGTCGCAGTACACCGGATACGCCTGGTCGGCCCAGCAAGACCTCACCGACCGCCGCACCGACCTCTCGCCGGCACTGGGGCTCTGACTGCACCCGCGCATGCTTGCTTCGACAGCACCGGTGCCGAAGGAAGACCGGCAACACGGCGCTGTCGAAGCTCGTGCCACGGCTAGATTTGTTCACCGGGGATGTCGAAACGCGCCGGTCGGCTCCGACTCCCTGTCGAGCCGCCCCCGCGGCGGAACCCGGCACAAGGAGCAGGCAAGCACATGAAGTACCTCCTGATCATGCAGGTCAACCAGGAGATCCTGGACGCCCTCTCGGAGGACGAGCGGAAGCTCGTCATGGACGGGCACGGCGAGTTCATGAAGACCGTCCAGGACTCGGGGGAATTCATCCTCACCCAGGCGCTCGCCGACCCGGCGAACTCGACCGTCGTCACCGGCACCGGCGGCACGCCCGCCGTCACCGACGGGCCTTTCATCGAGGCCAAGGAGTTCATGGGCGGCTTCTACCTCATCGACTGCGCGAGCAAGGAGCGCGCGATCGAGATCGCCAAGCTCATCCCCGACACCCGGATCAAGGGCCTGTCGGTCGAGATCCGCCCGGTGATGTTCTCGTGCGGGGCCGATCTGTGAGCGGTCGTCCCGTGGGCGATCGCCCCGTGAACGGTCGTCCGTGAGCCGTGAGATCGAGGACCTGCTGCGCAGCCTGGCGCCGCAGGTCCTCGGCACGCTCGTCCGCAGACACGGGCAGTTCGAGGCCTGCGAGGACGCCGTCCAGGAGGCGCTGCTCGCGGCGTCGGTGCAGTGGCCGGAGCAGGGGGTGCCGGGCAGGCCCGCGGGCTGGCTGGTCACGGTCGCCGGGCGCAGGCTGACCGACCACTGGCGCAGCGAGGCGGCCCGCCGCGAGCGCGAACTGGCCGTCGGCATGGAGCCGTTGTCGGACGACGATCCGTCCCGGCACGTCGACGACACCCTGCGCCTACTGTTCCTGTGCTGCCACCCGAAGCTGTCGGCGCCCTCGCAGGTGGCGCTGACGCTCCGGGCGGTCGGCGGCCTCACCACGGCCCAGATCGCGCACGCGTTCCTGGTGCCGGAGGCCACCATGGCGCAGCGGATCAGCCGGGCGAAGCAGACGATCAGGGGCGCCGGTTTCCCGGACGGTCCCGAGCGGCTGCCGGCGGTGCTGCAGGTGCTGTATCTGATCTTCAACGAGGGCTACACCGCCACCTCCGGGCCCGACCTGCAACGGGTCGAGCTGGCCGCGGAGGCCGTCCGGCTCGCCCGCGAAGTGCACCGGCTGCTGCCGGACGACGGCGAGGTCGCCGGGCTGCTCGCGCTGATGCTGCTCACCGACGCCCGGCGGGAGACGCGCAGTGTGGACGGCGTGCTGGTGCCGCTCGCCGAGCAGGATCGCAGCCGCTGGGACCGCGCGCGGATCGAGGAGGGCGTCGCGCTGGTCTCCGGCGCTCTGCCCAGGGGGCCCGCCGGGCCGTACCTGTTGCAGGCCGCGATCGCCGCGATCCACGACGAGGCGCCGTCCACCGAGGAGACGGACTGGGCCGAGGTACTGATCCTCTACAAGATCCTGGACCGGACCGCGCCTAACCCCATGGTCACCCTGAACCGCGCGATCGCGACCGCGATGGTGCACGGCCCGGCCGAGGGGCTGGCCCTGCTCGCCACGCTCGACGGCGACAAGCGGATCGCCGGCCACTACCGGCTGGACGCGGTGCGCGGGCACCTGCTCGACCTGGCCGGTGAGCACGACCGGGCCCGCGAGCACTACCGGCGGGCCGCGCGGCTCACGTTGAGCCTGCCGGAGCGCGAGTACCTGCTGCGCAGGGCATCGCGGTGACCGCCGGGCCCCGGGCCCGCCACGTCCTCGAAGCCGAGCCGTTCAGAGGTAGTCCTCTTGCCTCGGTGGGGTGTTCGGTCCGGGGCCGCGGCAGGGTGTGGGATACGCCGAGCCCGGCGTGTTCCGCCGGCTCGGCGAGCACGCGGTCGACGTGGGTGTTGGCGGCGCGCTGGGCACCGCGCAGGCCCGTTCATCGCCCGGCGGGCACGGTCTCCGCGTCGCTGCGCAGAACTCGTTCCTCTGCGTCGGCCAGCCAGAAGAAAACAGGCGGCAGGCCGAGTTCGATCACCGCCAGTGGAATCTGGAACCAATGCGGCCAGCCGTGCATGGCGAGCGAGAGCAGCCGTCCCACGCCGCCCAGCAGAAGGACGCCGGCCAGCCACCGCACCGCCTGAGCCGGGATGGGCCGCTGCCGAGCGGCCCAGAGCCAGGCCAGCCCGTAGCCGGCGAAGCTGGCCCCCATGAACCGGCCCCAGCTGTCGACCGTCGTGCCGGCGGAACTTGCGCCGGGGATCGCCGCGTTGCCGAGTATCACGTGAGATACGCCTATCAGCACGCAGGCCCAGCCCATCAGTTGCACGAGTGCCCGCAGAGTCCTTGCCATGGCCCCTCCCAACCCGTCTCGATGGAGCTTTAGTTGGCATTCGTCTACTAGAGTGGGTGCGCTAGTAGACACATGTCAAGTAGCCTGTGTTCGTGCCTCCCCGCCAGCGACTCACCCCCGCCGACCGCCGCGCCCAGCTCCTCGCCGTCGGAGCGCAGCTCTTCGCCGAACGCCCGTACGACGACGTGCTAATGGAGGAAGTCGCCAAAGAGGCCGGCATCTCCCGAGCCCTGCTCTACCGCCATTTCCCCAGCAAGCACGCCCTCTTCACGGCCGTCCACCAGCAGGCGGCGGACAAACTGCTCGCCGAAACCCGGCTCGACCCCGCCGACTCCCTGCTGGAACAGCTCATCCAGGGTATGGACGTCCACCTCGAATACTTCGCGGCCAACCGCAACACCGTCCTCGCCGCGAGCCAGGCTCTCGCGGACGACCCGGTGACTCAGTCGATCACGACGAACGAGCTGGACGCACTCCGGACGCGGCTGCTGGCCGTCATTCCGCTCGCAGACGGCAGCGCCCGCGAGGCAGTGTCCGCCACCCTGAAGAGCTGGCTGGTCTTCGTTCAGGTCCTCTGCATCGACTGGCTCACCCACGAGACCTGCACCCGCACCCAGCTCCGCGACGTCTGCATCGGCGCGCTTCTCGGCGCTCTGCGGCCGTTGCTCGCCGACGACCCCACCCACGAGTGGCCGCCGCAGCGGCCCGGCGCGGACGCCTAGTGCACGTCGACGGGCAACGGTAGAAGCTCAGCCATTGCGCAGAGCGGCCACTTCATCTCCGGTGCGGGCCGCGAGGAGCGGCATCAGCCCCGTGACGGGGAGCATGGCGAGGCCGGCCCCGGGGTGGCGGGGCCGGCCTCGTGGTCGGCAGCAGGTGGCGGTGCCGGCTCAGGCGTCCAGCGCGTCGCGGACCTCGCGGAACGCCCGCACGGTGCGCAGGACGTCCTCGCGGCTGTGCGCGGCCGACAGCTGGACGCGGATGCGGGCCTTGTCCTTCGGCACCACCGGGTAGGAGAAGGCGATCACGTAGATGCCCTTCTCGAGCAGGGCCGCAGCCATGCGGCCGGCGAGTGCCGCGTCGCCGATCATCACGGGGGTGATGGGGTGCTCGCCGGCCAGCACCTCGAAGCCGGCCGCGGTCATCTCGGTCCGGAAGAGCTTGGTGTTCTCCCGCAGCCTGGCCCGCCGGTCGCCGGACTCGGCCAGCAGGTCGAGCACGCGCAGGGAGGCGCCGACGATGGACGGGGCGAGGGAGTTGGAGAACAGGTACGGGCGGGAGCGCTGGCGCAGCAGCTCGACGATCTCCGCCCGGGCGGCGACGTAGCCGCCGCTGGCGCCGCCGAGCGCCTTGCCGAGGGTGCCGGTGATGATGTCCACCCGCTCGGTCACCCCGAACAGCTCGGGGGTGCCGCGCCCCTCCTCGCCGATGAAGCCGACGGCGTGCGAGTCGTCGACCATGACCAGGGCGCCGTAGCGGTCGGCCAGGTCGCAGATCTCGTCCAGGGGGGCGATGTAGCCGTCCATGGAGAAGACGCCGTCGGTGACGATGAGCTTGTGGCGGGCGCCCGCCGCCTCCTTCAGGCAGCGCTCCAGATCCGCCATGTCGCGGTTGCGGTAGCGGAAGCGGGCGGCCTTCGACAGGCGGATGCCGTCGATGATGCTGGCGTGGTTCAGCTCGTCGGAGATCACCGCGTCCTCGGCGGTCAGCAGCGTCTCGAAGACGCCGCCGTTGGCGTCGAAGCAGGAGCTGTAGAGGATCGTGTCCTCCATGCCGAGGAACCCGGAGATGCGCCGCTCCAGCTCCTTGTGCGGGGCCTGGGTGCCGCAGATGAAGCGCACCGAGGCCATGCCGAAGCCCCACTCGTCCAGCGCCTGCTTGGCGGCGGCGATCACCTCGGGGTGGTCGGCGAGGTCGAGGTAGTTGTTGGCGCAGAAGTTGAGCACCTCGCTGCCGGCCTCGCCGCCGACCCGGATGGCGGCGGACTGCGGGCTGGTGATCACGCGCTCGGACTTGTAGAGCCCGGCGTCGCGGATCTGCTGGAGTTCGGTGCGCAGGTGCTCGCGCATCGAGTCGAACACGGGGACTCCTCGTGTGGTGATGGTGCGGGCGGAGGTCAGGGAAGGGACGGCCGGGTCCAGTCGAGGACGACCTTGCCGCACTGGCCGGAGCGGGCGGTGGCGAAGGCCCGGTCGTACTGCTCGAAGCCGAAACGGTGGGTGATCACCGGGGAGATGTCCAGGCCGCTGCGGAGCAGTACCGACATGGCGTACCAGGTCTCGAACATCTCGCGGCCGTAGATGCCGCGCAGCGTCAGCATGCGGGTGACCAGGACGGCCATGTCGATGCTGACCTCGCCAGAGGGGAGACCGAGGGCGGCGATGCGACCGCCGGGGGACATGGTGGCGATCATGTCCTGCAAGGCGTCGGCGCGGCCGGACATCTCCATGCCCACGTCGAAGCCCTCGGTCATGCCGAGCTCGGGCATGACGTCGGCGATGCGGTTCTTGCTGACGTCCAGGGCGACGGTCGCGCCCATCTTCTGCGCCAGTGCCAGCCGGTAGGGGCTGACGTCGGTGATCACGGTGGAGCGGGCGCCGGCGTGCTCGGCGACGGCGGCGGCCATCATGCCGATCGGGCCCGCGCCAGTGATCAGTACGTCCTCGCCGAGCACCGGGAAGGAGAGCGCGGTGTGGACTGCGTTGCCGAACGGGTCGAATATGGCGGCCACGTCGATGTCGATCTCATGGCGGTGGACCCAGACGTTGGACTCGGGCAGGACCACGTACTCGGCGAACGCGCCGTCGGTGTGGACGCCCAGGCCGATGGTGCGGATGCACAGATGACGGCGGCCGGCCATGCAGTTGCGGCAGGTGCCGCAGACCAGGTGGCCTTCGCCGCTGACGATGTCGCCCTCCCGCACGGAGGAGACGCCCGGCCCGGTCGCGACGACCTCGCCGGCGAATTCGTGCCCCACCACCAGGGGTGCGCGTACGGTGCGCGCGGCCCAGTCGTCCCAGGTGTCGATGTGCAGATCGGTCCCGCAGATACCGGTGCGCAGAACCTTGATCAGCACCTGGCCCGGGCCGGCCTCCGGGGTGGGAACCTCGATCAGCTCCAGCCCCGGTGCGGCGGCGGTCTTTACCAATGCCCTCATGGGGGATCACTGTGCTGCCATGAGCCTGTGAAGTCCATCGACATATTCTCACTCTCGCTGTGAAGCTCACCTTCACGATCTGAGAGAGTGGAACGCGTGATCGACCCTCGCCGCCTGCGCGTGCTGCGCGCCCTCGCCGACCACGGCACCGTCACGGCCGCCGCCCACGCCCTCTACCTGTCGCCCTCCGCGGTCTCCCAGCAGCTCGCCACCCTCGAGGCCGAGACCGGACACACCCTCGTCGAACGGCGCGGCCGCACCGTCCGGCTCACCCCGGCCGGGGCCGTGCTCGCCGGGCACGCCGCACAGATCGCCGCCCAGCTCGAGCGGGCCGAAGCCGACCTCGCCCGCTGCTCCACCGGGCTCGTGGGCGAGATCACGGTGGCCGCGTTCGCCACCTCCATCACGGAGGTGGTCGCCCCGGCGGTGGCCGCTCTCCGGGACCGGGCCCCGCAGGTGCGGGTGCGGGTGAAGGACGCCGAGGGGCCCACCGCGGTACGGCTGCTCACCGACGGCGAGGCCGACATCGCCGTGGCGGTCGAACACCGGGACTCCCTCGCCCCGGCCGGTGCCCGGCTGCTGCTCGCCCCGCTGTACGAGGAGCCGTTCGACGCCGTGCTCCCGCCCGGCCACCGGCTCGCCCATGCCTCCGAAGTGCGCCTGGCCGACCTGCGGGACGACCCGTGGATCACTCCGTGGCCCGGCAACCCCGTGCACGAGGCGGTGCTCCGCGCCTGTGAGGAGGCGGCCTTCCAGCCGAGCGTGGAATGCCTCTCCGACGACTTCTCCGCGGTCTGCGCGCTGGTCTCGGCCGGCGCGGGTATCGCCGTGGTGCCGCGCTCGGCGCTGCACGGCATCCGCCCCGCGCTCACCCCGGCCATCCGCCCGCTGCACGGCCCGGTGCCCGTGCGGCGGGTGTTCACCGCAATACGCCGGGGCGGTGAGGGCCACCCGCTGCTCCGCCTGGCCCTCACCGAACTGCGCGCCCGGGCGGCGGCGCTCACCGGCTGAGCGTCCGGCTCAGAGGCGCAGGCATCCTCCTCCGGGTTCCTCCGGCTTGCTCCGGCTTGCTCCGGCTTGCTCCGGCCCGAAGGCTAACCGGTCGGCTGCCAGGGGAAGGGAGTCAGATCGGGCTCGACCCAGCCGACCCTGGCCGTACCGCCGGCCAGCGTCTGCGGGTGGTAGAAGCGGCTGAGCAGCCCCTTGTCGAACAGCTCCGGGTGCCGCGCGGTGAAGGCCTCGAAGTCGTCCTCGTCAACCGCGTGATACCCCACCAGCTCGACCCAGGCCCGGCTCATCGTCACGTGGAACTTCTCCGGCACCCCGGCGTCGGCGGCGGTGCGCCGGAGGCCGTCACTGACCAGGTCCACCGCCGTGGCGGTGCCGTATCTGCGGACTGCCAGCCAGGTCAGCCGGACGTGCTGGCGGTGGCCGAAGCGGTCGGATCCCACCATCGCCTCGCGCATCAACTCCGTGAAGGAGGAGGGCATTTCGGGGTGTGCCACGGGCGCGCTCATGTGGCCGCCTCGGTCAGGGCCTGGAGGACGGCGCGGAAGCCGGCCACCTCGGCGGAGGAGAGACCGCCCAGGGCGCGCTGCTCCAGGTCGGTCAGGGTCCGCTGGATGGTGTCGGCGGTCAGCCGGCCGGTGGGCGTCAGCTCGATCAGCACGGAGCGCCGGTCCCCGGCGCGGGCGCCGCGGGTGATGTGCCCGCGCCGCTCCAGGCGGTCCAGCACGCCGGTCAGGGTGGTGGGCCGGGTACCGACAGCGGTGCCGAGTTCGGACACAGTACGGCCGCGTCCGTCGGCGAGGTTGGCGAGGGCGTTGATCTCGGAGGCGGTCAGATCGAGGTCGACAAGCTCGGCGGCGATCAGCTGGAGGGTGGCATGGGTCGTGCGCTGCAGGGCGAGCAGCGCGGAGCGCTCCGGCGGAACGGGTTCAGAATTCACGGATTCGGACTTCACGGTTCCGGATAGTACGGTTCCGTAGTATCGGGCTGCAAACGACCGGCGGCCGCCGAGCGAAAGACCCTAGCCGTTGCGGACCTTTGCAATGAGCAGCGCGACGTCGTCCTGGTCGTTGTCCTCCCGCAGCCGAAGACGTTACGGACTTCGGTAAGAGGCTCGCGGTCGCGCGTGTAGTATAGCTTGTTGGTCAGCAGAACGGCCCAGGTTCCCTGCTTGGGGGAGATCCACATGCCGGTGCCGGTGAAGCCGTAGTGGACGTACGTGCGGTCCCCGGGGTCGGTGCCGGGTGCCGGGTGCCGGGTGCCAGAACAGGCCGCGTGCAGGCGGGCGATCTGGGCGGTAGGTCTTGTCTCATGCGGCCGTGACGACCGGTCGTGGATTCAGCTGCGGGTGAGATTCACAGTGTATTTCTCGTTGCTATCGACATCCAGCTCGCGCAAGTTCACGCTATACGTCTCGGACGTCGTTTCGTCGAGGCACCAGTCGAATGGGAAGTCCGCGGCATGCCCTTCGAAGGGGCCTGTCCAGTACTGTCCGTCCGCCGAGTGCGCGTAGAAGTACCAGTAGCGGTTGTTGACGTCGTCCAGGTCGTTGGCGTAGACGACGGCGGACTGGGCCGGGTCAATTTTCCACCAGCCCATGCTCTGCCAAGGTCTCCGGCCCTCTCCGCCGCAGTTGGGTTCGTACCACTGGATCATCACCCAGACCGTGGCGCCGCAGTTGTTGGTGAATTTGAGCATGGCTACTCCTTGCCTCCACGTGCTGATCTCGGCTGGATCCGTGGGGAGCGGCCGGCAGCGTCATCGGAGTTCCCCGGTTGAGCCGCAACATGGCCAGAGGGATGATCACTTCCACTGGAGTTTTCGCTGGGACTGACATGGGGCAGCTCCGCACGGGCCGCGCCGGTCAGCAGCTCCGCCTCGGTGGCGGTTGTCGGATCTGAGCCTTTGTTCGTCGCCACGATGAGTCTCCGAGAAAGGGCTGTCGGGGATATCCGGGGAGAGCGGGTCCTCCTTTACAGCAGTCCCACTACCCCGTCCTCTCGGCGTACGGTCACCCAGCGCGCACCCCTGACGTTGAGCAGGTGCGCACGGATCGCTGCCGCCACTCCACCAGCGTGCGCCCCACCCGAGCCGCACGCACCTGGGGCAGCCGGGCAACCGTCAGGGCTTGGCAACGACCACCGCGTCGACGGAGATCTGCTGCACCACGCTGGACATCCCCGACGCCACCCCGGTCCTCCACTCCACCCGCATCACCCCCGGGGCTTCCTCCGGATGCCCTTCCTGTGTGGCGATGGCCGCGCTTTCATCAGATATTGCAAACGGGACGCTGTAACCACAGGAAGGGACAGTCCGTGAAGCTCACTTACGACGAGGTTGTACAGCTTCTGCGTGACAGGCCCGATCGAACTCGCACCTACGAAATTGCTCCTGACCTACTTGAGCGACTTCCTTTGAATCCTGCTTCCCTTCGCCAGATGAGTGATGCCGAGGTCCAGGAGTTGGCCGACTACCTGGAGGTCTCACCGTCCGCTCTCCTAGGTCCCTTTCGGGTCGTCGACCACACTTGCTCAAACTGTGGTCGTTTGACTACATTCCTGGATTTCGCCAAGTCGGCAGTATGCGCTGGGCATCACAACCGAAGCAGGCTGCGATCCGTTCTGACGGAGCCCGGCGTCGCGTGGGTTACAGTGCGGGGCAAGGACGGAGGCCGCCCCGTTAATTGTGCTCGGTGCGGTGCGTCTTTGCCTCTGGGTGAGCTGAACGGGGGGACTGATTACTCGGAATACTCCAATCAAACATACGCTTATGCCTGACCTTCTGGGATCGCCCCCGCGATCGCACCCGACGCGGCTGTGTTACGGGTTGGTTCCGAGTGTGGTCATTCGCCGGACCGGCGACAGCGCGATCGGGATCCGCACACAGGCCAGGAACGCAGCCGAGGCTCCCAGGGCCCATCGGACGCCACCGGCTGTGGCCAGAGCACCGGCTGCTGCGGCGCCGAGCGCGACAGCGCCGGTGAACAGCACGCACATGGTGCTGTTGACACGGGCCACCACCGGATGTCAGGGCTCGATGCAGCGGAAAAGCAGTGAGCAGGACGAGGATGCCGAAGAGGGTGATCGTCCGTCCAAAGCAGCTGTGGTGATCTCGGGTCCAGTGAGGATCATCGGGGCGGGCCGACGTGGTGGCCGGACGGGTGCGCAACGGCAGCCAAAGTCACGACGGCTTCAGTCACGGGCTTCAGGAAGTCGTGTACTACGCACGACCTTGTCCTCGCCCGCGCTCGCGAGATAGCGGCCATCCGGGTAAAACGCCAGGGCGTTCACAGAGCGTTGGTGCCGGAGCTGCAGCAGCGAACGGCCGGTGTCGGCTCTCCATACGCATACGGCACCGTCTTGGCTGCACGTGGCGACCATGCTGCTGTCGGGGCTGAATGCCACCGCCCTCAGGCCGCGGTTGTGCTCGACATGGAACAGTGGAGTCCAGCCAACGGTGTCCCATACTTGGGCACTTCGGTCCTCGCTGCAGGTCGCGAATTTCCGTCCGTCCGGGGAGAAGGCGACACCGAGTACGAAGTCCTCGTGGGGAATCTGCAGCCGCTGCTCGCCGGCGGTGGCACCCCAGACGCGTGCGATTCCGTCTTCGCATCCGGTGATCAGGGCCCGTGCGTCAGGACTGAATTTCACATCCTTGACTGCTCGCGGATGTTGCACGGTCAGCACCTTGTTTCCGGTCTCAAGCTCCCAGACACAGACTGTCGCATCAGCGCTTCCGGTGGCGAGATACCGCCCGCCGGCATCGAAATCAACGGCGTTCACAAAGTGCCGGTGTCCCAGCTCCAGCACGATGTCGCCCGTCGCCATGTCCCAGACGCGCGCGCAGTTGTCCGTGCTGCCGGTCGCCAGTCTGCCGCCGTCGGCGCTGAAGGCGACCGCGTTGACCATGGTGCTCCAGCCTCCGATGTGCCGTTGCCAGACCACCTGGCCGGTGGTGACATCCCAGACGCACACCTTTCTGCGGGATCCGGTGGCGAGCAGGCGTCCCTCGGGATGCATGTCCATGGCCACGACCCAGTGGTCCGTAGTGATTTCAGGTCGCGGCACGACTCTTCTGTCGACGGTGACTTCCGTTCTCTCCTCTGTCTCCTCTGCCTTCTCTTCCTTTTGGGTGGTTTCCGGGGCCACGTCGAACAGTCGCGCATCTCCACTGCGCTGGTACAGCACGGGAGTGAAGCACTCAAGGCTGTCGTCCTTGTTCACCCGCAGCGCGATACGACCGTTACGCACCGCTTCATCGACTGGTTTGTTGGAGGCGAGCGCCTGATAAAAGGACCGCGAGAACAGTACGGCCGCCTTGTCGGTCACCGCGAATTGCATGGCCACGACCGCCGGCACTGTGTGCTCCAACTCCGCCGCGGCGCTGGAGAAGAGATCCTGAGCATGGGACGTTCCCGTCTCGCAGCTGTTGAGCACTACCAGACGTGGCCGCGGACGGGCGATGCTGATGAGCGAACCCAGCGCTTCCGCGTGGAGCGGGTCTTCTCGCCCCTGTTCATCGGCGAAGACGATCATTCCTTGACAGCGGCGTTCATCGAACCTGCCATGCCCGATGAAGTGGAGGATATTGCAGCCACGCAACAGTGCGGTCTGGAGGTCTTGTTTGGTCTGCCCCGGCACCCAGTCGAGCTGCACCATGCCTTCGTCAATGAGCGGCCCGAGCGCGGCAGTGAGACTCTGCTGCTCGGCCTGGGTGTCAAGGGCCCCCAGCGAGCCGGGCAGAGCCACCATTCCCAGGATGCGAAGCGGCGGCTCGACGCGGAGCGGCGAAACCGGTTCCAGAACTTCGACATGCCGCACGATCGGGTGGTACAGACAGAGGTAGCCGCCAAGCTTGGCATTGTGGAGAAGCTCCCAAGGCAGTGCGGCGAGTTCGGGAGAACGCACCCTGAGGACGAGGCGCAGGGTCTTCTCCTGCTCCGCTGCCTTCTGTCTGCTGGAGAGGTACAGCGCCTTGATGGCGTTCTGGAAAACCGCGTCGAACAGGGTGTCACCAACCTCACGAACCGGGCCTTCCAGTTCGGTTGGCGCACCCCGGGAACGTACCGCGGACCCGAGGACCGCGGCCTGCAGGGCAGGAAGCTTTCCCAGCAGCTCATAGGTGTCCAGCTGGGCCAAGGCGCCGTCCTCACCGGACGGTGACGATACAGAGATGCTGTAGCCACCGAGCGCTTCGCTCATCTCGATGACGAAGTCGCAACCCTCCGGCATGGCACCCTTCTCTCTTCCCGCACGATCAATGGTGCCTCGCCGCAGACGTCGGGAGATTGGTCAGCGCGTTGCTGTCGACCCAGGTGATGAAGTTAGGGATTTGATCAGCATCGGTCTCTTTTGCCACCACGGCGATATTCAGCCGTCGGTCCGTGAGAGCTATAACTCCGGCACCATCCTCGGCGTAGCATGCCCCGTCGCCCGCTTCACTTGTCTGACCTGGAGCGTTGTACACGTATTTCGTCCCTTTACTGAAGTCATCCACGGTCTGACAGGGGCCGGTCTGGTGAAGGGCATCTGGATTGGCCTTGCTCTGCCAGTAGGACTGCATGGAGTTGTAGTCGCGGAACAGCGTGTACTCGATGCGTTTCGGCATACCCTGCCCAGTCCCGCAGTTCATCTGCGCAACCGCACCCGTCGGCAGGTCCTTACTCTCCACGCAGTTCGACAGGCCGGACGCCATATGCTTCTTCAGATTCGCAACCGCCGACTCGTGCTGCCCCTGCGAAGAAACCGCCAGTTGCCAGCCACCGACGACGGCCAGCGCCACCCCCAGGACTGCCAGAGTCACCCTCACCCCTTTGTGCATCTTCGGGATGGTCATCAGACGCCGCGAGATACCACTGCCTATGAGCGCAAGCACCAGGAGGAGGACGCCTACAGCGAGGAGTACGACCTTGATCGCGAGTGGCATGGTCAGCTCCCTTCGCGCCCAAGTTCAATATTGGGGCGAATTTCAACTACCAGGCGATATAAGGCGTATCGTGCTAAGTCATAGCCTATGACTACTATGGAGTTCCCGCTAGAAGACGGCGGTACCGTGCTGGTCAGGCTCTCCGAGGAGCAGACACAGGGCGCCCCCATCACCCGTGGCACCTCGGTGGCCGCGACGATCGAGCGCTCGGAGCACGCCTTCGAGTCCGCGATGGGTACGGTCCGAGCGGTGGCCCGCAGCGTGGCCACCCAGGTGGAGGACTTTGTGCAACGGCCGGACACGCTGGTCGTGGAATTCGGCATCGAGCTGAGCGCCCAGGTAGGGGCCATCATCACGGCGGCGGGCGCCACCGCCCATCTGAAGGTCAGTCTGACCTGGAACAGAAATCCTTGACGACAGCCGGGTGCCGACCCCCGACTAACCGTTCCGAACCCGCGCGATGAGCAGCGCGACGTCGTCCTGGTCGTTGTCCTCCCGCAGCTCCCTCAGCAGCAGGTCGCACGTGGCCTCCAGGTCACCCCGCGGGCCGGCGAGCAGCTCGACCAGCACCTCCAGACGGGCGTCAATGGCCTCGTCACGCGTCTCCACCAGGCCGTCGGTGTAGAGCACCAGCTGGTCCCCCGGTGTCAGCGGCACGCCCACGCTCTCGAAGGGCACGCCGCCCACGCCCAGGGGCGCGCCCGTCGGCAGGTCGAGCAGAGCAGGGCGGGCCCCGGGGCGGAGCAGGACGGGCGGTAGGTGGCCGGCGTTGGCGATGCTGCAGTGGGCGCGGTCGGGGTCGTAGACGGCGTAGAGGCAGGTGGCGATCGACTGGTCCAGACCGCTGGCGGTGCGGTCGAGGTGGCGCAGTACCTCGGCGGGGTCGAGGCCGAGGCCGGAGAGGGTGCGGGCGGCGGTGCGCAACTGGCCCATGGCCGCGGCGGCGTTGATGCCGCTGCCCATGACGTCCCCGACGACCAGGGCGCTGCGCGGGCCGTCCTGCGGGATGACGTCGAACCAGTCGCCGCCGACCTGGCCGGCCGCCCCCGCGGGCTGGTAGCGGTAGGCGACCTCCAGGCCCACCAGGTTCTGCGGCTGCTGGGGCAGCAGGTCGCGCTGGAGGGTCAGTGCGGTCGCGCGCTCGCGCTGGTACCAGCGGGCGTTGTCGATGCAGACGGCGGCGCGGGCCGCCAGCTCGCCGGCCAGGACCAGGTCGTCCTCGTTGAACGGCGTGCGGTTGTGGGTGCGCTTGAGGTCCAGGGCGCCGAGCACCTCGCCGCGGGCGATCAGCGGGACGGCCATGTACGAGTGCAGCCCGGCCCGGCCCAGCAGCCCGGCGGCCGTCTCGTCGCGGGCGATGCGCGGCAGGTCCCCGGGGGTGACGTGGGGCAGCAGGACGGGGCGGCCGGTCCGTACGCACTGGGCGACGAGCCGATCGGAGTCGTACTTGGCGATCTCCCCCGGCGGGTCGGCGGCCCGTACCGCGTCGTCGGCGTCGGCGGAGGCCACGGCCAGGGCCCGGAACACGGCCTGCGGCCGGGTGGGGCCGGTGGACGGGGCGGTGCCGGCGTTCAGGACGGCGTCGAGGACGTCGACCGCGGCCACGTCGGCCAGGTCGGGCACCACGACCCGGGCCAGCTCCCGGGCGGTCTGATCGAGGTCCAGGGTGGTGCCGATCAGCACGGAGGCGTCGGCGATCAGGGCCAGCCTGCGCCGGGCCTCGACTGCGGCGCGGTGCCGGTCGGTGACGTCCACGACCGAGGAGGCCAGGCCCAGCGTGCGCCCGGCCGGATCCTCCAGCCGGTAGCAGGAGAACAGGCGCGCCCGCTCGCCCAGCTCGGGGTCGCCGACGGGGCCCACGACGAACTGGTCCACCAGTGGGGTGCCGGTGGCCAGGACCCGGCGTGCGGCGGCCTCGAGCGCGTCCACGTCCGTGAACGGAACGGCCTCGCGCAGGGTCTTGCCGATGTATGCCCGGGCGGGCAGCCCGTGGATGCGCTCCAGCGCCGGGTTGACCATGACGTAGCGCAGCTCCGTGTCCAGCACGGCGAGGCCGATCGGGGACTGGGCGACCAGGCGCAGGGAGAGGGCGAGGTCGCGCTCCAGCTCGCGCAGCACCTCCCGGTCGGTGGCCATCCCCAGGGCGTAGACGCGGCCGTCCCGGTCCTCCAGCCGCATGTTGCGGAACTCCAGCAGGCGGGTGGTGCCGTCCCGGTGCAGGGCGGGGAAGGTGCCGGCCCAGGTGCCTCCGCTCATCACCTTGGCGAACAGCTCCAGGACCTCGGCGCGGTTCTCCTCCGCGACCAGCAGCCGGGCGGCGTACCGGCCCAGGGCCTCGGACGCGGGCCAGCCGAACAGCTCCTCGGCCTGGGGGCTCCAGAGGACGATCCGCCCGTCCTCGTCCAGCACGGCGGCGGCCACGCGGAGGACGTCGAGCAGGCCACCGGGCTCGTACGCGGCCGCACCGGCGCGGCCCGGCTCCGGCCGGTAAGCATCGCTGGTGCCCATTCGAGGTCCTCCCGCTCGGGGTGTGCGGCGGCCTCGTGCCGGTGTGCCGGTTCCCGGTCCCTTCGTCGTGTCCTCGTGGGTGACGCCGCAGCGCCTTCCATGTTCCCCCCGAAGCCGGTCGGCGCGCAGCCTGCGGCGGCCGTGCGGCTGGGGGTGTGAAGCGTCCCGGGGGCCGCGCGCCCCCCGGGGTGCGGGTCACCCGGCGGGCGTGCCCGACGGGAGTGGCAGGGAGAACCAGACGGTCTTGCCGTTGCCGGAGGAGTGGTGGCCCCACTCGGCGGCGAGCTGCTCGACGAGCCACATGCCGCGCCCGCCCTCGCTGTCCTCGCCGGCCGCCGCGCACCGGGGCAGCCGGGCGCCGGCGTCGGTGACCTGGGCGACCAGGTGGCCGGGGGTGCGGCTGAGGACGAGCCGGACGTCGCCGGAGCCCTCGGGCACGTGGACGATGGCGTTGGTGACCAGTTCGGAGAGCAGCAGGGCGGTGTCCGCGGCCAGCTCCTCCAACCCCCACTCGGCCAGCAGTTCCCTGGAGAAGCGGCGGGCGGCGGCGACGGAGGGCGGCGCGGCGGGCAGGGAGAGGGCCCGGGAGGGCGGCGGTCCCGGCGGCAGTCGCCGGGTCGTCCAGGGGACGGGCGGGACGTGCATGCAGGCGGGCACCTCCCGGCCCCATCGGCCGGGGAGTCGCCGGTGGGCCGTCCGATCGAGGAGGGGCTCGAAGGCGCTGGTGGCGGCTTCGGCCATGGGCATCGGACTGATCGAGCTGTCGCGACTGAATGCAGGCATGGGCTCTGGATACGGTCGAGGGAACGCGAAGGACACCGGCCGACGGCTTCGTCTCCCGGTGCCGGTGCGGTCCTCGAAGGCGCTGTGCGGGCCGACCGGCTTCGCGACGGATTCCCCAACATTCGCTCGGTTTTCGCCAGAGGTCTATACCCAACGGGTCACCGCTCCCCTGCGGAACGTGATATGCGCAGGTGATGGCGGGTTTCCGGGGGGTAAAGTCCGTGTGAAGGCCGACACAATCCGGACACGGGCGCCTCGGACACCCCTGGGTGGGGCCCGCCGGGTCGGCGGGCCCCACCGGCCGCCCTGGTGCGGGCGACGGAGTCGGTCGGCCGGCTGCCGGCTACTTCGCCGGGCATTCCTTCCACGCGAGGTGGTAGACCGTGTTGATGCTGCCGTCCGTCGAGTCCATGGTCATGAAGCTCGTCGTCCTGGAGGGGTCGGAGGAGCCCGCGTTGACCCGCAGCTCGGTGTTGATGTTGAAGTTCCGCAGCTCACCGCAGGGTGCCCAGACCAGTGCGGCGACCGGCACCTCGTCGGTGGCCTGCCAGTTGTCGGCGTAGTTGCCCCGGAAGGTGTGGCTGCTCGGTGTGGTCACGGGCGAGCCCTGGAAGTAGTACGAGGCCTTCTCGGTGCCGTACGCGCCGGGCTCGAGCTTCGCGTAGCCGCGGTAGTCGGCGGAGGCGATCGCGTAGGTGAAGCCCTGCGGCACGTGGACGTTCAGGCTGAGCTGGCAGTTCTTGCGGAAGTCGGTGGGCTTGGAGCCGACCCCGACCTGGGCGAGGTAGTCGGAGTAGGTGACGGTGAAGGCCGTGTTGTCGGGCGAGACCGCGACGGCGGCGGTCCCGGCCGGGCAGCCCGAGCCGTTGACGGTGGCGACCTCGATCACGATCTTGTCCGGCGGCGGATTGCTGATCACCGACGCGTTGTGCGTGGCGAGCGGCGTTGCGAGTAACGCGGCGATCGCGCCTGCTGTGAAGAGACCGGCGGGCATGACGCTCCAATCGGTTGTCTTCGGACCGCGAGGGCCCGAGGGGAAGACATGAGGTTCCCCATCCCCTGAGCGGAAGGGGCGGGCGCCGGGCCCGCACGGTGCCGGCCGTGAGCGTTCCGATCACGGCCATCTAGATCATGGGCATGCCAATTCACGGGCCCCTCCTGCACCCCTGGGGGACTGGGAGCGATGGCATCGTAGGGGGAGGGTCGGGGGTTGGCCAGACTCCGAGCCCGGACACCGGACGGGCGACATCACGGGAACTGACCGAAAACGGCCGCCAACCACGTCTGCGCTGGTCACCGGGCGATCCACCGGGCACGGCGGCCCACCCGGCCAACTCTTTGCCGCCAACCCGGCTTTTAGGCAGGACTAAAGGTGGCATGCTCTTCGCAGCGAAACTCAAGCTCTTCACAGAGAACCTCAGGACTCCGGTGGGGGTAGACATGGCCTGGCGACAGGGCTCGGACGGTGACGAGGCGGCGCGGCAGGCAGGAGCCGGGCTGGCCCGGCAGGCCACGGCCTCCCTGGCGGGGCTGCTGGCCGAACGGGGCATGACGCGCAAGGACTTGGCCGATTGCATGGGCGTGTCGCCCGGCCGCGTCAGTCAGATCCTCTCCGGCGGCGAGAACCTCACCCTGCGGTCGCTGGCCTCCGTCGCGGAATCGCTCGGCGCCACCGTGCACATCACCTTCTACGACTCCGCGGAGAGCCCCGAGCCGTATCGCGCGGAAGCCGGGTCCGCCCTGCCCGTACCCTCGGCGCTCCCCTGAGGCAGGTGGCGGCCCTTCAGCTCCAGGAGCCTGCCGCCGTCGCTCCGCTTGCCGTACGCATGCGCCAGCTCCAGCAGGTGCCACAGATACTGCTCCGCCTCGCCGAACGCCCTGCGGACCAGCCGCACTTCTTCCCGGTGGGGCCGCCGGCCCTGCTGCTGACAGGCCTTCTCCACCTTCGTTGCCAGCGTGATCCACCGCTGCGCCGCCGCCCGCACCTCTTTGTGACGCTCGTTGATCTCCCGCCTGACGCGGGTGCGCGCACGCCCCGTGCGACCCGGCACGTCGACGCGCAGCAGCAGGTGCCACCGGACGTCCTCCGCGAAGGCCCCCAGGTCCCAGCAGTCCGGGAAGCCTTCGGCCATCCGCTCGCACCACTCCGCCCGGTCGGTGTGCAGCCGCAGCGCGAGCTGGTGGAGCAGGAGGGAGTTGCCGAGGGTCAGCACGGCCAGCGCGGCGCGCCCGCCGCCCTGTTCGGACACGCTGCGGGGAATCACCCCCGAGCCGGCGACGGCACCCACGGCCGCGGGCGGCACGCTCGACGCGTGCGGCAGCAGCAGCCCGCTCGCCAGGGCCGCCATCCCGGACGTCCACAGCACGACGCACAGGGTCAGCGCGGCCGACCGCACGGTCCCCAGCAGCCGCCCGTCCTCACGGAACCGGAAGACCAGGCCCACCCAGGTCACGGGCGCGCAGACGGCAGCGGGCAGCACCCACTCGGAGAGGACGGACGCCTGCACCCCTGACACTTCTGCTCCCGTCTGGAGGCGGAGGCGGGGCGGCTCGACAGCCTTGGCGCACAGCCCGCCGCGACGACCGGACGATGATCCCACCCGGTCGATCACGGCGTGCCACGATCGGGCCAAGCTCTCACGTGAACGAATGAATCACGCCATGCGTGCCATGCGTCAGAAGAAGCCCGGCCTGCGGGGTCACGCGGCGTCGGCCGCGCGGGCCTCCTCGGCGAGGGTGCGGACGAGGCCGGCCAGGGCGGTGCGCAGCTCCTCGTCGCCGGGCAGGCCGTCCTCGCCGAGGGCGGTGTGGGCCTTGGGCACGCACAGCTCCTCCCCCACGACCCGGGCGCCGCAGGCGCCCAGCACCTTGCGGAGTTCGGCCTGTGCCCACTTGGCGCCGAAGCCGCTCGGGCTGGCACCGATGACGGACACCGGCTTGCCGTTCAGGTGCGAACTGCCGTACGGCCGGGAGGCCCAGTCGAGGGCGTTCTTCAGCTGACCCGGTATGGCGGAGTTGTATTCGGGGGTGGCGAACAGCACGGCGTCCGCCCCCTCCAGCGCCGACCGCAGCGCCTGCACGCCCGGGCCGGGCGCGGCCTCGTCGTCCTCGCTGAAGGGCTCGACGGCGGCGAGGCCGTCCCACAGCTCCAGGCGGACGCCGTCCTCGGCCAGCGCGCCCGCGGCGCGCAGGATCGCGGAGTTGACGGAATCGGCGCGCAGGCTGCCGGAGACCGCGAGGATGCGGATCCCGTCGGCGCCGAGGGGACGGGTGGTGGTGGTCATGGGTACGAACTCCCGGGAAATCAAGCGGACGAAAACCGTACAAGCCAAGATCACTTCTGATCCGAACGGCATCGTACGCCCGGGATCGGTACGTCTCCTGCACTCGCACGAGAGCGGAACGGAACCGTCAAGTCCGTTTCAGGACGGGACAGTTGCGGGGAGAACCGACCCGGGAGAGCCGTCCGAGAACCGATCCGAGAGTCGTTCGGCGAGCGGCCCCGTCAGTCGCGGCACAGCAGCATGCCGAGCACCGAGTCCACATGCGCGGCCTCTCCGGCACCGGGCGGCAGCACCTGCGGCACGGCGTGGCTCAGCTGGGTGTGGCCGAGGAAGGCGGTGTAGCCGAGGAGGGCGCGGCTGCGCGACTCCTGTGCGGAGAAGCCGAGTTCGGCGAAGAGCCGGGTGAGGTAGTCGAGACGGCGCTCCGTCACCCGCCGCAGGGCCGCGGCGACCTGGGGGTGCGCCGAGGTGGCCAGCAGGGAGACCTCGAGCGGGTCGCGGGTCGCCGCGGCGGTCGCCTCGGTGAACAGCCTGCGGAGCCGCTCGCGCGGGTCGGGCTCGGACTCCAGCGCGGCGATGACGTCCCCGGTGCGGGTCTCCTCCCACCTGGCCAGGGCGGCCTCGACGAGCGCCGCCCGGTTGGCGAAGTGCCAGTAGAAGCTGCCCTTGGTCGTGCCCAGCCGGGCGGCGAGCGGCTCCACCGCGACGGCGGCGAGACCGCCCTCGCCCATCGCGACGAGGGCGGCGTCCGCCCAGTCCCGGGCGCTCAGCCTGCGCCGGGCGCCGCCGCCTCGGAGGTCCCGCTCCGCTCGCTCTGTCATGACCGTACGCTACCGTACGGTCGGTATCGGACGATCAGCCCGAAGCAGCATGACAGCCGGGTGGCCAGGCACCGCCCACGGTGCAGCTCACTTCAGCGCGCTGCGCTTCTGCCACTGCTCCCAGTTCTCCTGCCAGACCTCAAGACCGTTGCCCACGTCGGTCTTCTTGGTGCTGGAGGTGCCCTTGACCTCGACCGTGGCGCCGATGGGCAGGAAGTCGTAGACGGTCTTGGCGTCACTGATGGTCATGCCGAAGCAGCCGTGGCTGTTGTTCTTCACGCCGATGAACTCGTTCCACTGGGCGGAGTGCAGGAACGTGCCCGAGGCCGTCAGGTACGTCACCCACTTCGCGTCCAGCATCCACTCGTTGCCGTGGCCGATGGTCGCGGAGTCCATCGTCTCGGCCGGGGTCTTGCCGCGCACCGTGTGGATGCCGCCGCGGGTGGGGTCGTCCGGGGAGCCCGCGGAGCCCTTGATGTCGCCGACGGCCTTGCCGTCCTCGTACATGGTCAGCGTGTGGGCCGGCACGTCGATGACCGCCTTGTGGTCCTTGCCGATGGTGAAGCCGAAGGAGTAGTCCCGGGCGAACCAGCCGCCGTCGCCGGAGTCGACGCCGCCCAGCGCGCCCTTCACCGACACCTTGGTGCCGCTGGGCCAGAGGTCCTTGGGCCGCCAGTCGAGCCGGTCCTGGCCCGAGTAGTCCGTCACCCAGCCCCAGGCGCCCTCCACCTTCGGCTGCGTCTCGACGCGCATCGCCTTCTCGATCTCGGCGCGCTTGTCCTTGTCCACCTTGTGGTCGAAGAGGATCGAGACCGGCATGCCGGTGCCGACGGTGTCGCCGTTGGCGGGCGTGTTGGTGAGCTTGTTGACCTTCGGCGCCCCCTTCGTGGAGAACATCGCGGACGTGCTGGACTCCTTGCCCTTGCCCTTGTCGCCGCCCTTGGCCTTGGCGTGCACCGTGTAGGTCGTGTCCGGTCTGACCTTGCCCTCGGACGTCCACGAGGAGCCGTCCTCGGCAAGCTTGCCCGGCACGTCGGCGCCCTTGCCGTCCTTGACCTCCACCCCCGTGAGCCGCCCGTCGGCGGCCTTCACGGATATCGGGGAGCCCAGCTCGACCCCCTTGCCGCCGTCGCCCGGGCTGACGGTGACCTTGGCCTCGGCCCCCGCGTCGGAGCCGCCGCCGGAACCGCCGGAGCCACCGCACGCGGTCAGCACCAGGGAGCCCGTCAGGGCGGCGGATATCAGCAGGGCGGGGCGACGGCCCGGTCCGACGTGCACGTGAGTCCTCCAAAGCTGCAAGGTGCGTGATCCATGGCGGGCCCGACCGGCTCTCATCCCGTCTGGAACAGACGGGCGAAAATCCCCCCACCGTCCGTACAGATGATCTGTACGCCCTCGCGGTTCCTGGAGAAAGCAATCTTTATGCAGCGAATCGCTCTCGCCGTGCGCTCCCGGACACTTCGCCTCACCCGGGCGAAGGGCTCAGGTCCTGACGGACCGGAGGATGACGAACTTCGGGTCGCCGACGACGACCTCGCAGTTGCCGAAGATCTTGCGCAGCTTGACGTGGTAGCCCAGGTGCCGGTTGCCGACGACCCACAGCTCTCCCCCGCGCCGCAGCGCCCTGCGCGAGCCGGTGAACATGCGCCAGGCCGTCGCGTCGGTGGTCGCCTGGTGGGAGTGGAAGGGCGGGTTGTTCAGCACCAGGTCCACGGAGGCGGGCGGTACGGCCGACAGGGCGTCGCCCACCAGGAACTCGGCCCCGGTGTCCGTGGTGACGTTCGCGCGGAACGTGGCCTCCGCCGAGGCCACCGCCTGGAAGGACTCGTCGACGAAGGTCACCTCGGCCTCGGGGTCGGCCACCGCGGCCGCGGTGCCGAGCACTCCGTTGCCGCAGCCCAGGTCGACGATGCGGGCCGGGCCCTTGTGCTGCGGGAGGTGGTCGAGGAAGAAGCGGGTGCCGATGTCCAGGCGCTCGGCGCAGAAGGTGCCCGCGTGGTTGGTGACGGTCAGGCCCGCGCCCGCCCCGGCGTCCGCGGGCAGCTCGTACGACCGCGGCCACGGGCTGGGCAGGCGGGGCAGCGCCGGGTCCGGCGTGCAGAAGATCAGCCGGGCCTTCTTCACGGCCAGCGAGGTGCGGGTCGGTCCGAGGATCCGCTCGAAGAGCCGGAGCGTCGAGGTGTGGATCTCGGTGACCCGGCCGGTGCCGACGACGACGGTGCCCTCGTGCACGGCGGGCGCGAGGCGGTGCAGCTGGTCCTCCAGGAGCGCGAGGCTCTTGGGGATGCGGACGATCAGGACGTCGATCCGGTCCGGCGGGGTGTCCCTGGTCGACAGCAGCCGGACGGCGTCGGGGGCGATGCCGTTGCGGACGAGGTTCGCCCGGGTCGCCTCCTGGCCGAGGAACGAGTCGGTGATCTGCGTGGGCCGGTGCCCGGCGAGGGCGGTGACCAGCGCCCCCCAACGGTCGCCCACCACGACCACGGCGCCCGACAGGTCCACCGGCTCGCCGCCGGCCCCTGCGAGGTGCCGGAGCAGGTATTCGTCGGCGGCGTCCCAGGCGCGGAAGGGGTCGCGGGGGTCCTCGGGGAAACGGGCGAGGTCTAGCTCGCCCCAGGGCGTCGTGAAGCGGTTCATCGTGCTCTCAGGCTATCCGAGGCCCCTGTGGCCCCAGTGCCGCCGCCCCGGGCGCCGACCGCGAGCCGATCAGGAACTGCGTGTCGCGGGGCGTCGAGCGTCGTTGACCGCATTGGGGGCTTTTTGCCCACCTGTTCCGTCATCTGTTCTGCCGTCGAGATCAAGGATCTGTGATGCGCCTGTTCCGCACTGCGGTGGTCACTCCGGGAGCGCTGCTCCTCGCCCTGTGGCTGCCTGCCGGCACTGCTGTCGCCGTGAACGGCCAGTTCTACTGGGAAGGCCCCAAGGGCAAGGTCTACTTCGTCCAGAACCCTCCCGAGAGCAAGTGCCTCTCCATGGGGCAGGAGGCGCGGGCGCCGCGCAACAAGACGAAGAAGCCGCTCGTCGTGTACGCGCAGAAGAACTGCAAGGGTGAGGCGACCCGGCTCTCGCCGGGGCAGGATGCGCCGCGCTCGGCGCAGTTCCAGAGCGTGTTCTTCGGCTCGAAGTGACGCGTCGGGGGCGGGGCGGGGATTTTTCCCCACCCCGCCCCTTCCCACAACCGGGGGCTCCGCCCCCGGACCCCCGGTCCTCAAACTCCCCCAGCTACCTCCCCCAGCTACCGCTGGGGGTGCCCCCAGGAGGTGCCCCCAGACGGGCTGAAATTCAGCCCGTCCGGCGTTTGAGGCTGCGCTCGATTTGCGGCTCCGCCGCGTGGCGCGCGCAGCGCGGTCCCGGGGTCTGGGGCGAAGCCCCCCGCGCGGCGGAGCCGCAAATCGATACAGCCGGGAAGGGGCGGGATCGGGGAAGGCCCCCCCTCACGCCGACCGCTGGTGCCACGCGTCCTGGAAGTTGCGGCGGGCTCGGTGGAGGCGGGAGCGGACCGTGCCTACGGGGAGGGAGAGCGTTGCCGCCATCTCCTGTTCGTTCATGCCGTACACGGCACGCAGTGTGAGCACCTGCCGGTGCTGGTCGGGCAGCCGTTCCATCACGTCGGAGATGTGCACCGCCGCCATGGGGTTGGCGTCCTGCGCCAGGTCCGGCAGGTCGTCCGCCGCCCCCTGGCCCATCCGCTTCGAGGTGCGCACCGCCTCCCGCACCGTGACCGCCCGCACCCAGCCGTAGAAGGCCGTGGGTTCGCGGAGCCCCCGGATTCCGCGGTAGATCGCGAGCATGGCCTCCTGTGCGGCGTCGGAGCTGTGCCCCTGGGCGATCGGCAGGCAGAGCCGGCCGACGAAGGGGGCGATGTGCAGCAGGAGGTCGTTCATGGCCTGGCGGTCCCCGGCCTGTGCCCGCGGCAGCAGCACCGTGACGGTACCGGTGCCGGCGCCCGAATCGTTCGACGTGCGTGTGGTCGCCGTACGTATGACCCGCATCACCGGCTCCGTCAGCCCTTCCTCGCCGCGTCGTGGGCCTCGTCGTCACCCATGAGCCCGAGCAGGACGGCGTGCACGCCGTCGCGGACCGCCCGCATCTGCTCCTGGCCGAAGCACTCGTTGCTGTAGGGGAGTTCGATGGCGAGGCTGTTGTCGAAGGAGACCACACAGCCCAGGACCGGTCCCCGCCCGGCCTGCGGGTAGTACTGCTCGCGCGCCGGGACCAGCCGCATGTCGCTCAGGCGCAGGCCTCGCGGGGCCGACGGGACGGCGACGTTGCCCATGTTGGTCACGATCACGCTGGTGGCGAGCAGCGCGGGGTTGGCGGCGGCCTTCGACAGGATGTGCGTCTCCCGCGCGTACTCGCCCTGCTCGATGGCCGCGCGGAGGTTGGCGATCACCTGGCGGGCCAGGTCCAGCGGGTCGGAGTCCGCGGCCACCTCCAGCACGTCCAGGAAGGAGGCGACGGCGGCGACCATGACCTCGCGCGGCAGCGGGGGCGTGATCCGGGAGCGGAGGTCCACCGGGGACATGCAGCCCATCGTCCTGGGCTCGCCGCCGCCGTCGAGTCCGCGCCGGACGGCGATGAGGAGCGCGGCGCTCAGCAGGCCGTGCACCGATATCCCCTCGGCCTTGGCGGTCCGGACGAGGCGCGCGGTCTGTTCGGGACCGAGGAGGACGCGCTGTACGTCCACCCGGGGCTCCTGGCCGGTGCCATCCGAGCCGGTGCCGTCGGAGAGCGAGAGCGCGGCTCCGTACGGCAGGGCGGTGACCGGGGACCGGCGTGCCCGCTCGATGCGCTGCTCCAGGTACTGGTCCAGCTCCTCCGGGGAGGAGGCCGGGAGCTGGGCGGAGACGGGGGCGGGCCAGTTCCAGTCGGTCCCGTCCGGGGCGACGGCCTCCGGGGCGTCCAGGTCGCCGTCGGCGAGGGCCGCGTAGGCGCGCCACAGCCCGTCGTAGAGGGCGAGGGCGCTGTGGCCGTCGGTGATGGTGTGGTCCACGCTCAGCACGACGACGTGCTCGGCCTCTCCGGTGCGCAGCATGGCGGCGCGGACGAGCGGGCCGCCGGCGGGCAGCGGGGTGTTGAACTCGTCGGCGAGGGCGTTCGGTCCGCCCTCGCGGACGACCAGCCGGGGCAGGTCGGGCTCGGCCAGTGGCCGAAAGACGTATCCCCCGTCTCCCCCGTCCCCCTCGTCCGCCTGCTCGATCCGGCTGCGCAGGGACGGATGCTCGGCGACCTTGGCGTCGAACGCCGCGGCGAGCAGCTTCTCGTCGAGGTCCCCGTGGACGGTGCACGAGACCACGGCCCGGCTCCGCTGCGCGACGTAGAGCGTCTCCACCGGGCACAACTTGCGGCGCATACCACTTACCTTTCATTTTCATCTTCGGCGGTACAGGCGGTTGCAGGCGGTGCAACGAACCGGAGCGGGCCCCACCGTCGCGACAGGACCCGTCCGGGCATGGACCGGCTGGCCGTACATCCTGCTTCGACGAATCGGCCAATGTTTGGCCGGAAGTTATTGCTACCGGCGGTAAAACCCACCCGGATGCCCGCGCCCACCGAAGCGGAATCGCGGTTTCAGTGAAGCGGGATTTCCGCCGTCTTTCAAGAGGCTTGGGGGATGCCTCACATCCTCCTTGCTTCTTCTTGATGCCCCGGCAGGGGCTCGCCATATCCTCTCCCAACGGAAGGGCTATCTTGAGCCAACTTGCCGGGGCACCGTCGCACTTCGGCCGGGATTTACCCTTGTGACAATGCGTCACGAAAGCGCCCGGAGTCGAGAGTGGAACGTGACTCTGCGTCAGTGGCACAGTGAAGCGGCCAAGGAGGAGCGACCGTACCAGCCCATGGCGAACATTGGCTTGCACCCCCCTGAACACCCTCTGAACTGGGGAAACTTGCTTCTGACGGAGCATCGTACGGCGTCCGGTGCCGACCCGGCCCGGAGGGCGTTCGCCGCACTTCGGTTCCCTCGAAGTGCAGGCAAGCGGAACCGGAAGTGGTCCCCTTGACTGTCCGACTTCTCCTCATGCAGGGTTAATCCCGGTGGAAGGGCCGCCTCGCCGTGGCGCTCTCGATGTCGTCTCAATGCGCCACATCCAGCAGCGATTTTGAGACTCCCCGGTGCGCCCGCATCGCATTTCCCGTACGCGGAACCGATCGCATGCGCCCGCCCCCACGTCGCCCTGCGCGGATTGCCCGCAGGGCTTTTCTTCGCCGGAAAATTCCATACCTATGAGGGTTGGTGCCATGTCTGTTCACGAGGACGCCAGTCGCGCGCTGTCGGGCGCACAGGAGGGCCTTTGGTTCGCCCAGCGACTCGACCCCGCGAACGCCGCCTACAACACCGGTGAGTACGTGGAGATCCACGGACCCGTCGACGCCGAGCTGTTCGAGAGCGCGCTGCGCCGCACGGTCGCCGAGGCGGAGACGTTCGGCCTCCGCTTCACCGAGGCCGCCGACGGTCCCCGTGGCACCCTGTCCCCCGCCGCCGACTGGCCCCTGCACTCCGTGGACGTGAGTGCCGAGCCCGACCCGCGCGCCGCCGCCGAGGCCTGGATACGCGCGGATCTGACCACGGCCGTCGACCTCACCGAGGGACCGCTCTTCACCCAGGCCCTCCTCAAGATGGCCGAAGACCACTGGATCTGGTTCCTGCGGGCCCACCACATCCTGCTCGACGGATACAGCTACAAGCTCGTCGCGCGGCGGCTGGCCGAAACGTACACCGCGCTCGTGGCCGGGGAGAAGGTGCCGGAGAACCCCTTCGCGCCCGTCGGCCGGCTCCTCGACGAGGAGGCCGCCTACCGCGCCTCCGAGCGCTTCGAGCGCGACCGCGCCTACTGGACGGAGCGGTTCGCCGACGCCCCCGAGGCCGTCGGCCTCACCGAGGGCACCGCCCCCGCCTCCGCCCCGTTCCTGCGCCGCACCACCGACCTCCCCGCGGCCGACGCCGAGCGGCTGTCGGCTGCCGCCGCCCGGCTCGGCGGCACCCGGACCGACCTGCTCCTCGCGGCCGTCGCCGGCTACCTGCACCGGGTCACCGGCACCACGGACGTCCTCCTCGGCCTGCCCACCATGAGCCGGCTCGGCTCCACCGCCCTGCGGACCCCCGGCACGGTCTCCAACATCCTGCCGCTGCGCATCGCCGTGCGCCCCGGCGACACCGTCTCCGGACTCGTCCGCACCGTGGCCGCCGAGCTGGCCGCCGTCCGCAGGCACCAGCAGTACCGCGGCGAGGACCTGCGCCGCGACCTCAAGCTCCTGGGCGGCGCCCGGCGGCTGTACGGCCCGGTCGTCAACCTCGTGCCGTTCTCCCACGAGCTGGGCTTCGCCGGGCACGGCACGACCTCGCACCACCTGACGGGCGGCGCGGTCGAGGACCTCCAGATCAATGTGCGCCCCGGCGCCGACGGCACCGGTCTGTGGCTCTCCTTCGACGCCAACCCCGCGCTCTACACCGAGGCCGAACTCGCCGACCACCAGGAGCGGTTCCTGCTCCTGCTGGACCGGCTCGCCGCCGCCGACGCCGACCTCCCGCTGGCCCGGACGAGCCTGCTCCGCCCCGACGAGCACCCCTCGTACGCCCCCGCCGGGAGCGCCCCGGCCGCGCCTGACGCCACCCTGCCCGCGCGCTTCGAGGCCCAGGCCGCCCGCACCCCCGAGGCCACGGCCGTCACCCACGAGGACACCTCCCTCAGCTACGCGGAGCTGAACGCCCGCGCCAACCGCCTGGCCCGGCTCCTCGTCGAGCACGGTGCCGGACCGGGCCGCGTCGTGGCCCTGGCCCTGCCCCGCTCCGCGGAGCTGACGATCGGCCTGCTCGCCGTGCTCAAGTCCGGCGCCGCATACCTGCCGCTGGACCCGGCCTACCCCGCCGAGCGCATCCGCGCCGTGGCCGGGGACGCCACGCCCGCGCTGCTCGTCACGGACGCGCGGACCGCACCGACGCTGCCCGGGACCGGGGCCACCGCGATCGTCCTCGGCGACGACGCCACCGACGCCGACCTGGCCGCGCGCTCCGCCGCCGACCTCACCGACGCCGACCGCCCGGCCCCGCTCACCCCGGACGACGCCGCGTACATCATCCACACCTCGGGCTCCACCGGCCGCCCCAAGGGCGTGGTGATCCCGCACTCCAACGTCATCCGGCTGTTCGAGACGTCCGCCGCGCACTTCGACTTCGGCCCGGACGACGTGTGGACGCTCTTCCACTCGTACGCCTTCGACTTCTCCGTCTGGGAGTTCTGGGGCCCGCTGCTGTACGGCGGCCGGCTCGTCGTCGTCCCGCACACGGTCACCCGCTCGCCCGGGGACTTCCTCCAGCTGCTGCGCCGCGAGCGCGTCACCGTGCTCAACCAGACGCCCTCCGCCTTCCAGCAGCTCGTCCAGGCGGACCTGGCGGGCGAGGGCGGCGGACTCGCCCTGCGCTACGTCGTGTTCGGCGGCGAGGCGCTGGAGCCCGCGCACCTGCGCCCCTGGATCGAGCGGTACGGCGACGACGCCCCCGCGCTGATCAACATGTACGGCATCACCGAGACGACCGTGCACGTCACCTACCAGCGCATGACGCGCGACCTCGTCGAGGACGCCCGGGCGCGCAGTGTCATCGGCACCGCGCTGCCCGACCTGCGCGTGTACGTCCTCGACCACTGCCTCCAGCCGGTGCCGCCCGGCCGGGTGGGCGAGATGTACGTGGCCGGCCCCGGCCTGGCCCGCGGCTACCTCAACCGGCCGGCTCTCAACGCCGAGCGTTTCGTAGCCGACCCGTTCGGCCCGGCCGGCGAGCGGATGTACCGCACCGGCGACCTGGCCCGCCGCTCGGCCGACGGCACCCTGGAGTACGCCGGGCGCGCCGACCACCAGGTGAAGATCCGCGGCTTCCGCATCGAGCCCGGCGAGATCGAGGCCGCGCTGGTGCGCCACCCCGCGGTCGCCCGGGCCGCCGTGGTCGCCCGCGAGACGGAGGGCGCCGCCGACCGGATGCTCGTCGCCTACGCCGTCCCCGCGCCCGGCGACCGCCCGGACCCCGCGGAGCTGCGCGCCCACCTGGCCGGGCTGCTGCCCGAGCACATGGTGCCCAGCGCCTGCGTCCTGCTGGACGCCCTGCCGCTGACCGCCAACGGCAAGCTGGACGCCAAGGCGCTGCCCGCCCCGGACTTCGCGGCCGCCGCCGGTGGCCGGGCCCCGGCCACCGAGGCCGAGGCCCTGGTCTGCCGCCTCTACGAGGAGCTGCTGCGGCTGCCCGAGGGCACCGTCGGCACCGACGACAACTTCTTCGACCTGGGCGGGCACTCGCTGCTCGCCACCCGGCTGGTGACCCGGCTGCGCGCGGCGACCGGCGCCGAGGTCGCCATGTCGGTCGTCTTCACCACGCCCACCCCGGCGCAGATCGCCGGGCACCTGCCCGAGTCCGCCGCGGCGGCGGCGCGGCCCGCGCTCGTACCGGCCGAACGGCCCGGGCTGATCCCGCTGTCCTTCGCCCAGCAGAGCATGTGGTTCCTCAACCAGCTGGACGCCTCGGCCGCGACGTACAACATCCCGCTGGTCGTCCGGCTGACCGAGGAGATCGACCACGACGCCCTGCGGGCGGCCCTGGCCGACGTCACGGACCGGCACGAGAGCCTGCGCACCCTGCTGCCCCAGAGCGGCGGCGCCCCGCGCCAGGAGGTCCAGGCGCCCGGCACCGTGCGTCCCGCGCTGCAGGTCGTGGACTGCCCGGCCGAGGAGGTCGAGGCCCACGTCGCCGCCGCCCTGCGCCACCCGTTCGACCTGACGCGCGACACCGCGCTGTGGGCCGGCCTGTACGGCACCGGGGCCGCCCGGACGCTGGTCGTCGTGCTGCACCACAGCGCGGCCGACGGCTGGTCGCTGCGCCCGCTGGCCGAGGACCTCTCCACCGCGTACGCGGCGCGCCTGGCGGGCCGCGAGCCGCAGTGGGAGGCGCTGCCGGTCCAGTACGCCGACTACGCGCTGTGGCAGCGCGACCTGCTCGAAGGACAGGCGGACGGCACCGGGCTGATGGGCAGCCAGCTGGAGTTCTGGAAGGCCGCGCTCGACGGCCTGCCGGAGGAGACCGCGCTGCCCACCGACCGGCCCCGCCCGCAGGTCCCCAGCCGCCGCGGCGGCGGCGTGACGGTCGACGTCGCCCCCGGGCTGCACCGCGAGCTGCTGCGGCTCGCCGACGACAGCGGCGCCAGCCTCTTCATGGTGCTCCAGGGAGCCCTCGCCGCACTGCTCACCCGCTGGGGCGCGGGCACCGACATCCCGGTCGGCACCCCGGTGGCGGGCCGCGTCGACGAGGCCCTCGACGACCTGGTCGGCCTCATGGCCAACACGCTCGTGCTGCGCACCGACACCTCCGGCGACCCGGAGTTCCGCGAACTCCTCGCCCGCGTCCGGGACTTCGACCTGGCCGCGTACGACCGGCAGGACCTGCCCTTCGACCGGCTGGTGGAGGTGCTCAACCCGGCCCGCACCGCGGCCCGGCACCCGCTGTTCCAGGTGATGCTGGCGCTGCAGAACAACACCGAGGCCGTGCTGCGTCTGGGCGGCAACGCGGCTGCGCTGAAGCCCACCCCGACCGGGACCGCCAAGTTCGACCTCTTCCTCGACGTGGTGGAGCGCCACGGCGCGGACGGCGCCCCCGAGGGCCTGGACTGCCACGTCGAGTACAGCGCCGACCTGTTCGACCGGGCCACCGCGGAGCGCGTCGCGGCCGCCCTGCACGCGCTGCTGACCGCCGTCGCCGCCGACCCCGCGCTGCGGATCGGCGCCCTGCCCGCCCCGGAGCCGCGGCCCGCCGGTGACCGCGCGACGGGCACGGCGTTCGACGCGGCCCCGCTGGAGGGCGAACTCCTCGCCCAGGGCGGCATCCGCGACTGCGTGGTCCTGCCGCCCGCGGCGGACGGCGCCGGACGGCCCACCGTCCTGGCCGTCCCCACCCGGGCCGCCGCGGCCGAGCAGGCGGCGCAGACGCTGCGCCGGACCGCCGCCGACCCGGAGCGGGCCCCGCGTGTGGCCGCCGTCACCGACCTGCCGCGCAACGCCGACGGCACCCTGGACACGGCCGCCCTGGAGCAGCTGCCCGTCGTCGACGCCGAGGCCGCCGAGCAGTGGGAGCGCGGTCTGGCCGCTCTGCCGGGCGTCCGCTCCGCGACGGTGGCCCTGGAGGAGATCCCCGAGGAGCTGGGCCGCCGCTACGTCGGCACGGCGTCCGCACGGCAGTCCGCGGACGCGCAGACCCCCGCCGCCACCGCGGCCGGCGCCACCGTCCCCGCGCTCAGCGAGGGACCCGCGCTGCCCGAACTCACCGCGCACACCTGGGCGGAGGCCCTGCGCCGGGCCGCCGCGGGCGGCGACCACGCCGAGGTCGTCCACGTGCGCGCCGACGGCACCGAGACCCGCCGCAGCTACGCCTCGCTCATCGAGGAGGCGTCCCGGGTGCTGGGCGGCCTGCGCGCACTGGGCCTGCGCCCGGGCGACCAGGTGATCCTGCAGTGCGAGGACACCGAGGACTTCCTCGCCGCCCTGTGGGGCTGCATCCTCGGCGGCTTCGTGACCGTGCCGCTGACCGTCCCGGCCTCGTACGAGACCGCCTCGGCCCCGCTGACCAAGCTCGAGGGCGTGTGGCAGATGCTGCACCGCCCGTGGATCGTCACCTCGTCCTCCGGCGAGGCGGGCCTGCGCGGCCTGGCCGAGCGGCGGAACTGGCCCGGCCTGCGGCTGACCACGGTGGACGCGCTGCGCGAGGGCCCGGCGGACGCCGACTGGCACGAGGCGCGCCCCGAGGACATCATCCTCATGCTGCTGACCTCCGGCAGCACGGGCCTGCCCAAGGCGGTCCGGCTCAGCCACCGCAACGTGCTGACCCGGGCGGCGGCCACCGCGAAGATGAACTCCCTGACCGAGCACGACGTCTCGTTCAACTGGATCCCGCTGGACCACGTCACCGGCGTGGTGATGTTCCACCTCCGGGACGTCTACCTCGGCTGCCGCCAGGTCCACGCGCTCACCTCCTGGATCCTGGAGGAACCGCTGCGCTGGATGGACGTGGCGGACCGGCACCGGGCCAGCATCATCTGGGCGCCCAACTTCGCCTTCGGCCTGGTGTCCGAGCAGGCGCACCGTATGGGCGACCGGCGCTGGGACCTGTCGCCCGTGCGCCTGGTGATGAACGCGGGCGAGGTGGTCGTCGCCGCGACCGCCCGGGGCTTCCTCAAGACCCTCCAGCCCTTCGGGATGCCGCAGGACGTCATGCACCCGTGCTGGGGCATGTCCGAGACGTCGTCGGTGGTGACGGACACGATCCTGCCCGCCGAGGCCCCCGAGGGCGAGGAGCTGTTCGTCAGCTGCGGCCTGCCCTACCCGGGCTTCGCCATGCGGATCATGGACGACCAGGACAACCTCGTGGCCGAGGGCACCGTCGGCCGTCTCCAGGTCCGCGGCACCACCGTGACCACCGGCTACCACGACAACGACAAGGCGAACGCCGAGTCCTTCACCGACGACGGCTGGTTCGAGACCGGCGACCTGGCCTTCCTGCGCAACGGCGAGATGTACATCACCGGGCGCGCCAAGGACGTCATCATCGTCAACGGCGTCAACCACTACAGCCACGAGATCGAGTCCTGCGTCGAGGAACTGCCCTACGTCGTACGGAGCTTCACCGCGGCCGTCGCGGTGCGTACCGACCCCACGGCGAGCACCGACGAGCTGGCGCTGTTCTTCCACCTCGAGCCGGGCCAGGACGTGACCGCGGCGCTGCGCGCCATCCGCGGCAAGGTCACCCGGGAGATCGGCGTCAGCCCGGCCTTCCTGGTGCCGGTCGAGGCGGCGGTGATCCCCAAGACCGAGATCGGCAAGATCCAGCGGACCCAGCTGCGCAAGCGGTTCGAGTCCGGCGAGTTCGACGCGATCGTGCAGAACTCCGAGATCCTGCTGGGCACCGCCGCGACCGTGCCGGACTGGTTCCTGCGCCCGGTGTGGCAGCGCGCCGAGCGCCTCCACCGGCCGGCCCGGACCGCCGGCCACACGCTGGTCCTCGCCGGGCGCCACGCCCCGGCCGCCGCGCTGGCCGGGGCCCTGGCCGCGGGGCTGCGTGCGGAGGGCGGGCTGTGCACGGTCGTCACGGCCGGTGCGGAGTTCGCCCGCGGCGACGCGGCGGGCTACCGGGTGCGGATCGACGCGACGGAGGACTACGAGCGGCTGCTCGACGCCCTGGCGGCGGACGGCCGCCCGGTCGACGCCGTCGTCCACCTCGGGGCACTCGGCGGCCTGCAGGGCGAGCCGGACTCCGTGGAGGCCCTGCTCGACGCCCAGCGCGACGGCGCCGACAGCCTGCTGTGCCTGACCCGCGCCCTGACGGACCGTCACACCACGGACCGGCGGATCACGCTCCACCTGGTGACCTGCGGGACCCAGGCCGTGTCGGCCGAGGACCGGCCGTCCTACGCGCATGCCGCCGCGAGCGGTCTCCTCAAGTCCCTGGGCGAGGAGCTGCCCTGGCTGCGTACCGGGCACGTCGACCTCGACGGGACGGGCGACGACGCCGTGGCGTTCCTCCTCGCGGAGATCGCGGCTCCCCCGGCCGACGCCGAGGTCGCCCACCGCGACGGCGGGCGCTGGGTGCGCCGCCTGGCACCGCTGCCGGAGCCGCTGCCGCGCATCGAACCGGCCGCGACCGAGGGCTTCCACCTCATCAGCGGCGGCCTCGGCGGAGTCGCCGTGCGGCTGGCCGAGCACCTGCTGAAGACGCCGGGCACCCGGCTGCTGCTGATCGGGCGCACCGAGCTGCCCGAGGAGCACACCTGGGAACGGCACCTCGCCGAGGGCGGCGAACTCGCCCGCCGCATCGAGGCCTACCGCAGCCTGCGCGAGCAGGGCGACGTGCGCTACGCGACCGCGGACATCACCGACCCGGGCCAGGTGCGCGCGGCCGTGGACAAGGCGCGCGGCGAATGGCCGGCCCCGCTGGCCGGGGTGCTGCACCTCGCGGGCCGCTTCGACCAGCGGGCCGTGACGGAGTACGACACGGGCGAGTGGCGCGCCGCGCTGGCCGCGAAGGTCACCGGCGGCTGGGTGCTGCACCGGCTGGCACAGGAACAGCAGGCGGCGTCGTTCGTCTCCTTCTCCTCGGTCAACGGCTACTTCGGCGGTGCGATGAGCGGCGCCTACTCCGCCGCGAACGCCTTCCTGGACGCCCTGGCCGTGCACCAGCGCGGTGCCGGGCTGGACGCCCGCAGCCTGGCCTGGAGCATGTGGGACGAGCTGGGCATGAGCGAGGGCTACGGCCTCAAGGCCCTGACCGAGGCGCGGGGTTACCGCGTCCTGGACCCGGCCTCGGCCCTGCGCTCCTTCGACCTGGTGCGGACCCTGGACGAGGCCCATGTGCTGATCGGGACCGACCGCCGGGCCCCCTGGGTGCGCAGCCACGTGCTCGCCCCGGCCCGCCCGGTGCACCGGCTCGCGGGCCGGGTGGCGCTGGAGGACGGCGCCGACATCGGTGCCCTCCACCGTGCCGCCGCCGAGGCGGCCGGCTCCGCCGAGGGCTGGGTGCTGCGGGCCGCCGGTTCCTCGGCGACCGCGGCGGGCGGCGGGGCGGACGAGTCCGCCGACGTCCGCCGCCGGCTGGAGGAGACCCTGTCGGCGATCTGGTCCCGCGTCCTGGAGCGCGACCGCGTGGGCGTCGAGGAGAACTTCTTCGACCTCGGCGGCCACTCGCTGCTCCTGGTCCGCGCCCAGGCCACGGTCAACGAGGAGCTGGGCTGCGAGCTGACGGTCGTCGACCTCTTCGCCCACCCCACGATCCGGGCCCTGGCACGGCACCTCGCCGACGCCGGCTTCGCGCCCGGCGGTGCGCAGGCCGCACCGGCGGCCGGGGCGGCCGGGGCGCCCGAGGCCGGTACGCCCGCCGCCGCGCCCGCGACCGGCATGGACCGCGCCCGGCAGCAGGCGGAGCGCCAGCGCGCCGCCCGTGCCGCGCGCCGCACCACCAAGAACAACAAGAGCAAGGGTCCCCGCAACGATGGATGAGACAGCAGAGAGCGAGTACGGGGCCGACCCCGCCATCGCCGTCATCGGCATGGCGGGCCGCTTCCCCGGCGCCGGCACGGTCGAGGAGTTCTGGGAACTCCTCGCCACCGGCCGGGAGTCGATCCGCCCGGTCACCGACGAGGAGTTCCTGGCCGCCGGGGGCGACCCGGCCGACCTGGACGACCCCGACCTGGTGCGGATGGCCTCCGTCATCGAGGGCATCGACCGGTTCGACTCCGGCTTCTTCGGCTACAGCCCCGCCGAGGCCGAACTCGTCGACCCCCAGCAGCGGCTGCTGCTGGAGAGCGCCTACCACGCCATGGAGGACGCCGGGTACGCGACCGGCCACGGCGACCTCCAGGTCGGCGTGTACGCCGGGGCCGGGGACAGCCGCTACTACCCGGCGCACGTCCACCCGCGCTTCGCGGGGCAGAGCGGCTCGGTGGCCCTGGTCCACGCGGCCACCAGCAACTCGCTGGGCACGCTGGCCACCCGCATCTCCTACGAGCTGGGGCTGACCGGGCCGAGCCTGTCGCTCCAGACGGCGTGCTCGACCGCCCTGGTGGCGATCCACACCGCCTGCCAGGACCTGATCGACTACAAGTGCGACATGGCCCTGGCGGGGGCCGCCTCGATCAACCCGTCGGCGCTGCTGGGCTACCGGCACGTGCCCGACGGCCCGTTCTCCCCGGACGGCCGCTGCCGGGCGTTCGCCGCGGACGCGGCGGGCACCTCCTCGGGCGACGGCGTGGGGATGGTCGTGCTCAAGCGTCTGGAGGACGCACTCGCCGACGGCGACCGCATCCGGGCCGTCGTCAAGGGCTCCGCCATCAACAACGACGGCCGCCGCAAGGTGGGCTTCACCGCGCCCAGCCCCGAGGGCCAGACCGAGGCGATCCTGGCCGCCCAGGCGGCGTCCGGGGTCGGCGCGGACACCATCGGCTACGTGGAGGCGCACGGCACGGCCACCCGCATCGGCGACCCCATCGAGGTCGCCGCGCTGACCCGGGCGTTCCGGGAGAGCACGGACGAGCGGCAGTACTGCGCCCTCGGCTCGGTGAAGACCAACATCGGGCACCTGGGCGCGGCCGCCGGGATCGCGGGCTTCATCAAGTCCGTGCTGGCCCTGGAGCACCGGCAGATCCCGCCGAACCTCCACTTCGACGCCCCCAACCCGCTGATCGACTTCGCGTCGGGCCCCTTCCGGGTGCCCACCGCCCTGGAGGACTGGCCGTCCGGCGCCGAGCCGCGCCGGGCCGCGGTCAGCGCCTTCGGCGTGGGCGGCACCAATGCGCACGTCGTCCTGGAGGAGGCTCCGTCCTCGGAGCAGGACCCGGAGCAGGACCCGGCGCAGGACTCCCCCGCGGGCGACCGCGCGCCGCGCTGGCGGGTGCTGCCCCTGTCGGCCCGCACCCCGGGCGCCCTGCGCGGGCAGGCCGAGAACCTCGGGCGGCACCTGGCCGCCCACCCGGAGCTGGCCCTGGCCGACGTGGCGCACTCCCTGCGCACCTTCCGCCCCGCCATGCCCCACCGGGCCGCCGTGGTCGCCGAGTCCACGGCGGACGCCACGCGCGTCCTGGCCCACCCGCTGCCGGTACTCCCCGAGGTCCGGGGGGACGGCGACGTGCCCGTGGCATTCCTGCTGCCCGGCGGCGGCACCCAGTACGTGGGGATGGGCGCGCAGCTCTACCGCGACCTGCCCGTCTACCGGGACGCGGTCGACCGCTGCGCGCGGATCCTGGAGCCCGTCCTGGGCCGCGACCTGCGCACGGCGCTGTACGAGCACACCGAGCCGGGCAGCGTCGACGCCTTCCTGGGCCTGGTCGTCACCGAATACGCCCTGGCCACCACGCTGATGGAGCACGGCGTGCGGCCGGCCGCGTTCATCGGCCACTCGCTCGGCGAGTACACGGCGGCCTGCCTCGCGGGCGTGATGTCCCTGGAGGAGATGCTGCCGCTGGCCGCCGAGCGGGTCCGGCTGATCATCTCCCAGGGCGGGGCCACCGTCGGCGTGGCCCTCGGCGAGGACGAGCTGCGCGGCTACCTCACCGACGGCCTCTCGCTGGCTGCCGTCAACGGCCCGGCGGCGTGCACCGTCGCCGGCCGCGAGGAGGCGGTGGCCGAGCTGGAGCGGCGGCTGCTCGCCGACGATGTGACGCACCGTCGGCTGCGGATGCCCGCGGCCGCGCACTCCCACGTGCTCGACCCGGTGCTCGGCGCCTTCGCCGAGCGGCTGCGCACGGTCACCCTCAAGGCGCCGCAGATCCCGTTCGTCACCAATGTGACGGGCACCTGGATCACCGACGAGCAGGCGACCAGCGTCCAGCACTGGGTGGATCACACCCGGAAGACGGTGCGCTTCGCCGACGGCATCGCGGCGCTGTGGGAGCGCGGCAACCCGCTGTTCGTGGAGATCGGCCCGGGCGACGTGCTGTCCAAGCTGACCCGTGCCCGGCTCGACGGCGAGCCCGTGGTGACGGTAACCGGCATGCGGCACGCCAAGGCCGAGAGCCCGGACGGTCAGGTGCTCTGCGAGGCGCTCGGCCGCCTGTGGGCGGCGGGCGTGGTCGTCGACCTGACGTCTTCGGAGGACGAGGACGGAGAGCCGCGGCGGGTACCGCTGCCGGGCTACGCCTTCGAGCGCCGCCGCCACTGGATCGACGCGCCTGCGGCGAAGCCGCGCGACCGGGCGGAGGACGAGGCTGCGGCTGCGGCTTCCGTCGGCCGTGCGCCCCGCCCGCACCTGGTGACCGAGTACGTCGCCCCGCGCACCGCGCTGGAGCGCAGCGTGGCGGCGGTGTGGGAGGAGGCGCTCGGCATCGAGGGCATCGGTGTCCACGACAACTTCTTCGACCTCGGCGGCGATTCGATGCGGGCGGTCGTGCTGGCGGGCCGCCTGCGCACCGCCGCGGTCCTGGAGGTACCCGCCGCGGCACTGCTGGCGGCCCCCACGGTCGCGGGCCTGCTGGCCCGGGCCGGGCACGGGGGCGCGGGCCGGGACGCCTACGCCCCGGTGCTCCCGCTGCGCAGCGAAGGCGACCAGCGCCCGCTGTTCTGCATCCACCCCGGCGGCGGCATCGCCTGGCGCTACACGGGCCTGCTGGCCCACCTGGGCGAGCGGCAGCCGGTGTACGGCATCCAGGCCCACGGCCTGGACGGCACGACCCCGGTGGCGGCCGACGCGAAGGCGATGGTCGACTCCTACGTGGCCCACCTGCGCGAGGTGCAGCCCGAGGGCCCGTACCGGATCCTGGGCTGGTCGTACGGCGGTGTCGTGGCCCAGGCGATGGCAACCGCGCTGCAGCGCGAGGGCGAGGAGGTCGAGTTCCTGGCCCTGCTGGACGCGCCGCTGACCCATCAGCACGTGCCCGTACCGGAGGAGACGGAGCGTCAGGTCGCCTCGCTGCTGCTGCGGGTCGCGGGCGTCGACGTCCCGGCGGGCGGCACGCCGATGTCGGTCGCCGAGGTGCTGGAGCGGCTGGAGCGGGACGGCACGGCGGAGGGCGGCGCCTCGGCGGTGACGCCGGAGGACGCGGCGGTGATCGCCAAGGTGATGCGCAACAACCTGGACATCGCGCCCGGGTTCGCCCCGGAGGTCTTCCACGGCGACGTGCTGTTCTTCAGCGCTACGGGCGATGCGGTGGATCCGGAGCGGGCGGCGGACCTGTCGCTGGCGAGGGAGAAGGCCGACGGCTGGCGCCCGTACGTGGACGGCACCCTGGAGGACCACGGAGTGCCCTGCGGCCACTACGAGATGACCGAGCCCGAACCGATGGCGCGCATCGGCGCGGTACTGGCGGCGGCGCTGCGGCCGTCGGACGACTGAACTGATCTGAGAGGAACGACCTGTGCAGAACCCGTTCGACGATCCCGGCCACGGAGCTGAGAAGACGCACCTGGTGCTCACGAACGCGGCCGGGGAGCGCTCCCTGTGGCCGGCGTTCGCCGAGGTGCCGGAGGGGTGGAGCGTGACGTTGGCTGCGACGACGCATGAGGCGTGCGTGGCGTATCTGGAGGGTGCCGAGGCCGCCTGACGGCTTCGGCGGTGCGTGCCGCCCCACCGGGTGAGGTGCTTTGGGGGCACTGAAGCCGGTGGGGCGGCGGACGCTTGTTTCGTGGTAGCAGGGCAGCCGTGTGTGCGTTCACGTCGTAGCCGATGAGATAGAGGTCGGTGAGACCGGTCATTCCCGCGAGTTCCTCGAAACCTAGCGGCGTGCACTTATCGGTCCCGATCAAGTGCAAATGCCGCAGGCCGGAGAGAGAGGCCAGCGGGCTCAAGTCATCCTTCGCCCTGATCCCGTACAGTCTGAGGAACTCTAGTTTGGGAATCAACGGCAAGGCGTTCAGGCCCACGCCCTCAGGGCGAGGAATTGCCAGCCAGCGTAGTCCCGTGAGGCCCGCGAGAACCGATGCCCCTCTCGTCGGCCCGCCTCCGTACAGCATGAGTTTCTCCAGACCGGGATGGACCTGGAGTACGGAGAGGTCGGCTCCTTCGCGCAGCGTGGTCACCCACACCTGCTGCAAGGGCGGAAACTCTGAGAGATACCCGAGTCCCCGTACGGGGTGATCTATTCGGAGGCGGAAAAGCGAACGCAACCGAGTTGCCGCCTGCAGCTGGCCGGAATGAGTGAGTGGCACCTTATATCCCGCCAACGGCAGCCGTGGCAGAACATTGTCGGCGTAGGCGTCTGCGTCGAAGTAGCCCCATGCGCTAATGAGTTCATTGACGACGCCCTCACGCTCGTCCCCCACGTATCCCGCCAGAAGTTCCAGACACTCCTCACCCCCGATCAGCGCCACGGTCCGTACCGTCTGCTCCGCAGCCTTCTCAGTCAGCTGCCCCAATGACCGCGGCAGCCAGCGCAGCAGGCTGGGCCCGACCGCCGCCAGCGCGGGCGGATCCGTCTTCCTCCTTGCCGGGAGCAGCTTGGTCACGGCATCGTCCAGGCGGCCCGCGAGCCCGTCCGACATGGAAGGCAGCGAGCATCCACACCCTCCTTCATGCGAACTCAGGCATTGTGGCAGCAGACACTGACAACAGGGGGCAGCATGCGAGAAGCCCCGGCCCGCTGGTAGCAGGTCGGGGCTTCCTTGCCCACTGTACCTAGTTCTTGACGTTCGCCACGAACAGCGACCAGGACGACGCCGGGAAGACCAGGGCGGGCCCGTGTGCGTCCTTGGAGTCACGGACGGGGACGACGCCGGATGACGGCACGAGGTTGCGGGCGGACTCGACGCAGTTGCCGCCGTTTCCCTGGCTGTAGCTGGACTTCTCCCATATCGCGCTTGAGAGGTCCGGGGTAGTGCTCATGGCTGTACGCCTCCAAAACATGCTGGATGAGGGTCAGGGAGTCGGCAGGTGACAGGGCGTCGGCGCGCAGTCGCTCATACGCTGCTCGCGCTTCTGCCGCTGCGTCCGTCGAGTCGTCCACCTGCCCTCGCTGATATGTCTCCTCGTACAGGATGTCGGTCCCGTCCTGTCGCGTCAGCACAATAAATGCCACGCCCGTTGACGGGGTGCCCGCCCTGAAGGGGAGGACTTGGACGGTGATGTGGGGAGACTCCGATGCCGCCAGCAGGTGCCCGAGCTGGCCCCGCATGACGTCTGTGCCGCCCACGCAAGACCACAGGACGGCCTCGTGCAGGATCACCCACAGCGACGGCGGATTGGGGGTGTCGAACAGCTCGCGCCGTCGCATGCGCTCATCCACACGCCTCTTGATCTCGACGTCCGAGTCCTGCGGGCGGGCGGACCGGAAGACGGCTTCGGCGTACTCCGGGGTTTGCAGTATGCCCATGACGAACGCGTTGGAGTAATCGCAGACGGACCGCGCCTCGCGCTCCAGCTGGAGGTAGGGAATGAACCAGGTAGGGCTTCCCGCATCGGCCGCTCGCTGGCGCATGCGCGCGTAGACGCCGGGAGTGCCGAATACCTTGTCGCACTGTTCGGCGAACTGCGCAGAAGCCAGCTGCTGCCCGCACTCCACCTTGCTGACGTACGGCTGCCGGCAGCACAGATATTCGGCAAGTTGCACCTGCGACCACCCGCGCGCCTCGCGGGCGAACTTGACCTCCAAGCCGAACTCCCCCGCAGGCGACGCGCACTCCTCGCTCATACGTTCAACTCCCCTGATTCCAAAGCGCTTTGGAATGAAAAATACTCTGGTCAGCGCGGTGGCGTGGGTGAAGTCTGAGCCTCACGGTTGATGCCCGTCCAACGGGGGCGGGACACCACGGAGGATCGAACAAATGACAACACCACCATTGATCACCTACCGGGAGGGTGTGTGGCTGGTAGACACACGCCTCGGCCAGGTGGGCCAGGTCGTGAGCACCGACGACTACCACGCCCGCTTGCGCTCACCCGACGGTGAGCGTGAATGGGACGCGATGCCGGAGGCGCTGCGCCTCGCCACCACCGACGAACGGAGGCGGGCAGCCGACCTCGCTTCCATGACCGGCAACGCACGAGAGGGGCAAACGCTGTGCTGATGCCTCCACCCATGTGGGGCCTCGACCCGCTACCCCCCGTGCCGCACACGGGCGGCCCTCCCACCTACCCGACTGTGGAGGAATGCGGCATCTGCGGCCGGTACCGGAGCGCTGTCAAACGAGCCGAAGGCACCGGCTACCTCGAGCACGCTGCCGAGTACCACAAGGCGTGGGAGGCCCACATGGCGCGCCACCCCCACAAGCCTGCCGACGACGGCGCACCCGGCGATACCTGCGCCGAGGAGACGTGATGAGCGTGATCCTTCCTGCGCAGAACCCGTGCGCCGGAGCCTGACGGCTTCGGCGTTGCCCGCCGCCCCGCCGGGCGAGGTGCTTGACCGCACCGAGGCCGGCCCGGGGCGGCCGTCAGGTGCCCTTGACGGTGAGCCCGACGTGCTGAGCCGTGGCGGGGACCGGGTCGAACAGCCAGGCAGTGCTGATCGTCACGCCGTTGAGGGCGCCCACCCCGGAGGTGATGCCCAGCGCGGCCGCCTCGCGCAGATCGACCTGGAACAGCTTGGCACGGGTGAAGTCGCCGCGGTCCAGGGTCGTTCCCGGGAAGGAGACGTCGGTCAGGGTCCCGCCGGTAGCCAAGCATCACCTACCAGTTGCACGCCAGCCTGGAAACGGCTGACTTCAGCCTTTTCGCGACCCCCACCCGATAGTCAGGAAGAACACTGTCGTCGTGGGCCAGAGCGCGCGAACTCACCGAGGTCTGCAACTTGCGCTGTGGTCACTGCTGCACCCTTTCCGGCCCCACCATGTCGCACGGCACGATGTCGCTCGCCGACTGGCGACACGTCGTCAACGACATCGCCATGCTCGGCATCCCCACCGTGCAGTTCATCGGCGGTGAGCCGACGCGGTCCCCCACCTGTCCGCCCTGATCGAGTACGCCCTCGACCGCCGGCTCACCGTCGAGGTGTACTCGCACCTCACCCACATCCGGCCCGGCCTTTGGGAGCTGTTCACCCGCAGGGGCGTTCACCTGGCCACGTCGTACTACAGCGACGATCCGGCCGAGCACGACGAGATCACTGAATCCCCCGGGAGCCACGCCCGCACCCGCGCCAATATCGTCAAGGCGCTCGACCTCGGCATCCCGCTACGGGCCGGCCTGGTCGAGATCCTCGACGGACAGCGTGTCCGGCAGGCCGAGGCCGAGCTGCGTGCCCTGGGCGTGAAGCACACGCGCATCGACCGCGTCCGCAAGGTCGGCCGCGCCGCGGCCCCCGACACACCGGCACCCGCCGTGAGCGAACTGTGCGGCCGGTGCTTCCACCAGCGGGCCGCCGTCTCTCCCAACGGAGATGTCTACGGCTGCATCCTCTCCCGCCACCTCGTCGCCGGCAACGTGAAGACGAACGGTCTCGCCAGGGTGCTCGGCGGCCCCAAGTGGGCAGAGATCGCGGAAAGTGTGCCTGCCCGTCGCAATGCCTGCCCCCCCCCCCCCCGACGACAGTGAGGATTGCGACCCTGCCAACACCGAGGCATGCCTGCCGAGTTTCCCGGACGACGGCGACGACTCATAGGAGACAGACCGAATGGACTGGGAACCACGCGCCACGGCACTCGCCGAGCGTGTCACCCACCGCTCGTCACGGTGGCGTGCTCCCGTGGCGCAGACCCACCGGCACCAGCTCGTACCCCGATGGTGGGAGCGCGGCCCCGACGGCTGGACGCTTCGGGACGGGCCGTCCGACGAGGCACGATGGCTCGACACCGCATACAGCGACAAATCCCTCGTGACCCGCGTCGGCCCCCTGCACGCCGACCTCGCCACGCCCGACGACCGCCCCACAGGCCGTCCGACATCCTCGGCCACCCTGCCGAGCCTCGTCGTCAACATGCACCGGCACGCCTACCTCGACCCCGCCGACACCCTGCTGTACGTCGGCACCGGTTCGGGGTACGGAACCGCCCTCGCCTCCCGCTACCTGGCCCACCCCGAGCAAGTGACCAGCGTGGACGTAGACTCCTATCTCGTAGAGGCCGCACGAAACCGCCTCGGCGAGATCGGCCTGCGCCCGCAAGTCGAGACCGTCGATGCAACCGGCCCCCTGCCCGTCAAGCCGGGGTCCGTCGATCGCATCGTGTCCATGGTCTCGGTTCGCACCATCCCGACGAGTTGGCTTGAGGCCCTGTGCCACGGCGGCCGGCTGGTGACGACCATCGCCGGGACGTCCCTGCTCGTCACCGCGGAGAAAGACCCGGACGGCGGCGCCACAGGCCGTGTGCAGTGGGACCGGGCCGGGTTCATGACGACTCGCCACGGCGACGACTACCCGCCCGGCCTCGACACCCTGCTCGCCACCGCGGAGGATCAGGACGGCGAAGACGTCACAACGGGGCAGTACCCGGTCGTGGACGTCGAGCAGGCATGGGACCTCGACTCCACGCTCAGCGTCACCGCCCCCGGCATCGTCCACCGCTACCACCAGGACGGCGAGAAGCGCACCGCGATCATGGCGCACGCCGACGGATCATGGGCCCGCGCCACCGCGGCCGGCACCGACCGGCCGACCGTCCACCAGAGCGGCCCCCGGCGCCTGTGGGACATCTTCGACGAGGTACGCGCCTACTGGCTCAACCACGGCGAACTGCCAGTGCGCGGCGCCCGGGTACTGATCAGCACCGAGGGACGGACGATCCTCGCCCGGGGCGGGTGGCACACCAAGCTCTGACACTCGCGCCAAGACCACCACACCCGTTAGAGGCCGCCCGCCCCGTCGGCAGGACTCGGGCCGCGCCCACATCCGGGATGATTGGGCAATGGGCGGGGTTGTAGGGCGGGGAGGGGCGCTGTTGATGGTCAGTAAGCGGTACGCGGGTGCATTGCAGCAGAAGCTCGGGCGGTCCCCAGGGTCGCGGCTGTGGGCGGCGGCGTGGATGGTCCGAGTAGATCTGTCAGGGCTGCGGAGTTACACAGCGAGCTTCCTGCGCGGCAGGACCGGCAGCCGCGAGGACCGTTACCGGGCCCGACTGGCCCGGCGATACGTCGGCTGTGGCGGACGTTATCTGAAGCTACGCGGCGGGGTGCTGGGCTGGCCGCGACCCCGACAGCGGTTCTTCCAGTACCGGCTGCGCTGGTCCGCGCGCAGGGCCACCACGAGAGACCTGACAACGCTCCTGGACACAGGCGGCTGGCGCGAGCACTTGGCCGCCACGTGGCTCATCGCGGTCGGCCGTCGCGCCGACCTCCGTGACCGGATGGCCCAGGACCTGCTGGGCGACGCTCCCTGCGGATATGGCTGGGACTACTGCACCGCCTTGGCCCGACTCGGGACGGACCAGGATGCGGGCCTGTTGCGCCGCTACCTGGACCAGGCCCTACTTCTTCCACGCCCCGTGGACGAGAGCGACAACTGGCAATGCCAGCGCGAGGCCATGGGGACGCTTCTGTATCTCGACGGCGTGCTCGGCACCAGCTATGCACAGCCGTTGCTCGCGCCGGGCGGCTTGTGGGAGCAGTGGTCCGGCGAGGAGGGCACGAACTCCTTGGAAGCGGCGCAGGAGAACGTTGCACAGTTGGTGGCTTTCGCTGCCGGCAAGGATCCTCTGGCCGGCATGCCGGCGCGATGAGTATCTTCGCGACTCGGCAGACCCCGAGCGCCGGTCACCGGATGCGGGGGCTTCTGGGGCGGGTGTCCCAGCGGTAAAGAGTCCAGGCGCGTCGGATGAGGCATCGGACGGTGACAGGGAAGGGCTCCGCCTTGGCCACCGCCCAGCTGAACACCCCGGCCCCACCCTCCGCACGCGTACCCGAACCTCGACCTCCGGCCCCCGCGACAACGGCATCCTCGGCGGAAGCTGATCAACAGCCGGCTGCGAGAAGCCCCGGCCCGCTGGTAGCAGGTCGGGGCTCCGTTCACCCCGAGCCTTGCATCATCCTGTGTCGGCGGCCAGTGGGAAGCCCCGTCGCCACCGACCGTTGTGCGAATCGGCATTTTATGCCCTCTGCCAGAGGTCAGTACGGTCGGGTTCATGGAGTGGAACTTTCAGACTGCAGAAGAACTCACGGCTGCCTTGCGTGCCGGTGAAGTGACATCGGTGGAACTGACCGACGAGGCGATCGCCCGTATCGAGCGGGACGACACGACGATCAACGCGATCTGTGTGCCGGACTTCGACCGTGCACGGGCCGCCGCGCGCGATGCCGATCAGGCGCGCGCCCGCGGTGAGGACCGGCCGCTGCTCGGCATTCCGGTGACGGTCAAGGAGTCCTACAACATCGCCGGGCTGCCCACGACCTGGGGCATGCCGCAGTACCGGGACTACATGCCGGCCGAGGACGCGGTGCAGGTGTCACGGCTCAAGGCCGCAGGCGCGGTGGTGCTCGGCAAGACCAACGTGCCCTTGGGACTGCAAGATATACAGAGCTTCAACGAGTTCTACGGCACCACCAACAACCCGTGGGACCACGGTCGCACGTCGGGTGGATCCTCCGGCGGATCGGCGGCGGCCCTGGCATCCGGGTTCGGCGTGCTGTCCATCGGCTCCGACCTCGCCGGTTCGTTGCGCACCCCCGCGCATTTCTGCGGTGTCTACGCACACAAGCCGACACTCGGGCTGGCGGCGATGCGCGGTATGGTCCCGCCGCCCGCGCCGGTATTGCCGACCGATTCTGACCTCGCCGTCGTCGGTCCGATGGCGCGCACTGCCCGCGACCTCACGCTCCTGCTCGACGTCATGGCCGGACCGGACCCGCTGACGCACGGTGTGGCATACGAGCTGACGCTGCCGCCCGCGCGCCACGAGCGGCTCGGCGACTTCCGGGTCCTGGTCATCGACGAGCATCCGCTCATTCCGACCGGGTCCGCTGTGCGGGCGGGTGTGAACCGGGTGGCCGACGCGCTTGTCGACGCCGGCGCCCGCGTTGAACGGCACAGTCCACTGCTGCCCGATCTGGCCGAAGCCGCAATGCTCTACAGGCAGTTGCTGTTTTCGGGCTCCGTTGCACGTTTTCCCGTCGAGGCGTACGAGCAGCTGCGGACCCGCGCCGCCCAACTGAGCGCGGACGACCAGAGTCTCGAAGCGGCGATGCTGCGCGGGATGGTGTTCAGCCACCGCGACTGGATCGAGGCGAACAGCCGTCGCGAGCTCCACCGTCACGGCTGGCGGCAGCTCTTCGCCGAGTTCGATGCCGTGGTGTGTCCCATCACGCCCACTCCCGCGTTCCCGCACGACCACAACCCCGATCCGAGGGAACGCCGGATCGATATCGACGGCGTCGAGTACCCGTACTTCGACCAGCTCGTCTGGGCCGGTCTGGCCACCATGCCCGGCCTGCCCGCCACCGCCATACCAACGGGCCGGTCCGCCGAGGGTCTGCCGGTGGGAGTGCAGCTCATCGGTCCGATGTTCGAGGACCGCACCCCGCTGAGGCTGGCCGAACTGCTCGAGCAGGAGATCGGCGGCTTCCAGGCACCGAAGTAGGGCGTACTACCGGGTGTCCGTCGAGGACGAGGTGCGGATGACAAACGAGGCTGGGGCCTGGTCCTGACGCTCGCGGCCTGGCACGCGGGACCGGCCATGCCGGCCGGCTGTCCAGTCACCTCGACAGCCGGATCGTGTTGGCATCAGACGCGAAGCCTTCGCGTCTGATGCCAACACCGAAGGTCCACCAGGCCGACGCCACCACCTTGACGTCACGCTTCGTAGCCGCAGTGGCCGCCAGGTGTGCGCCGGCTGCCGGACCGTCCCGTCTGACCAGGTACAACGGGCAAGCGAATTGGGTTCGCCGGCAGCAGCGGCCGCCGTTAGGCTGCGCGCTGTGACTGAGGAACTTGAGCTGCGGACGTTTCAGGTGCGAGACATGTGCGCGGAATTGCGCGAACTGCGCATGTGGGATGACCTCGAAGGGATGATCGAGGGGACGCCCCACCTGCATCGCCGGTTCAGGATGATGCAGTTGGAGAAGCAGCTCGCCGGTACGTCCGGTCTGTACATCCATGACCTGGACGGCATCCGGGCCGATGCGGCCGCGCGGGTGGACACCTGGCTGCCACGGGCCAGGGTGCATGCCCGGCTGAGCGCATTCTGGCGCCCCCCGGGAGTGACCGATCACGGCCACAGCGAGCTGTCCGTGGTGTGGTTCCAGCAGCCGGGTGAGGACCCCTTCAGCCGACTGGCCGAGATCGTGCGACCGTTGGACTGGACTGCGCTCGCCCGGTTCGAGCCGGACGATTACTAGCGGCTCGGCTCAAGCGGCACCGATTTCCTCCGTCGCCTGCGCCTTCCGGCCGGAGCCTCAGACAGAGGCAGCTTCGAGGAGGGTCTGGGCGGCGGCGGTGCGGGCGCAGAGGACCGAGCGGCCGGCACGGTGGGCGCTGACCAGGCCCGCATTGCGTAGCGCGGTGAGGTACTGGGACACCCCGGCCGGAGAGAGGCCGGTGCGGCGGGCCAGTACGGCAGGGTGGCCGGACCGTCTTCCGGCATGACATCGGCCACGCGGGCGCGGCCCGGACGCCGGGTCTGCGGGTGTGGGAACTGCTCGACACAACCTGAGCTCAAGGCCTGTCGGGGGGCGCAGCCGCCGGGTTGATCACCGTGCCGGGCGGCGGTCGGGCAGGTCGGCCGAGTCGAACCTCGGCAGCGCGTGGTGCATGCGAGTCGCCTTGGAGAACAGGCCGCGGACACCGGCCGACAGCGCCCACACCAAGAGGGGGAACGCCGCTACCCGCTCCATGCCTCCCATCCCCAGTCCGAGATAGCGCTGGGAGAGAAAGAGTCCGAAGGCCGTTATGGCCGTCACTCCCAGCAGGCTGGTCGCCCAGCGCAGCGGACCCGGCACATCGTCCGCCAGGCCGACTCCCGCCAGCACAAGACCGACGTTGCCCAGGGCCATGATGAGCAGCGCACCCAGGACATGCTGGTTCTCGTGGACGTCCGCGGGTGCCAGCCCGGCCAGCACGAATCCCACGCCGGCGCAGGCCAGCAGGCACCGGGCCACGATCGCGGTCGCGCCTCTGCGCCACAGAGCCCCGGCGAAGACGACGCCGACGACGAGGAGCATTCCCAAAGCGATGAACGAGGCGTTCATCAGGCCGTGTTCAGGCGAGCAGATGTATCGCGGCTCAGGTTCCGGCTGCATGGCGCAGTGAGCATTACCCAAGTCACTGATGTTGTTCCGCGCCCAACTGTATGGCCTGGTCCAGGATGACTCGACGATCACGTGGGCCACAAAGAACTGCACCACACCTGCGACCCACGCGACGTATCCGATCCGAGCCTTCAACTATCCACCTTCTCTCGCACGATTCTTGTGCGAACAGCGGATCATGAACGGCCGGCCTCGGACACTCCGACGAGCCCCCGGGCACGAGGTAGGGCAAACCCTATGTGCAGCCACGCATCAGGGGTTCACGTGGTTACTTCAGGTCGGAGAGAAGCTCGTCAAGTGCCTTCCGCAGAGCGTCGGAGTTGGCTGCGTCCAACCACGTGGTGCGGATGCGTTCGTTGATTCCCTTCGGTGTCTCGTGGTCGGCCGCGAGCTGGTGCGGGGAGCGGCTCTCGTCGCCCAAGGCGCGCCCGACGCCCTGGAAGAGGCTGCGGATGTAACGGTCCGCGTCCTCGGGCGGAACGCCCTGCCGGCCGGCCCAAGCGGTCAGTGTGGCCAGGTACCAGTAATGGGTGGTCAGCGTGGCAATCCTGGTGAAGCAAGCCGTGACCCAGCGTGAGTGGGCAGAGCGGATGGCTGACACCGGCCCGTCAGCTTGAGGCTGGGGCGGGAGTCAGCGCCCAGCTGAACACCCCCGACCCCACCCCCCGCACCCGGACCTCAAGCTCCGGCCCACGCAGCCCCCGCGGCCGCATGCGGAACCCCCCGCACACCGGTCGGGCCGCGATGCCCAGCAGGTTCGTCGGGGCCTCCCCCTCCGGCAGTAGCACCGAAAACGCCTTGAACGCCGACTCCTTGGCCGAGAACGCCGCCATCAGGTCGTACTCGTCCGTCACCCGCGCTGCTTCGTCCGCCGTGAGGACCACATGCGCCGCCTCTCGCGGCAGCCCCCGCAGCTCCAAGTCGCAGCCCAGTGCCCGGAAGCGCGAGGCAGGTGCCGCCACCGCCACGGCCAGGCCGGCGGAGTGGCTGATGGAGCCTACGCAGCCTTCGGGGAAGCGGGGGCGGCGGCCCGCACTGAGCAGGATCTCCCCCGCCGGGAGGCCCGCCTCCCCCAGCGCCCGTCGCGCCGCGCAGCGCCCCGCCAGGAAGTCCCGGCGCCGGGGGGCGAGCATCGCCTCCGCCAGCTCTTTCTCGCCCGGGCCCGCCGGTTCGCCCGCCGTGGCGATGCCCAGCGCGATGCCGGACGCGCCGAGGACCGGGCGCAGGCGGAGCAGTTCGTGCTCCGTCCGTGCCCGGTCCTCGGCGGCGGCCGCGCCGCCCATCAGGCGTGCAGCAGCTTCTTGAGGATCTTCCCGGCCGGGTTCCGCGGCACCTCGTCGATGAACTCGATGCGCCGCGGCCGCTTGTACGGGGCCAGGTGCTCGGCCGCGTGCCGCAGTAGTTCGGCCGCGCCGATCCCGGACTCGGCCACCACGAAGGCCAGCGGGACCTCGCCGTAGTCCGCGTCCGGCACCCCGATCACGGCCGCGTCGTGCACCCCGGGGTGCAGGCGCAGCGCCCGTTCGATCTCCGTGGGGTAGACGTTCTGCCCGGCCCGGATGATGAGGTCCTTGCTCCGGTCCACCAGGTGGATGCGACCCTCGCGGTCGATGAACCCCAGGTCGCCGGTGCGGATCCAGCCGTTGACGGTGATCTCGGCGGTGGCGGCCTCGTTGTCCCAGTAGCCGCGCATGACGCCGGGGCCGCGGACCACGATCTCGCCGATCGTGCCGGGCTCGGCCTCCTCGCCGTGCTGATCCAGCGCGCGGGCGGACATCCCCGGGATGACGCGTCCGCTGGGGATCCGCTCGGGCATGTCCCCGGGGGCGGGGTGCTCCTCGGGGCCGAGCGTGACGAACGGGCCGCCGACCTCGGTCATGCCGTAGACCTGGCGGAAGCCGCAGCCGATCCGCTCGACGGCCTCGGTGTAGGTCTCGACGGGCATCGGCGCGGCGCCGTAGAGCACCTCGCGCAGCGTCGAGAGGTCGGTGGTGTCCACCGCCTTGGCCTGGAGCATGAAGCGGAGCATCTGCGGGACGAGCCAGATGTGGGTGGCGCGGTTGGCCTCGACGGCCGCCAGTGCCGTCTGCGGCTTGAAGCCCGGCATCAGCACCACGGTCGCGCCCGCGGCCATGTACGTCAGCGAGACGACCATGCTGCCGTGGTAGAGCGGGCAGCAGTTCACCAGCACCATGTCGTCGGCGGGGCGGGCCACGGCGAGCCAGCCGAGGGCGATGGCGCGGAACGAGGCGTGGTCGACCGTGACGCCCTTGGCCTGACCGGTGGTGGCCGAGGTGTGGAGGATTGCCGCCGGGGTGTCGTCGGCCAGGTCGGGGAGGGTGAGGTGATCGTCCTCCTCCTCGCCGCCCAGACCGGTGAACTCCTCGCTCTCCACGGCGATGCGCAGCCGGACCGGCAGGTCCGGGTGGCGGTCGAGCAGGGCGCCCTCGCCGATCACCGCGACGGCCCCGGTGCGCTCGGCGATGCCGCTGACCTCGGCCGGGGTGAGGCTGTGGTTGAGCGGGACGAACAGCGCGCCGAGGCGGGCCAGTGCGAAGTACGTCTCCATGACCTCGATGCGGTCCAGCGACAGCACCGCGACGCGGTCACCCCGCCGGATGCCCAGACCGGCGAGTCCACGGGCGAGCCGGACGGTCCGGTCGTGGAACTCGGCCCAGGTGACCGAGCGGTGCTCGTCCACCAGGGCGGTCCGGTCGGGGAAGCACTGGCGGTTGCGCTCCGCCAGCTGGATCAGCCACATCACACGCCGTCCGGCTGCGCGGCGGCGGCACCGCTGCGCTCGGCCACGAAGCGCTCGTAGTCGGCGATGGTGGACAGCTTGTCCATGTCCTCGGCGGTGACCTCGACGCCGGTGCGCTGCTCGATGAGGAGGATCAGGCGCACCAGGTCCCCGGAGTCGATGCCGCTCGCGCTGAGGTCGGCGTCGTCACCGATGCTCTCGGCGAACTCCGGCGTGCCGGTCAGCTCGACGAGCATCTCCCGTACGGTGCTCATGTGCGTTGCCTTGCCTTTCGTCGCAGTGCCACGGGTGTCGTCCCCCGGGCCCGCCGAACTCGCCCCTGGCGGGGCGCCGGTGGCGGGGACCGACACTGAATAGTGAGGCGCCTGCGGCCCCGCACACTCCCCGCTCCTTTCGTGACCTTCATCACGGTGCCGATTTCGGGACCGGATGGAATGAAGTGCCGGGGGACCCACTCTTCCTTCTCCGAGAGCTTCTCCGGGAGCTTCTCCACGAGGCACTGCCGTCCGGCAGTTGGAGAGAAGGAGTGAGCCAGTTGCGATCGGCCGACCCCGCCAGGGCGGACGGCGCCCTGGACGACCAGGAGCGCCTCGACGAGCAGCGTCTCGGCGAGCACTTCGAGGAGTTGCTGGCCGCCGGCGAACAGATCGAGCCCCGGGACTGGATGCCGGACGGCTACCGGCGCATGCTGCTCCGGCAGCTCGCCCAGCACGCCCACTCCGAGATCATCGGCATGCAGCCGGAGGGCGCCTGGCTGACCCGGGCCCCCACGCTGCACCGCAAGGCGAGCCTGCTGGCGAAGGTGCAGGACGAGGCCGGGCACGGGCTGTACCTCTACTCCGCGGCGGAGACCCTGGGCACGAGCCGCCGCGAGCTGCTGGACGCCCTGCACAGCGGGCACCAGCGCTACGCGGCCACGTTCAACTACCCGGCCCTGACCTGGGCGGACACGGGCGCGATCGCCTGGCTGACGGACGGCGCGGCCGTGGTCAACCAGGTGCCGCTGTGCCGCACGTCGTACGGGCCGTACGCGCGGGCGATGCGACGGGTGTGCCAGGAGGAGGCGTTCCACGTCCGGCAGGGCTACGACGTGCTGTGGTCGCTGTGCCGGGGCACCCCGGAGCAGAAGGAGATGGCCCAGGACGCCGTCAACCGCTGGTGGCTGCCCGCGGTGGCCCTGATGTTCGGGCCGCCGGACACCACGGCGGGCGGCGCGGACGACCGAACCGCGGCCATGGGTGCGGCGGTCACCCGGCGCTCCATGGCCTGGGGCATCAAGCGGCACACCAACGACGAGCTGCGGCAGCGGTTCGTGGACAACTGTGTGCCGCAGGCCGAGCGGCTCGGCGTGACCCTGCCCGACCCAGCGATCCGCTGGAACGAGGAGCGGGGCCACTACGACTTCAGCCCGATCGACTGGCAGTTGTTCCGGGACGCGCTCGCCGACAATTCGCAGTGCGCCCGGCAGCGGCTGGCGCACCGGGTGGCGGCGCACGAGAACGGTGCCTGGGTGCGCGAGGCCCTCGACGCCTATGCGGCACGTGAGGCGCGTGAGGCACACGAGGAAGAGGAAAGGCAGCCGGCATGAACGAGCGGTCCGCACGGGCGCAGACTCCGTGGGAGGTGTTCATCAGGCCCCGGCGTGGCCTCTCCCACCAGCACGTGGGCTCGGTCCACGGCGCAGACGCCGACATGGCGCTGGCCAACGCCCGGGATCTGTACACGCGCCGGGGGGACTCGGTGTCCATCTGGGTGGTGCGCTCCGACGCGGTGCGCGCCTCCTCGCCGAGCGAGAAGGATCCCCTCTTCAGCAACGCCGCCGACAAGCCGTACCGCTACCCGGAGCACTACGTGGAGCTGAACGAGGGCGGCGGCCATGACGAGTAGCGGCAGCGGGACGACGACGGCGGAGCCGCGGCCGGACGTCGCCGCGTACGCGCTGCGGCTGGGCGACGACGCGCTGATCCTCAGCCAGCGGCTGTGCGCCTGGGTGACCAACGCGCCCACCATCGAGGAGGACCTGGCGGTCTCCAACATCGCCCTGGACCTGCTCGGCCACGCCCGGACCCTGCTCTCCCTCGCCGGCGAGCTGGACGGCACCGGCCGCAGCGAGGACGACCTCGCCTACCTCCGCACGGAGCGCGAGTTCCGCAACGCCCTGCTGGTGGAACTCCCCAACGGCGACTTCGCGGTGACCATCGCCCGGCAGCTGGCGTACACGGTGTACAGCAGGCTGCTCTGCACCGAGCTGGCGGAGACGGCCCACCCCGTGCTGGCGGCCTTCGCCGCCCGGGCGGTCAAGGAGGTGGAGTACCACCTGATGCACGCCTCGCAGTGGACCGTGCGCCTGGGCCGGGGCACCGCCGAGAGCCGGCGCCGGATGCAGGCGGGGCTCGACCACGTGTGGCCGTACACGGCCGAGCTGTTCGAGGACGACGAGCTGGTGGGCCGCCTCGACGCCGAGGGCGTCGCAGTCGCCCCGGCCCGGCTGCGCCAGGCGTGGGAGAAGGAGACGGCCGCCGTGCTGGCGGACGCCGGGCTGACCGTCCCCACCGCGCGCTGGCAGGCGACCGGCGGGCGGGCCGGGCTGCACACCGAGGCGTTCGCCCCGCTGCTGTCCGAGCTGCAGTCGGTCCACCGTCAGTACCCGGGGGGCACCTGGTGAGCGCCGCGACCCGGCTGCCGGCCGACCTGGTCCGGGAGCAGGTGGACACCGTGCCGGACCCGGAGATGCCCATGGTCACCCTGGCCGACCTGGGGGTGATCCGGGCGGTGGAGACGGCGGCGGACGGCGTCCTGGAGGTCGTCGTCACCCCGACCTTCATGGGCTGCCCGGCGATGCCCGCGATCGAGGCCGAACTGCGGGCCGTACTGGCGGACTGCGGCCATCCGGACGGGCGGGTGCGGCAGGTGCTGGCGCCCGCCTGGTCCAGCGACTGGATCAGCGAGGAGGGCCGCCGCAAGCTCGCCGAGCACGGCATCGTGCCCCCGGGCGACTCCCGGGCGCCGCTGCAGGTGCGGCTGGGCTTCGGCCTCACGTGCCCCAACTGCGGCTCCTCGGCGACCCGGCCGCAGAGCCCGTTCGGGGCGACCCGCTGCCAGGCCGTCATGGTGTGCACCGCATGCCAGGAGAACTTCGCGCACATGAAGGCGATGTGACGAGCAGTCATGACAACGGTCACGACGATGGACGACATCGGGACCCCCGAGCACGAGTCCGGCGAGCCTGGCGAGTCCGGGGCGGGCGCCCCGCGCGCGACCGGCTGGCACCGGCTGCGCGTCGCGAGCGTGGAGCGGCTCACCGACGAGGCCGTGGCGATCGGCCTGGACGTGCCGGAGCCGCTGGCGGACGCCTTCGCCCACACCGCCGGGCAGCATGTGACCGTCCGGCACGTGCTGGACGGCAGGGAGCTGCGGCGCAGCTACTCGGTCTGCCTCCCGCCCACCGAGCGCAGCGGGCTGCGCCTGGTGGTCAAGCGCCTGGGCGACGGCGGCTTCGCGGAGTACGCCACGACCTCCCTGGCCGCCGGTGACACCCTCGAACTCGCGCCGCCCACCGGTGACTTCCGGCTGGCGGACCGCCCCGGGGCGCACCACGTGCTGGTCGCGGGCGGCAGCGGCATCACCCCGCTGCTGAGCATGGCCGCGGCCGCCCTGCGGGACGACCCGGAGTGCCGCGTCTCGCTGGTCTACGCCAACCAGACGTCGAGATCGGCGCTGCTGGCGGACGAGCTGGCCGACCTCAAGGACGCCCACGTCGACCGATTCTTCGTCCTGTACGTGCTCTCGCAGGAACTGCGGGAGGCCGAGCTGCTCTCCGGGCGGGTCGACGGCGGGCGGCTGCCCAGGCTGCTGAGCCTGCTCGGCGCCGACCCCGGCGACGAAACGTTCTTCTACCTGTGCGGGCCCTGGGGCCTGGTCGAGACGGTCCGCGAGGCGCTCGTCGCCTGGGGCGCCGGCCCGGGGCAGGTGCGCTTCGAGCTGTTCTCCGCAGACGGCGAGCCCCAGGAGCAGCCGGCCGCCGAACGCCGGGCCCGCCCGGGGCGGATCACCGCGCGCCTGGCCGGCCGGACCACCGTCACCACCATGGAGCCCGAGGACGCCGTGGTGCTGGACGCGGTCCTGCGCGCCCGGCCCGAGACGCCGTACTCCTGCCGCGACGGCCTGTGCGGCAGCTGCCGCGCCAAGGTCGTCTCGGGCTCGGTCGCCCTCGGCCGCCAGTACGCGCTCGGCGAGGCCGAACTGGCCGCGGGCTACACGCTGACGTGCCGCGCCCGCCCGGAGTCGGACGAGGTCTCGCTCGACTTCGACGCCTGACCACCGCAGCAACCGCAGCAACCGCAAACCCCGCCACACCTATGGCCATAGGCCACACCACGCAGCAGACGAAAGGGACAATGACCGTGGGCACGCTTTCCGACAAGACGGCGCTGGTCACCGGCGGCAGCCGGGGCATCGGCCGGAGCATCTCGCTCCGGCTGGCCCGGGAGGGCGCGCTGGTGGCCGTCCACTACGGACACGACGCGGCTGCCGCCAAGGAGACCGTGGCCCGGATCGAGGAGGCGGGCGGGCGGGCGTTCGCGGTCGAGGCCGAGCTGGGCGTCCCCGGGGACGCCGCCGCGCTCTGGGCCGCGTTCGACGAGGGCCTGGCGCGGTACGGCGCCGGGGCCGGGCTGGACGTCCTGGTCAACAACGCCGGCATCACGCTCCCCAAGCGCATCGCCGACGTGACCGACGAGGACTACGACCGGGTCTTCGCGATCAACACCAAGGCGCCGTTCTTCATCGTCCAGCAGGGCCTGGAGCGGCTCCGGGACGGCGGCCGGATCATCAACATCTCATCCGGCGTCACCCGCATCGCCCTCCCGCACATCGTGGCCTACTCGATGACCAAGGGCGCCCTGGACACCCTCACCCGCACGCTGGCCAAGCAGCTGGCGCCGCGCGGCATCACGGTCAACGGCGTGGCCCCCGGCACCGTCGAGACCGACATCAACCCGACCCTGCAGGACCCCCGGACGCGGGCCGCGCTGGCATCCCTCTCGGCCTTCGACCGGATCGGTGCTCCGGCGGACATCGCCGACGTCGTGGCCTTCGTGGCGGGCGACGACGCCCGCTGGGTCACCGGGCAGGTGCTGGACGCGACCGGGGGCGCCCTCCTGGGCCCGTGACCGGCCCCGGACCGAACCACCCCGTCGAGGAGACCACCCCCATGACCGACATGCTCGTCCCCACCCACGCCACCGATGCCGACGACGACGAGATCAAGCTCGAATTCGAGGGCACGACCCCGTACGAGGACTACGTCCACGCATCGGTGCTGACGTCCCTTCAGCAGCCGCTCACCAACGCGCCCGAGGAGATGGCCTTCCTGGTCACCACCCAGGTGATGGAGCTGTGGTTCACGCTGATCGTCCACGAGTGGCGCACCGCACGCGACGCCTTACTCAAGGACGACTGCGACAGCGCCATGGACGCGCTGCGCCGCAGCCTCAACACCCTCAAGGCGCTCAACGACTCCTGGCGGCCGATAGCCGCGCTGACCCCGGTGCAGTTCAACGGCTTCCGCGAGGCCTTCGGGCAGGCCTCCGGCTTCCAGTCGGCGATGTACCGCCACGTGGAGTTCCTGCTCGGCGACAAGTCCCGCTCGATGGTGCAGCCCCACCGCGGCCACCCCCGGGTGTACGCCGAGCTGGAGCAGACCCTGGCCGAGCCCTCGCTCTACGACGAGGTGCTGCGCTTCCTGCACCGCCGCGGGCTGCCCGTCCCCGAGCACGTGCTCGACCGGGACGTCACCCAGGCGTACCAGCCCGACGAGGGCGTGGAGGAGGTCTGGCGGCAGATCTACGCCGGGTCGCGGCACGACCCGCTGGTGGCCCTGGGCGAGGCCCTCACCGACGTCGCCGAGCTGTTCCTGCGCTGGCGCAGCGACCATCTGCTGGCCGTGCGCCGCGCGATGGGCGCCAAGACCGGCAGCGGTGGCTCCCCGGGCGTGACGTGGCTGGAGAAGCGCGCCGCCCGTTCCGTGTTCCCCGAGATCTGGACGGCACGCAGCTATGTCTAGGACGTATTCCGAATTCGCGCTCGAGGAGGAGCGCCGGGTACTGGCCCTCAGGCCGGTCCTCGCGCCCGTCCACCGCAAGTACGGCGACCACCCGCACCAGGTGTACGACCTGTGGCCGGCCGAGAACGTCGCGGACCCGGACACCGCGCCGCTGGTCGTGCTGCTGCACGGCGGCTACTGGCGGTACGACCGCATGCACCTGACGCCCTTCGCCGCCTACCTGGCGAAGAACGGCTTCACCACGGTGCTGCCGGGGTTCCGCCGGTCGGGCGGGGCGGGCGGCTACCCCGAGACGTTCGACGACATCGCCCTGGCGGTGGACACCATCACCGACGGGCGGCCGTTCGTGCTGGCCGGGCACTGCTCCGGCGGCCACCTCGCGCTGTGGGCGGGCGCCCGCGGGCTGCTGCCGGAGGACTCGCCGTGGTACACGGCGGACAGCTTCCCCGCCGCGATCCTGGGCCTCGCCCCGCTCACCGACCTGGTGGGCACGATCCGCGACGGTCTCAGCGACGACGCCGGCCTCCAACTGCTGGGCGGCGCCGACCTGGTGGAGTCCCGGCTCCCGTTCGTGGACCCGGTCACCATGCTGCGCGAGGCGGGCACCACCGGGGTGCCGACCGTGGTGCTGCACGGCGAGGTGGACGAGGAGGTGCCGCTGCACCAGTTCGGCGACTACGTCGCCGTGCACCGGGACGCGGAGCTGGTCACCCTGCCCGGGACCGGCCACTACACCCTGATCGAGCCGGGCTCGGAGGCGAGCCGGTCGGTGATCGACGTCCTGGCGCGGCTGGCGCGGGAACACTGCGGCACGCAGGAGGAGTCGGCGTGACCGTGGCCGAACCCGCCCTCGAAGCCCTCGGCTCCCCCGGGGACCCGGCGGCCCTGGCGGCCCGCGCGGACTCGCTCGACGCCGCCGACCCGCTGGCCGGGCTCCGGGAGCGCTTCCTGCTCCCGGAGGGCGTCGTCTACCTGGACGGCAACTCGCTCGGGGCGCTGCCCGCCGCCGTGCCCCCGGCCATGACGGATGCCGTCCACCGGCAGTGGGGCACGGACCTGATCCGGTCCTGGAACGACAACGCCTGGTGGCAGGCCCCGCTGCGGATCGGGGACGCGATCGGCCGGCTGATCGGCGCGGCCCCGGGCCAGACCGTCGCCGGGGACTCCACCAGCGTCCAGCTGTTCAACGCCCTGGCGGCCGCCGCCCGGCTGCGCCCCGGCCGCCCGCTGCTGCTGACCGACCCGGCGCACTTCCCCACCGACCAGTACATCGCCGACTCGGTGGCCCGGCTGCTCGGCCTGGAGGTCCGCCGGGTGCCGGCCGCCGAACTGCCGCGGTTCCTCGCGGCGGAGGGCGACCGGGTCGCCGTCGCCGGGTACTCCCCCGTGGACTACCGGACCGGCGAGCTGCACGACGTGGCGGGCACGACCCGCGCCGTCCGGCAGGCGGGCGCGCTGATGCTCTGGGACCTGTGCCACGCGGCCGGCGCACTCCCCCTCCGGCTGGACGAGCTGGGCGTCGACCTGGCCGTGGGCTGCGGCTACAAGTACCTGTCCGGCGGCCCCGGCGCCCCGGCCTTCCTCTATGTCGCCGAGCGCCACCAGGCCGCCTTCGACCACCCGATCACCGGCTGGAACGGGCACGCCGACCCCTTCGGCCTCGGCGGCGGCTACGCCCCGGCCGGGGGCGTCGGCCGGGCCCGGATCGGCACCCCGCCGATCCTGTCCATGCTGGCCCTGGAGGCCGCCCTCACCGCCTTCGACGGTGTCGACATGGACCGGGTGCGGGCCAAGAGCCTGTCCCTGACCGGCTTCTTCATGGACTGCGCGGACACCCTGCTGGACGGGCTCGGCTTCGCCACGGTCACCCCGCGCGAGGCGGACCGCCGCGGCAGCCAGGTCGTCCTGCGGCACCCCGACGCGTACGCGCTCGTCCAGGCGCTCACCGCGCGCGGCGTCATCGGCGACATGCGCGCCCCGGACATGCTGCGCTTCGGTGTCAACGCGCTCTACGTCTCGCACCGGGACGTGCTCACCGCGGTGCAACACCTGCGCGAGGTCGTCACCACCGGCGAGCATCGCCAGGAGCGCTTCCGCCGCCGCACCACGGTCACCTGACGTCCGTTCGCGGCACAGGAGCCAGAACGCCCGCTGCCCCGGGGATTTCTCCCCGGGGCAGCGGGCGTTCAACGCATCCGGGCCGGATCAGGCGAGGGTCGCGAGGGCCTCGTTGAAGGTCGCGGACGGGCGCATCACGGCCGCGGTCTTCGCCGGGTCGGGCTGGTAGTAGCCGCCGAGGTCGGCCGGCTTGCCCTGGACGGCGAGCAGCTCGTCGACGATCTTCTGCTCGTTGGCGGTCAGCGCCTCGGCGAGCGGGGCGAAGGCCTTGGCCAGGTCGGCGTCAGCGGTCTGCTCGGCCAGCTCCTGCGCCCAGTACATGGCGAGGTAGAAGTGGCTGCCGCGGTTGTCGATGCCGCCGACGCGGCGGGTCGGGGACTTGTCCTCGTTGAGGAAGGTCGCCGTGGCGCGGTCGAGGGCGTCGGCGAGGACCTGGGCGCGGGCGTTGCCCGTGCTCTTCGCGTACTGCTCCAGGGCCGGGACCAGCGCGAAGAACTCGCCGAGCGAGTCCCAGCGCAGGTAGTTCTCCTTGACCAGCTGCTGGACGTGCTTCGGGGCGGAGCCGCCGGCGCCCGTCTCGAAGAGGCCGCCGCCCGCCATCAGCGGGACGACCGACAGCATCTTGGCGCTGGTGCCCAGCTCCAGGATCGGGAACAGGTCGGTGAGGTAGTCGCGCAGCACGTTGCCGGTGACGGAGATGGTGTTCTCGCCGCGGCGGATGCGCTCGACGGAGAGCTTGGTCGCCTCGACCGGGGCGAGGATGCGGATGTCCAGGCCCTCGGTGTCGTGCTCCGGCAGGTACTGCTTGACCTTGGCGATGAGCTGGGCGTCGTGGGCGCGGTTCTCGTCGAGCCAGAACACCGCCGGGTCGCCGGTGGCGCGGGCGCGGGTGACGGCCAGCTTGACCCAGTCGCGGATGGGCGCGTCCTTGGCCTGGCAGGCGCGGAAGATGTCGCCGGCGGCCACGGCCTGCTCCAGGACGACCTCGCCCTTCGTGTCGACCAGGCGGACGGTGCCCGCGGCCGGGATCTCGAAGGTCTTGTCGTGGCTGCCGTACTCCTCGGCCTTCTGCGCCATGAGGCCGACGTTGGGGACGGTGCCCATGGTGGCCGGGTCGAAGGCGCCGTGGGCGCGGCAGTCCTCGATGACGGCCTGGTAGACGCCGGAGTAGCTGCTGTCCGGGAGGACGGCGAGGGTGTCGGCCTCCTGGCCGTCCGGGCCCCACATGTGGCCGGAGGTGCGGATCATGGCCGGCATGGAGGCGTCGACGATGACGTCGCTGGGGACGTGCAGGTTGGTGATGCCGCGGTCGGAGTCGACCATGGCGAGGGCCGGGCCCTCGGCGATCTCGGCCTCGAAGGACGCCTTGATCTCCTCGCCCTCGGGCAGGGTCTCCAGGCCGTTGAGGATGGCGCCGAGGCCGTCGTTCGGGGACAGGCCGGCGGCGGCCAGCTGCTCGCCGTACGCCTCGAAGGTCTTCGGGAAGAAGGCGCGGACCACGTGGCCGAAGACGATCGGGTCGGAGACCTTCATCATCGTGGCCTTGAGGTGCACGGAGAACAGCACGCCCTCGGCCTTGGCGCGGGCGACCTGGGCCGTGAGGAACTCGCGCAGCGCGGCCACGCGCATGACGGAGGCGTCGACGACCTCGCCCGCGAGGACGGGGACGGACTCGCGCAGGACGGTGGTGGTGCCGTCCTCGGCGACGTGCTCGATGCGCAGCGCGCCGTCCTCGGCGATGACCGTGGACTTCTCGGTGGAACGGAAGTCGTCGGCGTCCATGGTGGCGACGTTCGTCTTGGAGTCGGCCGTCCAGGCGCCCATGCGGTGCGGGTGCGTCTTGGCGTAGTTCTTGACCGAGGCGGGGGCGCGGCGGTCGGAGTTGCCCTCGCGCAGGACGGGGTTGACCGCGCTGCCCTTGATCTTGTCGTAGCGGGCGCGGATCTCGCGCTCCTCGTCGGTCTTCGGGTCGTCCGGGTAGTCCGGGAGGGCGTAGCCCTGCTGCTGCAGCTCGGCGACGGCGGCCTTGAGCTGCGGGATGGAGGCCGAGACGTTCGGCAGCTTGATGATGTTCGCGCCGGGCGTCTTGGCCAGCTCGCCCAGCTCGGCGAGGGCGTCGGCGACGCGCTGGCCCTCCTCGAGGTACTCGGGGAAGTGGGCAAGGATGCGTCCGGCCAGCGAGATGTCGCGGGTCTCCACAGTGACCCCGGCCGCACCGGCGTAGGCCTGGACGACGGGCAGGAACGAGTACGTCGCCAGGGCCGGCGCCTCGTCGGTGTGCGTATAGATGATGGTCGAGTCAGTCACCGGGTGCTCCGCTCCACGTCTGTAACATTGCTCGACATCAAGATATCTCGTGGGCGGGCCCCTCTCGACAGGGGCCCGCCACCGTCGGCGTCAGGAAGCGGGGACCCCGGCGGGCTCGGGCTCGCGGGGCCCGGGCACGGCGCCCGCGGCGTCGTCGAGCACCGGGTCGGGGCCCGGCAGCCCGGCGCGGTGGGCCAGGACGCCGGCCCGTACCGCCCAGAAGTAGAAGGCCAGGGACGACACGCCGACCAGTGCGGTGTCGAGGCCGCCCGGGATCACGCCGTGGCCGCCGAACTCGGCGCTGCCGAGCGAGGACAGCAGGGCCAGCCAGATCAGGAAGGCGGCCATCCACCAGGCGGGCGCGAACTGGCGGCGCAGGCTCGCCTCGCCCCGGCGGCGCAGCACGACCGCGGCGATCGGGACGGAGATCAGGGTGAGCAGCGCCACCTTGCCGGTGTTGGGCCACTTCGACCAGTACAGGGCGCATGCCGCGAACGCGAAGGTGACCGGGCAGAGCACCCCGGCGGCGGGCAGCCGGAACGGCCGCGGCAGGCCGGGCTTGGTCTTCCGGAAGACGCCGACGGCGATCGGGCCCATCAGGTAGGAGACGACCATCGCGGCGGAGACGACGCTCGCCAGGGCCTCCCAGCTGTGGCCGACGGTGAGCAGCAGGAGCACGGAGAAGCCCAGGTTGAGCCACATGGCGGGGCGGGCGACGCCGTAGCGGGGGTGCACCTCGGCGATCTTCTTGGGGAAGAAGCCGGTGTCGGCGAGGTTCTGGGCCAGGTACGCGGCCGAGGCGACGTTGCCGATGTTGGCACCGTTCGGCGAGATGAAGGCGCCGAACTGGAGCATGGTGACGACCCAGTGCAGCATCAGCAGCTTGGCGAGGTCCGCGAAGGGCGACGCGAAGTCGATGCCGCTCCACCCGCCGGCCTCGGCGAGCCGCTCGGGCGGCACGGAGCCGAGGAAGGCGACTTGGAGGGCCAGGTAGATGACCAGGCCGAGGGAGAGCGCGCCGACGAGGGCGAGCGGGATGGCGCGGCCGGGGTTCTTCGCGGCGCCGCCGAGGTTGACGACGGCCTGGAAGCCGTTGAAGGCGAAGACGACGCCCGAGGCGGTCACGGCGGTGAGCACGGCGGACCAGCCGTTGGGGGCGAAGCCGCCGTGGTGGGTGAAGTTGCCGGTGTGGAAGCCGGAGGCGATGAGCGCGCCGACCGCGATGACGGGGATGGCGAACTTGACCAGGGTCAGCAGGTTGTTGGCCCGCGCCAGCAGCGTCACCGACCAGTAGCAGGCCAGCCAGAGGGCGAAGGTGAGGAAGAGCGCCGTGGCCATGCCAGTGCCGCTGAGGCTGCCGCCGGAGACCAGTCCCCGGGCCCAGCCGACGTTCCAGGACGCCATGTACTGGGTGCCGGCGATGGCCTCGATCGGGATCAGCGAGGCGGTCGCGATCCACACCGCCCAGCCGGTCATGAAGCCCAGGACCGGGCCGTGCGAGATCGAGCCGAACCGGGCCATGGCGCCCGGCAGCGGATAGGCGGCGCCCACTTCCGCGTACGACATGGCGATCATGCCGATGAAGACGGCGCCGATCACCCAGGCGACCAGGGCGGCGGGTCCGGCCACCTGTGCGGCCTGTCCGGCCCCGAAGAGCCAGCCGGAGCCGAAGATGGACCCGAGGCCGATCATGATCAGGGCAAAGAGGCTCAGGCCTTTGCGAGGGGCCGCGCCCATATCCACGACGTGCTGTTCCGTTCTGCCTGGAGGAAATGACTGGAGCCGCCTCTGCGCACCCATCGGCTCACGCCGACTGGGGACGCAGTTGCCAGGCTGAACGGGAAGCGGCCGCCCGCGCCGAGGACGCAGGAACGACGCCGGACATACTACGCCAACCAGCGGAAACGCCTCCAGCCGGGGCAGTGCGGGCGGGCGGCGCCGCGCCGGCCGCCGGGGGCACGCCCCGGCGGCCGGTGCCGGTGGGTCAGCTCCCGGCCAGTGCCTCGCCTAGGGCGGCGGACAGCTCCCGCAGCTGACGGTCCCGCATCACGCTGTAGTGGTCACCGGGTACGTCGACGACCTTCGCGTCCCCGGTGAACAGCTCCAGCCACTGCCCGGCCGTCTCCTCGGTGGCGCCGCCGTCGGCGGCCCGGAAGAAGCGCACCGGCCCGGCGTACGGCCGCGGCTCGTGGCCCAGCAGCGCCCGGCAGTTCCGCGTGAAGCGGCCGATGATCTGCCGGAGGGTGCCGATGCCGATGTCCGACGGGAGCACCGAGGCGCGGCGCAGCTCCTCGTGGAGCACCTCCAGCGGAGGACGGCCCGTCCCGGTCAGCGCCTCGGCCGTCAGTTCCCAGCGTTTCCCGGACAGTCCGGCCAGGTCCCCGGCGAACCAGGTGAGCAGGGAGGCCTCGTCGGTGGGCCGGCCGGCGTCGGGCCCCGGGGGCTCGAACAGGTCGACGACCGCGACCAGTTCCACCGCATGGCCCGCGCCGGTGAGCTGCTGGGCCATCTCCAGCGCGATCACCCCGCCCATGGACCAGCCGCCGAGCCGGTAGGGGCCCTGCGGGAGGGCGGCGGTGAGCGCCTCGGCGTAGTGCGCCGCCAGCTGCGGGACGGTGTCCAGGGGAGTGTCGGTGTCCGGCACCTGGAGGGCGTAGAACGGCTGGTCCTCGCCCAGCAGTCCGGCCAGCTCGGCGTAGCAGAGCACGTCCCCGCCCACCGGGTGGACGAACACCAGCGGGGTGCGGGTGCCCTCGGTGCGCACCGGCACCAGGGCCGCGCGCCCGGTCGCCGCCCCGCTGCCCGCCTCGCGCAGCTTCCCGGCGAGCAGCTCGATGGTGGGGCAGAGGAAGAGCGTGGACACCGGCAGGGCACAACCGGTGCGGCTCTGGATCCGCGCCATCAGCCGCACCGCGAGCAGGGAGTCGCCGCCCAGGTCGAAGAAGCCGTCGGTGACCCCGAATTCCCGGTCGCCGAAGTACTCCGCCCAGATCTCCGCCAGCTCCGCCTCTGTCTCGTCCCGGGGCGCGACGACCGTCCCGCCGCCGCCCGCGGGCGCGTCGGGGGCGGGCAGCGCGGCCCGGTCGACCTTGCCGTTGGAGCTGAGCGGCAGTGCGTCCAGGACGACGATGCGGGAGGGCACCAGGTACTCGGGCAGGAGCGAGCGCAGCGCGGCCCGCAGCTGGTCCTCGGTGTCGGTCCGGCCGGGCTCGAGGACCACGTACGCCGCCAGGCGCCGCGAGGTCTGCCGCTCGCCGAGGGCGACGGCCACGGCCGCGCGGACGCCCGGGAGGTTCAGCAGGCCCGTCTCCACCTCGCCCAGCTCGATGCGGTAGCCCTGGATCTTCACCTGGGAGTCCTCACGGCCCAGGAACTCGATGTCGCCGCCGGGCAGACAGCGGCCCAGGTCGCCCGTGCGGTACAGGCGCTCCCCGGTGACGGGGTGCCGGAAGAACGCGGCCCGGGTCTTGACGGGATCGTTGAGATAGCCGCGCGCGAGCCCGATGCCGGCGATGTACAGGTCGCCGGGCACCCAGGCGGGACAGGGCCGCAGCGCCTCGTCCAGCACGTGGAACCGCTGGTTGCGCATGGGTGTGCCGTACGGGATGCTCGGCCACTGCGGATCGACCTGGCCGATCGGGTAGCGGATGGACCAGATGGACGCCTCGGTCGCGCCGCCCAGGCTCCACAGCGCCGCGTCGGGGGCCGCCTGCCGGATGGCGTCCGGCAGCGTCACCGGAATCCAGTCGCCGCTCATCATCACCACGCGCAGTGGCAGCCCGGCGGTCTCCTCCCGGGCCAGGACGTACTCGGTGAACATCTGCATCAGTGCCGGGACGCTGTTCCAGACGGTGACCCGGTGCCGGGTGATCAGCTCCGCCCAGCGGCCGGGCTCGCGGTGCGCCGACGGCTCCGGCAGCACGAGCGCACCGCCGGCCGTCAGGATGCCGAAGACGTCGTACACCGACAGGTCGAAGTTGAGCGCGGACAGCCCGAGCACCCGGTCGTCCTCGGTGATGCCGAACCGCTCGTTGACGTCCTCGATGGTGTTGACGGCCCCGGTGTGCTCGATCATCACCCCCTTGGGGACGCCGGTGGAGCCGGAGGTGAAGATGACGTAGGCCAGGTCGTCCGGCGCGGCGCCCGCCGGGGGCAGCGGCTCCGTGCTCTCCGGGAGGGCGTCGCAGTCGTCGACGCACAGCCGGACCGTCCCCTCCGGCCAGTCGGTCCGCTCCTCGACCGGGGACTGGGTCAGCACGGCCTCGATCCCGGAGGTCTCCAGCAGCAGCCGCAGCCGCTCGGCCGGCACGCCCGCGTCGATCGGCACGTACGCGGCGCCCGACTTGAGGATCGCCAGCGCGGCGGCGACCTGCTCCCAGCCCTTCTCCATGACGATCGCCACCAGGTCGCCGCGGCGCACTCCCAGGCTGCGCAGCCGGCGGTCCAGGCGGTTGGTCATGCCGTCCAGCTCGCCGTAGGTGAGCGTCCGCCCGGGGGCGACGACCGCCGGCGCCCCGGGGCGGTCCGCCGCCCGGGCGAGGAAGCCCTCGTGCAGCAGGGCGGCGGGGACCGGCCCGGCCGTGGAGTTGACGGCGCTGCGCCGCTCCAGCTGGGCGGTGGGCGCCAGGGCCCGGCCCGGGCGGCGCCAGGCGGCGTCGTCCTCGCAGAGTTCGCGCACCATGTCCACGTAGGCGTCGAACATGGCGTCGACCATGCCGTCCGGGAACAGCTCCTCCACCACGTCCCAGTTCAGCGTCAGCTCGCCGGCCTCCTCGACGGCCTGGTGGTCGAGCCAGACCTGCGGGGTCCGCACCGAGCTGCGCACCTCGCGGCCCGAGTCGCCGAGCCGGGCCAGCTGGGTCGCCAGTCCCCCGGCCGCCGCGCCCTCCCGGTCGGACTTGACCGTGCTGGCGAAGACGACCGGCATGCTCGCCCGGCCGGCGCCGCCGCGGGCGCGGTTCAGCTCGCGGAGGATGCGCACCCCGCTGACGTGGCCGTGTTCCAGGTCCTGCCAGAGCTGGTGCTGGATCCGCTCCGCGTTGCGGGCGAAGTCCTCGGTCGCCTCGGAGCGCACCTCCAGCAGCGTGGTGGCACTGAAGTTGCCCAGGATCCGGCTGACGTCCGGGTGCAGCGGCAGCCGGTTGAACACCAGGAGGTTCAGCGTGAAGTGCGGGGACTTGCTCCAGGCGGCCAGCACCTGGGCGTAGGCGGTGCACAGCGCCGCCGACGGGGTGACCCCGGCGGCCGCCGCGTGGTCCTTGAAGCGCGCCCAGAGGTCCGCGCCGATCCGGGCGGAGCGGTGGACGAACTCAGGGCGCTTGACCATGGCCGGGTTCTTGGCCAGGGGCAGCTCGGGGGCCGGGGGCAGGACCGCGATGCGCTCGCGCCAGTAGGCCAGCGACTCCTCGTGGAGCGGGCCGTCCTCCAGCGTGCGCGCGGCCAGCACGTAGTCCCGGTAGGTGACCGGCAGGTCCGGCTGCTCCGGTGCCTCGTGGTAGGCGTCGGCCCACTCGCGCAGCAGCAGGGCGAAGCTCCAGCCGTCGATGACGAGGGCGTCGAAGCCCACGTGCAGGCGGCTGGTGCGCTCGTCGATCCGGCTCACGCGGACGTCGAACAGCGGCCAGACCTCGGGGTCGTGGTCCTGCCCGCGCAGCTCGTCGTGGACCGCGTCCAGCCGCCCGGTGCGTTCGTCGCCGGTGCAGCCGGTGAGGTCCTGCACCTCGATCTCGTACGGCGGCACCTGGGGCAGCACCCGCTGGGTGCCGTCCCGGCCGATGACCGCGCGCAGCATGTCGTGACGGTCGATCAGCCGCCGCAGGGCGGTGGCCAGCCGCTCGGTGTCGAGGCCGGTGACGTCCACTTCGGTGAAGAAGTACGTGGAGACGTTGCCGAGTTCGAAGGCGTCGGTGCGGCCGACGAGGTACGCCTGCTGGAGGTCGGTGAGCGGGAACGGCTCGTGCCGGGCGGCCGGGTCCGGGACGAGGGCGGGCAGGCCCGGGAGTCCTGCGGGCTCCGCCGCGTCCGCACCGTCCCCGGCCGCCGGGGTGGCGTCCGGTTCCGTTGCCGGGCCGGATGCGTCCTGTGCGTCGAGCAGGGCGAGGGCCGCCTCGGCCAGCGAGGCGACGCCGTGGCCCTCCAGGAAGGCGACCAGTGGCAGGGTGACGCCCAGCCGCCTGCGCACGGCCTCCCGGATGTCCATGGCGATCAGCGAGTCCATGCCGAGGCCCTGGAGCGGCTCGTGCACGTCCAGTTCCGCGGCCCGCAGGCGCAGCGACCTGGCCGCGATCCGTGTCAGCAGCGCGGTGACCTGCTCGGCCCGGGCGGCGGGGTCGGACGCCTCGATCCGCTCCGGCCCTGCGGCACTGCCGGGCGCGGGCAGCGGGGCCGGCGGCTCCTCTGCCGTGCCGGCCGGAAGCCGGTCCAGCCGGATGCCCGCGGACTGCGCCACCGGCCGCCCGGCCGCGTCCACGATGCGCACCTGGGCCACGAGCCCGGCCGCATCGAGGCCGGCCGGGGCGGAGCCGCGCCGGGCCTGGAGCCAGTACCGCTCGCGCCCGAACGGATAGGTGGGCGCCGGGACATGCCGACCGGCCGGGTCGCCGGCGAAGGCGGCCCAGTCGACGGCGGCGCCCCGGGCGTAGAGCGCGCCGAGGCTGTCCAGCAGCACCCGCCAGTCGTCCCGGCCCGGGCGCAGCGAGGGCAGGAAGACCTCCTGCGGCCCTTCGCCGGAGCCCGTGCCCGGGGCGAAGCGCCGGGCCATGCCGAGCAGGACCGGGGCCGGGCCCACCTCCAGGAAGGTGGTGTGGCCCTGTGCGTAGAGGGTGTTCATGCCGGCCAGGAAGTCCACCGGCTGCCGCACGTGCTCGCGCAGGTATCCGGCCGAGAAGGCGCCCTCGCCGGTCAGGAACGCTCCGGTGACGTTGGAGACCAGGGGGATGCGCGGTGCCGCGTAGCCGATCCTGGCGGCCTCCTTCTCGAAGGCGTCCAGCATCGGTTCCATCAGCGGCGAGTGGAAGGCGCGGTTGGCGGCGACCGGCTTGGTGCGGACGCCCTGTGCGGCGAGGTCCGCCAGCAGCCGGTCGAGGGCGGTGCCCTCACCCGAGACGACCACGCTCTCCGGGCCGTTGACGGCCGCGAGAGCGAGCCGGTCGCCGTACGGGGCCAGGGCCTCGGCGACGCGTTCGGCCGGGGCGTGCACGGCGGCCATCGCGCCCGGGGGGCACAGGTCCTGCATCAGCCGGCCGCGCAGGGCGGCCAGGCGCAGGCCGTCCTCGACGTCCAGCACGCCCGCGACGCAGGCGGCGGCCAGCTCGCCGACGCTGTGCCCGATGACGGCGGCCGGTTCGACGCCCCAGGAGCGCCACAGCTCGGCCAGCGCGTACTCGACGGCGAACAGGGCGGGTTGGGTGAAGCGGGTCTCGTGGAGGAGGTCCGCGTCCTCGGGCGCCGGGTCCAGCACGCTGCGCAGGGAGCGCACGAGCAGCGGGCGCAGCACCTCGTCGCACCGGTCGAGGGTGCGGCGGAAGACCGGCTCAGTGGCGTGGAGGGTCCGTGCCATCCCGGCGTACTGCGCGCCCTGGCCGGTGAAGAGGAACACCGGTCCGCGGTCCGCGTCCTGCCGGGCCGTGCGGTCGGCGTGGCCGCGGTGCACGCCCGCGGGCGGCTCCTCGCCGTCTCCGGCCGCCAGTTCGGCGAGCTGCTCCCGGAGTTCCCCGGCCGAGCCGCCGACGATCGCCAGGCGGTGCGCGAAGTGGGCGCGCCCGGCGCCCGCGGTCCGGCAGAGGGCGGCCAGGCGGCCGTCCTCGTCCTCGCCACCGTTCTCACCGCCGTTCTCGCCGAGCAGCCCGTGGTAGTGCTCGGCCAGGGCCGACAGGGCGGCCGGGGTCTTCGCGGAGAGGGTCAGCAGGTGGGCGGTGCGCTCCGGCTCCGGGGTCTCGGGCCGGTCGACTGCCGGGCCCTGCTGGAGGATCACATGGGCGTTGGTGCCGCTGATGCCGAACGAGGAGACGGCGGCCGTGCGCGGGCGGCCGGTGTCCGGCCAGTCGGTGGCCTCGGTGACCAGCCGGACCGCGCCGGCCGACCAGTCGACGTGGGTGGAGGGCCGGTCGGCGTGGAGCGTCGCGGGGACGACGCCCCTGCGCACCGCCTGCACCATCTTGATGACTCCGCCCACGCCCGCGGCGGCCTGGGTGTGGCCCAGGTTCGACTTGAGCGAGCCCAGCAGCAGCGGCCGGTCCGCCGGCCGCCCCTGCCCGTAGGTGGCCAGCAGGGCCTGGGCCTCGATCGGGTCGCCCAGCGGGGTGCCGGTGCCGTGTCCTTCGACCACGTCGACGTCGGCGGCGCCCAGCCCGGCGTCGGCCAGCGCCTGCCGGATCACCCGCTGCTGCGAGGGCCCGTTGGGGGCGGTGAGGCCGTTGCTGGCGCCGTCCTGGTTGACGGCGCTGCCGCGGACCACGGCGAGCACCGGGTGGCCCAGGCGCACCGCGTCCGCCAGCCGCTCCAGCACCACGAGGCCCACGCCCTCGGCGAATCCGGTGCCGTTCGCTCCGTCGGCGAACGCCCGGCAGCGGCCGTCCGGGGACAGCCCGCGCTGCCGGGAGAACTCGGTGAACGGCGCCGGGGTGGCCATCACCGTGGCCCCGCCCGCGAGCGCCAGCGAGCTCTCGCCGCTGCGCAGCGAGCGCACCGCCAGGTGCAGCGCCACCAGGGACGAGGAGCAGGCCGTGTCCAGGGTGACGGCCGGGCCCTCGAGGCCCAGCGTGTAGGAGATGCGGCCGGAGGCCACGGCGCCGGAGGAGCCGGTGCCCAGGAAGCCCTCGACGTCCGGCGGTGCGGCTTCCGCGGCCGCCTGGTAGTCGTGGTAGATCACGCCGGTGAACACCCCGGTCCGGCTGCCGCGCAGCGAGTCCGGTGCGATCCCGGCGTCCTCCAGCGCCTCCCAGGAGGTCTCCAGCAGCAGCCGGTGCTGGGGGTCCATCGCCAGGGCCTCGCGGGGCGAGATGCCGAAGAACGCCGGGTCGAAGTCGGCCGCGTCGTAGAGGAATCCGCCGTGCCGTGCACTGCTGGTGCCCGGCCGGCTCAGCTCCGGGTCGTGGATGTCCTCGGGCCAGCCGCGGTCCGCCGGGAACGGGCCGATGGCGTCCGTGCCCGAGCCGACCAGCCGCCACAGGTCCTCGGGGGTCCGTACGCCGCCGGGGTAGCGGCAGGCCATGCCGACGATCGCGACGGCGTCGTCGTCCGCCGTGGCCGGGGCCCCGGCTGCCGTTGAGGAACCGGCCGCGGGCTCCGATCGGGGATCGGGCTCGCCCAGCAGCTCGGAGAGCAGCAGCGCGGTGACGGCCTCGGGGGTGGGGTGGTCGAAGACCAGGGTCGAGGGCAGCCGGAGTCCGGTCGCCTTGTTGAGCCGGTTGCGCAGTTCGACCGCGGTCAGGGAGTCGAAGCCCAGGTCCTTGAAGGTGCGGGCGTCGCGCAGCGCTTCGGTGGAGGGGTGGTTGAGCACGGCCGCCGCCTCGGTCAGCACCAGCTCCCGCAGTCGGTCCGCCCGTTCGGCCCCGGGCAGGGCCCGCAGCCGGTCGGTCAGGGAGCCGGCGGAGGCGGCGGCCTGTGCGCCGCGGCGGGCGGGCAGCCGGACCAGTCCGCGCAGTACGGGCGGGAGTCCGTCCCTGCCCGCCCGGGCGCGGAGGGCGGCCGGGGACAGCCGGAGCGGGACCAGGACGGCGTGCCCGGCGCCGGAGGCCAGGCAGGCGTCGAACAGGGCCAGGCCCTCCTCGGGCGCGAGCGGGGTGATGCCGTCGCGGGCCAGCCGCCGGATGTCCTGCTCGGTCAGCGCGCCGGTCATGCCGCCGTCCTGGGCCCACAGGCCCCAGGCCAGGGAGAGGCCGGGCAGGCCGTGGGCGCGGCGGTGCTCGGCGAGGGCGTCCAGGAAGCCGTTGGCCGCCCCGTAGCCGGCCTGTCCGGCGGCGCCCAGCGCGCAGGCCGCCGAGGAGTACAGCACGAACAGGGACAGGTCCAGTCCGGCGGTGAGTTCGTGCAGGTTCCAGGCGGCGTCCATCTTGGGGGCGAGCACTGCTTCGAGGTCGCCGGGGGTGAGCGTGGCGATGACCGAGTCGCGGAGCACGCCCGCGGTGTGGACGACGCCCGTCAGGGGGTGCTCGGCGGGCACCGAGGCCAGCAGGGCGGCGAGGGCGTCCCGGTCGGCGGCGTCGCAGCGCTCGATGCGCACGGTGGCGCCCAGCGCGGCCAGTTCCTCGCGCAGTTCGTCCGCGCCGGGTGCGTCCGGGCCGCGGCGGCTGGTGAGGATGAGGTGCCGGACGCCGTATGCGGCCACCAGGTGCCGGGCGGTCAGCGCGCCCAGCGAGCCGGTGCCGCCCGTGACGAGGACCGTGCCGTCGGGGTCCGGGGGCACGGGGAGGGTGAGCACGACCTTGCCGGTGTGGCGGGCGCGGCTCATGAAGCGGAAGGCCTCCGGGGCCTGCCGGGCGTCCCAGGTACTGACGGGCAGCGGGCGCAGCACGCCGCGCTCGGCGAGCCCGGTCAGCTCGGCGAGGATCTCCCCGATCCGGTCCGGCTCCGCGTCGAAGATGTCGAACGCGCAGTAGGCGACGCCGGGGTGGGCGGCCGCGACCTCGGCGGCGTCGCGGATGTCGCTCTTGCCCATCTCGACGAACCGGCCGCCCGGTGCCGTGAGGCGCAGCGAGGCGTCGACGAACTCCCGGGCCAGCGAGTCGAGGACCACGTCGACGCCGCGGCCCCCGGTGGCGGTCCGGAACTGCTCCTCGAAGTCCAGGGTCCGGGACGAGGCGATGCGTGTGCCGTCCAGGCCGAACGGGCGCAGGGCGGGCCACTTGCCCGGGCTCGCGGTGCCGTACACCTCGGCGCCCAGGTGGCGGGCCAGCTGCACCGCGGCCATGCCCACCCCGCCCGCGGCGGCGTGGACCAGCACCGACTCGCCGGGCCGCAGTGCGGCCAGGTCCACCAGCCCGTAGTAGGCCGTCAGATAGGCGATGGGGAAGGTCGCGGCCTCGGCGAAGGACCAGCCGTCCGGGAGCGGCGTGACCATGCGCCGGTCGGCCACCCCGAGCGGGCCGAAGCCCCCGGTGAGGAAGCCCATCACCCGGTCGCCGGGGCGCAGGTCGGTCACCTCGGCGCCGACCTCGGTCACCACGCCCGCGGCCTCGCCGCCGAGCAGCGACGCGTCGCCGGGGCGCATGCCGAGCGCCAGCAGCACGTCGCGGAAGTTGAGCCCGGCGGCGCGCACCGCGACCCGCACCTCGCCGGGGGCCAGCGGGGCCTCCCCCGCGGGGCTCGGCACGATGCGGAAGCGGTCGAACGTGCCCGGCTCGGGGTTCTCCACCCGCCAGGAGGTCACGCCCGCGGGTACCGGCAGTCCGCCGGACGCGCCGCCGCGGACCATCCTGCGGGCCAGTAACTGCCCGCTGCGCACGGCCAGTTCCGGCTCATCGGAGCCGAGCGCGAGCGGCAGTGCGTCGTACGAGGCGTCCTCGCCGTCCAGGTCCAGCAGGACGAAGCGGTCCGGGTGCTCCGTCTGGGCGGCGCGCACCAGGCCGCGGACGGGGGCGTGGACCAGATCCCGGACGTCCTCGTGGGGCTCGGCCGCCACCGCGCGCCGGGTCACCAGGACCAGGCGGGAGGAGGCGAGGCGGTCCTCCGCGAGCCAGGCGCGCAGCAGGTCCAGGGCCCGTGCGGTGGCCTCACGGGCGGCGTCCGGCACCGGGCCGGCGGCCGGGGACAGCGGGACGAGCACCCGCTCGGGCACCGCTCCCCCGTCCTCGGCGGCCGCGAGCAGCCCGGCCAGGTCCGCGAACTCGCGGGCGCCGTCGGCCAGTCGCGGGTGCGGCCGGTCTCCGGGGCCGGTCAGGACGGCCCACGGCCGTCCGGCGGGCGCCTCCCCGGCCGCGGGCGCGGCGAGCGGGGTCCACTCCAGCCGGAACAGGGCGTCGCCCGCGCCGCCGCGCACGTCCGCGGGGCGGTCGGCGAGCGGTCGCAGCGTCAGCGAGCCGATCGAGGCGACCGGGGCCCCGGCGGCGTCCGCGACCTCGACGGAGACGGTGTCCTCCCCCGCCGGGGAGATCCGGACGCGCAGCATCGAGGCGCCCGTCGCGTGCAGGGCCACCTCGCTCCAGGCGAAGGGCAGCCGGGGCCGCCCGCCGCCGGACGTCAGGCCGTCGAGCAGGACGGTGTGCAGGGCGGCGTCGAGCAGTGCCGGGTGGATGCCGAAGCGGCGGGCCTCCTCCTCGCGGGCGGGGTCCAGTGCGACCTCCGCGAAGAGTTCGTCCCCGGAGCGCCAGACCGCCCGCAGCCCCTGGAAGGCGGGCCCGTAGCCGTAACCGGCGTCCGCGGCCCGCGGGTAGAAGTCCGCCGGGTCCACCGGTTCCGCGCCCGCGGGCGGCCACATGGTCAAAGCCGTGCCGGCGTCGCGGGCTTGGCCGGTGGCCAGGGTTCCCGAAGCGTGCCGGATCCAGTCGGTCTCCGCGTCCTCGGGCCGGGAGTGGACGGCCACCGGCCGCCGCCCGGTGTCGTCGGCGGCCCCGACGACCACCTGGAGCAGGACGGCGCCGTCGCCGGGCAGCGCCAGCGGGGCCTCGACGACGAGGTCCTCGACCAGCTCGCAGCCCGCCTCGTCGCCCGCCCGGAGGGCGAGTTCGACGAAGGCCGTTCCCGGCAGCAGCGTGCGGCCCGCCACGGTGTGGTCGGCCAGCCAGGGGTGGGTGGCGAGCGACAGCCGGCCGGTGAGCAGCACCTGGTCGCCGTCGGCGGCCGACAGGGCGGCGCCGAGCAGCGGGTGGCCGGTGGCGCCGAGGCCCGCCGCCCGGACGTCCCCCGCCGCCGTGTCGGCGCCGTCCACCCAGTAGCGCTGCCGCTGGAACGCGTACGTGGGCAGCTCGACGGTGCGGGCGTCGTGGCCGCCGAGGACTGCGGGCCAGTCCACGGCGACGCCCCGGGTCCAGGCCTCGGCCAGCGAGGCGAGGAAGCGGTGCGGGCCGCCCTCGTCCCGGCGCAGCGTGCCCACGGCCAGGGCGGTCGCCTCGGCCGCGTCGATGCTCTCCTGCACCCCGACGGTGAGCACGGGGTGCGCGCTGACCTCGATGAACGCGCCGTGGCCGCGCTCCAGCAGGGCCTGGACGCCCTCCTCGAAGCGGACGGTCCGCCGCAGGTTCTCGTACCAGTAGGCGGCGTCCAGTTCGCCGCCCTCGACGGTCCTGCCGGTGACGGTGGAGACGAAGGGGACGGTGGCGGTGCGCGGGGTGATGCCGGAGAGGGCCTCCAGGACGGCGTCCCGGATGCTCTCCACCTGCGGGGAGTGGGAGGCGTAGTCCACGGGGACGCGGCGGGCCCGCACCCCGTCCGCCGCGCAGCCCGCGAGCAGCTCCTCCAGGGCCTCCGGATCGCCGGAGACCACCGTGGAGCGAGGCCCGTTGGCGGCCGCCAGCGACAGCCGGTCGCCCCAGGCCGCGATGCGTTCGCGCACCGCGCCGGCCGTGTCCGCGACGGACACCATGCCGCCCCCGCCGGCCAGGGCGAGCAGCGCCTTCGCGCGCAGTGCGGACACCTTCGCGGCGTCCTCGAGGGAGAGCGCGCCCGCGACACAGGCGGCGGCGATCTCGCCCTGGGAGTGGCCGATGACGGCGGCCGGGCGCACTCCGCAGGCCCGCCACAGCTCGGCCAGGGACACCATCACCGCCCACAGCGCAGGCTGGACCACGTCCACCCGGTCCAGCGGCGGTGCTCCCTCGGCCCCGCGCAGCACGTCGCGCAGCGACCAGTCCACATGGGGTGCGAGGGCCTGCGCGCAGTCGTCCAGGCGGGCGGCGAAGACCGGGGAGGCGTCGAGGAGTCCGACGGCCATGCCGGCCCACTGGCTGCCCTGGCCGGGGAAGACGAAGGCCGGCTTGCCCTCGGTGTCGGCGACGCCCTGGACGAGCCGGGCGTCGCTCCCGCCTGCCGCGAGTGCGTCCAGTGCGGCCGCGCCGTCCGCCGCCGGGCCCGGGCCGGCGTCCGGTACGACGACAGCGCGGTGTTCCCGGGCGGCGCGGGTGACGGCCAGCGACAGGCCGATGTCGGCGGGGCGCGGGGCCTCCGGCCGCCGTGCGAAGTCCGCCAGCCGGGCGGCCTGGGCGCGCAGCGCCTCCGCGCCGTTCCCCGACAGTGGCCAGGGAAGGGCGGCGGCCGCGTGCAGGGCGGCGGGCCGGCCGGCGGCCGCAGCGGGTGCCGCGGGGCCGGAAGCCGGCGCGTCCGCACCGGTGTCGGGCGCCTGTTCCAGGATCAGGTGGGCGTTGGTGCCGCTGATGCCGAAGGAGGAGACGGCGGCGCGGCGCAGCCGGTCCGTCCCGGGCCAGGGGGTCTGCTCGGTGAGCAGGCGCACCGCGCCGGAGGACCAGTCCACGTGCGGGGTGGGCTCGTCCACGTGGAGGGTGCGCGGGAGCACGCCGTGCCGGAGGGCCATCACCATCTTGACGACGCCCAGCACGCCGGCCGCGGCCTGGGCGTGGCCGATGTTGGACTTGAGCGAGCCGAGCCGCAGCGGCTCCCCGGCCGGGCGGCCCTGCCCGTACTCGGCGAGGAGCGCCTCGGCCTCGATGGGGTCGCCGAGGCGGGTGCCGGTGCCGTGGCCCTCGACGGCGTCCACCTCCGCGGCCGTCAGCCGGGCGTCGGCCAGGGCCTGGCGGATGACGCGCTGCTGGGACGGGCCGTTGGGCGCGGTGAGGCCGTTGCTGGCGCCGTCCTGGTTGACCGCCGAGCCGCGGATCACCGCCAGCACCCGGTGCCCGTTGCGCCGTGCGTCCGACAGCCGCTCCAGCAGCAGCACGCCGGCACCCTCGGCCCAGGCCGTGCCGTCCGCGCCGGCCGCGTACGCCTTGCAGCGGCCGTCGGGCGCCAGCCCGCCCTGCCGGGAGAACTCCACGAACATGCCGGGCCGGGCCATCACGGTGACGCCGCCGGCCAGGGCCAGCGAGCACTCGCCGCGCAGCAGCGCCCGTACGGCCAGGTCGATGGCGACCAGGGACGAGGAGCACGCGGTGTCCACGGTGACGGCCGGGCCCTCCAGGCCCAGGGTGTAGGCGATGCGGCCGGTGGCCACGCTGGAGGTGGTGCCGGTCAGCAGGTGGCCCTCGAAGCCCTGGGGCGCGTTGTCCAGCGGTCCGGCGTAGTCCTGCGCGATGACTCCGGCGAAGACCCCGGTGTCGCTGCCGCGCAGCGAGTCCGGGGCGATCCCGGCCCGTTCGACGGCCTCCCAGGCGGTCTCCAGCAGCAGGCGCTGCTGGGGGTCCATCACCGTCGCCTCGCGCGGTGAGATCCCGAAGAAGGCGGGGTCGAAGTCGGCGGCGTCGTAGAGGAATCCGCCGTTGCGGACGTAGCTCCTGCCCGGGGCCTCGGGGTCCGGGTCGTACAGCTCGGCGGGGTTCCAGCCGCGGTCCTCCGGGAGGGTGCCGACGGCGTCGGTACCCGAGGCGACCAGGTCCCACAGCTCTTCCGGGGAGTGGACGTCTCCCGGACATCGACAGCCCATGCCGACGATGGCGACGGGTTCGTGCCGCGCGTCGGTCCGCGCCTCCTCCAGCTCCTGGACGCGCTGCCGGGAGCGGTGGAGGTCGACGGTGAGCCGCTTGAGGAGATCAACCAGGTTTGCGTCGTTGCTCATTCGAATCAGACTCTCTGAGGTGTGTCGCGTCGGTACCCGAGCCGGAGGCGGGCCGCCCGCCGGGGCGGCCCGCGGCGTCAGACGGCCGGGTGATCGCTGGGGAATTCGCTGTTGATGAGATCGATCAGTTCCTCGACCGAGGCGGCTTCCACCCTGGCCGCCAGCTCGTCGGCGCCCTCCGGCCCGTGCGCCGCCGCGGCGGGCGGGGCCTCTGCGGGCACGGACCCGTCGGGCGCGGACCCGGGGGCGGGGGGTGCCAGTTCCCCGTCCAGGTGGGCGACGAGCGCGGCGGGCGTCGGCATGTTGAACAGCAGGGTGGGCGACAGCCGCAGGCCGGTGGCCGCGCTCAGCCGGTTGCGCAGTTCCACGGAGGTCAGCGAGTCGAACCCGAGGGCCTTGAAGGGCTGCCCGGCCTGCAGCGAGTCGGGCACGGAGTGCCCGAGCACCGCCGCCATGTGCGTACGGACCAGGGCGGACAGGACCTCCTGGCGCTCCTCGGCGGAGCGGCCCGCGAGTTCGCGCCGCAGCGCCTCGGGGCCGCCGCCGGGCGCCGCGGACCGCCGCGGGCCGCCGGCCGAGGGCGCCACCGCACGCAGGACGGCGGGCAGGTCCTCGCCCAGGGCGCGCAGGGCCGCCCGGTCCAGCCGGGTCGGCACCAGTACGGGCCGCGGTGAGGACAGCGCCGCGTCCAGGAGCGCCAGGCCGTCCGCGGCGGGCAGCGGTGCGGTGCCCGAGCGGGCCATCCGGGCCAGGTCGGTGTCCGACAGGGTCCCGCCCATGCCGTCCGGGTCGTCCCACAGCCCCCAGCCGAGGGCCAGGGCGGGCAGGCCCTGTGCACGGCGGTGCGCGGCGAGCGCCTCCAAGTAGACGTTGGCTGCGGCGTAGTTGCCCTGTCCGGCGCCGCCGAGCGTGCCCATCACCGAGGAGAAGAGCACGAAGTGGGCCGGCGGGCGGTCCGCGGTCAGCTCGTGGAGGTGCCAGGCCGCGTCCGCCTTGGGACGCAGCACCGCGTCCAGCCGGTCCGGGGTCAGCGAGGTGACGACGCCGTCGTCCAGCACTCCCGCGGCGTGCAGCACCGCGGTGAGCGGATGCTCCCCGGGCACGGTCGCCAGTACGGCGGCCAGCGCGTCGCGCTCGGCGACGTCGCAGGCGGCGAAGGCGGCCTCGGCGCCCAGGGCGGCCAGCTCGGCGCCGAACTCCCGCGCGCCGGGCGCGTCCGCGCCCCGTCGGCCGACCAGCAGCAGCCGCCGTGCACCGTGGGCGGTCACCAGGTGCCTGGCGACCGTGCGGCCCAGGGCGCCGGTGGCGCCGGTGACGAGCACCGTGCCCTCCGGGTCGATCGGCTGGGGCACGGTCAGGACGACCTTGCCGACGTGCTGCGCCTGGCTGATGAACCGGAAGGCGTCCGGTGCCTCGCGGACGTCGCGGACGGTGAGCGGCAGCGGTTGCAGCGCACCGTCGGTGAGCAGTTCCGTGACCGCGGCGAGGAGTTGGGCAATACGCTCGGGCGGCTCCTGGAGCAGGTCGAAGGACCGGTAGGTGACACCCGGGAAGGCGGCGGCGATCTGCTCGGGGTCGCGGAGGTCGGCCTTGCCCATCTCGATGAACCGGCCGCCGCGCGGCAGCAGCCGCAGCGAGGCGTCGGTGAACTCGCCGACCAGCGAGTTCAGGACGACGTCCATCCCCTGGCCGCCGGTGGCGGCGGCGAACCGCTCGGCGAACTCCGTGGTCCGCGAGGAGGCGATGCGCTCCTCCGGCACGCCGAGCCGCCGTACCGCCTCCCACTTGTCCGGGGCGGCGGTCGCGTAGACCTCGGCCCCCAGGTGGTGGGCGAGCTGGACGGCCGCCATGCCGACGCCGCCCGCGGCGGCGTGCACCAGCACCTTCTCCCCGGGCCGCAGCCCGGCCAGCTCCACCAGGCCGTGGTGGGCGGTGAGGAAGACGATCGGGGCGGAGGCGGCCCGGGCGAACGACCAGCCGCGCGGGATCCGGGTGACCTTCCGGTGGTCGGCGACGGCCACCGGGCCGCAGGCGCCGGGGAACAGCCCCATCACCCGGTCGCCGGGGGCGAGCCCGGTGACCCCGGGGCCCGTCGCGGTGACGACTCCGGCGCCCTCCAGGCCGATCAGGCCCGCGTCGCCCGGATACAGGTCGAGCGTGTTGAGCACGTCACGGAAGTTGACCCCTGCGGCGTGCACCGCGATCCGCACCTGCCCCTCGGCCAGGGGCTCGAGCGCCTCGGGCGCCGGGACCAGGGCGAGCTTGTCCAGGCTGCCGCGGCCGGTGAAGCCCAGCCGCCAGGCCGGGGCGCCCGCCGGGACGTCCGCCGGGACCTCCAGCGCGTCGCCCGCGGCGGCGCGCACCAGCCGCGGGACCAGCACCGCGCCGCCGCGCACGGCGAGTTGCGGCTCGGCGGCCGCCCGGGCCCGGTCCAGCGCCGGGGCCAGCGCCCGGTAGGAGGCGTCCTCGCCGTCGAGGTCCGCCAGGGTCACCCGGCCGGGGTTCTCGGTCTGCGCGGTACGGGCGAGCCCCCACACCGCGGCCCCGGCGAGGTCGGTCAGGTCCGTGCCGGGGACCCGGGCGGAGGCCGCGACCGCGCCTTCGGTGAGGAGCACCAGCGGCGTGCCGGCCAGCCGTTCCTCGGCCGTCCAGCCGCGGAGGAGTTCCAGCGCGTCCCCGGTGGCGCGGCGCACCGCCTCGGGCCGGCCGGAGGCGCCGTCCGTACCGTCGGCCCGGAGGGCGGCCAGGACCCGGTCGGGCAGCGGCTGTCCGGCGTCGAGCGCGGCCAGCAGCCCCGCCAGGTCCGCGTGGACGGGCACCGTGCCGCCCAGCGCCCGGAGCAGGGCGTCCGGAGCGGTGCCCAGTACGGCCGTGCGCCCGGTCGGCACCGCGTCGGTGCCGGAGTCCGGCAGCGGCCGCCATGCGACGTGGTGGAGTCCGTCCGGGGCCGTGCCCGCCGCGGTCGTGGGCACCGGCAGCATGGCCAGCGAGCCGACCGCGGCGACCTCGGCCCCTTCCGGGTCGGTGAGGGTCAGGGCGAACGAGCCGTCGTCGGCGGGCGAGATCCGCACCCGTACCGACTCGGCGCCCGTCCGGCGGAGCGTCACCTGCTGCCAGGCGAACGGCAGCAGCTGTCGCCCGCCGGCCCCGGCCCCGAGGGGGCCGCCCGGGTGCAGGGCCGTGTGGAGGCAGGCGTCCAGGAGAGCCGGGTGCACGCCGAACTCGCGGGCGTCGGCCCGTGTTTCCTCGTCCAGCGCCACCTCGGCGAACAGCTCCTCGCCGAGGCGCCAGGCCGCCCGCAGGCCCTGGAACGCCGGGCCGTACGCATAGCCGCCGTCGGCCAGGTCCTCGTAGAGGCCGTCCAGGGGCAGGGGCGTGGCGCCGGACGGGGGCCACACGCCTCGGTCGTCCGGCTCCGCCGTGGGCTGCTCGGCGGCCGGGGCCAGGACGCCCTCGGCGTGCCGGGTCCACGGCTCGTCCGTACCGGCCGTGCGGGCGTGGACCACCATGCTCCGCCGCCCGTCGTCCGCCGCGGCCGACACCGACAGCTGCACCTCGGCCTCGCCGTCGGCGGGCAGCACCAGCGGCGCGGACAGGGTCAGTTCCGCCACCTGCGGGCAGCCGGTCCGGGCCCCGGCACACAGGGCCAGCTCCACGAACGCGGTGCCCGGCAGCAGCACGGAACCGGCGATGACGTGACCCGCCAGCCACGGGTGGGAGCGCAGCGAGAGCCGCCCGGTGAGCAGCACCTCGCCCGATCCGGCGGACTCCACGACCGCGGCCAGCAGCGGGTGCCCGGCCTCCCGCTGCCCCAGCCGCGCGGCGCCGCCGCCCTGCTCGTCCGGGGCCTCCAGCCAGAAGCGGTGCCGCTGGAAGGCGTACGTCGGCAGCTCCACCGGGCGGGCGCCGGCGAAGTACGGGGCCCAGTCCACGGGCCGGCCCAGGGTGTGCAGGCGCGCCACCGCGGTGACGAGCGTGCGCTCCTCGGACCGCTCGCGGCGCAGCAGCGGCACGAAGACGGCGGCCGGGTCGTCCAGGCACTCCCGGCCCATGGCCGACAGCACCGCGTCGGGGCCGAGTTCGACGAAGTTCCGCACGCCGTGCGCGTACAGCCGGCGCACGCCGTCGGCCAGGCGCACCGGGCAGCGGACCTGCCGTACCCAGTAGGCCGGGTCGCACAGCTCCGCGGCGGGGATCTCGGCGCCGGTCACCGTGGAGACCACCGGCAGCCGCGGCTCGCGGTACGTCACCGACTCCGCGACGCGGGCGAACTCCGCCAGCATCGGGTCCATGCGGTGCGAGTGGAAGGCGTGACTGACCGTCAGCCGGTGGGTGGCGCGGCCTTGTTCTGCGAAGGCGGCGCGGATCTCCTCGACGGCCGCCTCCTCGCCGGAGACGACCACGGCCAGGGGGCCGTTGACGGCGGCGACGGACAGCTCGTGCTCCCGCCCGGCCAGCAGCGGCAGGACCTCCTCCTCGCCCGCCTGGACGGCGAGCATCGCGCCCCCGGCCGGCAGCGCCTGCATCAGCCGGCCGCGGGCGGCGACCAGGGCGCAGGCGTCGGGCAGCGACAGCACACCGCTGACGTGGGCGGCGGCCAGCTCGCCGATCGAATGGCCGAGGACGTAGTCGGGCTCGACGCCCCAGCTCTCGACGAGCCGGAACAGCGCGACTTCGAGGGCGAACAGGGCGGTCTGGGTGTAGGCGGTGCGGTCCAGCGGGGCGTCGTCCGGAGCCGTGCCGTCCGAAGCGGTGCCGTCCGGAGCAGCGTCGTCCGGAGCAGCGTCGGCGAAGACGATCTCCCGCAGCGGCCGGTCCAGCTCCGCGTCGAGCAGCTTCCACACCTCGTCGAGCGCGGCCTCGAAGACGGGGAAGCGCTCGTACAGCTCCCGGCCCATGCCCGGGCGCTGGCTGCCCTGGCCGGTGAACAGGAAGGCGGTGCCGCGGTCGGGGTCGGCGAGCGCGGTGGAGACGGCCTCGTGCTCGGCGCCGTCGGCCAGCGCGGTCAGCGCGTCGAGCAGCCCGGTGCGGTCGTCGGCGACGACCGCCGCGCGGTGGTCGAGGGCGGCGCGGGTGCGGGCCAGCGCGTGTCCGACGTCCCGGATGCCGAGGTCCGGCCGGTCCGCGAGATGTGCGCGCAGCCGGGCGGCCTGGGCGCGCAGCGCCTGCGGAGTGCGGCCGGTGACGACCAGGGGGACGGCCCGCGCGGCGTCCGGCGAGGTGCCGTCCGGCTGCTGCGGTGCCCGGTCGTGCGGCTCCGGCTGCTCGAGGATGACGTGAGCGTTGGTGCCGCTGATGCCGAAGGAGGAGACGGCGGCGCGGCGCGGCCGCCCGGTGTCCGGCCAGGGGCGCTCCCGGTCCAGCAGCGCGACCGTGCCCGCGCTCCAGTCCACGTGCGGGGACGGCTCGTCCGCGTGGAGGGTACGGGGCAGGATGCCGTGCCGCATCGCCTCGACCGTCTTGATGACGCCGCCCACACCGGCCGCGGCCTGGGAGTGGCCGATGTTGGACTTCAGCGAGCCCAGCCACAGCGGCCGTTCGGGGTCGCGGCCCGGACCGTAGACGGCGATCAGGGCGTTCGCCTCGATCGGATCGCCGAGCACGGTGCCGGTGCCGTGCGCCTCCACCGCGTCCACCTCGTGCGGGGAGAGCCCGGCGGCGGCCAGCGCGGCCCGGACGACCCGCTGCTGGGCGGCGCCGCTGGGGGCGGTCAGCCCGTTGGAGGCGCCGTCGTTGTTGACGGCGCTGCCCGCCAGGACCGCGAGCACGGTACGGCCGTTGCGGCGGGCGTCCGACAGCCGCTCCAGCAGGAGCATGCCCGCGCCCTCGGCCCAGGCCGTGCCGTCCGCCCGGGCGGAGAACGGCTTGCACCGGCCGTCCGGCGCCAGCCCGCGCTGGCGGCTGAACTCCACGAACATCCCGGGCGTCGCCATCACCGTGGCCCCGCCGGCCAGCGCCAGCGAGCACTCGCCGCGCCGCAGCGACTGCGCGGCCTGGTGCAGGGCGACCAGGGAGGAGGAGCAGGCGGTGTCGATCGTCAGGGCGGGCCCCTGGAGCCCCAGTACGTAGGCGATCCGGCCGGAGATCACGCTGGACGTGGTGCCGGTCAGGCCGAAGCCGGCCACCCCGGGCCCGGCCCGGTGCAGGCGGGGGCCGTAGTCCGTGGGCATCGCGCCGACGAAGACGCCGCCGGCGCGGCCGCGCAGCGAGCCGGGGTCGATGCCCGCCCGCTCGACCGCCTCCCAGGCGGTCTCCAGCAGCAGGCGCTGCTGAGGGTCCATGGCCAGGGCCTCGCGCGGGCTGATCCCGAAGAACTCGGCGTCGAACCCGCCCGCGCCGTCCAGGAATCCGCCGGACCGGACATAGCTGGTGCCGGGCCGGTCGGGGTCCGGGTCGTAGAGACCGGACAGGTCCCAGCCGCGGTCGGCGGGGAACTCCCCGGTCGCGTCGGTGCCGTCGGCGGCGAGCCGCCACAGCGCCTCCGGGGAGTCCACGCCGCCGGGGAACCGGCACGCCATGCCGACCACGGCGATCGGGTCGTGCTCCACCGGGCGCGCTGCCGCGGGCGCGGCGGCAGCGGCGGCACCGGCCTGCAGCCGGGAGCGCAGGGCCGTGGCGAGCGCGGTCGGGCTGGGGTGGTCGTAGAGGTCCGAAGGGGTCAGGCCGATGCCGGTGGCGCGCTTGAGGCGGCCGCACAGCTCGACCGTCAGGGCCGAGTCCAGACCCAACTCCCTGAAGGTGAGGCCGGAGGGGATCTCCTCGGCCGATCCGTGCCCGAGGACCGCGGCGGCCTGGGTTCGGACCAGGTCCAGCACCGCCTTGTCGGCGGCGGGCGCGGTCAGCCCGGCGAGGCGGCCGCGCAGCCGGGCCGCCGGATCGTCCTCGTGCCCCGCGTCCGGACCGGTGGCGGCCTGGGGCGGCGCGGCCGGGCTGCTCCCGGCGGTGCCGGGGAGGGGCGTGCCGGTGGGCCGCGGTGTGCCGCCCAGCCAGAACGAGCGGCGCTGGAAGGGGTAGGTGGGGAGGTCGACCAGGGGCGCCGAGCCGGGCAGCACCCGAGCCCAGTCCACGGGCACTCCGTGGGTGAACGCCTCGCCGAGCGCGTACAGGAAGCGCCGGGCGCCGCCGTCGTTGCGGCGCAGCGTGCCCAGGGCGGCTGCCTGACCCTCGTGCGCGTCGACGGCCTGCTGGATCCCGCCGGTGAGCACCGGGTGCGGGCTGATCTCGACGAACGCGGTGCAGCCGGCCGCCAGCATCCGCTCGACCGCGGGCCCGAACAGGACGGTGGAGCGCAGATTGCGGCACCAGTAGCCCGCGTCCAGCCCGTCGGTGTCGATGCGGTCCCCGGTGACCGTCGAGTGGAACGGCACCTCGGTGGCGCGGGGCCGGATACCGGCCAGCGTGCTGTGCAACTCCTCGAGCAGCGCCTCCACATGGGCGCTGTGCGAGGCGTAGTCGATCGGGAGCCGCCGGGTGCGCACCGCGTCGCCGTAGTGCGCGGCCAGGGCGTCGAGTGCCGGGCCGTCCCCGGCGACGACGGTGGCCCCGGGGCCGTTGACGGCCGCGACGGACAGCGTCGGGAAGTGCCCGGCGAGGTCGCGGGAGACCTGCTCGGCGGAGGCGGCGACGGACAGCATGCCGCCGCGGCCGGCGATCCGGGCGAGCAGCCGGGCGCGCAGCGCCACCACGCGCGCCCCGTCGGCCAGGGAGAGGGCGCCGGTGGCGGTGGCCGCCGCGATCTCGCCCTGGGAGTGGCCGACGACCGCGGCGGGCTCCACTCCGGCCGCGCGCCACATCTCGGTGAGGGAGACCATCACCGCCCAGAGCACGGGCTGGATCACCTCGTCGCGGTCGAGGGCGGGAGCGCCGGGCGCGCCGCCCAGGACGTCCCGTAACGACCAGTCCAGGTACGGCCGCAGGGCGGCGTCGCAGTCGTCGATGCGGCGGGCGAAGACCGGGGAGGTCTCCAGCAGGGCGGCCGCCATGCCCGGCCACTGCGAGCCCTGGCCGGGGTAGACGAAGGCCACCCGGGCCGGCGCACCGGTGTGCACGCCTTCGGTCGCGGCGGCCGCGGGCTCGCCCCCGGCGAGCGCGGCCAGCCCGGTCAGCAGGGTGTCCCGGTCGTCGGCGAGGAGGACCGCCCGGTGCTCGAAGACGGAGCGGGTGAGCGCGAGGGAGCGGCCGACGGAGGCGAGCGGGGTGCCGGTGTCCGCGCGGAGCCGGGCGTGCAGCCCGGCGGCCTGGTCCCGCAGCGCGGCGGCGCTGCGGGCGGACAGCACCCAGGGATGTGTCTCTTCCGGTACGGCGGCCGGTGCCAGGAGGGCTTCGGGTGCCGGGCGGTCCGGGCTCGGCGCGGCATCGGTCGCGTCCTGTTCCGCCAGCACCAGGTGGCAGTTGGTGCCGCCCATGCCGAACGAGCTGACGCCCGCGACCAGGGGCTCGCCGGGGTGGGGCCAGGAGCCCGCCGCGGTGCGGACGGAGAGGCCGAGGCCGTCCAGCGGGATGTCGGCGGGCGGGGCCTCGAAGTTCAGGCTGGGCACCAGCTCCCGGTGCCTGATGCACAGCACGGTCTTGATCAGCCCGGCGATGCCGGCGGCGCCTTCGAGGTGCCCGATGTTCGTCTTCACCGAGCCGACGGACAGGGGCGTCCCCGCGGAGCGGGCCGCGCCGAGGACTGCGCCGAGCGACGCGGCCTCGATCGGGTCGCCCACCCGGGTGCCGGTGCCGTGCAGTTCGACGTACTGCACGGCACGGCGCTCGGTGCGCGCGTCGTCGTACGCCAGCCGGAGGAGTTCTTCCTGGGCGCTGCCGTTGGGGGTCGGCAGGGTGTCGCTGCTGCCGTCGCTGTTGGTCGCGCCGCCCCGGATGACGCAGTGGACGGTGTCGCCGTCGGCCAGTGCCCTGGCGAGCGGCTTGAGCACGACGACCCCGCCGCCCTCGCCCCGCACATAGCCGTCGGCCCGGTGGTCGAAGGTGAAGCAGCGGCCTTCCGGGGAGAGGCTGCCGAACCGCTCCAGGGCGTGGGTGCCGCGCGGGTCGAGGTTGAGATTGACGCCGCCGGCCAGGGCGACGTCCGCCTCGCCGCGGCGCAGGCTCTCGCAGGCCAGTTGCACCGCGACGAGCGAGGAGGACTGGGCCGAGTCCACCACGAGGCTCGGACCGTGCAGCCCGAGGGCGTAGGAGACGCGGTTGGCGATGATGCCGCGGTGCAGGCCGGTGATCGCATGGGCGGTGACGGCGTCGGCGGCGAGGTCGTTCGCCAGCTTGGCGTAGTCGTCGGCGATGGCGCCGAGGAACACCCCGGTGCGGCTGCCGCGCAGTGCGCCGGGGACGATGCGGGCCTGCTCGAGCGCTTCCCAGCTCAGTTCGAGCGCCAGGCGCTGCTGCGGGTCCATGAGTTCGGCCTCGCGCGGCGAGATGCCGAAGAAGGCGGCGTCGAAGCCGTCCACCCGGTCCAGGAATCCGCCGCGCGGGGCGATGCCCTCCCGTCCGGCGGGCGGTCCGGAGATCGCATCCCGCCCCTCCCGCAGCAGATGCCAGAACTCCTCCGGTCCGGGTGCTCCGGGAAAGCGGCAGGACAGGCCGACGACGGCTATGGCGCGGCTGTCGTGGGGAACAGCCGGCGGACAGTGGTTGCGTGCGACGTGGTTGCGTGCGACATCCATCGCGAGAACGGCCCCCGTGAAGAAGTGCTGGATCTCCGGCTCGTGACCGGTTCCGCTCCACGCTCTGGCGTGGACGGGCCGGCTCGCCGTGGAGAGTTCGGTTGCTCCGCTCGCCCGGCGCGGGCCGCCCGGTGGCGGTCCTCATGCGCGGCGGGGAGGGATCCGGACGTCAACGGTCCGGAAGATCCTGTGGTTTCGGGGGCAACGGCCGTGCAGTCGACCGGGCCCTGCGCGACGGCCCTGCGTGGCCACGACGCCGCTGCGGGACCTCGTGCGCAGGTGTACGCCCGGACGGGCCCGTCGGCGTCCGTACGGGCTTCCGTGCATGCCCGGAAGCTGTGGCATTCCCCCGTGAGATCTGGCTACATCGCAGCCCTCCCCCTGGCTGACTCTTCGAGCAACTGCCCGTATTTGGACTCGATTTGATTTCAACTCTATTACCGGGCACACCCGTTCGCGCCAGGCGGCTTTCGGGCATCCCCGGCAGCGCTCGGCCCGGCCCGGAGGCGGTGGGGAGAGCAGTGGCGAAAAACACTGCCGGCCCGGCCCGTGGGGGCCGGGCCGGCAGTGGTCCGCGCAGCCGCAGCACTGCTGCGACCAGGGCGGACAGGGAACGGCCGGGGCGCGGCACGGCGGGGGTCCATGGGTGCGCCCGGGCCGGGGCCGGGGGTGCCGCCGCGCTCGGCCGGGCGGCGGCACTGTGGATCTCGGCGGTGCCGGACGGATACGGACTGACCGATACCGCCCTGTACAGCCATATGACCGGATGTTACGAGTCCGGTAACCACCCTCCGGGGAGGGCGAGTTGATCTTCAGAACTTACGCGTGAGCGTGCCCGGCACCGTTCTGCGCCGCTCCGCCCTCGTCGTGCAGCCGGAGGGAGAGCAGGGAGTGCGCCATCGCACCGCCCGCGCACACCGCCGAGGCGACGAAGGCGACTTCGGCCATCTCCTCCCGCGTGGCCCCCGCCTCCTTGGCCCCGCGCGTGTGGGTGTCGATGCAGTACGCGCAGCGGGTGGCCGTGGCGACGGCGAGGGCGACGAGCTCCCGGTACTTCAGGGGGACGGCGCCGCCCTCCCTGAACACCGCTTCGTGGAAGCCCATGAATGCGGCCGCCTCCGTCTTCGCAAGATTGACGGTCTGCGGGATGAGCTGCAGGTCGGAAGGCTGCTGATACGTCATGCACCGATGAAAACACCGGCCGTCGAAGGCAGTCCAAGACCACTATGGTTGACCCTGCGAACCTTCCGATATCGTCGACAGCATGGATCTGCGCAGGCTTCGCTACTTCGTCACGGTGGCGGAAGAGGGCAACGTGGGCCGGGCCGCGCGGCGGCTGCACATGTCCCAGCCCCCGCTCAGCCAGCGCATCCGGGAGCTGGAAGCCGAGATGGGCTGCGCCCTGTTCGTGCGTACCCCGCAGGGCATGTCGCTGACCGGGCCGGGAGAGGTGCTGCTCGCCGAGGCCCGGCAGCTGCTGGCGGGCGCGGAGAAGGCGCGCGACCGGGTCCGCCGCGCCGCCGGGGACCGGGTCCTGCGCGTGGGTGTGCTGGGTCCGGGCGAGGCCGCGCTGTCGGCGCCCGTCGCAGAGGCGTTCACCCGGGAACACGAGGGCGTGGTGGTCAATCTCGTGCAGGGCGATCTGGCCGACCCCACCATCGGGTTGACGAGCGGCAGGGTGGACGCGGCGATCACCTTCACGCCCTTCACGGAGACCGGCCTGGCCTACCGCACGCTGCGCGAGGACCGGTGCTTCGCCGCCGTGCCGGCCTCCGGCCCGCTGGCCGGCGCCGCGGCCGTCACCCGGGAAGAGCTGCGCGACCAGCTGTCCGTACGGCTGCCCGAGGGCACCGACCCGGTGTTCCGCGCCTACTGGCAGCCCTCCCCGTCCGCCGACGGCCCGCTGGTGCGCTCCCTGGACGAGTGCCTGCACGCCATCCTGTGGCAGCGTGCCGTGGCCCTCGTCCCGGAACGGACCGCGCGCCGCCATGCGGTGGACGGCATCGTGCACCGGCCGGTCGCGGACGCGCCGCCGGCCCGGCTGGTGCTGGCCTGGCGGCGCACCGACCGCAACCCACTGGTCAGTGGCTATATCGAAGCATTCTGCGCGCATACGGCGAACCGGGCGTAAATCCGCCCGGTTCCGCCGGCTTCACCTCAGCCGGTGCTGCGCACCACCTTGGCGACCTCGCACTTGGCACCGCTGGTGGAGGCGCCCGCCTTGGGGGTGTACGGGTCCGCGAGGTCGAGGGTGTCCGTACGGCCGGGGCGGACGAAGGGGAGCGAGGTGGTCCGGGTGGCCAGCGGAGTGCCGTCCGGAGCGGTGAACTTCACGGTGACGTCGTAGGTGTAGGTCGCCGTCGCGCTGCTGTTGGTGGCGTTGACCTTGGCGACTATGCCCTTCTTGTCGGCATATGCACAGTCGGCGATGTCGACGGACTTCATGGCGTCGCCGCTGTCGTCGGCCGCGGGTGCGCTCGACGCACCGTCCGAGGCCGCGGAGTCCTGCTTGTCCGATTCGCTGCTGCAGCCGCTCACCCCTGCGAGGGCGATGACGGCGATTCCCGATACGGCGGCGATGCGGACGTGGCGAAGCTTCACTGTGGAATCTCTCGTTAGGGGGCAGGACGCGCGGCCGCCCACTCCGGGGCCGCCGACGAGTCCGCCACGCTAGGCACAGGCCTGCACGGCTGGCCATACCGCCGGTAACACTGTGACGGAGTCGCGACCAAACAGATCTCTACTTCTGATCAGAGGTGGTGGAAACCACCGCATAACCCACGGCCGACGGCGCCCGCGTCGTGCATGACCACGACGTGTCTGCTTCCCCCGGCGCACACCGGGGAACGCCTCTCTGTACCAGGGATCCAGTGAGCAGCGCCGTGCCCGGCGCGACGGAAGGGGCCCACGTTGCCAGAGGTGTCAGGTGAGACGTTGCCGGTCGTGTCGGACGAGGTGCGGGAGGCGCTGGACCGCGGGCGGCCGGTGGTCGCCCTGGAGTCGACGATCATCGCGCACGGTCTGCCCAGGCCGCGGAATCTGGCGGTGGCGGAGGAGCTGGAGGACCTCGTACGGGCCGGTGGCGCCGTCCCCGCGACGGTCGCGGTGCTGGACGGGCGGCCCCGGGTCGGCCTGGACAAGGCGCAACTGGCCCGGGTGGCGGGTGAGGAGGGCATCCGCAAGCTGGGGCACCGGGACCTGGCACCGGCGGTGGCGGCGGGGGCGAGCGGGGCGACGACGGTCTCCGGGACCGCCTTCCTGGCCGCCCGGGCCGGGATCCGGGTCTTCGCGACGGGCGGCCTGGGCGGCGTGCACCGCGAGTGGGCGCAGACCCAGGACGAGTCGGCGGACCTGCGGCTGCTGGCGCGCGAGCGGATCGCGGTGGTCTGTGCAGGAGTGAAGTCCGTGCTGGACGTGCCCGCGACGCTCCAGCGCCTGGAGACGCTGGGGGTCGGCGTGCTCGGCTTCCGGACGAGGGAGTTCCCCGGCTTCTACCTCACCGGTTCCGGGGAGCCCGTCGACTGGACGGCCGCCTCCGCGGCGGAGGTGGCCGACGTGCTGCGCGCCCAGGACGCGCTCGGCGGCCCGCCCTCGGCCCTGGTCGTCGCCAACCCCGTGCCCGAGGCGGAGCAGCTGGACCCGGCCCTGCACGACCGGGTGCTGGCCGAGGCGCTGGCCGCGTGTGCCCGGCAGGGGATCACCGGCCAGGCGGTCACCCCGTTCCTCCTGGACCACCTCGTCCGGCACACGGACGGCGCGTCCCTGGAGGCCAACGTGGCCGCGGTGCGGGGCAACGCGCGGCTCGCGGCCGGGATCGCCGTGGCGTACGCCTCATGACGGCGGCCACGGGCGGGGCGCTGCTCGTCGTCGGCGACGTGGTCACCGACATCGTCGCCCGGCACCGCACCCCGCTCGCCCCCGCGACCGACACGGCGGCGCGCATCAGCACCCTCCCGGGCGGCGCGGGCGCCAACGTGGCCTGCTGGGCCGCCCATGCGGGCGCGCCCGACGTGCGCATCCTGGCCCGGGTGGGTACGGACGCGGCGGACCGGCACGAGCGCGCGCTGCGCGCGGCCGGTGTCCGCCCGCACCTGGTGGTCGACCCCGGGGCCGCCACCGGCACGGTCATCTCCCTGGTCGGCGCGGACGGCGAGCGGACGTTCCTCACCGACAGCGGGGCGGTGCTGCGCCTGTCGGCCGCCGACTGGAGCGACGACCTCCTCACCGGAGTCGGCCACCTCCACATATCCGGCTATCTTCTCTTCGCCGGCACGAGCCGCGCGCTCGCCCGGCGGGCGATGGAGGCGGCCCGCGCCCGTTCCGTCCCGGTGAGCGTGGACCCGGCGTCCGCGGGCTTCATCGCCCGCTTCGGGCCGGACCGCTTCCTCGCGGCCGTCGCGGGAGTGGACGCCTTCCTGCCCAGCCACGCCGAGGCCGCGCTCCTCACCGGCCTGCCGGAGCCGACCGCCGCGGCTGCCGAGCTGAGCCGCCACTTCCCGCTCGTGGTCGCCACGCAGGGCCCGCGGGGCGCGCTGGTGGCGGCCTCGGGTGCCGTCGTCGCCCGGGTTCCGGCCGAGCCCGCCACCGCGGTGGACACCACGGGCGCGGGCGACGCCTTCACCGGCGCCTTCCTCTCGGCCCGGCTGGCCGGTCACGACCCCGCCGAGGCCGCGCGGCGGGGCTGCCGCGCGGGCGCCGAGGCCGTCGCGCTCATCGGTGGCCGCCCTCGTCCTCCCGGGCAGCAGGGGTGTAGGCCCGGGCCTCGACGTGGTCGCGCGTGAGCTGGGCGAACGCCCGGGCGGCGGCGGACCGGTAGGCGTCCGCGCGGGTCAGGAGGGCGACGGTGCGGGTGGGCAGCGGCGGGTCGACGGGGACGGGGGTGAGGTGGGGGTGGTCGTGGGTGATGGCGTCGGGGAGGACGGTGGCCAGGGAGGTGCGCCGGACGATCTCGGTGAGGGCCTGGAGGGAGTTGGCCTCCACGGCGATGCGGGGCTGGACGCGGTGCCGGGCGAAGTAGGCGTCGATGTGGCCGCGGGTGGCGAAGTCCTCGCTGAGCAGGGCGAGTTGCTGCTCCTCCAGCGCCCGGACCGGAACGGGCCCGCGTAGGTCCGGGGACCCCGAGACGAGGCCGAGGGTCTCGGTGAACAGCGGCGCGGCGGTGATGCCGGGCAGGTGGGTGCCGGTGAAGGCGATGCCGAGGTCGAGTTCGTCGGCGAGCAGGTCGGCCTCGATGCGGTCCTGGGTCGCCTCCTTGAGGGTCAGGGTGATGCCGGGGTGGCGGGCGTGGAGTCCGGCGGTGAGCGGCCCGACGAGGTAGGCGGTGAAGGTGGGGGTGACGCCCACCCGGAGGTGGCCGCGCGAGAGGTCCTGCACGTCGTGGACGGCCCGCTCGGCGGCGGCCAGGTCGCGCAGCGCCCGGCGGGCGTGGTCGGCGTAGACCCGGCCGGCGTCGGTGGGCCGCACGGTGCGGCCGGTGCGGTCCAGCAGCTGCACCCCCAGGGTGCGCTCCAGCTGCCGGATCTGCTGGGAGAGCGTGGGCTGGGAGATGTGCAGGTCCTCGGCTGCACGCGTGAAGTTGCCGTGCTCGGCCACGGCGAGCAGATAGCGCAGGTGACGCAGTTCCAGAGCCATACGCCGACTATAGGCGCAACTATAGGTACGACCAATAACAGTCATGCCCAACAACTCTTGGACTCTATAGGTGCAGGTCATGCATGGTGGTTTCACCGGCCCCCAGGGGCCTGACGGCTACCGAAGGGAGTGACCTATGCAGGACCTCACCCAGGGCGTCGCGCGGTTCCAGCGCGACGTCTTCCCGGCCAAGGCCGGCCTCTTCGCCCACCTTGCCGCGCATCACACGCCGCACACGCTGTTCATCGGCTGCTCGGACGCCCGTGTCGTACCGGAGCTGATCACCCAGGGCGAGCCGGGTGAGCTGTTCGTCATCCGCACCGCCGGAAACCTCGTCCCCGCCTACACCCCCGGCGCCAACGGGGTGACGGCCAGCATCGAGTACGCCGTCGCCGTGCTGGGCGTGACCGACATCGTCGTGTGCGGGCACTCCGCCTGCGGCGCGATGACGGCCCTGGCCGAAGGCCACGACCTCAGCGGCGCGCCGGTGGTCGCCGACTGGCTGCGGCACGCGGACGCCGCCGTGGCCCGCACCGCCGATCTGGCGGCCGGCCCGGAGAAGACCGGCGCCCTGGTCCGCCAGAACGTGTACGCGCAGCTGACGAACCTGACCACCCATCCCTCCGTCGCCCGGGCGCTGGCGGAGAAGAAGGTGACGCTGCACGGCTGGGTCTTCGACATCGCCACCGGGCGCGTCGAAGCGCTCGACGTCACCGGCTCCGGCGCCGTTGCCGCGGCCTGAACCGGGCCGCGCCCACTCCCCCGAAAAAGTACGAAAGGAATCCCCCCTCATGATGCACGCCCAGTTCGACCCCACCGCCCGTCAGGCCCTGGCCGCCCAGGCCGTGGAGGCCAAGACCCGCAAGGACCTCACCTGGCAGCAGATAGCCGACGCCTCCGGCCTGTCGGTCGCCTTCACCACCGCCGCCGTCCTCGGCCAGCACCCGCTGCCGGAGCAGTCCGCCAAGGCGGTCGCCGAGCTGCTGGGCCTGGACGACGCCGCGCTGCTGCTCCAGACCATCCCCACCCGCGGCTCGATCCCCGGCGGCATCCCCACCGACCCGACGATCTACCGCTTCCACGAGATGCTCCAGGTCTACGGCACCACCCTCAAGGCCCTGGTCCACGAGCAGTTCGGCGACGGCATCATCTCCGCGATCAACTTCAAGCTGGATGTGAAGAAGGTCGCCGACCCCGAGGGCGGCGAGCGCGCCGTCATCACCCTCGACGGCAAGTACCTGCCGACCAAGCCGTTCTGACACCGCAGGAGGGGCGGGGCCGCCCGGCCCCGCCCCTCCCCCGCACACGAACCGTCACCGCACCACTTCGAGGAACCGCATGGACTTCGCGCAGCGCACCATCGACCTGGCCCGCCGGAACGTCGCCGAGGGCGGCCGCCCGTTCGCGACCGTCATCGTCAAGGACGGCGAGATCCTCGCCGAGAGCCCGAACAAGGTCGCCCAGACCAATGACCCCACCGCCCACGCCGAGATCCTGGCCATCCGTGAGGCCTGCACCAAGTTGGGCACCGAGCACCTGACCGGCACCACGATCTACGTCCTCGCCCACCCCTGCCCCATGTGCCTGGGCTCGCTGTACTACTGCTCCCCGGACGAGGTCGTCTTCCTCACCACCCGCGACGCCTACGAGCCCTACTACGCGGACGACCGCAAGTACTTCGAGCTGAGCACCTTCTACGACGAGTTCGCCAAGCCCTGGCACGAGCGGCGCCTGCCCATGCGCCACGAGCCGCGCGACGAGGCCGTGGAGGTGTACCGGTCCTGGCAGGAGCGGCATGCCGACGCGCCGTCCGCGTAGCGGGCCCGGGGCTGCCGCCCCGCCGATAGTTGCCGGTGTGACGCTCTTCCCGAAGACGCTGCGCACGGCTCTCCGTGCGGTCCCTGCCGTCGCGGCGGCCGTCGCCGTGCTGCTGGGGCCTGCGGCCGCCGGGGCCGCCGACCCGGTGGCGGCGCTGTACGGCTCCGAGAACCGCACCCTGCCCACCCGGCGGCACGTGGTCGCCCTGACCTTCAACGCCGCCTGGACCGAGGCAGGGATCGGCTCGGTCCTGCGGACGCTGCACCGGTACGGCACCCCGGCCGCCTTCTTCCTCACCGGCGACTTCGCCGAGCGCCACCCCGCCGCCGCCCGTGCGCTCGCGGCGGCGGGCCACGGCATCGGCAACCACTCCCACAGCCACCCGCACTTCGCGGCCCTGACCCCCGCCGAGCGGGCGGCGGAGGTCCGCAGGGCCGACCGGGCCATCCGCGCCGCCACCGGCACCACGCCGATGCCGTTCTTCCGCTTCCCCTACAGCGAGACCACTCCGCAGGAGATCGCCGAGGTCAACGCCCTCGGCTTCGCGGACCTCGAGTTCACCACCGACACCAAGGGCTACCTCGGCCCGCAGGGCGGCATGACCGTGGCGCAGGCCGTCCAGCGGGCCGTGGCCGCCCTGCGCCCCGGGGCGATCGTCCAGATGCACGTCGGCACGCCGGACGGCCACGGCCCCGTGCTCGACGCGGAGGCACTGCCCCGGATCATCGAGGCCGTCCACGCCCACGGCTACGGCATCGTCGACCTGCGCGGACTCCTCGACGCCTGCCGCAGCCGGTGAAACGCCCCGTGCCTGTGCTACTTGTTCAGCGCCGCGACGCCGGCCTGGGCGAACTTCTCGTCGAGGTCGCCGCTGGGTGCCCCGGCCACGCCCACGGCCGCGACGGGGGCGCCCTTCACCTGGACCGGGGCGCCGCCCGGCAGGAAGAGGGTGCCGGGGATGTCCTTGAGGTTCGGGGTCTGGGCGAGGCGGCCCATCAGGGCGGAGGTGGGTGCGTTCCACGAGACGGCGGTGAAGGCCTTCTTCTCGGCGGAGGCGTACGACTGGGGGCCCGCGCCGTCGCCGCGCAGGGTGACGATCGTGTTGCCGTCGCGGTCGACGACGGCGACGGAGACCTTCTGGCCCTCCTTGGCGGCGGCAGCCAGCGCGGCCTGCGCGGCCTCGGTGGCGGCGGCGACCGTCAGGTGGGTGGACTGCGTCAGGTTCCGGGCCGAGGCGTCGGACTTGACCGCGGAGGCGGTCCCGGCCGCCGGGGAGGCGGCGTTCGCGGAGACGATGCCGAAGGCCCCGGCGGCGAGGAGGGCCGCGGCGGAACCGGTGACGAGGATCTTCTTCGTGTTGGTCATGCCTCGATCCTCCGGCCGCATCCGGGGGCCGGGCTTCGGCCCGTCGGCTCGCCGTTCGGCGCGGACTGGTGGATGCCGCTGTCATCCGATCGGCTGATGCGAGGATGGTCCCGTCGGGTCACGATGAACGCGTATGCGCAGGTGAGGAGGGTGAATGCGGCAGAAAGCGGCAAGCGCGAGGGCAGGCGGGAGCCGTGGTGCGGTGCTCGACGAGGGCACGCCGACCGGTGAGCGCCGGCTCGCGGTCGTCATGCACACCGCGTTCTTCCTGCTGCTCGGTGCGTCGCTGGCCCGGTTCCTGATCCGGCACCCCGGCGAGCCCCGCACCCCGTGGATCATCGCGCTCTCCGCCGTGCTGGCCCTGCTGTACGTCCTCGGCCGGGCTCCGCTGTCGCGGTCCGGGCCGCGCCGGCTCGTGTGGCTGGGTGCGGTGGTGGGGGCCTGGATGGTGCTGGTGGTCCTCGCGCCGAGCTTCGCATGGTGCGCGGTTCCCCTGTTCTTCACCGGCCTGCACGCCCTGCCCCCGCGCACGGCGCTCGCCCTCGTCGTGGTGCTCACCGCCTTCGTGGTCGCCGCCCAGCTGAAGCTGTCGCCCGGCGGCTTCGACCCCAACCTGGTCCTGGCGCCGCCCGCGGTGGCGGCCATCGCGACCGCCGTCTTCGTCCACATGCGGCGCCAGGCGGACCGGCAGCAGCAGCTGATCGACGACCTGATCCGCACCCGGCGCGAACTCGCCGACACCGAGCGGCGCGAGGGCACCCTCGCCGAGCGGCAGCGGCTGTCGATGGAGATCCACGACACCCTCGCCCAGGGCCTGTCCAGTCAGCAGATGCTGCTCCAGGCCGCCGACCGGGTCTGGGCGACGGACCCCGGCACCGCGCGCCGCCACGTGCGCACCGCCGCGTCGATCGCGGAACAGAACCTGGCCGAGGCGCGCCGCTTCGTGCACGACCTCGCCCCCGCGGGCCTCGCCGACGGCGGCGGCCTGGAGAAGGCCCTGCCCGCGCTGGCCGCCCGGGTGTCGGAGGAGGCCGGGACGCTCACCGTGCGCTGCCACGTGGAGGGGACTCCGCTGCGCCCGCTGCCCGACCGGGTCGCCTCCGCGCTGCTGCGCATCGCCCAGGGCGCACTGGCGAACGTACGCGAGCACGCCGCCGCCACGACGGCGACCCTCACCCTCACCTGCCTCGACGACCAGGTGGTCCTCGATGTCGCGGACGACGGCTGCGGCTTCGACGCGTCGGCCGCCGCCGCACCCGCCCCGGCCCCCGGCGAGCGGGGCCACGGCCTGCCCGCGATGCAGGCCCGGGTGCACCGGCTCGGCGGCACCCTCACCATCGAATCGGCGCCCGGCGAGGGCACGGTCGTCTCCGCTGCCATCCCCCTGGAACCGCTGACATGACGAAAGCCTCCGTCCGCCTCCTCCTCTGCGACGACCACGCGGTCGTGCGCGCCGGGCTGCTCGCCCTGCTCGGCAGCGAACCCGACATCGAGGTGGTGGGCGAAGCGGGCGGCGGCGAGGAGGCCGTGGCCATGGCGGCGAAGCTCACGCCGGACGTGGTGCTGATGGACCTCCAGCTGGGCCCCGGCATCGACGGCGTGGAGGCCACCCGCCGCATCGCGGCCACCGGCGTCCATGTGCTGGTCCTCACCACGTACGACACGGACGCCGACATCACCCGGGCGATCGCCGCGGGCGCGACCGGCTACCTGCTGAAGGCCGAGCGCCCCGAGGAGCTGTTCGCGGCGATCCGCTCCGCCGCCCAGGGCCGCACCACCTTCTCCCCGCCCGTGGCGAGCCGCGTCATGAACCGCATGCGCGGCACGTCCCGCCCCGCGCTCACCGCCCGGGAACTCGACATCCTCACCCAGCTGGCCCGTGGCCTGGGCAACCGGGAGATCGCCCGCGCCCTGTTCATCAGCCAGGCCACCGTGAAGACCCATCTGGGCCGGATCTACGACAAGCTCGGCGTCGACACGAGGGCGGGCGCGGTCGCGGTGGCGAAGGAGCAGCGGCTGCTGCCCTGAGTCACTCCTCGGCCGGCAGCGGCTGGTCGGTCCAGATGGTCTTGCCCGTGGGGGTGTAGCGGGTGCCCCAGCGCTGGGTCATCTGGGCGATGATGAACAGGCCGCGGCCGCCCTCGTCGTCGGCGGCGGCGTGGCGCAGGTGGGGTGAGGTGTGGCCGGTGTCGGAGACCTCGCAGACGAGGGTGCGGTCGCGGATCAGCCGGACCTCGATCGTCCCGCCGGAGGCGTAGCGGATGGCGTTGGTGACCAGCTCGCTGACGATCAACTCGGTGGTGAACGACAGGTCGTCGAGCCCCCACTCGCCCAGCTTCCGGCTCGTGGCGGCCCGGGCGTGCGCGACGGTCGCCGGGTCGGCTTCCAGCTCCCACACCGCCACCTGGTGCTCGTCGAGCGTCCGGGTGCGGACCAGGAGCAGGGCCGCGTCGTCGTCCACCGGGCCGGGCAGCAGCGCCGCCACCGTGCGGTCGCACAGCTCCTCCAGGGGGCGTCGGCACTGGGTGAGGACGCCGGTGAGCAGTTCGAGGCCCGTCTCGGTGCTGTGGTCCGGGGCCTGGACGAGGCCGTCGGTGAAGAGGGCGAGCAGGCTGCCAGCGGGCAGCCGGAGTTCCGTGCTCTGGAAGGGCGAGCCGCCCAGGCCCAGGGGCGGGCCTTCCGGCAGGCTCGGGTAGCTGACCGCGCCGCTGTCCGGATCGACGACGGCGGGCGGCGCGTGGCCGGCGCGCGCCATGCTGCACAGCCCGGACACCGGGTCGTACACCGCGTACAGGCAGGTGACCCCGAGGGCCTCGTCGCTTCCGCTGCCCGGCCCGTGCCCGCCGTGGCCGTGGGCCCGCTCTTCGGCGAGCTGCTCCTCGGCGGTCTGCCCGACGACGTCGTCCAGGCGCGCGAGCAGCTCGTCCGGGGCGAGGTCCAGCCGGGCCAGGACGCGCACGCTCGTGCGCAGCCGGCCCATGGTGGCGGCGGCGCGCAGCCCGTGGCCGAGCACGTCGCCGACCACCAGGCCGACCCGGGTGCTGGACAGCGGGATGACGTCGAACCAGTCGCCGCCCACCCCGGAGCGGCTGTCGGCAGGCACGTAGCGGCTGGCCGTCTCGACCCCGGTCAGCGCCGGCAGGTGGTGGGGCAGCAGGCTGCGCTGCAGGCCGAGGGCGGCGGTGTGCTCCCGCGTGATGACGAGCATCAGGACGACGCCGATCAGCAGGGCGCCCAGGCCCACGACGCTCACCCCGCCGGTCCGTCCGACGAGCGGCAGGTCGAAGGAGGTCGTGCCGTAGCCCGGTTCGGCGTAGACGACGAAGGCGGCGTAGCAGAACAGGCTGAGCATGATCAGCCCGCCGAGGCCCGGGAGCAGCCCCTTGAACAGCAGGTCCCGGGGGCTGCGGGTGAGCACCCCGCGGTAGTACCAGACGCAGGCGAAGCCGGTGAGGCCGTAGTAGAACGCGATCGCGAGGCCGACCGCCTTGATGGAGTCGGCCAGCACATCGCGGCTGATCATGGTCAGCAGGACGAGGAAGCCGATGGAGACCAAACCCATGCCGACGGTCGACCAGGTCGGGGTGAGGAACCTGCGGTGCACCCGGGCGAAGCGCGAGGGGACGGCCTTGTGGGCGGCCATGGAGAAGACGGTGCGGGCCAGCGGCAGGATCGTGGTCTGGGTGGAGGCGACCGCCGAGGTCAGCACCGTGAAGATGAGCAGCTTGGTCAGGAACCAGCCGGGGCCCCGGGTGCCGAAGACGGCACCGCCTAGTCCGGAGAGCACGTCTCCGGAGTTGGCCGTGTTGCCCAGCCCGGTGCCCTGGGTGCCGATCCCGGCGAACGCCTGGGCCGAGGTCGCGACCAGGGAGTAGATGCCCAGCAGGAGCACGGTGGAGACGACCGCCGCCCGCCCGGGGGTGTGCCTGCTGTCGGCGGTCTCCTCGTTGACGATGACGGCGGTGTCCCAGCCCCAGTAGACGAAGGCCGCGGCGAGGAAGCCGGTGGTCAGCGCCTGGGCCGACGGCACGCGGAGGGGGTTGAACCAGGAGGCGGAGACGTGGATCGCCGTCGGCGGGCCGTCGGTGTAGACCCTGACCAGGGCGGTGACCGCGAACAGGAGCAGCACCGCCAGCTCGATGCACACCAGCCACCGCTGGAGGGCCGCCGACACCTCGATGCCCACGTAGCAGACCGCGGTCGTCACGGCGATCCAGGCGACCCCCGCGACGGTGGTCCACAGCCGGCTTCCGGCGAGCGAGTCGAACCCGAGCAGCCGGAAGCCGTAGATGCCGGCGATCTCCGCGAGGTTCGCCATGCCGATGATGTCGGCGACGATGATGCCCCAGCCGCCCATCCAGCCGATGCGCGGGCCGAAGGCGCGGGAGGCCCAGGTGAAGGTGGTCCCGCAGTCGGCGTCGCTCGCGTTGAGCTCGCGGTAGGCGTACGCGATCAGCAGCATCGGGACGAAGGCCAGCATGGTGATGATCGGGGCCTGGAGGCCGACCCCCGCCACGATCAGGCCGAGCGTCGCGGCCAGGCTGTACGCCGGAGCGGTGGAGGCCAGGCCCATGGCGACCGAGGAGAAGAGTCCCAGGGCACCGGACTTGAGCCCCTTCTCACCCGCACCGGGGCCGGGCGCGAGCGGTGCGGCGGACTCGGCCGGAGCGCCGAAGAGCGTCTTCACACCTGAATTCCACTCCGCGTTCGACTCCGCGTCCGGCTCCGCGTCCGGCTCTGCGTCCGGCTCTGCGTCCGGCTCTGCATTCGGCTCCGCATCCCGCCGGGAGAGTCCGCGTCCCCGAGAAGGCTCATGATCACTATTTTCCCCGTGGTCGATCGGGTCCGCCAGACGGTGACGGCTGTGCGGCGGTCCGGCCCCTGCTCAGCCGAGCCCGCCCGCGTAGTCGGGCACATACGTCTGCCGGTCGCGAGGGGGCCGCCGGTATCCGGTGGAGGCCGGGCGGGGCGGCAGCTCGAGGACGGGGCGGGGCACTTCGTGGTAAGGGACCGTCGAGAGCAGGTGAGCGATCATGTTGATGCGGGCCGAGTGCTTGTCGTCGCTCTCGACGACGTACCAAGGTGCCTCCGGGACGTCGGTCCGCGCGAACATCTCGTCCTTGGCCCGGGAGTACGCCTCCCAGCGGGTGATGGACTCCAGGTCCATCGCCGAGAGCTTCCAGCGTCGCGTCGGGTCCTCCAGCCGGCTGCGGAACCGCTGTTCCTGCACCGTGTCGCTCACCGAGAACCAGTACTTGCGCAGCAGGATCCCGTCCTCGGCCAGGAGCCGTTCGAAGACGGGGCACTGGCGGAGGAAGCGTGCGTACTCCTCGTCGGTGCAGAAACCCATGACGTGCTCGACCCCGGCCCGGTTGTACCAGCTCCGGTCGAACAGGACGATCTCCCCGGCCGCCGGCAGCTGCGCCACGTAGCGCTGGAAGTACCACTGCGTGCGTTCCCGTTCGGTCGGGACGGGCAGTGCGGCGATCCGGGCGATGCGCGGGTTGAGATGTTCGGACACCCGCTTGATGGTGCTTCCCTTGCCCGCGGCGTCACGCCCTTCGAAGACGACGACGAGCCGCTCGCCCTCGGCCCGCACCCATTCCTGGAGCTTGACCAGTTCCACCTGGAGCCGCAGCAGCTCACGTTCGTAGACCGGGCGCGGCAGACGCCGCGGCCGCTTCCTGCCGGTCACCGCCATCACCTCCGTAGGGGTTCCTCCCACGCTATGGGGCGGGCCGCTCCGGCCGGCCCCACAGGGGCCGAACGGTCCCGGACGCCCTCCGATCGGCCCTGGCGGCGCCTTCCGGCCGGGGGCAAGCTGGGAGGACATTCCAGGCACGCCCCGTCCCCCCTTCGGAGGCAGTCATGCGGGACGTCACGCCCCCGGCACCGGCCACCGCCCCCACCGACCAGGAGCTGCAGGCCCTGGACGCCCACTGGCGGGCCGCGAACTACCTGGCCGTCGGGCAGATCTACCTGATGGCCAACCCGCTCCTGACCCGGCCGCTGCGCCCCGAGCACGTCAAGCCGCGGCTGCTGGGCCACTGGGGTACCTCGCCGGGGCTGAACCTGGTGCACACCCACCTCAACCGCGTCATCCGCGCCCGCGGCCTGGACGCCCTGTGCATCTGGGGGCCCGGGCACGGCGGGCCCGCCGTGCTGGCCAACTCCTGGCTGGAGGGCACGTACGCGGAGACGTATCCCGACGTCAGCCGTGATGCGGCCGGCATGGAGCGGCTGTTCCGGCAGTTCTCCTTCCCCGGCGGCGTGCCCAGCCACGTCGCCCCCGAGACCCCCGGCTCGATCCACGAGGGCGGGGAACTGGGCTACTCCCTCTCCCACGCCTACGGAGCCGCCCTCGACAACCCCGGCCTCCTCGTCGCCTGCGTCATCGGCGACGGCGAGGCCGAGACCGGGCCGCTGGCCGCCTCCTGGCATTCGAACAAGTTCCTCGACCCGGTGCACGACGGCGCGGTCCTGCCCATCCTCCACCTCAACGGCTACAAGATCGCCAACCCGGCCGTTCTCGCCCGCCTGCCCGAGCAGGAGCTGGACGACCTGCTGCGCGGCTACGGCCACGAACCGCTCCACGTCACCGGGGACGACCCGATGACCGTCCACCGGGCCATGGCCGCCGCCCTGGACACCGCGCTCGACCGGATCGCCCTCATCCAGCGCACCGCCCGGCAGGAAGACATCGCCGAGCGCCCCCGCTGGCCGGTCCTCGTGCTGCGCACCCCCAAGGGCTGGACCGGCCCCGCCGAAGTCGACGGCCTGCCGGTGGAGGGCACCTGGCGCGCCCACCAGGTGCCGCTGGCCGGAGTCCGCGACAACCACGAACACCTGCAGCAGCTGGAGGCGTGGCTGCGCTCGTACCGCCCGGAAGAGCTCTTCGACGAACAGGGCCGCCCGCGGCCCGAGGTCCTTTCCTGCATCCCCGAGGGCACCCGCAGGCTCGGGGCGACGCCGCACGCCAACGGCGGCCTGCTGCTGCGCGAGCTGCCCCTGCCTCCCCTGGAGCGCTTCGCGGTGCCGGTCGACAAGCCCGGCGCCGGCCTGCACGAGCCCACACGCGTCCTCGGCGAGCTGCTCGAGAACGTCATGGAGGCCACCCGCGAACGCCGCGACTTCCGCCTCGTCGGCCCCGACGAGACGGCCTCCAACCGCCTCCAGGCCGTCTACCGGACCACCGGAAAGGCCTGGCAGGCCTCGATCCTGCCCGTCGACGAAAACCTCGACCGGCAGGGCCGCGTCATGGAGATCCTCTCCGAACACACCTGCCAGGGCTGGCTGGAGGGCTATCTGCTCACCGGCCGGCACGGCCTGTTCTCCTGCTACGAGGCGTTCGTCCACATCGTCGACTCCATGGTCAACCAGCACGTCAAATGGCTGCGCGTCACCCGCCGCCTGCCCTGGCGCCGCCCCATCGCCTCCCTCAACTACCTGCTCACCTCACATGTATGGCGCCAGGACCACAACGGCTTCTCCCATCAGGACCCAGGCTTCATCGACCACATCCTCAACAAGAGCCCCGAAGCCGTACGGGTCTACCTCCCGCCGGACGCCAACACCCTGCTGTCCGTGGCCGATCACGTACTGCGCAGCCGCGACTACGTCAACGTGATCGTCGCGGGCAAGCAGCCCTGCTTCGACTGGCTGAGCCTGGAGCAGGCGCGGGCGCACTGCGCCCGGGGCGCCGGCGTCTGGACATGGGCCGGCACCGAGGACGGCACCCGGGAGCCCGACGTCGTCCTCGCCTGCGCCGGGGACGTCCCCACCCAGGAGGTTCTGGCCGCCGCCCAGCTCCTCCGCCACCATCTGCCGGACCTGGCGCTGCGCGTGGTCAACGTGGTCGACCTGGCCAGGCTGCTGCCCGCGGAGGAACACCCGCACGGCATGAGCGACGCCGAGTACGACGCCCTGTTCACCACCGGCAAGCCGGTCATCTTCGCCTATCACGGCTACCCCTGGCTCATCCACCGCCTCGCCTACCGCCGCACCGGCCATCCCCACCTGCACGTCCGCGGCTACAAGGAGATCGGCACCACGACCACGCCCTTCGACATGGTCGTCCGCAACGACCTCGACCGCTACCGCCTCGTCATGGACGTCATCGACCGCGTCCCCGGCCTGGCCGTCCGCGCCACCGGGGTACGGCAGGCCATGGAGGACGCCCGCACCCGCCACCACTCCTGGATCCGGGAGCACGGCACGGACCTGCCGGACGTCACCGACTGGACCTGGTCCGCGTGACGGGCGCCGCCGAAGCGTGCCGTCCCTCAGCCATTCCGTCAGCCACTTCCGTCCGCCGGGCCACGAAACGGGCTTGTTGCGGACTGCCGCTCCGACAGCGGCTCCTCGCGCATTGCGAGCGCGAGGACGAAGGCGACCGCCATGAAGGGCACGGTCCAGCCGAAGACGGCATGGAAGGCCGCGGCGCTCTCCGCCGGGCCCGGTCGCGGGGAGTGGAGCCCGGCGGTGAGGACCGCGCCGAAGAGGGAGGCCCCGAAGGCACCGCCGATGGTGCGGCAGAAGTTCAGTACCGCGGTGGCGGCGCCCACGTCCTCGTGCCCGACGGCGTTCTGGCCCGCCAGCAGCGCGACCTGGACGAAGAAGCCGAGCCCCGCACCGGCGACGGCCAGCGGGACGATCAGCCACAGGGCCGTTGTGTCCGGCCCGGCACGGCTGATGACCGCCAACGCGCCACCGGCGAGCACCGCGCCCGTCACCGGATAGAACTTGTACCGCCCCGTCCTCGCGATCACCGGCCCCGAGAGCGCCGCGGCCGCGACGAGGCCGAGCAGCAACGGGATGACGAACAGCCCTGCCCCGAAGGCGGACTTGTGCTGCACGAGCTGCAGGAACATCGGCACGTAGAGCATCCCGGCGAACAGCACCATGCCGACGAGCAGATATTGCGCCGCCGCCAGGCTGAAGACCGGGCGGCGGAAGAGCCGCAGCGGCGTGATCGGCTCGCCCGCCCCCCGCTCGACGAACGGATACAGGACCAGGGACGCTCCCCCGAGGGCGATCAGCCCCAGGATCACGGGCGAGCCCCACGCATGGCGGTGCCCGCCCCAGGTGGTGACCAGGACGACGGACGTGGTGAACACGGCCGCCACCAGCGCCCCGGGGACGTCCACCCGGCCGCCCGCCTCCGCCGGCCGCGGCAGGCGGAGCCGCAGCGCGACGACCACGAAGGCGACGACGCCGATCGGCAGGTTGACGTAGAAGATCCAGCGCCACGACAGCCCGTCGGCGAACGCGCCCCCGAGCAGCGGCCCGGCGACGAGCGCGAGCGCGGCGACCATGCCCAGCAGGGCCTGGTGCCGGGCCCGTTGCCGCGGTGACGCCAGATCGCCGGTGATGGCGAGCACGAGCGAGGTGATGCTGCCGCCGCCGATGCCCTGCAGGGCGCGGCAGAGGGCGAGATACGGCACGCTGCCGGCGGTGCCGCTCAGCAGGGAGCCGCACAGGAAGACCGCGAGGGAGAACTGGAAGATCCTTTTGCGGCCGTACATGTCGCCGAGCTTGCCGAAGACCAGCGTGGTCACGGCGCTCGTCAGCAGATAGGCGGTGGCGACCCACGAGACGTCGGTGGCGGTGCCGTGCAGGTCCCCGGCGATCGACGGCAGGGCGGTCGTCACGATCGTCTGGTCCAGATTCGCGACGAACAGCGCCAGCATCAGCGGCAGCATCACCGTCACGGCATCACCATCACGGCGCGTCCGAGGACGACGGATGTTCCGGATGGGTGCGGTTGCGGCATATCCACCACAACCAGGCCGCGTAGTCGGTGCACGCCCGCACCGAGGCCTGCCACCCGGCGCGGCCCTCGCGGGTGTTGAGGCGTTCACCCAGGGCGTGCGCGGCGACGTGCAGGACGGCACCGGCCAGCGCAGCCGTCCGGTACTCCTCGGCACACAGCACCCGCATCATGCGCTCGCGCTCGACGGAACTGTCCCGCAGCACCGCGTACAGGCTCCTGCGCAGCTCGGCGGTGGGCCGCCCGGGGTCGCAGAAGATGCGGTGCAGGGCCGTGGCGAGGTGCTCACCCGCGCGGACCGCGGACCGCCGGCGGCGGCCGTGCCCGGCGACGCTCCCGGTGTACGCGAGGCATTCGGCGTCCCGCAGCGCGAAGGTGAGTCCGGATGCAGTGAGCGGGTGGCAGGTGCCGACCGCATCGCCCACCAGGGCGTACGGGCCGCGGCCGTGGAAGCTCCGCGGGCGCAGCCGGTTGGCCGCCCACTGGACGCCGTCGTGCAGCAGCGCGTCGTGCAGGGCGTCGGCCATGGCCTCCGGAAGGAGGGGGGCGTAGGACCGGCGCAGGAAGGCCGGCAGCGCGCCGGAGCGCAGCGGCAGCAAGGGCACGTCGAAGGTCAGCCGGACGGTGTCACGGTCGAGCCGGTAGGCCAGGGCGGCGCCGGGGCCGCCTGCGAAGACATGGCCGTAGCCCTCGGCCGGCAGCGGCACTCCGCGTAACAGCACCCCGGCCGTGCGCGAGACCAGGATGGTGGGAGCGGGGGCGGGGCGCAGCATGCGCCGGATGAGGGACGTCTGCCCCTCGGCGCCGACGACGCGCCGCACACGGACGTGCCGCGGCGGGTGGGCGCCCTCGGTGCAGGTGAGGGTGGTGTGCTCGACGGACCGGACCCGGGTGCCGAGGGCCAGGGTGATGCCCGGGTGGGCGGATGCCCTGGCACGGAGAGTGGTGACCAGGTCCTGGTGCCGGATGGTGACGGCGCGTTTGCCGTCCGGGCAGGCGAGCGTGATGGGGGTGCCGCCGTCCTCGGGGTGCAGGACGAAGCCCAGGGCGGGAGTCGTACGGGCCGCCGGCAGCTCGACGCCCAGCCGGAGCAGGACGTCGAGCCCGGTGGGATGGATCCACTCACCGGCGAGGCGCGCCGGGGGCCGGTGTGCCGCCTCCAGCAGCAGCACGCTGAGACCGCGTCGCGCATGGGCGAGGGCCGTGGCACAGCCCGCCGGTCCCGCGCCGACGACGGCGACGTCGTACGCGACCGGGTTCATGGCTTCCTGCGGCGGTAGCGCAGCAGGCAGGGCCGGCGGGGCGGGGCGATCAGCGCCAGGCGGACCGGACGGACGTCGTGGTCGGCGAGTTCGAGGTCGAAGTCGCGGAGGAGGGCACTCCAGAAGACTTTGATCGCCTGTTGGGCGAAGGACATACCCAGGCAAGGGTGGTGTCCTCCGCCGAAGCCGATCAGCGGGCTGGGAGTGGCGCGGTGTTCCGCACGGCAGGTATAGCGGTCGAGGTCGTAGTGGTCGGGATCGCGGAAGACTTGCGGCAGACGGTGGGAGGCCGCAGGAGACACCAGCACCATGTGACCGCGCGGCACCCGGTGCCCGCCGATGTGCACGTCCCGGGCCGCGGTGCGCAGAATGCCGCGGGCGGACGGACGCAGGCGTTCTGCCTCCATCAGGCAGTGGCCCAGCCTGTCCATCCTGTTCAGCAGCTGCAGGCTCGGTGCCGGCGTCTCGCCGAAGAGCATGTCCTGTTCGGCGCGTACGACGGGCAACCACCGGGGGTGCTGAAGAAGGAGGACGCCCGTCCACGCGACCTGTACGGCGGTGGTCGCGTAGCCGCCGAACAGCAGGCTCATCACGACGGCGGCAGCGGCGTTCGCGTCGGGTGCGGTGCCGTCCGGCCGGGGCGTGCCGGTGATCGTCTCGAACAGGCCGTGCTCGAGACCGCGGGGGCGGTCCCCGGGCGCGATGTCCTTGATCGCACGGGCGAGGGTGGTGCGTGCGCGGTCCCGTCGGCGGTAGGCCGGCAGCGGTGCCCTGGGGCCGATCGCAAAGGAGATGTAGAAGGCGGACTCCAGCCGGTCCAGCAGGACGGGGAGGGACGGCCCCATCGCGGGACCGAACCGGGGCCCGATCAGACAGTGGGCGGCGAAGAGCGCCGTCACCTCGCGGGCGGCCGTGACGAGGTCGACCTCGCCGCCTGGGCCCCAGTCCGCGGTGTACCGCTCGACCAGTTCGTACATGGTCGTCACATGCTGCGCCATGGCCTCGCGCCGCAGCACCGGGCGCGCGACCTTCTTCTGCCAGGCGATGAGTTCGGGGGGATCGTCGAGTACATGGCCCTCGCCGAAGACGGGGGTGAGACGGCTGTGCATGAATTGGCGGTCGAGTTCGCTGTCGTCGTGTCCCAGGACGGCGGCGTTGAGCTGCGGGCTGCAGAAGGAGGCCACCTTCGTGCCCAGGACGGTGAAGGTGATGGCTTCGCCCTGCGTGGCGTGGTGGCGCAGCAGGAACTCCCCGGGATCGCGGAGGAAAGGAAGGGCGTGGCCGATCAGCGGCAGGCCGCCGGGCACGGCGGGCAGCTCCCGGGCCGTGCTCGTGTCCGGCCCGGAAACCGGGTGCTCTCCGTGAACAGGACGGTTTCGTGCGGGGTTCGGCGGGCCGTCGCCGGTCACGATCCTTCCTCCGCGCGGCGGGCGTGCCAGTGTCCGATGAAGAAGGCGCCGCTGCGGGCACCCGTGCAGAGCGCGCGGGCCCCGTCGGCCATCATGCGCAGCAGGGGCGGCAGCTCGTCGCGGGGCGGCAGCTGCGTGACGAGTTCCTCGAGGTGGTCCCAGTTGAGGGCCCAGTCGCCGACGTCCCGGCCGTCGCTGACGTGAATGTCCGTGAAACCCGCGGCCGTCAGGTCCTGCCGGAGCTCGCCCACCGTCGCCAGGGAGGGCAGGCCATGAGCACGGCAGATGTCCTCGGCGATCCCGTCCGCCCCCGCTGCCGCGGCGCGCATCCAGTCGTATCCGGTCCACACCGTGCCCGGCCGCAGCACACGGGCGACTTCGTGGTGGGCACGGGGTTTGTCCGCCACGTGGCACAACGCCTGGATGCTGTAGGCGGCAGTGAAGGCCGAGTCGTCGAAGGGCAGGGCGGTGGCGTCGCCGACACGGAAGGAGGCCCTGTCGTCGAGCCCTCGCTTCCGGGCGTTGTCCCGGGCTTCCCGGACCCGGTCGGCCACCAGGTCGACCCCGACCACCCGCGCCCCGGTGTGGACGGCGATGGTGCAGGCGGGGCCGCCGACGCCGGAGCACAGATCCAGCACGTACGAATCGGCCGTGAGCCCAGCCCGGTCGGCCAGGTCCTTCACATGGGCCTCGGTCGCCTCCTCGCGGCTCTGCCCGGGGCTGTAGCAGGGGAAGTGCTGATGAGGGCCCCAGCTCTCCCGGTAGAGATCCCCGACCAGTGTGTAGTACTGCACCACCATCGCGGTGGACTCGTCGCGGCGGCGCCGGGGGTCGGCGGTGAGAGCCTGGAACCGCGTTGTCGCATCGATCTCAGTGGTCATGCCGCTCCTCGTGGTGTGCCGGACATGCGGGGTCCGGGGCGAGTGAGGTGACCGCCCGCAGGTAGCCCCCCAGGGCCAGGGTCGGGAAGTAGGCCGCGTAGAGCCGGTAGTTGATCATCATGGTGGAGAAGAAGACCGCATTGACGTGGTCATCGCTCCAGGAACCGTCGGGCCGCTGGGCGGAGCACAGCCACTGGATGCCGCCGGTGACGGACGGGTGCCCGGGGCCAAGGGTGTTCAGCCCGGCCAGCACGGCCCAGCTGGTCATCTCGGGCAGACCGTGTTCGCGTGCGATGTAGCGGCGCTCGACACAGCCCCGCCAGTCCTCCCCCCATCCTCCGTCCGCCAGCTGGCTCGCTGTCAGCCAGTGTCCCAAGGCGCGCAGGGACGGATCGTCGGGTGAGGTGCCTGCCGCGCGCAGTCCGCGGGCCGCGTGGAACGCGGCATAGGTGTAGTTGATGCCCCAGGTGCCCGCGAAGGATCCGTCGGGGTTCTGGGAGGAGCGCACGAAGTCGATGCCCCGCCTGATCGCCGTGTCGACCCGCCGACGCCCGTCCGGAGGGAGAAGGCCGCGCATCCGGGCCAGAGCGGTGAGCGCGGAGCCGGTGCAGTCCACGGACGACGCATCGACCATGCAGCCGGCGAACATCTCCGTCGGGTTGAGCACTTCCAGCCATCGGCCGGCGCGTTGGCGGTCGAGTGTGCCGAAGCCGCCGTCGCTGTTCTGCCGGTCAAGGATGACCTCCAGAGCGGCAGGCAGGCACCACGGCGGGAAAAGGCCGACCGGGCGAGCGCATGCGCGATGGAGGTCCGGGGCGTCCCGCACGCTCAGCAACGCGTCAACGGCTTCCGCCGTGCAGTCGCCGACCGGCCAGCGGCTGTCGCCGTCGGAGAATGCCCAGCCGCCTGTCACCACGCGCAGCGGAGGCGCCAGTCCCGGATACGTGGTGACCTGGGCGTCGCGCAGGTACGCGTACGCCCGGAGAAGCGCCGGACCCGCCTGCTCCGGGCGGTGTTCCGGCCCCGACGCCAGGAGGGCCTGCGCGGCGAAGGAGGTGTCCCACACCGGGGATCGCTCGCCGCACATGCGCACCCCGTGCTTCCCGTCCGACCAGCGCCAGTACTCCAGCCTGGCCACCGCCGCGTCGAGCAAAGGGTGACGCGAGTCGTGCGCGAACAGCACCAGGCACTCCACCAGCGCGTTGACCGAGGACAGGCCGTGCACCGGAGACGCGTGCTGCTCGTCGACGACAGCACGGTGGCAGCGTTCCAGGGCGGCACGGCGCAGCCGGCGGCTGTGCGTGCGCTCCCAGCAGCGCAGGCCCTTTTGGAGGGCGCGGAGGAGGCGACCGCGGGGGAAGACCACATCGGAACCGCGGACGGCCGCCTTGCCCGCTTGCTCGACGGGCCCGGGGAACAGCTCACTGCCGAGTTCGCCGGCCAGCGGCCCCAGGTCCGCGCGGAACCGTGCTCCGTAGAGGTAGCTCATGGCCTGGTAGAGCATGCGGGTCCAGCCGAGCAGCCGTTCCGGGTGGAGCGGGACCCACCGGGGAAGGAGCATCGCCTCCGGAGGGAACGGGGCCACCTCGCGATAGGGCACCAGACCGAGCACTGCGAGCCAGAACATTCCCCACTGCGGGACGGCTCGCGTACCGCCCGGCTGGTCGCTGAGCCACTTCCTGGCGTCGGCGGCCAGCGGATCGTCCGGCCCCGCGCCGAGCAGGCGCAGAGCCACATAGGCCAGCATCGTGGCGTACGGCGACGGAGGACCCGCCGGATGCATGCCCCAGCCGCCCTGCTCGGTACGCGAGTTGGCGAGATAGGTGATCATTCCTTGCCGGGACGCCTCGTCCGGTGGGCGCCCCAACACCCGCATGACGATGACGTACTGGGAGAGGATCGTGGAATTCCACTCCATCTCGCCCTCCCAGGACCCGTCGTCGGCCTGAAGACCCAGGAGGCGCGCACAAGCGGCGTCGTACGCGGCGCGTACGTCGGGGGCGGGATCTCCGGCGTTCATCGAGAGGCGCTCCTTCTGCTTGCGGTCGGTCGACGGTGGCACGCAGCCGGGCGACGAGTGCGAGAGAGAGGGGGACGCCCCCGGATGCTATGCATCGCCGCCATGACGGGACGGAGAAACGTCATTCATTCAGACAGGTGGTAAATACGCCTGGCCGTACGGTCGGTGTGCGAGCGGTTCCGGCCAATGCCTGGATGGGACAAGGGTGCTACTCCAGCACTCGGCGGACCTCGCCCGTGCCCAGCCGGATCACGGCCCGGGGTCGCATGGGCTCCTCGCCGCGCCGGGAGAGCAGGACCACCTCCTCGACCACCGCCGACAGCGCGCCGAGCCGGACGGCGCACTCGGCGGCCAGCCGCTTCGGGTCCTGAGTGCGTCCGAGGGACAGATGCGGGGTGAAGCGGCCGCCGCGCCCGCGGCAGAGCGGGAACCGCAGCTCCAGCGCCCGGTGGAGCCGGGCCCACGGCGCCGGGTCCGCCGCGGCCGGATCGAGCCAGACCGTCGCATAGTGCCGGTGCCGGAAGTACCGCACTCCGGTCAGACGCGCCGTGAACGCCCCGCATTCCGCGGCCCCGGCGGAGAGCAGCGGCAGAGCCCGTGCGAATTCCTCCTCCGGCACGAATCCGAACAGCAGATTCACATGCGGCGGCCACCGCCGCACCTGTGGATCGTGCTCCCACCGGATGTCCTGGATCGCCGGCCACAGCTCCTGCGGCGGCAGCCACGCCACGGCCGTCCGGGCCGTCGGCACCGCCTCGAGCACGTCAAGCGGCTCGGCCGGCTCGACCCCGCCGAAATCCGGATCCACGTCCACACTGCCATGATCTGTGAAATTCGGATCGCATGACCGCTCCTCAGAAGTGATGCAGCTGCGCCTTGAAGATCACAATGATGAGACCCAGGACCAGGTTGACGACCCCGGCGGCCACGACCAGCCCCTTGGAAGCTCCGGCGCGCACCGCCGCCGCGCTCGCCCAGCCGATCTGCTCCGCGATGGAGACGGCGAGCGCGAACCATGCCGTCCCCTCCAGCCCCAGCCCCAGCGGCCGGCTGACCGCCACGGCAATGGCCGGGAGCACCGCCGCCTGGGCGATCGGCCACTCGTGGCGCGCCACGCGGCCGACCACGGCCCAGGACAGATGCCCGTAGGACTCCCAGTCGCCGATAAGGCCGGCGTAGACGTGTGCGCCCCAGAACACCAGGCCGGTGACGAGGAGGAGCAGCACGAGCCCCAGCCGGGGGTACGGCCCGAACGTGCCGGTCCCGGCCACGACGGAGGCGGCCAGGAGCGAGCCGTAGACCGCGCCTCCGTAATTGGTGCGCCGTTCTGACGGCCGGTGCCGCTCCTGGCCGTCCTCGCCCTCGTACGCGTCGGCTCGACCTGCCACAGCCCCCAGGATCGCGGCGGCCGCACCGGCCCGCACGGCGGGCGCGCCGACGAGGGGCCATGGGGGTGATTGCCGCCGCCGGACCGGTGCACGGCCCGGTCGCCCACTTCGGCGGGCCCGGAGGGCGGGGGCGGTGAACCGCAGCGCGCGGACGGCGGGTTCCGGTCGTCCTGCGACTGCCGTGCCGGAGGCGCCCTACCGGGTCCCGCGAGTCGCCCCTATGCTCCAGCGCACCACCCAACCCATGGGCAGCTAAAGGGAGTTGACGACGTGGCGGAACGCGCAGGCAGTACCCGCCGGGGATTCATCGGCGGTGCGACGGTCGTGGCCGCCACGGCGGCGCTGGGCGGGACGGCACGGGCTGCGGCCCGTGCCTCCGGCGGCCGGTCCGTCGCGGTGCTCGGCGGCGGCGTCGCCGGGCTGACCGCCGCGCACGAGCTGGCCGAGCGGGGCTTCGAGGTCGCGGTGTACGAGCGCAAGGACGCCCTGGGCGGCAAGGCGCGCAGCATGGACGTCCCCGGCAGCGGCAGAGGCGGTCGCAGACCGCTGCCCGGTGAGCACGGCTTCCGCTTCATACCGGGCATCTACCACAATCTGCCGGACACACTGCGTCGCATACCGTTCCCCGGCAACCGCAACGGCTGCTGGGACAACCTGGTCGCGCCGAGCGAGACGCTGGTCGCCCGCACCGGGCGCGAGGACATCCGCGTCCCCCTTCCCGGCGGCAGCCGCCGGCCGTCCCCGCTCACCCCGGACGAGCTGCGGCGGATGCTCGTGGCCTTCCTCGACACATCCGTCCGCCTGCCCGCGCACGAGATCGCCTACTTCGCGGAGCGGTTTCTGGTCTGGCTCACCAGCTGCGAGCAGCGCCGGTTGGCGGACTGGGAGAACGTGCCGTGGTGGGAGTTCACCCGGGCCGCACACATGTCCCCCGACTACCAGCGGCTGCTGTGCATCGGCGTCACCCGCAACATCGTGGCCACCAAGGCCGAGGCGGCCAGCACCAGGACGGTGGCGACGCTCGGCGAGGCGTTCGTCTTCAACGCCCTGGGCCTGGGTGCGGACGGCCCCATCGACCGGCTGCTCAATGCGCCCACCAACGAGGCGTGGATCGATCCGTGGGTGAGGTACCTCGGCTCCCTGGGCGTGGAGTTCCGCACCGGATGGGCGGTGCGGGATCTGCGGCTGGAGGGCGGGCGGATCACCGGGGCGGTCCTGGAGGGCACGGACGGCTCCCGGCAGACCGCCGAGGCCGACTGGTTCGTCTCCGCGATGCCCGTCGAGCACGCCCGTACGACCTGGAACGCGGCCGTGCGGGCGGCGGATCCGCAGCTGGTCCGCTGCGACAACCTGCGTACGGACTGGATGACCGGCATCCAGTTCTACCTCACCGAGCCCACTCCGCTCGTCCACGGCCATATCAACCACATCGATTCCGCGTGGTCGATCACCTCCATCTCCCAGGCCCAGTTCTGGCCCGGTCACGACTTCCGGCGCGATTTCGGTGACGGCACGGTTGCCGACTGTCTGTCCTGTGACGTCTCCGAGTGGGACAAGCCGGGCGTCCTCTATGGCAAGACGGCCAAGCAGTGCACGCGTGAGGAGGTTGCCCGGGAGGTGTGGGCCCAGCTGAAGGCGGGCCTCGACGACACGGGCCGTACGGCGCTCAAGGACGCGTCCCTGCACTCCTGGTTCCTGGACCCGGCCGTCCAGCTCGGCGGCTCCCGTGCCACCAACGACGAACAGCTGCTGATTCACCCGGTGGGCACCTGGCCCAACCGTCCGTCGTCCCGCACCGCCATCCCCAACTTCTTCCTCTCCGGCGACTACGTCCGTGTCGACATCGACCTGGCGACGATGGAGGGCGCCAACGCATCGGCCCGGCAGGCGGTCAACGCGCTGCTGGACGAGGCCGGTTCGGGGGCGGAGCGGTGCACGGTCACTCCGCTGTACCGGCCGCCGGAGCTGGAGGTGTTCAAGCGGCGGGACGAGGCACGGTGGCGGCTGGGGCTGCGGAACGCCTTCGACGTGGGTTGAGACGCCCCTGTTCGTTGAGAAAACCCCGGTCAGCGACGGGATATCGGGCGCTCGGGCGGCGCGATGCGTACGCGCTTCTCGGCGGGCGCGTTCTCGATGTCGTCGAGTTGCGCAATGATCGTGCTGCGCAGGTCGTCGTAGTCCTCGAAGCAGTAGTCGTTGAACAGCGTGTAGCCCGTCCACATCAGGTTGGCGCACACCCGTGCCGGCACCCGGCCGGTCTGGGCTCCCATGCCGACCAGCGCCACCGACTGGATGCTGCCCGGCGCCTTCTTGTTCTGCCGGTGGATCGCCTGGAACGCGGCGGCGCAGGCGAGGGCCACGTTCAGGGTCTCGCTCACATTCTCCGAGGAATTCTCCATCGTCGGCGTCGAGATCAGGAACTTCGGGTCGACCGCCCCGGACGGAACGCACACCGCGCTTCCCACAGGGAGCCGTCCCTCGAACTGGTCGCGGATCGCCCGCTGCACGCGCAGTTGGATACCCGCTCCGAGGTGGCGCTTGATGACTGCGTCGACCCCGCCGTCCATCCGCCCCCGGGAATTGGTCGGACTGACCCAGGCGTCGGCCTTCTCGTCGAGGACCGAGCCTTTGCGGATCTCGATCTCGGGGGTGTCGGCGAAGGCCGCCCGCCATGCCTCCACCACCGCGGTGTTGATGTCGGTCAGCACGACCCTGAGCGGCGGCTGGGCGTGGTACTCGGTCATGGTTCACTCCGATCCGGAACGGTCACTCGACTGATCGGCACGTTACAGCGCCCCACTGACAGAACAGCCGGTCCGGCCCGGCGCCCGCACGAGCCGGAGGGTGACTGTCAGTGGGCTGGCCTATCGTCATGGGCACTTCGCCGACCAGGCCTTCCACCTGCACTGTCCGATCCTTGGGAGCCCCTCCGCCATGAGCGATGCCCACACCCCTGCCACGCCCGACGCGCATGACCCGCTGGCCCTCGCCGAGCTGTTCAAGGGCGGCGGTGAACCGTGGCTTCCGCTGCTGAAGCCTGTCATCGAGGCGCAGCCGGACGCGGCTGCGTTCATCGGCCCGGGCCGCGGTCCGGACGTCGTCCCCGTCCGCGAACTGACCTTCCAGGCGCTCAAGCCCAATCCCCCGCACAAGTGGAAGGTCGTCGTCTTCGGCCAGAATCCGTACCCGCGGCCGGAGAGTGCCACCGGCATTGCCATGTTCGACAACACCTTCCACGACTGGAAGGACAGCCAGTTCGGCAGGGTCGTCAGCATCCGCTGCATCATCAAGGCGGCGGCGATGTGGAAGTACGGCATACCCAAGAAGACCCCGATCGCCGACATTCGGGCGCTGCTGAAGAAGCAGGACACGGTCCAGCCGCCGGAATGGTTCCAGGCGATGCTCACGCAGGGTGTGCTGCTGCTGAATGCGGCACTCACCGCCAGCAGTGACGGGGCGAGGGGAGACGACCGGCACGCCACGTTCTGGCGCCCGATGGCCGAGCGGATCGTCGAGGAGATCCTCAAGGCCAAGCAGAATGCCGACGAGGAGGACCGCGGCGTCGTCTTCGCGTGGTGGGGAGCCCACGCGCGCAGTCTGAAGAAGGTCGTCCTCCGGCTCCAGCAGAAGTACCCCGAGGTCGAGGTCCGGCACATCGACCACCCGAATCCCGCGGCGCAGGGCGACATCTTCTGCGACGGCGACCACTTCGCGGTGGTGAACGACGCCCTCGCATCGCTGGGCACCGAGCAGATCGACTGGCTGCCGAGCAAGGGGTGGGACAAGGCCGCGGCGGGGCCTGACGGGGGGACGAACAGCAGCGGCGTTGCCGAGCGCATGGGCGCGTTCATCACGTCCACCATGGAGCTGCACCAGCTGTATCTCGAGCGTCTCGCCAGCGTCAAGGACGAGGGACTCGCCCTCCCCGCGATCACCGGCGTGTTCGACACCCCGCTCATGGACTTCCGCGACGCCGTCGCCCCGGTGGCCAAGCTGCTGTCCGGTCTCGACTGGCATGTCGGGCTGTCCCACGAATTCGGCAAGCGGCGGGCGGACGAAGCGGAGGCAGCCGGCAGCAACAGCCTGTCCGCCGACGCGATTGCCGCCCTGTACCTCTACACCTGCGAGTCCGCGTTCTACCGGGAGATCAACGCCATCCTGCGCACCCCGGACCGGTCCAGGCTCGTCCCGTACCTCCCGTATCTGCGGCTGCTGTTCTCGGCGGTGTCGCGACTTCCCGCCCACACGGAGCCGTTGTGGCGCGGGGTGTCGCTGGACCTGCGGGCGCAGTACCCGATCGGCCGGACGGTGACCTGGTGGGGCGTCTCCTCGTGCACGTCCAAGCTCGGCGTGGCACAGGCGTTCCTCGGCAGCCGCGGCAAGCGGACGCTCTTCGAGGTGCGCCCCGCCCGGGCCGTGGGAATCCAGCGTTTCTCCGCGTTCACCGGCGAGGAGGAATACATCCTCCCGCCGGGCACGCAGCTCAAGGTGACGGACGTAAAGGCGGAACGCGGTGGCCTGTGCACCGTAAAGCTGACCGAATTGGAAGAGCAGACCCTTGTTTCCTAAAGCATCCGTTCGAACCAGCGTCCGCCGGCCGCCACTCGGCGGTGGGGCTGCCGGCCGGGGCGGGGCCAGGTGTGGTGGTGCCGGTCGATGACGTAGTGGTGGCCGTGCCGCCAGCCACCCGTGATGTGGCGGGCGTCGGCGAGGTGAGGGTGGCCGACGGGCAGGTCGGTGTGGATGTGATCGAGCCGACCGGGGTCGTGACCCGGCCACGCCACAGTGGCCACCAGCGTGGCGGCCAGCGCGATGACACCGAGCACGACGGCAGTGACGGGCAGCCCTGCGCCTGTGGCGAGCCATCCGGCGAGGGGGTAGGTCAGCAGCCAGCAGCTGTGGGAGAGGGAGAACTGCGCGGCGAACGCGGCGGGCAGGTCCGCGTCGGCGGCGGAGCGGCGGACGACCCGGCCGCCCGGGGTCAGGACGGCAGAGGAAGCAGCCCCGATCAGCGCCCAGATGGCGAGCAGTCCGGCCCAGGACCAGGCGCCCGGCGCAGCAGCGATCAGCGTGGCGGCAGCGGCCAGGACCGGCGTCAGGGCGAATGCGGCGGGCAGCATGACGGCACGGTCGCCGGCCTTGGTGAGGACGCGGGGCAGGACGAGGGCGGTGAGCATGGAGCCGGCCCCGAAGGCACCCAATGCCAGCGACACCGCACCGGCGGGCTGGTGGAAGTGCTCGCGAACGATGACCACGGTGTCGACGTAGACAATCGCCCCGGCGGCGGCCACGGCGAGGTCGAGCGCGAGCAGGGCCCGCAGGCGCGGGGTGGCCCAGAACAGGCGCGATCCGAAGGCTGCCCCGGCGTAGACGCCGCCGGTGCGCTCCACGGGGGCGGGCTTGGGCAGAACAGCAGAGAGGACCAGGGCGGCAGAGGCGAGGAAACCGACCGTCGTGCCCGCGAACAGCCAGTTGTAGGAGACCACAGTGAGCAGACCGGCTGCGAGTGCGGGGCTGAACAGGCTCTCCAGGTCGTAGGCGAGCCGTGACATCGACAGGGCCTGCGTGTAGTCGCGCTCCTCCGGCAGCACCTCGGGGATGGTGGCCTGGAAGACCGGAGTGAAGGCCGCGGAGGCCGCCTGGAGCAGGAAGACCATCACGTAGATCTGCCAGACCTGGGTGACGAACGGCAGGGTGAGCGCGACCCCGGCCCGGGTCAGGTCCATCGCCGCCATCAGCACCCGCCGGGGTATTCGCCCGGCCAGCGCGCCCGCGACCGGGGCGATGGCGACGTAGGCGACCATCTTGATCGCCAGCGCCGTGCCGAGCACCGCCGACGCGTTGTCCCCGGCAACGTCGTACGCCAGCAGCGACAACGCCACCGTCGCCAGGCCCGTCCCGACCAGAGCGACTACCTGAGCGGTGAACAAGTGGCGGTAGGCGCGGTTGCGCAGCACAGACAGCATGGGCCCCGTCCCGGTCAGCACGGAATGACCCGCCCATCATAAGTTCATGTGCACACGTGTGCACATATCGATTCCAAGCCGTTCCTGGCACGACGTGCCGCACCAGGAGGACCGGGGTCAGTCGTGGGGCGGCAGTGACCCGATCTGGTGGTCGGCGACGTTCAGCGCCTCATCGACCAGGCGCCGCAGATGCCCGTGTCGCAAGGAGTACACGACGCGGCGGCCGTCCTTGCGAGCAACGACCAAGCCGGCCAGGCGCAGCTTCGCCAGATGCTGACTCACCGACGTCCGGGCCGCGCCCGTGGCCTCGGTCAAGGTCGTGACGTCGGCCTCACCCCGGCCGAGCCGCTCCATCAGCGCGAGCCGCGTGCGATCGGAAAGCAGGGCAAGGACCGACGCGGCGACATCCAGTCGCTCGCCGCTGCCATGCTGCTGCGAACGGTGCGTACCTGCTGTTTCCGTGCCCATGCCCATGCCGACATCGTAAGCGCAGGGTTGCGCACCTGTGCACATGTACCGGAAGTACGGCCGCCTTGTTCAGTACAGGTAGATGTCGGTGAGCAGGGCCGCCGCGGCGGCCACGAGGGCGTAGCGGATGCCGGTGCGGGCGGGTTGGGTGGCGAGGGGGCCGAAGGCCAGGGCGAGGGATGCTGCGGCGAGGGTGAAGACCGCGGATCCGGTGTCCTGCCAGCTGACGGGGAAGACGGCCAGGGGTGCGTCGGTGAAGAACTGCTCTCCGTGCGCGGCGCGGAGGATGGCGTTCCACGCGAACGGCCCCGCGGCCGCCGCGAGGGCGGCGGTGGTCAGTGCGGCCCGGTTGCGGCAGCGGGCCGCGAGCAGGAGGAGAGCGGCGAAAACGGCGGAGAGGGCGGCGCCGTAGCCGATCTGCGCCCAGCCGATCATGACGCGGGAGCCAGTGCCGTGGCGTCGAGGGCCGGGCGCAGGGCCTTGGCGAGGGTGACGCCGTCGCCAGTGGACCAGAAGTGCAGGTAGAACAGGCGAGGTTGTTCGTCCTGGCTGTGGTTGTGCAGTTCGACGATGTCGATGTGGCCCTTGCGCAGGGCCTGGATGACCTTCTGGCTCTCGGCCTGGGTCATGACGAAGTCGCCGTTGATGGCGGCTTTGTTGCCGCCGAGCGGCTGGAAGTTGATTCCGGTGGTGATGCCGAGGCCGGACGGCAGGATGTGCCGGCCGTCGTTGACGGCGTCCCGGCGCCCCGCGGTGATTTTGTAGATGCCGCCGTCGGCGGTGCCCTTGCGCCCCAGCGCCTTGTCGATACCCGCGGTGTCCAGCGCAACGGCTGGCTGGGAGGCGGGGGGCTTGGCGGCGGGCGGGGTGGCGGTGGCTGCCAGCGCCGCCTTGACGCCCTTGGCCAGGGTGACCGGGTCGCCCATGGCGTGGATGTGGACCCACCAGACATCGGGATGCTGGGCGAGCAGGTGCTTGTGCACGGCGGTCTGGTCGATCCCGGCGGCCTGGAGCGCGTCGGTGACCTTCTGCAGCTCCGGTTCGGTGACCACGAGGTCTCCCATCAGCATGGCCCCGTCCTTGTACTGGGCGAACGCTGCGTAGCCGCCCAGCGACAGCCCGGGCTTGATGCTGACGTGGTCGGAGGTGACCTTCAGGTCGGTGCGGGGCAGGGAGACGCGGTAGACGGTGCCGCCCATCAGGGTGCCGCTGCGGCCCAGGGTGTCGGCGACGCCCTTCCAGTCGGCGGCGGTCGTGGTCCTGGGCGGCTCCGGCTGTGCGCCGCCCTGCTGATGGCCGGTGTGCCCGACGGCCGCTCCGGCGGTGACGCCGCCGACGGCCAGCGCGGACACCAGCGCCGTACCGGCCGCCAGCCGGGTACGCCGGATCTGTGCGTGGCGGAACATCGCTCCTCCTCGGGACGGAAGCGCATCGGCCGCACGCCGTCCGTACGGCCCACATGTCCCAGGCAAGCGACAGATGATGAAGCTGGGATGAAGACGCCCCCGGCAGGCGGTATCTTCACGGCTCCTTCATGATCAGCGGCAAGGCTTGCTCCCAGCACAGATACGGAAAGGGTGGTGCCGGTGCGAGTCCTGGTGGTCGAGGACGAGCCGAAGATGCGCACGCTGCTGCGCCGGGCCCTCACCGAGGAGGGCTATGCCGTCGACACCGCCGACGACGGCCCCCAGGCCCTGAACCTCGCCCGGGCCGCCGCCTTCGACGCGATCGTGCTGGATGTGATGCTGCCCGGCCTCGACGGCTTCGGGGTGTGCGCGCAACTGCGGCGCCGCGGGGACCAGGTGCCGGTGCTGATGCTGACCGCCCGTGACGCGATCGCCGACCGCGTGGCGGGCCTGGACGGCGGCGCGGACGACTACCTCACCAAGCCCTTCAGCCTCGACGAACTCCTCGCCCGCCTGCGCGCCCTGATCCGCCGCGGCCCGGCCGAGCGCCCGCCGGTGCTCCAGGCCGGGGACCTGCGCCTGGATCCGGCAACCCACCAGGTACGGCGCGGCCAGGCCGAGATCACCCTCACGGCCAAGGAGTACGCCCTGCTCGAAGCCCTGCTCCGGCGCCCGGGCACCGTCCTGACCCGCGACATGCTGGTCGAGCAGTGCTGGGACTTCGCCGCCAGCCCCTACTCCAACGTCGTCGACGTCCACATCCGCTCGCTGCGCGACAAGATCGACCGGCCCTTCGGCACCACCGCCATCGAGACCGTCCGCGGTGCCGGCTACCGCCTGCGCCGCGACGGCGGCCGCCCCCACCCCACCACTCCCCCACCACCGTCATGATCAGCAAAGTGCCGCTGCGGATCCGCCTGACCGCCATCTTCGCGCTGGCCATGGCCGCCGTCCTGGCCGCCGCCGGCTACCTCACCCTCAGCCGCTTCGCCGAATCCCAGAACGAATACGCAGGACGTGCCACCCCCGCCCAGCTCCTCGCCAGCCAGGAGGCCTACGCCGACCTGCGCCGCGAACTGCTCACCGCCCTGCCCATCGTCTTCCTCGCCGCCACCGCCGGCGCCTACCTCCTGGCCACCGCAGCACTCCGCCCCGTGGAACGCATGCGCGCCCAGGCCGCCGCCGTCACCGACACCACCCCGCACCGGCGCCTGCAGGTCCCGCCCAGCCGCGACGAGATCGCCCGCCTCGCCGCCACCCTCAACGCCATGCTCGACCGCCTGCAAGCCGCACTCGAGCGCGAAAAGCACTTCGCCGCCGACGCGAGCCACGAACTGCGCACCCCCCTCAGCCTGCTGAAAACCGAACTCGACCTCGCCCTGCGGCGCCCCCGTACCCCCACCGAGCTGACCGCCGCCCTCACCTCCGCCGCCGAGGAAACCCAACGCCTCGTCGACCTCGCCGAAGACCTCCTGCTGCTCGCCCGCACCGACCAGGCCGACCACCAGCCCCGCGGCCTGCGCACCATCGACCTGGCGCCCCTGCTGCAACGGCTCACCACCCGGCACCGCACCGCCCACCCCGCCACGGCCTTCACCGTCCGCTGCCCCGCTCACCTCCGGGTGAGGGCCGAGCCGACCCGTCTGGAACGCGCCGTCACCAACCTGATCGGCAACGCCCTCCGGCACGGACGCGGCCCCGTCGAGATCACCGCACGCGAGCACCAGGACCACATCGAGATCCACGTCCGCGACCACGGCCCCGGCTTCCCGCCCGGCTTCCTCCCGGCCGCCTTCGACCGCTTCACCCGCGCCGACCACGCCCGCACCACCGGCGGCACCGGCCTCGGCCTGGCCATCGTCGCCGCCATCACCCGCGCCGCAGGCGGCACCCACGGCGCCACCAACCACCCCGACGGCGGGGCCGACGTATGGATCAGCCTCCCCACCGACGCCCCTCGCGGCGACCGCCCCGGCGACGGTCCATGGGGGTGATTGTCGCCGCCGGAGGTGTCGCCGGGCCGTGCCCGCGGGGACTGCACGGTGAGGAGAACCGGCACGGGAGCGCGTGCCGGAGGAGCCGGAGGAGAACGTCATGCGGACCGCCGGCAGGAGGGCGCGGCAGGGGTTGCGGACACCGCGCGTCGCGGCGGTGGCGGGCATCGTCTCCGCCCTGCTGCTGGGCGCCGCCGTCGTGCTGGTGCGCCTGGCCATGCCCGAGCATCCGCAGGACGCCGCCGACTGGTTCGGCCCCACCTCCCGGCACGACGGCCTGAGCACGGCGCTGGCCCTGCTGCCGTTCGCCGGGGTCTTCTTCCTGTGGTTCATGGGTACTCTCCGGGACTATGTCGGCCCGGCGGAGGACCGGTTCTTCGCCACGCTGTTCCTGGGCAGCGGGCTGCTGTTCGTGGCGATGCTGTTCGTCCTCGCGGCGACGGCGGGGAGCCTGCTGGCCGTGACCGGCACCTCGGCGCCCCCCTCGGCGGGCCGGGACGACCTCTGGCAGTACGGTCGCCACCTCGTCCTCACGCTGTTATCCGGTTACTCGACGCGGATGGCCGCGGTGTTCGTCCTGTCGACCACGACGATCGGACAGCGCCTGGGCATCTTCCCGCGCTGGCTGGCCTGGCTCGGCTACCTGGTCGCGCTGGTGCTGCTGTTCTCCGTCAGCAGCACCGCGCACCTCGAACTCGTCTTCCCGGTCTGGATGCTGGCGACCAGCAGCCATGTCCTGCTGGACGCTCTGCGCACACGCGGCGGGGGTGCTACGGGCCCTGCAGAGTCAGCGCCGCGGCGATCAGACCCAGATGGCTGAAGCCCTGGGGAAAGTTCCCGAGTTGGTCACCGGTGCCGGGATCGATCTCCTCGGCCAGCAGCCCGAGGTCGCCGGCGCAGCCGAGGACGAGGGCCAGCCGTTCCTCGGCCTCGGCCGTACGGCCCGTGCGGGCCAGGGCGTTGACCAGCCAGAGCGTGCAGAAGACGAAGGCACCCTCGCCGCCGGGCAGTCCGTCGTAGGTGCGGTAGCGGTAGCAGTGGCCCCCGCGGGTGAGTTCGGTGTCGATCAGGTCGACCGTGGCGCGCATCCGCGGGTCGTCGAAGGGCAGGAACCCGCGCAGCCCCAGCTGCAGCGTGGCGGCGTCGAGGGCGGGTGAGTCGAATGCCTGCATGAAGGCGCCGGTGCGCGGGTCCACCCCGCGGGTTTCGATCCGCGCCCGGATCTCGTCGCGGATCCGGGCCCACCGCTCCCGGTCGTGCGCGCTCCCGACGCCGTCGCCGAACCGGTCCAGCAGCCGGACCCCGCAGTCGAGGGCCGTCCAGGCCATGAGCTTGGAGAAGACGAAGTGCCTGCTGCCGCCCCGCACCTCCCAGATGCCCTCGTCGGGCTCCTCCCAGCGCCGGGCCGCCAGGTCGACGACCTGGCGCAGGAAGGCCAGCCCCCGGGGCCCGGGCGGACCGTACCGGCTCGCCAGGTGCCAGGCGGCGGCCACGATCTCGCCGTAGACGTCCAGCTGGAACTGGTCCCAGGCGCCGTTGCCGACCCGCACCGGCCGGGAGTCGCGGTAGCCCCGCAGGTGGTCCAGCCGGAACTCGGGCAGCAGCCGTTCTCCGCCGATGCCGTACATGATCTGCAGCTCCTCGGCGCGCCCGGCGGTGGTGCGCAGCAGCCACTCGCCGAAGCGCCGGGCCTCGTCCGCGTATCCGATGCCGCCCAGCGTCGAGAGCATCGCGGCGGAGTCCCGCAGCCAGCAGTAGCGGTAGTCCCAGTTGCGCACCCCGCCCGGCGCCTCCGGCAGCGAGGTGGTGGCGGCCGCGGCGATGGCGCCGGTGCGGTCGTAGACGAGGCCTTTGAGGACGAGCGCGCTGCGCACCACCGCATCCCGGTACGGGCCCCGGTAGGTGCAGCGTGCCGCCCAGCGCTCCCAGAACGCGACCGTCTCCGCCAGACGGCCGCGCAGTTCGGCGCCGGGGAGCCGGCGCACCTGCACACGGCCGGCCTCGCCGTGCGTGAGCGCGACGTACCGTTCCTCGCCCTCGCCGACCGTCGCCAGGGCGGTGCAGGTGCCGTCCGCGTGCGGGTGCAGGGGCAGCAGGTCGCTCTGCAGCAGCAGGGTGTCGGCACCGCCGCTCGCCACGAGCAGGTCCTCGGCGGCGGGTTCCAGGAAGGGGGTGGTCAGGCCGTAGTCGAAGCGGGGCGCGAAGGTCAGTTCCACGGGCACCTCGCCCGCCTCGCCGCGGACGCGGCGCAGCAGCAGATGCCCGGGCGGCCGGCGCAGCGGGCGTCCAGGCTGCTCCGGGTCCTCGTGCACGGGCAGGCAGTCGGTCACCGTGACGGTCCCCGTGGCCGTACGGAACGTCGTCTCCAGGATGTTGGTGCCGGGCAGGTACCGGCGGGTCGTCTCATGGGGACCGACCGGGGCGATGCGGAAGTACCCGCCGACCTCGCGGTCCAGCAGCCGGGCGAAGACCGAGCGGGCGTCGAAGCGGTGGAAGCAGGCCCATTCGACGGAGGCGTCCGGGCCGACGAGGACGAGCGAGTGGCAGTCGCTGAGGAAGGCGTAGTCACGGATCGCCGGAGGATCGTGGGCAGGCATCGACGTCCCTTTGGGTGGCGTTCCACGTGCAGGCGATGAACATCTGTGGAGTAAATGGAACATACCCCTCAATTGGAGTCGAGCGCGACAGCGACGAAGGGCCGCATCCGCGATGAAACTTGTCGTCGACCTCAACCGGTGCCAGGGCTATGCGCAATGCGCCTTCCTGGCACCGGACGTGTTCGCCCTGCACGGCGAGGAGGCGCTGATGTACGCGCCCGTGTGCGACGAGGCCCAGCGCGAGCACGTGCTGAGGGCCGCCGCTGCCTGCCCCGTCCAGGCGATCCTCGTCGAGACGGACGAGGCCCCCGCCGCTGCCGGACGGAGCGGTTCCCATGACCGTTGACGGGGCCCTGCAGACACTCCGGCGCGAGGGGCGCATCGTCGTCGTCGGAGCCTCCCTGGCGGGCCTGCGGGCCGCCGAGACGCTGCGCGCGGAAGGCTTCACCGGATCGCTGACGATCATCGGGGACGAGCCCCGCGAGCCCTACGACCGGCCCCCGCTGTCCAAACAGGTCCTGCTCGGCCGCGTGCGCCCCGACGCCACCGACCTGCCCCGGCGCCTGCCCTTCGAGGCCGAATGGCGGCTCGGCACGGCGGCCACGGGGCTGGACCTGGCCGCCAGGACGGTACGCCTGGCGGACGGCGAGGAGGTCGGCTACGACCGCCTCCTGATCACCACGGGCGTCCGCGCCCGTCCCTGGTTCAACGAGGCCGAGGCCGCCCTGGACGGCGTCTTCACGCTGCGCACCGGCGACGACGCGGCCCGGCTCGAACGGCGGCTGGCGGCCGGGCCCCGCCGGGTCCTGGTCGTCGGCGCCGGCTTCACCGGCTCCGAGATCGCCTCCGCCTGCCGGGAACGCGGCCTGGACGTCACCGTCGCCGAACGCGGGCCCTCACCCCTGGTGGGCGCGCTGGGCGGGGTGGTCGGCGCGGTGGCCGCGGACCTGCAGCGGGCCCACGGCGTGGACCTGCGCTGCGGCATCACCGTCACCTCGCTGGAGGGCGACTCGGTCGGCCGGCTGCGGCGCGCCCACCTGTCCGACGGCACCTCGCTCGACATCGACGTCGCCGTCGTCGCCCTCGGGGCGACCCGCAACACCCGGTGGCTGGACGGGTCGGGGCTGGCCGCCGGCCCCCGGGGCGTGGCCTGCGACGCCGGGTGCCGCGCCTTCGACGTCCAGGGCATCGTCACCGACGACGTCTTCGCCGCCGGGGACGTTGCCCGTACCCCGCACCCGCTCTTCGGCTATCAGTTCCTCTCCCTCGAGCACTGGGGAAACGCGGTCGCCCAGGCCGAGACCGCCGCCCACAACATGATCAGCGCCACCCCGGACCGCCGGGCCCACCTGTGGGTCCCGTGCTTCTGGTCCTCCCAGTTCGGCGTCAACATCAAATCCGTCGGCGTCCCGCCCATGGGAGAGGAGATCGTCATCACCCAGGGCTCGCTCGCCGAGGGCCGCTTCACCGGCGTCTACGGCTACCAGGGCCGCACCATCGCCGCCGTCACCTTCGACAACGCCAAGTGGCTCGACTTCTACCGGGAACGGATCGAGGAATGCGCGCCGTTCCCGCCCGAGTTCGACAACGTCGACCGGCGCCCGGAAGGGCTGCGCCCGGTCTCCGCGGACTTCCCGGACCCCTCGCTCCCCAGCCACGGGCCCACCGTCACCCTCAGCGGCCACGACCCCACCCGGCGCCTCGTCCGGTTCACCCCCGCCCGCGGCTGACACCGCGCCACCACCGCAGGAGAGCGTTCCATGGCACCGGGCACCTTGCTCCAGCAGATCACCGACTACGCCAACCGCGCCGACCCCTACCCGCTCTACGCCGAACTCCGCAGGACGCCGGTGGCCCGGCAGGACGACGGCACGTATCTGGTCGGCGGCTACTACGAGATCAGCAGTCTGCTCCACGACCCGCGGCTCAGCTCGGACGCCCGCAGACTCGTCTCCCGCGGAACCGAGGACCTGCCGCCGGAGGAGGACACCAATCTCCCGCCCTCCATGCTCCGGCTCGACCCGCCCGAACACGACCGGCTGCGCCACCTGGCCATGCGCCACTTCGGCCCGCCGAACTCCCCGACCCGGGTGTACGACATGCAGGGCGAGCTCAACGCGACCGTCGCCGCGCTCGTCGAAGGGTTCGAGGGCAAGGACCGCATCGACCTCGTCGAGGACTTCTCGTACCCCTTCCCGGTCACGGTGATCTGCCGGCTGCTCGGCGTGCCCCGCGAGGACGAGGCCCGCTTCCACGGCTGGGCCGACGCCATCGTCGGCGCCCTCGACCCCGGCACGGGCGACGACCGCGAGGCCAGAATGCGGGAGAGCCAGCAGGCCCGGGCCGACCTGGGCCGCTATCTGGGCGGGCTCATCGAGGAGCGGCGGCGCACCCCCGCCGACGACATGCTCTCCGGCATGGCCAACGACCGGGGCCCGGACGGGCGGATGAACCCCATCGAGCTGATCAGTACCGCCGTCCTGCTGCTCGTCGCCGGCCACGAGACCACCGTCAACCTCATCACCAACGGGATGCTCACCCTGCTCCGCCACCCCGACGTCCTCGACCGCCTGGCCAAGGACCCCGCCCTGGCCGTCCCGCTGGTCGAGGAACTCCTGCGCTACGAGCCGCCCGTGCACCTGATGCCCCCGCGCATCACGCTGGCCGACGTCGACATCGCCGGCACCACGATCCCCCAAGGGGCGACGGTCCTGCTCGCCCTGGGCGCGGGCAACCGCGACGCGCGCCGCTTCACGGATCCCGAGTGTTTCCGCCCGGAGCGCCAGGACAACCAGCACCTCGGCTTCGGCAGCGGCATCCACAGCTGCTTCGGGGCCCCGCTGGCCCGCCTGGAGACCCAGTTCGCGCTGACCGCCCTCGCCCGCCGGCTGAAGAAACCCACCCTGGTGGAGGACCCGCCCCCCTACCGCCGGAACCCGGCCCTGCGCGGCCCCCGGCACCTGGCCGTCGCCTTCGAGGGACTGGAGGCATGAACCCCTGAGGGGCGCATGGGCCTTCAAGGGCGCTCTTGAGTCTTCCGATGCGCCTTCGGAGCAGGTGGACAGCGTTCCTGCCGGGGAGGAGCGTTGCCCCATGCGTAAGTGCGCTCGCTGGGCCATAGCCCGTTTCAAGAGGCTTCCCTGGTACGGGAAGCTCATTGCCCTCACAGTTGCCGGTGTGGCCGGCTACTTCTTCGGCCAGTTCCTCATCGCCCTGGTCGTCGGCCTGGTGGCGTTCGTCGTCGCCACGGCCGCAATCGTCCTTCTGCCGGTCTTCGGACTCCTGGGCCTCGCCGGTGCCGGCAAGAGGCACAGCCGCCGGGAGGATGAGGAGTGGTACGAGCTGAACGATCCACGGCGAGACGAACGCACGCACGCGGGGGACCTTCCTCACTTCTGACAAGTCAGGTTCCCCGGGCGCGCATTGTCCGACGAGGTCAGCCCGCAGGGGACATGGCGAGTTCGGCAGCGTACGGAGGCCGGGCGCCGGCGCGGGAGCAGGTGACCGCGGCCGCGCGGGCCGCGAAGGCCAGGATGTCGTGCCACTGGTCGGCATCGAGGGCGGGGGACGCAGTGAGGGCGCCGTGGCTGTCGAGCCGGTGCAGCAGCGCGGCATTGACGGTGTCGCCCGCGCCGATGGTGTCCACGACCGTCACCCGCTCGCCGGGAACGGACAGTTCACGGCCGTCGCGGGTGAGGACCGTCAGCCCCGCGCCGCCGCGGGTGAGCACGACGGCGTACGGGCCCGCGGCCAGCCACTCCCGGACGGCGCTCATCGGGTCGCCTCCCGGGCCCGCGAGCCAGGCCGCGTCCTCCTCCGAGAGCTTGAGGAGGGTGACGTGCGGGAGCCACGAGCGGAAGCGGGCCCGGTAGGCGTCCGCGTCGGAGATGAGACCGGGGCGGACGTTCGGATCGAGGGCCGTGAACAGGCCGCGGGCGGATGCGCGGCGCATCAGCTCCTCGTACGCGCTCGCCCCGGGCTCCAGGACCAGGGAGCAGGTGCCGAAGGAGACGGCGCGGGCCGCTTCGGGCAGGGTGTCCGGGCCGGTGAACAGGCGGTCCGCCGTGCCGTCGACGTGGAAGGAGTACTCGGCCGAGCCGCCGTCGCCGATGTGTGCCACGGCCAGGGTGGTGGGTTCGGGGCCGCGCTGGACCAGGGAGGAGTCCACGCCGTCCGCCGTCAGGGCGCTCAGCAGGGCCCGGCCGAAGTGGTCGGTGGACAGGCGGGAGCAGAACGCGGTGGGGGTGCCGAGGCGGGCCAGGGCGACGGCGGTGTTGTAGGGGCCGCCGCCGCGCTTGGGCAGCAGGGCGGGAAGGTCGTCGCCGACGGGCCCGTCGTGTTCCAGGGGCCCCGCGGGAACGAGATCGATGAGGGCTTCCCCGGCGACGATGATCATGGAGTGGGACCTTTCGGACGGTGGGCCGGGCAGGTGGGGCCCGACGGCGGTTCGAGGCCGGTCCGCGCGGCTCCGGGAGCCGCGCGGACCGGCACATACAGGTGTACAGGCCCCGGGCGGCGCCCGGAAATGCCGCGGGGCGGTCAGCCCCGCTACCGCATGTGCTGCGGTGCCACCAGCCCCCGGTCGAGGTCCGCCACGGCGGGTGCGCCGGCGAGGGCCATGGCCTCGGCCAGCTCCGCGCGGTAACCGTCGAACAACTCCCGTACGCCGTCGGCCCCTCCGGCGGCCAGGGCCCACAGCACCGGGCGCCCCACCAGGACGCCCCGGGCGCCCAGGGCCAGGGCGGTCAGCACGTCCGTGCCCGTGCGGACGCCCCCGTCCACGAGCACCGGCACCGTGTCGCCCACGGCATCCACGACGGCGGGCAGCGCGTGGGCGGTGGGCAGCGCGCGGTCGAGCTGCCGCCCGCCGTGGTTGGAGACGACCACGCCCGCGGCACCGGCGGCCACGCAGGCACGGGCGTCGTCGGCGCGCAGCACCCCCTTGACGAGCACGGGGAGGCCGGAGACGCGGTGCAGCCAGGCGATGGCGTCGGGGCCGAGGGAGGGGTCCTGCTCCCGGTCGCCGGTGCGACCGTCCAGGCCCACGCTCCGGACGAGTTCGTCGTCGGCCGGCAGGGGCAGCGGCAGCCGCACCCGCGGCTTGACGGCCACGTAGGGGGCGTCCACGGTGAGCACGAGCGCCTGCGCCCCGGCGGCGACGGCACGCTCGACCTGCCGCACGGTGTGGTCGCGGTCCCGCAGCACGTACACCTGGTACCACCACGGCGCCGGGCCGGCCGCGGCGGCCACGTCCTCGATCCGGCGGGTGCCGCGCGACGAGACGACCATGAGGGAGCCCGCCTTGGCCACGCCCTGGGCCGTGGCCACCTCGCCCTCCGGGTGGGCCATCAGGTGAAAGGCGCTGGGGGCGGCGAGCACGGGCGAGGCGAGGGCGGCGCCCAGCAGTTCCACGGCGGTGTCGACGTGCGACACGTCGCGCAGTATCCGCGGCAGGAGGCGGTACGCCCGCCAGGCGCCGGCCGCCTCCTCCGCGCTCGTCTCCTCGCCCGAGCCGGCGGCGTAGAAGTCGTAGGCACCGGGCGGGAGCATCTGCCGGGCGGCGCGCTCACGCTCCGCCGCGCGTACACGATCTGTTCGCATAGGCCGAAACCACCATTTCTTTGGCAGTAAAACAATGTCTTCCCGGCAACTTGGCTTCATTCTATGATCAGTTGACTGATGTCATTGATCCATGCCCGTCCGGTACGGGCGACCGTACCGGGCGGAGGGCGGCACCCGGCTCAGAGCGGCTGTGCGGGCGGCGGTTCGTCCGGGTGCTCGTAGCGGAAGGGGTGGCCCTGCCTGTCGCCCTGGCACCAGAGGGTGCTGAGGGCCTGGTTGGCGGCGCGTCCCTCGTCCAGGTCGGCGGTCAGGGGCAGGTGGAGGGCGGTGAGCAGGTCGAAGCGATGGAGATCGAAGGCGGCGGCCACGGACTCCCCATAGACGATCGCGGCGTGCACAGCGGCCGAGTAGGCGATCCGGGAGGCGGCGAGGAGCGCGGCCACCAGGAGCAGCCACCAGCCGGAGCGCCAGAGCAGCCAGACGGACAAGAACCGCACCGTTGAGCTGCATCTGCAACAGCAGCAGGACCTGCGTTTCCCGCGGATGTCCTTCGGGCAGCGCCGCGACGGCCTCCTCGGCCGGCTGCGCCGCCTCCCCCGCGCGCCCTGCGAAGCCGCGCAGGCACGCGACGAACTCCCCCTGAGGTGCGGAAAGTTCGCCGTCCCACTCGAACTCTCTTCCGGTCACGGAGAGATGATGAGGCATCTGTACACCTCATGGGACGGGAAGGCGGCAACAGCCGATGGGCCAGGAGGGCACCGCCGCGGGCGGCGCCCATTGCCTCCTTACAGGGCGAGCATGGTCCGGCTGGCCATGGTGGTGTCCTGGAGCGGTCTGAGCACCAGGCGTACCAGGGCGAGCGGGTTGTCGTCGCCTGCGATGCGGTTCGCGCTGAGTTCACCGCAGGTCAGGCACTGGTGGACGATCATCCACTCACCGTCCGACCGCGTGAACATGCACAGCGCCTCCATCCGACCCCGGCAGTCGGAGTCGCGGTCGCCGGGTATGCGGCGGTCGACGTGCAGGCTGGCCAGGCAGTTCGGGCAGTGGTTGCGGTGTGCGGTGCCCGGCGCGTCCAGGGACACGTCGAGGCGGCAGCCGACGCACCGGAAGTCATGGGCGCGGTGGCCGCCGTTCCCGTGCAGGACGTCCTTGTGCCGCTGCGGACGCCGTGCCGCCCGGTCCCGGCCGCGTGGTTGTTTGCGTCGTGGCATGACGGTGTACCTCCTTCCACCGGTCACAGGCTGCCGAGTGCTTCGAGCGGGAACGGCGGCTGTGCGAGCGGGCGGACGGCCATGCGCATCAGGATGAGCTGGTTGTCGTCCGTGCACACGGGGTTGGAGGTCAGCTCGTCGCAGCGCACGCAGCGGTGGATGACCATCCAGTCACCGGTGCGCAGCACGGCGATGGCGATCGGGGACATCCGGCCGTGGCACCGGCTCGGACCGCCCTCGACGTGGTCGGTCACGTGCCGGGAGTGCAGGCACGACGGGCAGTGGTTGCGCCGCGCGCCGTCGGCGGCGACGGCGGACACGGTCAGACCGCACCACGCGCAGGCGAAGGTGTCGATCTTCAGGGTGTTGTTCGGGTTGCTCTGCTGAGCATGGTTGGTGCTGGTGTTGATGCTGGTGCTGGACACCCGGAGTACTCCTTGCTGAAAAGTCTGCGATGACAGCAAGATCCGGCCGAGCGGTCCTCGGCATGGAGGCCGCGCGCACGCAGCGCCCTACGAGATGGGCATGGTGCAGCGTCGGCGGTACAGGGCACCGGAACTCACGTCCGGTCGCCGCGCGGGTACGGCGGCGGCGTAAGAAATGGACGGACGGTTACGCGGTGCGGCGAGGCGCGCTCGGCGCGGTCCGGGGCATCAAACACTCTTCCTAGGGCACACGGGCCCGGTCAGCGATCCGCAATCTTCGGTCTTCCACCACCGTAACGAGATCACCGGAACGCATGCCAATGATTTTCCGACCAGGGCCGTTCGGCCTCTGTCCCGGGAAGGACGCGGCCGTGTTCACTCGTGTCCTGCGGCTGCCGCCTCTGCTCGGCGGCAGCCGTCCAGGACTCCGGGTGACGGCGGTGAGAAGGAGAACACGATGGCGGCCTGTGGAGCCCGGTGGTGATCGCGGGTGTGGGTCATGCGGACCTGACCCCGGACACGGTGAAGCTGCTCGAAGCCGAACTGTCCCTCCGGTTTGCGGGGCTTCCGGAAGAACCCCGGGCGGTGGTGCGCGTCGGCGCCGGGCTGCCCGTCGCGTTCGGACGGGCGGTGAAAGAGGCCGGCGGGCGGCTGGTCGTGGCGTTGCCCACACAGGCAGGCATGCCCGCTCCCCTGTCCGGGAACGAACGGGCCGCGGCCGGAGAGCTGCTGCTCCTTGCCGAGCATGTACGGCTGCTGGAGTGCGCACCGGCCGACCGCCACGCGCTGGTGACCGCGGACGAGAAACTCGTCGCCTCGTGCCGCCGGATCCTGGCGGTCTGGGACGGGTCACCGTCCAACGGTCAGGACGCCACCGCGCACTTGGTGGCCTTCGCCCGTGCCCGCGGCATCCCGGTGGAGATCGTCTGGCCCGACGGCGCCGCCCGGGCAAGCGAACCAGGGACCCACGGCCCCGTGGTGCAGGACCGTACGGCCCCGGCTCCCCGGCCGTCGCGGACGTAGATTTCCCGGAGACCGCTCCGGGAGGCAACGGGTTTCCGGTGACGCCCTCGGCGTCCCGCCCCGGCGGGGATGCGGGCATTCTTCGGCACCACTCGGCCAGGAGGCCATTCATGCGTTCAGTCATCGTCATCGGCGGAGGCATCAGCGGGCTGGCAGCCGCCTGGTACCTCGCGCCCGAGGCCGAGGTCACCGTCCTGGAGGCCTGGCCGCAGCCGGGCGGGACACTGCGTACCGGCAGCGTCGCCGGGACCGCGGTCGACGAAGGCGCGGAGGCGATGCTGACGCTGCGCCCGGAGGCGGTGGAGCTGGCCAAGGCCATCGGCCTCGGCGGCGATCTGGAAGCGCCCGCGCAGGCCCCCACCGCGGTGTGGACGCGTGGCGCACTGCGCACCCTGCCGCCGGGCCACATCATGGGCGTGCCCACCGACCCGGCCGCCCTGGAGGGCACCGGCCTCCTGTCACCCGAGGGCCTGGCCCGGCTCGCCCGGGAAGAGGAGATCCCCGCGCCTCCCGTCGAGGACGATGTCGCCGTGGGCCGCTACCTCGCGGCACGGCTCGGACAGGAAGTGGTGGACCGGCTGGTCGAGCCGCTGCTCGGCGGGGTCTACGCGGGGCGCGCGGACCGGCTCTCGCTGCGTGCCGCATTGCCGCGGCTGGCGGAGATCGCCGGGCAGGGCGGCTCGTTGCTCGCGGCTCTGCGGCCCGGCAAGGCCGCCGTCGCGGCCCCCACCGGGGCACCCGGGGCTGCGATGCAGAGCCTGCGCGGCGGCCTGGGACGCCTCCCGCGCGCTCTCGCCAACACCTGCGGCGCACGGGTCCTCACCGGCACCCGGGTCCGCGAGCTGCACCGCACTGCCACCGGCTGGCGCGTGCTCGTCTCCGGTTCCGCACCGCGGACGCTGGAGGCCGACTCCGTCGTGCTGGCCGTTCCCGCCTACGCCGCGGCGCCGCTGCTGCGTCCCCACTCTCCTGTCGCCGCCCGCGAGTTGAGCGCGATCGAATACGCGAGCATGGCTCTGGTGACACTGGCCTTCGACCGCTCGAGGATGCCGGCCGTGCCCGAAGGCAACGGCTTCCTCGTCCCACCGGTCGAGGGCAAGGCCGTGAAGGCGGTCACCTACATGTCCAACAAGTGGGGGTGGCTCGGCAACGCCGCCCCGGACACCTTCGTTCTGCGGGCCTCCGTCGGCCGGATCGGCGAGGAGTCCCTCCTCGGCCGGGAGGACGGCGAACTGGCCGCCGTCTGTCTCGCGGAACTGGGCGGGTTCGCGGCCCCGTTGGGCCGCCCGGTCGACTTCCGCGTCTCGCGCTGGGCCCGCGGCCTTCCGCAGTACGCCGTCGGCCACCCGGACCGCGTGCGCCGGATCCGTGGCGCCGTGGCCGGCCTTCCCGGACTGGAACTGTGCGGAGCGGCATACGAAGGCGTGGGCGTGACCGCTTGCATTGCCGGTGGACGCGATGCGGCCCGGCGGGTGCTCGGCACGCCGTAGGGGTGTCCCATGCGCTGCCCGGCCCGGGAGCACGGAATCCCCCGGTCGGCCGCACCCGACCCGTGCCGGTGAGAGCACCTCCTGGTGACGGGCACACCGCAGCAGCAGCCCGGCCGGGGCGAACCGTCCTCCCGGCGGTCAGGGCCCGGATTGCGGGGTTTCGCGCCCACCGTTCAGTATGGATGGGCGTGGACGACACGGCTGACCCGTGGACGGAAGGTGAGGCTGTGAAGCTGTCGTTCCTGGACCGGCTGTACGAGCAGCCGGGCCCCTGGGCCAGTGTCTACCTCGACACCTCGCGGGACATCGACGATCCGGACCGGGCCGTCGCCCTGCGGTGGCGGCATCTGAGCGACGACCTCGCCGAGGCCGGAGCGGACGAGGAGACCGTCGGCGCACTCGAAGAGGCAGTCGGCACCGACCGGGAGGTGGCAGGACGCCACGGGCAGGCGCTGTTCGCGGCGCGGGGCCGGCTGGTGCTGCTGGAGGAGCTGCCGGAGCCCCCGCCGCGCGATGCGGCCCGCTTCGGCCCGCTGCCGTACGCGCTTCCCCTGGCGGTGCAGCACGCGCCGGACATTCCGTATGCGGCGGTCGCGCTGGAGCGGCTCGGGCCGGAGGAGGCGGGCAGGCCGGAGGAACAAGTGCTCGTGGAGGTGGAGAGCGGGCGGTGGCCGATGAGCCGGGTCGTCCCCGGCCCCACGGAGGCCCACTGTTTCGCGGCCGCGGACTGGCAGCGGCAGGCGCCGCGCATCGCGGGCGAGCTGGAGAAACTGGCCGCCGACGGCGAGGCGGAGATCATCGTGGTGCGGTCCGGCGCGGACGACGGGTGGGTGCGGGGAGTCCTGGTCAACCAGTTGCCCGCGCGCGTGCGCAAGCACCTGGTGACCACCCGGAGCGGGGCCGTGCCGGAGGCGGTGCCGGTGTGGGACGGCACGGGCCGGGCCCTGCTGGAGCAGGAGCTGGGCGGCCTGCTCGCCGGGCGGCTGAGCGAGGCGGACCACCGGCTGCTGAACCGTTACCAGACCCAGCGCGCGCGGCAGCCCGAGGCGTCCGACGGCATGGACGCCGTCGTCACCGCGCTCCAGCGGGGCCAGGCCGCCGCCCTGATCGTCAACGACCCGCCGCGGCTCTCCGCCCGCACCTGGGTCGGCACGGAGCCGGCGCACATCGCCCTGTCGCCCGAAGAACTCCAGGCCTTCCGGGCGCCCGCCGTCCATGAGGAACCGGTGGAGGACGCACTGCTGTGGTCCACGGTCGGCACGGGCGCGGAGCTGCTGGTGGTCCCGCACGACATGCTGTCCCTCCGGGACGGGGCAGGGGTGCTGCTGCGCTACTAGCGCGCCGCCTGGCCTTCCCTGACGACCTGCCGAAGCGGGGCAGTCAGCGGGGGCAGCCAGCGGGTCACCCGGGGATAGAGGCGGGCCGTGGCCGCGACGAGCACCACCAGCACGCCCAGCAACACCCCGATGTCGATGCCCAGGCCGAAGGCGGAGCGGCCCTGGGCGAGCATCAGCGAGCGCAGGGCGTCGGTCTGGTAGCTGAGCGGGTTGACGTGGGCCAGGACACACAGCCAACCGGGCATGACCGTGATCGGGTAGATCGCGTTGGAGGCGAAGAACAGCGGCAGGGCGAGCATCTGACCGATCCCCATGATGCCATGGTGCCGGCCGACAGGCTCATCGTGATCGAGCAGGGGCAGCAGGTGCAGGAGGGCGGCCCCCTGGAGATCGCCCGCCGGCCCCGCACCGAGTACGTGGCCCGGCTGGTCGGGCTGAACCTGTACCGGGGGCAGGCAGCCGGACACGAGGTGCGGCTGGCCGCCGGCGGCCGGATCAGCGTCGCGGAGGCGCTGACCGGTGAGGTGTTCGTCGCCTTCCCCCCCCGGCACCCAGCCGGCTGCCGGAGCCGATCGGGACCGGCGAACTGCGCGGCCGCCGGCGGCCGTGGCTTCGCCCCCGGGACGGGGTGGGGGCCGGGTCCCGGGGGCGAAGGTGCGGGCAGCGGGTCAACCGGCCCGTACCCGCCTGCGGCGGCGGATCAGGACGGCTCCGCCGGCCAGGGCCAGCGCGGTGCCCGACCCGCCCACGAGCAGCGGCACCAAGGGCTGCGACGCCCCCTTTCCGGTGCCTGTCCGGTAGCCGCTGGAGTATCCCTTCGTGTCGTAGTCCGAGCCCGGCTGCTTGTCGGCGTAGCGGGCCTTGACCAGCTTCTGGTAGTCCGCGAGGGACGCCGAGGACTGACCGCCGAGGCCCTGCCGCGCCGCGTCGTTGAGCGGTTCGACGGTGGTCAGCTTGAGCTGGTAGTAGGCGTGGATCTGCGGCTCGGAGAACACCGTCGTCGTCGCGTCGGCCTTGCCCGCGAAGCCGGCGTCGGCGTCGCTCTCGCGGACGGCGGCCAGGTGCCAGCCGGTCGTGCCGGTCGGGGCGAGCAGGACGGTGGCGGTGCGCCCGCCGGTGACGCTCACCCCGGCCACCGCGTAACCGAGCTTGATCGCCGCGGTGGGGATGGGCTGTGCCGTCCCGGCGGCGAACTCCGGTGTGATCTCGTTCAGCGCCACGGGGTCCTTGATGGTGAACGAGGGCAGGCCCTCGCACGGGTCGGTCTTGGCGGGGATCGTCACCGGGCCCTTCTTCGAGCCGTCGGGAACCGGCGCGCTCAGGAAGCGGCAGATCGCCTCGCGGGTGGCGGTCGACTTCAGGGTGTCGAGGGCGGCCTGGAGGTTCGGCAGGTCGGCCGGGGCCTTGGCCGCGAGGGCCGTGCCGGCCGCCGGCAGCAGCGTGGATGCGCCGAGGGCCAGGGCGACGGCCAGGTGGGAGGGCCGGGAGTTCCGGCGCGTCATGGACATTCTCTGGTCTCGCATGGTGCCTGCCTTACGGGGAGATGCCGATGCGGGAGTGGGTCCACTTGAACGAGCTGTTGCTCACGTAGTCGTTGTAGTTCCACCACGTGTACGTGTTGGTGTCCGGCCACGGGTCGCCCACACCGATGGTGTTGTTCGACGTGTCGTAGCCGTAGATCACGTTCATGTGGCCGCCGCCGGAGTTCCAGCCGATGCGCGCCCCGAGGGGCCGGGCGGCGTCGACGTCCGTGCGCACCTCGCTGAAGGACGCCGCGCGGGACAGGCCCGTACCGGTGTGGCTCATGCCCAGGTCGCCCCAGGCGTAGGCCATGTCCTGGAGGGTGGCGGGCTGGTTGTCGCAGCTCAGGTACGGGTCGTGGTTGGCGGCCCGGTTGCAGAAGTCGGTCTGCGTGGAGCCGTAGCCCTGGTACTTGGCGATGGTCAGCCCGGAGGCGTCCCAACACCACTGAGTCTTCTCCTGCTTGTACATGGTGATGTCGTCGTAGGCGGCATCCGCCTGCGCCGTTCCGGCGGCCGCCGTGAGGGCCCCGGAAACAGCCAGCGTCAGGGCCGATGCGATCGTCGCGAACTGGAGTCTGCCCATGGTCCTGCCTTCCCTTGACGGGGCAACAACCGGGTGTCCGGATCATCCGGTCATCCGCGATGGACAGTGGTATGACACCGCAACATCTGTCTGGCATATACAGATCTTGCAGGAATTTACCCGGATGGCGGCATAGTCCTATGAACACCCCTTCGGAGAGCGCCAGTTGCACGACATCACCGATGTTTTCCCCGGTACTGCCGAGGCGTCGACCGAAGGATGGGTCGGTCTCGTAGCCAGGACTCCGCGTCCTTGCACACGATCGTGCCCACGTGTTCGCCGGCGAGGGCCCTGGCCAGCAGCTCCGGCTTGCGGCCATTGATCACCTGGAAGCGCTTGACCAGGCGGGCCTGGGCCAGCAGGGTCCCGAGAATGTGGGCGTTGCCCGGCGCATCCGCGATCGCCAGCTGCGCCAGCACGCCCGACGGCAGTCCCAGGTCGATACCGACGGAAAAGACGCCGAGGCTGCTGACCACCGACGCTGTCCAGGCGTCCGACGTCGTCATCACCATGGGCTGCGGCGACGCCTGCCCCGTCTTCCCCGGCAAGCAGTACCTCGACTGGAAGCTCGCCGACCCCGCCGGCCAGGGCGTGGATGCCGTCCGCCCGATCCGCGACGAGATCGAGCGCCGCGTCCGCGGCCTGCTCACCGAGCTCGGCATCGAGGCCGGCGCATGACGGGTGTTCCCAGCAGGATCCCTTCCCATGGCCGCAGGTCTGCTGGTCGGCTGAGGCAGGTGACATATCTGCCTCCGATATCGTGTCCCGATTGCGGTGTGCGGCGGAGGCTGCCGCGTGCCGGTGAAAGGGCATGGTGTGACCTCGTACAGGAACAAGCTCGTCGGTGGCCTGGTGCTCCTGATCGTGCTGATGGGGATGGGTTTTGCGGCGAAGACCTCGGCGGTGACCCGTGCGGACATTTCGGTGAACGAGGAGGTGGCGACCTGGCGGGACGGGGCGCTGACCGTGTTGGCCAAGGCGGCCACGCACGCGGCCTCGTCCACGGTGGGGGTGGCCCTCGCGTTGCTGATCCCGGCGGTGCTGTGGCTGCTGCGTCGTCGGCGGGATGCGGTGCGGACGCTGCTGGCGATGGGCGGTGCACTGGCCGTCGCCTTCGTGGTGAAGGTTTCGGTGTCCGAGCACCGGCCGCCGACCCGGTTGTGGGTGATCCCGCCGGACAACGCGCAGAGCTTCCCCAGCGGCCACACCACGGTCGCCGCGGCCCTCGCGCTGGCCCTGGTGTTGCTGGTGCGCGGCCGGGTGCGGGCCCTGGTGGCGCTGGCCGGCCTGGCTTTCACGACGGTGGTGGCCTTTGCCCGCGTCTACTTGGGCGTCCACTATGTGCCCGACGTGATCGGCGGCGCGCTCAGTGCCGTTGTCGCCGCCGTGCTGGCGTGCGCCCTGGTGGAGCTGCCGCCCGTGCGAGGCCGCTTGGACACTCTGGAGGCCGCGGCCGGCGGCCGGGGCCGTCATGCGGGTCACCGCAGCCGGTAGCGAGCCCTCGAGGAACGCCTCCACGCCCGCCCAGGGATAGCGGGCCACGGTGCGCTCCAATGAAGCAAGGCGCTCTTGGAGATCGTGGACGGTCTCGACCAGCTCAGGTGCTCAGTGTCTGTCGCGGCGGGCGGCCCGGTAGTCGCTGGGGCTCAGGCCGTGGGCCGCCTTGAAGACGCGACTGAAGTGAGCCGGGTCCATGAACCCCCACCGGGCTGCTGTCGACGCCACCGTGCGGTGGGCCGCGTACGGGCCGGCCAGGTCGCGTCGGCAGCCCTCCAGCCGACGCTGCCTGATCCAGGCGGTGATCGACGTCTGCTCCTCGGCGAAGAGCTTTTGCAGGTAGCGCAGTGACACGTGGTGCGCCTTCGCGATCTGCTCCGGCGACAGATCCGGGTCGGCCAGGTTCTGGTCGATGTAGGCGCGGACGCGCAGGAGCATGGTGCGACGGACCGCTTTCGGGCCGTCGCCCGGGCGTGGCCGCCTACGCTCGGCAAACATGGTGGCGAGCAGGTCACCGGTGGTCCGGGAGAGGCTTTCCGCGCTGTCCGCGTAGTCGCGGGAGTGCCCGGCCAGGCGGGTGAGAAACGGAGCGACCAGGGCCCCGACCCCTTCGGTCGCGGAAAAACGGGTTGCCGTCACCTCGCCGGTCCGGCTGCTGTCCAGGTGGGCCAGGCGGTGCGGAAGCATGAACTCCAGCATCGAGAAGTCCGCACGGCACACGAGCGTGTAGGGCCGACTGGTGTCGTAGCAGGCGATGTCCCCAGGACCCAGCACTGTTTCGCGGCCGTCCTGGCGGACCACCGCGCTGCCGCGCCGCACCAGGCCCACCAGCAGGTACTCGGCACCTGAGCGGGCGATCAGCCGGGGCGTCCGGTCGACGCGGCTCGGATCGGCCGACACCTCGGCGACCTGGACAGCACCGAGGCGGCCGGCCGCGATCTCTCCGCGGAACGGCTCGTCCTGAAGCGGTGTGACGTGGACGGGCACGAAGCCGTCGCACACGACCTCCTGCCAGAAGGCGCGCCGCTCCGCCGGTGCGTGGTCTTGCGTCCGCAAGAGGACGGTCATGGCTCACCCGTTCGTTTCTGTCCGCCGCATACGGCTGGGCAACGCAGCGGGCCGACGGCGGATTCCCGTGCGCGTACCGACAAACGGGCGTGCGCCTGAGGACAAGCCGGCCACGCCCGCACCGGGCACCGTGGAGGCGTTCAACGAGCCACCCCGACAGGAGCCGGCGAATGCCTTTCGCGTCAGTCAATGGTCAGCAGCTGTACTTCAAGGACACCGGAGGCGACAAGCCGGTGGTCGTCTTCAGCCACGGCAACCTCATGAACCACCGGATGTGGGCGCCCCAAGTCGAGGAATTGTGCGGCGAGTTCCGTTGTGTGGTGTGGGACGAGCGCCTGCACGGCCGGACCAAGGACGATGGCGCTTCCCACACCTACTGGGACTCCGCCGCCGACCTTCTGGGCCTGCTCGACCACCTCTGCATCGAGCGGGCAACACTGGTCGGCCACTCCCAGGGCGGATTCCTGTCGCTTCGCGCCGCTCTGCGCGCGCCTGAACGGGTCAAGGCCCTGGCCCTGATCGACACCACGGCAGTGGCCTGGCCACAGGAGACCCTGGCCCAGATGAGCGGTATCAGCGAAGGCTTCCGAGCCGGCGGCCCGGATGCGGTGGCCCCGCTTCTTCTCGACATGCTGCTCGGCAAACCCGAGATCCACCAGGACTGGCTGCGTGCGTGGCGCAAGGAGCCTCAGGACCGGCTGGCTGACGCGGTGGCCGTGCTGATGAGCGCCGACGACGTCTCCGACCGCCTCGGGGAGATCACTCAGCCGGCCCTGATCGTGCACGGCGAGGCCGACCAGCCGGTCCCGCTGCCGCTGGGGCAGATGCTCCGCGACCGCCTGCCCGGGGCCGTGGACCTGATCGTGGTGCCGGGCGCGGGACACACCCCGAACCTGACCCACCCCGACCAGGTCAACGGCACATTGACCGCCTTCCTTCACCACCACGCCTGAGCCGTACTGGAGGAACCGCACCATGACGCCACCACCCGCCTAGGACGATGGCGTGGACCGCGCTGCGGCATCGGCACCACCGCCGTGGCGCAGCGCCTCGAGGGACGAACCGCGTCGCCGCCGCACGAGTTCCCGCAGGGTACTGACGTTGCGGTAACCGACCCGGCCGGCGATCGCCTCGGCGCTGAGCGTGGTGGTGCGCAGCAGGAAGGTCGCCTCGTCCAGTCGGATGTCCTGGATGAACTCCACAGGTGATCTGCCGAGGACCGTCTGCGCGGTGCGCTGCAGGGTGCGCTGGCTCACGCCGAGCGCGCGGGCGGCCTCGGCCAGCGGGGGCGGATCGGCCAGGTGCGTCCGGGCCCACCGCTCGAAGGCGGCCAACAGCGGGTCCGCCTGGGCCAGCTGCGTCGGGAGCGCGAAAGCGGCCTGTGAGGGCCGGTCGCCGATCAGCAGGTACCGGGCGACGAGGTCGGCGAGGGCAGGGCTGTGCCGCCGCACCACCCACAGCGCCAGGTCGATATGGGCGAAGGCCGCACCCGCGGTGGTGACCGGGCCGTCCTGGATCAGCGTGCGCGAATCCTCCACCACAACACCGGGGTACCGCGCACGGAAAGCGGGGCCCAGCCACCAACTCGTCGTCGCGCGCCGCCGTTCGAGGGTCCCCGACTCGGCCAGGAAGAACGCTCCGCTGCACGCGGCGGCCAGCGGGGTTCCGGAGGCGGCGGAGGTGACGGCGAGGTCGAGCAGCCACGCGTTGGCGGGCTCGCGGACCGCTGCGACCACCCGATCGGGGGCCTGGAAGCCCACCGCCGGCATCAGCAACAGATCCGTCCCGTGCGCAAGTTCCCCGACCGGAACGGTCGCCAGGCTCAGCCCGTTCCCGGTACGGACCTGCGGCCCCGCACCGGCCACGGTCAGCGAGAACGGTGGCGCGCCACCGTCCCGCGCGCTCAGCGAGTTCGCCGCGCCGAGCACGTCCATGATCGCCGAAAGTCCCGAGTCGAAGATGCCGTCGGCTGCCGCCATCACTATTCGCATGGCGCAAACGGTACTGGAAACGTCGTTTCCGCCGCTCGTGGCAGATCGACCGTGAACCTAACGTCTTTCCCGGGCCGGGATTCCGCCACCCGGCATCGCGGCGTCACAACTCGCCATGGAGATATGGAGATCTCGTCATGACACTGAAGCTCGGAGTCCTCGCACTGCTGACCGCCAAGCCGGGCAAGGAGGCGGAGCTGGCCGCCTTCCTGGACGCCGGCCGCGCCATCGTCGAGGACGAACCCGGAACCCGGGTCTGGTACGCGTTCCAGGTCGACAGCACGACCTTCGGCATCTTCGATGCCTTCGCCGACGAGGACGCACGCCAGGCCCACCTCACCGGCCGCATTCCGGCGGCGCTTGCCGAGGCCGGCCCGGAGCTGCTGGCCGCCGCCCCCGACATCCGTCCGATCGACGTCCTCGCGGTCAAGCCCGCTTCCTGAGGGCGCCGCTGCTGACGTGCCCGGTCACTGCACGGGCACGTCAGCGGCCTCTGCCGGCCGGCAAGCCCGCTCTGAGCGGAGTGTTCGGCACGCAGAATGCCGCAGCGAAGTGGAACGACTCCTTCAAGAGCGAGTACGGCACGTCGCGTGCGTGACGCTGATCCGGCCCGAGATGCACGGCGCCGGGAGGCTCCACCCCGCTTCGACTGGAGCGCTGCCGAGGCCTGGTCAGTCGTCGGGCGTGCCGCGGAAGGCGGACTCGAACTCGTCGATGTCCTCCTGACCCAGCGAGATCAGCGCGAAGTCCGACGGGGTGTGACCTCCACCGCCCTCGGAGGCGTGCCGGACCAGGCCGTCGAGCGCGGCCTGCCAGCGGTCGGCGAGGTCGCCGAGCTCCACCCCGGTGAGCAGGCCGCGGGGCGACTCGAGGACGAAACACAGTTCGGGGCCCTCGGGCAGGTCCCACGCCGAGCCGTTGAAGAGACTCCCCAAGGTCCGAGGCTCCGAGGGCGCCCGCACCTGGCTGCGCATGTCGGCCAGCGGCACCGCTTTCACCTACGCCCCGGCCATCCCGGCCCGCTACCGCATCCCGCAGCACACCACCGGCTCCTCGGACCGCGATCGCATCGGTCCCGGCTACTACCGGCGGAAGTGCGAGGTCGGCACCGACGGCTTCCAGCAGGCGATGCCCATAGCCCTTTCGCCGAGGCACCGTCGGCCAGACCGACGTCCCGGGCCTCACCAGCGCGTTCCGACGCCGCCTCGCCCTCACCATGGAACGCGAAGGGCACCACGACCTCGCCGCCGAACTCCTCACCGCCCAGCCGCTGAGCGCATAGCGAGGCGGCGAGCCGTGGCCGCCCCGACCGCCTGGCGCCCGGGGCAGCTCGCTGTACAACCTCCCTGGCCCGCCGCCGAACCGGTCGGTGCGGAACTGTCCTTGTCCTCCGCACCACAGGCAGAGGGGAGAAGTACGCCACTCGTGGCGACAGAGACGATCAGTACGGTGTACTTACGGATCACGGTGACTCCCCCACGGTCATATGCTCCGGTCCACCCGAAGCCGTCACCGACCCGTACGGGCCGGGCCCCGGGACAGCCTCACCCGGTTTACCTGCCCGATACACCTCCGATACGAAGTAACAACGCTCGGCGGGAGCTACGAGCAGGTCTTCGCCCGGAATGTGCCGGGCGGCTCCACGGCGCGCAGGACAGCCACAGCGCCCTTCCTCCTTCGGCCATCGAAGCGGCCGTCCGCACAGCAGAGGAAAGCCTCCGGGATGCCCGGATCCGGGATTACGCCCTCATCTTCATCGAGCGTCGGGCCCGGGTCAGCCTCGATCAGCAGAAAGGGAGCGGGGCTTCGGGATGAGGCACGTTCCCATTTCTCCGCCGCAGGTTCCGGGCCCAGCCACGGAATTCCAAGGTTCCCGTCCGGGCCGACGATTTGCTGACCGAGCCGGCTCGCTACTCCGCTTCCGGGCAACAGTCCATGTCCCTGCACCGGTGGCTCCGGCAGCACCGCCGTGCAGCACTCTCCCGGCACCGCCGCGATCTCGTCCACCGCGGCATACTGCGCCACGCACCCTCTACGACGGGGATCGGTCAAAGCCCGGGCTCCGCAGGCCCTGGCACCGCAGATCGCGCTCCGTCCGCCGTACCGGGCTGCAGGTCTACCGCGGCCACCAGGCACGCACTTCCGGGCGGCCCCGGGGGCCGCCGGTTCGAGGAACACCCCGCGGGCGAAGTTCACCGGGCGGTCCGCCGTCGCGGTGAGGCGCGTGTCCGGCCAGCCGGAAGAGGCGACCGCCATCGGCCGGTGTAAGGCAGCCCGACCTCGTCAGGAGTGATCCGCGCACGATCCCACCCCTCGACGACCTGCGCGTCGAGGGGTTCGCGGTCCGCGCCATCTGTGAAGGCCCGCGCCAGGAAGCCGGTGACTCCCTGCGGGTGACCCACCGGCTCGCCCGGCGCAGTCGCGACCGACTTCGCCGAGGCATCAACGAATCCGCAGGTCCGAGCAGAGACCAAGGCGATGCGGGACCGCATCGCGATACCGCCCGAAGCGATCGCCCAAGCCATCGCGTTCGCCATCGAGCAGCCGACGACCGTTGACGTGAACGAGATCGCCGTCCGGCCCACCGCCCAGAACTGACCCCGGTTGCCAACGGATCCGCCGGAGAACGGCCATCGGATGCCTGACGAGACATCCGTGTACGGGTGCCGCTGACGCGTCTCGACGCGCCTGTGTGACCCCCGCGCGTCGGCCCGCGCTTCGCGCGCCCCAGGTGGGTCACACTGAATGTCGCCCCCTCCACGGCGGCAGCCAAGCAACCCGAGACGGAAGGGAGCGACCCACTTGCCAACTCTCCCTATATTTCGGAGAGTTAATTGAAATACTGCCAGGCATGTTTTTCACATCCGCCCGAAGAAGCCGGACTTCCACTCCCGCCTCAGGGGCCACAGGGAACTCGTTACGCCAACTGGGTACGCTCTTCGCCGCCGGGCTGCTCGCCCTCGGCCTGCTGGTCGCAGGCGGCGGCCCCGCGGCCGCCGCCCCGCCGGACAGCCATCGTATGGCCACCTGGAACATGCAGGTCGGCACCACCCGCTGGGACGGGGTACGCACCCTGGCCCGTACCTTCGACGTGGTGGCCCTCCAGGAAGTGCCCAACAGGCCGCCGGCCGGAGCCGTCCAGGACGGGCAGACGGGCAACATCACCTCGTATCTGTGGCCGATCGGCGGCGGTGCCTACCGCTACCTGTACATCCTGCGCCAGCAGTCGCGGAACCTGGGCATCGTCACCTCGTGGGTGCCCAACCGTGTGCAGGAGATCGGTGGCGCCTACCGCTCCGCGCTGGCCGTGACGAACACGGGCGACAACATCATGTTCGCCTCCGTCCACGCCGCCTCCAACGGCGGCAGGCCCAATGACGCCGCCTACCTGGTACGCCGCGTATCCGACACCGCCTTCCGGCAGAACGTCGGCAACTGGGCGGTGCTCGGCGACTACAACCGCGCCCCGGGCGACCTGCAGGGCGACCGCTACATGCCCGGCAACGGACTGATCTACAACGGCGGCCAGGCCACCCAGCAGAACGGCAACGAACTGGACTACATGGTCTCCAACGTCGACACCGAGAACTGGCAGGCGACGGTCAACCCCAACTACGGCAGCGACCACTGGCCCGTCGGCTTCAGCGCCCTGCGGGCCGGTGCCGGCCCACGGCAATTCACCATCCACGCCGACAACAGCGACCGCCTGCTCGACGTCTACCGCGGCAACACCGCCAACGGCACCCACGTGATCACCTACCACGCCAACGGCGCCGCCAACCAGCACTGGACGCTCCGCGCGGTCCACCGCAACGGTGACTCCGGACGGCCGCTGTACAAGCTGGTCGGCGTCCAGAGCGGCAAGTGCCTCGACGTCAACCGGGGGCAGGCCAGCGGCGACGGCGACTGGCTGAACATCTGGGACTGCCACAACTGGGACGGCGCCCCGCTGCCGGGCGGCTACGCGCGCGACACCCAGAACTTCACACTCGAACACCCCGAGCCGCGCTTCCCGAACCTCACCGTGCTGCGCGACAACGGCACCCACCGCTTCGCCAACATCCGCGGCAACGGCACCGGCGACGGCACCTGGGTCGTCCAGTGGCCCTACCAGACCAACCCCAACGGCACCCCGGCCATCAACGAGACCTTCCACCTCCACCCGCGGTTCTGACCTCACGGGCGGGGAGCGCGGCACTCACCGAACTACGTCAGCTTCGTACAGAACCCGACCCTGTCCCTCGATACGGCGCACGCTGCCGCAGCGGTCCCCGACGCCGATCGGCGCCTGGTGCTTCGTGGACCACTACGGCCCCGACGCTCTCGGGCGAAACGTGGTGCGCCGAGCGGCAACCGTCCGTACGCGTCCGGTCCTAGCGTGGGGTGCACACAGCCCATGCGCTGCCCAAGAGGAAGAGAGCAGAGCCCATGCCGTTCATCACCGTCGGCCAGGAGAACTCCGCCCCCATCGAGCTCTACTACGGGCTTGGGGAACATCGGTACAGCGGTTGGCGCTGAGATCGCTCATGGTCGGCGGGCGGTGATCCTTTAGCACAGGCGATCCGTTTCACGGGAGGCTTCGGCCAAAGATCCACGCTCTGTCGTGACCGGGTGGTTGGCTCCGCCGTATGCCGGTGGAATTTTCTGACGGATGACCAGGCCGAGGCGTACGGGAAGTCCGCCGAGGAGCCGACGCGTCCGGAGCTGGAGCGGTTCTTCTTCTTGGACGACGTGGACCGCGATCTGATTGCGCTGCGGCGCACGCGGTACCACCAGCTTGGCTTCGCCTTGCAGATGTGCACGGTGCGCTACATCGGCCGGTTCCTGCCGGACGATCCGCTGAATGTGCCGTGGCCGGTGGTGGAGTACCTGGCCGAGCAGCTTGGCATCGAGGACGCCTCGGTGGTGAAGCGGTACACCGAGCGTCCGAAGACCGCGTACGAGCACGCGTGGGAGATCCGGGATGCCTACGAGTATCACGAGTACGACGACCCGGAGTGGGGTCGGAAGTTCCGGACGTTCCTGCACGGGCGGGCGTGGACCGCGCACGCGGAGGGCCCGAAGGCTCTGTTCGACCACGCGGTGGGCTGGCTGCGCCGCCACCGGGTGCTGCTGCCCGGTGTGTCCGTGCTGGCCCGCGAGGTGTCCGAGGTCCGGAAGATCGCGGAGAAGCGGCTGCACACCACGGTCGCGCGGTCGGCCTGGCGGGCGGACCCGTCGCTGCCTGGGACCTGGTGGCGCTGCTTCAGACGCCGGAGGGCCGGCGGTACTCGTACCTGGAAACGTTCCACCGGCCGCCGACGAAGACCACGGGCACGGCGATGAAGCGGGCGCTGGAGCGGGTGGACGAGATCGCCGTGTACCGGCTGGGGCGGGTGAAGCTGGACAAGCTCCCGCCGAACCGGCTCGCCGCGCTGGCCCGGTACGGCTTGGGGTCGAAGGCGACGAGCCTGGAGCGGTCTGCGGAGCCGAAGCGGACCGCGATGCTGACCGCGGTGATGCGGCACCTGGAGGCCAAGGCCATCGACGACGCGCTGGAGCTGTTCACGGTGCTGATGGCGACCAGGCTGATCAGCACCGCGAAGCGGCTCACGCACAAGGAACGCCTCTCCACCCTGCCGCAACTGGAGAAGGCGTCCCGCATCACGGCCCGCATTTCGAAGGTGTTCATGGAGGAGCTGGAGCACATCGAGGAGAGCGGCAAGGCGGTGGACGCGGCCGCGATGTGGAAGGCCCTGGAGGAGGTCGCGCCGCGGGCCCAGCTGTGGAGCGCGGCCGCCACCGTGGCGAGCCTGGTGCCGGAGGACGACGACGCGGCGGAGATCGCGGTACGCGAGGCGCTGGCCAATCGCTACAACACCGTCAAGCCGTTCCTGTCGCTGCTCGGCGACACCAAGATGCTCGGCGCGGCACCGGCCGGGGAGCGAATCCTGGCCGCGGTCAGGGGCCTGCCTGCTCTCAGCCGGCGCCAGGTGACGAAGAAGCCGCTGCTGAAGCGGGAGATCGACGACAAGGTGGTGCCGGCTTTCTGGCGCAAGGCGGTGTACGCGAACAAGGACCTGCCGCAGGGCGCGGTGGACCGCGACGCCTACGTGGTGTGCGTGCTGGAGCAGCTGTACCGGGCGCTGATGGGCCGCAACATCTTCGCGTCGCCCTCGCACCGCTTCTCCAACCCGCGCGCCCGCCTGCTGGACGGCAAGCCGTGGCTGGCGGTGCGCGAGGACGTGCTGGCCGGTCTGAGCCTGGAGATGCCGGTCGAGCGGCATCTGGCGGAGCTGGTGCGGGTGCTGGACGCGGCGTGGAAGCAGATGGCCGAACGCCTTGAAGAGGCGGGCGCGGACGCGAAGGTCAGCATCGAGAAGCTGCCGAACGGGCGGGCGAAGCTGAACGTGGACGCGCTCGGCGCGCTCGGCGTGCCAAAAACGTTGGCGTGGCTGCGCAAGCGGGTCGAGAAGATGCTCCCGAAGATCGACTTGCCGGACCTGTTGTTCGAGGTGCACTCCTGGACCGGGTTCCTGGACGCCTTCGTGCACCTGGGCGACGGCAAGACCCGTATGAAGGACCTCACCACCTCGGTCGTCGCGCTCCTGGTGAGCGAGGCGTGCAACATCGGCATGACCCCGGTGGTCAACCCGGGCCACGAGGCTCTGACCCGCTCGCGGCTGGTCCACGTCGACCAGTACTACCTGCGCGCGGACACCATCGCCGCGGCGAATGCCGCCCTGATCGAGGCCCAGGCGAAGGTGCCGATCGTGACCCACTGGGGCAACGGGCTGCTCGCCTCCGCCGACGGCCTGCGGTTCGTCGTCCCCGTGAGGTCCATCAGTACCGCCCCGAATCCGAAGTACTTCGGCTTCAAGCGCGGCATCACCTGGCTGAATGCGGTAAACGATCAGGTTTTCGGGATCGGGCAGATGGTGGTCCCGGGCACCCCGCGCGACTCCCTGCACATCCTGGACGCGTTGCTGAACCTGGACGGCGGGGTGAAGCCGGAGATGGTGGCCACCGACAACGCCTCGTACTCGGACATGGTGTTCGGCCTGTTCAAGATCCTGGGCTACAACTTCTCCCAGCGGTTCAAGGACCTGGACGACCAGCGGTTCTGGCGGGCGGAGATGGACGGGATCGCCACGGGCGGCTATGGGCCGCTGGATGCTCTCGCCCGTAACAACAAGGTGAACCTGAAGAAGGTGACCGCGCACTGGGAGGACATGCTGCGCGTCGCGGGCTCCCTGGTCACCAACCAGGTGCGGGCCTATGACCTGCTGCGGATGTTCGGCAGCGAGAGCAAGCCGGCCCCGCTGGGGCAGGCGTTCGCCGAGTACGGGCGCATCGCCAAGACCCTGTACCTGCTCGCCGTCGTCGACCCGGTCGATGACACCTACCGCCGCCAGATGGGCAAGCAGCTGTCCGTCCAGGAGTCCCGCCACACCCTGGCCCGGGACATCTGCCACGGCAAGAAGGGCACCATCCATCAGGCATATCGCGACGGGATGGAAGACCAGCTCGGCTCGCTCGGCCTGGTCCTGAACGCCGTGGTGCTCTGGACCACGAAGTACATCGACGCCGCGGTCGCCCAGCTGCGTGCCGAGGGCCACGAGATCAGCGATGAGGATGTCGCCCGCCTCTCCCCGCTGAAGTTCAAGAACCTCAACGTCCTGGGCCGCTACAGCTTCACCCCCTCCACCCCGAGCCAGGGCCTGCGCCCGCTGCGCGACCCGGATGCCGCCGAGCTCGACGAGGACGACGACGGCGCGGAGGACTGAAGGGCGGGTGCGGGCAGGGCCGGAAGAGCGAAGCGAGAGGGAGGGGCGCTGTGGCGCGTTCGTTAGGTGTGTCGCTGGCCGAGGCGTATCCGCAGGTCGCGGCGATGTGGTTGCAGGAGCGCAACGGCGGGCTCACGCCCAAGATGCAGGTCGCGGTGCGGTGGCGGTGTCCGGCCGGGCACGAGTGGCAGGAGAACATCTCCACCCGTACCGCGATGCCGAAGTGGAAGAACGGCGATGTCGCGGCCTGCCGCCAATGCGTCGGCTACAAGGTCGCCTACACCTACCCCGACTGCGGGCACACCGCGATGGTGACGCCCGAGGCGGCGGCGAAGAAGCGGGGGCGGTGCTGGAAATGCGCCCAGGCGTGGTGGCGGGAGAACGAACCCCGGCTCAAGGCGGAGCTGTCGGCGGCGGCAAAGGCCGCCGCGGGCCGCGCGGGCGAGTTACTGGACGCCGTCGCTCTGCCGGAGGGCACTCCGGCCCCGCCGGCGCTGGAATGGCGCTGGTGGGCGGCCAAGCACCTCCAGGGCGCGATCGCCGCCGAGTAGAACCTGGGCAAGGACGGCCAGCGCGACCAGGTCCTCGCCCAGGTCACAGCGGCCGCCGCGCGGCTGCTGCCGACGAAGGAGGACGCCGGCCGCGCGGCCGCCCGGGAAGGGGTCCTGCGGCTGGTCGGCCAGGCGCACTGGGCCGAGGGCTGGCTCCACGTGCTCACCGGCCGCCGCCCCCGACGGGCGAACAAGGACCACCTGGACAACCTGGCCTGGCTGCTCGGCGAGATCCTGGCCGACTGGTCGCAGGACGCGGCCGAGGCCCACAGCCGGGCGGACGGCCACCGCCCGCCCACCACGGCCGAGCTCACGCGGAGCCTGACCCGGGCGGTGCTCTCCTTGAAGGACGAGCTCGTGCGGGACAGCCCGCTGGCGCCGCTCGCGCGTACCTACAAGGAGCTGCGGCTGCCGGTGGTGCCGGACGGCAAGGGCCGATACGGGCGCCTGGACGTGGTGATCTGGATGCCCGGCGGGCCCGACATCGTGGTGGAGATCGACTCCGCACCGAACCCGGCCTCCGCCCAGAAACTCGCCTTCGCCCGCGACGTCGGCGCCTTCCCGCTGTGGGTGCGCTTCGGCTCCGGCGGCATCGAGAAGATCGACGGCGTGATGGTCCTCGACGTCCGCGACGCCGTACGGGGCGTGCGGGAGGCTGGCAGCCCGTCGGCGCCGTGACGCCGGTTGCCCGGGACGGGGCCGTCACACTCCCGCCCCAGGCACCTGGCAGCGTACGGACGACGCCGGGCGCGGACGGAGGTGAAGGGGGTCTTCTTCCTGGTCGCGACCGGGCCGTCCCCTACCCGGCGAGCGTGTCTGTGCTGGCCAGCGGGCCGATGGCGCTCTGTACCGGCGAGTTCGGTGTAATGCCTTCGCGTAGGGCCTTCCCGGCCCGGCGCGCGCGGTGTGCCGCGACGCGGCAGGCCGGCCGGTCGAAGACGGCGTCGCGGCGGTGTCCGCGGCCTGGGAGGAAGCGGCGGCCGCACACGGGGCAGCGCACGGCGATCGAGTCCGGGCCGTTGAGGATCATGTGCAACCCGATCGCAGCTCCCGCGCCCCACCGGCGCCGGTCGCGTCGTGCCCGGGCGGCACAGGCCGGGCCGCAGTAGAGGGCGTCCGGGCGGGCAGCCGCCCGGATCGGTTCCCGGCACCACCGGCACCGGCGCACTCGACCGGCCATGGCTTCAGCGTACGCCCCGGGCATGGGCGCCAGCCCCGTACGGCCGCGGGCCCCGGTCGCCTCCTCCGGGAGAGGTGGCCGGGGCCCGGTCGGGCTCGGGAGCCGTCAGACTGCCTGGTCGCGCCAGGTGTCGAGAACGGTCTGGACGGCGCTGGAGACCTGGTTCTGCTGGGTGCGGTCGGCCCACAGGTGCGCGTCGTGCTCGGTGAGCGTGACCGTCTCGCCCGTGACGGTGGCGGTGAAGTTGAACTGGCGGGTGGCGCGGCCGCTGCCGGAGCGGTAGTCGAAGTGGCCGAGGTAGCCACCGATGGCCGTGACCGCCAGCCCGGTCTCCTCGGCGACCTCGCGCCGCAGGGCCTCGACGAGGGTCTCACCGGTGTAGACGCCGCCGGAGGGCAGCTCCCACAGCCCGCCGAGGTAGTCGTCGGCCGGACGGTGCAGCAGCAAGACCTTGCCGCCCTCGTCGGCGATGACGGCGCCGACGACGGACTTGGCGATGCCGTCGCGTTCGGCAGCGCGTGCGAGATCGTCGAGCAGAGCGGTGTCGAGGGAACTCACAGAAGGTCCTTCGCATGGGAGGCGACTTTGGCGACGGCCGCGGTGTAGGCGTCGGCGAGGCGGACGTCCTCCTCGCGGTGCCATACCGGCAGCTTGAAGGTGGTGGCGTGCACGTGCCCGGCCGCCGGGAAGTCGCCGACGGCGCAGTCCTGACGGCCAGCGTATCCAGGCAGCAGGGCCCCGGGGGCCTGGAACAGCGGATGAGTGCCCAGGGGGCAGGTCGAGCCCGGCCGGTCGGCCTCGGTGGCGCCTTCGGCACGTACAGCGTCGAGGAACCGCTCCAAGGCCAGCCCTCCGAGGCCGGCCGGCTCGTAGCGCAGCGGCAGGGCGTACCAGGACGGCCGGGCGGAGACCGGCACGTGCGGCACGTGGATGCCCGGCACGCCGTCCAGGGCGGCGCACATCCGGGCCGCGATCTCCTGACGCCCGGCCAGACGAGCGTCGAGGCGGGTGAGCTGGGAGCGGGCGAGCGCGGCAGCGAGGGGGTGGATGCGCAGTTTGAGGCCCATGCCGGTCACCGCGAAGCGCGCGAGCGGGTGGCCGTTGGGGATCTCGCGGCGGCACCGCTTGTTGTACTGGCCGTGCAGCAGCACGCGGTAGTACAGCTCGGTGTCGTCGGTGGCGACGAACCCGCCCTCGCCGGCCGAGAGGGGCTTGGGTCCGTTGAGGCTGAACGCGGTCGCGGTGCCGAAGGTGCCGGTCATCTGGTGGTTCCAGGTGGCGCCGTGGGCGTGGGATCCGTCCTCCAGCAACATCAGCTCGTGCTCGTCGGCGAAGGACACCAGCGCGTCCATGTCCTCGGGCAGCCCCCACAGGTGTACTGCGACGACGGCCTTCGTCCGGGCGGTCAGCCGCCGCGCGGCGGCGTCGAGGTCGAGCTGGCCGCGGTCGTCGACGTCGGCGAGAACGGGGTGGGCGCCGAGGTGGAAGAGCGGGGTGGCGGTGGCGTGGAAGGTCAGGGCCGGGACGATGACCTCGTCGCCGGGGCCGATCCCGGCGGCCGCGTACATCGAGTGCAGCGCGGCCGTCCCCGTGCACGTGGTCACCACGTGCCGGACGCCGAGGTAGGAGGCGAGCGCGTCCTCCAAGTCGGCGACGATGCCGGAGCGGTCGGGGATCGAGACGCCCGTCTCCAGCTGGGCTGCGACCGCGCGCCGGTCGGCGTCCTCGATCGGCGGCCACGCGAAGTGCGGGCCGGGGGCCGTCACGGCCGGTTCGCCGCCGAGCAGGGCGAGCGGGGAGTCGTTCATGCCAGGAACTCCTTCGGGTCGGCGGGGCGGTTGGTGGTGGCGGAGGCGTAGGCGGCGGCCAGGAACGCGGTGTGCGGCAGGTGCGCGGCCGCTCCGGAGGGGTTGGGGGCTGCGCCGTCCAGGACGCGGCAGAAGCGGTCGATCACGGTGGCGGGCGAGCAGGGCCAGGCCGGCTCGCGCAGCAGCGACTCGACCACCTGCCCGCCGGGGTCGAGGAGGCGGACGGTGCCGCGCTCGACGGCGAGCGTGCCGTGCGGGCCGGTGATGGCCAGACGCTCGCTCTTCGGGCCGGCGGAGCGCGAGACCAGCAGCGAGCCGTACAGGCCGGAGTCGTAGGCGAGGTGGACCAGGGCGGTGTCCTCCGCGTCGTACTCGGCGCCCGGCGCCGCGGCGGTCGAGGTGTCCGCGAGGACACGGTCGGGCAAGCCGAGGTACCAGATCAACAGGTCGATGAGGTGGTAGCCCATGTCCGCCAGGCACCCGCCACCCGCGAGCTTCGCGCGGCCGCGCCAGCCGGCGCCCGGGTCGGGGCAGTGGAAGGTGTACCGGCCCTCGACCAGGTAGGGGGCGCCGATACGCTCCAGCAACTGGAGGGCGGCGGCGTAGACGGGGTGGAAGCGGCGCTGGACGGTGACCATCAGCTCAATCCCCGCCTTGTCGCACAGCGCGGCCAGCTCGGCCGCCTCGTGCGGGTCGGTGGCGAACGGCTTCTCCTTGAGCACGTGCACCCCGGCCTCGGCGCACGCGGCAACGACCTGCTGGCCGGCGTGGTGCGGTACCGCGGCGATGACGAAGTCCGGCCGGGCCTCGGTCAGCAGGCGCTCGACGGTGGTGAAGCCGGGCACCTGGTGCGCGTCGGCCGCGGCGGCGACCCGGTCGGCGTCGACGTCGCAGACCCCGGCGAGCTCGGCGAGGTGGCACTGGGCGAGGCCGGGCAGGTGGTCGCTGCTGGCCTGACCGCCGAGCCCCACCATCGCGGCCCTCTTGGGTGCGTTCATCGCTCACATCCCCTTTCGGATGCGCGGCGGCGGCCCGCCGTCCGGGCCGCCTGCCCTTCGAGGACACCGCGAACGCGAGGCCGGTGGCAGGGGCGTTGCCGTGGGCCGCAACGCCGTTTGCATCCGATGCAAAGCCCCTGCCCGGGCCCGGCGTGTGCGAGTACGGTGTGCGGCGGCGCACTCCCGGCGAGCGGGGGACGGGTATGGACGCGGTCAGAGCACAGCCGGATCCGGTGGCCGGTAGCCCCGGGGAGCTGGTCCGGCAGGCGCGCAAAAAACAGGGGCTGACCCTGGCCCAGCTCGGCGAGCTGGCCGGCTACTCCGCAGCCCAGGTCTCGCGGTACGAGCGCGGCGTCTCGCCGCTGACCGACATCACCGTGCTGCGGCGCTTCGCCGACGCGCTCGGCATCCCGCCGCAGGACCTGGGGCTGACCGCCCCGCCCGAGGTCCGCCATGGGCGCTCGATCGGGCCAACTGTGGCCTACCCGCGGCTGCCACGTCCTAGGGTGGCGGGGACGGCTCGTCGAGGAGACGGGGAGGATCCGGTGCGGCGCAGGAAGTTGCTCGCCAACCTCGCGGTCACGGCCGCCGTGGCCGTCGGCGCCCCCATCCTGCCCGCCGGCAAGACACCCGACGAGGACGCCGCCGTTGGCGAGACCTTGGTAGCGCGCGTGCGGGACGCCATGCTCGGCCTGCACACCGCCACCGCCGTGCCGCCGATGGCGGTCCTGCGCGCCGACCTGGCCCGCGCCTTCACAGACTTCCACGCCTGCGCATACGGGAGCCTGTCCGTTCGGCTGCCCCGGCTGATCTGCGCGGCCCACGCCCGGGCCGGCGGTGAGGGCGCCGAGGACGACGAGCTACTGGCCCACAGCTACCTGCTGGCCACGCGCATGCTGATCAAGCTGGACGAGCAGCAGCTCGGCTGGATGGCCGCCGACCGCGCCCGCCAGGCCGCCGAAGCCACCGGCGAGCCCCTGCTGATCGCCGAGGCCGCACGGCAGCTCGCGGTCCTCGCTCGCAAGGCCGACTGGCACGAGCAGGCACTGAGCATCGCCCTGACGGCCGCCGACCACCCCGCCCTCCGCGGCGGACAGCCGGCACTGGCGGCCCAGCGGGGCCTGCTGATCCAATCCGCCGCCTACACCGCCGCCCGCGTCGGCGACGCGGGCGGGATGCGGGAGCTGACCGGCGAGGCCGCCGCCATCGCCCGGGAGCTCGGCCCAGCCGCCGTACTGCGGGACCACGGCGGAGGGTTCAGCCCCATGACCGTCCAGCTGCACCTGGTCTCCGCCGAGAACTCCGCCGGCGACCCCTCCGCCGCACTCGCCGCGGCCAAGGCGGTGGCACCCGGGAGCCTGCCGAGCACGGAGAGGCGGGCCCGCTACTACACCGACATCGCCACCGCCTTCGCCCGCTCGGGCCGCCGGGACGACTGCATCCGCGCACTCCTGGCCGCCGAACACCATGCCCCCGAGGAAACTCACGCCCGCCCGGCGGTGAAGTCGCTGGTCTCCGGACTGCTGGTCTCCGGGAGAACGACCACCGAGCTACGCGCTCTCGCCGCTCGCGTCGGTGTCCTCGTCTGACGGTTCGCTCACCGTGCAAGAGGAGCCATCATCGCCGTACGGCCCGAAGGGGCCTTCCTCGCCCGGCTTCGCGCCCAGGTGCGGGGCGCCTCCCTTGGCCCGGTGGTAGCCGGGGTTATCTGGGGTTGCCCGGAGGGTTCAGGCATATGAGAGACAAGACTCGTAGGCCCTCATGTCTGGGGGTTCGTGAGGCACGTACGGCACGGTGACATGCAAAACGTTTCGGCCGAAACGTTTGGATCGTCAGGTCGAAGGGTTTTGTTCGAGCCAGCAGGCAACCCGACTCCTCGTCTAAGCAACCACCGTGTTCACGCACGAACCTCGATGCCCAGCCCGGCGAGCAGGCCGCGGACGCGCTGTTCGATCTCGTCCCGGATCGGCCGGACGGCATCGATGCCCTGCCCGGCGGGGTCATCCAGCTTCCAGTCGAAGTACCGCTTGCCGGGGAAGACGGGGCAGGCGTCGCCGCAACCCATGGTGATGACGACGTCGGACGCCTGGACGGCCTCGCGGGTCAGCAGCTTCGGCGTCTGGGCGGAGAGGTCGATGCCGACCTCGCGCATCGCCTCGACCACAGCCGGGTTCACCGTTTCGGCCGGTGCAGAGCCGGCGGAGCGGACCTCGACGCGGTCGCCGCCGAGGTGGGCGAGGAAGGCGGCGCCCATCTGGGAACGTCCGGCGTTGTGGACGCACACGAACAGCACCGACGGCTTGGACTCAGACACGGGCGGAACCTTCCGGAACGGCCGACCGGTCGTCGGCGGGTGAGGGAAAGAAGCGCCGCGCGGCGAGCGCGACGTAGACGAGGCCGATGAGGACGGGGACCTCGATCAGGGGGCCGACGACCCCGGCGAGGGCCTGGCCGCTCGTGGCACCGAAGGTGGCGATGGCGACCGCGATGGCCAGCTCGAAGTTGTTGCCCGCCGCGGTGAACGCCAGCGTCGTCGCCCGCGGGTAGTCCAGCCCGGCGGCCCGGCCGACCGCCATCGACCCGGCCCACATCACGGCGAAGTAGACCAGCAGCGGCAGCGCGATCCGGGCGACGTCGAGCGGCCGGGAGGTGATGGCGTCGCCCTGGAGGGCGAAGAGCACGACGATCGTGAACAGCAGCCCGTAGAGGGCGAACGGGCCGACGCGGGGGATCAGCTTCGTCTCGTACCAGGTGCGGCTCTTGGCCTTCTCGCCCAGGCGGCGGGTGAGGTAGCCGGCGGCGAGCGGGATGCCGAGGAAGATCAGCACGCTGCGGGCGATCTCCCACACCGACACGTCGAGCGCGGTCTGCTCCAGGCCGAGCCAGCCGGGCAGGACGGAGAGGTAGAACCAGCCGAGTCCGGCGAAGGCGATCACCTGGAAGACGCTGTTGAGCGCCACGAGGACGGCGGCGGCTTCGCGGTCGCCGCAGGCGAGGTCGTTCCAGATGATGACCATGGCGATGCAGCGGGCGAGCCCGACGATGATCAGGCCGGTGCGGTAGGCGGGCAGGTCCGGCAGGAACAGCCAGGCCAGGGCGAACATCACCGCGGGGCCGAGCACCCAGTTCAGCAGCAGCGACGGGATGAGGAGGCGGCGGTCGCGGGTGACGGTGTCGAGGCGGTCGTAGCGGACCTTGGCCAGCACCGGGTACATCATCACCAGCAGACCGAGGGCGATCGGCAGCGAGACCCCGGTGACGGTGACCTTCGCCAGCGCGTCCCCCAGCCCGGGGACGAGACGGCCCAGTCCGAGGCCGGCGCCCATCGCGGCGAGGATCCACACGGCCAGGTGGCGGTCGAGGAAGGACAGCCGGGCCGCCACCGGAGCCGTGGCCGGGCCGGTCACGACGGGGCCTCGGCCGGCTCGGGCAGGGGCTGCCCGGCGGGGCGGGTGAGGATCCCGGCGAGCCGGTCGGTCATCTCCGGCAGCAGCCGGTAGTACACCCACGTCCCCCGCCGCTCGGAGGCGATCAGCCCGGCCTCGCGCAGCAGCTTCAGGTGGTGGGAGATCGTCGGCTGCGACAGGTCGAACGCCGGGGTCAGGTCGCACACGCACACCTCGCCACCCGCCCGGGAGGCGATCATCGACAGCAGCCGCAGCCGCACCGGGTCCCCCAGAGCCTTGAAGACCCTCGCCAACTCGGTCGCCTGGTCCTCGGCGAGCGGAGCGGTCAGCAGCCCGGGACAGCAGCCGTCCGGGCCGTCCTGCCCGAGCACCACGAACTCTTGATTCGACATACGTCTATGTTGACGTTCTTCGATCCAAGGCGCAAGCTTGCATCGAAGTCGATCGATACAAGCTGATCGAGGAGATCGCCATGTCCCGAGTCCAGCTCGCCCTCAACGTCGCCGACCTCGACGCGTCGGTGGCCTTCTACTCCAAGCTCTTCGGCGTCGAACCGGCCAAGCGCCGCCCCGGCTACGCGAATTTCGCGATCACCGAGCCCCCGCTCAAGCTCGTCCTCATCGAGGGCGAGCCCGGCCAGGACACCCGCCTGGACCACCTCGGCGTCGAGGTCGAGAGCACCGACCACGTCACGGCCGCCACCGACCGCCTCAAGGACGCCGGCCTGGCCACCTTCGAGGAGAACGACACCTCCTGCTGCTACGCGCTCCAGGACAAGGTCTGGGTCCACGGCCCCGGCCGCGAGTCCTGGGAGGTCTACGTCGTCAAGGCCAACGCCGACACCCTCGGCAAGAGTCCCGTCCGGACCGACGACGCCTGCTGTACGGCCACCCCGGCCGCCCCCGACGACCAGGCCCCCGCCACCCCGAACGCCGCCAGCTGTGCCTGCGGGTAGGTGACACCGAGCACTTGCCTAACGTGCCTTAAATGCTTCTGAGGCTGTGACCTGCAGAAAAGCGTGACAGCCCTAGATAACGCTCGATCACCGTGTGCCTGCTTCGAGCTGGGTGGGGATGCGGCTGGCCCGCAGTTCGCGCAGGTCGGGGATGTGGTTATAGAGGGTGCCCGGGGAGACGCCGAGCATCTTGGCGATCGCGGTGATGGAGTGCTCGGGGTTGGGCAGCAGGTCCCGGGCCATGTTCAGGATCTTCTCGTCGACGACGGTGGGCCGGCCGCCGACCTTGTCACGGGCGCGCGCGGCGGCCAGGCCCTCGCGGGTGCCGGAGACGATGAGTTCGCGGATGAACTCGGCCAGGGCGGCGAAGACGTGGAAGACGAGCCGACCGCCGGGGGTGGTGGTGTCGAGGTTCTCGTGCAGGGAGGTGAAGCCGATCTCGCGGCGGCGGAGCTCGGCCACCATGTTGATCAGGTCCTGGAGGGACCGGCCGTAGCGGTCGAGGGCCGGGACCACCAGGGTGTCGCCAGCGTCGAGGAAGGCGTGGCATGCCTTGAGCTCGGGGCGGAGGTCGTTCTTGCCGGACTTCTTGTCCGCGAAGATCTTCCGGCATCCGGCCGCTTTGAGGGCGTCGATCTGCCGGTCGAGTTTCTGTCCGCCGGTGGACACCCGTGCGTAGCCGATGCGGATCTCGGTGCGGACAGCGGGCTCGGCGGCCAGCAGTTCGAAACCGTCGGCCTCAAGGGGCGTGTTCACGCCCGGGATTCTGTCAGAAAAGGGTGTCCCGAAGTTCTTGAAGCACCCTGGTTTTTGAAGGAGTTTTTGAAGGCCCTGGGGGCCTTCCGGGGCGTCCGCCCGGCGATCTTCATTAAACGTTGGTTTTTTGAAGGATCAGGCGATGCGGATTGATCACGATATCCTGAATTCAGGATTTGTCCCGTCTCACGTGATCCAGTCTCTTTCTCACCATGTCTTGTTGGGTTCGTTGCCGGTCTCACCTGAAGGTGCCCGTACGGGCTGACGTGGGGCGGCGAGTCTCACTGGATCGTGTCTCTCGACCTGGTTTGTCTCGGGTATTCGTGCATGCGGGGCCGTTCTGTCTCACCTGACTTTCGCTCGTGGGGGCGGTTTCCGGCTGTTCCCCTTGCTGCTCCGGCTGCTGGTGTGGCTCTCTCGTGATCACAGCCGGTACGGCGTCGAGGGGGTGTTGCGGTGGTGTTGCCGGAGGGGCCGGAGGGTTTCGAGGTCGAGTACGTCAATGCCGATGGTGTAGGCCGCCGGGTCAAGCTGGCCGAGTGCTGGGCGGAGCCGTTCGGGCGGCTGCTGCCGGTTCGTACGGTGCGGACGTATCCAGGGCAGAAGTCCGTAACGCGCCAGTACTGGGCCGCGACGACGCGGGGGCCACTGCTGGTTGAGTCGCTCCTGGAACGGCACCACGCGATGTTGTTGGACTTTGATCCGCAGGTGACGGGGCTGGCCGCCCAGCCGTTCCGGCTGTTCTGGCCCACTCGCCGTGGCCGGCGTGGGCACGTGCCGGACTTCTTCGCCCGCCGTGCGGACGGGGAGGGCCTGGTGGTCGACGTCCGGCCGGACGACCGGATCGAGCCGGATGACGCGGAAGCATTCGCGGCGACCGCGCGGGCCTGCGAGCTTGCCGGATGGCGGTTTGAGCGGGTTGGGGCAGTGGATGCGGTGCTGCTAGCGAACGTGAAGTGGCTGGCGGGCTACCGGCATCCTCGCTACGACCGGCCGGAGGTGCGGCAGGCCCTGCTGGAGACGTTCGCCGCTCCGAAAGAGCTGTTCGCGGGGGCGAGCCGGGTCGGGGACCGGCTGGCAGTGCTGCCGGTTCTCTATCACCTGCTCTGGCGGCGGATTCTCCATGTCGATCTGGACGAGGTGATGTTGGGGCCTTGCAGTATGGTCCGGCGGGCGGGAGGTGTCCGGTGAGCGTGATCCGGCAGCCGCTCGTAGTCCGGCCCGGCGATCGCGTGCGGTTTGACGGGACAGTGCACACGGTTGTGGGTATCAGCGGGATGCTGGTGCGGCTGGCGGACGAGTTGGGGCAGTCCAGCGCGATGCACCTGCCGACGCTGATGACCTGTCCGGGGTTCGAGGTGGTCGGGTCGGGTCCGGGTCGGCTGCTGCCGGCGGGGTTGCTGGACGGGCTGGAGCCTGGTCTGGCTGAGAAGGCCCTGTGGTGGCACCGGCACATGACCGAGGTGCTGACCGGACTGTCCCCGGATGCTCCGGCGGGCACAGCCCCGCGGCCCGAGTACGACCCGGTCTCGCGGTCGCTGACTGACCGGGAGACTGCCAAGGCTGCTGAGATTTCCGTTGAGTTGGGGCAGCCAGTGAGCCCTCACACGGTTCGGCGGCGCCGTCAGCGTTACCAGAAACGCGGAGTTCTGGGCATGGTCGACGGGCGTCATGCCCCGCGCCGCCCGGCCCGGGGGCAGGTGGACCCCAGGGTCGTGGACGAGCTGCGGAACCTGGTAGGCCGGGCCGCGGACGGCTCGACCCGCACCGTCAGCTACTACTACACCCGCGTGGGCCAGGCGGTGAAGAAGCTGGACGGGCCGCCGGTTGTCATGCCGTCGCGGGCGACCTTCTACCGTCTGTTCAACCGGCTGGAGGCCGGGCGGCATACGACCGGTTCGGCCCGCACCCGCCGTTCTCTCGCCAGCCAGCCCGACAGGGCCTTCGACCAGGTCACGGTCGGCCGACCGGGCGAGCTAATGGAGATCGACTCCACGCCGTTCGATGTGCTGGTGCGTCTGGACAACGGGGTGGTGGACCGGTGCGAGCTGGTCGGCATGGTCGACGTCGCTACCCGGTCGATCACAGCAGCGGTGCTGCGGCCGACCACGAAATCGGTGGACGCCGCCCTGCTGCTGGCCCGCTCGGTGACCCCGGCACCGATGCGGCCGGGCTGGCCAGAAGCCCTGCGGATGGAGCACTCCGCCCTGCCCTACCAGCGGCTTTTGTCCGTGGACGAACGGCTGCGGCACTCGGCCGCGGTCCCGCTGATCATCCCGGAGGCGATCGTGGTGGACGGCGGGAAGGCGTTCTTGTCGAAGAACTTCCACGCCGCCTGCAACGCGTTCGGCACCGAAGTAATCCACGCGCCGCCCCGCACCCCGACCCACAAGCCCCACATCGAGAGAACTCTGGGCTCAGCAGCCTCACTGTTCGCTCAGTTCGTCACCGGCTACACCGGCCGCTCGGCCGAGCACCGGGGGCGGAAGGTCGAGGACGCGCCGTTGTGGTCGCTGCACCAGCTCCAGGAACTCCTCGAAGAGTGGGTCAGCTCGTGCTGGCAGACCAGGGCCCATGACGGGCTGCGCGATCCCCTCGCGCCGCGGCGGACCTTCTCCCCAAACGAGAAGTACGCCGCGCTGGTGGAGACGGCCGGCTACCTGCCGCTCGCGCTCAGCGCAGAGGACTACCTGGAACTGCTGCCGACCCGCTGGCAGGCGGTCAACTCCTACGGCATCAAGGTCAACCACCGCATCTACGACTGCGACGACTTGAACGGACTACGCCGGGTGAAGTCCGGGATCACCGAACGGAAGAACCGGTGGGAGGTCCGCCACGACCCCTACGACATCCGGCTCGTCTGGCTACGTGACCACCGCGAAGGCCATTGGATCACCATTCCCTGGCGGCTGCTGTCGACCACCGCCACCCCCTTCGGCGAGCTCGCCTGGGACCACGAGGTGCGCAACCTGCGCGAGCAGGGTCGCCAGGTCACAGAGGACGCCATCGCCGAGGCAGTCGGTGACCTCCTGGAACGAGCGGGCACCGGCCCCGAGGAACCTCGCCCCGTGAAGCGGGGCCGCCGCGGCCGGAGTCGCAGTCAGAAGGTCGCCGCCCGCACCCGGGCCACAGCCAAGTCCGCCTGGCCCCGTCCCAATACGCCGGAGCCCACCGCCCCACAGGCGGCCGATGCCAGGCCCGGAGCCGATGAGGACGACGAGCTCATTGCGGACGTCGTGCCACTGAAGGTCTTTGACGCCCGTGAGGAGGCGAAGAAGTGGTGGTGAATTTCCCGGAGTTCGGGATGGCTGACGAGCGGCGCCTGCCGACCACGACTCTGGAGGGCTGGCGCCGGTTCGTGAACGCCGACCCACTCACCTTCGACCTGCTGCCCGAGGACAAGTGGCAGGCCATGGAGCCTTCGGCCCGCCATGAGTACGACGAGGCCCGGGTGAACTACCACTCCGAACTCATCGTCGTGGAGACGCCCACGATCCGCGAGGTCACCCACCAGGGCAGGCTGCTGACCCTGGTGAACCGGCGGGAGATCAGCGCCCGCCGCGGCTTGATCATCTCCGGGCCTTGGGCGACGGGCAAATCCACCGCAATCAAGCAGCTCGGACGCACCCACGAGCTGCGAGTACGCCAGCGGTTCCCCGACCATGACCGCATCCCGGTCGTCTACGTCTCCGCACCGCCCAACGGCTCCCCGCGCAAGCTCGCCACCCGCTTCGCGCACTTCCTGGGCCTGCCTCTGAAGTCGCGGCACAACGAGATGGACATCGCCGACACCGTCTGCCAGATCCTCACCGATGCCCGTTGCGACCTGGTCTGCGTCGACGAGATCCACAACATCAACATGGCCACCTCCACCGGCAAGGACATGTCGGACCACCTGAAGTACTTCACGGAGCACATCCCCGCCACGTTCGTCTACGCGGGCATCAACGTCGAGCGCGAGGGCCTGTTCAGCGGGGTCAGGGGCCGGCAGATCGCCGCCCGCTGCGTTATGCGCACGACGGGGAACTTTCCCGACACCGCCGAGTGGCGGTCAATGATCGCCACGATGGAACAGGCTCTCCGCCTGCACCGCCACGCCAACGGGATCCTGCCCAAGCAGGCGAGGTATCTCCACCAGCGCACCGGCGGCAGCATCAGCAGCCTGTCCCACCTCATCCGGGCCGCCGCCATCAGCGCGATCATCGATGGCAGCGAGCGCATCACCCGGCGCCTTCTCGACTCCGTCCCCGTCGACCACAGCAACCAGTCCGACAACCCGGCCCCGACTGACGACGAGGATGACGGGATCGGAGACGCCGCTTGAGCACAACATCGCTGCCCGGCCCGAGGCTGCGGCAGCTGCCCCGCACGATCGAACCGCTGCACCGTGAGACTTCCGGCTCCTACCTGGGACGACTCGCTGCCGCGAACCGCCTCTCCCACCAGGAACTGTCCGCGCACATCAAGGAACCCGACCCCATCCACCCCGGCAAGCTCACCACCTTGCACGCGCTTCACTGCCTGTCCGGACACTCCGTTGACCGGCTCCTGAGAGCTCTTCCCGATCTGCGGACCGAGGAGCTGACCGCCCGTTTCACCGCCCAGGCCCTCAAACCGCTGCCCGACAAAGGGTGGACGACCGAGCTCGTCTGCACCCGCTGCCTGGCTGCCCTGGGCATCACTACCCATGCCTCGCACCATGTCCCGGTCAGCACCAATGTCTGCCTGCGGCATGGACGTTGGATCGGCCGCTACCAGCAACTCGACCTGCACACTGTCCCGGAGGTGATCCGCGCGCAGCGGCACCACTACAACCTTGTCCGCCGCCACGGCCAGCGGGTCGTCGCCTACGCGATGGCCGAAGCCACCGACATCTCATTCCGCTGGTGGGACAGCAGCCGGTTCGACCGGCGGTGGCGTCTGCGCATGACCGCGCTCAGCGGTCCGAAATGGATGGCCTTCAAGGAAGACATCGAGCTCGCCGCCTGCACCTACCCGGACATCGTCGCCCTCGCCGGCCTGTTCGCCTCTCCCCATCTACGCTTCCTGCCCTTCACCGGCAACGACCGGGATCTTCAGCGCTTCATCCGGGAGGTCCGCGTCCGGGCCGCCACCGGCTACACCCTCGAAGCCGTCGGCAAGCGTGATCCACTCGTCCGCTGGATCGAGGAAGAACCCAGCGACCGCAGCCTTCCCTTCTACCCTTGGCGCCCTCCAAGCCGTCCAGATCCTGACCAGGTGAGCACCCCATGACGTCCGCATCCCCGCTGCGGCGGACGCCAACTGCCCCGGCCGTGATCGGCTACGTCCGCGCGGCAGCAGGCCAAAGCCCCGTCCCGCAGATCAACACGCTCATGCGGGCCGGCGTCGCAGAAGAGGACATCTACATCGAGCGCACGAACGGCCACAAAACCGCATGGCCCGAACGGGACCTGCTGCTGCCCCGACTCCGCTCCGGCGACACCATCACGGTCACCCGGCTCGACCGGCTCTTCTACTCCGTTCAGAACCTCATCATCGTGGGCACCGACCTACGAGATCGCGGCATCCGGCTCCGCGCCACGGAGCAGGAAATCGACAGCAACACCCTCGACGGACGAGACTTCTTCGCCATGATGTCCGTCTTCGCCAACCTGCACCGCGAGTTCACACTCGCCGCCACCAACGACGGCCTGGCCGCCGCCCGAGCCCGCGGGAGGACCGGCGGACGGCCCCCACGCCTCACCCCGGAACAGGTCGAACAAGCGCAACAGCTATACGACTCCGGCACCCCGGTTCCCAAGATCGCCCGCACCTTCAAAGCCGCACCCGCCACCATCTACCGCCACATCACACTCAAAGCGCCCCGCCTCACGGAAGGGCGATAGGTCTCAGCGACGTCAGAAAATTGGCCTGGCCTATTTTGAGAAATCGTGAGCGGCACTGTTGGAGGCTGGATAGCGTGTTGGGCATCACACACGACTCGGCCCGGCGACAAGGGGCTCTGGACAAGCGCGTCGCCGGGCCGACCCGATGCGGACCGAGTATGTCCGCGGAAACGAGGTTAGCGTCTTGGCCACCAAGGCCGTCCAGCCTGACATCTCCCAGGCGCGGGCCAAGCTCAAGCAGAAGAACCGCCCCATCCGTTATCAGCGGTATGGCTTCATGTCTCGGGCCGGGGATCTGAAGAAGATCACCTGGACCGAGCCCATGCCCATCCTCGCCACCACGTGGGCATTCGGGAGACTCCTGAACCGTCACGACTACGACCTGGAGGACAACAGCCTCCCAGGGCAGCGGGACATCTACGAGTCCCAGGTGAGGAAGATCGCCGACGGTATTCGGCGGACCAACCGCCCCTACCTGGGAACCTTGACGATCGGCCTCGACCCGGACCCCGAGTACGTGCAAATCGAAGAGGTCATGGAGACCACTCCCGGGGTCTCCCTCGTCCTTCTCACAGTCAGGGAGGGTGCACCGGATCCCTGGGCCGTCGATGGTCAGCACCGCGAGATGGCTCTGTGCCGGGTCTGGCCCGACGTGAAGGACGCCACCGAGGGCGACGCGGCGGAGATCCGCCGGCACATGGAGCAGTCCAGCGTCGAGATGACGATGCTCCTCGAAGGCGACCCGGACATCTTGTCCACGATCTTCGTCAAGATGGCCTCCACAAAAACGATCTCGCCTTCTCTGATCGCTGTCATGGACAAGGAGAACGTGCAGAACCAGCTGGGCCAGTACACGATCAAGCACTCGCAGCTGCTCCAGAACCGGGTGACCTACCTTTCCGTCACCGCGCACAAGGCACGTTCCGTGAGTTCCGGCGGTCGCTTTGAGGGGCTCTACCCGGCTGCGGCTGCCCGCTCGGCGGCCTCGGCGATCGCGGGCGTCGGCGTCCGGGACCGGAGCCCGGAGAACCGCGAGGCCATCCTTATCGACGTCCTTGCGAAACGGACAGTTAAGAACGGCATCTCGGGCACCGAGGCATTGAAACAGCTCGGCGACGAGGTCGTGGAACTCCTGGACTACGCCTTCCAACACGTCCCAGGCTGGCACGATATCGCCGAGGGACGCTTGTCGGTCGCCGAATTCCGGCAGAGCTACCTGCACTCGTCCGCAGCGGGCCTACACGTCATCGCAAACGTGATCGCGGCGGCCCGCGCGGCAGGGGTCTCACCATTCAAAGCCGTGGATGCACTCGCGGGCATCCCGTGGCAGCGTGATGCCCTGCGGGAGAGCAAGACCTCGGATGACGAGATCGTGATGTCCCACGAGTTCTTCGAGGGGAGCCTGGCCAAGACCGCGTGGGATTCACGCAAGCAGGCGTGGCGGGCCGGTGCGTCTGGGGCCACCCGCTCGGGCTACGAGGCGGCCATCGACCGGGTTCTGCAACACATCGCCAAGACACACCCGGCACTTGAGGCGCTGGCAAGCCCGGAGACTTACGTGGCGGTCGGTCTTACTGGACGCAAGCGCGGCCCGGGAAGGCCGCGCAAGAGCCCCGCCAACAGCACGGATCGGTAGTACCCCCAACCCAGGCCGCACTCAGCGGCAGAGGAACTGAGACAGCCCGCACCGGTGAAGGCGTGGGTGATCGCAGTTCCGAGGCTGACCGGAGCGACCGCCCATGAGGACGGATGCCTTCGAGGAACTGCCCCGTCGTCAATAGCACCGACCCGAGACTGGCGAGCACGATGAACTGAGACACGACCATCCATTCACGCTCCCCAGACACGACATCGTGAGACACCAGCCCCGGCACGTCTCACTGCACATTGCATCGCACCTGGTCAGGGCGAAGTCTCAGGGCTAGATCCAATGAGACCGGACAGTACTCTCGCAGCGTGCTGACTGTTGCCCCCGACGTCGAGGTGCTGGCCCGGTTCGGCCGCGCGCTCGCCGACCCGATCCGCTGCCGCATCCTGCTCGCCCTGCGCGATGCCCCCGCCTACCCCGCAGACCTCGCCGACACGCTCGGCGTCTCGCGGACCCGGCTGTCGAACCACCTGGCGTGCCTGCGCGACTGCGGCCTCGTCGTCACCGTCCCCGACGGCCGCCGCACCCGATACGAGCTCGCCGACGAACGCCTCGGCCACGCACTCGACGACCTGCGCACCGCCGTGGTGGCCGTCGAGACCGACCGCACCTGCCCGGACGCCGACGAGAAGGGCTGCTGCTGACCATGACCGCCGAGATACCGATACCCCTCGGCCCCTCCCCGGCCCGCCGCGACGCGCTCACCCGCCGGATACGCCTGCTGGTCGCCGCGACCATCACCTACAACGTCATCGAGGCGATCGTCGCCCTCGCCGCCGGCACCCTCGCCTCCTCCACCGCCCTGATCGGCTTCGGCCTCGACTCGATCATCGAGGTCTCCTCCGCCGCCGCGGTCGCCTGGCAGTTCTCCGCGGCCGACCACTCCGTACGCGAAGCCCGCGAACAGCGCACCCTGCGGATCATCGCTGTCTCCTTCTTCGCGCTCGCCGCGTACGTCGCCATCGACGCCGTCCGCGCGCTCACCGGCACCGGGGAAGCCGAGCGGTCGATCCCCGGCATCGTCATCGCCGCCCTGTCGCTCGCGGTCATGCCGTTCCTGTCCGCCGCCCAGCGCCGCGCCGGCCGCGAACTCGGCTCCGCCTCCGCCGTCGCCGACTCCAAGCAGACCCTGCTCTGCACGTACCTGTCCGCCGTTCTCCTGGCCGGTCTGGTCCTCAACGCCACCCTCGGCTGGTCCTGGGCCGACCCCATTGCCGCCCTCGTCATCGCCGCCATCGCCGTCAAGGAAGGCCGCGACGCCTGGCAGGGCAAGGGATGCTGCGCGGCCCCGGCCGCGGTCCCCGCCCAGCGGCTGGAGACGGACACCTGCGGCTGCCGCCCCGGCCGCGACTGCTGCAACTGACCGCCCACCAGCACGAAGCGGGCCCCGGCATCACGCCGGGGCCCGCTTCGCGTTCAAGATCAATCTCAGCGCCAACCGCTGTACCGATGTTCCCCAAGCCCGGTTTATTGAAACCTCGGGTCCGGCCCCGACGCCCGCCGCCACTCCTCCGTGACATTCACCCCGCGTTCGTGACTGACCACCAGTTCGAGCTCCCACAGCTGGGTGTGCTCATCGGGTGTGACGTTGCTCGATAGGTGGCCAGCAGTCTTCGTATCTCTGCACATCAGGCGGCCGTGTGGATCCGTGGTTGACCAGTTTGTGGCGGGACAGTTGGCCGCTCCGCATTCGGGTCGCCCCCGGCCACCACGGGAACCGGAGGCAGGGCATGGTTCGTGGGCGCTCCCGGCGCTGGTGGGGGGTCAGTTGTCTGTGAGCGTTTCGCCGTGGCGGAGCCAGGGGCGTGCCAGGGTGATCAGGGCGAGGGCGGCGAGGGCGACGGCGATGAGCATGATGAGGGCCATGGGGGTGGAGCTGGTTTCGCCGAAGAGGCCGACGAGGGGGGAGGCGAGGGCGCCGAAGAGGAATTGGAGTCCGCCGAGGAGGGCGGATGCAGCTCCGGGGGCGGTGCGGCCGAGGGCCTGGCCGAGGGTGGTGGCGGCGGGGAAGATGAGTCCGACGCCGAGGAGGGTGACGAAGAGGCTGGCCCAGGTGCCGGCGAGGGTTTCACCGGCTGTGCCGAGGATGGCCAGCTGGCCGGTCACCCCGAGGCCGCATATGGCGACGCCTGTGGTCAGCATGGCGTTGAGGCTGATCTTCCGGGAGAGCCGACTGAAGGCGAAGCCCGCGATCAGCATGCCGACGGCGTTGGTGGCGAAGATCAGGGAGTAGGCGGTGGACGAGACGCCGTGCAGGTGCTCGAAGATGAAGCTGGACCCGCTGATGTAGGCGAACAGCGCGGCCGAGGTGAGGCCGAGGACGAGTACGTACCCCATGAACGCACGTCGGCGGCACAGGCCGCCCATGGCGCGGAACGTGTTTGCCAGCCCCTGTGACTGCCGGTTCTCCGGGGGCAGGGTCTCGGGGACCTTGGCCAGCACCGCCACGGTGAGCAGGGCGCCGGTCACGGCGAGGGCGACGAAGATGCCGCGCCAGGCGGTCACGCTGAGGATGGCACCGCCGAGGACCGGGGCGGCCACGGGGGCGATGCCCAGGACCTGGGCGAGCAGGGCGAAGTAGCGGGGGACCTCGGGGCCGTCGAAGCGGTCGGTGAGGACGGCGCGGGCGAGGACCATGCCGGTGGCGGCCGCGACGCCCTGGAACAGGCGCAGGATCAGGAGCGTCTGCACGTTCGGCGCGAGGGCGCAGGCCAGGGACAGGGCCGCGAAGGCGGCGGTGCCGCCGATGAGGAGTCTGCGCCGGCCCAGTGCGTCGCTGAGGGGACCGATGGCCAGCTGGCCGGCGACCAGGCCGGCGAGGAAGGTGGTCATGGTCAGCTGGATCGCCGAGCTGTCGGCGTGCAGGGCGGCTCCCATGACGGGGAACCCGGGCACGTACATGTCGGTGGCCAGCGGGGCCACGGCGCTGAGGGCGCCGAGCACGGCGATCAGGGCGGCGCTGCGCCTTGTGGGGACGGCCGTTCGGTGTGTGCGGAGGGTGCTGTTTGTCGTTCGGCTCGGGGATACCATAAGAAAAACCGTAACCAATACATAACCAGTTAAGCAATTGGAGGTCCGGTGCACGCGCACTCGGGCAGGGTCCGCGGCCAGTGGGCGGCGAACAACCCTGGGCTGGACACGTCCTCGATGGAGATCGTCACGCTCATCAAGCGGTGCACGTCGTTGCTGGACCGCGCGGTGGAGCCGCTCGTCGAGGGCGCCCCGCTGACGTTGCAGGAGCTGGATTTCCTGGTGCCGCTGCGTTACGAGGAGGAGCCGGTGATCGCGCGCCGGCTCGCCGAGGACCTGGGGCTGACCCAGGCGGCGGTGAGCAAGGCGCTGGCGAAGCTGGAGCGGCGAGGACTGGTCGAGCGCACGCCCAATCCGGCCGACCGGCGTGCGTCGCTGGTGACCATCACCGAGGAGGGCAAGCGCCTGATGGACTCGCTCTTCCCCCGGCGCCTGGCGGTGGAGGCCGAGATGTTCCAGGCATTGGGCGGTGCCCGCGCCGAGGTGCTCGAGGCGCTGGAGCGTCTCGCCGAGGTGATGGGCGACCACGTCGAGAAGACGGCCGGCGACCGCCGGCGCTGACGGGCCGCCCGCGCGACGCGGTGCGGCCTGCCGGCTGTACGCGCAGCCGGCAGGCCGCACATGTTCAGCTGAAGAGCGCCTCGGTGTTGGTGCGCAGGGCCTTGGCGAGGCCGTCCTCGCCGAGGGCGGTGGTGGCCGCTTGGAGGCGTTCGGCCCAGGTGAGGACTTCCGGTAGCGGTGTGAAGGGCCAGTCGCTGCCGTAGTGGAGACGGGCCGGGTCGGCGACGTTCAGCAGGGCCGGCAGCATCTCGGGCAGGGGCATGCCCGCCAGGTCGAAGTGGAGCGTGCGCAGGGCGTTGCGCATCGGCTGCTGGTGTTCCTTGCCGGCCGTGCGCGCGCCGATGACGTCGACGCGCGAGGCGACGGCGGGCAGGACGGCGCCGGCGTGCGGGACGATCACGCGGAGGCCGGGGTGACGCTCCAGTACACCGGAGAGCACCATGTCGGTCACCGTCCGGGTGGTGTCGAAGAGGAACTCCAGCATGGGCCGCGGGTACGGCAGGGCCGGGGCGTGCCCGGTGCAGGGGGCGGCGGGGCTGGTGGGGTGCAGGAACAGCACGGCGTTGCGGCGGCCGAGTTCGGCGTAGACCGGCTCCAGCTGCTCGTTGCCCAGATAGAGGCCGTCGAAGTTGGTCTCGAAGACCACGCCGTCGGCGCCGAGCTCGTCGAAGGCGTACGTGATCTCCGTCAGGGCTCCGTCGATGTCGGGCAGCGGCGTCGAGGCGAAGAACCCGAACCGGCCCGGGTGGGCGCGCGCGAGCCGCGCGGCCTCCTCGTTGACCCGCCGGGCCAGAACACGGGCCGCGGCTGCGTCGCCGAAGTGGACTCCGGGAGATGAGATCGACAGATACGCCTTGGCGATCCCGGCCTCGTCGAGCATCCGGAGGGCGGAGGTCTCGTCCCAGCCGGGGATGCCCCAGATGCCGTCGGGGCGGGAGTGCCCGTTGTCGATCAGCGCCTGGCGGTAGAAGTCGGGCAGGAAGTGGTGATGGACGTCGATCTTCGTCACGTGGTCACGCTCCCTCGCCCTCGAAGACGACCCGGCCGTCCCGGATCACCTGGTGGATGCGGCCGATGGCCGTGATGTCCTGGGCCGGGTTGCCGGAGACGATCAGCAGGTCGGCGAGCTTGCCCGGCTCGACGGTGCCCAGGCGGTCGGCAATGCCGAGCAGCTCGGCATTGGCCTTCGTCGCCATGGCCAGGGCCGCATGGGGCGGGATGCCCTGGTCGTGGACCATCATCACCAGTTCGTCGCGCAGCTTCCAGCCGTGCAGCCCCGGGGAGTGGGCGTCCGAGCCGACCCCGAGCCGTACGCCCGCCTCGTACGCGCGGTGGACCAGGTGGTTGCCGTAGCGCAGGGTGCGGGCGTCCCCGTCGGCGGTCGCCTCGAACTGGTGGGCCACCATGGTGGGCACGAGGTAGGTGCCGCGGTCGGCCATGAGGGCGAACAGCGCCTCGGCGGCGGCCTCGTCCTGCGGTTCCTCCGCGCGCAGCACCAGGTGCTCGATGTCGTCGACACCCCGCTCGACCGCAGCCCTGGCGTCCTCGACGGTCTCGGTGTGGGCGGCGACCCGCAGCCCGTGGGCGTGGGCGGCGCCGACGATGGCCCCGGTGAGGTGCCAGGGCATCTTGAGCTCGGGCCGGGCCGGGCCGAAGATCGCATTGTTCGAGATGATGATCTTGACGAGATCGACGCCCGCGGCGGCGAGCTCGTCGACCATGCGCTCCGCTTCTTCGGCCGTCTTCGGCATGCGGGCGCCTTCCCGTACGGCCGCCGGGTCGCTGCCCCAGACGGTGGCGTTGGGGTGGCCGCCCTCGACCTGGAAGCTCGGCCCGCTGGTCACGATGCGGGCCCCGGCCAGGGTGCCGTTCTCGATGCCGTCCCGCACGGTGATGCTGTCGTGGAGGAAGTCGCCCAGGCTGCGCTGGGTGGTGACCCCGTACCGCAAGGCGCCCTCGCGGGCGGCGGCGTAGTCGTCGGTGGCGGCCCGACCTCCGAACGGCGGCGCGCTGCGGAACCCCAGGCCCCCCAGATGCACATGGGCGTCGATCAGCCCCGGAAGGACCGCCTTGCCCTCCAGGTCGACCACCGTCGCCCGGGGAGGGACCGGTACGCCGGTCCTGGCGGCGGCGATCCGGCTGCCGGAGACCACGACGGTCGCGCCGTCGATCACGGGTCCGCCGGTGCCGTCGATGAGGAGAGCGCTGGTGAGCGCGATGCTCGGTTCGTGCTGGTTCATGCCACCGAGTCTTCTGCCCTCCCAAGTCATAACGGAAATCAATGATCCATATGGCTCCATCAGCCTCACTGATAGCGTGGGACTGTGGCCCGTCCTGATCTGAACCTGCTCGTCGCCCTGCAAGCCCTGCTCGAAGAACGGCACGTCAGCCGCGCGGCCGAGCGGATCGGTGTCAGCCAGCCGGCGGCCAGCGCGATGCTCGCGCGCCTGCGCCGGCACTTCTGCGACGACCTGCTCGTACGCGAGGGCAACCGCTACCGCCTCACCCCCCTCGGGCAGCAACTGCAGGAACAGACCGGCAGCGTCCTCCAGCTCTCCGACCGGCTCTTCGCCACCAAATCCCACTTCGACCCCGCCGCCACCGAGCGCGAGTTCACCCTCCACGTCTCCGACTACGCCATGGCCGTCCTCGGCCCCCGGCTCCTGACCGCCTTCCAGGAGCGGGCACCGCACGCCCGGCTGCGGTTCCGCCAGTTCGGCACCCCCGAAGCCATGCACAGTGAAGCCGGCGCCTCCGCGACGGACGGGCTGATCGCGCCCCGGGACAGCGGCGTGAGCGGACTGCCGAGCCTGGCGCTCTTCGCCGACGAATGGGTCGTCATCGCCGACGAGCACCACCCCCTCACCCTCGCCGCACCCAGTGCGGACAACGTTGGTGAACTGCGGTGGGTACTGGGGCAGTTCGAGCCACGCGACTCCCGCTTCATGCTGCACCGCCTCGCCGAAAGCGGCCTCCAGCTCCAACCCGAAGCCGTCACCGACAGCTTCCTGGCTCTGCCCCTGTACGTGGCCGGCACCGACCGCGTCGCCGTCATCCAGCGACGCCTGACCAGGGCCGCCCTCCTCCCGCCGACCCTGTGCGTGCTCCCCTGCCCCTTCGACGCGGGACCGATCAACGAGGCCCTGTGGTGGCACCCCGTCCACACCCACGACACCGGCCACCGCTGGTTCCGCACCCTCATCCACGACACCGCCCGTCGGCTCGAGGCGGAAGAGCCCCTCGTCGGCAAGGCCGTCACCTGAAGGCCCCCGTCGGCCGACGCGCGGGCTGTGAGCGCGTCGGCCGGCGGGGGGGTGTCGGGCCGCGGTAGGTCGCTCAGCCCTTGGGCCTGAAGGGGGCTGCGTAGCGGTCGCCGGAGGCGCCGTTCGGCAGGATCTCCTTGATCCTGGTGAGGTCGTGGTCGGTGAGCGTGACGTCGGTGGCGTCGACGTTCTCCGCCAGGCGCTCGGGGCTGCGGGTGCCGGGGATGGGGACGATGTCGTCCCCGTGCGCGAGCAGCCAGGCGAGGGCGAGCTGGGCGGTGGTGATGCCCTTGGAAGCGGCCAGTTCGGTGAGGGCGGCGACGGCTTGGACGTTGGCGTCGAAGTTCTCGCCCTGCCAGCGCGGGTCGAGGCGGCGCCAGTCGTCCGCGGTGTACTGGTCGGCCGGCTTCATCGCTCCGGTGAGGAAGCCGCGTCCCAGCGGGGCGTAGGGCACGAACCCGATACCGAGCTCGCGCACGACCGGCAGGACGGTGTCCTCGACGTGCCGCTCGAAGACGGAGTACTCGGTTTGCAGGACCGAGACCGGCTGCACGGCGTGGGCGCGGCGGATGGTCTCGGGGCCGGCCTCGGACAGCCCGAAGTAGCGGACCTTGCCGGCGTCGATCAGCTCCTTGACCGTCCCGGCGACCTCCTCGATGGGTACGTCCGGGTCGACGCGGTGCTGGTAGAGGACGTCGATGTGATCGGTACCGAGGTAGCGCAGGCTGTTGTCGGCGACCTTGCGGATGTTGTCGGGCCGGCTGTTGAGACCGCCCGGGTTGGCGAGGTCGTAGCCGAACTTGGTGGCCAGCACCACCTCGTCGCGGAAGCCCTTGACGGCCTCGCCCAGCAGCCGCTCGTTCGAACCGGTGCCACCCCCGTAGACCTCGGCGGTGTCGAACAGGGTCACCCCCAGGTCGAACGCGCGGCGGATGGTGGTGATGTTCTCCTCGCGGTTGCTGGGGCCGTAGAACATCGTCATCCCCATCGTGCCCAGCCCCAGGGCGGAGGTGGTCAGGCCCTGCCGACCGAGAACGCGCTTGTGCATGGTCATCTGCGTTGCCTTTCGGATGTCTTCGTCTGTTTCGTCGATTGACGCGATGGCGTCGGGGGATGGTCAGGGGAAGGGGTAGCGGACCTGGGTGAGCTGCTCGGAGACCGACCACAGGCGTCGGGCGACGTCCAAGTCCTGGGCGGCCTTGTCGGGCTGGACGACGGTGGGGTGGCCCCGGTACTCGCCGAAGCCGTCCGGGCCGATGAACTGGCCGCCCTTCACCTCGGCGGCGGTGGCCGCGTAGAGCTGGTTCCAGGCGCCCTTCTCGACGGGCTGGGCCATCAGCGGATTGGCTATCTTGGAGAAGAAGAACCGCAGGAAGCCGGTCGGGCCACTGGACTGCAGGTTGGTGCTGGCGTAGCCCGGATGGGCGAGGACGCTGGTCACCGTCGATCCGGCCGCGCGCAGCCGCCGGTCGAGTTCCAGGCCGAACAGGGTGTTGGCGAGCTTGGACTGGGAGTAGTAGGCGCGCGGAGCGTAGTCGCGTTCGCCGTGCAGGTCGTCGAAGAAGACGGTGCCGCCGCGGTGCTCGACGGAGCTGACCGTCACCACCCGGGCGTCGCGGCCCTGGGCGGCGGACTTCTCCAGCCTGCCCAGCAGCAGGCCGGTGAGTGCGAAGTGGCCGAGGTGGTTGGTGGCGAACTGCAGCTCGTAACCCTGCCGCGTGAGCCGGTGCGGGGGCCACATGACGCCCGCGTTGTTCACCAGGACGTCCACCGGCAGACCGTCGTCGAGGATCTTCTGTGCGAAGGCGGCCACCGAGTCCAGGTCAGACAGGTCCAGCAGCCGCAGCTCGACGCTCGCTGCCGGCTGCTCGGCCAGGAGCCGCTCCACGGCGGCGGTGCCGCGGCTACGGTCCCGCGCGGTCATCACGACGTGGGCGCCGTGGCGGGCCAGCTCGCGGGCCGTCTGGAAACCCAGACCGCTGTTGGCCCCGGTCACGACAGCCGTGCGGCCCTTCTGGTCGGGGATGCGGGCGTTGGTCCACTTGGCCATGGGATGAAGCTCCTCAACAGTGCTCGACGGCTGCAAAGCACCGTCTACGTGCGAAAACACCGGCCCGGGAGGAGGTCTCCCAGCGGCTGTCTCCCAGCCTGCTGCGGACACGAGGAGGTATCCACGGTGCGTCTATCGTCGGTCCGGCAGTGCGTGGATAACCGGAGGCGGACGTACCAAGCTGGTCATGTCAGCGCCTGCAAGCCGGCCCCGCCCCGACCACCCGCAGCGTCCGCCGTACCGCCAGGGAGCACCGAACATGACCGACCGCCGAGAGCTGGGCCGCTTCCTGCGCGCCCGCCGCGAGGCCCTGCGCCCCGCCGACGTCGGCCTCATCCCCGGCGGACGTCGCCGCACCCCCGGCCTGCGCCGCGAGGAAGTGGCCATGCTGGCGAACATCTCCACCGACTACTACGAACGCCTCGAACAGGCACGCGGAGTCAACCCCTCCGAAGCCCTGATCGGCTCCCTCGCCCGCGCCCTGCGCCTGTCCACCGACGAACGCGACCACCTCTACGCCGTCGCCGGCTACCAGCCCCCACAACACCACTCCGCCGACGGCTACGCCGACCCCGGGCTGATGCACATCGTCGACGCCCTCACCGACACCCCCGCGCAGATCGTCGACGAGCTCGGAACGGTGATCGTGCAGAACGCCGCGGCCGTCGCCCTGCTGGGACCGCTGGCCAACCGCCCGGGCCGGGAGGGCAACGGCGCCTGGCTCTGGTTCACCCACCCCGAAGGCCGCCGGCTCTACCCGCAGGAGGACCACGCATCACTCGGCCGCGTCATCGTCGCCGACCTACGCGCGGCCGTCTTCCGCCACGGCCCTCACCCGGCAGGCGAGCAACTCGTCGACGACCTGCTCGAGCGCAGCGAGGAGTTCTCCGCCATCTGGGAACTGGGCGAGGTCGCCACCGTCCGCTCCGCCCGCAAGACCCTCCTCCACCCGCACGTCGGCCGCCTCGACCTGCAATGCGACGTCGTCCTCAGCCCCAGCACCGGAAACCGCCTCTTCCTCTACCGGCCCCAGCCCGGCACCGACGCCACCGAACGCCTGGAATTCCTCCGCGTCCTCGGCCACCAGACCTTCACCACCTGACACCGCCCGGCTGCGGGACGCAGGATCTCAAGGCCCAGATCCAGCGCGTCTGCTGCGTCGGCAACTGCTCCGGCTGCACTCACCCGCACCACAGGCGGCTGGTGTCCACGGACACGGCCGCGTGGCTCTGCGTCGCTTTCCGTGAATCATGCTCACGTGCTGAGGAGGATGCGGCGGCGCAGGAAGTCGAAGTTGGCCCGGCCGTAGCCCTGCCTCTTGATCATTTTGATGCGTGTCACGGCGCCCTCGACTGCTCCGGAGTTCCAGGGCAGGGTGAGGCCGGCGAGGACGGCGTCGCGGTCCTTGCGCAGGCCGTTGGCGAAGCCGTGGAGTTCGGCGATGCTGCTGGCCTCGACTTCGGTGATCCACGGGTCGAGACGTTGTCCGGTGCGGGTTCGGAGCATGGTGATGAACGTGCGGGCGAGGAGCCGGACTTGGTTGATGTGAGGGCAGCGGATGCAGATTGCTTTGAGGTGCTGGCGGGCGGACTCGCTGACGTTCTCGGGCAGGCCGACGATCCAGCGTACGACTTCGCGGATGCCGGGGGCGGTCTTCGGCACGGGTTGTGGTTCGACCTTGCCCTCCAGGGTGTTGAGGAAGCGGCGGACGGTGCGGCGGTCGCCGACGAAGCCCCGGGCCCGGAGCTCCTGGTGGAGGACGACGGCGTTGTTGCACCCTTCGGCCCAGAGTCGGGCCAGGTAGTCGTAGTGCGGCTGGAGCTTGCTGCGGCGTCTGGTGCCGGTCGGCCCGATCAGCTCCTCCGGGGCGGCTGCTTCTGCGTATCGCCGGACGGTTTTGGGGTCCCGGCCGGTGGCTTTGCAGATCTCCTGGAGCGGCAGGCCACGCGCGGCGAGCGCGTGGATCTCCGCATGCCACTGGCGGATCCGCAGGGTGCGAACGGTCTCGACGGCGGGTTCGGCGCCTGCCGGGAGGCCCGCGGACGGTTCGACGGGTTCGCTGGACTCACGCAGGCAGGAGCGGTGCCGGCGGACCGCACGTTCCATGGCCTTGATCAGGTTGTCGAACAGGTGCCAGCGATCGGCCACTTCCTGGACGCCGGGGACGGCGCTCTGTGCCCCGAGCGAGTAGGAGCTGGCGCGGTCGCGGCAGATGATCTCAACTCCTGGGTGGGCGGTGAGCCAGGCGGCGAAGGTCTGGGACGTGCGGTCGGGCAGGACGTCGACGGGCCTGCGGGTGGCCATGTCGACCAGGACGGTGGCGTAGACGTGGCCCTTGCGGGTGGCGAACTCGTCGACGCCGAGCACCTTCACTTCCGGGATGTCCGGCAGCGGAAGTCCTCGCACCAGGCGGAGCAAAATGGTGGCACTGACGGTGGTGGCCAGGTGTCCGGCCAGCCGGGCGCCGGGACGCCCGCCGAGCGCGAGCGCGACCTGCCGCAGCAGGTCCCGCAGCGGCACACTCCGGCGCCCGTGCCGCACCGTCAGTCCCTCGATCTGCTCGGCGAACGTCCGCCGCCCACACCCGTCGTTGTCGCAGAAGTACCGGTGGACACGCAGGTCGATGCCCACTTCCTGCCCGCCCACAGCGCGGTCGGCGAGGCGTCGCACATACCCGCTGTGCCGCCGGCGCGAGACCGCCCCGCACGCCGGACACCGGGCATCAGCCGCCCGGCTCCGGGCCCGTAACCGCACGGAGCGGCCGCTGTGGAACACCGACTCGACTGCCACCGAGTCAAGATGTGGGAACAGGACACTCAGCAGCTCAGACGCATGATCCCCCACGACACTGAGCTACCAGGCTCCGAAGCCCCACCACAAACTTTACGCAAAGCGACGCCAGAGCCACACGGTCACGTCCGTGGACAGCCCGGGCGGCTGAACACCACAGCATCGGTGTTCAGCCCCCTGGGCCCGACGACACCGGATGCCGGCGGGAGAAGTCATCCGCCAGAAGGGCTGGGAGACGGACTACTCGCCCCGCCGAGCACCGGGCCTTCGATGAGGTTGCCGAGCTCGTCGACGATCGGGGAGGCAAGAGCCCCCACACTCCCCAGGAGGTCCCCGAGGTCGTCGGAAGGGGCAGCCTGGGCCGGTGTTGCCAGGAAAAAGCCCCCAAAGGCGAGCAGGACAACGGCCCCGACGGCCATCAGGACACGTTCGACACGATTCACAGAACCCCCTCAAAGAGCCACAGTCGTGCACATGCCACAAGCCTCACTGAACATGCACAGAATCACCCAGAGCCTTCCCAGCAGCCAGGCACCTCACATCACGCCTTCGCGGGAACGGTGAAACACCAGTCCAACAGAATCGGGCAGGGGCAGGTTGCCGGGCCAACTTCGACTTCCTCCGCCGCCGCATCCTCCTCAGCACATGAGCATGATTCACGGAAAGCGACGCAGAGCCCCCGGAGCACTGCACCGAGTTCCGTGAGCTCGTAGAAGTCCCCGGCAGGAGCGACCACCCCGACGGCCGCGAGGTAGCGCAGCAGGCGCACCAGACTGGCCGGATCGACGGCGAGACGGTCGGCCAGCTCGGCGACGGAACCGGCCGCGGCCGCGGCTTCGGTGCCGCTTGTGGACGGGTCGGCGGGGCCGGGCAACTGGTCGGCCAGGCCCAGACCGGCAGCCACCGCGATCGCCTGCGTCGTCCAGGCCCCGGTCATCAGTTCCAGCAGACGCCGCGCCGGATCTCCCGGCTCGGCGCCCCGGTGCGCGGCCAGGACCGCAGGGTGATGACCGCGGGCCCGTACCTCCAAGCGGCCGGAACGCACCGGGCCCGTTGCGGAGAACCCGCCCCGGCCGTCCACCGCAGTGCAGAGGAAGTACAGCACGGTGCAGTTCTCCAGGGAGTTGTATCCCCCGCCGTCGGCGGCCAGTCCGCCGTGGTCGGCGAGGAGCGCACGCAATCCCGCCAGAACCACGCCGTCGGGCGCCCTCACCTCCAGCGCGAGGTGGGACTCGTTGCGCTCCACTCGCTCTCTGCTGACAATCCCGCGCAGCTCCGTACCCGGCACCACCTCCAGGACGAAGAGCTCGATCTCGCACGCCCGTTGGCCGACGGCAGGCGCCTGTACGTGCAGGATCGTGACCTCCAGCGCGGCAAGCGGCAGACCGTAACGTCGGCTCAGTCGTTCCCGCACCACCACACTGGGGATGGCTTCGCCGACTATGAAGCCGTCGGCCCGCAGGCCTGCTATCAGCCCGTCGAGCGACGGCGGAAAGACCAGTGCGGCAGCATGGGCCAGCGGCCACGGCCTCCTGCTCCCCCTCACTGAGCCCGGGCAGCAGGTCCCGCACGACTGCACGTGCGTCCGCCGACCGGACGAGCGACAGAGCGTCGTTGATCACTGCGAGATCGGCCGCGTCGAGGCCGGCCGTCCGGACATACGGATCCATCACAGTCACCTCCCTCGACACGGCAACCGGCAGAGTGTTCCCAGCCTGCCCGCCCGCGAGCCGCCCGGGCAATGACGCGCACATCTGCGCCCGCCCGACCCGACCCGGCCCCCCGAAGAATCAACCGACCACATCCCAGCTCAAGTTACGCCACGGAACGGCCTCCTGGGTGGGTGCGACAGGGCGGCCCGCAGCGCAGCCACGCGGCGTTCTGGCTGATGGGGCTCATCCCCTACTTCCCTTTCTCGAAGTGACGCAGCAGACACCGGGAAGAGGCCATGGTGTCCCGTGGCCGACCATCCGAGTGACTCAGCCGAGGACCGGTTCGTGCGGGCAGAGGATCGTGCCGCCCGTCCTGCTGACCTGTCTGCAGGATGGGCTGGGGCGGTGGCTTGGTGGCCTTGAACGCCGCGAGGGCCTCGCGAGTCACGCTGATCGAGCTTGAGCTCCCGACCCGCGGACGCAGCCGGCTCGCCCCGCCCGAGGTTGACGGGACGAGGAACGGCGCAATCACCGCACGCACCGGCACACCACGGCTCGTAGTACGGGTCGGCCCGTACGCCGGCATGGCCGCCGGGGACGAGGTACGCCTGCGCTGGGACACCGGAATCCTGCGCACCTCGATAGTCGACGCCCGGCTCGTCACCACCTCCACGGTGGGCACGAGCACCCTCTTCCACCTCCCCTGGCCCGCGCCCGGCAGGGTCAGGGTCACCTATGCCGTCGGTCGCGCCGACGGCTTGTGGAGCGTCTCTCAGCACCTGACCGTCACCATCACGGCGTGAGTGCGCGATCACCAAGTCTGCGAAGGGGGACTGACGATGGACCCGGCAGTCCGTCGGGAACTGATCGTTCGTACTGCGCTGCGCCTCGCTGGGCCGACGGCGTCACCGTCACCCCGGGCGCAGACGGCTTGACGGGGCATAGAGGCCGCCATCGCCCTCAAAATCTCGTGCTGATACGAGTTCCAACTGCCAATGCCAGAAGCGGCATTGACGCGAAAGCGGCCGAGGACGCCGTGACGGCGGCGACTGCGGACGGTTCCACGGCGAAGGCGGCAGCGCCACCTGGCGCAGTCATCACCCATCACAGGATCAGCCCGGCGCGCAGGTCATCTGCGAAGGCGGCCGTGTCCGTGAGTCCGAAGGCCACGCGCTGGAGCAGGAATCCGTGCAGCAGTCCCATCACCATGCGGGCCCCGCGGTCCGGGTCCGCGGCGGCGGGCACCGTGCCCGCGGCCCGGCCGCGGCGCAGAGCGTCGGCGATACTGGCGCGGACCTTCTCGAAGCCCTCCGCAGCCGGGCCGCGAACCTCGTCGTTGCGCAGCACCTCCGACCATGCCTGCACGACGCAGCGCAGCAGTTCGTCGACTGCGACCGTGTGCCCCGCCGCGTCCTGCACCGTTTCGCCGCTGATCGTGTCGAGCGCGGCGGCCACCAGTTCCGTGACGGTCGGGGCGTCCGTGCTGTCGGCCAGCCGCTCGACCGGTTCGAAGATCAGCCGGAACGCGTCGCCCGCAATGGCGAGGATGATCTCCTCCTTGCTCGTGAAGTAGCGGTAGGGCGCGCCGGCCGAGACGCCCGCCTCCGCGGCGATGTCCGGCATCGAGGTCTGGTGGAACCCGTCGCGGGAGAAGCAGCGGCGGGCCGCCGCGACGATCTCGGCGCGCTTGGCCTCACGGCGCTCGGCGGTGATGCGCGGCATGGGGTTCCCTTTCATCGTGAATGAACATTCACCTTGACGGCTCGGTCACGGCGGGACCACCATAAAAGTGAACGACCATTTACGGAAGTGAGCTCCCCCTTCCCCCCACGAACTACCCGACAGGAGTGCACTAATGGGCACGCAGTTGAGCGTCGGCGTCCACACCTACGAACACACCCAGGCACTGTTCGACGGGCGGGTCGCGGTCGACGGGGTGGACGCGGTGTTCGAGACGGCACCCCTCGTCTCGGACATCTTCCGCCGGGCCGTCGAGGGGCGTTACGACCTTGCCGAGTTCGGTCTCACCTACTTCCTGCGCACCTTCGACCTCGACGATGCGCCGTTCCTGGCGCTGCCGATCCTGCCCAACCGCAACTTCCGCCACTCGGCGATCTTCGTGAACACCGCCGGCGGGGTCGAGAAGCCGCAGGACCTCGCCGGCAGGACCATCGGCGAGTTCGCTCTCTACGGCCACGACGCCGGGATCTGGTCGAAGGGCATCCTGGCCGACGAGTACGGCGTGACCCCCGACCAGTGCCGCTGGATCATCGGCGGCACCAACCACCCCCTCCCCGCCTTCGGCTGGGTCCCGCAGCCCGTCCCGGACGGCGTCGACGTGCGCCACGCGGAGGACGGCCGGACCCTGGGTGCCATGCTCGGATCCGGCGAGATCGACGCACTGATCTCCGTCGACGTGCCGCAGGCGGTGCTGAACGGCTCACAGAAGGTCGCCCGCCTGTTCCCCGACTACGAGGCCGTGGAGCGCGCCTACTACCGCCGCACCGGGATCTTCCCTCCGATGCACATCGTCGTGATCCGCAGGGAACTGGCACGTCGACAGGGCCTCGCACGCGCCGTGTACGACGCCTTCACGCAAGCCAAGGAACTCGCCGAGAGCAAGTACCTCGACGACGCCACGAAGCAGCACATGGGCGTCATCACGCCGTGGTTCAGCGCGCTGTTCGAGGAGAACCGCCGACTGCTCGGCGACGACTGGTGGCCCTACGGCGTCGCCGCGAACCGCAAGGCCATCGACACCTTCTTGCGCTACCACCACGAACAGGGCCTGTCGAAGCGCCGATTGACGTGCGAGGACATCTTCGTGCCGGAACTCCTCGACACCTGAGTCGAGCGGCAACGACGTTTCGGGGGTGTCGCTTCCGAAGCTCCGAACCGCCACGCGACCGCCTCCGCGGCCAGGTCGCGGGCACGCTCGACGGGATGAGCGGGGCAGCCCTGGGCCGCGTGACAACTGCCTGCCCGGAGCCGTCTGTTGTCACGCGCGACCCGGTCCCGTGAGCCAGGCACTGATCGCTCCGGCAGTGGTACCTGCCTCCTCCTCGATGACGCTCCAGTGGTCGCCGAGGACATCGGCGGTCGTGCACGGAGCGGGCCAGGAGGTCTGCCGCCAGCCCCTGCCCGGTGACGGGGGCCGGGTGGCGCGGACCAGCAGGGTGGGAATCGGCATGGGTTCCGGGGTCCAGCCTCGGGCCAGGCGGCTGTAGGCGCCCAGGGCCGCCAGGGAGGTGTCGTCCACCACGGCGTCGAACTGCTCGCCCAGTTCGAGGGCCGGGCGGGCGGGCATGGCCAGCAGCCACGGCCGGTCCTCGTCGTCCGGGGTGACGTGGTAGGTGTCGACGAGGACGAGACCGGCCGGCGGAGTCGTGGTTCCCGTCAGCCGGGCGGCCACGGAGTGGGCCGCGCAGCCGCCCATCGAGTGGCCGACGAGGGCGTAGGGGCGGTCGCCGAGGTGTTCCCGCACGGTGGCGGCGTGGAGTTCCGTGAGGGTGTCCCAGGTGTGGGGGACGGCCTCTCCTTGGTCAAGTGCGGGGTGCCGGAGTTCGAGGACGTCGCGTTCGCCTCGGAAGAAGGGGGCCAGGGTGGCGAAGCAGGGGCGGCCGAGGGCGGGAGTGAAGGCGGGGAGGCACACCAGCGCGGGAGCTCCGTCCCTGCCCTCGGCCAGCCGGAGGGGGGCGAGCGCGTGGCGGGTGGCCTCGGTGTCGTCGAAGGTGGGCAGCGCGAGGGAGGCGGTGACGAGGAGGTGCATGGCCGAGACGACATCGCCGGTCCCGCACACTCCTCGGTAGAGAGAGGCGAGCGTCCGGGGCGGTCGTGGCCCGGCCTTCTCCGGCCCCGGCTCCCCCGGCAATGCCTCGTACAGATGGTCGGCGAGTTCCCGGGCACTCGGCAGGTCGAAGACGGCGGCCGCGCCCAGGGACAAGCCAGTAAGGGCGTTGAGCCGGTTGCGCAGCAGGACGCCCGTCAGGGAGTCGAGGCCCAGCTCGGTGAGGGGGCGGTCGGGGGGCACGGCGGACGCGTCGGGGTGGGCGAGGACCTCGGCGATTTCCTCGCGGACCAGTTCCAGCAGCGCGACGCGCCGTTCGGACTCCGGCAGCGCGTCGAACTCCTGCCGCCAGGATGCGGGCGTCGCGCTCCCGGAGTGCGCGGTCGGGCGTGCCGAGGGGAGCAGGGTGTTCAGGAGCGGTGGGGTGCCACCGGGAGGGGCGGTGGGGTGCGGCGGGGCGAGCAGCAGCGGGGCGAGCACCGGGGCGTTCATGTCCAGGGCGGTGTCGAACAGGGCCAGCGCGCGGTCGGGAGGCATCGCCCGCAGGATGTCGTCCGCTGCACGGCCGGGGCGGTCCGCGCGGGCCGCCCCCATCCCGTCCGGCCCGCCCCAGGGACCCCAGGCGAGGGAGAGCGCGGGCAGGCCCAGGGCGGTGCGGTGCCGGGCGAGGGCGTCCAGGAAGGCATTGGCGGCGGCGTAGTTGGCCTGGCCCGGGTTGCCCAGCAGCCCGGCCGCCGAGGAGAACAGGACGAAGTGCGCCAGGGGCAGGCCCTCGGTGGCCTCGTGCAGGTGCCAGGCCGCGTCCGCCTTCGGTCGCAGTACGGCGTCCAGGCGTTCGGGGGTGAGGGCTTCCAGGACGCCGTCGTCGAGGACTCCGGCGGCGTGCACCACGGCGGTGAGGGTGGCCGCGTACCGGGCGATCACTCCTGTCAGGCTGGTGCGGTCGGCGGCGTCGCAGGCGAGCACGTCCGTACGGGCCCCGGAGCGTTCCAGCGCGGCCCGCAGCTGCGCGGCTCCTGCCGCCCGTGGGCCGCGTCGGCTGAGCAGGACCAGGTGCCGGACCCCGTGCCGGGCGACCAGGTGCCGGGCGAGGAGCGCGCCGAGGCCCCCGGTGCCGCCGGTGATCAGCACGGTGCCGCCGCCCAGGGCGCCGCCGCAGGCGCGGTCCACCGTCGCGGGCGTGAGCCGGGGAACGCGTACAGCGCCTTCGCGCAGGGAGAGTTGCAGCTCACCGGTGGCGAGAGCGGTGGGCAGGAGCAGCGGGGACGAGGGGTGGTCGTCGAGGTCGACCACGGTGAGCCGTCCGGGATGCTCCGACTGCGCGGACCGCACCAGGCCCCACACGGCGGCGGCCGGCAGGTCCGGAGCGTCGCGGAAGGCACCGCGGGTGACCACGACCAGTCGCCCGCCGGGGCCCGCCGGACGGGACAGATGCTCCCGCAGCACGTGCAGGGCGCGTGCGGTGAGGGCGTGCGTGGCCTCGACGGGGCCCTCCGTCGCGGCCGCCGGTGGGGCGGCCAGGGAGACGACGGCCGGCCCGGGGCCCGTCCCGGCCCCGGAGAGCACTGCCCGGAGTCCCAGGTCATCGGGTTGCGTCACGGTGAACGCCGCTCCGTCGCCGCGGGCCGGAACGCCGACCCAGTGCGGGCGGTACAGGGCCCCGGCCCCGCCTCCGTCGGGGAGGGATTCCGGCAGCGGACGCGTGGTCACGGACCCCACCCGGGCCACCGGAGCGCCCGCGGGATCGGTGAGATGCACGCTGAACTCGTCCGCACCGACGGTGCGGACGTGTACGCGCAGTACCGTGGCGCCGACGGCGTGAACGGCCGTGTCGCGCAGGGCGAAAGGGACGCGGACGGGGCCGACGGAGCCTGCGGCGAGGAGAGGCGCGTGCAACGCCACGTCCAGCAGGGCGGGATGGATGACGCAGCGTCGCGCTTCGGCGTGCAGCTCGGCAGGCAACCGCACGTCGGCGAACAGCTCACCCGAACTCGGCTTCCGCCAGAGGGCGGTGACGCCCTGGAACGCCGCACCATAGGCGTGTCCCGCCGCGGCCAGCCGCTCATAGGCGCCGGTGAGGTCCAGGGGAACGGCTCCTTCGGGCGGCCACGTCCCGTCGTCGCCCTCGCGCTCCCGGGCTCGCGGTACGGGGCCGAGCCGTCCCGTCGCGTGGTGGGTCCAGTTGCCGAGCGGGCCCGCCGTCCGGGGGCGGGAGTGGATGTCCACCGCGCGGCGTCCGGTGGCGTCCGGTTCGCCGAGCGTCACCTGCAGCTGTATCCGTCCGTCCCCGTCGGGGAGGGCCAGCGGGGACAGCAGTACCAGCTCCTCCAGTCCGTCGAGTCCGCACATCCCGCCCGCATGGAGCGCCGTTTCGGCGAACACCGCCGCGGGGACGAGCGTGCTCCCGGCGACGACGTGGTCGCGGAGCCATGGCTGGTCCGTACCGGACAGGTCGCCCGTGCACAACAGACGTTGGGTGCCGGGCAGTGTGGCGGCCCCGGTCAGCAGTGGATGGGCGTGGTCGTCGGCGCGGGGTGCGGACGGCGTGGAACCGCCGGGCAGCCAGTGACGTCGGCGCTGGAACGGGTACGTCGGCAGGTCCACCCGCCGGGCGCCGCTGCCCTCGTACACCCGGTGCCAGTCGACCGGGATTCCCTCCACGTGCAGCCGGGCGACGGCGGACAGCAGCGCGGCGGGTTCCGGGGCACCGCCCTGCGCGGCGGCGAGAAACACAGGTGCGCGGCCGTCCTCTTGGGCGGACCCGGCGGAGGCCGCCGCCGTCAGCTGCGCACCGGGACCCAACTCCGCGCAGACGGTGACGCGTTCGTCGTGCGTCAGCCGGTGCACGACGTCGGCAAAGCGCACAGTCGCCCGGGCGTGCCGCACCCAGTACGCGGCCGAGCGCAGCTCGTCCCCTGTGGCCGGGCGACCGGTCACGGCGGACATCACCGAGATACGCGGCTCGTGGTGGGTCACGCCGGCGGCGACGCGTTCGAAGGCGGCCAGGGCCGGCTCCATCAGCGGGGAGTGGAAGGCGTGGGCGACCCGCAGCCGGGTGGCGCGCCGGCCGCGGGCGGTGAACCGGTCCACGACGGCGCATACGGCCGCCTCCTCCCCGGAGACGACGACCGAGTGCCGGGCGTTGACGGCGGCGACGCCCGCCCGGTCCGCGACGTCGCCCAGCACCGCGAGGACCTCGTCCTCGGTGGCTTCCAGGGCCACCATGGCTCCGCCGCCGGGGAGTTGCTGCATAAGGCGCCCGCGTGCGGCGACAAGGGCGACGGCGTCCGGCTCCGTCAGGATGCCCGCGACATGGGCCGCGACGATCTCGCCCAGGGAGTGCCCTGCCAGGACGCCGGGACGGATCCCCCAGGATTCCAGCAGCCGGAAGAGGGCCACTTCGAAGGCGAACAGACCCGCCTGGGCGATGTCCGTCCGGTCGCGGACGGCCGTGGCATCCGTGGTGCCCTCGGGAGCCCACAGCACATCCCTCAGCGGACGGAGACCGTTGCCGAAGGCCGCGTCGAAACGGGCGCACAGGGCGTCGAAGGCCGCGGCGAAGACCGGGAACGTGCCATGCAACGCGCGTCCCATGCCGGGGTGTTGCGCCCCCTGTCCGGTGAAGAGCACGGCGAGGCGGGCCGTGGGCCCGGCGGCGGTCCGGACCGCGGTGCCCGCCCGGGGCGTGGGGCCGTCCGCCGCCAGGCTGTCCAGAGCGTCCAGCAGAACAGCACGATCGCCGGCCTCCACAGCGGCGCGGCAGGAGAGCGCGGCGCGGGTGGTGGCCAGGGAGAAGGCGACGTCGAGCGGAGACAATCCGGGTTCCCCGCGCAGCAGTTCGGCGATCCGTCGGCTCTGGTCGCGGAGCGCGCCCGCGTCCGCACCGGACAGCAGCAGCGGCGGTGCGAGGGCCGCGGGACCGGCATCCCGCCCGGCAGCGACCCCTGGGACGGCCTCTTCCAGGATGACGTGCGCGTTGGTCCCGCCGATCCCGAACGCCGACACCCCGGCGCGACGGGGCCGTCCGGCGGCGGTCGCCCACTCCCGGTCCTCCGTCAACGGCCGCACGCCGCCCGCATCCCAGTCCACCTGTGGTGTCGGCCGCGCGCAGTGCGCGATGCGCGGCAGCTGCCCGTGGCGCATGGCCATGACGGTCTTGATGACGCCGCCGACACCTGCCGCGGCCTGGGTGTGCCCGGTGACGGACTTCAGCGCGCCCAGCCACAGCGGGCGGTCCGCCGGGCGGTCCTGCCCGTAGGCGGCCTGGAGTGCCCGGGCCTCGACGGGGTCGCCGAGTGCGGTGCCGGTGCCGTGTGTCTCCACGGTGTCGATGTCCGCAGGGGACAGCCCGGCGTCGGCCAACGCCCGGCGAATGACGTCCTGTTGGGCCGGGCCGCTGGGGGCGGTGAGCCCGTTGGAGGCACCGTCGGAGGCGACGGCCGAGCCGCGCAGCACGGCCAGCACGGGATGGCCGTTGCGCCGGGCGTCGGACAGCCGCTCCAGCAGGACCAGACCCGCACCCTCACCCCAGCCGGTGCCGTCCGCCGTCGCCGAGAAGGGCTTGCAGCGGCCGTCCGGCGCCAGCGCGCGCAGCCTGCTGAAGGCGACGAACGACGCCGGAGTGGCCATCACGGTGACTCCCCCGGCGACGGCCAGTGCGCACTCGCCGGAACGCAGCGCCCGCACCGCCCAGTGCAGGGCCACGAGCGAGGACGAGCAGGCGGTGTCCACGGTCACGGCGGGCCCGCGGAGCCCCAGGTGATGGGCGAGGCGGCCGGATGCCACGCTGCCGGCCGACCCCAGCGCGAGGTGCGCCTCCAGCTCATGGGGCCCATGGTGCAGGAGGCGTCCGGCGTAGTCGTCGTGCATAACGCCGACGAACACGCCGGTGTCGCTGTCCCGCAGGGCGAGCGGATCGATGCCGGCCCGTTCCCACAGCTCCCAGGAGATCTCCAGCAGCAGCCGCTGCTGCGGGTCGGTGGCCAGGGCTTCGCGCGGGGACATGCCGAAGAAGGCCGCGTCGAAGTCCGCGGCCCCGCGCAGGAATCCTCCCCGGCGGGTGACGGACGTGCCGAGGCGGTCCGGGTCGGGGTCGTGGATCCCCTCCGGGTCCCAGCCGCGGTCGGCAGGGAAGCCGGACGTCGCGTCGGTTCCGTCCGCGACCAGGCGCCACAACTCCTCGGGAGAGGTGACATCGCGGCCGACGCCCGGGTAGCGGCACGCCATGGCGACCACGGCCACCGGCTCCCCGGCCGCCCCGGTACGGGACGTACCGCCTGCCGACGCGGTCTCCGGATCACCGAAGAGGGCAGCGTACAGGTTCTGCGCCACGGCGGCGGGGGTCGGCCGGTCGAACACCAGCGTCGTGGGCAGGGTCAGTCCGGTGACCGCGGCAAGCCGGTCGCGCAGCCGTATCCCCGCGAGGGAGGTGAACCCCAGCCCGGCGAACGTCAGTTCCGGGTCCACGTCCTGCCCCGGCAGGCCACCGGCTTCGGCCACCGCTTCGAGGACCAGGCGCAGCACGGCTTCGTGACGTGCCGACGCGGGCAACGGCCGCAGCCGTTCCAGGAGCGCCGAGGTGGCCGTGGCGCGCAATGCCGCGGCCTCCTCGGCCGACTGCCCGGCCAGCACCCGCCGTTGGACCTTGCCGGAGCCCGTCCTGGGCAGCTCGGTCGTCTCGAGGAACTCGTGCGGCACCTTGACCGCCGACAGCCGTGCCCGGCAGGCGGCACGGAGGGCATCGGTGTCCACGCCCTGGGGGCGGAGCACGACGAACGCCACGGGCACCTCGCCCAGCACATCGTGCGGCCTGCCGACGACCGCCGCGTCCAGCACCCCGGTGCAGCCCAGCAACACCTGCTCGACCTCGGAGGGGTTGACGTTCTCACCGCCGCTGATGATCAGGTCCTCGACCCTGCCGGTGACGCGCAGACCGCCGTCACGGGTGCGATGCCCGAGGTCTCCCGTGCGGTACCAGCCGCCCTGCAGGGCCCGGGCCGTCTCGTCGGGACGGTGGTGATAACCGGTCATCACCTGGGGGCCGCGGACGCGGATCTCCCCCTCGCCCCCGTCGGCGACGTCCTCGCCGGTCGCCGGATCGGCCACCCGCACCTCGACGCCGGGCACCGGCACCGGCAGCCCGTCGGGCCCCGCACCCTCGAACGGGGTGACCGCGATCTTCCCGCAGGTCTCGGTGGAGCCATAGCCGTCGAGCAGCGGAACGCCCAACTGCCGCTCGACCTCCGAGCGCAGCTCCGGCGGGCAGGGCGCCCCCGCGCTCACACAGCGGCGCAGCCCCGGCAACGGCCGCCGGAAGGTGCGGGACAGTTCGTCGAGCAACAGCCGGTACGTGGCGGGCACACCGGCGAGGAGGGTGAACGGCCGCTCGGCCAGCGCGTCCGCCGGGCGAGCACCGCGGTCGAGGAGGTAGGCGCCGGCCCCCACCGTGACCACCCCCAGCAGACACAACGAGTGGGCATAGGCGTGAGCCATCGGCAACGGCCAGAGCAGCCGGTCCTGCGGCCCCAGCCCCCACAGCGGGACGTAGGCCGCCGCCACCGACCACAGTGCGGCGCGCTGAGTGGACACCACGCCCTTGCACGGCCCGGTCGTACCCGAGGTGTAGAGGATCCAGGCCGGTTCGTCGAGGCCGAGGTCGTCGCGCGGCGGAAGTCCGGGATCGCTGCCGGCCAGTTCCCCGAAGGCGGCCGTGTCCACCGCCAGCCTCCGCAGACCCGGAGCGGCGTGTCCGAACGCCGGCAGCAGAGCGGCCTCCGTGACGACCAGCACCGGTGCGCAGTCACTTACCAGGTAAGCCAGTTCGGCCTCCGTCGAGCCGGGGTCGAGCAGCACCCCCACGGCCCCCGCACGCAGCACGGCCAGCCAGCTCTCCGCCAACTCCACCCGGTTGCCCACGCAGAGCGCCACCCGGTCACCGTGCCGTACGCCCATCCGCCGCAGATGACCCGCCAACCGGGCGGACCGCCGTTCCAGTTCCCCGTAGGTCAGACTCCGGCGCGCGTCCTCGTAGGCGATGCGGCCCGGCCCGCGTGCGACGTGCTCCTTCAACGCGCCGGGCAGAGGCCGGATCAACTCGCCGCGCACCTGCTCCGCACCTTCGCCCATGAGGCCACCTTCCCCCGAACCGCACCGCGGTCGCCCCGGCCAACATACTCGGCCGCGCACGTGGAAATGCACCGAGGAGATACCCACGGATCGAGGACGCCCGCGACCGACTGCATCGGGGGGCCGGCCGCGAGCAGCCGAACTCACCATGGACCGCTGGTCTCCACGACCACAACCGAGCCGATGTTGTTGACGAAGGCGGTCCAAGTCGACTTCGCGAAGGCTGCTGCATCACCGTCGCCGCCGGTGGCGTGGTAGGTGATCACATGGGTGCCGTTGACGTTGTTCCCACGGTAGACGTCGAGCAGCCGGCTGCTGTTGTCGGCATGGGTGGTGAACTGCCGTGGCCCGGCCGCTGCTTGGAGGGAGCCGAAGCTGGCGGGCCAGTGGTCGCTGCCGTAGTTGGGGTTGACCGTCGCCTGCCAGTTGCCGGTGTCGACGTTGGCGACCATGTAGTCCAGCTCGTTGCCGTTCTGCTGGGTGGCCCCGCAGCATCTCGGGCAGGGGCATGCCCGCCAGTTCGAAGTGGAGCGTGCGCAGGGCGGTGCGCATCGGCTGCTGGTGTTCCTTGCCGGCCGTGCGCGCGCCGATGACGTCGACGCGCGAGGCGACGGCGGGCAGGACGGCACCGGCGTGCGGGACAATCACGCGGAGGCCGGGGTGACGCTCCATCTCCGTCAGGGCTCGGTCGATGTCGGGCAGCGGCGTCGAGGCGAAGAACCCGAACCGGCCCGGGTGGGCGCGCGCGAGCCGCGCGGCCTCCTCGTTGACCCGCCGGGCCAGAACACGGGCCGCGGCTGCGTCGCCGAAGTGGACTCCGGGGGAGGAGATCGACAGGTACACCTTGGCGATCCCGGCCTCGTCGAGCATCCGGAGGGCGGAGGTCTCGTCCCAGCCGGGGATGCCCCAGATGCCGTCGGGGCGGGAGTGCCCGTTGTCGATCAGCGCCTGGCGGTAGAAGTCGGGCAGGAAGTGGTGATGGACGTCGATCTTCGTCACGTGGTCACGCTCCCTCGCTCTCGAAGACGACTCGGCCGCTTCGGATCACCTGGTGGACACGGCCGATGGCGGTGATGTCCTGGGCCGGGTTGCCGCCAAGAGATACCTGCAGGTCAGGCACAGCGCGGACGCTGCTGTGGTCGCATGCGGTCGCACGAACCGCAGCCCTCAGGTCGACACTGGGACTAGCAGTTCAATGCGCAACCTTTGGAAGCGATCATCATGCGCTCCGCCGCTTCTCGGGGGCGCGTCTACCGGCGCTGCAGCTGCCGGGACCAGCTGCACAAGCAGCTCGGATCACTTCGAAGCTGTCCACGACTCCTCGCCGATCCTGATCATGGCACGCGGACGTTCGCCCTCGATGTCCCTCAGTGCGCGCCGGGGCGTCACACCGTCCGTCGTGGCGGCTTCCCCGACCGGGACACCGCCGCACAGGCCCTGCGGCGCCTGATCGACACCGCTGGTGCGGGTCTTCTCGCCGATCCGAACCAGACGGTCGCCGACTACCTGATTGCCTGGCTCCAGGCCAAGGCCATGACCTTGAAGCCGACGACCACGGTCCGCTACCGCGCCTACGTCGAAGACGATCTCGTCCCCGCGCTCGGGAAAAACAAGCTCGACGATCTCGGCTACGGTCACATCGCGGCCTTCGTCCGAGCGCAGCTCTCGCGCGGACGGGGGCCAGTCACCGTTCACCGGATCCTCGCCACCTTGTCGAGCGCACTCGGCGAGGCTGTCCGGCACCACCGGCTCGACCACAACCCCGCCCGGCCCACGCTCATCCCCCGGCCGGCAGCCGCCGAGCGTCACATCTGGACCGTCGACGAGGCTGTGGCCTTCCTGCGGTACTGCCATACGGCCGATCCGCTCATGGCCGATCTTGTCGAGGTCCTCATCGGCACCGGCATCCGCAAGGGAGAAGCACTCGCTCTGGGCTGGGACGACGTCCGCCTCGACAAGCGCGTCCTCTATATACACTCGACGCTCTCCACGACCGCGAACGTTTACAGCCATCTCACCACTCAGGCCGCCCGCGAAGCCGTCGACGCCATCGACAAAACCCTCACCCAGGCCGACCGGCCACCCACTCTCCCACGTCCGATCCCGGCAGCGGTGAGCACGTGCGACCACATTGCGACCACAAACCGACGTAACATCAGAAAGGCCGTTCCCTCATCACGAGGAAACGGCCTCCGACCTGCGAAAATCGCTGGTCGGGACGGCGGGATTTGAACCCACGACCCCTTGACCCCCAGTCAAGTGCGGGGCCGTCAAATCCCTGACAATCAGCGCAAATTGCCGTGAAATTTCGTTAGATAAAGCGCTGGTTGTCCGTTTACGCGCATGACGCGTGGTCCCCGAAGGGTCCCCAGCTCCTCCATCACCTCGGCCGCCTCGCGCAGTTCAAGGTTTGTCAGCCGACGACAACACGAACGTAGCGCCGCCTGCGGCACGTTCTCGCAATTGCGTCGGCGAGGTTCTCCTATGCGAGGAGCGGTTTCCCGGCATAGCCGAAGGCACGCAAGAGGTAGGCCTGGTCGATGGGTTCGGGGTCCGGGAGGCCGCCGATGGCCTGGAGCAGGTGTGTGCGGTCGTACGTGCGGCGGTGCATGGCGTATTCGAGCATCCGGGCGCCGTGCTGGTGGATGCTCGTCTCGTAGCGCGTCGGGGCCGGAACGGAGCTCTCCAGGGATACGGCCAGACCGGGGTACCGGGACTCGAAGGCCGCGAAGGCGACACCGAGACCCGTGTTGACCGGGTGGGTCACGTGCATGGTGCGCAGGCCGGGTTCGCCGGCTCGGGAGCGGACCGCCCGGACCATGGCGCGGACGGCGTAGTCCGCCTGGAGCAGGTTGAGAGTGGCCCGGGGGTCGCCGGTGAGGCGCAGGCGGAACTCGTCGCCGCGGCGGTGCGCGCGGGCGAGGAGCCGGTCCGCGGCCTTGGCGTGACCCGCTTTGCCGCGCAGGATGTCGTCGACGACCCGAAACAAAATATCGAGCGGCTGGCCGGGAAGCCCTTGGGGTACGCGCCGGTCGGTGACCAGCAGACTCGGTCGCAGGATGGTTGCCGTGCGCCGGGGGGCCGACCGTGCCCAGGCGTGCACGAGGCGTTCGGCGGTGTGCTTGGTCTCCTCGTAGGCGGTCTCGAACTCCTCGTTCTCCGACAGGTCCTCTTTGATGCAGCCCTGACGGCGTCGGCCGGCCACGAAAGCGGTGCTGATGTGGGCCATGTGAGCCCGGGGTGCCTCTTCGACGAGCTGAAGGACATGCCGGGTACCGAGAACATTGGTCTTGTAGAGCGGGACGGGGTCGCCTTCGAGAGCCAATCGGGCTGCGCCGTGCCACACGGTGGTCAGACCGTCGACGATCCGTGCGCGGTCTTCGGAAGGCAGACCGAGACCCGGATCGATGATGTCGGCGCCGACATAGCGCACCCGCTCCAGTGCCCCGGGCGGGAGCGGGGGGCTGTCGAGCCATGTCACCGCGGATTCGGTGCGCTCGCGCAGCTGTTGTGCCGTGCCGCGGCCCAGCACGGTGAATGTCTCTTCCGGCCTGTCGGCCAGGAGCTCGCGCAGGAGACGGCAGCCGAGGAACCCGGTTGCACCGGTGAGCAGTTCGGACACGTGGCAGGGCTCCTCTGGGTCGGCAGCGTCGGCCGCTTCGGCAGCGCGAGGGAGTAACGTTCAACTTTAGGGCAGGACAGGGAGTTTGAGGCAACCCATCACTGATTCGGGTGAAACGTGCCGCCGGAAACATCCTCCGCGGCGGCTCAGGGCAGACGTCAACTCGACCTGGTGTACGTCGTGTTGTCATCCCTCCTGGCAAGAGAGGCCGTGCCCATGTCCAAGCCGCGGGCCGATGTTCCACAGCCCATCGCCATCGTGGGGGCGTCATGCCGCTTGCCCGGCGGCATCAACGGTCTCGATGACCTGTGGAAAGCCCTGCGGCAGGGACGCAACCTGGTCGGCAAGGTTCCGGAAGACCGGTTCGATGTCGGCGTGTTCGTGGATCCGGCCATGCCGAGGCCGGGAAAGAGCTACACCGCGGCCGGAGGGTTCCTCGACAACATCACGGACTTCGACGCCGGCTACTTCGGCATCTCGCCGAAGGAAGCCGCGCACGTGGACCCGCAGCACCGCCTCCTGCTGGAGCTGGCAACGGAGGCCTTCGACGATGCCTCGATCGCGCCGGCTTCCCTGGCCGGCGGTGACACCGCGGTCTACATCGGCATCTCGGACGCCTCCTACGGGGCCCTGCAGATGCAGGAGCCACGGATGATCGGCCCCTACACGATCTCCGGCGTGGCCTCATCGATCGCCGCAAACCGGCTCTCCCACACGTTCGACCTGCGCGGCCCGAGCATGGCGGTGGACACCGCGTGCTCCTCCTCGCTGGTCGCCCTGGACCGGGCCTGCCGCACCCTGTGGGACGGCACCAGCCGTACCGCCCTGTGCGGCGGGGCGAACATCCTGATCAGTCCGTACCTCTACGTCGGCTTCTCGCAGGCCGCGATGCTGTCGCGGCGCGGGGCGTGCGCATCGTTCTCCGCGGACGCCGACGGATTCGTCCGGGCCGAGGGCGGCGGCATGGTGCTGCTCAAACCGCTGGACGACGCCCTGGCCGACGGGGACCGGGTGCGCGGTGTGATTCTGGGCAGCGCCAGCAACTGCGACGGCAGGACGATGGGCCTCTCCCTGCCGGATGCCGAGGCCCAGGAGGACCTGCTGCGGCGGGTGTACGCGGACTTCGGTGTGCGCCCGGACGAGCTGGTCTACGTCGAGGCGCACGGCACGGGCACGCCCGTGGGCGACCCGGCGGAGGCCCAGTCGATCGGGCGCGCCCTGGGCATCCGCCGGATCGGCGGGGAGCTGCTGATCGGCTCGGTCAAGACCAACCTGGGCCACCTCGAACCCGCCTCCGGCATGGCCGGGCTGTGCAAGGCCCTGCTGGTGCTCGAGCACCGAATGGTGCCGGCCTCCCTGTACGCCGAAAATCCCCACCCCGGCATCGACTTCACCGGTCTCGGCCTCCGTCTGGCCGACAAGAACTGCCCGCTGCCCGCCACCGACCGCGCGGTGGCCGGGGTCAACTCCTTCGGCTTCGGCGGCGCCAACGCCCACGTCATCGTGGCGGCTGCGCCGCCGGCCCCCGAGCTCCCCGCGAGCCCGATGCCTCCCGAGGGACTGCCCGTCGTGGTCTCCGCCCGTACCCCGCGGGCGCTGGGTGAAGCCGTCTCCCGGATGGCCGGCCACCTGGCCTCGGCCGCTCCGGAGGACTTCTACGACCTGGCGTACACCTCCTGCCGTCGCCGCGCCCTGCACGAGCACCGCGCCGCCGTCTTCGCCCGCACCCCCGCCCAAGCGGCGCAGCAGTTCGCCGACTTCGCCCAGGGCGACCTCCACCGAACGGGCACGGCGGTCGGCGTCGGCCGTATCGCCTTCGTCTTCGCGGGAAACGGGTCCCAGTGGGCGGGCATGGCGGCCGACCTGTTCCGAGCCGACCCGGTCTTCCGCGAGACGATCGTGGAAGCCGACGCCGAACTGGCGCCGTGGCTGGGCTGGTCCGTGGCCGAGCAGCTGGCAGCGCCGGCCGAGCAGTGGCGGCTGGAGGCGACGGAGGTGGCCCAGCCCCTGCTGTTCGCCGTGCAACTCGGCGTCATCGCCATGCTGCGTGCACAAGGGGTGCGCCCTGCGATGGTGGTGGGCCACAGTGTGGGAGAGGTGGCCGCGGCCTGCGCTTGCGGGGCCCTCTCCCTCGGCCAGGCAGCCCGCTTGGCCGCCGTGCGCAGTCGGACACAGGCCAGGGCCGCCGGCAGTGGGCGGATGGCTGCAGTCGGCCTGGGCGAGGAGCGCGCCGCCGAGGAACTTCGCTCCTTCGGGCGGGGGTTGGAGATCGCCGGGGTCAACGGCCCCGGAGACGTCACCGTCGTCGGCGCCGCTGCCGCGCTGGCCGACTTCGGTGCCGCTCTGCAGGAGCGCGCCGTCTTCTTCCGCGATCTGGGCATCGGGTACGCCTTTCACAGCCGGGCCATGGACCCGCTGCGAGAGCCCTTGCAAGACGGCCTTGCGGGGTTCGATCCTTCTGCGGCGGCCGTTCCCTTCTACTCCACGGTGACCGGTGCTCAGACCAACGGGCAGGATCTGGATGCGGAGTACTGGTGGAGCAACGTGCGCCGACCGGTGCGCTTCAAGGACGCCGTGGAGCAGTTGATCGAGGACGGAGCCGACGTCTTCCTGGAGATCGGTCCGCACCCGGTGCTGCGTCCCTATCTGCACCGCATCGCCGAGACGCGCCCCCGGAGCACCGTCGCGGTGGTGCCGACACTGCGCCGCGGGGCCGACGGGCCGCACGCTCTTGCCACGGCCCGGGCCGCTCTGGTCGCAGCGGGCGCGCGCACCGACTGGGACCGGTACTTCCCGCGTCCCGGCCGGCCGGTGGCTCTGCCCGCTTATCCCTGGCAGCGTGAGCGGCACTGGGGGAACGACACGGGGCGGTGGGCGGGAGCCGGCAGGCGGGAGCATCCGCTGCTGGGGGCACGGACGGAAGCCCCCGTCCCGGCCTGGGCCGGAGCCGTCGAGCCGGCCGTCGTGCCCTGGCTGACCGGCCATCGTGTGGGCGGACCGGTCCTGGTGCCGGCCACCGCGTTCGTGGAAATGTGCCTGGCGGCCGGAGAGCTGGCGCTGGGCACCGCTGCAGAGGTCGAATACCTCGACATCGCCCGGGGTCTGGTCGTGCCCTGGGAGGACGCCTCCGGCACCCGTGTCCAGACGGTGTTCAACCCGGATGACGGTACGGTCCTCATCTCCAGCGGCGATCCGCACACGGCCGGCACGCACGCCCGTGCCCGGGTCCGTACTCTGCTGGCCCGGCGTCCGGCGGCCACGGATCCGGATGCCTGGCGCGCCCGGTGCACCGAGCGGATCGAGCCGGAGCACTTCTACGCCTCGTGCGCGGGCGTGGGCCTGTGCTACGGGCCCGGCTTCCAGGTCCTCGGCGAGTTGCACACAGGACCGGGCATGGCCATCGCGCGCTACACGCATGACGCTCCGGGGGACCCCTACATCGTTCACCCGGCTCTCCTGGACGGGGCGTTGCAGACCGGCGTCGCGCTGCTCCTCGGCCGGCTCGGGGCGGGCCTGGCGTACCTGCCCTGCAGCATCCGAGCCGTCCGCGTCTGGGCCGCCCCGTCGACGACGGGCTGCTTCGCGGTCCGGGAACGGTCCCGCACACACGAAGAGGTGTGCTGGGACATCCTCGTCACGGACCCCGACGGCACCGTGACCGTACAGCTCGAGGGCTGCCGCCTGCGCCGTATCGCCTCCGACCGGCGCCGTTCGCCGCAGATCACTCACACCGTCCTGCGTGCCGCACCGCCCCCGGAGGAACCAGCCGGCCCCTCCCCGCTGCCTGCACCGCACGAGCTCGCCGCCGCCTGCGCCGGGGACATCGAACGGTTGCGTGCCGACGGGCGCGAGCTGCGCTGGGACCGGTTCCTCCCGCTCGCCGTCAAGCACTTCCTGCGTGCCTTCGCGTCCACGGTCGCCTGCGCGCTGCCCGCCCCGGCCGCCCCGTTCACCGCGGACGACCTCGCCGCCGCGGGATTCGACACGGAAAAGTACCGCCGCCTGGAACGCTGGGCGGCACCGGAACTGGTGAAGTGCGGGCTCGCCGAGCGGCGTCCGGACGGCCGGCTGCGCCTGACCTGTGAGCACACCGCGCCCATGACCGACGGGTGGGAGATCGTCGACAGCAGCCCCCGGCACTGCGTGGAGCTGGCGCTGTTCACCCACCAGGCCCAGCGTCTCGAAGCCATCCTGCGCGGCGTCGAGGATCCGCTGGACCTGCTGGTCGAGGACTCCACCAGCAAGGTTCTGGAGCTGTTCTACGACATTGCGCCGTTCTGCCGCTTCCACAACCGCATCGTCCAGACGCTGCTCCGGGAGATCGTGCGACGCTGGCCGACGGACCGCCCCCTGCGGATCCTGGAAGTCGGCGCGGGCACCGGAGGCACGGCCGCCGCACTGTTGCCCCTGCTTCCGGCAGACCGTACCCGCTACCACTTCACCGACGTCTCCGCGTACTTCCTGCCCCGGGCCCAAGCCCGCTTCGCCGGCTACGACTTCGTCGAGTACCGCACCTTCGACCTCGACGTGGATGCCGCAGAGCAGGGCTACCGTGCGCACTCCTTCGACCTGGTGGTGGCCGCGCATGCGCTGCACACCGCGAAGCACCTGCCGGATGCGCTGCGCAGGCTCTCCGCACTGCTGGCGCCCGGTGGCCACCTCCTCGCCATCGAGCCGCACACCGAAGACCTGCCTCTGCCGATCTTCGGAACGTTGGACAGCTATCACACACGCGACGACACCGATGTGCGGCCCGACTCACCTCTGTTGTCCCGGGACCGGTGGCCCGGGATGCTCACGGACTGCGGGTTCTCAGGTATCGCCCGGACCGGCCACGACCAGGCCCCGTTGCGCGAGGGCAGCTCCGTCATCCTCGCCGCCACCCCCGCCGGACCGCCGTGCACCACACCCGCAGCAGCCATGCCTGCCCTCCGGGCCGGCACCCACCACCTGGTCGCCTCCGCGGCCGACAGCGTCACGCCACTGGCAGGCGCCACGGTCGAGGCCCTCGCCCGGGCGGGCAACGCCGCCACCGGCCCGGTAGCAGCCGGGTCCACCGAACAGGAGTGGGCCGGCCTGCTCGGGCGTGCCGCCCCGCAGGCAGGAACGCTCGCCATCACGCTCCTCTTCGGGCCGGCGGACGAGCGCGGACCGGACGCCATCGTGCAGCACACGGCTGGCCGGCTGGAAACGCTGCGCACCCTGGCCGCCGCCTGCCTGGACCTGCCCGGCGCCGTCCGCCCGGAGATCTGGCTGGTGTGCGACTCCAACCCCGCCCTGGCCGCAGGCCCGGACCCGGACGATGCCCCGCCGGTCGCTGCGGCCTTGTGGGGCGCAGCCCGCTGCCTGGCGAACGAGTACCCGGCACTGCAGTGCCGGAGGGTCGCCCTGACCCCCGCCGAGGATCCGGAGGACGGCGCCCGCAGGCTCGTCCGCGAACTCCTCGACCCCGGCGCGGAGGACGAGATCGTCCTGACACGCCACGGCCGGTTCGTGCCCCGCGAGCAGGTCCGCCCCGTGGCCGTCCCCTGGGCCGCACCAGCCGGACACGACCGTGCGTTCACGTTGAAGGTCACCAACCCCGGCCTGTCCTACCGGCTCTCCTGGCAGGAGACCGGCCTTCCGCAGCCCGGTCCCGGACAGGTGCTCGTCCAGGTCAAGGCTGCCGCTCTGAACTACCGCGACATGATGCAGGCGGTCGGGCTGCTGCCGGAGGAGGTGTTCGAGGACACCGTCCTCGCACAGTCCCCCGGGGTGGAAGGAGCCGGCGTCGTGGTCTCCTGCGGCGAGGGCGTCACCGATTTCCAGCCCGGTGACCGGATCGCCGGGTTCGCGCCCGCCTTCCTCGCCTCGCACACCCTGGCCGATGCCCGGTCCGTCTGGCGCCTCCCGGACGACTACCCGGTGACGTACCAGGAAGCGGCGACCCTGCCCATGGCCTGTGCCACGGTGCAGTACGCGCTCGGCACCCTGGTCCGCCTGCAGCCGGGGGAGACCGTGCTCGTGCACGGCGGAGCGGGAGGCGTGGGCCTGGCCGCGACCCGGTACGCGGCAGCGCGCGGCGCACATGTCATCGCCACTGCGGGCAGTAGCGTCAAACGCAGCCTGCTCCGCAGCCTCGGCGTGGAACACGTCCTGGACTCACGCAGCCTCGAATTCGCCGAAAAGGTGAAGGAGATCACCGGCGGCAAGGGCGTCGACGTCGTCCTCAACTCCCTTGCCGGCGAGGGCATGGTGCGCAGCCTGGAACTGGTCCGCCCAGGCGGCCGCTTCGTCGAACTGGGCAAGCGTGACCTCTTCGAGAACAAACCCCTGCTGCTGCGCCCGTTCCTGAACAACATTGCCTTCTTCGGCATGGACGTGTCGAAGGTGCTCACCGATCCCCAGGGCATCACCGCACTCCTCGCAGAGGTCGCCGAAGCGGCTCTGAAGGGCGGATTCCGTCCACTGCCGCACAACGTCTTCCCCGCGGCACGCGTCGCGGACGCCTTCCAACTCCTCCAGCACTCCCGGCACATGGGCAAGATCGTGGTCACCTTCGACGCCCTGGACGAACCGCCCCTGGTGGAACCCCTGCACCGCGCCCCGCAACTGGACCCGGAAGGCACGTACCTCGTCACCGGCGGGACCGGCGGCTTCGGGGCGGCGACCGCCGCGTGGCTGGCCGACTGCGGCGCCAGGCACCTGGCCCTGGTCAGCCGCCGCGGACCGGAGGCCCCGGAGGCGGACGCGGTCCTCGCCGCGCTCCGACGCCGCGGCGTGACGGCCACCGCCCACGCGGCCGACGCCACGGATTTGGCGCGGATGACGGAACTCGTCGCCGGCATCGACGCGGGCGGGCATCCGCTCCGAGGGGTCGTGCACTGCGCCATGCACCTGGACGACGAGGACTTCCTCGCGCTCAGCATCGAGCGGTCGAACGCCGTGCTGCTGCCGAAGATCGCCGGAGCCACGGTGCTGGACATCCTGACACGTGATCGCGAGTGCGATCTGTTCCTGCTGTATTCCTCGTTCGTCACCACGCTCGGCAACGTCAAACAAGCCCCGTACGTGGCCGGCAATCTCTACCTCGAAGCCCTCGCACGACAGCGGCGCCGCGCCGGCCGCCCCGCTCTGGCCATCGCCTGGGGCCCGATCGCCGATGTGGGATTCGTCGCCCGGAACCAGCTCGCAACGAGCATGGCGGGCATGGGCTTCGAAGCAGTGCCTCCAGCCGAGGCATTCACCACCGCCGGGACCCTCTTGGACGCGGATGCCGGTGTCGCCTCGGTGACCCGGGCCGACTGGAACCGGGCACGCACACTCTTCCCCACGACCGGCAGCCCGCGCTTCTCCGACCTGGTGCCGGAGGCCACCGGTGATGTAGGGGTCAGCAGGGAGGAACTGGTACGCGCACTCGGCCAGTTGTCCAGGCAGGACGCCCTGGTCCACTTGACCGGCCACCTCGCAGGGCTGCTGGCCGAAGTCCTCCAGATGGACGTCGAGGACATCGATCCGCACGCACGTGTCGACAGCTACGGCCTCGACTCCCTCATGGGCGCTGAATTGCTGGTCAAGGTGCACAACCGCTACGGCATCGAAATTCCACCCATGGAGCTGCTGCGCAACGCCAACGGCACACTCACCGACGTCGCACAACTCGTCTACATCCGACTCGGCCTGAACCCGGACCAGAATGTTCCCGCGCCCACGGCCCCGGCGGGGACTGGTCAGTCGCCCTCACACCAGCCGCACCAAACCAGGACCCGGACGCGAGACACCGTCCGCCAGTGAACCGGGTGGACGGCACACATCAAGGGCGGTCCCGGAGCCGCGCCGCCCGGGCCAAACCCCCCGAGCACCGTTGTCGGACGACGGCTCTGCCGCGGTTGGCGGCTCTCCCTGACCGGGCGTGGCGGGGCTCCCCCTTCTGCTGCGGCCTGTTCGGCCCTTCATTGAGGACTGCGCATCCTGAATCTCCGCTGGTCAGTGGCGCTGGCGTGGGAGACCGGTGGTCTACTCGCCCTGGTCGAGGGCGGGAGTCTGGAGCGTAGATCATCTGACAGATCGGGAATGGGGGTTTCCCGCTTTGGCCACGCTGCCGGTGATGGGGTTCCTACGATCACCGGCGGGGTGTCGGGCCGTTCGGGAGGGGAGACCGTGTCGTCGCTGGAGAAGATCGCAGCTCGCCGGGCCGAGCTGGACCAGCTTGCTGAGGCGCTGGCCAAGCAGCTGGCTGAGGTGGATGCCGAGCGCGAGGAACTCGCGGTCGCGGAGCGGGTGTTGCGGCGGCTGTACGAGCAGGAAGCCGAGGCCACAGGCGTGCCCGGCGCCGGGACACCGCAGCGGGTGCAGGTCGCGGGCCGGCCGGTGCTGAAGGTGCCGCACCGCAGCGAGGTGTCGGATGCGTCCGCGCTGCCCGGCGACTACCAGCGGATGCTGCAGATCGCGCAGGCAGCGGGCGGGCCGGTGATGGCCAAGGAGGTCGGCGCCGGGCTGGGGATCGACGCCTCGGTGCCGGGCCGGCTGGAGCCGCTGCGGGGGAAGCTGTCGAAGCTGGCCGGGCGGGGCTGGCTGCACAAACTGCCCAACGGCACTTTCATCACCCGGCTGTGATCCGCGCCCGTCAGGCCGTAACGGGCGGGCCCCCGGCCCGGGTTGAGGAGGTATGCCTACAACCATCATCCCGGCCGGGGACCACACCGGGCTTGTCTATCAGTGCCGGCTGCCGCTGTCCACGCAGACCCTGTGCTTCCTGACCGGGCTGCTGAGCGCCCACCTGAAGAAGATCCGTTCCCGGTGGCGCAAGCTCCCGGCCGGGCGGATCGCGGTGATCGTGCTGGCCGCGCTGCGGCATGACCAGCGCCTTGCCGTCCTCGCAGGCGGCAACGACGTCTCCCGCACCACCGTGGACCGGTGGCTGAAGGAGACGATCGAGCTGCTGGCCGCGCGGGCGCCGCGGCTGGAGCGGGTGCTGGCGAAAATCGCCCGTGAGGGTGGCAACGTCGTGCTGCTCGACGGCTCACTGATACCCACCCAGCGTCGCACCGGCCTGCCCATGAAGCGCCGCTGGTCGGCGAAGCACAGGCGGCACGGGCTGCTGGTCATCGCCCTGACCGACGTCAAGGGGCGGCTGTTGTGGACCTCCACCGCCCGCCCGGCGCGCGGCTCGGAGATCACCGCGTGCCGCCACGACGACCTGGTCGGCCGACTGCGCGAGGCCGGTCTCGCCGCGATCGCCGACCTCGGCTTCGTCGGCCTGGACGACGACATGGGCGACCCAGCGGTCATCACCGGCTACAGAAGCCCAAGGGCAAGAAGCTCACGCCGGCGAAGAAGCTGGTCAACCAACTCATCGCGGCAGAACGGGCGGTGTGCGAGCACGTGTTTGCACACTTGAAGAACTGGCGCGTGCTGACCCGGCTCCGCCTCGACGTGAAGTGGGCCACCCGACTGGTGCGGGCGCTGATGATCCTCACCCAGCACGAGATCGCCCGCTGACCGACGGTCTTCACCGTAGACACCCGCCGCTGACCGCCACGAGTACGACATCACCCACCCATGCCACCCCCGTGACCTGCACGTTCAGGTTGAACGCAACTCACTGAGGGTCACACCCAGCCTGGGCCACATTCCCGCCACCCTGGTCAGCAACGGCGCCGTCGACCGGAGCGTCTACGGCTGGATCGCCGACGGTGCAGGTCGCTCATCGGTCAAGAACAGCCTGGCCGTGCTGGTCCGGGTGATGGAGCAGGCCAAGCGCGACGGCATCATCACCGTCAACCCCGCCCGGATCAGCGGCTGGCAGAGCGAGTTCAAGAAGGCCGAGGACGAGCTCGACAACCCCCGCTCCCTCGCACTGTCCGACTGGGGCACTCTGGTCAGCCTCGCCGACGCCCTGGTGGACCGCTCCTACGGGCAGTACGTGGGCTGGGGCAGCGTGGTCACCTTCGCCGCGTGCACCGCCGCACGCATCGGCGAGGTCTCCGGCGTCAGGGCACGCGACATCGACACGGTCAACTGGATCTGGACCGTGCGATGGCAGACCACGCCGGGGCCGGGCGGACTGATCGACAAAGGCACCAAGGGCAAGATGGCCCGGCGGATCCCGCTGATCGAGGAAGTCCGCCCCCTGGTCGCCCAGCGCCTCCTGGCCGTCGGCCACAGACCCGACGCCCGCCTGTTCACCGGGCCGCGTGGCGGTCGCATCACCACCGCCGTCCTGCGGGACGCCACCCACTGGGACGAGGTCGTCGCCGCACTCGGCTACGAACACCTGCGCCGCCACAGCCTGCGCCACACCGGCCTGACCTGGCTGGCAGACGCCGGCGTCCCCCTGTACGTCCTGCGCGTCATCGCCGGTCACGGTTCGCTGCAGACCACCCAGCGCTACATCCACCCCGACCTGCGCGCTCTGGTCGCCGCCGGCAAGTCCCTCAGCACGCACCTCCGGGGCGCCCCGGCGCTCTCGAAGCCGCTGGCAGCCAGCCTCCAGGCGTTGTGAGAATTACACAAACGCCCGAAATGACTCGCGATCTTGGTCCCCGGCGAAACATGGTCTGATCAGGGGTTTTCCCGACGCCCTGGTCCCCAGGCTGGTCCCCGAGCACCTGACACGTAGTCAGATAGATCCGCTCTCAACGAGACGCAAAATGCCCTCTGACCTGGGATTTCTCCCAGGTCAGAGGGCGTTTTTCCGTGTCGGGACGGCGGGATTTGAACCCACGACCCCTTGACCCCCAGTCAAGTGCGCTACCAAGCTGCGCCACGTCCCGGTGCTCGTCCGGCCCGGGCTTTCGCCCTTGCCGACCGCGCATGAGAACAATACCGCACTTCACGGACCGCTCGCGCACGGCTTTCGCCAAGCCTGTGGATCTTGTTCCCCCACGCCGTTCTCCCAGGTCGGTGGAGCTTGAGGGGGGCGAGACCCCTCCCAGGCCCGGGCCGCCCCCGTCCACCCCACCCATTCGGGTGAAACCCGGCTGCCCCCTTCCTCCCTCCGGCCCCACACCACACCCCCGCCCCCGTCCAAGTGAACAGCTCTCTGTTGACCTTCGACCCGGGATACGTGCGACCATCGGCATTTCCGACTTTCCGATGCCGAGCCGCCTTCCAGCACCTCAACACCCCGACCCAGGAGGACAGTTGGACACCACCCTCTCCCGGCGGAGATTCCTGCAGGCGGCGGCCGGGACCGCCGCCGTGGCGGGTGCGGCCGTCGCGTTGCCCGTGGATGCCGTTGCCGCCGCTGCGGAGGCGGGGAGGACCGGGCGGGCGGCGGCCGTGCTGTCGTTCAGGGAGGCCACGAACGGGGCGGGGACGCTCTCCCCCGCCGGTGACCGGCTGATCGCCGAGGTGCAGAACGTCCTGTGGTCCGTCCCCCGCAAGGGCGGGGACGCCGTCGCGATCACCCCGGCCGATCTCGAGCCGACCCGGCCGGTGTACTCGCCCGACGGCCGCAGGCTCGCGGTGTGCGCGTACCGGGGCGGGGGCTTCCATATCTGGACGCTGCGGCCGGACGGCTCCGAGCTGCGGCAGCTCACGGACGGCCCGTGGGACGACCGGGGGCCGGCCTGGTCGCCGGACGGCACGCGGATCGCCTTCGCCTCCGAGCGCGACGGCGACCCGGTGGCGGGCAGCCCGTACCGGGTGTGGGTCGTGGACGTGCGGTCGGGTGCACTGGTCCGGATCTCCGGAGTGGCCGGGCAGAGCGGGCCCGCGCAGGACGGGGCCTGGGAGGACTTCGACCCGGTCTGGTCGCCCGACGGCACGCGGGTGCTGTTCGTGCGGGCGCGGGTCGGGGCGGCCGGGCTGGAGGCGCGTACGGTCGTGTCCGTGCCCGCCGACGGACGCGGGCCGGTGCGCGTGGAGCACGCCGACGGCGGCACCGGACAGGTGATGACCCCGGCCGTGTCGCCCGCCGGGCGGCTGGCCTATCTGCGGACGACGCCCGCCCCCGCCGCCTCCTGCACGCTCGTCGTGGACGGGGCCGCGGTGCCGGTCGACGGGGACGTGGAGCCGGTGCCGCCGCGCTGGGTCTCGCGTGACGAGCTGCTGCTGACCGTGAGCGGCGAGTTCCGGATCATCCGGCCGGAGGCCCTGGGTGCCGGCGCCGCCCCGGCCGCCGACTCGCTCCCCCACCCCTCGGCCGCCCCCTCCCCCACCCCGCCCGACGCCCGGGCCATGCCCTCGGTCACGATCCCCTTCTCCGCGAAGCTCCCGGTCGACCGGCCGCGCTACCGGGTCAAGCAGTACGACTTCGACGGCGGCGGAGTCCGCCCGGTGCGGGCGCTGCACCTGCCCGCGCTCTCCCCCGACGCCCGTCAGGTCGCCTTCGCGGCACTCAACTCGCTCTGGGTCGCGGACGTCTCCGGCGGCCGGGCGCCGCGCCGGGTGGTGACGGCCGACCCCACCCGCTACCTCCTGGCGCCCTCCTGGTCGCGCGATGGGAAGGCACTGGTCTACGCCGACGACCGGGGCGGGCTGCTCGCGGTGCGCCACCACGACCTCGCCTCGGGCGAGGAGACGGTGCTGGCCGACGGCGGGCGCGTGCACCCCGCGCTGTCGCCGGACGGGGGGCGGCTCGCCTGCCTGGACATGTCGGGAAATCTTCTGGTGAAGGACCTCGCCACCGGCAAGGAGCGAGTCCTGGTGGCCCCGCTCGGCGGGGGCGGGCTGCCGGGCAGGCCGAGCTGGTCGCCCGACGGCCGTTTCGTCGCGCTGTGCGACCGGAACCGCCTGAACCAGCGGTTCCGTGAGGGCTACAACCTCATCCGGGTGGTGGACACCGCCACCGGCGCCGCCCGGCTGCACGCCATCGCCCCGCACGCCTCGGTCTCCGACCGCTACGACTCGGGCCCCGTCTGGTCCCCGGACGGCCGCTGCATGGCGGTGATCAGCGAGTCCGCCCTGTGGCTGCTGCCCGTACGGGCCGACGGGACGCCCGACGGCGAGCCCCGCCGCCTGACCGACGAGGCCGCGGACCACCCCTCCTGGGCCGCCGACGGGCGCCGGCTCCTCTACCTCTCCGCCGGCCGGCTGCGGCTGCTGGACACCGGGGACGGCTCGGTCCGCACGGTCCGGGTCGCGCTGGACTACCGCCGTCCGGCCGTCGCCGACACCGTCGTGCACGCCGGCCGGTTCTGGGACGGAACCGGCTCGGCGGTGCGCGAGGACGTCGACCTCGTCGTGCGGAACGGGCGCATCGCCGCCGTCGAGCCACACCGGCCCCGGCGGGCCGCCGTGCGGACGGTCGACGCCTCGCGGCAGACGGTGATCCCCGGCCTGTGGGACGCCCACACCCACCCCTGGCAGTACACCTACGGCGGGCGGCAGACCGCCCTCCAGCTGGCGTACGGGATCACCACGGCGGTGTCCCTCGGCGGCTTCGCCTACGAGCAGGCCCGGCTGCGCGAGGCCGTGGCGGCCGGGGAGCTGGCCGGTCCCCGGCTGCTGACCGCCGGGGAGCTGCTGGACGGCCCGCGCGTCGCGTACACCATGGGCCGGGCGCACCGCACCAGGGACGGGCTGCGCCGGTCGCTGTCCCGCGCCGCGGCCCTGGACTGGGACTTCGTGAAGACGTACGTACGGGCCCCGGGCTGGGTGATGGAGGAGGCGGCCCGCTTCGCCCACGAGCGGCTGGGGGTGCGTGCGGGCAGCCATCTGTGCTCCCCCGGCGTCCAGCTGGGCCAGGATCTGACGACCCATCTCCAGGCCACCCAGCGGCTGGAGTTCGGGCACGCGACGACGGCGACGGGCCGCTCGTACCAGGACCTGGCGGAGGTCTACACCGGCACCGACTTCCGCATGATCGCGACGATCTTCACCTCGGTGCCACTGCTCGGCCTCGATCCCGGCCTGGCGAAGGACCCGCGGGTGACCGCCATGATGCCGCCCTGGGACGCCGCGGTCGTCCGGCAGACGGCCGGCCAGGCGCCGACGGCCGACCAGCTGACCACGCTGGGCCGGGAGGTCGAGGTCTACCGGCGGGTACTGGCGGGCGGCGGCCTCGTCGCCCTCGGCACGGACGCCCCGCTGGTGCCCGTGGGCCTCTCCCTGCACATGGGGCTGCGCGCGCTGCACCGGTACGGGCTGTCGGCGGCCCAGGCGCTGCACACGGCGACCGTGGTGCCCGCGCGGGTGTTCGGGGCGGAGCGGGACCTGGGCACGCTGGAGGTCGGCAAGCTCGCCGACGCCACGGTGATCGACGGCGATCCGTTCACCGACTTCGACACGCTCGTACGGACGTCCTCGGTGCTGCGCGGCGGGGTCCTGTACGAGCAGGAGAAGCTCGTCGGCGCGTACGAGCCCGTGCGGATCCCCGCGATGCGCGCGGCCGGCAACCGCACCGACTGGCTGGAGGTGGGGCGGCAGCTGCGCCGCGACTCCTGCTGCGACATGGAGCAGCTCACGCACTGAGCAGAGCGCAGGCCGGTGTGCCGGGGAAGGCGTTTGGTGTCTGCCCCGGCACCCGCCTCATGCCTGGAGAACGACGTCGGCGTCGCCCTCGCCCACGACGTCCCCCGCCACGGCTTCGGTCACGTCCGGCCAGCCGCCCGCCGGGCGCACTGCGACCGGGCGCCACCACAGCTCCAGCGGCAGCCCCGCCTCCGGTTCGAACGGCTGCCCTGGCCGGGGCGCGGCGACCCGCGCGCCCATGCGCCGGGCCGCGGCGACGGTCCCTTCGGCGGGCTCCGCCCAGGGGTGCGGCGCGAGGCTGAAGGTGCCCCAGTGGATGGGCAGCATGACCCCCTGTGCGGCCCGGCCGCCCTGGAGGTCGACGTGGGCCTGCATGCCCTCCTCGGGCTCCATGTGGATGTCGGGCCAATGTTCGGAATACGCCCCGATCTGCACCATCGTGGCGTCGAACGGGCCGTACCGGGCGCCGATGTCGGCGAAGCCGGGGAAGTAGCCGGTGTCGCCGCTGTGAAAGATGCGGTGCGTGGGGCCCGCGACCACCCAAGAGGCCCACAGGGTGTGCTGAGTGTTGCGCAGGGCCCGGCCGCAGAAGTGCCGGGCGGGCGTGGCGGTGAAGGTCAGCCCCGCGAGTTCGGTGGACTCGTGCCAGTCGAGTTCCGTGATCCGCTCGGCCCGTACGCCCCAGTGCTCCAGGTGGGCACCGACGCCCAGCGGGACGACGAAGGCCGTGCCGGTGCGGGCCAGCGCCCGGACCGTGGGCATGTCCAGGTGGTCGTAGTGGTCGTGGGAGATGACCACCGCATCGAGCCGCCCGGTCTCGGCGAGCGGCACCGGCACCGGATGCAGCCGCCGGGGCCCCGCGTGGGCGAAGGGCGAGCAGCGCTCGGACCACACCGGGTCGAAGAGCACCCGGCCGCCGTCGATCTCGGCCAGCACGCTGGAGTGCCCCATCCAGGTGAGCCGGAGCCCCGAGGCGGGCGGGACGGCCAGGTCGGCGACCGTCGTGGGATGCACGGGCACGGGGTGGGCGGGGGCCCGGCGGGCGCGCTCCTCCTTGCGGAAGTACGTGGGCAGGACCGACAGCATCGAGCCGGCCGGCGTCCGCCGGGGCCCCTCGGGGTTGACGAAGACGCCGTCGGCGAAGTTCGGCGACCGCCTGATGCGCGCCATCCGCTCCCCCGCCGGATCCGCGCCGAACGCGGCCGGGCGCAGAGCGTCGAGCGGTGAGCTGGTCGGGCGGAAGCCGGTCACGGCACCTCCAGGGCGAGGGGGCACCCCCATGCCGAACGGGCCACAGGGGAAGGCAGGTCACCTCATTATCGGCCCGGCCGAAACGGGCGTAGACACCCCCTACAGCCCGCTCACCCTCAGCGTGATGTTCAGCCTCCCGTCGAGACCGAGCCAGGACGGTGCGGTGCCGGGGAAGGTGCGGGGCACGCCGTGGTAGGCCGTCCGGGCGTCCCCGCCGAAGACGAAGAGGTCGCCGCTGCGCAGCTCGACGTCCGTCCACGGCCGGCTCCGGCCGCTCGTGTTCCCGAACCGGAAGACGCACGCGTCCCCGAGGCTGAGCGAGACGACCGGTGCGTCGGACTTCTCGTCGCTGTCGCGGTGCATGCCCATCTTCGCCTGCCCGTCGTAGAAGTTGACGAGCGCGATGTCGTACGGCTCCGTGCCGGGCTCCCGCCCGTACGCCCGGGCCACGCCCGCCCGGGCCAGCTCGCCCAGCCACGCGGGGAACGGCTTGACCGGGACGCCGTCGCCGTCGACGACGGTACGGGCGTACCCGTAGGGGAACCAGTGCCAGCCCAGGCACACGGTGCGCACCGACATCTCGCCGCCCGAGGGCATCCGTACGGTCCGCAGCCCGGCGGGCGGCCGGGCCCACTCCCGGCAGGCGTCCAGCAGGCGGTGCTGCGCGGTCGGGTCGAGCCAGCCGGGGACGTGCACGGCCCCCGGGGCCACCTCGGCGGGCGGCCGGGGGAAGAGTTCACCGTCCATGCGGCCAGCCTAGGCCGACCTGCGCTGATCCCTGTTTTCGAAAGAATTTCGCGGATGATGTCACACGGGAGACAGGTCCATCCGTCGTACCGGTGCAAGCATCCGCGACAGCACGATTGACGGAGGAACCGGCCATGGCCCGCATCCCGCTCGACCCGCCCCGCACCCTGCTGACCCGCCTCGTCGCCTGGTACAGCAAGCGGACCTACGGCAAGGTCATCGATCCGCTCCTGGCCCTGGCGCACCACCGCAAGGTGCTGCTGACCGACGCCCGCTTCGAGATGTCGCTGGGCCGCTGGAAGAAGCTCGACCCGCAGCTGAAGAGCCTCGCCGAGATGGCCTCGTCCGCGGCCATCGGCTGCTCATGGTGCATGGACTTCGGCTACTGGCTGAGCCACGGCCACGGCATGCCGCAGGAGAAGCTCCGCGACGTGCCGCGGTGGCGGGACAGCGACGCCTACACCCCGCTGGAGCGGGACGTCCTGGAGTACGCCGAGGCGATGTCCGCCACCCCGCCCGCGGTCGAGGACGAGCTGGCGGAGCGGCTGCGGCGGCAGCTGGGCAACGCCGGCTTCGTCGAGCTGACCGCGATGGTGGCGGTGGAGAACTTCCGCTCGCGCATCAACGCGGCGCTGGGGCTGACCAGTCAGGGCTTCAAGGACAGCTGCGAGATCCCGGCCCGCCGGGCGAAGACCGCCTGACACCGCCTGCACCGGCCCTTGCGGTCAGCCCTGGCGGTCAGCCCCTGCGGTCAGCCCCTGCGGCCCACTCCCCCGTAGAAGATCGTGTTGTTCAGCTCCTCGGGATCCGGCACCGGGCCGTCCGGGCGCCACAGCGGCACCCGGACCAGCCCGGGCTCCATGAGTGCGAAGTCGCCGAAGAGCGGCTCGATGGCGGTGCGGCCGCGCAGGTTGAGGGCGGCTGTGGCGTTCTTGTAGACGTTCAGCACGCCGTCCCGCGCCGCGTAGTCCGTGCGGCCCTCCGCGTACCCCTCGTAGGGCTCCTCCGTGGCGTGCGAGAGGATCAGCCAGCTGCCGGCGGGCAGGGCGTCGCCGAGGGTGGCGATGATGCCGGCCGGGTCCTCCTCGTCCTTGACGAAGTGCATGACGGCCACGAGGAGCAGCGCCACCGGCTCGCCGAAGTCGACGAGTTCACGGACGACGGGGTGGCGCAGGACCGACTCCGGGTCCCGGACGTCCGCGAGGGCGAACCCGGCGCCGCCCGCGTCGGTCAGCTTCGCCCCGGCGTGGGTGGCCACGATGGGGTCGTTGTCGACGTAGGCGACCCGGACGCCGGCGGCGGACTCCCGTGCCACCTCGTGGGTGTTGGGGGAGGTGGGGATGCCGGTGCCGATGTCGATGAACTGGCGGATCCCGCCGCGCACCGCCTCCCGGACCGCTCGCCGCAGGAAGGCCCGGTTGTGCCGGGCGGAGAGGCGCACCTGGGGGTGCGCCTCGATGACGCGCTCGGCCGCGACGCGGTCGACCTCGTAGTTGTCCCAGCCGTCGAGGTAGTAGTCGTACATCCGGGCCGGGTGCGGTCTGCTGGTGTCGATCTCCTCTGCGGAGAAGCCCTGTCCGCTCACGCCTTGCTCGATCACGCCCTGTTCCCTTCGGTACGCATGTGTTACGGCTGATGAGCCCGGATGCCCGTCCGGACGCCCTGTCAAAAGGCCCTGTCGGAAGGCCCTGTCCGGACGTCCTAGTCGGCGGCGCTCAGGCTGGGCCCCGCCAGCAGGAAGTCGGCCTCGCCGGCCTTCGCCCCCCGGATGAAGGTCTCCATCTCGTGGTGGGTGTAGATCAGCGCCGGGCCCTCGGGGTCGGTGGACTGGCGCAGGGCCACCCGGCCGTCGTTCAGCCGCATGACCTCGACGCAGCTGCCGCCGTTGCCACCGCTCCACGGCTTGGTCCAGCCCTCGGTGCCGAGGTCGCTCGCGGGCATGCCGTTGTATATGCGGTCCAGATCCATGGTTCAGATCTCCTTACGAATGCCACCCAGGATTGCCTTGGTGGTGTGTGCCGGCGCGGCCTGCGCGCACATGCGGTCCAGCGCCTCCAGGAAAGCCGAGACATCGTCGCGCTGGTCGAAGTACGAGGCTCCGACCAGGTTTTCGGCGTATGCGATGTCCGGAAGCTCCTGGATCGGGAACCGGAAGATATGGAAGGGGCCGTACATCGCCGGGTGCGGCCCGGCGGCGAACGGCATCAGCTGGAGGCGCACACTGGGCAGGTCGGTGGCCTCCAGGAGCCGGTCGACCTGGGCCCGCATGACCTCCGGCCCGCCGATGGGCCGGCGCAGGACGGTCTCGTCCATGACCACCCACAGCAGCGGTGCCCGGTCCCGGGTGAGCAGGGCCTGGCGCTGCCGCCGGACGGAGACGGCGCGCTCGACGTCGGCCTCCGGGGCGTGCGGCATGCCGGCGCGGAGCACGGCCCGGGCGTAGTCCTCGGTCTGGAGCAGTCCGGGGACGTAGTGCGGTTCGTAGGCGCGGATGAGATTGGCCTCTCCCTCCAGGCTGACGAACGCGCTGAACCACTCGGGCAGGACGTCCCGGAAGCGGTGCCACCAGCCGGGGCGGTTGGCCTCGCGGGTGAGGGTGAGGAAGCCGGCGACCTCCTCCGGGTCGAGCACCCCGTAGACGCGGAGGAGCTTCTCCACGTAGGGGATCTTCAGCCCGACCTCGGCCTTCTCCATCCGCCGGACGGTGGCGTGGGTGACGTCCAGGGCGCGGCCCGCCTCCTCGAAGGAGAGCCCGGCCTTCTCCCTGAGGTCCTGGAGTCGCTTGCCGAGCACGACCCTCAGGACCGTCGGGGCACCCGCCGGCCGTGCGTCCGCCACTGTCCACCCCCTCCAACTGCCGTCATATGCCAGCAGTGTGCCACGCAGTCTGTCGGGTCGACAGACTGTCCTTGCGATTCTGTAATTTACAGATTGAACCTTGCCACAGATGAGCCGTATCGCACATAGTTGCGGAGTGGTCCCCTCCCATGACGCACCCTCGCTCGGGCTCTGCGGCAGCTATCTCGCCGGCCGTCTGCAGGACGCCTTTCACTTCCCGGCCCTCAACACCTCGGTGGCGGAGGCGCGAAAACGAGTTCTCGCGCGGCTGCGGGAGTGGGGAATAGACGAAGTGGCGTGCGACGACGCCCAATTGGTGGTGTCCGAGCTGTTCACCAACGCCGTGCGGCACACGGACAGCGACAAGGTCAGCTGCCAGCTGCGGCTCAGCGGCGCGCGGCTGCGCATAGAGGTGGCGGACCAGGGGCACACCCCGACGGAGCCGAGGGCGCGGTGCAGCGGCGCGGACGAGGAGAGCGGGCGCGGACTGCTGCTGGTCGGCGCGCTGTCCCAGGACTGGGGGGTCCGGCCCGACGACAGCGGCCGGGGCCGTGTCGTCTGGGCCGATCTGCCGCACGGGCGGCTCGCCTGACCCCCTGGGGGGATCAGAGGGGAAGCAGGTCCGGGCGCTTGGGCTCCACGTTGTCCCCCGAGGACTCGCCGCGCAGGCGGCGGCCGATCCACGGCACCAGGTGCTCGCGCGCCCAGTGGACGTTGTCCCGGCGCACCTCGGCGGGCGAGCGCTGCCCCTCGTCCGGCCACGCCTGGTCGGGGTCGGCCGGCACCTCCAGGCCGAGGACCTGGGCCGCCCGCAGCGCCACGCGCGTGTGCCCGTCCGCCGAGAGGTGCAGCCGGTCCTCGCTCCACGCCCGCCGGTCCTGCACCGAGCGCAGCGACCAGAGGTCGAGGACCGGGCAGCCGTGCCGGTCGGCGATGGCCCGGACGTGCGCGGTGTACGTCGCGATCTTGCCGCGCAGATGGCGCAGCACCGGGATGCCCCGGGTGTCGAAGCCGGTGCACAGCAGTACGGTGCCGACGGACTCCGTCAGCTGGGCCACGGCGGCCTCGTACCGCTGGGCCACGTCGTCCGCGTCACTGCCGGGCCGCAGGATGTCGTTGCCGCCGGCGCAGAACGTGACGAGATCCGGCGCCAGTTCCCGGGCCCGGGGCACCTGCTCCTCGACGATCTGGTCCAGGAGGCGGCCGCGGACGGCGAGGTTGGCGTACCGGAAGGTGTGCTCTTCCTGCTGGTCGGACAGGAGTACGGCCAGTCGGTCGGCCCAGCCGACGAAGGTGCCGTCGGGCCCTGGGTCCCCGACGCCCTCGGTGAAGCTGTCGCCGACGGCTGCGTACGACCCGATCGACCTCTTGCTCAATGCATTCGAATCGTCTGCCACATCAGTGCATCTTTCACCTTCCGGAGTGACCTACGCCACCGTAACCAGGGGTTGACGAGCCGTGATGTATCCCACCCCGGCAATCTCGCGCACGGCGGAATACGATGACGCCCACCCCGAACCGGCGCGGAGAATCGAACCGAGGAGCGCTCCCGTGACGCAGACGCCGCACGTCCCGCAGGCCGAACCGGAGCTGTCGGGGGTGCGCAACTTCCGTGACCTGGGCGGTCTGCCGGCCGCCGGAGGGCGGCGCGTAAGACCCGGCGTCCTGTTCCGCAGCGGCCACCTGGCGCACGCGACCGACGCGGATGCCGCCTTCCTCGGCTCGCTGGGGCTGCACACGATCTTCGACTTCCGCAATGCCGCGGACATCCGGCTCGAAGGCCCGGACGTGGCGCTCCACGGGGTGCGCAACGTCAACATCCCGCTCTCCGACCCCGCCGACGGTGGCGTGTTCTGGCGGATGGTCCGCGAGGGGGACCTGGGCACACTGCGGTCCGTGCTGGGCGACGGCCGGGCCGCGGGCCGGATGACCAGCTCGTACCGGAACATCGTCACCACCCGCACCGCCGAGCACAGCCGGGTCCTGCACGTCCTCGCCGAGGGGAGCGTGCCCGCGCTGATGCACTGCGCGGCCGGCAAGGACCGGGCGGGGCTCTCGGTCGCCGTGACGCTGCTTGCGCTGGGGGTGGAGCGGGGGGCGATCGAGGCCGACTACCTGGAGTCGAATGCGCCGCATCGGCGGTACCGGGTGTGGCGGGGGGACGGGACGGACGGGGTGGATTCGCCCGAGGTGGAGGAGCTGCTTTCGCCGTTGTTCGAGGCGCGTGCGGAGTATCTGGGGGCGGCGTTTTCCGCGATCGCGGAGACGTGGGGGTCGGTGGAGGACTACCTCGTGGACGGGCTGGGGCTCGCCCCGGAGACGCGGGAGCGGTTGCGGGAGCGGTTGCTCGGCGCGTGAGCGGGGGGCGGCACAGCCGCCCCCGGCCTCAGCGGTTCGTCACCGCCTGTTTGACCAGCGTCCGGCCGAAGTCCCACATCAGGCCCGTGCCGTTGTGGGCGTCGTCCATGACTGCCGTGAAGGCTCCGACGAAGCGGTCCACCTCGCGTTCGCCGATGATCAGCGGGGGGATCAGCTTGATGACCTCCAGGTGGTCGCCCGAGACCTGGGTGAGGATGCGGTGCTTCTGGAGCAGCGGCACCACGACCATCTGCGCGAAGAGGCCCTTGCGCGCCGCCTGCAGCATGGCCCAGCGGCTGCGCAGGCCCAGCGACTTGGGTCTGCCGAACTCGATGCCGATCATCAGGCCGCGGCCGCGCACGTCGTGCAGCAGCTCGTACTTGCCGACCAGCGCCGCCAGCCGGGAGCGCAGCAGCTCGCCCGTCTCCCGGGCGTTGGCGACGATCCGCTCGTCCTCCATGACGGCCAGCACGGCCAGCCCGGCGGCCATGGCCTGGGCGTTGGAGCCGAAGCTGGCCGAGTGGACCAGCACCCGGTCCATGGACGAGTAGACCCGCTTGAAGATCCAGTCCTTGCCGAGCGTCGCCCCGACCGGTACGTAGCCGCCGGACAGCGCCTTGGCCACGCAGACCAGGTCCGGCTCGACGCCCCGCTCGTGCTGGTAGGCGAAGAACTCGCCCGTGCGGCCGATGCCCGTCTGCACCTCGTCCGCGATGAGCAGCGCCTTGTGCCGGTGCAGCAGCTCCTGTGCCGCGCGCAGGAAGCCGGGCGGCGGCATGTGCACGCCCTTGCCCTGGACCGGCTCGACCACGAAGGCCGCCACGTCGCCGCGCTTCAGCTCCCGCTCCAGGCGGTCCAGGTCGCCCAGCGGGATCGCGGTGTCGGGCAGCAGCGGCGCGAAGCCGTCGCGGAAGCCGTCCTCGCCGTTGACGGACAGCGAGCCGGCGGTCAGCCCGTGGAAGGCGTGCGCGCAGTACAGCACGCGCGGTCGGCCGGTGGCGTACCGGGCGAACTTCAGCGCGGTCTCCACCGCCTCGGTGCCGCTGTTGCCGAAGAACACCCGGTCCAGGTGCGGGGCGTACGACAGCAGCTTCTCGGCGAGCAGGCCGGGCAGCGGCGGGCAGTCGAAGCGGGTGAGGTCGGCGAGCGAGGCGTCGAGGACGTCGTGCAGCGCCTTGCGCACGACGGGGTGGTGGCGGCCGACGCCCATCACCCCGAACCCGGCCAGCATGTCGAGGTAGTCCAGGCCCTCCGCGTCCCAGAAGTAGGCGCCCTCGGCCCGTTCGTAGACCTTGTCGAAGCCGATGGTGCGCAGCATGCGCGGCAGCTGGTGGTTGAGGTGCCGGGCGTGCAGCTCGTACCGCTCGGCACCGCGCCGGGCCAGCAGCTCGGCCAGGTCGAAGGTCGCGGTGTCGTCTCTCTTGATGTCGTCCACGGTCATGCGCTGTCGTTCTCCTTGCGCGCCAGGGCCGCGCTGATCCGGCCGGCGATCTCGGCGGGGGTGAGCCCCAGGTCCGCCAGCACCTCGGAGCGCTTGGCGTGTGGCAGGAACTGCTCGGGAATGCCGAAGGTGCGCACCGGCAGGTCGGCGCCGGCGTCGCGCAGCGCCTGCGCCACGGCCCAGCCGACGCCGCCGGTGCGGCTGTTGTCCTCGACCACCGCGATCAGGCGGTGCCGGACGGCGAGCGGGGGCAGCGCCTCGTCGACCGGTTTGACCCAGCGGGGGTCGACGACGGTACAGGTGGTGCCGCGCGCTTCGAGCAGCTCGGCGGCGTCGAGGGCCACTCCGGCCATGGCCCCGACCGCGACGAGCAGCACGTCGGGTTCGGGCGTCTCCGGCCGGGCGAGGACGTCCATGCCGCCGACCCGGTCGAGGGCCGGGATGTCCGGGCCGACGGTCTCCTTGGGGAAGCGCACGACGGTCGGGGCGTCCTTCACCTCGACGGCCTCGCGCAGCTGGGCGCGGAGACTGGCGGCGTCGCGCGGGGCGGCGATCCGCAGGCCCGGGACGACCTGGAGGATCGACATGTCCCACATGCCGTTGTGACTGGGCCCGTCCGTGCCGGTGACGCCCGCCCGGTCGAGGACGAAGGTGACGCCGCACCTGTGCAGGGCCACGTCCATCAGCACCTGGTCGAAGGCGCGGTTGAGGAAGGTGGCGTAGACGGCGAAGACCGGGTGCAGCCCGCCCGTGGCCAGCCCGGCGGCCGAGACCGCCCCGTGCTGCTCGGCGATGCCCACGTCCCAGACCCGGTCCGGGTACGCCTGGGCGAACTTCGTCAGGCCCACGGGGTGCAGCATCGCCGCGGTGATCGCCACCACGTCCGGCCGCTCGGCCCCGATCCGGAGCATCTCGTCGCCGAACACCGAGGTCCAGGACTTCCCGCCGGACGGGGCGAGGGGCTCGCAGGTCAGCGGGTTCATCACGCCCACGGTGTGGAAGCGGTCCGCCTCGTCCTCCAGGGCGGGCAGGTAGCCGCGCCCCTTCTGGGTCCGGCAGTGGACGAGGACGGGGCCGTGGAAGCGCTTGGCGCGGCGGAGCGCGGACTCGACGGCTCCTATGTCGTGGCCGTCGATGGGGCCGACGTACTTCAGGCCCAGGTCCTCGAACATGCCCTGCGGGGCGAAGGCGTCCTTGAAGCCCTTCTTCGCGCCGTGCAGGGACTCGTAGAGCGGCTTGCCGACGAGCGGCAGGCGCTGGACGGCGTCCTTGCCCCAGGACAGCGCGCGCTCGTAGCCGTCGGTGGTGCGCAGGGTGGCAAGGTGGTTGGCAAGGCCGCCGATGGTGGGCGCGTAGCTGCGCTCGTTGTCGTTGACGACGACGATCAGCTGACGGTCCTTGGCGGCGGCGATGTTGTTGAGGGCCTCCCAGGCCATGCCGCCGGTGAGCGCGCCGTCGCCGATGACGGCGACGACGTGGCGGTTCCAGCGCCCGAGCACCTGGTTGGCCTTGGCGAGGCCGTCGGCCCAGCCCAGGACGGTGGAGGCGTGGCTGTTCTCGATGACGTCGTGCTCGGACTCCTCGCGCGAGGGGTAGCCCGACAGGCCGCCCTTGCCGCGCAGCTTCGAGAAGTCCTGGCGGCCGGTGAGCAGTTTGTGGACGTAGGACTGGTGACCGGTGTCCCACAGGATGCGGTCGGCGGGCGAGTCGAAGGTGCGGTGCAGGGCTATCGTCAGCTCCACCACGCCGAGATTCGGGCCGAGGTGCCCGCCGGTCCTGGCCACCGCGTGGATCAGGAAGTGCCGGATCTCCTCGGCGAGTTCGGCGAGGTCCTCGCCGTCCAGTGCCTTCAGGTCGCGCGGGTTGCGGATGTTCTCCAACAGCGACACGAGGCCCCCTCCTCTGGTGTTCCGTTCCTGTTTCTCCGGCCCCGGGTCAGTGCACGGCGACGGCGGGCGGCCCGGGGAGGACGCCGTCCTTCTCCATCTGCTCGGCGAGCTTCATGGCCTCGTCGATGAGGGTCTCCACGATCTTCGACTCGGGCACCGTCTTGATGACCTCGCCCTTCACGAAGATCTGACCCTTGCCGTTACCCGAGGCCACACCGAGGTCGGCCTCCCGGGCCTCGCCCGGACCGTTGACGACACAGCCCATGACCGCCACGCGCAGCGGTACCTCCATGCCCTCCAGGCCCGCCGTGACCTCCTCCGCCAGCTTGTACACATCCACCTGGGCGCGGCCGCAGGAGGGGCAGGAGACGATCTCCAGGCGGCGCTGGCGCAGGCCCAGGGACTCCAGGATCTGGATGCCGACCTTGATCTCCTCGGCCGGCGGGGCGGACAGCGAGACGCGGATGGTGTCGCCGATGCCCTCGCTGAGCAGGGCGCCGAACGCGACCGCGGACTTGATGGTGCCCTGGAAGGCCGGGCCCGCCTCGGTGACACCCAGGTGCAGCGGGTAGTCGCACTGCGCGGCCAGCTGGCGGTACGCATTGACCATCACGACCGGGTCGTTGTGCTTGACCGAGATCTTGATGTCACGGAAGCCGTGCTCCTCGAACAGCGACGCCTCCCACAGAGCCGACTCCACCAGCGCCTCGGGCGTGGCCTTGCCGTACTTCTCCAGCAGGCGCCGGTCCAGTGAGCCCGCGTTCACACCGATACGGATCGGGGTGCCCGCATCCGAGGCCGCCCTGGCGATCTCCTTGACCTTGTCGTCGAACTGCTTGATGTTGCCCGGGTTGACCCGGACCGCGGCGCAGCCGGCGTCGATGGCGGCGAAGACGTACTTCGGCTGGAAGTGGATGTCCGCGATCACCGGGATCTGCGACTTCCTCGCAATCACCGCCAGCGCATCCGCGTCGTCCTGCGTCGGACACGCCACACGCACGATCTGGCAGCCCGACGCCGTCAGCTCCGCGATCTGCTGCAGCGTGGCACCGATGTCCGACGTCCGCGTCGTCGTCATCGACTGCACGGAGACGGGGGCGTCGCCGCCGACCGGTACCGGGCCGACCTGGATGCGCCGTGACGGACGGCGCACCGCGAGCGGCCGGGCCGGTACCGAGGGGAGGCCCAGGGAGACGGGCTCCGTCGTGGCCATGACCGTCAGCTCCGGTTTCCGGAGATGGTCTCGCGGGCGGCGCGCAGCGACTCCTTCAGCGACCCCATGGTGGCGAGGACGGCCGTCGGTTCGTAGCCGCAGTGGGCCATGCAGTTGGCGCAGCGCGGGTCCTTGCCGCGCCCGTACTTGTCCCAGTCGGTCTCCTCGACCAGCTGACGGTACGTCGGCACGTATCCGTCGCTCATCAGGTAGCAGGGGCGCTGCCAGCCGAAGAGGGAGTAGTTGGGGATGGCCCAGGCGGTGCACGGGAAGTCCGCCTTGCCCTCCAGGAAGTCGAGGAAGAGCGGGCTGTGATTGAGCCGCCAGCGCTTGCGGTTGCCGCCGGAGAACGCCTTCGAGAACAGCTCCCTGGTCTGCTCGACGCCCAGGAAGTGCTCCTGGTCGGGGGCCTTTTCGTAGGCATAGGCGGGCGAGATCATCATCTCGTCCACGCACAGGTCGTCGTTGAGGAAGTTGAGGACCTCGACGACGGTCTGCGGGGTGTCGGTGTTGAAGAACGTCGAATTGGTGGTGACCCGGAAGCCGCGCCGCTTGGCCTCCTTGATGGCCTCCACCGCCTCGTCGAACACACCCTCCTTCGCAACGGACTCGTCGTGCCGCTGGCGCAGCCCGTCGATATGGACCGCGAAGGCAAAATAGGGGGACGGCGTGAACTTCTCCATCTTCTTCCGCATCAGCAGCGCATTCGTGCAGAGGAAGACGTATTTCCGGCGCGCCACCAACTGCCGCACGATTTCGTCGATCTGCGGGTGCATCAGGGGTTCGCCGCCGGCGATGGACACCATCGGCGCCCCGGATTCGAGCACCGCACCGACCGCCTGGGCAACCGGCATCCGCTGTTTGAGCACCCCGGCCGGATGCTGGATCTTGCCGCAGCCCTCGCACTTGAGGTTGCAGGCGAAGAGCGGCTCCAGCTCCACGATCAGCGGGAACTTCTCCCGCCGGCGCAGCTTCTGTTCAAAGAGATAGGTCCCGACCCGGATGGTCTGGCGAAGCGGCATGGCCATCTGGCTCACCTCCTGGGGAGCAGCAAAGAACGGTGCCATTCGAAAAAAGCCGGAAGGACGGTGCGGAGCACGCGGAAGGCCGATATTCCTCCCCGCAGGGTCCCGATTCGTACCAGTTCATGTTCTGGAGCGTCCACGATCACCCGGACGGCCGCAACCGGGCGTGCACCGGCCCGGACGGCGCTTCGGAGCGTGGCGGCCGACTCCATGTCGACGGCGAGCGCGCCCGCCGCGTGCAGGGCGCCGCGCTCGGCGCCGCGCACCACGTGGTCGGAGCCGACGAGCGGCCCGATGTGGATGACGCTCCTGGGCACGGCGCGCGCCAGTTCCTTGGCGAGCATCTCCACGCCCACGCACTCCGTGCGCCCCGCACGGTCGCGCGTCTCGTCGGCGACGAGCAGGTCGCCGGGGTGCATCCCGGGGGCCAGTCCGGCGCAGAAGCCGGTGGCGATCACGGCGGCGTCCCGCAGTGCGGTGCCGTCGTTCAGGGCGCGGGTGATGGCACGGTCCGCCGCCTGCGGCCCCATGCCCGTGCGCAGTACCGTCACGGGCCCGGCCGCACCGGAGAGGCCGCCGCGCAGGGCGAGGCGCTCGATGCCGAGCGCGCAGGCGACCAGCAGCGGTGCGGGGGCGGGCGAGCCCGTGCCGTCGGCCATCAGCCCTCCTGCCGCTCGGGGGCGAAGGGCTCGCCGTGCAGGTACCGGCCGAGAGCGGTGAGCGGGAAGACCTGGCGGTACAGGTGGTAGTTGATGGAGAAGTCCCAGGGGAAGCCGGTGCCGGTGAAGTACGGCTCGTCCCAGGAGCCGTCCTCGCGCTGGGTCCGCGCCAGCCAGGCCACGCCCCGGTCCACGGCCTCGCCGTCCCGCTCCCCCGCCGCCAGCAGCGCCAGCAGCGCCCAGGCGGTCTGGGAGGCGGTGGAGGCGCCGCGGCCGATCCACTCGGGGTCCCGGTACGAGCGCAGGTCCTCGCCCCAGCCGCCGTCGGCGTTCTGCACGCTCTCCAGCCAGGAGACCGCGTTCCTGATGGCCGGGTGGGAGACCGGCAGCCCGGCGGTCACCAGGGCCGGCACCACGGAGCCGGTGCCGTAGACGTAGTTGACGCCCCAGCGGCCGAACCAGGCGCCGGACTCCTCCTGTTCGCCCAGCAGCCATTCGATGCCGCGCCGGGTGCGCGGGTCGTGCTGCCTGCCGAGGACCGCGAGCATCTCCACCACGTGCGCGGTGACGTCGGCGGACGGCGGGTCGACGACCTCGCCGAAGTCGCAGAACGGCAGCCGGTTGGGGAAGGCGCTGGTGTTGTCGGCGTCGAAGGCGCCCCAGGCACCGTTCTTCGACTGCATGCCGAGGGTCCACCGGGCGGCCCGCTGGACGGCCGCCTCGACCCGCTGCGGGTCGGGGTGCGCCACCCGCTTGAGGGCCAGGACGACCTCGGCAGTGTCGTCGATGTCCGGGTAGTTGTCGTTGTGGAACTCGAACGCCCAGCCGCCCGGGGGCAGTTCCGGCCGTCGCACGGCCCAGTCGCCGGAGCGGACGATCTGCTCGTCCAGTATCCAGTCGACAGCCTTGACCAGCGCCGGGTGGTCGGGGCGCAGCCCGGCGTCGGCGAGCGCGATGGCGGCCAGGCAGGTGTCCCACACCGGGGACTGGCAGGCCTCGATCATCCGGACGGGCTCGCCCTCGGCGTCCTCGCCCCAGACGGCGAAACGGTCCAGCGACTCGAGCCCGGCGCGCAGCACGGGGTGGCCCAGGTCGTAGCCGACCAGGTGGAGGGCGATGACCGAGTAGACGGCGGGGGGCTGGATGCCGCCCCAGCAGCCGTCGTTCTCCTGGCGCTCGATGATCCAGCGCGCCGCCGCGTCGATCGCGGCGCGGCGCAGCGGGCCGACGGGGAATCTGCGGTAGAGGTGCAGCGCCTTGTCCAGGCGCTGGAAGACGCCGTCCCAGCTGGTGGCCGGGGCGAGCGGGCGCGGCGGGCTGGGCAGCCGCGGGTCGGTGTGCAGCTCGTCGAGGGCGAAGGGCGCGGGGCGTACGGGCCGCAGGGCGCCGACGATCGTCAGCGGCACGATGGTCTGCCGGGCCCAGCAGCCGAAGTCGTAGATGTTGAGCGGGAACCACTTCGGCAAGTACATGATCTCGGGCGGCAGTTCGGGGAGGTCCTCCCACCGCCACCAGCCGAAGAGCGCCAGCCAGATGCGGGTGAACACGCGGGCCGAGGCGATGCCGCCGTGCTCCCGGATCCAGGCGGAGGCGGCGGCCATGTGCGGGGCGTCGGGGGCGTCCCCGGCGAGCCGGAGGGCGGCGTACGCCTCGACGGTCGCGGAGAGTTCGGGGGGGCCGCCGTGGAAGGTGGCCCAGGTGCCGTCCGGGCCCTGCCGGGAACGGATCCAGCGGGCGGCGGCGGCCGTGGTGCGCTCGTCCCGGATGCCGAGGAACTGGCGCAGGAGCAGGTCTTCGGCGTCCATGGTGACGTTGGTCTCCAGGTCGCCCTTCCACCAGCCCTGCTCGTCCTGGTGGGACAGGAGGTGCTCGACGGCACGGGCGGCGGCCCGCTCCGCGGCCTCGTGCGTCTTCGGCGGCTCACCGGCCGCCGGGTCGGGGGGCAATACGGTCGTGCTCTGGCCGGCCTCGGCTGCGCGGGGCGGTACCGCCCCGGTGCCGTCGGTCGTCGCTGTCATGGCTTCCCCTAATGCAGTGAGTTTCTTCTCTGCCGTACTGCTGGTGACTGCCGTACCGGGGGGTTCCGTCGGCCGGTGCCGAGAGCAAGGCACCGGCCGGCGACCGCGAGGGTTCTAGTTCGGGTGAATGGCAATCATCTCTTCCGTACGACGACGAAGTCGGCGAGCGCGGTCAGCTGCGCCCGGACCTCTGCGGGCATGTCCACTCCGGCCAGCGCCTCGATGGCGGTGGCGTGCTGGCGGCGGGCCTCCAGGGAGGTCCACTCCCGGCCGCCCGCCTCCTCGATCAGGGCCGCCCGGCTGGCGAACTCCTCCTCGTCGAAGTCGGCGAGCTGGGCGTCGGTCAGCTTGGCGTCGGCGGCGAGGATCCCGGCGAGCCGCTCGGAGGCGGGGCCGCCGGCCGCGAGGGCGGCGACCACCGGGAGGGACTTCTTGCGCTGCCGCAGGTCGCTCCAGGTCTGCTTGCCGGTGGCCTCCGGGTCGCCCCAGATGCCGAGCAGGTCGTCGACGGCCTGGAAGGCGAGGCCGAGATGGTAGCCGTAGGCCTCCAGGGTGTCGGCCGTGCGGTCGTCGGCGCCGCCGAGGACGGCGCCGATGGAGACCGCGCAGGCGAGCAGCGCGCCGGTCTTGTTGCCCTCCATCTCCAGGCACTCGGCGACGGTGACGCGCTCACGGTGCTCGTAGGAGATGTCCTGGGCCTGGCCGTCGATGAGCTTGCGGGTGGCGGTGGTCAGCCGGCGGGTGGCCCGGCCCGCCTCCACCGTGCCCAGCTCCAGCAGCACCTCGTTCGCGAGCGCGAAGAGGGCGTCGCCGACCAGGATGGCCTGCGCCGGGCCGTGCACCTTCCACACGGTGTCGCGGTGGCGGCGCTGCTCGTCGCCGTCCATCAGGTCGTCGTGCAGCAGCGAGAAGTTGTGCACGAGCTCGACGGCGACGGCGCCGGGGATGCCCACCTCCGCGGGCGCGCCCGCGGCCTCGGCCGAGAGCAGGGCGAGAGCGGGCCGGACGGCCTTGCCCTGGTCGCCGTGGGCGGGCCGGCCTTCGGCGTCGATCCAGCCGAAGTGGTAGGCGGCGACGGTGTCCATGGGTGCGGCGAGCCTGTTCACGGCGGCACGCAGCACCGGCGTGGCAAGCGTCCGTCCGCGCTCCAGCAGGGCGTTGACGCCTGCGGTGTCGACAGCTGGGATCGCCGATGTCACGGTCTCTCCTCTGGTGGTCGTGCTCACGCGCGTCCCGCTGCGGGGTACGCGCGCCTGGTGGGCTCGCTGGTTCATACCGCCGCCTCCCGCAGGGGGCTCCGGTGCGGTCGGCCGAGCCCGGAGAGCGCCGCGCCGGCGGCGGTCAAGCCGCTCCGCACCGCGCCTTCCATGGTCGCGGGCCAGCCGGTGGCGGTCCACGCACCGGCCAGGTAGAGGCCGGGCGCGTTCGTGGGGGCGTCGGGCCGCAGCCGGCCGACGCCGGGCGCGGGGGCGAACGTCGCCGTCCGCTCGCGGGTGACGAAGAAGTCCCGGACGACCGCGTCCCGGGCGGCGGGCAGCAGCCGGGCCAGCTCGGGCAGGTAGCGCTCGCGCAGCTCGGCGACCGGCCGGTCGATGTCGTCCTGCGCGGCCGACTGGGAGACGGCGAGGTACTGGCCCGCGCCGTCCGCTGCGGCCAGCCCGGAGGACTCGGTGCGGTCGAAGACCCACTGCACCGGGCTGCCGAGGGCCGCGAAGAACGGCTGCCGCAGGACTTTGCGGTCGTATACGACGTGCAGGTTGAGGATGGGGGCGGTGCCGATCTCCAGCAGCCGGTCCGGGGCGTCCAGGGCGCCCTCGGGCAGCAGGGCGTGGGCCTCGCGCTGGGGCACGGCGAGGACGACGGTGTCGGCGTCGATCCGCTCGGCCGCACCCGGCCCGGTCCCGGCGTCGACGTGCCAGCGGCCGTCCGCGCTCCGGGAGATCGCGGTGACGCGGGTGCGCAGCGCGGTGCGCACCCCGGCCCGGTCGAGGGCGGCGCGGGCGCGGGTGTCGTGCAGCTCGCCCAGGGGGACGTGGGCCCAGCCGATGTCGGCGGCGCCGGGTTCGGAGAGCAGCCCGGTCTTGAAGACCATGGTGGCCAGGCCGAGCGACGCCTCGCCGGCGGGGGCGTTGAGGGTGGCGATGCCCACGAGGTCCCACAGGGCCTCGACGGTGCGGTCCGACTGGCCGCGGCGGCGGAGCCAGCTGCCGAAGTCGATGCCGTCGAGCGCGGGGTCCAGCGGGTCCATGCCGCGCAGGGCGAGTGCGGCCCGGCCGACCTTGGCCCGCTCGGCGAGCGAGAGGTGGGGGTAGGTGGCGAGGCTGGCGGCCAGGTGCAGGGGGACGGGCAGCGCGGCGCGGCGCAGCCGGCCGAGCCGGGGTCGCCCGGAGGGGTGGCCGACGTCCAGCACGGGCACGTCGAGCCGGTCCTGGAGCGGGGCGAGGGAACGCGCGTCGACCCGGTCGAGGAACCACTGGTAGGCGGTGCAGCAGCGCAGGTAGACGTGCTGGCCGTTGTCGACGGTCAGCTCGCCGCGCTGGAAGGAGAAGGCGAGCCCGCCCAGCCGGGGGCGTCCTTCGAGCAGGGTGACGCGGACCCCGGCGTCGGCGAGTTCGAGCGCGGCGGTGATGCCGGCGAGGCCGCCCCCGATCACCACCGCGGCCGCCCCGTCGGGGCGGCCTGCCTCGTCTGCGCGGAGCCGGTCGGGCCGGGTCGTCGTGCGTGGCTTCATGCGCCCACCCCCTCGGCTGCTGTCAGGGACGCGACGGCAGGCCGGAGGGTTGCACACCACTTGCCGGTGCGGGCGCGGGCCATCAGACGCGCCCCCTGGCAGTCTGCCGGTGGACGGTGCGGGCGTCGTACCCGGAGAGCCCGCGCACGGCGACGAAGGCCTTCTCCCGGCCGGGCAGCGAGACCCTGCCGCGCAGTACGGCCTGCGGATCCTCGGCGATGCGGTCCAGGAGCCGGCGGTAGATGCCGGACATGGCGGCGACGCAGGCGCCGCTGCGCCGGTCGAGCATGGGCAGCAGCCGCATGCCCTGGGCGAAGAGCGCGCGGGCGCGGCGCACCTCGAACTGCACCAGCCCGGTGAAGTCCGCGCCGGCGGGGAGCACGGCGGAGTGGAAGCCCGCGGAGCAGCCGAACTTGGCGAGGTCGTCGGAGGGCAGGTAGGTGCGGCCGTTGGCGGCGTCCTCGCGGACGTCGCGCAGGATGTTGGTCAGCTGGAGCGCGAGCCCCAGCGTGTCGGCGTATTCGGCAGCGCGCTCGGTGTCGCGTGCGCCGGGCACGGTGCCGAACACGCCGAGCGAGAGCCGCCCGATGGCTCCGGCGACGCAGCGGCAGTACGCGACGAGGTCGTCCCAGGTCTCGTAGGTCTCGCCGCGCACATCCATCTGAACGCCGTCGATCAGTTCGTCGAGGCCGCCGATGGGGATCGGGAAGCGGCGCACGGCGTGCGCGAGCGCGACGGCCACCGGGTCGGTGTCGTCCTCGTCGACCTCGCCCGCCCTGATCCGGTCGAGCGTCGCCCGGGCGTCCTCCAGCCGCAGCCGCTTGGACTCGGCGTCCAGGGGGCCGTCGCCGATGTCGTCGACACGCCGCGAGAAGGCGTACAGGGCCGACATGGCCCGCCGCTTGGCGGCCGGCAGCAGCCTGATGCCGTAGCTGAAATTGCCGGCCTGCTGTCCGGTGACGGCCTCGCAGTAGCTGTACGCGGCGAGTACCGGCGCGGACGCGTGGTGCGTTCCGGTCACGGTCCCGCTCACCCCTCTCTTCGCAGTGTCGCCCCCACCTCGCGCAGCAGGCTGAGCTTGGTGGGCTTGGGCGGTCCGGGGAGAACGTCGTGGCCCGCGGCGGCGACCGCTCGGAGGGCGGCCCTCCCTCCGCCCACGAACCCCGCGAGCAACAGCTTCAGCCTGCCGTGGACGCTACCCACCAGGGGGGTGCCTTCATTCAGCAGGTGCCGGGCGCGTTCCGCCTCGTACGCGACCAGCGCGCGCACCGATGCGCCGCCGGTCGGGAGCGCGAGGTCGGACTCCGCGACCCGGAAGCGTTTCATGTCCTCGGCGGGCAGGTAGATGCGGTCGCGCCGGAGGTCCTCGGCGACGTCCTGCAGGTGTTCGACGATCTGCAGCGCGGTGCAGATCGCGTCCGAGCGGCGGATCCGCTCGGGGGTCGCGGTGCCGGTGATGCCGAGGACGAGCCGGCCGACGGGGTTGGCCGACAGCTCGCAGTAGGCGAGCAGGTCGTCGTAGGTGGCGTAGCGGCTCACCCGCTGGTCCTGGCGGTTGGCCTCGATGAGGCCGAGGAAGGGCTCGGGGGTGAGGCCGCAGCGGCGGACGGTGGGGCGGAGGCGGAGCAGCAGCGGGTGGCGCGGGCCCGTGCCCGTACGGTCGAAGACGCGACGGAGGTCGGCCTCGAAGGCGTCGAGCAGGGCGAGCCGGTCGTCCGCCTGTTCCCGGTCGAGGCCGAGCAGCTCGGCGTCGCGGCCGCCGGGGGGCAGGTCGCCGTCGCCGATGTCGTCGACGAGGCGGGCGTAGCCGTAGACGGCCGTCAGGTCGGCCCGCCAGGCGCGTGGCACGAAGAAGGGTGCCACCGGGAAGTTCTCGTGCGCGGCCTTGTCGAGCACGGCGCGCGAGTGCGCGTCCGTCCCCGCGGTCATCGCGGGCTGCCCGGACCGGGGACGGCGTACGCGTCTCTGATCTGGAGAGTTCCCGTAACCATTGCCGTCACATCTCCCGTTCTACACTGCCGACCCAGAACATCCTATTTCGGACACGCCGCAACGACGGCGCTCCCCCTCGGCCTCCCCTCGGGCCACCCCCGCCTCACCCCCGCGACGGAGGACGCGCAGGTCACCACACCTTCCCGCAAACAGCGGCAAAAGAGCACGGTACAGCGTACGCCGTACAATTGTCCGACGCTCGCCGGGGTACGCGCTTGATCCATACAATGCCACGCAGGATGCGAATCAACCCTGGCAATAAGCCAGTTGATCGTTACGAACAAGTCAAGGCCCCCTTGGGCGGGCGCCCGCGGGGGCCTCTTGATCGGCACTTTCGCCCTGGCCGGGAACGACCGGATGCGTGCTGCTAGCGGGCCGTTTCCTTCTCGTAGGCCCGGACGACCTCGTCCGTCGGGCCGTCCATCAGCAGCTCACCGCGCTCCAGCCACAGCACCCGGTCGCAGGTGTCCCTGATCGACTTGTTGTTGTGGCTCACCAGGAAGACCGTGCCGGCCTCCTTGCGGAGCTCGCGGATCCGGGCCTCGGAGCGCTTCTGGAACGAGCGGTCGCCGGTGGCCAGCGCCTCGTCGATCATCAGCACGTCGTGGTCCTTGGCCGCGGCGATGGAGAAGCGCAGCCGGGCCGCCATGCCGGAGGAGTAGGTGCGCATCGGCAGCGTGATGAAGTCGCCCTTCTCGTTGATGCCCGAGAAGTCGACGATCGACTGGTAGCGCTCGCGGATCTGCTCCCGGGACATCCCCATGGCCAGCCCGCCGAGCATCACGTTCTTCTCGCCCGTGAGGTCGTTCATCAGCGCGGCATTGACGCCCAGCAGCGAGGGCTGGCCGTCGGTGTAGACGTGGCCGCGCTCGGCGGGCAGCAGCCCGGCGATCGCCTTCAGCAGGGTCGACTTGCCCGAGCCGTTGGAGCCGATCAGGCCGATGGCCTGGCCCCGGTATGCGGTGAAGCTCACACCCTTGACGGCGTGCACCTTCCGCACGCCGGCGTCCGGCTGGCGCCGGACCAGCCGGTTGAGGGCGGCGGTGGCGCTGCCGCGGCCGCTGTTGCCGCCGTAGACCCGGTAGACGATGTGGACGTCGTCCGCGATCACGGTGGGGATGCGCTCGGACGACTTCGCGGTGGTGTTCTGTTCAGCCACGGCCGTACTGCTCCTCAGCCTTCCAGAAGTAGACGAAGCCCCCGATGCCGACCAGCAGCGCCCAGCCCGCCGCCAGCGCCCAGACGTGCGGCGGCAGGATGATGTGCTTGGCCGCCTTGTGGCTGTTGATCAGCGCCGACCGCATCAGGTCGATGTAGACGGCGGCCGGGTTGGCCGACAGGACGTCGATGAGCCACTTGGGGGAGTGCGCCTTCTTCAGCGCCTCCACCAGGTTGTACATGACGCCGGACGCGTACATCCAGGTGCGCATCACGAACGGCAGCAGCTGTGCCAGGTCGGGGGTCTTGCTGCCCATCCGGGCCAGGACCATCGCCAGGCCGGTGTTGAAGACGAACTGCAGCACCAGCACCGGGACGATCAGCAGCCACGAGGGCGACGGCACGTGCCCGAACCCGATCAGGAACAGGAAGAGCACGAGCATCGAGTACAGCAGCTGCTGGAGCTGCTGGAGCGCGAACGAGATCGGCAGGGCGGCGCGCGGGAAGTGCAGCGCCCGCACCAGCCCCAGGTTCCCCGAGATCGCGCGGACACCGGCCAGCGCCGAGCTCTGGGTGAAGGTGAAGACGAAGACGCCCGTCACCAGGAAGGGGATGTAGGTGCCGATCCCCATGCCCTTGCTCTGCCCCATCAGCACGCCGAAGATGAGGAAGTACACGGACGCGTTCAGCAGCGGCGTCGCCACCTGCCAGACCTGGCCGAGCTTGGCCTGGCTGTACTGGGCCGTCAGCTTGGCCCGGGAGAACGCGACGATGAAATGCCGCCGCGCCCACAGCTGGCGGGCGTACTCCCGCAGCGGGGGGCGGGCGCCGCTCTGCGCCAGCCCGTACTTCCTGGCCAGCTCCGCGGCGGACAGTCCGTCGTCGGGTGATGGCGGGGCACTCAAGGCGACCGCACTGTCGTGCGTTGTCTCGCTCACAGTTGACACTTTCGTCCTCAAGGTGCGCTGCCGGGGCCTGGCCCCGGACCGCGCCCGGTGCTCTCAGACACGAGCTTGTCAGATCACGGGCGGTCGACCCAGTCGGGTCAGGCGCCAAACGGTACGCCACTTCATGGGGCGCCGTGGACCGCAGGGAGTGGTCCAGCCCTCCCGGAAACCGCCGAACCAGGCCCGCAGCGCGGGCAGGGACGGGCGGCGGGCGAGCGTGAGCAGCAGCCACACGCCGACGTAGACCGGGACCAGGGGTGCCGGAAGGTTACGGCGGGCCAGCCACACCCGGTTGCGCGCCACCATCCGGTGGTAGACGGCATGCCGGCTGGGGGCCGTGGTCGGGTGGTACAGGACCATGTCCGACCGGTAGTCGATCATCCAGCCCGCGTCGAGGGCCCGCCAGGCGAGGTCGGTCTCCTCGTGTGCGTAGAAGAACTCGTCCGGCAGCCCGCCGACCTCGGCGAAGACCCTCGTCCGGGCGGCGTTGGCGCCGCCCAGGAAGGTGGTCACGCGCGAGGAGCGCATCGGGTCCGAGGCCCGCAGCCGGGGCACGTGCCGGCGCTGGGTGACGCCGGTCTCGGGGTCGGCGATACGGAAGCTGATGATGCCGAGCTTCGGGTCGGCGGCGAAGGCCTCCCGGCACAGCCGGGCGGTGTCCTGGTTCGGCAGCAGGCCGTCGTCGTCGAGGAACAGCAGGATGTCGACGTCGCGGCCGGCCGGGCCGAATGCCTCGATGCCCACGTTGCGGCCGGCCGGGATGCCCACGTTCTCGGGCAGCTCCACGGTCCGCACCGTCAGGCCGGGGACGTTCAGCTCGGGCAGCGGCGAGCCGTTGCCCACGACGGCGACCTCGATGGGGTCGCCGGTCTGCTTGGCGACGGACTCCAGCAGGGCGCGCAGCTCGTCGGGGCGGTTGCCCATGGTCAGGACGACCGCTCCGACCTTCATCCGGTTGTCGCTCATCGCAGCCTGCTCGAGGCCAGGATGGACACCAGGTGGAGCACGGTCTGCAGCAGCGCGATGCCGGCGAGGACGGCGGTGCCGAGCCGGGTGAAGAAGAGGTCCCCCCTGCTCGCGTCCGCGATCGCGAGGACCAGGATCAGCAGCGACGCCTCGATCCCGAGGATCAGCCGGTGGAACTTCAGCGCCGCGGCGGCCTTGCGGGCCAGCGCCATGCCGGAGGAGCGCGGCTCGGACGCCGCCTCCTTGACCGGCGGCAGGCCGGCCTGGTGGCGGGCGACGCCGACGAGGTCGGTCTCGGCCTTGATCAGGACGGCGCCGAGCGCGGCGAGGGTGCCGAGGAAGGCCCACAGCCAGTCGATCCGGCCGCCGCCCCACGGGTCGGCGGCGCGCAGGCCCAGGCCGACCAGGACCGCGGCGTCGCACAGGTAGGCGCCGACCCGGTCCAGGTACACCCCGGAGTTCGAGTACTGCTTCTTCCAGCGGGCGATCTCGCCGTCCACGCAGTCCAGCAGCAGGTAGAGCTGGACCATGACCACGCCGAGGACGGCGCCCGGGATCCCCGGCACCAGCAGTGCCGGGGCCGCGAGGACGCCCGCGACGGTCATCAGGTAGGTGAGCTGGTTGGGCGTGACCCTGGTGTTCACCAGGTACCGGTCCACCCGCAGCGAGATCTCCCGCATGTACAGGCGGCCGGCCCAGTGCTCACCGCTGCGCCGGTCCTTCACCCCTGCGGGGTGGACGACCGGGCGGAGTTCAGCTACTGACGGTTTGTGCATAGTCGGCGTATGCGTCCCTGATCTGGTCGGTGGAGAGGTCGAGGTGCTCCAGGATGGTGTACCGGCCGGGGCGGGTCTGCGGGGCGAACTCGACGACCCGGACGAACTCCTCGTCGGTGAAGCCGATGTCGCCCGGCAGCACGGGCAGGCCGTGCCGACGCAGCACCTCCACCATGTGGGCGGACTCCTCGCGTGCCCCGCGCAGGTGCATCGCGAAGGCGGCGCCGAGGCCGCACTGCTCGCCGTGGCTGGCGGCGCGCTTGGGGTAGAGCAGGTCGAAGGCGTGGTTGATCTCGTGGCAGGCGCCGGAGGCCGGACGGCTGTCCCCGGCGACGGACATCGAGATGCCGGTGAGGACCAGGCCCTCGGCGAGCACCTGGAGGAAGCCGTCGTCGGCCACGCCACCGGGGTGGCGCAGCACGGCCTCGCCGGCCTGCCGGGCCATGGCGGCGGCCAGGCCGTCGATCGACTCTCCCGTCTCGCGGTGGGACAGCTCCCAGTCGGCGACGGAGGAGATGTTGGAGATCGCGTCGCCGATGCCGGAGCGGACGAAACGGACCGGAGCCTCCCGGATCACGTCGAGGTCGATGACCACGGCGATCGGGTTCGGCACGCCGTACGAGCCGCGACCCGCGTCGTTGTCCAGGGTGGCGACCGGCGAGCACAGGCCGTCGTGCGACAGGTTGGTCGCGACGGCGACCAGCGGCAGGCCGACCCGGGCCGCCGCGTACTTCGCACAGTCGATGATCTTGCCGCCGCCGAGGCCCACGACCGCGTCGTAGTGCCCCTTCTTCATGGCGTCGCCGAGCTTGATCGCGTCGTCCAGCGTGCCGCCGCCGACCTCGTACCAGGTGGCGCCGGGCAGCGCCGGGGCGAGCCGCTCGCGCAGCACCGCCCCGGAGCCGCCGCTGATGGCGATGGCCAGCTTGCCGGAGCTGGAGATCCGCTGGTCGGCGAGGACGTTCGCCAGGTCGTCCAGGGCTCCGGCGCGGATGTCGACGACGACCGGCGAGGGGATGAGCCTCGTCAGTACTGGCACGCGATCCCCCGGCCCTTGGCGAGGTCGTCGTGGTTGTCGATCTCGACCCACTGGACGTCGCCGATGGGCGCCGTGTCGATCTTGAAGCCGCGGTTGACCAGCTCCTGGTAGCCGTCCTCGTAGTAGAGGTCGGGGTCGCGCTCGAAGGTGGTCTTCAGCGCGTCCGTCAGCTCGGCGCCGGCCTCGGCCTCGATGAGGGTGACGCCGATGTACTCGCCGGTGGCCTCGGCGGGCTCCATCAGCTTGGTGATCTTCTGGACGCCCTTCTCGGCGTCCACGACGACCTTCATCTCCTCGTCGGCGAGGTTCTTCACCGTGTCGAGGGCGAGGATGATCTTCTGGCCGTTGCCGCGGGCCGCCAGCAGGGTCTTCTCGACGGAGACCGGGTGGACGGTGTCGCCGTTGGCGAGGATCACACCGCGGCCCAGGACGTCACGGGCGCACCACAGGGAGTAGGCGTTGTTCCACTCCTCGGCCTTGTCGTTGTCGATCAGGGTGAGCTTGAGGCCGTACTTGGCCTCCAGCGCCTCCTTGCGCGCGTACACGGCCTCCTTGCGGTAGCCGACCACGATCGCGACCTCGGTCAGGCCGACCTCGGCGAAGTTGCCGAGCGTGAGGTCGAGGACGGTGAGCGAGTCCTCGTTCCCCTCCGGGCCGACCGGCACCAGAGCCTTGGGCAGGGTGTCGGTGTAGGGGCGCAGACGCCGTCCGGCGCCGGCCGCCAGCACGAGGCCGATCATGTGGGTTCTCCTGTTTCGTCGTGTACTGCGGGCGCCCCGGAGGACACCCAGAATCGGATGCTCTCGCCGAGCACCACGAGCGCGAGGACGGACGCGAGGACCGTCAGCGCGATGCTGAAGCCTCGACCGTGCCACAGGGCGGCGGCGATCGTGACCGCCAGGACCCGCCCCTCGTGACCCCCGGTCGCCCGCACCAGCCAGCGCGGGGGGGCGCCGGTACCGCCACGGATGCGGTACACGGTGTCGTAGTGATGGTAGGCGACCGCGGCCACCAGGCCGAAAGCAGCGGGCAGGGCGCCCGCCACACCGGACTGGGCGGCGAGCACCAGAACGATCCCGTACTCGGCGGCGCGCAGCACGGGCGGCACCAGCCAGTCGAGCGGGCCCTTGAGGGGCTGCGCCACGGCGAGGCCCGCGAAGACGGCGTAGGCCACGGCCTGGAGGACGGTGCGCCAGGTGCCGCCGTTGCCCGCCAGGAGCGGCCCGACGAGCAGCGCGGCGGCGGCCAGCAGCGCCCAGAAGGGCGCGGCGAAGGCAGCGCCGGGCACGGCGCGGCCGAGGCTGCGCGAGACGGTCTCCGCGAGCGGGCCGGAATCGGCGAGGTCCGCCAGCGCCCGGGCGGCACGGTCGGTCCGCTGCGCCCTGCGGGTCAGTGAGCGCAGCACGCGGCCCGCGGTGGTGTAGCAGGCGGCGACAGCGCAGCCGGCGATCAGCACGACGAAGGTGGTGCGCGGGGTGGTGAGCGCGGTGAGGACCGCGATCAGCGCCCAGCGCTCGCCGATGGGCAGCACGATCATGCGGCGGGCCCAGACCGTCCAGCCGACGCTGTCCAGCCGGTCGGAGAGGGCCGCCGTGGGGCTGGTGTTGGCGGTGGCGTCGTGGTTGGCCTCGGTGAAGGCGAAGTCGACGACGTGCCGGCAGGTCTGGAGGATCATCGCGCCCAGCGCCAGTGCCCAGACGTCATCGCCGCCGCGGGCGGCTCCCAGGGCCAGTCCCGCGTAGTAGGCGTACTCCTTGGCCCGGTCGAAGGTGGCGTCGAGCCAGGCGCCGAGCGTGGAGTACTGGAGGGAGTAGCGGGCGAGCTGGCCGTCGGTGCAGTCGAGCACGAACGAGGCGATCAGCAGCACTCCGGCGGCGATGAAGCCGGGCCGGGTGCCGGTGGCCGCGCAGCCGGCCGCGATCAGCGCCGTCAGCAGCGAGGCGGTGGTCACCTGATTGGGGGTGAAGCCGCGGCGGGCGCACCAGCGGGCGATGTAGCGCGAGTACGTGCTGATGAAGAAGGTGGTGAAGAAGCCGTCGCGGGACTTCACGGCGGAGCGCAGGCGCACCGCCTCGTCGTCCACGGCGGCGACGTCGGCCCGCGTCTTGGCCCGCAGCTCGTCGTCGCCGGGGACCGCCGCGACGAGCACGCCCAGCTCGGGGCGGTGCACGGCGGTGCCGTCGGCCTCCAGCCGGCCGGCGACGAGGTCGGGCAGGCCGGCCCCGGCGGCCGTCCCGGCCCCGGTCAGCGCCTTGATCAGCGCGCCGCGCGCGGCGGGCTGCGCCGTGAGCGCGCCGGTCACCGCGCCCGCAGGGAAGCGGGGGTCGGTGAGCGCCAGCCGCAGGGCGTGGACGTGACCCGTGAAGCGGGGGTCGACCAGGGCGACCCGCTCGGCGGGCGGCACGGCGGCCAGGGCCGTCGCGGCGCTCTCGGCGCCGTCGGCCGTGCGGACGTCGAAGCCCAGGGACCGCAGGTCCTCCTCCAGGGAGGAGCCGGCGGGCGGCGAACCGGTGAGGATGGCGGTCGACAGACGAACTCACTCCTTGGAAGCTGGCGTGGCCGCCCCGGATCGCCGAAAAGGCCGGGCAGCGGGCGTGACGCGCCGGGCCCCGGCCGCGGGGCGGCGTGCGGCACGTCGGCAGAGGCTATCGGATCACCGGAAGGCGCTGTTCACCGCACGTGCACCGGGACGTGCTCCCGAGCGCCCCGCCACTGACATGACGCTCGGCGGGCCCGTGCGGTTCCCGGACCCGGCAGGGGGCCGACCGGCCGGGTGGCTGGATTAGGGTGCCGTCATGACGTGGCTGATCACAGGCGGAGCGGGGTACATCGGGGCGCACGTGGCCCGGGCGATGACGGAGGCCGGGGAGCGGGTGGCCGTCCTGGACGACCTGTCCTCGGGCGTGCCCGGCCGGCTGCCGGAGGACGTCCCGCTGGTGCGCGGCTCCGTGCTGGACCGGGAGGTCCTGGACCGCGCCCTCGCGGAGCTGGGTGTGACGGGTGTGGTGCACCTCGCGGCGAAGAAGCAGGTCGGGGAGTCGGTCGAGAAGCCGCTGCTGTACTACCGCGAGAACGTGCACGGGCTGACCGTGCTGCTGGAGGCCGTGGTCGCCGCCGGGGTCCGCAGCTTCGTCTTCTCCTCGTCGGCCGCCGTCTACGGCATGCCCGATGTGGACCTCGTCACCGAGGAGACGCCCTGCCTGCCGATCAATCCGTACGGCGAGACCAAGCTGGCGGGCGAGTGGCTGGTCCGGGCGACTGGGGCGGCGCACGGGATCTCGACGGCCTGTCTGCGCTACTTCAACGTCGCGGGCGCGGCCCGGCCGGAACTGGCCGACACCGGCGTCTTCAACATCATCCCGATGATGTTCGACCGGATCACGCGGGGCGAGCGCCCGCGGATCTTCGGCACCGACTACGACACCCCCGACGGCACCTGTGTCCGGGACTACATCCACATCGAGGACCTCGCCACGGCGCACCTGGCGGCCGCCCGGCGGCTGGCCGAGCAGCCGGGCGCCGGCGACCTGACGCTGAACGTGGGCACGGGCCGCGGGGTGTCCGTGCGGGAGATGGCGGACCTGATCGCGGAGGTCACCGGCCGGACCGGGCTCACGGCCGAGACGGGACCGCGCCGTCCGGGTGATCCGGCGCGTGTCGTGGCCTCCGGCGAGCTGATCGCCAAGGAGCTGGGCTGGAGCGCTCGGCACGACCTTCGCAGCATGGTCACTTCGGCCTGGGAGGGCTGGTGCCTCCACCACCCGGAGGCACGTCTTCGCTGATCGCAGCGGGGATGCATCGCCGCAGGTCAGAGGCAATGACAACGGTGTTCAGTGCCGCGTTGCCCGATACCCCCCACCCGTAGTTCACTGGGGCTCGGCCGGCGTCCGTCGGCCGATTTCGGGCGACCGTTCGGAGGCGGCATTCATGGGAGCGGGTCACGACCACGGCCACTCACACGGGGGACCCCCGCCCGGCACCGGCGGGACGGCCGCGGCGGCCTACCGGGGGCGGCTGCGGATCGCCCTGGGCATCACCCTGACGGTGCTCGCCGCGGAGATCGCCGGCACCGCGCTGACGGGCTCGCTGGCGCTGCTCGCCGACGCCGGGCACATGGCGACGGACGCGGTCGGGGTCTCGATGGCGCTGGTGGCGATCCATTTCGCCAACCGGCCCTCGACCGGGCGGCGCACCTACGGCTATGCCCGGGCGGAGATCCTGGCGGCGCTGCTGAACTGTCTGCTGCTGCTGGGCGTCGGCGGCTACATCCTCTACGAGGCCGTGCAGCGGCTGGCCAGCCCCGCCGAGGTGCCGGGCGGCACGACGGTGGTGTTCGGCCTGGTGGGCGTGGTCGCCAATCTGATCTCGCTGTCCCTGCTGATGCGCGGCCAGAAGGAGAGCCTCAATGTGCGCGGGGCGTTCCTGGAGGTCCTCTCGGACGCGCTGGGCTCGCTGGCCGTGGTGGTCTCCGCGCTGGTGATCATGGCGACGGGCTGGACCCGGGCGGACGCGGTCGCCTCGCTGGCCATCGGCCTGATGATCGTGCCGCGCACGGTGAAGCTGCTCCGCGAGGCGCTGGACGTCCTGCTGGAGGCCGCGCCCAAGAACGTCGACATGGACGAGGTGCGGGCGCACATCATGGCGCTGCCGGGCGTGACGGACCTGCACGACCTGCATGTGTGGACGATCACATCGGGGATGCCGGTGCTGTCGGCCCATGTGGTGGTGGACCCCGCCGCGCTGGACTCGGCCGGGCACGAGAAGATACTGCGCGACCTCCAGGGCTGCCTCGGGGAGCACTTCGCGGTGGAGCACTGCACCTTCCAGCTGGAGCCCAGCGGGCACGCCCAGCACGAGGCGGGGCTCTGCCACTGACCGCCGGGCCGCGCCCGTCCCGGGGCGGGTTCATCCGTACCGGCCGCGGGCATTCCGTACGGCAGACTTGAGGGTCGAAGACCGACAACGAGGATGGTCAATGCCGATCACATCAGCCAAGGGCCGCGACAACGGGTCCGCCGCGGTGCCCGCCTCCGACGACGCCTCCGAGCCGATCATGCTGGAGCTGGTCGACGAGGACGGCAGAACCATCGGCACGGCCGAGAAGCTCTCCGCGCACCTCGCGCCGGGCCGGCTGCACCGGGCCTTCTCGGTCTTCCTCTTCGACGAGCACGGGCGGCTGCTGCTCCAGCGCCGGGCGCTGGGCAAGTACCACTCCCCCGGCGTCTGGTCGAACACCTGCTGCGGCCACCCCTATCCGGGCGAGCCCCCGTTCGTCGCCGCCGCCCGGCGGACCGGCGAGGAGCTTGGCCTCGCGCCCGCGCTGCTGCGCGAGGCCGGCACGGTGCGCTACAACCACCCCGACCCGGCCTCGGGCCTGGTCGAGCAGGAGTACAACCACCTCTTCGTGGGCATCGTGCGGGCCGAGCCGCGGCCGGACCCCGAGGAGATCGCGGAGACGGCCTTTGTGACCCCCGCGGAGCTGGCGGAGCTGCAGGAGAAGGGGCCGTTCTCGGCCTGGTTCCCGACCGTGCTGGACGCCGCGCGGCCGGCGATCCGGGAACTCACCGGGGCCGGGCCGGGCTGGTAGCCGGCGGGCGCAGCGGCAGGGCGGCCCAGATCACCTTGCCGCCGCCCGGGATGTGCTCGACGTCGCACAGGCCGCCCGCCTCGGCCACGGTGGCCTGGACGAGGAGCAGGCCGCGGCCCCCGGTGCGCTCCTCCTGGGGGCAGGCGGCCACGGGCCCGGGCCGGTAGGGGTGGTCGTCCTCGACGGCCACCCGCACCCAGGCGGGGCCGAGGGAGACCTCGACGGTCACCTCCGGGGAGAGCAGGGCCGCGTGCTGCACGGCGTTGGTGACCAGCTCGGAGACGATGAGCAGCAGGCCGTAGAGCAGGTCCTCGCGGAGCGGCACTCCGCGGCGCCGGAGCAGGTCGCGGACCGCGTGCCGGGCCCGGGGGACGGAGGAGTCGAGCGCGGGGGCGGTGTACCGCCAGGTGCCGTCGTACTCGCCGGGCTTCCGGGGCGGGGGCGCCTGCTCCGGTTCGGGCGGGACGCTCCCGTGGCTTTCCATGTCAGCTACCAACCCCTCACCGTGGCCCGACCGCATGTGCCGAGTTTGGGAATCCCGGAGTCCGCAACGGCGGGCTGACCGCAAGTTGGCGCTTTTCAGCGAGTTTTGACCGCATCCGTATGCGTTGGTCGTTCCGGCGACTGATCCTGGGGTGCTTGATCAAGGGTTTGTCCGTCCGGATAGCATCCGGCCATGGAGCCCGCCCTGCGCCTGGACGTCGCCGACGCCACCGCCACCATCAGGATCGTCAACCCCGCCAAGCGCAATGCCATGACCACGGACATGTGGCGGGCCCTGCCGGAGCTGCTCGACCGGTGCGCGGCCGACCCCGCGGTGCGGGTCCTGGTGCTGACCGGCGAGGGCGGCACCTTCTCCGCGGGCGCGGACATCTCCACGCTGGGCACGGACGGCGCGGAGGGCTCGCGGAAGCTCGCCGTCGCCGCCGAGGACGCGCTGGCGGCCTTCCCCAAGCCGACGGTGGCGGCGGTGCGCGGCTACTGCGTGGGCGGCGGCTGCCAGCTCGCGGTCGCCTGCGACCTGCGGTTCGCCGCGGAGGGGGCGCACTTCGGGGTGACCCCGGCCCGGCTGGGCATCGTCTACTCCCCCTCGTCCACCCGGCGGCTGGTGGAGGTGGCCGGCCTGTCGACGGCCAAGTACCTGCTCTACTCCGCCGAGTTGATCGACGCCGAGCGGGCGCTGCGCACGGGCCTGGTGGACGAGGTGTGGCCGGACGCGGCGCTGGAGGGGCGGGTGGCCGAGTTCGCCCGGGTCCTGGCCTCGCGCTCGCAGCTGACGCAGGCGGCGGCCAAGGAGTTCGCGGCCGGCCCGGCGGGACCGGACCGGATGGCGCACTGGACGGCGCTGGCGCAGGAGAGCGGCGACACCGCCGAGGGTGTCGCCGCCTTCCTGGAGCACCGGGCACCGCGCTTCGGCTGGACGGTCTAGACCCCCGTACCGGACCTCCCGGCCGATCGCGCCGCGTCGAGCCGACCGGGCGTCAGGCGGCGCCGTCCATCAGGCCGCCCCGGATCACGTCGCCCAACTTGCCCTCCTCGTACACCTTCCGCCACTCGGCGACGAGGTCGGCCGGTGCCTTCTCCGGGGAGCCCGCGTCGTAGGGCGGCTGGGGGTCGTACTCGGTCATCAGCTGAAGGCTCTGGGCAATCCGGTCCCCCGCGATGCGGCCCACGAGCGTGAGCGCCATGTCGATGCCGGAGGACACGCCCGCGGCGGTGACGTACTTGCCCTCGATGACGACCCGCTCCCCTGTCGGCTCGGCCCCGTAGCCGGGCAACAGGTGCAGGGCCGTCCAGTGCGAGGTGGCCCGGCGGCCCTTCAGCAGCCCGGCGGCGGCCAGGATCAGCGAGCCGGTGCACACGGACGTCGTCCAGGTGGTGCCCGGGTCCACCGCCCGCAGCCAGTCCAGCACGGGGCCGGGCGTCAGCGGCAGGTTGTCGTCGGGGCCGCCCGGCACGATCACGATGTCCGGGTCGGGCACCTCGTCGAACGACGCGGTGGCGACGAGCGCGAGGTTGCCGGTCTCGTTGGGCACGGGGCCGGGCCGCTCCGCGACGAAGACGGTCTCGGCGCCGGGCAGCCGGCTGAGGATCTCGTACGGGCCGACGGCGTCGAGGGCCGTGAAGCCGGGGAAGAGCAGGATGGCGATGCGCATGTGCAGCCCTTTCAGGCGGTTTTCGATACGTTCGATCCGTTTGACACGGAAGTGAGAAGTGCCGCGGGCGCGGGCCGGAACCTGCGCCGGTATTCGGCGGGCGCCGTGCCCAGGTCCCGGACGAAGGCGCGGCGCATCGCCTCGGGCGTGCCGTAGCCGCAGGCCCGGGAGATCTCCGCGACGCCGTCCGCCGTGTCCTCCAGCAGCCGCCGGGCGCACTCCAGCCGCGCCCGGTCGACATAGCGCCCCGGCGTCATGCCCACTTCGGCGTGGAACGCCCGGGCGAAGTGCCGCGGGGAGAGGTTCGCGCGGGCGGCGAGCGCCTCGACGCTGAGGTCGGCGGCGGGGTGTTCGGCTATCCAGTGCTGGACGTCCCGCAGGGTCTGACGGCCCGCGGTCTGCGCGGCGAGCTGGACGCTGAACTGCCGCTGGTTGCCGGGCCGGCGGAGGAAGACGACGAGGTGACGGGCGATCAGCAGCGCGGTCTCCCGGCCCAGGTCCTCCTCGACGAGGGTGAGCGCCAGGTCGATCCCCGCGGTGACCCCGGCCGAGGTGGCGACGTCGCCGTCCCGCACGAAGATGGGCTCGGCGTCCACCTGCACGGCCGGGAACCGCTCGGCGAAGTCCGCACAGTAGTTCCAGTGCGTGGTGGCCCGGCGCCCGTCGAGCAGCCCGGCCGTGGCGAGCAGGTACGCCCCGGTGCAGACGGAGACCGTCCGCCCGGCCCGCGACCCGTGCTCCCGCAGCCAGTCGACGAGCCGGGGATCCGGGTCGTCCATGCAGTGGCCGCCGGGGACGACCAGGATGTCCGGCACCGCACAGTCGGCGAGCGCCGCGTCGGGCATCAGGCGCAGGCCACTGTCCGTGCGGACCGGCCCGCCGTCGACGCTCGCGGTGCGCACCCGGTAGGCGTCCGGGTCCCCGATCACGGAGGCGGCTCCGGAGAACACCTCCAGGGGGCCGGTCACATCGAGGCTCTGGACGCGCTCGTAGAGGAGGATGAGCACGTTACGGCGGGTCGTCATGGCTCCATGCTGACCGTCCGCGGACGACGGCCGCAATGACGGGTTCCCCACCTTTCCTGCCATCGCCCGGCCGCGGCCCGACCGCTTCCGGCCAGGCTCGACCCTTCCGAATCTGACCAACCAGTCGGTAACGTACGGGACATGAGCACTCTGCCCGCGCGCGCCGGCCGGCGCTGCCACTCCGTCGTCAACCCCCTGCACTCGGTCGTCTACTTCTCCCCGGACACGTTCCGGGAGTTCACCGCCCTCGGCCTGGAGCCTGGGCACGCGTCCTACCTCGCCGGACGCGCAGCGGCCTTCGGCCGGGTCGGTGCGGGCACGGTCACCGCGACCTTCCACAGCTTCAGCCACGAGATGATCTCCCAGCACATTCCGAAGGTCTGGGACGTCGCCTCGCCGCAGCAGGTCCTCGACGCCCGGCTGCGCGCCGCCGACGCCACCCTGCGCCGGCTGCTCGGCGAGGAGGCCGTCGCCTCCGCCGAGCTGGCCGAGGCCGCGGAGCTGGCGCTGCGGGCCACCGAGGCGTGCGAGCGCGCGGTCCGCCCCCTCTACTCCGCCCACGCCGACCTGCCCGTGCCGGACGTCCCGCACCTCGCCCTCTGGTACGCCGCCACGCTGCTGCGCGAGTACCGCGGCGACGGCCACCTGATCGCTCTGTCGCGCTCCGGGCTGGACCCGCTGGAGGCGATCGTCAGCCAGTCCGTCACCGGCGCCGGCATGGCGAGGCCGTGGCTGCTGCGCACCCGCGGCTGGAGCGAGGAGCAGCTGAATGCCGCCGAGGACCGGCTGCGCGAGCGCGGGCTGATGGGCGAGAACGGCCTGACGGACGCGGGGACCGCGCTGCGCGAGGAGATCGAGGAGGAGACCGACCGCCTGGACGCGGCTCCCTACGAGCACCTGGGCGCGGCGGCCGTCGAGCGCCTGACCGAGCTGGCGACGACGTTCACCACGGCCGCGGTGGCGGCCGGCGGGTTCCCGGCGGATCTCCGCGGCTGACGCGCACCGGGCCCCGCTCTCGGGCGGGGCCCGCTCTTCCGGCCGGGCGCGCGAGGGCTGTCGGTGGCACCTGCCACAATGCAGACCGCGGACCCGTGGAGAAACCCCGGAAGAAAGCAGAGCGTGATCGTGACGACGTCGACGTCGATCGAAGGCAGGATCGCCGAGGAACTCGGCGTGCGGGAGCGGCAGGTGCGGGCCGCCGTCGAGTTGCTCGACGGCGGGTCCACCGTGCCGTTCGTCGCGCGCTACCGCAAGGAGGCGACCGGCGCGCTCGACGACGCCCAGCTGCGCTCCCTGGAGGAGCGGCTGCGGTACCTGCGCGAGCTGGAGGACCGGCGGACGGCCGTCCTGGAGTCCGTGCGGTCCCAGGGCAAGCTGGACGAGGCGCTGGAGGCGCGGATCCGCGAGGCCGACTCCAAGGCCCGGCTGGAGGACATCTACCTGCCCTTCAAGCCCAAGCGGCGCACCAAGGCGCAGATCGCCCGCGAGGCCGGGCTGGAGCCGCTCGCCGACGGGCTGCTCGCCGACCCGTCCGTGGAGCCCGTGGCGGCCGCGGCCGCGTTCGTGTCGGCCGAGAAGGGCGTGGCCGACCCCGCCGCCGCACTGGAGGGCGCCCGGGCCGTCCTGACCGAGCGCTTCGGTGAGGACGCGGACCTGATCGGCGAGCTGCGCGAGCGCATGTGGTCGCGGGGGCGCCTGGCCGCGAAGGTGCGGGAGGGCAAGGAGGAGGCGGGCGCGAAGTTCGCCGACTACTTCGACTTCGCCGAGCCGTTCACCGAGCTGCCCTCGCACCGCGTGCTGGCCATGCTCCGGGGCGAGAAGGAGGAGGCCCTCGACCTCACCCTGGAGCCGGAGCCGGCCGGCGAGGCGCCCGCGGGCCCCAGCTCGTACGAGCAGACGATCGCCCGCCGCTTCGGCATCGCGGACCGGGGCCGCCCCGCGGACAAGTGGCTGGGCGACACGGTCCGCTGGGCCTGGCGCACGCGCGTCCTCGTGCACCTCGGCATCGACCTGCGGCTCCGGCTGCGGCAGGCCGCCGAGGACGAGGCGGTGCGCGTCTTCGCCGCGAACCTGCGCGACCTGCTGCTGGCCGCGCCCGCCGGTACGCGCGCCACGATGGGGCTCGACCCCGGCTTCCGCACGGGCGTCAAGGTCGCCGTCGTGGACGCCACGGGGAAGGTGGCCGCCACCGAGACGATCTATCCGCACGTCCCGCAGAACAAGTGGGACGCCTCCCTGGCGACCCTGGCCCGGCTGGCCCGCGAGCACGACGTGGAGCTGGTGGCCATCGGCAACGGCACCGCCTCGCGCGAGACGGACCGGCTGGCGGCCGATCTGATCGCCCGTCACCCCGAGCTGAAGCTCACGAAGGTGATGGTCTCCGAGGCCGGGGCCTCGGTCTACTCCGCCTCCGCCTTCGCCTCCCAGGAGCTGCCCGGCCTGGACGTGTCGCTGCGCGGCGCCGTCTCGATCGCGCGGCGGCTCCAGGACCCGCTGGCCGAGCTGGTCAAGATCGACCCGAAGTCGATCGGCGTCGGCCAGTACCAGCACGACCTGTCCGAGGTGAAGCTGTCCCGTTCGCTGGACGCGGTCGTCGAGGACTGTGTGAACGGCGTCGGCGTGGACGTCAACACCGCCTCCGCGCCCCTGCTCTCCCGGGTGTCCGGCATCGGCGCGGGCCTCGCCGAGAACATCGTCGCCCACCGCGACGCCAACGGCCCCTTCCGGTCCCGCAGGGCGCTCAAGGACGTGTCCCGGCTCGGCCCGAAGGCGTACGAGCAGTGCGCCGGCTTCCTCCGCATCCGCGGCGGCGACGACCCGCTGGACGCGTCGAGCGTGCACCCCGAGTCCTACCCCGTGGTCCGGGCCATGGTGAAGGCCACCGGGGGCGACGTCGCCGCGCTCATCGGCAACACGGCGACGCTGCGCTCGCTGCGGCCGGACGACTTCGTGAGCGACTCCTTCGGCCTGCCGACGGTCACGGACATCCTGCGCGAGCTGGAGAAGCCCGGGCGTGACCCGCGGCCCGCGTTCAGGACGGCGACCTTCAAGGAAGGCGTCGAGAAGATCGGCGACCTGACGCCGGGGATGCTGCTGGAGGGCGTCGTCACGAACGTGGCCGCGTTCGGGGCGTTCGTGGACGTGGGCGTGCACCAGGACGGGCTGGTGCATGTGTCGGCGATGTCCAGGACGTTTGTGAAGGACCCGCGGGATGTGGTGAAGCCGGGGGACATCGTGCGGGTGAAGGTGTTGGATGTCGATATTCCGCGGAAGCGGATTTCGCTGACGCTGCGGCTGGAGGACGAGGCGGGTGCCAGCACGCCGCGTGCCGAGCGCGGTGGCACTCCGCGCCGGGGTGGGGCTCCGCGGCCGCGGCGGGCGGACAATCGTGCGGTGGCTGCGCCGGCCAACGATGCGATGGCGGATGCGCTGCGGCGTGCGGGCCTGCTGGGGCCGGGGGGCCGGTAGGGGTTCCGGGGCTTTTCCCCACCCCGCCCCTTCCCGAAACTGGGGCTTCGCCCCAGACCCCGGACCGCGCTGCGCGCGGTGTCCTCAAACGCCGGACGGGCTGGATTTCCAGCCCGTCCGGCGTTTTTGAGGAGCGGGGGTCCGGGGGCTTGCCCCCGGTTTCGGGAAGGGGCGGGGTGGGGAAAAGCCCCGCCGCAGGCGCCCTACGTCTCCTCCCCCTCCGGGAAGTCCGGGAGTCGCTTCTCGAAGAGCCAGCCGTGGAGGACGGGGGTCAGGTCACGGTCCGTCACCCGCGCCGCGTGGGCGAGGAACTCGGCCGTGTCCGCACTCCCCCCGCGATGCGCGTCGTGCCACGACCGCAGCACGCGGAAGAAGTCGTCGTCCCCCACCGCCAGCCGCAGCGCGTGCAGCGTGCACGCCCCCCGCACGTACACCCGGTCGTCGAAGAGGTGCCGCCGCCCGGGATCCGCGATGCGCAGGTTCTGCCGGCCCGAGGACAGGTCCCGCCACGCCTCGCGGGCCAGCGTGTCCGCGTCGTCCTCCCCCAGGTGCTCCGACCACAGCCACTCCGCGTACGTGGCGAAGCCCTCGTTCAGCCAGATGTGCTGCCAGTCGGCGAGGCCGACGCTGTTGCCGTACCACTGGTGGGCGATCTCGTGCGCCACGAGCGTCTCCCAGCCGCGCCGCCCGTCCATGTGGTTGCTGCCGAAGACGGAGAGGGTCTGGTTCTCCACCGGCGCGCCCAGTTCCGCGTCGACGACGACCGCCCCGTACGACTCGAACGGGTAGTCGCCGAAGAGTTCGGCGAAGGCGCGCAGCATCCGCGGCTGGCGGGCCAGGTCGTGCCGGGCCCGGTCCGCCAGGTGGGCGGGATAGGCGTTGCGCACGGTGCCCTGCGTCTCCTGGGTGAACCTGCCGGTGTAGACAGCCGCCAGGTAGGAGGACATCGGGCCGGGGTGGTGATAGGTCCAGCGGACCGTGTCGCCGTCCGGCACGCACTGCCGCAGGGTGCCGTTGGCCAGGGCGTGGTGGCCCTGCGGCACGGTCACCGTGAAGGTGTAGGCGGCCTTGTCGTCGGGGCGGTCGTTGCAGGGGAACCAGGAGGGCGCGCCCACGGGCTGGGAGGCGACGAGCGTGCCGTCGTGCTCGTCCCCGGTGCGCTCCCAGCCGACGCCACCGAAGGGCGTGTCGACGGGCCCGGGCCGGCCGGAGTAGCGGACGTCGACGACGAACGGCTGTGCCGCGGCCAGCGGGCGCTCCGCCGTGAGCAGCAGTTTGCCGTCGCGGCGCTGCACCGCCACGGCCTGCCCGTCGAGGTGCGCGGAGTGCACCTTCAGCCGGGACAGGTCGAGTTCGACCCGCCGGGTGCGCTCGTTGGCGACGGCCTGGATGCGGGCGTGGCCGTCGAGCCAGGCCCGTCCGGGGTCGTAGGCGAGCCGCAGGTCGTAGGCGACGGTCCGGTGCCCGTACGAGCCGTGCCGGGGGAAGTAGCGCTGCCCGTCCGGCGCGCGGCGGCTGTCGCCGCCGACGGAGACCGCGGCGGCCGCGGTCAGCGGCAGGGCCGCCGCGGCCGTGAGGAGGCCGCGGCGGCTGCACAGAAAACGGTCCCGGAGGGTCATGCCACGCCTGCGGGCACGGGGGTGGGGGCGGCCCCGGCGATGGGGTTGCCCGCCCAGTGGGTGCCGGCAGGCACGGTCTCGCCGCGCATGACCAGGGACGACGGTCCGATGGCGGCGTGCTCGCCGACCGTGCTGCCGGGCAGCACGATGCCGTGCGGGCCGAGCGAGGCGCCCTCGGCGAGGTGGACGGTGTCCATCTGCATGATCCGGTCGTGGAAGAGGTGGGTCTGGAGCACGCACCCGCGGTTGACGGTGGCCCCGTCGCCGAGGGTGATCAGGTCGGTCTCCGGCAGCCAGTGGGTGTCGCACCACACGCCCCGCCCGATCCGGGCGCCGAGGCTGCGCAGCCACCAGTTGAGGACCGGCGTGCCGGTGAAGGGGCCCGCCAGCCAGGGCACGGCGAGGGACTCGACGAAGGTGTCGTACAGCTCGTTGCGCCACACGAAGGAACTCCACAGCGGGTGCTCGACCGCCTTGAAGCGCCCGACGAGCAGCCACTTCATGGCGGTCGCCGTCAGGGCCGCGGCCACTCCGGCCGCCAGCAGCAGCGGGGCGCCGACGAGCGCGGCGAGCCCGAGGCCGCCGGCGTCGAGCGCGTCCTGCTCGCCGAGCAGGACGACCTCGGCCAGTCCGAGGCCGCACATCAGCGGCAGGATGCGGCACATCTCGACGGCCGCGCGGGCCAGGACGAGCCGCCGGGGCGGTTCGAAGGTGCGCCCGGCGTCCGCCGCGGTGGCCTTGCGCGGCAGCGGCATCGCGGGGCGGCCCAGCCAGGAGCTGCCCGGCTCGCTGTGCTCGGGGGCGTCCGACAGCACGCCGATCAGCCCGTTGTCGGGGACGTTGCGGCCGGGGCCGACGATGCCGGAGTTGCCGACGAAGGCACGGCGGCCGATGCGCACGTGGTCCAGCACCAGGCGGCCGCCCCGGAGTTCGAACGGCGCGACGAGGGTGTCGTCGGCGAGGAAGGCACCATCGTCGACAGTCAGCAGCGAGGGCAGCGGCAGCACCGTGGAGATCTCGGCGCGGCGGCCGACCCGGGCGCCCAGCATCCGCAGCCAGACGGGCGTGGCCAGGCTCGCGTAGATCGGGAAGAGGCTGGACCGGCTGCCGTCGAGGAGCCGGGTGACCAGCCAGACGCGCCAGGCGACGCCGCCGTCGACGGGGTGGCTGCCGGGCGTGATGCCGCGGCCCAGGACCCGGACCACGAGGGCGACGAGCAGGATCCAGCAGGCGGTGGTGGCGAACGCGAACGGCGGCACGGCGGCCAGCAGCCACAGCCCGGCCGAGGTCAGCGTGGTGGAGCCCTTGACCAGGTAGTAGGCGCCGACGAGCGAGGGCGCGCCGGCCAGCAGCGGCAGCAGCGGCAGGATGCCGAGGGACAGCGCGTAGGCGGCGTTCCAGCGCCGGGAGCGGCGGGCTCGGGCGGCGTGGCGGCCCGCCCGGCCGGCGCCCGGCACCGGCGCGTCCCAGGCCTGGGCCGGGAAGGGCCCGGCGGGCACCTGGCCCCGGTGCGGCCGCGGGATGCGCGGGACGGCGGTCGTGGCCGACTCGTCGGCCGCCGGGCGGGCCGGCGAGCCCTCCCAGGTGCGGCCGTCCGGGACGTGACCGTCCAGGCAGGCCCCGGCGGCGAGTTCGGCGCCCGCGCCGAGGGAGGCGCCGGGCATCATCATGCTGCGGTGGCCGACCCGGGCGTCCGGCCCGATGCGCACCGCGCCGACGTGCAGGGTCGCGCCGTCCAGCCACCAGCCGGAGATGTCGGCCTCGGGCTCGACGGCGGATCCGTCGCCCAGCTCTGCGAGGCCGGTGACCGGCGGCATGGCGTGCAGGGCGACGTTCCGGCCGGTGGTGCAGCCCAGGGAGCGGGCGTACCAGGCGGCCCAGGGCGTGCCGAGCAGCGCGGGGACGCCGAAGGTGGCCACGGCGCGCTCGGCGGCCCACAGCCGCAGGTGGACGCGCCCGCCGCGGGGGTAGGCGCCGGGGGCGATGCCCCCGGTGAGCAGGCGGGCCGCGGCGGCGCCGAGCAGGAAGCGGGAGGGGGCGCTGAACAGCACCAGCCAGCCCAGCAGCACCAGCCACCAGGAGGTGTGCGGCGCCCATGCCTCGGGGGCGAGCAGGCCGAGGACGTTGTCGGCGGCGGCCAGGCCCACGAGCCCGCGCAGGCCCGCGACGCCGAACAGGGCGCTCTGCACCAGGATCTGGACCGCGCCCGTGCGGCGGCGCACGGGGCGCACCTCGCGCCGGACCTCGCTCTGCGGGGCGAGGGAGTCGAGGTGGGCGGCCATGTCGCGGAGCACGGTGTGGCGGTAGAGGGCGGCGACGGACACGCCGGGGTAGTGCTCGCGCAGGGCGGAGGCCATGCGGGCGGCGGTCAGGCTGGTGCCGCCGAGGGAGACGAAGTCGGAGCCGGCGGAGGGGCGGGTGCCGAGGAGTTCCTCCCAGAGGCCGGCCAGCCGGGCGGCGGTGCCGTGCAGCGGCCCGCCCTCGCCGTCCTCCTCGCCCGCGCCGGGCAGGGGCCAGGGCAGGGCGTCCCGGTCGACCTTGCCGGAGGTGCGGGTGGGCAGTTCGGCGACCTCGCCGAGGACGGGGACCAGGGCGGCGGGCAGTCTCTCCGCGAGCAGGGCTCTGGCGAGCTTGCGGTCGTAGCCCGGGCCGGGCACCACGTAGCCGGCCAGCAGCCGGCCGCCGGCCGGGGTGGTGCGCACGGCCGCGGCGGCGCCGAGGACCCCGGGCAGGGCGCTCAGGGCCGCGTCGATCTCGCCGAGTTCGAGGCGTCGTCCGCCGATCTTGATCTGGTCGTCGGCGCGCCCGGCGAAGACCAGCCCCTCGGGGTCGGCCCGCACCAGGTCGCCGGTGCGGTAGGCGCGGTCGGTCCCGAGCGCGGCGGAGGGGCGGTAGCGGTCGGCGTCCTTGACGGGGTCGAGGTAGCGGGCGACGCCGACGCCGGCGACGACCAGCTCGCCCTCGGCGCCGAACGGCACGGGCTCCCCGGCCTCGTCGACGACGGCCAGCTCCCAGCCGGTCAGGGGCAGCCCGATGCGTACGGGCTCGCCGGGGTGCAGCCGGGCGGCGCAGGCGACGACGGTGGTCTCGGTGGGGCCGTAGGTGTTCCACATCTCGCGGCCGGGCACGGCGAAGCGGTCGACGAGTTCGGCGGGGCACGCCTCGCCGCCGACGATGAGCAGCCGCACCTGGTCGAGGGACTCCACGGGCCACAGCGCGGCGAGCGTGGGCACGGTGGAGACGACGGTGATGCCGCGCTCGACGAGCCAGGGGCCCAGCTCGTGGCCGGCCCGGACGAGCGAGCGCGGGGCCGGGACGAGGCAGGCGCCGTGCCGCCAGGCCAGCCACATCTCCTCGCAGGAGGCGTCGAAGGCGACGGAGAGCCCGGCCAGGACGCGGTCCCCGGGGCCGAGCGGGCAGTCCTTCAGGAAGAGGAGGGCCTCGGCGTCGGCGAAGGCGGCGGCGCTGCGGTGGCTGACGGCGACGCCCTTGGGGGCGCCGGTGGAGCCGGAGGTGAAGATGATCCAGGCGTCGTCCTCGGGCAGCGGCGGCCGGTTCGCGCCCTGGGGGGCGGCGGGGCCGGGCGTGAGGGTGTCCGCGCCGATGACCAGGCAGACGCCGGCCTCGCGGAAGACGGTGGTGGCGCGCTCGTCGGGGTCGTCGGCGTCGACGGGCACGTAGGCGGCGCCGCAGCGGAGCACCGCCAGGATCGACAGGTACAGCTCGGCGGTGCCCGAGGGGACGCGGATGCCGATCCGGTCGCCCGGTCCGGCGCCGGCCTCGCGCAGGCGGGCGGCCCGGAAGGCGACCTCGGCGATCAGCGCGCGGTAGGTGAGCACGCGGTCGCCGGTGTCGAGGGCGAGGGCCTCGGGGTGTGCGGCGGCGGTGGTGTCGAGCACATCGAGCAGGGTGCGCTGCGGCGGCGGTGGGGCGCTGCGATAGCGCGCCGGCTCCACTCGGGTGCCCGGTGGGGCGGGCATGGGACCGGGGAGGGTCGATGACATCGGGGTGCGCCTCTATTCGACGTCGGGTGGTACTGACGGACGCCGGCAGGACGTCCGCACCCACAACAGACGCCGGTGCTGCACCCAGGGTTCGCAAGCCGGTACCCAACGTTCCGTAAATCGAACATGTCCCGGACAACCCCATCAACGCTTCAAATTCACTGCCGCACCCGGCCTGTGGCCACTGATTCCACGGTCAATGATCCCGTTCGCCTTGGTCTGCGCTTGGGGAAGTATTGGCCGTTCCCTGGGACTGTTTTCGGACGCCGCTTCACCCGTTCGCCGCACGGATTCACCGAGCCTGTCCGGGGCCTGTGGGGCGGCTGTGCCTTCCCTGTATGCCGCCTGTATGCCGCCTGTGCGTGGCCCGTGTGATCGCCCGTTCTCAGCGCTCGGCCACCCGCCCGTCGGCCACCTCGATCCGGCGGGTGGTGTGCACGGCCTCCAGCATCCGCCGGTCGTGGGTCACGAGCAGCAGCGTGCCCTGGTACGAGGCCAGCGCCGACTCCAGCTGCTCGATGGCCGGCAGGTCCAGGTGGTTCGTGGGCTCGTCCAGCACCAGGAGGTTGACGCCCCTGGCCTGGAGCAGGGCCAGCGCGGCGCGGGTGCGCTCGCCCGGGGAGAGCGTGGCTGCGGAGCGCAGCACGTGATCCGCCTTGAGACCGAATTTCGCCAGCAGGGTGCGCACCTCGGCAGGACTCAGCTCGGGCACCGCCGCGCCGAAGGCGTCCAGCAGCGCCTCGCCACCGAAGAACAGCGCCCGCGCCTGGTCCACCTCTCCCACGACGACGCCGGGGCCCAGCGCGGCGCTGCCCGCGTCCAGCGGCGCCCGGCCCAGCAGGGCGGCGAGCAGCGTGGACTTGCCCGCGCCGTTCGCCCCGGTGACCGCGACCCGGTCCGCCCAGTCGATCTGGAGGTCGACGGGCCCGAGGGTGAACGCCCCGCGCCGCACCTCGGCGCCCCGGAGCGTGGCCACGACCGCGCCCGAGCGGGGCGCCGCGGCGATCTCCATGCGCAGCTGCCACTCCTTGCGGGGCTCCTCGACGACGTCCAGCCGCTCGATGAGCCGCTCGGTCTGCCGGGCCTTGGCGGCCTGCTTCTCGGTCGCCTCGGCGCGGAGCTTGCGGCCGATCTTGTCGTTGTCGGTGGCCTTGCGGCGGGCGTTGCGGACGCCCTTCTCCATCCAGTTCCGCTGGGTGCGGGCGCGCGCCTCCAGCCCGGCGCGGGTCTCGGCGTACTCGTCGTAGGCCTCGCGGGCGTGCCGCCGGGCGGTCTCCCGCTCCTCCAGGTAGGAGGCGTAGCCGCCGCCGTAGAGGTTGATCTGCTGCTGGGCGAGGTCGAGTTCGAGGACCTTGCTGACGGTGCGGGTCAGGAACTCGCGGTCGTGGCTGACGAGGACCGTGCCCGCGCGCAGGCCGGTGACGAACTCCTCCAGCCGGGCCAGGCCGTCCAGGTCCAGGTCGTTGGTGGGCTCGTCCAGCAGGAACACGTCGTAGCGGCTGAGCAGCAGGGAGGCGAGGCCGGCGCGGGCGGCCTGGCCGCCGGAGAGGGCGGTCATGGGCCGGTCCAGGCCGACGGAGAGGCCGAGCGATCCGACGACCTCCTCGGCCCGCTCGTCGAGGTCGGCGCCGCCGAGGCCGAGCCAGCGCTCCAGGGCCGTGGCGTAGGCGTCGTCGGCGCCCGGGGCGCCGTCGACGAGCGCCTGGGTGGCGGTGTCGAGCGCGGCCTGGGCGGCGGCGACGCCGGTCCGCCGGGCCAGGAAGGCGCCCACGCTCTCGCCCGCTCGGCGCTCGGGCTCCTGCGGGAGATGGCCCACGGTGGCCGTGGCCGGGCTGAGCCGCAGCGCGCCCTCGGCGGGCGCGGCGAGCCCGGCGAGCAGCCGGAGCAGGGTGGACTTGCCCGCACCGTTGGCACCGACCAGCCCGATCACGTCGCCGGGCGCGACGACGAGGTCGAGCCCGGAGAAGAGGGTGCGGTCACCGTGTCCGGCGGCGAGGTTCTTGGCAACGAGGGTGGCACTCATGAGAGCCCGACTGTATCCGGTGGGCCCCGGTTTGCCCCACCGGATTATCCGGGCGGCCGCTCCGGGACCCCGGCCACCAGCACGTCCTCGCCCGCGCGGGCCACCACGAAGGTCACCCCGCGCCCCAGCGGCAGCCGGTGCCGGCCGGGCTCCAGCGGGCCGTCGAACAGCTCGCGGGCCCGGCGCAGCCCGCCCGCCGGGTGGCCCGTCACCCGGACCCGGCACGCCTCGGCCACGTCCAGCCACGCCTCCCCCGGCGCGAGGCCGAGCCCGGTCAGCCTGCGCTGCCCGCCCGTCGCGCGCCCGAGGGCCTGTTCCAGCTGCGCCGCGGCCGGGGGCACGACCGGGGCGAGCACGTCGACGAAGACGGCGCGGGAGCCGGCCGCGGCGAACGCGGCGCGGACGGCGGCCCGTTCACCGGCGCCGACCGTGCCGTCGAAGGCGACCGCGCCGTACGTCCGCAGCTCGTCCGGGTGCGCGCCCGCCGCGTCCCAGGTGATCTCGGCGCCGGTGCCCCCGGCGCGCAGGGCGGCCGCGAGGCGCGCGAGGAAGCCGACGCGCGGACCGACGAGCAGCACCCGGCGTCCGTCCGCCGACGCGCCGCCGCGGGCTCCGGGGCATCCCGTGAAGTCCGCTTCCGCTGTGTGCACTTGGCAGTCGTCCAGGGCCGGGGCTCCGCCGGTGCGCCTTGCCGGGGCCCGCCCGAAGACCGCGTACCGCCCGTTCATGACCGGAGCATTCCCCGTGTGTGCCGCTTCGAGCCCGGCGGCGGTGAATTCGCCTGTACCGTCGGGCCATGGCGAGCGATGTGATCGTGGTCGGTGCCGGAGTCATAGGGCTGACCAGCGCGGTCGTGCTGGCGGAGCGTGGGCACCGGGTCGAGGTGTGGACCCGGTCGCCGTCCGCGGAGACGACGTCCGCCGTGGCGGGGGGCCTGTGGTGGCCCTACCGGATCGAGCCGCAGGAGGCGGTCGGCGCCTGGGCGCTGCGGTCGCTGGCGGTCATGGCCGGGCTGGCCGGGCGGCCGGAGGAGACCGGTGTGCACCTGGTGGACGGCACGCACGGGGGCGTCGGGCCGGTGGAGCTGGGGCCCTGGGCGGCCCGGGTGCCGGGGCTGCGGGCCGCCGGACCGGGCGAGTTGCCGCGCGGGTACGACCGCGGGGTGCGGGCCCGGCTGCCGCTGCTGGACATGGCCACGCATCTCGCCTATCTGCAGCGCCGGTTGGCGGACGCGGGCGGCACGGTCCGGATCCGCGCGGTCGGCTCGCTGCGGCAGGCCTGCCGGAGCGCCGGGGCGGTGGTCAACTGCACCGGCCTGGGCGCCCGCGACCTGGTCCCCGACCCCTCGGTGCACCCGGTGCGGGGGCAGCTGGTCGTGGTGGAGAACCCGGGCGTCGAGGAGTGGTTCGCGGCCGCCGACGACCACCGCGCGGACACGGTGTACGTGTTCCCCCAGCCGTACGGGGTCGTGCTCGGCGGCACCGCCCGCGAGCACGTCTGGGACCGCACGCCCTCGCCCTGCACCGCCCAGGCCATCATCGCCCGGTGCTCCCGGATCCAGCCCCGCCTGGCCCGGGCCCGGGTCGTCGCCCACCGGGTGGGCCTGCGCCCCGCGCGCCCCCGCGTCCGGCTGGAGGCCGAGCAGCTGCCGGGCGGGGGGCGGCTGGTGCACAACTACGGGCACGGCGGGGCGGGCGTCACGGTCGCCTGGGGCTGCGCCCTGGAGGCGGCCGACCTGGCCGAGGGGTGAGCAGACCTTCGTCAGGGCAGGCGGCTGAGGTGCGGTGCGCGCGGGCCGTACGGCCGTGCGGGTGCCGCCGTCGGCGCGTGCGGGGCCGCCGTCGCGGCGGTCGCCGCGGCCAGGGCGCCGGGGCCGCCGACGAGGGGCAGGCTCACCGCGCTGCGGCGCAGGTCGACCGTCAGCTTCGGGGTGGTGGAGGCGGGTTCGAGCAGTCCCGCGTCCGTGCCGCCGACGATCAGGGCGAGGCGGTGCCCGGCGGGGACGACGTGGTCGGTGGCGGCCAGGTCGAGGGTGATGGTGTACGGCCTGCCGGGGGTCAGCGGGCGGCCGTGGGCGGGGTCGGCGTAGTGGCCGAGGTCGGCCCAGCCGCGGCTGAAGACGGTGCGGTCGGTCGGCAGTGTGTCCGCCTCGGTCCGCTTGAAGCAGCCGGTGTCGGCGGGGGTGCCGCTGCCCCAGCAGGTGCGGTCGTCGAGGGTGCGGATGCCCTCGCCGTCGGCGGCGTAGTTGCGGATGACGGCCGGTCCGAGGTCGACGAGGACGGCCGACAGGTGGGCCGAGGAGGTCGAGGGGGTCACCGTGAGGCGCACGGTCGAGGAGCCCGCCAGGCGCAGGTCGCGGCCGAGCGGTCCGGTGGTGAAGGCCGCCTTCTCGGGGGTGGGCTGGTCGATGTGCGCGGACCAGTCGCCCTCGCCCAGGCGCGGGTCGTCGGTGAACGCGGCGGTGCTGCCGTGGGGTGCGGGCCGCTCGCCGAGCGTGCCGGTGCCCGGCACCGGGCCGGGGGCAGGGCGCAGGGTGGCCGCCCGGGTGCCGCGCGGCGGCCAGGCGCGGTCGGTGGTCCACCGGCCGGGCGCGCGCTCGATGTCGGCCATGGGCTCGCGCTCGATGCCGTTGTCGTAGCCGAGGAGGTAGTGGTCGAACCAGCGGTGCAGGGTGGGCACCCAGGTCTCGCGCCGGAAGTCGAAGGGGTCGACGTGTCCGGCCGTGGACAGCCAGATCTTGCGCTCCACGCCGTGCGCGGCGAGCGCGTCCCACCACTGGCCCAGGTGCTTGGTGCGCACGTTGAGGTCCTGTGCGCCGTGCACGGCGAAGACGCTGGCCCGCACCTTGTGCGCGTCCTTGACGTAGTCGCGCTCGTCCCACAGCGGGGTCCGGTCGCCGTCCCGCGGGGCGCCCTCGACGAGCCTGCGCTGCACGGCCTGGCAGCGGCCGCGCGCCTCGGGGCTCTCGACGTGGTTCGCCAGCCCGTCGGGGCCGCTGCCGAAGAGCGCGGCGCCCTTGGCGAAGTAGTAGTCGTACCAGGAGCTGATGCCCCCGATCGGCACGACGGTCCGCAGGCCCCGGACGCCCGTCGCGGCCACGGCGTTGGCGATGGTGCCGTCGTAGCTCTTGCCGATCATTCCGACGGCTCCGGTGGTCCAGTCGGCCCTGACGGCGTCCCGGCCGGTCCGCGAGGCGTAGCCGCGCGCGCGGCCGTTGAGCCAGTCGACGACGGCCTTGGCGGACTGGACGTCGGAGCGGCCGCCGACGTCGGTGCAGCCGTCGGAGCGGCTGGTTCCGGTGAGGTCGGTCAGCAGGACCGCATAGCCGCGCGGTACGAAGTAGTTGTCGTAGTACAGCGGGAACTGCTCGGGCCTGCCCTGGGCGTCGTAGGTCTTCCGCTGGCTCTCGTTGCCGCGCCCGCAGCAGGAGTAGTACGGGCTGGCGTCCATGATGACGGGCACCTTGCGGCCGCGCTCGGCGGCCTCGCGCGGGCGGACGATGTCGACGGCCACCCGGTCGGTGCGGCCGTCGCCGTCACCGTCGAGACCGGTGTCCACCCATACGGATTCCCGGATGGCATGTTCATAGGAGTAGACGGGTCTGCTGCCGCCCGGTGGCTTTGCGCCGCCCGGTGCCGAAGTGGCGGCCTGTGCGGCGGCCGTGGGAGCGAACAGCATGGCCAGGAGGGCGACCAGGGCCGCCAGCAGGGGTGCTGACCTGGGGACGCGGGACTTCCGCGCGGGTATCGGCATGGCCGGACCGTAGCGTGGGTCAACTCCCGTGCAGAAGGGGCTTGACGGTGGTCGTGCGAGTGGCCGTAAACCTGTTGATGACGGGCACATGTCGTTCGCATGTCGGGACGCCCCATGGACATGGCCGGGTCACCGATGAGTACATAGGCTGCGATTGATCTTTCGCCCCCTACGAGTTGGAGTGACTCGTGCGTCACAGACTCATCGTTCCGAGCGCGGCCGCCGCCTTCCTCCTGCTGGCGAACCCGGCATCGGCTGCCGACGCCACGCCGGGCGCCCCGGGCCTCGGGGACTCCTACTACCCGGCATCCGGAAACGGCGGCTACGACGTCTCCCACTACGACTTGCGGCTGAAGTACCAGCCGAAGACCGACCAGCTGGACGGCACGGCGACGCTGACGGCCACCACCACCCAGGCGCTGTCCCGCTTCAACCTCGACTTCGCGCTGAACGTGAGCGAGGTGCTGGTCAACGGCAAGCCCAGCTTCTTCGCCAGGTCGGGCGAGCACGAGCTGGAGATCACCCCGGCCGCCCCGCTGGAGAAGGGCCGGCAGATCACCGTGGTGGTCCGCTACAGCGGCGTGCCCTCCCAGGTGAAGGTCGGCGGCTACTCCTCCTGGCAGCGCACCCCGGACGGGGCGGTCGTGGCCCAGGAGCCGGACGCGGCGATCTGGTGGTTCCCCAGCAACGACCACCCGCGCGACAAGGCCACCTACGACATCTCCGTCTCGGTGCCCGAGGGCTACCAGACCGTCAGCAACGGCGAGCTGAAGTCGCAGTCCACCAAGCTCGGCTGGACCCGCTACAACTGGCGCTCCACCAAGCCCCAGGCGAGCTATCTGGCCACTCTGGCCGTCGGCAAGTTCGACATCACCACCGACAAGACGGCCGACGGCCTGCCGGTGCTCAACGCCTACAGCAAGGACCTGGGCGACAACCTCGATCCGGCCAAGGCCAGCGTCGAGCGCACCACCGAGGTCATCGACTGGGAGAGCAAGATCTTCGGGCCGTACCCGTTCAACGCGGTCGGCGGCTACGTGCCCAACGTCAAGACCGGCTACGCGCTGGAGACCCAGACCCGGCCGTACTACAGCCCCTCCGGCTTCGCCAACGGCGCCAACGTCTCCCTGATCGTCCACGAGCTGGCCCACCAGTGGTTCGGCGACAGCGTCTCGGTGAAGAACTGGCGCGACATCTGGGTCAACGAGGGCTTCGCGACGTACGCCCAGTGGCTGTGGTCGGAGAAGGAGGGCGAGGGCACGGCCCAGCAGCTCGCCGACTACGTCTACACGGGCATCCCGGCGGACAACGAGTTCTGGAAGGTCAAGCCGTCCGACCCGGGCGCGGACAACCAGTTCCACAACGCCGTCTACAACCGGGGCGCCATCGCCCTCCAGGCGCTGCGCAACAGGGTCGGCGACAAGACCTTCTTCTCGATCCTCAAGCAGTGGACCACCGAGAACAAGTACGGCAACGGCTCGGTCGAGGACTTCGTGAAGTTCGCGGAGAAGGCGTCCGGCAAGCCGCTGCAGAAGCTCTTCGACACCTGGCTGTCCACGGTCGGCAAGCCCGGCGCGGCCGAGGCGGCCAGGGACGGCATCGGCGTCACCGCCGCCAAGCCGGACAAGGCCGGCCGGTCCCTCAAGGCCGCCGAGCCCAAGTCCTGGAAGAAGATCGACGAGGCCCAGCAGGCCCACCCGCAGAGCCGCCACCGGCACTGACTCGGTCGTCCGGGCACCGTCCCGGCCCCGCCCCGGAAGGGCCCGTCGCCTCGGCGGCGGGCCCTTTCCGCAGGTGACGGGAGGTTTCACAGCACCGGTGGCACAGCAATACTGTTGAGCCCGAAGGAGCCCGAAGGCGCGACAGAGAGCGAGGCACCGCCGATGGCCACGGACCCCCAGGGCACAGCGGACACCGCGGAACGCACCCTCACCGTCGACGAACTGGCCGCCCGCGCCGGGGTGACCGTGCGCACCGTGCGCTTCTACGGCTCCCGCGGCCTGCTGCCGCCGCCGGAGATCGGCCCGCGCCGGGTCGGCCGCTACGGGCCGGACCACCTGTCCCGGCTGGCGCTGATCGAGGAACTCCAGCACCAGGGCCTGACCCTGGCCGCCATCGAGCGCTACGTGCACCGGCTCCCCGCCGACCTGAGCGCCCACGACCTGGCCATCCACCGTGCGCTGGTGGCCTCCTGGACACCGGACAAGGCGGAGGAGACCACCCGGGCGCAGCTGGAGCGCCGGGCGGGGCGGCCGCTGCCGGAGGAGGACCTCGACCGGCTCGCCGCGATGAACGTCCTGGAGCGCACGGAGGACGAGGCCGTCCTCCGCGTGGACCCGGGCCTGCTGGGGCTGGGCATCCAGCTGCTGGACGTGCCCATCGCGCTGGAGACGATCCTGGCCGCCCGCACCGTCCTGCTGGAGCACGCCCGTTCGACGGCCCGGGAGCTGACGCGGCTGTTCCACGACGAGGTCTGGGGCCCCTACCGCGAGCGCGAGAGCGACCCGGAGCGGGTGGCGGAGATGAAGTCCCTGTCGGCCCATATGCAGCCCTTGGTGGTGCAGGCGCTGGTGACGGCCTTCCAGCGGTCCCTCAAGCAGGAGCTGCGGGCGACCTACGGGGACGGCGGGGCCTGAGCCCCGGCCCCCGCAGGCCACCCCGGCCGACGAGCATCAGCCGGCGGGTCAGTCGGTGAAGGTCTCGCCCTTCTCCGCCTTCTCCACCAGCAGCGCGGGCGGCGCGAACCGCTCGCCGTACGCCTCCTGGAGCTCCCGGGCCCGGGCCAGGAAGCCGGGCACGCCGCCCTCGTAGCCGTTGATGTACTGCAGCACGCCGCCCGTCCAGCCGGGGAAGCCGATGCCGAGGATCGAGCCGATGTTGGCGTCGGCGACCGAGGTCAGCACGCCCTCCTCCAGGCAGCGGACGGTGTCCAGCGCCTCGGAGAAGAGCATCCGCTCCGTCATGTCGGCGAACGGGACCGTGGCGCCCTCCCGGCCGAAGTGCTCGGCCAGCCCCGGCCACAGGCCGGTCCGCCTGCCGTCGGCGTAGTCGTAGAAGCCCGCGCCGCCGCTGCGGCCGGTGCGCCCGAACTCGTCCACCATCCGGTCGATGACGGCGTCGGCGGGGTGCGGCGTCCAGGTGCCGCCGGACGCCTCGACCGCATGCCGGGTCTCCTCGCGGATCCTGCGCGGCAGCGTGAGGGTCAGCTCGTCCATCAGGGAGAGCACCTTGGCGGGGTAGCCGGCCTGGGCGGCGGCCTGTTCCACGGAGGCCGCGGGAACGCCCTCGCCGATCATCGCGACGCCCTCGTTGATGAACCGGCCGATCACGCGCGAGGTGAAGAAGCCGCGGGAGTCGTTGACCACGATGGGGGTCTTGCTGATCTGCCGGACCAGGTCGAAGGCGCGGGCCAGCGCCTCGTCGCCGGTCCGCTCGCCCTTGATGATCTCCACCAGGGGCATCTTGTCGACGGGCGAGAAGAAGTGCAGGCCCACGAAGTCCGCGGGCCGCCGCACGCCCTCGGCGAGCAAGGTGATGGGCAGCGTGGAGGTGTTGGAGCAGAGCAGGGCGTCCGGCGCGACGACGTCCTGGATCTCCTGGAAGACCTTGTGCTTGAGCGCCGGGTCCTCGAAGACGGCCTCGATGACGGCGTCGCAGCCCGCCAGGTCGGCCGCGTCGGCGGTCGGGGTGATCCGGGCGAGCAGCTCGTCCCGCTTCCGCTCGGTCGTGCGGCCCTTGGCGAGCGCCTTGGCCAGCAGGCCCTCGGAGTACGCCTTGCCCTTGGCCGCGTTCTCGGGGGAGACGTCCTTCAGGACGACCTCGATGCCGGCGCGGGCGCAGGCGTAGGCGATGCCGGCGCCCATCATGCCCGCGCCGAGCACGGCGACCTTGCGCACCGTGCGCGGCTCGGTGTCCCGGGGGCGGCTGCGGCCCGCGTTGACGGCCTGGAGGTCGAAGAAGAACGCCTGGATCATGTTCTTGGCGGTCTGCCCGGTGACCAGCTCGGTGAAGTAGCGGGCCTCGATCACCTGCGCCGTCTCGAAGTCGACCTGGGCGCCCTCGACGGCGGCGGCCATGATGTTGCGCGGCGCCGGGTAGGGGGCGCCGCCGGTCTGCTTCTTCAGGCTCGCGGGGAACGCGGGCAGGTCGCGCGCGAAGCGCGGGGTCGCGGGCGTGCCGCCGGGGATCTTGTACCCCTTCTCGTCCCAGGGCTGCCGGGACTCGGGGTGAGCGGCGACGAAGGCCCGCGCCTTGGCCAGCAGTTCGTTCGCGTCGGCGGCCAGCTCGTGGACCAGCCCGGCCTCGAGGGCGCGCTGCGGGCTGTACTGCGTGCCCTGGAGCAGCACCTTGAGGAGCGCGTCGGTGATGCCGAGGAGCCGTACGGTGCGGGCGACGCCACCACCGCCGGGCAGCAGCCCGAGGGTCACCTCGGGCAGGCCGATCTTCGATCCGGGCACGTCGAGGGCGATGCGGTGGTGGCAGGCCAGCGCGATCTCGTAGCCGCCGCCGAGGGCGGCCCCGTTGAGGGCGGCGACGACGGGCACGCCGAGGGTCTCGATGCGGCGCAGGTCGCGCTTGACGGCCATGCCCGCATCGAAGACGCGCCGGGCGTCGGCGGGGGTGGCCCGGATCAGCTCGCGGAGGTCGCCGCCGGCGAAGAAGGTCTTCTTCGCGGAGGTGAGGATCACTCCGCGTACGGAGTCCTTCTCGGCCTCCAGGCGGTCGGCGACCGCGGTGAGGGACGCCTGGAAGGCGACGTTCATGGTGTTGGCGGACTGGGCGGGGTCGTCGAGGACGAGGGTGACGATGCCGTCTGCGTCGCGCTCGTAGCGGATGGTGGATTCGGTCATTGTTCAGGTCTCCGTGATCTGTGGTGTCCGACGGGTCTTCCAGCCGCTCGCGCCTACACCCGTTCCACCACCGTCGCGATCCCCATCCCGCCTCCCACGCACAGCGTGATCAGCCCGTACCGCAGGTCCCGCCGCTCCAGTTCGTCCACGACCGTGCCGAGCAGCATCGCCCCGGTCGCCCCCAGCGGGTGGCCCAGGGCGATGGCCCCACCGTTGACGTTGATGCGGTCCAGCCCGACGCCCATCTCCTCGGCGAACCGCAGCACGACCGCCGCGAACGCCTCGTTGATCTCGATCAGGTCGATGTCGCCGATGGTCAGCCCGGCCTTGGCGAGCGCCTTGCGCGTCGCCGGGGCGGGCCCGGTCAGCATGATCGTCGGGTCGGAGCCGGACACGGCCGCGGAGACGATGCGGGCCCGGGGCCGCAGCCCGTAGCGCTCGCCCGTCTCGCGGTTGCCGATGGCGACGAGGGAGGCACCGTCGACGATGCCGGAGGAGTTGCCGGCGTGGTGGACGTGGTCGATCTTCTCCACCCAGTGGTACTGCTGGAGCGCCACCGCGTCGAAGCCGCCCTGCTCCCCGATCGCCGCGAAGGAGGGCTTGAGCGCGGCGAGGGTCTCGGCGGTCGTACCGGGGCGGAGGTGCTCGTCGTGGTCGAGGACGACGAGGCCGTTGCGGTCGCGCACAGGCACCACGGAGCGGTCGAAGCGGCCGTCCTTCCAGGCCGCGGCGGCGAGTTCCTGGGACCGCGCGGCGAAGGAGTCGACGTCGTGGCGGGTGAAGCCGCCCAGCGTGGCGATCAGGTCGGCGCCGATGCCCTGGGGCACGAAGTTGACGTCGAAGTTGGTCATCGGGTCGGCGAACCAGGCGCCGCCGTCCGAGGCCATGGGCACCCGGGACATCGACTCCACGCCGCCCGCGAGCACCAGGTCCTCCCAGCCGGAGCGGACCTTGGCGGCGGCCAGGTTGACGGCCTCCAGCCCCGAGGCGCAGAACCTGTTCTCCTGCACGCCGGCCACGGTGTCGGGCAGTCCGGCGGCGATGGCGGCGATCCGGGCGATGTCGGAGCCCTGGTCCCCGATGGGGCTGACGACGCCGAGCACGATGTCGTCGACGGCGGCCGGGTCCAGGCCGGGGAAGCGCCGCAGCAGCTCGTGGATCAGCCCGACGACGAGGTCGACGGGCTTGGTGCCGTGCAGGGCGCCGTTGGCCTTGCCGCGGCCGCGCGGGGTGCGGATCGCCTCGTACACATACGCTTCGGTGCTCAAGGTCGTAAGCCTTTCGGGGGGTGGTTCGGGGCTGGGAGGGGACGGCGGAGGGGCGGCGGAGGGGCGGCCCGCCGGTCAGGAGAGCAGGGAGCGGCCGATGATCTCCTTCATGATCTCGGTGGTGCCGCCGTAGATGGTCTGGATGCGGCCGTCGGTGAACGCCCTGGCGACCCGGTACTCGGTCATGTAGCCGTACCCTCCGTGCAGTTGCAGGCACCGGTCGGCGACGCGCTTCTGCAGCTCCGTGGCCCACCACTTGGCCATCGAGGCGTGCACGGCGTCCAGCTCGCCGCGGGTGTGGTCCTCGATGCAGCGGTCGAGGAAGGCGCGGGTGACGGCGCACTCGGTGGCCATCTCCGCGATCTCGAAGCGGATGTGCTGGAGCCGCGCGAGCGGGCGGCCGAAGGCCTCGCGCTCCTTGACGTGGCGCGTGGTGATCTCCAGCAGGTGCTCGGCCGCGGCGATGGCGGCGACGGCGATGTGCAGCCGCTCCTGGGGAAGGTTGTTCATCAGGTGGACGAAGGCGCCGTTGAGCTCGCCGAGGAGGTTCTCCTTGGGGACGCGGACGTCGTCGAAGAACAGCTCTGCGGTGTCCTGCGCCTTCTGCCCGATCTTGTCGAGGTTGCGGCCGCGCTCGAAGCCCGGCGTGCCGCGCTCGACGACGAACAGGCTCAGCCCCCTGGCACCGCCCTCGGGCGTCGTCCGCGCGACGACGATCACGAGGTCGGCGAGGATGCCGTTGGAGATGAAGGTCTTGGAGCCGTTGAGCAGCCAGTGGTCGCCGCGGTCCTCGGCCGAGGTGCGGATGCCCTGGAGGTCGGAGCCCGCGCCCGGCTCGGTCATGGCGACGGCGGTGACGGTCTCGCCGGTGCAGAAGCCGGGCAGCCAGCGGCGCTTCTGCTCGTCGGTGGCGAGCGAGGTCAGGTAGGGGCCGATGATGTCGTTGTGCAGCCCGATCGCGAGCCCGGCGGCACCCGCGCGGGCGAACTCCTCGGCGAGCACCGCGCCGTAGCGGAAGTCGTCGTTGCCCCCGCCGCCGTACTCCTCGGGGACGGCGAGCCCGAGCAGCCCCTGCCGGCCCGCGGCCAGCCACGCCTCGCGGGAGACGACGCCGTCGCGCTCCCACTGCTCGTAGTGGGGCTCCACCTCCTTGGTGAGGAAGGTGCGGACGGTCTCCCGGAAGGCTTCGTGGTCGGGGCTGTAGATCTGACGCTTCATCGGCGGGGGCTCCCTTTCTGCGGCTCGGTCCGGTCGAGGCCGGGTACGCCCCAGTCGCGGGCCACCTCGGCGGCGTCGGCGCCGGGCCGCGCGGGCGGGCGGTGCACGGCCGCCGGGGTGGCGGAGAAGCGGGGTGCGGGGGCGGGCTGGGTGATGCCGTCGTGGTCGGTGAACGTGCCGCGCGCGGCGAGGTGCGGATGGCCGGGCGCCTCGCGCAGCGACAGTACGGGCGCCACGCACGCGTCCGTACCCTCGAACACCTCGGTCCACTCGGCGCGGGTGCGCTGCCGGAAGCGGGCGGCGACGGCGGCGCGCAGCTCGCCCCAGCGGGCGGGGTCGTCCCGGGTGGGGGCGGTCCCCTCGATGCCGAGCAGCCGGACGAACTCGGCGTAGAACCGGGGCTCCAGGGCGCCCACCGCCATGTGTCCGCCGTCGGCGGTCTCGTAGGTGCCGTAGAACGGCGCTCCCCCGTCGAGCAGGTTGACGCCGCGCCGGTCCTGCCAGCCGCCGGCCGCCAGCATGCCGTGGATCATCGCGGTGAGGTGGGCGGTGCCGTCGACGATGGCGGCGTCGACGACCTGCCCGGTGCCCGTGGCCCGGGCGTGCTGGAGGGCGGCGAGGACGCCGACGACGAGGTAGAGGGAGCCGCCGGCGTAGTCGCCGAGGAGGTTGGCCACGGGGTATGGAGGCCCGCCGGCCGGCCCTCCCATGCCGAGGGCGCCGGTGACGGCGATGTAGCCGATGTCGTGCCCGGCGGCGTGGGCGAGCGGACCCTGCTGCCCCCAGCCGGTCATCCGTCCGTACACCAGGCGGGGGTTGCGGGCGAGCGCGGCGTCGGGGCCGAGGCCGAGGCGCTCGGCGACACCGGGGCGGTAGCCCTCCAGCAGGATGTCGGCCCGCTCGGCCAGGTCGAGGGCGGTGCCCGCGCCCTCCGCGGACTTGAGGTCGAGGAGGACGGAGCGCTTGTTGCGGTTGGTGACGTCGTACGCGGGGTCGATGTGCAGCCCCTGGCCGCCGGGGCGGTCGACGCGGACGACGTCGGCGCCGAGGTCGGCGAGCAGCATGGCGGCGAACGGGCCCGGCCCGATGCCGGCCAGCTCGACCACGCGCACGCCGGCGAGCGGACCGCTCCCGGTGTCCGCCGCCGTTGCCGTCTCTGCCGTATCCGACGTCTCTGCCGTCTCCGTCATGCGGCCCCCAGGTCGCTGTGCTGTGACACAACCGCTGTAACACTCGTGATGTTAAGAACGTGTTCCACTGACCACAAGGGGCATACGGGCGGTCATTTGCAGGCTCACGTTTCGTCTGTCCTACCCCTGACGGCGCGGCGGTGAAGCAGGGCGTGGGGGCGGGGCGTCAGGGTGTGGTGGTGAGGGCGGGCCAGAGGGTGGTGGCGGTGAGAGGCTGGGCCAGGCGGAGGGCCCAGTAGGTTTCGTCGCCGTCTTCGTCGCGCCAGGACCACAGGCGGGTGGTGGCGAGGTGGAGCGGGTTGAGCTGGGTGATGCCGATGGCGCCGTGCAGTTGGTGGGCGATACGGGCGATCTCGGCGGCCGAGGCGGATGCCTGGGTCTTGGCGGCGGCGACGGCGACGGCGACGTGTGCGGACGGGCCGTCGGTGTCCAGCGGGGCGGCGGCGGCCTGGACGGCGGCGCGGACCAGGGCGGCTTCCTCGATCAGCCGCGCTTCTTCCTGCTTGACGGCCTGGAAGCGGCTGAGCGGGCGGCCGAACTGGATGCGGGCGGTGGTGTGGGCGACCGTCAGGTCGACGCAGCGTTCGGCGGCTCCGGCGATCAGGGCGGAGCGGGCCAGGGCCGCGCGGAGCCGGGCCTCGTCGAGCAGTTCGGGGGCGATACGGCGGACTCGCGTTGCGGGGATCTCAAGGGCGGCGAGGTACAGGTCGTCGCGAGGTTCCTCGGCGAGGTTGCCGCCGGGGGTGAGGGCGGCCTGGTCGGGGGTGAGGGTGAACAGGACGGGGCCCGAGGGGGCGGTGGCCAGGACGACCACCGCGGTGGCGGCGCGGGCCCAGGGGACGCGGCGCAGAGTTCCGGTGACCAGCAGGGTGTCGTCGTCGCCCAGGCACCCGGCCGAGCCGACGGGGGAGGCGGCCGGGTGTGCGTATCGGATCGTCAGGTCGGGGGCGATCGCGTAGCTGAGCGGGCCGTCCGGCACGGGGAGGCCGACGCGGCGCAGCAGGGGACGGGCGACCAGGGCGGTCTCGGCGAGGGGGGCGGGGACGGCGCAGCGTCCTGCTTCCTGGGCGGCGGCGAGGAGTTCGGCGGTGGAGGCGCCGTGGGAAGGGAGGGCCACGGCGTCGGGAGCGGTGGTGTTGGCGACGGTGGCGATGGCGTCGGGATCGGCGTAGAAGGCGGTGGTGTCGTAGTGGTCGGCGGAGATGACGGGGGCGCCGGTGTCGATCGTGTGGGTGTTCATCGGTGCTGCTCCAGACCACGAGTGATGATGCCGCGAAGGATTTCGTTGGTGCCGCCGCGCAGCGTGTAACCGGGGCTGTGCAGCAGGGCGAAGGCGAGCAGTTCGGGGTGGCTGCCGGGGGTGGCGTGCGGGTCGGCCGGGGTCGGCAGGATGCTGCGGACGGTGTCGATCAGCGTGCCTTCCAGGCGGGTGCCGAGGTCCTTGACCAGGGCGGCCTGGGTGCCGGGCGAGGCTCCGGCGTCCAGGGCCGCGGCCACGCCGAGGGACAGTCGACGGATGCTGTGCAGACGGGCGGTCAGGATGCCGACCTGCGTGAGCTGTTCGACTGTGGCTGGGCGCTGCTCCAGTTCGCGGAGGAGGGAGACCAGCAGGGGGAAGGTGGAAAGGTAGCGTTCCGGGCCGCTGCGCTCGAAGGCGAGTTCGCCGGTGACCTGCTTCCAGCCGTCTCCCTGCTGTCCGAGCAGCATGCCGTCGGGGACGTCGACGCCTTCGAGGTGCAAGGCGTTGAAGCGGTGCTCGCCGCTCATCAGTCGGATCGGCTCGACCCGTACGCCCGGCGCGCGCAGGTCGACGATGAACTGACTGAGGCCGGCGTGCTTGTCCTCGGCCTTGTCGGTGCGGGCCAGCACGATGGCGTAGTCGTTGACATGAGCTCCGCCGGTCCACATCTTGGTGCCGGTCAACCGCCATCCGTCAGCGGTGCGTTCAGCACGGGTGGCGACCGAGGCGAGGTCGGAGCCGCTGGACTTCTCGCTCATGCCGATGGAGAAGAAGCACTGCCCGGCGGCGATCCCCGGCAGGAAGAAGCGGCGCTGCTCCTCGGTGCCGTGCCGGAGAATCGAGGGTCCCGCCTGCCGGTCGGAGACCCAGTGGGCGCTGACCGGGGCGCCGGCGGCGAGCAGTTCCTCGATCACCACATAGCGCTCCAGGAAGCCGCGGCCCGCGCCACCGTACTCGGTGGGCAGGGCCATGCCGACCCAGCCGCGCTCGGCGAGGCGGCGGCTGAAATCGGGATCCCAGCCGGCCAGCCAGGAGTCGGGGCGGCCGAGCACGGTGCCGCGGGCGCGCTCCTCGTCGAGAAAGGCGCGGACCTCGGTGCGGAGCCGACGGGCCGAGCGGGGCAGGGTGACATCGGGGAATGCGATCGGTGAAAGCGTCGAAGGCGACATGGTTCATCCGCTCCCGGAATGGTGAATGGACGGTGGGTGTTTCTTCGCGGCGCAGGGATCCGGTCAGCCCGTGGGGTGCAGCAAGGAGGGGTCGAAGCCGACTTCGCGGAGCACCTCGTCGGTGTGCTGGCCGATGGTGGGGCAGGGGTGCAGGCGCGGCTCGGGGTCGGCCGAGTAGCGGACCGGGCGGCCGATCACCCGGTAGCGGCCCTCGGTGGGGTGGTCGGCCTCGTACAGCAGGCCGCCCTCCCGGGCATAGGCGGTGGTGGCGGCGGAGGCCAGGTCGAGCACGGGGGCGGCGGCGATGCCCGCCCGGTCGCAGAACTCCTGCCACTCGGCGTTGGTGTGACGTAGTGCCAGCTCTGCGAGCAGCGGATAGAACGCGTCGGCGTTGCGGGCCCGGTCGGGGCCGGTGGCGAAGCGCGGATCGGCGACCAGTTCGGGATGGCCGACGAAGGCGGCGAAGTCCCGCCAGTTGCGGTCGCTGTGCGGCAGGATGCACATCCAGCCGTCGGCGGTGCGCAGGGCACGGCGCTCCGGGCTGAGCGAGCGGGCCGAGCCGAACGCCCCGTCGGCCTCCAGAGTGGCGGCGCCCAGATGTTCGACCAGGTTGAAGGCGAGCATGGTGTCGGCCATCGGGATCTCGATGTGCTGTCCGGTGCCGCCGTGCTCCCGGTAGTGCAGCGCGGCCAGTACCGACTGGGCGATCTGCATGCCGCAGATCTTGTCGGCGAGGACGGTGGGGACGTAGTGGGGCCGGCCGGAGACCTTGTGGTTGAGCCAGACCAGGCCGCTGGCCGCCTGGATGATGTCGTCGTAGGCGGCGTGCGTGCCGTATCGGCTGTCACTGCGGAAACCCTGGGCGTGGGCGTAGATCAAGCCGGGGTTGACGGCCTCGACGTCGTCGTAGCCGAGGCGGAGCCGGTCCAGGGCCTGCGGACGCACATTGGTGATGAAGACGTCGGCGGTGCGCAGCAGGGCGAGCAGGGCGCCGCGGCCGTGCGGGAGCTTGAGGTCGATGGCGACGCTGCGCTTGTTGCGGTTCAGGTTGAGTGCTGCGCCGCCCATGCCGGGGTGGCGCCGGGGCGGGTAGTGGCGCGTCATGTCGCCGGTGGGCGGCTCGACCTTGATCACGTCCGCGCCGAGGTCGCCGAGTTGCTGGGCGGCGTACGGAGCCATGATCACGCTGGCCAGTTCGATGACGCGGACTCCGGCGAGGAGTCCGCGGCCGGACGAGCTGTTCGGTTTCCTGGACATCTTCCGGTGCCTCCTGGGGTATCGGTGGGGCGGGTGAACGGTGGTGCGGTACGGGTGGCGGCGGACACCGCTCCTTCTCCCGCGGAGAGCCACCGGACACCCCCTAGCTCCACTGGAGCGCGGCGGACCCGAGCGGGGAACGCCGGCCGGGTTGGGGGACCGTGCGCCCGCTGTACGCGAACGGAGTCGCCGGTTCGGTGAGCGGGCCGAAGTCCGTCCCGGTGGTCGACAGCGCGGCGAACGGCGCGCGCCCGGGCCGGGGCAGGCCGAGTACGTCCTCCCGCGCCAGCAGCCCGAGTTCCTGCACCCAGTGGCACACCCCGGCCAAGGTCACGCGGATCCGCCATGAGCCGCCCTCCGTGGCGCGTCGGCGCAGGACCGTCGCGACGGCGGCGGCCCCGAGGTAGGCGGCGAGGTAGTCGTTGAGCAGGTACGTCGGCGGCAGCGACGGCCGGTCCGTCCACTCCTCGACGGCGAATCCGGTCGCCGAGCAGGCGAGTTGGTCGAACCCGCCGCGTTCGCCCCAGGGGCCTTCGGCGCCCCAGGCGTGGTATTCGAGGGTGATGAGTCCGGGGCGGCGCCGGACGAGTTCCTCGCTCGACGCCCCGTGCCGGGCGAGCCCCCGGTAGGCGTGCACGAAGACGTCCGCGTCCTGAAGCACGTCGTGGAAGGCCGTACGGTCGCGAGCGTCGCGCAGGTCGCAGTAGGCGTTGTGCTTGCCGCCGCCGGTCATGGCGATCATCGGGACCGGGTCGGGGCGGTCGGGACGCGTCAGGTGCAGCACGTCGGCGCCGAACTGGGCGAGGAGTCGCGTCGATACGGGACCCGCGATGACATGGGTGAGATCGAGCACCCGTACGCCCGCGAGCGCCTCGTCGGCCGCACCGATCGGCTCCAGCGGCCGGAGGGGTCCGTCACCGACGCGTTCGATCTCGACGACCGGGCGCTGCGCGACATACCGCCCCGCGGGGTGCGCGAGCCACTCGTCCCGGCTGCGTACCACGCAGGCGACGCCGCCCCGCGCGCAGATGGCCTCCTCCAGCGTGAAGGCGTCCCAGCCGGCCGTGGCCTGCGCGATCCCCACCTTGTCGAGCCCGCACCTCAGCACGGAGCCGACCGCGTCCCGCAGATGCGGATAGGTGGTGATGATGAAGATCCATCGGCCGTCGCGCGCCCGGTAGAAGTCGTTGTTGCCGAGCAGCGTCGGATCGTCGAGGAGAGCGCCGAGCGGGCGCCCCGAGAGCGTCGTGTGATACGTCGCCATGAGCTGGTCGATCGCGGCTCCGGCCGGTACCTCCACCCTCTGGTGCGGGTGGCCGCGCTGTTCGCCGAGCGTCGCCGTCTGCCGTCCGAAGACACCGATCGCGGCGGACATGGCATCGGCGAGGCGGTGCACCGAGGGCACCAGGGGATCGGCCCCGACGATGGTGATGTCCTCGGCTCCCCGGGCCGGATCGGGGTCGCCGAGGGTGTGCAGCAGTTGGGAGACGATCTCGCCGGTGGGCGTCGGCCCGGTCGTGGTCAGCGTGTTCGACGTCATGCCGGGATGCTCGTTCCCGGCCCTGCACGAGCGCCCGGATTCACGGATATCCGTGAATCGATGCGGACGTCACGTCCGCCTCTCCTGGATGTGCGCGAGGAGCCGGGCTGCCGCCCGGTCCAGGCGCAGCCGCTCCGAGCGGCCGCGACGCTGGTGGATCAGAGCGAGGGCTCCTGTGACGACGGGGCCGTCGGTGACGGGGATCGCGAGTGCGCTGACCTCGGGGTCGGCCAGTCCCTCGCTGCGGCTGATCCGCGACGCACGGATCGCCGGAAGGGCGGAGCGGAACTCGGCGACCGCATCGGGGTCGTGGCGGGCGAGCTCGTCGAGCAGCCCGCGGCGCTCCGCCTCGTCGGTGAAGGCCAGCAGCAGACGGCCCGCGGCGGTGCGCAGCAGCGGCCGGGCGACGTGCTGGTCGGCGAGCGGCACGAGGCGGGGAATGTGGTCCTCACCGCCGCGCGCGAGGTACACGGCGTCGAGCCCGACCCGCACCGTGAGCAGCACCGGGGTACCCGCGACGCGGCTCAGTTCGTCGAGCTCGGCCCGACCGATCCGCGGCACGACCCGGCCGGCGATGAGGTTGAGGACGTGCGGGGCGGGACCGAGCCGGAAGCGCCGGTGCTGTTCCAGCAGAAAACCGGTCGCGACAAGGCCGTTCACCAGATCCTGCACCGAACTCGCCGGCGCCTCGACCGTCCGTGCCAACTCGGCCACGGTCACCCCGCCCGGCGCCCGCGCGGCGGCCTCCAGGATCCACACGACCCGGTCCACCGTACGGTGATGCCGCCGCCGGCCGTGCTCGCTCATCCCGCCCCGCCTTGTCCTTCTCGTAGGTGCCGACCGCTCGGGCCGACACGACTCGTCGATCCTTTCCCCCACCACCCCCGACGATCAAGTCGGCCCTGGCCCCGGCCCCGGCCGCGTCGAGCCGGACGCCGGTCAGTCCGCGTCGAGTTGGGCGATGAGCCGTTTGGGGGCGATGGTCCGGTAGCTCTCCTCGACCCAGTCGCAGAACACCTCCACGGGTGTCTCGCCGCCGATCGGAACCGACACCCAGCCGTGCCGGCCGAGGCCGTACGCGGTGGGGGCGGCGCCGGGCACGGTGAGGGCGTGGGCGTGGGACTCCTCGTCCTTGAGCTTGACGGCGATGCCGGGGGATTCGTCGTTCCCCTCCGCGCCGAGGAAGACGAAGATCTTCTTGTTGACCTTCGCGACGGCGTCGTCGCCCCAGGGGAACTCCTCCACGGCGCCCGGGAGGGAGAGCGCGAATGCGCGGATGCTGTCGCGGGCCTGGTGGGGGCGGTGGGGGTGGGGTGACATGGGTGCCTCTCGGGGTGGGCGGGTGCCGGTACAGGCGTGAATTTTCCCCTACCCGCCCCTTCCCGCTGTATCCGATATGCGGCTCCGCCGCAGGGCGGGGGCTCCGCCCCCGGTTTCCCCTTACAGCAACCCGCCCTCCACCAGCACCCGCCGCACCACCCCCACCGCCCCCACCGGCAACGGCACCTGCGGCGCCGCAGTCGTCGCGCACTCGATCACTCCCAGCGCCCGCAGCGCCGCCTTGAAGCCGCCCAGCGCCGAGGAACTGCCGCTCATCTCCCGCGGATCCCCCGCCTCCACCAACGCGAACAGCGACACCAGCCGGTCCTGTTCCGCGGCCGCCTCCGCCCACCGCCCGGCCCGCGCATGCTCGTACAGCCGTACGTAACCGGCCGGGTCCACATTGCCCAGCCCCGGCACCACGCCATGGGCGCCCGCCAGCAGCGCGGCGTCGACGGTCAGTTCGGACCCGGTCAGCACGGCGAAGCGGCGGTCGAGGCCGCGGCGGCGCAGCTCGACGAGCAGTCGGCGCAGCGCGTTGAGATCGCCGCTGCTGTCCTTGAGCCCGGCGAGGGTGCGGTCCTCGGCGAGGTCGAGGAGGGTGGCCGCGGGCAGCTTGGTGTGCACCCCCGAGGGCAGGTCGTAGGCGATCAGCGGCAGGTCGACGGCCGCCCGGACGCGGCGGTAGTGGGCAGCGATCTCGATGGGGTGGGTGCCGGTGTAGAACGGCGCGGTGGCGACGAGCGCATCGGCGCCCAGCTCCGCGGCGGCGCGGGCGTGGTCGAGCACCCGCGCGGTGGTCATGTCGATGACCCCGGCCAGTACGGGCACCCGCCCGGCCACCGCGCCGACCGCGGCCCGGACCGCCGCACGTCGCTGAGCATCGCTCAGATAGGCGGCCTCACCGCAGGTCCCGAGGACGAAGACCGCCGAGGCCCCGGCCTTGAGCACGTGTTCCACGAGCGAGGCGAACGACCGCGCGTCGACCTCGCCCGAGGGGTCGAGCGGAGTGCAGAGCGGGGGAACGACACCGGACAGGGGCACGGGCAGGCGCGTCGGGGCCATGGGGTCCAGCCTTCCGGTCCACAGAGGGACGGGGGGACGGTCCGATTCCGCACCGAATCTGACGCAGTGCCCGAGCCCTGTCAAGGCCGCACAGGACAGGCCCTTTCCGGCAATCGCCGCAAGCGCTGCCGGCGGGAATTCGCCACCGAATTCCGGGGAACGGGAAAGCGGCGCCCACACCCCTGTTTCCGCCGGTTCCTCAACCGGAAACCGCCGCCCGCAGCGCCCTCCGGCACAGCGAATCCGCCGCCCGCGTCGTCTCGGGCAGCCGGAAGTCCCTGGCCAGCCGCAAGGTGTGTGCGCACGCGCGGTCGAGGCTCACCCGGTTTCCGACCGAGACGAAGACCGGTTTGACGTCCTTCTGCGTGCGCAGGGCCCGGCCCACCTCCTCGTCGCCGTCGAGGAGCGGGGAGGAGTCGCCGCGGTGCGGCCCGGGCGGCTCGTAGCGGAAGGTGAAGGGGTTCTTCGCCACGCCGACGGTCGGCAGGCCGGTCAGGACGCCCAGATGGGCGGCCAGGCCGAAGCGGCGCGGGTGGGCGAGGCCGTAGCCGTCGCAGACGATCAGGCCGGGGTCGGCCGGGAGGCGGTCGAGGGCGGCCAGCACCGCGGGTATCTCCCGGAAGGCGAGCAGCCCGGGCACGTAGGGGAAGGCGATCCGGCCGGTCGCGGTCGCCTCCGCCACCACCTCGAGCGTGTCCGCGTCGAGCGCGACGGCCGCGGCCGCGACGACGTCCCGCTCGTCGTCGTAGGCGACGTCCACGCCCACGACGACGAGGGGCTCGTCCGGCGCGGGCCCCTCCTCGCCCAGCACCACCCGCCCCCGCAACTCGCCCTGGAGGGCCAGGGCCTCCTCTTCCGTCGTGGGCCAGCCCGGCGGCAGGTCGTCGAAGTCGCAGCTCGCAGTGTGGGTCATAGTGCGTCCACGGTAGACGAGGGGCGTAGCCTGTCGATCATGTTCGTACTGGAGCTGACCTACATCGCCCCCATCGAGCGCATCGACGCCGCCCTCGCCGAGCACGTCGCGTGGCTGGACGCCCACTACGCGTCCGGCGTCTTCATCGCGTCCGGCCGCAAGGTCCCGCGGGACGGCGGGATCATCCTGGCGCTGGGCGACGACCGCGCGAAGATCGAGGAGATCACCCGGAGCGACCCGTTCACGGTGGCGGGCGTGTGCGAGTACACCGTCACCGAGTTCATTCCGACGAAGACCGCCCCGGGGATGGAGCAGTACCGGCAGGAACTGCCGTCCTGACTCCCCTTCCGGATTCCATCAGCCCGTCGACAGCCGGGCCGCGCGTCCCTTCTCCCCCGCCGCCCAGCAGCCCCGGTCGGGGGCGCAGTCGACCGTGTCGTACGAGCCGGTGTCGAACCCCTGCCAGCTGCGGCCGCCGTCGGCGGTGAACTCGCTGCCGGTCGGGCCGACGGCGAGGGCGACGGTGCGGCTGCGCGGCAGCCAGGCGACCCCGGAGCGGTAGGCGGCGGGCGGTGCCGCGGCCGCCGTCCAGCCCGCGCCGCCGTCCCCGGTGACCGCGGCGGCCGCCGGCGAGGGCTTCCCGGTGCGGTAGTCGCCGCCGACGGCCAGCCCGTGGGTGCGGTCGCGGAAGGCGAGCCCGAAGACCCCGCGCGCCGGGTCGCCCGCCGGTACGGGGGTGTCGGCGACGGTCCAGGTGCGGCCCCGGTCGGCGGAGTGCAGCACGCGCGAGACGGCCGCGCCGCCCGTGGCGAGCCAGGCGTCGTGGCGGCCGGAGTGCACCACGCACTGGCCGCTCGCGGCGAACGCGCCCTCGCCGGGCAGGGCGGCGGGCATGCCGTCCGCGGGCAGCACGCGCCAGCTGCGGCCGCCGTCCCCGGTCGCGAGGACGCGGAACCTGCCGTCGACGGGGTCCGAGACGGCGATGCCGTGGCGCCGGTCGAAGAAGGTCAGGCAGTCGTAGAAGGCCCTGGGGTCGGGGTTGCGGAAGCTCTCCGTCCAGCTCGCGCCGCCGTCGTCCGTGCGGAAGATCCGCGAGGCGTCGCCCTCGCCGATGGCCAGGGCGACCGCGTGCCGGGCGTCGAACGCCGCCACGTCGCGGAACTCCAGCGCCGCCGCGCCGGGCGGCGAGACGTCCTGCCAGTGCCGGCCGCCGTCGCGGGTGAGCAGCACGGTTCCCTTCGTTCCCGCCACCCACGCCGTGCTGCGGCTCACCGCCGCGAGCCCCCGGAACCGGGCGTCGTGGCCGGTGTCCGCCTTCTCCCAATGCGGCTTCACCCAGGCAGGCCGTGGTGCGGCGGACGCCGGGGCGGTGCCCGGGCCGGTGCCGGTCAGAGCGAGCGCCGAGGCACCGATTCCCGCGAGTAACGCGCAGATCCTCCGTCTCATGAGCGGCGAAGCTAGCGGAGGCGGGGGCGGGCGTCCATGGCCCGGCGGCTGCTGAAGGTGCCGACGGTGTTGCCGGTGGGGCGGTGAGGGCCGTCCGACGGGTAAGCGGTGTCCGCGGGGGTCCGCAGCGGTCCGCCACCCTTGGCGGTATTCCTTCGAGTTCATTGCTCTAACACAGCAAATGTCTTCTCTTTCAAGGGTCGTGACGCAACTCACGCCTAATTCATGTGCACTACCGCGATCGATAGACCGTCTCCCCATGAGCAGAGGCCGCATCACGGAAGCGCACCACCCGGAAAACAACGGCAAGGGAGCTGGCGTTGTCCACTGTCATCGAACAGGCTGTCCAGGCACGGATCATCGCGTCGGCCCCGCCGTCCCGCACGGTTCCCGCGTGGCTGCGCTACGACCGGCACGACCCCTTCGCCGTGCGCATCGCGTTCCCTCCGGCGGCCTCCCTCGACGGCGCGGAGGTCGTCTGGGCGTTCGCGCGGGAGCTGCTGGCCCGGGGCCTGCTGCGCTCCGCCGGGGGCGGTGACGTACGGATCTGGCCCTGCGGCCCGCACCGCACCGTGCTGGAGTTCCACGCGCCGGAGGGCGTGGCCATGGTGCAGCTCGACACCGCCGAGCTGCGGGCCTTCCTGGCCGGTACGTACACGCTGGTGCCCACGGGCGCCGAGGCAGGTCACCTCGACGTGGACCGCGATCTGGCGGCGCTGCTGCGGCAGGCGTGACACGGCGGGGCTCACGGCAGGTAGGCGACCCAGTCGGTGCCGGGCAGCGGGTGGGGGTGCCAGCCGCGGGCGTAGCCGGGCAGGTAGGGGTCCTTGGTGTCGTACAGCAGGGCGGTGGGCATCGTGGCGGCGGCGTGGACGATGTCGGCCGTGGTGGCCGAGCGGTTGTTGCCCATCGTCTGGGCCGAGGCGCAGCCCGCCTCGTAGCCGATGGGCTGCGCGCGCGGCCCGGTGACCAGGCAGGGGGCCGTCAGGCCGAGGCGGCCCAGCTCGTCGGCGGCCCGGCGGTAGCGGACGGTGGTGTCCCTGGCGTCCGCCGTGTTCACCCGCAGCTCCTCGATCTGCACGGTGAGATGGGCGGCGAGCACGGCGCACAGCACGGCGCAGACCACGAGCCGGACGCGGCCGGCCCGTGCCGCCCGCACCGCCCGGACGGCGAGGTCGGCGACCGGCAGGGCGAGCAGAGCATAGGCCGGGAGCAGGAAGCGCGGCGCGGAGTAGTCGAGCAGGAGCGTGTACGGGACGGCCAGGGCGAGGGCGCAGGCGACGGGCAGCAGGGTGACGGGCGCATCCGCGCGGCGGGCGCCCCTCAGGGCGAAAGCACAGGCCGTGGCGGTGAGGGCGGGGAGCAGCAGCCACCACAGGGAGTGAGTGACGGACGGCGCGGCTATGTGACAGGGGCGGCACAGCTGGGGGCCGTTGAGGGAGCGGTAGGCGGCGCCCAGCCCGGCGCCGAGGTGCTCCCCCATGCCGCCCTCGGTGTCGCTGGAGACGGACAGCCGCTCGCCGATGCCGCCGAACCGGGCGTACGCCTCGACCGCCCACTGGGCCCCGCCCAGCGCGAGCCCGCCGAGCACGGCGGCCACGGTGCCGGGGCGCCGCCAGGACCGTACGACTGCGCAGACGGCCAGCATGGGCAGGGCGAGCCAGACGGCGTCGGGCGCGCGGAAGAGGGTGGCGGCGGCGAGGGTGCCCGCGAGGCCGAGGAGTACTCTGCGCCGCCGGGGGTCTTCGCCGTCGCGCGCCCGCAGGAACCAGCCGACGGCGGCGACCGCGGTCAGTGCGACCCAGAGGTTCGGCATCACCTCCGGGCCGCTGAGCACGGTGATCCACAGCCCGGCGAACAGCAGCGCCGCGAGGGCGACCCGCCCCTTGCCCAGCAGCGGCTCCCACACCTTGAACGCGCCGTACAGCGCGGCCGAGGAGAGCAGCACCAGCACCACGCGCAGCACGGTGGTGGACGAGGTGAGGGCCACGACGGGGGCGGCGAGGAAGCTGACGCCCCGCGATCTGGGGGCGCTGAAGAAGGCGGCGGGGTTGCGGGGGTCGACCTGCGAGAGGTAGACGGTCTCGTCCCAGCCGAGGTCCATGTGCGCGATCGCGTAGCACAGTTGCAGCACCGCATAGCCCGCGGCGACGGCGGCCAGGCGGGGATCGCGCCGCCATGGCGTGCCGTCCGGACGGGCGGTGGCGGGCAGCCCGGCGCGCCGGTCGGTGGTGGCCATGCCTCCTTTTACCGCATCACCCTGTGCGCACCTTGTGTGCGCCGTCCCCTTCGCATCCGCGTGCGCTTCAGTGCCACGGGCGGCTCCCGGCGCTCCGGCTGCGGGCCCGGGTGCGGGAGGCGGCGATCTCGGCCTCGGCGGCGGCCCGGTTCGCCCAGCAGGCGCCGTCGACGGACTTGCCGGGCTCCAGCTCCTTGTAGACCTCGAAGAAGTGCTGGATCTCCAGCCGGTCGAACTCGGGCAGGTGCCGGAGGTCCCGGACGTGCTCGTGCCGGGGATCGCCCGCGGGCACGCACAACACCTTGTCGTCCTCGCCCTGTTCGTCGCGCATGCGGAACATCCCGATCGCACGGCATCGGATCACTATGCCGGGGAACGTGGGGTCACCGGCCAGCACCAGCGCGTCCAGCGGCTCTCCGTCCGCGCCGAGCGTGCCGTCGACATAGCCGTAGTCGGCGGGATAGCGGGTGGAGGTGAAGAGCATCCGGTCCAGCCGGATGCGCCCCGATTCATGGTCCATCTCGTATTTGTTGCGGCTGCCTTGGGGGATCTCCACGACGACATCGAAATCCACGGTGGCTCCTCCGGAGGGGTGGGCCGGGGTCACCATGGTGACGCGGGCCCACCCGTGGGCGCCATGGCGCGTCCGTGCCCGGGGCACGGGGATCGCGCTGCCGCCGGGATTGCCGGGTTTGAGTGCCAGGACCACGCACAACCGGCCAAACCCCCACTGTCGGGGGTCAGTCCGGCTCGGGACCCGAACGCACCGGAACCAGACCCTCGTGTGCCCGCGCGGAAGGCAGCAGCCTCGCGGATACGACGTCTGCACCGGACGTGGCTACCGCATCGGGCGCAGGGCTGCCGCGCGCGGCGCCCGGCACCGTGGCCCCGTCGGCGGTCCCGCCCGAGCCCGCGCCCCGGATGGTCAGCGCCACCACGCCCACGGCCGCCGCCACCCCGGCCAGGCCGGCCAGGATCTCGCCCGGCAGCCCGTACCGGAACGCCTCGCCGAGGGCCGCGATGCCGACGCCCGCCGCCACCACGGGGTTCACGACCGTGACGGTCGCCAGCGGCGCGGCCAGGCCCGCGCCCCGGTAGGAGGCCTGGGACAGCAGCATTCCGGCCGATGCGAGCACCGCTATCACCGCGAGGCTGGGCAGCAGGGCGAGCAGCCCGGCGTCGTGCTCGACCCAGTCGTCGGCGACGTCCTTGGTGAAGACCGAGGCCATGCCGAACGCGGCGCCGGCCGCGGTGGCCAGCACCACCCCGCGCACGACGGGCCGGCGCACCCAGTGCGCGGCGAACGCCAGCAGGGCCACGCCACCCAGCACCGCGACCGCGAGCACGTGCCGCTGCACACCGTCGAGGGACTCCACGCGCGGCGGCCCGGTCAGGGCGAGCAGCCCGGCCAGCCCGGCGGTGGCCAGCAGCGCGCCGCGCCACTTGGCCGCGCCGACGGGGCGGCGCACGAACAGCGCGGCCATCGGCAGCGCGAAGACGATCGTCAGCGCCCCCAGTGGCTGCACCAGGCTCAGCGGGCCGTACGCCAGCGCCGCCACGTGCAGCCCGGCGCCCAGGCCGGTGAGCGCCACCGCACCCCACCAGCCCGGCCTGCGCAGCGGGCCCCAGGCGCCGCCGGCGGTCGTCGCGGCGACGCGCTCCTGCACGATGGCCGCGCCCGCGTAGCAGACGGCGGACACCAGGCAGAGCAGCACCGATGCCGCGAGCGCGGCGCTCACGGCCGCCCTCTGTGGGCGGGCTCCGGCTCGTTCCGGCTGCCTGGCGTCTCTCTGTGGTCCGTCCCTGCGTGCTCCATACACCCAACAATGCCGTGTCCGGAGTGTCATGTCGTCGTACTCAAGTACGGGCTTTTCCGTACTCCGGATGGAGTAGCGCCAGCTGGCGGGAAACCGTCGGTTGTGGCAGGCGGTTCACGCCGACCGGCGCAAGGCCGGGCGCACACCGGGCCGGGCCGCGCACCGCCGGGCCCCGCCGAGCGCCCCGATGCCATCGGGCGCATTCCGCATGAGATATGCGGAGGGTTCCGGACCGCTTTTATGCGTATGCCGTCTAAGCATTAGTCGACGCCCCCTCAGAATCCGTTGCAGGCTTGAGGGTGTCCTGAAATACCATTGTCACGGACCTTGAGATATGAAAACTCTGTGTAAGCTCAAACGGGGAATAGCCGGTTATTAACGGGGGGAAACTTCAATGTCCGGCACTCAACGAATTTGGCATGCCCACGCATTCGATAAATTCGAACAGGGCAGCCGCCGCGTGACCGTCATAGGGGCGGGGATTTCCGGCCTCGTCGCCGCCTACGAGCTGGAGCGCCTCGGCTGCCGCGTCGAGGTCCTGGAGGGCAACACCCGCATCGGTGGCCGCATCCACACCCACCGATTCGGCCGGAGCCCGGGCGCACCGTCCGTGGAGCTGGGCGCCATGCGTATTCCGACCCATCATGCGCGCACGCTGGAATACATCCGGCGGATGGGGCTGGACGGCAAACTCCGTGCCTTCTCCACGCTCATGTCGGAGGAGAACGCCTATCTGCACACCGACGGGGGCTACATCCGCATCCGGGACGCCTCACGCACGCTGCGCGGGAACTTCCGGCGCCAGCTGGAGCGGCACCGCCCGGGCCACCGCTTCGACGACGCCACCGTCTCCTTCGGCGCCTGGCTCACCGCCATCGTCGACGCCATCGCGCCCCCGGACCTGCGCGAGGCGCTCCGCGAGGACCTGCGCGGCCCGCTGCTCGACCTCGTGTCCTGCACCGACCTGGGCCCGCACCTGCGCGGTCCGGACCGGGACCGGGTCGACCTCCACTCGCTGTTCGCCGCCTACCCCGGCATCCGCGCCGGCTGCAGCGGCCGCCTCAACAGCTTCCTCGACGACATCCTCACCGAGACCAGCCCCGACCTGCTCCGGCTCGACGGCGGCATGGACCAGCTGACGCACCGTCTCGCCGAGCGGATAAGGGGCCCGGTGGCCGTCGGACACCAGGTCACCGGGATCGACGTACGGCCCGACCACGTCCTCCTGACCGTCCGCACGGCCGGCCGGACCGTGGTCAGGCGCGCGGACTTCGTGGTCTGCACCGTGCCCTTCCCCGCCCTGCGGCGCATGCGCCTGTCCGGCCTGGACCCGGACAAGCGGGCCGTGCTGCGGGACGTGGTCTACTGCCCCGCCACCAAGGTGGCCTTCCTCTGCCGCACGCCCTTCTGGCGGGAGAGCGGCATCCAGGGCGGGGCCTCGTTCAGCGGCGGCCGCATCCGCCAGACCTACTACCCGCCCGTCGACGGCGAGCCGGGCCGCGGCGCGGCACTGCTGGCCAGCTACACCATCGGGGACGAGGCCGCCCGGCTGGGCCGGATGTCCCCCCGCCGCCGGCACCGCGTGGTCTTCGACGAGCTGAGCACGCTCCACCCCGAACTCCTCTCGCCCGGCATGGTCCTGGACGCCGTGAGCGTGGCCTGGGACGGCCGCAACCCCTGGACGGGCGGCGGCTGCACCACCCGCTGGGGCAAGAGCGAGACCGAGGTCGAGGAGGAGATCCTGCGCGCCTCACGGCCGGTCGACCGGCTGTTCTTCGCGGGCGAGCACTGCTCGACGGCGCCCGCGTGGATCGAGGGATCCATCGAGTCCGCGCTGCGGGCCGTCGAAGCGGTCGAGCGCTACGAGCCGTCCCGCCGCCCCTCCGCCGTCCCCGGCGGCCGCCACGACCCCGCGGGAGCCCTGTAATGAGCGTGTTCGACCTGCCCAGGCTGCACTTCGCCGGAACCGCGACGACGAAGCCGCCGACCGGGCCGCGCAGCGGCCTGGTCGACCTGGCCGCCAACCGGGCGCTGACCGACGACGGGCCGTTCCCCGCGGACCGGCCCGCCGCCGAGTACCACGAGTTCCTGCGCCGCCGCGGCCCCCGCTTCGACCGGGACGGGCGCCCGGCCGGGGACGGGGAGTTCAGCGCCGCCCAGGGCTGGAACTTCGACGGCAACGGGCACTTCTGGCTGGACGCCCGGATCGTCTCCGTGGAGGGACCGGACGGCGGCCCTCCGGACACCGGCGACCCGCTGGTCGGGCGCGCCGTGGACGTCTGGGGCCACTACAACGAGTACCTGCGCACCACCGTCAACCGCGCCCGGGTCTTCGACCTCGACCCGGCCTCGCGGTGGACCACGGCGCTGATGGCCGGCCGGTTCGGCTTCGGCCGCGCGGGGCGCTCGCACGACGACGGGTACATGCTCACAGGCGGCGTCACCGGCTTCCAGCCGCCCCGCTGGACCGACTTCGGCCGCATCCTGGACGTGGGCGAGCACGCCCTGGCGCCGGAGCTGCGCTACTGCGCGGTGCACCAGTTCGTGGTCACCGGCCTGGACGGGCCGGGCAGCGCCCCGGAATGGCTGCCCGACGCCGCGCTCTCCCCCGCCGCGGGCGCGCTGCGCACCGCGGTGGAGGGCGGCGCGGACGGCCTCGTGGTCCAGTTCGCCCTGGACGCCATGGCCTCGCCGCGCGTCCCGGACTCGCCGGCCGTCTGGCGGGTGCGGGGCACCGTCGCGCCGTGGCACGCGCACGAGCTGCGCACGTACCCGGCCGGCCGGCTGCTCGTCCCCGCCGCGGGGGCGGGCGGCCGGCTCCACCACATGACGGTGGACGTGGCAGCGGGGCGCGCCGCGTTCAACATGGTCTCCGCCGTGCCGGTCACCACCCGGGCCCGGGAGGCGGGCCCGGGCCCGCTGCACCGGCTCGGCCCGCCGGTGGACGCCGGGGACCTGGAGCTGCGCACGGCCGCCTCGGGGCACCTGGTCGCCCGGGTCCCGGCCGGCGCGTACACGGGGACGCGGGCCACCGGCTCGTACGCGGGCGACCTGACCTCCGGCATCGTCACGGTGCCCGCCGAGCCGGGGTGGGAGCGGGCCGCGGACGAGGCGCTGTGCCTGGTGGGCACGGCGGCCGACGGGCGGCGGACCGTGCTGCTCGGGGAGCGGGAGACCAACGTCCAGAGCGACGAGCCGCTGGTCGTCCTCCATCACCGCGACCAAGCGCACGGCGCCGACCACGCCGTGGACGTGCCGCTGCGCTCCTTCGTGCGCGGCCGCCCCGCGAGCGCGGGGAAGGTGTACGTGCGCCAGTACTTCAACCCCCGTGCGCTGCCGGGCGACCGGATCGCCGGGGCCCCGGACGCCCGCTGCGGGGACGCGGTCCTGCTCGGGATGCGCGGCGCGGACGCGTACGCCGCGGAGTGCGTCGTCGAGACGGACGAGCGCGGGCACGGCCTGCTCACCCTGCGCGGGGAGCGGGCCGGCACCTGCCGGGTGCTGCTGGCCGCGGACCCCGGCGAACTGCCGCCCGTGGCGCCCGGCGAGCCCGGCTCGGCCCGGGCGGCCTACGACGACGAGGACGCGCTGGGCTTCTGGGCGGGGGCGGGCTCCCTGGCCGTACGCGTCCTGCCCGACGACTGGCACCTGGACGACATTCCCCGGGAGGACGTCGACTTCGAGCTGCTGCACCGCGAGGTCTTCGCCTACTACGAGCACGTCTCGACCTTCATGCGGTCCGAGGTCTTCAGCCTCGCCGACCGCTGCAAGGTCGAGACGTACGCGGAACTGGTGTGGCAGATGTGCGATCCGCGGAACAGGGCGAAGACGTACTACATGCCGCCGACCCGCGACCTGACGGACCCCAAGGCGCGCCTGCTGCTGGCCTATCTGCGCAACCAGCAGGCGCGGGTGAGCCCGCCGCTCACCGTCCCGGCGGAGCGCACGGACGGCCCGGCGATCACCACGCGGGGCGAGCTGTGGGCCGTGCTGAAGCAGGCGGCCACCCTGGAGCTGGCGGTGATGCTCCAGTACCTGTACGCCGCCTTCTCGGTGCCCACGCACGGGGCCGGCCGCGCGTACGTGCGGCGCGGGCAGTGGACGCCGGAGCAGCTGGAGCTGGCGTGCGGGCAGGGCGGCGCGACCCTGGACGACGGGATCCGCGGCACCCTGCTGAACGTGGCCCGGGAAGAGATGATCCACTTCCTGCTGGTCAACAACATCATCATGGCGATGGGCGAGCCCTTCCACGTCCCGCTGATCGACTTCGGGACGCTCAACGGCGAGCTGCCGGTGCCCCTGGACTTCGCCCTGGAGGGGCTGAGCGTCGGCAGCGTGCAGCGGTACATCGCGATCGAGCAGCCCGCGGGCCTGACGCCCGAGGTGCGGCGGGAAGGGACGGCGGCGGATCCGGCCGCCGCGGCCCCGGCGGGATTCTCCTGGGGCTCGGTGAGCGAGCTGTACACGGGGATCCGGGAGGGCCTGCAGCGCGTGCCGGACCTGTTCCTGGTGGAGAAGGGGCGGGGCGGCGGCGAGCACCACGTGTTCATGCGCGAGTCGGTCAACACCCGCCATCCCGACTACCAGTTGGAGGTCGACGACCTCTCCAGCGCCCTGTTCGCGGTGGACTTCATCACCGAGCAGGGCGAGGGCGGGGTCCTGGGCCCCGCCGCCCCGTCGGACACCTCGCACTTCCACAGCTTCCTGAAGATCGGCGAGGCGCTCACCACCGAGCGCGTACCGGGCCCGTACGGCAGCCTGGCGCCGTGGAGCCCGGCCTACCCCGTGCTGCGCAATCCGACGCTGGGCACGGGGGGCGACGGGGCGAAGGACCGGATCACCGAACCGGAGGCGCGGGCGGTGGGGCTGCTGTTCAACCGCTCGTACCACCTGATGCTGCAACTGATGGTGCAGCACTTCGGCGAGAGCCCCGACGGGAGCCTGCGCCGGTCGAAGCTGATGAACGCCTCGATCGACGTGATGACCGGAATGATGCGCCCGCTCGCGGAGCTGCTGGTCACCATGGAGTCGGGGCGGCGGGGCCGCACGGCGGGCCCCACCTTCGAGCTGGAGTCCCCACCGGGCTTCTCCTCCCGCCCGGACGTGGCGCGCCGCTCGCTGGCGCTGCGCTTCGAGCACCTCTCGGCAGCGGCGCGCAAGTGCGGTCCGGTGCCCGGGCAGGTCGCCGACATGATGGCCTTCTACGCCGACTTCTTCCGCAGAAGCGGGGACGGGAAAGGGAAAGGGGCATGACGACACCGAGGGATGCGGAGGCCCGCGCGATGACCGGCGCGACCGGCGTGGAGAGTGACGTGACGACCGAGGTACTGATCGTGGGCGGGGGCCCGGTGGGCCTGGCCCTGGCCCTGGACCTGAAGTACCGGGGCGTCGGCTTCAGGGTGCTGGAGGCCTCGGACGGGAGGGTCTCGCATCCGAAGGTGAGCAATGTCGGCCCCCGCTCCATGGAGCTGTTCCGGCGCTGGGGCCTCGCCGGCCGGATCCGGGGCGCGGGCTGGCCCGGAGACCATCCGCTGGACGTCGCCTGGGTGACGGCGCTCGGCGGACAGGAGGTCCTCCGGCTGGACTTCGGCACGGCCGACGGCCGGCCGGAACTCCCGTACACCCCCGAGCCCGAGCACGCCTGCCCCCAGCACTGGCTGGCGCCGCTGCTGGCGCAGGAGGTGGGGGTGCACCCGGACGGCCCGCTGCGGCTGCGCTGCCGCCTGGACGACTTCACCCAGGACGAGGACGGCGTGACCGCCCGGGCGACGAACCTGCCGGACGGGTCGCGGCTGACGGTGCGCGCCCGCTATCTGGTCGCCTGCGACGGCGCCTCCTCGCCCGTGCGCAAGGCCGCCGGGATCGCGGCCCCGGGCCGGTACGAGACGCGGGTGTTCCGCAACATCCTCTTCCGCGCGCCCGGCCTGCACGAGAGGCTGGGCGAGCGGAACGCCCTGGTGTACTTCCTGCTCCAGCCGCCCGCGCTGCGCTTCCCGCTCCGGTCGATCGACGGGCGGGAGCTGTACCGGCTGACGGTGGGGGTGACGCCGGGGGACGACATGGGGGAACGGGACGCGCTGTCCCTGGTCCGCTCGGCCATCGCCCTCGACACCCCCCTGGAGATCCTCTCGGACAACGTCTGGCACCTCACCCACCGCATCGCGGAGACCTTCCGCGCGGGCCGGGTGCTGCTGGCGGGGGACGCCGCGCACACGCTGTCGCCCTCCGGGGGCTTCGGCATGAACACGGGCATCGTCGACGCCGCCGACCTCGGCTGGAAGCTGGCCGGTGAGCTGGCGGGCTGGGCGGGCCCGGGGCTGCTCGACAGCTACGAGACCGAGCGCCGGCCGGTGGCCGAGCAGAGCCTGGAGGAGGCCAACGTCAATCTGCGGCGGACGATGGGCCGGGAGCTGCCCAAGGAGATCCTGCTGACCACGGCGGAGGGCGCGAGGGCCCGGGCCGACCTGGCGGAGGGGATGCTGAGGGGCGGGGTGCGCCGGGAGTTCGAGGCACCGGACGTGCATCTCGGGTACCGGTACGCGTCGCCCGTGGTGGTGGGCGGTGCGGACGGCGACTGGCGGACGGCCGCCGTGCCCGGCGCCCGGGCCCCGCACGCGTGGCTGCGCCCGGGGGTGTCGACGCTGGACCTCTTCGGCCGGGCGTTCCGGCTGATGGCCTTCGCGGATGCGGGGACCGGGCCGCTGGAGGCCGCCTTCGCGGCGCGCCGGGTGCCGCTGGAGACGTACCGCTGCCGCGACCGGGCCGTGGCGGAGCGCTACGGGAGCCCGTACGTCCTGGTCCGGCCGGACGGGCATGTGGCCTGGTGCGGCGCGGAGTTGCCGACGGACCCGGGTACGCTGGCCGACACGGTGCGCGGGGGTGCGAAGTGACCGACTCACCCGTGCTCGCCCCGTTCCGCAACTCGGAGGTGCACGTTCCGGATCCCTATCCGCTGTACCGCCGCTACCGGGAGGGCGACCCGGTCCACCGGTCGGACGACTCCTGGTACCTGTTCCGGCACGCAGACGTGGCGCGGGTGCTGACCAGCCGGAAGTACGGGCGCGGCGGGCTGCCGTCGCGGCTGCCGGAGGAGTGCCCGCACCTGCGCCGGACGACGGCGAACTGGATGGTCTTCATGGACCCGCCGGAGCACTCGCGGGTGCGCGCGCTGGTGGCGAAGAGCTTCACGCCGCGCATCGTGCAGTCGCTGCGGCCCCGCATAGCCGAGCTGGCGGCCGCGCTGGCCGGGGAGTTGCGGGCCGACCCGGCGGCCGCCACGGACGACGGCGTCGACCTGGTGTCCCGCTTCGCCGCCCCCTTCCCCATCCTCGTCATCAGCGAACTGCTGGGCGTGCGGCGGGAGGACCGCCCGTGGTTCCGGGCGAAGGCGGTGGACCTCCAGCAGGCGACCAGCTCACGCGTGGCCCGGCGGCCGGACGCGTTCGCCCTCGCGGACGCGGCGGCGCGGGAACTGGACGCGTACTTCCGTGCCGAACTGGCCCGCCGGAGGTCGCAGGAGGCGCGCTTCGACGCGGACCTGATCGGCGCGATGCTGCAGGCGGACGAGGAACCTCCGCCCGGTGAGGGGCCGTTGGGGGACGACGTCCTGGTGGGCACCTGCATCCATCTCCTCACCGCGGGCCACGAGACGACGACGAACCTGGTGGCGAAGGGCCTGCTGGCGCTGTTCGCCCACCCGGAGCAACTGGCGCTGCTGCGCTCCGGCCCGGAGCTGCTGCCGGGGGCCGTGGAGGAGCTGGTGCGCTACGACTCCCCGGTGCAGATGATCAGCCGGTGGGCGTACGAGGAGGACGAGATCGGGGGGCGGAAGATCGAACGGGGCGCGAAGGTCACCCTGGTCCTGGGCGCGGCCAACCGCGACCCCGAGCACTTCGCCGACCCCGACCACCTGGACGTACGCCGCGACGCGCGCCGCCACAGCGGCTTCGGCATGGGCATCCACTACTGCGTGGGGGCGCCGCTGGCCCGCGTGGAGGCGGAACTGGGCCTGAACGAACTGCTGCGGGGGATGCCCGGGCTCGCCCTGGCGGAGGGGAAGGGGGAACCGGTGCGGTACGCGGAGGACCTGGTGTTCCACGGCCCGGAGCGGATGATGGTGCGGACCGTACCCCGCTCCTGACGGCCTGCCCGCGACCGCCGGGGCCGCGGGCACCTCTACGGCTACGCCAAGGGCGCCTAGCCGTCCGTCCCCGGCAGGGGAGCCGGCGCAAACCACCGGCGCAGATACTCCTCCAGCTCCCCGACGTGATCCGTACTGATGCCGATGTGGCGATCGGGCCGTACGAGGACGAGGGCCCTGCCGGGGAGGCGGGGCCGGTCGCCGCGGCCCGGCACCAGCCGGGGCCGGAGGATCTCGACGGGGACGCGGTAGCCCCCGACGGCCTCCCGCAGCCGCGCGAGGTCGACCTGCGCCCCGGGGGCCACCAGCAGCGTCCAGCACTGGTACGACAGCAGATCGTGCAGCCGGCACTCCCGCTTCCGCCGCAGCCCCTCGATCCTCACGAACGGATCGGGCAGCCGGTCCCCGCCGCCCGGCCCCTCCGAGAGCGTGCTCTCCCGGTGGTGCATCGCGAGATCGCTGAGCATCGTCCGGATCCGCCCGGAGGCCCACTGGCTGCCCATGACACGGGCCCCGGCGACGCGCATGCCGAACAGCGTGGCGGGCGTCGGCGGCAGCTCGAGCACGTTGTGCTGCATCTCGCGCATCACCTTGTGCGCGGTGAGCCGCTGTTCGGCGGCGTAGGTGTCGAGCAGGGCGAAGGGGTCGGCGGCCCAGCCGTGCACGGCCGCCGCGAGCTTCCAGGCGAGGTTGTGCGCCCCGCGCAACCCGGTGTTGAGCCCGTGCCCGCCGATGGGCGCCCACAGATGGGCACTGTCCCCCGCCAGCAGCGCTCGCCCCTCCCGCAGCGTGCCGGCGACCCGGTCCTGGAACCGGGCCCGGTTGGCCCACGGCGGCTCGGTGGGGACCAGCTGGACGCCGGAGTCGTGCGCGGTCTCCGCGATGATCTCCCGCATCTCGTCGAGCCCGGGCGGCCCGTCGAGGGCGGGCTCGGGATCGGTACGGAAGCAGAAGAACCGGTACCCGCCGCCGGGCCGCGGGGACACCCCGAGCGACGACCCGCGCTCCAGGAAGAAGTAACTCCGGTCAGGGGCGTACGGATACTTCCAGTCGGCCTCGGCGTTGATCTGCACGCACTGCAGATTCGGCCGCCGATCCCCCTCGAACGGAATCCCGAGCCCCTTGCGCACGATGCTGTGCGCCCCCTCGCACCCGACGACCCACCCACAGCGCACGGTACTGACAGCCCCGTCGGCTTCCCGCAGGTCGACCTCGACCCCGTCGCCCCCGGTCCGCACGGCGACAGCCTCGGTGCCCCACTCCACCCGCCCCCCGACGGCAACAAGCCTTTCCCCGAGCAACCGCTCAACGGCATCCTGCTCGATGGACAACGGATTCGGAAACGCCGTCCCCTCACACTCGAGCACCATCTCCCCGACCCGGCGCCCCTCCCCGAACACCTCGACGCGCCGCAGCCGCAGCCCCTCCCCCACGAACGCCCCGGCACACCCGAGATCGTCCAGCACCTCCAGCGCCCGCTGCCACACCACCCCGGCCCGGGCCTCCCGCTTCCCGAGCGCCTCCTTCTCCACGACGGCGACGTCGACCCCGTACTGCCGAAGCCCGACGGCCACCGCGAGCCCCGTGGGCCCGGCCCCGATGACGAGGACATCGACGGTGCGACCGCTCCCTGTGCGGGTGTCACTCACTGGTGCCTCCCCCTCGCTGCGCAACGGCCGACGGCGATCGCCGGGCCGCTGCTCCCATGGTGTGGGAGAGAGGGGCGAAACTCATGGAATGGGGGAAATTCGGGGGTGGGGTTCCGGTCATCGGGTCGTGGCGGGAAGTATCTCCTGGCACACGGGTCACGCTGCTGTCAGGGCTCTCCCGCCCTTGAGGAGGTCAACAAAGCTTGACCATGCTTCGGCAGGAACCACCAGAACCGGACCGTGGGGCTCCTTGCTGTCCCGTATGCGCAGGCCGGTCAACCCTTCTGCCACTTCTATGCAGTTACCGCCCTGCCCGCTGTAACTGTTCTTGCGCCACATCGCACCTTCACGTTCCAGAGCACGCATTCCTGAACTCTCCGATTCACCGTTGCTACAGCTCGCGCCGGCGTCGTCTCGTCGACCCGGCCAGCTCAGACAGCAGGCTCCGGCAGGTGATCCAGATGCCCGGTGACGCGCTTGCGCAACAGAAGGTACTCGTCCCAGCGGCGGAGAGGGCCCGTCGGACGCTCGATGACACGGGCCGCGGCGACCGTCTGACCTCGCCGGAACTGTTCGCGCGTCAGGTCGAGTTCGACCCCGCTGGGCAGCCGGTTCCACCAGTGAAAGCCATGCGGGTCACCGTCGAGGTGGACCTCGCCGACCACAAGGTCGCCGCCGAAGATGTCGTGAACGACAAGAGCGGTGATGTCGCAGTGCCCCCAGGCAGGGTTCGCGGGACACCACTCGGCCTGGTTGTCGGGCGAGCAGGTGTCAGCGGCCCAGCTCGCCCGCAGGGCCGCGTCGAGGTCGGACAGGTTCCACGGAGTCATGCCGGCAGCATCGCAGCCACCACTGACATCCCGGATCGAGATCCTCGTACACCTCCGCCACCACCGGTTTCGGGATCAGCAACGACGTCCCGAGCCCAATGACCATGGGGCCAGGGCAGTGGCTCGCAGCAAGCGGTTCACATCATCGCCAACCGTCTGGCACCAGCACCACATGACACAGCCCCGGCCGGGAGTCCGTTCCGGGGCTGCTGTGATGCTGTCAGGAGCCAGACGGCGGTCAGGGGGGCCGCGGCCTTTATGCCACCTATGAACACAGCCCATGCTCTCGTGTCGACCACCAGGGCAGGACCGTACGGATCCTTCGAATCACGTACGAACACGACGTCAAGCCCTTCGGCTACTTCGATGCATTCGCCCGAGTTACCGCTGTAGGTGCTCTTCCGCCAGCAGGCAGTGCGCAGATCGTGGGCAAGCATCTTGCTACCTCTCAAGTGGTGCCGCCATCTATAACTCTTGCTTGATCCTGTTGATCAGGTCGCGACTTTCAGCAGGGCTCAAGGCGGTTGACCGCAACGAGTCGAACGTGAGCGTATACGCGCTCGTGTCTTCCGGAGTCTCCATGTAGAGGGTTCCCGTCCTGTGTTCCAGGCACACGATGTCCGAGAACACCGGGGTGGGGAAGCTGAACAGCACGAACGTGCCCAGAACCCCGGCATGAGCGCCCGCACTGAACGTAACGTTAGGACCTGCAGTTCGACGTTGGGGTGCTCCGAGACCTCCACCAGGTGCTTGACCTGCGCCGCCATGACGGCCCGGCCTCCCACCTGCGCTCGCAGGGCGGCCTCACCTTGGATCACGCACACGCGCGGAGGAGCGCCACGGTAAAGGATTTCCTGACGACGCATGCGCACTTCAACCAGCTCTTCCACGCGTTCATTTGAGAGCATCGTCGGCGCCGCCTTCAGGAGAGCCCGAGCATAGTCAGCGGTTTGCAGGAGTCCGGAGACAACCATCGGCTCGAACGAGCGAATGTAGTCGGCAGTCTCTTCATAGTCGATGTAGTCCACGTAGGACGGAATCTTGAGACCGAGCTGCTGCGTCCAGCCCCGCTCATTGCTCCGGCGCGCGAGGTTCACCACCTCTTCCACGTAGTCCGGATCATCCACACCGTAGAAACGGAGCAGATCCCGCACCTCTCCGAGAGACATCCCAAGGCGCGCGTTCTCGACTCGACTGATTTTCGAGCGGTGAACGGTTGCTGTCAGTGATCTTGGGGGCCTCGTCATGGACACCTTGTGTCCAAATCCCTGCCGCACACGCGAACGAAAAACCCCGGCACCGTGCGACCGGCCCCGGGGCAGCGGCCAATCTGAAGGGAAGGTCGACAGTGGTCAGCTTCATCACGAGTTACCTCGGCCGGATGACGGCGTTACTCACGCCCGACGCCTCCGGTCGAGATCGCCGCACCCACCGTCTCGCCCACACGGTTCCCAGCCCCTTGCGGCCTAGCTGTGCGGGGGTGAGTCGTTGACAGCCGCAGGTGGTCCCCAACACGCAACACGGGTGACAGACGTGGGGACATTGGTCGTGGACGCCCGACGGGATCGCCTCGGCGAGGTCATGAGCGTAAACGGCGGGCGCTTGCACCTGCGGACGCCATCCGGCGGGACGGAGTGGGAGGCGTTCCCTTGTGATGTCCGGCCGGCCACCACGAGCGACGAACTGCGGCCCAAGGTGGCCGACGCCAATTCACGGAGCGAGCGGGACCGGAGGATGGCGTGAGCGAACCGGACGCGCAGCACGGAACGGCGCCCGCCTCGCGGCCCTCTCGGTGCGGGGTGTGCTGGGACATCAAGCGCAAGAGGGCACAAGCTCTGGAGGTTGGCGACCGTGAGACAGCCACGCAGCTGACGACTGCCATGGGCGTTCATCTGCGGCAGGCGCACTGAAGCTCTGCGAGGTGATGGGAGGGGGTGACTTTGATGAGCGATGAGTGCGAGCACGACTGGGTGACGTGGAGTGGTGCCACACGATGCCGCAAGTGCGGGGCGACGCAATAGGTTGCCACTTCGCAGGCAACACGGTGGGGGCCGCGTTGTGCGGTCCCCGCTTCTCATGGGGAGGTGGAGTGCGTACTGACTGGGCAGGGCTGCCAAGAGGGGTTCGAGAAGCCGTTGTGGCGCGGACCGGAAAAGTCGAAGCGGTCGAGCAAGTACCCCACGGAATCACCTGCCTGTTCGCGGCAGTGCTATCGACAAGTACAGGCCCGGTGTTCGTGAAGGGCGTCCCTGCGGACGATGCCCGACGCGTCGCCGCCCAGGCGTTGGAGGTAGCAGTGAATCCAGCTGCGACCGCGGTGAGCCCTCGCCTGCTGTGGCAGCTGAACTGCAACGGCTGGGATCTCCTCGCGTTCGAAGGAGTGAACGGCCGACATGCGGATCTGTCACCGGGCTCGGAGGACCTGCCGCTCGTCGCCATCACCCTCGACGCAGCTCAGGCACTGCGCCCTCCGGCTACCGTGGACCTACCGCAGTTCGTGGACCGGGACTTGGCCGAATTCACAACAACCCGCGAACGGGCGTTGCTACTCGGCGACGCGCTGCTGCACACGGACACCAATCCGCACAACCTTCTGGTCGGCACGGATCACGCATGGCTGGTGGACTGGGCCATGCCCGCGATCGGGCCGGCATGGGTGGACGTCGCCCACACAGCAGTACGGCTCATGGAGGACGGCTGCGGCCCGGCTGAGGCCTTGTCGTGGGCGTCTCGGTTCGAGTCGTGGACGTCAGCCGACCCAGCGGCCGTGGAGGCGTTCACAAGGGCGACGTGCCAGGCTTGGGAAGCCCGGGTTGGCACAAGGTGTGCCCAGGCATCGAATGCGCGGTTCGAGGCACTGGTGAACGTGCGGGGGTGAGGATTACCCACGACCGTCGACCTGACGCGGCCCCGGACGGCACCCCGGCCGCCCAGTCAGTAGCGCAAACGGGCCGTGCTCCCGTCGATGCGCAGGACGCAGTCCTTGAACAAGCGCAACGAAGGACCGCCGCCCTCCACGGGCACGAGGGTCAGCTCAAGGTCCCGCAGAGGCCTCAGGACACGAGCAGTCCGACTCCCGTCGGGATCCGGCCCGCTGAGTTCTGCCCACGCCTCGAACAGGGACCTGGCACCCTCCCAGCCCGGGCCAGGCGAAAAGCACGCCAGAACGAACGGCTGGTCACTGCCGTGCTCAACGAGGTCGCCGAGGCTGTGACCGTTACCAGCGTGGCGGCCAGGCCCGCGGGGTCACATGGCCGTCAGAGTTCTCAGGAAACGAACCGGAAGCTCACATCGTCGATCCGGACGAACTGTCCGGCACCAAGCTCGTTCTTTCCGAAGATCGCCTGCACATAGACCGTGCCGAGTTGATTCGCGTTGATGGGCCCCGTGGTGATCGGCTGGTAGCCGTTGCCGTCCAGCCAGCGGACGGCGTCGGTCAACAGGCGCCACCCATTGGGGTCCCAGATCTGGAGACCGACTTGAGCTCCATAGCCGACCGGTTGGGCATAGATGGTGGCGGAGCAGTTGGAACGGTCCGGCCACGAGCCGATCGGGACCTTGATTCTCTCGGCGGCCCATCCCCGGCCCGCGTAGAGCCACCCGTTGTTCGCGCCGCTCCCTCCTCGGATGTGGTGCCGCGGCGCTGCAGCGGCTCGAGTATCCGCTGAGTGCAGATGGGGTACCAGGGGCCGGCAGAAGCGACGCTGACAGTTCGGCCACACCCGGGCCGGGTACGGCAACGGGGCCCGGGGATCGGCCCCGGGCCCCGCCCGCACCGAACCGCACCGCGAAGGTGCTCTACTCCTCGTGCGCCTCCGCCGCCTCCGGCTTCGGGATCAGGAACGACGTCCCGATCGCCGCGGCCAGGATGACCACGCCCGCGATCATGGCGACGACATAGCCGCCCTCCGACGACGGGTCGGTCGGCATTGCCGCCGTCTTCACCGCGTACAGCAGTGCAAAGCTCAGGCCGGCGCCCAGGTTGAAGGCGCCCGCGTTCAGGCCGGGCAGGAAGCCCGGGTTCTCGCCCGGGGACAGGACGATGCCCAGGCCGTTGAGGACGATGTTGGCCACGCCCGCGTAGGTGATGCCGACCAGGACCGAGGTCACCAGCAGCATGACGTCCGAGTGGGCCGGCATCGTGAGGATCATGAGGGCGACCGACAGCACGGCGCCGACGAGGCCCAGGCGGAGGACGCGGCGGTAGCCGTAGGTGGCGGCGAGGCGGCCGGCGACCGGGCCCATGGCGAGGCCCGCCAGGGCGTACGGGGTCAGGGTCCACCACGCCGACTGCTCGGCGGTCATGCCGAGACCGGCCTTGGCGTCCTGGGCGAAGGCCGGGATCAGGCCGTTCATGACGGCGAAGACGCCCGTCATGGTGAGGACCGTGGTGAGCAGGGTCGCCCAGGTGCCGCGCTGCTTCAGGTGGCGGGTGGCGACCAGCGGGTGCACGGTGCGGTCCTCGGTGCGCCAGAACAGGGCGAAGGCGACCGCCGAGACGACCACGAGGATGCCGACCATGCTCCAGTTCGCGGCGTCGAGCTTCCCGGCCTCGTTGAGGGCGACGAGCAGGGCACCGACCGAGACGACCAGGAAGGCCACGCCCGGCCAGTCCATCCGGTGGGCGGAGGGGACCTTGGTCTCCCGGGTCAGGGTGGCGACGAGGACGGTCGCGATGACCGCCACCACGGCCATCGCCCAGAAGACCGACTGGAAGCCGTGGTTGTCGGCGAGCCAGCCGCCCGCCAGGGAGTCGACGCCCGCGATGCCGCCGTTGACGGCGGTGATCACGCCGAGCAGGGTGCCGTAGCGCTTGGGCTCGGTCACCTCCATACGCAGCATGATCAGGCACAGCGGGACGGCCGGGCCGGACGCGCCCTGGATGAGGCGGCCCACGAACAGGACGGGAACGCTCTCCGCCAGCGCGGCCACGACGCATCCGACGGCCATGAGCGCCAGCATTCCGGCCAGGACCTTGCGGCGGCCGATGACGTCGCCGAGGCGCGGCAGGAACAGCGAGAACAGCGCCGCGGAGGTGAAGAAGGCGGTCTGGGTCAGGCCGATCTCGGCCGAGCTGGCACCCAGGCTGTCCTCGATGCTCTTCAGCGCCGGGCTGAGCATGCTGGCGTTCAGCTGGAAGGCGATGCAGGCCGCGAGGAGCGCGGTGACCAGCACGCCCACGCGGGTGTGCGGACCGCTCCAGGCGCTCTCGGTCGAGCCGGCCGCGGCCGGCTGGTCAGTGTGAGAAACGTTCATGTTTCGACGTCACCAATTCGTTCAGGCGCGTCCACCACGGGCTTTCCGGGGACCGGCCACGCTCGAACTCGGTCAAGCTCGATCGCGACCAGTGTGTGGCAGACGGCGGGGACCGGCGACCGCGACCACCGACGGGTGGCGCAAGGGTCCGCACGGCGCTAAGGCCTCCCCAAAAACAGAAAAACCCCAGCTGAGCTGGGGTTTCCTCTGATTTCTCATGGTGTCCGAGGGGGGACTTGAACCCCCACGCCCGATAAAGGGCACTAGCACCTCAAGCTAGCGCGTCTGCCATTCCGCCACCCGGACCAGGTGTTTGTCTCTGCGGGGCGTTCCCCGCGGCGACATGGATAACTCTATCAAGGTTTCGGAGTGCCTTTCACCAGGGCTTTCGGGTTGGACATAAGGTCCGATTATGTGCAACTCATCCCACAGTGCCGTCCGGGGCGGCCGGTCCCTGCGCCGGCCGAGGCTCTTGTCCCCGCTGCGCGAGCACCTGCGGGACACCTTCTGGTTCGCGCCGACCGCCGGGGTGACGGGCGCGGCCGTGCTCGCCCTGAGCGTGCTGGAGCTGGACCACCTCTCCATCGAGACCCTGCGGGAGGACGGCGCCTACGGCGACATCGAGTCCCTGATCGCCGTCGCCGACGCCCTGAAAGCGATCATCACCACCGTCGGCTCGGCGATGCTGACCTTCATCGGCGTGGTGTTCTCGATCTCCCTGGTGGCGCTGCAGATGGCCAGCGGGCAGTTCTCGCCCCGGGTCGTGCGGCTGTACGTGCGCAGCCGCATCACCAAGTGCACGTTCACCGTGTTCCTGGCGACCTTCCTGTTCGCGCTGCTGGTGCAGGCTGCGTTCGAGGGGAACCAGGATCCGCGGACCGTGTCCACCGTGCCGGTCTTCTCCGGCGCCGTGTGCGTGCTGCTCGTGCTGGTGAGCCTGGGACTGTTCATCGCCTATGTGAACTCCACGATCCGGCTGATGCGGGTCGGCCACGTCATCGACCGGATCAGCAGGGAGTCCTTCTGGGCGATCGCGCGGCACAGCGCCGTGACGGGCCGGGAGGGCGAGGAGCAGCTCGTGCTGCCCGCGGTCTCGGCCGAGATCGTCCACGCGGGGCGGGCCGGGGTGCTGCGGGACGTGCACATCGCGCGGCTCGTGCGGGTGGCGCGGCGGCAGGGCGTGGTGCTGCGGCTGATTCCGCGGATCGGGGACTACGTCGTACCGGGCACCCCTGTGCTGGCCGTGCACGGCAGGACCGGGGTGCCGACCCCGCACGCCCTGCGCCGCACCGTGTCCGTCGGGGTCGAGCGGACCTTCCACCAGGATCTCGGCTTCGGGCTGCGGCAGCTGTCGGACATTGCGCTGCGGGCCCTCTCGCCCGCCGTCAACGACCCGACCACCGCCGTGCAGTGCCTGGACCGGATCGTCCAGGTCCTGGCGGACCTCGCCGGCCGTCCGCTCGGCGCGCTCTACCACTGCGACCGCAAGGGGGAGGTCCGGCTGGTGCAGGACCTTCCGGAGTGGGACGACCTCGTCGACCTCGGTTTCGCGGAGATCCGGGGCTGTGCGGCGGGTGGCGACGCGCACAGTCCTCAGGTGACGCGTCGGCTGGTGGCCGCCCTGGACGACCTGTGGCGGCTGGTCCCCGCGGACCGGCGCACGCCGCTGGATCGGCACCGCACGCTCCTGGCCCAGGCCGTGGAGCGCACGGTGCGGGAGGCGTCGGACCGGGAGTTCGCTCTGCTCGCCGACCGCCAGGGGATCGGCTGAGCCCGGCGGCGTACGAGCCGGCGGCGTACGAGCCCGGCGGACTACGGCATCAGGTGGTAGTCCGGGAAGTTGCCCGGCACCCGCTCGTCCGCCGCGGGCCCCTCCGTCACGGCCCTCACCAGCAGTTCCCCGCCCACGAAGGCCCCCCGCCACGAGGCGCCGAAGCCCCCGAACAGCTCCTCCCGGTCCCCGCGCGACCGCGGCTTGCCGTGGCCGACCTTGAACGCGCGGATCTGCGGGGCCAGCCGCTCGTACGCCCGGCGGTCGTCGCAGGACAGCGTGGCGACGAGGGCGCCGTTGCTGGCGTTCATCGCGGCGAGCAGCTCGGCCTCCGTGTCGACCAGCACGATCGTGTCGACCGGGCCGAAGGGCTCGGCGTGGTGCAGCGGGGAGGTCGAGGGCGGGTTGAGGAGCGTGACGGGCGGCACGTACGCGCCGGTGTCCTGGCCGGGGAGGAAGCGCTCGGGAGACAGCTCGCCGCGGTGCAGGGGGATCGCGCCGCGGTCGATCGCCTCGGCCACCTGGTCGGTCAGCTCCTTCGCCTTCGCAGCGTTGATCAGCGGGCCGAAGTCCAGCTCGGGCAGGGGCCCGGCCGGGTCGGTCACCGCCAGCGGGTGGCCCAGGGTCACCTGGCGCACCGCCGGGAGGTAGTGCGCCAGGAATTCAGGGAAGGCCGAGCGCTGCACGACGAAGCGCGGGTAGGCGGTGCAGCGCTGCTTGGCGTAGTCGAAGGTCTTGCGGATCTGCGGGGCGAGGGCGGCCCAGTCGGTGAAGTTCCAGATGCCCCAGGTGTTGAGCCCCTCCTGTTCGAGAATGTGACGCTTGCCCAGGTCGGCGACGGCCGTGGCGACCCGGGCCCCGGTGTCGCGGCCGCCCACGAAGGAGACGCAGCCGATCTCGGGGGCGCGGACGAGCGCCTCGGACAGCTCGCCGCCGCTGCCGCTGACCAGGGTGAGGGGCAGGCCCTCGCGCGCGGCCAGGGCGCAGGCGAGGGAGAGGCAGGCCAGGCCGCCGTCCGTCGGGGTCTTGGCGATGACGGCGTTGCCTGCCAGCGCCTGGACGAGCATGGCGTGGACGAGCACGCTCATCGGGTAGTTCCAGCTGGCGATGTTGCTGACCGGTCCGGGCAGCGGCCCCCGGTCGACCAGCATGCGGTCGATCTCCGCCGCGTACCACCGCACGCCGTCGATCGCGCGGTCGACGTCCGCGCAGGCCAGCCGCCAGGGCTTGCCGATCTCCCAGACGAGGAGCAGGGAGAGGAGTTCGCGGTGCTCGGTGAGGGCGTCGAGGGCGGCGCCCACCCGGGCCTTGCGGTCGGCGAGCGGGATGTCGCGCCAGGCGCGGTGCTGGTCCAGGGAGGCCCGTACGGCCTGCCGGGCGGTGGCCGGGTCGAGGCGGGGCGGGCCGGCGATCGGGGTGCCGTCCACGGGGGTGGTGGCGGGGAGCGGGCGGCCGTCGGCCTGCCAGAAGCCGTTCCAGAGGTTGAGTACGCGGTCGTCCCGGAACGCCTCGGGGGCGAGGGCCAGGCAGCGCTGCCAGGCCGTGGCCCATTCGGTGCCGGGTTTGAGCACGGGAGTGGTGAGGGTGGGTGCCATCGCTGATCTCCGCTCTCGGTGCACGGTCGGGGCGGGGAGGTTGGGCTGGCGCACGTTCCGTCTCGCTGTGTTTCGCTACTGAACGGTAGTCATGCGGTGTGTCCTGCGTGTCACGGCTTCTTCCGATGAGGCCGACGTCACGTGCCGGGCGCCGGTGCACCCGTACGGGGGTCACGGCCCGTGCGGGGAGAATGAACCGTCCATCACCGGCCACCAAGCACCTCGGGACTGATCGACATGGGACGGGTCACCGAACGACGCCGCGTCATCCGCATCCGGGACGGGGCCGTCGGCGCCCGTCCGGACACCCTCGTGGCCGAGGAGCCGCTGGAGATCCGGCTGAACGGCAAGCCGCTGGCCATCACCATGCGCACGCCGGGCGACGACTTCGCGCTCGCCGCCGGCTTCCTGGTGAGCGAGGGCGTGCTGGGCCGGGCCGAGGAGGTGGCCAACATCGTCTACTGCGCCGGTGCCACCGACGACGGCTCGAACACCTACAACGTCGTCGACGTACGCCTCGCACCGGGCGTCCCCGTGCCCGACATCAGCCTCGAGCGCAACGTCTACACCACCTCTTCCTGCGGCCTGTGCGGCAAGGCGAGCCTGGACGCCGTGCGCACCACGGCGCGCTGGCCGGTGTCCGACGGCCCGTCACCCGTGCGGCTGACGCCGGAGCTGCTGGCCGCGCTCCCGGACCGGCTGCGCGAGGCCCAGCGCGTCTTCGACCGCACGGGCGGCCTGCACGCCGCGGCCCTGTTCTCCGCGGACGGCGAACTGCTGGACGTGCGCGAGGACGTGGGCCGGCACAACGCCGTCGACAAGCTCGTCGGCCGTGCGCTGCGGCAGGGGCTGCTGCCGCTGTCCGGTGCCGTGCTGCTGGTCTCGGGGCGGGCGTCGTTCGAGCTGGCGCAGAAGGCGGTCATGGCGGGGATTCCGGTGCTGGCGGCGGTGTCGGCGCCGTCGTCCCTGGCCGTCGACCTGGCCGCCGAGACGGGCATGACGCTCGTCGGCTTCCTGCGCGGCTCCTCGATGAACGTCTACGCGGGGGAAGAGCGCATCGTCATGCCGTGAGCCGCCCCATATCCGTCACGCCCTCCCGGGGCGTCCGCGCCAGCGGCCGCTGAGCCTGCCGAGGACCCCGAACCTGTCCCACTCGTGGAACGTCTCGGCCCACTGACCGCCGACCTGCCGCAGGCAGTGCCGGATCTGCTCGATCTCCTCGGTGTTCATCCGGCGCACTTCGGGCCGCAGGATGCTGCCGAGCAGATCGGTGCGGATCTCCTCCCAGAGGTCGTTCACCCCGGGCGCGGTGTGCCAGGCGACGAAGCACACGGCGGCGTACGTGGGAGTGCGGCGGAGCAGCTCGCGCACGCCCTCGCCGTGGCCCTCCAGGGCGTAGGCGTCCAGGAGGAGTTCGTCGCCGGAGTGGATGAGGTCGGGCAGCTCTCCGGGGCCGGGGGGCGGGTCCATGCACAGCAGCCGCCGGGCGAGGGCGGCGCAGAGCCGTTCGGCGACGCCGGCCTCCAGCGGGGCGGCCTGGCGGCGGAGGCCGACGACGCGGGCCGTGTAGCCGGGCGGGGCCTCGCCGGTGGTGAGGGCGCCGGCCTCCTCCAGGAGGGTGAGGGCGGCCCGCTCCCTGGGGTCGAGTTCCACTCCGCAGCCGAGCAGCTCCTCCAGGAGGCCCTTCGCGAGGCCGGGCGCGACGGGGTCGTCGGGGCCGCTGTCGAGGGCGGCCCGGACGAGCGCGTCGACGATCTCGGGGGCGCGGTGCCAGCCTGCCGGGAGGCCGGCGAGCAGGGTGTCGGCCTCGGCCGGGCGGAGGGGGGCGTCGCCCCACACCAGCCGGAAGGCCGTGCGCAGCACGGACGGCTTCTCCAGGTGCTCGGATCCGGCCGTCTTCAGGAGCGTGTGCAGCAGGGCGACGTGGTCGCGGTCGCCGTCGGGCAGGGGGGCGGCGGCCACGGCCGCGGCCATGGTCAGGTGGGGGCGGCCGGTGAGGTCGGCGCCGGGGAGTTCGGCGGCGAGCAGGCGGACGATGGGCTCGGGAGCCTGCGTCGCCGTGGTGCGGTCCAGCGAGTCGAAGACGGCGGCGCGCAGCTCGGGGAGGGCGTCGAGGGCGGCACGGACGACCTTGCGGTCCTGCGCCCGTTCGTCCAGGAGGGTGGCGGTCAGCCGGGCGGCCAGGACGGGCAGGACGGCGTCGCGGTCGACCCAGAGCGCCTCGGCGAGCCGGAGGAGCGCGAGGAAGCGGACGAGGGGGGTGTCCGGGATCTCCGCCGCGCGGTTCAGCTCCGCGCGCAGGTCGTCCTTGAGGGGGGCGGTCGTCATGCGGAACGCCGGTGCCGAGAACTCCTCGGCGAGCGAGGCCAGGACCGTCCACTCCTCGGGCGTACGGTCCGTGCCGCCCGCGGCCACGGTGGTGAGCACCCGGGTGCGGGGGGTGTTCTCGAGGTCGGTGCCGGGGGCGTTCTCCCGGATCCAGCGGGCGGCCGCGGTGCGGCCGTTCGACTCCAGGGCGATGCCCTCTCGGGCGGCCAGCGCGGCGAGGCGGTCCGCGTCGTCTCCCCCGGCCTCCCGGACCTCTCTGGTCGCGACGGGGCCGCGGGCGCCCGTGCCGGGCGGCCTGCCGGCGTCGGCGGGTCCTGCCGTGCCGTCGGGGCCGGGCCCGGCGTGCGCGGCGCGGGCCGCGGCGGTGCGGCCCGGCGCGGTGCGGCCGCCGATCCCGGTGCGGCGCGCGGCCTCGGCGAACAGCTCCGGCCGGCCCGCCAGCCAGATCCGGGCCGCCGCAGCCGCCCAGAGATCCCGCTCCGCGCGGGCCGGGCTGGAGGGCCCGCCGGTGAGGTCGTGGACGCGAAAGCGCTGCTGGGCGGCGGCCGAGGCGAAGTCGAAGTCGGCGTCGGGGAAGACGCCGACGATCTGCTGCCGGGCGAGCATGGGACGGCGGGTGTAGGTGGTGAAGGTGAGCCGGGCGGCCAGCTCGCGGGGCAGGACGGCGCTGGCGACGGCGACCCAGTAGGCCGTATGGGCGGTGTCCTGTTCGACGACGATGATCTGCGGGGCGTCGGGGGTGCGGAAGAGCGTCCGCACGTCGGCCAGGAATGCCTCGATCCGCTCCGCGCGGGAGTGGACGAACTCGAGCAGGCCCTTCTTGTCGATGCGCCGGGCCGGGATGAGCGCGGTCAGCGCTGCGGGGATGCCCCCGTCGGGGGTGCGGTCGGCCCAGGAGGGGGACTCCCACGCCTCGATCGGCAGGAGGCCGCCGGGCAGCCCGCCGCCGTCGGGCAGGCGCACAGCGTGGGCGTGGAAGTTGCCGTGGCGGCCGCTGCGGCCGGGGCCGGTGCGGACCGTACGGCACAGCAGGCGGCTGCCGTCGGAGAGCCGGTTGTGGCTGAACGCCACGGGAAACCGGGTGAGTTCCTCCAGGGTGGGGCGGCGGGGCGCGTCGCCCGGCGGCTCGTAGCCGATCAACTGCTCCGTCTCGCCCAGCAGGGTGATGGGCAGTTCGGGGCTTGCCGCGGTGAAGCGGAAGCCGGAGCCGTTCGGGCCCAGGGTGGCGGTGGAGGTGTAGTGCAGCTGCTGAAGGTTCACGCGGCACCCCTTCTCGCCTTGTTCCTCTTGTTCCCTGGCCTGCTCGGTCTCGCTGCGCTGTGCCCTGCTTGCCCGGCCTTGTCGATTCTCGCCGCGCTTGCCGCTCTTGTCGTGCTCGCCGTGCCCGTCGGGTGGATTCGTGTCCTTTTCCTTTTACCTTCTTCCGCTTCTTCTTACCTTCTTCCGCTGCTTCCCGCCGCTTCCCGCGGCCTTCCGCGGACCGCACCGGGCCGCACCGGACTCCACCGCCCCAGCCTCCCCACATCGGGTGACATCCCACCAGATCCGGCGCGTTGCCGCCCCGGCTTTCGGGAGGTTCGCGGGGCGGCGTCAGCTCTCGGACGTGCCCTCGCCCTCGACCACGCGGGTGAGGAGGGCCAGGAACAGCTCGCGCTCGGCGGGCGAGAGCCCCGCGAGCAGGGCTTCGTTCGCCTCGTCACCCAGCTTCCCCAGGCGGGCGAGGCGGCGCCGGCCCGCCGGGGTGAGGGTGATGGCGTTCTTACGGCGGTCGTTGGGGTCGGGAGCGCGGGTGATCAGCTCCTGGGCCTGGAGGTCGTTGAGGATCCCGACCATGTCCTTGGGGTCGAAGCCGGTGGTGCGCCCCAGCTCGGCCTGGGCCACCGGGCCGAGGTCGGCGACGGCCGAGAGCACGGCGTGGTGGGGCATGCGCATGCCGTCCTGCGCGAGCGCGTCGGCCACGAGGCGCCGGCCGCGCGCGGAGGCCCGGTTGAGCAGCCAGCTGGGGAGCGCGCGGATGTGGTCGAGCGCGGGCCGGGGGGCGCTCGCCTGCTCTGTTCCTGCGGTTTCGGGCATGGGACGAGCCTACCCGGAATCCATTGGACTTCCCAATGGATTCGTGTACCGTGAGGACTGTCAGCCGTTGGGGCTCCCAATGAGTTGGTGAGGCGTCGTCACGCCTGTCCTGCTGTTCCGTGAAGCTGCCCTGTGGAGGTGTCCGCGCATGATGCGTCGCGTTCGTTATTACGAGAACGGTGGCCCCGAGGTACTGCGCCTGGAGGAGGCGGAGGTGCCCGCTCCCGGCCCCGGTGAACTGCTGCTGCGCACCGAGGCGATCGGCGTCACGCTGCCGGTCGTCCGCAAGGTCCGCGAGGGCGGGCTGCCGCTGCCGGCGAGCCTGGGCGGCGAGGTCGCCGGGGAGATCGCCGCCGTCGGCCCCGGGGTGACGGGCTTCGCGGTCGGCGACCGCGTCACGGGCCTGTGCTTCGGCGACGGCTACGCCGACCGGGCCGTCGTGCACGCCGCCATGGCCTCGCACATCCCCGCGGGCGCGAGCGCCTCCGATGCCGTCGCGCTCGTGCGGTGCGGCCTCGTCGCCCTCGGGGCGTACGAGGCAGGCCGGCCGGCCGAGGGCGAGTCGGTGCTGGTGACGGGCGCGGCGAGCGGGGTGGGCCATCTGGCGGTGCAGCTTGCCAAGGCGCGCGGCGCGGAGCGGGTGGTGGCGGCGGTCGGATCGCCGGAGAAGGCGGAGTTCGTCCGGTCACTGGGCGCGGACGAGGTGGTCACCTACGACCAGGACTCCTGGGGCGACCCGGTGGACGTGGTCCTGGACGCCGTCGGCGGAGAGCTGCTCTCCCCCGCCCTGGCGGCGCTCGCGCCGGGCGGGCGGCTGGTGGCCTACAGCTCGGGAGGCGGCATCATTCCGGCCTACGACCTGCTGGTGGGCGGGAAATCCGCGATCGGCTTCCAGGTGGCGCTCATAGCCCGCAACCGGCCCGCGCTGATGGAGCAGTGGCGACGGGAGCTGTGGGAGCTGTTCGCCGCCGGAAGGCTGCGCCCCCGGGTGCACGCCGAACTGCCGCTGGAGGACGCAGCGAAGGCGCACGAGATCATCGAGTCCCGGGCCAACCAGGGCAAGGTGATTCTCCGGCCGTGAGCCGGTTCCGGAGCCGCGAAACGTGCCGAGGGGTCGCATGATTCCTTCGGATGACAATCCTTGTGGGAGAACAGCCCGCACCGTACGTTGGCCCACCGGACACGTGGGGCCCCAGAGGGCCTTGACGCGAAAGGGACGGGCCATGACGGCGCATCCTCCTACCGGTCACCGAGAGCCCTCCGCACCCGCCATCCGACGTCCCATCAGATCCCGCTTCGGAAAGGCGATGCGGCGACGCTTCGCCGCCCTCGCCTCGGTCGCCGGAGTGCTTCTCGCGCTCGTTCCCCATCCGGCGTTTCCGCAGTCGGCGTCTCCCCAGCCGGGGGCGGACCGGGCGCCGTTCGAGGAGCGCGTCCTCTTCAGGGCGGACCAGGACCCGGGTTACGCCTGCTACCGCATTCCGGCCATCGTCACCACCAACGACGGCACCCTCCTCGCCTTCGCCGAGGGGAGGAAGGAGAACTGCAGCGATGCCACCGACATCGACGTCGTGCTCAAACGCTCCGCCGACGGCGGCCGCACCTGGGGGCCGCTCCGGGTCGTCGACTCCGGCGAGGGGGACACCCACGGCAATCCCGCGCCGGTCGTGGACCGCCGCACCGGCCGGATCGTGCTGGCCACGACCTACAACGAGGGCCGGGAGGACGCCGGGAACTGCGATGTGCCCTGCGACCGCACCCCGCATATGCAGTACAGCGAGGACGACGGGCTCAGCTGGTCGCACCCACGCGACCTGACCGCGCAGATCCGGCCGGCCGCCTGGAACTCCTGGTACGCGACCGGGCCCGGGCACGGCATCCAGCTCACCCATGGGCCGCACCGCGGCCGCCTGGTCATCGGCATCAACGCCGAGAGCCACGACGGCATCCGCACCTATGCCAATCACGGGGCGCTCGCCCTCAGTGACGACGGCGGGGACCACTGGCGGCTGGGCGCGCTGGACAGCTACTCAGTGGCCTCCGACGGTACGTACCGTCAGAAGCCGTCCGAGCTGACCCTGGCCGAGCGGAGCGACGGGGCGGTCTACGTCAACGGCCGCGAGCAGGACGGGACGGACCTCGGCAACCGGGACGACGCCGTCAGCCGTGACGGAGGCGCCGGCTTCACCGCCCCCTTCAGGGCCCTGCCCGGTCTCTACGCCCCCATGGTGCAGGGCTCGATCGCCGCGCTGCGGCCGGGGCGCTGGCTGCTGGCGCTGCCGGCCGACCCCGACCGCCGCCGCACGATGACCATTCGCTCCTCCTACGACCAGGGGCGCACCTGGGAGAGCGCCGAGCACGGCAGACGGGTCACGGCCGACTGGTCCGGCTACTCCGACATGACGGTGATCGAGGAGGGGACGACCGGTCTGCTCTACGAGGCCGGGAAGGCCGACGCGCGTCAGGAGATCCGCTTCGCGCGGTTCACCGAGGAGTGGCTCGGTCCCCGAGCCGGGCCCGACCCGACGACGCGGGACCGGGCGCCGGGGGGCGAGGGGGCGCGGGTGCTCGGGGGTGTGCACCGGGTCGGCGGGCGCTTCGGGGCGGCGCTCGGCTTCGACGGCCGGGACGGTGCCGTGCGGTTGCCCTACCGCCCGTCGCTGCCGCTCGGCACGCGGGACTTCACGGCGGTGCTGTGGTTCCGCTACCGGGCGGGCAAGGGGGAGCAGCCGTTCCTGTGGATGGGCGGGATCGGCGGCGCCCCGCAGGTGGCGCTGCGCGGGGAGCCGGGTCAGCAGCGGATCACGGGGCAGGTCACCGCGGTGACGGGAGCCGGCCCGGCCCGTACGGCCACGGTGCGGTCGGCGGGCGCGTACAACGACGGGAGGTGGCACCAGCTGGCCCTGCGCCGCGCGGGCGGCCGGGTGACGCTCACGGTCGACGGCGTCTCCACGGCCGTGGGGGACGTGCCGGGGACGGTGAGCCGCACTTCGACGTTCGGGGTGCATCTGGGGCAGAAGCCGGACGCCAGGTCGTTTCTGACGGGGGATCTGGACGAGGTGCGGGTGTACGGCCGGAGGCTGGCGGACGGCGAGCTGGCGGCGCTGCGGCGGTCGAACACGCCGCCCGCGCCCGGGGATCTGACGGAGATGGTGCTCTGGCTACCGCTCGACCGCATCGACCGCGTCGACCGGGCGGACTCCGTCGGTGCCGGGGACGCCGTCGGTGCCGGGGGCGGCGACGGCTGAGGTGCGGTAGCCGGAAGCGGGGGGTGCGGTGCCGGAGGGTGCGGTCTCCGGCGCGGGGCCGGCAACGACGGCGGCCGCCCGGCGGGCGTACCGCTTGGCCAGCACCGCACAGACCATCAGCTGCATCTGGTGGAAGAGCATCAGCGGCAGCAGGGCCAGGCTCGCCTCGGCGCCGAAGAGGACGGTGCCCATGGGCAGGCCCGCGGCGAGGCTTTTCTTGGAGCCGGCAAAGGTGATGGCGATCCGGTCCTCGCGGGCAAAGCCGAGCCGGCGCGAGCCATAGGAGGTGAGAGTGAGCATCAGGGCCAGCAGCACGGCCTCCACCGCCGCCAGACCGAGCAGCCGCCAGGGGGTCGCCTGGTGCCAGACGCCCCGGACGACTCCCTCGCTGAACGCCGCATAGACCACGAGGAGGATCGAGCCCCGGTCGACGAGACCCAGTACGGCCTTGTGCCGGGTGAGGAAGCCGACGAGCAGGCGCCTCAGCAACTGCCCCGCGAGGAAGGGGACCAGCAGCCGCAGCACCACCGACACCAGCGAGTCGAGCGAGAACCCGCCCGCGCTGCCGCCCAGCAGCAGCGCTGCGAGAAGCGGGGTGAGGAGGATGCCCACGATGCTGGAGAAGGAGCCCGCGCAGATCGCGGCCGCCACGTTGCCGCGCGCGATGGAGGTGAAGGCGATCGACGACTGGACGGTCGACGGCACCAGGCACAGGAAGAGCAGCCCGGTGTGGAGCTGCGGGGACAGGACGTACGGCACCAGTCCGCGGGCGGCCAGGCCGAGCAGCGGGAAGACGAGGAACGTACAGGCCAGGACGGTGAGATGGAGACGCCAGTGGCGCAGTCCGGCCATCGCCTCCTGGGTGGAGAGGCGGGCCCCGTAAAGGAAGAAGAGCAGCGCCACGGCGCCCGTGGAGGCCCCTTCCGCAGCGTCGGCGGCCGAGCCGCGCACGGGCAGCAGCACCGCGAGGAGGACGGTGCCGAGCAGGGCGGCTATGTAGGGGTCGACGGGCAGCCGGAGCCGGAAGCGGGGACGGGGGCTGCGGGAGCCGCCACGGCGGCGGATCCGCCGCACGCGGAGGTGCCGCCCGAGCAGGGAGAGGATGCGGGGCATGGCCTCCACCCTGCCCAAGGGCACGCCTATCGGGAACCCCGTTCACTGCTGTTACTGCCATCGCGATTCGCGATAGGCCGGGGGTAGGCTCCGGGCATGTTCGACCCCGTGCACCTCCGCACCTTCCTGGCCGTGGCGCAGACGCTCAGCTTCACCCAGGCCGCCGGGCGCCTCGGGCTCCGGCAGTCGACCGTCAGCCAGCACGTGCGCAAGCTGGAGGAGACCGCCGGGCGCCGGCTGTTCGCCCGGGACACCCACACCGTGCTCCTCACCGAGGACGGCGAGGCGATGCTGGGCTTCGCCCGGACGATCCTGGAGGCCAACGAGCGGGCCGCGCACTGGTTCGCGGGCACCAGGCTGCGCGGCCGGCTGCGTTTCGGGGCCTCGGAGGACTTCGTGCTCACCCGGCTGCCGGAGATCCTGGAGAGATTCCGGCGCGACCACCCCGAGGTGGACCTGGAGCTGACCGTCGAGCTGTCCGGCCCCCTCCAGGAGCGGCTCGCGGCCGGCCGGCTCGACCTGGTGCTGGTCAAGCGCCACCCCGACGAGCCGCTGCCCGGCCGGGGGCGGCTGGTCTGGCGGGACCGCCTGGTGTGGATCGGCGGCGAGCGGCTGCGTCTGGACCCGCAGCGTCCGCTCCCGCTGGTGCTGTTCCCGCCCCCGGCGGTGACCCGGGCGCGGGCCCTGGAGGTGCTGGAGCGGCACGGGCGCCCCTGGCGGGTGGCGTGCACGAGCGGCAGCCTCAACGGCCTGGTGGCGGCGGCCCGCGCGGGGCTGGGGGTGATGGCCCACGCCGGGGGCATGGTCCCGCCCGGCCTGGTGGGGATCCCCGCCGGGGCCGGGCTGCCGGATCTCGGCGGGATCGACGTGGTGCTGCTGTACGGTGCGGCCGCCTCCCGGACGGGCGGGGCGGTGCGGGGCAGCGCCGAGGCGCTTGCGGAGGCGATCCTGGCGGCCGGGGACCGGCTGCACTCCACCGGCGCTCCCGGCGCTCCCGGCACCCCGGCCACTGGCCTCCCTCTCGGCTCCTCCGGCTCTCCCGGGTGACAACTCCGTGCACGCCCCGGAGAGGTCCGGAAGAGAATCCGTGCAGATCCGGTCGGCCCCGGCCCATGGGGGGAGACGAGCCCCGCCGAAGGGGTTCACAGCGGGACGGGATCGGGTACGGTCACGGCGCTGTGCGGAGCGTCGCGAGGAGCGAGAGGTTGCGCGAGTTCACCGTCCCACCCGTGGTGACGGCGCCCTGCGCCGGAGGACTGGCGGACGTCGTCTTCGACCACGCCGCCGAGGACCCCGGCCGGGTGGCGTTCGGCCGCAGGGCCGGCGAGGGCGGCGACTGGCAGGACGTGACCGCGGCCGCCTTCCGCGACGAGGTCCTGGCCCTGGCCAAGGGCCTGATCGCCCAGGGCATCCGGTTCGGCGACCGGGTCGCCCTCATGTCCCGCACCCGTTACGAGTGGACGCTGTTCGACTTCGCGCTGTGGTGCATCGGCGCCCAGTCCGTACCGATGTACCCCACCTCCTCCCCCGAGCAGGTCTTCTGGATGCTGCACGACGCGGGCGTCACCGCCTGCGTCGTCGAGCACGAGGACCACGCGATGACCATCGGCTCGGTCGTCGACCGGCTGCCGCGCCTCGCCCGGCTCTGGCAGCTGGACGCCGGGGCCACCGCCGAGCTGGCGGAGGCCGGGGCCGGGATCGCGGACGAGGTGGTGCACCGGCACCGCATGGCGGTCACCCCCGGCTCCCCCGCCACCGTCATCTACACCTCGGGCACCACGGGCCGCCCCAAGGGCTGCGTCCTCACCCACGCCAACTTCATGGCCGAGGCCGATAACGTTGTCCTCCGCTACGAGCCCGTCTTCCGCTCCCGCCCCGGCGACGAGGCGTCCACGCTCCTCTTCCTCCCGCTCGCCCACGTTTTCGGGCGCATGGTGCAGGTCGCGGCGGTGCGCGGCCGGGTCAAGCTGGGCCACCAGCCGCAGCTGACCGCCGCCGCGCTGCTCCCCGCGCTCCGGCAGTTCCGGCCGACGTTCGTCCTCGCGGTGCCGTACGTCTTCGAGGGCGTCTTCGCCGCAGCCCGGCGGGCAGCGGAGCTGGAGGGCAGGGGCAGGCCGTTCGAGAAGGCCGTCGACGTGGCGGTGCGCCATGCGCAGGCGGTGGAGGACCGGGCCTTCGGCACGGGCCCCGGCCCCGGCACGGCCCTGCGCGTCCAGCACCAGGTGTTCGACAAGCTGGTGTACGCCAGGCTGCGGGAGCTGCTGGGCGGCCGGGTGCGGTACGCGATGTCCGGCGGTTCGGCGATGGAGCGCCGGCTGGGGCTGTTCTTCGCGGGTGCGGGCATCACCGTGTTCGAGGGGTACGGGCTGACGGAGACCACCGGTGCCGCGGTCGCCAACCCTCCCGAGCGCACCCGCTTCGGCACCGTGGGCCGGCCCGTGCCCGGCACCACCGTGCGCATCGCCGAGGACGGCGAGGTCTGGGTGCGCGGCGACCAGGTATTCGCGGGCTATCTGGACGACCCGCGGGCCACCGGGGCGGTGCTCCACGACGGCTGGCTGGCCACCGGCGACCTCGGCGAGCTGGACGAGGACGGCTATCTGACGATCATCGGGCGGAAGAAGGAGATCCTGGTGACCTCGGGCGGCAAGAGCGTGCCGCCGCTGGTCCTGGAGGAGCGGGTGCGGGCGCACCCCCTGGTCGCCCAGTGCATAGCCGTCGGCAACGACCGCCCGTACGTCGCCGCGCTGATCACGCTGGACCGGGAGGCGGTCGCGCACTGGCTGACGATGCGCGGCAAGCCCGCCATGGAGCCGTCCGAACTGGCGAACGACCCCGATCTGGAGGCCGAGATCAGGCGCGCCGTGGTGGCCGCGAATACGCTCGTCTCGCAAGCCGAGTCCATCCGCGCGTTCCGCATCCTCGCCGGGCGGTTCACCGAGGAGCAGGGCCTGCTGACGCCCACGCTGAAGCTCAGGCGGAAGGCGATCGAGAAGGCCTACGCCACCGAAGTGGAAGCCCTCTACATCACCTGACACCCTCCGGCATTCAGGGTGCAGGAATGCGAACCGGAATGCGTGGGTTGATCCGGAGGTAAGCATTCCGACGTAAGTAAGGATCGACTGCTCGTGAGCAAGGTCCCGTCCATCACCCTCAACAACGGCGTCGCGATGCCCCAGCTCGGCTTCGGCGTCTGGCAGGTCCCGGACGACCGGGCGGCCGAGGCCGTCGAGACCGCCCTCGAAGCGGGGTACCGCAGCATCGACACGGCGGCCATCTACGAGAACGAGGAGGGCACGGGCAAGGCGCTCGCGGCCTCGGGGATCCCGCGTGACGAACTGTTCGTCACCACCAAGCTGTGGAACAGCGCCTCCGAGACCTGGACGCGCGACGGCGTCCTGCGCGAGTGCGACGCCTCCCTGGCCCGGCTCGGCCTCGACCACGTGGACCTCTACCTCATCCACTGGCCCCGGGCCATGCGCGACGACTACCTGACCATCTGGCGCGCGTTCGAGGAGATCGCCGGGAGCGGCCGCGCCCGGGCCGTCGGCGTGTCCAACTTCCAGCCCGCGCACCTGGAGCGGCTCCTCGCCGAGTCCTCGCTCGTCCCCGCGGTCAACCAGATCGAGCTGCACCCCCACTTCCAGCAGGCGGAGCTGCGCGAACTCCACGCCCGGCACGGCATCGCCACCGAGGCGTGGTCCCCGCTCGGTCAGGGCCGGGGCCTGCTCGACGACCCGGTCCTCGCCCGGATCGCGGCCGCGCACGGCAAGTCGCCCGCGCAGGTCGTGCTGCGCTGGCACCTCCAGCTGGGCAACGTGGCCATCCCGAAGTCGGTCACCCCGTCCCGCATCCGCGAGAACATCGACGTGCTCGGCTTCGAGCTGAGCGCCGACGACCTCACGGCGATCGCCGCTCTCGACAAGGGCACCCGGCTGGGCCCGGACCCGGACGCGTTCGACTTCAGCTGACCCTGCACGGAACCGGTCCCGGGAGGCGCCCGCCGCCTCCCGGGACCGGGTACGTCAGCGCGCCCCGTGCCCGGCGGCGACCGCCTCCACCCGCCGTGCCAGCTCCACGTCCAGCCCGGTGACCTTCCCGCCGACGCTGTGCGTGTTCACGGCGAGGGTCAGGGTGTTGTAGCCGAGGGTCAGATCGGAGTGGTGGTTCAACTCCTCCTGGATCTGGGCGACATGGATCACCATCGCCGCCGCCTGGAAGTGTCCGTCGAAGGAGTACGTGCGGGTGATCCGGTCGCCGTCCGCGGTCCAGCCGGGCAGCTCCTGGAGGCGCTCCTCCACGTCCTTCTGCGAGAGCGGTTCGACTGCCATCACGCGTCCTCTTCGTCTCGTTCGTCTCGTCGTCCCGTCGCGAACGACCAGTGAGGCAAGCGTCCCATGGGACGGAGGCGCTTTCGCGCCATTCTGCGGCGCCCCGGATGGCGAAGGGACGGCTGTGGCCCCGCGGTCCCGTTGGGCCCCACGGCGCCCGGGACCCCGGGGCCGGCGGCGGGCCGGCGAGCCCGTTCGGGTTACGGTCGGGGCATGACGACTGCCGCGGTTGCCCCGGGGACGGGCGTGGGCGCCCTGCTGCGCGAGTGGCGGGACCGGCGCCGGATCAGCCAGCTGGAGCTGGCGCTCCGCGCCGACTCCTCCGCCCGGCACATCAGCTTCATCGAGACCGGCCGGTCCCGGCCCAGCCAGGAGATGGTGCTCCGGCTCGCCGACCACCTCGATGTCCCCGTCCGCGAGCGGAACGCCCTGCTCGTGGCCGCCGGTTACGCCCCGTACTACCCGGAGCGGCCCCTGGAGGACCCCGCGCTGGAGGGCCTGCGGGACGGCCTTGAACGGCTGCTGAAGAGCTACGAGCCGTTCCCCGCCCTCGTCGTGGACGGCACGTACCGGGTCCTGGCGGCGAACAGCGGGATCGCGATGCTGCTGGAGGGCGTCGACGGGGCACTGCTCGCTCCGCCCCTGAACGCCATGCGGATCACCCTGCATCCCCAGGGGCTGGCGCCGCGCATCCGCAACCTGCGCGAGTGGCGCGGCCATCTGCTGCATCAGATGGAGCGGCAGCTGGCCCTGATGCGGTCCGCTCCCCTGCGCGCGCTCTACGACGAGGTCAATGCCTATCCGCTGCCGGAGGCGGGCGGCGGGGAGAGTGCGGCGGGAGCGGAGGGCCGGGTGCCGTTCGCGCTGCCCATGGTGATCGAGCACAAGGGCCGCACCCTGTCGTTCGTCTCGACCATCGCCACGTTCAACACCCCGATGGACGTGACCGTCTCCGAACTGGCCCTGGAGACCTTCCTCCCCGCCGACCCGGAGACGGCCGCCGCCCTTCCGGAACTCCTCACCCGGCAGCCTGCTGCGGAACCCGGTCGAGGAACCCGAGGACGGCCCTGATCCGCCCGTCATCGGCCAGCGTGATCACATCGAAGCCCGCGACGGGCGCCGTGCCGTCGGCCACCGACACCAGCTCCCAGGAGAACCGCGCGGTGCGGTGGTGTCCGTCCACGGCCCCGCTCCGGCGGAACTCGAAGCCGGGGAACTGCTCGTGCGCCGCCGCCATCACCGCGGCTATGCCCTCGTGCCCGTCGGCCTCGGCGAGCGGGTCGGTGTACGTCCCGTCCTCGGTCCACACTGCGGCGACGGCCTTGGCGCGGGCGGCGGGGCCGGTGGCGTTCCACGCCTCGAAGTAGCGGGCGACGGCGGTCTCGTACTGCTCGGTCTGCGGCTGCGACATGGTGATGTCTCCTTCGTGGGTTCCCGGACCGCGGATCCCCGTGCACCCGCGGTCTGCTGCCGGCCTCCCGGACCCGAGTGCGCGGGTCCGGGAGGCCGTTGACATCACCATGCCGGGAGCCGGGGCGGGGGCGCGATTACCGCTGGGGTAATGGCCGCTGCCCGCCTCAGCCGCGCAGCGGCCCCTCACAGGTGAAGGCGCTGGTGCCCGCGGTGCCGTCGGACCAGATGTCCACGGTGCCGAACGAGCAGTTCATGTCGGAGAAGTTGTTGGGACCCGAGGCGGCCCGGTCGAGGATGAAGTAGTCGACGGTCGCCGACATGTCGGCGAAGACCTGGTCCTCGTCGTGGGAGTCGGAGAGGTTGGCGGTGATGCGGCCGGTGCAGCTGAAGCGGGGCATGCCCCGGGTGTCGCCGTTGGCGGTGCAGGTGGGGGTGATCTGAGTGGCGGCGGCGAAGGCGGAGGCGGCGTCGGCGGGTCGGGAGAGGCTCAGGGAGCCGACGGGCACGTAGTGGGTGTCCGGGACGTAGAGGTCGTTCACCCTGGCGATCTGCTCGTCGAGGAAGGCGTCGTACTCGCGCTGCAGGGCGGCGTCGGCGCCCGTCCGGGTGCGCCAGCCGTCGAAGCCCTTGGGGTCGTCGGCGCGCTGGTACCCGTACATCTCACGGATCAGCGAGGGGTGGTTCTGCCACAGGAACTCGAAGAACGTGCCCGCGTACGCGTAGAAGCGGAAGCCGTCGCCGTTGTAGGTGGCGTGCAGCAGGCGGTCGACGCTCATGCGCGGGCCGCCGCCCGAGGTGTCGGCGATGACGCTCTTCACGAGCGACTTGCGGACCTTGATGCCCTCGGACCTGGTGCTGCCGGCGAAGAACTCGGCGGTGCCCTCGTCCATCGCGGTCGTCAGGTCGTTGGCGAACCAGCGGGGCTCGCCGAACATGCCAGGGACGGCCCAGCGGCCGTTGAGGTAGTGGGTGTACTCGTGGCGGAAGAGTTCCTCGAGCGAAAGCTGGGAGTCCTGGGGAACGCGACGCTGGTAGGTGTAGAAGGTGGCGCCCTGCTCGATGTAGACGCCGCCGTTGTTGGTGCCCATGCCGGTGAGGAACGGGTGGAGCACCTCGTAGTCGGCGCGCGAGGCGTAGAGGTGGATGTGGAGGGTGGCATTGGGGTCGCCCGCCAGCGGGACGTCGGTGCCCAGGACGCGGAAGAACTGGGACTTGACCTGCTTGCTCGCGTAGTAGAGCTGGTCGACGGTGGCCCGGTCGAGGGCGGTACGGACCTCGATGCCGCCCTTGTCGTAGGTGTAGGTGCGGGGGAAGACCCGCGCCTCGACCTGCGGCTTGCAGACGTTGTAGGCCTTGCACGCGTCGAAGAAGTTGAGCCATGAGGCGAGGGAGGCCCAGGGGGCGCTCAGGTCGCCGAAGTTGGCGACCGCCGTCTTGAGCAGGGCGCCCAGGTCGGCGACGACCGCCGCGCGCAGGCTGTCGATCTGGCCGAACCGGCCGTACTCGCCCAGCGCGTCGCGGACCGCCCAGGCGTTGGGCGTGCCCTTGAGGTGGCTGTGACCGGCGAAGGCCCGGAAGGCGGCGCGGTAGCCGGAGTCGGCGGCGACGGCCTGCCGGAAGGCGGTGTCGTTGTTGCCCGGGTAGATGCCCAGGTAGTTGACGGTGAGGGCGGAGAGGGCCGCACCGCCCCAGGCCGGGTCGGCGGCGGTCGGTGCCTTGGGCCCGAGGGTGCCCAGGACGCGGACGACCAGGGGCAGCTGGTACTGCCGCAGGCCCGGGGCGCTGCCGGCGGTCAGGGCCTCGCGGAGGGTCTCGGCGTTCTGCCGCGTGGCGTCGAAGGTATGGGGGGCGGCGCCGAACGTCTCGATGGCACGGCGCATGGCGTCCACCGTCGCCGGGTCCGTCAGGTCGATCTCGTCGTGCGAGAAGTCGTGGTAGACGGCGGCGTGGAGGTAGGTGAACAGCTCGTACAGGTGGGTGGCGTCGGTGCCGTCGTGCGTGGGGGCGAGAGCGGCGGCGCGGCGGGCGACGGCCTGGACGTGGGCCCGGGACAGCACGGGGACGAGCCGGGCGTCCCAGGTCCAGATGAGGCCGCGCAGACAGCCGTCGGCGGTGACCGCGGGGTCGGTGAGGAAGTCGGCGAGCCGGTCGGGGGCGAGGTGGGTGATGCCGTCCAGGGTGCAGGGGACGGCGTCGTCCAAGGCTCTGGCGTCCGGGTGCTGGTGGGGTCTGCCCGTGGCGAGGTCGGCGGGTATGCGGCTCGGCTCCGCCCGTCCGGGCGCGGCCCCGCCCGGTGCCGGGGGCTCCGCCTTCCGTTTGGGGGGTGCGGCGAGGTGGTCGACGTCGTTGCGGGGGTCGCTGTGGGGGTCGGGGCCGGGGGCGGCCTCGCCGGCGCGGGGCTGGGGAGCCGGTGGGGCGGCTTGGGCGACCTGAGCCGCGGGCAGGGCCACGCACGCCGCGAGGACGGCGGCGAGCAGGCCCTTGCGCGCGGTACGGAACACGTGCATCGGTGCTCCTAGGGGGAGTTGACGTTGAGTCAGCTACGAGCTTCGAGCCGCGCCGTACCATAGTAATGTGAAATTGCACTGACAAGCCGTCGGCTTCCGCTTTACCGGCTCTTGCCGAAGCCGGCCGGGGTGGCACCCTTTCTTGACGATCATTCTTGACCGACCGTTCTCGATACAACTAAGGTCGAATGCGTGGCCAGGACCAAGGAATTCGATCCGGACGCCGCCCTGCAGTCAGCCCTGGAGCTGTTCTGGCAGCGCGGGTACGAGGCGACGTCGATGGCGGACCTCGTGGAGCACCTCGGCATCGCCCGCGCGAGCCTGTACGGCACGTTCGGCAGCAAGCGCGACCTCTACCTCAAGGCGCTCGAGCGGTACGGGGAGCAGCAGGACCCGCGCATCATGGCGGAGCTGTCCCGGCCGGGCCCGGTGCTGCCGGCCGTCCGGTCCCTGGTCCGCCGCTTCGCGGACGAGGCCGCGTGCGACGGACTGCGGCGCGGATGCTTCGTCACCAACACGGCCGTGGAGCTGGGGGCGCACGACGCGGAGTCTGCGCGCCGTGTGGAGGAGAGCTGGAACACCCTCGAGACGGCGCTGACTTCGGCCCTGATGCGGGCCGAGGCGCAGGGGGAGCTGCGCTCCGGGCTCGATCCCGTGGCGGTGGCGCGGATGCTGCTTGTGCTGCTGCAGGGGCTGCGGGTCGTCGGCAAGGTGGGGTCGGGGGGCGGGCGGGCGCGGGACGCGGCCGAGCAGGCGCTGGCCCTGCTGACCTGACGGTCCGGTCCGCCTGCGGCGGGCCTTTCCCCACCCCGCCCCTTCCCGAAACCGGGGGCTGCGCCCCCGGACCCCGGGGTGGTTGCTGCCCGGTGGGCCGGTTTGTGCCCACCCGTTCCGCCCTGCGGAACGCCTGCCCACAAACCAACGGCGCGACATCCCCATTTAAGACCGAACGTTCATTAAATTACCCACGCGCAAGGAGTACCCCATGACCGCTCGCTTCACCGGCAAGACCGTCCTCGTCACCGGCGCTGGCACCGGCATCGGCCGCGCCGTCGCGGTCGCCTTCGCCCGTGAGGGCGCGCGGGTCGTCGTCGCGGGGCGGCGGGCCGAGCCGCTGGAGGAGACCGTCTCGCTCATCGAGGCCGGCGGCGGGCAGGCCACGGCGGTCACCGCCGACGTCACCCGCTCCGAGGACGTGCGCACCCTCGTCGAGCAGACCGTGGCCCGTTACGGCGGACTCGACGTGGCCGTGAACAACGTCGGCGCGCTCACCCCGCCCGCCAAGGTCGCGGACATCCCCGAGGACGACTGGCACACCACCATGACCACCAACCTCACGGGCATGTGGCTGTCCATGAAGTTCGAGATCGGTCACATGCGGGCCCACGGCGGCGGTGCCATCGTGAACGTCTCGTCCAACCTCGGCGCCCATATGCGCAGGCCCGGCGTGGGCGCGTACGCCACCAGCAAGGCGGCCGTCTCGGCGCTCACGCGCAGCGCGGCCCTCGACCACATCGGCGACGGCGTGCGGATCAACGCCGTCAGCCCGGGTGCCGTCGACACCCCGATGTCCACGCGGCCCGGCGAGTCCGCGCAGGAGAAGGCCGAGCGGATGAAGCACGAGATCCCGGTCGGCCGTGCCGGCAGCCCCGACGAGGTGGCGGCCGCCGTGCTGCACCTGGCCTCCGAGGAGGCGGGCTACACGGTCGGCACCGAACTCGTCCTGGACGGCGGCGTCACGGCCTGACCGGGATCAGTTGCGAACCGGCGGGCCGGTGGCTCAGGCCACCAGCTCCGCCTCCGCGGGCGTGGCCTCGGGCGCGGCCTCGGGGGTCTCGGCCGGCTCCGCCGTCCCCGCCGCGCGCCGGGCGGCCATCCACGCGTAGACGATGACACCCGCGAAGAGGAACAGCGTGCCCTGGTAGACGGCCGCGTACCCGGCCCCCGCCACCAGCCAGAAGGAGAAGGCGAACGCACCGAGCGCCATCACCAGGTCGCGCGTCAGCCGCACCGGCTGGACCTTGCCGGGCTCGCCCTTCACCAGGAAGTACACCTGGGCGGCCGCGGCCAGCAGGTACGGGACCGTCGCGGAGAACGTCGTGACCAGGACCAGAATCTCGAAGACCCCACCCGAGCCGGACACATAGTTGATGATCGTCAGCAGCGTGGCCAGGACCGTCGAGGCCAGCACGCCCGCCGTGGGCACCCCGCGCCGCTTCTTCGCGAAGGCGGCCGGGAACAGCCCGTCCTTGGCGGCCGCGTACGGCGACTGGGCGCTCATGAGCGTCCAGCCGTTGAGCGCGCCCACAATGGAGATCACCGCGGCGAGCGCGATCAGCGTGCCGCCCCAGTGCCCGCCGAACATCACGTCGACCGCGTCCGAGAAGGGCGCCGTGGACTTCGCGAGCTTGTCGTGCGGCACGGTGCCGAAGACGGACAGCGTGCCCAGCAGGTAGACCAGGGCCGCGCCGATGGTGCCGAGCACGCTCGCGCGCCCGACGTTGCGCTCGGGGTCGCGGACCTCGCCCGCGCTCATCGCCGCCGACTCCACGCCCACGTAGCTGTAGAGCAGGATCGCGGCCGAGGCGGTCAGGCCGCCGGTCCAGCTGCCGCCGCCCTCGACGAAGGAGCCGAGGTTCTTCGGGTCGAAGAAGAAGATCCCCACGACGGCCACGAACAGCAGCGGGATGAACTTCAGCACGGTCGAGACCAGCTGCACCGCTCCCACCCAGCGCGTGCCGGCGAAGTTCGCCAGGGCCGGGAGCCAGATCAGCAGCAGGGCCACGGTCAGGTCCTCGGCCATCGAGCCGCTGTGCCCGGTCACCACGTGGAGGTAGCCGACACCGGCCACGGCGAGGGCCGCGTTGCTCACCCAGGTCATGGTCCAGTACGACCAGGCCGACAGGAACCCGGCGAAGTCGCCGAAGGCGGCGCGGGCGTAGACGTACGGGCCACCCGTGTGCGGATGGCGCTCGGCCAGCCGGCCGAAGACCAGGGCCAGCGCGATCGCGCCGATCGTCAGCACGCCGAAGGCGACCAGGCTGACGGTGCCGAAGGGGGCCACGGAGGCGGGCAGCAGGAAGATGCCGCCGCCGATGATGTTGCCCATGACCAGCGTGGTGGCCGTGGGTAGTCCGAAACGGCGGCTCTGCGTGCCGTCGGTGTCGTGCATGGGGTGGTGCGCCTCTCGTCCTGCGGGCAGGTCGCCGGTTCTCGTGCGACTACACATGTCTGCGCGGGTGGCGCAGAGCTGTGCGACTGGACATGGTGAGGCCTGCACGGCGCGGCGCAAAATCCGAATTTTTTGTCCCGCGGAGCCCGCCCGCCGACCGTAAAAGGTGCGGGCATCCGGGGCGGCGACCGTGATTCGTCCGCCGGAAGCCGATCTCGGGATTCCGCACGCGGACCGCCGCCGGAGGGAGTGCCGAAGCGGGTGCGGATCGCGGGTGCGGATGCGGATCGCGGGAGCTGGTGTGGGCAGGCGTACGGGCCCGCGGGCACCCCGCCCGGCCGCCGGTGCTCCCATATGCCGAAAAGTCCCGCCCTCCCTCATTCCTGCTTTCCCGGTGACCGGCAGCCGCAGCACGGCCCCCTCGATTTCCCTCGCGCCACGAACACGAACACGGGGGGCGCGAAGTGGTGAACCGACGCAGGGCTGGTTCTTTGCGCGACGGAATTCCCGAGACTTCTTATAGCGTTGGCGGCCCGATGGGGGTGCGGAACGGCAGCTCGGGGGGAGACATGCCCAACTCGATATCGATCATTCTTTTCGTCTTCGGCGGCCTGATGGTCCTGGTCTCGCTGCTCGGCAGCGGATTCGCGATCCGTGAAATCTCCTTTCCACGGATCAGCCCGCTCATTCGCTCGACGGCCGCCCTGCTGGGCGCCGGGCTGGTGACGACCAGCATCGTGTTCCTGGTCACCGGGCAGCCGGGGCGGGCGTCGGCCGATCACAGGAACGGGCCGGCGCCGGTCGCGGGCAAGTCGTCCCAGGGCGGCAAGTCGTCCGACAGCGGCAACGGGGTCGCGCCCGGCGCCCCGCCCGCCTCCTCCCCCGCCGCCCCGGCGCCACCGCCGGGCTCCCCTCCCCCGGCGGCGCCCCCGGCCGCCGGGGCCACGGTCCCGCCGCCCGGCGGCAGCGGGAAGACGGCCGATCTGCTGTCCCACATCCCCTCGGCCATCCGGAGCGGCTGCCGGGACGGGGACGCCTCGAAGTACACCGGCTCGGTGGTCGCCATCGCCGAGTGCCATCTGACGGGCGGCGTGTCGGTGACGTACGCGCAGATGGTGGACAACGTGAGCATCAACGGATTCCTCGGCACGCTCGAGGGCAAGTACACGTTCGACCACGACTCCTGCAGTCCGTCCACGCCGCTCAACGGAAAGCAGGAATACACCGACGGAAATCAGCGCCACAAAGGCACACTGCTCTGCTACCGGGGCTCGGACGACGACGTCCATCTCATCTGGAGCCACGACGAACTCTCCATTCTGACCGAGGCCCAGGCGGCACCCGAGTCCTATGGAAACCTCTTGGAGTGGTGGAAGTCCGCGGGACCGATTTCCGGCACCTCCGTCTGATCCGAGGCGAGCTGATCCGAGGCGAGCGCATGAACACCTTCGAGTTCCCGCTGGAATCGGGCGGCACGGTGCTGGTCGAATCCACCGGCTCCCCCTTCGACGGCATGGTGACCCGGGGGCTGTCGGCACAGGCCGCCCTGTCCCGCGCCGAGCAGACCTTCGAGGCCGCCCTGGGCACGGTGCGCACGGTCGCCGAGAACCTGGTCGCCCAGCTGGCGGGGCTGCCGGCGCGGCCCGACACGGTCACCGTGGAGTTCGGCGTGGCACTGGGTGCCAAGGCCGGGGCGGTCGTCACGGCCGGCGCGGAATCGCACTTCCAGGTCACCCTCGCCTGGCACGGCGGCACGCCGTCCCGGTCGTGATGCCCCGTGGCGGGGCACGGCGGCGACTTCGTCCTGGAGATCGGCAGGCGGGGCGGGCAGGGCGCGGGGCGGTACACCGTGAGCGTCTCCTCCCCCGCCGGTGAGGAGACCGTGGCCGTCGACCTCGACCCGGACGCCGTCGGCGCCCGGCTGCCCGACCTCCAGTGGGCGGTCCTCGCGTCGTCGGCCACCCGGCGGGCGGCGGCGCTGGGGCTGGAGCAGCCGGTCCGGGAGGTGGGGGCGCAGCTGTTCGGCGCCGTGTTCGCCGGGAACGTGCGCGGCCTGTTCCTCTCCAGCCGCCAGCGGGCCGAGGAGCGCGGCGGGACGCTGCGGGTGGTACTGCGGATCCGGGCTCCCGAACTGGCTGCGCTGCCGTGGGAGCTGCTGCACGACGCGGACCTGGGCGGCTATCTGTGCCTGCGCGACCCGGTCGTCCGGCACGTCGACATGGCGGAACCGGTCGTCCCGCTGCGCGCCGATCCGCCGCTGCGGGTGCTGGGCATGACCTCGCTGCCGGGCACCCGGGAGCCGCTGGACGCCGAGGGCGAGCGGGCGGGCCTGGCGCTCGCGCTGCGGCCGCTGGTCGAGCGGGGCCTGGTACGGCTGGACTGGGTGACCGGCCAGACGGCGGAGGACCTGCGCCGGCGGCTGCTCCAGGGCTGTCACGTCCTCCACTTCATCGGGCACGGCGCATACGACCCGGCCCGGCAGGAGGGCATGATCGCCCTGGCCGACGAGCGCGGCGCGGAGCACCTGCTGCACGCCACCGCGCTGGGGGCGCTCATCAGCGTGGCGAGACCCAGACCCCGGCTGGTGGTGCTCAACAGCTGCCAGAGCGGCATGGGCAGTGCCGACGACTTGTTCTCCAGCACCGCGGCCGTGCTGGTGCGCACGGTGCCGGCGGTCGTCGCCATGCAGTTCGCCGTCACCGACAAGGCGGCGGCCCGCTTCGCGGCCTCCTTCTATCAGGCGGTGGCGCTCGACCGGTCCGTGGAGGAGGCCGTCCGGATCGGGCGGGTCGCCCTGGTCGTGGACAAGGACGACAGCCTGGAATGGGCCACCCCGGTGCTGTACCTGCGCGGGGGCGGCGCCCGGCTCTTCGACCTGGCGCCCCCGGCGGACGACCCGCCGCCACCATCGCCATCCTCGCCGCCGGAACCGGCACCCGTGCCGCCCGCCCCGGGGCCCCCGCCCGCGGGGATCACCTCCCGGGTGCTGGCCACCGGGCAGTGGATCCACTCGGTGGCCTTCCACCCCGACGGCCGCCAACTGGCCACGGGCTCCCGCAAGTGGGTGCGGATCTGGGACGCCGAGACGGGCAACCGGATCTGGGAGCAGCCCGTCGGCGGCTGGCTCTCGGCGGTCTCCTCCTGTGCGTTCAGCCCGGACGGGCGGCGGCTGGCCACCGGCAGCGCGGACGGCACGGCCCGGGTGTGGGGGGACTCCGGGGACCAGCTGCTGGTGCTGCGCCACGACCACGTGGTCACGGCGGTGGCGTTCGGGCCCGACGGCCGGCGCCTCGCCACGGCCTCGGCGGACCGGACGGTGCGGCTGTGGGACGCCGTCAGCGGGGAGCCGATGCTGCGCATCCGGCACGACCAGGTGGTGTCGGACGTCGCGTTCGCCCCGGACGGGCAGCGGCTGGCCACCGCCTGCGGCGACCGCTCGGCCCGGCTGTGGACGCTGAACGGCGACGCGCTGCTGCGGATCCGGCACAACCACGGCGTCAGGGCCCTGGCCTTCAGCCCGGACGGGCTACGGCTGGCGACGGGCGGCGACGACGGCAGCGTCCGCCTCTGGAACGCGGGCACCGGGCACCAGATCCTGCTGGTCCGGCACGGCGGCGCCGTCAAGGACCTGGTCTTCGGCCCCGGGGGCCGCTGGCTCGCCGCCGCCGGCGCGGACCGCACCGCCGTGGTCTGGGACACGCGGGACGGCAATCGTCTGCTGCGGGTCCAGCACGGGAGCACGGTCTTCGCCGTGGCCGTCAGCCCGGACGGGCGGTGGCTGGCCAGCGGCAGCGAGGACAAGACGGTGAAGCTGACTCCGGTGCCCGAGGCGCCGCCCGGCTAGGGGAGCCTCGGGGACCCGGCACGCACAGGGCCCGCGCGGGGGCCGGTCCGGAGCCGTACCGCCCCGTGCTCCGGCGGTCAGTGCCGCCCGAGGCGCCTGACCACGCCCAGCGAGGTCGCCACGATCCGCCCCAGTATGCCGAGGCCGGGCGGCGTGGCCGCCGATCGCCGCACCTTGGAGAAGTACTCGTCGCTGGTCTCCTTGCCTGCTATCCAGCGTCGCCCCGATTCGGTGATCACGCCTTCTCGCACGTTCATTCCGCTTCCCCCAACTGGATCGCCGACGCCCGGTCGCCCGTCAACTGTACGGATTTCGCGAGGCATTCGCTCGCTTCGCGTCGTCATGGCTGTCACTACCCTTTGGCCGAGGTATCGTCACCCGCTTGCTCGCCTTCGCGCTGGGGCGGAAGGTTCGGGACGCCGGTGCCGGGACAGCCGAGAGCCTGTGCGGTTCCCAGCATGCGTGCGGCGACCCGCACCAGCGAATCCCGGACTTTCGCCTTGGAAAGCGCGCCCGGTTTCGGGGCATCGATGATCAGGACGCCCTGGGGCTCGTCGCCCGCATAGACCGGGGCGACGATCGTCGACCGGTGTCCGTCGCCCAGGCTGACGCTGAGATTCCCATTGGCGTTCTGATTGTCGTCGGTATAGACGATCTCGTTGTTCCGCAGGGCGTAGAAGAGATCGCGACCCGCTTTGGATTCCTCGTCGAAGGTCTTCGGGATATTGCCGAAATCACCCGATACCGACTCCAGCTTGAAGCATCGTCCCTGGCCATCCAGGGAGTAGAACGCACAGCGCGCGCTCGAGCCCGCCTTCCCCGCCATGGTGCTGGTCGCCCGGTCGAGCACCCCGCCCACGCGCTCCTTGGCCTCGGCGGGCTTGGTGACCATGACGCCGAGGGTGTCGAAGACCGCGGCCAGCACCGCCTCGTCCTCGATCTTCTCGGCGGCACGGAGGGTCCGCTTCAGGAGAATGGGGGAAACAATGGCCGACGCGGTGCCCAGCACAATGTAGGCCGCCTGCTCGATGCCCTCCGCCGCGGCCTGCTGCGTTCCGAGGAAGAACGTCAGTCCCGGCGGCAGGACCCCGATGACGGAAACGAGGAGACTCCGCCATTTCAGCTTTGTTCTAAATTTCGGCATCGCACCTTCTCCGGGGATTTCGCACGCCCTGGCGGACTGTCCTGATGTGCCGCTCTACCGGTGATGCGGCCGCCGTGGCAGACACCACCTCGGTGTGCCCGGTTCTCCGGCCGGTGCAAACTTTCCGGCCATGGTCGAATGACCGATGGCTTGGAGCGGGCAGGGGGAGCGCTTTCGGCTGCGCGCGCCGGTAGCGCACTCCCCCCGGGCACCGCCCCCTTCTTTCATGAGCCGTATTCATAGTCGTATCAACGACACTTCCGCCGATCGGAAATGGTCCGTCCTCCGCCGCCGGACCGCAGGCCCGGGTCCGCCCGGCCGTGCGCCGCGCGCCACCGGCTAGAATTCAGCTGGAATCGCGCCCTCCAGCCCGTCGCTCCCAAGGCCGGGGATCTCGTGGAAAGCGCCCCGGATCCCGGAGAAGAGGAGCACCCCCATGGCCGACGACAGCGCCGAGCAGCCCGTGGCCCGCTCGCGGAACGAGAAGTGGGCGGAGCGGCAGGTGGCCCTGCGGGTGCTCGTCTACGTCTTCGTCACGCACGCCATCGCCGGCTTCATATGGCTGCTGTTCTACCTCGGAGATCACGCGAAGAAGTGAGGCCCCCGCGCCGGGCGGGACAGCCTCAACGGCCGCGCACGGACGTGGCATTCCCCGGGGAACTGGGCAGGATCCCCTCATGACCATCTGCCTCCGCACGCCCCGACTGACGCTGCGCCGCTGGTGCGAGGACGACATCGCCCCCATGGCGGCCATCAACTCCGACCCGGAGGTGATGCGTTGGATCGGCGACGGCTCCGTGTACGACCGCGCGCAGACCGCGGCGGGGATCGCCGCGTGGGAGCGCGAGTGGGAGGAACGGGGCGTCGGGCTCTTCGCGGTCGAGGAGCGGATCAGCCGCCGGCTCGTGGGCTGCGCCGGGCTGTCCGAGCCCGGGTTCCTTCCGGAGGTCCTGCCCGCGGTCGGAATCGGCTGGCTGTTCGGGCGCGGGTACTGGGGGCGCGGGTTCGCCACGGAGGCGGCCCGGGTCGTGCTGGACTTCGCCCTGCGGGACCGCGGGCTGGCCCGCATCGTCGGCGTGCACACCGTCGGCAACGCGGCCGCCGAGCAGCTCATGCGGAAGCTGGGCATGCGGTGGGAGCGCGAGACGACCCACCCGGTGTACGGGCTCCCGCTGCGCGTGCACGTGATGGAGGCGCCCGCGTAGGCGGGGCGCGGCGGCGGGCGTCACCCGTCCGGCCGCACCGCACGTGCCGGGGCCTGCGCCAGCGGCCAGCGTGGATGCCAGCGCGTCCGCGATGGAGGAGAGGCCCTTGTCCGTGCACTTCGCCGAGCAGCAGCCCGACCCGGCCTCACCGGCACACACGGCCGGGCAGCTCTTCGCCGCCGGCTGGGACGGGAACGGACAGGTCTCGGGCATCCTCGAGGCGGCCCGGGACGTCAGGGTCGCGGCCGTCGCGGCGGGCGACTCCCACAGCCTGGCGGTGAGCGACGAGGGCCGGCTGCTGGCCGCCGGGCTCGACGACTGCGACCAGGTGTCCGGGATCCTCGCGGCGGCGGGCGGCAAGCACGTGCTGGCGGTCGCCGCCGGCGGCTTCCACAGCCTGGCCGTGACCACGGACGGGAGACTGCTCGCCGCGGGCAAGGACCAGAACGGGCAGGTGTCGGGGATCCTGGCGGCCACGCGGGACAAGCGGGTCAGCGGCGCCGCCGGTGGCGCCGTGCACTCACTGGCCGTCACCCCCTACGGGCAGCTGCTCGCCGCGGGCTGGGACGGCGACGGGCAGGTGTCCGGCATCCTCGCGGCCGTGCGGAACGAGCCCGTCATCGCCGTCGCCGCCGGGGACTTCCACAGCCTCGCCGTGACCGCGGACGGCCGGCTCCTCGCCGCGGGCCGCGACGAGGAGGGGCAGGTCTCCGGGATCCTCGCCGCGGCCGGGGACCAGAAGGTGGTCGCCGTCTCCGCCGCCGCGCTGCAGAGCCTCGCCGTGACGGCCGAGGGCCGGCTGCTGGCCGCCGGGCGGGACGGCAACCACCAGGTCTCGGGCATCCTGCGGGCGGCGCAGGGCCAGCGGATCGCCCTCGCCGCCGCCGGTCACCTGCACAGTCTCGCCGTGGACCCGGACGGTCGGCTGCTGGCCGCCGGGAAGGACGCGGACGGGCAGGTCTCGGGAATCCTGGCCGCGGTCGAGGGCGAGAGCGTCACCGCGGTCGCCGCGGGCGGCTACCACAGCCTCGCGGTGGTCGCCCCCGACGGGCCGAAGGGCCGGACGGTCCGCGTGGACTTCGCCGTCCCGCGGAGCGGCGAGGAGGGCCTGACCCTGCGGCTCGTGCGGGCGGAGGACGGGATCGACGGGCGGCTGGACCCCGCGGGCCCCGCCCGGGACCTCGGGATCAGGGAGGGCGTGCCCGTGCGGATCACGGTCGTCCGGAGGGATCCCGGGGGGCGGGAGGAGACCGTCGGGGACGGCTCCGTCCACTTCACCTACGACGAACTGTCCGGTGTCGTCGGCCTGGACACCCGGGCCAGCCGCTTCCCCTCCTTCCTCACCTGCACCAGCCACGGCGCCAACCGGTTCACCTTCACCTGGAGCAGGTGAGCGGGCGGGGCACGGGACCGTCCCGGACCGCTGTCACACGACCCGGGAGACCACCGACGGGAGCACTCTGGACGCCCCCACGGCCAGGTCCCACAGCTCGTCCCGCGGCCGCCCCGTCGCCTCCCACGCCGCCCACACCCGCCGCAGCGGCTCCAGCGGGGGCTCGGCGGAGAGCAGGAAGGTCGACCAGTGCATGGGGGCCATCACCCGGGCCCCGAGGTCCAGGCAGGCCTGGACGGCCTCCTCCGGGTCGGTGTGCACCGGGCCCAGCATCCAGCGGGGGTCGTACGCGCCGATGGGCAGCAGCGCGACATCGATGTCGGGATAGCGCTCGCCGATCCGCTCGAACCAGTAGCCGTAGCCGGTGTCGCCCGCGAAGTACACGCGGTGCCCGCCCGGCGCGGTGAGCACCCAGCCGCCCCACAGCGAGCGGCAGGTGTCGGTGAGGGTGCGCTTGCTCCAGTGGTGGGCGGGGACGAAGTCGAAGCGCACGGGGCCGGCCGGGCCGGGCAGTTCGACCGCCTCCCACCAGTCGAGTTCGGTGACCCGGCTGAACCGGCGGCGGCGCGCCCAGCGGGCCAGCCCGGCAGGCAGCAGCAGGTGGGTGTCGCGCGGCAGCCGCTTGAGCGTGGGGGCGTCGAGGTGGTCGTAGTGGTTGTGGCTGATGACGACCGCATCGACCGGCGGCAGTTCCTCCCAGGGCACCCCGACCGGGGTGATGCGGGGCGGGGTGCCGAGGATCCGGCGGGACCAGACGGGGTCGGTGAGGACGGTGAGGCCGCCGATGCTCAGCACCCAGCTGGCGTGGCCCGCCCAGGTGACGGCGAGGGAGTCCGCGTCGACCGCGGGCAGCCGGGCGGGCTCGACGGGCAGCAGGGGCACTTCGCGCAGCGCCTCGGCGCCGGGCCGCAGGCGGCCCTCCCGGGCGAGGCGGGCCAGGGCGCGTACGCCCGGGAGCGGGGCGGTGAGGCGGTCGGTGAACGACCGGGGCCAGGAGCGGATCTCGCCCGGGGGGCGCGGTTCCGCGAGGGGGCGCTCGGTCTGTTCGGTCATCTGGGGGCTCCATTCGTGGGGAACAGGAACCGGGTGGTGCGGGGCGCGGCGGCCTCGCGCGGCGGCGCGGGAGCACGCTCACCGACCGACGGTAGATCAGGCGCCGGCGAGTTCACTGAACGCCGATCCAAAAGTGGACAACGCCTCTGCGACGTCCGCGGAGCGCAGCGGGTCGGCGGCGTCCAGGGCGTGTTGCCGCTGATGGTCGGTGGTGCCGAGGAGGGCGGTCGGGGTGGAGAGGCGGATCCGCAGGTCGTCCGGGGCGTCGCCGAAGCGGTGGCCACCGAGGGCGGCCTGGCCGAGCACCGCGCCCAAGTGGGCCTCCAGTTCGACGGAATCCGTGATGCCGCGGGCGGCGAGGGCGTCGCGCAGCTCGCCGAGGTCGGCGTAGAGGTGGGAGCCCGTCTGCGGGGGGCGGCACAGCACCCCGGCCGCCGCCAGCCGCTCCCGGGCTGCCGTGCCCAGCACTCCGTACAGCCGGGCCGCGGCGGCGTTGCGGGTGCGCACGGCCTCGGGCTCGGTCAGGGCGAGGCTCGCGACGGCGGCGACGGGGGGCGGCAGTTCGGCCCGCAGGGCGGTGAGGACGGAGCCGGCCCGCGCGCGCAGGGCGGGGCCGGGGCCGCCGGCCGGGAAGCGGGCGACGGCGGCGGGCCAGGCGGCAGGGGTGAGGGCGCCGCCGAGGTCGGTGAGGACGACAACGCGGTCGGGGTACATCTCGGCGGGGCTGACGAAGACGGTGGCGTGCGGCTCATGGACGGTGTCGCGCCAGGTCTCGTCGCTGACGACGGTCAGCTCCTCGGCGGCGGCGGCCTCGCAGACCTCGTGCAGGATCTCCGGCGGGGCGACGGTGCCGGTGGTGTCGTCGGCGACGGAGAGGACGAGGAAGCGCGGCCGCCCGCCCTCGGCGCGGATCCTGCGCACGGTCTCCAGCAGGGCGAACGGGTCGGGGACGCCGCCGCACTCGGCCGGTACGGCCACCGGGCAGGCGAGCCGCCCGGCGAGCCGGGCGAGCGGCGCGTACCAGGGGGCGCAGGGCCGGGTCAGCAGGACCTCGCCGCCGGCCGAGGCGAGCAGGGCCAGCAGCAGGGGCTCGCCGCCGGGGGCCGCGACGACGTGCCCGGGGTCGGTGGGCAGCCCGCGGCGGGCCCAGTAGCCGGCGGCGGCCGAGCGCAGCTCCGGCCCGCCGCCGACCGGCTCGGGGCCGGCGCGCCGGGCCGTCTCCGCGAGGCGCGCGGCGAGTTCCGGGAGGACGGGGAGGCCCGGCTCCGGGGCCGGGAGGGCGGGGGGCGCGGGAGGGCGCTGTCGCATCCGTACCCACCTCCGTGCCGCGCCGGTCTTCCGTCCACCTTCGCAGATCATGGGGTGCGCGGCGGGCCCGACACGGGCGGGCGGGTGACGGCCCGTCCCGGATGGCAAGACGGGACTCTCGCGATTCGAGATCGCTGCGTACGCTGGAAGAGCGCTGCAAGGGGCACTTCACGACTTCACGACGGATCGTCACGGACCGAAGGGACCACCATGCCCGAGGAACCGGAAGAGCGGAAAGGGCCCGGCGGGCCGGGCCGGGCCGCCGTCTACATCCACGGCCACCACGAGTCCGTGCTGCGCTCCCACGGCAGGCGCAGGGCCGCGGACTCCGCCGCCTACCTGCTGCCCGAGCTGAAGCCCGATCAGCGGATCCTGGACATCGGCTGCGGGCCGGGCAGCATCACGGCCGATCTGGCCGCCCGGGTGCCGCAGGGCCGGGTGACGGGCCTCGACGCGGCCGGTGACGTGCTCGCCCCGGCCCGGGCGACCGCCCGCGAACGCGGCCTATCCAACGTCGACTTCACCACGGGCGACGTGCGGGCGCTGGACTTCCCGGACGGCTCCTTCGACGTCGTGCACGCCCACCAGGTGCTCCAGTACCTCACCGATCCGGTGGGCGCGCTGCGCGAGATGCGCCGGGTGTGCCGGCCGGGCGGGATCGTCGCCGTCCGCGACGTCGTCTACACCGCCATGACCTGGTACCCGCACGTGCCCGGCCTGGACGACTGGCAACGGCTGTATGCCGACGTCGCCCGGGCCGGCGGCGGGGAGCCGGACGCCGGCAGCCGGCTGTTCTCCTGGGCCCGGCAGGCGGGTCTGACCGACGTCACGGCCACCGCGAGCGCATGGTGCTACACCGGTCCCGAGCAGCGCGCCTGGTGGAGCGGCCTGTGGGCGGACCGCACCCTCGCCTCCCCGTACGCCCGCCACGCGATCGAGGGCGGCCACGCCGACCAAGCACGGCTGACCGCGATCGCCGCGGCCTGGCGGGAGTGGGGCCGGTGCGAGGACGCGTGGTTCGCCGTGCTCAACGGCGAGCTGCTCTGCCGGGTGTGATCCTCCGGCCCCGGTGACCCGGGCGGTGATCCCCAACTAGCCTGGCCTTCATGAACATTCTGGGAACTTCGCTACGGGTCTGCGTCGGTGATCTGGACCAGGCGATCGCGGTGTACGAACGGCTGACCGGGGCCGAGGCGCTGCGCTTCCGGCGCGGCGGGGTGTCGGTCGCCGCGGTCGGCTGCTTCTTCCTGATGAGCGGCCCGGAGGCCGAGCTGTCCGTCCTGCGGAAGATCACGGCGACCGTGGCCGTGACGGACGTCGACGAGGCGCTCGCGGACCTCCGGGCAGTAGGGGCGGAGATCATCGCGGGCCCGGTGCCGACGCCCATCGGGCGCAATCTGGTGGCCCGTCACCCCGACGGCTCGGTGTTCGAGTACGTGGACCGCAAGCCGGTGGGGTGACACCCCCTAGAGCCAGGCTGCCGCGTCCGCTCCCCACCGCCCGGCGGGCCGTGCCCAGTCCCGCGGGCCGCCCGCGAAGGCCACCGGCGGCAGGGCGTACCGCAACGTCCCCAGGGGTCCCGTCCGTTCGGTCAGCCAGGGGCCCGGCTCGTACGCGTCGGCGTCGGCGTGCGGCGGGGTGTCCTGCGGCACGTCCTGCGTCAGCCACGCCGCCGTGCGGGCGAGCGAGAGCCGGGCCAGGTGGGTGCCGCCCTCCGTGTGCTGCCGGGTGACGGCGCGCAGCACGGCGGCCGCGAGCAGGTAGCCGGTGCCGTGGTCGAGGGCCTGGGCAGGCAGTGCGCCGGGGCGCCCGTCGGGGCCGGCCTGGGTGAGGGCGATGCCGCAGGCGGCCTGGACGATGCTGTCGAAGCCGCGCCGCCCGCCCCAGGGCCCGTGGTCGCCCCACGCGCTCACCTGGCCGACGACCAGGCCCGGCCGCCGCTCGGCCAGGGCCTGCGGGGAGAGCCCGTAGCGGTCGAGCGCGCCGGGCCGGTAGCCGGTCACCACGGCGTCGGCGGTGGCGAGGAGTTCGTCGAGGACGGCCCGGTCGGAGGGGCGGGCGAGGTCGAGTACGGCGGAACGCTTGCCCATGCCGGTGTCGTTGTGCGCGTCCTGGCTCTCGGGCAGGGACGGCGAGTCGATGCGCAGGACGTCCGCGCCGAGCAGGGCGAGGGTGCGGGTGGCGACGGGCCCGGCGAGGACCCGGGTGAGGTCGAGCACGCGCAGGCCCTCGGCGGGCAGCGCGCCGGAGGGGATGCGGCGCTCGCGCACGGGTCCCTCGGCGATCCGCTCAAGCCGGACCAGGGGGTTCGAGGCCACGACCGAGCCGTGCGGGTGGGCGGCCCACTCCCCCGGGGTGCGCACGGCCACGGCGAGTCCCCCGGCCGCGTACACCTCCTCCTCCACCTGTGCGGCCTCCCGCGTGGCCAGTTCGGCGGCGACGCGGGCCGCGACGGCCTCGTCGCCGCCGGAGTCCGGCACGCCGAGCACGGCGAGGAGGCGGGCGCGGTGGTGGGGGTAGTTGGCGTGGGTGCGCAGCCAACCGCCTTCTGCGGTCTGCCAGAAGCGGGAGAGCGGGGCGAAGGACGTGGCCGCGCGGCCGTCGAGGCGCACATGGCGTTCGCTGGTGAACGCCGTGGCCACGGCGCCGTCGTCGACGCGCACGGCCGGGAGCGGGCCGCCGCCCCGCCGCGCGGCGAGCAGTTCGGCGGCGGCCAGGGCGCAGACCGCGACGGCCGAGCGGGCCATCTCCCGTACGGGAAGCCGGGCTTGGAGCACGGCGCCGGGGCCGGTGCACCCGACGGCGGCGGTCAGGGCGGGGTCCCCGCCGAGCGCCGCCCAAGCCTGATCCGTCGCACCGTTCGCTCGTATGATCATCCCCCGAGTGTGGCACTGAGTGCCATGCAGGGGGAAGGGGCGGCGGGCGGTCAGTGCTCCTGGACCGTGGGGCGCACCATGATCTCGTTGACCGCGGCGTGCGGGGGCTGGGTGACCATGAAGGCGATGGCGCGGGCGATGTCCTCGGCGCCCAGCCAGTCGTGCTGCGGCATGCCGCGCGCGGCGGCCGCGCCGATGCTGCCCGCCGTCAGCTCGGTCCGGGTCAGCCCGGGCTCGACCAGGCCGACCCGGACCCGCCGTCCGGTCACCTCCTGGCGCAGTCCTTCGCTGAACGCGCACACCGCGGCCTTCGTCGCCGAGTAGACGCTGCTGTTCCCGTGGGGCGCCCGGCCCACGACCGAACTGACGCTGACGAGGTCGGCGACCCCGCGCGGGCCGTCCAGCGCCGCGCGGAGCAGGTGCGGCAGGGCGGCCTGCGAGGTGTGCAGGACCGCCCTGACGTTGAGGTCGACCATCCGCTCCCAGTCCCCGGGGTCGCCCTCCTCGACCGCGCCGACGGCAGCGCAGCCGGCGTTGTTCACCAGCACGTCCAGCCGGCCCAGGCGATCGGCGGCCTCCGCGACGGCCCGGCGCGCCCGGTCGGCGTCGCGCAGGTCCGCGGTGAGGGGGATGCACGAGCCGCCCCCGTCGCGGATCTCGCCGGCCAGTTCCCCCAGGCGCTCGGTGCGGCGGGCCACGACGGCGACGGCGGCACCGTGCCGGGCCAGGGCGCGGGCGGTGGCGGCACCGATGCCGCTGGAGGCGCCGGTCACCAGGGCCGTGCAGCCCGCCAGTGGGGCGGTCGCGGTGGTGTCTGCGGGGTCTGCCACGGGATGCTCCTCGATCGGTCCGGACTGTGCTCTATCCCCGGCGTCCCAGCGAGACGAAGCGGCCCAGCAGCCAGCCGATCACCAGCATGGCGGCCAGCGCCATCCACAGCGGTACGGACACCTCGGGGCCGATGAGGCGGATCGTGACGTGCCGGGTGTTCTCGCAGATGAGGACGAGCGCGGCCACGGCGACGAGCAGCAGGACGACCCGGCCGGGCGTCATCATGTCCCGGAGCCGGCCGCCCAGGGAGCCACCGCGCGGGGAGGTCTTGGTCCGTGGGCTCATGCCTTCACCATGGCAGGGCGGCGGGGCCCGGGCGCCGGGGCCGGTCCGTTCGGGTTACGGGCGGAAATGGATTTGACCGGCGTGCGCCCGGCGGGCTCTACTCGGACGGATCCGCTCCACGCCAGAGGAAAACACCACAGTGCCCGACAAGCGCGCCGCCGCAGAGCCCGACCTCCCCGCCGGCCTCGGCCTCCGTGCCGACTGCGGGAACTGCTTCGCCCTGTGCTGTGTGGCACTGCCCTTCGCCAAGTCGGCGGACTTCCCGGTGAGCAAGGACGCGGGCAAGCCCTGCCGCAACCTCCGGCAGGACTTCGGCTGCGGCATCCACGCCAAGCTCCGGAACGAGGGCTTCAAGGGCTGCACCGTCTTCGACTGCTTCGGCGCGGGCCAGAAGGTCTCCCAAGTGACCTTCGGCGGCCGGGACTGGCGGCAGGACCGGGACACCGCACGCGAGATGTTCGATGTGTTCCCGGTCATGCGGCAGCTCCACGAGCTGCTCTGGTACCTGGCCCAGGCGCTGACGCTGCCGGCGGCCCGCCCGGTCCACCGCGACCTGCGCCGCGCCCTCGACCGGACCGAGGCCCTCACCCAGGGCGACCCCGGCTCCCTCCTCGGCCTGGACGTCGCGGCGCACCGCCAGGAGGTCAACGTCCTCCTGCTGCGCACCAGCGAACTCGTCCGGGCCGGGGCCGGGCGCAAGCCGAAGGACCGGCGGGGGGCCGACCTCATGGGCGCCCGGCTGCGCGGCGCGGACCTGCGGGGCACGAACCTGCGCGGGGCCTACCTCATCGCGGCGGACCTGTCCGGAGCGGATCTGCGGATGGCGGATCTGATCGGGGCGGACCTGCGGGACGCGGACGTCTCGGGCGCGGATCTCTCCGAGAGCCTCTTCCTCACCCAGGCCCAGGTGAACGCGGCGAAGGGGGACGCCCGGACGAAGCTGCCCGCGGCGCTCGACCGGCCGGGGCACTGGGGTCGCTGAAAACCCTCTGGCCCTTCCCCTCTAGCCCTTCGGATCGCGTACCGCGATCGCCCCCGCGTACCCCTCGCCGCCGGCCGCCGTCTGCACGTCGATCAGCGTCCAGCCGGGCGGCGGCACCGGGACGGGCCCCGAGCCGACGTACGTCACCGACGGGCTCTCGGAGAGGCCCGTGCCGGTGCCCTTGAGGTAGGCCTCCTTGCGGGTCCAGCAGCGGCCGAAGGCCGCCGCGCGCGCGGCGGGCGGGAGGGCGTCCAGCTCGGCCGTCTCGTCGGGGTGGAGCAGCCGCGAGACCTCGGCCACGGTGGAGTCGGACTGGAGCGCCTCCACGTCCGCCCCCACCGGAGTGTCCGCGAAGGCGTACAGCGCGAGGTCTCCCGCGTGGGACAGGTTGAAGTGCAGCGGCGGGGGCGACCCGGCCACGGCGGGGCGCCCGTGCAGCTTGCCGCAGCCGGGGCAGGGCTCGCGGATCAGCTCGACCGCCTCCGGGGGCAGGCCCGTGTACGCGCCGAGGAGCCGCCGCAGGCCCAGGTGGGAGGCCACGTAGCGGTCGCGGTGGAGCTGCCGCACAAAGCCCGCGGCGCGGCCCCGCTCCCCGGCGTCGAGGATCCGTTCGTACTCCTCGGGCGGCACGGGGGCGTGGTCCCCGATGCGCAGCAGCCAGACGTGCGGCGGACCGCCCGGTTCCCACGGTCCCGGCAGCGGGTCACGGCCCAGTACGCGAGGCAGCATCGGTCCCCATCCCCCAGAGGTCGCCACTGATCAGGCCGACAGGTGCAGCAGGTCGACCGGACTGATCACCCTACCCCTGCCGGACCGTCCGGGACCGGCCCCGGCGGCGGCATCCGCCGAGGCCGGAGTCGCATGGGCGGCCGGGGTCGCCGCGCCCGCGTACTCGAGGCTGCCGTCCGCCCGCCAGCGGGCCAGGTCGCCCGTGCGGAACCCGCGCCCGCCGGGCCCGGCGACGCACAGCTCGCCCGCGATCCCGGGCGGGCAGGGCTGTCCGGCCGTGTCGAGCACGTACAGGCGGGTGTTCCAGACGGGCCGGCCCAGCGGCACCGGCCCCTCCTCGCCCGGCTCGCACCGGTGGTGGGCGACGTCACCGCCCGCCCCGGCGGGCCCGTACAGGTGGTGCAGGGGGACGTCCGGGCGCGCCCGGTGCCAGCGGTCAGCGGTCTCCCGGGTCAGCGGCAGCGCCTCTCCGCCGCAGAAGACCCGGCGCAGGGACGTGCAGTCCCCCGCCTCGTCGGCGAAGGGCGCCAGCTCGGAGGGCGGGAAGTGGACGGTCGTGACGCCCCGTTCGCGGATCGTGCGGGCGACGGCGCCGGGCCCGGGGTCCGCGAGGACGACGGCCGCGCCCGTGCGCAGCGGCCAGAACAGCTCCCACACGGCCGCGTCCTGCCACGGCTCGGCCTTGTGCAGCACCCGGTCGCCGGGGCCGAGCGGGTGCTCGCCCTGCATCCAGCGCAGCCGGTTGTCGGCCGTGGAGTGCGGGACGGCGGCGCCGTCGACGACGTAGGCGAGGTGCTGGGGGGTGAGCGGGCGGCCGGGGTCGGTGGGCAGGTGACGGGCGATCCGGTCGGCCGGCTCCGGGTCGTCCAGGGCCAGCACGGGCACGCCGGCGCCCGGGTCCGGCAGCGTGGCCCGGCCGACCGTGTCGGTGAGGACGCACACCGGGGCGGCGTCCTGCGGGAGGGGGTGACCGGGGGTCGTCGGCACGTATGCGCCGCCCGCCTTGAGGACGGCCAGCAGGGCCACGACGCGAGCGGTGGAGGACGGCAGCGCGACCGCGGCCGTGGTGCCGGGGCGGACGCCCAGCCCGGCGAGGTGGCGGGCGAGCCGGTTGGCGCGGGCGTTGAGTTCCGCGTAGGTCAGCGTCTGTGCGCCCGCGATCAGCGCGGGGGCGTCGGGCGTGCGGGCGGCCTGGGCCTCCACGGGGCCGATGAGGGTCGTGGGCGGCAGGTCGGCGGCCGTGTCGTTGAACTCGGTGAGCACGCGCTGCCGTTCCTCGTCGGTGGCGAGGGGGAGCGCGGCGAGCGGCCGGTGCGGGTCGGCGTCGGCGAGGCGGGTCAGCACGTCGAGGAAACGCTCCAGGTGGGCGGCGACCTCGTCGTCGCCGTAGCGGGCGGGGTTGGCGTCGTAGTCGACGCGCAGGCCGGGGCCGTGGTCGTGGACGGTGACGGCGATGTCCTCGACGGGCCCGGTGGCGAGGGTGTGCGCGGTCGAGGCGGCCCCCGCGAAATCGGGGCCGCGGTCGGCGGGCACGACGCCGACGACCGGCCCGACCAGGGCGCGGCCCTCGTCGAGGAGGCCGAGGTCGCGGCGGAGGTCGGTGTGGCGGTGGCGCTGGTGGCGGCGGGCGGCGCGGATGCCGAGGTCGGCCTGGCGGGTGAGTTCGGCGAAGGTGGTGTCGGGGGCGACGGTGAAGCGCAGCGGCAGGACGTTGCGGGCCGTGCCGGGGACCCGCAGGGCGGTGGTGCCCGTGCGTCCCCGCATGGGCACGCCCAGGACGACGGTCCCGGTGCGGGTGGCGCGGGCCAGGTAGAGGGCCTGGGCGGCGAAGAGGACCTCGGTCCGGGTGGCCCGTACGGAGGCGGCCAGCTCGCGCAGCCGGTCGGCGGGGCCGGGGGCGAGGCGGGCGGAGCGGCGGAGGGGCACGGCGGCGGGCGGGGCGGTGCGCCGGGCGAGGGTGGGGGCCGGGGGGCGGTCGGCGAAGTGGCGTTGCCAGTGGGCGCGGTCGCGGTCGCGGGCGGCGGAGTTCCGGTAGGCGCCGTCCTCGGCGAGCAGGTCGGCGAGGCGTCCGAAGGGGTTCGGGCCGGGGTCGGTGCCGGTGGCGCGGGCCGTGTAGACCTCGGCGACGCGGCGGGCGAGGAGGGTGTGGCCGTGGCCGTCGAGGACGGCGTGGTGGAAGCGGTGGTACCAGAGCCAGCGGTCGTCGCCGGTCCGGAAGAGGACGTGGGCGAAGAGGGGCCCGGCGGCCGGGTCGAAGGGGCGGGCGAGGCCGGCGCGCATCCGGTCCAGGGCGGTGGCCGCCGGGTCGGGCCGGTCGCGCAGGTCGGCGAAGCGGAAGACGCCGGCCGGGAGCGGCTGTCCGGCGTCGAGGGGGATCTGCCGCGGGCCCTGGGGGGTGTCGGCGAACCGGACGTGCGGGGCGTCCGTCTCGCCGAGCGTGTGGGCCAGGGCCCCGGCGAAGAGCCCGGGGTCCAGGTCGCCGTGGATGTCCAGGTAGGCGGCGGCGTTGCACTCCGGGCCGCCCGGGTGCCGGCCCCGGGCGTGCCACAGGTCCGACTGAGCGGCCGTCAGCGGCAGCCCCTCCGTGGCGGAGGGGCTGTCGCCGGCGGGCCGGTCCAGGGTGCGGACGGTCATGTCCGGGCCCCCAGCAGGGGTGCCCACTCCTCGATGGCCGGCTTCTCGGCGAGGTCGACGAAGCCGACCTCCACGCCGTGGTCGCGGCGCCAGCGCTCGACGAGGCTCATGATGCGGACGGAGTCGAGGCCGTAGTCCACGAGGTTCTCGTCGTCGGGTATGTCGGCGGGGTCCTCGCCCAGCACGTCGGCGACGTCGGTACGGATCTGTTCCAGCGTGAGGGCCACGGCGCTCACTTCCCTTCGAGGACGCGGTCGGTGGTGGTGACGACCGCGCACTTGGCGGCGGCCCAGCGGAGCGCCATGGCGTGGTCCTCTGCGGAGAAGTCGGCGACGGCGTCGGCGACGAGGAAGGGCCGGATGTCGCGCATCCAGGCGTCGCAGGCGCTCATCATGACGCCGATGTGCGCATAGACGCCCACGATGATCAGCTGGTCGCGGCCCTGGGCGGCCATCCGCTCGGCGAGGTCGGTGCGGACGAAGGCGCTGTACTTCCACTTGGTGAGCACGGTGTCGCCGTCGCCGGGGGCGACCGCCTCGGCGACGGCCTTGGCGCGGGCGTCGTCCGGCAGACCGGGGCCCCAGAAGTCCTGCTGGAGGCCGCGTTCGGCGGCGGTCTGTCCGCCGGGCTGGGCGGAGTAGACGACGGGCACGCCCAGGCGCGCGCAGTCCTTCTTCAGCCGGGCGACGTTCGCCAGCAGCTCGGTGACGGGCGAGGCGCCGGCCTGGAAGGCGTCGAGGAAGTAGTTCTGGAGGTCGTGCACGAGCAGGACGGCGCGGTCCGGGTCGACGGTCCAGTCGACCTTGTTGGCCGGGAGGTCGCCGATGCCGGGCATCGGGTAGGGGGCGATGGCGGGCAGTGCCATGGAAGGCCTTTCACATGCTTCGGGTGCGGTGCTGTGGTCTGCGAGCTAGAGGGCCTGGTCGGCCAGGCGTGCGGCGATGGCGGCGCGCAGGTCCTTCTTGGAGACCTTGCCGATGCCGGTCTGCGGGAAGGCGTCGACGAACTCGACGCGGTCGGGGACCTTGAAGGCGGCGAGGCCGCGTTCGCGGACGAACTTCTTGATGGCGATGGACTTCACCGGCTCGGCGCCCTCGCGCAGCACGACGTAGGCGCAGGTGCGCTCGCCGAGGTAGTCGTCGGGCATCGAGACGACGGCGGCGTCGTGGACGGAGGGGTGGGCGAGGATGTGGTTCTCGATCTCCTCGGCGGCGACCTTCTCGCCGCCCCGGTTGATCTGGTCCTTGGCCCGGCCCTCGACCACGATGTGCCCGGTCCCGGTGAGCCGGACGATGTCGCCGGTGCGGTAGAAGCCGTCCGCGGTGAAGGAGTTGGCGTTGTGCTCGGGGGCGCGCCAGTAGCCGCGGATGGTGTAGGGGCCCCGGGTGAGCAGGTGGCCGGTCTCGCCTGCCGGCAGGTCGTTGTCCTCGTCGTCGACGACCCTGATCTCGTCGTCGGGCGAGATGGGGCGGCCCTGGGTGGTGACGACGACCTCCTCGGGGTCGTCGAGCCGGGTGTAGTTCACCAGGCCCTCGGCCATGCCGAAGACCTGCTGGAGCGTGCAGCCGAGCGCGGGGCGCACCCGGCGGGCCGCCTCCTCGCTGAACTTGGCGCCGCCGACCAGCAGGACCTGGAGGCTCGACAGGTCGTGCCCGCCGGCCGCGGCGGCCTCGGTCCACACCAGGGCCAGCGGCGGCACGAGGCCGGTGATGGTCACGCCCTCGCGCTCGATGATCGGGAAGGCCACGTCCGGGCTGGGGCGCGGGGCGAGCACGACGCGGGCGCCCGCGTAGAGGGCGCCGAGCGTGCCGGGCGAGCTGAGCGGGAAGTTGTGGGCGGCGGGCAGGGCGCAGAGGTAGACGCTGTCCCGGTCCACCCCGCAGATCTCGTTGGATCCCCACAGTGAGTAGATGTAGTCGTCGTGGGTGCGCGGGATGAGCTTGGGCACGCCCGTGGAGCCGCCGGAGAGCTGGAGGAAGGCCAGTTCGTGCGGGAGGGGCGGGTGCTCGACGGGCACGGGCTCGGCGGGCAGGTCGGCGTAGGCGGTGTGCTCGCCGGGGTCGCCGACCACGAAGACGTGCTTCAGCGTGGGCACTTCGGCCCGTACCTTCGTGGCCAGCGCGCGGTAGTCGTAGCCCTCGGCGACGTCGGCGATCACATAGGCCGCGGCCTCGGTGAAGGAGCAGAAGTGGGTGATCTCGGTCTCGCGGTGGGCGGGCAGCGCGAAGACCGGGAGGGCGCCGATGCGGAAGAGCGCGAAGACGGTCTCGAAGAACTCGGCGATGTTGGGCAGTTGCAGGACGACGCGGTCGCCCTTGCCGATGCCGTGGGCCAGCAGGCCCGCGGCGAGCCGATCGGCGCGGCCGTCCAGTTCGCCGTACGTCCAGCGGCGCCCCTCGCCCGAGGGGTCGACGACGGCGATGCGGTCCGGGTGTGCCTCCGCCCGGTCGCGGAGCATCTGGCCGAACGTTTCGCCGCGCCACCAGCCCGCCGCGCGGTAGCGCTCGGCGAACTCCGCCGGATAGCCCGGCGCGTCCGCGGTCGGGTCCGGGGCGGTCATCGGCTCGGTCACTGGTCTACCCCCACTGCCTGCAGGAACGTCTGGAACTTGGCGCCGGTCTCGGCGGTTTCGGCCTCCGGCGAGGACTGCGCGACGACGCCCGCGCCCGCGAAGAGCCGCAGCGTGCGCTCCTCGGCCTCGGCGCAGCGGATGGTGACGACCCATTCGCCGTCGCCGCTCGCGTCCCCCCATCCCACCATGCCGGTGTAGACGCCGCGTTCGAAGGGTTCGAGTTCGCCGATGACCTCGCGCGCGGTGGTGGTGGGGGTGCCGCACACGGCCGGGGTCGGGTGCAGGGCGCAGGCCAGTTCCAGGGCGGAGACGGCCGGGTCGGCGGGCTCGCCCACGACGGTGGTGGACAGGTGCCACATGGCGGCGGTGCGGACGAGCGTGGGGCGCGCGGGCACGTCGAGGGTGCGGCAGTAGGGGGCGAGGGCCTCGCGGACGGCGTCCACGACGACGGCGTGCTCGTGCAGGTCCTTCTCCGACTCCAGGAGCGCGGCGGCGCGGCGCACGTCCTCGGCGAGGTCGGCGCTGCGGGGCGTGGAGCCGGCCAGCGGGTTGGCGATCAGCCGTCCGCCGCGCCGGGAGACCAGCAGTTCGGGGCTGGCGCCCAGCAGGGTGCGGCCGGGGCCGGAGGGCACGGCGAAGGTGTAGCCGGCCGGGTCGCGGCGGGCGAGGCGCTGGAGCAGCGCGGGGAGGTCGAGGTCGCGGGAGGAGCGGAGTTCCAGGGTCCGGGCGAGGACGACCTTGCTGAACTCGCCCTTCCGCATGCGGCGTACGGCCTCGGCGACGGCGCTGCCGTAGCGGTCGGGCCCGGGGACGGGCCGGATGTCCCAGTCGGCGGCGGCGGGGGCGGCGGCGGGCAGGGCTATGAGCGGGTCCTCGGCGAGCGGGGGCGCCCAGCGGACGGCCTCGGGCACGGCGAGCGCCGCGGGGGCGGTGTGGTCGAAGGGGACGGCCCCGACGACGACGGGGGCGGCGTTGCCCGCGAGCAGCTCGGCGTCGAGGGTCTCGGTGACGCGCCGGGCCAGCGGGGCGTCGCCGTGCGGCACTTCGGTGCGGGTGCCGTGGGCGAGCAGGGTGCGGGTGGGCGAGGCGAAGAAGCGGGCGAGCCCGGGTTCGTAGGCGTCGAGCAGCGAGGTCGCCGCTCCGACTCCGGCGGCGTCCCCGACTCCGGGGCGGCTGCCCGGTGCTGACGTTCCGACAGGACCGTCCGGGCGGGCGCCTGGCTCGCTCGGCCGGTCGGCGACGTGGTGAGCCGTGGTCACCTGCTGCTCCGTTCCCCCGGTGGGTCGCACCGGGTGTGGTGTGAAGGGGTTCGGCGGGGCGCGCCCTCGTCGGGCGTCCTGCCTGCCGGCGGCCGGCCCGGTGGGGCGGCCCGCGGTCGCCTTGCGGCGGGCGGCCGGGCCGGAGGGGACAGGTCGCCCGTGCGCCCCGGCCCGGTGGCCGCCCTCTGGAGGCCGCCGCCGGTGGGGCGTTGCCGGTGGCCGGCCTCCGGGAGGCCTGCCACCGGGAGTGCTCCGGCAGCAGGCCCCCGCAGGAGGCTCCACCGCCGGTGAAGCGTTGCCGGCGGTCAGCCTCCCCGGGGAGGCCCACTGCCGGTGACGTGCCCCTGGAGGGAGCGGGCAGCCCGAGGCGTACGGCCGGGTTCGCCCCTGCGTGGCACAGCGACATGCCTACTCGTCAGTCGCGGGCCCCGCCAGGGCCGTTCGGGGTACCGGAGGATCCCGGCTTACGCGTCGTCAGGCGCGCAGCGTGGCGCCGCCGTCGACGTACAGGTCGTGCATGGTGATGTGCCGGGCCTTGTCGGAGACCAGGAAGAGCACGGCCTCGGCGACGTCGGACGGGTCGGCGATGCGGCCGAGCGGGATGCCGACCCGGTACGAGCCGGGGTCGCCGTCGATGACTCGGGCGGGCGGCTGGTCGCCGTCCCACAGCGCGCGCTGCATCGCGGTGTCGGTTGAGCCGGGCGAGACGACGTTGCAGCGGACCCCGCTGCGGGCCAGCTCGAGCCCGAGGCATTTGGTGAACATGGTCGCGGCGGCCTTCGAGGCGGCGTACGCGGCCATGCCGGTGCGCGGCACTCCGGCGGCGTTGGAGCCGACGGTGACGATGCATCCGGAGCGCCGTCCGGCCATCCGGCGGGCCGCGGCGCGCGAGGTGTTGAAGACGCCGGTGGAATTGACGGCGAAGGTGCGCTCCCAGTCCTCGTCGGTGATCTCGACGACCGGTGAAGTGCGCAGTACTCCGGCGACGTTGACGAGGATGTCGAGCGGACCGAAGGTCTTCTCCACCGCGTCGACGACGGATTCGACGGCGCGGGCGTCCGAGACGTCGGCGGTGTGATGCGCAACGCGTTCTGCACCGTATTCCGCTTCGAGGTCCTTGATGCCGTCCGGTGTCGCGTCGACGGCGGCGACGCGCGCGCCCTGCTGGACCAGGGCCCGGGTCACGGCCTCGCCTATGCCCTGTCCGGCGCCGGTGACCAGCGCCGTCCGGCCGGCGAGTGCGGACTGCTTCACTGCGGTCTCCCCCATTCCATTTGAATTAAGGTAAGCCTTACCTTACATGACATACCCGGTCGAAGGGAATTGGCGTGCGAGCGAACATACGCCCGGTACGTCAAAATCCAAGCGAACCAAGAAAAGCGGCGGAGAAACAGAAGTCGACCATTAGGTTAGGCTAACCTCATGCGACTCGTCGTCGAACAGCTCACCGCCGGCTACCCCGGCCACCCGGTCGTGCACGGGGTGGATCTCACCGTCCCCGAGGGACAGGTCGTCGCCGTCGTGGGGCCCAACGGCTGTGGCAAGTCCACCCTGTTGCGGTCCCTGGCCCGGCTGCACCAGCCCGATTCCGGCACCGTCCGGATAGGCGACGCCGACATCTGGCGGCTGGCCCCGCGCCAGGCCGCGCACCGCATCGCCCTCCTCCCCCAGTCCCCCCAGGCCCCCGAGGCCGTGACCGTCGCCGGGCTCGTCCGCTACGGACGCCACCCGCACCAGGGCCTGTTCCGCCAGTGGTCGCGCGAGGACGAGCGGGCGGTCGCCGGGGCGCTGGCGGCGACCGGCACCGCCGCCCTCGCCGGGCGCCGCCTGGATCAGCTCTCCGGCGGTCAGCGCCAGCGCTGCTGGCTCGCCATGGTGCTCGCCCAGGAGACCCCCGTCGTCCTGCTGGACGAGCCGACCAGCGCCCTCGACCTCGGACACGCCGTCGACGTCCTGGAACTCGTCCGCGAGGTGGCCGCGGCGGGCCGCACGGTCGTCATGGTCCTGCACGACCTGGCGAGCGCCGCCCGCTACGCGGATGTGATCGTCGCCATGCGCGACGGCCGCATCGTCGCCCACGGCCCGTCCCGCGAGGTCGTCGACGCCGCGCTGGTCCGCGAGCTGTACGGCATCGACGCCGACATCCTCGCCGCGCCCGGCGACGGCTCCCCCGTCGTCGTCCCTTCCGCCCGGCCGGGCGTGCCCGTCACGGCGTCCGCCGCGTCCGTGCACGCCGCCGCCGGGTAATCGACCCTGCGTCACTTGGCCAGCTCCAGCAGGGGTATCCCCGGCACGTCGATGCCGAAGGTCTGGGCGTAGAGGGAGAGTTCCGCCTCCAGGGCGCGGATCATCGTCTCGGCGCGGCGGAAGCCGTGCCCCTCGCCCTCGAAGGCGAGGTACGCGTGCGGCACGCCGCGCCCGGCGACGGCCTCCAGGAACCGCTCGCACTGCTCGGGCGGGCAGATCACGTCGTCGAGGCCCTGGAGCAGCAGGAAGGCGGCGGAGACCCGGTCCGCGCGGGTCAGCGGCGAGCGGTCGCGGTAGCGGTCGGGGGCCTCGGCGAGCGGGCCGACCAGGTACTCCAGGTAGCGCGACTCCAGGTCGTGGGTGCCGCCCTGCGCCCAGGTCAGCAGGTCGAGGACCGGGTAGGAGATGGCCCCGCAGGCGTACATGCCGGTGGAGACCAGCGAGGCGGCCGTGGTCCAGCCCCCCGCGCTGCCGCCCCGGATCGCCAGCCGGGCCCGGTCGGCGCCGCCCTCCCCGGCCAGCGCCTCGGCCACCGCCGCGCAGTCCTCCACGTCCACCACGCCCCAGCGCTCCCGCAGCCGGTCGCGGTACTCGCGCCCGTAGCCGGTGGAACCGCCGTAGTTGACCTGGGCCACGCCTATGCCCCGCGAGGTGAAGTAGGCGATCTCCAGGTCGAGCACCAGCGGGGTGCGGCCGGTGGGCCCGCCGTGGGCCCACACCACGTAGGGCGGCAGCTCGTCGGCGGGGGCCGTGTGGTCGGGGCTGTGCGGCGGATAGATGTGGGCGTGGACCTCCCGGCCGTCGGGCCCGGTGAAGGTGCGGATGAGCGGCTCCGGGTAGTACGCGGGGTCGACCGCGTCCCGGTGCCGGGCCCCGATCGCGCGCGCCCGGCCCGTCCTGGTGTCCAGCTCCACCACCTCGTACCCGCTGCGCGGGCCGGCGGCGACGCCGACGACCCGGGACCCGCTCGCCGCCAGGGTCGGGGCCCACTCCGTCCACGGCCCCCCGGCGTCCACCAGCTCCCCGGTGTCGGGGGCGAGTATCCCCAGGCGCTGGGCGCCCCGGCCGTGGACGACGGCGACGAGACCGCCGTCCAGGGGCGCGAACCAGCGCATCCCCACCCGCCACAGGGGGCCCGCGAACTCCTCCTCGCGGCGGCAGAGGTTGACGCTCCCGCCGGTCTCCGGGTCCACCCGGTGGAGGTTCCACCACCCCGTGGGGTCGGTGACCGCCAGCAGCGAGCCGTCCGGCGCCCACTCCACCTGGGCGACGGCCTCCTGCGGGCCGCCCGTGACCGTCCGCGCCCCGGTGAAGCGGGCCCCGCCGCCGTCGTCCGTGACCTCGGCGACCTTCAGCTCCGTGCCCTCCCACGGCATGCGCGGGTGGTCCCAGGCGATCCACGCCACCCGCCGGCCGTCCGGGGAAAGCCGGGGCCCGGTAACGAAGCGGTGCCCGTCGTCCGTCAGCTCGCGCACGGCCCCGCGGTCGGCGGCAGCCGAGCCGTCCAGCGGCACGGCGGCGATCACCCGCCGCACCTCGTCCGGGCGCTCACCGGTGAACTCCTCCAGCACGCACCACACTTCGCCCCGGTCCGGCAGCAGCACGGGACCGGCCCAGCGCAGCCCGCCGCCCACGGCCGACACCGGGGTCAGCGGCCTGGGCCCGGCACCGGCCGGGTCGTCCGGCTCCCACGCGTACAGCCGCTGGTCGGCGAAGTGGCAGAAGACCAGCAGCGGGCCGCCGGTCTCCCGGGCGGCGGCCGCCCAGGGGCTGCCGCCGTACTCCATGACCCGGTTGCGGACGTTCCACGGCGCGGGCAGGGCATCGGCCTCCTCGCCGTCGGCGCGCCGCCGGACCAGGGTCGTCCGGCCGCCCTCCGCGGGGCGCGGCTCGACCCACCACACCTCGTCGCCGACCGGGCCCACGAACTCGGGCCTGCCGTCGTGCGATGCGGCGAGCGCGGCGTCGATCGGGGACTGCCAGGCTCCGTAGGGCGCCGTGGACGTCATGGGGCTACGCCTCCTCGAAACTGCGATCCTGCGGATCGTCCATGATGAAGTGGTCGAGCACGCGGACGCCGAAGTGCAGCGCCTCGACGGGCACGCGCTCGTCGACCCCGTGGAACAGGGCCTGGTAGTCGAAGCCGGGGGGCAGCCTGAGCGGCGAGAAGCCGTAGCAGACGATACCCAGGCGGGAGAAGTACTTGGCGTCCGTGCCGCCGGACATGCAGAACGGCACCACCCGCGCCTCCGGGTCGAACCGCTCCAGAGTCGCGCGCATCCGCGCGAACGCCGGGCTGTCGACGGGCGCCTCGAGCGCGATCTCCCGGTGGTGGTACTCCCAGTCCACGTCGGGCCCGGTCAGCTCGTCCAGGACGGCGCGGAACTCCTCCTCGCCGCCGGGCACGGTCCGGCCGTCGACGAAGGCGGTGGCGGTGCCCGGAATGACATTGACCTTGTAGCCGGCGCTGAGCATGGTCGGGTTGGCGCTGTTGCGCACCGTCGCGGCCACCAGGGCGGCGGATCTGCCGAGCTTGGCCAGCAGGGCGTCCACGTCGAGGTCGCGGGAGTCCATGCAGGCCTCCACGCCGTGCAGCGAGGCCAGTTCGCGCAGCGCGGCCCGGACGGTCGGGGTGAGCCGGACGGGCCAGTCGTGCTCGCCGATCCGGGTGACCGCGGCGGCGAGCCTGACCACCGCGTTGCGCCGGTTCACCTTCGACCCGTGCCCGGCAGTGCCGCGCGCGGTCAGCTTCAGCCACGCGGAGCCGCGCTCGCCCGCGCCCACCGGATAGATCCGCAGCCCGCCGTCGGAGTGGAAGGTGTACGCGCCGGACTCGCCGATGGCCAGCGTGCAGCCCTCGAACAGCGCGGCCTGCTCACCGGCCAGGAACCCGGCGCCGACGGCGGCGTGGTCCTCCTCGTCGGCGGTGAAGGCCAGCACGACGTCACGGGGCGGTCTGACGCCGGCCCGGGCCCAGGCGCGCACGGTCGCCAGGACCATCGCGTTCATGTTCTTTATGTCGACCGCGCCGCGGCCCCACACCACCCCGTCGCGGACCTCGCCCGAGAAGGGGTGCACGGTCCACTCGGCCGGCTCCGCGGGCACCACGTCGAGGTGCCCGTGGACGAGCAGCGCCTCCGCGCCCGGGTCGGTGCCCGCGATGCGGGCGACGACGTTCGTCCGCCCGGGCTCCTGCTCCAGCAGGACCGGCTCGACGCCGGCCTCGGCGAGGCGCTCGGCCACGTACTCGGCGGCGGGGCGCTCGCGGCAGTCGCCGCCGCCCCGGTTGCTGGTGTCGATCCGGATCAGGTCGGAGGTGAAGCGCGTCACCTCCTCGAACGCCTGCTCGTCCAACCGTCCGGCTCTCCCCCGTCCCCCGTTTCCCCCGTCGGCTTCATCAGCCATAGTGCTCCTCCACCGCTGCGGACACGACGGTGGTGACCGCCTTGAAGCAGCGGATTGCCTCGTACATGGTCGGCATGGTGTAGGCGACCAGGCGCTCTCCGGTCTGCTCGACCCCGGGCACCGCCGTGGCGGCGCCCGCCAGGTGCTCGGCGTCGAACTCCAGCTCCATGACGTACGGCCCGCCCCGCACCGGCTCGTACCGCCCGGCCAGTGCGGTGGCCCCCGCGGCCGCCGCCCGGATGGCGGCCGCCGTACGGGCGGGCGGGCGGCACACGGCCGCGTACCGCGAGACGTAGTCCTTCACCGCGACCGAACGGGCGCGGGGCGCATAGCCCTTGGCGTCCTCGCACGTCCGGTCGTCGCCGGTCACCATCACCACCGGGACACCGTATTCGGCGACGACCAGAGAGTTCAGCAACCCCTCGCTGGCCCGCGTGCCGTCCACCCGGACGCCGGTCAGGGAGTTGGCCAGATAGGTGTGGGCCAGCACCCCCTCCGCACCGGCCGCGGCGTGGTAGCCGACGAAGGCGATGCCGTCCACGTCCCCGTGCTGCACCCCCTCGACCATGCTGAGGGTCTTGTGCTTGCCGGTGAGCATTTCCGCTCGTTCGTCCAGCTTCTCCAGCAGCAGATTGCGCATGCTCCAGTGCGCCTCGTTGACGAGGACCGCATCGGCGCCGCCGTCGAAGAACCCGGCGACGGCCGCGTTCACGTCGGAGGTGAACATGTGCCGGCAACGCTCCCACTGCGGCGTGCCGGGCAGCACATCGGCGGGCCAGGTGACGCCGGTGGCGCCCTCCATGTCCGCGGAGATCAGGATCTTCATGTCCCGTCACGCTACGCGACGGGGAATGGACAGACCAGGCCCGGCGCGCCCGCGGTGCCGTCCGCGCCGCCGCCGCGCGTGCGCCGCGGCGCCGCGCCTTCGCAACTCCCGCTCCCGGACGGCTCTTTACCCGGGCAACGGGAAGGCAATACATGGCCGAAACCGGGCTGTGACAACCCCCGGCCCACTGCAAAGATGTACGACGCATCAACACGTCCCACGGTCGATACGATCAACGGCGCACCCGCCATTCGGCACATATGTGCGCGGACATGACAATAGCTCGGGCCCTTTCGCCCTCCGCCCCTCCGCGGAGGCGCGTCCCTTTCGGCCGAGCACCGGAGGCAACACCCCCCTGACCGAGTCCCAGCGGCGCCCCCGTCGGCAGAGATCGGAAGGCTAGGCGAAGTTCTGTGGCAACAACCGTTCATGCATACGCCGCCGCGGCACCCGGATGCCCATTGGAACCGACCACGATCCCGCGCCGGGATCTGCGCGAGCACGATCTGTCGATCGCGATCGCCTACACCGGGATCTGCCACTCCGACGTGCACGAAATCCGCGGGGAGTGGGAGAGCGGAATCTTTCCCATGGTGCCCGGCCACGAGATCGCGGGCATCGTCGAGCGGGTCGGTCCCGGCGTGCGCCGGTTCCGGGTCGGGGACCGGGTAGGGGTCGGCTGTTTCGTCGACTCCTGCCGCAAATGCGGAAGTTGCCGCGACGGGCACGAGCAGTACTGCGCGGAGGGCATGACCCACACGTACAACGGCATCGACCGCGACGGCGAACCCACTTACGGCGGCTACAGCACCCATATCGTCGTCGACGAGAACTACGCCCTTCGCATTCCCGGGGAACTGCCCCTCCACGAGGCCGCGCCCCTGCTGTGCGCCGGGATCACCCTCTATTCGCCGCTGCGGCGCTGGGGGGCCGGTCCCGGGCGGAGGATCGCGGTCCACGGCATGGGGGGCCTCGGGCACATGGGGGTCCGGCTGGCCCGTGCCATGGGCGCCGAGGTCGACGTCCTCAGCAGCTCCCCGGAAAAGCATGCGGACGCCCTGCGGTTCGGCGCCGGCCGTTTCGTCCTCACCGATCCCGCCGTCCTCGGGCAGGAGGAGGGGGGCTACGACCTCGTCGTCAACACCGTCTCCGCGCGGGTCGACCTCAATTCCCTGCTCGGGCTGCTGAGGACCGGCGGCACCCTGGTCGACGTGGGCCTTCCGGGCGAGCCGCTGGCCGTCGACATGGCCTGCCTCGTGCCCGGCCGCAAGCAGCTGGCCGGCTCGATGCTCGGCGGCATCGCCGAGACCCAGGAGATGCTCGGATTCTGCGCCGCGCACCGGCTCGGTGCGGAGGTCGAGATCATCACGGCCGACCGGATCAACGACGCCTACGACCGCGTCGTGGCCGGCGACGTCCGCTACAGATTCGTCGTCGACTGCTCGTCCTTCGCCGCCTGACCGTTCGCCGGAACGCCACCCCGGGAATTCCCGGAACTCCCCGGGCCGCCGCATCCCGTACTCACGAAAATCCCCTACTCGCGAGGGAAAATCACCGTGAAAGAGACCGCAACCCCGCAGGACTACCACGTGGTCGCGCCCAGCAACCGGGCCGGACTGCCCATCGTCAGCCTGGACCAGGCGCACTCGCCCCAGAAGGTCCTCGCCCACGGCGAACTGCTGCGCCGCTTCGTGGAGGGCAAGGAGATCCGGCCGGTGCACATGCGCATCGGCATCATGGGCGCCTGCAACATGCGCTGCAATTTCTGCAATTTCCACTCCCCCAACGAGGACCAGTTCTACGACCTGTTCTCCTTCAAGGACTCCATCTCCAAGGAGAACGCGATCTCGCTGCTCCGGCAGTTCGCGGCGAACGACGGCCGCGCCGTGACCTTCTGCGGCAGCGGCGAGTGCACCATCCACCCGGGCTACGCCGACATCTGCCGGGCGGGGCACGAGGCCGGGCTGCGCATCGGGCTGATCACCAATGGCTCGCGGCTCGGCAGGCCCGCCCTCGCCGACTGCGTGGCCGGGACCCACACCTGGGTGCGGATCGGCCTCAATGCGGGCACGGAGGCCACGTTCAACGACATCACGCGGGACCGGGAACAGACCTTCGCCTCCTTCCTCGGCACGCCCGGCCGGCTGCGCGCCGCGGCCGCCGACCCGGATTTCCGGATCGGCTTCAATTACGTGATCACGGAGCAGAACCACCGGGAGATCATGGAGGCCGCCCGGGTCGCGAAGGAATCCGGCGCCCATTACGTGCGATTCGAGCCCGAGTTCTACAGCGCGCTCGGGCACGAGACCATCGAGTCCGTGCTGCCGCGCGTCTCGGAGGCGCTGTCCGAGGCCGCCCGGCTGTCCGACGACAGCTTCGAGGTCTCGGTCCCCAAGCTCGATCGCGGCCCGATGGACCAGGTCACGGCCGTCGAGGGCGACTTCGACCAGTGCCACTACAGCAGGTTCGTCACCGCCGTCGGCGCCGACGGAAACCTCTACCCCTGCCCCCAGGTGCACCTCAACAGCAGGTACCGCATCGGCAACGTCCTCGAGGAGGGCTACGCCCAGGTGCTGGAGGGCGGGCCGCGCGCCGAATGGGAGGCCTCCAACCCGCTCCGCACGGACCTGTGCAAGTCCTGCTTCTACCGGCCCCAGAACGAGCTGCTGGAACTCCTGCGCCGGGGTCAGATCCGCCTGGACGAGGCGCTCGACGCCTATGCCGTCGAGGTGCCCCGCACCCTCCACGCGGACTTCGTCTGATCCCGCCCCCGTGACCGACCGCACCCCGGCCGGGGTCCCCCGTCCTCCGTGACGGGGTGCGGTCACCCCACCGAGCAAAGGCCCCCATGCAGATCCATCGCCTACGTCAACTCCTCGCCGCCGAGCGGCCCCTGCGCTTCGCCGCCGGTCCGGGTGCCGGACACGCCGAACATACAGCCTGGTCCCGCCGGGTCGCCGCGGTCGTGGACCGCCTGGCCCGCGTCGACGACCGGCCGCTTGCCGTGGCCGGATCCCGCACGAGCGTCCGCGACGGGCTGACGCGTGAGCAGCTGCTGTTCGACAGCCCCGGCCGGGGGCGGTTCCGCGGCACGCTGCTGGCCCCCGCCGGGCCCGGCCCGCTGCCCGCGGTGCTCGTGCTGGGCGGCAGGAACGCCCGGCTCGACGCAATCACCGGCGAGGAGACCCCCGACTTCCCGGACCGCAACCTCGCCGAGCACCTCGCCCGCGCCGGCTTCGTCACCCTGGCCCTCGACCCGGGCATCGACGGCGGGCTGGACGGCAGCCGGCTCGCCGGCCGGGACGAGGCCGGCCTGCTGGCCCACGCCCTCGCGCTGCGCGGCCACTCGCTGCTGGGCGCGCTGACCGGCGACGCGCTCGCCGCCCTGGCCTGGCTCCGCGGCCACGACCGGGTGGACGGCGCCCGCACCGGGCTGTGCGGGCACAGCCTCGGCGGCGCGGTCGCGCTCCACACGGCACTGCTGTCGCCCGATCCGCTGCCGGTCTGCGCGGCGAGCCACCTCGGCGGCTACCCGGCCCTCTTCACCCGTCTCCTGACGGGCCACGAGGGCGCGGCGCTGCCCGGCATCCTGGAGCACGCCGACCTTCCCGACCTCTACGCGGCCCTGGCCCCCGCACCCCTGCACCTCCAGTACGGGACGGCCGACCCCTTCCTCGACCCGGCGGATGCACGGGAGGCCGCGGACACGGTCCGGCGGGCCTATGCCACAGCGGACGCCGCGGACCGCCTGGAGGTGCACGAGCTGCCGATGGGCCACGGCACCGACCCGGCCCTGGCGGCAGGCTGGTTCACCCGCGTCCTGGCCGCCCCCGCGGCGGCCGCGCGCCCGCGCCCCGTACCGGCGCAGCGCCTGCACTTCTCGGCCGGGGACCGGCGGGCCGTGCTGGAGGGCGTGGACGAGGCACTCGTCTCCGGGGCGCTCACGCAGGGACCGCAGGTGGCCCGGTTCGAGGCCCTGAGCCGGGAGTGGACGGGCCGGGAGGGCGTGGCGCTCGGCTCGGGCGCGGCGGCCCTGGAGATCGCACTGCGCATCCTGGAGGTGGCGGGCCGGACGGTCCTGGTGCCGGTCAACACCTTCTTCGCCACGGCGGCGGCCGCGGTGCGGGCCGGTGCACAGGTGCGGTTCGTCGACATGGAGCCGGACGGCCTCGGCATGGACCCGAAGGCGCTGCGCGGCGCCTTCGAGCACTGCCGGGACGTGGCCGCGGTGGTCCCCGTGCACATCGGCGGCATCGTCTCGCCCGCCATGGAGGAGCTGCTGGACGAATGCCGCTCCCGGGGCGTCCCGGTGGTGGAGGACGCGGCCCACGCGCTCGGCAGCAGGCTCGGCTGCCGCCCGGCCGGCAGCCTCGGCCGGTTCGGGGCGTTCTCCTTCTATCCGACGAAGGTGGCCACCAGCGGCGAGGGCGGGCTGCTCACCGGCACCGCGCCGGACGACCTGCGGCAGGCGGAGCGCTGGCGCGACCACGGCCGGAGCGTCCCCGGCGGCACGCTCCACGACCGGCCCGGCGGCAACTGGCGCATGAGCGAGCTGCACGCCGCGCTCGGCAACGCGGACCTCGGCCGCTTCGCGGCCACACTGGCGGCCCGGCGCGAGCTGGCCGCCCGCTACGACGCCCTGCTCACGGACCTGCCGGGCGTGCGCCCGCACGCCGTGCCGGAGGGCGTGGAGAGCAACTTCTACAAGTACCTGGTCCACCTGGACGAGTCCGTGGACCGGTCGGCGCTGAAGGCCCGGCTGCGCGAGCGGCACGGCGTGGCCCTCGCGGGCGAGGTGTACGACACGCTGCTGTGCGACCAGCCGTACTTCCGGCACGTCCCGGCCGAGGAGTACCCGCAGGCACGCCGGTTCGCGGAACGGCACATCGCCCTGCCGGTCTACCCGGCGATGACCGGGGCCGAGCAGCTGCGCGTGGTCGCCGCCCTGCGGAGCGAGCTGTCGTGAGCGCCGCGACGACGGTCCCCGCCTTCCGCAGGGGCGCATGGCACGGCTCCCTGGACAGGGTGCGGCTGCACGGCGACACCGCCCTGGAGCTGGCGCTCGTCCCGGAGGCCGTGGCCGCCGCCGACCGGCGCCGCTGGGACGCGGAGGGGCGGGCGCGGGCCGCGGCCCCCGGGCCCGCCGAGCGGCGGGCGCTGCTCGGCGAAGCCTTGCGGCTCTTCGCCCACGGCACCGTGACCATCGGCGGGTTGGGCCCGCAGAGCGCCGACGGGTTCCGGGCCGCGCTGTGGCGGACGGCGGGGCTTCCCGGGCCGCTCGTGGACCGCTGGTGCCGGCTGCTGCGCGACACCGTGCAGCGGCAGGTGCCGGCGGAGCCCGACGGCGCCCTGGCCCTGGTCTCGCTGCCGGGGAACACCTTCAGCTGTCTCGCCTCCGTCGCCGAGCAGGCCGCCCGCAGCGCCGCGGTGTGGGTGCGGCCCAGCCGCCGGGAGCCGCTGTCCGCCGCGCGTCTGGTGGCGGCGCTGCTGGAGGCGGGGTGGCCCCCGGATCGGCTGGGCCTGTACCCGACCGAACAGCGGGCCCTGCGCGGCCTGCTGCGGCTGACGGACCGGCAGGTCGTCTACGGCGGCGCGGGTCTCGCCGCCGCCGTGCGCGGCGCACCGGAGCTGACGGTGCACGGGCCGGGCCGCGGCTGCGCCCTGATGCCCCCGGGGGCCGGCCTCGCCGAGGCGGTGGACTGGCTGCTCCCGCTGGTCGCGGACGACTCGGGGCGGTTCTGCAGCAATGTGCGCACCGTCGTCTGCCCCGACGGCCCGGAGCGGGCCGAGGCCCTCGCCACGGCCCTGGCCGAGGCGCTGGACGCCGTCCCGGCGGTTCCCTGCGATCCCCGGCGCCCGCTCACCGCCTGCCGGGTGCCGGGCGAGGCGGGCCGCACCGTGCGGCGGATCCGGGAGCGGCTGCGGCCCGGCGACCGCCTGGTCACCCGGCGCCCGGTGGTCGCGCGGGCGGACGGCGACGAGTACCTGGTGCCGTCGCTGGTGCTGCTCGGCAGCCCCGGTGCCGCGGCGGCCGCCGACCCGCATCCCCTCGTCGGCTTCGAGGTCCCGTTCCCGTTCGCGGTCGTCCTGAGCGCGACCCCGGAGGAGGCGGCGGCGATCGCCGCGAACTCGCTTTTCGTCCACCGCCCTTCGGCCGTTCCCGACACCGCAGGAGGAGCACGTTGACCGCACGACAGCACACCACCGGCCCGGCGGACGGCTTCGCGAAGCTCTGGGACGTCATGCGCGACCGGGTCCCCGAGCTGCGGACGGGGCTCGACGAGTGGACCCGGCGGATGATGCGATGGCACTTCTCCCCGGAGACCGGCTCCCCCTTCTGGGTATCCCGGCGCTCCGCCCTCCCCTTCGACCCCGTCCGGGACGTCCAGGGGTTCGCCGACCTCGAGCGGTTCGGGCTGTTCGACAAGGCGGAGCTGCGCGCGGCCAGGGCGCGGGACCTGCGGCCCCGGGGCTACCGGGACCGCCCGTTCCGGGTGTTCGAGACCGGCGGCACCACGGGTGCGCCGTGCCGGATCGTCAACGTCACCCGGCTCGCGTACGACGTCGAGATCTACCGCGCCATGCTGGAGGCCCGGGGCGTCGCGGGCGGGGACGTGCTCGCCATGACGCCCGGCGGACCGCACGCGTACGGGCACTTCGTGGAGGGGCTCGCGGACAGCTGGCACGGGGCCGTGTTCGCCATCGACTTCGACCCGCGCTGGGTGAAGGCCGAGATCCGTGCGACGGGCGGGGCGGAGGCGTACACGGACCACCTGGTCGCCCAGACGGAGGCCCTGCTCGAGGCCGAGCGGCCCGCCTTGCTCTTCACCACGTCGCAGCTGCTGCTCGCCCTGGCCGTGCGGCTGCCCCGCCCGCTCGACGACTACGGCCTGCGCGCCGTGTGCACGGGCGGGACCTCGTGCACCGCCGCGGAGGCGCAGTTCCTCCGGGAGGAGCACCTGGAGGGGGTGCAGTGGATCGACACCTACGGCAACACGCTCGTCGGCCACGCCCTCCAGGCCGACTCCCCGGGGGACGGCCCGGTCCCGGCGGGCGGCCGCTCGTACCATCTCCCGCCGCCCTTCGCGGTGATGAAGGTCGTCGACCCCGAGGACCCCTGGCGCGAGCTGGGGATCGGCGAGCGCGGCCGGGTCCGGGTGACGACGCTCCTGGAGGACCTGTTCCTGCCGAACCTGCTGGAGCGCGACAGCGCGGTCAGGACCGGTCCCCACCCCTGGTTCCCCTGGGACGGCGTGACGGCCGTTGCGCCCTGGCGGTCCGCGGACGAAGAAGCCGGTGACGCCGTCGAGGGCGTGTACTGACGACCATCGAGAATTGCCGAGGAACACCACATGCTGCTGTCTTCCAATGGCGTTTCCCTGCCCTTCGACGACGAGCTGTTCACCCGGCTGCGCGACAGTTCGGGTCTGCTCGGCGACCCGGAGGCGCTCAGAAACCTGCTGCACACCGACGGCTGCCTCTACTTACGGGGCCTGCTGGACCGGTCCGACGTGTTACAGCTGCGGGCGGCCTACTTCGGGCTGTTCGAGGCCGGTTACTTCGCGCCCGGCACCGTCGTACGGGACGGGATCTTCTCGGGCCGGATCCCCGCGGGCCTCCCGGCGTACGGGCTGGCCGGCCACCCCTCCCACACCTTCGTGCGCTCCGAGGTCTTCGGGCGGTTCCTGGACAACCCCGAGCTGGCCAAGCTCTCCGAGGCCCTGCTGGGCGGCAGCACCGAGATGCTGCCCCGCCGGATCCTGCGGCACTTCCACCGGGGTTCCGCGCTCGCCTCCCGCGCCCACGTCGACTACGACTACATGGACCGGGGCTCGGAGCGCGTCCTGACCGCGTGGATACCCGTGGGCGACTGCCCGCCGGCGACGGGCGGCCTGGTCTACCTGGAGAAGTCGCACGCCCTGTCCCCCGAGGAGTACGCGCCGCTGCGGGAACGGACGGACCGGCCGCACGACCGGCGCCCCATCAGCCACGACCTGGCGTACACCGCGCGCCGCCTCAACCGGCGCTGGATGTGGGCCGATTACGAGGCGGGCGACGTCATGGTTCACCTCCCGCACATCATTCATGCATCCTTGGACACGACCACCGACGCCATGCGGGTCTCGATAGACGCCCGGTTCGTGCGGGGCGGCGACGAGCGCGACCCGCGCTGGCTCCGTCCGTGGTCGGCGGACGACGGGGCCTGAGCCCGGCCCGTACCGCCCGCCGCCGCCCCGCCCCGCCGCGCCTTTCCCCCGAAGACAGGAGCCATCGACATGCACGCCCCCCGAGCGACCGGCAGCAGGGCCCTCGCCGACCGGCTGACCGCCCATGCCGTCCTCGCGCACGATCCGGCCGTGCCGCAGATCGCCGCGGACTACTGGGAGTCGAGCGAGGAGCACTACCGCTCCGTGAACGCCCTGCTCTCCGCCTTCCTCGAGCAGCGGCCCGAGGCTGCTTCGCTCTACGCGCGGGTCGCGGCGGACCCGGACGCGGTCGCGGCGCAGCACGAACTGCGCGAAACCCTGGCCGGGTTACTGGACGACGGCCCGTCCGGGGAGCGGGCGCGGCTCGCCGCGGCCGTGGCCGAGGCCGACCGGCACATCTGGATCGACTACCACCTGGGCGACGGGCACGACGGCGGACCCGACGGCGATGACGGCCCCGTGACGTCCGCGAGGCGTGCGGCCCCCAGCCGGGGGCGTACGGACGTCCATGTCGTCATCCCGTTCAGGGACGCGGAGGGCGGCGGGCTGCGCACCCGGAACCTGCTCGCCTGCCTGCGGTCGCTGGGCGACCAGGAGGCCGGTGCCGCCCCCTGGGTGACGGTCGTGGAGACGGATGAGCGGCCGCGCTCGCGCGAGCTGCTCGAACCGCTGGCCGACTCCTATGTCTTCGCGGAGAAGAGCGGCCTGTTCAACAAGTCGTGGGCGGTGAACGTCGGGGTGAAGAGCGCACCGGCCGCCTTCCCCTACACCTGTGTCCTGGACGCGGACATCCTGGTGGACCGTTCCTTCGTCCGCAGGAACACCGAGCGGATCGCCGGGGGCACGCACGGCACGCACCTGCCGTTCCGCTGGTCCCTGTCCCTTGACGAGCCCTCCACCCTGCGGGCCATCCGCATCCGCGACCGGCAGCCCGACGTGCCGCTCGCCGAGCTGCGCGGCCTGCTGCTGCGGGAGCCGCCGGGCGGGTGCGTGTGGACCAGGACCGAGGTGTTCGACCGGGTGGGCGGCTTCGACGAGCGCTACGAGGGGTGGGGCGGCGAGGACGACGACGTGATCGCCCGGCTGTCGGCGGCGGCGCCGGTGGTCCGGTACGAGGACCCGCTGTTCCACCTCAACCACCCGAGGCCCCGGATGGTGCGGGAGGGTGTACCCTTCAACGCCCATATCGAGCCGCTGAGTTGGGCGCCCGAGCGCTATGGCGACCCGCTGAAGTTCACCCCTGCCGGAGCCTGACCGTACGGCCACCGCGCGCGCCGGACAGCCCGGCGGCGGCGAGGACCTCGTCCACGAGGACCGCGTCCGCCACCGGGCAGACGGGCGGGCGGCCCGCCGCGGCCGAGGCGGTGAAGTCGGCGAGGAGCGGCACGTGCGGATTGGCGGGCAGTCCCGAGTCGAGCGGGTCGAGCACGACCGTGCGGTCGTCGTGGTGGAGGACGAGCCGGTCCCGGGCGGGTTCCGGGCTCCACTCGGCGAGGCACTCCGCCTCCGTGCCCGAGGCCCAGCGCAGGCGCAGCCCGGCCCGGCGCTCCGCACCGGCCGGGAACCTCCGGTCCAGCCGGGCGGCCACCTCGTGGGGCCGGCCCAGCAGCATCAGCAGGAGGTCGAGCCGGTGGCTCCCGGCGTCGGCGAGCACGCCGCCTCCGGACACCGCGGGGTCGATGCGCCAGAGCATGGGGTGGGCGGGTCCCGGGTCGAAGGCGCAGCGGAACTCCACCCGTACCGTCCGGGCGCCTTCCAGGTGCTGCCGCAGGGCCGCGGCGGCGGGCCCGAGCCGCCGGTAGTAGGCGACGCCCGCGCAGACGCCGACCGCGGCGGCAGCGGCGGCCAGCCGTGCGCCGCCGCCGGGGTTCAGGGTCCCGGCGAGCGGCTTCTCGACGAGCACGTGCCGGCCGTGCCGCACGGCCTCCAGGGCCTGCGGCACATGGCCGGCGACGGGCGTGGCCACGTACACCGCGTCCACGTCCGCCAGCAGGCGGCCCAGGTCGGCGCCGCTGCGCGGGATGCCGTGCCGCCCGGCGACGCGGGCCGCGCGCTCTGCGTCCCTGCCCCACAGGTGGACGGTCTCCTGGCCGAGCGCCTCCAGGGCGGGCAGCACCCGCCGTCGGACGACGTCCCCGTAGCCGAGCACGCCCCACTTCACCGGCCCGCCCCCGCCGGCCGGGTCACGGCTGGATCGCCACCTTCAGCATCTTCGGGGGCGGGCCGGAGTACGGCGCGTCCTGCCCGTCGGGGAAGAGCATCCGGCTGGCGGAGAGCAGCTCGACGGCCTGCGGGAGTCCGGCGAGGGGCAGCACGTGGGTGAGGATGTCGGACAGGTGCAGCCGGTCCGTCCGTTCGGCTGCGAGCCGTTCGGCGACGGCCATCGCCTGGGCGCGGGCGACGTCGGTGGGCTCGGCGGAGCTGTGCACGCGCAGCCCCTTGCGCTCCCAGGTGACGAGGTCCACGGTGACGCGGGTGTCGACGTGATGGGTGCCGAGCATGACGACCAGGCCGTTCTGCCGCACCATCCGCACACAGGCGTTGAGGGTGGTCGGGGTGCCGACGGCGTCGATCGCGACGTCGAAGCCGTCCCCGGCGGAGGCGAGCGCCTCGGCGCTGCCGTCGACCTGCCGGCAGTCGTCGGCGCCCAGCCGTGCGGACTTCTCCAGCCGCCAGTCGTCGAGGTCGACGGCGGTGACGGAGGACGCGCCGCGGAGCGCGGCCATTTGCAGGGCCATCAGCCCCACCGGCCCCTGGCCCACGACGGCGACCCGGTCGCCGAGCCCGACGCCGCGGGTTGCGTGCACGGCGAGCGGGAGCAGTTGGAGGATCGAGCCCTGCTCGAAGGGGACGGTGTCGGGGAGGGCGCCGACGCTGACCTCGCGGGCGAGCGCGTACTCGGCGTATCCGGTGGTGAGGGGCGTGCGGACGAACACCCGCTGCCCCGGCCGCACTCGGGTGACGCCCGGGCCGGCGGCCTCCACGACGCCGGAGACCTCGTGGCCGAAGCAGCCCTGGGCGCAGTGCTCGCGCAGGCCGTAGTAGTGGTAGTAGGCCAGGTCGCTGCGGTTGCAGACGGTGCAGGACCGGACGCGGACCAGCACCTCCAGCGGGCCCGGCACGGGGACGGGGGCCTCCTCGTTCAGCCGGATGTCCCGGCGGCCGACCAGTTCATAGCGGCGCATGGGCCTTCTCCTCCGCGAGTGGCTCGGTGATTCTTCCGGCGAGTACGCAGGCGATCCCCGCCGTCGCGGCGACCACCGCGAAGACCAGGGCGAAGGCGCCCGCGTCCCGGCCCGCCCCGCTGTGGGCGGCATTGAAGGCGGCGCCGCACAGGCCGATGAGCAGCACGCTGCACAGGCTGTCGGCGAGTTGCAGCGCCGCCGAGTCGGCGCCCTGCCGGTGCGGCTCGGACCGCTCCAGGGTGAGCACGCCGACCCCGGGCAGCAGCAGCCCCATGCCGAAGCCGGCGACGACCAGTCCGGCGGCCGGGGTGGCGGCCGGCAGGGCGTGCAGCACTCCGGCGATCGTCACGGCGGCGGCCGAGAAGTGGACGACGGCGCCGGTCAGCACGATGCGCTCCCGGGTGAGCCGCAGGCCCGGCCGCCCCTGGAGCCAGGAGGCGCCCGCCCAGCTCAGCGCGGCCCCGGCCAGCGACATGCCCGCGGTGGTCGGCGACAGCCGCCGCTCGTTGACCAGCATCAGCGGGACGAAGGACTCGATCGTGAAGTAGGCGCTCGCGGCCACGCCCCGCAGCAGCACCAGGGAGGGAAGTCCGCGGCGGGCGCGCAGCGTCCCCCGGGGCACCAGCGGCCGTACGCTCGCCGCCACGAGCCCCAGGCCGCATGCGGCGAAGGGCAGGGACTTCCACCCCGGGTCCGTACCGGCGTACTGGAGCAGGCCCGCGCCGACGGCCACGGCCACCGCCGCCCGGATCCGGGCGGGCCGGGGCCCGGCCTCGTCCGGCAGGGCGGGGCCGAGGCCCCGCAGCGGCCGGGCGAGCAGCAGCGCGGCTCCCAGGGTCAGAGCGGCGGTGCCGTGGAACACCCAGCGCCAGGAGCCGTGTTCGGTGACGGCGCCGGCGACGGGCGGGCCGAGCATGGAGGGCAGGATCCAGCAGGCCGTGATCAGGGAGAACATCCGGGGCCGCAGCTCCGCGGGGTAGGAGCGGCCCACCACCACGTAGAGGGCGATGGTCGCCGCGCCGCCGCCGACGCCCTGCACGCAGCGGCCCAGCAGAAACGGCAGGATCGACACGGCGGTTCCGGCCAGCACGCTGCCCAGGGCGAAGCACACCAGCCCGGCGTACAGAACGGGTCCGGGCCCCCGCCGGTCCGCGCGGTCCCCGGCGACGACCGTGCCGACGATGCCCGCCGTGAGGAAGCCGCCGAAGGCCAGGGCGTAGAGGGAGAGCCCGTCCAGCTGCTGCACCGCGACGGGCATCGTGGTGCCGAGCGCCAGCTGGGCGAAGGCGACGAGGACGAACGCCGAGCCCACCGCCAGGGTCGTGGCGCGGTACCGGCCGGAGAGGAGGCCGTCCGGGGCCTCGGAGCACATCACATCCTCCAACAGCCGTCGCTTTCCCCAGATTTGATCACTCCGTTGCGAGGCTCGCACGGGCGTCCGACGGGCGTCAACGGGATCACGGTCGAACGGCTGGAAAGCAGTCGCACGATCTTGACACCCCGATTGGTACAGGCCAATCTCCCCTTGCCTACTCGGAATAGCCCCGGCTCGATCCTCTCCCCCTCGCCTCGCATCCCCCTCGAACCGGACCGACCGACAGTTCGCACCATCGGAGGTATCCCGTCATGCCGACCAGCGGCCGCAGCGACGAACTGACCAGACTGGCCAACGCCGTTCTGCAACCCGGCTTCGAGGGGACCGAGGCCCCGGACTGGCTGCGCCGCCGCATCGGCGAGGGGCTGGCCGCGGTCGTCCTCTTCGGCCGGAACATCGCCGGCCCCGAGCAGGTGGCCCGCCTCACCTCCGCCCTCCGTGCGGAGAACCCCGACCTCGTCGTCGCCATCGACGAGGAGGCGGGGGACGTCACCCGGCTGGAGGCGTGGACGGGGGCCTCCCGCCCCGGCAACCTCGCCCTGGGCGCGGTGGACGACGTGGAGCTGACGGAGTCCGTGGCCCGCGACATCGGGCACGAGCTGCGCGCGGCGGGCGTCACCCTCAACTACGCGCCGAGCGCCGACGTCAACTCCAACCCCCTCAACCCCGTGATCGGGGTGCGCTCCTTCGGCGCCACCGCCGATCTGGTCTCCCGGCACACCGCGGCCTGGGTGCGGGGCCTCCAGTCGGCCGGTGTCGCGGCCTGTGCCAAGCACTTCCCGGGCCACGGGGACACCTCCGTGGACTCCCACCACGACCTTCCCCGCATCACCGCGTCCCGGGACGAGCTGGCCGCCACCGCGCTTCCCCCGTTCTCGGCCGCGATGCGGGCCGGGGTGCGTGTGGTGATGACCGGTCATCTCCTGGTCCCCGCCGTCGACCCGGAGCTGCCGGCCACGCTGAGCCGGCGCGTCCTCGTCGACCTGCTGCGCGGAGAGCTGGGCTTCGACGGCCTCGTCGTCACCGACGGCATCGAGATGAGCGCGGTGACGGGCCGCTACGGGATCGACGGGGCCACGGTGCGGGCCGTGGCGGGCGGGGCCGACGCCGTGTGCGTCGGCGGGGAGAGCGCCGACGAGGGCACCGCGGAGCTGCTGGCCGCGGCGCTGGTGGCGGCCGTGCGCGAGGGCACGCTCCCGGAGGCGCGGCTCGCCGAGGCGGCCGGCCGGGTGGCCGCGTTCGCCTCCTGGTCCGGCGAGCTGGCCCGCTCGGGCCCGGCCGCCGCCGCGGAGCCCGGCATCGGGCTGGTGGCGGCCCGCCGGGCGGTCCGGGTCACCTCGCGGCCGAGCGGGGCGCTGCCGCTGCCCGGCGACCCCCACGTCGTGGAGCTGGTCCCCACCTCGACCCTGGCCATCGACCGGCAGACGCCCTGGGGTGTGGCGGAGCCGCTGCGCAGGCTGCGGCCCGGGACGACCTCCGTCCGCCTCACCCAGCAGGAGCTGGCGGCGGGCGAGCCCGCCCTCCGCGGCAGCGCGCTGTCACCGGCCGCCGGGCGGCCGCTGGTCGTCGTGGTCCGGGACGCGGCCCGGCACGCCTGGATGCACCGGGCGCTCCGGCAACTGCTGGCCGACCGCCCGGACGCCGTCGTCGTCGAGATGGGCGTCCCGGGCGAGCCGCTGCCCGGCGCCGTCTACCTGGCGACCCACGGCGCCACCCGGGTCTCGGGCCAGGCCGCCGCCGAACTCCTCGCCGGGGCGGCCCCGCTCTGAACCGTCAGTCGGCGTGGCCCAGTTGCAGGTCCCGCTCGGTGCGGCCGCCGCCCGCGATCTGGAGCACGGTGGCGACGGGCGGGTAGCCCGCGGCGACCACGGTGTACTCGCCCGCGGAGAGGTCCACGAAGCGGAAGGTCCCGTCCGGGCCGGTGATGGCGGAGTCCACGACGTTGCCCGCGGCGTCCAGGAGCGTCACCCGGGCGTCGTCGACGGGCCGTCCGCCGCTCGCGCGGACCGTGCCGCGCAGCACCGCGCCGCCCGCCAGCTCGACGTCCTGGCGGGTCTCGCGGGCGGACTGGACGGTCACCTGGAGGGCGGCGGGCCGGAAGGCCGGGGCGCTGGCGGCGAGGGTGTACTCGCCGGCCACCAACTCCTCGATCACATAGCCCCCTTCGAACCCGGTGCGGGTGGAGGCGACGACCTCGCCGTGCACATTGGTGAGGGTGACCAGGGCCTCGCGCACCGGGGTGCCGTCGGCGGTGCGCACGGTGCCGGCCAGCCGTCCGGCGCCGCCGAGGACGACGTCCAGCTCGACGGGGCGCTCCCCGACGGTGACCGTGACGGCCTGCGGCTGGTGGCCGCCCGCGGCGGCGATGAGGACGTAGCTGCCGGTGCCGGGTGTGCTCAGCGCGTACCGGCCGTCCTCGCCGCTGGCGCCGCGGCCGATCTGGCGGCCCTGGATGTCGATGAGGGTGAGGGCGGCACGGGGGACGGTGGTGCCGTCGTGGTGCTGGACGGCACCGGTGACGGGGATGCCCGCGACGAAGGGCGGCGGCTCGGCCGGCGGGACGGTGCGCGCGGGCGGGACGACGGCCTCGGGGGCGTTGTGGGACACCAGCGGTTTCTCCTTCAGCAGGAAGGCGAGCAAAAAGCCCACGATGAGCACCGGTACGAGGTAGAGGAAGATCCGCGGCATGGCCTCGGCGTAGGCCCGGACGTATCCGTCGCGCAGCGGCGCGGGGAGCGCGTGCACCAGCTGCGGGGTGATGGAGTCCGGGGCCGGGAGGCCGGCGCGGGGCGGCAGTTCGGTCGCCAGGGCGGCGGTGAGGCGGTGGGCGAAGAGGGTGCCGAAGACCGCCGCGCCGACCGAGCCGCCGATCTGCCGGAAGTAGTTGTGGGCGCTGGTGGCGGTGCCGAGGTCGGCGGGGTGGACGGAGTTCTGCACGGCGAGCACGAGGACGGGCAGCGCCAGGCCGATGCCGACGCCGAGGATGGCCATCCAGAGGCTGTAGACCAGCCGTCCGGTCTCGGCGTCGAGGTGGGAGAGCAGGTACATGCCCTCGGCGGAGAGCGCGCCGCCGAGGATGGGCAGGAGCTTGTAATGGCCCGTTCGGCTGATGAGGTTCCCGGAGACGAGCGAGGCCGTGACGATGCCGCCCATCATGGGCAGCATCAGCAGCCCGGACTCGGTGGCGCCCACGCCGTCGACCATCTGGAGGAAGGTCGGCAGGTAGCTGGCGGCGCCGAAGAGCCCGACGCCGGCGACGGCGCCGACGAGGGCGGTGACGGTGAAGACGGAGTCGCGGAAGAGGTGCGGCGGGATGATCGGTTCTGCGGCGAAGTGCTCCACCATGACGAACAGCAGCGCGGTGCCGGCGGCCCCGGCGGCGAGCCCGAGGATGGTGCGGGAGGTCCAGGCGTACTCGGTGCCGCCCCAGGTGGTGAGGAGCACCAGGCAGGCGGAGGAGGCCGTGAGCAGCACCGCCCCGAGCGTGTCGAAGCGGGCCCGGCGCGGCGGCCGGGGCAGCCGGAGGCCGGCGGCGACGACGGCGAGCGTGACGAGGCCGAGGGGCACGTTGACGTAGAAGCACCAGCGCCAGGAGGCGCGGTCGGTGAAGAAGCCGCCGAGGAGCGGCCCGGCGACCGAGGCCAGCCCGTAGGCGGCGCTGATGACGCCCATGTAGCGGCCGCGCTCGCGGGCGGGGACGATGTCCGCGATGATCGCCTGCACCCCGATCAGCAGCCCGCCGGCGCCGATGCCCTGTACCGCGCGGAAGACGACGAGCTGGTCCATGGTGCGGGACCAGCCGGCCAGCCCGGAGCCCACGACGAAGACGACGATCGCGAAGACGAAGACGGCCTTGCGGCCGGAGAGGTCGCCCAGCTTGCCGTAGAGCGGGAGGACGATCGTCGAGGTGAGCAGGTAGGCGGTCACCGCCCAGGACATCCGGTCGAGGCCGTGCAGCTCGCCCACGATCTTCGGCAGGGCGGTGGCCACGACGGTCTGGTCGAGCGCCGCGAGCAGCAGGGCGAGCATCAGACCGGCAAAGACCAGCCGCACCCTGGCCGGGCCCGGCGGGGGCCGCCGGTCGGCCGGGAGGGGTTCGGAGTGGGGCAGGGCGAGCGTGCTGTCGCTCTTCTCCAAGGTGGCCTCGAAGGTGGACCCGCCCACGTAACTACTCCCCTCGTCGCACCTGCAGTTGCCGCCCATTTCTCGCATTACGCGACAACGGCCAGCAAGCGCGACGATTTGCGTGGGAGCGCCGAACGAGGGTTTTTCCCCCGGTCGGAGGGGGTATGAGCGCACCGGCGCGACACCGGGAAAACCACCCGATCCGGTGAGCCCGGACCGGGTTCGCTCGGAGCGGCCCGGGCTCAGCCCGCGCTGGCCCCGCCCTCGGCCTCGGCGGCGAGGCGCGCCAGCACGGCGTCGTAGATGCGGCCGAGGCCCTTGGGCGCGAAGGCCCGCTCGAAGAAGCCGCCGATGCCGCCCGCACCCTGCCAGGTGGTGTTCACGACGACCTTGGACCGGCCCTCGCCGGCCGGGGTGACGGTCCAGGTGGTGACCATGGAGGAGTTGCGGTCCTTCTCCACCAGCTGCCCGCTGGACGGCTCGGAGACCTCCAGCAGGCAGTCGCGGACGCGCTTGCTGGTGGCCTGGAGCTTCCAGTGCACCACCGTGCCCTCGCCGTCGCCGCCCTCGCGCACCTCGTACTCGCTGAAGTGCTCGGGCAGCAGCTTGGCGCGGGTGCCGCTGTAGTCCGCCAGCGCGTCGAAGACGTCCTCCGCGCCCGCCGCGATGGTCCGCTCCGTGGTGGCCTCGACCTGGCCCATGGCTTGTCCTCCGGGACGATGAAAGTGCTGTGCTTGCCGGTTCTGCATGTGTCCGGGTCCGCGTGTGTGCGGCCCAGCCAACCACCAACGCCACACCCGCCCAAATCCGGGGGGCGCACCTTTTGCATACATACTGACGTTCTTCAGCGAGGGGGAACATGCGCGCTAACGTTCCCCCATGGTGTGCATACGGGAGATGACCGAGGCGGACACCGGGCCCGTGGCGGAGATCCGGGTGGCGGGCTGGCGGGTCGCGTACGCGGGGCTCGTGGCGCAGCGCTTCCTGGACACCATGGACACAGCCGCGGACGCCGCCCGGCGCCGGGAACTGCTGGCCAAGGGCGACAGGCAGGTGGTGAACCTGGTCGCGGAGGCGGCGGACGAGGTGGTCGGCTGGGTCTGCTTCGGCCCGAGCCGCGACGCCGACGGGCCGGACGGCACGGCCGAGTTGTACGCGCTCTACCTGAGCCCCGGGCGGATCGGCACCGGCACCGGCCGGGCCCTGTGCGGGGCCGCGGTCGAGGGCGCGGGGAAGCTCGGTTATGCGCGGATGTCCCTGTGGGTGGTGAAGGACAACGCATGCGCCCGCCGGTTCTACGAGCGCGCCGGGTTCGCCCCCGACGGGGCCGAGGATGCCCATGACGTCGACGGCACGCCCGTACCGGAAGTGCGCTACCTGCTGGACCCGCTGCGCACGTCCTGAGGACCGCGCCCCAGCCGGGCCAGGGCCACCACGGCCGCCGGGCGCAGGCGTTCGTGCTCGCGGGCGGCGACGAGCGTCGCCTCGGCGCGGCGGTCGCCGAGCGTGCCCAGTCCCTCGACGCAGGCCCGGGCGACCGGCCAGCAGTGGTCGCGGGCGGCCAGCAGCCGCTCCAGGGTGGCGAGCAGGGCCGGTACGGACTCGGGCGCCCGCAGCTCGGTCAGCAGGCGGACGGGGTGGAGGGCGTAGGCGGTGCGCAGGGGGTTGGTGGCCAGTGCTGCGGCGGCGCGGGCGGTGCGGGGGTCGCGCAGGCGGGCGAGGGCCCGGGCGGCGGTGGCGCAGCGCACGGGCTCGCGGTAGTTGAGGAGGAGCACCAGGGTCTCGAAGGCGCGCCGGTCGCCCTTGACGCCGAGCGCGAAGGCGGCGATCTCGCGGGCCCAGAGCGGCCGTTCGGGCGCGACCAGGACCTCGGCCAGCCGGTCGCGCGCCGCGGGGCCGTCGGTGCGCACGAGGGCGAGCAGCTTTTCGTACGACGAGAACTCGGCCGGGGAGACCAGTTCGGCCCGGACCCGCTTCAGCAGCGCGCGGAATTCCTCTTCCATGTCCCGCTCTCCCTCCCCGGGTGGCCTGGACCACATCGTAAGTCGCGCGCAAGCCCCCTGGCGCTCTTGGTTACCCGTCGGTTAATCTCCGGGCAGGAGCAGCACTCCCGCTCCGGCGGCCTGGTGACGCAGCCGCCACGGTTTTTTTCTCGTTTTCCCTCGCTTCCCCTCGAGTTTTCCCGACTTCGACCGTCGCCGGTCCGTCGGTTCGGCACTCCAGCACACGGCTCGGCCCCGGGACAGGGCCCGCCGCCGCACAACTCCCTCTCCGTGGACGCCCCTTACCCGCCCACGGAATCCCTCAGTCGCCGCGCCCGCCCTGGGCGCCGCCAACCGTCCCCTCTCCCCCTGCGTCCGGGAGTACTCCCCCCGCGCACGGGGAACATCCACTGGAGTCCCGTGATGGTCCGTCCGTCCACACCCGAACCGTCCGCCCCCGGTACCTCCGCCGCCCCGTCCGCGATCGCCACCGTCGCCGTGATCGGCCTGGGCACCATGGGCACCGGCATCGCCGAAGTGCTCGTCCTCTCCGGCCGCGAGGTCGTCGGCATCGACATCAGCGACGCCGCCGCCCTGCGGGCCGGTGCCGCGCTGGAGGCCGCCACCGCCCGCGCCGTGGAGCGGGGCCGCATCAGCGAGGCGGAGCGCCGGGCCGCCCTGGGCCGCTTCCGCACCTCGCGCGAGCTGGGCGCCGCCGCCGAGGCCGATCTGGTGATCGAGGTCGTGCCCGAGGACTATGCGCTCAAGCACGAGGTGTTCACCGCCCTGGACGCCGTCGTGCGCCCCACCGCGATCCTGGCCACCGGCACCAACGCCCTGTCGGTGACCCGGCTCGCCGCCGACTCGGCCCGCCCGGAGCGGTTCCTGGGCCTGCACTTCTTCAACCCGGCCCCGGCCATGAGGCTCGTCGAGGTCGTCTCCTCGGTGCTCACGGCGCCCGCCGCGGTCGCCGCCGTCACCGGACTGGCGCTGGAGCTGGGCAAGGAGCCCGTCGCCGTGGGCGACCGGCCGGGGTTCGTCGCCGACGGGCTGCTGTTCGGCTACCTCAACCAGGCCGCCGCGATGTTCGAGTCCCGCTACGCCACCCGCGAGGACATCGACGCGGCCATGCGGCTGGGCTGCGGACTGCCGATGGGCCCCCTCGCGCTGCTGGACCTGATCGGCATCGACACGGCCCGCACGGTCCTGGAGGCGATGTACGCCGCCTCGCAGGACCGGCTGCACGCGCCCGCGCCGGTCCTGGGGCAGCTGGCGGCGGCCGGGCTGACGGGCCGCAAGGCGGGGCGGGGCTTCTACACCTACGAGGCGCCCGGCTCGGCGGCCGTGGTGGCGGACGACCGGACCCCGGCCGCGGCGGCCGGTGCCGCGGCCGGGCGTGAGGTGCGGACCGTCGGGGTCGCGGGCTCGGGGACGATGGCGAGCGGGATCGCCGAGGTCTTCGCGAAGGCCGGGTACCGGGTGGTGCTCGCGGCCCGGTCCGCGGAGAAGGCGGAGGCGGCGAAGGCGCGCATCGCGCGGTCCCTGGCCCGTTCGGTGGAGAAGGGCAGGCTGACGGCGGACCGGCGGGACGCCGCCCTCGCGGCGGTCGTCCCGGCCGGCTCCCTGGACGCGCTGGCGGAGGCGGACCTGGCCGTCGAGGCGGTGGCGGAGGACCTGGAGGTCAAGCGGGAGCTGTTCACCGCGCTCGACAAGGTCTGCCGGCCGGGCGCGGTGCTGGCCACCACCACCTCCTCGCTGCCCGTCGTCGCCCTCGCCCGCGCCACCTCACGCCCGCAGGACGTGATCGGCATGCACTTCTTCAACCCGGCCCCGGCGATGAAGCTGGTCGAGGTGGTCCGCACGGTCCTGACCGCCGACGACGTGCACGCCACCGTCCGCGCGGTGTGCGGGCGGCTCGGCAAGCACCCGGTGGACTGCGGGGACCGGGCGGGGTTCATCGTCAACGCGCTGCTGTTCCCCTACCTCAACAACGCGGTCAAGATGGTGGAGGAGCACTACGCCTCGCCGGACGAGATCGACGCCGCGATGAGGCTCGGCGGCGGCTACCCGATGGGCCCGTTCGAGCTGCTCGACGTGGTGGGCCTGGACGTCTCGCTGGCCATCGAGCGGGTCCTGCACCGCGAGTTCCGCGACCCGGGGCTGGCCCCGGCGCCGCTGCTGGAGCACCTGGTCGCGGCGGGCTGCCTGGGCCGCAAGACCGGGCGCGGCTTCCGCGAGTATGCGAAGGCCTGACGGCGGCTCGGCCCGCGGCCCGGGGCAGGGGTGGGGCGGACTGCTCGGACCGCCCGGGGGCCGTCTCCCGGCCCCCGGGAGCGCTCCGCCCCGGCACACCCACACGGACGCGTGTTACGTTCCCCACATGTCCCAGTCCGCCAAGTCCGCCCGCCCACCGCGCGGGGCCGCCACCGAACCCAGGGGAGCCAAGGGCCCGAAGGTGACCAAGGACCCCAAGGAGTCCGGCCCCGGCAGCGCCGGATCCCGCCGCGCCGCCGCCCAGCGGCTCACCATGCGCCGCAAACTCGCCGCGGCCGCCATGGAGTTGTTCGCGACGAAGGGCTACGAGGCGACGACCGTCGACGAGATCGCGGCCACGGCCGGGGTCGCCCGGCGGACCTTCTTCCGCCACTTCCGCTCCAAGGAAGAGGCCATCTTCCCCGACCACGACGACACCCTCGTGCGGGCGGCGGGGGTGCTGGAGGCCGCGCCGCCGCACGAGAACCCGCTGGACACCGTCTGCCGGGGCATCAAGGAGGTCATGCGGATGTACGCGGCCTCCCCGGCCGTCTCCGTGGAGCGCTACCGGCTCACCCGCGAGGTGCCCGCGCTGCGCGAGCGCGAGATCGCCTCGGTGGCCCGGTACGAGCGGCTGTTCACCCGGTACCTGCTGGGCCACTTCGACGAGTCGGCCCACCGCGACGGGGACGACGACCCGCTGCTCGCCGAGGTGGCCGCGTCGGCGGTGGTCACCGCGCACAACCACGTGCTGCGGCGCTGGCTGCGCAGCGGCGGCCAGGGGGACCTGGAGGCCCAGCTGGACCACGCCTTCGCCATCGTCCGGGAGACCTTCGGCACGGGCATCGGCGCGGGCCGGGAGGCCCGGGAGGAGGGCCCTGCCGCGGCGGTGCGGAGAGAGGGCGAGGTGCTGGTGACGGTGGCACGCACGGACGCACCCCTGGACGAGGTCATGAGCGCGATCGAGAAGGTGCTCAGGAAGAGATAGGACAGATACGGATATTGACGGACAACGGCCGCCCTATCGGGGCGGCCGTTGTTGCTCATGCGTGCCGCGCAGGTGACATCTGAGAGAAATTGTTGGCACGCAGTGTCTTGTCGGCTGGCACGCGGTGCCATACCTTGTGGGTGTCCGGGCGGCCGGCGCGCAGACTCAACCGTCGTGCGCCGGCTGTCCCCACAAGTACGTTGTGCGCCCGGATGCCTGCGTCACCAGGCTCTTGCCCGCGCCACCCGCGCGGCCGCTCCACCGCCGAACCGACGGCACCGCCTCTGCACCACCCCCGACGTTCCCTCAAGCCCGTTTCCCGACGAGCTTCGCCGGAGGCCATCCGTGAACCAGATACTGGACGCGATACTCGCGCCCGACAGCAGCGCCGAGGACTTCACCGCCTTGGACATCCCCGAGTCCTACCGCGCGGTGACCGTGCACAAGGACGAGGCGGAGATGTTCGCCGGACTCCCCAGCCGGGAGAAGGACCCGCGCAAGTCCCTGCACGTGGAGGAGGTGCCGGTGCCCGAACTCGGGCCCGGCGAAGCCCTCGTGGCCGTGATGGCCAGCTCGGTGAACTACAACTCGGTGTGGACCTCGATCTTCGAGCCCCTGCCGACGTTCGCCTTCCTCGAGCGCTACGGAAAGCTCTCCCCCCTCGGCAAGCGGCACGACCTGCCGTACCACGTCATCGGCTCCGATCTGGCGGGCGTGGTGCTGCGCACCGGCCCCGGCGTCAACGCCTGGCGGCCCGGGGACGAGGTCGTCGCCCACTGCCTCTCCGTGGAGCTGGAGTCCGCCGACGGGCACAACGACACCATGCTCGACCCGGAGCAGCGCATCTGGGGCTTCGAGACCAACTTCGGCGGCCTGGCGGAGATCGCCCTGGTGAAGTCCAACCAGCTGATGCCCAAGCCGAAGCACCTCAGCTGGGAGGAGGCCGCGGCACCCGGACTGGTCAACTCCACCGCCTACCGCCAGCTCGTCTCCCGCAACGGCGCCGGGATGAAGCAGGGCGACAACGTGCTGATCTGGGGCGCGAGCGGTGGACTCGGCTCGTACGCCACGCAGTTCGCGCTCGCGGGCGGGGCGAACCCCGTCTGCGTGGTCTCCAGCGAGCAGAAGGCGGAGATCTGCCGCCGGATGGGCGCCGAGGCGATCATCGACCGCAGCGCCGAGGGCTACCGGTTCTGGAAGAACGAGCACGAGCAGGACCCGCGCGAGTGGAAGCGCTTCGGCAAGCGCATCCGCGAACTGACCGGCGGCGAGGACGTGGACATCGTCTTCGAGCACCCGGGCCGCGAGACGTTCGGCGCCTCCGTGTACGTCACGCGCAAGGGCGGCACGATCGTCACCTGCGCCTCGACCTCGGGCTACGAGCACCAGTACGACAACCGCTATCTGTGGATGTCGCTCAAGCGCATCGTCGGCTCCCACTTCGCCAACTACCGCGAGGCGTGGGAGGCCAACCGCCTGGTCGCCAAGGGGAAGATCCACCCGACGCTGTCGAAGACCTACTCCCTGGCCGAGACCGGGCAGGCGGCCTACGACGTGCACCGCAACCTCCACCAGGGCAAGGTCGGCGTGCTGTGCCTGGCCCCGGAGGAGGGGATGGGCGTGCGCGACGAGGAGATGCGGGCGAAGCACATCGACGCCATCAACCGCTTCCGAGACGTGTGAGATCCAAAAAATGACTGAGCGTCAGAAGGATCGTCCGTGGCTGATGCGGACGTACGCCGGGCACTCCACGGCCGAGGCGTCCAACGAGCTGTACCGGCGCAACCTCGCCAAGGGCCAGACCGGCCTCTCGGTCGCGTTCGACCTCCCGACGCAGACCGGCTACGACCCCGACCACGTCCTCGCCCGGGGCGAGGTCGGGCGGGTCGGGGTCCCCGTCGCCCACCTCGGTGACATGCGGCGGCTGTTCCGGGACATCCCCCTGGAGCGGATGAACACCTCGATGACCATCAACGCCACCGCCATGTGGCTGCTGGCGATGTACCAGGTGGTCGCGGAGGAGCAGGGCGCGGACGTCACCGAGCTGCAGGGGACGACGCAGAACGACATCGTCAAGGAGTACCTCTCGCGCGGGACACACGTCTTCCCGCCCGGGCCCTCGCTGCGGCTGACGACGGACATGATCACCTACACGGTGAACAACATCCCGAAGTGGAACCCGATCAACATCTGCAGCTACCACCTCCAGGAGGCGGGGGCCACTCCGGTCCAGGAGGTCTCCTACGCGATGTCCACCGCGATCGCCGTGCTCGACGCGGTGTTCGCCTCCGGTCAGGTGCCCGAGGAGCGCAAGGGCGATGTCGTCGCCCGCATCTCGTTCTTCGTCAACGCTGGCGTCCGGTTCATCGAGGAGATGTGCAAGATGCGGGCGTTCTCCCGCATCTGGGACCGGATCACCCGCGAGCGCTACGGCATCGAGAACCCCAAGCAGCGCCGGTTCCGCTACGGCGTCCAGGTGAACTCGCTGGGGCTGACCGAGGCGCAGCCGGAGAACAACGTCCAGCGCATCGTGCTGGAGATGCTCGCCGTCACCCTGTCCAAGGACGCCCGCGCCCGGGCGGTACAGCTGCCCGCCTGGAACGAGGCGCTCGGCCTGCCGCGCCCCTGGGACCAGCAGTGGTCGCTGCGCATCCAGCAGGTCCTCGCCCACGAGAGCGACCTGCTGGAGTACGAGGACATCTTCGCCGGCTCCCATGTGATCGAGGCCGAGGTCGAGCGGCTGGTGACCGCCTCGCTGGCCGAGATCGAGCGCATCCAGGGGATGGGCGGGGCGATGGCGGCCGTGGAGTCGGGCTACCTCAAGGCCCAGCTCGTCGCCTCGCACGCCGAGCGCCGGGCCCGGATCGAGGCCGGCGAGGAGAAGATCATCGGCGTCAACTGCTACGAGGCCACCGAGCCCAACCCGCTCACCGCCGATCTCGACACCGCGATCATGACCGTGGACCCGGCCAACGAGGCCCGCGTCGTGGCCGCCCTGCACCGCTGGCGCGACGACCGCGACGAGACCCGCGCCCAGGAGGCCCTGTCCGTCCTGAAGAAGACGGCGGCGGGCACGGAGAACCTGATGGCCGCCACCCTGGAGTGCGTACGGGCCGGCGTGACCACCGGCGAGTGGTCCTGGGCGCTGCGCGACGTCTTCGGCGAGTACCGCGCCCCCACGGGCGTCGGCGGCGCCCCGCTGGCCGTGGCGGCCGAGGCGGGCTCCCCGCTCGCGGCCGTCCGTGCGAAGACCGCACGCACGGCGGCCGACCTCGGCACCGGCAAGCTGCGGCTGCTGGTCGGCAAGCCCGGCCTGGACGGCCACTCCAACGGCGCCGAGCAGATCGCCGTGCGGGCCCGCGACGCCGGCTTCGAGGTGGTCTACCAGGGCATCCGGCTCACCCCGGAGCAGATCGTCGCGGCCGCCGTGGCCGAGGACGTGCACTGCGTGGGCCTGTCCATCCTCTCCGGCTCGCACGCCGAGCTGGTCCCGGACGTGCTGGCGAGGCTCCGCGAGGCGGGGGCGGGCGACGTGCCCGTGATCGTCGGTGGCATCATCCCGTCGGCCGATGCGGCCGCCCTGCGGGCGGCCGGCGTCGCGGCCGTCTTCACGCCGAAGGACTTCGGCATCACGGAGATCATCGGCCGTATCGTCGACGAGATCCGCACAGCGAACAGGCTCGACCCCCTGGAGGTAACCGCATGACCACGCCTTCGCCCGCCCACCCGTCTCCCGCCACCACCCCCGCCGGAAGTCGCTTCGCTCCTGCACCTGTTGATCGGCTGCGCCCGCGCCGCTCCTGCCTCGCCGTGCCGGGCAGCAACCCCCGCTTCCTGGAGAAGGCCCAGGGACTCCCCGCGGACCAGGTCTTCCTGGACCTGGAGGACGCCTGTGCGCCGCTGGCCAAGGAGGGCGCGCGGCACAACATCGTCGACGCGCTGAACAACGGCGACTGGGGCGGCAAGGCCCGGGTCGTGCGCGTCAACGACTGGACGACGCACTGGACGTACCGCGACGTGATCACGGTCGTCGAGGGCGCCGGCCCCAACCTCGACTGCATCATGCTGCCGAAGGTGCAGGACGCCCAGCAGGTCGTCGCCCTGGACCTGCTGCTGACGCAGATCGAGAAGACCATGGGCTTCGAGGCCGGGCGCATCGGCATCGAAGCGCAGATCGAGAACGCCAAGGGCCTGGTGAACGTCGACGACATCGCCGCCGCCTCGCCGCGCCTGGAGACGATCATCTTCGGCCCCGCCGACTTCATGGCCTCGATCAACATGAAGTCGCTGGTCGTGGGCGAGCAGCCGCCCGGCTACCCGGCGGACGCCTACCACTACATCCTGATGCGCATCCTGATGGCGGCCCGCGCGAACGACCTCCAGGCCATCGACGGCCCGTACCTCCAGATCAAGAACGTGGACGGCTACCGCGAGGTCGCGGGCCGCGCGGCGGCGCTGGGCTTCGACGGCAAGTGGGTGCTGCACCCCGGCCAGGTGGACGCGGCCAACGAGGTCTTCTCGCCCTCGCAGGCGGACTACGACCACGCCGAGCTGATCCTGGACGCCTACGACTGGTGCACCTCCGAGGCGGGCGGCAAGAAGGGCTCGGCGATGCTCGGGGACGAGATGATCGACGAGGCCAGCCGCAAGATGGCCCTGGTCATCGCGGGCAAGGGACGGGCGGCGGGCATGACGCGCACGTCGAAGTTCGAGATCCCGGAGGCGTGAGCGCGATGCAGTTCGGCCGTACCTACGAAGAGTTCACCGTCGGGGACGTCTACAAGCACTGGCCCGGCAAGACGGTCACGGAATACGACGACCACCTCTTCTGCCTGCTCACCATGAACCACCATCCGCTGCACATGGATGCCCATTACGCGGGGAAGACGACCGATTTCGGCAAGAACGTGGTGGTCGGCAACTACGTGTACTCGCTGCTGCTGGGCATGTCCGTCCCCGACGTGTCGGGCAAGGCCATCGCCAATCTGGAGGTCGAGTCGCTCAAGCACGTCGCGCCGACCTTCCACGGCGACACGATCTACGGCGAGACGACCGTGCTGGACAAGACCCCGTCCAGATCGAAGAGCGACCGCGGCATCGTCCACGTCGAGACCAGGGGCTACAAGCAGGACGGCACCCTCGTGTGCGTGTTCCGGCGCAAGGTGATGGTCCCCACCGCCACCTACATCGAGGAGCGCGGCGGGGAGCAGCCCGGCCGCCCCGAGCCGATCATCCGGGAGAAGTGAGATGGGCCGCCTGGCGAAGACCGACGGGCTGACGGACGTCCAGCAGGAAATCCTCGCGACGGTCCGTGAATTCGTCGACAAGGAGATCATTCCGGTTGCCACCGGCCTGGAGCACCGGGACGAGTACCCGACCCGCATCGTCGAGGGACTCAAGGAACTCGGCCTCTTCGGGCTGATGATCCCGGAGGAGTACGGCGGCCTGGGTGAGTCCCTTCTCACATATGCGCTGTGCGTGGAGGAGATCGCCCGCGGCTGGATGAGCGTGTCGGGGATCATCAACACCCACTTCATCGTCGCCTACATGCTCAAGCAGCACGGCACCCAGGAGCAGCGCGAGTACTTCCTGCCGCGCATGGCGACGGGCGAGGTCCGGGGCGCCTTCTCGATGTCGGAGCCGGGGCTGGGCTCGGATGTGTCGGCCATCACGTCCAAGGGCGTGCGGGACGGCGACGAATACGTACTGACCGGCCAGAAGATGTGGCTGACCAACGGCGGCTCGTCGACGCTGGTGGCGGTGCTGTGCCGGACGGACGAAGGGACCGACAAAAAAGCTGCGGGGACGGCCCCGCACAAGTCGATGACCACCTTCCTGATCGAGAAGGATCCGGGGTTCGGCCAGGTCAAGCCGGGTCTGACCATCCCCGGCAAGATCGACAAGATGGGCTACAAGGGCGTCGACACCACCGAGTTGATCATGGACGGGCTGCGGGTCCCGGCCGACCGGGTGCTCGGCGGGACGACCGGTCGCGGCTTCTACCAGATGATGGACGGCGTGGAGGTCGGCCGCGTGAACGTCGCGGCGCGTGGTTGCGGCGTCGCCCAGCGTGCCTTCGAGCTGGGCGTGGCCTATGCCCAGCAGCGTCAAACTTTCGGCAAACCCATCGCTCAGCATCAGGCGATTCAGTTCAAGCTGGCCGAAATGGGGACAAAGGTCGAAGCGGCCCATGCGATGATGGTCAATGCGGCGCGGAAGAAGGACTCGGGCCAGCGCAACGACCTCGAGGCGGGGATGGCCAAGTATCTGGCCTCCGAGTACTGCAAGGAGGTCGTCGAGGACGCCTTCCGCATCCACGGCGGCTACGGCTTCTCCAAGGAGTACGAGATCGAGCGCCTCTACCGCGAGGCCCCGATGCTCCTGATCGGTGAAGGTACCGCCGAGATCCAGAAAATGATCATCGGGCGCCGGCTACTCGAGGAGTACCGGATCCAGGGCTGAATGTTCCGATTGGAGGGATTTGGCGGCAATTTTATAGAGAAGAAGATCACACCCTGTCATCGGAGTTCGGTCAGCTATTGGCCCTGGCGCTTGGCCAGTTGCCGGTCGCAACCGATAGCATCCCCGGAAAGCCGCCGTCCCCCGATCATTACGCGGCACCCTCCGCTACGAAGGTCACCCATGCCCCACAGCTCTTCCTCTGCACCTCGCGACAGCCACCTCGGCTACCGCCTCGCGCGCGGAGCATCGCCGTGGCTCCTTCCCACCGTCGCCACGGCGGCAGTCAGCCTCACCAAGGCCCGCCGCTCCGGCCGCTGGGCGGCGCTGGCCGTGCCCGCCACCGCGCTTACGGCGGGCATGCTGTGGTTCTTCCGCGACCCCGATCGCGAGATCACCCAGGGCCGGGTCATCTCCCCGGCCGACGGCGTGGTGCAGAGCATCATGCCGTGGAAGGACGGCCGCACCCGCGTCGCGATCTTCATGAGCCCGCTCAACGTCCACGTCAACCGCGCGCCGCTGGCCGGCACGGTGACCTCGGTCGAGCACATCCCGGGCGGGTTCGTGCCGGCCTTCAACAAGGAGAGCGAGCACAACGAGCGCGTCGTCTGGCACTTCGACACCGAGCTGGGCGACATCGAGATGGTCCAGATCGCCGGAGCCGTCGCCCGCCGCATCGTGCCCTACCTGGAGGCGGGCACCAAGGTGGAGCAAGGCGACCGGATCGGCCTGATCCGCTTCGGCTCGCGCGTCGACGTCTACCTCCCCGAGGGCGTCGAGGTCGCGGTCGAGGTCGGCCAGGCCACCACGGCAGGGGTGACGCGCCTTGACCGTGATTGATCCGGACACGCAGGCCGCCTGGGTCCCGGAGGCGGACGCCGACGACACGGACGACATGCCGCTGTCCACCCGGCTGTCGATAGCGGACACCCTCACCCTGGGCAACGCGATCTGCGGCTTCATGGCGGTGTACTTCACCACCACCGGCGTCCTCATCCCGCACCTCACGGGCAACGAGGACGGCGGCATGGCCCGGCACAGCGCGGCCACGGCCGTGATACTGATGCTGCTCGCCTCCGTCTTCGACCTCTTCGACGGGATCGTGGCGCGCAAGCTGCGCGCGTCCGCGATGGGGGCGGAGCTGGACAACCTCTCCGACCTGATCAGCTTCGGTCTGGCGCCCGCGTACTTCGTGGTCGTCTGGGGCATGGTCGCCGACGACGCGATGCAGCGGGTGTCGGCGGTCGCCGCGATCGTGGTGCTGCTCGCGGTGGTCCTGCGGCTGGCGCGCTTCTCGTGCGTGCCGATGCGGGACGGCATGTTCCAGGGCATGCCGAGCCCCTTCGGGGCGCTGACGGTGGTCTCGATCGTGCTGCTGGAGCTGCCCTTCCTGCCGACGCTGCTCGCGATCATGGGTGTGGCGTGGCTGATGATCAGCCGGGTCGAGTACCCCAAGCCGCGCGGGCCGCTGGCGGTGGCCATGCTCAGCTGGATCGTGCTCAGCATGGGCCTGCTGGCCGCGTGGGCCTTCGACGCACCGGGCGGCGAGCTGCTGCTCCAGACGGGCTGCGCACTGCAGGTCGTCCTGGGCGCGGTGATCCCGCTCTTCGCGACGGCGCGGCGGGTGAACGCCTTCCGCGACAATCGCCGGGAGGCGCGGGAGGCGGCGGAGGTACCGTTGCCGTAGCGCGCGTAGCGCGTAGCGCGTGCGCGCGGCTTCGAACGACGGCGTGGGGCCCGGGCATCTTGCCCGGGCCCCACGCCGTTCGCCATCCGGGACCGCTGCGCGGCCCCTCTCCCCCGCTCGATCCGGACCCCGCTGCGCGGGGCTACTCCCACCCCGCCGCCCGGTCCAGGCCTCGCTGCGCGACCCTCGGCGTCCGGCCCCGCTGCGCGGGCCTTCTCCCGCCCGCTCGGGCCGGGCCCCGCTGCGCGGGGCCTTTCCCACCCGCCCACCCGTTAACCCCCATGCGATGCCGGGTCATGGGCGGGTGGGCGGGAAAGGCTCTGGCCTCAGCCGAGGTAATCCCGCGCGATACGCACCGCGAGCCGCTCGAGCAGCGGCCCCGCATGGGCCATGCACAGCCCACGGTCCGGCTCCAGGTCCGTCAGGGCGTACGCGCGCTCGATCCCCACGCCCGCGAGGGCGGACGGCGCAAGCGCCAGCCGCCCGCAGACCGCCACTACGCGCACTCCGCGCGCGCGACGCGCGACCCCCACCGGCGCCTTGCCGTACAGGGTCTGCTCGTCCAGCGAGCCCTCCCCCGTGATGACGAGGTCCGCTTCCGCCACCGCCTCGTGGAACCCGAGCACGTCCAGCATCACCTCGATGCCGGGCCGGAACTCCGCGCCCAGCCCGACGAGGGCGCCGTAACCCACACCGCCCGCCGCCCCGGCGCCGGGCGCGTCCGCGAGGCGCCCACCGTCCAGCACCCGCGCATAGCGCGCAAGGGCGGCATCCAGCACGGCCACGTCCTCCGGACCGGCCCCCTTCTGCGGCCCGTACACGGCGGCAGCCCCCCGCGGCCCCGTGAGCGGGTTGTCGACGTCGCTCGCCAGCACGATCCGGGTCCGGGCGAGCCGGGGGTCCAGCCCGGACAGGTCGGCGCGGTCGAGCGCGGCGAGGGCGCCGCCCCCGGGCCCGAGCGGGCGCCCGGCCGCGTCGAGGAACCGCGCCCCGAGAGCGGCGAGCATCCCGGCCCCGCCGTCGGTCGTGGCACTGCCACCCACCCCCAGCACGATCGTGCGGGCCCCCGCGTCGAGCACGACGCGCAGCAGCTCCCCGGTGCCGTACGTGGTGGCGGTGAGCGGCGCCGACGTCCCGGCGGGAAGGCGGCGCAGCCCCGACGCCTCGGCCATCTCCACCACGGCGGTACCGTCGGGGCCCAGTGCGAGCGCGGCGCGCACCGGCTCGCCCACCGGCCCGGTCACCGTCGCCTCGCGCCGCTCGAAGCCCGCGGCCAGCGCCGCGTCGACCGTGCCGTCACCGCCGTCCGCGACCGGCACCGCGGCGACGTCGAGCCCGGGCACCGCCCGCCGCAGCCCGGCCGCCACGTGCCGGGCGACCTCCGCGGCCGTGAGCGAGCCCTTGAACTTGTCCGCGGCGATCAGTACGCGCGTCGCTTCCGCCACCCTGCATCCCCTCGCTTCCGGGTCGCGCCGCGGCGACCCTACCCGGGAGACCGTGCGGCTGCCCATGCCCCGGGGCGGCGCGCCAGCCCGATCATTCAGGTCGATTCCGGCCATAGTGGGGCGTCATGAGCACCGAGAACACCGCCGTGCCCGCACAGGCTCAGGAGGAACCCCCGGACATGCCGCTCGTCGCCGCCGGCGGGCTCGCGGTCCTGGCGGTGGTCGCGTGGGCGGCGCTGGGCAAGCGCTCCTTCGACCGGGTCACGACGGCCGCCCTGGACTGGGTGCTGTCCAACTTCGCCTGGCTCTTCGTGATCGCCGCCGATGTCTTCCTCGCGCTGTGCGTGGTCATCGCCGTCAGCCGCTTCGGCCGGATCAGGCTCGGGGAGGACGACTCCCGGCCCGAGTTCGGCAACCTCGCGTGGATCGCGATGATGTTCAGCGCGGGCATGGGCATCGGCTTGATGTTCTACGGCGTCGGCGAGCCGCTTCAGCACTTCGTCTCCCCGCCCCCGGGCAGCGGCGTCACCGCGGGCACTCCCCTGGCCGCCCGCACGGCCCTGGAGTACTCCTTCTTCCACTGGACCCTGCACCCCTGGGCCATCTACGGCATGGCCGGACTGGCCCTCGCCTACGCGGGCTTCCGCAAGGGCCGGGGCAACCGGCTCAGCTCGGCCTTCGTGCCGCTGCTCGGCGAGGAGCGGGCGGCGGGCTGGCCGGGGCGGGTCATCGACCTGCTCGCCGTCTTCGCGACCGTCTTCGGCACGGCGACCAGCCTGGGCCTGGGCGCCCTCCAGGTCGCCAAGGGCCTGAACATCACCACCGGGGCGCATGAGACCAAGAGCCTCGAACTGGTCATCATCGCCTCGCTGTCGGCCGCCTTCGTGCTCTCGGCCTTCTCCGGGCTGCACAAGGGCGTGAAATGGCTGAGCACCCTCAACATCGCGCTCGCCGCCTGTCTGATGCTCTTCGTCTTCCTGCTCGGCCCCACGGTCTTCGTCCTCAACACCGTTCCGGCCGCGGCGGGCGGCTATCTGCACGACCTCCTGCCCCTGGCCACGCGCACGGGGGCGTTCACCGACTCCAAGTGGCTCGGTGCGTGGACGATCTTCTACTGGGCGTGGTGGCTGTCCTGGGCGCCGTTCGTGGGCACCTTCATTGCCCGTATCTCCCACGGCCGCACGATCCGGGAGTTCCTCGTCGGCGTGCTGCTGGTGCCGAGCGGTGCGACGGTGGTCTGGTTCTGCGTCATGGGCGGCAGCGCCCTGCGCCTGGACATGACGGGCACGGCCGACATGGCGGGCACGGTCGCCCAGGGCGCGGAGGCATCGCTGTTCGCCCTGCTCGACACGCTGCCGCTCGCCACGCTGACCGCGTGGATCGCGATGGCGCTGGTCATGACGTACTTCGTCACGAGCGCGGACTCCGCGTCCCTGGTGATGGGCTCCCTCTCCAGCCGGGGCGCGCTGCACCCGCGCACCTGGCTGGTGGTGGTGTGGGGCGTGCTCATGGCCGCGGTGGCGGCCGTGCTGCTGGTGGCGGGCGGGCTGAAGTCCCTCCAGTCGGCGACGATCCTGGTCGCCCTGCCGTTCGTGCTGGTGATGCTGGCCCTGTGCTGGTCCCTGCTGTCGGAGCTGAGCACGGACCCGGGGGCGGGGGCGGCCCGTCACCACGCGCTGCACGGGCTGCGGGACGCGCTGCGGACGATGGTGGGCGAGGCGGTCTCGGAGCACGGGGGGCCGGTCCGGCACGCGCGGCTGCGGCGGGTGGCGATGCGGGACCGGGGGGATGACAGGGGCGCGGGTGGGTAGTTCGGACTCCGACGTCCCTCCCCCGACACCACGGAACGCGGGTGATACGCACATGACGCACACCCCACGACAGAACGCCCGGCAGGACGCCCGGCAGGACACCCGGCACGACACCTCCGCCCCGGCGGCCCCCGGCGACCCGCTCGCCCACTCCCGCGGGGCACGCACCGTGGCCGAGGCGTTCGAGACGACCGCCGCCGCCTTCGCCGGCCACCCCGCACTGCGCGGCCCGGACGGCCGCATCCACACCTGGGCCGAGTACCGCGACGCCGCCCGGCGCTGCGCGGCCGGCCTGCTGCGCCTGGGCTCACGGCGCGGGGACACCCTCGCCCTGCTGCTCGGCAACCGCCCGGAGTTCCACCTGGCGGACGCGGCCGCCACGATCGCCGGCATCACGACCTGCTCGCTCCACCTCACCGCCCCGCAGGCGGAGTTGCGCCACCTGGTCACGGACTCCGGTGCGGCCGTGCTGGTCTGCGACGCGGAGCGCCTGGGCCGGGCCGAGGAGCTGCTGCGCAGCTGCCCCGGGCTGCGCTGCGTCGTGGTCGCCGGCCAGGCCCCGCCCGGCCGCCCGGACGTCCACGCCCTGGACGAACTGCTGGCCGCGGACCCGGCGGGCTCGGACGGGCACCGGCCCTCCCCCGACGACGTGCTGACGGTCGTCTACACCTCGGGCACGACTGGCTCGCCCAAGGGCGTGGAACTCACCCACGCGGCCGGGCTCGCCGGGGCACGCGCCTTCCTGGACCGGGTGCCGCTGCCGCCGGGCTGCCGGATCGTGTCGTACCTGCCCATGGCGCACATCGCCGAGCGCTCCTGCTCGCACTACCTGCCCATGACACTGGGCGCCGACGTCACCTGCTGCCCCGACCCGGAGCGGCTCTTCGACGTACTGCCCGAGGTGCGGCCGCAGTGGCTGTTCTCCGTGCCCCGCATGTGGGAGAAGCTGGAGCGCAGGCTGCTCGCCGAACTGGAGGGGGCACCGGCCGGCTTCCGCGCGGGGGTGCTGCGCGGGCTGCGGCTGGGCGCCGCGCTCGAGCGGGGGGACGCGGCCGCGGACGCGCGCGAGGAGTACGCCCGCCTCGACGGGTCGCACCTGGCGCCCGTGCGCGCGCTGCTGGGGCTGGACCGCATCCGGTACCTGCACGTGGGCGCCGCGCCGGTGCGCGAGGAGACGGTGCTGTTCCTGCGGGCGCTGGGGCTGGACCTCGGCGAGGTCTGGGGGATGACGGAATCGTGCGCGTCCGTGTGCGTGACCGTGCCCGGGGAGCACCGGCTCGGCTGGATCGGCCCGCCGCTGCCCGGGATGGAGGTGCGCACGGCGGCCGACGGCGAGGTCCTCGTCCGGGGGCCGGTCACCATGCGCGGCTACCGCGGCAAGCCCCGCGAGACCGCAGAGATCCTCGACCGGCAGGGCTGGCTGCACACGGGCGATCTGGGCGAGCTGGACGAGAACGGCGCGCTGCGGGTGACCGGGCGCAAGAAGGACCTGATCGTCAACTCCTACGGGAAGAACATGTCGCCGGTCAGGATCGAGCAGGAGATAGCCCGCGAGGACCCGCTGATCGACCAGGTGTGCGTGGTGGGCGACGGCCGCCCCTACAACGTGGCTCTCCTCACCCTCGCCGGGGAGGCGAGGGAGAAGGACGCCGTCGGCGAGGAGGTGGAGGACCGGCTGCGCGGCGCGGTCGCCCGGGGGAACGAGCGGCTGTCGCGGCCCGAGCAGGTCAAGCGGTTCGCCGTGGTGGACGGCGCCTGGACGCCGGAGTCCGGGCTGGTCACGGCCACTTTGAAGATGCGTCGGCAGCAGGTGGCACGGCGGTACGCGGACGTGGTCGAGCAGCTCTACGCGGGCGGCGGCCTGGCGCCGGACGCCCCCTCGGACGCCTCCTAGTCCGCGCCGCCGGCGCGCAGCCTCCGCCACACCGCCCTGGCCGCGTGGTGCCCGGACATGCCGTGCACGCCGGGGCCGGGCGGGGTGGCGGAGGAGCAGATGAAGACGGACGGGTGGGCGGTGGCATAGGGGATGCGGGCGAGCCGGGGCCGGACGAGCAGCCGCAGCCCGGCCACCGACCCGATGGCGATGTCGCCCCCGACGTAGTTGGCGTTGCGGGCGGCCAGCTGCGGCGGTCCGGCGGTGGCACGGGCGAGGACGAGGTCGCGGAAGCCGGGTGCGAAGCGCTCGAGCTGGCGCTCGATGGCCTCGGTGGCGTCCCCCTCCCAGCCGTTGGGCACGTGCCCGTACACCCAGAAGGTGTGCTGGCCCGCCGGGGCACGGGTGTCGTCGACGATGCTCGGCTGGGCCGTGATCAGGAACGGGACGGAGGGGGCGCGGCCGTCGAGGGCGGCGCCCAGGGCGGCGCCGATCTCGCCGATGGTGGGGCCGATGTGGACGGTGCCGGCCCGGCGGGCGGGTTCCGCGGTCCAGGGGACGGGCCCGTCCAGGGCGTAGTCGATCTTGAAGACGGCAGGGCCGTAGTGGAAGTGCCGGTAGGCGCCGCCGAGCCCGGCGATCCGGGCGAGGGCGGTGGGCGAGGTGTCGAAAACGAACGCGCGGGCGGGCGGCAGGTCGTCCAGGTGCTTGACCTCGAAGCCGGTGTGGATGACGCCGCCCAGCTCGCGCAGGTACGAGCCGAGGGCGTCGGCGATCGACTGCGAGCCGCCGCGCGGCACGGGCCAGCCGCGCTCGTGCGCGGCGAGGGCGAAGACCAGGGCCATGCCGCCGGTGCCGAAGCCGCCGAGCGGTGCGATGCCGTGGGCGGCGAGCCCGGCGAGCAGGCCGCGGGCCTTGGCGTCCCGGAAGCGGGTCCGGGCCAGCAGGCTCGCGGGCTGGCCGGCCACCAGGCCGAAGCGGGCGTAGGTGACCGGGTCGCGCGGCAGGCCGTCCCACTGGGTGCGCAGGAAGTCGGCCGCGATGGTGGCCCAGCGGCCGCGGAAGGGCGCCACCAGCCGCCGGTAGGCCCCGGCGTCGCGCGGCCCGAGCGAGGAGGCGGTCTCGCCGACGAGCCGGGAGAGGACGGCGGCCGTGCCGTCGGGGAAGGGGTGCGCCATCGGCAGGTCGGGGTGGAGCCACTCCAGGCCGTGCCGGGCCAGGGGCATCGCCTCGAACGCGGGCGAGCCCACGCCCAGCGGGTGCACGGCGGAGCAGGGGTCGTGGCGGAAGCCGGGGAGGGTCAGCTCCTCGGTGCGGGCGCCGCCGCCGATGGCGTCGGCGGCCTCGAACACCTCCACCGACAGGCCCCGGCGGGCCAGTTCGACGGCGGCGGTCAGGCCGTTGGGTCCGGCTCCCACAACGACCGCGTCGAGCATGGTGGCCACGGAACGGGCTCCCCTCGTCTGCTGATGACGCCCGCGCCCTTGACGGGACGTCAGCCGGCGGACGCCAGCAGCCCCAGGATATGCCGGAGGGTGGCGGCGTCCCGCGCCGCACTGAACGGCAGGGCGTTGCCGCCCGCGATGCGGAACGGCTCCCCGGCGACGGTGGCACTGGCACCGCCCGCCTCGGCCACCAGCAGCAGCCCGGGCGCGTGGTCCCAGGCGTTCTCCCAGGAGAAGGCGACGGCGTCCAGCGTGCCCTGCGCCACGTGCAGGTACTCCAGGCCGGCCGAGCCGCAGGGGCGCGGGGCGACCCCGTCCGTCATCAGGGTGCTCAGGACGCGCTTCTGCTCGTCGTCGGTGAAGTCGAAGTGCGAGGTGGCGACCTCCAGGGGGCGCCCGGGCTCGGGCGAACCGCAGTGCAGCGGCGCGCCGTTCAGCGTGGCTCCGCCGCCCCGGCGGGCGACGGCCATGAGGTCCAGCGCGGGCGCGTACGTCCAGGAGGCGAGCAGCTCGCCGCGGTGCGCGAGGCAGACCAGGGTGGTGAAACCGGGGTCGCCGTTGACGAACTGGCGGGTGCCGTCGACCGGGTCGACGATCCACACGGGCGCGTCGCCGCCCAGCGCCCCGAGGATCCCCGGGTCCGCGTGCACGGCCTCCTCGCCCACCACCACCGAGCCGGGCAGCAGGGCGGTGAGCGAGGCCGTCAGGTGCTCCTCGGCGAGCCGGTCCGCGACCGTCACCAGGTCGTGGGGGCCGTTCTTCTCGACGATCTCGTCCGCGGCCAGCTGCCGGAACCGCGGCACGATCTCGGCGGCCGCGGCCTTGCGGACCGCTTCCTCTACGTCGGCCAGACCACCTGCGAGAAATTCATCGATCATATGAACCATCGAACCATGAGGCGCCGACAACCGGTGAGGGGGTGATGGCCCCACGCTGTCCGTCCGGTGAACGGCTCGTGCGGAGTTACGGTGGACGGCCGGAAGAACAGGCAGAGGCTGGAGGACGCGCCGTGTACCACGGTGAATACAAGGTGCCGGGCGGCAAGCTCGTCGTCGTGGACCTGGAGGTTGCGGACGGGGTGCTGCACGGGGTGCGGGTGGCCGGGGACTTCTTCCTGGAGCCCGACGAGGCGCTCCTCGCCATCGACGGCGCCCTGGAGGGCGCCCCCGCCGACGCCCCCGCCGCACAGCTCGCGGCCCGCATCGACGCAGCGCTCCCCGAGGGCACGGTGATGTTCGGCCTGACGTCGGAGGCGGTGGGCATCGCGGTGCGGCGGGCCCTGGCGCAGGCCAAGGACTGGACGGACTTCGACTGGCAGCTGATCCACGACGGGCCCCAGTCCCCCGCCCTGCACATGGCCCTCGACGAGGTGCTCACCGCCGAGGTCGCGGCCGGGCGCCGGCCGCCGACGCTGCGGGTGTGGGAGTGGGGCGCCCCCGCGGTCGTCATCGGCAGCTTCCAGTCGCTGCGCAACGAGGTCGACCCGGAGGGCGCGGCCCGGCACGGCATGACGGTCGTCCGCCGCATCTCGGGCGGCGGTGCCATGTTCATCGAGCCGGGCAACACCATCACGTACTCGCTGTGCGTGCCGGACGCCCTCGTCCAGGGCCTCTCCTTCGCGGACAGCTACGCGTACCTGGACGACTGGGTGCTGGGCGCGCTGGCGGACATGGGCGTGAAGGCCTGGTACCAGCCGCTGAACGACATCGCCACGGACGCCGGGAAGATCGCGGGGGCGGCGCAGAAGCGGGTGGTGGCCGGGGGCGGGGCCGTGCTGCACCACGTGACGATGGCCTACGACATCGACGCAGAGAAGATGCTCGACGTGCTGCGCATCGGGAAGGAGAAGCTCTCCGACAAGGGCACGAAGAGCGCGAAGAAGCGGGTGGACCCGCTGCGGCGCCAGACGGGGCTGACGCGGGCGGCGGTCATCGAGCGGATGATCGAGACGTTCCGGGGGCGGTACGGGCTGGTGGAGGGCGCGGTGACGCCGGAGGAACTGGCCCGGGCGGAGGAGCTGGCGGCGACGAAGTTCTCGTCGGAGGAATGGACGGCGAGGGTGCCGTAGCCGGCCTCCGGCGGTTCTTTCCCCACCCCGCCCTCAGCCCAGCGCCGGGATCAGGCTCTCCCCATACGCCTCGATCGTCTCCTCCTTCGCATCGTGCATCGCATACACCGCAAACTGATCCACCCCCAACCCCCGCAGCCTCTCCAGCCGCTCCCGGTGCGCCTCCACCGGACCCAGCAGGCAGAAGCGGTCCACGATCTCGTCGGGGACGAAGTCCGTCGACGGGTTCCCGGCCCGGCCGTGGTGGCTGTAGTCGTAGCCCTTGCGCTGCTCGATGTAGGCCGTCAGGGCCTCCGGGACCATCCCGGAATGCGCTCCGTACCGCTCCACCAGGTCGGCCACGTGGTTGCCCACCATCCCGCCGAACCACCGGCACTGCTCGCGCGCATGCGCCAGGTCGTCCCCGACGTACGCGGGCGCGGCCACGCAGATGGCGACCGAGGCCGGGTCGCGGCCCGCCTCGGCCGCCGCGGTGCGGACCGCCTTGATCATCCACTCCGTCAGATACGGGTCCGCGAGCTGCAGGATGAAGCCGTCGGCCTCGCGGCCCGCCAGGGCCAGCGCCTTGGGGCCGTAGGCGGCCATCCACACGGGCAGCCGGCCCTCGCGGACCCAGGGGATCCGGAGCGTCTTCCCGTCCCCGATGTCCGCCTCCCGGCCCTCCGCGAGGTCCCGGATGACGCGCATGGCCTCGCTCAGCGTGGCGAGGGTGTTGGGCTTGCGCCCGGCCACCCGCATCGCGGAGTCGCCCCGGCCGATGCCGCACACGGTGCGGTTGCCGTACATGTCGTTGAGCGTGGCGAAGGTGGAGGCCGTGACCTCCGGGGTGCGGGTGGAGGGGTTGGTGACCATGGAGCCCACGATCAGCCGCTCGGTGTGTTCCAGGATGCGGCTGTAGATGACGAAGGGCTCCTGCCACAGCACGGCGGAGTCGAAGGTCCAGCCGTAGCGGAAGCCCGCCCGCTCGGCACGGCGCATCAGCTCCACGACGGCGGAGGCGGGCGGGTCGGTCTGGAGGACGAGGCCGAAGTCCACGTGCGATGTGCTCCTTACGCGAGTGACACGGGTGACACGGATGACATCAGTTACGTGAGGTATTGACAGGTCGTGCGGGGCACGAAGCGTCCATGCCCCGCCCGCCCCGTGAACTTCCCCCGCTCGATGACCGTTTCACCCCGCGAGAGCACCGTCTCCACCCGCCCGGTGATCCGCTTGCCCTCGTACGCCGAGTAGTCGACGTTCATGTGGTGGGTCGCGGCGGAGATCGTCTGCCGGGCGTGCGGGTCGTAGACGACGATGTCGGCGTCGCCGCCGGGGGTGATCGTGCCCTTGTGCGGGGCGAGGCCGAACATCCGGGCGGGCGCGGCGCAGGCGATCTCGATCCAGCGGCGCCGGGAGATATGGCCGTCGACCACGGCCTGGTGGAGGAGGTCCATGCGGTTCTCCACCCCGGGCAGGCCGTTGGGGATCTTCGAGAAGTCGCCCCGGCCCAGCTCCTTCTGGCCGGAGAAGCAGAAGGGGCAGTGGTCGGTGGAGACGACCTGGAGGTCGTCGGTGCGCAGCCCGCGCCAGAGCGCGGCCTGGTGCTCGCGGGGCCGCAGCGGCGTCGAGCAGACGTACTTCGCGCCCTCGAAGCCCGGCTCGGCGAGGTTGTCGGTGGACAGGAAGAGGTACTGCGGGCAGGTCTCGCCGAAGACCGGCAGGCCCTTGTCGCGGGCCTGCGCCAGCTCGGCCACGGCCTCCTCCGCGGAGACGTGCACGACGTACAGGGGGCTCCCGGCGACGCGCGCCAGCTGGATCGCCCGGTGGGTGGCCTCGGCCTCCAGCAGGGCCTTGCGGACCTCGCCGTGGTACCGGGGGTCGGTCCTCCCCGCTGCCAGGGCCTGTTCGACGAGGACGTCGATGGCGATGCCGTTCTCGGCGTGCATCATGATCAGGCCACCGTTGCCGGCGGCGCGCTGCATGGCCCGCAGGATCTGCCCGTCATCGCTGTAGAAGACCCCGGGGTAGGCCATGAAGAGCTTGAACGACGTCACGCCCTCCCCCACCAGCAGGTCCATCTCCTTCAGGGAACCCTCGTTCACATCGGAGAGGATCATGTGGAAGGCGTAGTCGATCGCACAGCGCCCGTCGGCCTTGGCGTGCCAGGCGTCCAGCCCGGCGCGCAGGGCCTGCCCACGCGGCTGCACCGCGAAGTCGACGACGGTCGTGGTGCCGCCCCAGGCCGCGGCCCGGGTGCCGGTCTCGAAGTCGTCCGAGGAGGCGGTGCCGCCGAAGGGAAGGTCGAAGTGGGTGTGGGCGTCGACGCCGCCGGGGACGACGTACTTGCCCGTGGCGTCGATCGTGCGGTCGGCCGTCCAGCCCTGGGCGTACGAGCTGCCCGGCGCGGCCAGCGCGGCGACCTTGCCGTCCTCGATCAGGACGTCCGCGAGCGTCTCCTCGGCAGCCGTGATCACCAGGCCGCCGCTGACGATCGTCCTGGTCATGGCCGCTCCTCGCCGTCGACGGCCTCCTGGGCCCGGCGCAGGGCCTGCTCCAGGATCGCCGCGCCCTCCTCGGCCTCGGCGACGGTGAGCGTCAGCGGCGGGGCGATGCGCAGGGCGTTGGCCTCGCGGCCGCCCTTGCCGATCAGCAGGCCCAGCTCCCGGGTGTGCTCCAGGACAAAGGAGGCGGCGCGGGGGGAGGGCGAGCCGTCGCGCTCGACCAGCTCGACGCCGATCATCAGGCCGCGGCCGCGCACTTCGCGGACGACCGGGAGCCCGGCGGCGATGGCGCGGAGCCGTTCGATGAGGAGGCCTCCGACGCGGCGGGCGTTGCCCTGGAGATCGTGTTCCAGGAGGTAGGTGAGGTTGGCGAGGCCGGCCGCCATGGTGACCGGGCTGCCGCCGAACGTCGAAATGGAGTTGGCGTCCAGGCAGTTCATGACCTCGGCGCGGGCGACGACGCCGCCGATGGACATGCCGTTGCCGATGCCCTTGGCGAAGGTGAGCAGGTCCGGGGGGCCGCTCGCGGCGTGTGCCTGCCAGCCCCAGAAGTGGTCGCCGGTGCGTCCCCAGCCGGTCTGCACCTCGTCGGAGATCCACAGGATGCCGTGCCGGTCGAGGACTTGGCGGAAGGCGGCGTAGAGCCCGTCGGGGGGCGCGGTGAACCCGCCCACGCCCTGGACGGGTTCGGCGATCAGCGCGGCGACGGTGCCGTGCGCCTGGCCGAGCACGTCCTCCAGGTCCGCCACGCACGCCTCGGTGAACTGTGCGTCGGACAGCTGCGCGTAGGGGCCCCGGCTGCGCACGGCGCCGTGCACGTACAGCGTCTGGAGCGGCGAGAGACTGGTGGGCGACCAGCTGGAGTTGCCGGTGACGCCGACCGTGGAGAAGGAGCGGCCGTGGTAGCTGTTGCGCATGGCCAGGATCTGGTTGGAGCGCCGGTAGGAGGTGGCCAGCAGCAGGGCCGCGTCGTTGGCCTCGGTGCCGGAGGTGGTGAAGAAGACCCGGGCGTCGGGGATGCCGGAGAGGGCGGCGATGCGCTCGGCCAGCTCGACCATGTGCCGGTCGAGGTAGAGGGTGGAGGTGTGCAGGATGCGGCCCGCCTGCTCGGTGACGGCCTTGGTGACCTCGGGCAGCGCATGGGCGGTCATGGTGGTGAGGATGCCGCCGAAGAAGTCGAGGTAGCGCCTGCCCTCGGCGTCCCAGACGTGCCGCCCCTCGCCGTGGGTCAGCTCCAGCGGCTCCCGGTAGTAGAGGGCCAGCCAGTCGGGCATGACGGCCCGGTGGCGCCGGTGCAGGGGGTTCACGGCCGCACCAGCCCCTCGTATGCGTCGGGCCTGCGGTCGCGGTAGAAGGCCCACTGCTGCCGGACCTCCTCGATGAGACCGAAGTCGAGGTCGCGCACGAGGAGTTCCTCCTTGGCGTCGCTGCCGACCGCCCCGACGAACTGCCCCCGGGGGTCGACGAAGTACGAGGTGCCGTAGAAGTCGTTGTCGCCGTACTCCTCCCGGCCGACGCGGTTGATCGCGGCGACGAAGTACTCGTTGGCGACGGCGGCGGCGGGCTGCTCCAGCTGCCACAGGTGGGCGGAGAGGCCGCGCGAGGTGGCGGAAGGGTTGTAGACGAGCTGGGCGCCCGCGAGGCCCAGCGCCCGCCAGCCCTCGGGGAAGTGGCGGTCGTAGCAGATGTAGACCCCGACCCTGCCGACGGCGGTGTCGAAGACGGGCCAGCCCAGGTTGCCGGGCCGGAAGTAGTACTTCTCCCAGAAGCCCTTGATCTGGGGGATGTGGTGCTTGCGGTACTTGCCGAGGTAGCTGCCGTCGGCGTCGATGACGGCGGCGGTGTTGTAGTAGAAGCCCGACTGCTCGACCTCGAAGACCGGCACGACGATCACCATGCCGGTCTCCCGGGCGAGGTCCTGCATCCGCCGCACCGTGGGCCCGTCCGGGACGGGCTCGGCCCAGCGGTAGTGCTCGCTCTCCTGCACCTGGCAGAAGTAGGGGGCGTTGAAGACTTCCTGAAAGCCGATCACCTTGGCGCCCTGCGCGGCGGCGGCGCGGGCGTGCTCCTCGTGTTTGGCGATCATCGACTCGGTGTCGCCGGTCCAGGTCGCCTGGACCAGTGCGGCGCGCACAACGTTGGCCATGAGCTGCTCCTATGCCGGGGCTTCAGCCAGGCTGACACACAAAGATCCTCCGCGTGTGCATGCGACCGTAGGTCCCGTCACACCGCGTGGCAAGACCACTGCGCCGCATGGTTGCGCCCGGCACGTCCCGCGGCCGCGACACGAGCAGGGCGCGAGCAGGGCACGAGCAGGGCACGAGCAGGGCACAACCAAAGAACGACAGGAACACTTGCAAGTTTTCCTGTCCATCTTTAGGCTGGCGGCATGCCTGCCACCACTCTTGATCCCCGGACCGCCCTCGTCCTGATCGACCTCCAGAAGGGCATCACCGCCCTGCCCTGCGCCCATCCGACCGCCGAGATCGTGGCGCGCGGCGCCCGGCTGGCCGCCGCCTTCCGCGCGCACGGCCTGCCGGTCGTCCTGGTCCGCGTCGTGGGCGCCGCGCCCGGCCGCACCGAGGCGCCGCCGCGCTCCGGGCGGTTCCCGGCCGACTTCGCCCAACTGGCGCCGGAGCTGGACCCCCAGGAGGGCGACATCGTGGTCACCAAGCACACCTGGGGCGCCTTCCACGGCACCGATCTGGACCTCCAGCTGCGCCGTCGGGGCGTCACCCAGATCGTCCTCGGGGGCATCGCGACGGGCGCCGGGGTGGAGTCGACGGCGCGTGCGGCGCACGAGCACGGCTATCACGTGACGGTCGTGACCGACGCGGTCACGGACATGGACGCGGAGGTGCACCGCCTCGTGGTCGAGAAGGTCTTCCCCCGGCTCGCGGAGACGGACACGACGGAGCGGGTGCTGGAGCTGCTGGCCGAGAGGGCGTAGGGACGCCGCCCGGCCCAGCCCCTGACCGGTTCCGGCCCCGGCCCCGGTCAGGGGACGGCGGCCGCGTCCGCGAAGGCCCGCACCGGGCGCGACCGCAGCGCCCGGCTGAGCCGCAGCAGGTGGCGGATCTCCCGGTGCACGGTGGACTCGCCCGCCAGCACCTGCGGGAGCAGGCTCTTGTCCAGCTCCCCGTGGTGGAGCTTGGGCGCCCCCGCCACCGCGTCCCGCCGCGTGGCCTCGATCCAGCAGGCCGTCGCGAGCAGGCGCCCCCGCTCGCTCCCGCCCGACCCGCTCGCGTGCCGCTCGGCCTCTTGCAGCAGGCCGGGCGAGGCCCAGCCGTCGTGGAGGAAGGTGATGCTGTCGCGGATGTCGACGACCCGCTGGTGCAGCTCCTCCCAGGTGTTGCCGAGCAGCAGCAGGTCGGGCACGCGCGAGCGCGGCTCCACCACCAGGAGGTCGGGGGTCGCCCGGCGCAGCAGTATCCACATGCCGTAGAGACGCTGTCTGCGGTACCAGTACAGGGACGCCCGGCGCAGCGGTTCCACGGCGGCCAGCGAGCAGCCGACCGCGACGAGGACGAACCGCGCGAAGGAACACCAGAATCCGGCCAGGGCGAGCCATGACGGTGCGTCACTGAACCAGCGGATCGCGCGGATCACCTGGTAGGGCACCTCGGCGGTGGTGCCGACGGCGAGCGCCAGCAGGCTCAGGCGCAGGACGGGGCTGCGCATCCGCAGGCCGTGCCACCAGAACAGCGCCCCCGCCCCCACCGCGGTGATCAGGCCATAGGCGGTCCAGCAGGCCGCGTAGACGGTCCACCAGCCGTGGGCCTGTGCCCCGAACCGGTCGGCAGCGGGGGTGACGGCGAAGAGCGCCACGGCGAGCACGGCCATGGTGGCCGCGCAGACCAGGGGGGTGCGGCGGAGCCGGCCGGGGGCGGGGCGGCTCGCCAGGTGCAGGGCGACCGCGAACCACCAGACGGCCGCGAAGTCGGTGAGCGCGACCAGGGCGACGGTCAGTTCGCTGGCCTTGGCGATCCCGGTGGTGTCGTCGATCCAGTGCGCCACCCCGGCCTGGATCATCAGCGATCCGGAGGCGAGCACCAGCAGGACGAACCACACGGGGCGCTGCGACGCGCGGCGCAGTCCCGGCAGGCGCACGGCGAGCACGGCCCACACCACGTAGAGAATGACCGATCGACAGCTCTCGACCCAGTCCGGCACATTATGCAAAGCCTGCTCCGAATAGTTCTTCCGCCTTGCGCTCCACCGCGCTGACGCGTTTCGGCCGCAACTGGCCCGCAATCTTCAGCACCATGGTGGAGAAGGTTTCCGCGAGTTCTTCCTCGGCGTTGTTGCACGCCTTGTTCGCCGCCGGTTCCGGGCCGCCCCGGAAGGCGACGCCCGGCGATTGCAGGCCGTCCGTCCCGTCGACCGGCAGTACCCCGTGCCCGGCCAGCATGTGGCAGATCTCGTGCAGGACGATGTGGTCCCGGTAGTACCCGGTCGCGGACGAGCGGTAGACGATGCGGTCCCCGGTCCCGTCGTCGAACCACAGCCCGAAGGGCATGGCGGGCAGGTCCATCGGATGCAGCGTCAGGGGGCGTCCCCGGGCTTCGGCCAGGCTGCGGCAGAGTGCTTCCACGTCCCACGGCCGGGGCAGTTCGGGGAGTTGCGCGACGAGCTTCGCAGCTTCGGCACGCAGCTGTTTCCTGGCCATGGGCTCCCCCCTCTCTTGTGTCCGCGGGCACCGCCGACTCAAGTGCCGACACCCCCTGGAGCCCCTGTCCGTCGACGGTCAGCGTACATGCTGGTTCTCCCTGCGTAACCGGCCGATTTCCGGGCGGTGTTGGGGGTGGTCGGATTCCTTCCGATGCCGGTGCGTATCCGTGGGTTGGCCGGGATCCGTCTTGACGCGGGGGCCATGTGCGAAGCGGTCCGGCGGGCATTCCGACCCCGGGTCGTCCGGGGTGGCGGAACCTGCTAGTCCTGGTCCGGTGCGTCGTCCGTGACAACCTTTGGGAGCAGTGTTCGTGAACAATTCCCTGTCGGCTCTCCGCGCCACCCGGCTGTTCGACGGCAGTGCCCTGCGCACCGGCCCGGTCATGGTTCTCGTCGACGGCGACCGCATCGTCGACGTCGATTTCAGCGGTGCCAACCCACCGGAGGGCTGGGCCTTCACGGACCTGGGGGACGTCACCCTCCTGCCGGGGCTCGTGGACGCGCACAGCCACCTGGTGTTCGACCCGAACGGCAACACCGAGCAGCAGATGGTGCACGACGACGACACCACCGTGCTGGCGCGCATGCGCGCCCACGCCGGGGCCGCGCTGCGGGCGGGGATCACCACCGTCCGCGACCTGGGGGACCGCGGCTACCTCGCGCTGCGGCTGCGCGAGGAGTTCGCCGACGGCGCTGTCGGCCCGCACCTCGTCGCGGCCGGCCCGCCCATCACCGTGGGCCGCGGCCACTGCTGGTACCTGGGCGGGGAGGCCGACGGGGCCGAGCAGGCAGTGGCCGCCGTCGAGGAGCGGGGCCGCCGCGGCGCGGACCTCGTCAAGGTGATGGCCACCGGGGGCATGTCCACCAGCGGCTCGAACCCCGGGGGTGCGCAGTACGGCCTGGCCGAGCTGCAGGCCGTCACCCGGGCCGCGCACGGGCTCGGGCTGCCCGTGACCGCGCACGCGCACGCGGCGGCGGGCATCGCCGACGCCGTGGCCGCCGGGGTCGACGGCATCGAGCACTGCACGTTCATGACCCCGCAGGGCGTGCGCCTCGACCCGGCGACCGCCGACGCCATGGCCGCCGCGGGCACCTTCGTGGGCTGCACGGTCGTCCGGCCCCGCGCGGACATGCCGGCCGAGGTCCTGCGGACCATCGAGCCCTACTGGGAGAACCAGGCGTCCCTGCACCGCCGGGGCGTCCGCGTCGTCTGCTGCACCGATGCCGGGATCAACCCGCACAAGCCCCACGACGTCCTGCCCTCGGACCTCGTGTACTTCGCCGCGCAGGTCGCCCCCAACGCCGAGGCGCTCGCCTCCGTCACCTCCCTCGCCGCGGAGTCCTGCGGCCTGGGGCGGCGCAAGGGCCGGATCGCCCCCGGCTACGACGCCGACCTCCTCGCCGTGGACGGCAACCCGGTCCAGGACATCGACGCGATACGGCGGGTCCGTGCGGTCCACCGTGCCGGGCGGCCGGTGGACCTCGGATAGCGGCCCCGTCCAGTGCGTCAGGGGGCCTGCTCTGCACCGAGATTGACAGAGTGTGACGGCGCGGCGGAGTCTGACCCCGCGATGATCGGCTGATTATCGCCGAACCACACCTGACATCGGATGACATCGGAGGCAGAACTGTGTCACAGGTGAGCGAAAGCGGCGCAAAGTACGGAAAGGCGCTGGCGGCGCTCGGTGCGTCCGCGGCCCTGGCGGTCGGCGCCGCCGCGCCCGCGACCGCCGCCCCGGACGCCACCCCGGCCCCCGGCGCACGCTACGTCGCCCTCGGCGACTCCTACACCTCCGCCCCCGGCGTCCCCACCCAGGTGGACGAGAACTGTGCGCGCTCGAACGTCAACTACCCGTCGCTCACCGCGAAGGGGCTGCACCAGAAGTCCTTCAAGGACGTCAGCTGCAGCGGCGCCAAGACCGACGAGATGTGGCGCGCCCAGGGCACCAACGCGCCCCAGCTGGATGCGCTCGGCCGCAACACCCGTCTCGTCACCCTCGGGATCGGCGGCAACGACATCGGCTTCGGCGACATCATCGGCACCTGCGCCAAGCTCTCCCCGACCGACCCCGCGGGCGCCCCCTGCAAGAACCAGTACACGGCGGACGGCACCGACCAGCTCGCCGCCCGCATCCAGGCCACGGCTCCCAAGATCGCCAAGGTGCTGAAGGACGTGCACCAGCGCGCCCCGCACGCCCGCGTCCTGGTCGTGGGTTACCCCACGATCATGCCGGACGACGGCGCCGGCTGCTTCCCGGCCGTCCCCATCGCCGCGGGTGACGTCCCCTACCTGCGCGAGACCGAGAAGAACCTCAACGCGATGCTGAAGCAGCAGGCCGCCGCGGCCCACGTCGGCTACGTCGACACCTTCGGCCCCACGGCCGGCCACGGCGTGTGCACGCCCACCGCGGACCGCTGGGTCGAGGGCGCGCGCCCCGAGAACCCGGCCGCCCCGTTCCACCCCAACGCCAAGGGCGAGCAGGCCATGGCGGGTGCGGTCCTGGCGGGGCTGCAAAGACACTGAGCCTCGGTCCCCTGTCGGCAGGCGGGCCCGGCGAGTAGGCTCCGGGGCCCGTCCGCCCGACTGGAGGCAGAATGGCCCTGCCCAGACCGACGCCCCTCCGACCGGCCCGCCGCGCGGGCCGCCGGACCACCCGTCGAACCCTGCCCGTACTCGCCGCGGCGGCCGCCGTCGTGGCCGGGCTGGGCATCGCGCCCGCCGGGGCCGCGAGCCCGCAGCACGCGCCGCCCCGCACGCCCGCGAAGTCGCCCGTCGCCACCGGCTACGGCGGAGTCGTCGCCAGCGTCGACCCCGACGCCTCGGCCGCCGGCATCGAAGTGCTGCGCCACGGCGGCAACGCCGTGGACGCCGCCGTGGCCACGGCCGCCGCCCTCGGCGTCACCGAGCCCTACTCCGCGGGCATCGGCGGCGGCGGCTTCTTCGTCCACTACGACGCCAGGACGCACAAGGTCTCCACCGTCGACGGCCGCGAACGCGCGCCCCTCAGCGCGGGCCCCGGCCTCTTCCTGGAGAACGGCAAGCCGATCCCCTTCAACGATGCGGTCACCAGCGGCCTGAGCGTCGGGACCCCCGGGACGCCCGCCACCTGGGACACCGCCCTGCGCACCTGGGGCAGCCGCTCGCTCGCCCAAGTACTGCGCCCCGCCGAGCGCCTGGCCCGCGACGGCTTCACCGTCGACGAGACCTTCCGGCAGCAGACCGCCGACAACCAGCAGCGCTTCAAGGACTTCCCCGCCACCGCAAAGCTGTTCCTGCCCGGCGGAAAGCCCCCGGTCGTGGGCACGACCCTGAAGAACCCCGACCTGGCCCGGACCTACGAACTGCTCGCCCGCCAGGGCGTGGACGCGGTCTACCGGGGCGAGGTCGGGCGCGACATCGTCCGTACGGTGCGCAAGCCCCCCGTCGACCCCGGCGCGCACCGCGTGGCCCGCCCCGGCGACCTGACGGAGCGGGACCTGCGCGCATACGCCACCAAGCGCCAGGACCCGACCCGCACTTCCTACCGCGGCCTCGACGTCTACGGCATGGCGCCCTCCTCCTCGGGCGGGACGACCGTCGCCGAAGCGCTCAACATCCTGGAGAACGGCAACCTCGGCAAGCTGGACCGGCAGACCTATCTGCACCGCTACCTCGAGGCGAGCCGCATCGCGTTCGCGGACCGCAACCGCTGGGTCGGCGACCCGGCGTTCGAGAAGGTCCCCGTCAAGGGGCTGCTCTCGCAGCGCTTCGCCGACTCGCGCGCCTGCCTGATCAAGGACGACGCGGTCCTGACCAGCCCCCTCGCACCGGGCGACCCGGACCGGCCCGCCTCCTGCGGCACGCGCGGTGCGGCCGCCCCCACGCCGTACGAGGGCGAGAACACCACCCATCTGACGGTGGCCGACAAGTGGGGCAACGTGGTGGCCTACACCCTCACCATCGAGCAGACCGGCGGCAGCGGCATCACCGTGCCCGGGCGCGGGTTCCTGCTCAACAACGAGCTGACGGACTTCTCCTTCACGCCCGTCAGCCCGGGCGTCCACGACCCCAACCTGCCCGGGCCGGGCAAGCGCCCGCGCTCGTCGATGTCGCCGACGATCGTCCTGGACCACGGCAGGCCCGCCTTCGCGCTGGGCTCGCCGGGCGGCGCGACGATCATCACCACCGTGCTCCAGACGCTGCTCAACCACGTGGACCGCGGGATGCCGCTCGTCGACGCGATCGCCGCACCGCGCGCCAGCCAGCGCAACGCGGCGACGACCGAGCTGGAACCGGGCCTGTGGAACAGCCCGCTGCGGCGGCAGCTGGAGGCCAAGGGCCATGTGTTCAAGCCGAACCCGGAGATCGGCGCGGCCACCGGGGTGCAGCGGCTGCCGGACGGGCGGTGGCTGGCCGCGGCCGAGACGACGCGGCGCGGCGGCGGTTCGGCGATGGTGGTGCGGCCGGCTCACTGAGCGCCCCGCACCCCCATGCCCCGCACGCCCTGGAGTCGACCGGCCGGCACGGGACGCCGCCCGCGGTGCCCGTGCCGGCCCCCTTCGCCCCCTTAATTGGATTCTCAGAATCCAAATATGTACGATGACGCCGTGCGCCTGACGAAGAGCACCGACATCGCCCTCCGCATCGCCATGCGCCTGGCCGTGATGGAGGACGCGGAGGACACCGCGGCGCCGACCACCCGCGAGGTGGCCGGCGCGGTCGGCGTGCCCTACACACACGCCGCGAAGGTGGTCAGCCGCCTGACGCACCTCGGCGTCGTCGAGGCCCGCCGGGGCCGCGGCGGCGGCCTCGCGCTCACCGCCACCGGGCGCACCGGCTCGGTCGGCCGGCTCGTGCGCGAGCTGGAGGGCGCAGGCGACGTCGTCGGCTGCGAGGACGACCCGCCCTGCCCCCTGCGCTCGGCATGCCGGCTGCGCGGCGCCCTGCGGGAGGCGCAGGAGGCGTTCTTCGCCGCACTCGATCCGTACACCATCGAGGACCTGACCGGCCCTCCGACCGGCCCCGTCCTGCTGAGCCTGAGCGCACCGCCGGGAAGCTGACCCCCTCCCCCCTCGCCGGGGGGCACCAAGGGGCGCCCCCCGTCCAAAAATACGAATCTCAGATACCAATTTTTCGTTCCGGAGCGCCGGACCCGACCGCAAGGAGCCCCATGCTGTCCCCGAAGTCGACCGAGATCGTCCGCGCCACCCTGCCCGCCGTCGGCGGGGCCATCGGCGAGATCACCCCGCTCTTCTACAAGAAGCTCTTCGCCGACCGCCCCGAGCTGCTGCGCGACCTCTTCAACCGCGGCAACCAGGCCGAGGGCAGCCAGCAGCAGGCCCTCGCGGGCGCCATCGCCGCCTTCGCCGTCGCACTGGTCGAGCGCCCGGACATACGCCCCGACGCGCTGCTCTCCCGCATCGCCCACAAGCACGCGTCGCTCGGCATCACCCCCGACCAGTACCCCCTGGTGCAGCGCCACCTGTTCGCGGCCATCGCCGAGGTGCTGGGCGACGCCGTCACCCCCGAGGTGGCCGCCGCCTGGGACGAGGTGTACTGGCTGATGGCGAACGCCCTCATCGCGCTGGAGGCCCGCCTGTACGAGGAGGCCGGGACCCCGGACGGAGCGGTGTGGCTGCCCTGCCGGGTCGTCGCCCGCCGCCGGGAGACCGCCGAGGTGACCACGTTCACCGTCCGCCCGGAGGGCGGCCGCCCGGTGCCCGCCGCCCGGCCGGGCCAGTACGTCTCCGTCCGGGTCACCCTGCCGGACGGCGCCCGGCAGATCCGCCAGTACAGCCTCTCCGGACAGCCGGAGGGCGCCCTCCGGTTCTCCGTGAAGCGGGTGACGGGCGATCCGGCCGGCGAGGTCTCCGGCCGCCTCCACGACCATGTGCAGGAGGGCGACACACTGCTCGTCAGCCGCCCCTTCGGCGACGTCTCCCTCGACGGCGGGGACGGCCCGCTGCTGCTCGCCTCGGCCGGGATCGGCTGCACGCCGATGACCGGCATGCTCGAGCACCTCGCCGCGACCGGTTCGCCGCGGCGCGTCGTCGTCGTGCACGCCGACCGCAGCGAGGCGACCCACGCCTTCCGCGCAGACCTGGAGCAGTTCGTCGCGAAGCTCCCGGACGCGGTGGCGCACGTCTGGTACGAGCAGCCGGAAGGCCCCTGGCCCGCCGACCGCACCGGCCTCGCCGACCTCTCCGGCATCGACGTCCCCGTCGGCACCACCGCCTACCTCTGCGGACCGCTTCCCTTCCTGCGCTCGGTCCGCACCCAGCTGCTGGCGGCGGGCGTACCGGCCGCCGCGATCCACTACGAGGTCTTCGGCCCCGATCTGTGGCAGGGCGGCGAAAGCTGAGCACCCGTCAGCACGGGGCGCCTCCCGCCCCGCGATCGTTACCCATGCGTAACTTGCCGGACCATTACCCCCGGTAAGGCACCGAGGTTACTTTCGAGTCACTTTGCATCGGCAGTGCCGCCGTCCCCGCCCCCGGGGCGGCGGCACCGACGTCAGGAGTGACCCGTGCGACACCCCCGCAAGGCCCTGCGCGCCGCGGCCGTCGGCGCCGCGTCCGTCGCGCTGCTGGCCGGGAGCGCCCTCGGCGCCGCCCCCGCCGCCCAGGCCGCACCCCGTACGAGCACGGCGGCAGCGGCCGCCCCGGCGGGCGTGCAGTTCACCGACATCCCGGGCTCCGGCGGCATCACCCTCAAGGGCAACGTCCTCACCCCCGGCGACGCCGGCGGCTCGCGCCGCTACCCCCTGATCGTCCTGCCCACCAGCTGGGCCATGCCGCAGTTCGAGTACCTGGCGCAGGCGAAGCAGCTGGCCGACTCCGGCTACATCGTGGTGAGTTACACCTCGCGCGGCTTCTGGCTCTCCGGCGGGGAGATCGAGACCGCCGGGCCGCCGGACGTCGCCGACGCCTCGCGGGTCATCGACTGGGCGCTCGCCCACACCCCCGCCGACCCCGCCCGGATCGGCATGGGCGGCATCTCCTACGGGGCGGGCATCAGCCTGCTCACGGCCGGGGCCGACAAACGGGTCAGAGCCGTGGTGGCCATGAGCGGCTGGGCGGACCTCATCGAGGCGATCTACGGGCAGCGCACCCAGCACGTCCAGGCCACCGGGATACTCGGCGGCCTGGGCGAGGTCACCGGCCGGCCCAGCGCGGAAATGCGCCACATGCTCGGCGAGTTCACCGGCCCCGACGTGGTCGCCAAGGAGCCCGAGCTGACCGCCTGGGCGGCCAAGCGCTCGCCCGCCACCTACCTGAAGGAGATCAACACCAACGGCGCGGCCGTGATGCTCGGCAACGCCTGGGGCGACTCGATCTTCCCGCCCAACCAGTACGTGTCGTTCTACGAGAAGCTCACCGGCCCCAAGCGCCTGGAGCTGCGCCCGGGCGACCACGCCACGGCCGAGGGCACCGGCCTGTTCGGGCTGCCCAACGACACCTGGACGAACGCCCGGCGCTGGTTCGACCGCCATCTGCGGGGCGTCGCCAACGGCATCGACCGCGAGCAGCCCGTACAGCTCAAGTCCCGCTCCGACGGCCGCTACGAGTCGTACGCCGACTGGACCGCCGTCGAGCGCAACCGGCGCACCGTCCCCCTGACCGGCGCGAGGACCGTCCACGCCAACGTCGACTCTGGTGCCGACGGCGGCATCGCGCTCCTCTCCAGCACCCTGGACCAGTTCCTGAAGCTGCCCCCGATGGTCTCGGTGCCGCTGCTGCCGCGCGCGTTCGCCGCGGTGTGGGAGACCGGCCCGTACGACCGCGCCCAGCAGGTGCGGGGCACGGTCCGGCTGCACACGACGCTGACGAGCAACAAGGAGAGCGGCACGGCGATCGCCTACCTCTACGACGTGGGCCCGCTGGGCGTGGGCAGGCTCGTCAGCCACGCCCCGTACACCTTCCACGGCCGCACGCCCGGGCAGCCGTTCGGGGTCGACCTCGACCTGTACGCGACCGCGTACGACGTGCCGGCCGGGCACCGGCTCGCCCTCGTCGTGGACACCGTGGACCCGCTCTACATCGAGCACAACCCGGCGGGCGCACGGCTGACGTTCTCCTCGCCCGCGGGCGACCCGTCCGTGCTGTCGGTCCCGGTGCGGGACTGACGCCCCCTCAGCCGTGGGCGGTGGATCCCGGCAGCAGCGTGCCCGGCTCGGCGGGGCCGACCTCCACGGCCTCCGTCTTCAGGCTGCGCCGCTGCCGCCTGGCCACCCAGGTGGCGAACCACGACAGCAGCATGCACATCCCGATGTAGATCGGGGAGATGACCATGACGACGGGGATGAACGGCAGGTCGTAGTCGAGGTTGCTGGCGATGAGCTTGCCGGCGTGCAGGAACTCCTCGTAGGTGATGAGGAAGCCGAGGGAGGTGTCCTTCAGGGCGACGACGAGCTGGCTGATGATGGTCGGCAGCATGGCGCGCAGCGCCTGGGGCACCAGGACATAGCCCATCACCTGCGTCTTGTACATGCCCAGCGAGTAGGCGGCCTCCCGCTGGCCGCGCTCGACGGCGTTCACGCCCGTGCGGAAGACCTCCGCGAGCACCGAGCCGTTGTAGAGGGTCAGCCCGGTGACGAGGGCGGGCAGCGGCTGGACCTTGAGGGCGACGAACACGAAGAAAATCATCACCAGGACGGGCATGGCCCGGAAGAACTCCACCAGGAGGGTGGCCGTCCAGCGCACCGGCCGGTGCACCGACAGCCGCCCGCAGGCGAGGACCGAGCCGAGGGCGAGGGAGAGCACGGCGGCGAACCCGAAGGCCCTGAGGGTGTTGCCGAGGCCGCGCAGCAGCATCTCCTGGATGCCCTTGTACTCGAAGGGCGTCCACTTCGCGGCCGTGAACTGCCCGGTGTCGAAGAGAAGGTAGAGGACGACGGCGAGGACGCCGAGGATGGCGGCGCCGGCAGCGAGGCCGTAGAGCCGGTGGCGGCGCCGGGTGTGCGGGCCGGGGATGTCGTAGAGGGCGGTCGACACGGCGATATCGGTCATCGGGCGACTCCCCAGCGCTTCTCCAGCACGTTGAAGACCGCGCTGATGGTCAGGGTCACGATCAGGTAGCCGACGGCGATCCAGATGAAGGACCAGATGATGCTGTAGCCCAGCTCGTTGAGGGTCTTGTAGGTGCCGAGCAGCTCGGTGACGCTGAACGACCCGGCGATCGCGGAGTTCTTGGCAAGGGCGATCAGGGTCGAGCCGACGGGCGGGATGACCGAGCGGAAGGCCTGCGGCAGGACGACGTCGCCGAGGGTCTGGCCGAAGGTCATGCCGAGGCTGCGGGCCGCCTCGCCCTGGCCGGTCGGCACGGTGTTGATGCCCGAGCGCAGGGCCTCGCAGATGAACGCCGAGGTGTAGCAGCCCAGGGCGATGACCGCGAAGAGCTGGAAGGGCAGGACGATCCCGAAGCGCGGCAGCCCCAGGAGCACCGCGAAGAACAGCAGGGTGAGCGGGGTGTTGCGCAGCACCGTCACCCACGCCGTGCCGAAGACGCGCAGCGAGCCGACGGGGGCGACGCGGAAGGAGGCCATCACGAAGCCGAGGGCGAGCGCGAGCAGCGAGGCGTAGACGGTCAGCTCGACGGTGCCGAGCAGCCCCTTGCCGTAGAGGGAGAAGTTGTCGGTGAGTACGTTCACGGAAGTCCTCGTCCTCAGCTGGCCGGGTAGCGGTCGACGGCGGGCGGCTGTGGTGCGGGCACCCCCGAGAGGCCGAGGGTCGCGTCGTAGGCCTTCTTCCAGTCGCCGTTGCGCTCGTGCGCCTCGATGGCGTCGTCCAGGGCGAGGCGCAGTGCGGTGTCGGCGCGGGGTACGCCGATGCCGTAGGGCTCCTTGGAGAACGGCCGGCCCACCACCTTCAGCGCGTCGGGGGCCTTGGCGGCGTACCCCATGAGGATGGTGTTGTCGGTGGTGACGGCGTCGACCTGGAGGCTGAGGAGGTTGTCCACGCAGATCGAGTAGGTGTCGTAGGCGACGGCGTGGGCCTTGGGGTAGTCCTTCTCGATGCGCTGGAGCGGGGTGGAGCCGGCCGCCGAGCAGACCCGCTTGCCGGCCAGGTCCTGGGGGCCGTCGATGCCCTTCTCGTCCTTGCGGATGAGCAGGGACTGGCCCGCGACGAAGTACGGGCCGGCGAAGCCGACCTGCTTCTTGCGCAGGGCGTTGATGGTGTAGGTGCCGACGTAGTAGTCGATCTGGCCGTTCTGGAGGGCGGTTTCGCGGTTGGCCGAGGCGACGGTGCGGAAGGCGATGGTCCGGGGGTCGAAGCCCAGGGAGGCGGACATCATCCGGGCGATCTCGATGTCGAAGCCGGAGTAGGCGCCCGTCGCCGGGTCCTTCTCGCCCATGTAGGGCTGGTCCTCCTTGGCGCCGACGACGAGGTGGCCGCGCTTCCGGGCGGCCCGCCAGGTGGCGGAGTCCGGCAGCTCGAAGCCGGTGGCGACCGTGTAGGCGGGGAGCTGCTCGGGCTTGGGGCCCTTGACCGGGGGGCTGCCCTCCTTGCCGCAGGCGGCGGCGAGCAGGGCGAGGGCGGCGAGCGCGAGGACGGCGGCCCGGCGGGGGGTGCGGGGGCGGCGGTCCTGGCGATGGCGGTGGCTCATGTCGCGGTCACCCCGCTCAGTGCTTGAGGATCTTGGAGAGGAAGTCCCTGGCGCGTTCGCTCCGCGGCGCGGTGAAGAAGTCCTCCGGGGTGCGGTCCTCGACGATCCGGCCGTCGGCCATGAAGACGACCCGGTTGGCCGCCGAGCGGGCGAAGCCCATCTCATGGGTGACGACGAGCATGGTCATACCGTCCCGGGCGAGCTGCCGCATGACCTCCAGCACCTCGTTGATCATCTCCGGGTCGAGGGCCGAGGTGGGCTCGTCGAAGAGGAGCGCCTTGGGGTCCATGGCCAGCGCGCGGGCGATGGCCACGCGCTGCTGCTGGCCGCCGGACAGCTGGGCCGGGTACTTCTCGGCGTGCGCGATCAGCCCGACCCGCTCCAGCAGTTCGCGGGAGCGCCGGTCGGCCTCCTCCCGGGCGCGCTTGCGGACCTTGATCTGGGCGAGCGAGACATTGGCCAGGACGGTCTTGTGGGCGAAGAGGTTGAACGACTGGAAGACCATGCCGACCTCGGCCCGGAGCCGGGCGAGCGCCCTGCCCTCGTCGGGCAGCGGCTGCCCGTCGAGGGTGATGGTGCCGGACTCCACCGTCTCCAGGCGGTTGATGGTCCGGCACAGCGTGGACTTCCCGGAGCCGGAGGGGCCGATGACGACCACCACCTCCCCGCGCCCGATGGTGAGGTTGATGTCCTGCAGGACGTGCACTTTTCCGTAGTGCTTATTGACATCACGCAGTTCGATCAGTGGCTCGGCGGCCATATCAGCCCTACCCACTCGCTCTCGGCGCTCTCGCGGTCGCCGCAAACTATCCGCCTCGATACGGGACTTCACCGGTGACACGCATACGGACCGGGATCGAACCGGATCGGGGCGGGCAGAGGCCGCCATTTGCCCTAGGTACACAGACCCGGCCTGGGTACCTAGCCTGTGGGGGCCGGATGGGCGACACCCGAGGGGGAAGGGAGCCGGTGTTGGGCGACAGCAGGCCCGTTTACCTGCGCATCGCGGACGACCTGCGGCGGCGCATCGACGAGGGCGGGCTCGCCGTGGGCGACCGCATCCCCTCCCGCTCCGAGCTCAAACGCGCCTACGAGGCCAGCGATCAGACCGTGGACCGCGCGGTCCGGGTGCTCAAGGCCGCCGGGTACGCGGAGGGCCAGTTCGGGCGGGGGGTCTTCGTCACCGACCGGGCCCCGCTGGGGACCCTGCTGCGCTCGACCGGCGCCGTCGACTCCCCCTTCGCCGCCGAGGTCCGGGGGTACGCCCGGCGGCTCCCCGCGCCACCCGGGGTCGCCGCGCCCGGGGGCCCCGGCCGGGACACGGCGCTGACCTGGGAGGCGTCCTCCAGCGAGGCACCGGCCCCGGCGCCGATCGCCGAGCGGCTGGGCATCGGCACCGGCGAGCCGGTGCTGTGCACCCACTACGAGTACCTGGCCAACCGGCACCCCGTGCAGCTCGCCACCAGCTGGGAGCCGCTGACCATCACCGAGGGCACCGACGTCGTCCTGCCCGAGCGCGGGCCCTACGCCCGGCGCGGGGTGCGCGGGCGGCTGGCGGCCATCGGCATCCGGGTCGTCCGGGCCCGGGAGCTGGTCGGCTCCCGGCCGGCCACCACCCCCGAGGCGGAGGCGCTCGGCTGTGCGGCGGGCCAGTGCGTCACCGTCGTCGAGCGCACCCACTTCGACGGGGAGAACCGGGCCGTGGAGACCTCGGACATCGTGGTCCGCGCGGACCGGTGGCGGCTGGAGTACAGCATTCCGTTCACCAGCTGAGCCCGGCCGGGCATGCGACCGACACCTGCGGCGACCGCCCGGCCGGGGCCCGCTGCCGTGCCGCCCGTCCGCCGCCGAGTCAGTTCTCCGCGACCTCCGCGTAGAGCTGGGACAGCTCCGGAGCGCCGTCCGCCGCCCAGGACCGGCCCGCCTCGACCGCGTCGATCTCCCGGCCGCTGGCCAGCCGCAGCACCGGCTGGCCGTCGGGCCGGATCCACCAGCCCGCGCCCTCGACCGTGCGCACCACGACGGTGCCCAGGTACAGGCCCGCGTCGTTGCCCAGCCAGGGCACCAGCTCCGGGTCCTCGCGCCAGCGCGGCTGGAGCTGGTCCAGCGCCTCCAGGGACGCCGGCGAGTCGTCGAGCGCGACACCTGCCGACTGCGCGTGCGCACGCAGCAGTTCGCACTCCGACAGCAGCTCGGCCAGGCCCTCGGGATCCCTGTCGGCCGGGTGGGGCAATGCCGCACCGTCCGCCGGGCCGCGTCGCTTGCGCCAGCTGTCCAGGAAGGGAATGTTCATACCGGTCAGGATCTCACTCGCGCGGACGGCCCCACCACAGCCTCGCTCCACCCCGCCGTGGCCGACCGGCCTCCTTGACGTTTCCCGGACGTCTCCTTAGCTTCATCCCGCCCCTCCATCCCGCCCCTTTCTTCAGTTCTCTTCAGCTTTCTTCAGCTTTCGTCAGCCGGCAACGCTGGGAGGCGTGACGCGCATGCTCCGCACCGCGATCCTCGGAACGGCCAAGGGCAGACGGCACAGACGGTGGACGGCGACCGGAGCCGTCGCGGCGGGGGTGGCCTGCGCCGTCACCCTCGCGGGCAGCCCCGCGCGGGCCGGCACCCCCGATACACCGCGTGCGGAGCCGCTCCCCCTGGAACGGCTCTTCGACAACCGGGCGGTCAGCGACGACGACCGGCCGGAGGCCGCGGACTTCGACGGGTCGGGCGGCTCCCTCTCCGCCCGGGACCTGCGCCGGGCGGGCTGGACGCCCGGCCGCGCCCTGGACCTCGATGCCACCCGCCTGCACTGGCCCCGCTCCGCGCCTGGCCGCCCCGACAACGTACGGGCCGACGGCCAGTCGGTGCGCCTCTCCGGGCACGGCACCGCCCTGACCTTCCTGGTGGCCGGCACGGGCGGGGAGGCGAGCGGCACGGGCACCGTCCGCTACCGCGACGGCTCGACGAGCCCGTACGCGCTCACCGCGCCCGACTGGCGCCGGGGGCCGCTCACCACCAAGGCCGTCGGCCTGCCGCACCGCAACACGGCCGAAGGCCGGCGCACCGAGACCACGCGGCTGTACGCGGTGAGCGTGCCGGTCGCCCGCGGCCGCGAGGTCGCCTCGGTGGTGCTGCCGGCGGTCCGCGCCCGCGGCGTCTCCCTGCACGTGTTCGCCCTGGCCCTGCGTGCTCCCTCGAACGAGTGGACCGGCAGCTGGGCAGCGTCCACGTCCGGGTACGCCCCCGTCGGGCCGTGGACGGACCGGACGCTGCGCCTGGTGGTGCACAGCAGTGCAGGCGGGCCCCGCACCCGGATCCGGCTGGAGAACACCTTCGCCCCGGGCCCGGTGCGGATCGGGCACGCGACCGTGGCACTCCAGAGCAGCGGCGCGGCGACGGCCGGCCGGCCCGTGCCGCTGGCCTTCGGCGGGCGTCGGGGGACCGAAATCCCGGCGGGGGCCCAGCAGTTCAGCGACCCGCTGGACTTCCGGGTGCCGCCGGACAGCAATCTGCTGGTGAGCATCCACCTGCCGGGGACCGTGCGGGCGCTGCCCGTGCACAGCTACAGCAACCAGCTCTCGTACGTCAGCACCGACGGCAGCGGCGACCGCACGGGCGACCGGGAGTCCGGCGGCTTCGCGGAGCGGCTCAACGGCTGGCCGCTGCTGACCGGGGTGGACGTCGGCGGCGGGCCCGGGTCCGTGGTGACACTCGGCGACTCCATCACCGACGGTGAGGCGTCCACCCCCGGGGCCAACCGCCGCTGGCCCGACCTGCTGGCCCGGCGGCTGCGCGCCCAGCACGCGGTGCCCGGGCTGGGCGTGCTCAACCACGGGATCTCCGGGAACCGGGTGGCCACCGACCGCTACCCCGGCGACGGCGCCAGCACCACCCTGGCCGGGGTCAGCGCCGGGCACCGGCTGGAGCGGGACGTGCTCGCCCAGACCTCGGCCCGGACCGTGATCGTCTTCGAGGGCGTCAACGACATCCGCGCCGGCACCCGGGCCGATCAGGTCATCGGCGCCCTCCGGGCGATCGCGGCCCGGGCGCACCAGCGGGGGCTGCGCGTCGTGGCGGCCACCATCGCGCCGTGCGGCGGCTTCTACGACTGCACCCCGGAGGCCGACGCCCAGCGCAACGCCATCAACGAGCACATCCGCACCAGCAGAGGGGTGTACGACGCCGTGTTCGACTTCGACGAGGCGATCCGCGACCCCGAGGCCCCGGAGCGGATGCTGCCGCGCTTCGACAGCGGCGACCACCTCCACCCCAACAACGCCGGGATGGAGGCGTTCTGCGACGCGATCGACCTGGAGGAGCTGGTCTGAGCCAGCGGTGTCTCAGACGTCCAGATCGACGACGACCGGGGCGTGGTCCGAGGCGCCCTTGCCCTTGCGCTCGTCACGGTCGACGTAGGCGTCCTTGCGTGCCTTCGCGAAGGGGGCGTTGCCGTAGACCAGGTCGATGCGCATGCCCTTGTTCTTGGGGAAGCACAGCTGGCGGTAGTCCCAGTAGGTGTACGGGCGGTCGTACTTCAGCGGGCGGGGCACGACGTCCGTCAGGCCGGCGTCGCGCAGGGCGCCGAGGGCGGCGCGCTCCGCAGGGGTGACGTGCGTGGCGCCCTCGAAGACGGCCGGGTCGAAGACGTCCTCGTCGGTGGGGGCCACGTTGAAGTCGCCGAGGACGGCGAAGGGCCGCTCCCCCGCCGCGTCGACGGCGACGGCGTCGCGCAGCGACTCCAGCCAGGCGAGCTTGTACGTGTAGTGGTTGTGGCCGACCTCGCGGCCGTTGGGCACGTAGACCGACCAGACGCGGACCGGCCCGCAGGTCGCCGAGACCGCGCGGGGCTCCTGCGCGCCGTCGTAGTCGGGGCCGCCGGGCAGGCCCCGGACCACGTCCGTCAGGCCGACGCGGGAGAGCAGGGCGACGCCGTTCCACCGGCCGGTGGCGTTGACCACGGCCTCGTAGCCCAGCGCGCGCAGCTCCTCGAACGGGAACGCCTCCTCGCCGCACTTGGTCTCCTGGATGCACAGCACGTCCGTGCCGCTGCTCTCCAGCCAGGCGAGGAGCCTCGGGAGACGGGCGGTGACCGAGTTCACGTTCCAGGTGGCGATGCGCATGGGGCCACCCTAACGGCCGGGTGTGACAGGCCGGGGGCGGCGGCCGCCCCCGGCCGTCACAGCTCGACGCTCTGCCCGGCCGCCATCCTGGCGTGCTCCGCTCCCCCGACGCCCGGCCCGGCCGGGCCCAGCATCCGGTCGTAGACGGGCCGGGCGAGGTCGGTGAGCAGGGCGTCGTGGATGTCGATGGCGCGGCGGGGCTTGACCTCGCGGACGTAGTCGATGATCTCGGCGACCTTGTTCCAGGGGGCCATGACCGGGACCATCAGGGTGTCGACGGGCTGCCCCGGCAGGGTCAGCGCGTCGCCGGGGTGGAAGACCGAGCCGTCGACGAGGTAGCCGACATTGGTGATCCTCGGGATGTCCGGGTGGATCACCGCGTGCAGCTGCCCGTGCACCTGCACCTCGAAGCCGGCGGCGGTGAAGGCGTCGCCCTCCCCGACGGTGTGCACCCGGCCGGGGAAGGCCGCCGAGACCTGGTCCGCGACGCTGCGCAGCGTCCACAGCTCGGCGGCCGGGTTGGCCTCCAGGGCGGCGCGCAGCCGGTCCTCGTCGAAGTGGTCCGGGTGCTCGTGGGTGACGAGCAGCGCGTCGGCGCCGATGCCGGCGTCCTGCTCGCTGAACCCTCCCGGATCGATGACGAGGGTCCGGCCGTCCTTCTCCAGTCGAACGCAGGCATGGCTGTGCTTGGTCAGCTTCATGGGCTCATCTTGCCCAGGGGGAGCGCCCGGGGGCACCCGGCAGGGCGTGTCTTACGCGCCCGGTTCGGCCAGCGCGCGCTGTGCCGCCTTGAGCGCCGCGCCGGCCGCGGGCAGCCCGCAGTAGAGCGAGGTGTGCAGGAGCGTTTCCTTGATCTCGTCCGCCGTGACCCCGTCGCGCAGCGCCGCGCGCACCTGCACGGCCAGCTCGTCGAGGTGGCCCCCGGCCGTCAGCGCGGTCAGCGTGATCAGGAAGCGCGACCGCCGGTCGAGCCCCGGCCGGGCCCACATCTCGCCGTGGGCGACGCGGGCGACGAAGTCGTCGAAGTCGGCGGTGAAGCCGTCCGGGACGGCGGGGGCGGGGGCTTCGGTGGGGGCGTCGGCGTCGTCCTGCTCCGGGGCGGTGGGCGCGTCCGGAGTGCCGTCGTCCGGCACGGGGGTGACCGGGCCGAAGCCCGGGACCCCGGGCTTGTCGGCGGTGTACGGGTTTGCGGGGCCGCCCGGCGTCGGGTCGGTGGCGGGGGTGAAGGCGGGGTGCGGCGCCTCGGCCTCGGGGGCGGGCTCCGCGGGGGCCGGTCCCTGCGGTGCGGGGAACGGCTGCGGGTCGGCCTGGGGCCAGGGTGCCGTGAAGTGGCGGACGAGCAGGTCCGTGACGGCCACCGGCTGCTCGACCGGCGCCAGGTGGCGGGCGGCCGGCACCACGGCGAGCCGGGCGTCGGGGATCCCCGCGACCAGCTCCCGGGCGTCCGCGGGCGGCGTCACCTGGTCCTCGGCACCGACGACGACGAGCGTGGGCACCCCGATCCGGCCGAGGCCGGGCCGCGCGTCGAAGGCGGCGAGCGCCTCGGAGGCGGCGGCGTGGCTGGGCAGGTCGGTGGTGCGGACCATCTGCACGGCCCAGTCCACGATGGCGGGCTGGGCACCGCCGAAGACGGGCGTGAACCAGCGCTCGGGGGCCTGCCGGGCGACGGGCTCCAGGCCGTTCGCCCGGATGTCGGCGGCGCGCGGGGCCCACTGTCCCTCGGCACCGGCGTGGGCCGCCGCGCCGACGAGGGCGAGCGAGCCGATGCGCTGCGGGTGGCGCAGGGCGAGGTCGATGCCGATCGCGCCGGAGACGCAGCAGCCGACGTAGCCGAAGCGGCCGATGCCGAGCGTGTCGAGGGTGGCCAGCAGCCGGTCGGCCAGCTCGCCCACGGCGGTGGCGGGCTGCGCGGGCGCGCCGCCGTGGCCGGGCAGGTCGAAGCGCAGGACGCGCCAGTGGCGGATCAGCTCTGGTATCTGCCGGTCCCACATGTGCCATGTGGTACCCAGGGCCGGCCCCAGGACCAGGACGGGAGCGTCTTCTGGCCCGTCGGAGCGGTATTGGAGGGTGTTCGCCGGTGTATCACTCACCCGCCAGACCCTCTCATCTGTCACGACAGCCCCTATGAGCGGGGTCCTGGCTGTGACTGTCTGACCAGGTGGAAGACCTCCCGGGCCGCATAGCGCTTGAGGCAGCGGACGATGTCGCGTCGGGTCTTGCCCTCCTTGATGCGGCGTTCGTAGTAGTCCTGGGTGCGCGGGTCGACGCGCAGGCGGGTGAACACGATGCGGTGGAGCGCGGCGTTAGCCTGCCGATCACCGCCACGGTTGAGGCGACGGAACTGTCGGCGTCCCGAGGAACGCTCGACAGGACTGACCCCGCACAGCGCGGCGAACGACGCCTCGCTGTCCAGCCGTTCCGGGTTGTCCCCCACCGTGATCAGCAACGTGACCGCCGTGTCCGGGCCGATCCCCACCACGTCGAGCAGCTGCGGAGCATACCGTTCCACGAGCCGGGCAAGACGAGTCTCCACGTCCCGGATCTGCTCGGAGAGCTGGCCAATCCTGCGAGCCAGCCAACCCAACGTGATCCGAGTGGCCTGCAGCACCGACTCCTCGCCGATCTCCTCGCGACTGCTCGCGTCCGCGAACCGCGCACAAGTACGGAGGAGTTCAGCATTGCCCAGTCCGGCCATTTCTTCCCGTAAAGCGGGATCAGCAGTAATAAGCACGGACTTGAGCTGATTGATGGCCTGGGTGCGGGCTTTTACGGCCGATGCCTTCGCGAGTTGGATGGAGCAAGGCGTCGCGGTGATCCCCGTACAACGCGTGCTGCAGGCGCTCACGATGACACCCCACGAGCTGCGCGAGATCGTCGAGCAGAACGTCGGCGCCATCCTGCCGCTGGCAGAGAACAGACGGCGGGCTGCGCAACTGCGGGAGGACATCTGGGCGTACGCGGCCACCGTGCTTCCCGACACGCCGCGGCTCATCGCCCGGCTACGAGCTGGAGGAGTCGTCGATGACAAGGCCGACGAGCTGCGCAGGCTGATCGACGCGCTGGCCCGCGTCAGAGCCGTGCTGCCTCTTTCAAGGCCCGCCACGCTGGCGCGGCTCTCTCACAACTGCGCAGGGAACCCGCACTACTTCGACCTCAACGACGCGGGCCAGGGAGCCCGCCTCGTCCTGCTCGTGACTGACCTGCTGGATGCCCCGCTGCCCGACACGCCCGCGGCCGAGCGTGCGCTGTTGGCCCGCGTCGGGATCGTCGCCGACAGCCTGTCCCAGACCGTGCTGCTGCTGAACGTGAACGCGGACGGAGACGGCCCCACGGACCGGGCCTTGCGTCTGGCCCTTGAGGACCAGCGCCCCGTTCACCTCACACTTCACGACCTCACCGCACACCCGCCCACGCTCTCACGGACACAACCGTGGCTCGTTGTTGAAAACCCCTCCGTGATTCACGAAGCCCTGATGCGCGGGATCACGACGCCCATCGTCTGCACCTCGGGCACACTCACCGCCATCGACCATGTGCTCCTCGCCTTGGCCCACACCTCCGGTGTCCCCATGGAGTACTCCGGCGACATCGACACCGGCGGGCGGCACATAGCCGAAGCGGTACTACGCCGCTATGAGGTCCCGAGCCGAGAAATGGACGAGGAGACACGTAGCGCCGCAGTCGGCGCAGGGGCGCTCTACGAGGGGCCGTCTGTTGTTCCCTCTCTACCCGCTCCGGAAGCCGCGGCAACCGGTAGCGGCACAGGAACCGGCTTCTCGGGATCAGCCATCTTCCAAGAGCACCCCGTAATCCTCGACCGGCTTCTGGCACCGGACCCCGCAGATCCTCTGCCCCTGCCCGGTTCCCGCCCAACGCCACACCCGACCACAGAAACCTGTGCCCCTTCGCGTGCCCTAGCACCAGCTTCGCAGACCAATCCGGGCCAGGGAGCCTGAATCAGCCGCGGTACGCTCCGCGCGGCGCCACGCAGGTTCGTCCGGTGAAATACCAGCCCCCCTTGGAGCGGGTCGCCCCCAGGACCCGCCCCTTCTCCCGAAGCCACGGATAGCGGCTTTGCAGTTCCGCGAAGTTGTCGTTCGTCACGACCATCGCGCCGGAGTCGTCTGCGATGGCCGCCACAAGGGCATCCCCTTTGCCTTCGGTACCGGCGGGCGGCTGGATGATGTCGCCCTTGCTCAGCGCAGCCTCTACTGCTTCGCGTTCTACCGCGGCAACCTTGTGCCTGAAGCTGGCGTCGACCACGACGTGGATCTCGGCTTCGGGGTATTTCTTCGCCAGGGCTGCCCGTGCGTTCTGGAGCTGGGTGAAGCTCGGGTGGTCGCCGTCCTCGTAGACGCCCGGGCGAACCGGAGAACGGCCGATCCAGGCAAGGTTGGAGCCGTCCACCACGAGGGTGTGCGGGCCGCCGTCGACCGGCATGGGCCGTGCCTTGGGAGGCGCGGGCACAGGGCGGGATCCCTCAGTCGAGCGAGCCGCTCCCAGAGGTACCGGGTTCGAGTTGGCCTTCATCAGCCGGTCCAGCTCTGCCTGGACCTCGGGCGTGGGGCCGCCTGATCCGAAGCTCTCGACCTCCTGGTCGACCACCACCTCCCCCGTGTGCTCCAGGGTGGCCTTGACGTGGAGCAGACCGTTGGTGTCGTACACGTACTCCAGGTCAAAGCGGGATTCGTCGCGGACCCGCGGAGTGGGGTAGGTGAGGGTGAGCTCGGTGAGCTGCACGTTGTCCCTGTGGGCGAGCTCCTTGTCGGGGTCGCCTTCCCAGATCTCCACTGACAGCTTCCGTGCGTGGTCCTTTTGCGGGGTGTAGCTCTTGCGCTCCTTCCAGGGCAGCGGCGAGTTCCTCGGGATGATCTGGCTGAACCGCTTCCGTCCCGAAGAGTCCTTGACCATGGTGCCGAGCGCGTGGCTGGTGGCCACGTGGATGACGCCCTCGGTCTCGCCGGCGAGAACCGCCGCCGCGATGGATGCGCCGCGCGCCACCGCCGTCATGGGATCACACAGTTCGGTGGGCACAGGCTCTGTCTGAAGTGCTTCGGCCACTGCGGCCCGCACGCTGGGAATCTGGCTCGTACCGCCGATCATGAGGATCTCGTCCACGTCGAGCGGCGCCATGTGGAGGTCTTTCAGGCACTGTTCCACTGGCGCGAGTGCGCGGTCGACCAGGTCGCCGATCGCCTCTTCCAGTTCGCCCTGGTAGATCTCGACGCCGACCCCGTCCGGGGTGTTCACCGTGACGCTCGGCTGGGAGGAGAGCAGGATCTTGTTCCGTTCCACATCGAGCCGGAACTGCCGCTCCTGCGCCGGGGTCCACGCCCTGCGCGCGGGCGCCCGTTCGAGGATCAGTTCACGCAGCCGCCGGTCGATCTCCAGGCCGCCGAGCTCTGTCACTCCGCGTGACGCGCGCTCTTCGAAGAACCCGTCCGCGTAGTCCAGCACCGTGACGTCGATGGTTCCGCCGCCCCAGTCGAAGACCAGGATCTGCGAATCCTCGCGGAAGTCGTGGACGTAGGAGATAGCGGCGGCGGTGGGTTCGTTGAGCAGCGCCTGGACCTCGATGCCGGCGAACCGCGCCGCCGCCCTGGTGCGGTAGCGGGCGGCTCCCGTCGCGTTGGCGGGCACGGTGATGACGGCACGGTCAATGTCGGTGAGGTTGTGCTGGGCGCCCTCGCGCATGGCGGTGAAAACGCCCGCCGCAAAGGTGGTCGCTGCGAAGCGCCTGCCTTGGATGGTCACGTATTCGTCACTCTTGAGGAGCCGCTTGCAGGCTTCCGCCGCTTCTTCCGAGCGGAGCTTCGCCTCCCAGCCGAACAGAGGACCCCGCCGGAGCGAGCTGAGGCCCACGACCGAGGGGAAGAGCTGTTCGAACCCCGGGTGCCGCCAGTCGGCGTCGATGTGGTGGGCGTCCAGCGGCAGTACTTCGGCGTCCTCCCCCTGCCACTGGGCCACGACCGAGTTGGTCGTTCCGAAATCGATTCCTGTCGAGGTCACTGGGCACCGCCTCGCTGCGCATCCGCCTCGTCGGCTTGCTCCTGCACTGGCAGGCCATTTGGCATCGGGATACGGCGCAGCTGTCCGGCCAGCAGCAGCTTGCCGGTCGCCTGGTCCACGTAGGCCGGCCGGACCAGCTCGAAGCCCTGGCCGTCCCCTTCGACCACGACGAAGAGTTCCTGTTCGTCAGCCTCCTCAACCACCCGGACCCCCATATCGACGAGCGAGGCCCGGACCGCCCGGCGGATGGCTTTAGCCCCTTGCTCGGGCATGCTCGCGAGGAGGTCGGTCTCAACCAGACGCGCGATGTGCTCATCCCGCGTCCGGAATGCGTCGAGCACGCCCTGCCGTAGCGCCGTGCTGACCGTCGCGGGGGTGGGCCGCGACTCCTGTGGAAGCAGTGCAAGCAGCTCTTCGGCCCGTTCGGTGAACCGGGCCAGGAGCTGGGCCGGGTGGAGCAGTTCTTCCGGCCTGAGGGTACGCAGCTTCATCTCTTCAACGAACTCACGCTTTTCCTTGCGGCGAATACGCCCCGTGGGCTTCTTCGCCGCTCCGGCCGCGCCCGGATTGTTCTTTCGGCCTGCGGACTGGCTACTCATGACGATGTCCTGTGATCGTGATCGGGGCGCCTGGGCGCGGACAGCAGGGTGGGAAGGAGGGCGGCCAACGCGTGCTCGCGTACCGCCGAGAGGTCGGCGGCGGCCCCGGATGGGGTCCGGCGGGGCAGGGCGGCGGGCCGGGGAGTCAAGGATGTCGGGCGCACGGTCGGCAGTCGTAGGGCTGTGGGATCCAACGGCAGCACGAAGAAGTCGGACCAGTCCTCGGCCCTCTCGGCCTGCTCGATGCGGCGCTTCGCCCAGTTGGCCTGCGCTGCCAGGTCGAGGTTGTCCCGGTCGGCACGACGGCGCTCGCGCCACTGGTGCTTCCACTGCTCGCTCTTGTGCGGCAGCCCCAGCTCCAAGTACGGATTGGCCGGCTGGCTCCTGTCGTTGCGCTTGGTGCGCCGCCGACGATCCAGGAGGGCCAGGTTGTCCTCAACCCTCCGGTCAGTACGGGCGACACGTGCCAGCGAGACGTAGGCAAGATCAAGGTCGTCGTCGAGCAGGGCGAGATAGGCGAACATGTTCCAAGCCTCGGCCGCGACTCCAGCCTCCGCGCCCTCGTGATCGACAAGCTTGTCCACCTGCGCCTGGGCCTTCTTCCTCTCGCCCTGGCAGATGAGGTCATAGGCATATCGCAGCGCGACGAGGGCATAGAACGGGCCGCGCGCCGGATTGATTGCGGCTCTCGGCTCCCACAGTGCGCACATGAGTCGCCACAGTCCACGATCGGCAGGGACGTCGGGATCCCAAGAGCCGGTCATGGCGCCCGCCTGTATCTTGCGCAGTCGCAGCACCAAGTCGCGAGGCAGCAGCTCTTCGAGTTCTTTCAGGACTTCTGGCTCGCCGTCCGCCACGCGCAAGAGCAAGTCATAAAGACTGCCTGGTTCCGGATCGAGCGGCTCGCCGGCCAAGAACGCCTCCCGCTCACGGGGCTCATTCCAAGCGAGCGACTGAGCCAGGGCGGCATCAATCTTCTCCGGTGCGAGTCGGGCCAGCAGATAGCCCTGTTCGGCGGTATCCGAGCGCAGGCTCCACGGCTTATCCCTACGGTCCAGTACGTCGGCATCTATGAGGTCGTCGATGATGCCGAGGGGAGCCCACGGGATGACGGCCCGCAGGGAATGTGCGGGTATTTCGTCCAGACTTCCCCTGATAAGGGCGTGATACAACGCATAGGCGCCGACGGGGTCGTCCTCGGCGCGAGGGGCGTCGGCCGGTCCAAGTTCAGACGCTGCGACGGCCCCGACGATCACTGCGAGGCGACGCTCACCGGCGGGCGACAGCCAAGGCATGCCGACTTCGTGAATGACGGAGAGCACGGTGGCGGTCTGCGCGACGGCCCGACTCGGTTCGGCGGCTTCCAGCAGGGCTTTGACTGCAGGGAGGAGTTGGGGTGTTGGCTGCCCATCCAAACATGCGCGAATGGTGTTGGCGCTCCACTTCAGGGCGTCGTCTTCGAGATGCACGGACGTCAAGAGCGCCCGCAGCACGTCCTCGACGCGGGCCACGGCCTCCGCGCCGAAGACGCCGGCCTTCCGCCACTTTCGCAGAGCGAATCCGTCCACCCGATCCTCGGGGCCGGTCACCGCAGCAGCACGGCGGGCAGCCCGGTGTGTCCGCCAGACCTCCACCATCTCAGCGCGCGTCATCGCCCCCGCGATCGGAGAATTCACCCCGCCGAATCCGCCGCCGGCCGACCTGCCGACGCGTCTTCGTTCCCCATGCTCCCCGGTTCCCCTCCCGCATTCACACACCCGCATTACATTTTGACAGGTCGTCGCTGGGTGGTCATAGGGACCTCACGTCTCCGCAGGGGCACTGTGCTTGGGGCGCAGGGGCAATATGCCCGAGCGCGGGCTCGGCGCTGGTCTCACCGTCGCGCCAGGTGAGGAGCACGCTGAGCGCGTCATTGACCACGTCTTCCCCGCAGCCTGGCGTCCGCGGGCCATAAGAACCCTCCCTGCCTGCACGCCTCGAGCTGGAATCCTGGAGCACACAAGACGCTGTCTACGATCTGGGCCATGCGAACCGCAGTCGCAGCGCGTTGCCCACCAGGCGATACCCCGCGAGCCCGGGCGCCCCAAACGGGTTAGGCAATGGCGTAATGCGACGACGGGCGCCGTCCAACACATGCGAGACGTACACGATGATGTATGTCTCGTCGGGCTTGAGGGTGCGTGCGCGTTCGACCTCGGACTCGCCCAGCTGAATCTCCCCGTCGGCGCCCGTGGACGCCTTGGCCTCGAAGTACAGGGTCCGCTCCGGGGTGCTGATGCGGAAGTCGTAGCCGAGCCGGTCGTCCCCGATGCCGTCCGGATAGACGTGCGAACGCAGGCTGGAGCGCCACGACTCCTGCTCCGGCACGCCATAGTGATGGTGCAGCCACGCGCCGACGACCTTCTCTCCGGCGAGCCCGATGGCCAGTGTCGTCCCGGGATCCGGAGGAGTCACCGTGTAGCCCTCACTGCTTTCGCCGCGCTCCCCTCGAGGCTGGGGGATCGTCGGCGGCAGCGAGGCCAACGGTGTTGGCGAAACGACAAGTTGGTCCTCGGTCACATCGGCTGCCACCTCGCAAGCCAGCGCGTGCAGGTCGTCCCGGCCGATGGGTAGGCGCTTTCCGCTGAGCAGCACATGAGGGCGCGCGGCGAGCGGCCGCGCTCCCGTGACAAGGACCGACGGCACGCTGTGTCCGGCGGCGCGGGGTGTGTCCAGGCTCAGGTCGGCGGAGCGGTGGGTGAGGGGCATGCCGTCGGGCCAATAGCCGTGGTCGCTCAGCCAGCGCGTCAGCCGTTGCTTGCGCAGCCGCTCGAAGTCGAGGAGCCCCTGCGCGTCCATGGCGCGCGTGACCTCCGCGACAGAGGGGATCGCGTGTTCTGGTGCGGCGCCGTGGTGACGTTCCCAGGCGTCCACGAGAGCCCGCAGCCGCGGAAGCTGCTCGTGCAGGACTCCCACGGACGCATCGCGGAGCTCGGCGACAGGCCGCGTCGAGGTACCGTCCTTGCCCAGCTTCTGGCTCTGCGAGGGAGACGGGGTCGGCAGGTGGGCGCGGCCCACTCTTGCGCGTGGGCGGCAAGGACATCGGCCGGCACATCCCAGTAGATGTCGAGCCACTCCGGTGCCGCCTCAAGGCCGGGCAGCTCGCGCAGCCTCACGTATGACTCCAGCGCCGCCCCGACCCGATAGGCGGGGATGAACCCATCACGTACGTGATCGACGAGACGGGCCCGGTTGTGCTGCAACCAATGTGCGAACTGGCGTGCGTGACCAGCCTCGTTGTGCACGGGTGGCAGGCCGAGGTTGCGCCACGTGCGGTTCGCGTCGGCCAGTTCGACTCCGAGCGTGGTGAGCCGGCGCTGCCAGTCGTCGTCATCGATGAGGCTCATCAGCGTGCGGGTGTTCTTGAGGTCCACCCGTGAGGCCAGCCAGACGTGGAGCTGAGCGCGATCGTGGAATGTCTCCTGCCGACGCTGGAGATCCTCGGCCTGTGCGGCATCCACGCAGGCCAGGAGCGGGACGAGGCGTGCGCTGCCGGAGCGCACGGAGGACCGGTCGGAGAGCACGGCCTCGAGCTTGCCCACGGGGATGTGCAGGACGTACGCGAGGTCCGCCTCATCGACGTCCCCCGGCTCGGCACATCGCTGGGCCAGCTTGTAGAGGGCCAGTTGGAGACGCTCGCCGAGAACCGGAGCCCCTACGAGGGCTGCCACCGCGGGGGCCGCGTTCTGCAGGATCTCCCACTCCGGAGCCTGGTCACCCTCGGGGTGGACCGTCACGACGAGCCCCTGCTCCGGCGTCCCCTGGAACAGCGACCGCTCCGCCGTCTCGCCGGGCACGGCGTGACCGTCGACATACTGCACCGTGTGCGTGGCCCGCACCAGCCGGCAGCCGCCGATCCGCCGCGTGATCAAAGCGGGCGAGACATCTGTGAACCGCAAGGCCCGCTCGGCGTCGAACTCTACGAGCCCTGCCACCAGTGTAGCCAGCCAGGGGCCCGCCACCTCCGTCAGCGGATCACCGGAGGCATCGTCCAAGGGCAGTCCGTCGGCAAGGACCTCAACCACGGCTGCGCTGGTCCGGCGAATGGGGAAGGAAGTGCGACGACGCAGGTAGGAGTTGACGCGGTCCGCAAGGGGCCCGGCGCCGATCGACAGCACGGGGACAGCTACGGTGTCCAGCAGCCTGCGCTCGATGGCACCTTGGTCGTCGGGGACGTACACCGTCTCGGGCTGCTGCTCCTCATCAGCAGATCCGTCCTGCGGATCCCCCTCGTCCTGCTCCGCGCTCTGTTCCCTCTCCAGGTCCGCCCGCTCTCCGACCGCTTCGAGCGCGTCCTCACGGGAGACCAGCAGGTCGGTAACCTCCCCGAAGGCCGTGGGCGCCGGCCCGTGTGCGGGCAGCAAATCGCCCCACGCCTTCTCGTTGGCCTTGCGGACCAGGTGGCCGAGCCGTCCGTGCCGCAGGCTCGGCGTGGACAAGACCAGCTCGGCCAGGTGATCGAGCCGGGCAAGCGCCGTATCCGGATCGTCCCAACTGCGCACGCCGAGCAGGGCAAGACGCGTACGGGCGCGGTCATTGGCCCGCGCGCGCAGAGAGGCGGGTGCCGTGGTGAGGTACTCGGGCGACGTAGCCTCACCCGACCACCACCACGCGCTGCCCGCATCCGCAAAGCGGGACGCGGCGGCCTGCACGACCTCGGGACGGGGATCTTGCTGCGGGATCCAGGGCGCTTGAGCAAGGAATCCCGCCAGCGGTGTCGGCCAGCGCGTGCCATGCCGGTCGGAGCCGCCGGTGTAGGTCGTCTCCAGGACATTGTCCGGCCAGGAGCTGAGCCCGTGGAGGATCAGCTCCGCATACAGCTTGCGGCTGTCGTCGTCGAACGCCTCGTAGTCGCTCTGGCCGGGCAGCGTACACAGCGGCTGTTGCGGTCGGTAAGACACTGTGCCGTAGAGCTCCCACTGACGATTCGGCCAGCGGGCCGCTGTCCGACGCCAGTTGAGCAGCTCCTGCCGCGTCATCGGCAGGCTGGGGAACCCGGAGAAACCGTAGGGTGAGATGAGAAAGCTGCCCTTTACCGAGTCGGACGCCATGTTCACCGCATGACGCCGGGGCCGCAGTCCATGGCTGACGCCCTGCCGCTCCAGGAAGCGCTGCAGAGTGCCGACATCCAGGCCACTCTCGTCACCGGGCTTAAGGATCTCCTCCGGCGGCGCGAGAACTCGCCCTGCGAGTCGCGCCAATTCGTCCGACCCAGCCGATTCCCGGGCGAGGAAGCGCACCAGAGTGTCGTCGACGTGTCGCTGAGTCCCCGACCAGCCCGCGCCGAACATCGCGGTGCCCAGCGTGATCCAACCGTCCCGCGCGGGCCCCAGCAGGCCGCTCACCCGCAGACCGGCACTGCCCGACTCCGCAAGGCTCCCCGCCCACACCGCGCACGCGTACTTCAGGTACGCGCGCAGCGCACCGTCGTCGTCCCGCTCCTGCGCCATGGCTTTGGCCACCACTTCGAGGACTGTCTGGGGCGCATAGGCGTGTACCAACTCCTGCTGCTCCAACCAGCGCAACCCTTGCGTGCGACGCGTGGCCCGTTTCCCGTACCAGGGAATGCCGGCGTGCACGAAGTGGATGTGCTCCGCGAGCCGCCCAGGTACTGGCGCGGCGGTGGCGGCAACTGTGCCCGTGGCCTGGCCAGCGATAGCAGTTGTGCTTGCGGCTGACGGATCCGTCGGCTGCGGCAAGAACACACCCGTGCCTCCGGCGGGCAGCACCTCCCCGCTGGAACCGAGGATGATCCGCTTGCCGCGCAGCGCACGGCCGCCGTCTGCGAGGCAGAGCGAGAGATCCGAGTAGAAATCCGCCCACATATCCAGCCCCGCGCGGCCGGCATGCAGCGCTGCGGCAAGACGCTCCGCCCAGTCCGCAAGCTCCCCGATACGCGGACCGAATCGCAGGCCGTGCCGTCGGCCGAGTATCTCCAGACGGTGCAGCCGCGTCGGGTGGAGACGCGGATCGACGAGATCCTCGACGCCCGCCGCAGCCAGCGCTTCCGGAGTGAACACCCTCGCCTTCTCGGGCCTCTGCCACACGAAGCCGCATGCGAGCGATGTGTGGTCACCGGCCGGGTGAAGCACCGGCAGGAACTCGACCTTGTCGAGCTGCTGGCCCAGCACCCGCACCGCGGCCTCCAGCCGGTGCGCCTGCGCCGCGCTCCAGCACAACAGGTCAATGAGAGCAGCCGGCGGAATGTGTCTCCGGGCCTCGCTGGGCAGCAGCGCCGCCAGCGCACACGCGCGGGCCGCAGCGTCAAGAAGGAGAGCGTTCCACGGCACGGTCTCGGAGAACGACCGGCGCTCGAAAGTGGTGAAGAACGGTGCGTTGACGAACGCGGGCACCGGGCAGGGTGCCTCGTCCGCCATCGGCAAGAACGCGTACAGCCGCCCGGAGTCCAAGGGGGCGCCCGCCGGAACGGCCACGCTGACCTCCGCCGCGCCCCGCCACGAACGCCAGACTTTACTCATCACGCGCGTGTCAACGGCCCGCTCGATCGCCGCCCGGGCCGTGTCCTCGTCTAACTGGGTCTGTACCACGATGAGCCGCATGCGGCGCCGCAGCACCACCTCCTGCACCCGCAGCCCTTCGGCCGTGACGAGGGTGCGGACCTTCCTCTCGTATGTCTCGGTGCGCGCCCGCTTCTTGTCCTTGCCGCCGCGCCGCGCGATGGTCACCTTCGCCAGGCGGTGCAGGAACAACTCGAAGGGCGCCTGGGAAGAGGTGAGTTCGGTGAGCTGTCGCTCGACCTCCGCGCGTGCCTGCGCCGAGCGCAGCGGAAGCCGGATGACGGTGACGAAGCCTCGCCGCCGGAATGACCGGACGCTTTCCGGGACATCGTCCACTGGCACCGGTAGCTTCAAGGAGCTGACGCCGTCGCGCAGTTGCTGTGCCGCCGCCGGATTGTCCGGCGCCACCTGTTCGGCGATCCAGTCGAAGTCGGCGGGCTGGGCGAAGCGGAAGCAGAATCCGTCGAAGGTGCGTGCGTCCTGCTGGGACACGCTGTACACCTCGGGAGCGTCGGTGAGCTGAAGGACGCTCTTAAAGCCGATGCCCTTGTGCCCGATGCCTTCGTCTGGGCTCTTGGGTGACAGGCCGACCGTGCAGACCCCCGTGAAGTCCTGGGCGCTGAACGGCCTCCCGCCGTTGGCCACATGAAGGACGCCGTACTCGCCCTCGTCCTCGCACAACTGGAACTCGATCTGACCGCTGCGCCGGTTCGCCGGATGCGCGTCGTGCGCGTTCTGCAGCAGCTCTATCAGGACGCGGCCCTCATACCCAGGCGTGATCATCTCCTCGACGAGCGCCTTGAGCTCACCGGTAGACCGCCCGCTCGCCACATCCGCCAAATGGCTTCGCGCCTCCACGAGGCTCGGCTTCAAGACGAGGTCCCGCCACGACGTCCCCACAGCTGCCGCCTCCCGCTCCTCGCGTGATCCAACTTGCACGACGAGGCTAGCGGCGACCACTGACAATCGGAGTTCCCGTGGACTGTCCGTCGTCACTCAGTGCTCCGTGGAAGACCAGTACGCCGACTGCGGGCCGGACGCGTAGGACGCCTCCCCTACCCGTATGCCTCAAGCTGGAATCCTGTAGCGCACAAGTCGCTGCCGAGGATCTGGGCCTGTGAACCGCAACCCCAAGGCGTTGCCCACAAGGCGGCACCCCCCGAACCCAGGTGCTCCAATAAAGAACCTCGGCGCACTGGCCGCGAGACAGTGGACACGTTGTATGCCCGCCCGCCGCCGATGCCCTGGGCCGCCAAGCCCTCATCGACGCGATAGCCCCTTGTCACAACCTCGTTGACACCCTCAGTCAGCCCAACAGGTGTCGGGCGGACTGATCGGGCCCTCGATCTCAACACCCCCTTCACGGAACACGCGTTCGACATGGAGGATGGGGCGATCGCGTGCCAGTTCGGCACGCCGCTCGTTAGGCAGTGCAGTCGAAGCGCCGGGTGGGCAAGCGCTCATGGCCCTTGTCCCCCCGCTACGGGAGGGGACCCATGGGCGATCGCAGCACCATCGAGTGGACTGAGGCGACGTGGAATCCCACCACAGGATGCGACCGGATCTCTCCCGGGTGCGACCACTGCTACGCCCTGACGTTATCCAGGCGCCTGAAGGCCATGGGGGTCGCGAAGTACCAGGCGGACGGTGACCCCAGGACATCCGGCCCAGGTTTCGGCCTGACTCCGCATCCAGACGCACTGGCCATTCCCCGTCAGTGGAGGGCACCGCGGATGGTCTTCGTCAACTCCATGAGCGACCTCTTCCACGCGAAGGTCCCCCTGGACTTCGTTCGGCAGGTCTTTCAGGTGATCACCGAGACGCCTCAGCACACCTACCAGCTACTCACCAAGCGGGCCCGCAGACTGCGACGCGTTGCCGGCGAACTCGACTGGCCGCCCAACCTGTGGATGGGCGTCTCCGTCGAAAGCTCGGAACACCTTGATCGCGTCGACGACCTACGACACGTTCCCGCAGCCGTGCGCTTCCTGTCCTGTGAACCGCTCCTCGGCCCGCTGACCGGTCTGCGCCTGGATGGCGTCGGCTGGGTGATCGCCGGAGGAGAGTCCGGGCCCCACCACCGCCCCGTCCAGGAAGAGTGGCTGGTGGACATCCGCGATGCCTGCAACAGCGCCGACGTGCCCTTTTTCTTCAAACAATGGGGCGGCCGCACCCCGAAGTCCGGAGGCCGCAAACTCGACGGAGCGATCTGGGACGAGATGCCTCCCCGCCTTCCTGCCGCAGCTCATTAACGGCCGAAGTCCGACAGCACGCCGTACGCACTCTGGTGGCATATACCAACGATGTGTGACCCTCTCCTCAGCGGGGCCAGCGGAAGCAAGGGGGAGCGGTCGTGGCCGTACCGAAGGAAGCCGTGTGGGAACGCGATCCACACACGGCGGCCAAGCACGACTTACTGAAGCGCTACCTGGAGGCATGGGCGCCGATTCTGCTGTCGCGGCACGACGTGATCAGCTACGCGGAAGGGTTCGCCGGGGCCGGGGTCTACACACGGGGCGAGCCCGGTTCCCCCGTCATCGCATACGAAGTCTTCGCCGAAGCGCTGCATAGGTTCCCGAAACGTATGCGCGTGATCCTCATGGAAGAGGACGCACGGCGCGTCAAGGAATTGCAGCACCAGATAGAGCTCGTCCGCTCCCGTCAGCCGGACAGGATCGCTCAGCAAGTGGCCGTGGACATACGCCATGGAGACTTCCACCCAGCCCTCCTACAGAAGCTGCGAAGCACGGGCGCGTTGGGGAAACCCCTGTTCGTCCTGCTGGACAGCTTCGGAGGACCGGACATTCCCTTCTCACTCCTGCAGGCATTGGGGCGTCACCCCCGCACCGAAGTGATGGTGACCTTCGAGCCCGCCTTCCTCACGCGGTTCGCCGAGAACCACGACGGCCACCGCCAACTCGGCGACGACGCATTCGGCGGCCAGGAGTGGCAAGCCGTATTTCAGCAGCCTTCCTCGCACAAGTTCACGTTCCTGCGCGAGGAATACCGTGCCACGCTACGCCGGGCCGGCTTCACACACACGCTGTACTTCGAGATGATCGACGAGGGCAACAGGAAGCTCTACCTGATCTTCGGCACCCAGCACGAACTGGGGCTGGAGAAGATGAAGGACGCCATGTGGAAGGTGGACCCTTCCTACGGCGTCCGCTACCGCGACCCCAGGGACACCCAACAGCAGGTGCTGGAGCTCGTATTCGAACCTGATACCGCTCCGCTGCGCCGGATCCTGCACGACTTTATCTCCGGAGCTCCCGACGGGCGCACCATCCCGGAGCTCAAGCGATACGCCCTCTTGGAAACCGTCTACCGGCCCGCCCAAGTGATCGACGCCGTCCGACAGCTCCGCGACGTGGGCGCAGTGACGACGGACCCTCGTGCCATCAACAACAAGACGCGAGTGCACCCGGCCGCGACACCTCCGACTTCCAGTCCGTCAGCTGAGCAGGGCGCCCTCTGGTAAGCAGACCCCGGCAGCCTTGGCCATCCGCACGATGGGCCTCGCCAGAGCACGCCGACGAGGCCCGTCGTCTCAGGCCCCTCTACGCAGCACCCCCGTCGAACCAGGCCGCCAGAAGCGCCACACGTGTCACGTTCCTGTCACCAACACCATCAACACACCTGGACCAGAATGGGCTCCACCTGCGTGAACAGCATCGATCTAGACCACGTGGACGCCAGAAGACGCCTTCGCCCACCTGTGCCAGGTGGTGCCCAGGGCGGGGCCGAGGACGAGAACTGGGGCCTCTTCTTGCCCGTCAGAGCGGTATTGCAGGGTGTTCGCCGGTGTCTCACTCATCCGCCTGACCCTCTCATGTATCACGAAATCTCACATCGCTGGGGGGAACCTATTGATCCGAAACTCAAAGGGTTCCATTCGAGGATGTAGCGGACATGTGGGCCGCCGAAGTAGCCGCCGATTATGTGTGGTTGGCGCTGGCGGCGGTGGAAAAATCTTCGGGTTTCGGCGGCGAGCTGGGCCTGGTCGCGGGCCCGGCTGTGGTGGGGCAGGCTCCGCTTGAGGTCGGCGTTGACGAATTCGTCGGGATTCAGCTCGGGCGCGTACCCGGGCAGGAAGTGCAGCTCGATCCGGTCCGGGTGGGGCGGTGCAGCCAGTCGCGCACCTTGCGGGAGCGGTGGGCGGAATGGCCGTCCAGGACGAGGTGGACCTTGCGCTGGATGTGGCCGGCGAGGCGGTCCAGGAAGCGGCACATCACCGTCGCGTCGAAGGTCTCGGTGAACACCATGAAGGGCATGCGGCCCTTCGTGCTGATCGCGGACATCGCGTTCACCGAGAACCGGTTGCCGGTGCGGCGCACGACGGGTGTGCGGCCCTTCTCGCCCCAGGTGCGGCCGGTGATGTGGTCGGAGCGGATGCCGACCTGGTCGGCGAAGAGCACCTCGGCCCCCTCTGCCCTGGCCTTCGCCCAGATCGCCGGCCACGTCTCCTCCCGCCAGACGCGCACCGCCTCCCCTTCCTACTCGACGGCTCGCTTGTCCGGGCGCTGGAAGGTCAGGCCCCAGCGGCGCAGGTGCTTGCCCACCCCCTGTTCCGTCAGCCGCACCCGGTACAGCTTCGTGATCAGCGCACCCACCTGACCACACATCCACAACCGCCTCGATGTCGGCGTTCCCCACCTCATCTCAGCCCCCGGCGAGCACAGCCTGAATCACATGCCGGGCGTTGCGTGCCATCGCCGGGTTGATCTCCCGGTAGTACGGCAACGCGATTACCGCTTGCGAGAGCGCCCGCCCCCGGCCGCGCCGCCACGTCGCGTCATCCGTGCCGAGCGCTTCACGAAAGACCTCCCTGGCGTCTGCCGGCAGCAGGTTCCATGCCGGGAACAGATCACAGGCTGGATCGCCCACCCCCATACAGCCGAAGTCGATCAAACAGCGGGCCGTGTTGCTGGCCCACCACCGTGCTGGATGCCATCGGTCTGGCGGCCGCCGCCGATGAAGGCGTCATAGGAGTTGACGCGCAGGGTGATGACGCCGGACGTCGATGCGGTCACGATGGCTCTTTTCGGCAAAGCGAGTCCGCGCTGCGGCGGCGCCGGGCCGGACAAGGCGAGCCGCACGGGCGGCTGACGGGGTGGTGCTGGCCGTCGGTGCAGTGGCGCAGGTGCGGGTGACGAAGCCAAGGCGAGCGGCAGCCTCGGCCCGCGTGTCAACGCCACTGCCGGTCAGGGAAGCCCCGTCGGGCCTTCCCTGACCGGCAGTCACTCATCCTTGGTGTGTACCGCTCCGAGGCCGACCAGTCGTCAACGAACCGGCCCGGAAGCCGTGCGTCACGACTCCGCGACGGCCTCCAGCGGGCTCAGGACGGCGGCCCGGCGGGCCGGGACGGCGGCCGCGAGCGCGCCGATCGCGAGAGACACCACGCACACGAGGAGCAGGGTCCCCCAGGGCAGCGCCAGGGAGTACTGCTCCATCGCGCCGTTGGCCAGCGAGCCGAGCGCCCAGGCACTGAACAGGCCGCCCGCCAGGCCGAGGAGGGTGCCGAACGCGGCGACGGTCACCGCCTCCAGGCGGATCATCCGGCGGATGCCGGCGCGGTCCATGCCGATGGCGCGGAGCGCGCCGATCTCGCGGGTGCGTTCGGCGACCGACATGGCCAGGGTGTTGACGATGCCGAGCGCGCTGATCACGACGCCTATGGCGAGCATCCCGTACATCACCTTCAGCAGGTCGGCCATGGTGCCCGCGGCCTCTTGGACGAGTGCCTTGCGGTCCTGCACCTTCAGCAGCGGGCTGTTGCCCACGGCGGTGCGCAGCCGCTTCTCGGTGGCCTTGGAGACCGTGCCGCCGTCGGTACGGACGAGGATGCGCTGGACGGAGCCGGGCTTGAAGCTGTGCTGCGCCACCTCGGTCCGGGCGCCGAGCGCGTCGTGGGCGATGGGATTGTCCTTGTAGACGCCTACGACGGTGTACTTCGTGAACTCGTGGCTCTGTCCCATGCTTATGTTGAGCTTGCCGCCGGTGGTCACGCCGGTGTCCCGGGTGACGGTGCTGGAGACGGCGATCCGGCCCGGCCCGAGATCAGCGGCGGAGCCGCTGGTGAAGTCGAGCTTCATGGAGTCCTTGACGGTCTCGGGGTCGACGCCGGCGATGCTCTGGACCTTGCCGCCGATGACCGCGGTGGAGTCCGCGATGGCGGTCGTGGTCCGTACTCCGGGGGTGTGGGCCACCCGTCGTACGGCGGCGGGGTCGATGACGGTCGTGGGGGTGCGGGTGCTGATGACGTAGTCGGCGCCGAGGCCCGCCGCGGCCTGGTGATCGAGGGCCTGCGCGGTGGAGTTGCCGATGACGGCGAGCCCGACGACCAGCGCGGTGCTGATCATCAGGGTGGCGGCCGTGGCCGCGGTGCGCCGCGGGTCGCGCAGCGCGTTCTCCCTGGCGAGGTGGCCGGTGATCCCGAAGCGTCCGGTCAGGCGCCCGGTCAGCCGGATCACGGGGGCGGCGAGCAGCGGCGCGAGCACGATCATGGCGACGACGAGGACGGCGCAGGCGAACATCGCGTTCTGCAGGTTCGCCTCCGAGGCGTCCTTCGCTCCCGTGAGCGAGATCAGCCAGCCGACGCCGAGGACGAGGAGGGCGAGGCCCGTCACGCTGCGCACGCGGGACTGCTGGGCGGTGGGCGGCTGGTCGGTCGTGCGCATCGCCTCGACGGGAGCGACCTTCGCCGCCTTGTGGGACGGCAGCCACGCGGCGAGCAGGGTGACGCCCACGCCCACACCGAGCGCGGCCACGACGGAGCCCGGACCGATCACCAGGGGACCGCGGGGCAGCGGGTCCTCGCTGCTGCCCAGGACGTCCGGCAGCACCGAGGCGATGCCCAGGCCGAGTAGGAAACCGGCCGCCGACGCGGCGAGACCGACGAGGAGGGCCTCCGTGAGGACGGAGCGGGACACCTGACGGCGCGAGGCGCCGATCGCCCGCAGCAGCGCGATCTCACGGGTGCGCCGCGCGACGAGCATGGTGAAGGTGTTGATGATGAGGAACGAACCGATGAACAGCGAGACCCCGGCGAAGACCATCGGCAGCTTCTTGTAGCCCCGGGTCATGGTGTCGACGTTGATGGCCTGCTGGGCGGCCTGGGCGGCGCCGGTGGTGGCCTCGGAGCGGTCGGCCGGGAGCACGTCGGTGACCCGGCGGGAGAGCTCGGCCTGGGGGACGCCAGGTGCAGCGGACAGGTCGATCCCGGTGTAGTGGCCCGGGGTGGCGAACAGCTTCTGGGCGGTCGCCATGTCGAACAGGGCGAGGGTGCCGCCCGCCGTCACCCGGGAGTCCTTGGTGGTGACGATGCCGACGAGCCGCTTGGTCATGACCGGGCCGTCGGTGGCCAGCGTGACCGTGTCGCCGATACGGAGTCGGCCGGCCGCGGCGGTGCCACTGTCCACGGCGATCTCGCCGCCGTTCGCGGGGGCACGGCCCTTGACCAGCAGGTAGCGGCTGTCCTTGCCGTCCTTGCCCGGTACGTAGGCGGCGGCCGGGTGCGCCCATGCCTTGTCCGCCCGCAGGGGCGTGCCGTCGGCGGCGTTCAGGGTGGCCACGCCGTCGACCGCCGGCCGCACGGCGGCGACACCGGGGACGTCGGCGAGTTTCCGCGCGAGCGCGTCGTCGAGCACGCCGGCGGTCTGGTCCGCGGAGGCCCCGGGCGGGGGTGCCTTCGCGGTGACGGTGACCGCGACACCGGCGAAGTTCTGCGACGCGGCGGCGCGGTGGGCCGCGGCGGAGGAGTCCGCGAAGACGAGCGTGCCGCTGACGAACGCGACACCCAGGCAGACCGCGAGGACGGTCATGACCAGACGGGCCTTGTGCGCCAGGACGTTGCGGAGGGCTGTTCTCAGCATGATGGGCTTTCGGGGGTCTGGGAGGTACGGGGGCGGGTCAGCTGGTGCGGGAGCGGCCGTCGAAAGCCTTCATGCGGTCCAGGACGCGGTCCGGGGTGGGGGACGTCATCTCGTCGACCAGGCGGCCGTCGGAGATGAAGACCATGCGGTCCGCGTAACCGGCGGCGACGGGGTCGTGGGTGACCATGACCACCGTCTGGCCCAGCTCACGCACCGAATCGCGCAGGAAGCCGAGTACTTCGGCCCCGGCGCGGGAGTCGAGGTTGCCGGTGGGCTCGTCGCCGAAGATGATCGCGGGGCGGGAGGCGAGGGCACGGGCCACCGCGACGCGCTGCTGCTGCCCGCCGGACAGCTGTGCGGGCCGGTGGTCGAGGCGCTGGGAGAGGCCGACCATGGAGACCATGCGGTCCAGCCACTGCCGGTCGGGCCGGCGTCCGGCGATGGCGAGCGGCAGCGTGATGTTCTCCAGCGCGGTCAGCGTCGGCAGCAGGTTGAACGCCTGGAAGATGAAGCCGATCCGGTCGCGGCGCAGCTCGGTGAGCTGCCGGTCGTTGAGGGTGCTCAGTTCGGTGGTACCGATGCGTACGGAGCCGGAGCTGGGCGCGTCGAGCCCGGCGGCGCAGTGCATCAGGGTGGACTTGCCGCAGCCGGACGGGCCCATGATCGCGGTGAACTCGCCCTCCCGGAAGGCGATGCTGACACGGTCCAGAGCCATGACCTGGGTGTCGCCGCTGCCGTAGACCTTCGTCAGGTCGGTGGTAGCGGCGGCGATCCCGGTCGTCGGGTGCAGCGCGTGCAGGGCAAGGGGGTCGGCGGTCACGGGGACTCCTCTTCGGGTGCGGATTCGGTGCGGAAGGGCGCACTCCGAAGGGTGTCCGGCGAACGTATCGGGGGCCCGGTGCGCCGTGTATCGGCGTCCGCGCCGCTTCGTATCGGTTCTGTAGGGTGGCGGCACGACAGGACCTCTCGGCGCGCCTGGGCGTCGAGAGGTCCTGGCCGGTTCACATGCTCTTGCCGGCGCCCGGCTTCATCAGGACGAATCGGGCCAGCGCACCGACGCTCAGGATCGTCCCGCCGAGGCACAGCCCGATCAGGCCGAGCATGCCGGCGGGCTGCCACGACTCACCCGCCATCGGGTCCGCAGTGAAGGCGCCGATGATCAGCAGCATGGACACGGTGACGGCGAGTGCGCCGACCGCCCCCAGCCCCCTCACCATGCCGATCTGCGCGCGGGATGCTTTGTCGGACGTGTTCACGGTTCCCTCCTCATTCGTGCGGTGCACTACGAAGGGTGCCTGGGGAACGTATCGGCGTCTGAGCCGCCGTGTATCGCCCGCCGCGCCGCTTCGTATCGGTTCCCGTGGAGGCCGTCAGTCCGGCAGGCGCAGGGTGGCGACGGCGCCGCCGTCCGGGGCGTTGTCCAGCCGCAGTTCGGCGCCGAGGAGCCGGGCCTGGCCCAGGGCGATGGTCAGGCCCAGGCCATGGCCCGCGCCGCGCTCCGCCGCGCCCGTGTGGAACCGGCGCGGCCCGTGGAGCAGCAGGTCCGCCGGGAAGCCGGGGCCGTGGTCGCGCACGACGACCGTACGGCCCCCGACGGTGACCCGCACCGGGGCCGTTCCGTGGCGGTGGGCGTTGACGACGAGGTTGCTGACGATCCGCTCCAGGCGGCGCGGGTCGGTCTCCACGGTCGCGGCATCGTCGGTGACTACGCTCACGTCCGCGTCGAAGCCGGTGCGCGCCACAGCCTCGGAGACGACCGCGCCGAGCGGGACATGGGCACGGACCGGCTGTTCGGCGCCCGCGTCCAGCCGGGAGATCTCCAGCAGGTCCTCGACCAGGCCGCGCAGATCGCGTACCCGGGCGCGGATGAGGTCCTCCGTCTCACCGGCGGGCAGCAGGTCGGCGGCGGCCAGCAGCCCGCCGACCGGGGTGCGCAGCTCGTGGGCCACGTCCGCCGTGAACTGGCGCTCGGTGCGCAGGCGACGGCCGAGGCTGTCGGCCATGAGGTCGACAGTGGCGGCGATGTCGTCCACCTCGTCGCGGCTTTCGGTGGGCCCGGTCCGGGCGTCGAGGTCCCCGGCGGAGATCCGGCCCGCGGTCTCGCTGACCCGCCGCAGCCGACGGCCGAGCAGCCCGGCCCCGTAGGCCGCCAGGGGTACGGCCGCGGCGAGCGCGACCAGCGAGGACACCGCCATGGTCACATCGAGCTGGCGCAGCGTGTGGAAGTCGTTGCTCATGTTGATGTGGACGGCGAGGACCGGGCTGCCGGGGCCGCCGGTCCGCTGGGCGGCCCAGTAGCTCGGCCCGATGTTTCCCTCGACGCGCCCGTCGTACGCGGTGTGCCGGTCGCCGTCGGCAGGGTGCCGCAGGGTGTCGGGCAGGTCGGCCGGGTCGAGTTCGGCGCCGTCCGCCAGCGTTCCGGTGCGCCGGTAGGTGTCCATGGCCGCGTACACGGTGTTGAACGCCTGTGCCTCGGCCCGGCCATGGATGTCCTGCGCGGTCCACCCGTGCACCAGCACGCCCACCGCCACGGCGACCAGGCAGGCGGTGGTCGCAGCCAGCGCGGCGATCTTCCAACGCAGGGACATGCGGGCCGGCCGCAGCCGGGGGAAGGGACGCACGGGCCTCAGCGCCTGAGCTTGTAGCCGAAACCGCGGACCGTCTCGATCCGGTCCCGGCCCAGCTTCCTGCGCAGCCGCTGCACGCACAGGTCCACGACGCGGCTGTCGCCGTCCCAGCCGTACTCCCAGACGTTGCGCAGCAGGGTGTGCCGCTCCAGCACGATGCCAGGGTGGGCGGCGAACTCGAGCAGCAGCTTGAGCTCGGTCGGGGTCAGCGCTACGGGGCTGCCGGAGACGGACACCTCCATGCCGCCGGTGTCGATGGTCAGGTCCCCGAAGGTCAGCACATCCCCCTCGGACGGCGACAGCTCCGCGTCCGGGGCGCGCACGGGTTCGGGGGCGGTAGGGTACGTCGCGCGCCGCAGCAGCGAGCGGATGCGTGCGACGAGTACGTAGGTGTCCACGGGCTTGACCACGTAGTCGTCCGCCCCGGCCTCCAGACCGGCGACGACGTCGAGCCCGTCGCCGCGGGCGGACATCATCAGGACGGGCACCAGGCTCGTCTCCCGGACCTTGCGGCACAGGCCAATGCCGTCCAGGCCGGGCAGCATCACGTCCAGGATCAGCAGGTCGAAGTCCTCGTCCCGGAAGAGCTCCAAGCCCGTCAGCCCGTCGGCTGCGGCCGTCATCCAGTAGCCGTAGCGCTCCAGGGCGACGGTGAAGGACTGGCGCATCAGGTCGTCGTCCTCCACCAGCAGCACGCGGACGGGGCGCGGAGAGGCCGGAGCCTGGGCGGCGGCGGACGAGGACACGGGCGGGACGACTCCTGTTCGGACGGCCGGGTGGGGTGGTGGGCGGCGGTGGGTACGGCGGCCCGAAAGGAACGATACGACAGGCACCTGCTGCGACATGCACGTCACACAGCGAACACACGCCACGCTTTCTCGGTCCTTGGCGTCCACGAATCCGCAGGTCAGATGAGGCGGCGCGGGCCGGTCAGATGCCCAGGCCATGTCCTGCGGGCGCCTCTGGGGCCACGCCCGGCGCACTGATTCGATGGGCGATCAAGCGCTTCCTGATACGCGCTGGATACAAAGGGAGGGGCGAGCGGTGGCGCGCTCGCCCCTCCGCCGTGATCTGCCGTTACGCCACGCCGTGGACGAGGAGGGCGGGGCCTTCCGTCACCCCGAGCCGGTCGCGGACCAGGTGCCGGAACGCATCCTTGTGGTCCATCAACCAGGCCATGCAGTAGAGGCCCTGATGGATGACGCCTGCGTCCGTGCCACGCTTGTATTCGATGATCGTGGGTGCGTTGTTTTCGTCGATACCCAGCGGATCGATCCGCCCGCCATGAACCGGCCCGGTGCTGTACTCGCTCGTGCGGAACCGGCCCCCCAGCCCTGCTCCGCAGTCCGGACCAGCTCGCCGCCCTCCGCGACGACCCCGCGGTCACCGGTACGGCCGTGGAGGAACTCCTGCGCCATCTCGCCATCCCCGCACCGCTCCTGCGTACGGCCGTGACCGACGTCGAGATCGACAGCCACCGGATCGCCGAGGGCGAGCACGTACTGCTCTCTCCCCTTCTCTCCCCTGACCGCGAACCGCGACCCCGAGCTCGTCCCCGAGCGCCGCGACGACCTCGACCTGTATCGCCATCCGGTCGCTCAACTGTCCTTCGGCTTCGGCGCCCACCAGCACCTCGGCCAGCAACTGGCCCGACTGGAACTGAAGATCGCCCTGCCGGCCCTGCTCCGCCGCTTCCCCACCCTCCGACTCGCCGTCCCCGAAGCCTCCCTCCGCTTCCGCCCGGGCTCGACGGTCTACCGCGTCGAGGCGCTCCCGGTCACCTGGTGACGCCCTGACCCTGAAGGCCAGCCGTTCCCTGTGTCTCGGCGGCGAGCGAGACGACGGTCAGTACCCGAACTGCGTACCCGGCTTCACGACGCCCCAGGGCCACCGGTTCGAGAAGTCGATGACGGAAGGGTGCGTTCTGACCGACTGCGAGGGCTGAGATCGATTACCGGTCAGCCCTCAGGGCGTGACCTCGAGACATACAGCAGGTGTTCATATGATGACCAAAGGTTGGTGAACGGTTTACGAGAGGCACAGGGGTGGGCGGTTCTCGACGCACGCTTCGCGTCCAGGTGCTGGGTCCGGTGCGCTGCGTTCCGTCTCAGGGTCCTGCCGTCTCGCCGGGAGCCCCCGGGCCCCAGGCCGTACTCGCGGCCCTGGCCCTGCGGGCCGGGCATCTGGTCTCCGCCGATCAGCTGGTCGACGACCTCTACGACGACAATCCACCGGCCACCGCGCGCCGAGTGATCGTCAATTTCGTCCACCGTCTGCGGACCCGGATGAACAGCATGGAGTCGTCCGCGGCGTCGGTCATCGAGTCGGTCGCCGGCGGCTACCGGCTGTGCCTGCCCAGTGAGTCGATCGACGCCTTGAGGTTCCGTGAACTGGTCGACGGGGCCCGGCTGCCGTCCTCGGGAGGATCGCCCACCACAGCGGTGACGCTCCTCGAGGAGGCGCTCGGCCTCTGGCAGGGACCCGCGCTCGCCGGGGTCCCGGGCCCCTATGCCGGCGCCCAGCGGCGCGCGCTGGACGAGCAGCGGGCTTCGGCCACCGAGGCCCATCTGGAACTGCTGCTCCAGTGCGGCCGGCACGCCGCCGCCATCCCCGGCATTCTGGCCGCGCTGCAGGTGCACCCCTACCGGGAGCGGCTGTACGCCACGTTGATGCTGGCCCTGTACCGGTCCGGCCGCAGCGCGGAGGCCCTCGCCGCGTACGACCGGGCCCGTGCGGTCCTGTCCGGGGAGCTGGGCATCGACACCGGACCGGCGCTCAGGGAACTCCATGCCGCGGTGCTCTCCGGGGATCCCGCGCTTCTGGAGGTGCCCGCCCCGGACCTGGTCGTGACCGACGACACGCCCGCCCCGCCACCGGGTGACGGACCCGGCGGCCCCGGCTTCTCGGTCCCCGGTCAGCTTCCGCCCCCGCCCGCCGACTTCGTGGGCCGCGAAGAAGAGACCGCCCACCTGGCCGAAGCACTCACCCGAGGCGACGGCCATGCCGTGGCCATCGTGACCGGGATGGGAGGGGTCGGCAAGACCTCGTTGGCCCTGCGAGCCGCGCACGCGGTCGCCCGGCACTTCCCCGACGGCCAGCTGTACGCGGAGCTGCGCGGCGCGGACGGCACGCCGGCCGACCAGGCGGACATCCTGGAGCGATTCCTGATCGCGCTGTCCGTTCCGCCCGGCCGTATACCGGTACGCGCGGACGACCGTGCGGTCCTCTTCCGCAGCCTCACCTTCCACCGCTCGATGCTCATCGTCCTGGACAACGCGGTCAGCGACGAACAGGTCCGGCTCCTGCTGCCCGGGGCGTCCCACAGCGCCGTCCTGGTCACGGCCCGGGCCCTCACCTCCGTGCCCGCCACCCTCCGGCTGCCTCTCCAGGGGCTGAGCCATCCGGACGCCCTCACCCTGCTGCGCCGGCTCGCCGGGCCGGGCCGGATGGAGCGGGATCCGCAGTCGGCATCCGCCCTGGCGAGCGCCTGCGGCCATCTGCCGCTCGCGCTGCGGGTCACCGCGGCCCGGCTGGCGGCCCGGCCGTCCTGGTCGGTCGCGGAAATGCTGTCCAGACTCTCGAACGAGGTCCGGCTGCTGCGGGAACTCCGGGTGCAGGACCTGTCCGTCGAGGCCTCCTTCGAGTTGTCCTTCGCCCAGCTGAACCCCGGGCAGTCCCGGGCGTTCACGATGCTGTCGATTCCGCACTGCGTCGACTGGGACATCTCATCGGCCGCCGCGGTGCTCGGCCTGCCGGAGCTGGAGGCCGAGACGGTCCTGGAGTCCCTGGTGGACTCCGCCTTGCTGGAGACCCCGGCCCCCGGCCGCTACCGGTACCACGACCTGGTCGGCGTCTACGCCAGGGCCAAGGCGCAGACGACGCTGACCGAGGACGAGCGTCTGGATGCCGTCCTCCGGGCGGTCGATCACGCCGCGGCCTGCGTGGTCTCCGCCGTGCGGGCCACCCATCCGCTGGGCGGCCCGCTGACCAGCGAAGCCCATCCACGACGCTCGCCCGGGGCCGATCTGAGCGGCCGGTCCGAGGCCATGGCCTGGGTGCGGCACGAGATGCCCACGCTCGCCGTGCTGGCCGAACAAGCCGCGGCAACCGGCTCCCCGGTGGCCATCGCCCATGGAGCGGACATTCTCGCTCTGCTCCCTGCCTTCGAGGAGACCCTGCCGCTGGCAGTGGCCGTGCACGCGGCCACCGCGCTGGTGTCCGCGGCGGAACACCGGTGCGATGAGGTCACCATCGGCACCGCTTACTATGCGGCAGGGGTGATCCACCGCAATCGGGCCTCGTCCTCCCGGGCCGATCACTATCTGACCCGGGTGCTCGAGCTGTTCGGGGACGTCCCCTCCCTCACCGGTGGCAACCGGCGCTTCCTGTGCGTCCTGTTCGCCCTGTCGATGCTGTCCGATCTGCATCTGCAGTGCGGTGACTTCGACACCGCCCGCGCATACGGCCGCCGGGCGGTGTCGCTGGCCGAGACCACCGGCGACCAAGGCCTGGTGTCACGCAGGCGCACCATCCTGCTGCAGATCGAGGTGCGCGACCCCGCCCGCCGCATGGACCTGGCCCGGATCAGGGAGGAATGCCGCGCCCTGGCGACATCGTTCACCAGGGAAGTCGACCGGGAGTCGCTGTTCGCGGTGCGCCTGGCCGAGGCCGAGAGCTACTTCCAGGAGGGAAGGTACGCGCAAGCGGCTCGGCTGTACCGCGAGATCCTGGACCGGGTACGGGTCAGCGGCCGGATCCGGACCGAGACGGAGTGCCGCTGCCGGCTCGCCGAGACACTGCTGGCCACCGGAGACACCGACACCGCCCTGGATCAGGCGTCCCAGGCGCTCTCCGGAGCCCTCCTGACGCAGGAGAACCTGCTCATGGCGCGCTGCCACCGGGTGCTCGGCACCGTCCTGCGCGCGCTGGGCGACGAGGCGGCGGCCGAACACCTCGCCAAGGCGGCGAGCCTTCAGGCCGAACTGGCGCTGGGTACCGCCGCGGACGCACCGGAATCCCGTCCCTGTTAGGGACTGCGTGAGGCTGCGCCTGACCCGTATATGCGGGTGTTGTCCCGCGTTGACCGGCTGTTGACCGTTCCCGAACAGAATGCATGGACCACGCGGAAGACCCGGAAAGCAGCGACTTTTCATGTCTTGCGCGGACTTGTCAACGGGAAGCGAGTGTCAGGTGTCTTTCGGGGACGAACTTCGGGCGCAGCGGCTGGCGGAAGGCTTGTCACTGGGCGAGCTGGCGAAAGCGGTCCACTACAGCAAAGGCCACTTGAGCAGGATCGAAACCGGGCGCAAGCAGGCGTCGGAGGATCTGGCACGCCGGTGTGACCACGCCTTGCGCGCCCAGGGCCGGCTGCTTCTCGCCAGAGAGAGTTCCGGCACCGCCGCACGGGCGCGGGACGGCATGCCACGACCGGCCCAGCTCCCGTCGGTTTGCCGGCATTTCACCGGGCGCCGGAAAACCCTGGCAACGCTGGACGACGTCCTGGCGACCTCCGCCGACGGCCGCCCGGGAGCGACCCCGGTCATCCTCATTGACGGTGCGGCCGGCATCGGCAAGACGGCGCTGGCCCTGGAGTGGGCCCACCGTCACGCCATCGCCTTCCCCGACGGCGTGCTCTTCAGGGACATGCGGGCCTACGGGCCCGACGGCGATCCCGCCGAAACCGGCGACGTGCTGGCCGGATTCCTGCACTCCCTGGGCGTCGAGCACAACGCCGTGCCGGCGGAGGCAGCGGACCGGGCGGCTCTGTACCGCAGTATGCTCGCCGACCGCAGGATGCTCGTCGTCCTGGACAACGCCCGTTCCGCGGAACAGGTCCGGCTTCTGCTGCCTAGCTCGCCTCATTGCCTCGTCCTGGTCACCAGCCGGCACCGGCTGCCCGGACTGGTGGCCCGGGAGGGGGTGAACAGGGTCACCCTGCAGCCGCTGTCGCCCGCCGAATCATGCGACCTGCTGCACACCGTCACCGATGCGACGGACCTGAGCACCCGGCACGCAGACCCGGCCGCCGTCCTTGAACTGGCGAAATACTGCGACTACTTGCCGCTCGCCCTGCGAATAGCCGGGGAACGGTGTTCTTCCGGTTATTACGCGCACCTTGACGACGTGATCGCCGATGCTTCCGGAGGGGCCGGGTTACTGGATTTCCTTGAACTCACGGAAGACCCCTCGGTCTCGGTCCGGTCAGCCATTTCCGGATCGTACCGGGAATTGGAGAAGGAACAGGCAAGGGCCTTTCGACTGGTGGGGCCGAAATCGTATGCGGGCATATCCGTCCAGGCGGCGGCCGAACTGCTGGGCGTTCCGGCGCCCCGGGCCGTCCGCCACCTGGACACCCTCTACCAGGCAGGTCTGCTCGACCTGACCGCCCCGGGCCGCTACCGCGCCGGTGCCCTGCACGGCACCTATGCCGCGGAGCTGGCACGGCAACAGCCCGAGTGACCGGACAACCCCGGGCCCCGTCGTCGGTGCCGGGCCCCGGGGCCACCAAGGCCGCAGGGGGCGCCGACGGTTTCCTCATCCAGCAGGCAACGGACAACTCCTTGAGCGCATACCGGTCCCGGCGACAGGATTGCTGCACGGAAATCGATCCGCCACCCGAAGAGCAGGCTCATCGGGCAGCGGATCGGATATCCGGAGACCATGCCGTTCGACCAAGGAGAGGGGGTGCCGAAAATGCGTAACCACAAGACGGGTCTCCGCCCGCGTCTGGACAAGGTCAAGGCCGGTCGTTGATCCGAGCGCTTGCCTCGAGTGCCGCTGCGGGTTGCCCGCAGCGGCACTCGCCGAATACCCGAGCACTTCGTCATCACCCAAGGAACTCCCGATGTCGCCAGCGGACCGCATACCACTCACCACAGTGGTCGATGAACGCCTCAAGACGACGAGCATCTGCCTCGGCGTGGCCTACGGCTCGCGCCACGACCCTGCGGGGCGCGGCGGTCTGGCCCACGCGCTGGAACACCTGCTGATGTCGGCTCCGGTGGACGATGCCGGGCCGCTCGTCCAGTACATCGAACGACTCGGGGGTACCGCGAACGCCGAGACCGGCCTGGAGCACATGCTCTTCTATGCCCAGGTCGAGGCCGGCGACGCCGAACAGGTCGTCGAGTCCATGCTGCGTGGTGTCCTCGAACCCCGGCTGGACATGTCGGTCTGGGAGTCGGAGCGTGAGGCGGTCCTGCGGGAGCTGTCGGCGGCCGCCGCCGACCCCGCGGATGTCGTCCAGGACGCCTTCCTCGAGGCCTTGTTCCCCGGCCATCCGCTCGGCCGGCCGGTCGGCGGGCATGCCGGGCAGATCGGCGCCCTGGATCTGGCGTCCATCCGGGCAGACCACCGTGAGACCTTTCTGGCCAGCCCGATGGCCCTGGCCGTCGTCGGTCCGGCGATACCGCGCCGCCTGGCCGGCCGCCTTCAGGTCACGCCGCCCGCGGGCCGACGCGAGCCCCGTCCGCTGGGTCCGGTGCGCTCCGCCACACCCGCCTGGCCCGGGGAATTCGCCTGGGTCGCGGTGGGCGGCCGGTCGACAGCACTCGGCGATCCGGACCGTCACCGGTTCACCGTGCTGGCCGCTCTGCTCGGCGGTCAGGCCTCCTCGCTGCTCTACCGCAGGCTCCGGGTCGAGCAAGGCATCGCCTACAACTTCCAGGCATGGGACCGCGGTTACACGGAGGCGGGTGCCTGGCGGGTCCTGATCGGCGTGGACGGCGACAACGCGGCGAAGGCCGCGGAGCTGGTGATCCGGGAACTGGAAGATCTCGCCCATGACGGCCCCTCCGGCACCGACCTCAACGCCGCTCTCCGGCAGGCGCGCATGAGTCTGGTGCTCGACACCGAGTCCCCGCTGGAACACGCCCGCATGCTCGCCCTGCACGCGGTGAGCCGGGACGAGCCGTGGAACCTGGAAGACGAACTGTCGCGGATCTCCCGGGTGACACCGGACGACATCCGGCGCGCCGCCGCCGAAGTGCTGGCCAGTCAGGTCACCGTGGTCCGCCCGGAGCGACCGTGACCCCCGGGGCCGAGGCCCTGGCCGGGGCCTCGGCCGACGCGGGCTATCTGGCGGAGGCCGCCCGGTCCGGGCTGCTCGGGACCTTCCACGGCCACCCCTATGTGGCCGGCCCCTACCACGCCCCGCTGCTGGGCGAGGAGCAGGTCTTCGTCGAGTTCTGCGCGCCAGGGGTCCTGTCCGACGGGGACCGGCTGGACGCGTTGGCCACGATGCTGCTCGGCCGGTACCCCGGAGCGTCCGCGGTGGTGGTGCGCATACCGGGAGATCAGGCGCTGAGGGCGCCGTGGGAGCGTCAACTGACCTTTGTGCGCCATGCGGCCGGTCCGGCCGAGCGGGCGCCGCTCCCCGACGGGGTGGCCATCCGCGAGGCTTCCTCCGCGGAGGACCAGGCGCTCGTCAGGGCCTGGCTCGCCCGCGCCTTCACCGACGGCAGCGCGGACCAGGACTCCGTGGCCGACCCGCAGGACGTGGCCGCGGTCGTCGACGACTATCTGCGGCTGCCCGACCGTGTCTCCTGCCTGGCCGTCTCCGAGGGCCGACCGATCGGTCACGCCACGCTGCTGTGCGCGATGCGCGACGAGGTGACCGGCCGTGACCACACCGAACTGCTGGACGTCCTGGTCGACGACGCCGACGACGAACGGCGGCGCGCCGTGACGGCGGCCCTGACCGCGGCGGCCGTCGACCGCGCCGGCCGGACCGGTCTGCCGTTGCTCGGCCATGTGGTCCACCCCGCGGCGACGGTCGCGCCGGGCCGGGGCGAAGCCATCACCGCGTCCCTGATCCGGCAGGGCTGGCACATCGACCACGTCTTCTGGCGCCGGACCTGCGAACCCTCACGGAACGGAGGCTGAGGTGGATCTTGCCACGCTGTACGCGGTGCTCGGCGTACCCGAGGAGTCCGGTCCGTCCGAGCTGCTCTTCGCCGCACGCAAGGAGCACTACACGCTGCCCTACCTCGTGCTGTCCGCCCTGGCACGGCACGGGACGGCGATGTCCGAGGCGGCGCGCGCTGAGCTGGACCGGGCGCGGCGACGCGGCCGGTGGTTCGACGACGTCCTGGCGCGGGTGTCCGCGAGCGTGCCGGTGCGGCCGGTCAAGGGGCCATTGCTGGCCCGCTACTACCCGGCCGGCCTGCTCCGCCCGCAGGGCGACCTCGACCTGCTGGTGGACAACGAGCCGGACCTGTGGCGAGTGGCCCGCGTGCTCATGGCCGACGAGCCGGTGCACATCGGTGTCTCACTGCTGGGATCGCCGGTCCGGCACGTCGTGGTGACCATGACCTGGACACCCGAGGACGCCCTGCTCGACCCCGAACTGCGCGTCGAGATCAGCACGGCGGCGCTGGTGGGCGATTACCACGCCGTACCCGTCCGCCCCACGCTTCCGGACGAACCGCTGCCGGCCTGCCTGCTCGCCCTGGGCGAGGAGCGCTTCCAACGGCCCTTCCACGCGAGGGACGCGATCGATGTCCATCTGCTGGGCAGCGCCGGCCTGTCGATGCCGGTGGCGGAACTCGCCGCGGCCATCGGCGAGCACTGCCTGGCCCCGGAGGTCACGGAACTCCTCGCCTTCACGGCCGGGCGCGCCCCGCTCGGCTCGCTCAGCGGCCTCGGCGAGGCACTGGAGCCGGCGGCGGCGAGCGAACTGGCCCGCCGGGCGGCGTATCCCGGGTCCGCCGAGCCCACCCTCCGGGTACCCGCCGCCCTCGCGGACGGCAGCCCGCTGTACGGAATGCCGCTGCGGCGCACCACGGCCGGGCGGGACGGCTGGGACCGGACGCGCACTCACCGCTTCGGCGACGAGGTTCTGCTGCTGACGCCAGTGGGGGACTACCTGCTGGTCACCGAGGAGACCGTGAGCCAGGAGCGGTACGACGCCGCGCTGCGGGAACTGCGGCTCCACCACCCCATCACGCGGGAGCAGCCATGACGGCCATCCGGATCCGCGGCCTGACGCGGCTCTACACATCACGCAAGACGAGTGGCCCGGACGCCGTCCGGGCCCTGGAGGAGGTGGACCTGACCGTCGAGCGGGGCGAGGTCTACGGGCTGCTCGGGCCCAATGGAGCGGGCAAGACGACGCTGTGCCGGATCCTGTCGACCGTCCTGCTCCCCACCTCCGGCACCGTTCAGGTCATGGGACATGACGTGGTCGCGGACGCCGACCTGGTCAAGAAGTCCATCGGCATCGTGTTCGGCGGCGATCGCGGCCTGTACGCCCGGCTGACCGCGCGGGAGAACCTCCGTTTCTGGGCGGCCCTGTACGGCCTGCGGGGTGGCGAGCTGCGCCGCAGGTGCGACGCGTTGCTGGAGCGGACGGGACTCGGCGACCGGGCCGGCGATCGCGTCGACACCATGTCGCGCGGCATGAAGCAGCGGCTGCACCTGGCCCGCGGTCTGGTCGCCGACCCGCCGCTGCTCATCCTGGACGAGCCGACGGTCGGCATGGACCCGGTGGCCGCCCATGACTTCCGCGCTCTGGTCGCGGAACTGCGCGCCGACGGCAGGACGATCCTGCTCACCACCCACGACATGGCCGAGGCCGAGGCCGTGTGCGACCGGGTGTCCCTGGTCGACCACGGCAGCGTCCTGGCCACTCGGGCACCGTCCGAGATCGGCGCGCTGATGTCCCGTTACGAACGTGTCGACGCCGGGGACGTCCCCGGCGCCCTGGCGGAGCGGCTGGCCGCTCTCCCCGGTGTGGTCTCGGTGCGCCCGGCCACCGGAAACCTCACCCGGATCGAGACCGAGGACGCCACCGCCACCGGCGAGGTGCTGCGCCGGCTCGTGACCTCGGGCGTGACGGCGATCACCACCGGCCGACCGAGCCTGGAGGAGGTCTACCTGCACGTCATGGGGGACCGCGGCATGGCGGTGACCCGGTGAACGTATTCCGAACCGCCGTGCGGTTCCAGCTGAGGCTGGCCTGGAAGGCACCGGACACCATCCAGGTGTGCATCACCGCGCCCCTGCTGACCCTGCTGTTCCTGGCCATCAGCGAACAGGCGGGGCGTACGGACCTGTCGGGATACGCCATCGTGGCACCGACCCTGATGTCGCTGTGGCTTCTGGCCCTGTACACCGCCGGTGAACTCATCAACGAGGAACGGGCCCTCGGCACGCTGGAGGCGCTTGTGGCGGCGCCCGCGCGGCTGGGGGTCGTGGTGATGGGACGCATGTGCGCCGTCACCGCAGTGGGGCTGGTCTCCTTCGCGGAGGCGTGGCTCGCCGCCGGGCTGGTCTTCGACCGCTGGCTGCCCCTGCCCCATCCGGTGGTCACCGTCGCGTGCGTACTGGTGACCGGGATGGCGACGGCGGGAACCGCGAGCATCCTCTCGTCGCTGTTCGTCCTGATGCCCTCGGCCCGCATCGTGCAGAACACCCTCAGCTACCCGTTCTACCTGCTCGGCGGCGTCCTCGTGCCGGTGTCCGTGCTCCCGGACTGGCTGCGGCCCGTGTCCAGGGGCGTGTTCCTGTCCTGGTCCGCGGATCTGCTGCGCGACGGCCTGGGCACGGCGCCGGTGGCGCACGCCCTGCCCAGGCTCACCGTGATAGCCGTGCTCGGCGCCGCCGGCTTCGGTATCGGCCTGCTCCTGCTGGGGCGGGTCCTGGACCGGGTGCGCCGTCTCGGAACACTGGCCCAGGTGTGAGGTCCCCATGCAGCTGACATTCCTCCGGGTCATCAGGCACAGCGCCGCCAACGCCTTCGCCGACATGCGGGTCATCTACACGTGGAAGACCTGGGTCTTCGGCTGGCTGGGCCGGATGCTGGCGCAGGTCACCTACTTCGTGCTGCTCGGCCATGTGGTCGGCGGGCCGGGCCGGGCCCGGTATCTGGTGCTCGGCAACGCCCTGATGACGAGCGTCATCGAGTCTCTGTCCGTCATCGCCTCGTCGGCCTGGGAACGCCAGGCCGGAACGCTCGCCCTGATCACCGCCTCCCCCGCCCGGCCCACCTGGGTCTTCTTCGGCCGCAGCCTGCAGTGGCCGATCAGCGGCACCGCCACCTCGCTGGTGGCGCTGTTCACCCTCGGACCCGCTTTCGGCGTCCACTGGCACACCGGGCAGATCGCCCCGGCCGTCGGCATCGTCGTCCTGACCGCCGCCACCACGTACTTCTGCGGACTGTTCCTCGCGGCCCTGATCCTCAACGCCGGCGGCCTGCGCAATGTCGTGTCCAATGTCGCCTACCTGACGATGATGGCGGTCTGCGGTGTCCAGGTGCCCGTCGGCTACTGGCCGGCATGGGTCGGGGTGGTAGCCGACGCCATTCCCCTGACGCATCTGCTCGCGGCACTGCGCGCGCTCGCCGATGGCGGCGGCACGGCACATGTCGCCGTGCTCGCGGCCAAAGGGCTGGCGGTCGGCGTCTGCTGGCTGGCCGCCGCCGACCTGGCGTTCACCGGGTTGGTCCGCCGCGGCCAACGCGCCGGAACCATCGACTTCGCGTCCTGAGGCCCCGAGGTGAACACCACCCGTCCAGAAGACGCGTTGACGCCCCACGACTCTGCGCCGTACCAGGAGAGTGACCGAACGATGGACGTGAAGAAGAGCATCCGGCTCATCGCCGACAATGACCTCCAGACGCTGGCGGACACCGTCAGGTCCGGCGGCCCCGACCCGCTGGTCCGCGCCGACGCGCCGCCCCGGCCGGCGGTCTCGCCGGACGCCACCGACATCCTGCGGCTGGCCGGCAAGGTAGTGATCGTCACCGGGGCCGCGTCGGGCATCGGCCGGGCCACCGCACGGCTGCTCGCCACCCTGGGCAGCCGTCTGGTCCTGGCCGACCGCGACGAGCAGGCCCTGAAGAGCCTCGAACACGAACTGGGCCCCTCCCCCGACCTGTTCAGCGCCGTGGGCGATCTCTGCGTACCGGCGACGGCGGAACAGGTGCTCGCCGACACCATCGACCGCTTCAAGACCGTGGACTCCGTGGTGTTCGCCGCGGGCGCCAGCGCGGCCGGTCGGCTGGCGGGCACCTCGGCCGCCGAATTCTCGGCCAGCATGGCGCGCAATGTCGACGTCCATTTCTCCCTCTCCCAGGCCGTCCTGGCGCACTTCGGCGCGCACCCGGCCGCCGGGACGGGTTGCTCCCTCGTCTACATCGTCTCCAAACACGCGGTCGCGCCCAGCGTGGGGTTCGGCGCGTACCCGATAGCCAAGGCGGCCGAACTGCAACTGGCCAGAGTCGTCGCCCTGGAGGGTGCCGCCCTCGGTGTACGCGCCAATGTCATCAACCCCGGGGCGGTGTTCGAAGGTTCGAGGTTCTGGGACCCGCAGCTCGTCGCCGAGAAGTCCGCCAGCCACCAGGTGGCCCCCGAGGACCTGGAGCAGTACTACGCGCAGCGAACCATGCTCCGCATCCGGGTCACCCCGCGCGAGGTGGCCGAGAACATAGCCTTCCTCGCCTCGCCCTGCAGCCGGGCCACCACCGGGGCGATCATCCCGGTGGACGGCGGGCTGCCCACCACCTTCGGCCGATGACCAGGACAACCGGGACCGACCCCATGAACCTCGCCGCCGCCCCGCTCCCTTCCGGCCCTGCCGTCACCCTGCCCCATCCGCCCGCCTGGCCCCGCTACTCCGCCGAGACCGCCGCCCGGGTCCAGCGCCGGATCATGAGCGGAGCCGTGTACGCCTTCGGCAACGACGACGGCGTCCGTGAACTGGAGGAGTGGGCGAAGCAGTACTTCGGGGTACGCCACGCCCTGGCCGTCTCCAGCGGCACGGCCGCACTGGCCTGCGCCTACACCGGACTCGGCATAGGTCCGGGAGACGAGGTGCTGGTCCCCACCTACACCTTCCATGCCTCCGCCACCCCGCTGTTCGGCCTGGGCGCGCTGCCCGTGCTCTATGACTGCGACCCGCTCTCCGCGCGCGCCGACATCGCCGACCTGACCGCGCGGATCGGCCCGCGGACCAAGGCCATCTGCGTCACTCACATGTTCGGCCTGCCCGCGGACATGGACTCCGTGATGCGGCTGGCCGCCCGGCACGGCATCCCCGTCATCGAGGACGCCGCCCAGGCCCATGGCGCCACGGTCGGCGGCCGCCTCGCCGGCACCATCGGCGCGGCGGGTGCCCTCAGCCTCGGCGGCCAGAAGATGATCAGTGGTGGGATGGGCGGCCTGCTGCTCACGGACGACGCCGACATCCACGCCCGGGCCCTGCTGCTGGGACATGCCCATGAGCGCGCCCGAGAGGACCTGCCGCCCACCAGCCGCTGGTGGGACGCCGCCGAAACCGGGCACGGCCAGAACCTGCGCATGCACCCGCTGGCCGCCGAACTGGCCCTGGAACACTGCTCTTCGCTCGACGAACGGATCGCGGTACGCACGGCGGTGCTCAACGGCCTGACCGAACGGCTGGCCCGGTTCCCCTTCCTTCAGCCGCCCACCACGCCCGAGGACTGCACCCGTGGCGGCTGGTACGGCTACAAGGTCGTCTACCGTCCGGGACGGGCCGGGGGAACCGGCATCGACGTCTTCGTGGACCTGCTGCGCGACCAGGGCCTGAAGGTGTCCCGCCCGACCACCAAGCCGCTCCATCAGACATGGCCGTTCCAGCACCGTGACATCGGCCTCGCCGGATACGATCCGGAGCGGCGGCGGCCGCTGTACCACGACGACGGGCTCCCCCAGGCAACCCGGCTGTACGCGACCACCATCGGTTTTCCCGACAAGCATCTCCACGGGCCGTCGGACGCGCTCCTGGACCAGTACGTCCTGGGCATCGAGCGGGCCGCCCAGCGACTGGGCCTGTAATTCCCCCCGTACAACCCCCGGTTGTCGAACTCGCCATTCCCTATTGCTTGGAGCCACTCCATGGCCAGCGGTCTGCACATCTCCTTCCTGGGCGCCGACGGCATCGGCAAGACCACCCTCGTCCGCACCATCGCGGCCGAACTACGCCAACGTGGACTGACGGTACGCGAAGTGTCCTGGCGGGCGTCCCTCGACAACGAGGAGAAGCCTTGGGTGTCCGACAGCCTGCAACAGCTGTGGCTGGAGACCTTCCGCCTCCTGTACGGGGGCTCCCGGGTCGACGACACCTGGCTGCGGCTGCCCCGCGAGTATGCGTCCTGGCGTGACGAGGAGTGGGAGGACCGCATCGCCGAGCTCGGCCCCGGCCCGGCCCGCCCGGCCGGCCCGCTGGCGGCGGCCCTGGTGGAACTCGCGGGAAACATCGTGCTCGCCGCGGAGGTCATCCGCCCCGCGGTGCGGCGCGGGGAGATCGTGCTGCAGGAAACCTTTCCGTTCAAGCACACCCTCAAGGAACTGCTGATCGCCCGCCGGCTCGCCGGGGCCGACGAGCAGTGGTCGGAGGCCCTGGAACAGGTGGAGGAACTGCTGGCGGGCATGTTCGGCACCCCGCTGCTGCGGCCCGATCTGGGCGTGCTGATCGACGGGCCCATCGAACTGGCCTACCACTGGCGGATGGCGCAGAGCGGGCGGCTGGGGCTGCTGGAGGACTACCGGGCCGCCGGCGAGGAGGGCATGTCCGGGTACCTCCTGATGCAGCAGGAGTCAGTGCGGCTCTTCCGCGACCAGGCGGACCGCTGGGGCTGGACGGTGCACACCGTGGACGACTCGGGGCTGGAGCCCAACATGCGGCGAGGACTCGACGTGGTACTGAGCGAGCCATGCCTGCGGAACCTCCTGACCGGATCCGGTGGAACGGAAAGGAGGTCCGCGAATTGACCACCCCTCACGACGGCGTCCTCGACACGGCGCGCCGGTGGGCCGGCCGGCTGAGCGACCGCGCAGAGGTGGACTCGGTATATCTGGCCGGCAGTCTGTCCGCCGGACTCGGTACGAGCACCAGCGACGCCGATGTCTACGTCCTGCTCAGGGACGACCACGGCCCGGACGGCACGCGCCCGTTCCCGGCGGAGCAGTTGATGGTGGACGGCAGGCGTGTCGACGTCGAGTACCACACGCTCGGCGAGGCCGGCAGACGCCTGGAGGCCGCCACCCTGTGGCACTCTTCGCAGTCCGATCTGTCGGCGCTGAGCATCGCCGAGGACGACCTGGACTTCCTGGTCCGGCTGTCATACGCCGAGGTCGTGCACGGATCGGCCGGACTGGCAGGCCTCAGATCGCGGCTGGAGACCCGCGGGGACCAGTTGCGCAGACTGGTCGTGTCCCGCTGGGCGGCGGAGGCGAACGGACTCCTGGAGGATTTCGACGGCGCGTTCACGGACGGCGACACGGACTCCGCCGTCTGGCTCGGCACCTCGCTGATGACCGCCGCCGGCAAGGCCCTCGCCGCCGCGGCCGGGGACCTCTATCTGGGCCGCAAGTGGGTGTTCCGGCAGCTCGGCCGGTCGCTTCCCGGACACTTCCCGCTCGGCGCGTTTCGCACCATGACGCGCGGCGGTTGGGCCGTACGGCCGCGGACGGGGCACGGCGAGTTCATCGCGCTGCTGCAGCGGTGTCTCATCGCGGCCCAGTGCCTCGGCTGGGACGCCGAAGACGCGCGGCGCTGGAGCCACTGGGACCTGTCGCCCGGCCCGGTGCGCTGCCACCCGGGGTTCCTGCCCGTCCGGCTCAGCGACGGCGTGCTCCTCAACCACGAACGGTCCCGGCAATTCGTGGTCGAGCCGCCGGTCGCCCTGCTGTGGGGGCTCGCGGCCGGTCGGGACGAGGCCGGATATCTCGACGCCGTGGCCGGCCTGGACGCCTCGCTCGGCGAACCCCTGGGCCTGTCCGTGGCCGAACTGCTCGGGGTGCGCGACGAACTGCTGCACCATGAGCTACTGGTGCCGTCGGCCACCCACCCTCTGTCAAAGCAGCAAGCACCGGACCATGTGAACCACCAGGAAGGCCCCACCATGGCCACATCGGCAAAAGCACCCCAGACATTCTTCAGCTCCCGGTTCGGGGAGACGAAGCTCGATTCCAAGATCGCACGGGCCGGCCAGGAAGCCGAATGGATCCTGCGGCGCCTTGTTCCCGCGCCGCGCGTGCTGGATCTCGGCTGCGGACGAGGGCGTCTGGCCCTCGCGCTGGCCGCCCGGGGCGCCGAGGTCACCGGTCTCGACATCAACGGCGACTACCTGCGGACTGCCCGGGAACGCGCCGAAGAGCAGGGCCTGTCGGTCACCTGGCGGCAGGGAGGCTTTCTGGAACTGGCCGACGAGGCTTGCTTTGACGCGGTGGTGAGCTTGTTCACCTCGTTCGGTTATCACGACGAAGCGGGCAACGCGGACCTCCTGCGGAGGGTGAGCCGTGCGCTGGCTCCCGGAGGCGCGTTCGTCCTCGAGGTCCAGCACCGCGACGCACCGGCCATGGCGCACGACGGTGTGAGCCTGGAGCGGCTGCCGAACGGCGGCGAGATCCTCAAGGAGTACTTCATGGATCTGCGGACCAGTCGCAGGACCATGAGGTTCCGCTACCTGGAGGACGGCGCCGTCCGTGACGGCGGTGAGCTGACGGTGCGGATCTACACCCTGCACGAACTCATTGCCCTGTTCGACGAGTGCGGGCTGACCGTCGAAGAGATCCATGCCAACGCCCGTGGCGCCGAGTTCACTTCCGCCTCGGAACACCTTGTCGTCGTGGGCCGCAAGCCGGCGTGACCCCGGCATCCAGCGCCGTGGCGCCCGGGTTCAGGGGGTCGTCGTGGAGACCACGAAGACCCGGGGGAACTCGGGATCGTCCAGATTTGCCGTGATTTCCAGCGTGGGCCTGGGCTTGTCCTGCTCACGGACCGTGCCCGCCCAGTGGTGGCCGCTCCCGAACTTCCAGCCGACCACCGCGGCCTCGTCGTCGTCGACGGTGACGTCGCCGTCCTTGAGGGCGGAGGCGTTCGTGCCGACGTGCTCGAGCCACTTGTCGAACTTCGCCCGCGTCGTCGTGAACTGGAGGAAGAGGGAGCTGGACTTCCACGAGTTGGTCTCGTAGTGGGCGACGTCCGTGCCGTTCGACGGCACCGTCACCTCGTAGATCCGCCGCTGGAGCCGGGACGGCCAGCCCTCCTCCAGGCCGGCAGCCGCCGCCTCCTCCTGCTTGTTCTCGCTGCCGCCGCCGCGGCTCTGCATCGCGGAGATGTAGAGGTACCCGGCGGGAACGGCGATGAGCAGGAAGACGATGACGGGCTTCAGCCAGCGGCGGCGGGGGCGGCCGCCGCCCGCACCCGCGGGGGGCTCGGGGGCGGCCGTGCGCTCGGGATGCTCCATGGTGATCACCCGCGCCCCGCCTTGGCGTAGCGCTCGTAGCGCTCGACGCGGCGGCGGTTGGCGCGGCGGAAGCGGCGGGCGACCAGCCGCGCGAGGTCGGCGGCGCCGACCATGCCCGCCTCGGGGCCCAGCTGCGCCTTGACGATGCGGGCCTCCGGCCGGTAGCCGCGGCCGGTGAGGTGGCGGCGGAAGGCGTCCCGCGCCGGGCCGATCAGCAGGTCGTCGGCCGCGCTGACGCCGCCGCCGATGACGAAGCAGGACGGGTCGAGGGCGGCCGCCAGGTTGGCAATGCCCACGCCGAGCCACTGGCCGATGTCCTGGAGCAGCTCCACGCACATCGCGTCGCCCGAGCGGGCCAGCTCCGTGATGAGCGGGCCGGTGATCTCCTGGATGTTGCCGCCGACGCGGTCGATGAGCCCGTACGCCACCGGGGACTCGGCCGCGGCCAGCTCGCGGGCCTCGCGGACCAGGGCGTTGCCGGAGCTGTACTGCTCCCAGCAGCCGCGGTTGCCGCACGGGCAGCGGTGGCCGCCGGGCACGACCTGCATATGGCCGAACTCGCCCGCGACACCGAACTTGCCGCGCTTGACCTGGCCGTCCTCGAGGATCGCACCGCCGATGCCGGTGCCGAGGGTGATCATCACCAGGTGGTCCTCGCCCCGGCCGGCGCCGAAGCGCCACTCCGCCCAGGCGGCGGTGTTGGCGTCGTTGTCGACCATGACGGGGACGGCGAGGCGGCCGGCGAGCCGGTCGCGCAGGGGCTCGTTGCGCCAGGAGAGGTGGGGGGCGAAGAGGACCCGGTTGCGGTCGGCGTCCACCCAGCCCGCGGCGCCGATGCCCACCGCGTGGACGTCGTGGCGGTCGGACAGGTCCAGGACCAGCTCGACGATGGTGTCCTCGACGACCTTGGGGCTCTTGGACTTGTCCGGGGTCTCGGTGCGGACCTTCTCCAGGATGTTGCCGTCGGCGTCGACCACACCGGCCATCACCTTGGTGCCGCCGATGTCGATGCCGACGGTGGGGACGCGGGGCGCGGTGAGATGCGAGCGCCGCTCGCGCGTGCCGACCGTGCGGAGCACGGTCGCTCTGGCGGTACCCCGGTGTACGCGCTCGCGGTACATGCTCATCGCGGTCGTTGCCCCTGCGGTGGTCTAGTGAGGCCAGGGCCTCGCGGATACGGACGTGCCCGATTGTGCCTCACCAGCGCCTTCCCCCGCACAACGCCGGTGCCGGGCACCCGCTACGGCAAGCTCACCCCTCGACGGAGTCGACCCGCTTCCCCCCGATCACATCGGGCCCCGGCGCCCGCTCCAGCTCATGGCTGAGCTGATCGAGCTCCGACCCGCCCGCCATCTGCCGCGTCAGCTCCTCCAGCGCAATCTCCCGCTTCGCATGGCTCCCCGCCATCGCCCCCCGCTTGAGCAGCACGAACCGGTCCCCCACCAGATACGCGTGGTGCGGGTTGTGCGTGATCAACACCACGCCCAGCCCCGCGTCCCGCGCCGCGGCGACGTACTTCAGCACGACGCCCGACTGCTTGACGCCGAGCGCCGCCGTCGGCTCGTCCAGGACCAGGACCTTCGCCCCGAAGTACACCGCCCGCGCGATGGCCACGCACTGGCGCTCGCCGCCGGAGAGCGTGCCGATCGGCTGGTCGACGTCGCGCAGGTCGATGCCCATGCGCAGCAGCTCCGCACGCGTCGTCTCGCGCATCTTCTGCACGTCGAGGCGCTTGAAGGGGCCCGCGCCCTTCGTGGGCTCCGAGCCCAGGAAGAAGTTCCGCCAGACCGGCATCAGGGAGACGACCGCCAGGTCCTGGTAGACCGTGGCGATGCCCCGGCCGAGGGCCTCGCGGGGGGAGGCGAGCCTCGCCTCCTCGCCCTCGATCTCGAAGGTGCCCGCGTCGTGCTGGTGCAGGCCCGCGATGATCTTGATGAGGGTCGACTTGCCGGCGCCGTTGTCGCCCAGCACGCAGGTGATCTCGCCCGCGTGCACCTCCAGGGAGACGCCCTCGAGCGCGCGGATGCTGCCGTAGAACTTGCTCACGTCGGTGAGCTTGACGAGAGCACTCTTGTCGTCGGCACTCATGTCGTCAGCACTCATTTCGTCGCCTCCGCGCGCTTGCGGACCCATGCGTTCAGCAGGGTCGCCACGAGCAGCATCGCCCCGAGGAAGAACTTGAACCAGTCCGGGTTCCACTGCGCGTACACGATGCCCTTGCTGGTCATGCCGAAGATGAAGGCGCCGACGGCCGAGCCGATGGCCGAGCCGTAGCCGCCGGTCATCAGGCAGCCGCCGATGACGGCCGCGATGATGTAGAGGAATTCGTTGCCCACGCCCTCGCCGGACTGGACCACGTCGTACGACATCAGCAGGTGCTGGCCGGAGATCCAGGCGCTGAAGGCGACGGCCATATAGAGGCCGATCTTGGTCTTGTTGACCGGGACGCCCACCGCACGGGCCGCGTCGGCGCCGCCGCCCACGGCGAAGACCCAGTTGCCCACGCGGGTGCGCAGGAGGATCCACGTGGCCAGGGCCACCAGGCCCAGCCACCACAGGATCGTCACCTGGAGGTCCACGCCGCCGATCGTCAGGTGCGAGGCGAAGAGCGCGCGCGCCGAGTCGAAGCCCTCCATGTCACCGATGGTCTTGGTGGAGACCGTGCCGCTGATGAGCTTGGTGAAGCCCAGGTTGAGGCCGGTGAGCATGAGGAAGGTGCCCAGCGTGATGATGAAGCTCGGCAGCTTGGTGCGGGTCAGCATGAAGCCGTTGAAGAAGCCGATGGCCAGGGTGACGAGGAGGGAGACCCCGACGCCCACCCAGACGTTCGCCGTCATCTGGTAGCTGAACATCGACGAGACGAGCGCCGAGGACGTCACCATCACGCCCGCGGACAGGTCGAACTCGCCGCCGATCATCAGCAGCGCCACCGGCACCGCCATGATCCCGATCGTCGAGGACGCGTACAGCACCGTCGAGAGGCTGGAGGCCCTGAGGAAGCTGTCGGCCACGAAGGAGAAGAAGACGAAGACGGCCGCCGCGCCCACGACCGCGCCCAGCTCGGGGCGGCCGATCAGGCGGCGCAGCACGCTGCGGTGCAGCAGCCGCTCGTCGGCCGGCGCGGTCGCCGGGGTGCTCGCTGTACTCATCGGGTGCCCCGCTTCGTGTACTCGGCGAGGAGCTTGGCGTCGTCCTTGGTGACGATCTGCGGACCGGTCAGGACCGGTCGGCCGCCGCCGAGCATGTCGCGGTTGTAGCGGTGGAGCCAGAGGAGGTCGACCGCCTCGTAGCCCTGGAGGTACGGGTCCTGGTCGACGGCGAAGCCGAGGGAGCCGTCCTGGAGGGCGGTGGCGACCTTGGCGTTGAGGTCGAAGGTGTCCACCTCGGCCTTGCTGCCGGCCTGCTGGGCGGCCTTCACGGCGGTGGGGGCGAAGGGGGCGCCCAGGGTGACGACTGCGTCGACGTCCTTGTCGGACTGGAGCTTCGCCTCGATGGACGACTGCACGCTGGGCATGTTGGTGCCCTCGACGTAGAGGTTCTCCACGTCGCCCTTGAACGCCTTCTTCACGCCCTCGCAGCGCTGCTCGTGGCCGACGTTCCCCTGCTCGTGCAGGACGCAGACGGCCTTCTTCCTGCCGCGCTGGTTGAGCTGCTCGCCCACCGCCTCGCCGGCGACGACCTCGTCCTGGCCGATGTGGGTGAGTGCGCCGAATTCCTTCGACTTGTCCGAGCCGGAGTTCACGGTGATCACCGGGATGCCGGCCTTCTCCGCCCTGGCCACGACGTCCTTCATGGCATCGGGCTTGGCGAGGGTGACGATCAGGCCGTCGACCTTCTGGTCGATCATGGCCTGGACGTTCTGGGCCTGCTTGTTGCCCTCGACGTCGTGGGCGTACAGGAATTTGATGTTGTCCTTGGCGGCCGCCTGCTTGGCGCCGCTCTGCACGATGTCCCAGAATGTGTCGCCATCGCCCGAGTGGGTGACCATCGCGAAGGTCCACCGGGGGGTGTCGACCGCGGCCCGCCCCTGGGCGGCCTTGGCGGCCCGCTCCTCGGCACGCTTGCCGCCCGTGCTGCTGCACCCCGCCAGTGTGGCGCCGAGTACCGCTGCCAGCACGGCGCTCACCGCGCGTACGCCTGTCCGAACCCTTGCCACGAGGACTTGCCCTTCCCACTGTCTGTCACGGTGTGGCCGGACCCCGATCACGCGGGCCCAACCGCCCAAGTATCCGTCACCATCCGTCACCGCTGTCGGCCGGGGCTTGGACGGCGGGGTGCGGGCTTCCTTCTTGTGGGTGGAGTTGTAGTGGCGGACGCCACACTGCGTCAAGGGTTTGTCAGAACATTCTTACGACCTGACATGGCGCCCGGGACGGCCTCGGGCGCCGGGACACGCCCTAGGAACGGGCCAGGAGCTGGAAGTCGAACGCGTAGCGCGAGGCCCGGTAGAGGTGGGAGCCGAACTCCACCGCGCGGCCGGTGTCGTCGAAGGTCGTGCGCTCCATCGTCAGCAGCGGGGCGCCCTCCGGCTCGGCCAGCAGCTCGCCCTCCGCGGCGGTGGCGGCGCGGGCGCCGATGGTCTGCCGGGCGCTGTGCAGGGTGATGCCTGCCATCCGCATCAGCCGGTAGAGGCCGGTGCGCTCCAGCGTGTCCTCGCCCTCCAGGTCGAGCAGGCCGACGGGGAGGTGGTTGCGCAGGTGCGCCACGGGCTCGCCGTGGGCCAGGCGCAGCCGCTCGACGAACACCACGTCGGCGCCCTCGGCGACCCCGAGGGCCGCCGCCACCCGGGCGGTGGCGGGCTCGACGACCTGCCGCAGCACCCGGGTGGCCGGCTTCTGGCCGGCCGCCTCCAGGTCGTCGTAGAGGCTGCTCAGCTCCAGGGGGCGCCTGACCTGGCTGTGCACGACCTGGGTGCCCACGCCCCGGCGGCGCACCAGCAGGCCCTTGTCCACGAGCGTCTGGATGGCCTGCCGGACGGTGGGCCGGGACAGCCCCAGCCGCCCGGCCAGCTCGATCTCGTTGCCCAGGAGGCTCCCGGGGGCGAGCCGGCCCCGTTCGATGGCGGCCTCCAGCTGCTGGGACAGCTGGAAGTAGAGCGGGACCGGGCTGCTGCGGTCGAGGGTGAATCGGAGGGGTTCGTGCTTCGCCACGGAGGGAGCGTAGCCGCAGGACCTGATGACGGGAAGTCCTGAGGTCAGGTTGTCCGGACATGCGGTCCGGCTCCCGCGCCGGACGTGTTCCCGGCTCCCGGCGGGCCCGGTCCCGGCTCCCCCGGCGGGCCCGCCGCCGGCCGCGCGTCAGCCCTCCCGGTGCCCGGCGTCCTCCAGCCGGCCGAGCAGCTCGGCGACGCGCTTGGCGACCGAGTCCCGGTCCCCCTCGGCGAGTTCGTCGCCCAGGCCGCAGGCCACGGCCCCCGCCGCGATCCACTCGGGGGCGCCGTCGACGGATATCCCGCCGCTGGGCACGAGCGCCGCCTGCGGCAGCTCGGACCGCAGCTCCCCGACCCACCCGGGCCCGCGGTCCCCGGCCTGGAGCAGCTTGAGCGCATCGGCGCCCAGCTCCAGGGCCCGGACGACCTCGGCCGGGGTGGCCACGCCGGGGAAGACCGGAACGCCGTAGCGGTGACCCGTGCGGATGACGGAGGCGTCCAGACCGGGCGAGGCCAGGAAACCCGCGCCCGCGTCGACGGCCATGCGGGCGGAGGGCGCGTCCAGCACGGCCCCGACGCCGATGACCGCCTCGTCGCCGACCTCGCGGACCAGAGTGGTCACCGCCTCCAGGGCGAAGGGCGTGGTGAGGGATATCTCCAGTGCGGTGATCCCCGCGGAGAGCAGGCTGCCCGCCGCCACGGTGGCCCGGTCGTAGCTGTCGCCGCGGACCAGGGCCAGGACTCGTTGGGCCAGCGCGGCTTGGGTGATCTCCCAGCGGTACACGGCAGTTCGCCGCCCTTCTCACGGTGCGTAGGTGGTGTCGTGACTCCCCGGAGGCCGTTCCACCGAAACGTTAGCGGGCGGCACCGACAATGGCGGCGGACTAGCGGACACCCCCTACCGGATGCCCCGAGCCCCTGCCTCCAGGAGGGCGAGCACTCCGTCGACCGCCTGCGCGAACGGCTCCGTCGAGTCGGCGGCGCGGGCGAGCACATAGCCGCCCTGGAGCACCGCCACGACGGTGGACGCCGTGGCCACCGGGTCGAGCGCGGCGGTGAGTTCGCCCCGGTCGCGGCCCTCGGCGAGCACGGCAGCGAGCCGGGTGCGCAGCCAGTCGAAGGTCTCGTCGACCGGCCGGCGCAGCACCGGATCGGCCATGACGTCGGGGTCCTGGGTGAGCCGGCCGATCGGGCAGCCCCTGAGCACGTCCCGCTCGCGGCGCAGATAGGCGGAGATCCGCTCCAGGGCCGTGCCCGGGCCCGTGAACTGCCGCTCGGCCGCGGCCCGCAGCTCCTCGGCGGTCCGCTCGATGGCGGCGAGGGCGAGGGCGGGCTTGCCGGAGAAGTGGTGGTACATGCTCCCCTGGCCGGCCCCGGCCCGCTGCTGGATGGCCTTGGGGCTGGTGCCCACGTAGCCGCGCTCCCACAGGAGTTCGCGGGTGCTCTCGACGAGTCGTTCGGGGGTGCTCATGCAACGAGTGTACGTACGGGTAGGTACACGGGACGCGGAGAGCCCCGCCGCCCGGGAGGGCGGTGCGGGGCTCGGTCGTGCGGGTGCCTCCGGCGGGCGCGTCAGCAGCCGAAGTCGACCCGGTTGAAGGTCGCGTAGTGGTCGCCGGTGTAGTAGTCCTCGTGGTCCCCCTGGCCGGTGATGATGCGCCGGGTGCCGCGGGTCGGGGCGCCGGGGGTGATGACCGTGTACTCGTGGTAGTAGCCGCTGGCGTGCTTCGGCAGCGCACCCTCGCGGTTGGAGAAGACGATGCCGTCCCGCGGGTACGGGAAGGGGCCTCCGGCGTCGATGAGGCCGATGGTGTCGTGGGCCTGCGACGGCAGGTCGGAGTAGCAGACGTCGCCGACGGACTGCACCGCGAAGGAGCGGTGGGCAGCGGGGGCGGTGGCGGCGACGGCCGGGGTGCCGGCGAGGAGCGTGGCGCCCAGGGCGGCGAGAACACCGAGGCGCGCAAGACGATGGGGGGTTGTCATGCACCCAGCATTGCGCGGCAGGTCCATGTCATGTCAATGGTCAACTTTTGATGTTTCCCTGACGTTTACCAAGATCACAAACGGAATCGCACGCTCACCACCAGGGCTTTTACCTCTCAGGCAAAACTTTTGCCCCAGAGGCACGCACGGGTCTATACCGGAACCATGAACGCGCAGCCGCCCGTACCGCCCGCTCCCGCCGGGGCCGAGGGAGACGAACTGCCCGCCGTGGCCCCCCAGCTGCGCGCCCTGCGCAGGCGCAGCGGGCTCACCCTGGAGGCCGCAGCGGCCCGGGTCGGGCTGTCGCCCGCCCACCTCTCCCGGCTGGAGACCGGCCGGCGGACCCCGTCGCTGCCGGTGCTGCTGGCCCTGGCGCGCACCTACGGCACGACCGTATCCGACCTGCTGGGCGAGGTGCCCGAGTGGCGCGACCCGATCGTGCGGGCCGACCGCATGGAGGCGCAGGAGGCGGGCGGATGGACGTACTGGCGGGCCGGCGGGCCCGGGCGGGCCATGCAGGCCTTGCGGCTGCACGTGCCCAGGGGCCGGGGCAGCCAGGAGGAGCTGGTGCGCGTGCACCCGGGCGAGGAGTGGCTGTACGTGACCGGCGGGCGGCTCAGGCTGGCCCTCGGCGACACGGTCCACCTCCTGGAGCCCGGGGACGCAGCCCACTTCGACTCCCTCACCCCGCACCGCATCGCGGCCGAGTCGCGCGGCGGAGTGGACCTGCTGTTCATGCACACGCTGGTGCAGAGCGGCGCGGCCGAGCTGTGCCTGGGCGGCGCCGAACCGACCCGGAGGGGAATGCCGTGAGCGACAACGCGAACACTGTGAAGGACATGGACATGGACGAGGAGGACCGCGCCCCCATGGGCATGACGGTCCGGGTCTTCATCTACCTCGTCGCCGTCCACTTCATCGCCGCCTTCTTCTTTCTCATCTTCTACCTCGCCGGGGCGAAGTAGCCGCCGCCCGTCGATACGCTGGAAGCATGGCTCGCACAGACCGGGAAGTCCTCGACGACGCGGTTCGGCAGCTGGCGCCCCCCGCCGGGGCGAACCGCCTCGTCCCGCTGATCGCGACCGGCACGGCCGCGCGCTCGGTCGTCGCCGCGTTCGCGCTGGAGCAGCACCACATCGTCTCCGGCGACCGGCGCAGCTTCCTCCATCTGGCCGAGCGGGCCGCGACCCGGCAGCAGCCCGAAGTGGCCGCCTTCTTCGCCCACCTGGAATCGGGCGAGAGCGTGGCCCTGGACCGGCTCGCCGGCCTGACCGCCGCCTGCGGCCTGACCGGGGAGCAGATGCGGGCGTACGAGCCGAGCGCCGGCTGCCAGGCGTACCCGGCCTATGCGGCCTGGCTGGCGCTGGGCGCCGAGCCGGTCGACGTGGTGGTGGCCCTCGCCGCCAACTTCTCGGCCTGGGGCGGCTACTGCGCCGCCATGGGCCGGGGCCTGCGCGAGCACTACGGCTTCGACGACGAGGGCTGCGGCTTCTTCGACTTCTTCGCCGCCCCCGACCCCGAGGGCAGCCGCCTGTCGTCGGCGGCGGTGGCCGCCGGGCTGGCGGGCGGGCTGCTCACGGAGCGGCTGGCGCACCGGTACGGACGGCTGCTCCAGGACTACGAGTTGATGTTCTGGGACACGCTGGCGTACCTGGCCTTGCGGCCGGAGTGAGGCATCCCCTCCCCGCGCCGCCCACCCGGCCGGACGCTCACCTTCCGGGCGGGTCGAACTCCCTTTCCCACTGGGCGAAGTCGTCCGTCCGACCGTTCCGGATCTGCTGCCCGGCGACCGGCCCGGGCGCGGCGGCCGCGCCGGCCGACGGCGTCCAGCGCTCCGCGGCGAAGTGCTGCAGAGCCTCCTCGACCGGGCCGGGCAGGGCCTGCCGGGGCCCGACGTCGCAGACGAGGTGCCAGGTCTCCCGGCCCCTGGGGGACCGGAGGGCGCGGGGCGCATCGGGGTGCAGACGGACGTGGATGCCGTAGGTGCCGGTCTCCACGCCCCTCCTCCGCGACCGGCGGACGGCGGCCTCCTCCACGTGCGACCAGTCGGCGCGGACCTCCCGCTTCGAGGACGTGACGCAGCGGATCCCCAGCGGTGAGACCCGCAGGTCCACCGTGCGGCGCGGCATGATCCACCACAGGGCGGAGCCGATCCCGCCGATGCCGAGGAACAGGGCGGCCGGCATCCAGAGATGGGGCAGCCCGGCGGCCCCCTGGCGCAGTGCGACGCTCAGCGTGTAGAGGGCCGCGGGCGGCAGGGAGAGCTTCAGGGGCGCGAGGTTGGTCGTACGCACCCGCAGCCGGAACGCGAAGCCCCCGTCGGACGTGGCGGTGATCCCGTCCTCCGGCAGCAGCAGCGGATCGGGAGCGGCCGGGGCGCCCCTCCGGGCACCCCGCGCGGAGCCGGCCGCCAGCCGCTCCTGGAGCCAGGCGTTCCGGAACTGGTAGGTGCCGCCGACCTGGCGCAGGATGCCCTGGTGGTGGGCGTCCCGGAGGAAGCGCATCAGCGCCCAGGGGGCCTGGCCGGTCACGGCCATGGTCGTCCTGGCCAGCGTCCAGCGGCTCCACGGGCTGACGACGACCAGCATCCCCGCCGCCGCGATCCAGGCCACCACCCCGGTCGACCAGGCGGATGCACTGCTCCACGCCGAGTAGTGCGCCACGCCCACGCCCAGCCCGATCAGCGGGCTGATGATGCACAAGGAGCGGGCGAGGGCGACGTGTTCGGCACGCAGCAGGGCGCGCGGAGTGGAGGCGTTCTCGTCGGCGTCGGACGGCGCGGTGAAGACCACGGCGAGCAGCAGCGCGACCGCCACGCACCCGGCGGACACGTACGACAGTCCCGGCTCGGAGGCGGGGAGCGCCGCCAGGCCGCCCGTGAGGAGGAGGGCCATCAGCGTCGCGGACATCGCCCGCCGCCGGGTCGTGTAGCGCAGCGCGGAACGGAACGCCGCGACCGGCCGCAGCAGGCTCGCCGCCCGCCGGGGCTCGCCGAGACGGTGGTCGGCGTACCAGGTCCGGATCATCATCTGCGCCAGCAGCCCGGCCACCACGCCGGTGAGCAGTGCCGTGGTGGTCTGCAGCGGGCCCAGGTCCAGCACCGGCCGGGCGCCGCCGCGCGCGACCTCGCGGGTCCGCTCCCCCAGCGTGCGGGCCAGCGCGGACAGCGCCACCCCGAGCAGGGCAAGGACGGGCAGGGCGGCGGCGAGGGGCACCGGGGCCCGGTGCAGCCGCCACCACGCGAGTTCGGTGGTCTCCTGCCGCTGGAGGTGCCGGGCGAGCGCGCCCAGGTACCGCCGCGCCCGGACGGGCGACCAGCGGCGCGGGGGATCCAGGCGGTCGTGCGAGGGAACCTCCCCGGTGAACACCGAGGGGACGAACCGGTCGAGCAGGTGGTCCTCCACCGAGCGCCGCGACGGGAAGCGGAACCGGTCGGCCAGCTCAGCGGGATCCGACCACGGGCGCGCGTAGACCGTGCGGGCCAGCGAGAGCATGAGGGGGGTCGAGAGTGCGGCCGTCACCGCGCCGCCCCGCTCCTCGGCCATCGCCGCGAACAGCGGCTGCCAGCGCGGCAGGGAGTCCGGGGCGGCGCTCCGGGTGAGATAGGAGACGGCGTCGGCCGCGGTGACCGGCCGCGCCTCCATGACCGCCGCGTTGCCCAGCACGACGTCCGGGGGCAGGGCGTCGAACTCGGCCGTGCGCGAGGTGAGGATCAGAGGTCTCTCGTACAGGGCGCGGTTGAGGGCCCGGACCGCGGCCGTGCGGCGGACGCCCGGTATCTCGTCGAGGCCGTCGAGCACGGGGAGCAGGACGGACCCGCTGGCGCTCCACAGCTCGCGGGCGGGGTGGCGGCCTCCGATGCGGGGCAGGCCGGGGTAGTCCTCGGCCAGCCGGCGGGTGAACCATGCCCCGAACTCCTCGCGGTCCGGGTCCCAGGACGTCAGCGAGAGGAGCACCGGCACCGGGAGCCTCCCGGCGGCCGCGCCGCCGGGGCGCCCGGCCAGCCGGCGCTTCAGCAGTTCCAGGGTCAGCAGGACGGCGAGCGTGGTCTTGCCCGAACCGGCGGCTCCCAGGAGGGCGAGCCTCCGCCTGGGCAGCCCGAGGAAGGCGGTGAGCAGGTCCCCGAGCTGGTCGCCCCGGCCCCGCACATGCCCGCCGACGTTCTCCGGGTGGTCGGCCCGCCGCGCCCGGGGAGCCCAGCGGACCGCCATCGCGGCCCGGTCGCCGCCGACGTCCCAGACCTTGGCCTCCTCCCGCCACTGCCGGTAGACCGCCTCGGCCAGCGCGTGCGCCGACTTCTCCAGCGGTGCGGCCGACGGCGGCGCATGGAAGTGGATCTCGCCGTAGTTGTCGCGGAACTGGACGACGATGTCCGCCTCGCCGTCGAAGAAGTTGTATACGTCGCCGCCCGGCTGACCGTCGGCCATGACTGCCACCTCGAGTGAGTCGGTTGCTTGACACCGGCTCATCACAGCTGGGGTGTCGAGCTATGCCGCCAACTCTACAACTCGCTCACCTGCCCGATAAGTTGATCGGAGACGACGGACGGAACAAACACTGCGGCAGACACACCGGGTCAGGCGAGGGCAGCGCCCCATCGCCCCTCCAGCCCCAGCGTCCCCTCCTTCGTCAGCGAGCCGTGGACGCGCAGGCGGGCGACGCCCCCGTCCGGATGGATGTCGATCCGCACGTGGGTGGCGACGACGGAGTCCCCCAGCACGAACCGGTGCACCGCGTCCGGCTGGAGCCGGGTGCGCGGCAGCACCTCCGTCCACCCGGCCGCGCGGTCCGCGGGGTCCCCGCCCGCGGTGGCGTCGAGGACGGACAGCGCCGCCCAGCCCGCCGCATTGCCCTTGTAGCAGCCGGTGTCGATCTCGACGGCCCGCAGCGCCGCCTGCCCGGCGAGCCGGTAGCGCACCCAGTCGTGGCCGCGGTCGCGGCGCCGCCGGGTCTCCCAGCCCCCGTCCATCCGCTGCGAGCGGCCCGGGAGGATGCTGTTGAGCGCCGAGGAGTAGAAGCCGTCGGACGTGTCCTCGACGAGGCCGCCGTTCTCCAGGGCGGCCAGGTCGAAGGTGCCCAGGGCCGCGAGCCAGGCGGGGTCGGGCACGGCCTCGCCGTGGACGCGCAGCCGGGCGATGCCGCCGTCGGGGTACTGGCGGAGCCGCAGGTGGGTGAAGGGCTGCCCGGCGGCCACGGCAAAGCCGTTGGCGGCGTGGCCGCCGACGGGGGTGCGGGGGACGAGGGCGGTCCACTGCACGTCGTCGGCGAGCAGTTCCCCGGGGGACGGCGTGCCGGGCAGCGCGGTGCCCTCGATGCCGACCGCCTGGGGGTGGTTGCCGCGGAAGTGGGCGGTGTCGACGACGACGCCCCGGACGACGCCGGGCACGCCGAGCCGCACGATCGCCCAGTCGTGCTCCTCGTCCGAGGGGTGCGGGGCGCCGGCGGAGGCACCGCGCCGGCGGCGGGTCTCCCAGCCGTCCATGACCTTGCCCTTGGGCCCGAAGTGGTCGGGGTCGAAGCGGGCGGGCCCGGGCCGGAGGAGGTTCTCGCGCTCGGCGAAGAACTCGTCGTTGGCGGCGAGCACGGCGGCGCCGAGCCGTCTGTCGGCGAGATCGGGCAGGTGGGCGAAGGGGAAGTCGGCGGTGCGGTAGTCGGCGTAGGGGTCGCCGCCCCGGTACGGGCCCGCCCCGCCCGTGAAACGTATACAGCCAGAGGTGTCGGATATGCCGCCTGTGCTGCTTATGCCGCTTGTGCTCATGCACGCTCCAGGAGTCGTCCGGTGGGCCCGGTCAGGGGGACGCCGTGGTCGGCGATCTTGCGGCCGCGCAGCCAGGTGGCCCGTACGACGCCCCGGAGGGTCCGGCCCGCGTAGGCGGTGACGGGGTTGCGGTGGTGGAGCGCGGCGGGGTCGACGGTGAAGGCCGTGTCGGGGGCGAGGACGGCGAAGTCCGCGTCGCGGCCCGGCTCGACGGCGCCCTTTTGTGCGAGGCCGGCGAGGGCGGCGGGGGCGGTGGCCATCCAGCGGGCCACGTCGTCGAGGGTGTGCCCGCGCCGCCGGGCCTCGGTCCAGACGACGGGGAGGCCGAGCTGGAGCGAGGAGATGCCGCCCCAGGCCCGGTCGAAGTCGGGGACCTTGAGGTCGGTGGTGCAGGGCGAGTGGTCGGAGACCACGCAGTCGACGGTCCCGTCGGCCAGCCCTGCCCACAGCGCGTCCCGGTTGGCGGCCTCGCGGATGGGCGGGCAGCACTTGAACTCGGTGGCCCCGTCCGGGACTTCCTCGGCGGTGAGGGCGAGGAAGTGCGGGCAGGTCTCCGCGGTGAGGGGCAGCCCGGCGGCCTTGGCCGCGGCGATCGCGGGCAGCGCCCCGGCGGCGGACAGGTGCAGGACGTGCACGCGGGTGCCCAGCCGCCGGGCCACGTCGGCGAGCGCGGCGACGGCGTCCTCCTCGGCGGCGGGCGGGCGGGAGGCGAGGAAGTCGGCGTAGCGCGGCCCGCGCCGCTGCGGGGCGGCGGCCAGCCGCTGCGGGGCCTCGGCGTGCACGATCAGGAGCCCGCCGAAGCCGGCGATCCCGGCGGCCGCGGCCTCCAGGTCGTCCGGGCCGAGCGGCGGGAACTCGTCCACACCGGACGGCGACAGGAAGGACTTGAAGCCCAGCACCCCGGCGTCGTGCAGCGGCCGCAGGTGCGCCGCGTTCCCCGGCAGCGCGCCGCCCCAGAAGCCGACGTCCACATGGGCCCGGGTGCGCGCCACGGCCTGCTTGGTGCGCAGGGCGGCGACGGTGGTGGTGGGCGGGAGGCTGTTGAGCGGCATGTCGACGAGGGTGGTGACGCCACCCGCGGCGGCGGCCCGGGTGGCGGTGCGGAAGCCCTCCCACTCGGTGCGGCCGGGGTCGTTCACGTGCACATGGGTGTCGACGAGCCCGGGCAGCAGCGCGTCGTCGCCCAGGTCCTCGGCGAGGACCCCGGTCGGCGGCCCGGCGTCGTACGGCAGGACGGCCGTGATGCGTCCGCCGGCGACGGCCACGGATGCGGGCCGGGTGCCCTCGGGAGTCACGACCCGGGTCGAGCGCAGGAGCAGTTCCACTTCCACTGTGCGGGCCCTTCTCGACGGCCTGGATGCAGCGTGGTGAAGCGTTCGGACGTTCTGCGGCTTTTGTGTAGTGCTTCTGCAGTGCTTCTGCAGTGCTTCTGCAGTGCTTCTGCAGCCTTCTTCAACGTTCTGTTGAACCGCGCAGGCCGCAGTCTTCAGGCGCACCCCACGCCGGTCAAGACCCTTTCACGCACCGGAAGCCCGTTTTCACGCAACAGAAACCCGCATGTGGTCCCGGTGGTGGCCGGTAGGCTGCTCCCACCCCCACCCCGAAGGAGCGCCGTGCCCCCGTCCGCCGAGCCCCGATCCGCCACGACCAGCGGCGGCGTCCAGTCCCTCGAGCGAGCATTCGACCTGCTCGAGCGGATGGCCGACGCCGGAGGCGAGGTAGGGCTGAGCGAGCTGGCCGCGAGCAGCGGACTGCCGCTGCCCACCATCCACCGGCTGATGCGCACGCTGGTGGCCTGCGGATACGTACGGCAGCAGCCCAACCGGCGGTATGCGCTCGGTCCGCGGCTCATCCGCCTCGGCGAAAGCTCCGCCCGGCTGCTCGGCACCTGGGCCCGCCCCCATCTGGCACGGCTGGTGGAGGAGACCGGCGAGACCGCCAACATGGCGCTGCTCGACGGCGACGAGGTCGTCTACGTCGCACAGGTGCCCTCGCGGCACTCGATGCGGATGTTCACGGAGGTGGGCCGGCGCGTGCTGCCGCACTCCACGGGCGTCGGCAAGGCGTTGCTGGCGCAGAGCCCGGACGACGAGGTCCGCGCGCTGCTGGCGCGTACGGGCATGCCGGCCGCGACGGACAAGACCATCACCACGCCCGACGCCTTCCTGGCGGAACTCGTCCGGGTGCGCGAGACGGGCTTCGCCATGGACGACAACGAGCAGGAGATCGGCGTCCGCTGCCTCGCGGTGCCGGTGCCCGACTCCCCCACCGCGGCAGCCATCTCCGTCTCGGGCCCGGCGGGGCGGGTCACGGAGACCGCCACCGAGCGGATCGTCCCGCTGCTGCGGGAGGTCGCCGCGGAACTGTCGGCGGCGCTCGCCGACACGACGGCGACGGCTTGACGGCCTGACGCTCCGGCGCGCCGCGGGCGCGGTGCCGCCGCGACCCCGGGCGCCCCGTCAGTCGCCCTGGGTGCCCTCTCGGGGACCCGGCAGCCCGGCCTCGCCGGGCGCACTCTGCGGAGTGGTGCCCTCCGGCGGCTCGCCGAAGCGGTCGACCGCGGCGCGGACTTCGCCGAGGGCCGGCGCCAGGGCGCTGACCGAGCCCACGGCACCGGCCACGAGGAGGAGGGCGCGACGCAGCCGGGAGACGTCCGGGGCGCCGGTGCGCACCATGGCGTCCAGCGCGGCCAGTTCGTCCTCGGCGGCGTCCCTGTCGGGTAAGACGGCGGGGTGCCCTGCCAGCGCTTTGCGCAGCCGGGACACCGCGGTGCTCAGATCGTCCACCCTCGGGTCCGGCCCTTCGCCGAACCGGCCCGCTCGCTCCTCTTCCACCACAACGGCGCCTTCCGCCACGTCTCTCCCCCTCCCGCGCGCTCGCGCGCGGATCAGTTAACGCCACTTCGTGTGCGACGCGCCACACGCACAGCGAAATTCAGGCCGCGTGTTCACGTACGAGTGACGAACTGACGTTCTGCGTACAGGCGGTCAGACATGCGCTATGCAGGGACCATGGCACGGACGACGGACACGAGTGCGAGCCGGCAGCCCGTCGCCGGGCTGCTGCTGGCGGCGGGTGGCGGGCGGCGGCTGGGCGGGCACCCGAAGGCGCTGCTGCCGTTCCGGGGCGGGCTGCTGGTGGAGCACGCGGTGCGGGTGCTGCGCGAGGGCGGCTGCGGGCCGGTGCGCGTGGTGCTGGGGGCAGGGGCGGCGGAGGTGCGGGCGCGGACCGGCCTGCCGCCGGAGGTCCTAGTGGACAACGCCGAGTGGGCGACGGGCATGGGCTCCTCGCTGCGGGCCGGACTGGCGTCGCTGGCGGCCTCGGCGGATGCGGCCGCCGCATCGGCGGTCCTGGTGACGCTGGTCGACCAGCCGCGCGTCGGCGCGGCCGCGGTCGCGCGGGTCCTGGCCGCGCACCGGGCCGGGGCGGGGCTGGTGGCGGCGGCGTACGGGGGCGAGCGCGGCCACCCCGTGCTGTTCGCCCGCGAGCACTGGGAGGGCGTGGCCCGGACGGCCGCCGGGGACCGCGGGGCGCGGGCCTATCTCGCTCAACATGCCTCCGCCCTGAGCCTCGTGGAGTGCTCGGACGTGGCGGCGCCGGACGACGTGGACACCCCGGACGACCTCGCCCTGCTGGACTGAGGCACGCGGTGTCTCAAGAACTCCCCCGGCAGCACCACACCATTGAACTTCCACGATGAGGAAACTATTCTCCATTCGTCCGCACGGCACTGCGTGCCGTGATGGTCACGCCCGCTTCTCCTGCCGAACCTGCCGAACCCGCCGAAGGAGAGTCAACCCATGTCCGCACCGCACCAGATGGCAACGGTGACCGCAGGAACCCCGCACGTGGCACGGCAGGAGGAAGTGCTGACCGACGCCGCGCTCTCCTTCGTCGCCGCACTGCACCGCCGGTTCACCCCGCGCCGCGACGAGCTGCTCGCCCGCCGCGCCGAGCGCCGCGCCGCGATCGCCCGTACCGGCACGCTGGACTTCCTGCCGGAGACCGCGCACATCCGCGAGGACCCCGGCTGGCGCGTCGCCCCCGCCCCCGCCGCGCTCGACGACCGCCGCGTGGAGATCACGGGCCCCGCCGACGACCGCAAGATGACGATCAACGCCCTCAACTCCGGTGCCCGCGTGTGGCTCGCCGACTTCGAGGACGCGTCGTCGCCGACGTGGGAGAACGTCATCCGCGGCCAGCTGAACCTGACCGACGCCTTCGAGGGCCGCATCGACTTCACCACCCCCGAGGGCAAGGCGTACGCGCTGAAGCCCGCCGGAGAGCTGGCGACGGTCGTGGCCCGGCCGCGCGGCTGGCACCTGGACGAGCACCACCTGACCGTCGACGGCCGCCCCGTCCCCGGCGCCCTGGTCGACTTCGGCCTCTACTTCTTCCGCAACGCCCGGCGGCTGCTGGACCTCGGCAAGGGCCCGTACTTCTACCTGCCGAAGACCGAGTCGCACCTCGAAGCCCGGCTGTGGAACGACGTGTTCGTCTTCGCCCAGGACGAGCTGGGCATCCCCCGCGGCACCATCCGCGCCACCGTCCTCATCGAGACCATCACGGCCGCGTACGAGATGGAGGAGATCCTCCACGAGCTGCGCGAGCACGCCTCGGGGCTCAACGCGGGACGCTGGGACTACCTCTTCTCCATCATCAAGAACTTCCGTGACGGCGGCGAGAAGTTCGTCCTTCCGGACCGCAACGCGGTCACCATGACCGCACCGTTCATGCGCGCCTACACCGAACTGCTCGTGCGCACCTGCCACAAGCGGGGGGCGCACGCCATCGGCGGCATGGCGGCCTTCATCCCGTCCCGCCGGGACCCCGAGGTCAACAGGGTCGCGCTGGAGAAGGTCCGGGCCGACAAGGACCGCGAGGCGGCCGACGGCTTCGACGGCTCCTGGGTCGCCCACCCCGACCTCGTACCCGTCGCCCGCGCCTCCTTCGACTCGGTCCTCGGCGACCGCCCGAACCAGAAGGACCGGCTGCGCGAGGACGTCCGGGTGACGGCAGACCAGCTGATCGCCCTGGACACGCTGGAGGCCAGGCCGACCTCCGCGGGCCTGCGCAACGCCGTCCAGGTCGGCATCCGCTACATCGAGGCGTGGCTGCGCGGGATCGGGGCCGTGGCCATCTTCAACCTCATGGAGGATGCGGCGACGGCGGAGATCTCGCGCAGCCAGATCTGGCAGTGGGTGAACGCGGGCGTGGTCCTGGACGGCGGCGAGAAGGTCACGGCGGAGCTGGTGCGCGAGGTCGCGGCGGCGGAGCTGGCGGCGGTGCGGGGCGAACCGGGCCTGTGGCAGGAGGCCCACGACCTGCTGCTGAAGGTGGCCCTGGACGAGGAGTACGTGGACTTCCTGACGGTGCCGGGGTACGGGTTGCTCGGCTAGGCCGGAGCCCGGACACCCTGGAACCGCAACAAGCCGAACCACGGGAAGGCAGCACCTACGTGAAAATGCCCTGGGACCGCCTGGTCCTCGACCGCCTGCTGGTGCGCGCCCGCATCGCCGCCGTCGACGACATCACCAGCACGATGCGCGGCCTGCGCCTGGAGGACCCGCAACTGCGCGGCCTCTCCTGGCGGCCGGGCCAGCACGTGCGCGTCTTCTTCGCCCCGCCCAGCACGGTCGTGGGCGCCGTGACGGCGGAGTCGCGGGAGTACTCGGTCTGGTCCTACGACCCGCAGGGCACCCTGGAGCTGCGGATCTACCTCCACGGCAATCACGGCCCCGGCGAGACGTGGGCGTCGAACGCCCAGGTCGGCCAGGAGGTGACGCTCTCCAAACCGGACGGGCACCTGGTGGCCGACCCCGGCGCCCCGTACCACCTGTTCGCGGGCGACGAGACCGGCTCGGTGGCCCTCGGCGCGATCATGGGTGCCCTTCCGCCGACGGCACGGGTCATGGGCGCGTTCGACGTCGAGGGCCCGCACAGCACCCCGCCGCTGCCCCGCGCCGAGGACGTCACCTGGGTGCACCGGGGCGACGGTTCCGCAGCCGCCTCGACCCGGCTGGTGGAGGCGATACGGGCGCTGGACCTGCCGGACCAACCAGGCACGGCCTACGTCGCCGGCGAGTCCCGCACCTGCCAGCTGGTGCGCACCCACCTCGTGCGCGACCGCGGCTGGCCCCGGCGCGCGGTACGCGCCAACGGCTTCTGGACACCGGGCCGCGCGGGCCACTGAGCGCTCCGCTGGAAGTGCCGTGCCGGGTCGTCGATCGACCGCGGCGCCGTCGTGGCCGGTCGCGCAGTTCCCCACGCCCCTTCGGGGCGCTGCCGAACCGCAGTGAACTTCGCCCGACCTGCTGAGAGCGGGTCATCAGCACAGCTCACCAGGCAGTGCCCGACCGAGGAGGTCTCGTCCCGTGGACTTCGAGCGCTACCCCGACAGCACGTTTCGCTACCTGACCCGGGCGGAGGTCGTCCAGGCCGCCCGGGGCGTGGACATCGTCGGCGCCGTGGCCGAGGCGCTGGTCCTGCACGGCGAGGGCAGGTCGGTCCTGCCGGAAGAGGCATACCTGGGCTGGACCACACCGGGCGGGGACGCCGCTCGGTGTCTGGCCATGCCGGGGGCGCTCACCGGGGGCGCCCGGCCGGTGGTCGGGCTGAAGACGATCAATGCAAGCCTCGGCAATCCCGATCGCGGCATCCCGCGGTCCCAGGGATTCACACTGCTGCTGGACCCGGACACGGCACGCCCCGTCGCCCTCATGGAGGCCGCCTACATCAGCGCGATGCGCACCGCCGCCGTCACCGCGCTCGCGGCGCGGCACCTCGCCGCCCCGGAGCCGCGGACCCTGGCGCTGCTCGGCTGCGGCACCCTGGCCCGGGCCCATGCGGCGCTGCTCCTCGACAGCGTGCCCACGCTCCGCGAGGTCGTCGCGTACGACGTCACGCCGGAGCGTGCGCAGAAGCTGCTGGAGTTCGTCGCCGGGCTCCCCGGCGGGGAGCGTGTCACCGTGCGGGCCGCGGGCGGGCCGCGGGAGTGCGTGGCCGGCGCCGATCTCGTCGTTCCCGTCACCACCGTCACCGAGGGATACATCGAGCCCGACTGGATCGAGCCCGGCGCGCTGGTCGCCCACGTCTCCCTCGACGACCTCACCGAGCAGGCCGTGCTGGCGGCCGGCCTCCTCGTCGTGGACGACTGGAGTCTGGTGCGCGACGACCCGCGGCGGCTGCTCGGCCGTATGCACCGTGCGGGGACCCTGCTCGGCCCCGGCGGCGAGCCCTGGCCGGGAGCGGCCCCGCAGCCGCACGCCCGCAGGGTCGACGCCTCGCTGGGCGACATCGTGACGGGGCGTCACCCCGGGCGGCGCGGCGACCACGACGTCGTCGTCAGCAATCCCTTCGGCATGGCGATCCTCGACGTGGCCGTGGCCGACCGGGTCCGCGCAGAGGCCGAGGCCCGGGGCATCGGCAGCCTGTTGAGCCTCTGACACCGGCCCTCTACGTCATCGCCGCGCCCAGCGCCACGAACCCGCAGATCAGCACCGCCAGGATCAGCAGCAGCGGCCAGATGAAGCGCAGATACCTGTCGTATCCGACCTTCGCCAGGGAGACGCCGCCGACCACCACCGCGGTGGTCGGCACCCACAGGTTCATCCAGCCGCTGGCCGCCTGCCAGGCCGTGACCACCACCGCGCGCGAGACGCCCGCGAACTCCGCCAGCGGTGCGAGGATCGGCATCGCCAGGGTCGCGTGCCCGGAGGTGGAGGGGATCAGGAAGGCCAGCGGCAGGTTGACCACGTAGACCAGGACCCCGAAGGTCACCGCCGGGGTGCCGGAGACCACTCCTTCCATGGAGTGGAGCACGCTGTCGATGATCTTCGCATTCGTCATGATCACGGTGACACCGCGAGCCAGGACGATCACCAGGGCCGGTGCGATGAAGTCGGCCGCACCCTGGACGACCGCCGCGCTCAGCCGCTGCTCCCCCAGCCGGGCGACGATGCCGACCAGCAGGGACGCGGCAATGAAGAGGGCCGACAACTCGGCGAAGGACCAGTCGAGTTCCCAGCCGTACGGGGTCGCGTCTGCCTTCCCGGTGAGGGCGCTCGACCAGGGGATCACCGAGAAGATCATGAAGGCGAAGACGAGGGTCACCAGTACCAGGACGGCCTTCTGGAGCCCCGTCAGCTCGGGCGGCTCGGCGGCCTTCTCCTCCAGTTCGTGGTCGCCCTCCAGGAAGCCGGTGAGCGAGCGCCGCGGGTCGGTGCGCACCCGGTGCGCGTACCGGAGGACGTAGCCGATGGTGACGGCCGTCAGGACCAGCCACATCGCGAAGCGCAGCGCAATGCCGTCGCCCAGCGAGACGCCGGCCGCCGAGGAGGCCACTCCGGTGGCGAACGGGTTGACGGTGGAGGCGAGCACTCCGACGCCCGCGCCCAGGATGATCGTGCCGGTGGCGACCATCCGGTCGTAGCCCAGCGCCAGCATCAGGGGCACCAGCAGCCCGTAGAAGCCCAGCGTCTCCTCGGCGAAGCCCTCCACCGTGCCGAGGAGGGAGAAGACCGTCATGATGCCGGCGATCAGCAGGGCCCCGCGGGCCCGCAGCCGGTGGGCGAGGCGTTCGATGCCGCGGTCCAGCGCTCCCGTGGCGAAGACGACCGTGATGAACGCGCCGATCGCGAGGACGAAGAGGAAGACGGCGGCGCTGCCGTAGAGGGCGCCCGTCGCGTCCGGGGCGATATCGCCGGTCTTGGCGTCCCGGATGCCGTACAGGCCGTTGACGGGCGCCAGATACAGCTCGCCGAGCCGGTGCAGGAAGCCGCCGGGCGCCGCCTCGCGGTGGAACGTGCCCTGGAGGGGGCTGCCGTCGGGGCCGCGCCGGTAGGTGCCGGTCGGGATGACGAAGGTGAGGGCCCAGACGAGCACCGTCACGGCCGCCAGCACGGTCAGCGCGCTGGGGAAGACGAACCCCCGCTTCTTCTCCTCCTGCGGTTGCTCCTCCACGGCGGCACACCTCTCGGCACTGACGGGTGGTTATGTGTGCCGATTGTCGCGTACCGCTGTTTTCGCCCCTAGTCGCCACGCGCGGAGCTGCGGCGTCCCCCGTGGTTGAAGGCGAGGTTGAGCAGCACCGCCGTCAGACAGCCCGCGCTGACGCCCGAGCCCAGGATCGTCCTCAGGGTCTGCGGTATGGCGTCGTCGCCGTAGAAGGTCCCGGAGACCACCGGGATCATGCCGATGCCGAGGGAGGTGGCGGCGATCAGCATGTTGTCGCCCCGGTCGAGGCCGGCCTTCAGCAGGACGCCGATCCCGCTGGCCGCGACCGTCCCGAAGAGCACGATGCCCGCGCCGCCGAGCACCGGCCGCGGCACGAGCGCGATCAGCGAGGCGAAGGCGGGGCTCAGGCCCAGCAGCAGGAACATCACCCCGCACGCGGCCACGACGAAGCGGCTGCGGACGCGCGTGATGGCCACCAGGCCGATGTTCTGCGCGAAGGCGCTGTTGGCGAAGCCGTTGAACAGCGGGCTCAGGGCCGAGCCGAGGGTGTCCGCGCGCAGCCCGGCGGCGATCACCCGCTCGTCCGCCTGCCGCCCGACGATCTCGCCGAGCGCGAGCATGTCGGCGGTGCTCTCGGTCATGCACACCAGCATCACGACGCACATGGAGACGATCGCCGCGGGTTCGAAGAGCGGGTGGCCGAAGTGGAAGGGCACCGGGAAGCCGACGAGGGCGGCGTGCCGGGTGGCGCTGGTGTCCACGGCACCGGCCGGGATCGCGAGGAGGGTCCCGGCGACCAGGCCGAGCAGGATCGCGATCTGCCGCAGGAATCCCCTGAGCAGCCGCCGCAGCACGAGCACGATCGCCAGGGTCGCCCCGGCCAGGCCGAGGTTGGTGAGCGGGGCGGGGCGATCGGGCCGGCCGCCCTGGATCCAGCCGAAGGCGACGGGCAGCAGCGTGAGCCCGATCAGGGTGATGACGGTGCCGCTGACGACGGGCGGGAAGAAGCGGACGAGGCGGCAGAAGTACGGGGCGAGCAGGAAGCCCAGCAGCCCGGCGACCATGACGGCCCCGTAGATGGCGGGCAGGGCGTCGTGGCGGTCGGCCCGGGCGTCCGCGACGGCCAGCATCGGTGCGACGCCCGCGAAGGAGACGCCGTTGACGAAGGGCATGCGCGCGCCGACCTTCCAGAAGCCGACGGTCTGGAGGAGGGTCGCCAGCCCCGCCGTGAACAGGGCGGCTCCGACCAGGAAGGTGATCCCGTCCGGGGACAGCCCCACGGCGGCGCCGACGACGAGGGGCGGGGCGACCACGCCCGCGTAGCTGGCGGCCACGTGCTGGAAGCCGCCTGCGAGCAGCTGTCCGGGCCCGGGCAACTGGTCCACGGGGTGGACTCCGGTGCCGTCCCCGGCCGCCGGTTTCCGGTCGGACGGATCTGCGGGCCCGGGCGGGGCTGCGGTCACGGCGGGTTCCTCCTGGGGTGGGGGCGGAGAAGGACCGGGGTCGAGCGGAGAAGGACCGGGGTGCGGTTCGCTGCCCGCACCCCGGTCCGGCCCGGCCGAGGGCCGTCCCCCTCGGCGGGTCTGTGACGGGCGGGGTCGCGGCCGGGTTCAGTCGCCGGCCGCGATCCGGGCCAGCCGGCGGGCCTCGCGCCGGGCCTCCCGGGCGATGGCGTCCTCGTCGGCCGTGACCAGACGGCCGTCCTCGACCACCACCCTGCCGTTGACGAAGGAGAGGGCGACGGGCGCGGGCGGGCCGAGCACGAGGGCGGCGACCGGGTCGGCGATGGTGGAGTGGCCGAGCCCGTCGAGCTTCCACAGCACCAGGTCGGCGAGCTTGCCCGGCTCGAGCGAGCCGGTCTCCGCCGCCCGGCCGAGGACCTCCGCGCCGCCGCGGGTGCCCAGCCACAGGGCCCGGCGCACGTCCAGGGCCTGCGCGCCGCCCGCGAGCCGGTGCACGAGCAGGGCGTTGCGCAGCTCGGTGCGGAGTTCGCCGGACTCGTTGGAGGCGGTGCCGTCGACGCCCAGGCCGACGGGGACGCCCGCCCGGAGCAGGTCGGGGACGCGGGCGGTGCCCGCGCCGAGCCGGGCGTTGGAGGAGGGGCAGTGCGCCACTCCGGTGCGGGTGCGGGCGAAGGCGGCGATGTCGGAGTCGGTCATGTGGATGCAGTGGGCCATCCACACGTCGTCGCCGAGCCAGCCGGTGGACTCGAAGTAGTCGGTCGGCCCCATGCCGAAGCGCTCCTTGCAGAACCGCTCCTCCTCCGCGGTCTCGGAGCCGTGGGTGTGCAGGCGGACGCCCTTGCGCCGGGCCAGCGCCGCGGCCTCGCGCAGGAGTTCGGTGGTGACGGAGAACGGCGAGCAGGGGGCGACGCCCATGCGCAGCATGGAGTCGAAGGACGGGTCGTGGTGGGCGTCGATGGCCTCCTCGGTGGCGGCGAGGGCGGCCTCGGTGGACTCGACGGCGAAGTCGGGGGGCAGCCCGCCGGCCGACTCGCCGAGGTCCATGGAGCCACGGGTGGGGCTGAAGCGCACGCCCAGTTCGCGGGCGGCGCGGATCTCGGCGCCGAGGAGGTCGCCGGCGCCGCGCGGGAAGACGTAGTGGTGGTCCATGGCCGTGGTGACGCCGCCGCGGACCATCATCGCCAGGGAGCCGCGAGCGGCCGCGTGGACCATGGGTTCGTCGATGCGGGACCAGGTGGGGTAGAGGGCGACGAGCCAGTCGAAGAGGCCGGCGTCCTGGGCCAGGCCGCGGGTGAGCCACTGGTAGAAGTGATGGTGGGTGTTGACGAGGCCGGGGGTCGCCAGATGGCCGGAGCCGTCGACGCGCCGGACGACTCCGGTGAGCCCGGCGGGTGCGCGGCCCGGGCCGACGGACTCGATGCGGTTGCCCGCCAGGACGATGTGGCCCGAGGCGTGCTCGGTGCCGTCGGCGTCGACGGTGGCGACGGCGCAGTTGTCGATGACGATGCGGTCCGGGGTCCCGGGGGCTTCCGGGGTTTCCGGCGGTGCGGCCACGGTGTTTCCTCGCTGTCGGTTCACGGGAGGTTCGTCAGGTCCACCGGGATGGCGGCCTCGGCGCCGTCGCGCAGGACGGTCGCCTCGATGAGTCCGTACGGCCGGTCGGCGGCGAAGTACACCTCGTGGGTGTTCTTCAGGCCGAAGGGCTCCAGGTCGACGAGGAAGTGGTGCTTGTTGGGGAGGGAGAGGCGGATCTCGTCGATGCCGGGGTCCTCCTCTATGACGCGGGCTCCCATCCGGTGGAGGGTCTGCTGGAGGGAGAAGGAGTAGGTCCCGGCGAAGGCGCTCAGCAGTGCGCGGCGCGTCCGGGCGTATCCGGCGTTCCAGTCGGGCCGCTCTCCCCCGTCGTCCCGGGCGTGCCGCCAGCAGGCGTGGACGCTGGTGGCGAGGACGCGGTCGCGGGTCTCGGGGAGGGTGGTGTAGCGGTCCTTGAGGTAGCCGTGGAACTCGGAGTCGGTGGTGTTCATCAGCACCAGGCCCTTGAGCCCCGAGAGGACGCGGGTGCGCTCGCCGTCGTAGGCGATCTGTGCGGTGCGGATCTCCTGGTTGGCGCGGACGAACGAGTGGCCGCCCCCGCCGGGGGACTCGATGCGGTCCCAGGCGTACTCCTCGATGCGTATCCGGGCGGTGGTGATGGGCTCCTGGCCGTCGACGAAGTGCCGGGCGAGCAGGATGCCGAAGTCCTCGGCCGAGGTGATGCCGTGTTCCCTGGCGAAGGCGAAGACGGTGTTCTTGGTGGTGTCGGTGGGCAGGACGTTGGCGTTGGAGCCGGTGAGGTGCACCTCGTCCATGGCGCCGGAGAGGGCGACGGAGACGTTGAGGTCCTTGACGTGGTGGGTGGCGCCGTCGCGGGTGACCCTCAGGACGCGGGTTTCGGCCTTGCCGTACTGGTTCTGGCCGAGAACGGTGGGCATGCGCTAGCTCCCTCGGTATACGGAGTAGCCGAACGGACTGAGCAGCAGCGGTACATGGTGGTGCTCGCCGGGGGCGACGGCGAGGACGATCGTCACTTCCGGGAAGAACGCCTCGTCCCCCAGGTATGGCCCGGTCGCGAAGCGCAGCCGTACGTGCGTGGTGCCCGGCGGCGCTGCCGGGAGGTCCGGGCAGCGCCCGTCCTTGTCGGTGGCCGACGCACCGCGCACCGACCAGTCGCCGTCCGGGCCGCGTGCGGACAGCTCGACGGCAACGCCCGTGGCGGGGCGGCCGGCCGCGGTGTCCAGGACGTGGGTGGAGACCGAGGCGGTGGCGGTCCCGGTGGTCATGGCCGGGCCTCTCCTTCCTGGTCGGAGCGTGCTGCGAGGTGGGCCAGCCGGATGCGGTTGATCCTGCCGAGTTCCCTGCGCACGATCTCGCGTTCGTGTTCCGGCGTGTTGTCGATCCTGTTGCGGGCGGCGTCATACAGCTGTTCGCCGGAGAGTCCGGTGGCGCAGATCAGCAGGACGTGGCCGAACTTCTCCTGGTAGGCCAGGCCGAGTTCGAGCATCCGCTCCCGCAGGGCGGCGGGGGCGTCCGCCATACCGCGCTGCTCGCGGGCGGAGGCCGGGTCTCCGGGCGCGGGCCGGCCGATCGGCGGGTGCCCGGCCATGGCCTCGGCGAGATCGTCCGGGCCGAGGCGGGCCACGGCGGCGTCGCTGGCGGCGAGCAGCGCCTCGGCGTCGGGATACGGGCGCCGGGCGAGGACGGCGTCCGCCCAGGCGGAGCTGGTGCAGATGGCATGGAGGACGGCCCGGGCGTCGTCGCCCGGGGCCGCGTTGAACCGGGAGAGCCCCGGCGTCGAACTCGCAGTCACGGCAACCTCCGTGGCGCTTTCGCGGCGCTCGGATGAGCATGAGCTGCGCATAGCTAACGCCCCGGGGGAACGTGACGTCAACAGTTTGTTGAAAATCCGGGCGTGGGTGTGCCGAAACAACTGTGCCCACCCCGAGCGGAGTTGTCCGGGGCGGGCAGCCGATGCCTGTCAGGAGCTGGTGCGCCGGGCGGACCGGGAGGTGTCGGCGACCTTGGTCTGCTTGCGCCACTCGGGGTACTTGTCGCCGAAGATCTGCTGGGTCTTCCCCTCGCGCATGACGACGACGTAACCGCCCTTGGACATCTGGAAGGGCTTCTTGACGTTGCCGAGCCAGTCGAGCTTCTCGTCCGGGCCGGCCTGGGGATCGAACCAGTGGGGGGTGACGAAGTTGGACACGGTCACCGGCCCGGCGCCGGGCACGTCCACCGGGTAGGAGTCGGACTCGACCTCGTCGCAGACCTCCAGGGCGTAGGACTCGCCGTTGCTGTTGGAGGCCCACAGGTTCACGTGCGGGTCGACCAGCGTCTCGAGCACTTCGTGGCTGAGGACGCTGGAGACGGTGAGGTCTCCGGTGAGCACCTGGCCGCCGTTGTCGAGCACGGGTGCGGCGAAGACCCGGCCGTAGATCAGGTCGCCCTGTTCCTCGGTGTGCCAGCCGAGCGCGTCGGCCTGGTCCGGGTCGTCGAGGACCGCGATGACCCAGGCACCGGGAGGAGCCTCCTGCTCGCTGGCGGCATAGACGACCGGAATGGGCACCTGGCCCCACGCCGGCGCCGCGTGCTGCTGGACCTGGGAGGCGCAGGCGCGGGTCATGGCGCGCACCTCGTCGTCGGTGCAGCGGGTCGACTTGTTCACTACCGTAATCACGATCAACCCTCCTTGGCTTGCGGGGCCCGCATGCTGATTCCATGATGGGCAGGAGGATTGCGCTCCGCATCTTGTCGTCATCGCATCTTGCCGTCATCCTTGCCGGTTCAAGTAGTTGTAGACCGTGAAGCGGCTCACCCCCAGCGCGGCGGCGACCGTCTCCACGCCGTGCCGCAGCGCGAACGCGCCGCGCGCCTCCAGGTTGCGGACGACCGACTGCTTGGCTCTGCGGTCCAGTTGGTCGAGCGGCATGCCGTGGCGGCGCTCGAGGTCGGCGAGAATGTGCTCCAGCGAAGCGGACAGGTGCGGCAGCCGCACAGCGACGACCGGGCGGCCCTCCCAGGAGAGCACGACGTCGTCACCCCCGGCCTTCTCCGCATCGAGCAGCTCCGCACCCAGGGCGGCCACCAGCGGCCCGATGGCCTCGCGGAACGCTTGCCCGCTCACGCGCCACCCGCTTCCACGACGTTGACCTGCAAGGACACCCTCGTGGCACCGGCTGCCAGCGAACTGCGCAGCAGCTCGCCCACCGCCGCCAGCACGGCGTCGGCCCCGCCCTCGGCGGTGTTGCCGAACGGGCCGACGTCCACCGCGTCCAGCCCGGCGGACTGGACGACTTCGCGTGCCACCACCGCGTGCGGCGGGGGCTCGTCGAGGTCGAACGGCTCGGTCGTGAACTCCACTCTCAAACGCACCATGCCCCCACAGTAGGGTGGGCGGCGCGTGATCGACCTGGTGTGCGCGGAGGGGGCAGCGGCGGCATGGACATACAGCAGGGCGGCGGGGACCGAGGGACGCAAGAGGCCGCAGTGCAGGCGTACTTCGAGCGGAGCGGGCCGGACGGCTACGTTCCGACCCGGCACACCCAGGGCCCCTGGGACCCCCGGCACCAGCACGCCGGGCCCCCGGTCGCCCTGCTGGCCCGCTCCGTCGAGCAGTGCCTGGCCGGGAGCGGCGGCGCCCTGGACGTCGCCCGGCTCACCTGCGAGATCCTCAACCCCCTCACCCTCGACCCGGTGGAGGTCCGCGCCCGGGTGGACCGGCCGGGCAGGCGCGTCCGGCTCGTCCGGGCCGAGCTGCACCAGCACGGCAGACCGGTGCTGCTCGCCTCCGCATGGGCGGTGGCGCACGCTCCGGAGGACCTGCCGGTGCGCAGCGCGCCGTCCGTGGTGCCGCACTGCCCGCCGGACCGGCTGCGCGCCGAGGAGCCCACGCTGCGCCCGGAGTGGGACTGCGGCTTCATGGCCTCGGTGGAGTGGCGGTTCGCCAAGGGCGGTATCGCCCAGCGCGGCCCGGCGGCCGTCTGGGTGCGGCCCAGGATCCCGCTGCTCGCGGGGGAACCGCTCTCGCCCCTCCAGCGGGTGGTGCTCACCGCCGACTCGGCGAACGGCGTCAGCGCCGAACTGCCCATAGACCGCTGGCTGTCCATCTCCCCCGAGCTGACCGTGCACATGGTCCGCCCGCCGCGCGGCCCCTGGCTGTGCCTGGACGCCGAGACGAGCGTGGCCCCGGGCGAGACCGGGCTGGCGGTGGCCCAGCTGTGGGACGAGGAGGGGCTGGTGGCGCGGTCCACCCAGGCCCTGCTGCTGGACGGGCACGGCGGCGGGTGACGGAACGGTTCCGCACTGCCCCGGAGCGGAACCGACTGATTGAGATTGACTATTGGACGACCCCGCCGGAGACGACGACAATCGGACGCGCGTTCCCGGCCAGCGTACGTGTCCGGCCGTCGGCGACCGATCCACCATTCCACTCCGGCACGAGAGTTGTGTGGTCCGATGTCCAGCAAGTCCGGCGAGACAACAGTCACGAACGCCCTGCACCAGTACCGAGCAGAGGTCCTCACCGCACTGGCCGCCATGGAGCGGGCGGCCCCGCCCTCCCCCGAGTTCAGCCCCGGCCACGCACTGCCCCCGGAGGGCCCGGAGCTGACCGGCTTCCTGGCCGCCTCCGGCCTCGCCTTCCACGAACTCGGCCGCTACCGGGGCCGGACGCTGCGGCTCCTGGACCTGATGCGCAACCCCCGCACCCGCACCACCAAGACCTTCGCCTCGCTGCTGATCGTGGCGCGCGCCGCCGGGTACATCCGCCGCACGGGCGAGCGCATCATGATCCTCTCGCCGTCCTCCGGCAACAAGGCGGTCGCCCTGCGCGACGCGGTGCTGCGCGCCCACGAGTGCGGCCTGGCGGGCCCCGAGCAGCTCAGCATCCTCACCGTGGTGCCCCGCGCTGCCCGCAGGAAGCTCTGGGGCTCGCGCCTGTCCGACGACGAGTGGCTGCGCGCCCGCAACCCGGTGGCGGTGTACGACGGCGTCGAACGCTCGGACGTCAAGCCGCTGGCCCGGGCCGTGGTCGACGGCCACGCCGCCGAGCTGCGCGAGCAGTACGGGGTCAACCTCTGGTACACCCTGGACATCGGCAACTACAAGGCCGCGGACGTCGTGCGCGCCTGCGCCGAGTACGAGTTCCTGCCGCGCGCCGAGGGCCGGTTGCACGTGCACGCGGTGTCCAGCGCCTTCGGCCTGCTCGGGCACGACCTGGGGGCCCGGCAGCTGGCGGCCGCGCACGGCGAGCCGAGCGCCCGCTACTTCCTCGTCCAGCACCTCGACACCCCGGACATGGTGCTGAGCCTGCACTTCGGCTCCACCTCGCGGGAGCACCTGCCCGCCTACCGCTACGACGAGGCCACGGGCCTCTACCACCAGGACGCCGACCCCAGGTTCCCCGGCACCGCCTACCACCCCTGCGAGAACCTGGACCCCACCTTCTACACCCGCAACCCCACGACCTGCGCCGAGATGGAGGCGATCATCGGCAGCCGGGGCGGCGGCGGGATCGTGGTCTCCCTGCCGGAGTGCATCGACCGCTACCCGGTCCTGCGCGCCATGCTCGCCCCGGCGGGCGTGGACCTGCCCGCCGACCCGCGCGAGCTGCGCGAATGGTCGCTGGTCATGGCCCTCACCGGCATCCTCAACGCGATCGACCGCGGGCTGGTGGACGGGGACGACATCCTCGTCCACGGCTCCGGCAGCTACCAGGAGGCGGACTACACGCCGCTGCCCGCCCACCGGCTGGTGCCGGTGGCGGACGCCGCGGAGCTGGCCGACCTCGCCGTCCGCGCGGCGCAGGGCAAGGCGGCGGCCGGGCACACCGGGCGGGCCGGGTGAACGCCCTGCACCGATTACGGGCCCACGCCGGATTCGCCTGGGACTACACCTCCAGCCCGCCCGCCATGGCCGCCCGCACCGCCCTGGACACCAGGGTGCGCCCCTTCGTCGCGGTCGCCTCGGCCACCGCGGGCGATGCGCCCATCGTCGGCTACGCGGGCGTCGCCCGCGGCGTGGCCCTCATCCACCAGCAGCTGGAATGGCAGCGGGAGGAGCAGTTCCGGCAGCCCGTCACCCACCGCGTGGCGCGCCCGGCCGACCGCGCGGCGCTCCTGGCCGGGCGCTGGCTGCCGCCCGGCGACCTGGTCGCGGTGGCCTGCGCCCGGCGCCAGGCCGAGCGGCTGCCCCGGGCGGCGGCACTGCTCCTCCCGTACCGGCTGCACATGGTCGTGGACCTGGGCGAGGGGGACGGCTCGTGGCGGTCCCGGACGTCCCGCAAGGAGCGCCAGTGGTTCTCGGCCAAGCGCGCCAAGCACGGCTGGCGGCTGGAGACGGCCGGCGACGACGCCTCCTTCCGGTACTTCTACGAGCGGATGCACCTGCCCCTGGTCCGGCAGCGGCACGGCGAGCGGGCCCGCAGCGAGCCCGCGGACCGGGCGCACGCCTGCCTGTTCCGGCACGGGCTGCTGGCCTTCCTCACCGACCCCGACGGCGAACGGCTGGCCGGCGTGCTGTGCCACTGGGACGGGCCGCGGCGCACCCTCACCATGCGGCTGCTCGGCCTGCTCGACGGGAAGCCCGCCCTGCACGCCGCCGGGGCCCAGCGGGCGTGCGTCCACCTCCTGCTGGAGTGGGCGGACCGGCACGGCGTGCGGCACGTCGACTTCGCCGGGACCGAGGCGTGGATCAGCAAGGGCGGCTACCAGTGGAAGCGGAAGTTCAGGCCGCGGGTCACGCCGCCCCCCAACCACACGGCCGGCCTGGCGCTGTGGTGGCACGCCCGCCGGGACACCCCGGCGGTCCGCGATTTCCTCGTGGCCCAGCCGATCCTGGAGGCCGACCCCGGGAATCCGGGCGGGCTGCGGGCCGTCTACTTCCACGACGACGAGCGGCCGCCCCTGCACACCCTGCCCTACCGGTGCGCGAACGTGCTGTCGGCCCGCAGCGTGCACCTCGACGGCTTTCTGCGGGGGGCGGGCAGCGCCCGGCCGCCCGCGCAAGCGGAAGGGAACCGCTGAATGTGCGGCATCGTGGGCAGGCTGGACTTCGCGGGCGACCTGCGGCTGGAGCACGAGCGGGCCGTGCTGGAGGCCATGACGGAGACCATGCGCAACCGCGGCCCCGACGACGGCGGCACCTGGACCGGCCCGCACATCGGGCTCGGCCACCGGCGGCTGGCCGTCATCGACCCCGAGGGCGGCCGGCAGCCGATGACCGCCCGCACCGGTCCGCACCGGCTCCCCGTCGTCCTGGTCTACAGCGGTGAGGTGTACAACTTCACCGAACTGCGGGCGGAGTTGACCGGCCTCGGCCACTCCTTCGCCACCCGCTCGGACACCGAGGTGGTGCTGGCCGCCTACCTCCAGTGGGGAGCGGGCTGCGCCGAGCGGCTCAACGGCATGTTCGCGTTCGCCGTGTGGGACGGGGCGCGCGAGGAGCTGGTACTGGTCCGCGACCGGCTCGGCGTGAAGCCCCTCTACTACGCGCCGCGCCCGCACGGGGTGCTGTTCGCCTCCGAGCCCAAGGGCATCCTGGCCGACCCGGGCTTCACCCCGGCCGTGCCCGAGGAGGCGCTGCCCGTCCTGCTCGCGCCGCGGCTCGCGCTGCCGGGCGAGACCCCGCTGCGCGGGCTGCGGGAGGTCAAGCCCGGGCATGTGGTGCGGGTCGACCGCGCGGGCTGCCACGAGTACCCGTACTGGCGGCTCGTCAGCCACGAGCACCCCGACGACCTGCCGACCACCGTCGCCACGGTGCGCGACCTCCTCGCCGACACCGTCGACCGGCAGCTGACCGCCGACGTGCCCCTCGCCACCCTGCTCTCGGGCGGGCTCGACTCCAGCCTGATCACCGCCCTCGCCGCGCGCCGCACGGCCGGCGACGCCGAGGGGCCGCTGCGCAGCTTCGCGGTCGGGTTCGCCGGGGACGACCGGCACTTCCGGCCCACCGTCCTGCGCCCGGAGCGGGACACCCCCTACGCCGCCCTGGCGGCGGCGCACCTGGGGACGCGGCACACGGAGGTCGTGCTCGACCGGGACGAGGTGGAGCGGGCCCACGCTGCCGTGCTGAGGGCGCGCGACCTGCCGGCCTTCGGCCACTTCGACGCCTCCATGTATCTGATGTTCGCCAGGATGCGCGAGCACTGCACGGTGGCGCTCTCGGGGGAGGCGGCGGACGAGGTCTTCGGCGGCTACCCGTGGTTCCGGGACCCGGCGACCGTGTGGGGCGACACCTTCCCCTGGCTGGGCGGCGCGCCCCGGCTCGCCGGCTGCCTCGCCCCGGACCTGCGCAGGCGGCTGCGGCCGGACGAGGACGAGCGCGACCGGTACGCGACGCTGCGCGCCCGGGTGCCGCGGCCGGCCGGCGAGGGGGGCCTGGAGGCCCGCATGCGCGAGGTGCTCTTCCTCAGCCTCCAGGGCCCGCTCGCCGCGCTCCTGGACCGCAAGGACCGGATGAGCATGGCGCTGGGGCTGGAGGTGCGGGTGCCGTTCTGCGACCACCGGCTGCTGGAGTACGTGTGGAACGTGCCCTGGGCGATGAAGACCGCCGACGGCCGGGAGAAGAGCCTGCTGCGCGCGGCGGCGGACGGCCTGCTGCCGAAGGAGGTGCTCGACCGGCCCAAGAGCGCCTATCCGGCCGTGCACGATCCCGCGCACGAGAGCGCGACGCGCGCGGCGGTGCACGGGCTGCTCACGGATCCCGGATCACCGCTGAGCGGGCTGCTGGACCCGGTGCGGGTGCGGGAGTTCACGGACGGCGCGGGCACGGGCGCCACCATGACGCACGCGGGCCGGGCGCACCAGCTGCTGCCGCTGCTCGAAGTGGACCGGTGGCTGCAGGAGTACGGGCTGAGCGTGGGGTGAGGCAGATGGGGTGAAACACGTGGGGTCCGGCAGGGGACCCTCACGACCGGCGGCCGGGCGGGGCGTCCCTTACCGACGGCCGTGAGGGCCTTCCTTCCACCAGCGGCGACCATGAGGGGGATATGCGGTCACCAGCTGACGACTCCGGACAGCCCGGTCACCCCGGCTATCGCGAGCAGCAGCACTCCGGCGACGCTGTTCAGCCGTTTGGCCATATTCGGACGGGCGGCGAATCGGTCACCCGCACCACCGGTGCCGAACGCGACCGCTCCGTACACCAATCCGCAGAGCAGAATGTGCGTGACACCCATGACGGCCATTTGCACGGTCTCCGGCAGCGCCGCGCCCTCCCGAATGAATTGCGGTAGCAGTGACAAATAGACGAGCAGTCCCTTGGGGTTGAGCAGGCTGGTCAGTGCGCTCTGCCGCAGCACGGTGAGCGCGCTGTGCACGGGGGCCGAGGCGGTGGCGTCGGGGCCGCCGCGTGCCGCCATGAGCAGGCGTACACCGAGATACAGCAGGTAGACCGCGCCGCAGTAGCGCAATACGTCGAGCGTGGCCGGATTCGCCGCGATGAGGGCGGCCAGTCCGGCGACGGCCAGTACGGTGTGGGTCAGGTAGCCGAGCAGCAGCCCGGCCACGGCGATCAGGGCCATTCGCCGCCCCTGTCCCAGACCGCGGGCTATCACATAGAGCCAGTCCGGACCCGGGACGAAGACCAGGGCGAGGTCGACGGCGACGAACGACAGAAATGCCTCGAGCGGCAAGCTGTGTCACCTTTCGTGGAAGCTGCATACAGCCTAGCGAAATCGGTTGCGCACAGGATTGCGTAATTATCTGGAGTACGGCTTGAGTTGAGCATAAACTCCGGGCATGGACCGAATCGACCGCATGATATTGCGCGAGCTCCAGGCCGAGGGCCGGCTGCCCAACGCCGAACTGGCGGACCGCGTGGGGCTCACGCCCTCCCCCTGCCTGCGGCGGGTCCGGCAGCTGGAGGCCGACGGCGTCATCCGGCGCTATACGGCGGTCGTCGACCCGGCGAAGGTGGGGCGGGGCTTCGAGGTGTTCGTCTCCGTCGAGCTGCAGGTGGAGGACCGCGCCACGATCACGGCCTTCGAGGACCGGGTGCGCGACCTGCCCGACGTCGTGGAGGCCTACCGGCTGTTCGGCGGCGAGGACTACCTGCTGCGTATCGCGGTCGCCGACCTCGGCGCCTACGAGCACTGCTACACCAACGAGTTGGCGACCCTGCCCGGCGTCGCCCGGCTGACCTCGCACCTGGCGATGAAGGCGGTCGTCGCGGAGCGCCCGCGGCCCATCGAGCACTAGGGCGTGTCCCCGGGCCCGTCAGAGGCCGAGCCGCATGCCCGACTGGGCGAGCTTGTAGCCGAGCTGGGCGCGGCTGCGGCTGCCGAGCGCCAGGGCCGTCCGCCGCACGTGCGCCGCGACGGTGCGCGGGCTCACGCCCAGCCGCCGGGCGATGACCTGGTCGGTGTGGCCCTCGACCATCATCCGCAGCACGGCGTGCCGGGTCTCGTCCACGGGCCGCCCGCGCGGGCCCTCCGCAGGGTCGGCAACGGGCTGCGCGCCGCGCCAGGCGGTCTCGAAGGCCACCCTCAGGTGCCGGACCATCGCCGGGTAGCGGACCTCCAGGGAGGGTCCGCGCTCCTCGTCGTGGGCGGGCAGGAAGGCGACCGTCCGATCGCAGATGATCACGCGCTCGAGCAGCAGGTCGGCGACGCGGACCTCGGCGCCGGCGGCCAGCGCGTCCCGCGCGTCCCCCCGACCGGCCGCACCGGCACGTGAACTCCCCTGCAGATAGCGGATCCTGACGCCCCGCTGCTGCAGCGACCCGGTGTCGGGCGGCGCCAACTCCGCCCACTCTCCCCGCGGCCTGCGGCCGACGGGCTGGGCGATCAGCAGCTCCTCCCGGCAGGCGCCGACGGCGTCCCGGAGCGCGGATTCCGCGGGGTGCCGCCCCTCGATCGCCGCGATCGTCGCCTCGCTCCGCCGCCCGGCCGGGCGGTGCTCCCCGGCGGCCGGCTCCAGCGCGGACTTGATGGCCTCGATCGCGCCCTTCTGCACGGCGATGGAGTACTCCAGCGGGGCGACCAGGGCGGCCGCGGGGTGGGCCGGGGACGCCCGGCCCACCAGGTCCTCCACGAAACGGGACAGCAGCTCCAGGTTCACGGCGTGCCGGGCGCAGCCGGACACTTCACCGTGCGCACGCTCCCCGCCACATTCATGCGTATTGTCCGGATCCATCGGCGCATCGGCTCCTTTCATGTTCTTGCAGGTGCAGAAACATGAACCCTGGTGGACCCTGCGGCTTCGCCTGGGGAGGATGGGATTCAGCGCTTTTCAGCGTCTTTGCAGTACCTGGTTACGGGGCGTCAGGGGGCTTTATGCAAGGTCGCAGCGACATATTCCAGCACTCTGGGCTCAAGCCCGGTGAGTCGCATTCCGGTCGTGGTCCGGGGCCCGCGGCGCACCGCATCCCGTTCGGCGCCACCGCACCGGCGACGCGTACGGCGACCGGCGGGTGAGCCCGGACGTGCATGAGGACGGGGGAACACAGCAGTCGATCAGCGTATCCAGCACCCGTCTGCGCTATTTCGTCGCCGTCGCGGAGGAGTTGCACTTCGGCCGCGCGGCCGCGCGCGAATACATCGCGCAGCCGACCCTGAGCCAGCAGATCAAGTCCCTGGAGAAGGAGGTGGGTGCCGTGCTCCTGGAGCGCACCAGGAGGTCCGTGGCGCTCACCCCCGCGGGGCACCGTTTCCTGGCCGGCTCCCGGGAGGTCCTGGCCTCCCTCCACCGCACCGTCCGGGAGGCCCGCCAGGTCGCCCGGCACCCGGTCACCGGCATCCGGCTGGGCTACACCTTCGCCGACGAGGCCGGGCTGCTGGCCGCGATCCGGCGGATCGGCGAGATCTCGGGAGGGGTCGAGGTGGCTCCCGTGAATCTCCACTACGAGGAGCACCTGGACTGCGTGGCGGCCGGCCAGGCCGATGCCGTGGTGCTCCACCCGGCGGCCGGCCCGGACTGCGTACGGGGCATGGAACTGCGGCCGCTGGCCCGGGAACCCCGGGTCGCAGCGCTGCCGTGCCGGCACCGGCTGTCCCACCGGAAGGAGATTTCCCTCGGGCAGCTCGACGACGATCCCTTCATCGCACTGGGCAGTTCTCCCGGCAGGGCCTGGGGCAGACCCGGGCCCGCGCCGGGGGAATCCGGGGACGATTCGCGGGAGTCGCCGCCGGGGCACTTCGCCGTGGGCATCCGGGACGCACTGCTGGCCGTGGCCACCGGGAAAGGGGTGACCGTGGTCCCCAGGTCCGCCGCGCGCGGGCTCCAGGACATCGCCGAGGCACTGGACGTGCATTTCGTGGAACTCGGCGGAGCGGAGACGGCCCGTGCCTATCTCGGCTGGCGCAAGGGCCAGCTCGCGGAGGCGACGGCCGCGCTGCTCGTCCGGGGACTGCGCGATGCGTACGCGGACTGATTGTGTTTCCCTATTGGACAGCCGTCCCCGCCGCTGCCAACGTGGAGGAAGTCCCGAAAGCGGCAGGACAGTTGGGGAGCGATGGACGCCCTTACATGTTTGACGACCCGCCGTAGCATTCATCAGGTAACGGGCGCAGGGCCTTCGGAGGACGAATTCCGCATCATGCTGGAAGCGGCCGCCAGGGCTCCGGACCACGGCGGCCTGCAGCCCTGGCGGCTCCTGGTCTTCCGGGGCGACGCACGCCGCCGCCTGGGCGACGTGTTCGCGCAGAGTGCGCTGCTGGACGACCCGGACGCGAGTGCGGCGGCGGTCGGGCGGCTCCGGGAGAAGCCGTTGCGCGCCCCGCTGATCGTGGCGGTGGTGTGCCGGAGCCGGGAGCACCCGAAGGTCCCGGCATGGGAACAGCTGGCGTCCGCGGCCTGTGCCGCCCACAGCATCTCCCTCGCGGCCCATGCCCTCGGGTACGGGGCGGTCTGGCGCACCGGAGGACTCTGCGGCCATGAATTCGTGCGGAAGTCCCTCGGGGTGGAGGACGACGAACAGCTCATCAGCTGGATGTACATAGGCCGCCCCGACCGGCGGCCGGGAGCGGGGCAGAAACGATCCGTCATGGGCCGCGTGACCCATTGGCGGCCCGCAGAGCCGTCAAGCGCCTCCCTCACACCTGGATTCGGCCGGTCCGGCGACCCCGGACCCGGCCACCACTGAATTTCTCGCCGGCATCGGAGGAAAGAGTGAGCACGAGCATCGACCAGCTGGTGACGCGAATCCGCGAACACCGCTGCTACAGCCACCCGGTATTCGACCACTGGACCTCTGGCAACCCCACCGCGGACGTCGTGGGCGCGCTGTTCCACCAGATTCAGAATTTCTGCTCCGTGACCCGGCCCGGCGGCAGGTTCCCGGAGGCCCTCACCTCGTTCGACTTCTCGCGGGAGAGCAAGCTGCTCCAGGAGATCGTGGAGAGCGAGGAGGACCACGGTCCGGAACTCGCCACCATGGCGGGCTACATCCTCAATCGCGCCGCGGGCCGCCAGGTCTTCACCGACCTGCACAACCAGGAGCGGGTCGAGGCGGGCCTCAAGGAATTCTCCGACAAGCTCCTCGGCAGCCTGCCCGGCTACGACCCCAGGACCGGCCTGCTGGTGCAGACGCGCAAGGCGATGGCCGTGTTCGACGGGCGCCAGAAGGCGGACAAGGAGTCCACGCTGCGCAACCTCGGCACCGCGCTCGCCCTGGAGATGATCTCGAACCGCCAGCTGATCCCCGGCGAGAAGCGCGCCCTCGTCGACAGCGGCCTCTACCGGGCCACGATGGACGACCCCGAGATGCACTACCTCCTGGAGCACTGGGGGGAGATCGGGGCCGAGCAGATGCACGAGGAGAACGCGATCGCCGCGGTCGGGTCCGTCCTCACCGAGGAGAACGAGGCCCTGATCACCGAGGGCGTGGACGCCTTCCTCGACAACCTCGCCAACCTGTGGGACATACTCGACTCCGCGCTCCTGGCGTCGGGCCACCAGGCCCCGGCGCTCGCGGGGTCCTGAGCCGGAACCCGCACCCGGGCACGACCCGGCTCACCACCGAGAGGCCGTCACGCGACCGCGTGGCGGCCTCTCCGCATGCGCCGGGCCTTGACAGCACGACGGCGGGGCGGGCAGCCTGCTTTCCGTAAAGCAGAATATTTCTTCCGTCATACGGAAGTCGTGAAGCATGAAGCAATCATGAAGCCGTAAGGGAAGCAGAGGAGGGGCCGCCCCATGAGGCGCTTCGCCGTGAACCTCTCGATGCTCTTCACCGAACTCCCGCTCCTGCAGCGCCCCGCCGCAGCCGCCGGGGTGGGCTTCCGGGCCGTGGAGCTGTGGTGGCCCTGGCCGGGGGACCCGGTGCCGGAGCCGACCGAAGTCGACGCGCTCCGCGGCGCGTTGGAGGACGCCGGAACGCAGCTGGTGGCCCTCAACCTCTACGCCGGGCAGCTGCCGGGCCCGGACCGCGGCGCCCTGTCCCTCCCCGGCGAGGAATCGGAGCGCTTCCGCGCCAACGTGCCCGTGGCCGCCGCCTTCGCCCGCTCGCTGGGCTGCCCGGCCCTCAACGCGCTCTACGGCAACCGCGTACCGGGGACCGACCCCGGCGTCCAGGACGCGCTCGCGCTGGAGAACCTGGCCTTCGCGGCCCGCGCGGCGGACCGGGCCGGCGCCCGGCTGCTGATCGAGGCGCTCAACTCCCGCGAGTCGCCCGGCTATCCGCTCGTCCGGACCGCGGACGCGATGGCGGTCGTGGACGAGGTCAACGGCACCACGGGGCTCGGCAACGCGAGCCTCCTCCTGGACCTGTACCACCTGGCGGTGAACGGCGAGGACCTGTACGAGGCCATCGCCCGCCACGGGGGCGCCACCACGGGCCACGTCCAGATCGCGGACGCACCCGGGCGCGGTGCACCGGGCACGGGCGCCCTGGACCTCCCCGGCCTGCTCGCCCGCCTGGACGAGACGGGCTACGACGGCTGGATCGGCCTCGAGTACCAGCCCGCCGGGGCGAGCGCGGACAGCTTCGGCTGGCTAGGGGGTGTCCGCAGCACGACCCGCGCGTGAACCCGGCACACCGTCACAGAAGCCCGTCCCCACCGGAAGGACATGCAGTGGCACTCCCCCGCGTCGCCTGGATAGGGCTCGGCATCATGGGCTCCCCCATGGCCGAAAACCTCCTCAAGGCCGGCTATCCCGTCACCGGATTCACTCTCGAAGCGCACAAGCTCGACCGGCTCGCCGCCGCGGGCGGCACCGCGGCGCAGTCCGTCGCCGAGGCCGTGCGCGGTGCCGACGTCGTCGTGACCATGCTCCCGGCCGACCCCCAGGTCACGGCGGTCGCCCTCGGCGAGGACGGCATCCTCGCGCACGCACGGCCCGGCACGCTCCTCATCGACATGTCCACGGTCGCCCCGCGCACGTCCAGGGAGCTGGCCGAGGCCGGGGCCCGGCACGGCGTCCGCGTGCTGGACGCCCCCGTCTCCGGCGGCGAGGCCGGGGCGATCGAGGGCTCGCTGTCCGTCATGGCCGGCGGCGACCCGGCCGACTTCGCCGCGGCCCGGCCCCTGCTCGAGGCCCTGGGCACAACCGTGGTGCTGACCGGCCCGCACGGCGCCGGACAGACCGTCAAGGCGGCGAACCAGCTGATCGTGGCCGTGACGCTGCAGGCGTGCGCGGAGGCCGTGGTCTTCCTGGAGAAGTCCGGCGTGGACCCGGCCGGTGCCCTCGACGTCCTGGGCGGCGGCCTCGCCGGCTCGGCCGTACTCGCCCGCAAGAAGCACAACTTCCTCACCCGCGACTTCACCCCCGGCTTCCGGATCGACCTCCACCACAAGGACCTGGGCATCGTCACCGACGCCGCCCGCGCGGTAGGCGCCGCCGTCCCGGTGGGCGGCCTGGTCGCCGGGCTGGTGGCCGCGCTGCGGGCGCAGGGCGACGGCGGGCTGGACCACTCCGCGCTGCTGCGCGGGGTGGAGCGGCTGTCGGGCGGTGCGGTCCGGTGACGGCCGTCAGGATGCCCGCGATGCAGGCGGTCGTGCACATCCTCAAGGACGAGGGCGTCGACATCGCCTTCGGCTGCCCCGGCGCCGCCATCCTGCCCCTCTATCAGGCGATGGAAGCGGACGGCGGCATCGAGCACCTCATCGTGCGGCACGAGGAGGGCGCGACCCACATGGCGGACGGCTGGGCCCGTACCAACGGCCGGGTCGGCGTCGCCCTCGCGACGTCCGGGCCCGGCGCCACCAACCTCGTCACGGGCCTGTACACCGCCTTCGCCGACTCCGTGCCGATGCTGTGCGTCTCGGGCCAGGCCGTCTCCACCAAGCTGCACCAGGAGGCGTTCCAGGCGGTCGACATCGTGGAGATCGTCCGGCCGGTGACCAAGTGGGCGGTGCAGATCAGGGAGGCGGCGCAGATCCCCTGGGTCTTCCGCGAGGCGTTCCGCGTGGCGCGCGAGGGCCGCCCGGGGCCGGTGCTGATCGACATCCCCGTCGACCTCGCCCGGCGCGAGATCCGCTACGACGCCGGGACGGACGCCCGGCTGCCGGTGCGGACGGCCGAGCCGCACCCGCCGCGCGTGGCGGCCGCCCTGGACCTGCTGCTGGCGGCCGAGCGGCCGCTGGTCCTCGCGGGCGGCGGGGTCGTGCTGGCCGGTGCGGCGGACGAACTCCGCGCGCTGGTGGAGCACCTGGGGGTGCCGTTCCAGGTCACGCTCATGGGCAAGGGCGTCGTCGAGGACGACCACGGGCTGAACATGGGCACCACGGGCATCCAGACCTCGCAGCGGTACGCCAACGCCTCTTTCCTGGAGGCGGACTTCGTGCTCGCCGTGGGCGCCCGGTTCGGCGACCGGCACACGGGCGCGGACACCGCCGTCTACCAGGGCGGCCGGACCTTCGTCCAGGTGGACGTCGAGCCCACCCAGCTCGGCAAGGTCATCGAGCCCGACCTGGGGATCGTCTCGGACGCGAAGTCCTTCCTCGCGGCGCTGCTGGAGGCGGCGCGGGCGCGCGGGGCGGTGCCGCGCAGGGACTCCTGGGCCGCCTGGGCCGAGCGCTGCCGGGAGCTGAAGCGCACCCTGACCCGGCGCGAGGACTTCGACACGGTGCCGGTGAAGGCACCCAGGGTCTACAAGGAGATCAACGAGACGTTCGGCGAGGACGCGTACTTCGTCACCGCCATCGGCCTCTACCAGATCTGGGGCGGCCAGCATCAGAAGGCCCACCGGCCCCGCCACTACCAGGTGTGCGGCCAGGCGGGCCCGCTGGGCTGGGAGGTGCCGGCGGCGATCGGCGTGAAGAAGGCGCTTCAGGGCATGGGCCGGGGCGATGCCGAGGTCGTCGGCATCGTCGGCGACTACGGTTTCCAGTACACGGCCGGGGAGCTGGCCGTCGCCGCGCAGTACGACGTGCCGTTCGTGCTGATCATGCTCAACAACGAGTACCTGGGCCTGATCCGGCAGGCCTCGCTGGGCTACGGCATGAACTACCAGGTGGACATCCACTACGACGAGACCGGTACGGACAACGTCGCCCTGATGAGGGCCTACGGCTGCGCGGGGCGGCGCGTGCTGGACCCGGCCGGGATCCGGCCCGCGCTCGAGTGGGCCCGCGAGGAGGCGGTGTCGACCTCCCGGCCGGTGCTCGTCGAGATCATGATCGAGCGCGAGGCCAACACGCCGCACGGCACGGACATCGACGCCGTCGAGGAGTTCGAGCCGCTGCCGCCGTCCTGTCGTGACCTGACCTGACCTCCGGGCGGCGGCCCCGCTTTCCCGTACCGTCGCGCCCGCGGGGCCGCCGCCCGGAACCTCCCCCGCCGCGCCTTCGCGATTCCCTGCACGGCCGGCTCCGCATCGGGGACGATGGGGTACCCCACAACCCCTACGGAACCCCTCGCTGGAGCCAAGATGGCCAAGAGCGTGCCGGTGCACTGCCCCACCTGCCACCGGGAGCACTCCTTCACCCCGCCCACCTTCCCCTGCGCCTGCGGCGCACCGCTGACCGTGCCCGTACTGCCGGACGCGGCCCCCGAGTTACTCGGCCACCGGACCTGGCGGGACTCCTGGGTCGCCGTGCGCTGCCCGGCCTGCGACCGCCAGGGCCAGTGGCCGCGGCCCGAGTTCGGCTGCTCCTGCGGGGCGGTGGTCCGGCTGCCGGTCCCTCCGGTGTGCGAGGCCGAGCCCGGCCTGCAGCCCGCCTGCGAGGGCGGCAACGGCCCGTCCCCGCGGCGCGGCGGGGCTCTCGCCCGCCCGCCGTTCCGCCCGGTGACCATCCGCACCGAGCGGGACGCGGTCATGGCCGCCGAGCGCTATCTGCGCTGGCTCGGCTTCACCGACGTGCGCCGCTCGGGCAGCTGCCCGGCCCCGGCCGCGTCCGGCGTGGACCTGCGGGCCACCGGCCTGGTCGCCCGGGTGGACCCGACCACCCTGCCCACGACGCTGCGCGACATCGAGTGCCTGTGGCTGCACGGCATGCTCGACTCGGCGACGGGCACCTGCTTCTCGCTGGCGGGGTACGCCCGCGATGCGCGCTGCCGCGCGGACGACCTGCGGCTGCCGCTGTTCGTGATGGACCTGACGGGCATGCCGCAGGCGCTCAACGACTGCGCGGACGAGCTGGTGCGGCGCGGCGCGGTGTGAGTGGGCGCGAACCTCAATTCTTGCTCTGAACTGAGCGGCCGGTGTGGCGATGTGACGGTCCGTCGGATGAAACTGATACCGGGCCCGCGCTGCACGGGGGAACGCGGGCCGCGACGGGGGATGTGCCATTCACGGGGGTACGGGGGGCAAGGGGCGGGGCTGGGGGTTCCTTTCCCCCACCCCCGCCCCTTCCCGGCTGTATCGATGTGCGGCTCCGCCGCGTGGGGGGCTGCGCCCCAGACCCCGGACCGCGCTGCGCGCGCCGCGCGGCGGAGCCGCACATCGGGCGGAGCCTCAAACGCCGGACGAGCTGGAAAATCCAGCCCGTCCGGGGGCACCTCCTGGGGGCACCCCCAGCGGTAGCTGGGGGAGGTAGCTGGGGGAGTTTGAGGACCGGGGGCTCGGGGGCAGCCCCCGAGCCCTGCCCCCGCGCGAAGCGCGAGGGGCACGGGGGGGGGGGGCAGGGGGGCGCAGCCCCCGTCCTCAACCCCCGGGGGTCCGGGGGCAGAGCCCCCGGTTACGGGAAGGGGCGGGGCTGGGGAGAAGAAACCACCAGCTCAGCCCCCTCCTCCCGCAGCTCAACCTTCCGCACCTTCCCACTCACCGTCATGGGAAACCCCTCCATCACCCGCACATACCGAGGAACCTTGTAGCGCGCCAACCGCCCCCGGCAGTACGCCGCCACCTCCTCCCGCGTCAGCGATCCCGCAGGGTTCCGCAGCACCACACACGCCATGACCTCCTCGCCGTACTTCTCGTCCGGCACCCCGACGACCTGCACGTCCGCGATCCCGGGGTGCGTGTGCAGGAACTCCTCGATCTCGCGCGGGTAGATGTTCTCCCCGCCCCTGATGATCACGTCCTTGATACGGCCGACGATCCGCACGTACCCGTCCTCGTCCATCACCGCGAGGTCCCCGGTGTGCATCCACCCGTCGGCGTCCACGGCCTCGGCGGTCCGTTCGGGGTCGTTCCAGTAGCCGAGCATCACGGAGTAGCCGCGGGTGCACAGCTCGCCCGGCTCGCCGCGGTCCAGCGTGGCGCCGCCGTCCGGGTCGGCGATCTTCACTTCGAGGTGGGGCAGCACCCGGCCGACCGTGCCGGTGCGGCGGTCGAGGTCGTCGTCGCGCCGGGTCTGGGTGGAGACCGGGGAGGTCTCCGTCATCCCGTAGCAGATGGCCACTTCGGCCATGTGCATCTCGGTGACGACCCGCTTCATCACCTCGGCGGGGCACGGCGAGCCCGCCATGATGCCGGTGCGCAGCGAAGAGAGGTCGTAGGTGGCGAAGTCGGGCAGGCCCAGTTCGGCGATGAACATGGTGGGGACGCCGTACAGCGAGGTGCAGTGCTCGCGCTCGACGGCGTGCAGGGTGGCCGTGGCGTCGAAGGAAGGCGCCGGGATCACGACGCATGCGCCGTGGGTGAGAGCGGCGAGATTGCCCATGACCATGCCGAAGCAGTGGTAGAAGGGCACGGGCAGGGCGACCCGGTCGGCCTCGGTGTAGCCGAGGGCCTCCCCGACGGACCGGCCGTTGTTGAGGATGTTGCGGTGGGAGAGCGTGGCGCCCTTCGCAAAGCCCGTGGTCCCGGAGGTGTATTGGATGTTGATGGGGTCGTCGCAGGTCAGCCGGGACTCGCTCGCGGCGAGCAGCGCGGGGTCGGTGCCCTCGCCGAGCCGGAGGAGATCGTCCCAGCCCGCATCGCCGATGTGGACAACCTCGTGCAGCCCGGGGCAGTCGGGGCGCACCTGCCCGGCCATGGCCCGGTAGTCACTCGTGCGGTACTCGCACGAGGCGATCAGCATCTGGGCACCGGACTCCTGCAGTACGTAGGCCAGTTCGTGCGCACGGTAGGCGGGATTGACGTTGACCATGATCGCGCCGATGCGGGCGGTCGCGTACTGAACCATGACCCACTCGGGGCAGTTGACGGCCCAGAGGGCCACCCGGTCCCCCGCGGCCACTCCCTTGGCGAGCAGCCCCAGCGCGACCCGCTCCACCGCACACGCAAACTCGGCGTAGGTCCAGCGGCGCCCGCCCTGGACGTCCACGAGCGCGTCGCGGTCGCCGAAGCGCCCGACCGTCCGGGCCAGGGTGGCGCCGATGGTGTCGTCGAGCAGCGGGGTGGCGGTGGGGCCCGCTTCGTAGGCGGGGACACCGAGCGAAGGACAGTCGCTCAACGGTGGTCCTCTTCCCGGTACTCGGTGCCGCCGCCCTGCACGGTGCGCTCGCGCAGCTCGACGCGGCGGATCTTGCCCGACACGGTCTTGGGCAGCTCGGCGAACTCCAGCCGCCGGATGCGCTTGTAGGGGGCGAGCACGGCCCGCGAGTGGGCGAAGAGGGCCTTGGCGGTCACCGGTCCGGGCTCCCAGCCCTCGGCGAGGACGACGTACGCCTTGGGCACGCACAGCCGCAGGGGGTCGGGGGCGGGGACGACGGCGGCCTCGACGACCGCCTCGTGCTCGAGCAGGGCGCTCTCCAGCTCGAAGGGCGAGATCTTGTAGTCACTCGACTTGAAGACATCGTCCCCTCGACCGACATAAAACACGTATCCGTCTTCGTCCCGTCGGCCGATGTCGCCCGTGCGGTAGTAGCCGCCCGCCATGATCTCCGCCGTGCGCTCGGCGTCCCCCGCGTAGCCGGTCATCAGGCCGACGGGGCGCTCGCTCAGATCCAGGGCGATCTCGCCCTCGTCGGCGGGCTCGCCGGTGTGCGGGTCGAGGAGGACGACGCGGAAGCCGGGGCTGGGACGTCCCATGGAACCGGCCTTGAGCGGCTGGCCGGGCGGGTTGGTGATCTGGACGGACGTCTCGGTCTGGCCGAAGCCGTCCCGGACGGTGAGCCCCCAGGCCCGCCGGACGGCCTCGACGACCTCCGGGTTGAGCGGCTCGCCGGCCGCGACGGCCTCCCGGGGCGGGCGGCGCAGCGCGGTGAGGTCGGCCTGGATGAGCATGCGCCAGACGGTCGGCGGGGCGCAGAAGCTGGTGACGCCGCAGCGGTCCATCTCTGCCATGAGCCGGGCGGCGTCGAAGCGCGTGTAGTTGTGGACGAAGACCGTGGCCTCGGCGTTCCAGGGCGCGAAGAGGTTGGACCAGGCGTGCTTGGCCCAGCCGGGCGAGGAGATGTTGAGGTGCACGTCGCCGGGGCGCAGGCCGATCCAGTACATGGTCGTCAAGTGCCCGATCGGATATGAGACATGGGTGTGCTCGACGAGCTTGGGGCGGGCGGTGGTGCCGGAGGTGAAGTAGAGCAGGAGGGGGTCGTCGGCGCGGGTGGGGCCGTCGGGGGTGAAGTTCTCGTCGGCCGCGGCGGAGTCCTCGTAGGCGAGCCAGCCCGGTCCGGCCGTGCCGCCCACCGCGATCCTGGTGTAGTCGCCGGGGACGTCGGCGAACTTGCCGGTGTCCGCGGCGCGGGTCACCACGTGGCGGGCCCGTCCGCGCTCGATGCGGTCGGCGAGGTCGGCGGGGCCGAGCAGCGGGGTGGCGGGGATGACGACGGCGCGCAGCTTCATCGCCGCGAGGGCCGTCTCCCACAGCTCGGCCTGGTTGCCGAGCATCACGACGATGCGGTCCCCGGCCCGTACGCCCCGGTCCCGCAGCCAGTTGGCGACCCGGGCGGAGCTGCGGCGCAGCGCGTCGAAGGACAGCCGGGTCTCGCTGCCGTCCTCCTCCACGATCCACAGGGCGGTGCGGTCGTTCCCCTCCGCAATCGCGTCGAACCAGTCGATCGCCCAGTTGAATTCGGCGGGCCGGGGCCAGACGAACCCCTCGCACGCCGCCGCGTAGTCCTCGCGGTGGGCGAGCAGGAAGTCCCGCGCCGCCCGGAACTCGCCCGCCGGGCCGGCCGTACCGGTCGCGCTGGTTGCCGTCACTTGTCCTCCAGGTTGCCTGGGAGCGGCACCGACCCGCTGGTCAGCGTCCTGCGACGTTGATCCTGGAGCCGGGGGCCGGGCCGGTCAAGGGCCCCTGTGTGCCTAGGGGGTGTCCGGGGTCCTCCCGGAGTGCCGTAAACGCCCCGTCAACGCGCCGTCAAGGGACAGCCGGATGGGGTCAACGTGCTGTCAAGGAGGCGCTCGGCGGGGCGTGGGCCGGGCATAGCGTGACCGACACACCAGCTCGGCTTCGTCAGCTTCTTCCCGATCCCTCCCGGCCCCTCCCGAGGGCCCGGGGGCCTCCCCACCCGTCTCCACGGAATCCCACCGAGGATCGTCATGCATGTGAGCCGTACTCCCGCCGAAGCGGCGGCCGTAGCAGCCGTCACCAGCCCCGCCGCCGATCGCGCGGACCGCACGGGCGGCCTGCGGGCCGACGACGGCGAACCTTCCCATCCCGGCCCGGCAGGCGCGCTGTACGTGCCCGTGCGGACCTGCCCGAGCGGCTTCGCGCTGCGTCTCTTCCACACCCCGCTGGGCACGCGCACGGCCGTCGCCTTCACCACCGGGCGGCGGCTCGCGGACTGTCTGGGCACGGACGTCCCCTCGGTCCGCCTCGCCCTGTCCGCGGTCCGTGCGCTGGCGGCTCCGCTGGGCGTCACCGAGGTCTCGGTGGACCCGCAGCTGACGGCGCCTCCGGTGCGGCCGGGCCCGGAGGACCCGACGGAGCTGCTGCGGAGCCTGCCGGGCTGAGCGATCCGCCCCACGGGCTGCCGGGGGCGTGTCCCACGCCCCCGGCGGCCGGTCTTCCCACCCGAGCGCCCGAGCAACCGAGCCCCCGCACCGCAGGAGTTCACCATGTCCGTCCCCCTGGCCCCCCTGCCCCTGCCGCCCCGCCCCGGGGATCCGGCGCCCTCCCCCGTGTGGCCCGCCTCCACCCGTGTGCTGCCCTCCGGCGACCTGGCCGTCGGCGGCGTCGCCCTCGCCGAGCTGGCCGACCGCTTCGGCACCCCGTCCTACGTCGTCGACGAGGACGAGGTCCGGGCGCGGGCCCGCGCCTGGCGGGCGGCGCTGCCGGAGGCCGATGTCGCCTACGCGGGCAAGGCGTTCCTCTCCCGCGCCATGATCCGCTGGGTCGAGGAGGAGGGGCTGAGCCTGGACGTGTGCTCGGCCGGCGAGCTGGAGCTGGCCGCACTGGGCGGCTTCCCGGCCGAGCGCATGATCCTGCACGGCAACGCCAAGAGCCCGGACGACCTGCGCACCGCGCTGCGGCTCGGCGTGGGCCGGATCGTCATCGACGGCACCGGGGAGATCGCGCGGCTCGCCGCCCTGGTCCCGCCCGGCGCCCGGCAGCGGGTGCTGGTGCGGGTGGTACCGGGGGTCGAGGCGGGGGCTCATGCGGCGGTGCGGACCGGTGTGGAGGGCCAGAAGTTCGGGCTCTCCGTCGCGGGCGGGGAGGCGGAGGACGCGGTGGCGCGCGTCCTGGGCCAGCCCAGGCTGGAGCTGGTGGGCCTGCACTGCCACCTGGGCTCGCAGATCGCCTCGCTCGACCCGTACGTCACCGCCGTGCGGCGGCTGGTGCCACTGCTGGCCCGGCTGCGTGACCTGCACGGCGTGACGTTCCCCGAACTCGACCTGGGCGGCGGCTTCGCCGTGGCCTACCGCGACGGCGACCCGGTCCTCGACCCGCGCGCGTACGCGGCCCGCGTCGGCGGCGAGCTGGCGCAGCTGTGCGCCCGTGCGGACCTGCCGGTGCCCCGGCTGACCGTGGAGCCGGGCCGCTGGATCGCGGGCCCGGCGGGCGTGGCCCTGTACCGGGTCCTCGCGGTGAAGTGCTCGGGGGACCGCACGTTCGTGGCCGTCGACGGCGGCATGAGCGACAACCCCCGGCCGGCGCTCTACGGCGTCCGCTACACGATCCGGCTGGTGGGCCGCGCCGCCGAGGCGCCCGCGCGCCCGGTCACGGTGGTGGGCCGGCACTGCGAGGCGGGCGACGTGCTCGCGGAGGACGTGCCGCTGCCGGGCGACGTCCGGCCCGGCGACGTGCTGGCCGTGCCCGCGTCGGGTGCGTACCAGGTGTCGATGGCGTCGGCGTACAACCTGGTCGGGCGGCCGCCGGTGGCCGCCGTGGCGGGCGGCCGGGCGCGGCTGCTCGTACGGCGGGAGACGCTGGCGGACCTGCGGAGCCGCGACGTGGGGGACTAGGGGGTGTCCGGTGGGTCAGCGGCGGCCGGCGCGCTCCGGGGCGAACGGGATGCCGGAGGCCAGTGCGCGGGCCCCGATCACCAGCGCCTCGCCGAGGAAGCCGGCGCCGATCGACAACTGCATGGGCCGCGCCCCCTCGTGCATGCCCAGCGCCGCCGCGAGCACCCCGAAGCCGCCCATGACCGCGAGGGACAGCCCGAGGACGAGGAACGTGCGGCCGGTGTAGCGCTGCCACAGCACGCCCTCCTTCTCGAAGATGTGGATGGTCGTGCCGCGCAGGGCCCCGAAGGCGATGCCGAGGACGGTGCCGGACACGGTCCAGGCGATGTCGGTACCCGTGAGGCCGTGGGCCTTGGCGACCGTCCAGACGCCGATGCCGGTGAGCACCAGGGGCGGGACGAACAGGTCGCGTGCGTTGAGCGGTTCGCCCGTCACCCTCTTGACGATCACGCCGACGGCGACGACGGCGATGATTCCGGCGGTCAGCCAGGAGTTCACTTCCCCACCCCTATCAACTCCCACAACAACTTTTATAGCTCGGTCGTGCCAAAAAAGAATTTAGCCTGGTCGTGCTATAAAAGGCAACATGCCAAAGATCGTCGACCGCGAGGCCCGCAGGCAGGCCGTGGCGGACGCGGTGTTCCGCGTCGCCGCCCGCGACGGCCTGGAGCACGCCTCGCTGCGCAACATCGCGGACGAGGCGGGGCTCGCCATCGGCTCGGTGCGGCACTACTTCACCGGCCACGGCGAGCTGATGATCTTCGCCATGGACGAACTGGCCCGCCGCATCACGGAACGCGTGCGCGCCCACGCCGAGCGCCTCCTCGACCCGGCCCTGCCCGGCGCCGACCGCCGGGCGGGCACCGAGGCGCTGCTGGCGGAGTTCCTCCCCCTGGACGAGGCCCGGCACGAGGAGGCCGCCCTCTGGCTGGCCTTCACCACGGCCGCCCGCACCCGCCCCGAGCTCCGCCCCCGCGCCGAGCAGTCGCAGCAGGGCATGCACGACCTGCTGACCCGGGTGCTGAGCGAGATGCGCGGCGCGGACGGACTGGCGGAGGGCCTGGACGTCGAGGTGGAGGCGCTGCGGCTGTCGGCCCTGCTGGACGGGCTGACGCTGCAGGCCGTCCTGCAGCCCGGACACGTCACGCCGGAGGCGATGCGCCGGGTGCTGGTACGTCACCTGGCCTCGTTGAGGCCGTAACCAATCGCCCCCGCCGCCCCCTCGTTGCACACGCCGCCCCGGCGGACTTAGGTTGATCTGTCTTCCATCGATCCACCAGGCGATTGAGAGGGACGGCATGACGACGAACGCGCAACCGCCACACGACGACTCGCAGGCCCGGGCAGTCATCGCCCAGCTCATCTGGGGTCACAAGAGTTCCTGCATCGCAAGCACAGCGGTCCGCCTGGGCATCGCGGATCACCTCGGCGACGGCGAGCGGACGGCCGACGAGATCGCGGCGCGCTGCGGCACCCAACCCGAGCCCACGCGGCGGCTGTTGCGGACGCTCGCCTCGTTCGACCTGGTCACCGAGGTACGGGCGGGAGTGTTCAGGCTCGCACCCGCGGGGCAGCTGCTGCGCTCCGACCACCCGGAGACCCAGGTCTCCTTGGTGCGGCACTTCACCGGGCCCGCCATGGTGCGGACCTGGGAGCACCTGGAGGACAGCCTGCGCACAGGGCAGCCCGCCTTCGACGCGCTCTTCGGCCACGACTACTTCAGCCATCTCAAGGAAAACCCCGAGATGTCGGCCGACTTCAACGCCGCGATGAGCGAGAGCACCCGCCTGGTGGCCGAAGCCGTCGCCGCCCACTACGACTTCGGCCGGTTCGGCACCGTGGTGGACGTGGGGGGCGGGGACGGCACCCTGCTGTCGTATGTCCTGCGGGCACACCCCGGGCCCCGGGGGATCGTCTTCGACACCGCGGAAGGACTCGCCCAGGCCGGGGCCAGACTGGCCCGGGAGGGCCTGACCGACCGCTGCGATCTGCGGGCGGGCGACTTCTTCGCGGGTGCCCCGGACGGCGGGGACCTGTACCTGCTCAAGAGCGTCGTCCATGACTGGAGCGACGCCCGGTGCACGGACATCCTGCGCGGCATCCGCCGCGTCATTCCCCCCGGCGGCCGGCTGCTCATCGTCGAGCCCGTCCTGCCCGACGTGGTGGACCCGGCCACCGCGCAGCCCCACCTCTTCCTCAGCGACCTCAACATGCTGGTGAACGTGGGCGGCCGGGAGCGGACGCGCGGGGACTTCGAGGAGCTGTGCACCGGAGCCGGATTCTCCGTCACCCGGGTCGTCCCCCTGCCGTCACCCAACGCCTACGCACTCGTCGAGGCCGAGCCGGCCTGATCCGGGCGCGCCCCGCCCCTCACCACCGGGTGAACAGGTTCCGCACCCGGCGACGGCCCTGGCGTCCCCCGCCGTAGCCGTTGCCCGGCGTGCCGTTGTCGTCATCGTCGTCCGGGCCGCGCAGCACCGTCCAGCTCACCGCGGAGACGGCGGGCTCCAGGGAGAGCCGGCTCACTGCCTCCTCCAGGAGGCTGTCGTCCCGCCGCTCCGTGGTCAGCTCGGCCGCGACGGTCACCTTGCCCGGCGTGTCCGCGTCGCGGCTGTGCACCGAGCGCAGCCGGAAGCCGGGGCGGCCCACGGCCTGGACGACGAGGGTGCGGACGTGGGCCTCCTCCGGCTCCGTGCACACCACCTCGAAGTGGTAGTCCGTGGACACCTCGACACCACCGTGCGGCCCCCGGTCCAGGCCCCGGGCCAGCGGCCGCAGCAGCGTGTTGGCGCCGACCACCCCGATGGTGCCCAGCCCGGCGAGCACGTACAGGCCCGTGCCCGCGAGGGCACCCACGGCCGCCGAACACCACAGCGTGGCTGCGGTGTTGAGACCGCGGACGCTCAGCCCGTCGCGCATGATGACGCCCGCGCCGAGGAAACCGATGCCGGAGACGATCTGCGCGGCGACGCGCGAGCCGTCGTAGCCGGTGGTACTGGTCGCGCTGCTGAAGCCGTACGTCGACAGCAGGACGAAGAGGGCGGACCCGGCCGCGACGAGCGCGTTCGTACGGAGTCCCGCCATCCGGGCCCGCCACTGGCGCTCCAGGCCGATGACCGCGCCGAATCCCAGTCCGGCGCCGATGTTGGCCGCCAGGTGCCACTCGTTGACGTATGCCATGGTCCGCTCTCCTCCGTCTCTGCAGTCGCTCTCTTATCGGCGGGTCACCGCCACGTGCTGAACCGGCGGACGGGCCGGGGGCGGCCGACTGCGTGAGGCCTGTACGGGCGCGACCGTCACGGGGCGCGAAGAGGCCCCAAGGGCAGCCCGGTGAAGACTGAAAACTGAATGCTGAATAAGGCCGGGAAACACGGCCGGCTCAGGGAAATGCGCGCGACAGCGCCACGGGCGTCACGGCCCGGCTGCGTCGGCTGCTCAGGAACTCAGAGCGAGGCGAGTGCGCTGAGGCGAGGACTTCCCTCGGGACTCCGACTGGTCATCCCGATCACCTCCTCGCTCGTACGGACAGCGCGGGTGCCGGACGGCGGGCAAGCCGCAGCGGGCCGGAACGGCACCTTCGGCCACCCAGCATGCCATAGCTCGTACGGGTGACCACCCTGGGCGGGTAACAACGGCATGAAACGCGTCGTGGGCGGCAACGGGGTTCGTTGCCGCCCACGACGGACGCCGACCGGGGCCTCGACGGGCCGCGGCCTGCAGTCAGTTGGCCGACTGGACCAGCGGGGTCCAGGCGCCGAGGGCATCGGCGGTCGTGCCCTCGTAGAGCGAGGTCTCCCCGTCGGACCAGCGCACCAGCAGGTCGTCCGGCCGCCCGCTCGCGCTGAAGTCGCCGGCGGCCATGGCGGAGGGCCGGCCCCAGGCGGGGTTGGGGCCTTGGAGGCGGCTACGGGTGCCCAGACCGGCGCTCGTCACACTCCAGGAGTCCAGCGAGCCGTCGGCCTGGCGGACCAGCAGACCGGCACGCGGCTGCCCGGCGTACCGGGCGCCCGCGAGGGCGACGGTGCCCTTCCAGGCCGCCGATCCGGACGGGGCCAGCCGGGTCTCCTTGCCGGTGCTGTTGGCGGTCACGCCGCTGTAGAGGGACAGCTCGCCGTCGGACCAGCGGACGACGAGGTCGGCGGCCTTGTCACTGGAGTTGAAGCCGCCCGCCGTGATCTGGGTGGCATGCTTCCAGATCGAGCCGGATCCGGCGAGCGTGTACTCCTTGCCGAAGCCCGCCGTGCCGTCGACGCCGGAGAAGAGGCTGAGCTTGCCGGTGTCCCAGCGCACCAACAGGTCCGAGCGGCCGGTGCCGGTGAAGTCACCCCCGGTGACGGCCTCGGCGTGGGTCCAGAAGCTGCCCTTCCGGGCCAGTTGCGCCGGGGCGCCGAAGCCGCCCTTGCCGTCGCCCGGGTAGACGGTCACGGTGCCGTCGGCGCCGACGGTCAGGAGATCGTCCCGCCCGTCTCCGGTGTACTCGCCGGTGGCGACGTGCCGGACGCCCTGCCAGTCCGCCGGGGTGCCGGGCAGGCGAGGGGTGTCGGCGGGGGGCTGGTACGGGGTGGTGCGTACGGGCGTGCGGCCGGCGACGGCGTCCTGGTAGAGGGCCTGGATCTCGCCGTCGTAGACGGGCGAGTAGCTCACCCAGTCGTCGTTGCCCAGGTCCCCGCCGCCGTGGAAGCCGCCTATGTTGCCGATGACGTCCCCGGTGCGGGACTTGGCGTCGTAGTTGGCGATCCAGGGACTGCCGGAGACTCCGCTGTAGTAGCCGCCGCACAGCATCTGCAGCTGGCGGAAGCCCGCGAGCCGCGTGGTGGGCACGGTACAGCTGATGGCCTTCTGCCCGGGATTGTGCGAGATGGGGTAGCCGACGACGGTGACGGTGTCGGCCCAGCGGGGCGTGGGGGTCAGCCGGAGGGCGCCGGTGCGGTCCTCGACGTTCGCGCCCTGGGTGTCGGGAGCGAGGCGGGCGAAGGCGAAGTCCAGGTTGCCGTCGGGGCCGGTGCTGTTGGCGGTGTAGCGGGGGTCGGTGAACACCTTGTCCACGGGGAAGACGCCGTAGGGCTGGTGGGCGGCGTCCTTGCCCTTGACGTACTGGGGCACGAAGATGCGCTGCCCGCCGCGGGCCATGGCCTTGCCGCAGTGCCCGGCGGTGAGCACGAGGTTGCGCCCGGCACTGTGCACGACACTGGCGGTGCAGTAGGTGGCGCCGAACTGGCCGCCGCTGCTGAAGAACGTCCCGACCATGGGAATGCCGTCGCCGTAGGCGCCCTGGGGCGTCCCGGCCGGAGCGGGGGCGGCGACGCCGACACGGGGCGCCCCGGCGAGCCCGCCCCGCGGCTTCCCGATGGGCGCCTGGGCGTGCCCGGCCTCGACCGGCTGGGCGGCGGCCAGGCGCTCGGCGGTCCAGTACTTCGCGGCGGCGCGGGCGCCGTCGCCCTTGGGCGAGGGTTCGGCGGCGGCCACGGTGGCGGTGGCGGTCGTACCGCAGGCGGCCATGCAGAGGACGATGGCGAGGTGGCGGGCCCGGGGCCGGGTCCGGCCGGATCTGGAAGGCAGCAAGGTGACTCTCTGGGGGCGGCGGCATCGGTTGAACGGTTCGCACATTTGACCATGTGCAGATCAACCATCCGCTCGGGGGTGCCGGGTGCGGCGGTCGGACCCCGGGAAGAACTTCAGGGCCGGTCGTCGAGAGATAGCAGAAGTTTGCGCAACAGGGTTCCGAGAAGGGCGCGCTCGTCCGGGCTCAGCCCCTCGATGAGGCTGAGTTCGTTGGCGAGATGACCCTCGATGAGGCCGTCGGCCAGGCGGCGGCCCTCGGCGGTGAGGGTGGTGCGGACGAGGCGCCGGTTGCCGGGGTCGGTGGCACGGGTGACCAGCCCCTTGGCGACGAGGCGGTCGATCCGGTTGGTCAGCGCACCCGGGGAGATCATCGCCGCCCCGGCCAGGTCGCTCATCCGCAGGGTGCTGCTGTCGCCGGCCCGCAGCAGGGTCGCGAGCACGTCGTACTCCCAGGACTCCAGGCCGTGGGCCGCGAAGTAGTCCTTGATGCCCTGTTCCAGCAGCCGGGAGGCACGGAAGATCCGAAGCACTACGCCGATGGGCGAGGTGTCCAGGTCGGGCCGGACGGCACCCCATCGCTCGACGATCTCGTCCACTGCGTCTGCGTCGTTCACGCCGCCACTCTAACAAAGCTTCGACATCGAACTGTTTGACATCGACACCGGGCGGACCTAGCGTTCACTTCGGCGCACTCATTTCGACGTCAAAACATTCTCCATCGAAGGGTTAGCTCAGCTCATGTCTCTGCCTCTGCCTCTGCCTCTGCACTACGTGGTCATCACCCGGACCGACGACACCCCCGACAGCGACCTCGGGCACTACCTGGCCAACGTGGGCCAGACCCTGGAGCCTTTCCGCGGCCGCCTGCTGGCCTTCGATGCGCCGCAACGGCTGGAGGGTGCCAGGGAGTTCACGAAGACGGCGATCCTGGAGTTCCCGTCCGAGGAAGCGGCCCGCGGCTGGTACGGCTCGGACGCCTATCAGGAGCTGGCGGCCTGGCGCATCGCAACCATCGGCAGGCCGGTGGACTTCAGCCTCGTGAGCGGCGTACAGGCGTAGCGGACCGGGCCTCCGAGGCCCCTGCGTACCGCCGTGGCCGACAATCGATCACCCCCTGCCGACCTGGTCACGACCCGGCCCGGGGTTCTGCGAGACTCCCGGCGCAAGGTCGGAATCAATCATTCATCCATTCAAGGAGTCTTCGTGTCGCAACGCGCCTTACGCCTCGGTCTGGCCGCTCTGACCGTCGTCGGTCTCTCGGCCTCCGTGGCACCCGCGGCGTCGGCCTCCGACACCTCTGCGGTGAAGTGCCGGAAGGGCGACTTCTGCCTGTTCAGCGGCCCGCACCAGACCGGGAAGGTGCTCTACCGCCTCGACGTGAAGGTCACCCGGACCGGCTTCAGCTTCCCCGAGGTCGACGCCCTCGAGCCGCCGCTCCGACCGCTGTCGGCGCACAACCCGATCCCCGACTCCTTCGGCTGCATCGTGCGGCTCAACGACAAGGCGCACTTCGCGGGCGACGAGCAGGAGATCGTCGGCTTCGGCGACAAGGAACTGACCGGCGCGCCGGTCGCGTCGATGACGCCCGACTGCGGCTGACCACCCCGCCGGGGGCCGGGCCGGGTGGCCCGGCTCGCCCGTTACTTGTCGGCGGTGAGCTTCCCGGCCGCGCCCCAGCTGTCGGCGGGCACCTCGTGGATCCAGACCTGCACGCTCTCGGCCGGGACCCCGAGGGTGTCGACGAACGAGTCGGTGATCTGCTTGACCAGCTCGCGCTTCAGCTCGACGCTGCGGGGGCCCTGCTGAACGGTGACGATGGGCATGACGCTCTCCTCTTCGACAGCGGCGGTTCCCGGCCGTTCCGGGCTGCTCACCGCGTGACTCGCATGACTCCATCTCAGCGGGCGGCGGCCGCGGGTCCCAGAAGCAATTCGCGATGGGACCGATCACGAATCGAGATGACGGGCGGTTGGCGTGCGGAGGCGCCAGTCGATCGACACGTGATCGGCCGACCGCCGGGCCGCGGCGACGAACGCCCGCAGCCTGCCCGGGTCACAGAGACCCTGTTCGCCCTCGGGCGGCGTGAGGACCCAGTACGTGCCGGGCGGGTCGGCACGGTGCGGCGCAGGGACGGTAGTGGCCGGGACCGAGACCTTCGAAGCCGGGCTCGTCCCATGCGGCAACGGTACCGGGCGGCACGAGCGCAAAGTACCGACGGCGGTACGGGTCGGCGATGACGGCCTCGTCGATGCCGGCCTGGCGGAAGACGCACTCGACGGACTCGCGACTGTCGCCACCGGCGAGTTCATACACGGTGTCCGCGGGCAGGCGGACTGCTTCCACGTGGATGCCCATGCGGATCATTGCGGGCTCGTCCCGCATCCAGGCTTCCTTCGCGTCGCGGGGGTGGAGTTGGCGGGAGACCAGCCATTGGGCGGAGAGCGTGTGCATTGCGGGCTCCAGGTTGTCGCCGGGCGGATCGGCCAAGAGGCCATCTCTCCCAGCTTCGCCCTCATGGGGTGCCGCTACGAGGACTTCAATGGGGCGTCAAAAGGACCTCGATAGGGCGTCCGATGCACCAAAGGAGTGAACAACGCCCGTGCAGCAGCGTACGGTTGGAACCTCGCCACCATGTCCCGTGGGAGGCATTCATGTCACGGTCGGCTGGAAACACACGACTCAAGGCCGCACGCCTCGCGGCTGGCTATACGTCACAGCAGCAGCTCGCCGATGCCATCACGCACGTGGCGCCTCAACTGGGCCTGCGTGGCGTGACGATGGGAGTCCGGCAGGTCCGTCGCTGGGAATCACCCACTCCTCCGTGGCCGCAGCCCGACATCGGCAGGGTTCTGACTCACCTGCTCGGCCAGAGTCTTGAGGAACTCGGCTTCACGCCGCCTTGGGGGCCGGGTGAGGACCGGCCTGACCCAGTGCGGCGCAGCCTTGTCGCGGGTACAGCCGCAGCAGTGGGCCTCGCCGCTGTTCCTGTCCGAGCTGCTGCCTCTCCGCAGCCCGAGACGGTCGGACGTGACTTCAGCAGTGTGACTCGGTCCCACCGGCGGATGTACTGGAGCGTCGCTCCCGTCACGCTCCATCCAGCCGTGCTGGGGCACGCCCGTCTCGGCTGCGCTCTGCTGCCGGAAACGACGGGTGGATGCCACCGCGTTCTCGCCGCCTCGTTGGCTGAGTCGTTCCTCCTGGCAGGACGGATCGAGTTCTTCGATCTGCAACAGCCGGACCAAGCGGGTGAGACGCTTCTTCGCGCGCTGCAGGCAGCCGGGGAAGCGGATGATCCGCTCCTCGGCAGCGCGATCCTCGCGCACACCGCCTTCATCCCCGGTTGGGCCGGCCAGCAAGACGAAGCCGCCGAGCGTATGGTGGCCGCGCGTGCCTACGCTCGTCGCAGCCACGCCTCGGCCGAGTTCCTCGCCTGGCTCGACGCGGTCGAGGCCGAATGCGAGACACGTTGCGAAAACCACCGAACCGCACTGAATCTCATCGCCCACAGCGAGGACATCATCGCGGCGGGGTCCGACGTCCCGTCCCCTCCATGGCTGGACTGGTTCGACGCGACAAGGCTTGCAGCGTTCAAGGGCAACACCCAGCTCAAGGCCGGGCACCTTCCACAGGCCCGTGAAACGCTCCTCCACGTACTCGGCGAATTGCCGGTGGAGTCCGACAAGCAGCGTACGGTCGTACTCGGCGACCTCGCCGCCGTGGAAGTCGCCGCCGGTCATCCGGAGAAGGCATGCGCATACGCGATCCGTGCCCTCGACCAGCTTGCGGTCACTTGGTACGCCACGGGCATGGATCGGGTCCGGGAGGTCAGACGCTTGCTCGCCCCATGGCAGCATGAGCGATGCGTCCGCGACCTGGACGACCGACTGTACGGATGGGGTACGACGGTCAGCGCTCTCCGGCGTTGAACTTGTCGATCTTCTCGGGAAGCTCGGCAAGGCTGTCGATGCGGAACGTCGGCAGTTCCGTCGCTGCCGGGTCGCACTGCTGGATGGTGCCCCAGGGACCACGTCGGATCAGAGCCGTTCGCATCCCTGCGGCGACAGCGGGCCGGATGTCGTTGTCGAGCCGGTCACCGACGTACAGCGTTTCGTGAACCTCGAAAGGCACGACCTCCGCCACGCGCACGAAGAACTCCGTGTCTGGCTTGCTCGCCCCCCAGTCGTCGGACGTGCCGATGAGATCGACGTCTTGCGCGAACAGTTCCCGCAGCAGACTGCCTGCGCGCACCGTCTGGTTGCCCGCGATAGCAAGCCACAGACCGGCGTCCCGCAGCTCACGCAGTGCCGGACGCACATCGGGGTAGAGGTCGTCCTCGCCGAACCATTCCGGCTGCCCCGTAGCGGCCCGTTTCTCGCGTTCCTCGTACAGATCGAAGCCAGGCCGGAACACCTGAAACGTTTCCCGGTAGTCCTGGCCCCGTGCAATGACAGCACCGAACATCGCGGCGAACGTGTGCCGGGGCACGCCCAGCCAGTCGGCCCAAGTCCCGTACTCGCGGGTCTCGTCCACAAGGCACTCGCCGACGTCGAACACCACAGCCCTGATCACGCTGGGCATGGTAGAGCAGTTTGCAGGCGCTGGGCCACCTACCGCTGCCTCCTGTGCGCAGGCGGTCAGTATGTGCCGCCGGACGCCGTGTCCGTTCGCATGTAGCAAGAGCTGGCAGCGCTGCGCCAGGTGATGCAACCGTGGCACGATGCAACGATCGGGCAGGACCTCGACGAGGTGCTGGCGCCGGTGAGCGAGAGGGGATGACGTGGCCAAGGGTCCGCTCACACCACTGACGAACGAAGAGATCAGCCAGCGGCTGCGGAGTTCACCGGGTTGCGGGAACAGGACCGGATCACAAGGACGTTTGATATCCGCTACCACGGTGATGTCGCACTGATCGTTCACGTCGCGGACGCCGAACGTCTCATCGGTCATCACGCCGACATCGACCTCCGGTGGGACCACATCCGCTTCTCGATCACCACGCACGACGCCGGATACAAACTCACGGTCGCCGACTTCGATCTCGCCGACCGGATCGACGCCATTGCCCAGGCGCACGGGGCACAGCCTCATTGATCAAAGGCCCCCGTGCTCGCGGTGCGCCCCGGGCGAGAATCGGGTCGGGAGGTCAGGTGCCCAAGCTCCAGTCCAGCCCGGGGTGGAAATGACAACGCAGCTGGTCCTCTGGGACATCGACCACACTCTGATCGACACACGAGGGGTGGGGCGCTCGCTCTTCGCCGAGGCCTTTCAGCGAGTCACCGGCATGCAGCTGGAGCGGCAGCCCCGCATCGACGGACTGACCGAACCAGTGATCTTCCGCGAGACAGCGAAGATGCACGGACTGCGCACCGGTCGCGAAGAGTTCGAGGCTTTCGCCGACGCGCTCGCCGAAGTACATCTCCGGCACGCTGCCGAATTGCGCGAGCGAGGGTGTGCCCTACCCGGAGCCCCAGCGGTGCTCGAAGGGCTGGGGCAATTTCCCGGTGTCACGCAAACGGTGGTCACCGGCAACATCCGCGTCGCGGCCGAGATCAAGCTCGCGGCATTCGGCCTCGACGACCATCTGGACCTTGGGCTCGGCGCCTTCGGCGAGGATGCCGACGAACGGGCCTGTCTGGTGACATTGGCCCTGCAACGGGCAGGCTGCCCGTCAACCGACGCCGTCCTCGTCGGCGATACGCCGGCCGATGTACGGGCTGGGCTGTCGGCCGGGGTGCGTGTTGTAGCGGTCGCCACCGGACGGAGTACTGAAGAGCAGCTGCGTGCTGCCGGCACGAGGACGGTCCTCGCAGACCTGGCCGCGGCCCAGCATGTCATCAGCCTGATCATCTGACACTGGGCCTACCGGCGGCATGACGTGCTGGTATCCGTGACCGAGAGGGGACGACGTGGCCGAGGTTCCACTCACACCACTGACGGACGAAGAGATCAGTCAGCGGCTGCGGAGAACACCGGGTTGGCAGCGTGAACAGGACCGGATAACAAAGACGTTCGGGATCCGCTACCACGGTGGTGTCGCACTGATCGTTCATGTGGCGGACGTCGAACGACTCGTCGGCCACCATGCCGACATCGATCTCCGATGGGATCACATCCGCTTCTCGATCACCACGCACGACGCCGGACACAAGCTCACGGACGCCGACTTCGATCTCGCCGACCGGATCGACGCCATTGCTCGGGCTCACGGGGCACAGCCCCATTGAACCAGGACTGCCGTCAGCACGCTCCGGCGTTGAGCTTGCCGATTTCCTCGGGAAGCTCGGCAAGGCTGTCGATGCGGAACGTCGGCAGCTCCGTGGCTCCCAGGTCACCCTGCTGGATGGTGCCCCAGGGCCCGCGCCGGATCAGAGCGGTTCGCATCCCTGCGGCGCCCCGGTTGACGCAGCCGGTCGGGAGCCACCCCGCGCGTGGCCGTAACCGTACCCACCCCGTGGACGATCACGATCAACATCGCTACGGTCCGCCTCCGGGGGCGACGGCGCCCCCTCCCCAGAGAGGACACCCATGACCGCGATCACCGGCTTCCACACCCTGACCTCCGTCAAGAGCGGCAAGCTCCTGGACGTGGCCGGGGCCAGCACCCAGGACGGCGGCAACGTCTACCAGTGGGAAGCCAACGGAACCGACGCGCAGGCGTGGGAGTTCCTGCCCGGCGGCGAGGAGGGCGTCTACCTGCTGCGCGCCCGGTGCAGCGGCAAGGTCCTGGACGTGCACGACGGCAGCACCGAGAACGGCGCCAGCGTCATCCAGTGGACGGCCAAGGACGACCGTCCCGGCCAGAAGTGGCGGCTGACCCCGCTCGGCGGTGACGTCTACACGCTCACCAACGTCCACAGCGGCAAGCTCCTGGACGTCTACGACAACGGCCTGGACAACGGAACGAACGTCATCATCTGGGGCTCCAACAACGGAGACAACCAGAAGTGGCGGCTGACGGCCGTCAAGTAGTCGAGACAGCCGCAGCCCGGGGCACCGTGCGCCGACGGTGCCCCTCTTGCATGCCACCCGGGCTCCGACGGCGGCCGTTCAACTCGCCGTGCCGACGAGGCCGCCGTTGACGTAAACGGTCTGTGCCGCGATCCATTTCGCCTCGGGCGAAGCCAGGAAGCGGACGACCGGCACGACGTCGTCCGGGTCGCCGATGTCGCCGTTGCTGCTCATGCTCTTCAGCCAGGCGATGTTCTCGTCAGCGCCGAGCATCCAGCCGCCTCGGAAGGGCGGCAGGGCTAGGCCGGCGCGCCGTCCGTGACAGTGCTCGCGGTCTGAGGTGTTCTGCAGGCATCGTCACCGCCGGATGCCAGGGCTCGGCGCAGCGGAAAAGCAGTGAGCAGGACGAGGATGCCGAAGAGGGTGATCGGCAAAAGCCCGACCGGCCGGAGAAACGCCGCAGGATGCGCCAATACGGCCCTCCATTCGAGGACCCAGTTGCCGACCAGGTCCGCGAGCATGACCACGGCAGCGAGTAGTGGTCCACCTGGGCGGGCTCGAATACTCAACAGGGCGACCAGAGGATCCATCAGTAGGAGCGCATGGAAGAGCAGTTGGACGGGCATGGGCGCGTAGCTGTAGGCATGCAGACCGCCGGCCGCCAGACAGTACGCATGCCATCCGGTCCCTTCAAGGAATCCGATCGCGTAGGCTGCCGCCACGCACCGGACCCATACCGGATAAACCCCCCACCGCATGATGGTCACCATAGCGTGTTCTTGAACGTGGGCCTCGACCGACGACCCAAACGTGATCACCCGGGCGACTCCTACGCGTGCCTGACCGCATGGGGTGATGAACTGTCCGAGCTTGCCGAACGAGTTGCTGTGCGCGGACTGCCATGTGCAAGTACGACTCGCCGACAGGGTTGAAGAACAAGCGAGCAGAAGCCGACGTCGGCAAGGCCGACGCAAGTTGACCTTGACCTTGGGGCAGGGCTCACACTCGTCGCATGGCCGCTCTCGAAGGGGCCGGCAGCCGCCGTTGTGCTTTCGAGGTGCGCCGAACACGTACTGTCGTGAGACAAGGAATGACCATGGGTGAGTCCCTCCACACCGTCAAGAGCAACAGGGTCCGGATGCCGCTGGTCTTCCTGCGACTGGGGGTCACGGCGGTGGCGGTCACACTGCTGGCCGGGGTGGCCGCACCCGGCGTGGCCACCGCGGACAGCAGCGTGACCGTGCCGAAGGCCGCTGCCGAGCAGGATTACCCGGAACTGCAGAAGGCCCTCCAGGAGATCATCGATTCCGGCTTCGCCGGGGTGCAGCTGCGCGTGCACGATGAACGGGGCGAGTGGGTCGGCAGCGCCGGGGTGCGCAAGCTGGGCGAGGCCGCGAAGCCGCCGACGAACGGGCGGTTCTGGATAGGCAGCACCACCAAGACCTTCACCGCGACCCTGATGTTGCAACTGGTGGCCGAGGGCAGGATCGGGCTGGACGCCCCGGTGGCCGGCTATCTGCCCCGGCTCGGGCTGGACCGTCGGATCACGGTGCGGATGTTGCTGCAGCACACCAGCGGGTTGTTCAACTACGCAGGCGGCGAGCACTACGACGACGGGACGTTCGTGCCGGGGATCCCCGCGGCGGACAAGGAGTGGGTGGACAACCGGTTCCGCACCTACCGGCCGGAGGAACTCGTGCGGTTCGCGTTGTCCAAGCGGGCGCGGTTCGAGCCAGGGACGGGCCAGAGCTACTCCAACACCAACTACACGCTGGCCTTGCTGCTGATCGAGAAGGTCACCGGCCGCTCGTACGCCGAGGAGATGCAGCGGCGGATCCTGCGGCCGCTCGGACTGCGGGGCACCACTGTGCCGGGCAGCCGGACGTGGATCCCCGGGCCGCACGCCCACGGCTACTACCGCTACCAGGACGCAGGTCAGTGGAAGGTGGTCGACGCCACCCGCCAGAACCTCTCCCTCCTGGCCGGCGCCGGTGACATGATCTCGACCACCCGGGATCTCCACACGTTCTTCTCCGCGCTGCTGGGCGGCAAGCTCCTGCCGGCCCCGCTGCTGGCCGAGATGCGCAAGCCACAGGGGAAGCTCGGCTACGGTCTCGGATTGTGGGTGCAGGACGTGGGCCCGGGCTGCGGCGGCACCATCGTCCACCACAACGGCGGTGCCCCGGGGGGCTATGGGGCGCTGATGATCAGCACGGCCGACGGCAGGAAGACCTTGACCGCTTCGATAACCACCGGGGACGCCGCAATCGACCCGAAGACGGAGTTCGGGAAGGCGACGCAGAAGCTCATCAAGAATGTGTTCTGCGATACGCACGCCCACGGAGTCCACTGACGACATGACAGACGGCATCACCATCGGCCAAGCTGCGGCATTCGCCGGCGTCACGGTGAAGACCATCCGGCACTATCACCAGCACGGCCTGATCGACGAACCCCGCCGCGACAGGTCCGGCTACCGACGCTACGGATCGGCCGACCTGCTGCGGCTGATCCAAGTCCGGACGCTGGCCGGCGCAGGCGTACCGCTGGCCGGGATCGCGGCCATACTGGACGCCGATCCGGACCGGTTCGCCGCCGCGCTCGTCGACGTCGAACAGCAACTCACCAGCCGGATCGACGAACTAATCGCACGGCGCGACATGTTGCGCCGACTCGCCAACGGCGACCGGGCCCTGCTGCCCGACCGCGCCTGCGCGTTCCTGGACCGGATGCCCGGCCTCGGATACACCGCGGACGACGTGACCACGGTCCGAGAGGCCCTGGTACTGGTCAGGGCCTTGGTACCAGAAGGCTTCGACGGCTATCTCGCCCGGATCGAGCGCGGCCTCGACGACCCCCTGTACGTCTCCTTGATCCAACGCTGCTGGCGCGCCGGCGATTGGGAACCCGACGACCCCCGGATCGACGAACTCGCCTCAGCCCTGGCCGACCACTTCCTGGCCGATCCCTCCCTGCTGCCCGTCCTGACCGGACTCCAGGACCGCGACGACGGCACGGTCCGATACGAGCTGCTCACCCACCACGGAGAAGACCGGAAGCCGGCCTGGGCCCGACTGGCCGTGTTGATCGAGGCACATCTTCGCTCGGCGGGCATCGAAATCGCGTACCGGACTCCGACCGGCTGAGCCCTGCAGCCGCGCCCCTGGCTCGTCTTCACATCCGGCCACGAGAGAGCCGGAGGGCGCCGGGGATCAGAGAAATGCCCTCTCAGTAGACTTCACGACGCCGCCCAACCGGCCCCTTCAGTAACCCCATTGACTCCGAGAGGGAACGACATGCCCGAGCTGCGCCAGGCCCGCGTCTCCGACCACAGCACGATCGTCACATGCGTGCAGCAGTGGTGGGGAGACTCGCGTACCCCCACGCAGGCCCGCGAGCTTTCGCTGCTGCTCCCCAAGCTGTTCTTGCAGTTCTTCTCCAGCACAAGCCTGGTCCTGGAGGACGAAGCCGGTATCAGGGCGTTCCTCGTTGGTTTCCATGCCGGCGACAACGACGAAGAGGCGTACATCCACTTCGTGGGAGTTGACCCGGATCTTCGTGGGCAGGGGGCAGCCCGCCGTCTGTACACGGCCTTCTTCCAGCGTGCCGCCGAGGCAGGCCGCACTGAAGTGCGTGCGATCACCTCGCCGGGAAACACCGGATCCATCGCCTTTCACCGCGCTATGGGGTTCACCTTCGAAAGCGGGGACCGAGTGATCGATGGCCTCCCCCTGCACAGCAACTACGACGGTCTTGGTCAGGACCGGGTGTGCTTCTACAAGAAGATCGCCCGCTGATCCACAATCACCACCTTGCCGAACGCGACAACGTCAACTTCGTTGCTACGCTGACGCGGTGAGCCTCCCGACGCCCCACGTCATCCGCGCACTGCATGAGAAGTACGCACCCACACAGGAAGCGTTCGACCTCGTCTACACGCACTGCGAAGTGATCTGGGGCATCGCAGAACAACTCCTCGCCGCCAACGGCCACCAGCTCGACACACAGCTGGTGCGCGCAGGAGCCCTCCTCCACGACATCGGCGTCTACCGCCTCTACGACCGCTCAGGCCGGCTCGACCAGACCCGGTACATCCAGCACGGCGTCCTCGGACACGACATCCTGCGCGCCGAAGGCCTCCCAGAGCGTCTGTGCCGCTTCTGCTCCTGCCACACAGGAGTCGGCCTCACCAAAGCCGACATCCAGAAGCAGCAACTCCCGCTCCCCATCGCCGACTACCTCCCCGAAACCCCCGAGGAGCAGCTGGTCATGTACGCGGACAAATTCCACACCAAGACCACCCCGCCGAAATTTCTGTCGGCCGACACCTACGCCACATACGTCCGGAAATTCGGTCAAGACAAAGCCGATATCTTTCAGGCGCTACGCACCCGATTCGGCGAACCCGACCTCAAACCCCTCAGCACCCGATACGGCCACGTCCAGACCTGACCCAAACACAGTCCGGTTTGCCTGACGCCCGTCGGGATCAGCTGGCACTGCCGACGAGGCCACCGTTGACGAAAACAGTCTGCGCCGTAATCCACTTCGCTTCGGGCGAGGCGAGGAAGCGGACGACCGGCACGACGTCGTCCGGGTCGCCGATGTCGCCGTTGATGCTCATGCTCTTGAGCCAGGCGATGTTCTCGTCGGTCTCGGCGGGGTAGAAGAAGCTGGTCTTCAGCGGGCCCGGGGCAACGCAGTTGACGGTGATGCCACGGCCGCCGATCTCCTTGGCCAGAGCCTTTGTGTAGTGCTCCAGCGGGCTCTTGCTCCCGGCGTAGCCGCCGTACGTGGGGGCGGTCACGGCCACGATCGTGGTGATCAGGTTGAGGATGCGGCCGTGGTCGGCCATCTTCGTGGCCGCTTCCCGCATGAGGAAGAACGGGATCTTCGCATTGATGGCGAACATCCGGTCCCACTCGTCCTCGGTGAACTCCGCGATCGGTTTGCGGACGATCATGCCGGCCGTGTTGATCAGGATGTCCCACCGTCCGAACTGCTCCAGGGTCGCGTCCACCAGCGCAGTGACCCGGTCCACCCGGGTCAGGTCTCCCTGCCACGTCGCGGCCTTCACGCCCAGGGCGGCAAGGCCCTCGGCCACTTGCTCGGCCTGATCCCGCTTGTGGTCACTGTTGTAGTGGGCCATCACGTTGGCGCCGTCCCCGGCCAGAGCGGTGGCGAATTTCTGGCCCAGGTTGGCGGATGCGCCCGTGACGATGGCGGTCTTGCCGTTCAGTGCACCGGTCACCGCGTTCTCCTCACTCGGGTCATGGCCGGATTCCTGCTGGCTGAATGCAGCCACTCATCCAGGCTGAGGCGCCTGCTGGAAGGTCGCAAACGCACATGTCACCAATTTTTGTGGAACTGATCGATCCGATGAGACGTCCTGACTCATACCCGAGCACAATCAGGAAGGAACGAACGAACTTGGACGCCACCGGAGCACGCCTCTCGCGCCGCACCATTCTGACCGTGGGCACCGGCACCATGCTTGCCGCCGCCTTCTCCGCCGGAGGGAGAGCAAGCGCTTCGGAGCCCAGCCAAGACGCTTTGGTCCGGAAATTGGCGGAACTCGAGCAGAAGCACTCCGTGCGCCTTGGCGTGTTCGCGTACTCCACGGCCACGAAACTGTCCGTGGAGTACAACGCGGACAAGCCTTTCCCGATGTGCTCCGTCTTCAAGACGCTCGCCGCCGCGGCAATCCTGCAGCGGGATCAGGACGGAGAACTCCTCCGCAAGCGCATCCGGTACACGGAAGCACAGGTCAACGAGTCCGAATACGGTCCCGTCACCGGACTGGCCGGGAATCTCGCGCACGGCATGACCATCGAGCAACTCTGCGCCGCCGCCGTCAGTCAGAGCGACAATGCGGCCGCCAATCTCCTGCTCCACGAACTCAAGGGCGATCGTGGCCCCGAGGCCGTCACCGACTTCTGCCGGTCGATCGGGGACGACACGACCAATCTCACGCGGTGGGAGCCCAAACTGAACCTGGTGGACCCGGACGGCAAAGCCGACATCACCAGCCCCCGGGCCATCGGGCAGACCTACCAGAAGATACTTCTCGGCAACGTGCTCCCCCATGCAGACCGCAAACTGCTGACCGGCTGGCTGCTGGCCAACACCACCAACATCGAGCGCTTCCGCAAGGGCCTCCCCGGCTGGACCCTGGCCGACAAGACCGGCGGAGGGAAGGACTACGGGGTCGCCAACGACGTGGGTGTCGTCCGGCCTCCGCACGGGGAGCCGATCGTGCTGGCCGTGCTTTCCACGGGGCTGACCGCCACCGCGCCGACGGACAACGCGCTGGTCGCCGAGACCGCCGCACTCGTGGGTGCGGCGCTCAGCTGATTCCCCCTGCTCACGCCCCCGGCTCCTCCTGCCGGGGGCGCGAGCGCGTACCCGGCGTTACCGTGAGAACGAGGGGTGTCCGGCCACGTCGCCCGCCGGAAGAAGTGTCGTCCTCCCCGGAGCGGGTGGTGCCGTGCGCGCGGCGCAGAGCGCGGACACCGTCACCGATCGCACCCATCGCGATGGAGGACGTGCCATGCCACGCCAGGACGACTCCCACTTCCCCACCTTCGCCAAATTCATGGACTCCCTCGCCTCGACCCGATACGAGGAATTCTCCGCCAGGGCAGCCGGCAGAGCAGTGCCCATGGCGGCAAGCGAGGGCGAATTCGCGGCGATGACGCAGCATCTCAGGAGCCTCTACGAGGGAATCGAGGTCCCCCACAGCTTCGTCGACGACAACGGGCAGGTATTCGACTGCGTCCCCGTCGAGAGCCAGCCCGCGCTCAAGGGCACCACCGCCGTGCCCGCCACCCCGCCCGAGGCGCCGTCCGTTCCCACGCCCGGGAGCGATGCTCCGACTCTCCCGGTCCAGTCGCAGCTGCGGTCCGACCGCGTGGACAAGTTCGGGCACACGATGTCGTGCCCGCCGGGCACGATCGCCGTGCGCCGGATCACCCTCGAGGAGATGGCCCGGCAGGGCAGCCTCCAGAATTTTTTTCAAAAGGTCCCGGTGGGGAGGGGACGCCACCCAAGGCTCAGCCCTCCTGAAGTCGCGGCAGGCGTCCACAAGTACGCCCACGCCTACCAGACGGTGGACAACCTCGGCGGTCACAGCTTCGTCAACATCTGGGATCCGAACGTCGATTCGCAGATATTCTCGCTCTCCCAGCAGTGGTACGCCGGGGGATCCCCTGTGCAGACCGTCGAGTGCGGATCCCAGGTCTTCCCCGGAAAGTACGGCACCACCCAGCCGGTTCTCTTCATCTACTGGACGGCCGACGGCTACCAGAACACCGGGAATTACAATCTCGACAAGCCCGCGTTCGTCCAGACGAACTCCGCCTGGGCCATCGGCGGCACGCTGAGCCCCGTGAGCACCCCGGGCGGCGCGCAGTACGAGGTCGAGGTGACCTGGTACCTCAACGGCGGGAACTGGTGGCTCTACCTCGGTGGCACCACCGCGGCCAATGCCGTGGGGTACTACCCCGCGTCGCTGTACGGAAGCGGCCCGCTGGCCGGAAGCGCAGGGGACATCGACTACGGCGGCGAAGTGGTGGACCAGACCGCATGGCCTCCCATGGGCAGCGGCGCATTCGCCGACAGCGGCTGGCAGTTCGCCGCCTTCCACCGTGACGTCTACTACTTCGGCGTGGGCGGCGGCGCCCAGCAGGCGTCCCTGACCCTGTCCCAGCCGTCCCCGTCCTGTTTCACCACGGTCGTCGGCAATGCGCCCGACCCGTGGAACGAGTTCTTCTTCTTCGGCGGCCCGGGCGGCACCGACTGCGCCTGAGAAACAGCCACCCGCGGACCAAGGAGGCAAAGATGCCCAAGGAGCGCGAGTTCACCGTCGGTGTGGCGCCGACAGCCGATTTCGGCGCGCCGTCCGACGAGACCGCCGGCCCGAAGTCGGTGAGTGTGGCCCACCGGCCGGGAAAGGCAAGCTCGGCCGAGTTCGCCCCCGATTGGCCGGCGCAGTCCCGCACGCCGACCGGACGCGGGCCCGCCGTACGGCCGTCGTCCGGCCCCTCGGAGGGTTGAGCAGGGGAAGGAAAGAGCTGATGCTCCAGTTCGTCAACAACTACCCGCAGAATCTGAGCGTGACCATCATGTGGTTCACCCCCAACTGCCCGGACGGTGGCGACTGGACGAAGGAGGGGTGGTGGAACCTCGCCCCCAACCAGAGCGCCATCGTCTTCGGGGGTGACCTGGACGACGTCAACCGGTTCTGGTGCTTCTTCGCCCAGGCGGCGGACGGCAGGTTCTGGGCCGGTGACATCGCCCGTGACGTCCCGCCCGGGGCGTTCGAGTGGTGCGAGTGGACGAGCAGCACGGACGCCATCCGGATCGGCTACCGGGTTTTCGATGTCGGCGACAGTGACAACGTCAACGTCCTGCTGACACCCTGATGACGCGCCGGGGGGCACTGCGATCACTGCGATCAGGCCACCAGCGCCCTCCCCGCCTCGCGGTGAATGGGCCCATCCGCCCCCGTCAGCGGACCCCCCGTCCCTCCCCTCCGCGCCGCCACGATCTCCGCGGCGATGGACAGCGCCGTCTCCTCGGGCGTGCGGGCGCCCAGGTCGAGGCCGATCGGGGAGCGGAGGCGGGCCAGCCCTGCCTCGCTCACGCCCGCCTCCCGGAGGCGGGCCAGCCGGGCCTCGTGCGTGCGCCGCGATCCCATCGCGCCCACGTACGCAACCGGCAGCCGCAACGCCCGTTCCAGCAGTGGCACGTCGAACTTCGCGTCGTGGGTCAGGACGCACACCGCCGTGCGGGCGTCCACGTCCGTCGAGTCCAGGTAGCGGTGCGGCCAGTCGACGACCACCTCGTCCGCCTCCGGGAATCGCCTCGGCGTCGCGAAGACCGGCCGCGCGTCGCACACCGTCACCCGGTAGCCGAGGAACTTCCCCGCCCGCACCAGCGCCGCCGCGAAGTCGATCGCTCCGAAGACCAGCATCCTCGGCGGCGGCACGCTGCACTCGACCAGCAGCCGCACCGGCTCTCCCCCGCAGCGCGAGCCGTCCGTGCCCAGCTCCAGCATGCCCGTGCGGCCCGCGTCCAGGAGGGCTGCCGACTCGGCCGCCGCCGCGGCGTCCAGCCCGGGGCCGGCGCCCAGCGTGCCGAGCCGCGGCCCGTCGGGGCGTACGAGCAGGGCGCGGCCGGGCAGCCCGGGCGGGCCCGACACCACGCGGGCCAGGGCCGCGGTGCCGCCGCGCGCGGCGGTGGCCAGCGCCTCGGCCAGCACGCCGCGCTCCGGCCCGCCGGCCCGTACCGGCGCCACGAGGACGTCCACGGTCCCGCCGCACGTCAGCCCCACCGCGAACGCATCCTCGTCCGAGAACCCGAACCGTTCCAGCACCGGCTCCCCGGTCGACAACGCCTCGCGGCACAGCTCGTACACCGCGCCCTCCACGCAGCCGCCGGAGACCGAGCCGACCGCCGTGCCGTCGGCGTCGACGGCCAGCGCCGCGCCCGGCGGGCGCGGTGCGCTGCCGCGCACCGCCGCCACCGTGGCCACCGCGAAGTCGCGGCCCTCCGCGCACCAGTGGTGCAGTTCCCCGGCGATGTCCAGCATCACGCCCTCCCGCTCGGCTACTTGACTACTCGGCTACTTGGCACCGAGCCAGTGCTCGATGGGGTGCAGGGCGAAGTAGGCCGCGAAGACGGCGCTGAGCACCCACATGAAGAGACCCGGCTCGCGCCACTTGCCCTGTGCGGCCTTGATCGCGGTGTGGGCGATGACGCCCCCGCCGACGCCCGCCGTGATGGAGTAGGTGAAGGGCATCAGCACGACGGTCAGGAAGACGGGGACGGCCACCGCGCGGTCGGTCCAGTCGATGTGCCGGGCGTGGCTCGTCATCATCGCGCCGATCACGACGAGCGCCGCCGCCGCGATCTCGCCGGGCACGATCCTCGTCAGGGGGGTGAAGAACAGGCAGGCGGTGAAGAACAGGCCGGTCACCACGGACGAGAGCCCCGTGCGCGCGCCCTCGCCCACGCCCGTCGCCGATTCGATGAAGACCGTCTGGCCCGAGGCCCCGGCCGCTCCCCCGATCGCGCCGCCCGCGCCGTCCACGAGCAGCGCCCGGCTCAGGCCGGGCATCCGGCCCCGGTCGTCGGCCAGCCCGGCCTCCGTGCCGACGCCGATGATCGTGGCCATCGCGTCGAAGAAGCCGGCGAGGACGAGGGTGAACACGGTCATGCCGACGGTGACCGCGCCCACCGAGCCCCAGCCGCCGAACTCCACCCGGCCGAAGAGGGAGAAGTCCGGCATGGACACCGCGCCACCCTTGAGCGCGGGTGCGCCGTTCTGCCACGTCCGCGGGGGCAGTCCGCCGACCGCGTCGACGACGATGGCCAGGGCGGTGCCCACGACGATGCCGATGAGGATTGCGCCGGGGACCTCCCGGGCCTGGAGCATGAAGATCAGCAGCAGGGTGATGCAGAAGAGCAGCACCGGCCAGCCGGACAGCTCGCCCGCCGGGCCGAGGGTCACCGGGCCGCCGCCCTTCGAGGCGTGCACGAAGCCCGCCTTGACCAGGCCGATCAGGGCGATGAACATGCCGATGCCCATGGTGATGGCGTGCTTGAGCGCCAGCGGGATGGCGTTCATGACGCGCTCGCGCAGCCCGGTGAGGACCAGCAGCACGATGACCGCGCCGTAGATCACGCACATGCCCATCGCCTGCGGCCAGGTCATCTCGGGCACGACCTGCGTGGAGAGCACGCCGGACACGCCAAGCCCGGCGGCCAGGGCGAGCGGTACCTTGCCGACGAGGCCCATGAGGAGGGTGGAGACGGCCGCGGCGAAGGCCGTCGCGGTGATGAGCCCGGCCCGGCCGAGCGTGTGCTGCGCGGCGTCCGGGCCGGACAGGATCAGGGGGTTGAGCAGCAGGATGTAGCTCATTGCCATGAAGGTGGTGATGCCGCCGCGCACCTCCCGCCCCACCGTCGAGCCGCGTTCGGAGATGTGGAAGTACCGGTCGAGCCAGGACCGGCCGGCGGGTTGGCGCGAGCCCGCGCCCGCGTCGTCCGCCGTGGTCTCCGGCCGTACGGATGGCTGGGTCATGGTGCCTGCTCCCAGGGTCTGCTGAGGATTCCCGAATACACGACCCGGGGGACGGCCCGAGGCGGATTGCGTGGCGCCGTCCGGCCGCTGGGGGGTGCGCGGCCGGGAGGGCGGTCCTCAAGAGGGACGGCGATCCTCAAGAGGTACGTGGTCAGGTGCCCGTCAGGTGCTCCGGGCGGATCGGTACGCGGGTGAGGGCCAGGCCCGTGGCCCGGCGGACGGCCGCCACGACGGCCGGGGTGGCGGACAGCGTGGGCGCCTCGCCGACGCCCCGCAGGCCGTACGGGGCGTGCTCGTCGGCGAGTTCGAGCACGTCGACCGGGATGGCCGGGGTGTCGAGGATGGTGGGGATGAGGTAGTCGGTGAAGGAGGGGTTGCGGACCTTCGCGGTGACCGGGTCCACCACGATCTCCTCCATCACCGCAAGCCCCAGCCCCTGCGTCGAGCCGCCCTGGATCTGGCCCACGACGGACAGCGGGTTGAGCGCCTTGCCGACGTCCTGCGCGCAGGCCAGCTCCACGACCTTGACCAGGCCCAGCTCGGTGTCCACCTCCACGACCGCGCGGTGGGCCGCGAACGAGTACTGCACATGGCCGAAGCCCTGGCCGGTGCGCAGGTCGAAGGGCTGGGTGGGGCGGTGCCGCCACTCCAGCTCCACGTCCACGCACTCGCCCTCCAGGACGTCCGCGAGAGCGGCCAGGGCCTCGCCCCCGTCAGTGACGACCTTGCCGTCCTCCAGCAGGAGTCCGGCCGTCGCCCACGCCGGGTGGTACATGCCGAACCGGGCCCGGCCCAGCTCCAGCACGCGCTCGCGCACCGCCTCGCAGGCGTGCTTGACGGCGCCGCCGGTGACGTAGGTCTGGCGGGAGGCGGAGGTCGAGCCCGCCGAGCCCACCTCGGTGTCGGCGGGGTGGATGGTCACCCGGGCGACGCCCAGCTCGGTGCGGGCGATCTGCGCGTGCACGGTGATGCCGCCCTGGCCCACCTCGGCCATGGCGGTGTGCACGGTGGCCACGGGCTCGCCGCCGACGGCCTCCAGGCGGACCCGCGCGGTGGAGTAGTCGTCGAAGCCCTCGGAGAAGCCGACGTTCTTGATGCCCACCGCGTAGCCGACGCCGCGGACAACGGATTCGCCGTGGGTGGTGTTCGACAGCCCGCCGGGCAGCGCCCGTACGTCGGGGGCGCCGCCGGCCGTCTCCCACTGCCGCTCCGGCGGCAGCGGCAGCGCCTTGACCCGGCGCAGCAGCTCGGCGACGGGCGCGGGCGAGTCGACGACCTGGCCCGTCGGCATCACGGAGCCCTGGGACATGGCGTTGCGGCGGCGGAACTCCACCGGGTCCATGCCGAGCGCGTCCGCGAGCCGGTCCATCTGGGCCTCGTAGGCGAAGCACGCCTGCACCGCGCCGAAGCCGCGCATCGCGCCGCAGGGCGGGTTGTTGGTGTAGAGGGCGAGCGCCTCGATGCCGACGGCGTCGACGACGTACGGGCCGACGGACAGCGAGGCGGCGTTGCCGACGACGGCCGGCGAGGAGGACGCGTAGGCGCCGCCGTCGAGCACGATGCGGGCCTCGACGTAGCAGAGCCTGCCGTCGCGGGTCGCGCCGTGCTCGTAGCGGAGCTTGGCCGGGTGGCGGTGGACGTGGCCGAAGAAGGACTCGAAGCGGTTGTAAACAATCTTCACGGGCTTGCCCGTGCGCAGCGCGAGCAGGCAGGCGTGGGCCTGCATGGACAGGTCCTCGCGGCCGCCGAAGGCGCCGCCGACGCCGGACAGCGTCATCCGCACCTTGTGCTCCGGCAGTCCGAGGACGGGGGCGATCTGGCGCAGGTCCGCGTGCAGCCACTGGGTGGCGATGTAGAGGTCGACGCCGCCGTCCTCGGCGGGCACGGCGAGGCCGGACTCGGGGCCGAGGAATGCCTGGTCCTGCATGCCCATCTCGTACTCGCCGCCGACGACCACGTCCGCGCGGGCCTTCGCGGCGGCGAGGTCGCCCCGGACGACGGGCTGGCGGTGGACGATGTTGGGGTGGGGGACGTGGGGGGCGTGGTGATCCTCGCGGCCGGGGTGGAGGACGGGTGCGCCCGGTGCGGTGGCGCTCTTCTCGTCGGTGACGACGGGGAGTTGCTCGTAGTCGACCTCGATCTTCGCCGCGGCGCGGCGGGCCGTCTCGGGGTGGTCGGCGGCGACGAGGGCCACGGGCTCGCCGTGGTAGCGCACGACGCCGTCGGCGAGGACGGGCGTGTCCTTGATCTCCAGGCCGTAGCGGGTCGCGGCGGGCAGGTCGGCGTACGTCATGACAGTCTCGACGCCGGGCGTGGCGAGGGCGGCGGAGACGTCGACGGAGCGGATGCGGGCGTGGGCGTGCGGGCTGCGGAGGGTGAAGCCCCAGAGCATGTCCTCGTGCCAGAGGTCGGAGGCGTAGGCGAACTCGCCGGTGACCTTGAGGGTGCCGTCGGGGCGGAGGGTGGATTCGCCGATGCCGCCCTTGGTGGTGCTGCTCTGGCTGACTCCGGCGGAGGTCGCGTCGTGCATGGTCACGTCGTGCATGGTCATGTCGCCGCCTCCCCGGTGCGGGCGGTACGGGCGGCGGCCAGGCGCACTGCGTCGAGGATCTTCTCGTAGCCGGTACATCGGCACAGGTTGCCGGACAGGGCCTCGCGGATGTCGGCGTCGGAGGGGTCGGGGCAGTGCTCCAGCAGCTCGTCCGCGGCGACGAGGAGGCCGGGGGTGCAGAAGCCGCACTGCACCGCCCCCGCGTCGACGAACGCCTGCTGGACGGGCGCGAGTCGGCCCTGCGGCATCCCGGCGCGGGCGGCCAGCCCCTCGACGGTGACGACGTCGCGGCCCTCGGCCTGCCCGGCCGCCACCAGGCAGGCGCACACCGGGACTCCGTCCAGACGGACCGTACACGAGCCGCATTCGCCTTGCTCGCAGGCGTTCTTGGAGCCCGGCAGGCCGAGCCGCTCGCGCAGGACGTACAGCAGGCTCTCGCCCTCCCACACGTCGTCGGCCTGCTCCGGGCGGCCGTTGACCGTGAAGTTCACGCGCACAGCGCGCTCCTCTCCCCCGTGGTGCCGGTGGTGTACTCCTCCCAGACCCAGCCGAGGGTGCGGCGGGCCATGACGCCCACGGCGTGCCGCCGGTAGGCGGCGCTGCCGCGCACGTCGTCGATGGGGCTGCAGGCAGCGGCGGCCAGTCCGGCGAACTGCCCGGCGACGTCCGGCGGGATCGGCCGCCCCGACTCCCAGAGGCCGCCGTCGCCGAGGGCGGCCTCCAGGAACTCCTCGGCGGCCCGGGCCCGGACGGGCGTGGGGGCGGCCGAGCCGATGCCGGTGCGCACGGTGCGGCTGCCGGGGTGCAGGGCGATGCCGAAGGCGCAGACGGCGATGACCATGGCGTTGCGGGTGCCGACCTTGGAGAACTGCTGGGGTCCGGTGGCCTTGCGGATGCGGACGGCGCTGATCAGCTCGTCGGGGGCGAGGGCGTTGCGCTTGACGCCCGTGTAGAACTCCTCGACCGGGATCAGGCGGGTGCCCCGCACGGACTCGGCCTCGACCTCGGCGCCCGCGGCGAGCAGCGCGGGGTGGCTGTCCCCGGCCGGGGAGGCGGCGCCGAGATTGCCGCCGACGCTGCCGCGGTTGCGGATCTGCGGGGAGCCGACGGTGTGCGAGGCGAGGGCGAGACCGGGCAGCGGTCCGCGCAGGTGTTCGATGATGCGGGAGTAGGGGACGGCGGCGCCGAGCCGGACGTACGGCCCGTCCTCGTCCCACTCGTGGATTTCGCCGATGCGGTTCAGATCCAGCAGGTACTCCGGACGGCGGTGGTCGAAGTTGATTTCGACCATGACGTCCGTGCCGCCCGCTATGGGCACGGCCGTGGGGTGCTCGGCCTTGGCGGCGAGAGCCTCCTGCCAGCTGGTGGGGCGCAGGAAGTCCATGGATGTTCTCTTCTCGGGGGGAGGTCCAGGGGGCCGGGGGTCCGGGGGTCCGGTGAGGGCGCGGTTCCGGACAGCCGTCCGGCGCGTGGAGCCAGTACAGCGACGCGCCGGAGGGCCGGTGCAGTCACCGAAAACATGAAGCGGTTGGCTGGCCAGGGCACATGTCTTGTAGATTCGAACGAAAGGCGGGGTTCAAAAACCTCACGGCATTCCACTGGTTACAAGAAGACAGATCGGCGGCGACGACGATGCGGTTGCGCGCACTCCTGGAGACCGAGGCGCTGGGCCTTCGCCTGCTCGGCGGCGAGGACGAGCTGGACCGCACCGTGCGCGGCGTGATGACCACCGACCTGCGCGACCCCAGCCGCTACCTCTCCGGCGGCGAGCTGGTGCTGACCGGGCTCGCCTGGCGGCGCGAGCCGGCGGACTCGGAGCGGTTCGTCCGCATCCTCACGGCCGCCGGGGTGGCGGGGCTCGCGGCGGGCGAGGCGGAGATCGCGTCCACCCCCGACGACCTCGTCGACGCCTGCGCCCGGCACCGGCTGCCGCTGTTCTCGGTCGACGAGACCGTGTCGTTCGCGTCCATCACCGAGCACGTCGTCCGGCAGGTCTCCAGCGAGCGGGCCGGGGACCTGGCCGCGGTCGTGGACCGGCACCGCCGGCTGATGACGGGCGGCCCCGCGGGCGGCGGCTCCGAGGTCGTCCTGGACCTGCTCGGCTCGGACCTGGACCTGCGCGCCTGGGTGCTCTCCCCCACCGGCCGCAGGATCGCCGGCTCCTCCCTGGCGGGCGCCGGGCCCGACCTGCCCGCCTCGGTCGGCGCCGCCCTGGCCGGCGAGCACCTGGCCGCCGCCCGCACGGGCCGGCGCGGCCCGCACCGGGTCGCGGCCGGCGGAAGCACGTACTCCCTGTTCCCCGTCCACAGCAGCGGGCGGGCCGCGGCGGCGCGGGACGTGCGCGAGACGGTCCTCTCGGACTGGCTGCTGGCAGTCGAGGCCGACGCCGGGGAGTGGCCGGAGGAGCGGCTGGACCTGCTCCAGGGCGTCACCCAGCTGATCGCCGTCGAGCGCGACCGGCGCGACGCGGCCCGCACGGTGCGGCGCCGGCTCGCCCAGGAGGTCCTGGAGCTGGTCCAGGCGGGCGCCGCGCCCGCCGAGATCGCCGCCCGGCTGCGGGTGGCCGCGCCCGTGCTGCTGCCCGGCCTGGGCACGGCCCCGCACTGGCAGGTCGTGGTGGCCCGCGTCGAGTGGTCGGACAGCGACATTCCGGGCGGTCCGGTGGCGCAGTCGCTGCTGGAGGAGGTCCTGGTCGACCCCGACGCCGCCGGCGCGGAGCCCTCCGACCGCATCGCCGTGGCCCACACCGGCGACGAGGCCGTCGCCCTGGTGCCGCTGCCCGCCGTGCTCACGGGGGCACCGGGCGAGAGCGGGGCGGCGGGCCCGGCGGGCCTGCACGCCGACACGCTCCTCGCCGCGGTCCGCGAACCCCTCGCCCGGGGACTCGCGGACGACGGCCGCCTCACGTTCGGCGTCAGCGCCGCCGTCCACTCGGCGGAGGGCCTGCGCGGCGCCCTGGAGGAGGCCCGTCACGCCCGCCGCGTGGCCGCGGCCCGCCCGGGCCCCGTCTGCGCGGCCGGCCACCAGGAGCTGGCCTCGCACGTCCTGCTGCTCCCCTTCGTCCCCGACGACGTGCGCCGCGCCTTCACGGCCCGCCTCCTGGACCCCCTGCGCGACTACGACCACCGCCACCGCGCCGAGCTGATCCCCACCCTGGAGGCGTTCCTGGAGTGCGACGGCTCCTGGACGCGCTGCGCGACGCGGCTGCACCTGCACGTCAACACGCTGCGGTACCGGGTGGGCCGGATCGAGCAGCTGACGGGCCGGGACCTGTCGCGGCTCGAGGACAAGCTGGACTTCTTCCTGGCACTGCGGATGAGCTGAGGAGACGTCGGGTCGGGCTACGGCTTGTTGAGGTAGGTGAGGACGGCGCGGACGCGGCGGTTGGTGTCGTCGTCATCGCTGATGCCGAGCTTGCCGAACATCGAGGTCGTGTACTTGCCGATGGCGCTGTCGCTGAGGAAGAGGCGGCGTCCGATGGCCTGGTTGGACAGTCCCTCGGCCATGAGGCCCAGCACGGAGTACTCGCGCTCGGTCAGTCGCTCGAGCCCCCGGTTCGGGGAGCTGCCGGCCAGCAGTTTCGCGATGACGCCCGGGTCCAGGGCGGTCCCGCCGTCCGCGACGCGCTCCAGGGCGCCGATGAACTGGTCGGCGTCGAAGACGCTCTCCTTGAGGAGGTAGCCGACGCCGCCGGAGCCGTCGGCCAGCAACTCCCGGGCGTACAACTGCTCGACGTGCTGGGAGAGGATGAGAACCGGCAGTCCGGGCATTTCGCCGCGGGCGGCGAGGGCCGCCCGCAAGCCCTCGTCCGACTGGTTCGGGGGCATGCGGACGTCGATGACGGACACGTCCGGGCGGTACGTCCGCAGCGCGTCGAGGGTCTCGGGCCCGGTGGCCGCAGTCGCCACCACCTGGTGCCCGTAGGCCTCGATGAGGCGGACCATCCCGTCGCGCAGGAGGTAAAGGTCTTCGGCTACAACGATGCGCATGGCACCGCCATCCTGACACAGGTCGGGCCGCCCGGCGGGCTGTTGATCTCCAGGGTGCCGTCGAAGACCGCGAGGCGGCGGCGCAGGCCCGCGAGCCCGCCGCCGGCCCGGGCGTCGGCCCCGCCCCGGCCGTCGTCCTCGACCTCGGCGACGATGCCGGTGCCGGTGCCGTCCCGCGAGAGGGAGACGTGCGCCCGGGACGCCCGGGCATGCCTGACCGCGTTGGTCAGCAGCTCGGCGATGCCGAAGTAGACGGCGGACTCGATCGGCGGGTCCAGGCGCAGCGGGGGGTCGGCGCTGACGGCCACGTCGAGGGGCACGTCCAGGGCGAGGGCGCGGACGGCGTCGACGAGCCCCCGCTCGTTCAGCACGGGCGGGCTGATCCCCCGGACCAGCTCGCGGAGTTCGGCCAGCGAGGCGGTGGCGCCGGCCCGCGCGTCCCGCATCAGCGCCCTGGCCTGCTCGGGGTTGGTCTCCATCAGCTTCTCGGCGGTCGCCAGGGAGAGCCCGAGCGCCACCAGGCGGGCCTGTGCACCGTCGTGCAGGTCCCGCTCGATCCGGCGGATCTCGGCGGCCTGCGCGACCGTCACGTCCGCGCGCTGGGCGGTCAGCTCGTCCACCCGGTCCGCCAGCGCCATCGCGGGCGACGGGCGCAGGAAGCGGACGGCCACCGGCCCGACGGGCCGCCAGGCGTACGGGGCGGAGGCGACGGCCACGACCAGGCCGAGCGCACCGGCGAGGCGCGCGGCGGGCCCGGACTGGCCGAGCCCGAGGACCGCCGCGGCGACCCCGGTCGGCGGGAGGGACGCGACGACACCCGCGGTGAACGGCACGATCGCGATGAACCGCAGGTCACGCCAGTTGGCGGGGTCCTTCCAACGGACCCGCCACTTCTGGTCCATGAGGGCGTCGCGACGGCTGCGCTCGTAGGAGAAACCGTTCCACCAGTACCCGGTGGACAACCGCGTCACCGGCCCCGCCTGCCGGTATCCGTCGGGGATGACGGTGGCGGTCCAGCGCGCGACGAGGAAGCGGACGATCCGGCAGACGGGGCGGGACAGGGCGAGCGTGCCCACGCACACCAGCACGACCGGCGCCACCCACGACCAAGGGTTCCCGGCCCCCCACCGGATCCCCAGCGCCACGGCGCCGGCCCACACGGCCGGTACCAGCATGCTGACGGCCGCGACGACACACGCCCGTACGAACCCCACGCCGACGCGCGCCGGCCACGATCCCAGCTGTCTCATGTCTGTTCTTTCTTCCTCCGCTTGCCGTTCGGTGCTCCCACTGTGCACCGCGCGGAACCCGCTGCCGCCCTGGTCAGCCGGGGAGTGGGGCTAGCCCCACCCATGTGTGCGTCCAGACGGATACCGGGTCGGCCGGGTGCTTCGTAGCGTCGGTGGCATGGAAACCAACACGCACAGCAACACGTACGGCAACACGCACACCGCGGCCGGGATGGCGCTCCTCAACGACCCCCGCACCCAGGGAATCTTCGACAAGGCGAAGAGCAGCCTCAAGGTCTACGGCGCACTCGGCGCGGCCGCGCTCGTGGCGGTCGTCGTGGTGGCGAGCACCGGTCACATGGTGAACACGTTCATGTGGGTGCGTGCGGTCCTGCTGCCTGTGGTCGCCGTGCTGCTTCACCGGATGACCGTCTCCGCTTCCGGGGGATCCCGGCGGACCTTCGAGCGCGTGAGCACTCTCGCCGTCGTCATGCCGGTCGCGATCATCGGCGTGGACCTGATCCCGGGTGTCTGTCCGCCGTGGTACGCCGTGATGCAGGTCGTCTGCATGCTGCCCGTCATCCGGGTCGCGTTCATCACTCGCGGCTCGGCGCTGCGGGGCGTGTTTCCCAAGGGGCGTTGATCGCCGGTACGACGGCGGTGCCACCGATACGAACCAGCGGACCGTCCTCGCCCTGCCATGCGACGGCAGTGATGGTGGACGGACTGCCGAGGGGGCTACTTGCCGACGACGGGGAATACGACATCGGATCCCGCGCCGTTCCCCTGGACGAGGGCGTGCAGGTGCTGGTCGTGCCATCCGTCCACGTGCAGCAGTGCGCTGTGCATGGTCCCTTCGAGCGAGTACCCGGCCTTGTCCGCCACCCGGCAGGAGGCAGGATTGCCCACCGAGTGGCACAACCGCAGGCGATGCAGACCAAGGTCGTCCAGTGCCCACTGGCTGAGGCGCTTCACGGCCTCGACGACGACACCGGCACCGCGTGCGGCGGGCAGAACCCAGTAGACGATTTCGGCGCTGCCGTCTTCGAGGTCGATGTCGTTCCACCCGATGAGCCCCATGGCCTCGCCACCGCCCGCCGGTGCGATGGCCCACCCCCTCTTCACCGTCTGTACACGACGGGTCGCTCTGCGGGTCTAGCATCGGGCACAGTGGACGCGATGCAACGGCCAGTTGTGCAGGGGGAGTCAGGTTATGGCCAGTGGCGGTGGAGCCGGGCGGTTCGGGCGGGCCAAGTTCGGGTGGGAGTTCTTCGGTGACGAGCTGAAGCAGCGACGGGAGGCCGCCGGGCTGACGCAGCAGGCACTGGGCGCTCGCGTGTTCTGCTCCGCTTCGTACATCGGGCAGTTCAAGACCGCGATCCGCAAGCCTCAGCTCGATCTGTCCCAGCGGATCGATGTGGAGCTGGGTACCGACGGCATCTTCGGTCGTACCGGCGCGAGGTCGGTGGATCCGCGGTCATGCACGAGCAGCTGTGTCACATCGTGGACCTGGCGCTGAGGCGCCGCATTGTCCTTCAGGTGCTGCCCTTTTGTGCGGGCGCCCCTGCCCTCTCCGGGATGCTCACTCTCATGACCTTCGAGGACGCTCCCCCTGTGGCGTACCACGAGGGACCGAAGACGGGAAACCTCATCGACGATCCGGCCGCCGTCAAGCACTGCGAGCTGACCTACGATCACATCAGGGCCGCCGCACTGTCGCCGGAAGAGTCCCTGGTCCTGATCCAGTCAGCAGCGGAAGGTTACGCAAGATGAGCGTCCTGCACGACCTCACCACGGCGGCGTAGCGCAAGAGTACGTACAGCGACGGCGAGGGCGGTAGCTGCATAGCGATATCCGACGCCCTCCCCGACACAGTCCCCATACGCGACAGCAAGGCCCCGGCCGGACCCGCCCTGGCGGTCCCGGCCGGGGCCTGGTCATTGTTCATCGCGGCCGTCAAGGATGGCGCACTCACCGCCCGGTAGGCGCACACGCCGGGCTTCACACGGCACACGACCGTGCGACCAGAACCAGCCAGCCTCCCGCCGAGGTATGTCGACGTGCGCTCGACCACACCTAGGGTGTCCACCGATATGCGGGCGACGGCGCCCGGAATCCGACGGAGGTGGCGTCATGAGAAGCAGACGCGAGGTGCTCAAGGCGGCTTCGGCCGCCGCCGGTTTAGCAGCGGCGGGCGTGTTCACCCGGGCCGGTACGGCCGCCGCGGCGCCTCGATCGGCAGCACCTCCCGCACTCGGCGCAGCGCGCAAGGTGGCGGGCTTCAGTGACGCTTCGGGCCTGGTGAGCGTTGCCGTCTTCTCCTACCACGGAAGCCCGGCCCAGCAGCACTGGATCGACCAGACCGTGCGGGTGGGCGACGGGGACATGGTCGCCATCGGCGGTGGCGCCGTCGGGGCGGAGTTCCCGAACGGGGCGCTCCTGACGGCCTCGTACCCCAACGACGACCTGTCGGGCTGGACGGTCTCCACCAAGGATCATCTCTACGCCCAGGCCCACGAGTTGACGGCCTATGTCATCGGCCTGAAGATCGCCGGCATGAGCCGCTCCCAACTGCTGCAGTCCGTCCACGTCTCGCGCTCGGACAGCGGCACCGCCCCGCATCCGGAAGCCGAGGCGGGCATCCCGTCGTCGGCCGACTACGCACTCGTGGGCGGTGGGTTCAGGGTGAACTGGTACGGCGCCGGGAACCTGGCTACGGCTTCCTTCCCCGCCACCGACTATTCCTGGAAGGCCCGTTCCAAGGACCACCTGGTCTCCGACCCGGCGAGCATCAGCTCCTTCGCCGTCTCCCTCCGGCGCAACCTGCCCGTGGGGCGGGTCGCCGGCACCATCGCCCGTGCCGAATCCGGCCAGGCCCAGCACCCGGCCGCCGCGGCCACCCTGCCGCCGGGGTACGCCCTTACCGGTGGCGGCGCCGAGGTGCACTGGCGAGGCGCGGGCAGCCTCCTGTGGAAGCTCGAACCGTCCACCGCCTGGGCGCCCACCTTCAGCGCCGCCTCCAAGGACCACGGCGTCGCGGACCCTGCCACCCTCACGGCGTACGCACTCGGCATCCGGATCATCTAGCCGGCCCGGCCGCCGCCTCCCGCTCCCCGCTCACGGGGGGGGACGGGAGGCGTGCGCCGTCTACTACGCCCTCCCCAAATGCCGCAAGTACTCCGCCCTGTTGAGCGGATTCCCGTCCGTGCGCGGACGCCTGGGCGGAAGGCCCCGGCAGGGGCGTTCGTCGGTCGGGGCCGCCCACCAAACAGCTTCGCCCCTTGTCAGGCCCGGTAGGCGCTGTTCCAGTGCCGGGGTCGCGCGGGCCGGGATCACACCCTTCAGGGTGCAGGTGTCCGGGCCGGGGAGGGTCTCGTGGATGCCTGCGTCGTGTTCGGCCAGGGCCGCCGCCACCGTGCCCAGCGTGTCCGGCGGCAGTTCCAGTTCGTAGGCCAGGCACGGTTCGTACACCCGCGTACCCGCTGCCGCCAGGGCGCTCATCAGGACCAGGGGTGTCAGGGAGCGGAAGTCGGCGGCCGTGCTGACGGGGCTGGCGTAGCCGGAGCGGGTGAGGGTGACCGTGCAGTCGGTGACCGGCCAGCCGTGCAGGCCCTGCGTGAGGGTGCGGTGGACCGTGTCCTCGATGGCGCGGTCCAGTGCGTGCGGGAGGGCGCCCAGTTCGGTGTCCCGGCGGAAGGTCACACCGGTGCCGTGGGCGCCCGGCTCCACGCGCAGGCCCACCGTCGCCCAGAAGACGGGGGTGCCGCGCCGGTAGTCGATCTCCTCGTGTGCCTCGCCCGTGCCGACCGGCCGCTCCCGGTGGACCGTGCTGCTCGGCTCGAAGACGGCTTTCACGCCGAACTCCTCGGCCAGCGTTGCCGCGATGATCTCCTTCTGCACCTCGCCGTAGAGGAGGACGGACACCTCGCCGCCCGGCAGGGTGCGGGTGCCGATGAGGGGGTCCTGGTCGGCGAGGGCGGTGAGGGCCGAGTGCAGCCGGGCCGCGTCCTGCGGGCGTGCGGGGCGTACGACCGTTTCGAGGGTCGGGGGTGCGAAGTGCCGGTCGGCCGCCGGCTCCCGGTCCGGTCCCAGGCGGTCGCCCACACGGATGCCGGACAGGCCCCGGAGGCTCGCGATGCCTCCGGCGGTCAGGCGGGGCGGGGTGCCGGGCGGGGCTCCGACGACCGTCAGGGCGGTGATCCGGCCTGTGTGCTCCGCCGCCGTTCCGTCGGATTCCCGTCGATGGAGGGTGATGCGTTGACGTTGCGTCAATTGGCCTGTGGCCAGGCGGAGGTAGGCGGTTTTTTCGCCTGTTCCGGGGTCGCGGTGCACTGCGAAGACGGTGCCGGTCGGGTCGGCTTTCTCCGCTGCCGGTCTCGTCCGCGGGAGCCAGTCGGCGATGCCCGCGGTCAGGGCCGCCACCCCGTCGCCGGAGACGGCCGAGCCGAAGTACACGGGGTGCAGGTCGCCGCGCGCGACCGCGTCGCGGAGCCGGTGCCACAGTTCCTCCGGGGCGGGGATGCGGTCCTCGACGACGGCCGCGAGCATGTCGTCGTCGGTGTCGGCCAGCGTTTCGGCCACCTGGGCACGGAAATCCGGGTCCGTGAGGGAGAACGGCTGCGTTAGGGCTTCGGGGGTGCCGATGCCGCGGACCGTGGCCATGGGGAGGGCGGTGCGGGTCAGGCGGGTGCGGATGGCGTTCAGGGTTCCGGACTCGTCCGCTCCGGGGCGGTCCGTCTTGTTGACGAACAGCAGCGTGGGCAGGCGCAGTCGGTGCAGGGTCTTCATCAGGACGCGGGTCTGCGCCTGCACGCCCTCCACCGCCGACAGCACGAGCACGGCGCCGTCGAGCACGCCGAGGGCACGCTCGACCTCGGCGATGAAATCGCTGTGGCCGGGCGTGTCGATGAGGTTGACCTGGAGGTCGCCGATGGTGAACGGGGCCACGGCGGTGCGGATGGTGATGCCGCGGCGGCGTTCCAGTTCGCCGGAGTCCGTGCGGGTGCTGCCTTCGTCGACGCTGCCGAGGCGGTCGATGGCGCCGTTGTCGAAGAGCAGTCGCTCGGTGAGGCTCGTCTTACCCGCGTCGACGTGCGCGAGGATGCCGATGTTGAGGGTGCGGGGAGCCTGGCTGGGTGTGGGCATGGGTGAAGGAGTCCTCGGAAGTGTTCAGCCGGTCGGGGCGCTGGGGGTATCCGAGGCTCTGGCGCATGCCTGTCCCTTTCTCTTCCTGTCATGGATCAGTGACGGCGGTTCGCCGTGTCGTGCCCGCGCCATCCTTTCAGGGCGGAGGCTTCAGTTCGAGCGATTTTCGGCGCAGCTGTGGCCTGGGGTTTCTTCGGTAGCCTGCCGCCAGCCTGCCCCTTCGCGAGGAGCCCGCGGGCCGGCGGCCCGCAGGAGTTTGTGAATTGCTTCACACCTGCCCCTTGGCCGCGCCCGGGTCCTCGTGCTGAGATCGAGGCAGGCTTCCAGCTCGACGGCGCGCTTGGGGAGGGCACTGTGGCGGACACCGCCATGCGGAATTCTGGGTTGTCGGAGCCACAGGAACCTCGGGGACGGGATCCCCTGGACGACGATCCCCTGGAGCGGGCCGTGTGGCGGCTGCGTTCCCGGGCCTGCTGGGAGGACGCGGCGGCGCTGCTCGCCCCGCGGGCCGCCACCGAGCCGGGGCAGGCGCTGCGGCGGACGGCGGTGCTGATCGAGCGGTGCGTGTTCACGGCGGACGGCTGGCGGGCGGCCGAGGACTCGCTGCGGGCGGCCGAGGCGCTGGCCTCGGACGACGAGGAGCGCGGGGCGGCGGCCTGCGAACGCGGCCATCTCGCTTATGCGTTCACACTTTTGGGGGTACGGGACCGGGCCGACGAGGCGCGTTCCGCGCTGGGCAGGGCGGCGGCGCTGCTGAGTCCGCACTCGCCGACCCGGCCGCTGCTGGACTTCCGGCGGGGGCTGATCGCCCAGCACCTGTCCGACAATCCGTCCGACGCGACGGCCGCGTTCCGGCGGGCGCACGCGGGGGCGACGGCGCAGGGGCACCGGCTGCTGCTGTCGTTCACGTGGCGGCACGTGGCGGCGATGGCGGAGCACGCCGGGCAGCCGGCCGAGGCGCGGCACGGGTACGCGGAATCGCTGCGGATCCGGGAGGAGTTGGGCTACCTGGTGGGCATCGCGCCCGCGCTGGCCTCGCTGGCGGCGGTGCTGCCGGACGAGGCGGAGGCAGCGCGGATGCGGGCGGAGGCGGCGCGGCTGGTGCGGCTGCTGGGCGGGGTGCCGGCGTGGCTGGCGGAGCGGCTGCCGGCTGGAGGTGGGGGGTGACTTTTCCCCTGACCCGCCCCTTCCCGAAACTGGGGGCAAGCCCCCAGACCCCCGGATCGCGCCGGCGCGCGGGGCGAGATGCCTGAGGGGCTTCGCCCCCAGGCCCGGGCTCGGGGCGCGGGCGCCGCGCGGCGGAGCCGCACATCGAGCGCAGCCTCAGACCTCGGACAGGCCCCCGCAGTGCCGCGTCATCAGGGCCTCCACCCCGCACAGGTCCTGGACCGCCAGCAGGTCCAGCAGGGTCAGGTGCTCCGCCGCGTCCGCGATCAGGTCGGCGGTGCCTCGTGCAGCGGGCCGGGCTGCGGGCCACTGGGCGCGGCGGTGCAGCTCGTCCGCGATCAGCACCAGCTGGCGGTTGCCCGTCAGGCCGAGCAGCTCGCGGTGGAAGGAGCGGTCGGCCTCGGCGTAGGCGACGACGTCGCCCTCCGCCGCCACGGCAGCCGTGGCCTCGGCCGCCGGGCGCAGCTCGGTCCAGCGCCGGGCGGGGATCGTACGGGCCAGCCGCAGCAGGGCGGGCACCACGAGGAGCGCACGGACCTCGGCCAGCTCGGCCAGGTCGCGCGGGGTGCGGCTGGCGACCCGGAAGCCCCGGTTGGGCACGACCTCCACCGCGCCCTCCAGGGCCAGCTGCTGCATCGCCTCGCGCACGGGCGTGGCCGACACCCCGAAGCGCTCGCCGAGCACGGGGCCGGAGTAGACCTCGCCGGGTATCAGCTCGCCGCTGACCAGCGCTTTGCGCAGGGCGTCGAGGATCTGGCCCCGGACGGAATACCGCTGGGGCACCCGGCCCGCTGGCGGGCGGGCGCACGCGTCCTCGTCGTGGGTGTGCTCCCCCCGCGCGGACGGCGTGGCCTGCGCGGGCACACCGGCGTGCGGCCGCGATACTGCGGTGTGGGGTCTGCCCTGCTCCATGTGCGGTCCTCCTGTGTCCACCGGAACCATAGGCGGCACTTTCGGCAGTTCAAACCCCGACAGATCCGGGTAAGGTAAGGCTTACCTGCTAACGATCGCGATTCGGTGGTCCTCGCATGTCCACTGCCCAGGCCGCCCCGGCCGCCGCCCCGCACTCGCCGGACCCCCCTTTCGCGATCGCCTACGCCCGGCTCGGCGAGGCCCTGCCCGCACTGACGGTCCGGTGCGGGGCGCCGCACGGCGGTGACGGCTGGGTGACGGGCGGGGCGCTCGCGGCGGGCGGCGCCGGACTGGACGCCTTCCTGGTGTGGGACGAGGAGCAGGTGCTGCGCGACTTCGGGCAGCGGGCCCGCCCCGACGTCGTGGCGAGCCTCGGCCTCCACCGCTACACCTGGCACTTCTGCCTGCTGGTCACCGTGCCCTGGTTCCTGGAGCGCCGGGTGCCCCTGCTGCCCGCGGAGGCCGTCGCCTTCCACCGGGCCTCAGGCCGGATCACCGCCGCGGCCACCGGGTTCGCCTGCCTGCCCGGCGACCCGGCCGCCGCGCTGCCGGGCGCCCGGCCCGTGCCGGACGAGGAGGCGCTGCGCGCGGCGGTGCGGGCATCGGTGGCCGCGCACCTGGCGCCCGTGCTGGAGGGCTTCCGGCCCCGCATGCGGCGCGGGGCGCGCGCCCTGTGGGGCATGGTGACGGACGAGACCGCCGAGGGGCTGTGGCACGTCGGGCGGCTGCTCGGGGAGGAGCGGCGCGCGCGGCACGAGCTGGAGCTGCTCCTGCCGGGGTGCACCGCCCCGTTCGTCGGCGGCGCCGGATTCCGCGAACTGACGGGCCCGCAGGGGGAGTCGCTGCCCACGCGCGACCGCGCGAGCTGCTGTTTCTTCTACACTCTGCGCCCCAGGGAGACGTGCCTCACCTGCCCGCGCACCCGCGATGCGGACCGCATCGACCGGCTGTCAGCCGCGCGAATCGGCTAAGCCACCCGATCCAGTGGATTGAATAGAACCCAAATTCCTTTCCACTGAGGGGCGTTCGAATTTTTTCGTCGCTCTCCGTATATCCTTGCCGTCCATTGGCGGCGAGTTGCCGCGAAACCCCTTGGCTTCCGGTGCGGTTCCGTCAGGATGGCGCGCGAAACCCCGTACTGCATGCAAGGGAACGCAAGATGAGAGTGACCGACATACCGCTGAATTGGGCGCTCCCCAGTGCCGTGGCGCTCATCGGGGCAGTGGTGGCGGTGACGGTGTACGCGCGCGGCCGGCAGTCCGGCCCGGAGGACACGGCGGCCGGCACGGACTCCTGGGAGCGCAACGAGGAGCGCAGACGCCGCAAGGAAGCCATCTACGGCAGCGCCTCCTACGTACTTCTCTTCTGCTGTGCCGCGGTCGCCGCGGCCCTGTCCTTCCACGGCCTCGTCGGCTTCGGCCAGCAGAACCTGGGGCTGACGGACGGCTGGGAGTACCTGGTGCCCTTCGGCCTCGACGGGGCCGCGATGTTCTGCTCGGTGCTGGCGGTGCGGGAGGCGAGCCACGGCGACGCCGCGCTCGGCTCCCGGATGCTGGTGTGGACCTTCGCGGGCGCGGCGGCCTGGTTCAACTGGGTGCACGCACCACGGGGGCTGGACCACGCGGGGGCACCGCAGTTCTTCGCCGGGATGTCGCTGTCGGCCGCGGTGCTGTTCGACCGGGCGCTCAAGCAGACCCGCCGGGCGGCGCTGCGGGAGCAGGGCCTGGTGCCCCGTCCCCTGCCGCAGATCCGGATGGTCCGCTGGCTGCGCGCTCCGCGCGAGACCTTCGGCGCCTGGTCGCTGATGCTCCTGGAGGGCGTGCGGTCGCTCGACGAGGCCGTCGAGGAGGTCCGCGAGGACAAGCGCCAGCGGGCGCAGCACCGGCTGCGCCGCCGGGAGGCGGGCAAGCTGGAGCGGGCCCGGCTCAAGGCGTACAGCCGGCAGAACCGGATGTGGGGCCGGGTGCGCGGCGGCCGCCAGGTCGAGGTGGCCTCCCCCACCGCGGTGCCGGGGGCCGCCCAGCCCGCCCAGATCGGTGCGCAAGCCGGAGCGGAACCCTCCATAGTCGAGCCGGGGCAGCTTCCGGTGCGGTCCCGCCCGCTGCAGGCGGTGGGCAGTTCCGGTCCGATCGACCTCACCGCCGAGGACGACACCCAGGCCATCCCGCGGCTCGACTCGCTGGAAGCCAAGCTCGCCCAGATCGAGCGTCAGTTCGGCTGACGCCCGTGCAGAGCCCCGGTCCACCGCCGTAGGCGATCGGCCGGGGCTTTTGCATGCCCCCGGCGCCTCCCCCTGCCCCTGGCGCCTCCCCTTTGGGCGCTCCCCTGGGCGCTCCCCCTTGGGCGCTCCCCTGGGCGGGCGCGGCTCAGGACTCCTGGGCGTCCAGCTCGAACCACACCGACTTGCCCACCCCGTGGGCCCGTACGCCCCAGCCGTCGGCGAGGGAGTGGACGAGCAGCAGCCCGCGCCCGGAGGTGGCGGCCGCGTCGACATCGAGGGCAGCGCCCGGCCCGCCGTCGCTCCGGCTGCCGGGCAGCGGGGCACGCAGTGTGGGCTGCCGGGCGAGGAAATCCCGCACCTCGACCCTCAACCGCCCCTTGACCAGGGCGGCTTCGCCGCCCGCGAGCCGCGCCGTGACGACCGCCCCGCCGTCGGTGTGCACCAGTGCATTGGTGACCAGCTCGCTCACCAGCAGCTCGGCCGTCTCCGCCCGCCCGGGCGCTCCCCAGTCGACGAGGAGCCGCCGGAGCCCGGCCCGCACGTCGCGCACCGCGGTGAGGTCCCCGCTCCGGAGCCGCCGTTCCCAGCCCGGCGCCGCACCGAGCCGTTCCCCCTCCCCCGCCCCCTCCGGGACCATGGCGTCCGCGGACCCTCCGGTGCCCTCGCGCCTCTTGGCGCCCGTCCAGTGTGCAGTCCGCCGTTTCATCCTTCGCCGCCCCGACCCCTCCCCGGCGCCCCGGCATCGAACACGCTCACGGCGGATGCATGCCCCGGAGCCGACGAAACGACGCCTGTTGACGCATCAACATGGTTATACGACCGGAGTGCGAGAGCCTCTTGTGCACGCGGAGAATTCCTGTCCACGGCCCATCCGGAACCGCATTTCACGGGCGCGGTGAAACATCGGGAAGACGGGAAATAGTCGCGCCGCGAACGCCTCGGGTCGCGCGCGGTTCGGTCGGCGTTCTCCGGGCGCGCCCTATGCCTCCCAGACCGTGCAGGCCGTGCGGTCGTCCGCGTACCCCTTCACGCGCAGCTGCGTGTCCGCGAGGAACTCGGCCAGCCCCGGCGGCCCGGCCTGCGTCCACCGCTCGGCCAGCCGGATCCCCAGCTCGGGCTCGCCCCGCAGCGGGTCGGCGAGGCCCGAGGTGCACAGCAGCAGCGCGTCCCCGGGACGGGCGATCGACGCCCGGAAGCGGAACGGCTCGCCGGGGACCTCGTCCGGGTCTATGACGGGCGCGGTGCCGGGCGTCGGAATACCCAGGTCCACGGTGGGCCGGTCCGCGGCGCGGTGGTCGGCGCCATAGCCCACGACGGGCTCGCCCGCCGGTTCGGGCCGGTGCAGCTCGGGGTCCAGGTCCTGCCAGGAGCCCGCCCGCAGCCGGAACAGGCCGCCGGTGCCGACGCCGAAGAAGACCCGGGTGCGGCACCGGACGTCGGCGGGCAGCAGCAGGCAGCGCAGTCCCGCGGTGTACTCGGCGGGCTCGAGGCCGAGTTGGGCGGAACGGGTGCGCAGCCGCCCGTACGTGCGGTCGGTGAGCCGGTGCAGGCCGGACTTCAGCTCGTCGCGGCGGCCCGCGTGCAGGTCCTCGGCCAGCCGGGCGTGGCTGCGCCCCACGGCGCCCGCGATCCACTCGCAGACCTCCCGCGCCGCCCGGTGCGCGCCCTCGGCCGCGCGGGCGCCGCTCGCCATGGCGACGAGCAGCAGCGCCTCGTCGCCCGCCCCGAACCGGGCGGCGAGCAGGGCGTCCCGCCGGGGCTCGCCGCGGTAGCGGGCGGAGTCCCCGCGCATCGAGACGGCCCGCAGCGTCATGGCGCCGTACCGGGCGCCGTCCAGCACCGTGTCCGGGACCAGGCCGGCCAGGCCGCCGGGGTCGGCGGGCGGCCAGGCGGTCGGCTCGGCGTCGTAGGTGGGCGGCCGCGGGCCGACGAACTCGGGCCCGCGGAAGCGGTTTCCCCGCCGGGGCTCGGGGGCGGGCCGGGTGACGGGCCCGGAGGGGGGCGCCTCGGACACCTCGGTGGTGTCGAGCGGGGCGGCCCGCCGGACGGGCCGGACGACGTCCGGCGCGTCGGGGGCATCCGCGAGATCGGGGACGTTCGCGAAGTTCTGGATCTCCTGGATGTCGGGGAGGGAGCGGAAGTCCGGGATGCCTGCCAGACCCGGCAGGTCCGAACGGTCCGAACGGTCCGAGTGGTCCAGACGGTTCGAACGGCCCGAGCGGTCCGAGCGGTCCGTGATCCCCGGGGTGTGCGGGACATCGGGGAGGCCCGAGGTGGTCGGGGCTTCCGGGCGGGTCCGGCCGCGGCCACCCGGGGAGTCCGGGGCGTCCGCGCTCCGGGGCGCCGCCGGACTGCTGGTGTCCGGGACTCCGGGGGCTCCCATGGCGCTGGTGACGTCCGGGACTTCGGTGACACCGGAGGCGGGCGGCCCGCCCGCTTCGCCCGCGCCTTCGGTGCGGTGCGGACCGGCGGCCGGGGGCGGGGGCGTGGCGGCGCCGGCCGTGGTCCCGTACTCCTCTGCAGGCCCGGGCGTTCCCGGGTCCACGGAGGCGGGCGGCGGGGGCGAGACCCGGGTCCTCGGGTCGGGGGGCGGCGGGCCCTCGGGCATCCGTCCCGGCCCGACGGGCGGGCGCAGTTCGGGAGGGATGACCGGATCCGGGGGCGGGGGTGGCGGGGGCGGCTTGGGAGCCGGTACCGGCAGGGCTCCGTCACCGGGCGGCACCCAGCGCTTGGCCTGCCGCGGCACCCCGCGGGACAGGGCGGGCGAAAGGCCGGAAGGCGAGGCCGACGGGGGGCCGGGCAGGCCCGTCTGCCCCGTCTGCTCGGCGGTTCTGGGCGGCCGTTTGGGATCCGGCCGCCTGGATTCCGCCCTCGAACGTGGCGATTCCGGCCCGACGACCGCCGCGGCGGAGGAGAATCGTTCGTCGAGGCTGTCGCCGACGGCGCCGGATCCCGTGTCGGGTTCGCTCCTGCCGTACAACTCGCGCCACCAGGCGTCCTCTTGTTCGGCCTGCTGGTCCCCCTGCTGACTCATGCCCTTATTGTCCACACTCCGGGGCATACGGGAAGAGTGCACGGCGAACACCACCCCAGGGATGATGTCCCGAGTCGTAACGCGGTCGTGGGGATGGGGAGGGAAGTCGCGTGCTCGGTGCCATGGGGCCGGCCACCGTCCGGGAGGCGGTGGAGGCGGACGGACCAGCGTCGCAGCGGCTCGTCGGCCAGGGGACGGTGGAGGTCGTCACGGGAGCGGAGGCGGTCGCGCGACGGCTGCGGGGGCTGCGGATGAGCGCAGTGGAAGAAGTGTGCGCGATGTTGACGGGCAGCACACGTGAGTTGACGGAGAGACCCGGTTGGACGGGCGGCCCCGGGCCCGCCGGCGTCCGGGACGGCGGGGGCGTCCGGGGCGGCGGGGGCGTTCGGGACGGCGGGGGCGTCCGGGGCGGCGGGGGCGTCCGGGGCGGCGGGGGCGGTGGCTGCGGAAGGCCCGTACCGCACCGGACCGTGGTCGAGCGCGCCGCGCCGGGGCAGGTGGCGGTGGCTGTGGGCGGGCGGATACGGGTGGTCGACCGCATACCCGCCGAACTGGTCGTGGCCGACCGGCGGGTGGCACTGCTGCCGCTGGCATCCGGCACCGCCGACTCCGCCGCGCTGGTCGTGCACGCCGGGGCGCTGCTGGACTCGCTGATCGACCTCTTCGAGGACGTCTGGTACGAGGGCCGCCCCGTCCGGCCCGGCACCGGCGGCACGGGTGCCGGGCCGGACGGCCCCGACGCCCTCGACCTGGAGGTGCTGTCCCTCCTGCTGGCCGGGCTGACGGACGCCAGCGCGGCCAAGCAGCTGGGCCTCGGGCTGCGGACCGTGCAGCGGCGCGTGAAGCGGCTGATGGAGCTGGCCGGGGTCACCACACGGCTGCAACTGGGCTGGTACGCGGCCGAACACGGCTGGACCGTGCGGCACTGACCGCCACCCCCGGGGCCCGGGTGGCGCGTACCGGCCACCGTGACCGCAAATGTGCGGAAGCGCCGCCGACTGCGTTCCGGCAACCTTGGGGCATGGGGACGTGGCAGCTGCTTCTGGTCGGCCTCGTGATGCTGCTCGGCCTGCTCGGCGTCGTGACTCCCGGCGTGCCCGGGCCGCCGATCGTCTGGGCGGGCACGCTCTGGTGGTCGACGGCCGCGCACACGTCCTCGGCCTGGGCCGTGCTGGCGGGTGCGACGGCGGTTCTGCTGCTGAACCAGGCCGTCATCTGGCTGCTGCCGCCCCGCCGCCTGAAGTGTGCGGGCGTCACCCGCCGGACCTTCCTGGTGGCGGGGGCGGCGGGCATAGCCGGCTTCTTCGTCGTGCCGCTGGTCGGGGCGGTGCCGGGCTTTCTGGCCGGGGTCTACGGGGTGGAGCGGCGGCGGTTGGGCGGGCACGGGGAGGCTTGGGCGTCTACGCGGACGGTGATGCGGGCGTTGGGGACGAGTGTGCTGGTGGAGTTGTGCGCGTGTCTGCTGGTAGTGGGGGGATGGATCGGGGCGGTGGTGGTGGCGGGGTGACGGTGGCTTGGGGGGGCGCCTGCGGCGGGCCTTTCCCCACCCCGCCCCTTCCCGGCTGTATCGATTTGCGGCTCCGCCGCGTGAGGGGGCTCCGCCCCCGGACCCCCGCTCCTCAAACGCCGGACGGGCTGGATTTTTCCATCGCCAGCAGCCAACGCTTGCGCTCCAGACCCCCCGCATAGCCCGTCAACGACCCGTCCGCGCCGATCACTCGGTGGCAGGGGCGCAGGACCAGGAGCGGGTTCGCCCCGATCGCGCTGCCTACCGCTCGGACCGCGGCGCGGGAGGCGCCGATGCGGGCTGCCAGTTCGCCGTACGTCGTGGTGGCTCCGTACGGGATGGTGTCCAGGGCGTCCCACACCCTCCTGCGGAACTCCGTGCCCTCGACCGCGTATTCCAGCGAGAACTCCTTCGTCTCCCCCGCGAAGTAGGCCGCGAGCTGCCGCTCCGCCTCCGCGAAGGCAGTCGGCTCGTGCCGCCACCCGGGCTGCACGGCCGGGGCGTTCTTCTGGCCGGGCACGGACAGGGAGGCGAGGGCGGTGCCACCGGGGGCGGTGGCCGAGGGGCGGCCGGTGAGGAGCAGCCGGCCGAGCGGGCTGTCGATCTCCGTGTGGAGCAGGGCGTCGGTGTCGGGCATGTCAGCTTTCCTTCGGGGTGCGGCCGGGCGCGGGGGCAATGGCCCGGTTCCAGAGGTGGTGCACGGCGTACGAGCGCCAGGGCGCCCAGGCAGCGGCGTCGCCGGGCGCGGCGCCCAGGGCCGCGAGGCCGTGGCGGACCCCGGCGTCGCCGGGCAGGAAGACGTCCGGGTCGCCGAGGGCCCGCATCCGGATGTAGCCGGCCGTCCACGGGCCGATGCCGGGCAGGGCGCGCAGGGCCTGTTCGGCGTCGTCCCGGTCGGCGCCGGGGTCGAGCCGGACCGTGCCGTCGGCGAGTGCCCCGGCGACCGTGCGCACGGCGCTGCGGCGCGAGTTCGGCATGCGCAGCTCGTCGAGGGCGGCGTCGGCCAGGGTGCCGGGTTCGGGGAAGAGGTGGGTGAGTCCGCCGTCGGGTGCGGCCAGCGGCTTTCCGTAGGCGGCCACCAGGGTCCCGGCGAGCGTGGCGGCGGCCGCCACGGACACCTGCTGGCCCAGCACGGCGCGCACGGCCAGTTCCTCGGCGTCGGCGGCGCCGGGCGAGCGCAGGCCGGGCCGGGCGGCCACGAGGGCGCGCAGCCGGGGGTCGGCGCCGAGCCGCTCGGCGACGGCGTAGGGGTCGGCGTCCAGGTCGAACAGGCGCCGCACGCGCTGCACGGCGGTCGACAGGTCGCGCGGGTCGGTGAGGTGCAGGCGGCAGTCGAGCCAGGTGCCGTGGTCCGGCCCGGCGGGGACCGGTTCGCGGACCTCGGCCACGCCCGTGCCGTAGGGAAGGCGCAGGGTGCGGCGGTAGGTGCGGGTGCCGGGGGTGCCCGTCATCTCCTCGATGCCGGGAATCGCCCGGCGGCCGAGGAAGTCGAAGACCTCGCGGGCGGCGTACGGGCCCCGGTGCGCCAGCCGCAGCGGGATCCCGGCGGGCGCCGGGGCGTCCGCGGGCCGCCCGGCGGCGGCCCGGCCGCGCAGTTCGCTGGGCGTGCGGGCGTAGACGGCGCGGATCGTGTCGTTGAACTGCCGGACGCTCGCGAAGCCCGCCGCGAAGGCGATCTCCGTGACCGGCAGCCGGGTGGTCTGCAGCAGGACGCGTGCGGTGTGGGCGCGCTGGGCCCGGGCCAGAGCCACGGGCCCGGCGCCCAGCTCCTCGGTGAGCTGGCGGTTGACCTGGCGGGAGCTGTAGCCGAGGCGGGCGGCGAGGCCGGCGACGCCCTCGCGGTCGACGACGCCGTCGCCGATCAGCCGCATCGCACGGCCGACGAGGTCGGCGCGGGCGTTCCACTCGGCCGAGCCGGGCGCCGCGTCCGGGCGGCAGCGGCGGCAGGCGCGGAATCCGGCCCGCTGGGCGGCGGCGGCCGTGGGGTAGAAGCGGACGTTCTCGCGCTTGGGCGTCACCGCCGGGCAGCTGGGCCGGCAGTAGATGCCGGTGCTCGTCACGGCGGTGAAGAACTCGCCGTCGAAACGGGCGTCCCTGCTGCTCACCGCCTGGTAGCGGGAGTCGTCGAGTCGGCTCTCGGTGTCCGTCATGCGTTCCAGTCTGCGTCACCGGAGGGGGCGGGACTGGCGGGAATCGGACATGGCCCTGAGCCCGTGACCGGCGCCGCCCCGCGGGCCCCCGGACACCCGGGCTCCGGCTCAGCGGCCGCCGCGCTTCCGGGCGGCCGTCTCGCGGCCGGCCGCCGTCTTCTGCTTCCAGTCGCGGCGGATCTCGGCCCGCAGGCGGGCGTCCGTACGGGCCGCGATCCACGTGTTCTCGCGCACCAGCTTGCGGTAGCTGTCGAGGCGCCGCTGCGACAGCGCGCCGGAGGCGACCGCGGCCAGGACGGCGCACCCGGGCTCCGTGCCGTGGGCGCAGTCGTGGAAGCGGCAGTCCGCCGCCAGCCCGTCGATCTCGGAGAACGTCCGGGCGACGCCGCTCCCGGCGTCCCACAGGCCCACGCCGCGCAGGCCCGGCGTGTCGATCAGCACCCCGCCGCCGGGCAGCGGCAGCAGGTTGCGCGTGGTGGTGGTGTGCCGGCCCTTGCCGTCGCGGTCGCGGATGGCCTGCACGAGCTGGACATCGGCGCCCACGAGGGCGTTGGCGAGGGTGGACTTCCCGGCACCGGACGGGCCGAGCAGGACGGAGGTGCCGCCCGCGAGCACGGCCGCCAGCACGTCGACGCCCTCGCCGGTCTCGGCGCTGACGGCAAGCACCCGGGCGCCGGGGGCGGCCGCCTCGGTGTCGGCGAGCAGGTGGGCGAGGGCGGCTGCGTGCGGTACGAGGTCGGCCTTGGTCAGCACGACCACCGGCTCGGCGCCGCTCTCCCAGGCCAGGGCGAGGAACCGCTCGATGCGGCCCAGGTCCAGCTCGGCCGAGAGCGGGACCGCGACGAGGGCGTGGTCGACGTTGGCGGCGAGGACCTGCCCCTCGGAGCGCTTGGAGGAGGTGGAGCGGACGAACGCGGTCCGGCGGGGCAGCAGGGCCCTGACGCATCCCGCGGCGAGGTCGACGGCCGCCCAGTCCCCGGTGCACATGATGTTCAGCGGGTCGCCGGTGGTGACGGGCGAGGTGTCGGCCAGGACGGTACGCACGCCGCCGTCGCCGTCGGGGACGACGAGGTCGCAGCGGCCGCGGTCGACGCGGGTGATGCGGCCGGGGGTCAGGCCCCGGTCGGCGAAGGGGGTGAAGAGGTCAGCGAACGCCGCGTCCCAGCCGTAGTGGGACAGCGGGTACGACGGGTGCGAAGCGACGAGCTCGGGCTCGGACAAGGGAGGGATCCTTCGGGAAGGAGGGGGAGTGGATGGACTTCCGAGTGCGGGCAGTGCCCGTCGTCGTGACAGTCATGGTCCCGACCTCCTTCCTGAGTGCGCGTCCGTCGCGCGGGGCGATCGTAGGCGCGGTGCGCGCGGGGCCGCCAGCGGTTTTCCGGCGGCCCGTGCGCACCCGCCCGTGCGCACCCGTGGAACAGCCCCTAGTCGCGCCGGTGGGGCTTCGCGTGCTTCGGTCGTCCCTCCTGCTTCTGGAGCCGGGAGCGCACGTCGTCGTGGGGGAGGAAGTGGGACCAGCGCTCGGGGAACTCCGAGGGCGGCTCGCGGTCCTGGCCCATCACGCCCTCCTCGGCGGCCTCGTAGGGGTCGTCCTCGAGTTCGTGCACCAGCGCCAGCGCGGCCCGCTCGGCGGCGGCCTGCGCGGCCGCGGCCTCGCGCTGCCGGTCGACCTCGGCGCGGGCGGCGGCGGTGGCGACGGACGGCCACACCCGGTCCAGCGCGGCGTTGACCGCGGCGCCGACGAGCACCGCGAAGGCCGCCACGCCGATCCACAGCAGGACGGCCACGGGCGCGGCCAGGGAGCCGTAGATGGTGACGCCCTCGACGGTGTGGGTCAGGTAGATCCGCAGCAGGAAGCTGCCGACGACCCACATCGTCAGGGCGACGAGCGCGCCGGGGATGTCCTCCGCCCACGGCGACCGCACCGGCACCGACACGTGGTAGAGCGTGGTGAGGAAGGCGATGGACAGGATGATGACGACGGGCCAGTAGAGGATCGTGACGGCGTCCGCGCTCCACGGCACCACGTCCACCACGGTCTCCGGCCCGGCCACTATCAGCGGCAGGGCCACCGCGCCGATGAGCAGGGCGACGATATAGAGGAGGAAGGCCAGCAGCCGGGTCCGGACGATGCCGCGCTTGCCCTCCAGCCCGTACATGATCGTGATGGTTTCGACGAAGACGTTCACGGCCCGGGAGCCGGACCACAGGGCGACGGCGAAGCCCACCGAGATGAGGTCCGGGCGGCCCAGCTTGAGCACGTCCGCCACCAGCGGCTCGGCGATCTCCTTGACGCCCTTGTCGGACAGGACGGTCGCGGAGGCGGTGAGGATGTTCTGCTGGATGCTGCCGATGGTGTCGGTGCCGGTCCAGTCGTCCAGGTAGCGCAGCAGCCCGAGCAGGCCGAGCAGCAGTGGCGGCAGCGACAGGAGGGTGAAGAAGGCGGCCTCCGCGGCGAGCCCCGTGACGCGGTACTCCATGCAGGAGTTGACCGTGTCCTTCAGGAGCAGCCACACCATCCTGCGTTTGGAGACATTTCGGTACAGGGCCCGAGCCCTGTGGAGCCGGCCGTTCCGCCGACCCGAATGTTCTTTTGCTGCCTGCACGACCCAACCGTATCCGCCGCGGAGGGGTCGGTTCATCCGGCGGCCCGGGTACGGCCGGGCAGGGGCCGGTGCCTGTGGAGAGGGTGCGGAGGGTGGTGCTGCGCCGACTCGGCACCACCCTCCGGCCGCTCACCGTCACCTTCGGTCCCGAGCGGGGTCGTTCGCAAAGGTTGCATCGCGTTGCAATGTTCCGGATGCTCCGGCGTGCGGCCGTGCCCGCCGGGCACCATGACAGCGTGAAGCGCATACCAATCGACGCGGGGCAGCTTCCGGCGATCCGGGAGAGGGCCCTGGCGGGCTCCGCGCCCCCGGCGCAGCCGCGCCCGCTGATCGGCGAGTCCTGGACCCGGGCGCTCCGGCACGGGGTGAATCCGGACGCCGGCCGTCCGGCCTCGCTGATCTCCGCCGAGGAGCTGGCGCACCGCCGGCACACCTCCCAGCTGGCCTCGCTGCTGCCGCAGCTGCGGGAGGGGCTGACCGAGGCGGCGGACGCGGTGCGGCACCTGATGTGCGTCACCGACGCCGACGGGCGGGTGCTGTGGCGGGAGGGCGGCGCGGGGGTGTGCCGGAGCGCCGACCGGCTGGGCTTCCTGGTGGGCGCCTCCTGGACGGAGGACCTGGTGGGCACGAACGGCATCGGCCTGGCGCTGGTGGCGCGCCGCCCGGTGCAGGTGCACTCGGCCGAGCACTTCGTCCGCACCCACCACGCCTGGACGTGCGCGGCGGCCCCGCTGCACGACCCGCGCGACGGCCGGCTGCTGGGCGTGCTGAACGTCAGCGGCCCCGCGCCCGCCTTCAACCCGGCGACGCTGGCCCTGGTAACGGCCGTCGGCAAGGTCTCCGAGGCGGAGCTGCGGTCCCGGCACTGGGCGTCCGTCGACCGGCTGCGCACGATCGCCGCGCCGATGCTGGCCCGGATCGGCGGACGGGCGCTGGCGGTGGACCGGGACGGCTGGACGGCCGCGGTGACGGGCATGGCCCCGGTGGGCCGGGTGGTGCTGCCGCGGTCCGTGCAGCCGGGCCGGACGTGGCTGCCGTCGCTGGGCCCGTGCATGATCGAGCCGCTCCCGGACGGCTGGCTGGTGCGCGTCGACGGCGAGGACGGGCCGCGCGAGGCGCCGCCCAGCCGGCTGGTGCTGGACCTGCGGCGCCCGCGGACCTGGACAGTCACCGTGTCCGGCGAGGCGGGCCACTGGTCGCAGGTGCTCAGCCCGCGCCATGCCGAGCTGCTGTACGTCCTGGCCCGGCACCCGGCGGGGCGCACGGCCGCGCAGCTGGCGGCGGACCTGTTCGGGGACGCGTCCAGGACCGTCACGGTGCGGGCGGAGCTGTCGCGGATGCGGCGCACGCTGGCCGGGGTGCTGGGGCACCGCCCGTACCGCCTCGCCGACGGCCTGGACGTCCGGCTGCTGGTGCCGTCCGACCCCCGGGACCTGCTGCCCGCCTCGACGGCTCCGGCGGTGCTGGCCGCCCGCCGGGGGTGACCCGTCGGACACGCCCCGGCTTCCGGATCCGTGATTGGCTTCCGGCCATGAGCGACAGCACGACGACGACCGTGACCACCTGGTCCCTGGCGCAGACCTCGCCGGCCGACCTCGTACCCGCCCGTATCCCGGACCCCTCGTCCGGGATACGGATAGAGCGGGCGGAGGTGCCCTCGCCCGAGTTCAGCCGCTTCCTCTACACGGCGGTGGGCGGGGACGTGACCTGGACCGACCGGCTGTCCTGGCCGTACGAGCGGTGGCGGGCGTTCCTGGAGCGGCCGGGCGTGGAGACCTGGGTGGCGTACGAGCGCGGGACGCCGGCCGGGTACATCGAGCTGGAACCGCAGCCCGAGGGGGTCGTGGAGATCGTCTACTTCGGGCTGATCCCGGGGTTCCGGGGCCGCCGCATCGGCGGCCACCTGCTGTCCCACGGGACCGCGCGGGCCTGGGACCTGGCCGAGCGCTGGGCGGGGCGGGAGCCCACCACGCGCGTGTGGCTGCACACCTGCAGCAAGGACGGCCCGCACGCGCTGGGCAACTACGAGCGGCGCGGCTTCCGGGTGTTCGAGACGCGGACGGCGGAGGAGCCGGACGTCGCCCCGCCCGGTCCCTGGCCGGGCGCGTACGCCGAGGCCGGGCCCGGGGCCGGCACCGGGCCCGCCACCGGCGCCGCCGCCTGATCCGCACGTCCCGGGAGAGGCCCTGAGAACGGGCGTCCCCGGCCACCGTTCACCCGCAGTCCGTCTCGCTCAATCTCATTGAGCGAGACGGGCTGTCTCGTCATACGGACAAGTATGGACTGGCGCAATGACGCCGTGCCACGCTTCCGTCATGTCCCGAGCTGGAATCGCCTTGGTGAGTCGGCGTCACGTCGACCTCGGCCGCATGTCCAGCGCCATCTGTCCGGCGGGCTGACAGTCACAGCACCACCGTTCCTCCCCCTCGTCGCCGCTGCCGCCGACGAGTCCTCTCCTGCACCCCACTTCCCGTGCGCCCGGTCTCCGGCACCTGCGGAAGTGCCGTCGCGCACGCGGATTTTCGCAGATCTCAAGGACAACTCCTCATGGCTGACACCACTTCCTCCCCTCCTGCCGCCCCGCCGCGGCGCAAGACCGGCCGCCACCGCGGCGAAGGCCAGTGGGCCGTCGGCCACTTCACCCCGCTCAACGCCAATGAGCAGTTCAAGAAGGACGACGACGGTCTCAATGTGCGGACACGCATTGAGACGATCTACGCCAAGGCCGGCTTCGGCTCCATCGACCCCGCCGACCTCCGCGGCCGGATGCGCTGGTGGGGTCTGTACACCCAGCGCAAGCCGGGCATCGACGGCGGCAAGACCGCGATCCTGGAGCCGGAGGAGCTGGACGACGAGTACTTCATGCTCCGGGTGCGGATCGACGGCGGGCGGCTGACCACCGCGCAGCTGCGGGTCGTCGGCGAGGTCTCGGAGGAGTTCGCGCGCGGCACGGCCGACATCACCGACCGCCAGAACATCCAGTACCACTGGATCCGGATCGAGGACGTCCCGGAGATCTGGCGCAGACTGGAGGCCGTCGGCCTCTCCACCACCGAGGCCTGCGGCGACACACCCCGGGTGATCCTGGGCTCGCCCGTCGCGGGCATCGCCGAGGACGAGATCGTCGACGGCACCCCCGCCATCGAGGAGATCCAGCGCCGCTTCATCGGCAACAAGGACTTCTCCAACCTCCCCCGCAAGTTCAAGTCCGCGGTCTCCGGCTCCCCGCTGCTGGACGTGGCCCACGAGATCAACGACGTGGCCTTCGTGGGCGTGCACCACCCCGAGCACGGCCCCGGCTTCGACCTCTGGGTGGGCGGCGGCCTCTCCACCAACCCCAGGATCGGGGTGCGGCTGGGCGCCTGGGTGCCGCTCGCGGACGTGCCGGACGTCTACGGCGGCGTCATCGGGATCTTCCGCGACTACGGCTACCGGCGGCTGCGCAACCGCGCCCGGCTGAAGTTCCTCGTCGCCGACTGGGGCCCGGAGAAGTTCCGCCGGGTGCTGGAGGAGGAGTACCTGGGCCGCGCCCTCGCCGACGGCCCGGCCCCCGAGCAGCCCGTCGAGCGCTGGCGCGACCACGTCGGCGTCCACCGGCAGCGGGACGGCCGCTTCTACGTGGGCTTCGCCCCGCGCGTCGGCCGGGTCGACGGCGCCACCCTGACGAAGATCGCGGCACTGGCCGAGGAGCACGGCTCGGGCCGCCTGCGGACCACCGCCGAACAGAAGATGATCGTGCTCGATGTGGCCGAGGACCGCGTCGCCCCGCTGGTGGCCGGCCTGGAGGCACTGGACCTGCGGGTCTCGCCCTCCCCGTTCCGGCGCGGCACGATGGCCTGCACCGGCATCGAGTTCTGCAAGCTCGCCATCGTGGAGACCAAGGCGCGCGGCTCCTCGCTCATCGACGAACTCGAGCGCAGGCTCCCGGACTTCGACGAGCCCCTCACCATCAACGTCAACGGCTGCCCCAACGCCTGCGCCCGGATCCAGGTCGCGGACATCGGACTCAAGGGCCAGCTGGTCCTGGACGACGCCGGCAGGCAGGTCGAGGGCTACCAGGTGCACCTGGGCGGCGCGCTGGGCCTTGCGGCCGGGTTCGGCCGCAAGGTGCGCGGGCTCAAGGTCACCTCGGACGGGCTGCCGGACTACGTCGAGCGGGTGCTGCGGCGCTACCTGGAGCAGCGCGCGGACGGCGAGCGGTTCGCGCAGTGGGTCGCCCGGGCCGCGGAGGAGGACCTGTCATGAGCGGACGAGCGGCTCCCTTCTACTGCCCGTACTGCGGCGACGAGGACCTGCGGCCGGGCGAGCAGGGCCACGGAGTCTGGGAGTGCGGGGCCTGCAACCGCGCGTTCAAGCTGTCCTTCCTCGGGCTCCTGGCCCGCGGCCTGGCCAAGGGGGCACCGGATGACCGGACTTGAGCAGCTCGCCGAGCGGGCGGGCCGCGAGCTGGAGGACGCGCCCGCGCTCGAGATCCTGCGCTGGGCGGCCGAGACCTTCGGGGAGCGCTTCTGCGTGACCTCGTCCATGGCGGACGCGGTCGTCGCCCATCTGGCCGCACGGGCCGCCCCGGGCATCGACGTGGTCTTCCTGGACACGGGCTACCACTTCCCCGAGACCCTCGGCACCCGGGACGCGGTCGCGGCCGTGATGGACGTACGCGTCGTCACCCTCACCCCGCGCCGGACCGTCGCCGAGCAGGACGCCGAGCACGGGCCGCGGCTGCACGACCGGGACCCGGACCTGTGCTGCGCGCTGCGGAAGGTGCAGCCGCTGGCGGACGGGCTGGCCTCCTACGACGCGTGGGCGACGGGCCTGCGCCGCGACGAGTCGCCGACCCGGGCGGACACCCCGGTCGTGGGCTGGGACGCCCGGCGGCGCAAGGTCAAGGTCTCCCCCATCGCCCGCTGGACGCAGGAGGACGTGGAGGCCTACGTGGCCGAGCACGGCGTGCTCGTCAACCCGCTGCTGACGGACGGCTACGCCTCCATCGGCTGTGCGCCCTGCACCCGCCGGGTGCAGGCGGGCGAGGACGCGCGGGCCGGGCGGTGGTCGGGCACCGGCAAGACCGAATGCGGGCTGCACGGATGACGGAACGAACGACTGGGAGCAATCGGATGACGGGTGCCACCGTCTGGCTGACCGGCCTGCCCAGCGCCGGCAAGACGACGATCGCCCGCGCGCTCGCGGACGAGCTGCGCAGCGCGGGACGGCGGGTGGAGGTGCTGGACGGGGACGAGATCCGCGAGTTCCTCTCCGCGGGGCTGGGCTTCTCCCGCGCGGACCGGCACACCAATGTGCAGCGGATCGGCTTCGTCTCCCAGCTGCTCGCCGCGCACGGCGTGCTGGTGCTCGTCCCGGTCATCGCCCCGTACGCGGACTCCCGCGAGGCCGTGCGCAAGCGCCACGAGGCGCTCGGCACCGGCTATGCGGAGGTGCACGTGGCGACGCCGGTGGACGTGTGCTCCGCACGCGACGTGAAGGGCCTGTACGCCAGGCAGGCGGCGGGCGAACTCTCGGGGCTGACGGGCGTCGACGACCCGTACGAGGTCCCGGACCGGCCCGACCTGCGGATCGCCGCGCACGAGCAGGGCGTCGGGGAGTCGGTGGCGGCGCTGCGCGCGCTGCTCACGGAAAGGGGGCTGATATGACGGACAGTCCTTTTGCGCTCTCGCACCTGGACGCCCTGGAGTCGGAGGCGGTGCACGTCCTCCGGGAGGTGGCGGGCGAGTTCGAGCGGCCGGTGATCCTGTTCTCCGGCGGCAAGGACTCGATCGTCATGCTGCACCTGGCGCTGAAGGCGTTCGCCCCGGCGGCCGTGCCGTTCGCCCTGCTGCACGTGGACACCGGGCACAACTTCCCGGAGGTCCTCGACCACCGCGACCGCACGGTCGCCGCGCACGGGCTGCGGCTGCACGTGGCGTCCGTGCAGGAGTTCATCGACGACGGGCGGCTGCGCGAGCGGCCCGACGGCACGCGCAACCCGCTGCAGACGGTGCCGCTGCTGGACGCGATCGAGCGGCTGCGCGCCGACGCGGTCTTCGGCGGCGGGCGGCGGGACGAGGAGAAGGCCCGCGCCAAGGAGCGGGTGTTCTCGCTGCGCGACGAGTTCGGCGGCTGGGACCCGCGCCGGCAGCGCCCCGAGCTGTGGCAGCTGTACAACGGCCGGCACTCGCCCGGCGAGCACGTGCGCGTGTTCCCGCTGTCGAACTGGACCGAGCTGGACGTGTGGCAGTACATCGCCCGGGAGCGGATCGGACTCCCGGAGATCTACTACGCGCACGAGCGCGAGGTCTTCGCCCGCGACGGCATGTGGCTCGCCCCCGGCGAGTGGGGCGGGCCCCGGGACGGGGAGCGGCTGGAGAGACGGCTGGTGCGCTACCGCACGGTGGGCGACATGTCCTGCACCGGCGCCGTCGACTCCGACGCCGCCACCGTCGAGGCCGTCATCGCCGAGATCGCCGCGTCCCGGCTCACCGAGCGGGGCGCCACCCGGGCCGACGACAAGCTGTCGGAGGCCGCGATGGAGGACCGCAAGCGCGAGGGGTACTTCTAGCCATGCACACCGTGACCGACGAGGCCGCGACCTCGCTGCTGCGCTTCGCCACCGCCGGTTCCGTGGACGACGGCAAGTCCACGCTGGTCGGGCGGCTGCTGCACGACTCCAGGTCGGTGCTGGCCGACCAGCTGGAGGCCGTCGAGCACGCCTCCCGGAGCCGGGGGCACGAGGCCCCCGACCTGGCGCTGCTGACCGACGGGCTGCGCGCGGAGCGCGAGCAGGGCATCACCATCGACGTCGCGCACCGCTACTTCGCCACCCCCCGCCGCCGGTTCGTCCTCGCCGACACCCCCGGCCATGTGCAGTACACCCGCAACATGGTCACCGGGGCGTCCACCGCCGAGCTGGCCCTCGTCCTCGTCGACGCCCGCAACGGAGTCGTCGAGCAGACCCGCCGGCACGCGGCCGTCGCGGCTCTGCTGCGCGTGCCGCACGTCGTCCTGGCCGTCAACAAGATGGACCTCGTCGGCTATGCCGAACCCGTCTTCGCGAAGATCGCCGGGGAGTTCGCGGCGTACGCGGCCTCGCTCGGGGTGCCCGAGGTGACGGCCATACCCGTCTCCGCGCTCGCGGGCGACAACGTCGTCGTGCCCTCCGCGCACATGGACTGGTACGGCGGACCGACCGTGCTGGAGCACTTGGAGACCGTGCCCGTCGGCACCGACCCGACCGCCGAACCGGCCCGTTTCCCCGTCCAGTACGTCATCCGCCCGCAGACCGCCGAGCACCCCGACTACCGCGGCTACGCCGGGCAGATCGCCTCCGGCGTGCTGCGCGTCGGCGACCCCGTCACCGTCCTGCCGTCCGGGCGCACGAGCACGATCGCGGCCATCGACGCGCTGGGCGAGCAGGTGGACGTGGCCTGGGCGCCGCAGTCCGTGACCGTGCTCCTCGCCGACGACCTCGACATCTCGCGCGGCGATCTGATCGCCCCCGCCGCCGGGGCCCCCGCGACCACCCGGGACGTCGGGGCGACGGTCTGCCACGTCGCCGACCGGCCGCTGCGCGTCGGCGACCGGGTGCTGCTCAAGCACACCACCCGCACCGTCAAGGCGCTGGTGAAGGCCCTGCCGTCGCGGCTGGCGCTCGACGACCTGTCCCAGCACCCCTACCCGGGCGAGCTGGCCGCCAACGACATCGGGCGGGTGGTGCTGCGCACCGCGGAGCCGCTGGCGCTCGACGCCTACGCGGACTCGCGCCGCACGGGCTCGTTCCTGCTGATCGACCCGGCCGACGGGACCACGCTGACCGCGGGGATGGCGGGGGCGGCCTTCGGGGCGCAGGCGCCGCGCGCGGCCGCGGACGACGAGGGCTGGGACTTCTGACATGGCCGACGACATGGCCGGCGGGGCGGCGGGCCGGGACTTCTTCTCCTCCTTCGACAAGGAAGGGGGCCGCATCGGCAGCGGCTCCCTCGGCAGCGGTCAGGGCGGGGTCGGCCGATGTGCGCGCTGACGCCCGTACCGCTCGCCCGCCCCCGCCCTCCCCTCGAACGAGAGGAACCCCCCTCGTGCCGCCTGCCGTTCGCCGGATCATCCCGGCACTCGCCACCGTAGCCCTCCTGACCGGCCTCCTGGGAGGCTGCGGCTACGGCTCCCAGCGGGACTCCGGCTCCCTCGCCGCCGGGACCGGGGCCGCGAGCAAAAAGCTCTCCGCGGACACCGTCCGGATCGGCTACTTCCCCAACCTCACGCACGCCACCGCGCTGGTCGGCGTCCAGGAGGGGATCCTGCAGAAGGAGCTGGGCGGCACCGCGCTGCGCACGACGGCCTTCAACGCCGGGCCGTCCGAGATCGAGGCGCTCAACGCGGACTCCATCGACATCGGCTGGATCGGCCCCTCCCCCGCGATCAACGGCTACACCAAGTCCAGGGGCAGGAGCCTGCGCATCGTCTCCGGCTCGGCCTCGGGCGGGGTGAAGCTGGTCGTCGATCCGAAGAGGATCGGCTCGCTCGAGGAGGTCAAGGGCAAGCGGATCGCCACCCCGCAGAAGGGCAACACCCAGGACGTCGCGTTCCTCAACTGGGCGGCCGGGCAGGGCTGGAAGGTCGACCCGCAGAGCGGCAAGGGCGACGTGTCCGTCGTGCGCACCGACAACAAGGTGCTGCCGGACGCCTTCGCATCCGGCTCGGTGGACGGCGCGTGGGTGCCGGAGCCGACGGCCTCGAAGCTGGTGTCCGAGGGCGGGAAGGTGCTGCTGGACGAGAGTTCGCTGTGGCCGGACGGCACGTTCGTGATCACCAATGTGGTGGTGTCGCAGAAGTTCCTCGACCGGCACCCCGACGTGGTCGAGGCCGTGCTGCGCGGCTCGGTGCGCACCAACGCCTGGATCGCGGCCCACCCGGAGCAGGCCAGGGCCTCGGCGAACGCCGCGCTGAAGAAGCTCTCCGGAAAGGAACTGCCCGCGGACGTGCTGGATCCGGCGTGGCAGTCCCTGCGGACGACGGACGACCCGCTGGCCTCGACGCTGCGGGCCGAGGCGGACCACGCCGTCCAGGCGGGGCTGCTCGACAAGCCGGACCTCTCCGGCATCTACGACCTGACCCTCCTCAACAAGGTGCTCACGTCCCTCGGCAGGCCCACGGTCGGCGCGGCCGGGCTCGGGAGGCAGTGACCGTGTACGCGGCAGTGGGGGCGCGCATGCCCGTCCGTATTCCAGGAGGTGACCGGATGACCCCGGCGCTGACCACCGAGACCTCCGGCACGGCCGTCGCCGACGACGCGCGGCCGGCCGTCCGGATCGACCACGTCCACAAGGGCTTCGGCCGGGCGGCCACGGAGCGGCCGGTGCTCGAGGACATCAGCCTCGACGTGCGGCCCGGCGAGTTCGTCTGCCTCCTGGGGGCCTCGGGCTGCGGGAAGTCGACGCTGCTGAACCTGGTCGCGGGGCTGGACCGGCCGAGCGCCGGCACCATCGAGGTGCCGGGCGGCCGGCCGGCGCTGATGTTCCAGGAGCACGCGCTGTTCCCGTGGCTGACGGCGGGCCGCAACATCGAGCTGGCCCTGCGGCTGCGCGGGGTGCCGCGGGCCGCGCGGCGGGCGGAGGCGGAGCGGCTGCTGGAGCTGGTGCGGCTGGGCGGCTCGTACGGCAAGCGGGTGCACGAGCTGTCGGGCGGGATGCGGCAACGCGTCGCGCTCGCCCGGGCGCTGGCGCAGGACAGCCGGGTGCTGCTGATGGACGAGCCGTTCGCGGCGCTGGACGCCATCACCCGGGACGTCCTGCACCACGAGCTGACCCGGATCTGGGCGGAGACGTCGCTGTCGGTGCTGTTCGTCACGCACAACGTCCGCGAGGCGGTGCGGCTCGGGGAGCGGGTGGTGCTGCTGTCGTCCCGGCCGGGGCGGGTGGTGCGGGAGTGGGCGGTGGACCTGCCGCAGCCGCGCCGGATCGAGGACGCGGCCGTCGCCGAGCTGTCGGTCGAGATCACCGAGGAACTGCGTGGGGAGATCCGCCGCCATGGCCGGAACTGAGACGACCGGTGCCGGGACCGCCCGGGGCGCCGAGCCCGACCTCGCGGGCCTGGAGGCCGGGCTGGACGCGCTGGACGCGGTCCCCGTCGGGCGCACGCCGCTGCGCCGGGTGCTGCTCCACAAGGTGCTGCCGCCGGTGGTCGCCGTGCTGCTGGTGCTCGCCGCCTGGAAGCTGCTGGTCCTGGCGCGGGTGACCGACGACTACAAGCTGCCCGACCCGTCGGCCGTCTGGCACAGCCTGCGCGAGCTGTGGCTGGCCGGCACGCTGTTCGACATCGTGTGGACCAGCGTCTCGCGCGGCCTGCTGGGCTTCCTGGTCGCGCTCGCGATCGGCACTCCGCTGGGCCTGCTGGTCGCGCGCGTGCCGTTCGTGCGGGCCGGGCTGGGGCCGATCCTGTCCGGGCTCCAGTCGCTGCCGTCGGTGGCCTGGGTGCCGGCCGCCGTGATCTGGCTGGGCATCACGGACTCGGCGATGTACGCGGTGATCCTGCTGGGCGCGGTGCCGTCCATCGCCAACGGGCTGGTCTCCGGCATCGACCAGGTGCCGCCGCTGTACCTGCGGGCGGGCCGCACGATGGGGGCGACGGGTGTGCGCGGGGCGTGGCATGTGCTGCTGCCCGCGGCCCTGCCGGGCTACGTCGCCGGGCTCAAGCAGGGCTGGGCCTTCTCCTGGCGGTCGCTGATGGCGGCGGAGCTGATCGCGTCCTCGCCGGATCTGGGCCTGGGGCTGGGCCAGTACCTGGAGAACGCGCGCACCGACTCGGACATGCCGGGGGTGCTGCTGGGCATCATCCTCATCCTGTTCGTGGGCATCGCCATCGACCTGGCCGTCTTCAGCCCGCTGGAGCGGCGGGTGCTGCGCACGCGCGGCCTGGCGGCGCGGTAGGGCCCCGCATGGTGCTGCTCATCGTCGCCCACGGCAGCCGCGACCCGCGGCATGCGGCCACGGTCGCCGCGCTGCGCGCCCGGGTCGCGGCCCGGCGGCCCGGGCTGCGCGTCGAGGTGGGCTTCCTCGACTTCTGCGCGCCGAGCGTGCCCCGGGTGCTGGAGCGGCTGGTGGCGGAGGGCGTCCGCGAGGTGACGGCCGTCCCCCTGCTGCTGACCCGGGCCTTCCATGCCAAGTCCGACATTCCCTCCGTCCTGGCCGCGGCTACGGCCCGGCTGCCGGGCCTGACGGTGCGCCGGGCGGCGGTCCTCGGTCCGTCCGGCCTGCTGACGGCGGCCTTGGAGCGGCGGCTCTACGAGGCCGGGGTGCGGCCCGGGGAGCGCCGTTCGACGGGGGTCGTCCTGGCGGCGGCCGGCTCCTCCGACCCGGAGGCGATCGCGGTGATCGCAGAAATCGCGCGGGAGTGGCGGCACACCGGTTGGTGCGCCGTGCGACCCGCGTTCGCCTCCGCTTCCCCTCCCCGCACCGAGGACGCGGTCCGCGCGCTGCGCGCCGAGGGCGCGGCGCGGGTGGCCGTGGCCCCCTGCTTCCTGGCTCCCGGCCGTCTCCCCGACCGCGTTGCCGCGGGAGCCGCGGCCGGGGGCGCGGACGTCCTGGCGGAGGTGCTGGGGGCAGCGCCGGAGGTGGTCTCGCTGGTGCTGCGGCGGTACGAGGAAGTGGGGGCAGTGGGGGCGGCGGGGGCGGTGGACGGGGTCGTCGCCGCACTGCCCGCCTGAGAAGAGAGGCATGCGAGTGGCCGCCGCGCCCCGTGGGGGTTGGGCACGGCGGCCGTTCGCACGGGACCGTACCAGGGGTTACGCCGAAGGCCGAAGTTCGGCCTCGATGAGGTCGGCCGCGTACGGGGTTCCGCCCTCCGCCGCCAGCTCGGCCTTGAGGGCGGCGCAGCGCTCCGCCACGGCCGGGTCGGCCGTCAGGGAGAGCACCGCCTCGCGCAGCGTGGCCGCGGTGGCCTCCTCCATCGGGACGTGCCGGGCGACGCCCAGGCCCTCCAGGATCCCGGCGTTGCCGAACTGGTCGAAGGCCTGCGGCACGGCGACCATGGGCACGCCGCAGGCGAGCCCCTCCTGGGAGCCGCCCATGCCGGCGTGGGTGACGAAGGCGTCGGCCCGGCGGAGGACCGCCAGCTGCGGGACCCAGCGGTGCACCTCGAAGTTGGCGGGGATTTCGCCCAGTTCGTCCATGCCGACGTGCCTGCCGATCTGGAGGACGACGTGCCAGCCGGGCAGGTCGCCGAAGGCCGCGAGGCACTCGCGGTAGAAGGCGGGCCGCGCGGTCAGGGCCGAGCCGAGGGAGATCAGCAGGACCTTCGCCGCGTCCGCAGGGCGCTCCCAGGCGCCCTGTTCGGTGCGGTCGCCCTGGCAGGGGCCGGTGAAGGTGGTGACGGTCTCGTCCACGCGGTCGGCGTTGGCCTGCATGGCCCGGGGGATGACGGCGAGGATACGGTCGGGGCGGCCGACGAAGCGGTCGGGGTCGGTGTCGATGCCGTTCTCCGCGAGCCAGTCGGAGAAGCGCCGGTAGTACGCCTTGCCGCGCGGGGTCTGCTTGATGGGGTCGGCCATGGGGGCGCCCACCTCCTCCTCGTACCCCTTCCAGGCGACCATGTGCGGGCTGAGCTGGACGCAGGGCACGCCCCAGCGGTGGGCCAGGACGGGGGCGGCGTAGACCGTGCTGTCGTAGAGCACCAGGTCCGGCTCGTCGCCCTCGTACGCGGCGGCCATCTGGGGCATCGAGTGGAGGGCGTTGCCGAGGAACGTCTCCCAGATGCCGATCAGTTCGGAGCCCCATGCGTCGCCGTCGTCGGCTGCGGGGAGCGTGGACTCGTAGACCTTGGGCTCGGCCCCGGTGGCGGCGACGAGGTCCGCCATGGCCTGGGGTATCGCATAGGTGACGCGGTGCCCGCGGGCGACCAGCTCGCGCATGATGTCGAGGGTCGGGTGGACGTGGCCGTTGGCCGCGATGCTGAACATGGCTATGTGAGCCGGTCGGTGACCGTTCGTGGACGTCATGCGAGCAGACTAGGCGAGACGGACCGTATCGTTCAATTGATTTACGGGACACCGGGGACCGGCGGTGCCGGAGGGATACTTGCGTCGACCGGTTCTGACGACCGGTTCTGACGACCGGCTCGGACGACCGGCTCGGACGAATGGCCCGAAAGGTACGACGGAGTGAACCCCGCATTCACGGAAGAGCGCGCTCGCGAGCTGCTCACCGCCTCGGGGGCGGGGCTGCCCGCCGATGCGCGGCTGCTCGCGCTCGGCGAGAACGCGGTGTTCGCCGCGGACGGCCTCGTCGCCAAGGTGGGCCGGGACGGCTCCCTCGCCGACCGCGCCCGGCGCGAGCTGCGCATCGCCGCATGGCTCGCGGACAGCGACGTCCCCGCCGTACGGGCCGCGGAGCCCGGCGTACTGCTCGCCGACGGCCATCCGGTGACCCTCTGGCACCGTCTCCCCGACCCCCTGCGCCCGGCCGAGCCCGCGGACCTGGCCGGGCTGCTGCGCCGGGTGCACGCCCTGCCGGCGCCCGGCTTCGGCCTCCCGCAGCGCGACCTGCTCGGCGGCGTCGAGCGGTGGCTGCGGCTGGCGGGGGGCGCGATCGACCCGGCCGACGCGGACTACCTGCGCGAGCGCCGCGACGGCTACGCCGCCGCGGCCGCCGCGCTGACGCCCCGTCTGACCCCGGGGCCGATCCACGGCGACGCGCTCCCGCGCAATGTGCACATCGGGCCGGACGGACCGGTGCTGGTGGACCTGGAGACGTTCGCCGGGGACCTGCGCGAGCACGACCTGGTGGTGATGGCACTCGGCCTGGACCGCTACGGTCTGGACCCCGCGGCCTACCACGCCTTCGTGCACGCCTACGGGTGGGACGTGCGGGAGTGGGAGGGGTGTGCCGTGCTGCGCGGCGCCCGGGAGACGGCGAGCTGCGCATGGGTGGCCCAGCACGCACCGGCCAACCCGGCCGCGCGGGCGGAGTTCCGCCGCCGGGTCGCCTCCCTGCGGGACGGCGACCCTACGGTGCGGTGGTACCCCTTCTAGCCCCTTCCCTGTCGCCTCATGGTTGCCTCATGGGGAAGGACGAGCGCGGGCCGTCGAGGGTGGCGTCCATGCGCGCCAGCTGGCCGCTGGTGAACATGAACATGGCCGCGTCGTCGACGTAGTCCATGTAGTTCATGAACATGTCGCCGTCGGGGCCGTTCTTGCAGGTGAGGCTGGGGAAGTTCGGCTTGCCGAAGTTGGGGCCGCCCTGGTTGGGGGTGTCGGCCACGAAGTCGGTGCCGTTGCAGGCGGTGCCGTCGTCGCCCCAGATGTGGAACAGGTTGAGCCAGTGGCCCACCTCGTGGGTGGCGGTGCGGCCGAGGTCGAAGGGGGCCGCCGCGGTCCCGTTCGTGCCGAACGCGGAGTGCAGGATGACCACTCCGTCGGTCGCGGCCGGACCGCCGGGGAACTGCGCGTACCCGAGCAGCCCGCCGCCCAGCGCGCAGCTCCAGAGGTTGAGGTAGCGGTCGGCGGGCCAGGCGTCGGCGCCGCCGGTCTTCGCCGACTTCACGGCGTCGTCGGTGTCGAAGCTCGCCACGGCCGTCTGCGTGCGGGTGATGCCGTTCGTCGCCGCCCCGGAGGGGTCGGTGGTGGCCAGCTCGAACTCGATGCGGCAGTCGGCGGCGAGCGCCTGCCATACGGCCGGGACCTGGGCGACGTCCGCGTTGGCCTTGCGGTAGTCCCGGTTCAGGGCGTCGATCTGGCTGGCGACCTGGGCGTCGGAGATGTTCTGCGCGCCGTTCTGGTGCACGACGTGGACGACGACCGGGATGGTCGTCACTCCTGTCCGCTCGCTCCGCTCGTGCCCTCTCTCGTACGCGAAGGCCCTGTTCTCGAGGGCCGCCCGTGCGGCCGCGTAGGGAGGGTGCTCGGTGAGCAGCCTGCGGTGGACCTCCATGGCCCCGCACAACAGGCTTTCGGGTGGCCTTTCGGCTGCGGTGTTCTGCCGGTCCTGGGGCATACCGCACCTCCTCGAACCGTCGCGAAACGCGACACGTACTGGTGGGAGAGTCGGGCCCGATGGCGTCTACGGTAGAGCCGTTCGACGCGGACAGTGATGGGTTCGCAGAAACCATTTCCAACCGTAGTCCACCCTTCCGGAACCCGCTATTCGGGTGATTCCCGGCAATCGCTGAGGTGTTTGAGGAATGAACGAGCCGCCTCCCGCTCTCTTCCGGCGCTGGGTGCACTCCTTCGAGGAGGACTCCCCGGGCGTCACGGTCTACCGGCCCTTCGAGTACGCCTTCCCGCCCGCGCGCGGCCGGCGCGGCATGGAGTTCGCCGCCGACGGCACGTTCACCGACCGCCCCATCGGGCGCGGCGACGCCCCCGATGCCGTGCCCGGCCGCTGGCGGACCGAGGACGGCACCCGGCTGACGCTCTCCTTCCCGGAAGGCGGGCCGCCCGACCGGGAGCTGGAGATCCTCTCCTGCGACGGGGAGGTGCTCAGGGTCCGGGCCTGAGCGCCTCCTCCGGCGTCGCCGGTCTCAGCGGAGCGGCCAGGTCCCGTCCACCACCGCGCCCGGATCCCCCTGGCGCCGCAGCCACTTCTGATAGCCGGCCGCCCACTCCCCGTACCACCGCACCTGCTCGCGGTGGAGGTCCCAGGCGTCCGCCTCCGCCACCCGGCGGTGGCGCCCGGCGACGGCGCGGGCCACCCGCACCGCGGCCAGGGCGTCCGCACCCGCCTCGTGGGCGTTGTCCAGGACCACGCCGTACTCCGCGCAGACGGCGCCCAGGGTGCGGCGGCCCTTGCGGTAGCGGTCGACCGCGCGGTCGATGGTGAGCGGGTCGACGACGGGGCCCACCTCCGTACCGGCGCCCGCCGCGGCCAGGCGGTCGGCGAGCGGGGGCAGGCCGTGCCGCCGCAGCTCCGCCGACAGCAGCGAGAGGTCGAAGGCGGCGTTGTAGGCGACGACCGGGCGGCCCAGCGACCAGTGGTCCACCAGGGCGGCCGCGACCTCCTCCGCGACCTCGCGGGCGGGGCGGCCCTCGGCGGACGCGCGCTCGGTCGTGATGCCGTGCACCGCCGTGGCCCCGGCCGGTATCGCCACGCCGGGATCCGCCAGCCACTGGCGGCGGGCGGCCACTTCGCCGCCCTTGGTCTCCACGATCGCCGCCGTGACGATCCGTGCCGTCGCCGGGTCGGTGCCCGTCGTCTCCAGGTCGAAGCCGATCAGCGGCTCGCCGTGCCAGCCCATGGGCGGTTCCCCCCTCAGGTAGTGCTCCCCCGTGTGGTCCCCAGACTGCCACGGGCCACTGACAGTCCGGCCGGCGACGGCCCTTGCGGGGGGGGTGTCTCAGGAGACCGGTCGCGAGTCGGACCAGACGCCCTCGAACTCCTCGCGGTAGGTCTCGAAGAGCCCGCCGTCCGCGCCGTCCGCCGGCACGCCCTGGCGCAGCACGTCCCGTCCCCGGCTGCGCAGCACCAGCACCGGGGCCTCCATGCCCCGCGCCTTGCGCAGATAGGACTGCACCACGGCCAGCCCGTCCGAGCCGTCGCCGTTGACGAGGTAGGCCGTGAAGCGCGGGGTCTCGTCGAAGACGCGGATCTCGAAGGCGGCGGGGTCGCGGAGCCGGTCGCGCACGCGCCGCATGTGGATGATGTTCATCTCCACGGAGCGGCTCATCTCGCCCTTCTTGATGCCCAGTTCCCGCTCGCGGCGGCGCACCGAGCTGCTGGCCGGGTTGAGGAAGAGCAGCCGCGCCCGGCAGCCGGACTCCGCCAGCCGGACCAGGCGGCGCCCGGAGTAGTTCTGAACGAGGAGGTTGAGTCCTATGCCGACGGCGTCGAGGCGGCGCGCGCTGCCGAAGAGGTCCTCGACGGGCAGCTGGCGCTGGAGCCGCACCCGGTCGGGATGGACGCCCACGACGTCGGCGTAGCGGTCGCCCACGAGATCCTCGACGGCGTCTATGGGAAGCCGGTCGGCGGAGGGGGAGCCGCCGCCGAGGATGTCCAGCAGCCGCGCCGAGGCCCGTTCGGCCTGGGCGAGGACGGTCTGGGAGAGCGCGCGGTTGCGGGAGACGACGTTGCGGGTCACCTCCAGCTCGTCCAGTGCGAGTTCGAGTTCCCGGCGGTCGTCCAGATAGGGCTCGAAGCACGGCCAGTGCTGGACGAGCAGCTCGCGCAGCTGCGGCAGGGTCAGGAAGCTGAGGACGTTGTCGTCGGCCGGGTCGAGCAGATAGCCCTTGCGGCGGCTCACCTCCCGCACGGCCACGGCCCGCTGCACCCACTCCTGGCCGGCCGGCCCGGCGGCGGCGACCACCCACTCCTCGTCGCCGTGCACCGGCTCGTAGACCGGGCGCAGCACGGCGGCCACGACGGCCCGCAGGCGCTGTTCGACGAGGTTCAGCCATATGTAGGCGCGCCCGGCCCGGCGGGCCCGGGTGCGCACCTCGTCCCAGGCTCCGGCGTCCCAGTCCAGTTCGGCCCCGATCTCCCTGGGACGCGCCAGGGACACCACGCCCGGCGGGGAGTCCGCCGAGCCGTCCTCCTCCGGACAGCCGTCTCCAGGGGGCAGCTCCAGCCCGCCCGAGCTCACCAGTGCACCGCCTTCCGCCCCCGTCCAACGATCAAGGCAGACTACTGTGCGCGCGGGAGGGCCTGCACCCGCGTCGGGACGGCCTCCGGCCAACTGGGGTCGGCGACGTGCCGGTTGGCCGACGGCCTTGTGGCGGACGTGAGCTGATTCATAGCCAGAAGGGTGGCGGTCACCCGGTCGGACGAGCGGCGGGGCCCGGTGTGGGCCCGCGGCGGGCCCGGCTTTCGGGAAGATCTGCGGAAAGGGCGGCCCGGGGTGGAACACTCGGACCCATGCAGGTCTGGCCGGGACAGGCGTACCCACTCGGTGCCACCTACGACGGCGCCGGCACCAACTTCGCGGTCTTCTCGGAGGCCGCCGAGCGCATCGAGCTGTGCCTGCTCCACGAGGACGGCTCGGAGACGGCGGTGGAGCTGCGCGAGAGCGACGCCTTCGTGCGGCACGCCTACCTGCCGGGCGTCATGCCGGGCCAGCGGTACGGCTTCCGGGCGCACGGCCCGTACGAGCCGGAGCGGGGGCGGCGCTGCAATTCGGCGAAGCTGCTGCTCGACCCGTACGCGAAGGCGGTGAGCGGCCGGATCGACTGGGGCGAGGCGGTCTACGGCTACCACTTCGGGCGGCCGGAGCGGCGCAATGACATGGACTCCGCCCCGCAGATGATGACTTCGGTGGTGGTCAATCCGTACTTCGACTGGGGGGACGACCGGCCGCCGCGCACGGACTACCACCGGACGGTCGTCTACGAGGCACACGTCAAGGGTCTGACGATGCGCCACCCGGCACTGCCCGAGGAGATCCGCGGCACCTATGCCGGGCTGGCGCACCCGGCGGTGCTGGAGCACCTGACGGAGCTGGGGGTGACGGCCATCGAACTGATGCCGGTCCATCAGTTCGTCAACGACCACCGGCTGGTGGACGCGGGGCTGGCCAACTACTGGGGTTACAACACCATCGGCTTCTTCGCCCCGCACAACGCCTACGCCTCGTGGGGCGACCGGGGCCAGCAGGTGCTGGAGTTCAAGTCGGCGGTGCGGGCACTGCACCAGGCGGGGATCGAGGTGATCCTGGACGTCGTCTACAACCACACGGCCGAGGGCAACCACCTGGGGCCCACGCTCTCCTTCCGGGGCCTGGACAACACCTCGTACTACCGGCTGGCGGAGGACCGGCGGTACTACACGGACACCACGGGCACCGGCAATTCGCTGCTGATGCGCAGTCCGCACGTGCTCCAGCTCATCATGGACTCGCTGCGCTACTGGGTCACCGAGATGCGGGTGGACGGGTTCCGGTTCGATCTGGCGGCGACGCTGGCGCGGCAGTTCCACGAGGTGGACCGGCTGTCGTCGTTCTTCGACCTGGTGCAGCAGGACCCCGTGGTCAGCCAGGTGAAGCTGATCGCCGAGCCGTGGGACGTCGGCGAGGGCGGCTACCAGGTCGGCAACTTCCCGCCCCTGTGGACCGAATGGAACGGGAAATTCCGTGACACGGTGCGGGACCTGTGGCGCGGCGAGCCGGCCACCCTGGCGGAGTTCGGCTCCCGGCTCACCGGCTCCTCCGATCTCTACCAGGGCGACGGCAGGCGGCCGCTGGCCTCCGTCAACTTCGTCACCTGCCACGACGGCTTCACCCTGCACGACCTGGTCTCGTACAACGACAAGCACAACGAGGCCAACGGCGAGCACAACGCGGACGGCGAGCGGTACAACCGGTCGTGGAACTGCGGGGTCGAGGGTGACACCGGGGACCCCGAGGTGCTGGAGCTGCGCGAGCGGCAGATGCGCAACTTCATCGCCACACTGATGGTCTCGCAGGGCGTGCCGATGCTCAGCCACGGCGACGAGTTCGCGCGCACGCAGCGGGGCAACAACAACGCCTACTGCCAGGACAGCGAGCTGTCCTGGGTGCACTGGCCGGACCAGGACGACGAGGTGTCCGCGCAGGCGCGGCGGATGCTGCGCTTCACCCGCTCGCTGGTCTGGCTCCGCCGCGACCATCCGGTCTTCCGGCGCCGCCGCTTCTTCCACGGGCGCCCGGTCCAGGGAACGCATGATGAATTGTCGGACATCGCCTGGTTCACTCCTGAAGGAGAGGAGATGCGGGAGGGCGACTGGCAGGCCGCGCACGCCAAGTCGCTGACGGTCTTCCTCAACGGGAACGCGATCTCCGAGCCCGGCCCGCGCGGCGAGCCGATCAGCGACGACTCCTTCCTGCTGATGTTCAACGCGCACCACGAGCCGCTGGACTTCGTCGTGCCGGTGAACCACGGCCTGCAGTGGCAGGTCGTCGTCGACACCGCGGGCAGCGAGGGGGCGACGGCGGACGGCCCGAAGGTCCGGGCCGGGGAGCGGCTGACGCTCACCGGGCGGAGCCTGGCGGTGCTGCAGCGCCCTGCGTAGCGGCCGGGGGCGGCTGGGGGCGCGCGGCCCGGCGGATCCGGCCGGACGCCGGAGCCGGGCCCGGCGAACCGCGCCCCGCATGCGGATTGACCGCCTCTGGCGGGTACGTATTTTCCCGTGAAGCGCGACTGCTCCGCCCCGCCGACCGCCACCTACCGGTTGCAGCTCCAGCCCGGCTTCCCCTTCGCGGCCGCCGAGCGGGCCGTGCCCCACCTGGCCGGCCTCGGCGTCTCGCACCTGCACCTCTCGCCGGTCCTGGAGGCCGCCCCCGGCTCCGCCCACGGCTACGACGTCGTCGACCACACGGCCGTGCGCGCGGAGCTGGGCGGCGAGGAGGGCCTGCGCGCCCTCGCCCGCACCGCCCACGGGCACGGCCTCGGCCTGGTCCTCGACATCGTGCCGAACCACATGGCCGTGCCGGTGCCCGAGCGGCTCAACGGGCCGCTGTGGGAGGTGCTGCGGGACGGACCGGCCTCGCCCCGCGCCCGCTGGTTCGACATCGACTGGGCCGAGCACGGCGGCAAGGTGCTGCTCCCGGTGCTGGCCGGGCCGCTCGGCGAGGAGCTGCACCGCTTCACGGCCGCCGACGGCAAGCTGCGCTACGGCGACCACGTCCTCCCCCTGCGGCCCGGCACCGAGCGGCTGCCGCTCCCCGAGCTGCTCGACGCCCAGTGGTACCGGCCCGCCTGGTGGCGGCTGGCCCGTACGGAGCTGAACTACCGGCGGTTCTTCACCGTCTCCGAGCTGATCGCGGTGCGCACGGAGGACCCGGAGGTCTTCGCCGCCACCCACGGCACGGTGCTGCGGCTGCTGCGCGAGGGCGTCCTCGACGGGCTGCGCGTCGACCACCCCGACGGGCTCGCCGACCCGCCCGGCTACCTGCGGCGGCTGCGCGAGGCCACGGGGGGCCGGTGGACGGTCGTGGAGAAGATCCTCAGCGGGGACGAGCAGCTGCCCGCCGACTGGCCCGTCGCCGGCACGACCGGGTACGACGCCCTGCGCCGCCTCGACGGGCTCTTCACCGACCCGGTCGGCGCGGGGGAACTGGCCGCCGCCTACCGCGCCTTCGCGGACCCGCCCCCGGACCGCGGCGGCGACTGGTCCGCGACCGCGCGCCGGGCCGCCCACCGGGTGGTCGTCCACGAGCTGGCCGCCGAGGTCGAGCGGCTGGTCCGCACCGCGGGCCGGCTCTGCGAGGCCTCGCACCGGCTGCGCGACCACGCCCCGTGGGCGCTGCGCACCGCCCTGCGCGAGATCCTGGTCCGGCTGCCCGTCTACCGGCCGTACGCCCTGCCGGGGCGGGCCGCGGCACCGGGCGACGCCGCGCTGCTGGAGGAGGCGGCGCGCGGGGCCCGCGCGGCCTTCGCCGTGCCCGCGGAGGCGCGGGCGGTCGAGGTGGTACGGGACGCGGCCCTCGGCCGGCTCGGGGACGGCCCGGACGAGCGGGACTTCTGCGCCCGGTTCGCCCAGACCGCCACGGCGCTGCGGGCCAAGTCGGTGGAGGACACCGCCTTCTACCGCTATGCGCCGCTGCTGTCGGCGACGGAGGTCGGCGGCACGCCGGACCGGCCCGCGGTCGGCCCGGAGGAGTTCCACTCCTTCTGCGCCCGGTTGCAGCGCGACTGGCCCGCCACGGGAACGGTGCTCTCCACCCACGACACCAAGCGCAGCGCCGACGTGCGGGCGCGCATCGCGGCGCTGAGCGAGTACCCGGCGGAGTGGGCCGCGCTGATGGACCGGCTGTGGGCCGAGGTGCCCGCTCCGGACCGGCATGTGGCGTGGACCGCCTGGCAGAGCGCCCACGGCCTGGGCCCGTGCGAGGCCGCCGGACGGCTGGGCCCGGCCGTGCTGAAGGGAGTGCGCGAGGCGGCGCTGCGCACGACGTGGACCGAGCCGGACGCGGAGTACGAGGCGGCGGTGGAGGCGTTCGTCGCCGCCGGACCGGGCGGCTCCGCCGCCTGCCGGGCGCTGCTCGCGGCCTTCGCGCGGGAGGCGGAGCCGTCCGTGCGGGCGCACACGCTGGGGGCGGCGCTGCTGCACCTGACGATGCCGGGGGTGCCGGACCTCTATATGGGCACCGAGTGCGTGTACGCGGCGCTGGTCGACCCCGACAACCGCCGACCGCCGTCGTTCCCGGCGGAGCCGGGTGCCGGGCTCTCCGCCGAGAAGCTCCGCCTGACGCGGGCGGCGCTGCGGCTGCGGCGGGCGCACGCGGAGTGGTTCGGCGCGCAGGGCACGTACGTGCCTTTGCCTGCCCATGGTCCGGCCGCGAACCACTGCGTGGCCTTCACCCGCTCCGGCGAAGTGATCACGGCCGTGACCCGCCTGCCGCGTCGGCTGGCGGCGGAGGGCGGCTGGCGGGAGACGGTGCTGGAGCTGCCGCGGGGTGGTGGGGGGTGGCGTGAGGTGCTGACGGGGCAGGTGTGGGAAGGGCGGCGGGTGGCGCTGCGGGAGCTGTTGGGGGTGAGGGCGGTGGGGTTGCTGGTGCGGGGCAATGTCAGCCCCTCCGGCGTTTGAGGAGCGAGGGTCTGGGGGCAGAGCCCCCAGTTCTTCACCCGGGGTCTGGGGCGCAGCCCCAGTTTCGGGAAGGGGCGGGATTGGGGAAGAGAACCAGCGTGCTGTTCGAGGTATGGGCGCCGCGCGCCCGGACGGTGGTCCTGCACGCCGACGGCCGGACGCACCCGATGGAGCGCGACCCGGCACGCCCGGGCGCCTGGTGGCGGGCCACCGCCCCCGCCGCCGACGGCACCCGCTACGGCTTCGCCCTCGACGGCGGCCCCGTCCTGCCCGATCCCCGCTCGCGCCGGCAGCCCGACGGCCCCGACGGGCCGAGCGCCGTCGTCGACGCCGGCGCCTTCCCGTGGCGGCACGACTGGGCCGGGCGCCCCCTGCCGGGTGCAGTGCTGTACGAGCTGCACATCGGCACGTACACCCGCGAGGGCACCTTCGACGCGGGCGCGGAACGGCTCGGCCACCTCGCGGACCTGGGGATCACGCATGTGGAGCTGATGCCCGTCTGCCCCTTCCCGGGCCGGCACGGCTGGGGCTACGACGGCGTGGCCCCCTGGGCCGTGCACGAGCCCTACGGCGGGCCGGACGGTCTGCGGCGCTTCGTGGACGCGGCGCACGGCCTGGGCCTGGGCGTCGTCCTGGACGTGGTGCACAACCACCTGGGGCCCTCGGGCAACCATCTGCCCGCGTTCGGACCGTACTTCACGGACACCCACCACACTCCGTGGGGCGCGGCCGTCAACCTGGACGCGCCCGGGTCCGCCGAGGTGCGGGCGTATCTGACGGGGAGCGCGCTGGCCTGGCTGCGCGACTACCGGCTCGACGGGCTGCGTCTGGACGCCGTGCACGCGCTGGCCGACAGCGGCCCGAAGCACTTCCTCGCCGAGCTGTCGGCGGCCGTCGACGGGCTGGCCGCGCAGCTGGGCCGGCCGCTGTTCCTGATCGCCGAGTCCGACCTGTGCGATCCGGCCACCACGACCCCGCGCGAGGCGGGCGGCCTGGGCCTGCACGCGCAGTGGAACGACGACTTCCATCACGCCCTGCACACCGCGCTGACCGGGGAGTCCCAGGGCTACTACGCCGACTTCGCCGCCGACCCGGCCGCGGCCCTCGCCAAGACGCTGCGGGGCGGCTTCTTCCACGACGGCACGTACTCGGCGTTCCGGGGCAGACGCCACGGCCGTCCGCTGGACCCGCGCACCACGCCCGCCCACCGGCTGCTCGGCTACGCCCAGACCCACGACCAGGTGGGCAACCGGGCGCTGGGCGACCGGCTCTCGGCCCGGCTCTCCCCCGGCCTGCTGGCCTGCGCGGCCGCGCTGGTGCTGTGCGCGCCGTTCACGCCGATGCTGTTCATGGGCGAGGAGTGGGGCGCCCGGACGCCCTGGCAGTACTTCACCGACCACACCGACCCGGGGCTCGCCCGGGCGGTGCGGGAGGGGCGGCGGCGCGAGTTCGCGGCGCACGGCTGGGCGGCGGAGGAGATACCGGATCCGCAGGATCCGGCGACGCGGGAGCGCTCGTGCCTGGACTGGACCGAGCCCGGCCGCGAGCCGCACCGCGCCCTGTTGGCCTGGCACCGGCGGCTGATCGCGCTGCGGCACGCGGAACCGGCGCTGGCGGATCCGCGGTGGGAGTACGGCGCGCTGTCGGTCACCGCCGGGGGCACCGTGTACTTGCGGCGCGGTCCGCTCCACGTCGCGGTGAACCTCGCCGACCGCCCGGCCGTCGTGCGCCTGGTGGGTTCGGTGACGGAGGTCGTGGCGGCCTGGGGGCAGGTCGGCGCGCCGGATCCCGGGGGCAGCCTGTGGCTGCCGCCCGAGACCGCGGCCGTGCTGCGATAGGGGGCGTCCGACGGGTCGGTGCGGGCCCCGCTTGCGGCCCCGCGGCGGCGGGGCAGACCCTGAAAGGGACGCGGCCGTGCCCGAGGAGCGCGGCCGGAACGCCCCGCGCGGTCGCGCCGGCGAAGGAGTGAGGGCCATGCGCACGCTACTCAGGGCCCGGCTGGACACCCACGCGTCGAACGCGCACATCAGGGACGGCACGATGCCCAAGCTGATCGAGGAGGTCCTGGAGCAGCTGAAGCCGGAGGCGGCCTACTTCACGACGCTGGACGGCGGCCGCACCTGCCTGCTCGTCTTCGATCTGGAGGACTCCTCCCAGCTGCCGTCCGTCGTGGAGACGTTCTTCCTGGAGGCCGACGCGGAGGTCGAGCTGCATCCGGTGATGAACGCGGACGACCTGCGGAAGGGGCTCGCCGCCCTGGGCGGGGGCTGAGCCCGTTCCTCCCCCGGTCGGTCAGCATGCCTCGCTCAGGTCCGGCAGCCGGCCGAACGGGACCGGGGCCGGGCACGGCGGCACCTCGGCCGGCTCTCCCGTGCCGGCCGGGGCGTCCTCCGCGGCCAGGACGGTCGCCTGGAGCCGCCGCAGCGGGGGCGATGGCTCGATGCCGAGTTCCGCCACCAGGTTGTTGCGCAGCCTCAGATACGCCTCCAGGGCCTGGGTGCGCCGCCCGGACCGGTGGAGGGCCGTGATGAGCTGTGCGTGGAAGTTCTCGCTGAAGGGGTGGCGGTCCGCCAGATTGACGAGTTCGGGGAGGACTTCGTGGTGCCTGCCGAGCAGCAGGTCGGCGTTGATCCGCTGCTCGAGCACCCCGGTCCACCGCTCGTTGAGCTGGTTGGCCTCCAGGCGCAGCATCGGGCCGGCGTCCACGTCCTCGAAGGCGTCGCCGCGCCACAGGTCGAGTGCGGTCCTGAGCAGGGGCCCGGCCATGCGGGCCTCCGCCCGGGCCAGGGCCCTGGAGCCGTCGTCCGCCAGCCGGCGGAAGCAGTCGACGTCGAGTGCGGAGACGTTCAGCCGGTAGCCCCGGGGCCGGGTCTCCAGCAGGTCCTTCGGGTCGGCGTCCAGCCCCCGGGCACAGGCGGCCCGCCCCAGGAGCTTCCGCAGGTGCATGACGTGGGTCTGCAGGGTCGTCACCGCCGTCTTCGGCGGCTCCTCCTCCCACAGCTCCTCCATGAGGCTCGCGACCTGGACGGACCGGCCGGACGCCATGGCCAGCAGGGCGACGATCTTGCGTAATTTCGGTGCGGTCACGTCGAACGGTTTCCCGCCCAGCCGCAACTCCAATGGGCCCAGTACCGACACTTCGAGCATGATGAATTCCCCCATCTGCGGTGCTGCCGACGCAATTGACTTTCTCGACGGGCTCCTCACCGCTACGGAATGGCCGACCGGAGGCATCGTCCGCCGCCGCTCGCCTCGCGGCGTATGCACGGGCCAACAGGAATCTCTCGCACTCGGAACACCCCCGTTAGAATTTTGCGGGGCCAGGCATGCCCATGGCCTCGCGGAGATCATCAGGGGGAAATATCGCGCGAATCCCGACCGTCATCGAGTGGCTCCGCTCGGCCACTCCGCGGCAGCGAACCTCGGCTTCCGCACTGACGCCCGATCAATTGCCTGGCGCTGGCTGGAGAAATCCGCACATCCCCCTGGTACCCGCCGCGCCGTTCGGCCGGAATCTTTCGTTCGACATGGCGGATGACCTGGCCCTAACAGTGTTTGCTGGCGTTCGTGCCGCTGTCAACACTTTCCGGCCCCGACGGCGCGCGAGAAGCGCAGGAATACGCCATCGGAGAACCGCCCCCTGTCCCCACAAATCGGGTGTGCACAACGACTTCTGAAAACCCCTTCCATATTGACTGGAGGGGGTCCGGCTCGGTTCCGGAGGGCTACCGGCGGGTCGACCAGGGCTTATCCTGCTCTCCGTCGGCGAATTCACCCGGGGAGCGTCCGACGGGCATGGAACGGATCGCATGGAACACCCGAGTTGGATCTCGGCGAAAAGGCATCGGCGGTCGGCGGCGACAGCCCGGCAAATGCCGAGCAGTCGAACACATTAGGCCCTGAACGAAACACGGACGAGGTCGACTATGAACCCGGATCGGCAGTGTGACAATGCGGCCGTCGATCCTGGCGGAATCTTTACCGAGAACGACGGGAAAACGAAGAAGGCAAAAGGCCCGCCCCGGCGCGATGTCACGCACCGGGGCGGGCCTCGAAGGGGCCGGCCTGCAGGAGTCACGGGCTATCTGCCGACCGGCTCCCCCCGCACGGGCACGGCCACGGGGCCGAACTGCCGCCCGGCCCGGTAGCGGCGCTCCGCCCGCAACAGCAGCAGGGCGGGGACGACGGTGGCGGCGGTCGCCCCGGCGATCACCCAGTTGGTGACGCCGAACGCGTGGATCTGCTGGGCGGGCGACGGTCCGGCCGCGGCGAGGCGCTTGGTGAGGATGACGGTGAGCACCGCGGTGCCGAGGCTGCTGCCGGTCCGGTTGAGCATGTTCAACTGCGGTGTGGCGTGCGGAATCGCCTCCCGGGGCAGGACGGCGAAGGCCGCGGACATGGCCGTCACGCTGACGAGGCCGATGCCCAGCCCCATGGCGAACAGCAGGAACTCCACGTACCAGAACGAGGTGTGCACCCCGACCGTCGCGATCCCCGCTCCCGCGGCGCTCGAGATCACCAGGCCGAGCGTGGTGACCGGCCCGCCGCCGAAGCGGTCGGTCGCCCGGCCGCCCAGGGGCAGGGCGATGACGGCGCCGAGACCGTCGGCCAGCAGGGCCGTCCCGGCCTCCACCGCACTCTGCCCCCTGATCATTTCGAAGAACAGGGGCATCACGAGGAGCGGGCCGAACAGTGCACCGCCCGCGCAGAACATCGTGATGCCCGCGCACGTGTAGGGCAGGTTGGCGAACAACCTCAGGTCGAGCAGCGGCTGTTCGGTCCTCAGCTCGTGCACGGTGAAAAGGGTCAGCATGACGACGGCGCCGACGACCGGCCACAGCACCCGGCCGTCGGTGAAGCTGCCGGTGATGCCGATCTCGGCGACCCCGTAGGTGAGCGCGGGCAGGCCGATGACGACGAGGCAGGCGCCGAGCACGTCGAGGCGGCCCGCACCGCCCTTGCCGCCGGGCGGCAGCAGCCGCCGGCCGAGCACGAGGGCCACGACCCCGAAGGGGACGTTGATCCAGAACAGCCAGTGCCAGGACAGGTGGGTGCTCACCAGGGCGCCCACGGTGGGCCCCAGGATCGGGGCCAGGACGACGGGCACGCCGACGACGCTCATCACCCGGCCGATCCGCTTCGGCCCCGCGGCGGCGGCGAGGATGGCCTGCCCCGCGGGCACCAGGAAGCCTCCGGCGAGGCCCAGGACGCCCCGGCAGACGATGAGCGTTCCGGCGTTCGGGGCGAGGGCGCAGGCCACCGACGCGGCCGTGAACAGGGCGAGGGTGCCCAGCCACAGTACGCGCGGCCCGAGCCGCTTGGCCATCCAGCCGGTCATAGGGATGCCGGCCGCGAAGGCGATCAGATAGACGGTGGTGACCCAGCCGACCGTGCTGTCGGAGACTCCGAGAGCGTCGGTCAGCATCTGCCGGCCGGCGGAGACGATCGTGGTGGTGAGGGCGGTGGTGAAGCCGCCTAAGGCGATGACGACGGCAAGGGCCCAGGTTCTGCCCGGGATGCGGTCGTCGGTCGGCACCGCCGGGGTCTCCATGCGCAGGGACAAGCTCGGTTCACCTCATCCGTAGGAGGGAGGAGACAATGATTATGGGTAAAGTCAACGTTGGGAATCCCAGACTAACAGAAGCGGGCGCGCAACGGCCCCTGGGATACGGGGGATTCCCAGGGGCCGTTGCCGTACGGGGCCGGGCTCAGCGGAAGTCGTCCCGGTGGATCGCCCGCGACCGGGTCAGCAGCTCCCCGTCCCGGCGGACCAGCACGTCCTCGGTCACGGTGCAGGCGTCGACCGCCGGCGCACCGCCCGGCGGGGTCGCGAAGACCAGGGCGTAGTACCGCGTGGCGATCGTGCCGTCGCCGCGCGGGGCGACGGACAGCATGGCGAACCAGTGGCGCCGGACGATGCGTTCGGGCCGGATGTGCGAGGTGCTGCGGAGGATGGCCCCGAGGATCCCCGGGCGGCCCTCGACGGGCCGGTCCAGGAAGCTGATCCAGAAGCTGCCGTCCTCGGTGAACGTCTCGGTCCAGCGGCGCAGCGCCTCGCGGTCGTGCAGACCGGTGTCGAGGAGCATGGCCTGCCGGGCGTAGAACTGCTCGATTTCGGCGCGCAGTTCACCGGAGGCGGGGGCGGCTCCGGTGAACTGCACGCCGGAGGGGGTGGTGGTGGTCACGGGTGACGCCTCTCTGCCGTCTCAGCGGATCTCGTCGTGGCCCACCTTGCGGGACCGGGTCAGCAGGCGGCCGTCGGCACCGCGCACCAGGGTGTCGTGCACGACGCAGCTGGGGCCGATGACCGGGGTGCCGCCGGGCCTGGTGGTGATGACCAGCGCGTAGAACGTGGACCGTACGACGCCGTCGGACTCCGGCTGGATGTGCACCATGTCGAACCAGTGCCGACGCTGCACCGGGTCGTTCTCGAAGCGCTTGTTGAAGCCCAGGACGCCCTCCACGATCGCGGCGCGGCCGTGCATCGTGGGCTCGCTCGGGTTGTGGGAGAACTCCCCGTCGTCGGTGAAGGTCCCGGCGAACTCGTGGGCCTTCACATCGTCGAGCAGGTGGATCTGGGCAGCGTAGAACTGCAGCACTTCGGCGTGGAGTTCGCCGGATGCGGCTGTGGGCATGGGGTGTCCTCCGGGTTGTGGGAACCGGCGGGAAATGCCGCCGGCGGGGCTCGTACTGCCATGGGTGCGGCAGGTGCTGCCACTGGACCGGCAGACAGTGCCCGCCGGTTCGGCATCACTCTTGCGCGGGGCGCTAGAAGCGCCCTCAAAGCCCGCCAGCAGGTGCTGCCCGTGCAGTTCGGCCAGGCCCGCGCGCCACACCCGCAGGCCGTCACCGCCCGGCACGGGCAGCATCGGCACGACGGTGCTGCGCCCGGCGCGCACGGCGGCGTGGCCGCGGGCCGCGACCGACAGCACCTGCCCCGGCCCGCTCTCCACGAGCGTGTACCCGCCCTCGCCGAGCAGAGCGCACAGCGCCGGCCAGAACCGTACGGGCGAAGCCAGTTGACCCGCCCAGAACGCCGGATCGACGGCCTCTGCGGGAGTGACGCGGCGGGCGGTGCGCGTGGACAGGACCGGCACGGCGGGCGGGCGCAGCTCCTCGGCGGCGAAGGCCGCCGCGAGCCGACGCGCCGCCGGGGCGGCGGCGGGGCTGTGGAAGGGCTGGTGCGCGGGCACCCTGCGGACCGTCAGGCCATCGGCCCGCAGGGCCTGTTCGACCCGGCTCAGGGCGGGCTCCGGCCCGGCGAGCACGGTCTGCGCCGGGGCGTTGTGAGCGCCCACCGCGACTCCGTCGGCGAGGTCGCGGGGGCGCAGCCGACCCTCGAGGTCGGCGGGCCGGGCCGCCACGGCGAGCATGCCGCCGGGAGGCATGGCCCCGAGCAGCCGCCCACGGCGGCGCAGAACGCGGACCGCCGCCGGGAGGCTCAGGACGCCCGCCAGCGCGGCGGCGGCCAGCTCCCCCACGCTGTGCCCGAGCAGCACCGAGGGGCGCAGTCCGCGGCTCTCCAGCTCCCGGCCGACGGCGTAGTCCAGGGCGAACAGCATCGGCTGGGCGTGCAAGCCGTCGTCGAGCCGCGCGGCGGGCCCGGGGTCGAGCCAGTCGCTCCGCAGCCGCCTCCCCTCCGGCCCCATCAGGGCGAAGAACTCGTCGAGCACCGCGGTCAGCACCGGGGCATGGCCGTACAACTGCACGGCCATGCCCCGGTGCTGTGATCCCTGGCCGGGCAGCAGCAGGACGACGCGGCGGGGGGCCGCGTCGCCGTCCGGGGTGTCCATCAGTAGTTTCCGAGCCCGCCGCAGACGTTGATCGCCTGTGCGGTGACGGCGGCCGCGGCGTCCGAGACCAGGTAGCCGACCATGCCCGCCACCTCGTCGGGGCGCGTGTAGCGGCCCAGCGGGATCCTGGCCGTGAGGCGGGCCCTGGCCTCCTCGGGGCCCACGCCCCAGATGCGGCCGTACTCCTCGACCACGCCGTCGGCCAGCGGGGTGTCCACGAAGCCGGGGCAGACGGCGTTGACGGTGATGCCGGTCCTGGCCAGCTCCAGGCCCAGGGCCTTGGTGAAGCCGACGACGCCGTGCTTGGCGGCGGAGTACGGGGCGCCGAGGACCACGCCCTGCTTGCCCCCGGTGGAGGCGATGTTGACGATGCGGCCGCGACCCCGTGCCAGCATGCCCCCTTCGTTCAGCACCGCCCGGGTGACCTTGAAGACGCCGTCGAGGTTGGTGGCGAGGGTGTCCCGCCACAGCTCGTCGGTGAGCTGCGCCGTGACGCCACCGCCGCTGCGGCCGGCGTTGTTGACCAGGACGTCGACCGGTCCGTAGCAGTCGACGGCTGCGCTCACCCAGGCGCGGACCCGGTCGGTGTCGGTGACGTCGCAGGCGGTGCCGTCCGCCTCGGCGCCCTGCTCACGGAGCCGGTCCACGGTCTCCTTCACCGCGGTCCCGCGGCGGGAGCAGAGGAAGACGGCGTGTCCCGAGGCCGCCAGGGCCTCGGCGGTCGCGAGGCCGATTCCGCTGCTCGCGCCGGTGACCAGCGCGGTGCGGCGTGGTTGCCGTGCCATGTCCTGCCTCCTCTCCCCCGGGCGTCAGACGGCCGGGGCCGGATCGTTGACCTCGTCCAGCAGGGCGCGCGGACTGTGCAGTTCGCCCAGCCGGTCGTCGGGTATCCGCACGCCGTACTCCTGGCCGATCCGGGCCGCGGTCTCGAGGAGGGCCAGCGAGTCGTAGCCCAGTTCCGCGAACGGGACGTCGGCGACGTCGCCGCTCAGGTCGACGGACTCGTCCTCCCCCGCGCACTGGGCCAGGACGAGGAGCAGGTCCTCCAGGGTCATCGTGGGCATGTGGGTCACTCCTTCGGGTTCGGGGCGGTGCCGTCGCGGAGACGGTCGGGTGCGGGTGGGGTGCGGCGGGCGTCCGGGCCGACGGGGGCGCGCACCACCACGGCGGCGTTGAAGCCGCCGCGGCCGCGGGCCAGCACCAGGGCGGCGCGGACCGCGATCTCCCGGGGTGCCCCCGTGACCAGATCGATGCCGTACTCCCCGGGTACGTCGCGGACGCCCGCGGTGGCCGGGACCACGCCGTCGCGGATCGCCAGCAGTGCGGTGACGACATCGAGGGGCGGGCCGCCGGACAGCAGGCGGCCGGTCAGTGCCTTGGGGGCGGTCACGGGCACGCCGCAGGGGCCGAAGAGGGCGCGGAGGGCCTCGGCCTCGGCGCGGTCGGCCGCCGGGGTGCCCGCCGCGTCGGCGAACACCACGTCGATGTCGCCGGGCGCCAGCCCCGCGTCGTGCAGGGCGAGTTCGGCTGCCCTGCGCAGTCCGGGCGGGCGGCCGGTGCCCGGTGCGGGGTCGAAGGTGGCCGCGTAACCGGCGATCTCGCCGTAGACGCGGTAGCCGCCGCGGCGGTACGCGGCCCCGGCCTCCTCCATGATCAGCACGGCGCCGCCCTCGCCCGGTACGCAGCCGCCCGCCGAGCGGTCGAACGGCAGGTAGGCGCGGTGCGGGTCGGGTTCCCGGCTGAGGTCGCCGGCGGCGATGTGGTTCACCCAGCCCCACGGGTCGAAGGACGACTCCACGCCGCCGGTGACCATCAGCCCGGTGCCCAGCCTCAGGGTACGGCGGGCGTGCCCGATCGCGTCCAGGCCGCCGGCCTGGTCGGCGACGAGCACCCCGCTGGGGCCCTTCAAGCCGTGGCGGATGGAGATCTGTCCGGTGTTCACCGCGTAGAACCAGGCGAACGACTCGTAGACGCTGACGTGCTCGGGGCCCTTGTTGTAGAGCTTGTCGACCTCCCGGTGGGTGAACTCGAAGCCGCCGGAGGCATTGGAGGTGACCACTCCGGCGCCGTACTCGGGCAGCAGGCCCGGGTCGGTGCCGCAGTCGGCGAGCGCTTCCTGGGCGGCCACCAGGGCCAGCCGGGTCACCCGGTCGGTCTGCGGCAGGAGCCTGCCGGGCAGGTGCTCCTCGGCCTCGAACCCGGCGACCTGGCCGGCCAGCCGCACCGGGTAGGCCGAGGGGTCGAAGCGCGTCAGGGGGGCGATGCCGGAGCGGCCCGCCAGCGCGGCCTGCCAATATGCCTCGGTGCCGAGGCCGTTGGGGGCGGCCACGCCGATGCCGGTGATCACCGCGGTGCGGGTACGGGTCGCCGTCGTCATCGCGCGCCGCCTCCCCGGGGTGCGGCGAGCACCATGGCGCTCTGGAAGCCGCCGAAGCCGCTGCCCACGGTGAGCGCCGTGGTCACCGGGTGCTCCCGGGCCTCGAGCGGCACGTAGTCCAGGTCGCAGGCCGGGTCCTTCTCGTGCAGGTTGGCGGTGGGCGGCACCACGTCGTTCTCGATGGCCAGGACGCAGGCCGCGATCTCGAGGGAGCCGATGGCGCCGAGCGAGTGCCCGATCATCGACTTGATGGAGCTGACGGGGGTGCGGCGGGCGTGGTCGCCGAGGGCGCGCTTGAACGCCGCGGTCTCGTGCCGGTCGTTCTGCACGGTGCCCGAGCCATGCGCGTTGACGTAGTCGACGGCGGTCGCGGGGAGCCGGGACTCCGCCAGCGCCGCGCCGATGGCCGCGGCCATCTCCTGGCCGTCCGGCCGGAGTCCGGTCATGTGGTGGGCGTTGGCGCGGGAGGCGAAGCCCGTGATCTCGGCGCGGACCGTGGCGCCGCGGCGCCGGGCGTGCCCCAGCTCCTCCAGGACGAACACGGCCGCACCCTCGGCGATGACGAAGCCGTCCCGGGTGCGGTCGAAGGGCCGGGAGGCATGCTCGGGGTCGTCGTTGCGCGGGCTGGTGGCCTTGATGGCGTCGAAGCAGGCCACCGCGATCGGGGAGATGGGGGCGTCGGAGGCGCCGGCGATCATCACGTCGGCGCTGCCCTCCCGGATCAGCTGGGCGGCGTGGCCGACGGAGTCGAGGCCCGAGGTGCAGCCCGAGGAGGCGACCGCGACGGGGCCCTCCGCCCCCACCTCGCGGGCGACCTCGGCGGCCAGGGAGCTGGGCACGAACCAGTCGTAGAGGTGGGGGGAGCGGTAGGCGTCGTCCACGGTCCAGGCGCGGCCGTTGTCGGAGAGCACCCGGTACTCCCGCTCCAGGCTGGTCGTGGCGCCGACGGCGGTGCCGATGGTCACCCCCGTGCGGTGCGGGTCGGCCGCCGCGAAGTCCAGGCCGCTGTCGGCGATCGCCTCCCTGGCCGCGACCACGGCGAACTGGGCCGCGCGGTCCATGCGGCGGATCTCGCGCGGGGTCAGCCCGTGGGCGGCGGGGTCGAAGTCGATCTCGGCGGCCATCCGCGAGCGGAAGGGGGCCGGGTCGAAGAAGGTGATGCGCCGGGTGGCGGTCCGTCCGCCGGAGAGCAGGTCCCAGAACTGCTTGACGCCCTGCCCGCCCGGCGCGAGCACCCCCATCCCGGTAATGGCAACGCGTTTCACTTCTCACCTCGCGGTGTCGTCCGCATTCGCGGTCCTCGTTTCTCGGCTTTCTCGGCTTTCTCGGCAACGATTCCGGCGCAGTTGCGAGGCCGATACTGACGAGCACGTCTCAAAGGCCCCTAGAAAACGGACCGTGACCGCCACCGGGCGGGCTTCCAGAGGCTCGTGAGCGGATTTCTAGGCGGCCCCGCGATGCTCCGGGCAGCAGATGACGGGACAACGAGGGTGGTAAGTCCATGAAATTCGGCGTCAACTTCTTTCCGACCGTGGGGCCGAAGGAGAAGGCCGCCTCGCAGTATTACGCGGAGAACCTCCGGCTCGCCGAGCTGGCCGAGCGGCTGGGTTTCGAGCACATCAAGACGGTCGAGCACTACTTCTTCGGCTACGGCGGCTACAGCCCGGACCCGGTCACCTTTCTCGCCGCCGTCGCGGCGCGCACCAGCCGCATCCGCCTGGTGACGGGCGCCGTGCTCCCCGCGTTCACCCACCCGGTGAAGCTGGCCGGGAAGCTGGCGATGCTCGACAACATCTCGCAGGGCAGGCTCGACGCCGGCTTCGGGCGGGCGTTCCTGCCGGACGAGTTCGAGGCGTTCGGGGTGCCGATCGACGAGAGCAGGGCCCGCTTCGACGAGGGCCTGGCGGCGGTGCGCGCGCTGTGGACGGAGGAGAGCCTGACGTGGGAAGGCGACTTCCACCGCTTCGGGCCGGTGACGCTCATGCCGCGTCCGTACCAGCAGCCGCACCCGCCGGTGTTCGTGGCCACGGCGCTCAGCCCGGAGTCCTGCGAGGCGGCCGGGCGGAACGGCCACAACCTGCAGCTCGTCCCCTCGATCGGGTCACTGGAGCGGGCCCGGGAGATGCTGGGGGCGTACCGCGCGGCGTGGGCCGGGGCGGGGCATCCCGCGGGCGCGGAGCGCGTCCAGCTCAGCTACTCCTGCTACGTGGCGCCGACCGATGCCGAGGCGCTGCGGATGGGCGCGGAGTTCGAGGCCAACTACCGGGAGAAACTGGCCGAGGCGGTCGGCGCCTGGGGCCGTACGCGCAGCACCTCCTACCCCGGCTACGAGCGGCTGGTGCAGGCCGTGGCGGCGCAGTCCTTCGACGCGTCCGTGCGCGACAACAAGGTGCTGGTGGGCAGCCCTGAGCGGGTCCGCGAGCAGCTCGCGGCCATCCGCGAGTGGTTCGGCCCGAACCTGTCGGTCAGCCTCTCGGTCAACACCGGCACCCTGCCGGTCGAGCTGGCCGAGCGCACCCTGCGCATCCTCGCGGCCGAGGTGGCCCCGGCGGCCGCGGAGTGACACACCGGAGGGCCGGTGGGCGGGGGTTTTCCCCCACCCCGCCCCTTCCCGGCTGTATCGATGTGCGGCTCCGCCGCGTGGGGGGCTTCGCCCCAGACCCCGGGACCGCGCTGCGCGCGGCCGCGCGGCGGAGCCGCAAATCGAGCGCAGCCTCAAACGCCGGACGGGCTGAATTTCAGCCCGTCCGGGGGCACCTCCTGGGGGCACCCCCAGCGGTAGCTGGGGGAGGTAGCTGGGGGAGTTTGAGGACCGGGGGTCCGGGGGCAGAGCCCCCGCCCTGCGGCGGAGCCGCATATCGGATACAGCGGGAAGGGGCGGGATCGGGGAAGCACCCCTCGGCCCTCCGGCGTGTCAGGCCAGGCAGGCCGGCAGACTGCCGCCGTTGTACTCGACGATCTCCCCGAAGACGGCCACCACGTCCAGCGGCGCCCCCTCGGGCAGCCCGGCCTCCTCCGCGTACGCCCGGTGGAGATTGCCCACCAGCCGCTCCGGGTCGAGGAGTCCGGCGAACTCGCCGGGCCCCAGCTCCCGCGCCGCCTCCAGCGGCGACAGCCCGGCCCGCAGGCCCTGCCGGGCCAGCTCGCGCACGTACCGCAGATAGCGCTCGCACTCGTCGATCACGTCGGGGCCGCCCGGTTCGCCGTGCCCGCCGACGACCACCGCCGGGGCCAGCCCGCGCAACCGCTCCAGCGCCCGCAGGCTCCCGGAGACGGAGCCCATCTGCACGTACGGGGTGACCCCCGGCATGATCACGTCGCCGGCGAACAGCACCCGCTCGTGCGGCAGCCAGACCACGGTGTCGTTGGTGGTGTGGGCGGGGCCGACGTGCAGCAGCTCCACCACCCTCTCGGCGCCGTGCCGCAGGGTCAGCGCGTCCCGGAACGTCACCGATGGCAGGACCAGGGGCGTGTCTCCCCAGGCGACGTCCGGCCACAGCGTCTTCAGTCCCATGCCGGCCTCGGCCATCTCGGCGCGGGCCAGCTCGTGGGCGATCACCATGGCCTGCGGGGCGAAGACCGCGTTGCCGAAGTGGTGGTCGCCGTGGTGGTGGGTGTTGACGACGATGCGCACCGGCCCGCCGCCGCGGGCCGCCACGGTGTCGCGCAGCCGCTCGGCGCGCGCCCGGGTGGCCACGGTGTCGACGAGGAGCGTGGCGTCGGCTCCGAGCAGCACCCCCGCGTTGTTGAGGCACCACCCGCCGTCCGGCTGGATGTAGGCGAAGACGCCGTCGGCGAGTTCGGTCAGGCGGGGCTCCGCTGTGCGGTGCGGCGCCGGGCCGGGTGCGGGCCTCATCGCGCGCCCCGGGCCCCGGCGGCCACGGCCGCCGCGGCGTGCCGCAGCGTCGTCCGGCTGTTCGCGCCGAGCGTCTCGCGCACCAGGGCGTGGGCCGCGGGCAGCGGGCGGCCGCCGGGCGGGGCCGCCGGGTCCAGCAGCACCCGGTGCCGCGAGGTCACCCGGCAGCCCCCGGGCACGGCCCGGAACAGCCAGGTCCCGCTGTGGCCCAGCAGCCCCGCAGGCAGTGTCGTCTGCTTGTAGGCGATGCGGGCCACGGGCCCGTCCGGCAGGCAGACGCGCACCGACTCGGTGCGGTGGGTGGTGCCGTCGGGCGCGGCGGTGTGCATGGTCATGCGCTGGACGCCCGCCTCCTCGGCGAGGGTCAGCGAGGCCACATGTGGCAGCAGCTCCGGCCAGCGCCCGGCGTCGCGGATGAACGCGTACGCGTCCTCGGGCGGGCCGGGGACGTCCACGGAGTCCTCGAAGACGGCGGCGAGGCCGGCGGGGCGGTGGCCGGAGTCCAGCAGCCCGGCCAGCGCGCCCAGTTCGGCGCGGCTGTTGGCGTCGAGGGCGGTCTCGATCCACCGGACGGCGTCGGCGGCGCCGTCCACGGCCGTGAAGTGGTGGTCCAGGTCGATCCGGGTGTGCCGGGGCCCGAGCGGCGCGAAGGCCCACTCGCCGCCCATGGAGGCCACCGGCGGCCGGCTGCGCTCCTGTTCGAAGCGGATGCGCAGGGCAGCGGTGTCGACCGTGCGCCGCGACACCCAGTCGCTGACGACGCCGTTGGTCAGCGCCCAGATCCGGAACCGCTCCTGACCGCCGGGCCCGCGCTCGTCCAGGTACTCCACGTGGACGGTCGGTCCGAAGACGACGGGCCACCGCTCGGCGTCGGCGACCAGGTCGAAGGCGTCCCGCGCGGCCGCGGCGACGTCGGCGGAGTGCCTCATGCCGCCGCCCTCAGCCGGCTCTCGACACCGGCCAGCAGCGTGCGCGGCGTGGTCATGGCGTCGATGTCCTCGTCCGGGATGGCCACGCCTGTCCGCTCCTGAATGACCGTCACGGTCTCGTAGACGGCCAGGGAGTCGAACCCCAGCTCGGCGAACTCCGCGTCCAGCTCCGCCTCCTCCAGCCGGCTCGCCGCCTCGCGGCCGAGGCCCTGCTCGACCGCCGCCCGCAGATCCTCGAGCGTGAATGCCTGCTGCTCCATTGCCTCTCCCTTTGCGTCCTTATGGTCCTTGTGCTCCTTGTGCGAGCTGTCACGGGAAAGGTGGCCCAGCGGCCTAAAAGCGCGCTCAAATTCCGGCGGTAGACGGGCTTCCAGCGAATTTCTAGGAGCCGCTCCTACGGTTTCACCCGGCATGCGGAAACCGGTCGAGGGGACGATGTGTGCGGTACACGACTTTCGGGCGCTGCTCGGGCCTGCTGGTCTCCGAGTACGCACTGGGCGCCGGGACCTTCGGCGCGACCGCGGAGGGCGGCACGGATCCGGCCGAGGCCCGCCGCATCTTCGAGCGGTTCGCGGCGGCGGGCGGCACCTTCGTGGACACGGCCGACGCCTACCGGAACGGCGAGTCGGAGATCGTGACCGGCCGGCTGCTGGCGGGCCGGCGCGACGACTTCGTCCTCGCCTCCAAGTACGGCCTGGGGCCACCGTCGGATCCGGCCGTGCCCGTCGCGGGCAACAGCAGGAAGAACCTGGCCCGGTCGCTCGAGGCCAGCCTGCGCCGGCTGAACACGGACCACGTGGACCTGTACTGGGTGCACATGCCGGACGCCGTGACGCCTATGGAGGAGATCCTGCGTGCCCTGGACGACCTGGTCCGGGCCGGGAAGGTGCTGTACTGCGGCCTGTCCAACTTCCCCGCCTGGCGCACCTCGCGGGCCGTGACGCTCGCCGAGCTGCGGTACGCGCTGCCGCTGGTGGGCATCCAGGTCGAGTACAGCCTGGTGGCCCGGGACGCGGACCGGGAGCTGCTGCCCATGGCCGAGGCGCTGGGCCTGGGCGTCGCCGTCTGGTCGCCGCTGGGCGGCGGCCTGCTGACGGGCAAGTACCGCAGCGGGGCCGCCGCATCGGGCACCCGGCGGGGCCGTGCCCTGCACCGGGAGGACGACGCGCGGACGACCGCGGTGCTGGACGCCGTACTGGAGACCGCCTCGGAATTGGGCGTTCCAGCGGCCCGGGTGGCCATGGCCTGGCTGCGCCGGAGCGCCGCCGGGCGGACGACGGCCCTGGTGCCGGTCACCGGCCCGCGCACGGCGGTCCAGCTCGGCGACTACCTGGGTTCGCTGGACGTCGAGCTGACCGACGAGCAGTACGCCCGGCTCTCGGCGGCCGGTGCCGTGCCGCCCGGGGCGCCGCACGAAGCCGCGGCGACCGTCCGCGACGCGCTGCTCGGCGGCGACGCCGGGCGCGTCAGGATGCCGGTGCCGCCGGTCGCCTGAACCCGCCGATTCCCCTGTTTCCCCTTTCCGTTTTCCCTTTCCCCGACCGAAGGAGAGAGACCGTGGCCGAGCGCGCCGCCACCCAGCGGGACCTGTACGACGAGGTGCTCCAGTTCCACTCCCGCCAGCTCCACCTGCTCGACGAGGGCCTCTACGACGACACGGCCCTGCGCGCCTGGGCGGACTCCTTCACCGAGGACGGCGAGTACTGGGTGAACTCCAAGAGCGGGCCCGCCGTGGGTCGGGACGCCATCTACGAGCGCGCCCGCACCAACGTCCTGGCGGACGAGCTGATCCGGGCCGACAGCATGCGCCGGCACGCCATCACCAACCTCGTGGTCGAAACCGGCGACGACGGCCTCGTCCACTCGCTCTACTACGTCCTGTTGATCGACACCCCGCGCGGCGGACCGGCGCGGCTCGGCCCGTGCGCCGTGGCGCGGGAGGTGCTCGTGCGACGGGACGGACGGCTGTTGACCCTGCGCCGCAAAGTCGACCGGGACGACCTCCGGTGACCCCGGCCGGGGAGCCGCCCCGGCACACCCCGGCCTGTAGGATGAACCAATATTGGTGAGGTCAACAGTGGATCCCGTGCTCCGGGCGCCAGGATCCCGGACGCATGTCGATGGGGTTGCTCCTTGAACGGTCCGTCACATTCGGAAACGCTCCACTCCCTGCCGAGCTGGCTGCTGGGCGAGGCGGCCCGGCGCGGCTGGCGGTTGCTCGGCGAGCGGCTGGCCGGCGAGGGCCTCAGCCGCCACCACTACCTCGCTCTCAGCTGCCTCAGCGACGAGAACGGCCTGGTGCAGGCCGAGGTCAGTCGGCGCACCAAGATCGACGAGAGCGATCTGGTCAGCCTGCTCAACGACATGGGCGAGCGCGGGCTGGCCACACGCAGCAAGGACCCCACCAACCGGCGCCGCAACCTCGTCAGCCTCACCCCGGAGGGCCGGGCGCTGCTCAAGCACCTCGACGACGTCGTGCAGCAGGCCAACGACGAGATCCTCGAACCGCTGGAGCCCGCCGAGCGGGAGCAGTTCGTCGCCTCGCTGCGCCGCATCGTCGACGCGCGCTGAGCGGGCCGCGGGCAGGTCAGCTGCCCGCGGCGGGCCGGGTCGGGACACCCCCCAGGACCAGTGACACGATCTCGTGGACCGCGAGGGCGCCCGCCCCCAGGTCGGAGAACCGCGGTGCGGACGGCGGCCGTTCGGCCGCCCCCGTCTCCCCGGTGCGCTCCGGTTCGGTTGCCGCCCGCGTCGGGCCGTGGAGCGGGAATGCGCGGTGTCCCATCGTCTCTCCCCCGGTGTGATGCCGATCGGCGCCGTGCGCCGCCGGGACCGTTCTTCCTCTCTTCCTCGTGAATGTCGCGCCGTCTCCTCAAGCCGCGCTAAAACGGCGCTCAATTCACGGAAATACCGTTCGGCTGCCGTCCTTCGATCCGGTTTTTAGCGGTGTCGGAGATTCTCGGTCCGGCTTTGGAGAGGAGAGCAGCACATGGCGACACATATTGCGGCGGGCTCCCGCCGGTACAGCCGGATCCGGGGCGTCGGCGCCTACCGGCCGCGGCGCGTCGTGACCAACTCCGAGATCTGCGCGCGCATCGACAGCAGCGACGAGTGGATCGTCACGCGCACCGGGATCCGCACCCGGTGCTTCGCCGCACCGGACGAGACCCTGACGGCGATGGCGGCGGCCGCGGCGGGCAAGGCGCTGGCCGCCGCCGGCCTCGACGCCGCGGACGTCGACTGCGTGCTGACGGCCAGCACGTCCAGCCCGGTGGAGGTGACGCCGCTGGCCCTGCGCACCGCCCGGGAGCTGGGCGCCGGCCGGGCGGGCGGCTTCGACCTGGCCTCGGCCTGCGCGGGCTTCTGCCACGGCCTGGGGCTGGCCTCGGAGATGGTCGCCTCGGGCGAGGCGGAACACGTCCTGGTCGTCGGCGTGGAGCGGATGACTGACCTGGTCTCGCCCAACGAGCGCGGCACCGCGTTCCTGTTCGCGGACGGGGCCGGTGCCGTCGTCGTCGGCCCCTCGGCCAGGCCCGCCATCGGGCCGACGGTGCGCGGCGGGGACAGCGCGTCCGCCGCGGCGGTGCGGATGGTCCACGACGCCGAGGGCGCCTGGGACGCGGAGCAGGGCGGCACCGAACGCCCGCACATGGTCATGGACGGCCGCCGGATCTTCCGGTGGGCCGTGGAGACCGTGCCGCCGGCCGCCCGGCGGGCGCTGGACCTCGCGGGCCTGACGCTGGATCAGCTGGAGGTCTTCGTCCCCCACCAGGCCAATCTGCGGATGATCGAGACCGTCGCCAAGCGGCTGGGCGTCGGCCCCGGGGTGCGGATCGCCGACGACGTCACGGAGGCCGGCAACACCTCGGCGGCGTCCGTCCCGCTCGCCCTGGCCCGGCTGCTGGAGGAGAACCCCGCGTACAGCGGCCGGACCGCGCTGCTCATGGGCTTCGGCGCCGGTCTCGGCTACGCGGGCCAAGCCGTCCTGCTGCCCTGACCACCTGCCCCCGACCGCGGCTCCTGGAGGACCGATGGCTTCCCCGATCCCGCCCGTCCTGGCCGCAGCGCCGCCGGGCTTCACCGATGCAATGGCCCGCTTCGCCTCCGGCGTCACTGTCGTCACCACCCTCGACGAACACGGCGGCCCGCACGGCTTCACCGCCAGCTCCTTCTGCTCCGTCTCCCTCGACCCGCCGCTGGTACTGGTGTGCCTGGCCAAATCGGCGAGCTGCCGGGCCGTGTTCCTGACCGCAGAGCGGTTCGCGGTGAGCGTGCTCGGCGCCGGGCACACCGCCCTGGCCCGGCGGTTCGCCACCCGCGGCGCCGACAAGTTCGGCAGCGGCGGGTTCACCGCGACCCCGCACGGCCTGCCCGCCGTGGCGGGCGCGCTGTCCACGGTGGACTGCCGGCTGTGGGAACGGCACGACGCGGGCGACCACACGATCCTCGTCGGGCTGGTCCGCCATGCCGCCTCGGCGGACGGCGAGCCCGTCGTCTACGCCGACCGGTGCTTTCACGGGCTGGCCCGGCTCGACGGCCCGGCATGAGCGCGGCGCTGCTGGTGTGCACGCTGCACGACCCCGGCGCCGAGGACGCGGCCCGCACCGTGCTCGGGCTGCTGGACCCGGCCGAGCGCGCCCGGGTGCTGCGCCACCGCCTGCCCGGCGACCGCACCCGGTCCCTGCTGGCGCAGTGGCTCGCCCGGTACGGGGTGGCCCGCCGGGCGGGCGTGCCGTGGACCGAGGTGGCGATCGGGCACGACGGGCGGGGCAGGCCGCTCGTCGTCTCGCACCCGGAGTTCTCGGTGAGCCTCGCGCACAGCGGCCCGTACGCCGCGGCGGCCCTGGCCCCCGGCGGGCGGGTCGGCGTGGACGTGGAGCGGGCGGCCCGCGCGGCGCGGCTGCCGGTGCACGCGTTCCTGACCGCGGTCGAGCGTGGCGAACTGCCCGCGCCGCCGTACGACGCCGAGCGCCGCGCCGCGCTGTGGACGCTGAAGGAGGCCGCCGTGAAGCTGACCGGCCACGGCCTGGGGGCGGGGATGGGCCGGGTCGGCTTCCGCTGCCGGGGCGGTGCCGTGCCCACGGCGGCCCGGACGCCCTACACCCCCGGGGCGTTCCGGGCCTACCGGCTGCCCGGCGGGTGGCTGGCGGCCCTCGGTGTCTCCCCGGGCGCGCCGCCCGGGGAGCCGGAGTTCGTCGCGCCCGCCCGCACCGCGGTCAGCCCGCCCCGGGGTGCAGCCGCAGCGAGATGGAGTTGATGCAGTAGCGCTGATCGGTGGGGGTGGGGTAGCCCTCGCCCTCGAAGACGTGGCCGAGGTGCGAGCCGCAGCGCGCACAGCGCACCTCGGTGCGGACCATGCCGTGGGAGCGGTCCTCGATCAGCTCGACGGCCGCGGAGTCCTTCGGGTCGTAGAAGCTCGGCCAGCCGCAGTGGCTCTCGAACTTCTCGGTGGACCGGAACAGCTCCGCCCCGCAGGCCCGGCAGGCGTAGACGCCCGCCGTCCTGGTGTCGGTGTACTCACCGCGGAAGGCGGGCTCGGTGCCCGCCCGGCGGAGCACCTGGTACTCCGCCGGGGTCAGCTCCGCGCGCCACTGCTCGTCCGTCTTCTCGACCTCGTACGCCATGTCGTGCGCCCTCCGCGGTGTGTCGGTCAGCCCTCCAGGCGGGCCAGGATCTTCGGGCCGAGGTCCGTGACGTCGCCCGCGCCCATGGTCAGAACGAGATCGCCGGGCCGGGCCATTCCCGCGATCACGTCCGGGATCGCGGCCATGTCGTGCTCGGCGCGCACGTCGGCGCCCGCGGCCTGCGCCGCGTCGATGATCAGGGTGCTGGTGATGCCCGGGATCGGGTCCTCGCGGGCCGGGTAGATGTCGAGGACCACCGAGGCGTCGGCGAGGGCCAGGGACCGGCCCATCTCCGTGCCGAGTTCCTGGGTGCGGCTGAAGAGGTGCGGCTGGAAGACCACGAGGACCCGGGAGCCGGCCGCGGCACCCCGGATGGCCTCCAGGTCGGCGGTCATCTCGGTGGGGTGGTGCGCGTAGGAGTCGATGACCTGCACGCCGTTCGCCTCGCCCTTGAGCTGGAGGCGGCGGCCCACGCCGGTGAACTTGCCGAGCGCGGAGGCGAGGTTGTGCGCCGGGATGCCGAGGGCCACGCCCGCGGCGAGGGCGGCGACGGCGTTGTGCGCGTAGTGGCTGCCGGGCACGGAGACGGCGAAGGTGAGCATCTTGCCGTTCAGCAGGATGGTGACCTCGCTGGACAGGCCGCGCGGGGTGACCTTCAGGACGCGCACGTCGGCGTCCTCGGCCGTGCCGTAGGTGACGATCTCGATGTCGTTGCGGGCTGCGTTTTCGGCGACTCGCTCCGTGAGCTCGCGGGCGCCCTCCTGGTCGGCGGAGACGACCAGCGTGCCGCCGGGGCGGACACGGCCGACGAACGTCTCGAAGGACTCGTAGATCTCGTCCATCGACGCGTAGTTCGCGTGGTGGTCCAGCTCCACGTTGAGGACGATCGCGACCTCGGGCGCGTACTTGTGGAAGCTGCGGTCGCTCTCGTCCGCCTCGGCGACGAAGATCTCGCCGGAGCCGTGCCGGGCGTTGGTGCCGGGGCCGTTCAGGTCGCCGCCGATGGCGTACGACGGGTCCAGGCCCAGGGCGTCCAGGGAGACGGCGAGCATCGACGTCGTGGTCGTCTTGCCGTGGGTGCCCGCAACGGCGATCGGGCGCAGCCCGTCCATCAGGCGGGCCAGGGCGTCCGAGCGGTGGACGACGGGGACGCCGCGCTCGGCGGCGGCGGCCAGCTCGGGGTTGTCGGCGCGGATGGCGCTGGAGACGACGACGCAGGTGGCGTCGGCCGCCAGGTGGTCGGCGGCATGGCCGATGTGCACCGTGACGCCCAGCTCGCGCAGGGCCGCGGCGGTGGCGGAGTCCTTGGCGTCGCTGCCGGCGACGGCCGCGCCGCGCTGGGCGAGGATCTTCGCGATGCCCGACATGCCGGCGCCGCCGATGCCGATGAAGTGCGGTCGGTCCATCGTCGTGGGGACGGCCGGTGCCATGTGCGGTGCTCCCTGCGTCGTGTTGCTTTGTTCTAAACGAAGCGATTCTCGCACCCGCGCCAGCCGCCCCGTCACACCGCCCGGATCAGCCCCGCCGCCAGGCCCGCCGCGACCGCCGCCGTGCGGCTGTCGACGCCCAGCTTGTCGTAGATGTGCACGAGGTGGGTCTTGACGGTCGCCTCGCTGATGAAGAGCCGCTTGGAGATCTGCCGGTTGGCCAGGCCCTCGGCCACCAGCCCCAGGATCTCCGTCTCGCGCGGGGAGAGCGCGGGCCGGCCTCCGGCCCGGACCCGGCCCAGCAGGCGGGCGGCGACGGGCGGGGCGAGGACGGTCTCGCCGCGGGCGGCGGCGTGCACGGCGGCGGCGACGTCCTCGGGCGGGGCGTCCTTGAGGAGGTAGCCGGTGGCCCCGGCCTCGACGGCGGCGAGGATGTCGGCGTCGGTGCTGTAGGTGGTGAGGATCAGCACGGCGGGCGGGGACGGCAGCGCGGTGATGCGCCGGGTGGCCTCCACGCCGTGCATGCCGGTGCCCATCTGGAGGTCCATGAGGACGACGTCCGGGCGCACCCCCTCGGCGAGCAGCCGCAGGGCCTCGGCGCCGTCGGCGGCCTCGCCGACGGCCTCCAGGTCGGGCAGGTCGTCGACCATGGCGCGCAGCCCGCGCCGCACAACGGGATGGTCGTCCACGAGGAGGACCCTGATCACCGGATTCATGCCGATCAACGGATTCATGCCGCGCCCGCCTTCGCCCGGACGTCCGCGGGCGCCGGGCGCAGCGGCACGACGGCCGCCACGGCCGTGCCCTCGCCGGGGGCGGACTCGACCGTGAAGGTGCCGCCGAGTTCGGCGATGCGCTCGCGCATGCCGTGCAGGCCGAAGGTGCGGCGGCCGGGGGCGGGGCCGGCGGCCGGGGCGAAGCCGACGCCGTCGTCGTAGATGTCCAGGGTGACCTGGTCGTCGAGGTAGGCGAGGGTCACGGCGGCGTGGTCGGCCCGGGCGTGCCGGGCGACGTTGGCGAGCGCCTCCTGGGTGAGGCGGAGCAGGGCGACCTCGGTCTCCACGGGGAGCGGGCAGGGCTCGCCGTCGAGGCGGAAGGCGGCGCCGGGGACCGTGCGGGAGGTGACCCTGCGCAGCGCCTCGGGCAGGGGCGCGTCCTCCAGGGCGGGCGGGGTGAGGGCCCGGACGAAGCGGCGGGCCTCGGCGAGGTTGTCGGCCGCGGTCCGGCCGATCTCGCGCAGGCGCCCGGGCGCGGCCGAGGGGTCGGCGGTCTCGGCGGCGCGGGCGAGCAGGACGATGCTGGACAGGCCCTGGGCCAGGGTGTCGTGGATCTCGCGGGCCAGCCGCTGGCGCTCGGCGAGCCGGCCGGCCTCGCGCTGGGCGGCGGCGAGTTCGTCCCGGGTGCGTACGAGGTCGTCGATGAGCTGCTGGCGCCGGCGGCTCTCCTTGTAGAGCGCGGCGTATCCGTAGCCGGTGAGGATCGCGACCGCCGCCCCGGCGACCGGGCCGACGACCTTGGCGGCGGTGAGGCCGCCGGGCCCGGCGGCCTGCGCGGCCACCACGGCGGCGGTGGCCGCGGCGATGGCGGGATGGGACCGGCGCACCGGCATGGCGTGCAGGAAGAGGAAGAAGAGCGGGAAGGCGAGGTAGCTGAAGCCGCGGTCCATGGCCAGCAGCACCAGCCACAGGCCGGTGACGGCGGCGAGCCAGAGCCCGGGCCGCGGGCTGCGCCGGACGACGCCGAGCGCGTAGGCCGCGCCGAGCGCGAGCGCGGGCAGCAGGAGGCCCGCGGCGGCCGCGCCGCTGCCCGCGCCGGCCAGGGCGGGGACGAGGGCGATGCCGAGCAGCGCGTAGAAGGCGACGTGCAGTGCGATGCGGACGAGCCGCAGCGAGGGCACGTCGGATCCGGCGCGCACGGGCAGGGCGGTCGTGCCGGCGGCGTCGGGAGGGCTCGCGGGTCTCACCCCATCGAGCGTACGGGCCGGTGGGCGGGGCCCCGGCCACGAGGGCCATCAACCGTTCGATTGATTTCGGGGTGCACCGGACGTACGGGCCGGGAACCGCTCCTTGCCCCGATGGCGGGCGCGCGTCCGCACGCGACCGTGGAGGGGTCCACCGCCAGAGCTTCCCGGGAGGGTCCGTCTTGTTCGTCGCGCTCCGCGACATCCGCTTCGCCCGAGGGCGTTTCGCCCTCATGGGCACGGTCGTCGCGCTCGTCACCACGCTCGTGGTCTTCCTCTACGGCCTGACCGACGGTCTGGGCCGGGAGGCGTCGTCGGCCGTGGCCGGACTGCCCGCGGACCGGATCGTGTTCGGGGCGCCCGCGGGGGCGGAGCCGGAGGTGTCGTTCTCGAACAGCACGCTGGACGAGCGGCAGATCGCCGCCTGGCGCGGGGCGCCGGGGGTGCGGTCCGCCGAGCCGCTGGGCGTGGCGATGACGCGGCTGACGGCCCACGGTGCGGCCTTCTCCGTGAGCGTCTTCGGCAGCGCCGGGCGGCTGCGGCCCCCGCTGGTCACCGGGTCGGCGCCGGACGACGGGCAGGTCGCCGTGGGCCGCCGGACCGCCCGCGAGAAGGCGCTGCGGATCGGGGACCGGGTCACCCTCGGCACCCGGGAGCTGACCGTCTCGGGCATCACCGCCGACCGCGGCCACGGGCACGCGCCCGCCGTGTGGACGACGCTCGCCTCCTGGGCGGAGGCCGTCCACCAGCGGCAGCCGACCGCGCTCGCCGTGACCGGCGGGGGCGGCCCCTCGGGGACGGCGGCGCGGACCACGAAGGCCGTCGGGCTCGCGGACGCGCTGGACGGCATCGACGGCTACGCCGCCGAGCACGGCACGCTCCGGCTGCTCCAGGGGTTCCTGTTCGTGGTGAGCGCGCTGGTGGTGGGGGCCTTCTTCACGGTCTGGACGGTGCAGCGGCAGCCCGAGGTGGCGGTGCTCAAGGCGCTGGGCGCGAGCAGCGGCTACCTGGTGCGGGACGCCCTCGGGCAGGCGGCGGCGGTGCTGGCCGCCGGGGCCGCGCTGGGGGCGGGGGTCGGGGCGGCGGGCGGGGCGCTGGCGGCCTCGGCGGTGCCCTTCGAGCTGGGCGCGGCCACGGTGGCCGTGCCGGTGGCGGCGATGGTGCTGCTGGGCCTGGCCGGCTCCGCGCTCGCCGTGCGCCGCATCACGTCCGTGGATCCGCTGACCGCCCTGGGAGCCAACCGATGAACGCAACGACCGCGAAAGCCACTACGACGACCGCCCTGTCGCTGGAAGGCGTCGGCCTCACCTACCCGGACGGCGACCGCAGGCTCACCGCGCTGGACGGGGTGTCCCTGGCCGTGTCCCCCGGCGAGCTGGTGGCCGTCGTGGGCCCCTCGGGCTCCGGGAAGTCGAGCCTGCTGGCGGTGGCGGCGACGCTGCTGCGCCCGGATGCGGGGCGGGTGGTCGTGGCGGGGCAGGACACCTCGCGGATGACCGGCGGGGAGCGCACGGCGCTGCGCCGCGAACGGATCGGCATCGTCTTCCAGCAGTCCAACCTGCTGCCGTCGCTGACGGCGGAGGAGCAGCTGCTGGCGGTGGCGCACCTGCGGGGCGGCACGGTGCGGGCCGCGCGGGCCAGGGCGGCGGAGCTGCTGGAGTCGGTCGGGCTGGACGGGGCGAAGCGGCGCCGTCGTCCGCACCAGTTGTCCGGGGGCGAGCGGCAGCGCGTGAACATCGCCCGCGCGCTGTTCGGCGGCCCGTCCGTGCTGCTGGTGGACGAGCCGACGTCGGCGCTGGATCACGAGCGCGGCGAGCGGGTGATGGAGCTGCTGGCCGAGGTGACGCGGACGCACGGCACGGCGACGGTGCTGGTGACGCACGACCGAGGGCTGCTGGGCCGGGCGGACCGGGTGCTGTCGATGGGGGACGGGCGGCTGCGGCGGTGACACGGCGGTGCGGCGATGCGGGCCTCGACCGGGGCGTGGTGCCGGTGCGACCCTCATGGGCTCGGCCAGAGCCTTACGAGCCGGACCTCGACCAGGGCATGGGCGGTACCCGGACCGCCAGGGGGCCACGCCGCGGTGCCCACGGTCGGGGCTCGACCGGGCGCGGTGCCGGTACTGCACCGGGCTCGGCCACCGCGGAGCCCTGCGGGCCGGACCTCGGCCAGAGCGCGGGCGGCACCCGGAACGCGGGGACGGCCGTACCCCGGTGCCCGCGACCGGGCGCGGTACCCCGGTGCCCGGGCCGCCGGGGCGACCGTGGCGCCGGGCTCGCGGCCGGGCCGTGACGGGCCCGGGGGCGCCGTCCGCGGGTGTCGGCGCCCTCGCGGGCCCGCGCTCCTCCTGCCCGTACGCGGGCGCCGTCACGCCTCCGCGGCCGGCTGCTCCGTCTCCTCGTCGGCGTGGGCGTAGAGCTTGAGGACGGGCACGCCGACCTTGTGGCGGGCGCGCGAGGCCCAGTCGCGGTGGAAGAACTCCTCGACCAGGTGCGGGGCGGTCAGCACGATCACCTCGTCGGCGTGCGTCTGCTCGACGACCCCGCGCAGCACGTCCAGCGGATGGCCGCCGATGAGCTGGCCGACCGCCTCGGCGCCCGCCTCGCGGAGGCTGCGCAGCGAGTGCTCCAGGGCCAGGGCGGCGGGCCGGACGGCCGCCTCCCCCTCCGGCTCGTCGGCCTCGTGGACGGCCTGCTCAAGCTCGCCGAGGGCGACGTCGTCGATGGCGCGCAGCAGCCGGTCCTCGTCGCCTCTCGGCCGCATGAGGACCACGAAGGACATGTCGTCGTCGTGCAGGGTCGTGACGAAATCGACGTCCGCCGCGGACAGCGGCTGCTCGATCATCAATACGCTCGTGAACACGGTGGGCGCCCTTCTTCTCCGTGGGCCACCGGCCCAACAGAAACCATCCTGCGCGTGCTCCCCGTGAGCGCGCTTGTTTTCCTCCTGTGCCCACGGGGGAGCGTCCGACTCAATTCTGCCCGCCGAGCGCGAACCGGAACGGTAAATTCCGCCGATTGTCAGATCCTTTGCCGGAAGCTCGCCGGATCCCTGCCCGTCGGCTAGGCCCTGCGGTAGCTGGTGAACAGGAAGCCGCCGTCCTCCAGCACGGTCCCGAGGGCGAACCGCTCCGGCACCGCCAGCGGCGGGCCCGCCATGATCCGCGGCGCCGTGCCGGTGGCGACCACCGGGGCCAGCGACAGACACATCTCGTCCAGCACCCGCGCCGAGGCGAACTGCCCCAGCAGCCGCGGCCCACCCTCCGTGAGCAGCCGCGTCAGCCCGCGCCCGGCCAGCAGCTCCGGCACCCGGGCCGGGTCGACGCCCCGCCCCTCGCCCGCCACGACCACCTCGGCGCCCGCCGCCCGGGCGGCGGCGACCCGGTCCGCGGGGGCGTCGGAGCCGGTCAGCACCAGGGTGGGCACCAGCGGGGAGGTGAACAGCGGCATCGAGAAGTCCAGGTCGAGGCCCGCGCTCACCACGGCGATCACCGGCGCGGGCCCCTGCCCGAGCGCCGCACGGCGCGCCGCGAACGCCTCACGGGCCCGCGCGGGGCGGTACCCCTCCTGCCGTACGGTCTCGGCCCCGACCACCACCGCGTCGGCGAGGCCGCGCAGCGTGCCGAAGATCCGCATGTCGGCGGCGCAGGACAGCGGCTGCGAGCGCCCCTCGTGATGAGCCGCGCCGTCGAGGGAGGAGACCATGTTGGCCCTCAGCCACGGACGCCCGGCACCGGTCTCCGCCGGGTAGGCGTAGAGGTCGGCCAGCTCGTCCAGCCCCCATTCGCGGTCCTCGAGGTCGGCGGGGCTGAGCGGGGAGGGGAACAGGCGTCGCATAGGCGGCAGTGTGACATGGCTCGCCCCGCGCACGACGGCCACTGCCCGTTCGCGGGGCTAGGCTGGACCGCTGTGTCGTCCCAAACCGCATCGTCCCCAGGCGCCGCCGGCTCCACCGCCCCCGGCCCGATAGCCGACCGGCAGCCCGTCGCGCTCACCTCGCGCGCCCCGCACGTCCCGGCCGACCGCCTGGTCGCCGAGATGGTGCCGCCGCCGCGCTTCGGCACGGTGCGCTTCGACAACTACATCCCCGACCCCAACCAGGCCAGCCAGGCCGAGGCCGTCAAGCTGCTCGGCGGCTTCGCCGACGGCCTCGGCGGGACGGCCGGGAGCGGCGCGGGCCGCAAGCGCTGGTTCCGCCGCGAGGCCCGCCCGGCCGCGCCCACGGGCCCGCGCGGCGTCTACCTGGACGGCGGCTACGGCGTCGGCAAGACCCACCTGCTGGCCTCCCTCTGGCACGCCACCCCGGCCGCGCCCGAGCAGAAGGCCTTCGGCACCTTCGTGGAGCTGACGAACCTGGTCGGCGCGCTGGGCTTCCAGCAGACCGTGCAGACGCTCAGCGGCCACAAGCTGCTGTGCATCGACGAGTTCGAGCTGGACGACCCGGGCGACACGGTGCTCGTCTCCACCCTGCTGGGCAAGCTCGTCGACGCGGGCGTGGCGCTCGCGGCGACCTCCAACACGCTGCCGGGCAAGCTGGGCGAGGGCCGCTTCGCGGCCGCCGACTTCCTGCGGGAGATCCAGGGACTCTCCGCCCACTTCCGGCCGCTGCGCATCGACGGCGAGGACTACCGCCACCGCGGCCTGCCGCAGGCCCCGGCCCCGTACGACGACGCGACCGTCGAGCGCGTGGCCCACGCCACGGACGGCGCCTCCCTGGACACCTTCCCCGCGCTCCTCGACCACCTCTCCAAGGTCCACCCCAGCCGCTACGGCGCCATGTGCGACGGCGTGCAGGCCGTGTGCCTGACGGGCGTCGAGCCGGTGCCGGACCAGTCGACGGCCCTGCGCCTCGTGGTACTCGCCGACCGGCTGTACGACCGCGAGGTGCCCGTGCTGGCGTCCGGACGCCCCTTCGACGAGCTGTTCAGCGAGGAAATGCTGAACGGCGGCTACCGGAAGAAGTACTTCCGAGCCATCTCCCGTCTCACGGCTTTGGCCCGCGACGCGAAGCCGCTGGTAACGGAGTAGCTCCCCCCTCCCCGCCCCTGTCCCGGGGGAAAAGCCCCCTGCCCCGCAGCCCGCACCCGACCGGCTGGCACACTGACCCGGTGACCAGCACCGACATCCCCGTCCCGGAATACGTCCTGCCCCTCGTCGTGCGCATAGAAAAGACGGCACCCCCGTCCCGCACCGACGCCCTGGAGACGGCCGCCCGCGCGGTGCTGGAGCTGCTGTCGGACGAGCGCGCGGCCGCGCCGGACGGCGAGTGGGCGCAGGTCGTACGCGACTGGGAGGACTCCCGCATCCGCAAGGTCGTGCGCCGCGCCCGCGGCGCGGAGTGGCGCAAGGCCACCACCCTGCCCGGCATCACCGTGACAGGCGGCAGCGGGACAGGCAGCAGCGAAATGGCCGAGGTACGGGTCTTCCCGCCCGTCCCCCTCGACGGCTGGCCCAAGGAGCTGGTCAAGCTCCAGGTGTCGGGCACGGACCTGGACGATCCCGAACCGCCCGCCGCCCCGGACCCCGCCCGCCCGGTGCTGTGGCTCAACCCCGCCCTGAAGATGTCGGCCGGCAAGACCATGGCCCAGGCCGGGCACGGCGCCCAGCTGGCCTGGTGGAGGCTGGACGACGCGGCCCGCGCGGCCTGGCGCGCGGACGGCTTCGGGCTGTCCGTCCGCACCGCCTCCCCCGAGCGCTGGGCGGAGCTGACGGCCAGTGGGCTGCCGGTGGTGCGGGATGCGGGGTTCACGGAGATCGCCCCCGGGGAAACTCTTGCAGTCGAAGGAGGCAGTCGCTTCTGCCCTCTCCCCCGCCTGCGACGAACGTAGAGCATGCCCCGTAGGTCAGGGCAGTCTCACGCCGATGCCTGCGAAGCGCGTCGCCCGGTGGCGCTCAGCCACACCACGCTCGCCACGATGACCACAGCGAGGACGAGACTGACCGGCCCGGTGCCGAGGTCCAGGCCTCCGCGCTCGCGGCTGACGCCGGCCCAGTCGGCGAAGCACGCGCCGAGCGGCCGGGTGAGTACATAGGCCCACCAGAACGTCAGGACCGAGGACAGGCCGGAGAGGCGGTGGGCGAACGCGGGCAGGGCGATCAGGGCGGCGAACAACAGTCCGGAGGGCAGATAGCCCCAGCCCAGGGTGGCCGCGGCCAGGTCTCCGACCGCTGTGCCGAGCGCGAAGGTGGCCATGACCGTGCACCAGTAGAACACCTCCCGGCGACCGCCCGCGACCGTCTCCACGGCGAGCGTCCCCTCCACCCGGCGCCACAGGACGAACACCAGGGCGAGGGCCACGGCGAATGCCGTCGCGGAGGCGGCGTACGGCACGCCGAGGGCGACGTGCGCGACGTCGGCGGCCATGGTGCCGAACACGCTCACCATGACCACCGCCGCCCAGTACACGGCCGGGACATAACGGCGGGTGCGGGCCTGCGCCATCAGCGTGGCAGCCAGCAGCAGGGCGGCCGAGCCGACCGCCGGGACGGGCCCGAGTGTCCGGGCGAGATAGTCGGAGGTGGTCTCGCCCATGCCGGTGGTGAGGATCTTGACGATCCAGAACACCGCTGTCACCTGCGGGACCTTGCTCATGACCGGCCGCGCCGGCACAGCCTGGCGGCGCCGGGCCGCTCGGGTGGGTGTCGTGGCGCCCAAGACGACGGCGCTCCCTTCTGCACGGCGCGGCCCGGCCGCGCCCGGTCGGTGGGTCAGCCGCCCAGGACGGTGTTGCCGGTGATCGTGTTGCCGGCTCCGTCAATGGTCACCGCGTGCCGCACGCCGTCGGCGCCCAGGACCACGACCCGCCAGGCCCGGCCGCCTCCCTGCTCGGCGACCGGCCTCAGCGACTCCACCTTGCCGCCGGGCACCGCCGACGAGGCCTTGGCCAGCGCGTCGGCCGCGTTGACCGACGGCAATGGCGCGGACGCTGCGCGGACGGCCCGCCCGCTCTTCTGGCGGCCCTCATGGCCCCCTCGGCCCTCACGGCCGTCCCGGCCGTCCCGGCCGCCGTGCCGTCCCCAATCACCCGCAGCCGTCCTGCGGTCGTGACCGTGGCCGTGGCCTTCCTCGCCCTCGTGGTGGTGGTGGGCCACCGCCGCCGCGCCACCGCCGATCACCAGCACGGCCGCCCCGGCCGCGGCCCAGCGCGCCGACCGGCCGCGCACCCACCGGCCGGCACGGCCCGCACCCGTACGCGTCCTGCCCGCGCCCGCGGCCTTCGGCTCTTCCTGCGGCAACGTTTCACCCGTTCCCATGGGCTCGCTCATGGCACACCCCGATCCTCGGCAGGCCCGGGCCGTCCCCGGGCGACACCGGCAGGATGTCCGTGCGTTGCTGAAGATCAGCTGAAGACCGGCAGACGCGGTCGGCTGTCCGGCGCGGCGACCTGCGACCCTGATGGGCATGCGTGTACTGGTGGTGGAGGACGAACGCCGGCTGGCCCTGGCGCTGCGGCACGGGCTGACCGCCCAGGGATTCAGAGTCGACGTCGCCCACGACGGCCCCTCCGGCCTGGCCCGGGCCATGGACCACGCCTACGACGTGGTCGTGCTCGACATCATGCTGCCCGGTCTCAACGGCTACCGGGTGTGCTCACGTCTGCGGGCCAGCGGCAGCGACGTCGGCATCCTGATGCTCACCGCCAAGGACGGCGAATGGGACGAGGCCGAGGCGCTCGACACCGGCGCCGACGACTACCTGTCCAAACCGTTCTCCTTCGTCGTGCTCGTCGCCCGTCTCAAAGCGCTGGCCCGCCGCATCGGCAGCCGCGCGCCCCGACGCACCGTCCTGGGCGACCTCGTAATCGACTCCGCCGCCCGCACCTGCACACGCGCCGGCACCGCGATCCCCCTCACTCCCCGCGAATTCGCCATCCTCGACCACCTCGCCCGCCGGGCCGGCGAGGCCGTCTCCAAACGGGAGATACTCGACGCCGTCTGGGACAACGCCCTCGACAGCGACCCCAACACCGTCGAGGTCCACGTCAGCGCCCTGCGGCGCAAGATCGACACCCCCTTCGGGCGAGCAGCGGTCCAGACGGTCCGCGGCGCCGGCTACCGACTGGCGGCCGACGGTGGCTGACCGGACCCCCGCCGGTGCACCCGCCGGCACCGCACGCCACCGCCTGCGCGCGACTGTGCACCGCCACCTGGCGCGCCACCCCCGCGCCGCAGCCCTCGTCGAGCGCCTGACACCGCGGTCGGTCCGTGCCCGCACCACCCTTGCCGCCTGCGCCAGCGTCGCCGTCGTCCTCTGCATCGCCTCGGCCGCCGTCGTCTTCCTGTTGCGCGTCAATCTGGAACGCACCGTCGAGGCCGATGCCCGCGAGCAGGCCCGGGCTGTGGCCCGTCTCGCCACCGACGGTCACCTCGCCGGCCCGCTTCCCCTCGACCACGGCACCGGCTTCATCCAGGTCCTCGACGCGCACGGCACGGTGGTCGCCGCCAGCCAGAACCTCACCGGCCACCCCCCACTCGCCCCAGCCCGCCGCCCCAACGGCCACAGAACCTTCAACCTCGACGCCCCGGGTCACACACACCACCACCGCCAGCGTGTCACCACCATCAACGCCACCACCCCCACCGGCCCCGTCACCATCTACGTCGGCGCATCCCTGCGCACCGCCGACGCCGCCGAAGACCTCACCACCGCCGCCCTCGCCGTACTGAGCACGGTCCTGCTGTTCACCGTCGGCGCCCTCACCTGGCGCACAACCGGCCGTGCACTGCGGCCGGTCGAGGCCATCCGCGCCGAGGTCGCCGCCATCGGAGACCGTGACCTCGACCGCCGCGTTCCCGAACCCCGCAGCAACGACGAGATCGCCCGTCTCGCCGGCACCATGAACGCCATGCTCGAGCGCCTCGAAGCCGCAGGCACACGGCAGCGCCGCTTCATCGCAGACGCCTCCCACGAACTGCGCAGCCCCCTGACCGTCCTGCGCACCCAGCTCGAAGTCGCCCTCGCCCACTCCGACCCCGAGGTGCACACGGACCTGGTGGCCGGCGCCCTGGAGGACACCGAGCGCCTGCAAGCACTCGCCGCCGACCTCCTGCTGCTCGCCCGCCTGGACACCACCGACCACGACTGGCCCGACGAACCCGTCGACCTCGCCGACCTGGTACACACCACAGTCGCGGACCGCGGCGTCGAACCCCACCCGGTCGCCGTCCACGCCCCGATGGCGATCACCGTCCACGGCAACCGCTTGTGGCTGCGACGGCTGCTGACCAACCTGCTCGACAACGCCCAGCGCCACGCCCACAGTCACATCACCGTCCGCCTCACCACCGACCGCGCCTCCGGCCACGCCGTCCTGGACGTGACCAACGACGGCCCGTCGATCCGGCCCGCCGACCGCGAGAAAATCTTCGAACGGTTCGCCCGCCTCGACGACGCCCGCAGCCGCGACGACGGCGGCACCGGCCTCGGCCTCCCGATAGCCCGCGACATCGCGGCCATCCACAAAGGCACCCTCACCGTCCTCGACGCCCCGGGAGCAACCACCTTTCGCACCCAACTGCCCATCCCGCCCGAACCGCCCCAAGACGCACAGGCCGGCCGTCGGTGATGCCGGCACACCGACCAGGTGCAGAGAAATCGCGCCCGGTTCGTGCACCGTCGTCGCGGACCACCCGTTGCTGCGGACTTGTCACACAAGCCTGTGATACTGGCGCCGGAACATTTGTACTGGCGCCAGGGGAGTACCAAGTTGTCGAAGAGGTCGGTGTACGGTGCGACCGCCCTGGGCTCCGCGTGTGTCGTGGCAGCCCTCGTCGTCAGCCTGACGGGCGGCGGGTCCGGCGGGAACGACCGCAAGGAGTCCGCCGGCTCGTCCTCCGCCCGCGCGAAGGACGGGGCGAAGGACGGGGCGAAGGAGGAGGCGCAGGGCAGCAAGAAGCCGGAAGAGGTGTGGGACGGCAAGGTCCACGTCCTCGGCGACGGGTCGACGTCCTACACCGGCCCGCAGCCCAACGTGGCGAAGCCGGAGAAGCTCAAGCCGGGCGAGAAGCCGCCGCAGTTCGTCGTGTTCTCCTGGGACGGCGCGCTGGAGAACGACGACAAGCTGTTCTCCCACTTCCGCGAGGTCGCCAAGGAGAACAACGCTCAGATGACGTACTTCCTGAGCGGCATCTACCTGCTCCCGAACTCGGACCGCAAGAAGTACCAGGCGCCGCAGCACAAGGCGGGCGCGGCGGACATCGACTTCACCTCCGACGCCCACATCAAGGACACCCTGGAGCAGCTGCGCGCCGCGTGGCTGGAGGGCAACGAGATAGGCACCCACTTCAACGGCCACTTCTGCGGCAAGGGCGGCGGCGGTGACTGGAGCACGGAGGAGTGGAAGAGCGAGATAGACCAGGCCTACTCGTTCGTGCAGAACTGGAAGACGAACACCGGCTTCAAGAATGTCGACCCGCTGCCCTTCGACTACAAGAAGGAGCTGGTGGGCGGCCGCGCCCCGTGTCTGGAGGGGCAGAAGACGCTGATACCCGCGGCGAAGGAGCTGGGCTGGCGCTACGACGCCAGCTCCCCCGGCGACTTCCAGCTGTGGCCGTCGAAGATCGACGGCATCTGGAACTTCCCGCTCCAGCTGCTGCCGTACCCCAAGAGCGACCGCCAGGTGCTCTCGATGGACTTCAACTTCCTCTACAACCAGTCCGGCGACAACACCAAGGCCGATCCCGCCAAGTACGCGGAGTGGCGGAAGCTGACCCACGACGGCTACATGAACGGCTTCAACCGCGTCTACAACGGCAGCCGGGCGCCGCTCTTCGTCGGCAACCACTTCGAGACGTGGAACGGCGGCATCTATATGAAGGCCATCGAGGACGTCATGAAGGACGTGTGCCGCAAGGACGGCGTCCGCTGCGTGTCCTTCCGGCAAGTGGCCGACTGGCTGGACGCCCAGGACCCGAAGGTGCTGGCGAAGCTGCGCGGGCTGGACCCCGGGCAGGCGCCGGACTGGAAGACCTTCATCAAGTGAGCCGGAGCCGCCACGGCGGCTGACCGGCCCCGGCGGCCCGCGGACCCGAGGCCCCGCAGGCCCGCCGCTGCCGTCAGCCGTCAGCCGTCATTCGCCCGGCTTGCCCATGTACGCCGTCCAGATGTCGACCGGCAGCGGGCTGCCGGTCGCGGACTTGGCGGCGCCGCCCAGCCCGTCCAGCGGGAGCAGCTCCTGGGACTTGGGCTCGATGCGGGTGAGGGAGACCGCGGTGGAGACCTTGCCGCGGTAGCCCGCGAACCAGGCCGACTTGTTGTCCGGGCCGGTGCCCGCCTTGCCGGCCGCGTCGTCGCCCGCGGCCTTCGCCGCCGTGGCGCTGCCGCGCTTGACGGCCTCGTGCAGCGCGTCGTCCACGGACCCGGCGACGTTCGCGGTCAGCACCCGTTCCGCGGTGGGCTTCTCGACCTCCACCGCGTCGCCGTTGCGGCTGAGCCTGTCGACGGAGTACGGCTCGCTGTGCAGTCCCTTGGCGGCGAAGGTGGCGTAGGCACCGGCCATGCGGATGGCGCTGGGCGTGCTGGTGCCGAGGGAGAAGGCGGGCACCTGGGGACCGAGGCTCTCGGCCAGCAGCCCGGTCCGGACGGCGGTTTCGCTGACCCGGTCCAGGCCCACGTCCATGCCCAGCTGCATGATCGGCGAGTTGACGGACTGTGCGACCGCCTCCTTGAGGGAGACCCTCCCCCAGGACTTGCCGTCGTCGTTCACGGCCTTGACGATCTTCCCGGAGCGGTCCCAGTAGGGGCCCTCGGGCGTGCGTATCGCCACCTTGTTGTCGCCGTTGTAGAGGGTGGCGGGCGTGACCGGCTTGCGGGGGGCGCCGCGCTCCAGCTGGACGCCGTCGCGCAGGGCGGCGGCGTAGACGAAGGGCGCGAAGGCGGTGCCCGCCGGGACGACGGTGGAGTTGGCGTCGTTGAAGCCCTGCTTGAGGTAGTCGGGGCCGCCGTAGAGGGCGACGATGCGGCCGTCGGTGGTGACGGAGGCGGCGCCGATGCGGACGTTCTGGTCGGCTTCCCGCTGGTCGGGGTCGAGGTGGCTGCGCGCGCTGTCGACGGCCTTGGCGAGGGCCTCGACCTTGGGCCGCTCGAAGGTGGTGCGGATCTGGTAGCCGCCGAGGTCGAAGTCGGCCTCGGAGATGCTGGTGTGGGCGCTGACGTAGGCGCGGGCGGTGTCGACGAGGTAGCCGGTCTGCCCGGTGAGCCCGGCCGGCCTGGGCGGCGCCTTGGGCTCGGGGAAGGTGGTGTAGCGGGCCCGCTCCTGCGGGGTGAGCTTGCCGATGACGACCATGCGGTCGAGGGTCCACTTCCAGCGCTCGACGGCGCGCTCGTGGTTCTTGGCGCCGAGCGCCGGGTCGTACAGGGCGGCGCCCTTGAGCAGCGAGGCGAGGAAGGCGCCCTCGCTCACGTCGAGCTGGGAGACGTCCTTGTCGTAGTAGGCGTGGGCGGCGCGCTGGATGCCGTAGGTGCCGCGGCCGAACCAGCTGGTGTTGAGGTAGCCCTCCAGGATGTCGTTCTTGCTCATCTTGTTGTCGAGCTTGATGGCGATGAACATCTCGGTGAACTTGCGGCTGAAGGTCTGCCGCTGGTTGAGGTAGGCGTTCTTCACGTACTGCTGGGTGATCGTCGAGCCGCCCTGGGTGTCGCCGCCGCCGAGCATCCGGCCGACGGCGCGGGTGATGCCGCTCACGGAGATGCCGCTGTCGCTGTAGAAGGTCTCGTTCTCGGCGGCGAGCACGGTCCAGCGCACCTTCTCGGGGACCTTGTCCAGCGAGGCGTCCTGGCGGTTGACCGGCCCGGTGCGGGCCATCTCGGTGCCGTCGGCCCAGTAGTAGACGTTGTCCTGCTGGGTGGCGAAGGCGTTGAGGTCGGCGGGTATCTCGGTGCGCGCGTAGAGGATCAGGACGGTGCCGGTGAGGGTGCCGAGCACGATCCCGACGAGCCCCAGCGACTGGCGCCACGAGGGGACCCAGCGGCGGAAGCCGGTGCGCCCGGGGCGCGGGTAGGCGGGGCGGAGCTTCCTCAGCAGGGGGCGGAACCGCTCCAGGGCGGCGGGGCCGCGGCGTGGCGCCGCCCTCCTGCGGCCCCGGCCCCCGCCCCGGCCCTCCGCAGGGGCGGAGTGATTACGGTCGCCCGCCCTGCCGTGCCGTCCGTCCACCGTCGTGTACCCCCGACCTCGCCCGAACACCCGTCGTTCCGTCTATCGCTCGAATAACAAGAATTTCCCGCCGAGTCTGCCACAGTCCGAATTCTGAAGATCTGTCAGCTTCTGGGAGACCCCCGGAGTCCTTTACACTCCTGTAGAGGGATTTCAAGATCGACAACAGCCGGGCACGCAGGCCGGGCACGAAGGAACGCCGAAGACATGGACGCCGCCACCTCCACCGCCACCCCCGCCGTCGCCGTGCACCGCGGCCGGCGCCGGGCGAACGGAGCGCTGGAGGGCGAGGTCCTGGCCGCGCTCCAGCGGGCGGGCACCCCGCTGACCCCCCGCGAGGTCCAGGCCACGCTCCCGGGCGAGCTGACCTACAGCACCGTCGTCACGATCCTCTCCCGGCTGCACGGCAAGGAGGTGCTCACCCGCACCCCGCGCGGCCGCGCCTACGCCTACGCGCCCCTCACGGACGAGGCCGGGCTCGCCGCCCGCCGCATGCACAAGATCCTCGACGAGCGGGCCGACCGGGAAGTGGTCCTGAGCCGTTTCGCCGACGGCCTCGGCGAGGCGGACGGCGCCCTGCTGCGCCAGCTGCTGGGCGGCGGCTTCCCCCTCCCGCGCTAGACACACGCCACGGGCGGCTACGCCCGGAGCCACACGCGGCGGTTGCGCGCCACGGTGTGGATCCGGTCGACCCGGTGCGGGTGCAGCACGCCGCCCAGCGCGCCCAGCCCCGCCACGTCGCCTTCCTCCAGCACCCGGACGTCCTCCAGCGAGGGCGCCACCTCGATGCTCACGGGCCCCACCAGCACCAGGACCGGCAGCACCCGCACCAGGAACCCGCACCCCCGCGAGAGCACCGCCGAGGCCCGCACCGCGCTCTGCCGGGCCCTGCGCACATACGGACGGGGATGCCGCTCCCCCGCGACCCGCACCGCGGCCTCCCCCACCTCGACGTGCGCCCTGCGGGTCTGCTCGGGGGCGACGCCGAAGACCCCGCCGGGGCCGATCAGCAGGTGGGGGATCACGGCGTCCCCGGGCAGCGCGATCGAGTGCACCACTTCCCAGCCGCCCGCCGTCAGCTCCTCCAGCTCGGCCCCGACGAGCTGTTCGGCCGCCAGCGCCCGGCGCCAGGAGTCCTCCACGGGCCGCCGGCCGAGCAGCCGGGCGAGCAGCAGGCCCGCGCGGCCGGTCGTGGACGCCTCCAGCCTGGCCCGCAAGGTCTCCCCGGGGCGGTTCGGGGCGAGGTCGTCGTCGGGTGGGAGGAAGAGCCTCTCGGGGTCGTAGGGCTTTCCGTTCGCGCTCCTCTTCGCTTCCGGCCGCTCACCCACGCCCATCACCCCCACCCGCCATACTGCCGCAGAAGCGCGGGAACCAACCCATTCGACCGCATCGGGATGCCACGGCGGCCGATACCCGTCCCTGCCGCCCGGGCCCATTCGTACCCAATCCCCCGACATCGCTGCTCAGTGCTTTACTTCATCAACTGCTGACCTAATTATCCCTTTTGCCGTATTGCATATGAAGGGACGGGTCAGTGAGAGCAGCAGCCCTGTACGGAACCATCGGATCCCTGATCCTCACCGGGCTCACCGGCCTCCCCGCCTCCCCGGCCGGCGCCGCGGACGACGACCGTGCCGAGGCGCGCGGCGTCGCCCAGGCCGCGCAGCGGGCCGCCGCCAAGGGCATCGACTTCGGCGCCTGCCCCGCCGTCGAGGGCCTCGCCGCCCCCATCGAGTGCGGCACCTTCTCCGTACCGCTGGACTACGCGCACCCCGGCGGCAAGCAGCTCCGCCTCACCGTCAGCCGCGCCCGGGCGCTGGGCGACAGCGACGACCGGCAGGGCGCCATCGTGTTCAACCCCGGCGGCCCCGGCGGCAACGGCATGTTCTACCCCCTGCTCTCCCGCCTCCCGCAGTGGCGCAAGGTCGCCGACGAGTACGACCTGATCGGCTACGCCCCCCGCGGCGTCGGCCGCTCCGCGCCGCTGTCCTGTGTGAAGGCCGCGGGCTTCGGCAAGGGCCCCACCCAGGCGCCCGAGCACCCCTCCGCCGCATACAAGAAGGAGCAGATCACCAAGGCCCGGGCCTACGCGCAGGGCTGCGCGCGCCGGAACGGCAGCGGCCTGCGGCACTTCACCAGCCTCAACAACGCCCGCGACCTGGAAGTCCTGCGAGCGGCCCTCGGCGAGCGGAAGCTCAACTACATGGGGGCGTCCTACGGCACCTACTTCGGCGCCCTCTACGCCACGCTCTTCCCGCGGCACGTGCGCCGCATGGTCTTCGACAGCATCGTCAACCCGGACCCGCGCAAGGTCTGGTACGACAACAACCTCGACCAGTCACGGGCGTTCGAGCGGCGCTGGGGCGACTGGCGCCGCTGGGCGGCCCGGCACAACGCCGTCTACCACCTCGGGCGCACCGCCGAGGAGGTGCTGGACTCGTACCACAAGGCCGTGCGCAGCCTGTCCCGGCGGGCGGCGGGCGGCACGGTCGGCCCCGGCCAGCTCCAGGGCGTCTTCCTCAAGGGCGGCTACTCCGACAGCTTCTGGGCCCGGAGCGCCCTGGTCCTCTCGGCCTACCTGCGCGGCGACGACAAGCCGCTGCTCGCGCTCGCCGGGCCGGACGGGAACGGCGCGTGGGCGGCCGAGAACGAGAACGCCGTCTACACCGCCGTCGAGTGCAACGACGCATCGTGGCCGCGGTCCTGGGAGGACTGGGACCGGGACAACGACCGGCTGGCCGAGCGGGCCCCGTTCGAGACGTGGAGCAACGCCTTCATGAACCTGCCCTGCGCGTACTGGAAGGCGCCCCGGCAGCACCCGCTGGACGTCCGCGCGGGCCGGAAGTCCGGGCTGCCGCCCACGCTGCTGCTGGCCGCCGAGCGGGACGCGGCCACGCCCTACCGGGGCGCGCTGGAGCTGCAGCGCCGGCTGGCCGGCTCGGCGCTGGTCACCGAGCGGGACGCGGGCACGCACGGCATCGGCGGCGGCCCCAACGCGTGCGTCAACCGCCACCTGGAGACGTACCTGCTGACCGGGCGGCTCCCGGCACGGCGCACCTACTGCGCACCGCGCCCGGAGCCGCGGGCCACGAGCTGAACCGTCTCAGGGTCCGCCGCCCGGCGGGCCCGGAACGGGTCTCAGGCGAGCCCGGCGACCAGGTCCGCAACGGCCTTGCGGCGGCCCGTGCTGCATCTCCCGGGGGACAACCCCCGGACCCCCGGCCGAGACTCAGGGTCCCCCCTGACCTCAGGCGAGCCCGGCGACCAGGTCCGCCACAGCCTTGCGGCGGCCCGTGTAGAAGGGGATCTCCTCACGGACGTGCATCCGCGCCTCGGAGGCACGCAGGTGACGCATGAGGTCGACGATGCGGTAGAGGTCGTTGGCCTCGAACGCCAGGATCCACTCGTAGTCGCCCAGCGAGAAGGACGCGACCGTGTTGGCCCGCACGTCCGGGTAGCCGCGGGCCATCTTGCCGTGGTCGGCGAGCATGCGGCGGCGGTCCTCGTCGGGCAGCAGGTACCAGTCGTACGAGCGGACGAACGGGTACACGCTGACGTAGTCGCGCGGCTCCTCGTCGGCGAGGAACGCCGGGATGTGCGACTTGTTGAACTCGGCGGGGCGGTGCAGCGCCATGTTCGACCAGACGGGCTCCAGGGCGCGGCCCAGGCTGGTGCGGCGGAAGAGGTTGTACGCGTCCTGGAGGGCGTCCGAGGTCTCGGAGTGCCACCAGATCATCACGTCGGCGTCGGCCCGCAGACCCGACAGGTCGTAGGTGCCGCGCACCGTGACGTCCTTCTCGGCGAGCTGGGCGAAGAGCTCCTCGACCTCGTCGGCCCAGCCGGCGCGGTCCTGCGGCAGCACGTCGCGCAGCTTGAACACCGACCAGAGGGTGTAGCGGATGACCTCGTTGAGGTCCTTGGCCTTCTTGCCCGCGTTCGGGGTCTTCTGCGCGTCAGTCATGGTTCCTATTCTCCCCTGTCGTCCCGTGCGCCCTCGGCCAGGGTCGCCAGAAGCCCGTCGGCCGCGCGGTGCGCGCCGGCGATGCAGGCCGGGATGCCCACGCCCTCGTAGACCGCGCCGCAGACCGCCAGGCCGGGCAGGCGGGCGAGGTGCCCGCGGATGCTCGCGACGCGGGCGAGGTGGCCGACCGGGTACTGCGGCAGCCCGTCGTCCCAGCGGGTGACCCTGGTGTCCACCGGGGCGGCCGCGAGGCCCACGGCGTCGCCCAGGTCCTTGAGGGACATCGCGACCAGGTCGGCGTCGGGGCGCATCAGGTCCTCCTCGTCGTCGTACCGCCCGATCGAGGTGCGCAGGACGAACAGGTCCGGGTCGGCGTCGGCGTTCCAGCGCCACTTGTTGCTGGAGAAGGTGGACGCCTTGATCTTCCGGCCGTCGACGGGCGGGACGAGGAAGCCGCTGCCGTGCAGCAGGCCCTCGACCTCGGAGCGGCGGAAGGCCATGGTGACCAGCGCCATGGAGGCGTACTCAACGCCGGCGAGGGCGTCGACGGCGGCGCCCGCTCCCGCGGCGCGGGCCGCACGGGCGACGAGACGGGCCGTGTCGGGCGCGGGGGTGGCCAGGACGACGGCGTCCGCGGCCAGGAAGCCGTCCGCCAGCTCGACGCGCCAGCCGTCGCCGGTGCGCCCGATCTCCACGACCGGCGCGCCGGTGCGGATCGTGCCGCCCTTCGCGCGCACCGCGTCCGCGACGGCGAGCGGCAGCCGGCCGATGCCGCCCTCGATGCCCATGAAGACGGGACCGGTCTGCTGCCGGGCGGCGGCGCGGGCCTGGAGGTCCCGTACGCCCTCGGCCAGCGAGCGGTGGGTGCGGGCGGCCTCGAAGAGCGGGGGCACGGCGGCGCGCATCGAGATGCGGTAGGCGTCGCCCGCGTAGACGCCGCCGAGGAGCGGCTCGACCAGGCGGTCGACGACCTCGCGGCCCATGCGCTCGGCGACGTACGTGCCGATGGCGACGTCCTCGCCGAGTTCGGCGGGCGGCAGCTCGGCCTCGTGCGCGACGCGGGCGAGGCCGTCCGCGGAGAGGATGCCGGAGGCGGCGAGCGGGGCGAGGTCGCCGGGCACGCCCATGCTGTGGCCGGTCGGCAGGGGCCGCAGCTCGCCGCGGGTCCACAGCATGGCGGTGGCGGCGGGCGGCCGGAGGCTGTCGCCGAGGCCGACGGCGCGGGCCAGTTCCACGGCCTCGGGGCGGCGCGCGAGGACGGACTCGGCCCCCAGGTCCACCGGCATGCCGGCGATCTCGCCCGCGTGCAGCTTGCCGCCGACGCGGTCCCCGGCCTCCAGCAGCGTGACGCGGACGCCCGCCTCCGTCAGCCGGAGGGCCGCCGCCAGCCCCGAGATCCCGCCGCCGACGACGACGGCGTGGGGGGCCGCTTGCTGCCTGGAGGAGTCCGCTGCGCTCATGAGGCCACTCTCTCAAATGCCGCCGCGCGGTCCGCCGCCCGGTGTCCTGTCCGGCGTCCCGTCCGAACGGTCGGCCGGTTACCCATTGACAGCAGGCGGCGGCGGCCCGAAGACTCGGCAGCGGCCGACCACGAGGAGCAGCAGCAATGAGCGACCGCATCCGGGATGTCTACATCGTCGACGCCGTCCGCACCCCCGTCGGCAAGTACGGCGGAGCCCTCGCCGGGGTGCGCCCCGACGACCTCGCCGCGCACGTGGTGCGCTCCCTCGTGGACCGCAGCCCCGCCCTCGACCCGGCCCGCGTCGACGACGTCGTGCTGGGCAACACCAACGGGGCCGGCGAGGAGAACCGCAACGTGGCCCGCATGGCCGTGCTGCTCGCCGGGCTCCCCGTGTCCGTCCCCGGCGCCACCGTCAACCGGCTGTGCGCCTCCGGCATGGAGGCGGTCGTGCAGGCGTACCGCGCCATCGCCCTCGGGGACGCGTCCGTGGTCGTGGCGGGGGGCGTGGAGTCGATGAGCCGCGCCCCCTGGGTGCTGGCCAAGCCCGAGCGGGCGTTCCCCGCCGGTCACCAGCAGCTGTACTCGTCCACGCTGGGCTGGCGGATGACCAATCCGGCCATGCCGGAGCGCTGGACGGTCTCCCTCGGCGAGGGCGCCGAACTCGTCGCCGACAAGCACGGCATCAGCCGCGAGCAGCAGGACGCCTTCGCGCTCGCCAGCCACGAGAAGGCTGCGCGGGCGTGGAAGGACGGCGCGTACGACGGGGAGGTCGTGCCCGTGCCCGGGGTCGAGCTGCCGCGCGACGAGTGCATTCGCGACACCACGTCGGCGGAGGCCCTGGCCGCGCTGAAGCCCGCCTTCCGGACGCCCGGCGGCACGGTCACCGCGGGCAACTCCTCGCCCCTCAACGACGGCGCGGCCGCGCTGCTGCTCTGCGACGAGGAGGGCCTGCGGGCGACGGGCCGCGAGCCGCTGGCCCGGGTACGGTCCTCGGCCGTCACCGGCATCGAGCCGGACCTGTACGGGCTGGGGCCGGTCGAGGCGGTGCGGCGGGCGCTGGCCAAGGCCGGGCGAGGCTTCGGCGACCTCACGCACGTCGAACTGAACGAGGCCTTCGCCGCCCAGGCCCTGGGCTGCCTGGCCGAATGGCCCGACCTCGACCCGGCCGTCGTCAACCAGCGCGGCGGAGCGATCGCGATCGGCCACCCCCTGGGCTGCTCAGGCGCCCGCCTGACGGGCTCACTGGCCCACCAACTGGCGGCCGCGGGCTCGGGGACGGGCCTGGCGGCACTGTGCATCGGCGTGGGACAGGGCCAGGCGCTGCTACTGGAACGCTGAGGTCAAAATTCAGCCCCTCCGGCGTTTGAGGAGCGGGGGTCCGGGGGCAGAGCCCCCGGTTACGGGAAGGGGCGGGGTGGGGAAGAACCGCCGGAGGCGCCCCCACCCACACCGGTACCCGGTACCGCTACCGCGCCGTGCGCTCGTGCACGTACTCCACCAGCCGCGTCAACGCATCCGGATCCGTACTCGGCATAACCCCGTGCCCCAGATTGAAGACGTGCCCCTCCAGCCCCCGCGCAGCCGCAAGCACCTCGTCCGCCTTGGCCTCCACCGCCTCGCGCCCGGCGAAGAGCACCGCCGGATCCAGGTTGCCCTGGAGCGCCTTCCCGGGCCCGACCCGCCGCGCGGCCTCGTCCAGCGGGACCCGCCAGTCGACGCCGACGACGTCCGCACCGGCCTCGCCCATGAGGCCCAGCAGCTCACCGGTCCCCACACCGAAGTGGATGCGCGGCACCCCGTACCCGGCGACGTCGTCGAAGACCTTGCGGGAGGCCGGCATGACGTAGCGCCGGTAGTCCGCGGGGGCCAGGGCGCCCGCCCAGGAGTCGAAGAGCTGGACGGCGCTCGCACCGGCCTCGATCTGGACGCGCAGGAAGGCGGCGGTGATGACGGCGAGCCGGTCGACCAGGTCGGCCCACAGCTCGGGGTCGCCGTACATCATGGCCTTGGTGTTCTCGTAGGTGCGCGAGGGCCCGCCCTCGATGAGGTAGCTGGCCAGCGTGAAGGGCGCACCGGCGAAGCCGATGAGGGGCGTGCCGCCCAGCTCCGCGGTGAGCATGCCGATGGCCTCGGTGACGTACGGCACGTCGGAGGGGTCGAGGGCGCGCAGCCGGTCGAGGTCGGCGCGGGTGCGGACCGGCTCGGCGACGACCGGGCCGACGCCCGGCTTGATGTCGAGGTCGATGCCGATGGCCTTCAGCGGCACCACGATGTCGCTGAAGAAGATCGCGGCGTCGACGCCGTGCCGGCGCACGGGCTGCAGGGTGATCTCGGTGACCAGCTCGGGCCGCATGCAGGACTCGAGCATGGGGATGCCCTCGCGGACCTTGCGGTACTCGGGGAGCGAGCGGCCCGCCTGGCGCATGAACCAGACCGGGGCGTGGGGCACGGGCTCGCGGCGGCACGCCCTCAGGAACGCCGAATCGTATGCCGCTTCGTGTGCCGCGGTGCGGCCGGTCTGCCGGTGGCTGCGCTCACTCATGCCCCAAATCTTCGCACGGGCCGAACGAGTGACCCGCCCGTGTGGTGTCCCTACCCGGAACCGGGGGTCGTTCCGCCTAGTCTTCCGGGCATGGCTGCGGCGCAGGGACACCTCTCGGACGGTCCGGACGACGCGGATGGGGAGGGCACCCCGTCCGTCTTCCGGCAGGCGGTCGCGGGGCTGCAAGGAGTGCGCCTGCGGCCCGAGATCGAGCTGGACGCCACCCCGCCACCGCAACGGCTCGCCCCGTACTCGTACGCGCTGGAGGCCGCGGTCGTCGTGGACGACGAGGAACTGGCCGACGGGCGGCTGATCCTGCTGCACGATCCGGCCGGGCACGAGGCCTGGGGCGGCACGTTCCGGCTGGTGACGCTGGTGCACGCGGAGCTGGAGCCGGAGATGGCGGCGGACCCGCTGCTGCCGGAGGTGTGCTGGTCCTGGCTGACGGGCGCGCTGGAGGCGCGCCGGGTGCCGTACGCGGCGCCCAGCGGCACGGTGACCCGGGCGGGCTCGCACTACTTCGGCGGGCTGCAGGAGCGCGAGCCGTCGACACGGATCGAGATCCGGGCCTCGTGGTCCCCGGTGCTGCCGGGCGCGAAGCCCGGCCAGGGCGCGGCCGGGGTGCCGGACACGGCGGCGCACCTGTCGGCGTGGTGCGATCTGCTCTGCCAGATCGCGGGGCTGCCGCCGGGCGGCGCGCCAGAGGCGGGGATCGTGCCGCTGCCCCAGCGGCGGGGGCCGCACGGCCGCTGAGCATGCCGGGCAGGGGGTGCCGGGTGACCGGTTGGGGGGAATTTATTCGGTGGTCCACCTAATTGCCCGAATTGTTACTCACCAATTCGTGATCATTCCCTAAAGCCGGGCCGTTCGGCTGCCGAAGGACCTTGTGACCCTTCCCATACGGATCGCCCCGGCTTATCCCCAAGTCGGCACCCGTCCCCGCCACACCCCCACTGGAGGCCTGGTGTCCGTTCTCCTCGAGCAACCCGCTAGCCTCGCCTACCGCCCGAACAAACCCACCGCCATGGTCGTCGTCGCCGACCCCCGGGTCCGCTCCACCGTCACCCGCCATCTGTGGGCGCTGGGCGTACGCGATGTGATCGAGGCGTCGTCCATCGCGGAGGCCCGGCCGCGGATCGGCAACCCGCGCGACATCTGCGTGGCAGACGTCCACCTGCCGGACGGCTCCGGCCTGACACTGCTCTCCGAGACCCGCGCAGCGGGCTGGCCCAACGGCCTGGCCCTGTCCGCCGCCGACGACATCGGCGCCGTGCGCAATGCGCTCGCGGGCGGCGTCAAGGGCTATGTCGTCACCGGCACCCGCACCAACCTCGGCCTGCCCGGCCGGCCCGGGGCCGCCCCCATCGGCTCCGCCGCCGCCCGGATGCAACGCCGCCCCCCTGGCGCCCCGGGACACCCCGGCGGCTACCGGGAGCTGTCCGGACGCGAGGTCGAGGTCCTGCGGCTGGTTGCGGAGGGCCAGTCCAACAAGGCCATCGGCGTCTCCATGGGCCTCTCGGCGCTCACCGTCAAGAGCCACCTCGCCCGGATCGCGCGCAAGCTCGGCACGGGCGACCGGGCCGGAATGGTGGCCGTGGCACTGCGCACCGGCATCATCCACTGACCGCCCCGAAGACGCGCCGCGCCCGTCGCCGGAACGTTCCGGCGACGGGCGCTTGCCATACACAGATACCCTTGACCGGTGACCGACGCCCAAGAGACCGCAGAAGACACGACACTGCGAACCACCGGGGGCGGCCCCCCGGACGACGTCGATTCGGCGCCGATTCCCCTGCTGGAGCCACGCGAGGGCATCCCGCCGGTCGTCGCCGACGCCGACGCCCTGGCCCGGGTCGTCGCGGCCTTCGCCGCGGGCACCGGGCCCGTCGCCGTGGACGCCGAACGTGCCTCCGGATACCGCTACGGCCAGCGTGCCTACCTCGTCCAGCTGCGCCGCGAGGGCGCCGGGACCGCCCTGATCGACCCGGTCGGGTGCCCCGACCTCAGTGCGCTGGGCGAGGCCATCGGCGACGCCGAGTGGGTGCTGCACGCCGCCACCCAGGACCTGCCGTGCCTGCGCGAGATAGGGATGTCGCCCGCCCGGCTCTTCGACACGGAGCTGGCCGGACGGCTGGCGGGCTTCGCCCGCGTGGGGCTCGGCGCCATGGTCGAGAACGTCCTGGGGTACGCCCTGGAGAAGGGCCACTCCGCCGTCGACTGGTCCACCCGCCCGCTGCCCGAGCCCTGGCTGCGCTACGCCGCGCTGGACGTGGAGCTGCTGGTGGACCTGCGCAACACGCTGGAGCAGGAGCTGAACCGGCAGGGCAAGCTGGAGTGGGCCCGCGAGGAGTTCGACGCCATCGCCTCGGCCCCGCCCGCCCCGCCCCGCAAGGACCCCTGGCGCCGCACCTCCGGGATGCACAAGGTGCGCCGGCGCCGGCAGATGGCCGTGGTGCGCGAGCTGTGGACCGTGCGCGACCACATCGCCCAGCGGCGCGACGTCTCGCCCGGCAAGGTGCTGGGCGACGCCGCGATCGTCGAGGCCGCCCTCAACATCCCGCCGAACGCCCACGCGCTCGCGGCGCTCCCGGGCTACGGGCACCGGATGGGCCGCAAGCAGCTCGAGCAGTGGATGGCCGCGATCGACCGCGCCAAGGCCCTCCCGGACGCGGAGCTTCCGCAGCCCGGCCAGCCCCTGACGGGCCCGCCGCCGCCCCGCGCCTGGGCGGACAAGGACCCGGTCGCGGCGGCCCGGCTGTCGGCGGCGCGCTCGGCCGTCTCCGACCTGGCCGAGCGGCTCACGATGCCGCAGGAGAACCTGATCACCCCCGACACGGTCCGCAGACTGTGCTGGGAGCCGCCCCGGCACGTCACGGCCGAGGCCGTCGCCGAGGTCCTCGCGGCGCACGGGGCCCGCGCCTGGCAGGTGGAGCAGGTGACGCCGGTGCTGACCAAGGCCCTGACCGACACGGCGGCCTGAGCCGCCCTCCGCTCCTTCCTCTCCGCCTGAACCTTTCTCCGGAACCTCTTCGGGCCCGGGTCCCGCCACCGGCGGGGTCCGGGCCCGAAGAGGTTCTTCCGCATGTGACCTTCGCCGCTCCCGGAGGGGGCTGGGCAGCGTGGTTACCCGCAAGTAGCATGACGGGTGTCAGCCCGCACCGCGGCGGAGCCGTCTCGGCATGCCCGCGCGCAGCGATCCGCACCTGGAGGAGAGCCAACGTGCCTCGTACCGCTAGGGACGTCGTTTTCGTCGACGGCGTCCGCACCCCGTTCGGCAAGGCGGGCCCGAAGGGCATCTACCACGAGACCCGCGCCGACGACCTGGTCGTCAAGTGCATCCGGGAACTGCTGCGCCGCAACCCGGACCTGGACCCGGCCCGCATCGACGAGGTCGCCCTCGCCGCGACCACGCAGATCGGCGACCAGGGCCTGACCCTGGGCCGCACCGCCGGCATCCTCGCGGGCCTCCCCCAGTCCGTGCCGGGCTACTCCGTCGACCGCATGTGCGCCGGCGCGATGACCGCCGTGACCGCCGTGTCGGGCGGCGTCGCCCTGGGTGCGTACGACCTCGCCATCGCGGGCGGCGTCGAGCACATGGGCCGCCACCCCATGGGCGAGGGCGTGGACCCCAACCCGCGCTTCGTGTCGGAGAAGCTGGTCGACGAGTCCGCCCTGTTCATGGGCATGACCGCGGAGAACCTCCACGACCGCCTGCCGCACATCACCAAGCAGCGCGCCGACGAGTACGCGGTGCGCAGCCAGGAGAAGGCCGCCAAGGCCTACGCCGACGGCAAGATCCAGGCCGACCTGGTGCCGATCTCCATCCGCCGCACCTCCCCCGAGGGCGGCGAGACCGGCTGGGGCCTGGCCACCGCCGACGAGCCGATGCGCCCGGGCACCACGCTGGAGAACCTGGCGAACCTCAAGACCCCGTTCCGTCCGCACGGCCGGGTCACCGCGGGCAACGCGGCCGGTCTCAACGACGGCGCCACCGCCTCGCTCATCGCCGCCGAGGACGTGGCCCGCGAGCTGGGCCTGCCGGTCAAGATGCGCCTGGTCTCCTACGCCTTCGCGGGCGTCGAGCCCGAGGTCATGGGCATCGGCCCCGTCCCGGCGACCGAGAAGGCGCTGGCCAAGGCCGGTCTGACGATCGGCGACATCGGCCTCTTCGAGATCAACGAGGCCTTCGCCGTCCAGGTCCTCTCGCTCCTGGACCACTACGGCATCGCCGACGACGACCCGCGCGTCAACCAGTACGGCGGCGCCATCGCCTTCGGCCACCCGCTGGCCTCCTCCGGCGTCCGCCTGATGACGCAGCTGGCCCGGCAGTTCGAGGAGCAGCCGCACGTCCGCTACGGCATCACCACCATGTGCGTCGGCTTCGGCATGGGCGGCACGGTCATCTGGGAGAACCCGCACTTCGACGGAGGCAGCAAGTGAGCACCACCGCTGAGCTTTTGAAGGGCGCCGCAGAGCTCTTCCCCGACGAGGTCGTCACCCAGGCGCACGTCCGCCACCTCGACCTCCCGGCCGGCGCGGGCCGCTTCGCCCTCATCACGCTGGACAACGGCCTGGACCACACCAAGCCGACCACCTTCGGCCCGCAGTCCCTCGCCAACCTCAACACGGCGATCGACCAGGTCGAGGCGGAGGCCGAGGCGGGCGGGATCGTCGGCGTCGGCATCACCGGCAAGCCGTTCATCTTCGCCGTCGGCGCCGACCTCAAGGGCATCGAGCTGCTCAAGCGCCACGAGGACGCGCTGGCCATCGGCAAGGGCGGCCACGACGTCTTCAAGCGCCTGGCGGCCCTGGCGGTCCCGACCTTCGCGTACTACAACGGCGCCGCGATGGGCGGCGGCGTCGAGGTCGGCCTGCACTGCACCTACCGCACGGTGTCCAAGGCCATCCCGGCCTTCTCGCTGCCCGAGGTCTTCCTGGGCCTGGTGCCCGGCTGGGGCGGCTGCACCCTGCTGCCGAACATCATCGGCGCGGACCGCGCGGTCTCGGTCGTCGTCGAGAACTCCCTCAACCAGAACCGGCAGCTCAAGGGCAAGCAGGTCTTCGACCTCGGGATCGCCGACGCGATCTTCGAAGGCGCGGACTTCCTGGAGCAGTCCCTGATCTGGACGGCCTCCGTCCTGAAGGGCGAGACCGAGGTCGTCCGGGCCGAGGTGGACCGCGGCGAGGCCTGGGACCGTGCCGTCGAGCGCGGCCGCGCGATCGCCGACTCCAAGGTGCACGGCGCCGCCCCGGCCGCGTACCGCGCGCTGGACATCATCGCCGCGGCCAAGAACGGCGACCTGCGCCAGGGCTTCGAGGCCGAGGACCGCGCCCTCGCCGACCTGATCATGGGCGACGAGCTGCGCAGTGGCGTCTACTCCTTCAACCTGGTGCAGAAGCGCGGCAAGCGCCCCGCCGGCGCCCCGGACAAGTCGCTGGCCCGCCCGGTCAACAAGGTGGGCGTCGTCGGCGCCGGCCTGATGGCCTCTCAGCTGGCGCTGCTGTTCCTCCGCCGCCTGGAGGTGCCGGTCGTCCTGACCGACATCGACCAGGAGCGCGTGGACAAGGGCGTGAAGTACGTCCACGACGAGATCGACAAGCTGCTCCTCAAGGGCCGCATCAACCAGGACAAGGCCAACCGCCTCAAGGCCGCGGTCACCGGCTCGCTGGACAAGGCCGCCGCCTTCGGCGACGCGGACTTCGTCATCGAGGCCGTCTTCGAGGAGATGGGCGTCAAGCAGCAGGTGTTCGCCGAGCTCGAGGCCGTCGTGCCCGAGCACACGATCCTGGCGACCAACACCTCCTCCCTCTCGGTCACCGAGATGGCGTCGAAGCTGCAGCACCCCGAGCGGGTCGTCGGCTTCCACTTCTTCAACCCGGTCGCGATCCTGCCGCTGCTGGAGATCGTCCGCGGTGAGCGCACCGACGACGCCGCGCTGGCCACGGCCTTCGGCGTCGCCAAGAAGCTGAAGAAGACCGCGGTGCTGGTGAAGGACGCCCCGGCGTTCGTCGTCAACCGCATCCTGACCCGCTTCATGGGCGAGATCCAGAACGTCATCGACGAGGGCACCCCGGTCGCGGTGGCCGAGAAGGCCGTCGAGCCGCTCGGCCTGCCGATGTCGCCGCTGGTGCTGCTGGAGCTGGTCGGCCCGGCCATCGGCCTGCACGTCTCCGAGACGCTGGCCGCCGCCTTCCCCGACCGCTTCAAGGTCTCGCCGAACCTGGCCGCGGTGGTCAAGGCCGGCAAGCGCGGCTTCTACGTGTACGACTCCGGCAAGCCGGAGCTGGACCCCGAGGTGCTCGCGCTGATGACGCAGGGCGACTCGGTCCTGACGGAGGAGCAGGTCCGCGAGCGCGTCCTGGAGGCGGTCGCGCAGGAGATCGGCCTGATGCTGGACGAGGGCGTCGTCGCCGAGGCCCAGGACATCGACCTCTGCCTGATCACGGGCGCGGGCTGGCCCTTCCACCTGGGCGGCATCACGCCGTACCTGGACCGCGAGGGCATCTCGGAGCGCGCCGCAGGCCGCCGCTTCCTGCCGGTGGGCATGGCGAGCGTCCCGGCGTAACCGCCGAGGCACGGTTCCGCTGAGGGCCGTGCGGAAGGACTCGTTCGAGTCTTCCGCACGGCCCTTCGGCGTTTCCGCACGGCGGAGCGTCCGTCACTTCGCGTGCCGCCGTGTGTGCTTCTTGTGCGCGGCCTGGCGCGAGATGCCGAGCGGCTCGGCGATGTCCGCCCAGGCCCAGCCGCGCTCGCGCGCGCGGTCGACCTGGTGCGCCTCCATCTCCTCGACGAGCCGGCGCAGCGTGCGTACCGCGGCCAGCCCTTCGTGAAGGTCGTCCGCCGTCGCGAGCGCGACCAGTCGATTCACTTCCGCCTCGTCCATGACGTCAACCCAAGATGACATGAACTCCGCCTGTCAAGGCGACCGAAGGCTTGTCATCCAAGGTTGACGCAGGCTCGCTTGTCGCCCTAGGTTGACAAGCCCCGGGCGTGCACCGCGCCCGTCGCAAAGGAGGGGATGCCATGCCGCGCACCCGGTCGGTGCCCACCGCTGGAGCAGCCGAGCCGACTCCGTTACCGCTGCCCCACAGACAGGCGGTTCCGGTCTTCGCCGGTCTGATGCTCGCCATGCTGCTGGGCACCCTGGACACACAGATCGTGGCCACGGCCATGCCGACCATCAGCGGCGATCTCGGCGGCGTCGAGCAGTTCGCCTGGGTCGGCACCGCCTATCTGCTGACGTTCAGCGTGGCCACGCCGCTCTACGGGAAGCTCGGCGATCTCTTCGGCCGCAAGCGGGTCTTCGTCTTCGCCATCGCGACCTTCCTCCTCGGCTCCGCGCTGTGCGGTGCAGCCGGGTCGATGAGCCGGCTCATCGCCTTCCGTGCCGTGCAGGGCGTCGGCGGCGGAGGGCTCACCGTTTCGATCTTTGCGATCCTGGGCGATCTGTTCAGCCCCCGCGAAGGAGCCCGCTACCAGAGCTACGCCGCGGGCACGTTCGCCGTCTCCGGCGTCAGCGGTCCGCTGCTGGGCGGTCTGATCACCGACCACCTCGGATGGCGATGGACCTTCTACGTCAACATGCCGGTCGGCGCGATCGCGCTGGTGATGGTGATCGCCTTTCTGAAGCTGCCGGAACGCCGGGCGACCCCGCGCGTCGACTACGCGGGCATCTTCACCCTCGGCGGCACGGTGGGCTGCCTCGTACTGCTCACCAACTGGGCGGGCACCAAGTACGCGTGGGGCTCCGCCGTCGTCATCAGCCTGGCCGTCGCCGCACTCGCCCTGGGGCTGCTCTGGTACGCGGCGGAGCACCGGGCCGCCGAACCGGTCGTCCCGCTCCGCATGTTCGGCAACTCCACCTTCACCATCTCCAACATCGTGGCGTTCGTCGGCGGGTTCATCTCCATCGGCGCACTGAACTACCTGGCGCTCTACCTGCAGATGGTCACGGGAACCAGCCCGCAGAACGCCGGTCTGCTGATGCTCCCGATGACCGCCGGAATGCTCCTGGCCACCATGACCACCGGCCACTTCATGGCCAGGACGGGCCAGTACAAGTGGTATCCGGCCGCGAGCATGGCCGTGTCCGCCCTCGCCCTGTATCTGCTGTCGACGATGACGGACGGCACCGGCCTGGCCGTCGCCTCCGTCTTCATGGCCGTTCTCGGCCTGGGGGCCGGCCTTTCCCAGCAGGTGACGATCGTCGCCGCGCAGAGCGCGGTGCAGGTGCACGACATCGGCCCGGCCACCTCGACCGTCACCTTCGCCAGGATGCTCGGCACGTCGATCGGCGCCTCGGTCTTCGGCGCGATCCTCAACCACGGGCTCGCCGACCGCACGGCGAAGCTCAGCCACGGCACGTCCATAGGCCCCGAAGCCGTGCAACGGCTGCCGGAAGCCGCGCGGGACGCCTACACCTCGGCGTACGCCGACTCCCTGTCCACGGTCTTCCTCACCGCCCTGCCAGTCACCATCGCGGGCCTGGTGTGCGCGCTCTTCCTCAAGAAGATCCCGCTCCGCTCCGGCCGCGGACCGGGCGGCCCCTGAAGCGGCGCCGTCAGGCCCGCTCCCAGCCCCCCAGCGCCAGCCCCGGCTGATCCGTCCGCTGCCGGGCGACGCGCAGGGAGCCGTCCGTGCCGATGACGGCCAGGACCACGCGGTCGTGGGCGTCCAGGGCCAGGGCCGGGGCGCCCACGCACTCCTCGCCCGTCTCCGACCAGGCCGCGTCGGCCGCGTCCGGCGAGCCGTCGGGGTAAGCCGCCACAGCGGGCAGGCCGTTGGCCAACCGCTGGGCGAGGACCGTGGTGGTGTGGCCGTCCAGCGTGGTGCGGAGCGCGGCCACCGGGCCCGCGCCGTCGCCGCCCAGGGAGGGCAGGGCCACCGGGGCGGCGGCCTCGGCGCCTTCCTGGCTGCCGGGGCCGGTGGGGGCGTCGGGGCACTGGGTCTGGAGGACGGAGTCGGTGGCGTCCCGCCAGAAGTGGGTGACGCGGCCGTCGCCGGTCGCGACCGAGGCCGCGGAGCCGGCCAGCGGCTTGGCCGGGGTGTTGAGGACCCGGCGCAGCGGGCCGCCGGGCTCGTCCTGGCGCCAGCGCAGGACGTACTCGCCGGCGGGGCCCAGGAGTTCGACGCGGCCGTCGGCGGTCGCTGCGGCCGAGACGGTGTCGAGGAGGTGGCTGCCCTTCATGTCCGTCCACGGGCCCCAGATGCCGCGGACGTCCTGGCGGCGCCCGCAGACCCCGCCGCCGGCGTTGCGCACGAAGAGGTGGAGGCCGACGCTGTCGCGGACCGCCGTGGGGACGCCGATCTGGTCCGCCCGCTGCCAGTCCTGGCCGTAGGGGGTGCCGACCGACCGCCAGACCGTCATGGCGCGGCCCGACTGGAACTGCGTGGAGTAGACGACGTCGGTCTCGGCGCGGCCGTCGTCGTGGGCGCGGCGGCGCAGGCCGGCCACGCTGATGTAGCCCTCGGCGCCCTGGGTTATGGAGAGGTAGGGCTCCAGGCCGGGCACGTCCATGTGCTCGGGGCCCGTCCACTCCGGGCCGCCGGGGCGGGTCTCGGTCCAGCGGAGGAGGCCGCCCGCGACGGGTGCGTAGGCCGTCAGCCGGCCGTCCTTGCCCCTCAGCAACCAGCCGGTGGTGGGGGTGGACGTCCGCACTGCCATGACTCGCGCCAGCCTCTCTCGGAACGTGTGCGCCGGCTCGACCCACCGGCTCTTTGTTGACTCTCGACAATAACATTGCGCCTGGTCAGCGCGGTCTGCCGGACGGCGGTGAACGCGACGAACACGGCGAACCGGGGGGCGTGCAAGGCTGTGGGCATGGATGACGCGCTGCTTGTCGTGGATGCCGCGAATGTCGTCGGCTCGGTGCCCGACGGATGGTGGCGCGACCGCCTGGGCGCGGCCGAACGGCTGCGCGACCGGCTGGTGGCGTACGCGGCGGACGGGCTGCCGGAGGGCGCCGTCGAGCCGCGGCTGCCGGGGCCGCTGGAGATCGTTCTCGTGGTGGAGGGGGCCGCACGCGGGGCCGGGTCGGTGCCCGGGGTGCGGGTGGAGACGGCCGCGGGCAGCGGGGACGACCATGTGGTCGCGGTGGTGGCCGCGCGGACTCCCGGGCGGCGCTGTGTGGTGGTCACCGCGGACCGGGAGCTGCGCGGGCGGGTGGCGGCGCTGGGCGCCGAGGTGACGGGGCCGCGCTCGGTACGGCCGTGAGCCGTACCGGGCGCGGCCCCGTCGGACGCCCCCTGAGGGTCAGACCATGGGCGGCGGGTTCCGGTGGGCCGCGCTCACCCGGCTGTTCCTGCGCCCGTAGACGAAGTAGACGACGACGCCCAGGCACATCCAGGCGCCGAACCGCGCCCAGGTCTCCGCGGGCAGGTTGAGCATCAGCCACAGCGAGGCGGCGACGGACAGCACGGGGACGGTGGGCACGAACGGCGTGCGGAAGGCCCGCGGCAGGTCGGGCCGCGTCCGGCGCAGGATGATCACGCCGAGCGCGACGACCACGAAGGCGAACAGCGTGCCGATGTTGACGAGTTCGGCCAGCACGTCGATCGAGGTGAAGCCCGCCACGATCGCGACGACGCCCCCCAGCAGGAACGTCGAGCGGTAGGGCGTGCCGAAGCGCGGGTGGACGACGGAGAAGAACCGCGGCAGCAGCCCGTCGCGGCTCATCGCGAAGAACACCCGGCTCTGCCCGAGCAGCAGGATCATGCAGACGGAGGTGAGCCCGACGACCGCGCCGAAGCTGATGAGCCCGGCCCAGAACGGGTGGCCCTGGCTCTTGAAGGCGTCGGCCAGGGGCGCGTCCTTGGAGAGCATCGTGTACTTCTCCATGCCGGTGACGACGACCGACACGGCCACGTAGAGGAGGGTGCAGATGGCCAGCGAGCCGAGGATGCCCCGGGGGATGTCGCGCTGGGGATTGCGGGTCTCCTCGGCGGCGGTGGCGACGATGTCGAAGCCGATGAAGGCGAAGAAGACCACGGCGGCCGCAGTGAAGATGCCCATGACACCGAAGTTGGAGGGCGTGAAGCCGAAGATCAGCTGGATGAGCGGCGCGGAGAGCCCGCTGCCGCCCTTGGTGCTCTGCGCGTGCGGGATGAAGGGGGCGTAGTTGGCGCCGCTGATGAAGAAGGCGCCCACGATGATGACGATCAGCACGACGGTGACCTTCACCGCGACGATGACGGCCGTGACCCGCGAAGAAAGCTTTATTCCGGCGACGAGGATGCCGGTGAGCAGCACGACGAGCGCACAGGCGAGGATGTCGAAGCCGAAGTGGCCGTGCTGCGGTCCGGTGAGCCCTGCCGGCAGGTGCAGGCCGGCGTTGTCCATGAGCGAGCGGATGTAGCCGGACCAGCCGACGGCGACGACGGCGCAGCCCAGCGCCAGCTCCAGCACGAGGTCCCAGCCGATGATCCACGCGGGCAGCTCGCCGAGCGAGGCGTACGAGAAGGTGTACGCGGACCCGGCCACCGGCACGGTGGAGGCGAACTCGGCGTAGCAGAGCGCCGCCAGCCCGCACACCACGCCCGCGAGGACGAAGGCCAGCGCCACCGACGGGCCGGCGTTGTCCTTGGCCACCTTTCCGGTGAGGACGAAGATGCCGGTGCCGATGATGACACCGACCCCGAACACGGTGAGGTCGAGCGCGGAGAGGGCTTTCTTGAGCGAGTGCTCCGGTTCCTCCGTGTCCTGAATGGACTGCTCAACCGACTTGGTCCGGAACAGTCCGCTCTTGCCGCGGCCGCTCCGGACGGGTTGCTCTGTGGTCATCGGCTCACCTCCACCTGTTCGGCGTCGCTCGTTCCCCCTGAACTGAGCGAGTGTCCGCGATGACACGGGCCGTGCCCTGTCGGGCACAGCCGCCCCGGACCAGGATTCACCCGATGGAGGGCAGTGACACCCCATGCGGAAGGGCCGACCGGACCACCCGGAAACGGATGATCGACGGCCGGCCCCTGCGTGGTGCGGAGGTGCGCTCCCGAGTCCGCGTCAGTCGCGGACGGCCTCGGCAGGCTCGGTGGAATTCGTGGCCCCGGCCGCCCCGGCAGGCTCAGCGACCTCCACGGCCTCCACGGCCTCGGTCGTCTCGACCCGCTCCTCGAAGCGGCCGTCCAGCTTGGCGACCAGTCCGGTGACCTGACGGGCGATGTCCGGGGCGGTGAGCCCGATCTCGGCCATGATCTCCTTGCGGGAGGCGTGGTCGAGGAACTGCTGCGGGATGCCGAAGTCGCGCAGCGGCAGGTCGACGCCGGCGTCGCGCAGGGCCTGGGCGACGGCGCAGCCGACGCCGCCCACGCGGCCGTTGTCCTCGACGGTGACGACGACGCGGTGCCCGGCGGCGAGGCCGGGCAGCGCCTCGTCGACCGGCTTGACCCAGCGGGGGTCCACGACGGTCGAGGAGATGCCCTGCTTGTCCAGGAGGCCGGCGATCTCCAGGCACATCGGGGCGAGGGCGCCCACGGAGACGATGAGCACGTCCGGCCGGACGGTGCCCTCGGCGGGCTTGCGCAGCACGTCCATGCCGCCGATCCGGCCGACGGCCTCGACGGCCGGGCCGACGGTGCCCTTGGAGTAGCGCACGACGGTGGGCGCGTCCTTGACCTCGACGGCCTCGCGCAGCTGGGCGCGGACCTGGTCGGCGTCGCGCGGGGCGGCGATCCGCAGGCCCGGGACGACCTGGAGGATCGACATGTCCCACATGCCGTTGTGCGAGGCGCCGTCGTCGCCGGTCACACCGGCCCGGTCGAGGACGAAGGTGACGCCGCACTTGTGCAGGGCCACGTCCATCAGCACCTGGTCGAAGGCGCGGTTGAGGAAGGTGGCGTAGACGGCGAAGACCGGGTGCAGACCGCCCGTGGCCAGCCCGGCGGCCGAGGTGGCGGCGTGCTGCTCGGCGATGCCGACGTCGTAGACGCGCTCGGGGAAGGCCTTGGCGAACTTGCCCAGGCCGACGGGCTGCATCATCGCGGCCGTGATGGCGACGATGTCCTCGCGCTCCCGGCCCAGCTCGACCATCTCGTCGGCGAAGACCGAGGTCCAGCTGGCGCCGCCGGAGGCGACCGGCAGGCCCGTGTCGGGGTGGATGGCGCCGATGCCGTGGAAGCGGTCGGCCTCGTTCTGCTCGGCGTGCTTGTAGCCGCGGCCCTTCTGGGTGAGGCAGTGGACGAGCACGGGGCCGTTGAAGCGCTTGGCGCGCTGGAGCGCGGACTCCAGGGCCTCGATGTCGTGGCCGTCGATGGGGCCGACGTACTTCAGGCCGAGGTCCTCGAACATGCCCTGCGGGGCGATGAAGTCCTTCAGGCCCTTCTTGGCGCCGTGCAGCGTCTCGTAGAGCGGCCTGCCGACGACCGGGGTGCGCTCGAGCAGGTCCTTGCCGCGGGCCAGGAAGCGCTCGTAGCCGTCGGTGGTGCGCAGGGTGGCGAGGTGGTTGGCGAGGCCGCCGATGGTGGGCGCGTAGGAGCGCTCGTTGTCGTTGACGACGATGACGAGCGGGCGGTCCTTGGCGGCGGCGATGTTGTTCAGCGCCTCCCAGGCCATGCCGCCGGTGAGCGCACCGTCGCCGATGACGGCGACGACGTGGTCCTTCCGGCCGAGCACCTGGTTGGCCTTGGCGAGGCCGTCGGCCCAGCCCAGGACGGTCGAGGCGTGGCTGTTCTCGATCACGTCGTGCGGGGACTCCGCCCGGGACGGGTAGCCGGACAGGCCGTCCTTGGCACGCAGCTGCGAGAAGTCCTGGCGGCCGGTGAGCAGCTTGTGGACGTACGCCTGGTGCCCGGTGTCGAAGAGCACCTTGTCCTTGGGCGAGTCGAAGACCCGGTGCATCGCGATGGTCAGCTCGACCACGCCGAGGTTCGGCCCGAGGTGGCCGCCGGTCTTGGAGACGGCGTCGACGAGGAAGGTGCGGATCTCCGCGGCCAGCCGGTCGAGCTGCTCCGTGCTCAGCCGGTCCAGATCGCGCGGTCCCCTGATGCGGGTCAGCAGCGCCACCCGTGCCTCCTTCATCGAGCTGTCGGGCTTGTCGAGCCGTCTCGGGCCTGTAGATCCGTCGAGTCTAATGTTCCGCTCGCAGTGGCGGTGAACGGGTGATGCGACCTATGTCACGCGATCGGCGTAGCGAGGTCCCAAACCGTACGAAAGGCCAGTCGCAGACAGGCCGCGAGCGCCGGGTGCTCGATGTAGAGGGCGGTGGTGGAGGCGGTGCCCGCCATGGTGCCCGCCATGGGGTCGGGCATGTCGCACAGGACGAGCGAGGCGTCGGCGATCACCAGCTTGAGCGGCAGCTCGTCCGTGCAGCGCGCCTCCTCCCCCGCCTGGCCGAAGCGCAGGGCGCTCGCCCGCAGCTCCGGGTCGTCGAGCACCTCCCGGGTGTAGAGGGCGCGCACGGTGCCGCCGGCGCGGCTGATGCGGCGGGCGGCCCGGATGCCCTCGGCGTTGTCGGTGGGGGCGACGAAGGGGGGCCGGCAGAAGGTGAGCAGCTCGCGGGCGGCCTGGGTCTGGATGTCGGCGAACCGCTCGGCGATGGCGCCGGGCTCGCGGAGCACCTCGATGTAGTCCAGCGGGTCGGTGTGCGAGCGGCCGTCGGCCCAGAGCGGCAGCAGGGCGGCGGCCAGTCCCTCCGAGACGCGCTCCAGCCGTTCCAGGGACTCCCGGCGGCGGGCCAGCAGCCTGGCCAGGGCGGGCTCGGGGGCGGTGGCGGAGAAGGTGGCCACCCTGCCCCCGTGGGCGACGGCCAGCCCGCCCCGGACGAGCGCGTCCAGGACGTCGTAGACCCGCTGGCGGGGCACCCGGGCCTCGCGGGCCACCTGGGCCGCCGTGAAGGACTCGCGCCTGACCAGGGCGTGGTAGACGCGGGCCTCGTAGCGGGACAGCCCGAGCGCCACCAGGTCGGCCACGGCTCCCTCGTCCGGCTCCATGGCGGTACACGCTATACGGCCGTGATCAGCTCCGGGTACGGGCGCGGGCGATTTCCCGCCCAGGTCCGGACCAGGCCCGGACCAGGTCCGGTCGGCCCCCGTGACCGATAACAAGCCTTTGCCATAAGGCGCTTGTCCCTTGGGAGCGGGCGTCGCTACGTTCGATTCACTGCCACCACCCACCGGGGTGGCACTTTTCCGAGGCCGATCTTGTCATGCACGCGCCATTGCCTCGGCCTGCCCGCTCACGGGCATTCCCGACCCCCCATGGAGGGCACTTCCGTGCAGAAGAAGAGATCCTTCCACTCCAGACGGCCCCTCGGCCGCGCCTCCACCGGCCTGCTGTCCCTCGCCGCGCTCGTCACCGGCGGCCTGATCGCCGCCGCCCCCGCCGCCACCGCGGCCCCCGGCCCGGCCCCGCACTCCGCCGCCGCGTCCCCCGGCGGCACCCAGGCCCAGCGGCTCTGCTCCCGCCCCACCGCACCCGGCCGGATGGCCTGCCAGGCCCTGGCCCGCACCGACGTCCGCCAGCACCTGGGCATCACCCCGGACGCCGCGCCCTCCGGCTACGGCCCCACCGACCTGCGCAGCGCCTACGCCCTGCCGTCGAACGCGGGGGCCGGCGCCACGGTGGCGATCGTGGACGCGTACGACAACCCCAACGCCGAGCAGGATCTGGCCACTTACCGCGCCCAGTACGGCCTGCCCGCGTGCACCACGGCCAACGGCTGCTTCCGGAAGGCCGACCAGAACGGCGGAACCAACTACCCCACCGCCGACGCCGGTTGGGCCGGGGAGATAGCCCTCGACGTCGACATGGTCAGCGCCGTCTGCCCGCAGTGCCACATCCTGCTGGTAGAGGCGAACAGCGCGAGCATGGCGGACCTGGGCGCGGCCGTGAACCGGGCCGTGGCCATGGGCGCGAAGTACGTCTCCAACAGCTACGGCGGCAGCGAGGACAGCACCGACCCCACCTCCGACTCGGCCTACTTCGACCACCCCGGCGTCGCGATCACCGTCAGCTCCGGCGACAGCGGCTACGGCGTGGAGTACCCGGCCGCCTCCCGGTTCGTGACCGCCGTGGGCGGCACCTCCCTCAGCCGTGCGAGCAACAGCCGCGGCTGGAGCGAGAAGGTGTGGGGCACCAGCGCGGGCGGCCAGGGCGCGGGCTCCGGCTGCTCCGCCTACGACGCCAAGCCCTCCTGGCAGACCGACACGGGCTGCGCCAAGCGCACCGTCGCCGACGTCTCGGCCGTCGCCGACCCGGCCACCGGCGTCGCCGTCTACAACAGCTACCAGGCAAGCGGCTGGAACGTGTACGGCGGCACCAGCGCCTCGGCCCCGATCATCGCGGGCGTGTACGCCCTCGCCGGCACCCCCGCCGCGGGCAGCACCCCGGCCTCGTACCCGTATGCCCACGCGTCGGCGCTCAACGACGTCACCAGCGGCGCCAACGGCAGCTGCAGCCCCGCCTACCTGTGCACGGCGGGCGCGGGCTACGACGGGCCGACCGGCCTGGGCACCCCCAACGGCACGGCCGCCTTCGCGTCCGGCTCCACCGGCGGCAACACCGTCACGGTGACGAGCCCCGGCGACCAGACCTCGACGGCCGGCAACGCCGTGTCGCTGCAGATCAAGGCCACCGACTCAGACACCGCCCAGTCGCTGACGTACAGCGCCACCGGGCTGCCCGCCGGGCTCGCGATCAACGCCTCGACCGGCCTCATCAGCGGCACGCCCACCGCCGCGGGCACCGCGAACGTCACCGTGACCGCCCAGGACGCCACCAAGGCGAGCGGCAGCGCCTCCTTCACCTGGACCGTCAACGGGCCCGGTGGCACCTGCCAGCCCGCCCAGCTGCTCGGCAACCCCGGCTTCGAGACCGGCACCGCGAGCCCCTGGACCGCGACCTCCGGCGTGATCGACAACAGCTCCTCGCAGCCCGCGCACTCCGGCTCGTGGAAGGCATGGCTCGACGGCTACGGCAGCAGCCACACCGACACCCTCGCGCAGACGGTGACGATCCCGGCGAACTGCCACGCCACGCTGAGCTTCTGGCTGCACATCGGCACCAAGGAGTCGGGCGGCACCGCCTATGACAAGCTCACCCTCCAGGCGGGTTCGAGCACCCTGGCCGGCTGGTCCAACCTCGACGCCAACACCGGCTACGCGAAGAAGTCCTACGACCTGTCCGCGCTCGCCGGGCAGACGGTGACCCTCAAGTTCACCGGCACCGAGGACTCGTCCCTGGCCACGGACTTCGTCATCGACGACACGGCGGTCGACGTGAGCTGAGCCCCTCATATTGAGCACGGCAGTGGGCCCGGACCGAAACGGTCCGGGCCCACCGGCAGGTGCGTACGCGTGCGCCTACGCACGCCCCGCCGTCTTACGCACGGCCCGCTTACGCACGCCCCGCCGTCTTCTGCGTCCGGCGGGACACCGAGTCGATCACCACCGCGGCCAGCAGCACCGCGCCCGTGATCATGTACTGGACGGCCGAGGCGATGCCCAGCAGGGCCATGCCCGAGGCGATGGACTGGATCACCAGCACGCCCAGCAGCGCGGACCAGGTGCTGCCCCGGCCGCCGAAGAGGCTGGTGCCGCCGATGACGGCCGCCGCGATGGCGTTCATCAGCAGGCTGCCGGCGCCGGAGGACTGGTTGGCGGCGTTGATCTGCGAGGCGAGGAACATCCCGCCCAGCGCGGCCATCGTGCCGGACAGCGCGAAGACCGAGATCCGGACCGCCGCGACGTTGATGCCGGCGCGGCGGGCCGCCTCGACGCTGCCGCCCAGAGCGAAGACCTTCCGCCCGTAGGAGGTGCGGCGCAGCACGAAGTCCAGCGCGACCACCACCCCGAGGAAGATCACCACGGCCAGCGGCAGGCCCTTGTACTCGTTGAACAGCCACGCCACCACATAGGCGGGCACCGCGAGCGCGGCGGTCCGCAGGACGATCTCGCTGAGCGGGCGGCTGGGCACCCCGGCCGCCTCGCGCCGCTTGCTGTCGCGCCAGGAGACCAGGAAGAACGCCACGACGCTCAGCGTGGCCAGCCCGTACGCGGCGGAGACGTCGTCGAAGTAGTGGTTGGTCAGGCCGGCGACCAGCCCGGAGTCGTCCAGGTTGATGGTGCCGTTGGAGCCGAGCACCTCCAGCATCAGGCCGTTCCAGCCCAGCAGGCCCGCCAGGGTGACGACGAAGGCGGGCACACCGATGCGGGCGAAGAAGAAGCCGTGCAGCGCGCCGACCAGGGCCCCGGAGAGGAGCGCCAGGACGAACGCCTGCCACTCCGGCATGCCGTGGTTGACGTTGAGCACCGCGAACACCGCGGAGGCCAGGCCGCTCACCGAGCCCACCGACAGGTCGATCTCGCCGAGAATCAGCACGAAGACGATGCCGACCGCGATCAGACCGGTGCCGGCGGCGGTGACGAAGAGGTTGGAGAGGTTCTCGGCGCCCAGGAAGGCGGAGTCCTTCAGCTGGAAGACCAGGCCGATGACGATCAGCCCGACGACCACCGGCAGCGAGCCCAGCTCGCCGCTGCGCATCTTGCGGCGGAACTCGTCCCAGTAGCCGGCGAAGCCCTTCTCGCGGACCAGCAGGCGCGGGTCGACGGCGGTGACGGCGGCCCCGGCGGGGGGCGGGGTGTCCTGAGGCTCCTCGGTGGAGTCCTTGGAGAGGTCGGTGGTCACTTGGCGTCCTCCGCGGTGGTGCGCGCCTTGCGGCGCGTCACGGCGTTGTCCGTGGCACCGGTGATGGCGGAGATGATCTCTTCCTGCGAGGTCGTCTTCACGTCGAAGGTGCCGTTGTTGCGGCCGAGGCGCAGCACCGCGACCCGGTCGGCGACGGCCTTCACATCGGCCATGTTGTGGCTGATGAGGATGACGCCCAGGCCGCGCTCGCGCAGCCGCTCGACGAGGTCGAGGACCTGGGCGGTCTGCTCGACGCCCAGCGCCGCGGTGGGCTCGTCGAGAATGACGACCTTGGGGTCGCCGAGCAGCGAGCGGGCGATGGCGACGGTCTGCCGCTGCCCGCCGGAGAGCGAGGCGATGGGGATCCGCACACTGGGGATGCGGATGGAGAGGGTGGAGAGCAGCTCGCGGGAGCGGCGCTCCATCTCGACCTCGTCCAGCACCCCGGCCCGGACGATCTCCCGGCCGAGGAAGAGGTTGCCGACGACGTCGAGGTTGTCGCAGAGGGCGAGGTCCTGGTAGACGGTCGCGATGCCCAGCTCCTGGGCGGTGTGCGGCCGGTCGAGGGTGACGGCCTTGCCCTCCCACTCGATGACGCCCTCGTCGGCCGGGCCGACGCCCGCGATCGTCTTGACCAGGGTGGACTTGCCGGCGCCGTTGTCGCCGACCAGGGCGACCACCTCGCCGGGGTGGATCTCCAGCTCCACGTCGGTGAGCGCCTGGACGGCACCGAACCGCTTGGAGATTCCGCGCAACGCCAGCACGGGCGCAGCGGTCACGTGAATCATCTCCTTCACCGCCCGGGGGGGGGCGGCAACCTAAGGGCTTGCTTCAGTCCGGTCCGGTCCGGTTACTTCAGCCCGGCCTGGTCGCACTGCGCCTTGTACTTGTCGGTGCAGATCTCGTCCAGGGTGAAGAAGCCCTCCTTGCCCACGTACTGGCCGATGTCGGCCTTGGTCAGTGCGAAGGGGGTGACGATGATCGAGGGGATCTTCTTCTGGGAGCCGCTGTCGACGGTGCTCTTGGCGACCGAGTCGACGCTCTTGCCCTTGGCCAGGGCGACGGCCAGCTCGGCGGCGGCGTCGGCCTCGGGCTTGTAGGGCTTGTAGACGCTCATGAACTGCTCATCGGAGAGGATGCGCTGGACGGCCGACAGCTCGGCGTCCTGGCCGGTGACCGGGGGCAGCTTGTCGAAGCCGGCGCTCTTGAGGGCGGTGATGATGCCGCCGGCCATGCCGTCGTTGGCGGAGTAGACGCCGACGATGTTGTCCTTGCCGAGCGCGGAAATGGCGCCCTTCATGTTCTCGTTGGCGTTCTCCGGCTTCCACTCCTTGGTGTCGTACTCCTTGCCGATCTTGACCTTGCCGTCGAGTACGGAGTGGGCGCCGTCCTTGTACATCTTGGCGTTGGGGTCGGTGATCGCGCCGTTCATCATCACGATCTGACCCTTTTCGGCGTTGTCGCCCAGCTCCTTGAGCAGCGATTCGCCCTGGATCTTGCCGACGCGCTCGTTGTCGACGGAGGTGTAGGCCTTGACCGGGCCCTCGGCGAGCCGGTCGTAGGCGACCACGGGAATGCCCTTGTCGGTCGCCTTCTTCACCGAACTCGCTATCGACTTCGCGTCCACCGCGTCGACGATCAGCGCGTCGACCTTCTTGGTGATCATGGTGTCGACCTGCTGCTGCTGGACGGAGGCGTCCTGCTTCGCGTTCTCGTAGAGGACGGTGACGTCCGTGCCCGCGAGTTCCTTGATCTTCTTTTCGATCAGCGGCTTGTCGAAGCGCTCGTACCGAGCGGTCTGGTTCTCCGGCAGGAGCAGCCCGATGGTCAGCGAGCCCTTGCTCTCCTTCTTGGAGCCACTGTCGCCGGACTCCTTGGCCTTGCCACAGGCGGCGAGTCCGAGAGCCATGGAAACGGCAGCAACGGCAACGGCCGTACGACGCAGATGAGAATTCATGTGCAATACCTCCCTGACGTGGCCGCGTCGTTGCGGCCGAGGTGGCTGGAAGTCAACTCGGCCGCCAAGGAACCGTCAAGAAGTAAATTCTTAACGAGATGGCAACGATGCCATTCGTTATAACCATGAACGCAAGGACCGTAACAGGGGCGCGCGCTCAGCCGCCCGTTACGCCCGTTACACCCATTACGCCCGTGGACATGTGAGCGTGCCCGGACTCGTCCAGCAGGGTCGCGTCACCCATCTCACTGAGGACGAGCGCCAGCGCGCCCAGCACCTCGGCCCGGCCGCCGAGCGCACCGGGTACGACCTGCAACTGCCGTGCGGCGCTGGGGATCGCGTAGCGCGAGACGGATTCCCGGATGGGCGCCAGCACCAGCTCGCCGCAGTCGGCGAGGTCGCCGCCGAGGACGACACGGCTGGGATTGAGCAGATTGCACAGGTTCGCCACACCACTCCCGATATGCCGCCCGACATCGGAGATGACGCGCCGGCACCCAGGATCGCCGTCCTTGGCGAGCTGCACCATCCGCTCGACGGTCAGGTCGGTGCCGTGGGCCGAATGGAGCAGCGGCAGGACGTACCGGGCGGCGGTGAAGGTCTCCAGGCACCCGCGGTTGCCGCAGCGGCAGACGGGCCCGGACTCGTCGAGGGTGATATGCCCGATCTCGCCGGCGGTGCCGCCGGGCCCGCGGTAGATCTGCCCGTTGATCACCAGCCCGGCGCCGACGCCGCTGGCGACCTTGATGTAGGCGAGATCGGCAGCACCGCGCCCCGCACCCCAGACCAGCTCACCGAGTGCACCAAGATTGGCGTCGTTGTCGACGTGGACGGGCACGCCAAGGCGGGCGGCCAGCTCGTCACGGGGGTTGGTGCCGGTCCAACCAGGCAGGATCGAGGTGGAGCCGAGCACGCCGGACTCCACGTCGATGGGCCCGGGCACGCCCAGCCCCACACCAATGATCTTGTCAGGGCTGATCCCCACCATCTTGATCAGACTGCTGACCAGATGCTCGGCCCGCGCGAGCCCCTGCGCGGCGGAGGCATCGACATCAAGCGGCTCCGCATCCTCGGCAAGGACCCGCTGGGCAAGATTCCCGATGGCGACGCGAAGGTGCGTATGCCCGAAATCAACGCCGACGACAATCCCGGCATCCCCGGACAAGGACACACTCCGCGCCCGCCGCCCCCCGGAGGAGGTAGGCGTGACCTCGACGGTCCCGCTGTCCTTCAGCTCCCGGACGATATTGGAGACGGTGGCCGCCGAGAGCCCCGTGGACCGGGCGATCTCCGCCTGGGTGAGCGACCCGGCCATGCGCACGGCACGCACGACCCGCTCGAGGTTGGCCCGGTGCAGCGACGACTGCGACCCCGGAGTCTCCACGCCCATCCACTCCCGCCTCGCCGGACCGGCACGACCACCGGGCCCGGGGGCCGGACTACAGCTCTGGAGCCCGGCCATTCGTACAACATATGAACTCTATGCTGCGCTGCCCGGGGGAGATCCCGTCAAGGGCTTGAACCGCATTGAGGCCCCATCGTACGGAAGGGGGCGGCGGGGAAGCGGCGGGGCGGGGCAAGGCGACAGCAGCCCAAGTCGAACCCGTCAGCTGCCCGTATCGCCCACCGGAATCTCGTAGGCGATCTCCCAACGGGCGTCGGGGACCACGATGTCCGCGGTCTCGACAGGACGCCCGCCGGTGTCGTAATACGTGCGCTCGATCTCGGTGACCAGGTCACCGAGGCTGATGCCCAGCAGGTTCGCCTGCGCCTGGGTGGCCCGACCGGGGCGGGGTACCTCGACGGCGGTTTCGATGACCACACCGATGGATCGCATGCGCTCGACGACTCCCATGCCGGCGAACGGGCCGAGTTCGGGCAGGACGATCGGGGTGTCTCCGGTGATGGCCATTGGTTCCCAGCTCTCGGAGAGCTGTACGGGCTGGCCGTCACCCAGGAATTCGTAGAGGGTGCGCACGCACGGATCGCCGGGCTCGATGGCAAGCCGCTGCGCGATGTGCACGGGCGCCGGGACGCGGGCCTCCGAGTGGGATTCCCATGAGCCGAGCCGCCCCTGCTCCCGCATGTCGGAGCGGAAGGGAGAGTCACCACGCCGCTCCCGATGCCGGGTGCGGACCATCCGGAACCGCTCGCGGGGCTTGCGCACATACGTGCCGGACCCGGCGCGCCCCTCCAACAGCCCCTCGACGATGAGCCGTTCCTGGGCCTTCTGCAGCACATTCGGGCCGACGCCGTAGGCGGTGGCGAGTTGAGCGCGTGACGGCAACCGCTCCCCCACGGACCACTCACCCGCGGCGATCCGGCGGCGCAGGTCATCAGCAACGCGCATATAGGGCGGTTGTTCGGCCATGGGCCCTCTCCGTGCTGCCCGTAGGGCTGGGGTTACGGCGAGTTGACAACCTAATGCATCAGGTAGATTCTAATGCATTAGCAATACGCAAGGTGATCGATTGCTCACCCGGGGGATCCGTGTGCCTCGTGAAAGCCCAGGCCAAGGCACTTGCCGCCCTGTTCGCCGCAGCGACCGGAAGCACACCACGCACCGACGAGACACACGAACGGACCCGCGTCGAAGTCGACCTGCCTCCCGACCTGAGCGAACAGGCGCGCCGCGCCGTCCTCCTCAGCCTCACGAACGCCGACCGCTACGGACACGACCGCACCAAACACGGAGCAGTCGTCTGGGCCGAACTGGACCACAGGAGCAGCAAGTGACAACTCACGCCTCAACACCCCACTGGCTCGCCCTGGCGGCCGCCGACCCTCAAGCACCACCCGCTTCTGGCAGTCCGGCCGAAGCACCCAACTCGTCGTGGGCCGGCAGTGGGACGTGATCCAGCTCAACTTCACCCTCGCCACTGCCGCCGTCACCCACCTCAAGGCCCGGAAGCACCACATCGGCCCTTACCTGATGAGCGGCACGGAACGCACCATGTGGTGGCTGCTCCTCCTCGGCACCAGCTACCGGCTCACCAACATGCCCGGCGTCATCGTCTGCCCAGCGGGCTGGTCGTTCGTTGCCCCACCGCCCATCAAGTACGCGGGCAATCGCGTATGGGCCCTTCCGGAGCACGCACGGGAGGTGAATAGCCCTCGCCCGACCCTCACTTCGCCGGAGCACCTGCGCAACGCCGTCCACGTCGCCTACTACAGGCCCAGTCAGAAAGCAGCGGCCATCTCGCGCACATGAGCTGGACTGCATCGGGTCACAAGCATCGCGCCGGACATCCACCGACGCTTCACCGACGGCAGTGGACGGTGGCAGAGGCTCTCGGTAGACGGGATCGAACTGTTCGACCTCCAGGCGGTGACGGTCACCCGCTACTGCTACAGAGGCAACACGATCTCCAACCCTCAACCACGCCTGAACGGCAGAATCCGTGGAGAGCCCGGTACTAGGAGACGGATACGCCGGGTTCGGCGAGCGGTACGGAGAAACGGACCGGTGGCAACACCGGCACTGCGCTCCGTGCCGACTCAACAGGCAACCCCCAGCAAATCCGCAGATGGGCACGCTCGCTGTATGTGGCTCAGGACCGGGTGGCGGTCCCGCACTTGCCTTGGCCGCCTTCTTGCATGCGGGTGTCCATCGGCTTGCTCCGGTCGTACGGGTCGACCCGTTGGCCGCTTCCTTGTCCCGAGGCGTGCTCGGAGCTGAAGGTGGGGATGAAGTAGCCGGTGGTGTTGTCGCAGCCGCCGTTGGTCGTGTCCGACTTGTAGGAAACAAGGGAGAACGTTCCCGGCTCGGTGACCACCTTGGCGGGGTCGTCCCAGCTCATCACGAGTTCGCGGCGCACGATGGTCCGCGCGACGTCGTCGCTGCCTGCCGTGGCGTGTACGACCGGATACACATAGGTGACATCGGCCGTCACCTCAAGCGCGCCGCGCCGACCCTCCCGGTAGGTGATCCGGCCCCGGGTCTTGACGATATCTCCGACCAGCCGCGCCTTCGCCGGGGCGAAACGGCTGAACAGCAACAGCGGGTCACTGTCCCGGCCGGGCGTACGGAACGCGGCCGCCAGGTAGTCCTGGACATCACGCTGGTGCGGATTGATCAATGCGATCGCCTCCCCGGGCCGCTCCCCGCGCAGCACGCCGGGATCCAGGTTGGCTGCGGTGAGGAAGTCCTGCGTCCGGGCGAGCGCCCGCGCGACCTGTTCCTGGCTCATCCAGCCGGTCGCCTGCGCCAACGGCAGATGCACCCCCTCCGCCCCGTTGGCCCACTGCGCTGCGGGGGAACCCCTGAACGGATCTGCAAGGGTGGGCAGTTCGCCCAACCCCTGCGCGGGCGGCCCGTTGGGACGGTCCGTCTCCGCGGCCAGTGGCGTATTGTCACTTCCCCCGCCACCGAACCAGCCCACCACGCGCTGCGGGGCGACCGCTGTGAGCAGCAGTCCGAGCACGACCAGCACCCCGACCACATACCAGGTTGTGCGCCGACGCCGCCGGGCCGGTGAGTACGTCCGCCACCCCTGCGGTTGGCCGCTCTCCCCGCGCAGTCGCTCCGTCACCATCCGGGCCCGCGCCGAAGGCTCCTTCGGCGCCCCGGACGTGCCCGCCTCGGCCTCCCTCAGGAAGCGTTCCCACTCCTCGTCCGGTATGGACGCTCCACCCTTGCTCACAATCTCTTCCTCATTTTCCTCTCCCGTCCCCTTTCTCAAGGACGGTCATCACGGGTCTACCCTGCTCGAGCGAAGTGGAGAGCTTAGAGGCTGTCTCACGTGGTGGTGCTGCAGCTACTCGACCATGCTCGTGAAAAACGTGTGTATCTCGGCGGCGAGGTTTCGCATCTCTTCGCCGGCTGCGTGCACGGTGGTGGTCTCAAAGTGCCACTCCTCGGACGGAGGCCGGTCGTGGATGCCCCACGTCAGGTGGACGTAGCCGCCCGGGCGGTGTTCCGCCGAGATTGTCAGGTCGTGTTCCAGAGAGCGCCAGACGCGCGCTCCTTCCCAGCCCCGGAAGTCCTCGGCCAGCGAGGAGAGGAAGGTGTCGAGGCCGTCGCCGTCCCATGTCCGCACCAGGGTTTCGACGCTCACCCATTGCCCGCGAGCTTTCACGAGGAAGTCGAGTGTGGGGTCGTCCCCGAACGGTCTGGTCGGCTCGGAGAAGAGCAGGTGGACCGGTCTCGGTCTGGGGTCTCCCACGCGTACCGCGGGGCCATCTTCGATCATTTGAGCAGGTTAGAAGTCGTGGGAGTCGATGACCAACTGCAATTCCCTGCGCTGCCCCGGGCACGGGCCACAGCCGCCACTCGGGGCATGATCGTCCGCTATGGCTGTGGATCTTGCGCGGGAACTTGTCCCCGACGGACTGTGGAAGATAGCTGGGCCGCTGATACCACCGTTCCGGCCCAGACGGCAAGGTGGCGGGACGGTGCCGGTGGCAGACCGGAAGGTGTTCACAGCGGTGGTGTACGTCCTGACCAGCGGTTGCGCCTGGCGTCACCTGCCGCCGACGTTCGGTACCTCGCCTGCCACCGCACATCGCCGGTTCACGGCGTGGACCAAGGCCGGCCTGTGGCGCCGACTGCACCAGGCCATCCTGGACGAACTCGGTGCCAGGGGCGAGCTGGACTGGACCTCCGCGATCACCGACGCAGCGTCCGTCCGCGCGAAAAGGGGGGCTCGCTGACCGGACCGCACCCGGTCGATCGCGGCAAGAGGGGCAGCAAGCTGCATGTGCTGTCCGAAGCCCAGGGCATCCCGCTGGCCGTCGCGGTCTCCGGCGCGAACCTGCACGACAGCCTGGCGTTCAAGCCGCTGCTCCTGGGCATCCCCTCCGTACGCTCCCGGCGCGGGCCACGACGACGGCGACCGGTCAAGGTCCGCGCCGACAAGGCGTACTTCTCCGCCGAACACCTCGCCTGGCTCCGCTCACGAGGACTCATCCCGCGCATCGCGCGCCCGGGCATCGAGTCCGGGGAGCGGCTCGGCCGGCACCGCTGGAAGATCGAGAGATCGATCGCCTGGCTGTTCGGCTACCGCCCTCTCACCGTCCGCTATGAACGCAAGGGCAGCTACTTCCTCGCCTTCCTGGGCCTCGTGCCGCAGCCCTCACCTGCTACAAGAAACTCGCGAAACTCACCACGTGAGACACCCTCTTAGCAGTGCTGACGTCCAGGGTTCAGCGGCAGGTCAGGCAGACCCCGAAGCAGAGTTCGCACCTCATCCTTGGTGGCCCCTACGCGCGTATCAAAATCTCGGTCATCTCCGGTCTCGAGCGCCTCACTCATGAGCGACTGCACGAGAAAGAATTCTTCTCGACCCATTGTGAGCACGATTTCCGGTCCGCGATCCTCGACCTGCATATCATTTTCTCCCATTTCGCGGTCTGGGACGGAGGCTGTGCAGACCGCCTTCGTGGATAGACCTGGAGCCCTGCCAGATGCTGACAGGGCTCCAGGTAGGTGCATCCGGCCTTTAGCCCTGGGCCTTCATGTCCTTCAGTCGAGCCTCGAACTGACCGTCCTGGATGAAGGCAACCCGATCTGCCGCAGTACCCAGCAAAGCCGCCTTGCCCGCAGCCTTCACCGAGGGGCCCCCGAAGTAGATGATCCGCGAGATGTGCTCCTCGTTGTCCGAGTCCCGGGCCTTAAACTGCCCGCTCTGCAGAAAAGCAACCCGGTCCTCCAGAGTTCCCTTCAAGGCCGTCTTACCGGCCTCCTTCACCCCGTAGCCGCCGAAATAGATGATCTGTGAGACCAGAACCTCGTTGTCCGAGTCGCGGGCCTCGAACTGACCGGTCTCGAGGAACTTCCTCATATCAGCGGGAGCGCCGTTGAGCGCCGCCTTGCCGGCCTCCTTCGTCGAAGGGCCCCCGGTGCTGATGATGCGCTGGATCTCGGCCTTGTCCTTCTCCACTTGCTGGTCCTTGCCAGCCGGATCTTCACCCTTCTGCCCGGGAACCTGCACCACTGGAGCCTGGGCCGACCGCGTGGAGGGGGCCGGGGCGGCGCCGTCCGCGAAGGCCGACGAGGCGAGAAAGACGGCCGGGGCGATGCCAGTCGCGGTGACCACTGCGGCGATCCGGGATAACTTCAAGGTAGAACCCGCCCTTTCAAGGACCTGATCTTCTCTTACGTGGGCCAACTATAGAGGCCGTGCCCCAGTTTGATCCACGGGTTAAATCCAAAGCTGGAAGGCCCGAGCCCGCCGGACAGGAAGGCCGTCGTGCCTATGTGAGAGGAGGAGCGGTGCAGCGGGAGCCCCCTTTGGCTGCAAGCCCTCGGGAACTCCCGCTATTTGGCGAATCGCGGCACAGTGATCAGGGAGCCGACAAATCCTCGCCAAGCGCGGATACCAGCGCATGCGGCTCACGCCCAGCCGCCGCCAGGCTAGACAGCCTCGGAGTACTCTGCGAGTCAGCCTACGAGCTGGACCTCGCCGTGTGTGCCCGTGGCATCGACGCCAGGGTAGTAGCTCAGCGCCCCGGCGCCCCAACGGACGAGAACGTCGTTGGGGCGGTTGGTCGATGCGCTGAATGCGCCTGTCGAGAGGACCTCGGCGTACTTCCATGGAGAGCCGACGGGCCGGATGCTGGTCCTGTTGCGGTAGCCGGAGGCGTCCAGTGCAGTGAAGAGAGTGACCGAGCCATCCGACCAGCGAATGACCAGGTCAGCGGTCTTGCTGCCGGTGAACTCGCCGGAGCTGATCTGCGTGGCGTCGGACCAACCCTTGTCCAGCTGCTTCTGCTTGCCGATGCCGTTGACACCCAGGTCGACGTACAAAGTGGTGGAGCCGTCATTCCAGAGAACGAATAGGTCGTCCCGCAGGGAGTTGTCGCTGTAGCGGCCTGTAGTGATGAGGCGGGCGCCCTTCCAGTAGCTACCGACTGGACCAAACGTCCTCTCATCGTGGAAACCGTTTTCGTCAACGCTCATGTAGGTCGAAAGCGCGCCGTTGTTCCAGCGGACGGTGATCCCGTCGCTACCGCCCTCGGTGAAGCTGCCACCCGTAATGATGTCGGCGTTGCCCCAGTAGCTTCCCGCGCCTGCAAGCTTGTATTCCCTGGCGAAGGGGTAGTTGGGGTCATTGTGGTCGGCACCCTGGAAGAGAGAGGCTGAGCCGTTCTTCCACACGACGAACAGGTCCATGCGGCGCTTGCTACTGACCGACTTGCTGGTGAAGTAGCCGGAGGTGATGCGGGCTGCGTTCTTCCAGTCCGACCGCGGCAGGATGTTGCGGGAAGCGGTCTGCTGAATCCAGCCAGCGATGTCGTCGATACGGGTATCGACAGCGCTCTTTCGCGTCTCTGAAGCGTCTGTTCCGAGACAGCCTCCCTGCCAGGAGCGGCTGTTGATTCCAACCAGCTCGTACTGCCCACCGATGTCACGGAAGGCGGGTCCACCGGTGTCGCCCGAGCACACGACTGCCTCGTTGTCCTTGCTGGTGAGGCTGATCGTGGTGTCCTTCAAGGCGCCTACAGTGAACTTCCCGTAGTGCAGGCGCTCAGGAACCCACTCGTCCTTCGTACGGCCGAAGCCGGCGACCAACAAGTCTTCGCCGGGAAGGGCTTTGTTGAAGCCGATGTTGGCTGGGGGCAGCCCGTCGACCGGTTTGGCAAGCCGTGCCATGACCAGGTCGCGGTCAGTGCGGGGCACCAACTCCACGACCTCCACCACTGTGCCGGATTCGCGAGTGAGGTCCGAACGACCGATCGTAGCCATGGTCGTCAACTGGGGTTTACCGGCAGTGACCTGGAAACTCTGCGCCGGGTTGTCGGCGAAGCAACTGGCAGCGGTAACCAACCACTCCTGCTCGACCAATGCGGCGGAGCAGCTGCGCTGACCGCCACCGATGTCGAGCTTGGCAACGAACGGGTATGAGCCGTCCTTGGTGCTGTTGCCCACGACAGCATGCGCTGGAGCGGCACTCAGCGCATTCGCCGCCACAAGGGAGACAATGAGGCCCGTCACCCACGCGGCACGTGGACGTATTACATGCATGAGGTGTTCCTTTGAGGCTATGTGAGGTGCTGGCCCCAAAGCGGGCCATAGCGATGGCATCAAGAGCAATGATCAGGAGGTGACACGGAGTTCAACAAGAAGAGGCGGCGTGTTATCAGCGTCGATACCCCGGCCTACGAACGTGTAGTCGTTCCTGTTCAGAGGGATGTTCTCCGTCTTGCCATCAGCCTTGAGGCTGGCCCATGCGGCGAAGTCTCCTGTCCTTATGTTGTATACCTTGGGGATCGACAACTCGAGGTAGCCGCTCTTGCCAGTGCCGGTGACCTTAAAACAGAAGCTGTCCGCCTCAGGTTCGCCTGGGCGCCGTATCGCGGTCGCCACCACGATGTCCTTGGACACCTTGCAGTCGGCAAGGACGATGTGCCCATCGCCCTTGCGTAGGAACACTCCCTTCTCCTTAAGGATCTGGGCCGCGTTCGGGTACTCGAATGTCTCCACCGCTACGGGCGGGATGTCATCATCCGCAGGACCGGGGGCTGCCGTGGCTACTCCGTACACGGAGGCTCCGGCTACAACGGAGGCCACTCCGACGGCGGCAGCGACTATGAGTCTGCGCACGCGAGGTATCACCAGTATTCCTTTCCAGCATCCACAACGAACCGCACGCACTTAAGTGCGAAATAAAACGGCCGGAGAGGAACCTAGCATCTGCCGCCGCCCATCCAAGACATGATTACGAATCAGCCATTGAATGGCTCATTCTCTGCCGTTACTCGAGGAAACATCTCGGTGTCCGCGCACGCATGGCTGCATATCCGTCCAGGCTTCAAGCCCTGGTTCGCGCCTGCGCATACTTCAAGCCAGGCTGGCTCCAGCTGTCGCAGGCAACCGTTATGCTCGCGACGCGATGCTCGGCAACACGCAGCCAGGAGAAGGAATCTGGTAGTGAGACATAACATTCACTTGACACGGCCTGGTAGAAGAAAGGTGCGCGCCATACGCGGACTCTTCATACGCTTACTCCCGCTGGCGCTTCTGACCGGCCTGCTTGGCGCAAGTCCGGCTGGGGCAGAGGAGGGACCCAAACCCGCAGCGAATCGCAGCGAGCTACTTGATCTTTGGGCCAGCGGCGGTCCCAACATCAAGGCCGCCGCTGAAGTCGCCCTGGCGGGTACGGACGATGACGTCCGTATGTTTTTTGAGGCGGAAAAAGAGTTCAACGAGCGCCTTGATGACCGCTTCGATGCCGGACAGATCCACAGTGTTGGCGGCCCGGAGATTCGAGAGGCGGCCCGCAAGGCCCTTGACGGTTCCATCGAGGACGTACGCGCCTTCCTGAAGGAAGGCTGGAAGGCCCCCTACGAGACCGATCAGAAGACGAGAGTCTCTCAGATTGCCTACGCCGGGGGCCCTGAGGTCAAAGAGGCCGCCAAGGCTGCGCTGGACAGCGGAAGCCCTGAAGACATCTCCAAGTTCCTTGAGAAGGAACAGTTTACGGTCCGTGATGTCGATGATCGGATGAAGGTCTCTCAGATCTCCTACGCCGGAGGTCCCGCGACCAAAGAGGCCGCCAAGGTCGCCCTGGACGGATCGATAGATGACGTCCGGGAGTTCCTCAAGGTAGGTCAGTACATTGCGCGCTCACGTGACCAAGAGAGGGCAACCGTCGCGCAGTTGGCCAATCAGGCCAAAGAAGCAGGCGAGGAAGCCAAACGCGAGACAGAAGCCGCCAAGGAAGCATCGGACAGAGCAGTAACGGCTTCAACAAAGGCGAAGGAAGCGGCGAAGACAGCCGCTGCTGAGACCAAGGCAGCTGGCAAGGACGCTGCCCGTGCCGGAGCTGCCGCTGGCCGAGCAGCGAGGGCAGCATCCGATGCGGCAGATGCTGCTCAGGACGCCATCAATGCGGCACGGGCAGCCAACTACGCGGCACGTATGGCCGCCAACGCAGCAGCCAACGCGGCTGCCGCAGCTGCTGCGGCTGCCGAAGCGGCCTCGCGAGCACGTAGCGCAGCCGCGGCTGCGGCGACGGATGCTGGTCAGGCCGCTACTGCCCGTCAGGCGGCAGACGACGCATACTCGGCCGTCCGGGCAGCTCAGACGGCCAAGGAAGCAGCTGGCCAGGTAGCGATCGCCGCGCGCGCAGCGAGTGAGGCGGCCGGTGCGGCATACAGCGCCAGCGAGAACGCCGATGCGGCGGCCGGTGCGGCCGATGAGGCCGGCGGCTACGCAGATGAGGCCGGTGCGCAGTCGGCCGAGGCCAGGGCCTGGGCGGCAACGGCCCGAGCCCAGGCGAAGGAGGCCAACCGGGCGGCGAGGGCCTCCCAGCGTCTGGCCAATGAGGCAGCTGACGCAGCCGACGAGGCACGCGATGCAGCTGACAAGGCAGCCGAGCACGCAGAGAAGGCCGCCAAGGCAGCGGAAGAAGCAGCCAAGCATGCGGGGGACGCTGCGACCGCAGCTGACCAGTCCGGCGAACATGCCAAGGCTGCCAGAGACGCCGCTGACAGGGCGCGCAAGGCAGTGGAGACCGCGGGAAAGGTCGAGGCGCTCGCTCGCAAGGTAGAGGCCGAGGAACTCACCGCCCGAACTCAGACACGGATGGTGCAGGCCGCTGCCCTCAAGCAGCAGAACGACCTGCGCCGAGAGAACGCTGCCCGTAAGGTCAAGGAACGCAAGGAAACCGACGACGAGGCAGCTCGCCTTGCAGCAGAAGCCGCCAAGCCCGGCACCGATCTCAAGGAGGTGGCGGCCAAGGGGCGCAAGGTTGCTCTCTGGGCGATGAAGAACCGCGGGCCCTGGAGTCAAGCCGCCGCCAAGATCGCACTTGCTGGTGACGACACGGCCATCCGCGACTACATCGCCACCGGCCGCCAGCAAGCCGAGCAGGACGACGAACGCGCTGCCGTCCAACGCCTCGCTGATGAAAGCAGCCTGGACGACGTCAAGACAGCCGCCAAGGAAGCCCTCAAGGGCGACGCCAAGCAGATCAGTGACTTCCTCCGCACTGGCCAGCATCGGGCTGCGCTGACCGACTACAAGATGCGCGTAAGCCAGATCGCCAGCCAAGGTGGTCTAGAGGTCAAGGAAGCCGCACGCGACGCACTGGACGATGGATCCACTGACAGACTCCGTCAGTTCCTCAACCAAGACCAGTACGTCGCCCAAGAGGTTGACGAACGCACTCGTGCCAGCCAGCTGGCCAACAGCGGAGGCCCCGAGCTGTCAGCCGCCGCCAAGGTCGCCATCGAAAGCCCGCCGCAACTCCTGCACGCTTTCATACAGACCGGGCAGTACAGCGCAGCACGCCGGGACCAGCTCACGGCCACCCACGTGGCCTCTGTCAAGCAGCTCATCGCTGAAGCAGCTGTAGCCGCTGCCAAGGCGCAGGAGAACGCTGCAACAGCATCGGCTGTCGCAGCAACCGCCAAGCAAGCCGCCAAGGAAGCCGACGACTGGGCCAAGGCGGCCAAGGAGTCAGCCGGGCAGGCGAAGAACTTCGCTTCTCAGGCGCGTGGATTCGCTGTGCAGGCTGCCGCATCGGCAGCAGATGCAGCACGCTCAGCTCAGACAGCCCGGCAAGCTTCGGAAGCTGCCATGAGTGCCGCTGATGCGGCTGATGTTTACGCGGCCCAGGCGGAAGAGTCGGCCACGTGGGCGCGAGCCTCTGCCGACACTGCCTATTCCGCAGCTGCTGCGGCATATGTTTCAGCCGTCAACGCTGGACAAGACGCTGAAGCCGCAAAAATCGCCTCCGCAAACGTGAAGGCAAGTATTGCAGCGCTGTGGATAGAGGAACATCAGAAAGAGCTGGACCGACAGTTCACTGAGGAACAAAAGAATGGTCAACCTGAAGCTGCTCAGCGAAAAATTCAAGACATAAAGGAAATAGCTCACGGTGAACTGGAGTGTTCCAGGTACGATGCGCGGTGCTACGACGGCGCCGCTGGCTTCATGCTGGATCTCTCTGGAACCAAGGACGGTATTGAGTGTCTCGATAGCGATGATTGGGGACCCTGCAAGGAGTTCGCGGAAAACTTCGTTCCATGGAATAAGGGCGCCAAGGTACTCAAAGGCGTAAAAAAGGGCGGGAAGAGCGTAATAGGCATTGCCCGCAAATGGTTCAAGCGCGGCGGCTGCAAGTGCTTCCTGGCCGGCACTAGAGTTCTCATGGGCGATCACTCTGTTCGGAATATCGAAGATCTCAAGGTGGGAGACGAGGTCCTCGCAACAAATCCGACCACAGGAGTAACGTCGCCCCACAGAGTCACTCGACAGATCTCCACTGAAGATGACAAATACTTCAACGAACTAACGATCGCAACCTCGAGCGGCCCAAAGAAGATCACCGCCACCTTCGAGCATCCATTCTGGAGTCCGTCGGAGCACCGTTGGGTCGCCGCCGGCGAACTCAGACCGGGATCCACGCTCCTGACTAGTGATCAATCCGTTGTGCGTGTAGATGCCAACCGTGCATACGAACAGCATGCGCGTACTTACAACGTTACGGTTGAAGGGCTTCACACCTACTATGTACTGGCGGGCGAAACGCCAGTCCTTGTGCACAACTCGGAATGCCCCATAAAACCCTTGGGGCGAGGTTCCACCGGCCGCACCACGCCCCACAGCCTCAACGAGAAGCTGGCTATGGAGGAGGCCATGACGAACCCCGAGGCTGGTCGACAAATCCGCGTACCAATGACGGACCCACGCTGGGATCAAAAGGACGGGTGGGTGAAAATGGCGCAGAACGTTAATGGTACCGAGATCCACTACACTCGCAATACGCTCACGGGCGAAGTGGATGACTTCAAGTTCAAGTAGGAGGTCCAGTGATCGTTAGATGCATTGCAAATAAGGGGTCGGAAATTGGACCCTACCGTCGCGGCCTGTTTTACACTCCTGAGACCAGGTTTGAACTGGTCGTGGGCAAGTGCTACGAGGCTTACGGAATGGAGCTTGTGAGCGGCTCCTTGGTGGTGCTCGTAGCGGACGAGTACGAAAAACCGGCCTGGCTCCCGGTAGAGCTGTTTGAAGTCGAGGACTCGAGCCTTCCTGGCCACTGGGAATTTTCTAAGGGGGACACTGGCACGGATGCCTCAGCACCTGGAGAATTGATTAGCCAGGCGCGATGGGGGTACCGGGAGCTAGTTGAGTCTGATGCCCATCGTTGCGGCCTTGAGGAACGTGACAGCGAGGCGCTTCGCGTATTTGACGAGGAGCGTGCAAGGAGATCGCGTGGCTAAATCCGACCTGGTGAAAGGCTGGGACTCGGGGAAGCAGATGGGCGGTCAGTCGATCTAGTACGACATGAGTTACTGCCTGTGCAAACGCTCGGCTGGAAGACCAGCCGAGCGTTTGCACAGCACGACAACGACACTTCGTGACTGCGCTCTGGGCGTCTCGTTGTTGCCGGTGTGACGGTAGGGGTGGGCGATGGTTGGTCGGGGCTGTTCGACAAGTTCGTGGGGCAGTTCGCTGGGCGGTTCGGTCGTGTCGAGCCTCAGCGTCGGATGCGGTCCTACCTGCGGGGATTGCTCAGCGAGGTCGAGCGGAAGAACGGCTGGACGCTGGCCGAGGTGGTTGGTGACACCGGCCCGCAAGGCATGCAGCGCCTGCTGAACTCCTACTGCTGGGATGCCGACGGCCTCCGGGACGACGTACGTGCTGTCGCAGTGGGCGAGTTGGGGGATGATGTCGACGGTGTTTTGGTCGTGGACGAGACAGGGTTTCTGAAGAAGGGACGGAAATCTGCAGGTGTAGCCCGGCAGTATTCAGGCACCGCTGGGCGGATCGAGAACTCACAGATTGGTGTGTTCCTCGCTTACGCCTCGGAGCCCGGACGGGCCCTGGTGGACCGGGAGTTGTATCTACCGAAGGAGTGGACCTCCGATCGTGATCGGTGTCGCGCTGCTGGCATCGGGGACGATGTCGAGTTCGCCACGAAACCCGCCCTCGCACGTCGCATGGTCGAACGCGCGCTGGCGTCGGGGATTCCGTTCGGCTGGGTAACCGCGGACGCGGTATACGGGGGTGACGGAAAGTTCCGTCTCTGGCTCGAATCGCGGGACATACCTCATGTCCTGGCGGTGACCAAGTCGCGGTCCGTCGTTTCATTCGGTCTTCTCAAGGAGCGGGCCCATCACGTCATCGCCCGGCTGCCGGAGGATGCTTGGAAGTCGCTGAGCTGCGGGAACGGCGTCAGAGGGCCGCGTATCTACGACTGGACGGCCGAGCCCATCCGGCCCCTGCGCCGCTCTGGCTGGGATCATTGAGCCTCTTCGAGCTAGCCACCGACCAGGTGACGGTTCCGGAGCGCAACGAGCGAGGCCCCCGAGCTGTTGATCGAGATGTCTGACGTCTCAACCACGCTGCTCGGGGGCCTCGTTGGTCAACTATCCTGCCGCACTCAACCTGCCGCATGCGCTCGTGGAGTGGGTGACCACGCTCGTCGTCACCCATGAGGGCGACCGACGCTGCAAGCTCCGCCCGTCTCAACGCGCGATGGTGGCACTGGTGTACCTGCGCGAGCACACCACGCCGGCGAAGATCGCTGCCGGGTTCGGGATCAGCGAGTCCACCGCCCACGCCTACACCAGCGCCGTCATCCACCTGCTCGCCGAACGCGCACCGGGTCTGCTGAAGATCCTCCGCGAGGCCGAGGCGGACTTCGTCCTGCTGGGCGGCACGCTCGCCGAATGCGACCGGGTCGGCGACGGACGGGCCGACTACTCCCACAAGCACCGCCGGCACAGGGTGAACGTGCAGGTGCTCACCGATCCGGATGACCGACTGCTGTGGCTCTCACCCGCGTTACCGGGCCGAGCCCACGACCTGACCGCTGCCCGCACCCACCGGATCATCCGCATCTGCGAGCGCCAGGGCCTTCCCATCCTGGCCGATCTCGCCTACCAGGGCGGCGGCCCCTGGGTGACCACGGGCATCAAACGCAGGCCCCCGCAGGAACTCACCCTCACCGAAAAGACCGTCAACCGGGCCCTGGCCGTGGCGCGGGCGCCGGTCGAGCGCGGCGTCGCGCGCTTGAAGTCCTGGCGGATCTTCCACAGATCCCGATGCAGCCCAAACCGCATGACGTCAATCGCCAAAGCCATCCTCACCCTGGAGCGACAACGCTGAAGAAGCTCAGTGAAGGATAAGGTCATTCATTGTCCGCGCTCCTTACCAGCGTTGGGCCGTGCCCCCCGGACCGGTCGCTCGGTTGCGGGGGTTCCTTGCGTTCCTGCGCCCACCTGCCGCTATGGGCAGGAGGCAGCCAAGTAACGCACCACTCACGGCGTGTAGTTGGACAGCGACAGACTGGCCTATGCGACGACCAATTGGCAAGCCGCACAGAGAAGTTGGCAAACTTGCCAAACCTCGGACTGGTTCGCCTGTACGAGCATGCAGCGAGGGTGCGGCTGGCAGGGCAGCACGAGCCTGGACAGCAGGAGCGATGGGAGGTGGCGCAGGATGACAGCACCAACCGTGCGGCGTCGGCGACTTGGGGCTGAGCTGCGACGCTTGCGCGAACAGTCCGGCTTGACTTTGGAAGAGGTTGAGTCCCGGTCAGGTATCAGCACTTCGAAGGTTTCGAGGATCGAAAGCGCAGCTCAAGGCGCAAAGCCAGGCGACGTTGAGCAATTGCTTGACACCTACGGACTCAAGGACCCCGACGTTCGGGAACTCCTCCTCAGGATGGCGCGGGACGGTGGCCGCCGCGGCTGGTGGCAGACCTACAACCTGTCTCCCGTGTACTCGGACTTGATCAGCCTGGAGTCCGACGCTTCATCGGTCTGCACCTACGAGCCCCTGGTGATTCCGGGGCTGCTCCAAACATCCGCCTACGCTCGGGCGGTGATCGCCGCGCACAGCATGACAGCACCTCCCGCAGACGTGGACGCGCTGGTCGAGGTGCGGGTGGCGCGGCAGTCCGTATTGACCAAGCCGAACCCGCTGCGACTCCGGGCGATCATCCACGAAGCTGCATTGCTGGCCAGCGTTCCGGGAACAGGAGTCATGCGGGACCAGCTCCAGCGCTTGCTGGATGTTGCCGTATATCCGCATGTGACCATTCAGATCTTGCCGTTGGACGCAGAGCTTCATCCCGGAGTAACTGGCGGGTTCACTGCGCTTGGGTTCGGACAGCCCGGCTTGGAGGTGGTGCTGCTGGAGAACCTGGAAAGCAGTCTCTATGTCGAGGAGCCGGCAAACGTGGCACGCTACGCGGAAGCTTTCGAGCGGCTGACTGCTTCAGCCCTGCCGTTCGACAGATCACTTGCCCTGGTCGCCCAACTGAAGGAACGTCAAAGGTGAGCAAGGATGTCCACACCCCGATGAGGGGTATCGCGTGGCTCAAGTCCAGCCATAGCGCAAGCAATAGCAATTGCGTTGAGGTTGGGTCACTGAACACAAACATAGTGGTCCGCGACAGCAAGGACCCGAACGGCCCATCCCTGCACGTCGCCGCGAGGGCATGGGAGAGTTTCATATCGACCCTAAGGGCTTGCCGATGATTAAGCGCCACTCGAGCCGGAGCGCCGAGGGTCTCGGTGGATCAGCAGCTTCTGAGACTGCCACTGCCCGGAAAAGCCTCGGGAGTCCCCGCCGACTTCATGCCCGCGGGGACTCCCGATGCGATGCCTCACGCAGCCATCAGCTGTGACGCCTGCGGCAATGCGCCCGTCCTCGCACGGTGGCGACAACCGGAGGGATGGCAGTTGCGCCTGTCAAGCCTGACCGCGCAATTATGAAACGACCTCCAGAATCGCTCGAAACCATGTGGAAAGCTCAGTACCGTCATTTCGTGGATCATAAGAGGAACCAGCTTGTTCAATCCAGATGGCAGCTAGCTGATCCTCCGACCTCCCGGATGAAAGCATCTCCCTGATTGCAAGCTGCAATGACTCCACCGTCTCCGCAGGCTCAGCTTGACAGAAAGCCTCTACCACCTTAAGCGGTGTCTCGCCTTCCAGATCATAATCCTGATGGAAGTACGCCTGGGCTAGGTAGGAGATGGGCTCGATTAGCATCATAGCTCCGGGTAAGACGTGACAATATGATACCCATCCGGCATGGACGGGTTACGCTGAATGACCGTTCGCACCGTAGCCGGGCTCAGGAAGCTTTGCGTGGCACGCTCCTACACTCTGCCATCTGCCGGATCCATCGCATGAACAATAACACATCGATTCGAATTTCCGGAGATGCACTTACTCCAATCCCCAGAGAGCCATTGATTAATCGCCCCCTGGTTCGCCGCAAGACTATCACCTGTAGCCCGCTCAGCCGCAGCCAGGTCAGTAAATGTCGAAGAGCGCGGAATGTTGCGCGCCATTAGCTCCGCATCAGTTTTCGCGACATGCCGACCAACTGCATGCCCTCCCGCCCTCTCATGCAAAGCCAAATTACAGCTCGCATTGTGAACAAGAACAGGAGTCTGTCCTGCCAGCACATAGTACGTATGCAGGCCATCGACGGTCAGATTGTACGTTTTGGCGGTCCTTGCGAACGCGCGATTAGCCTCCACGCTGACCGAGCGCCCGTCAACGGTGCGGAGGGTCATACCAGCGCGCAGATCTGCGGCCTTGACCCAAGCCAGCTCGGACGGAGACCAGAAGGGGTGTTCGTACGTAGCCGTGAGCTTTTCCACACCTTGCGGTGTAGCTATGGACAGCTCGCTAAAGAGTTTGTCGTGCTCAGTGACGATAAGGTCAGTCACTGCGCGCCTATCCGTCTTGCCGCTGAAGGGATCGGTGGCAACTACCAGATCTCCGACCTTGACGGACTCGATATCCTTTCGCGAGTTGTCCGCCATGAGCACCTTGGTGCCCGCGAGGAAACACTTAAAACAATCTGCCGCTCTTGCGGCCCGCGATCCCTTGGAAACGCCTTCGACCCCCTTCCTGGCTAGTTTGTAAAATCTCCCATAGGGAAGGGCCAGTGCGACGGATACAGAGCACTTACCTGCTGAAGGGTGCTCGACACAATCCTTAGCGACGTCGTCCAGTCCCCAGCTGAACAACGCAAGCTTCATCACGGACAGGTCGGGCGGCGAGGTGTCGATTGTCCATTCGCCCGGTCCGCGAGTGCAGGCCATCCCGCTAAGCTCGTTTCCGGGGCGGTCTGGGACTGCCCAAGTTGCCCGATTGGTGCTGGCCTGTCGAGTCATGGGGCTACGCGAAAATCGATCCTGTCGGAAGATCAGGGTTCGACGAAATCGTCAAAGCGTCGGAACTTACGAATTCGGTAGGCGAGCGTTGCGGCATTCTTCTGGAATTCTCTGCAGCATTGCTGGTTATCAGGTCTGGGGAAGTTGTAACATGGGAGATCTCATCTAAGTAACTGAAGCAGTTGAATACAGATTCAGCCGCGAAGCCCTGCCGGATGACCCCGGTCAGGGCTTCTGCGCCCTGTAACGGACGGCGGTGACGTTGTATGGAGGTTTCATTGGTCAGCTGAGAACTGGATCACCTCACCATTCGTCCTGGTGCGTGCGCAAGCCAATCAAGGTCACCTCGCCCCCACCCGCAGTGCCCTCAGCAGCGCCGCCCACCCCGCAGCCCCGCAGCTGAGCACCACGCCCGGCTTCTGCCCCTCCCGTAGGCGCACCCGCCCACCCGGACCCGTCGCAACCTCCACACAGTCCTGCCCACCTCCGCTCCCCGAGTGGCTCGACTTCCGCCACACGAAGCCGGCCCCGGGCCCGGCAGCGGGGCCGGGCACCGCTATCTCTCCCCGCCCGGAGGCCGCGCCGCCCGCTCCCTGAGCATGTCGAGCGAGCACGCCGGATCCAGTGCCATGGCAGACAGCCCCCGGAACAAGTCCTCGTACCGCCGGACGTCCTCGTCCTTGTCGAGGTACGCCGCCGCAGCCAGGCTGTCCATCAGCACCACGTCCATCCCCGGCGCCGGAAGGCTGTGCAGGACGAAGGAACCGTCCAGGCCGCCATGCGCGCCCGCGCCGAACGGCATGATCTGCACCACCGCTCGGCCCTCCATCGCCACCGCCGCGATGTGCTCCAGCTGCCGGCGCATCACGTCAACGCCCCCGACCCCGGAGCACAACACCGCCTCGTACAGCACCACCCGGTAAGCGGGCGGGTCGTCCTTCGTCAGTACCCGCTGCCGCGACATACGGGCCTCCACGCTCTGCTCGACCTCCGCCTCGGTGTACGCGAAGCGTCCGCCCCCGAAGAGGGCGCGCATATAGTCGGGGGTCTGGAGCAGGCCGGGAACCAGGACGGTCTGCCAGGTGCGGATCGCGACGGCCTTGGATTCCAGGTGCGCCAGATCGGCGATGCCCGGAAAGGCCGCCCCGTAGTGGTTCCACCAGCCCTGCCGCCGGCTTTCCTTCGCCATGTCCACGAGGGCCTCGACCAGGGACTGGTCCGTCACCCCGTACGCCTTGAGCAGGCCGCGTAGCTCGAACGGGCGAATTCCGTTCACTCCGGTCTCGATCCGGCTGATCTTGGCTTGTCCGCACTCGAGCGCCGCCGCTGCATGTTCACCCGACATGCCCGCGGCTTCCCTCAGCTTGCGCAACTCCGCACCGAGGCGCTTCTGCCGGATAGTTGGGGGCTTCTGCGGCACGGCGGACCCCTCCCTTCGGTCGGGCAAGAAGTCTGCCTGCGTCCACCCCGTGCGCACAGTCACCCACAGGGACCAACGCCAGCCGAATTTATGCAGTGCCAGCCCCCATCAGCCCACGAGCCCATCAGCGAACGGAGTCCAGCGATCATGAGCGAGGTCCCTCACGGAGTCCCTCACGAGCCCCTTCCGGAGGACCCTCACCCCACCGGCACCGACTGGTGGTACACCCTCCGGATCCCGGCCGAGCCCTGGATGATCGGCCTGGTGCGCAGCTCGCTGCGGCTCGCGCTCGACCGGCACGGCCGGCCCGATCTCGTCGACACCGCCTGCCTGCTCGTCACGGAGCTGGTGACCAATGGCGTCGTGCACGCCAAGTCGCCCGTCACGGTCAATCTCAGCAGCCGCTCGCGCACCCTGCGCGTCGACGTCCACGACACCGGCCCCGACGCGCCCGCCCGGCGCAGCGCCGGCCTCGACGACGAGTCGGGCCGGGGGCTGACCCTCATCGACAGCTGCGCCACGGCCTGGGGAGTGGCCCCGGCCGCGCGGGGGCGGGGCAAGGCGGTGTGGTTCACCCTGGCGTGAGCCTCCCGGCCACCCCGCGCGCTATTTCAGCGCCCCCGCCGTCAGCCCTGCCTGCACCTGCCTCTGGAAGACGATGTACGCGGCCAGTACGGGCAGCATCGCGATCACCAGGCCCGCGAACAGTCCCGACCAGTCGCCCTTGTAGCCCTGCGAGGCCGCAAGCGCCACCAGGCCCTGGGGCAGCAGCTTCTTGTCCTCGTCGCCCACGTTCAGGACCGTGGGCAGCAGGTACTGGTTCCACTGGCCCAGGAAGTTGAAGATGCCCACGCTGATCAGGCCCGGCTTCGCCATCGGCAGCATGACCTGGAAGAAGGTGCGGGTGTGCGAGGCACCGTCGATCAGCGCTGCCTCGGCCACGGACGTGGGCAGTGTCCTGAAGAAGCCGCTCAGGAAGAAGACCGTGAACGGGAGTGAGTAGGCGATATAGACGAGGATCAGCCCGGGGTAGGTGTTGAGCAGCTGCATGTTCTTCATCACGAAGAACAGCGGGACGAGGGCCAGGATGATGGGGAAGCTCATCCCGCCGACGAAGAGGAAATAGACGAAGCGGTTTCCGGGGAATTCGAAGCGGGCCAGCACATAGGCCGCCATCGACCCGAGCAGCATCGTGCCGAAGAGCGAACCTGCCACGATCACAAGTGAGTTGAGGAAGTACTGGCTCATATGGGCCTGGGACCAGGCCCGGCTCCACGCGCCGAAGTGCAGGCCGTGCGGCAGCGCCCAGGGCGAGGTGAAGATCTCCTTGTCCGTCTTGAAGGCGCTCATCACCGCCCACAGCAGCGGCAGGGTGACCATCAGGCCCCACAACACGAGGACGCCGTGCGAGAAGACGTTGAGGAATCTGCCCTCGCTCCCCATCCGTCCCTGTCCCTTAACCTGTTCCCGGCCCTGCCCCCGGCCCCGGCCCTTCGACGGTCCGGTGGCGGTCTCCGAGGGCTCGGTTTGCGCGGTCACGGTGCTACCCCCAAGGTCCCCAGGTCGGTCGAAGTGCGTACGGGCGTCGGGCATCGGCTTGGCCCTCCGGCATCGCGCATCAGTACTCCAGCCGCTCGCGTCGGCCCAGCCGCATCACAACACCCGCGAAAATCATGGTGACGATCAGCAGCGCAACCCCCACCGCCGTGGCATATCCGGCCTGACCGTCCCGGAACGCCTTCGTGTAGAGGTAGAAGGAGAGCACCTCGGTCGAATAGTCCGGGCCGCCCGGCCCCATCGTCATGATCTGGACGACGGCGAATCCGTCGAGCGCCATGATGCCCATGTAGACCCAGCCGGTCTGAACGGTGTCCCACAGCAACGGCAGCGTGATCCGGAAGAAGGTCTGGACACGATTGGCGCCGTCCAGCAGCGCGGCCTCGTAGAAGTCCTTGGGGACGGAGGACATTCCGGCCGAGAACAGCACGACGTAGAAGCCGACATTGCTCCAGACCATCACCGCTGTCACGCACCACAGTGCGAGCCGCGGATCCCCCAGCCACGTGGGCTGCACCGAGTCCAGGCCGATCGCGCTCAGGAAGGAGTTGAGCGCACCGCTGTTGGGGTTGTACGCGAACTGGAAGAGCAGGGCCACGATCGCGATCGAGAGCACCTGGGGGAAGAAGTACACGATTTTGTAGAAGCCCGAGCCGCGGACGCCCGCCACGGCCGCGTTCTTCCGCCGACGGCCGCCGACGTTGAGCATGAACGCGAAGAACAGCCCGAGTCCCAGCGTCACCAGCGGCAGGACCAGGAGCAGCAGGACGTTGTGGCCCACCGCCTTCCAGAACACGTCGTCGTGCCACAGCCGCTGGTAGTTCTTGAGCCCGGTCATCTTGAAGTCCGGGCTCAGTCCCGTCCAGTCCGTGAAGGAGTAGTAAATCGCCTGGACGAAGGGCGAGATGACGAAGACGCCGTAGATCGCCAGGGGCAGGACCAGGAATCCCGCGATGAAGCGGTACTTACCGTGCTGCATGGCCCCCGCTCACTTGTGCTTGTACTTCTTGACGGAGTCGTCCTTCGCGGTGTCGTCGGCGTAGCGCTGGATCTTGGCGATCGCCTCGTCGGGGGTCAGCCGGCCCGCCATCATCTCGCCGATCGCGCCGACGCCGATCTTCTCCTTCTGGAGGGCGACGTACCAGTCCTGGATACGGGGGTTGACGACGTTCTTGCCGGCCTTGGCGAGGGCTTCCTGGGAGGAGGCGAGGCCCGGCGGCAGGGTGAGGCCGTCGGTGCCGCCGTTGAAGGACGTCAGTGAAGACACAGACTTGATGAAGTTCTGGGAGGACTTCTTGCCGAGCATGGTGCGCAGGAGTTCCATGCCACCCTGCGGATTCTTGGCGTTTCTGGGCACGATGAAGGGCTCGCCGCCCGAGGCCCAGATGGTCCCGAAGGGCATCTTGTCGCTCTTGTCGAGGCTGGAAGGAGCCCCCACCGCCATCCGGAAGTCCTGCGGCGTGGTCTTCTTCGACTCGTTCTCCACCCAGGAGCCGTTCGGGATGAACAGTGCCTTGCCCTCGTTCCAGGCCGTCTGCGACTCGATGTGGGTCAGGCCCGGCGTGCCCTGGAGGATGTAGCCCTTCTTGTACAGCTCGTAGTACGCCTCGAAGGCGGCCTTGACCGCGCGGTCCTTCCAGGCGTTGGGCTCGAGGTTGTCGATTTTGTCGAGCACCTGCACACCGCCGATCTTGGCGATGAACGGGTAGAGGCTGAAGGGCAGGTAGTAGGGGTACTTGCCCGCGTAGGTCCAGCCCGCGATGCCCTTCTTCTTTGCCGCCTCGCAGAGCTTGAGCATGTCGTCCCAGGTTTCCGGGTACTGCGCGTCGAGCTTCTGCAGATTGGTCTTCGAGTACCAGACGCCGTAGACGGTGTAGGCGTAGTAGAGGATCCAGGTCTCCTGGCCTTCGAAGCGGCCCATCTCCACGACGCCGGGGCGCAGGGTGTCGCGGACCTTCTTGGCCGGGTCGTCGAAGGAGGGGGCGTCCAGGAGGGCGTTGAGATCGGTCAGCTGGTTCTTGCCGACCAGGGTGCCCATGTCCATTTGCTTGGCACCGGAGTTGTCGATGAGGTCAGGTGGCGTGCCGCCGTTGAAGCGGGGCTGGAGTTCGGTCTGGATGTCCTGGGTGGAGGAGTGCTTCACCTGGGCGCCGGGGAACGCCTTCTTGTATTCGGCCTCGGCGTCTTTCGCGTACTGGTCGCCGAATCCGCCGTTGAAGATGACGACGTCGAGGGGGGCGCTCTCATTGACCGCGAGCGGGTTCTTGTCGGTCTTCTTGCCCTTGTCGACCTGCTTGTCGCCGCCGCTGTCGCCGCTGCTCGCGCAGGCGCTCAGTGCGCTCATCGCGGGAACCGCGATCAGTCCCATCGCCGCGGCCCGCTTGATCAGGTCGCGTCGGCTGAATTCCGGGGTGGATCCCATGCTCAAGTCCTCGCCTTCTCCAGGACTCAGGCGGTGCGGCGGTCTCCCCTTGTGCATGCGCCGTGGACGAAGGGCCCGTCACCGCGGGTCAGTTGAAGCTTGGTGCTGAAGCAGTGGTGCTGAAACGTGGTTCGGATGCGTGGTTCGGATGCGTGGTGCAGAAGCTCTGTGCTGCAGAAGCCTTGGTGCGCTCGCGTGCTGGATATGCGCCGGGGACGACCGCCGAGACGAACGCGTACGGCTTCGCCGCCCGCCGTTCTCCCCCGGATCCACACGGCGGACAGAACCGCCCCGGACGCCGACAGGTATAGTCCACTCTTCGCCAACTGGGCAAGATCAGAAGCAGCTTTGGCCGTGAGTCTTTCCCGAGTTGAGACCTCGCGACGACCGCGCGACGCCCTCACAGCGTCCCCACGACGACCCCACCACGCCCGCACGTTATCGGCCGCCGGCCGGACCGCGACACCAGACCCGAGACCCTTGACACCACTGGCCTCCCAAGCCCTACTTAACATGCTGCGACTCGGGTGACAACGTTGTCTGCTTCGTGGAGAGGGCAGGGATGCGACACAGACTCGGATACCGCCGATGGCGTACGCTCGCCCGTCCCCTGGCCCTCCTCGCGGCCACCGTACTGATGACGACGGCTCAGGTCCCGCAGGGCGCGGCCGCGTCGGCGGCACCGGGCGGACCGGAGGCGGCAGCCGTCGGCGAGCGCTTCCACTCCTCCTTCGAGCCCGGCGAGCCGCAGCCCGATTGGCGCAGTGCCGTCGAGACCGGCCCCGACGGGCGGCCCCGGGCGGCCGGGGTCGACGGCGAGGACATCAGCGGCATCCCCGGCGGCGTCACCGACAAGGTCGTCGCCGTCCGCGCCAGCGGCGAGCACACCGAGGCGGGCGAGGTCAAGGAGAACCTGGTCGACGGCGAGAGTGCCACCAAATGGCTTGATTTCGAGCGGACGGCCTGGCTGGAGTTCCAGCTCTCCGAGCCCGTCAAGGCCGTGCGGTACGCCCTGACCTCCGCGAACGACGCCCCCGGCCGCGACCCGCGGGACTGGACCCTCAAGGGCTCCGACGACGGCCACGACTGGACGGTCCTGGACTCCCGCCAGGACGAGATCTTCGAAAGCCGCCTCCAGACACGGGAGTTCTCCTTCGCGGGCACCGCCGCCTACCGGCACTTCCGCCTGGAGATAACCCGCAACAACGGAGAGCCCATCATCCAGCTGGCGGAGGTGCAGTTCGCAACCGGCGACTCGGGCGGCCCTCCGCCCGCCGACATGCGCACCTACGTCGACCGCGGCCCCACCGGCTCGCCCACGGCCAAGGCCCGGGCGGGCTTCTCCGGCACCCACGCGCTCCGCTACGGGGGCACGCACCAGGCCACCGGGCGCGGCTACTCGTACAACAAGGTCTTCGACGTGCGCACCAGGGTCACGCCGAGAACCGTGCTGTCGTACCGGGTCTTCCCCGCCATGCCCGAGCAGGACCCCCGCTATCCCGCCACACACGTCTCGCTCGACCTCGCCTTCACCGACGGTACCTATCTGAGCGAGCTGCCCGCCGTCGACCAGCACGGCGCCCGGCTGACGCCGCAGGGGCAGGCCGCCTCGAAGACGCTGTACGTGAACCAGTGGAACAACAAGGAGTCGGACATCGGGACCGTGGCCGCGGGCAAGACCGTGGCGCGGATCCTCGTCGCGTACGACTCGCCCGTGGGCCCCGCGAAGTTCCGGGGCTGGGTGGACGACATCTCGATCGCCCCCGCCCGGCAGGAGCGTCCCCCGGCGCACCCCGCGGACTGGGCGCTCACCACGCGCGGCACGAACTCCAGCTCGAACTTCTCCCGCGGCAACACCTTCCCCGCCACCGCCGTCCCCCACGGCTTCAACTTCTGGACGCCGGTCACCAACGCGGGCTCGACCAACTGGATCTACCAGTACGCGGCCGCCAACAACGCCGACAACCTGCCCACCGTCCAGGCCTTCGCCGCCAGCCACGAGCCCAGCCCCTGGATGGGCGACCGGCAGACCTTCCAGGTCATGCCCACGATCGCGGCAGGTACCCCGGACGCCGCGCGCGGGACCCGGGCGCTCCCCTTCCGGCACTCCCGCGAGACCGCGCGGCCCCACTACTACGGCGTGACCTTCGAGAACGGCCTCCAGGCCGAGATCGCCCCGGCCGACCACGCCGCGATGATGCGCTTCACCTTTCCCGGCGACAACGCCGCAGTGATCATGGACAACGTCAAGAGCCAGGGCGGCCTGGTCCTCGATCCCGAGCACTCCTCCTTCAGCGGCTGGTCGGACGTGCGGAGCGGGCTGTCCACCGGGGCGGGCCGGATGTACGTGTACGGGGTCTTCGACGCGCCCGTGACCGCGAGCGGCATGCTCAAGGGCGACGGCAAGGGCGGCGACGACGTGACCGGCTATCTGCGCTTCGCCCGCGACGACGACCGGACCGTCACCCTGCGCATCGCCACGTCCCTGATCGGCGCCGACCAGGCCAGGGCCAACCTGGAGCAGGAGATCCCCGACGGCACCTCCTTCGACCGCGTCCACGACCGCGCCCGCGCCGCCTGGGACGCCCTCCTCGGCCGGATCCAGGTCGAGGGCGCGAGCCGCGACCAGCTCACCACGCTCTACTCCAGCCTGTACCGCCTGTACCTGTATCCCAACTCCGGCTCCGAGAACACCGGCACGGCCGGCCGGCCCGTCCCCCGCTACGCCAGCCCCTTCTCCCCGCCGGTCGGCACGAGCACCCCCACCCGCACCGGGGCGAGGATCACCGACGGCGAGGTGTACGTCAACAACGGCTTCTGGGACACCTACCGCACCGCCTGGCCGGCGTACGCGCTCCTGACGCCCCGCCAGGCCGGGCGGCTGGTCGACGGCTTCGTCCAGCAGTACAAGGACGGTGGCTGGATCTCCCGCTGGTCCTCCCCCGGCTACGCGGACCTGATGACGGGCACCAGCTCCGACGTCGCCTTCGCCGACGCGTACGTCAAGGGAGTGTCCTTCGACGCGGAGGCGGCGTACGAGGCCGCGCTCAAGAACGCGACCGTCGCCCCGGACAGCCCCGGCACGGGCCGCAAGGGCATGGACACCTCGGTCTTCCTCGGCTACACGAGCACGAAGACCCGCGAGGGCATGTCCTGGGCCCTGGACGGCTACCTCAACGACTTCGGCCTGGCGAAGATGGGCCGGGCCCTGTACGAGAAGACCCACAAGCCCCGCTACCGCGAGGAGTCCGACTACTTCTTCAACCGCGCCCGCGACTACGTGAAGCTCTTCGACCCGCGGATCGGCTTCTTCCAGGGCAGGGACGAGCACGGCGGCTGGCGCCTGGCACCCGACGCCTACGACCCGAGAGTCTGGGGCTACGACTACACCGAGACCAATGGCTGGAACTTCGCCTTCACCGCCCCCCAGGACACCCGGGGCCTGGCCAACCTGCACGGCGGCCGCGCGGGCCTGGCCAAGAAGCTCGACGCCTTCTTCACCGTCCCCGAGACGGGCGGCCCCGAATTCGCGGGCTCGTACGGCGGCCTCATCCACGAGATGACCGAGGCCAGGGACGTCCGCATGGGCATGTACGGGCACAGCAACCAGCCCTCGCACCACATCGCCTACATGTACGACGCCGCCGGTCAGCCGTGGAAGACCCAGGAGAAGGTCCGCGAGGTCCTCTCCCGCCTCTACCTCGGCAGCGAGATCGGCCAGGGCTACCCGGGCGACGAGGACAACGGCGAGATGTCGGCCTGGTACGTCTTCGGTGCGCTGGGCTTCTACCCGCTGGTGATGGGCCAGGGGGAGTACGCGATCGGCTCGCCGCTCTTCACGAAGGCGACGGTCCGCATGGACAACGGCCGGGAGCTGACCGTCAGGGCCCCGCGCAACAGCGCCCGCAACGTCTACGTCCAGTCGGTGCGGCTGAACGGCCGGGACTGGGACTCCACGGCGCTGCCGCACGCGCTCCTGGCGAAGGGCGGCACGCTGGAGTTCACGATGGGCCCGCGCCCGTCGAACTGGGGCAGCGGCGAGAACGCGGGCCCGACGTCCCTCACGCAAGGGGACGCGATCCCGACGCCCCGGACGGACGTCACGAGCCCGCGGACGGAGGTGGTGACGACGGGCGGCGAGGGCGACGGCGCACGGCTGGTCGACGACACGTCGGCGACGGCGGCGACGTTCGCGACGGCAGAGCTGCGCCTGGCGCGCTCGGCACGGGCGCTCCAGTACACGCTGACGTCCGCGGACCGGGCGAAGGCGCCGACCGGGTGGCTGCTCCAGGGCTCGCGGGACGGCGTGACGTGGCAGGACGTCGACCGCCGCTCGGGCGAGCAGTTCGCGTGGGACAGACAGACACGCGTCTTCACGGTGGCGCACCCGGGCCCGTACGCGCGGTACCGGCTGGTGCCGGACGGGACGGCGACGCTGGCGGAGATCGAGCTGCTTGCCGAGTAGGCCCGCGGGGCGAACGCGACGGAGGCCGCACCCCGGATCGGGGTGCGGCCTCCGTCGTGCATTGCCGTACCGCTTACTTGCGGATCAGGTTTCGCAGCACGTACTGCATGATGCCGCCGTTGCGGTAGTAGTCCGCCTCACCGGGGGTGTCGATGCGGACGACCGCGTCGAACTCGATACCGGTGTCGGTGGTGACCTTGACCGTACGCGGCGTGGTGCCGTCGTTCAGCTCGGTCACGCCAGCGAAGGAGAAGGTCTCCTCGCCGGTCAGGCCGAGGGACTCCGCCGAGGCGCCCTCCGGGAACTGGAGCGGCAGGACGCCCATGCCGATGAGGTTGGAGCGGTGGATGCGCTCGTAGGACTCGGCGATGACGGCCTTGACGCCGAGCAGCGCGGTGCCCTTGGCGGCCCAGTCGCGGGACGAGCCGGAGCCGTACTCCTTGCCGGCCAGGACGACCAGCGGGATGCCCTGCTCGATGTAGTTGCGCGAGGCGTCGTAGATGAAGGAGACGGGGGCGTCGGCCTTCGTGAAGTCGCGGGTGAAGCCGCCCTCGGTGCCCGGCGCGATCTGGTTGCGCAGGCGGATGTTGGCGAACGTACCGCGGATCATCACCTCGTGGTTGCCTCGGCGGGAGCCGTACGAGTTGAAGTCGCGGCGCTCGACGCCGTGCTCCGTCAGGTACTGGCCGGCCGGGGTGTCGGCCTTGATCGCACCGGCCGGGGAGATGTGGTCGGTGGTGACCGAGTCGCCCAGCTTGGCCAGGACGCGGGCGCCGGTGATGTTCTGGACCGGGGCCGGCTCCATCTGCATGCCCTCGAAGTACGGGGGCTTGCGGACGTAGGTGGACTCGGTGTCCCACTCGAAGGTGTTGCCGGTCGGGATCGGCAGGGCCTGCCACTGGGCGTCGCCCGCGAAGACGTCCTGGTAGGACTTGTTGAACATGTCCTCGCCGATGGCGTTGGCCACGACCTCGTTGACCTCGGCCTCGGAGGGCCAGATGTCCTTCAGGAAGACCGGGTTGCCGTCCTGGTCGATGCCCAGGGCGTCGCGCGTGATGTCCACCTTCATGGAGCCCGCGAGGGCGTACGCGACGACCAGCGGCGGGGAGGCCAGGTAGTTCATCTTGACGTCGGGGTTGATCCGGCCCTCGAAGTTGCGGTTGCCGGACAGGACCGAGGTGACGGCCAGGTCGTGGTCGTTGACGGCCTTGGAGACCTCCTCCGGCAGCGGGCCGGAGTTGCCGATGCAGGTGGTGCAGCCGTAGCCGACGAGGTTGAAGCCGACCTTGTCGAGGTAGGGGGTCAGGCCCGCCTTGTCGAAGTAGTCGGTGACGACCTTGGAGCCCGGGGCGAGGGTGGTCTTGACCCACGGCTTGCGGGTCAGGCCCTTCTCGACCGCCTTCTTGGCCACGAGCGCGGCGGCGACCATGACGTAGGGGTTCGAGGTGTTGGTGCAGGAGGTGATCGCGGCGACGGTGACGGCGCCGTGGTCGATCTCGTAGGTGGTGCCGTCGGGGGCGGTGACGGTGACCGGGTTCGACGGGACACCGTCGGTGGTGGCCGGGGCGTCGGAGGCCGGGAAGGACTCCTCGCCCGCCTCGTCGGCGGTGGAGACGTAGTTGAGGACGTCACGCTCGAACTGCGCCTTGGCGTCGGCGAGGACGATGCGGTCCTGCGGGCGCTTCGGGCCGGCGATGGAGGGGACGACCGTGGAGAGGTCCAGCTCCAGCTTCTCGGAGAAGTCGGGCTCGGCGGCCGGGTCCAGCCACAGGCCCTGCTCCTTGGCGTACGCCTCGACGAGCGCGACCTGCTGCTCGGAGCGGCCGGTGAGCTTGAGGTAGTTCAGGGTCTCGCCGTCGATCGGGAAGATCGCGGCGGTGGAGCCGAACTCGGGCGACATGTTGCCGATGGTGGCGCGGTTGGCCAGCGAGGTGGCGGCGACGCCCTCGCCGTAGAACTCGACGAACTTGCCGACGACGCCGTGCTTGCGCAGCATCTCGGTGATCGTGAGGACGAGGTCGGTGGCGGTGGTGCCGGTGGGCAGCTCGCCCGTCAGCTTGAAGCCGACGACGCGCGGGATCAGCATGGAGACCGGCTGGCCGAGCATCGCGGCCTCGGCCTCGATGCCGCCGACGCCCCAGCCCAGCACACCGAGGCCGTTGACCATGGTGGTGTGCGAGTCGGTGCCGACCAGGGTGTCGGGGTAGGCCTGGCCGTTGCGGACCATGACGGTGCGGGCCAGGTGCTCGATGTTCACCTGGTGGACGATGCCGGTGCCCGGGGGGACGACCTTGAACTCGTCGAAGGCGGTCTGGCCCCAGCGCAGGAACTGGTAGCGCTCCTTGTTGCGGCCGTACTCCAGCTCGACGTTCTGGCCGAAGGCGTCCTTCGTGCCGAACTTGTCGGCAATAACGGAGTGGTCGATGACCAGCTCGGCCGGGGCCAGCGGGTTGATCTTCGCCGGGTCGCCGCCCAGCTCCTTCACGGCCTCGCGCATGGTGGCGAGGTCGACGACGCAGGGCACACCGGTGAAGTCCTGCATGATCACGCGGGCCGGCGTGAACTGGATCTCCTGCGACGGCTGGGCCTGCGAGTCCCAGTTGCCGAGGGCACGGATGTGGTCGGCGGTGATGTTCGCGCCGTCCTCGGTGCGGAGCAGGTTCTCCAGCAGGACCTTGAGGCTGTAGGGCAGGCGGGCCGAGCCCTCCACCTTGTCCAGCCGGAAGATCTCGTACGACTCGTCGCCCACCTGCAGCGTGCTGCGGGCGTCGAAGCTGTTCGCCGACACGACAGTCTCCTTCATGCATGAATTCGCGTACTGCGGCCATCCTGCCGCCCCGACACCGCGCAGATCCGCTAAGGTGTGCCTAAGTTAGGTACGCCTTACTGGCGCGACAGCGGTACGCCTCTCGGCAGATATCTCGATGTCGAGATAACTCTAGTACATCGCTGCGGCCCGGTCATGCCCTGATGGGCCACTAGGGGGGCCGGGCAGCCGGGAGACGCAGGTCACATGCGGTCATGTCACAGGGGCTCGGGCTGCCCCGTCTCATGGGTGTAGCCACCGACAACCACGGAGGAGCACCCCATGAACGCGCGACTGAACCTTCTCGCCGACCCGGCCGCCGGCAAGGCCATCAAGCACCTCATGGCAGCGGGCAAGGCGATCAAGGAGATGCCGCTGCCGGCCGCCACGCAGGAGCTGGTGGCGCTGCGCGTGAGCCAGATCAACGGCTGCGCCTTCTGCATCGACATGCACACCAAGGACGCCGCCGCTGCCGGCGAGACCTCGGTGCGGCTGAACCTGGTCGCGGCGTGGCGGGAGGCCACGGTCTTCACCGAGGCCGAGCGCGCCGCACTGGAGCTGGCGGAGCAGGGGACCCGGGTCGCCGATGCGGCCGACGGGGTCAGCGACGAGGTGTGGGCGAACGCCGCCAAGCACTACGACGAGCAGCAGCTCGCCGCCCTGGTGATGCTGGTCTCCTTCATGAACGCGGCGAACCGGATGAACATCATCAACCAGCAGCCTGCCGGCGACTACGTGCCCGGTCAGTTCCACTGAGCGGTAGCGGCAACCGGCTGGGGGCCCGCAGCGGGCCCCCAGCCCCCGGGTGAGAATCCTTCGAAGGATTCGAAAGGGAGGGGATTCCGGCGTGAGCAAGGTCGAGGAGTTCGAGGAGCTGCGGCCGCTGCTGTTCTCGATCGCCTACCGGATTCTGGGCAGTGTGGGTGAGGCCGAGGATGCGGTGCAGGAGACGTGGCTGCGCTTCGACGGCTCGTCGACCCGGCCCACGTCGACCAAGGCCTATCTGTCGGCCGCGGTGACGCGGATCTCGATCGACGTGCTGCGTTCCGCGCGGGTGCGGCGGGAGGAGTACGTGGGCCCGTGGTTTCCCGAGCCGCTGCTGAGCGATCCGTATCAGGATCCGGCGCGGGCGGTGGAGCTGGCCGACTCGGTGTCGATGGCGGCGCTGTTGCTGCTGGAACGGCTGAGCCCGCTGGAGCGGGCGGTGTTCGTGCTGCGGGAGGTGTTCGGCTTCGGGTTCGACGAGGTCGCCGCGGCGGTGGGGCGCTCGGAGTCGGCGTGCCGGCAGCTGCTGGTGCGGGCGCGGCGGCACATGCAGGCCGGGCGGCCGCGCTTCGAAGCGGTCCGCAAGGAGCGGGACGAGCTGGCGTCGCGGTTCTTCGACGCCCTCCGCGAAGGCGACGTCGCCGGCCTCCAGGAACTGCTCGCCGCCGACGTGTCGATGGTCGGCGACGGCGGCGGCAAGGCCCCGCAGCTGGCCAGGGCCGTCGTCGGCGCCGAGAAGGTGGCCCGGCTGCTCGCCGCCTTCGTCCCCCTGCTGGCCCGGGTCGACGTGGCGTTCGAGCCGCACGAGGTCAACGGCCAGCCGGGCGCGCTCTTCCGCGACCGGGACGGCAAGGTGCTCCACGCCCTGGCGCTCGACGTCCTCGACGGGCAGGTCCAGACGATCCGCTCGGTGATCAACCCCGACAAGCTCGGGCACCTGGGCCCGGTCGCGGACGCCTGGGCGATTCACCACGAAGTACGGCAGGCACGCCGGTCCGGGGCCCCCAGGGATTGACTCACCAGTACAAGTGATGTGTGGGCCGAATGGGTCGGTCCGCGATGCCGATTGCTGTAGACCCTGGACGGTCGTCATGCTGCTGTCACGATGTCCACGGGAGGACCGATGAGCGCACAGCCCCACGATTACGCGGCTGACGACCCCGAAGTCGCGCTGAAGTACGCGATCAAGCACCTCGAGGTGGACCGGGTGCAGATCGTCGAGGGGGTTATCACTTTGATGTCGCCGAGCTGGGGCCATGAAGCCGCAGCGAACTCGATCCGCAGGCAGCTCGATTCCACAGTGGACAAGCTGGGTTGCATCATGGGCTCGGGCGACCTGGATCTTCCCGGCACCCCCAACTGGTACGTCCCTGATGTGGCTGTCGTACCAGAGGAATTGGCCGAAGATGCAGGGGCCCTGCTTCCCGACCAGACCCTGCTGATCGTCGAAGTCACCTCGAACTCCAACGGCGACACCGACCGGATCGTCAAGCGCCGCCGTTACGCGGAATACGGCGCTCCGTTGTACCTCCTCGTCGACCGCCAGGAGCGTTCGTGCACGCTTTTCAGCGAGCCTGGCAAGCTCGGCTACACCGAGGTCGACGGCCCCCACCCCTTCGGCGCTCCCGTCCACCTCCCCGCCCCCTTCGACCTCGACCTGGACACCACCAAGTTCTGACCGCGCGCGGGACCCGGCCGATGGGGTCCCGCCTACGCCCCCGCCAGCCCCGTCCGCACCAGCTCCAGCACGTCCTCGTCCGACATCCCCAGCGCCCGCGCGTCCGAGACCAGTTCGTGGACGCCCTCCAGCAGCCGGGCCCGGCCCGCGGACATGCCGTCGGCGTTCACCACCGCGCCGCGGCCGCGGCGCAGCTCGATCAGGCCCTCCTCGCGCAGCCGCTGGTAGCCCCGCAGCACCGTGTGGACGTTGACCCCCAGCGAGTCGGCCAGGGCGCGGGCCGCGGGCAGGCGTTCGCCGGTGCGTACGGTCGCGTCGGCGATCGCGCCGCGCACGGCCGCGGCAATCTGGTCGCCCAGCGGGACGGAGGAAGCGTGGTCGAGACGGATCAGCACGTCAGCCCCCGCTCCCGGTACGGGCCCGGTCCGCGAGGGTGTTGAGCAGCGCGGCCGCCGTCGCCGCGTCGTCGACCGTCACGACGAACTCGCTGCCGGTGGTCAGCCGCGCCACCACTGCCTCGCCGGAGCGGAATGCGATGCCGCTGCGGCCGGGCACGGCGCGGTAGCCCCAGCCGCCCAGGTCCTTGAAGGGATCGATGCGCCGGCTCTCCGCCGATGCGATGCGGGCCAGGGGGATCCGCACCCGGGGCCTGGGCAGCCAGGGCAGGCCGGTGGTCAGGCCGTGGCGGTCGACGGTGACCCGGGCGGCGGACAGAGCCAGCGTCAGCAGCCCGCCGCCGAGCAGGCCGAGACCCGCGCCCCACTGCACGAGTGCCGCAAGTGCCGCGCCCAGTACGGTCAGTACCGCGCCCACGATGCGGAGGGGGCGGGAGCCGACGGACGCGGTCCACACCGCGCTCTCCCCCGCGCCCAGCGGCAGCCGGGAGGCGGGCGGCGCGGCGGTCTTCGGACCGGCCTCCGACGGTGCGGCGCGGCCCACGAGCCCCGCCAGCAGCCACCCCAGTCCCGCCGCCGCCACGGCCACGACCAGGGCCGCGAGCAGTTCCCACAGGGGCAGCCGGACCTGTTCGGCCGTGGCCGCCCCGGCGTTGCTCACGACTATCGAGGTGTCGACGAAGGCCATGAGCCCGGCCATCGCGTACGCGATGGCGACCAGCGGTCTCGTGCGCCCGCTTCCCGTCGCACAGGCGAACGCCACGAACAGCGCACCCGGCACGAGCAGCAGGGCCAGCGCCGTGTACGGGAACGAGTCCAGCGCGGAGTACCCGTCGGCGGCGCCTCCGCCGGAGAAGTGCACCGCCAGCGGGTCCGGCAGACGGTCACGGGATTTATTAAAAACAGTCATAAACACGGCTGTACCGACCACATACGGGGCGGCTACGACCACAGGTTGACGTGCGTTCTTCGCGAGCGATGCGGACACGTTCATGACACCTCCGAGTTATTCGCATAGTAGTAGAACAAGTGGGTAGCCATGCGCCGGGGCGAAGAAATCTCATATCTGAGATACCGTCTGACTCATGACAGACGCCTACCTCGGCCGCATCGGCAAGCTCATCCGTGACGCGCGCCAGCACCGCGGCTGGACCCAGAGCCAGCTCGCGGACGCGCTCGGGACCAGCCAGAGCGCGGTCAACCGCGTCGAGCGGGGAAATCAGAACATCAGCCTTGATATGATCGCCCGCATCGGCGAGGCGCTCGACAGCGAGATCGTCTCCCTCGGTTACGCGGGGCCGATGCATCTGCGCGTCGTCGGCGGACGCCGGCTCTCCGGCTCCATCGACGTCAAGACCAGCAAGAACGCCTGCGTTGCCCTGCTGTGCGCCACGCTGCTCAACGCCGGCCGCACCACGCTGCGGCGCGTCGCGCGGATCGAGGAGGTCTACCGGATCCTGGAGGTGCTCGCGAGCATCGGCGTCCGGCACCGCTGGATCAACGACGGCAACGACCTGGAGATCGTGCCGCCGGCCGAACTCGACCTGGCCGCCATGGACACCGAGGCCGCCCGCCGCACCCGCAGCGTCATCATGTTCCTGGGGCCGCTGCTGCACCGCATGGACCACTTCAAGATTCCGTACGCGGGCGGCTGCGACCTCGGCACCCGTACGGTCCAGCCGCACATGACGGCCCTGCGCCACTTCGGCCTGGAGATCACGGCCACCGACGGCACGTACCACGCCCAGGTCAACCGTTCGGTCGCACCCACCCGGGCGATCGTGCTGACCGAGCGCGGGGACACCGTCACCGAGAACGCCCTGCTGGCCGCCGCCCGCCACGACGGCGTGACCGTCATCCGCAACGCCAGCTCCAACTACATGGTCCAGGACCTCTGCTTCTTCCTGGAGGAGCTGGGCGTGCGCGTCGAGGGCGTCGGCACCACGACGCTCACCGTGCACGGCGTGGCCACCATCGACCGCGACGTGGACTACGCGCCCTCGGAGGACCCGGTGGAGGCCATGAGCCTGCTCGCCGCCGCCGTGGTGACCGAGTCCGAGCTGACGATCCGCCGGGTCCCGGTCGAGTTCATGGAGATCGAGCTGGCCGTCCTCGAGGAGATGGGCCTCGACCACGAGCGCAGCCCCGAGTACCGCGCGGACAACGGCCGCACCCGGCTGCTGGACCTGACGGTGCGCCCCTCCAAGCTGGTCGCGCCGATCGACAAGATCCACCCGATGCCGTTCCCCGGCCTCAACATCGACAACGTGCCCTTCTTCGCGGCCATCGCCGCCTTCGCCCAGGGCCAGACCCTCATTCACGACTGGGTCTACGACAATCGCGCCATCTACCTCACCGACCTCAACCGCCTCGGCGCGGACGTCAAGCTGCTCGATCCGCACCGGGTGCTCGTCGAGGGCCCGACCCGCTGGCGCTCCGCCGAGATGATGTGCCCGCCCGCGCTGCGGCCCGCCGTGGTCGTCCTGCTGGCGATGATGGCGGCCGAGGGCACCTCCGTGCTGCGCAACGTCTACGTCATCAACCGGGGTTACGAGGACCTGGCCGAGCGCCTCAACTCCATCGGCGCCCAGATCGAGACCTTCCGGGACATCTAGCACTCAATCGCCGCACCTTCCTTCCCAGCGGCCCCTCCGACCTGCCGAACCGGCCCGGTCAGAGGGGCCGTTGTCGTTCTCCGGCGGACATGCCTAAACTGCGACTGACCGATCGGTCAGAGTACTGACCACTAGGTCAGTCATGGCCGTGCGCTGAGGGGAGTGAAAGGCATGGAACGCACCACGTGCTGCGTGGTGGGGGGCGGACCCGCCGGCATGATGCTCGGACTGCTGCTGGCCAGGGCCGGCGTCGAAGTGACCGTCCTGGAGAAGCACAAGGACTTCCTGCGGGACTTCCGCGGGGACACCGTCCACCCGTCGACGCTGCGCCTGCTCGACGAACTCGGCCTGGGCGAGCAGTTCGCACAACTCCCGGCGCGCAAGCTGGAGGAGGTGCGGATGCACCTCGGCGACACCGTCCTCACCATGGCCGACATGCGGCGCATACCGGGCCCGCACAAGTACATCGCCATGGTCCCGCAGTGGGACTTCCTCGATCTGCTCGCGGCCTCGGCGGCCGACGAGCCCTCCTTCACCCTGCGCATGCGCACCGCCGTCACCGGCCTGCGCACCGAGGGTGCCCGGGTCACGGGCGTGCGCTACGTGGACGAGGGCGACGAGAACGGCGAGCCCGGCGAACTGGCCGCGGACCTCGTCGTCGCCTGCGACGGCCGCGACTCGGCGGTGCGCGAGGCGGCCGGGCTGCGCCCGGACTACGCCGACGTGCCCATGGACGTGTGGAACATCCGCGTCCCCGTGCAGCCCGACGTCACCAAGGACGGCCGGATCTTCATGCGGTTCCGCGGCAACCAGTTCGCGGTCACCATGGACCGGGGCGACTACTACCAGACCTCCTACCTCATCAAGAAGGGCTGCGACGCGCAGCTGCGCGCCAACGGCATCGAGTGGTTCCGCGAGCAGTTGGGCGAACTCTTCGGCTGGGGAACGGAGGTGACGGACGCGATCCGCTCCTGGGACGACGTCAAGCTGCTGGACGTGACCATGGGCATGCTGCGCCGCTGGTACCGGCCGGGCCTGCTGTGCATCGGCGACGCGGCGCACATCATGTCGCCCACCGGCGGCGTGGGCGTGAACCTCGCCGTGCAGGACGCGGTCGCGGCCGCCCGGATCCTCGCCGCACCGCTGCGGGAGGGCACCGTCTGCGTGCACGACCTGGCCCGGGTGCAGAAGCGGCGCATGATGCCGGCGGCGGCCGTGCAGAAGGCGCAGCAGAGCGAGCACGAGACGCTGCTGCGCGCCGCCCTCGACGGCACCCTCGACCCCGAGCGGCTGCCGGTACCGTTCCGGCTGATGCGGAGGCTGCCGTTCCTGGCCAGTGTCGCGGGCTACATCGGCGGCATGGGGATACGTCCCGAGCGCGCTCCCGCCTTCGCGCGGGGCTGAGCGGGGCAGCGATCGGGGTGCCGGGACCGGACGGGGGTCAGTCCCGGCGCCCGATGGCGTTCAGCGTGAACGCCACCAGCTCGTCCGTCGCGGCATCGAGGTCGTAGTCCGGGTGGACGAGCCAGTGCGAGATGACGTTGTCGAGCGCACCGCCGATCGCGAGCGCGACCGTACGGGTGTCGAACTCGCGCAGCGCGCCGGCCTCCTGCCCCGCGGCCAGGAGGCCGGCCAGGTGCTGCCAGCGGCCGCCGGTGTCGTGGGAGCCCGGCGTCTTCAGCTCGGTGCCGCCCTTGTCGTCCAGGAGCATCTCGGTGATCACGCGGACGTGGCGGCGGTTGGCCTGCTGGTAGCCGATCATGGCGCGGACGTACGCGACGACGGCCGCGACGGGGTCGGACTCCCCCGCCAGGCGCTCCTCGACGTACGCCCGGAACCGCTCCAGGACGTGCTCCAGCGTGGCCCGGGTGAGGTTGTCCTTCGACGAGAAGTGGTAGAGGACGGCGGCCTTGGAGATGCCGGCCTCCTCGGCGATCGCCGCCAGCGAGGTCGCCGGATAGCCCCTGGTGGAGATCAGGTCGATGGTGCACTCGACGATCTGCTGCCGGCGGGCCCGCTCCGTGAAGGTGAGCGTGCCGGGGTCGGCACTCCGACGAGGAGCCATCGAACCGCCACCCTGCCTTCGCTCGTCCCGGCCGGCCCTTGCCGCCGCTGTTTGTTGCCCGTCCGCGCCCTGCCCCTACGTGGCCGTGGACGCGGACCGGTACCGACCGTACACCGGCCCGAACGGTCAGGGGAGCACGGCCACCCCGTCCAGCTCGACCAGGGCCGCCTCGTCCCACAGCCGGGTCGTGCCGATCACGGCCATCGCCGGGTAGTCCCGGCCCGCCAAGCGCCGCCAGACCGCGCCGAGTTCCCGGGCGTGCGCGCGGTACGCCGCCACGTCCGTGGCGTAGACGGTCACCCGCGCCAGGTGCCGGGGCTCGCCCCCAACGGCCCGCAGCGCGGCGAGCAGGTTGGCCAGCGCCCGCTCGAACTGCTCGGGCAGGCCCCCCGCCACGACGTCGCCGCGCTCGTCGAGCGCCGTCTGGCCGGCGAGGAAGACCAGGCGGCCGCCGGTCGCGGTGACGGCGTGGGTGAAGCCGGTGGGCGGCGACAGGTCCGGGGGGTTGGTGCGCTCGACGGTCATCGGCGCGGCTCCTCGCGCAGTTCCCCAGTCGGTCGCCCGCCTCGTTCCCGGTACAGCTCGCGGGCGATGATCGTGCGCTGGACCTCGCTGGCCCCCTCGTAGATGCGCGGGGCGCGCACCTCGCGGTAGAGGTGCTCCAGGAGGTGCCCGCGGCGGAGGGCCCGGGCGCCGTGGATCTGCACGGCCGCGTCGACGACGTACTGGGCGGTCTCGGTGGCGAACAGCTTGGCCATCGCGGAGCGGCGGGCGACGCGGGGCTCCCCCGCGTCGTAGGCCGCCGCGGCCGCGTGGACGAGCAGGGCGGCGGCCTCGGTGCGGGTGGCCATCTCGGCCAGCCGGTGGGATACAGCCTGGAGGTCCTTCAACGGGCCGCCGAACGCCCGGCGTTCGGCGGCGTGGGCCAGTGCCGCGTCGAGGGCGGCCCGCGCCATGCCGACCGCGAACGCCCCGACGCTCGGGCGGAAGAGGTCCAGCGTCGCCATCGCGACCCGGAAGCCGCCGCCCACCTCGCCGAGCACGTCCTCCGGGCCCACCGGGACGGCGTCGAGGACGAGCGTGCCGACCGGGTGCGGGCTCAGCAGCTCCAGCGGCTCGCCGCCGAGGCCGGGGCGGTCGGCGGGGAGCAGGAAGGCGGTGACGCCCGCGGCGCCGGGCGCCGGGCCGGTGCGGGCGAAGACGGTATAGAGGTCGGCCTCGGGGGCGTTGGAGATCCAGCACTTCTCGCCGGTGAGCCGCCAGCCGGGCACGCCGGGCTCCGGCTCGGCCCGCAGGTCGAGGGCCGCCGCGTCGGAGCCCGCGCCGGGCTCGCTGAGCGCGAAGGCGGCGACCGCCCGGCCGGCCGCGACCTCCGGCAGCCAGCGCGAGCGCTGTGCGGGGGTGCCGGAGCGGGCGACGGGGTGTGCGCCGAGGCCCTGGAGGGCGAGGGCCGTCTCGGCCTCCGTGCACTCCTGCGCGAGCGAGGCTCGCAGCAGGCACAGGTCCACGGCGCGTACGGGCCCGTCGGCGGGCAGGACCCGCTCCAGCAGGCCCAGTTCGCCGAGGGCCGCCACGAGCGGGCGGTTGACGCGGCCGGGCTCGCCCTTGCCCGCCAGGGGCCGCAGCCGCTGCGCGGCGAGCGTGCGCAGCTCGGCGCACCAGGCCAGCTGCTCGGGGTCCAGTGCGAACGGTGTGGTCACCGGCCCACCCCTCCCGGCGCGCAAGGCCGTGGCCTTGTGGCGATCACCCCTGCGCCCGTTATCGCGCTCTGTTGACTGCCGTCACCATCTCGCTACGCTGACAGCGGAGCCACGCCGCTGGCAAGACCCTGGTTCACCTCCCTCTTCCGCTCGGCTCCACGTGTTCTTGCTCGCCTCTGCTCACTTTCGCTCATTTCTGCCCGTTACCGCTCGTTTCCGCTCGGCTCCCGAAGCAAGGGGGCGCATCCGCGATGGAACTCAAGCCGTCGGCCCATGTCGACACCTTTCCCCGCGACCACCTCCCGCCCGCCGGGCAGTGGCCCGATCTCCGCTTCGATCTCGCGGGCTCGCCGGGGCTGCACTACCCCGACCGGCTCAACTGCGGCGCCGAGCTGCTCGATTCGACGGTGCGGCGGCTGGGGCCGGGCCGCCCGGCCGTGCTGGACGGCGCGGGCCGCGTGTGGTCGTACGGGGAGCTGAAGGCGTGCGCCGACCGGATCGCGCACACGCTGACCGGGGAGCTGGGCGTCGTCCCGGGCAACCGGGTCCTGCTGCGCGGCCCCACCACGCCCTGGCTGGCGGCCTGCTGGCTCGCGGTGATGAAGGCGGGCGGGGTGGCGGTGACCGTCCTCGCCGCGCACCGCCCGCACGAGCTGGCGGAGGTCTGCCGGCTGGCACGCGTCCGGCACGCGCTCTGCGACACCCGATCGGCCGACGACCTGGTCGCCGCCAAGGTGCCACACTTAAGGATTACGTTGTACGGCGGTATGACACCCGACGACCTTCTGCGACAGTCGGCAAACAAACCCGCATCCTATGTGGCGTTGGACACCTCCGCCGACGACGTCGCGCTCATCGCCTTCACCTCCGGCACCACCGGACGCCCCAAGGGCTGTGTGCACTTCCACCGCGACGTGCTCGCCGTCGCCGACACCTTCTCGGCCCGGGTGCTGCGCCCTCACCCCGAGGACGTCTTCGCGGGCAGCCCGCCGCTCGGCTTCACCTTCGGCCTCGGCGGGCTCCTCGTCTTCCCGCTCCGGGCGGGCGCCGCGACCCTGCTCACCGACTGGCGCGGACCCGACCGGCTCCTCGCCGACGTCCAACGGCACCGCGTCTCGGTGCTGTTCACCGCGCCCACTGCCTATCGCGCGCTGCTCGAGCGGCTGGGCCCGTACGACATCTCGTCCCTGCGAAGATGCGTTTCCGCAGGCGAGCATCTGCCCGCGGCTCTGTGGCACGAGTGGCGGCGGGCGACCGGGCTCCGCCTGATCAACGGCATCGGCGCGACCGAGATGCTGCACATCTTCGTCTCCGCCGCGGACGGCCTGGTGCGCCCCGGCGCGACGGGCCTCCCCGTGCCCGGCTACGAGGCGCGCGTCATCGGCCCCGACGGTGCGCCCGTGCCCGACGGCACCCCCGGGCTGCTGGCCGTGCGCGGCCCCACCGGCTGCCGCTACCTCGCCGACGAGCGCCAGCGCGAGTACGTGCGCGACGGCTGGAACCTGACGGGCGACACCTATGTCCGCGAGCCGGACGGCTACTTCCGCTTCGTGGCCCGCGCCGACGACATGATCGTCTCGGCCGGTTACAACGTCGCCGGGCCCGAGGTGGAGGAGGCGCTGCTGCGCCATCCCGACGTCCTCGAAGCGGCCGTCGTGGGCCACCCGGACGAGCGCCGGGGCCAAGTCGTCGTGGCGTACGTGGTGTTGCGGGCCGGAGTGCCGTGCACCTCAGAAACCGCTGCTTGCCTGCGGGAGTTCACCAAAAAGGAGCTGGTGCCGTACAAGTGCCCTCGCGAAATCGAGTTCCTGGCCGCCCTTCCCCGCACGCCCACCGGCAAAGTGCGCCGATTCCTGCTGCGCGCGGGCCCTTTACAGTTTCCCCGTGACTGACCAGCAACCGCCTCACACTCCCCGGTCCCTCATCGTCACCTTCTACGGCGCGTACGGACGCGGTGGCGTCGGCGCCCCCGTCGGCCCGGTGCCGATCGCGGCGCTGATCCGGCTGCTGGGAGCGGTGGGCGTCGACTCGCCGTCGGTGCGGTCCGCCGTCTCCCGGCTCAAGCGGCGCGGCCTGCTCGTCGCGGGCCGCACGACGGACGGGGCGGCGGCGTACGGGCTGTCGGACGCCGCCCGGCAACTGCTCGACGACGGCGACCGGCGCATCTACGGCCGCCCCGCCGCGCGGCAGGGCCACGGCTGGCTGCTCGCCGTGTTCTCCGTTCCCGAACAGGAGCGGCACAAGCGGCACTTGCTGCGCTCCCGGCTGGCGCGGCTGGGCTTCGGCACGGCGGCGCCGGGCGTGTGGATCGCCCCGGCCCACGTCCACGAGGAGACGCGGCACACGCTGGAGCGGCTCGGCCTGGACGGCTACGTCGACCTGTTCCGGGGCCGGCACCTGGGCTTCGAGCCGACTGCCGAGGCCGTGGCACGGTGGTGGGACCTGGAAGCCCTGGCGAAGCAGCACCGGGCGTTCCTGGAGACCCACGAGCCCGTGCTGCGCCGCTGGTCGCGCCGCCGCCCCGTGCCGCCGGAGGCGGCCTACCGCGACTACCTGCTGACGCTGGACTCGTGGCGGCGGCTGCCGTATGCGGACCCGGGACTGCCGGCGTCGCTGCTGCCGGCGGAGTGGCCGGGGAGCCGGGCGGCGAGGGTCTTCGCGGCGCTGCATGCACGGCTGCGGGATGCCGGGGCGCAGTTCGTACGGCCGGCGCTGGTGTAGGGCGGGGGGTCCTTTCCCCGATCCCGCCCCTTCCCGAAACCGGGGGCTCTGCCCCCGGACCCCCGGTCCTCAAACTCCCCCAGCTACCGCTGGGAGGTGCCCCCAGACGGGCTGAAGTTCAGCCCCGCCCCGTCGGCGGTCTGCGGCTGCCCGCCCCGTACGGCACCGGCCACCCCACCCCCGGCCCCGCATACCCCTGCTCCGCCGCCGCGTGCAGCGTCCAGTTCGGGTCGTACAGATGCGGCCGCCCCAGCGCGCACAGATCCGTCCGTCCCGCCAGGATCAGCGAGTTCACGTCGTCCCACGACGAAATCGCACCCACCGCGATCACCGGCATCCCCACCTCCCGCCGGATCCGGTCCGCGAACGGTGTCTGGTAGGAACGCCCGTACGCAGGGCGCTCGCCGAACACGACCTGGCCGGTCGACACATCCACCGCATCCACCCCATGCGCCGCGAAGGCCCGCGCCACGACCACGGCGTCCTCCGCGGTCATGCCCCCGTCGGCCCAGTCCGTGGCCGAGATGCGCACCGTCATGGGCCGCTCCGCGGGCCACGCGGCCCGTACCGCGTCGAACACCTCCAGCGGAAAGGCCAGCCGCCCGGCGAGCCCGCCCCCGTAGGCGTCCTCGCGGCGGTTGGTGAGCGGCGAAAGGAAGCCGGACAGCAGATAGCCGTGCGCGCAGTGCAGCTCCAGCAGATCGAATCCGGCCCGGGCCGCCGACTCCGCCGAGCGGACGAACTCGTCACGTATCGAGCCGAGTTCGGGGACGGTCAGGGCGTGCGGGACCTGGCTCACGCCGGGACGGTACGGCAGCGCCGAGGCCGCGGCGACCGGCCAGTTCCCGCCGGGCAGCGGCAGGTCGATGCCGTCCCACATGCGGCGCGTGGAGCCCTTGCGGCCGGAGTGCCCGAGCTGTACGCCGATCGCCGCGCCGGGCGCCTCGGCGTGCACGAAGTCGGTGATGCGGCGCCAGGCCCGTTCGTGCTCGGGGGCGTAGAGACCGGTGCAGGCGGGGGTGATGCGGCCCCGGGCGCTGACGCAGACCATCTCGGTCATGACGAGCGCGGCGCCGCCGAGGGCCCGCGCGCCGAGGTGGACGAGGTGGAAGTCGCCGGGTGTGCCGTCGGTGGCGGAGTACATGTCCATCGGGGAGACCACGACCCGGTTGCGCAGGGTCAGGCCGCGCAGCCGGAACGGCGTGAACATCGGGGGCGTGCCGGGCGGGATGCCGGCCTCGTGCTCGACGGCGGCGACGAAGCCCGGATCGCGCAGGCGCAGGTTGTCGTGGGTGACGCGGCGGCTGCGGGTGAGGAGGTCGAAGGCGAAGCGGTGGGGCGGCCGCCCGACGTGCCCGGCGAGTTCCTCGAACCATTCCAGGCTGGCGCGGGCGGCGCGCTGCGTGGACTCCACGACGGGGCGCCGTTCGGCCTCGTACGCGGCCAGGGCCTCGGCCACGGCGGGGGCGCGGTCCAGGTGGCCGGCGAGAGCCAGGGCGTCCTCGACGGCGAGCTTGGTGCCGGAGCCGATGGAGAAGTGCGCGGTATGGGCGGCGTCGCCGAGCAGGACCGTATTGCCGTGCGACCAGCGTTCGTTGACGACGGTGCGGAAGGCCGTCCAGGCGGAGTGGCCGGAGCCGAGCAGGGTCCGGCCGCGGAGGGTGGCGAAGTGGCGGGGGCACCGGTCGAGGGGGTCGCCCGCGTCGAGGCCGGCCCGGCGCCAGACCTCCTCGTGCATTTCGACGATGACGGTGCTGGCCTGCGGCCCGTAGGGGTAGGCGTGCAGCTGCATGACGCCGTGCGGGGTCTCGGCGATCTCGAAGCGGAAGGCGTCGAGGGCGAAGTCGGCGGCGAGCCATATGTAGCGGCAGCGGTGCATGGTGAGGGTGGGGCGGAAGACGTCCCGGTGGGCGTCGCGGGTGCGGCTGTGCACCCCGTCCGCGGCGACGACCAGGTCGTACGAGCGGGCCAGCTCGGCGGCGGGCGGGGCCTCGGTGCGGAAGTGCAGCGTGACGCCGAGGTCGCGGCAGCGCTCGTGGAGGATCTCCAGGAGCCGGTGACGGCCGAGGGCGGCGAAGCCGTGGCCGCCGGAGGTGAGCGTGCGGCCCCGGTGGACGACGTCGATGGCGTCCCAGCGCACCAGCTCCTTGCGCAGTGCGGCGAAGACGACCGGGTCGGCGCTCTCGATGCCGCCGAGGGTCTCGTCGGAGAGGACGACGCCGAAGCCGAAGGTGTCGTCGGGGGCGTTGCGCTCCCAGAGGGTGATGTCGCGGCCGGGGGCGAGCCGCTTGAGCAGTGCGGCGGCGTAGAGGCCGCCGGGGCCGCCGCCGATGACGGCGACGCGGGCGGCCGTGGGCGTGGTCACCGCCCCTGCCACTCGGGGGGCCGTTTCTCGGTGAAGGCGGTGTGGAATTCGGCGTAGTCGGCGCTGTTCATCAGGAGGGCCTGGGTGGCCGCGTCCAGCTCGATGGCGGCGGAGAGCGGCATGTCGAGTTCGGCGGTGAGCAGCGCCTTGGTCTGGGCGTGGGCGAGGGCGGGGCCGGTGGCGAGGCGGCGGGCGAGGGCCTGTGCGGCGGCGGGCGCGGCGCCCTCCGCGGCCAGCTCGCTGACGAGGCCGATGCGCTCGGCCTCGGCGGCGCGCACGGGCTCGCCGAGCATGAGGAGCCGGGTGGCGTGGCCGAGGCCGACGACACGGGGCAGGAGGTAGGCGGCGCCCATGTCGCCGCCGGAGAGACCGACCTTGGTGAAGAGAAAGGCGAAGCGGGCGGTCGGGTCGGCCACCCGGAAGTCGGCGGCGAGGGCGAGCACGGCCCCGGCGCCCGCGGCGACCCCGTGCACGGCGGCTATCACGGGGAAGGGGCAGTCGCGCAGGGCCCGTACGACCTGTCCGGTCATGCGGTTGAAGTCCAGGAGCCGGCCGGTGTCCATGGCCAGGGTGGCGCCGATGATGTCGTCGACGTCGCCGCCGGAGCAGAAGCCGCGCCCTTCCCCGCCGAGCACGAGGGCCCGTACGGAGCCGTCGCGGGCCAGCTCGGGGAGGAGGTCGCGGAGGTCGGCGTAGGCGCCGAAGGTGAGGGCGTTGAGCTTCTCGGGGCGGGCGAGGGTGACGGTGGCGACGCCGGAGTCGACGGCCAGTCGCAGGTGCCGCCATTGCTCGGTGCGGGACGCGGAGCCGGTGAACGGGCTCATGAGCACGGCCTCCTTCAGCCGGGAGGGGCTGGTGCCTGCCCGGTGAAGTTATCACCGCTCTGTGACTGTCGTCACGAGTGCGCGATAGGGAACGGGCAGCACGGTCCCGCGGGCCACCCGTCCCCTTGTCGCGCACTCACGCCGGGCGTCAGTCGGCCAGCGTCGCCACCAGCACGGCCTTGATGGTGTGCATCCGGTTCTCGGCCTCCTCGAAGACGACCGAGTGGACGGACTCGAAGACCTCGTCGGTCACTTCGAGGGAGGTCAGCCCGTGCCGCTCGTGGATCTCGCGGGCGATCGAGGTGCCGAGGTCGTGGAAGGCCGGCAGGCAGTGCAGGAACTTCACCGCGGGGTTGCCGGTCGCACGCAGCACGTCCATGGTGACGGCATAGGGCCGCAGCAGGGCGATCCGGGCGTCCCAGACCTCCTTGGGCTCGCCCATCGAGACCCAGACGTCGGTGGCGACGAAGTCGGCGCCGCGCACGCCCTCGGTGACGTCGTCGGTGAGGGTGATCCGGGCGCCGCTCGTCTCGGCCAGGCTCCGGGCCTGCGCCACGACCTCGGGCGCCGGCCAGAGGTCCTCCGGCGCCACGATGCGGACGTCCATGCCGAGGAGGGCTCCGGTGATGAGGTAGGAGTTGCCCATGTTGTAGCGGGCGTCGCCGAGGTAGGCGTAGGCGACGTGTTCCAGGGGCTTGGCGGTGTGCTCGGTCATGGTGAGCACGTCGGCGAGCATCTGGGTGGGGTGCCACTCGTCGGTGAGGCCGTTGAAGACGGGGACGCCGGCGTTCGCGGCCAGCTCCTCGACGACGTCCTGGCCGTGGCCCCGGTACTCGATGCCGTCGAACATCCGGCCGAGCACCCGCGCGGTGTCCTTGACCGACTCCTTGTGCCCGATCTGGGAGCCCGCCGGGTCGAGATAGGTCGTGCGGGCCCCCTGGTCCGCGGCGGCGACCTCGAAGGCGCAACGGGTGCGGGTGGAGGTCTTCTCGAAGATCAGGGCGATGTTGCGGCCCCGGAGCCGGGGCTCCTCGACGCCCGTCCGCTTGGCGGCCTTCAGCTCCGCGGCCAGCTCGATCAGGCTGCGGAACTCCTCGGCGGTGAAGTCCGTCTCCTTGAGGAAGTGGCGGCCCTTGAGGTCTGTCGCCATGGGTGGGCTCCTAGGTGCGTGCTCCGGAATTCTATACGAGCATTCGTATCATTATGCGAGGGGTGCTGGCTACGCCCCCGGTACGGGGTCCCGCTCGACCGGGCAGCTCATGCAGCGCGGCCCGCCCCTGCCCCGCCCCAGCTCGCTGCCCGGAATGGTGATGACCTCGATGCCGTGCTTGCGCAGGAACGTGTTGGTCGTGGCGTTCCGCTCGTAGGCGACCACCACGCCCGGCTCTATGGCCAGCACGTTGCAGCCGTCGTCCCACTGCTCGCGCTCCGCCGCGTGCACATCCTGCCGTGCGATGAGCACCCGGATCGAGTCGAGCCCCAGGGCGGCGGCGATGGCACGGTGCATGTGCTCCGGCGCGTGGTCGGTGACCTTCAGCTCGCGCTCGCCGGCCCCCGGCTCGATGGTGTACGAGCGGAGCATGCCCAGCCCCGCGTACTGGGTGAAAGTGTCGCCGTCCACCATCGTCATCACGGTGTCCAGGTGCATGAACGCGCGCCGCTTGGGCATGTCCAGCGCCACGATCGTACGGGCCGAACCGGCCGCGAACATGCCCCGGGCCAGCATTTCCACGGCCTGCGGGGTGGTCCGCTCGCTCATTCCTATGAGCACCGCGCCCTCGCCGATGACCAGCACGTCGCCGCCCTCGATCGTGGACGGGTAGGCCGCCTGCCCCTCGCACCAGACGTGGAAGCCGCCCTGCGCGAAGAGCGGGTGGTGCCGGTAGACCGCCTCGTAGTGGACGGTCTCGTGCCAACGGGCGGGCCAGCGCATGGCATTGATGGAGACGCCGTCGTAGATCCAGGCCGAGGTGTCCCGGGTGAAGAGGTGGTTGGGCAGCGGATTGAGCAGGAAGTCGTCCAGGTCCATGACGTGGAAGCGGACCGAGACCGGCTCGGCGTACCGCTCCAGGAACTCCCGCTTGGTCATCCCGCCGACCAGCCAGGAGGCCAGCTCGGCCACGGGCATCGCGTCGAACGCGGCCCGCAGGTGGCCGGTGGCGAGCGGCCCGTACTCCTTCTCCGAGAAGACGCGGTCCAGTACCAGCTCCCGCGCGGCCGGCACCCGCAGGCTCTCCTCCAGCAGGTCCTGGAAGAGGTACACCTCGACCCCGCGCTCGCGCAGCACGTCGGCGAAGCCGTCGTGCTCGGCACGGGCGCGGCGCACCCAGAGCACGTCGTCGAAGAGCAGGGCGTTCTTGTTGGACGGCGTGAGCCGCTTCAGCTCCAGGTCGGGGCGGTGCAGGATGACGCGGCGCAGCCGCCCGGCCTCGGAATCGACATGGAATCCCATTCCCCCATCCTGACCCCGATGCGCCGTGATCACTCGGCACGCGGGGCACGGAGTGCCGCCGCGCGCCGAGCGACCCGGGGCCGGGGCCGGGCGGCCCGGGCCCCGGGGACACCCCCTACAGGCGCGGGTCCACCGGCTCGGACTCCAGGGCGAGGACCGCGAAGACCGCCTCGTGGACGCGCCACAGCGGCTCCCCGGCCGCCAGCCGGTCCAGCGCCTCCAGGCCCAGCGCGTACTCGCGCAGTGCGAGCGAGCGCTTGTGGCCGAGGTGGCGTATGCGCAGCCGGGAGAGGTTGTCCGGGCGGGTGTACTCGGGGCCGTAGATGATGCGCAGGTACTCCCGGCCACGGCACTTGATGCCGGGCTGGACGAGCCGGCCGTCGGCCCCGCGCGTGTACGCCTGGAGCGGCTTGACGACCATGCCCTCGCCACCGGCGGCCGTGAGGTCCAGCCACCACTGGATTCCCTCGGCGACCGACGCCTCGTCCTCGGTGTCGACCAGCAGCCGCCGGGTGGTGGCGAGCAGGCCGGGGGTGCCGTCGGGACCGGTGGCGTCCTGCTCGACGAGCCGGTCGATCAGGGCGAGCTGCTCGTCGTGCGGCAGCGTGGCGAGGCTGCGGCCCTCGGCGGCGAGGATCTGGAACGGCGCCAGCCGGATGCCCTCCAGGCCGTCCGCCCCGCCGCCCTCGACGGGCCAGCAGTAGCGCCCGTACGCATCGGTGAAGGCCGCCGCGTCCGTGGCGCGCTCGCGCTGTCGGTCGAGCAGACCGGAAACGTCGACCCCGCGCGCTGCGGCCGACTCCAGGGCCGCGAGGGCGCCGGGGAAGACCGCGCGGGAGGCCGCGCCGACCGCCGCGTACTGGTGCCGCAGCAGGCCGGTGGCCTTGAGGGACCACGGCATCAGCTCGGCGTCCAGCAGCAGCCAGTCCGTGTCCTGCTGCTCCCACAGGCCGGCCGCGTCGACGCACCGGGCGAGCCGCTCGAGCATGCTCCGGGCCGTCCGGGGGTCGTCGAAGAACGGGCGGCCGGTGCGGGTGTAGACCGCGCCAAGCACGCCGTCGGCGGTGCCGAAGCGCTCCCCGGCCACGTCCGCGTCGCGGCAGACGAGGACGACGGCGCGGGAGCCCATGTGCTTCTCCTCGCAGACCACCTGGCGGACGCCGTCGGCGCGGTGGGCGGCGAAGGCCTCCGCCGGGTGCTCCAGGTAGCCCTCCTCCTTGGAGGTGGCGCAGGGGGCCATCGTCGGCGGGAGGTAGACCACCTGACGGGGATCGACGGCGAAGCGGCTCATGACCTCCAGGGCCGCCGCGGCGTTCTCCTCGCGGACGGCCACGCGGCCCAGGTGGCGGGTCTCCACGACCCGGCGCCCGGTGACGTCGGCGAGGTCGAGCGGCCGGCCCTCGGCGCCGCCCGGCGCCTCGGGCACCAGCGGCCGCACCGGCTCGTACCAGACCTGCTCGGCCGGCACCTCCACCAGCTCGCGCTCGGGCCAGCGCAGCGCGGTCAGCTTGCCGCCGAAGACGGCGCCGGTGTCCAGGCAGATGGTGTTGTTGAGCCAGGTGGCCGTGGGGGTCGGGGTGTGGCCGTAGACCACGGCTGCCCGGCCGCGGTAGTCCTCGGCCCAGGGGTAGCGCACGGGCAGGCCGAACTCGTCGGTCTCCCCCGTGGTGTCGCCGTACAGGGCGTGCGAGCGGACCCGGCCGGAGGTGCGGCCGTGGTACTTCTCGGGCAGCCCCGCGTGGCAGACCACCAGCCGGCCGTCGTCCAGGACGTAGTGGCTGACCAGGGCCGTGATGAACTCCCGCACCCGCTCGCGGAACGCCGGGTCGTGCTCGTCCTCCCGCGCCAGCTGCTCGATCGTCTCGGCGAGGCCGTGCGTGGCCTTGACCTGGCGGCCGCCCAGGTGGCGGCCGAGCTTGTTCTCGTGGTTGCCGGACACGCACAGGGCGTGCCCCGCGGCGACCATGCCCATGACGAGCCGCAGCACGCCGGGGCTGTCCGGCCCCCGGTCGACGAGGTCGCCGACGAAGACGGCGGTGCGCCCCTCGGGGTGCACGGCGTCGACGGGACGGCCGGCCTCGTCGCGGACGAGGTCGTAGCCGAGGCGGGCCAGCAGGCTCTCCAGCTCGGAGCGGCAGCCGTGGATGTCGCCCACGATGTCGAACGGGCCGGTGAGGTGCCGCAGGTCGTTGAAGCGGCGCTCCCGGACGACCTCGGCGGCCTCGACCTGCTCGACGCCCCGCAGGACGTGCACCTTGCGGAAGCCCTCGCGCTCCAAGTGACGCAGGGAACGGCGCAGTTCGCGCTGGTGGCGCTGAATGACCCGGCGCGGCAGGCCGGCCCGGTCGGCCCGGTCGGCGTTGCGCGCGGCGCACACCTCCTCGGGCACGTCGAGCACGATGGCGACGGGCAGGACGTCGTACTCGCGCGCCAGCCGGACGAACTGCTTGCGGGCGTCGGACTGGACGTTGGTGGCGTCCACGACGGTGAGCCGACCGGCCGCCAGCCGCTTTCCGGCGATGTAGTGCAGGACGTCGAAGGCGTCCTTGCTGGCGCTCTGGTCGTTCTCGTCGTCGCTGACCAGGCCTCGGCAGAAGTCGGACGAGATGGTCTCGGTCGGCTTGAAGTGCCGCGCGGCGAAGGTGGACTTGCCGGAGCCCGTGGAGCCGATGAGGACCACAAGGGACAGGTCGGGAACGCCGAGGCGACTGCGCTCGCCGGTCATGCCGCCATCTCCTTCTTCTCGTTCGCGGACTTCTCAGACTTCTCGGACTTCGCGGCCTCGCCGCGGTTCTCGCCGCGGTTCTCGCCGCGGTTCTCGCCGGACGGCTCGCTGCCGTTCCTGCTGTGCTTGTTCTCGTTCACGTCGTTCACGTCGTTCTTGCGGAAGACCGCCATCTGCGTGGGCGGCCCCACCTCGGGGTCGTCCGGTCCCACGGGCTTGAACTCCACTCCGTACCCGTGCCGCCCGGCAACCCGCCCGGCCCAGTCGCGGAACTCCTCGCGGGTCCACTCGAAGCGGTGGTCGGCATGGCGCACATGGCCTGCCGGGAGGGACTCCCAGCGGACGTTGTACTCCACGTTGGGCGTGGTCACCACCACGGTGGCGGGCCGCGCCGAGCCGAACACCGCGTATTCCAGGGCGGGCAGTCTGGGCAGGTCCAGGTGCTCTATGACCTCGCTGAGCACGGCGGCGTCGTACCCGGCCAGCCGACGGTCGGTGTAGGCGAGCGAACCCTGGAGCAGGGTCACCCGCGCGGACTGCCGCTCCGTCATCCGGTCCAGGCGCAGCCGGCGCGAGGCCTCCTTCAGCGCGCGCATCGACACGTCGACACCGACGATCTCGGTGAACCGCACGTCCTGGAGCAGCGCCCCGACCAACTGGCCCTGGCCGCAGCCGAGGTCCAGCACCCGCTCGGCCCCGGCCGCGCGGAGGACGGCGAGGATGGCCTCACGCCGCTGCACGGCCAGCGGCAGGGGCCGCTCGTCGGTGTCGTCCTTCTCGTCCACCGCGTTGTCGAGGTCCTCGGCAGCGCTGTCGTCGGTCTCGGCCAGCCGGGCGAGGGCGAGCCGGTCGAGCGCATCGCGGGTCAGGGACCAGCGGCGGGCGAGGTAGCGGTTGGTGATCAGCCGCTGCTCGGGGTGGTCCTCCAGCCAGCCCTCGCCGTGCCGCAGCAGCTTCTCCACCTCGTCCGGCGCCACCCAGTAGTGCTTGGCGTCGTCCAGTACCGGCAGCAGGACGTAGAGGTGCCGCAGGGCGTCGACGAGCCGCAGCTCGCCTTCGAGCACCAGCGACACATACCGGGACTCGCCCCACTCGGGGAACCGTTCGTCGAGCGCCACCGGCCGGGCCTCCACGGCCCAGCCCAGCGGCTCGAAGAGCCGCTCCACCAGCGCGGCCCCGCCCTTCGCGGGAAGCACCGGCACCTCGATGCGCAACGGCCGTGCCTTCCCGGGAAGTTCGGGACGGGCCGCACACTGCCCCTTGATGGCGCTGGAGAATACGCTGCCGAGCGCGACGGCCAGCAGCGAGGACGCGGCGTAGGGGCGGTCGTTGACGTACTGCGCCAGCGCCGAGTCGGGCGCTCCCCCGCGCCCCTTGTCCTTGCCCCGCCGGACCAGCGCCACGGGATCGACCTCCAGCAGCAGCGCCGCCGTGCAGCGCTGCGCATCCGCCTCGGGGTAGAGGACATGCGCGGTGCCGTGGGCCGTGGAGAACTGCTGCGCCTTGTCAGGATGCTTGTGCAGCAAGTACCCGAGGTCGGTGGCCGGGTTTTCCGGGGTGCCGGTCGTACTGATTGTCAGAAACACACTGAAGAGTATCTACCCCCTTGTGCCCCGATTCCTACTGGTTTTTGATCACTTTCGCCAGCTTGGCGATCGTTTCCGGACCGACCCGGCAGCAGCCGCCGATGAGCCGGGCCCCGGCGGCCCGCCAGCCCGCGACCAGGGCGGGGTCGAAGGTGGGCCGCCCCGCCCAGCTCCGCAGCCGTGCGTCCCAGCCTTCCCCGCTGTTCGGGTAGACCACAACCGGTTTCCCGGTGACCCGCGCCGCGATCTCCACGGCCCGGTCCACGTCGCCCGGCTCGCAGCAGTTGACGCCCACGGCGATCACCTGGTCGTTCCCCGCGGCGAGGGCGAACGCCTCCGCCAGCGACTGCCCCGCACGCGTGGTCTCCCCCACCGCGCTGTACGAGAGCCACACGGGCACCCCGCACCCCGCCACCGCCCGCAGCAGCGCCTCGCCCTCCTCCGCATCCGGCACCGTCTCCAGCGCGAGCACATCGGGGCCAGCCCCCGCCAGGGCCTCGATCCGCGGCCGGTGGAACCGCTCCAGCTCCGCCACGCTCAGCCCGTACCGCCCCTTGTACTCGCTGCCGTCCGCGAGCATCGCCCCGTACGGCCCGACCGAGGCGGCCACCCAGACCTCTCCCTCCCCGGCTTCGGCGGCACCACGGGCCAGGGCCACGCTGCGCCGGAGCAGCTCCTCCGCTTCGTCCCGCCCCAGGCCCCGGCGGGCGAAGCCCTCGAAGGTCGCCTGATAGCTGGAGCCGATGAGGACCTGGGCGCCTGCCCGGACATACGCCCGGTGGGCCTCCTCGATCTGCCGGGGATCGTCGGCCAGGAGCCGGGCCGACCACAGCTCGTCGGAGAGATCACAGCCCTGGGCGGCCAGCTGGTTGGACAGCCCGCCGTCCAGGACGAGCGGGCCCCGCGCAAGCGCGGTGGCAAGTGGGGTGCTGGGCGCGGACATCAGGGGCGCTCCCGTGCTCGTAGCAGTGCCGGTCTTGGTGCCGGTGTCGGTACCGGTCTCGGTGCCATCCTGCACTTTTCGAGCACACGTCAACCAATCGCCCCCTGTTCCGTACGAATCGGCCCTGCAGGGTGAAATTCCACCGCCCCGACCGGCCTACGGAGTACCGGCCAGTGTCCGGGCACGCCCGGTGATCGTTGGCTCGGGCGGAGCCGGACCGCCCGGCCCGCGCACCGGTTTCCCCTGCCGGAGGCGACGATCGCAACACCGCCCGCCCGCACCGGGAGGGCGAGGGCCGAGGAGGCCACCATGACGCAGGAAGCCGCGCCCGACGAGGCCGTGCCCACCCAGGCCGGCCCCCAGCAGCAACAGGGCGCGCCCAAGGGCCTGCTCCAGCAGATGGAGGAGCTGATGGCAGCACTCAACGCGGACCTGACCCAGCTCGACGCCGACCTCCAGTCGTCGGCCCAGTCGACCGCCGAGCGGCCGACCTCCCAGGGCGGAGACGGCAGCGCCTGACCTACCCGCCCGCTCCCTTCGGCGCCTCATGCCGCGCCTCCCCGCTCCCTCAGGGCGAGCCGTCTCAGCAGCCCGCTGACCCGGTCGCTCGTCTCGTCGGCGGCATCGATCGCCTCGATGCACTGCCAGTAGACGGTGTCCTCCTCGCAGGCACAGGCAATGCCCACCAGGGCTATGCCGACCTCGCCGAGCAGCTCGCCGAGATCCGTCAACGCCCCCCATGGGTCGCGCACTTCGGTGAGCTGCGCCGCCCGTAAGCCTCCGGCGCGCAGCGCGATCCGGCACAGCGCGCCGGAGGCCCGGCCGCCCGCCTCGCTGAGGCCGCGGGCCGCAGCCCGCGCCTCGAAGGGCCCGTGAAGTGCGAGATGGCTGCCGACGGCCTCCGCCAGAGCCTGTGCCTGCCATGCCTCGACGACGATGTCCTCCACCGCCCCGGCGCCTGCCAGGGCGTGCCTTGTGGCCTCGATCAGCCGCGCCGCGTCCATGCCCGTCCCCCATGTTTTCCGTCTGCCCGCTCTCACTACCCAGAGTGATGACTAACCGCCGGAAAAGCCAGGGGAATTCAGAAATCTGTGGATACCAAATGCGCTGTGGACAACTCAATCACTCCGGAGAGTGACGATCGTCCGGTTCGTGACGCCGGATGTCCGACTCGCCCGGTACCGGAAACCGCCGCTCGTTGCGGTCGATCTTCGCCGACAGCGCCGCCAGCGGGTCGATCCCCAGCACCTCGCAGAACTGGAGCAGGTACGCCAGCACGTCCGCGACCTCGTCCTCCACCCGTCCCGCCGTCGCGGGCGCGTCCATCACGCGCGCCGACTCCTCGGGCGTCAGCCACTGGAAGATCTCGACCAGTTCGGAGGCCTCGACGCTCAGCGCGGCGGCGAGGTTCTTGGGCGTGTGGAACGGCTGCCAGTCGCGTGCCGCCGCGAACGCGACCAGGCGGCGCTGCAGCCCCGCAAGATCGTGTGCGTTGCCCCGGCCGTCGGCATCCAGGTCGTTCTTGCCACTCTTGCTGCTCTTGCTGCTCTTGCCGTTCATATCGTTCATGTCTTCGGTCACGACCCCAGATCTACCATCGAGGCCCCCGCTACCTCCTCCACAGCCTCCGCCGCCGCACCGCGCACCGTCCCCACCAGTCTGATGTGCCCCCGCTCGCACATCCGCGCCGCGAGCCCCAGGAGTTCCCGGGCCTGACGGCCGTCCAGGCACCGGTCGAAGCCGTCCGCCAGGACGGTCAGCACCTGCCGGGCCGGCAGCACCTCGGCCGCCGGGTCGACCGCCAGGACTCCGGGCCCCGTCAGCAGCACCAGGCAGAGCGCGAGATACCGCAACTCCCCGTCGCCCAGCCGCTCCAGGGGCGTCGTCCCACCCGCGCTCCGCGTCAGCACGGCGCGTACGAGACCGCCGTCGAGACTCTGCACCCCCAGCCCCTCGACCTGTCCGCGGCATCCGGCACCCGCCGCCGAGACCAGCAGTGCGTGCCGCGTCACGCACTCGTTGCGTGTGCGCCCCAGAACCGCGGCAACGTTGTCACACGCGCTCCGCAGCAGCCCGTCGCGCGCGGCCACCGGGGTGCGCATCAGCTCGGGGCGCGGGTCGCAGGGGAAGACCGAGCGGAGTGCGACCACGACCTGTTCGGCGGCATCGAGCACCATCCGCTGCCCGGCCGTCTTGCCCGCGACGCGCAGGGGCAGCAGCGAGGTGCCGAGCCGGTCGTCGGGCAGCGGGGCGCGGGTGACGGGCACCGAGCCCGCGGTGTGCCAGGCGGCCTCGACCTTGCGCAGCCCCGGGTCCCGCAGCGCCGTGGAGAGAAGGGTGCACCCCGAACCCGTCAGCCGCTCGCCGACCACCCGCAGCTCCGGCTCGGCCTGCACGGCGACGTCCAGCCGGACCGGCCCCACCGGTCCCGCCACGGTGCAGCCGATCCGGAAGCCGCGCCGCCCCTGGGCGTCGGGCCTGGCCGACTGCGGTACGCACGCGTCGGCGCCGCCGGCCACGGGGGCGAGGGCCTCGTCGAGGGAGTCGCCCCCCGCGAGCCGTGCGAGCGTCTCGTACGCCTCCAGGGCACTGGACTTGCCGCTGCCGCTCGCGCCGCGGAAGAGGGTCAGCGGGCCGAGCGAGTAGACGGCGTTGCGATGCGATTTGAAGGCGGAGAGCCGCAGTTCGGTCACGACGGGGCGCTGGGGCTGGATGGCGGCGTCCATGCCCCGGACCGTATGCGGCACATCCTCAGCCAAACCGTTTCATCTGATCATTCTTCCTACGATCGGAGTACCCTGAGGCCACCTCCGTCCCTTCGGGGGTGAGGAGAAAGACATTGGTGTCGACGCGGTGCATGGCACTGCACAGCCCGAAGACGACGCCGCTGGAGAAGTCCAGGATCCGCTTGGCGACGTCGGAGTCGGCGCTGGTGAGGTCGAGCAGCACCGGGATACGGGCCATCAGATGCTCGGCGACCTCGCGTGCGTCCGCGAACACCTGGACGCGGAGCACGACCATGCGCCGCCGGCTCTCCTCCGGCTCCTCTTCCGGCAGGGCCCGGTGATCGGGCCAGGACGGCCAAGTCTGGTGGCCTCGCAGCGGGACGACCTCGGCCAGTCCCTCCCACTGCTCATCGGTGGCCTCGGACCTGTTCACCGGATCACCCCTCCGGGGAACGTGCTGGATATGTACATCCCGCGATTCTAGGGATAAACACGCACCGTTAGGCTGAATGACACGCGCGACGCACGTATCGGGCGACATCACCCGCACCCGTCCGGGGTGCCGGGCACGGCGACCCCTACCCCGCTCAGACCACACTCGAACACACGCTTTTACAAGCGAGCGCGCAAGCGATCGGCAAGCAGCCAATATGAGACACACGTCTCGGCTGTTTGCCGCTTTGTCGACCTCAAACCTCCAAGCCCAGGGCAGGTCGCACTCCCCCACCGAAGGTTTTCAGCCATCCTCACCAGTACATCCTCGGCCGGGGCGATTACCATCACCGCACGAAGCACTGGTCCGGCGGTGTCAGGGAGAGGGCAATGTCGCAGAGTTCACGCGTCCCCGAGGAACATGATCTCTCGCGTGGGCCCGGGGACGCGGCCGGGGCCCGGACCGCGGGAAGGGAGTAACCTTCCACCGTGGCCTCAGACTCCCGGGCGCAGCACCAGGTCCGCAAGGGAGACCTCAAGCGTCTGCGTCGGGCTTCGGAAGCGATCCTTGCCCGCCTGGACCTGCCCGACGGGTGCAGCATCGCCACGCTCACGGAACGCATCGGCAAGGACCGCGGACGCCCCATCCAGCTCGTACCGCTCCCGCTGGGAGCGGAGACGCCCTGCGGCATGTGGCTGGCCACGGACGTCGCCGACATCATCATCGTCGAGGCGAACACCAGCCGCCTGCACCGTGACCACATCATCGCCCACGAACTCGCGCACATGCTGTGCGAGCACTCGGACTCGACGGGCCCCGACCCCACGGGAATCGGGCGCCTGCTGCCCAACCTGGATCCACGGCTCGTCCGTGAGGTCCTCGGACGAACCAGCTACTCCACCGAGGAGGAGCAGGAAGCGGAGATCGTCGCCTCGCTCATCCTCGAACGCGTCACCCGCCCGCCCGTGGAATCCGTGTGGGCGGTACCGTCCACCGACGCCGACACCATCGCGCGTATTAACAATTCACTCAATCCGGGCTGAGGTTTCGCCGACCGCTGCCCTCTCGAAGCCGAGCGGCGAGGGCAGGAGGTCTCCAGGTCTCATGGGCGATGTGAAGGCCGTGGTGTTCCCGGCGTGCGCGATCCTGTGCGCGCTGGCCTTCCTCTACAAGCTGCGCGATCTGCGTCACCGGCGCGGCGACCCGTCGTTGCTGGCGCTGCTCGTCGCGTTCTCCTGCAAGGGGATCTCCTTCTCCCTCTCCACACCGAAGGTCTCGGCGTGGGTGGACGCCCGGCTGGGCGTGGCCGACCTGGGGGCTCTGGGCATCCACCTCTTCGGGGGCGTGGCCTCCAGCGCCGCCTTCCTGATCGCGATCGTCCACTGGGTGTACCCGCGCGAGGAGGCCCGCCGCCAGGCCCTCACCAGGCTGCTCGTCGCCGTTCTGGTGGCCGTCGTCATGATCGGGCTGTGGATCACAGCGAAGGCCGGAACGCACCAGCGCAGCGCGCACTATCTGCTGCAGAACGCGAACCGTCCCGTGGTGGCCGCCTACCTGCTCCTCTATGTCAGCGCCTTCGGCTCCGGAATGATCGAGATCATCCGGCTGTGCGTGCGGTACGGGCGGGTGGCCGGCCGGCAGTGGCTGCAGAGGGGGCTGTACACGACAGCGATCGGCGCGAGCGCCTGCCTGGTCTACGTCCTCAACAGGCTCCTCTCCCTCATCACGGTGCAGTGCGGCCTCGACCCGCTGGAGTGGGAGCTGCTGACCCCCGTGGCCAATGGCACGGGCATCTTCTTCCTGGTGGCGGGGCTGACCATGCCGTCGTGGGGCCCGCGGGCGTCCGATGCGCGGCGCCTGGTCCGCAACTTCGTCATGTACCAGCGGCTGCACCCCTTGTGGCGGGCGCTGTCCACCGCGCTCCCGGACATCGCGCTGACGCCCGCGCCCGCCAACCGCCTCGCCCACCTGGCGCCGGGCGACATCAACTTCCGGCTCTACCGGAGGGTCATCGAAATCCAGGACGGCCTGCTCGCGCTGCGCCCGTACACGGACCCGGCCGTCGTCGCGGCGGCGCGCCGGTCGGCCGAGGAGGCGGGGCTGACGGGCGACCGGCTGCGCGCGACGGTACAGGCCGCTTCGCTGGCGGCGGCCCTGCGCGCGAAGCAGGACGACCGGCCGCCGGCCGGGGATCCCCCGGCTCTCGGCCCGGACAGCACCGAGGGCGGCGACTACACGGCCGAGGTCGCATGGCTGCTGAAGGTCGCCCGGGCCTACGCCGCGCTACCACCACTACCGACTGCACCGACTACCGGACCGTCCGCCGGCCCATCCGCCGGACCGTCCACTGGGAGGACCACCCGATGAAGTACCGCAGACTCGGTGAGACCGGCCCCGAGGTCTCGGCGATCGGCCTGGGCTGCATGGGCATGTCTATCGCCTACGGAGTCCCGGACGAGGAGGAGTCGCAACACACGCTGGACCGCGCCCTGGAGCTGGGCGTCACCCTGCTGGACACCGCGGACGCCTACGGGCAGGGCGTCAACGAGGAACTGGTCGGCCGCTGGCTGCAGCGGCACCCCCGGGAGCGGGACGCGATGGTGGTGGCGACCAAGTTCGGCCTCCGCCACGACCCGGTGACCGGCCGGGTGGACCAGGTCGACACCTCCGCCTCCTACGTCCCGCAGGCCTGCCGCGCCTCCCTGCGCCGGCTCGGCGTCGACCACATCGACGTCTACTACGCACACCGCCGGAACCCGCAGACCCCCATCGAGGAGACGGTCGGCGCGCTGGCCGAGCTGGTGCGGGAAGGCCTCGTACGCCACATCGGCCTCAGCGAAATCAGCGCCGCCACGCTGCGCAAGGCGCACGCCGTCCACCCCGTCAGCGCGGTACAGGTCGAATACTCCCTCTTCACCCGGAACGTGGTGGAAGGGGAACTGCTGGCAGCATGCCGCGAATTGGGCGTGGCGGTAGTGGCGTACTCCCCGCTGGGACGGGGCATGCTCACAGGTTCCGTCACGTCCCGGGACGACCTCGGCCCGGACGACAACAGACTGCGGTGGCCGCGCTTCGCCGACGAGAACATCGACCGGAACCTGACGCTGGTGCGGACGGTGCAGGACGTCGCCGCACAGATCGGCTGCACACCGTCCCAGGCGGCCCTCGCCTGGCTGCTCGCCCAGGGCGACGACATCGTCCCGATTCCGGGCACCAAGCGCCGCCGCTACCTGGAGGAGAACGCGGGGGCGGCGGAGCTGGAGCTGAACGCCGAGCAGCTGGAGCTGCTGCGGGGGGCGGTGCCGGAGGAGGCGGTGGCCGGGGAAAGGTATCCGGTGCAGGCGCTGGAGAGGCTGGGGCATTGAGGGAAGGGCCGCCCGTCCGCGCAGAGAGCCGGAAACGGAGATAAACAGCTCTCACCCATTCCGCCCCCGTGCCCCGGACTTCGTAGCAGCATGTCCGGTGGCCGCCACGTCTGTGGGGCCGGGGGACTCAGGGAGCGGGGATGGCGCAGGAATCCGATGAGACGACTGAGACAACCGGAACGACGACGGGAACGACGACCGGAACGACGGCCAGACTGACGCCCAAGGATCTGGTGCCCGGCGCCGTGATCGCACAGTCGCTGGACAACCAGTGGGTGAGCGCCGAGCTGACGCAGCAGATGGTCACCGAGGGAAAGTCGCTCCAGGAGGTGGCGGGTTCACGGGACAAGGAAGTACGCGCCGAGTACTTCCGCAGCCTGATCAACACCCGGCAGCTCGTGGCGAACCGGGTGTTCTTCTACAACAACCCCGCCGTGAGCTGCGACCCTCTCGAAGGCGGCACGGCCCGCCGAGCCCTCCAGAAGCTGCTCGCGCAGGGGGTCGTCGTTCCCTACCTGCTCAACGAACGCGACCCGGGCGAACGTCCGCGTCCCGGCCTCGACTTCGACGAGACCGCATTCGCCGCCTGGCAGGAGACCCTTGAGGGAATGCGCTCCGGCGAGCGGGTGAAGTGCGTCCGGTTCTCCTGGGACGACCAGGAGAACCGGGATGCCACCAGGAGCGCGCTCTTCAACGCCTTCGCCGGCCGGGTGCAGAGTCTGACCGCCAAGGACATCCCCCTGCTCGCCAAGGACGTCGGCGTTCCCCCGCACCATCACCGGGCATTCGCCGAGCGGATCGGCGAAGTCGTCCAGCGCAGCAACGAACTCAGCGTCAGCGGCGAGTTCGTGACCCGGAACCTGCTCTACGAGGAGTTCGTCTCCGTCCCGGGCACGCCCGTCTCCGAGGGCCGCTACGACCGGAGCAAACCGTTCTCCGCGGAGATCAAACAGCTCCTCGACCTCATCTACAGCGTCAATCTCGCCGACGCCCTCGGCATGTACCCGCTCACCCCGGCCGACAGCCTGCGGAGGATCGCGCTCCAGGAGTGGCGGGACGTCCGTACGAACCCGTCCGGCACGGTCACGGACCCGGATGAGCTGATGAAGTTCCTGTGCAGACAGGTCTTCGACACCGTCCAGTCGCGGCTTCACCTCACCCCCGCCACCATCGACGCCCTCGCCCTGGGGGACATCTGCAGCCTCCGTGAGAGCGATCCCTGGCACGAATACATCCATGCCTTCGACAGACTGATCTCCCGGCCGGACGACTTCGCACAGCGCGTGGAGGACGTCTTCACGACCTACGTCGCACTCAACTCCGAGATCGTGCGCATCGCGGCCGCCCGCGGGGACCGGCGCGTGCGCGCCACCAAGTGGCTGCCGGTCGTGGAGGTCGTCGTCACCATAGGCGGGGCCGTCTTCACCGCGGTCACCGGCGAGGAGTTCTGGAGCATTGCCGGCAGCGTCGGGGGGATGACGGCCAACTACGGGGGTTCCGTCCGGTTGGTGCTCCGCAACCGGGTGGCGGGCAAGCGCGAGCAGAAGTTCGCCCGGGAAATGGCCGCCGTGCGGTTCGACAGCGTCCGTGAGTGGGCAAGGTTCCACGACATGGTGCGCAAGCTGCCCGGATACCGGGAGGAGGAACTCAGCGTCCCCGCCGCCGCCACCGGCTCGACCACCGTCCAGGACGCCCCGGAGGAGTACTGAGAACCGTGCCAGACCAGGCCCAGACACCGTACGACCGCCTGCGCGCCACCCGGCCCGAGCTGTTCGTCAACACGCCGGGCGGGATAGACATCCTCCTCGATCCCGCAGAGGTCGAGGAGGCACGGCGCAGCGCGGGGGGCGATGCACCGATCGGGGTCGTGTACGCCGATCCGTACGTCACCCTCGTCCGGGACGCGGTCCGGTTCCCCGGAGGATCCCTGGGCCTGTATGTACGGACGATCGCCAGCGCCGACAGCCCCGGTGCGGTCGTCCTGCCCTTGACGGCCGACGGCGACATCGTCCTCGTCGAGCACTACCGCCACGCCACCCGGGCCTGGCACTGGGAGGTGCCGCGCGGCTTCGGTGAGCCTGGCGCGACGGGCGCGCAGAATGCCGCCCGAGAGCTGGCGGAGGAAATCGGGGCGGAGGCCGCAGAGCTGATCCCGCTGGGACGGCTGCATCCCGACACCGGTCTGCTGGGCGACCACGTCGAGTTGTTCGCGGCCCGCGTCCGGGGAATCGGCACCCTGGACACCGCCGAAGGCATCCGCCGGACGGTCGTCCTGCCGGCACAGGCCGTGGAGGAGATGATCGCGACGGGGACGATCACCTGCGCGTTCACGATCGCGGCCGTCACCCGGGCTCGGCTGAAGGGCCTTCTTGCGGCCTGGTGATGTGTACTGCGCGCTGCCCGCTGCGACCATACGCGGACGGTCCGACCGGCCTCCCCCGGTCGGACCGTTTGCCCCGCATTCCCCCGATTACGGGGCGGCCTGGGTGGGGCTGTCAGGAGTCGTACCAGACGACTCCGTCACCCCCGTCGTGCCCGATGGTCTGCGTCATGACATTGCCGTCCTGCCAGTACTTGGGGTGCTGGTTCAGGAAGCCGCTGATGGACTGGAGTGAGGTGGCGTCGCACACGCCGTCGGTGCGGATGCAGAATCGCTGCACCGGGACGCCCTCGAGCTTTGCCGGGCCGGCGCCGGGCGAAGTGAATCCCAGGGCGCTCCAGCCCTTCGGGAGCTTGGCCCAGATGCCGGTGTCGGGCTGCATGGGGTCGGCGTACAGCATGCCGTTCACCTGCGAGCGGGGTATGTCGGTGCCACCGTTGGCTATCGTCTGAAGCACCTGGTCGGCCACTTGCGCGCCCTGGGAGTAGCCGACGATCGTGAAGCGGGCGCCGGGATCGCGGCGGTAGGTGTCCTCGGCGGCGGCCAGCAGATTGCGGTATCCCTCCTGCACGCTGGCGTCGAAGCTCGGTGCGCTCAGGTCCGGGAGGTTGTTGCCGTTGAGCCAGGGGCCAGCGCTCGCCGGGTAGCAGACCGGCACCGGGATGCCGCCGTTGAGGTGCTTGTTGGCGAATGCGAAGGTGCCGGTGCAGTCGGGTGCGGGCAACGCCGAGGCCGTGCCGCCGACCTCCAGGTAGTAGTGGTGCACCGGATCCGCGTGGGCGACGGCGGGTGCGACGGCGGTGACGGCCACCATGGCTGCCGCCGTACCGGCAAAACCGATCGCCTTCTTCCATCTGCTGACCAAAGTCATCGCTCTGCTTCTCCTCCGGTTGGAACAAGCGCACACAACTGCTGTGGTCGGCATGGACGTTAGCCACGGGTGTTGAAATAGCGATGAAACGGCCGGTCGACGCATTCAGATCATTCGACTCTTCGGCTCGTGTCGTCATGAGCACGCGCCGCCGCCGGTTCGAAGGTGCTCGACGAGTGCGCGGAAGACGAAGAGATTCGGGATCCCGGAGGCCCTGGGCTCCAGTTCGTGCCACTTCCCGGCGATGCCGAGCTTGATGACGTCATTCCGGATTTGCATCTGCTGCACCTGTGGCCAGCTCGCGGACACCTCTCCGGACCGGAGCCCCTCCCTGGTCAGCCAGATGTCCCCGAAGGTGAGTCGCAGGCTCTTGTCGAGCGCGGCCAGGGCAAGGGGCAGTTGGGCGTGGGTGACGGCCCGTTGGATCTCGGGGCCCCAGCCTTCCGCGTAGCTGTCCTCGTCCTCCGGCCTGGCGTGGAGTACGACCCGCTCCCCGTCGACGTCGGTGAGCGTGTAGACGGGAACAGTGGCCGTCTGGAAGACCGAAGTGGTGTCGTAGCGGACGACGTGGATCCGCCCCCTGACGGCAACCGTCATTCCGCGCTCGTACAGGTCCAGCCGCGCATCCGTGCCCTCCTTCGCGGCGTAAGGTCGCCAGTTTCGGGCCAGGGCCAGCAGGCCCTGGAGCCCCCGCGTCCGTCCGGCGTTCGCGTGGGGCGCCGGGTACGCGGCGGCCACCACGTAAGTGGCGCGTCGCCTGCCGATGTGCGCGCGGCCTGCCGCTGCGGAGATTCTCGCCAGCATCAGCTCCTCGCCGCGTCTGTGCGGCGTCGGCCCCGTCACGGCGCGGTACGGGCGAGGCCGAGGTCGGCGTCGTACCCGCGCAGGATCATCTGGTGCGTCCGCCGCAGCATCTGGCCCGGAGAGACCCCCAGGTCCTCGACCAGACGGCGGCGGGTGCGGTCGAACACGGTCAGCGCGTCGGCCTGACGGCCGCTCCGGTACAGCGCGCGCATGAGCATCGCAGCGACGGGTTCGTTCAGGGGCTGGGCCACGGCCAGGGCCCACAGCTCGGCGATCGCCTCGGAATGTCGCCCGAGCCGCAGCTGCCAGTCCAGCTTCCGCTGTACGAGGGCGATCCTGCGCTCGGTGAGCCGCAGTCGTTCCAGTTCGGCGAACGGCCCCGGTAAGCCGGACAAGACTTCCCCGCGGAACAGGTCCAGTGCCTGGGAGCAGACGCGGACGGCCTCGGCCGGTTCGCCGGCTCGCTCGGCCTTCCCGGCGGCCGTGACCAGTTCCTCCATGCGCGCCACGTCCACCTCGACCGCGCCGGGGATCAGCCGGTAGCCGCACCGATCGCGCTCGATCGCTGAATCACCAGGGCCGTCCCCGATGCGGAGGACCTTGCGCAGCCGGTAGATGTACACCGGCACGACCTTGGTGATCGGCGGCTCCATCCCCCATACCCCGTCGAGCAGTTCCTGCTGGCTGACCGTCCGGTCGGAGCACAGAGCCAGTGCTGCCAGTACGGCCTGCTGGCGGAGCGGCCCCAGGTCCACGGGCCGGCTGTCGCGCCATGCCTGCAGCGGACCGAGTACGGAGATCCGTAAGCGCGGCGGTTCCGGGTTCGGGTGGGCGGCGGTTCGCGGTACCGAGCCCGTCGCCTTCCTGCGGGGCCCGCGGCCGGGGACGACCAGGCCGCAGTCGAAGGCGTGGACGATGGCGGCGGCCCGGTCGCGCAGCCCGAGTTCGGTGAGGATCCGCGCGAGATGTCCGGCCACGGCCTCCTTGGGGATGGCGAGGGCGGCGGCGATCTCGGTGTCTTTCAGGCCGCATCCGACTGCGTAGAGCACCTCGCGCTCTTGCTGCGTGAGTGTGGTGACGGTCGGCTGGGCGGCGGTGGCTGTCGTCGGCATCGCGGCTCCCCGGGCTTCGGAGTGGTCGGTCTGACGGATGCCGTCGACGCTGTCCCCGGCGGCGGTTTACGGACAGGCCAGCGGACCGGCCGTATGCGGCCGGTTGCCGCGCTAGAGTCCCTCACCTGGGGAAATGGACAAGTCCGGGGGGAAGGCCGTGACCTGTGGCGAGTGAGTTCAGCGAGCTGTTACGGCGGCTGCGGCGCGCGGCGGGGATGACTCAGGAAGCCCTGGCGGAGCGCGCCGGAGTGGGGGTGCGCACCATCCGCGGGCTGGAGACGGGCGAGCGGGCCGACCCCCGGGTGACGACGGTGCGGCTGCTGGCCGATGCGCTCGGGCTGGGGCCCGAGGAGCGCGAGGAGTTGTTGGCGGCCGCCATTCGGCGGGACGGGGACGGGAGCGGGAGCGGGTCTGATGTCCCGGCCACGGACGGGAAGGGTCCGGACGGCCCGAGCTCGGACGGGAACGGTCCGGATGGTTCGACCGTCCACATCGAACCGGTCACCCGGCAGCCGATGCCGACATCGGCATTGAACGAAACCCTGGCCGACGTCGCCGAGCAGCTCGCGCAAGCAGTGACCACCCGCTGGCAGCGCGAGGAGGAGCAGCGGCAGGTCCACGATCCCTACCCGCTGCCCGTGCGCTGGCGATCGGTCCCCGAGGAGCTGACCGACCACTGGGCCAACATCCGCCGCCTGCCCGCCGGGGCTTCGCACGGCCCGCTGGATCTGGGCGGGCAGCTGGACGAGATCGTAGGCGTGTACCGGCGGATCCCGTCCGGGCGGCTGGTGGTGCTGGGCCGGTCCGGCTCCGGAAAAACGATTCTCGCGGTGCGGTTCGTCCTGGACTGTCTCAAGTCGAGGGCCCGGGCCGAGCCCGTACCGGTGATCTTCAGCATCGGCTCGTGGGATCCCACCGCCATCACGTTCCGGGACTGGCTGACGGCGCAACTGATACGCGACCACCCCGGACTTGCCGCCCCGGGGCCCGGCGGGTCGAGTCTGGCCGCCGCGCTGGTCGAGAGCGGCCGGGTGCTGCCCGTGCTGGACGGCTTCGACGAGATCGCCGACGGTCTGCGCCGCCCCGCGCTGGAGGCGCTCAACGCCACGACCCTCTCGCTGCTGCTGACGAGCCGGCCGTCCGAGTACGCCGCCGCAGTGGCGGAGACGGACGTGCTCACCTCCGCTGCCGCAGTGGACCTGACCGATCTCACCCTGGACGACCTGGCCGACTACCTGCCGCGCACCGCGCGCAAGGCCCGCGGAGGGGACCCCGCAGCGACGGCCTGGGACCCGGTGCTGAAGGAGCTGCGCGAGCGGCCGCACGGCCGGGCCGGTGCGAACCTCGCCGCGGTGCTGACCACTCCGCTGATGGTCACGCTCGCCCGCGCCGTCTACAGCGACACCCCCGGCCAGGACCCGGCCGCGCTCCTGGACACCCGGCGGTTCGCCGGCCCCGAGGAGCTGGAGGACCACCTCCTCGACAACTTCACCGCCGCTGTCTACCGCCCTCGCCCCGAGCACCGCCCGCCCGGCAAGCCGCGCAGCGGCTTCGACCCGGAACGTGCCCAGTACTGGCTCGGCTACCTGGCCCACCACCTGACCCGGCTCGACACCCCCAACCTGGAGTGGTGGCGGCTCGGTTGCGGACTGCGCCGCTCCACGCGCACGCTGGTGACGGCAATGGTGGTTTGTCTGCTCGTCGGGCTCGTCGACTGCGCCGTCGGCATCTTCAGGGACTCCTTCCGCTTCCAGCTCGTGGACGGGCTGGTGGCGGGTCTCCTCGCCGGGGTCATGTTCGGGCTCGCGTACTGGTTCATGTTCGCGGCAAGGGGCGTGGCAGTGGCGCCGTCCAGCATGCGTATGAAGATATTCGACAGGGCGGGCAGGCCAGGCAAGACGACGAGGACCTGGCGGAGGGCTACCCTCCGCCTCGCGCTCGGGATAGTGTGCGGGCTCGTCTTCGGCTTTGGCTTCGGCTTCGTGCGCGCAGTGTTCTTCGGCATCCTCTACAGCGTCAGCCTCCCGATCATCCTCCGCGGCGGCCTCGACGACGGCATCGTCTTCGGGCTCGTGTTCGCGCTGGGAGCCGGTATCGCCTTCGGCCTCCTGGCCGTCCTCGAAACCCCTCTCGACATCCGGTCCGCCGTCAACCCGGTCGGCCTGCTGCGCACGAACTGCCGAACGGTCGTCACCCAGCTCCTCGTCTGGGCACCCGCCTTCGGTCTCCTAGTCGGCTTCGGAGCCGGGGTGGTGATCGGGCTCCTGTCGGCGCTGCTGGGCCCGCTCACCTGGAACCTCACAGCCGCGATCAAGCTGGGCGTCACCAGCGGCCTCGGCGGCGGCCTCGGCTACGTGCTCACCCTGACCGCCTGGGGCCAGTGGGTGGTCTTCTCGCGGCTCTGGCTGCCGCTGACGGGGCGGCTGCCCTGGCCCGTTGTCGCCTTCCTCGAGGATGCGTACGAGCGGGGGGTGCTGCGTCAGGCGGGGGCGGTGTATCAGTTCCGGCATGCCCGCCTGCAGCACCATCTCGCCCGGGCCTACCGGGCACACCAGGCGCAGCCGACCGGACAAGGCGACGGCGCGCCCGCCCCGTAGTCGTTGCCCGCGTCCCGGGCTCAGGCACCCGCCGGGCCCCGGTCCACGGCTCCGACCCGTAGGCGCTCGTCCGGACAGGCACCGGTCCGCGTCGGACGGCGCGGGTCGCGGTGTCCGGGCGCCGACCGGACGAACTGCCCCACCAGCGGCGGAATCCGGTACCGGGGCAGTGCCCCCGGGCCCCTTTCGTCACGCTGCACCAGCCGCAGATCGCAGAGGTGGTCCAGCAGGTACTCGGCCCGTGCGGGCGAGAACTCCAGCAGCTCCGCCGCCTCGCGCGGGGTGAACCCCGCCACCAGGCCGGCAAGCTCGGCGGTGACCCGCAGGTCGCCGGGGCGGGCGCCGGAAAGGCCACGGGCCAGGCTCGCCGTCATGTCGAGCCCGGGCACCACGAGTTCGGCCAGGCCGTCCGGGCCCTCCAGGAGTTCCGCGAGTCGCATGAGCGACCAGTGCGGACGGGTCGCCAGGCGGGCGCCCGCTATGCGGACGGCCAGCGGCAGCAGGCCGCAGGCCCGTACGAGCCTGGCGGCAGCCGTCGGCTCCGCGGCCACCCGGCGCTCGCCCGCGACGCGGCCGAGCAGTTCCACGGCCTCGTGAGGACGCAGCTCGCCGACCTCCACCGCCCAGGATCCGCTGAGCCCGGCGAGGCGGGAGCAGCTGGTGACCACCGTGGCGCAGCCTCCGGTGGTCGGCAGCAGGGGGCCGACCTGGGCCTCGTCCACCGCGTTGTCGAGCACGACGAGGACCCGGCAGCCGTGCAGCCGCTCCCGGTAGAGCCGGATCCGGTCGGCCGGCGACTCGGGCACGGCCCTGCCCGGCAACCCGGTGGCGCGCAGCAGCTCGGTGAGCGCGTCGGCCGGCTGGCAGGGGGTGCCGACCGGGGTCCGCAGGTCGGCGTAGAGCAGGCCGCCGGAGTAGCGGTCGCAAACGGTCCGCGCCACCCGGTTGACGAGGGTGGACTTCCCCGCCCCGACCGGGCCGGAGACGACCGCGAGCGTCCAATCCCGGGGCGCGCCGCCGGGGTCCAGCAAGGCAGTGAGGCGGGCGGAGACGGCCTCCCGGCCCACGAAGTCGGCCGCGCCGGACGGCAACTGGCTGTCATTGCCCCGGAGCCTGACCTTCCGTGCCGCCGCGGCCGCCCCGAAGGACGCCCCGCCGAAGGCCGCCCCCGGGGCGTCGACCTCGCTCCTCCCCTCCAGCACGGCCTGCTGCAACCGCTGGAGGACGACGCCGGGTTGCAGCCCCAGCTCCTCGACGAGCATCCGCCGCACCGAGGCGAAGACGAAGAGCGCCTCCGCCTGGCGACCCGCCCGGTAGAGCGCGACCATCTGCTGGGCACGCAGGCGCTCCCGGAACGGGTTGTCCGCCACAAGCGGTTCCAGGTCGCGAAGGGCCTCGTCGTGGAGTCCGAGGGCGAGCCTGGTGTCGACGGCCGCCTCTGCGACCACCAGCCGCCGCTCGGCCAGCCGGATGCACTCCCGCTGTATCACGGGCGAGCACTCCAGCCCGTCGAAGGGGCGGCCCCGCCACAGGGCGAGCGCCCGCCGGAACAGCTCGTCGGCACGCTCGAGTTCGGCGCGGCGCACCGCGGTCGCCGCCTCGGACGCGAGCTGCTCGAAGCGGCCGACGTCGGTCTCCTCCCGGTCCGCGGCGAGCAGATAGCCGCCGGGTCTGCTCAGCACCCGGGGCCGGTCGCCGTCGACGCGCAGCGCCTTGCGCAGGTGGCACACGTTCACCTGGAGGTTCTTGGCTGCCGTGCGCGGCGGGTTCTCCCACCACAGCGCCTCGGTCAGGCGCCCGGTGGACACCGTCCGGTCGGGGTGGCACAGCAGCGCCGCCAGCAGGAAGCGGGGCTTGCCCCGGCCCAGTGCCACCCTTTCGCCCTCGGCCCGCACCTCCAATGAGCCCAGCACGCCGAACTCCATGGCCGCCCCCCTTGTTTTCGCAATTCGCGTGTAGATTCCGCGGATTGATGTGGTCAGTCAACGGTGGTGAAGGAACCGGAAGCGGCCTTCTCCGGAAGCCTTCGGCCACCGCGGGACGGTGGTGTGGGCACCGTCCCGGGTCAGGGCCCGGTCCGCAGTGCCCCGGCCAGTGCCTGCAGCAGGGTGCGGCCCGCCGCACGGCGGTCCGCCGGCAGCGCGGAGAAGGCCCGGACGACCTCCACCACCTCGGCGAGTTCGGCGGAGGTCTCGCCGTGCAGCACCCGGCGCGCCGTCCGGGCCCGCTGGACCAGCGCGAGGGCGTGCGCGGCCTGCGCCGCGAAGAGGCCCAGCCAGTCGAGGTCGCGCAGGGCCGACCGGTGCCCGGCGTCCCGGTCGAGGACCTCCAGGACCCCGAGGACGCGATCGCCGTGGACCAGGGGCGCTGCCATCAGGGCCCTCGGCACGTACCGGGTGGACTCCGCGAAGTCCCGGTCGAAGACGGCGTGATCCGTGAGGTCGTCGACGACCATGGGCTCCGCCGACGTCAGCACCCAGCCCGCAATGCCACGCCCGGCGGAGAAGCGCCCACCGACCAGGAACTCCTCGCCCTCGCCGGAGACGGCCTCGAAGACCAGCTCGTCCGTGGCGGGGTCGAGCCCGGTGATGGAGCAGGCCCGGGCGCCGAAGACGCCACGGGCGGTGTCGACGACCGAACGCAGCAGCTCCTGGTGGCCGGTGTCGGAGCCGGCCACGGCGAGTGCGGCGGCAAGCTCCTCCTGACGGTTCATGGGGTACTCCTGACGTTCGCCGACGCGAGGTGCAGCAGGCCCTTCACCTGGAAGGGCGTGAGGCCCGGATGGGCGCCGAGGAACCGGGCGCAGAGCCCGGCGACGTGCGGGGTGGCGAAGCTGTTGCCCGTGCATCGGCGGGTGGCGCCGTCCAGCCAGGCCACCGGGACGTCCGCCCCGCGCGCGAAGAACTCGACGGGCGGCACCGGGTTGTAGAGGATGTGCAGCGGATCCGGCAGGTCGTGGCTGCCCACCGAGACGACGGAGGAGAACCGCCACGGGAAACTCTCGACGCGCAGGTTGTGTGCCGAGGCGACCAGCACCGTGCCGGCGAAGTAGGCGGCGTCGGCAAGCTCGTGCAGCCGGGGTACGAACTCCCGGCGGGCCGTCGACAGGCTCATGTTGACCACGTGGAACCGCTGGTCGATCGCCCAGCGCAACCCGGCGAGCAGCGCTTCTCCGGTGCCGGAGAGGCCCGAGCCGAGCACCCGGAGGCCGACCAGCTCGCAGTCGGGTGCGAGCGAGCGGATGATGCCCGCGCAGGCCGTTCCGTGGCCGCAGGTGTCGCCGGTCCCGTCCGGCTCGACCACTTGCTGCCCGTCGGGCCCGGTGGTGACGGCGTAGGCGCCGTCGAGCCGCCCCACGGCCGGGTGGTCCGGCGCCACGCCGCTGTCCAGGACGCAGACCCGCACGCCCGCACCGCTGCTGACGACCGGCGGCGCGGGGGGCGGCGGGCCGGGCCAGGCGCTGTGGAGGGTCAGTGCCTCTCCGTCGGCCGGCACATCCGTCAGCCGCCAGGCGAGCCGCTCGCCGGGGTGGCCACGGTGCGAGGCGGTCATCGCGGCCCTGCTCCGTCCCGCAGCTCCGCGGCCCACCCCGCGCCGACCCGGTGGCCCTTTTCCGTGAAGGCGCGCGCGGCGCGGTCGGCCACCGCCCGCCCCTCGGCCCGGTCGCCGCCGGCCGTCATCACCCGGGCGAGGCCGAGCAGCGCGTGGGCCTGCCCCGCCGGGGAGTCGGTACGGGCGGCCGCCCCGACCGCCTCGGCGGCCAGGCGCCGGGCCCGCTCATGGTCCCCGCGCAGGGCCGCCAGCCGGGCCCGGACGGAGAGCCCCTCCGCCAGTTGCAGCGGTGACTCCAGGCCGGTCTCCCTGCCCGCGAGGCGGAGCAGTTCCGCGGCCTCCTCCGGCCGTCCACGGTCGAGCAGCACGGCGGCCGCGCCATTGCCGGCGGTCACGACGGCGTCCCGGTCGCCGGTCCGGGCTCCGATCTCGCAGGCGAGCCGCAGCCGTCGTTCGGCGGCCTCGTCCTCGCCGGCGAGCGTCTCCACGAGGCCCGCGAAGGTCTGGATCGCCGCCTTCGGCGCCGCCACCCCCAGCTCGTCGGCGATCCGCTCCGCCTCCGACACCAGGTCGCGGGCCTCCGTGAAGCACTCGCGCATGGCCAGCAGCACCGCGAGCGGGCAGCAGAGCGCCGCCCGGACCGCGGGCCGCTCCACCGCGTGTCCGGCCAGCAGGGCGCGGCAGCGGGCGATCGCCGCCGGGGCGGGCTCCGGTCCCAGCCACAGGGTCACCGCCAGCCCGCCGAGCGCGGTCGCCTGCTCGAGGACGGCACCCGAGCGGCGGGCCGCCTCCAGGGCCGCCTCGAAGTCGCGGGTCGCCTCGCCGTAGCCGCCGCCGGCCTGCCGCCCGTGCGCCACATAGAGCCGGGCGCGGGCCCGGCCCAGCTCGTCGCCGGCCGAGGAGAAGACCGGAAGCGTGCGCCGGGCGGTGGCGACCAGTTGTGCCATGCCCCGTTCGGGCACATCCAGGTAGGCCAGGAGCAGCCGGGCGTGCGCCGCCGGGCACGGGTCGCCGGTGGTCGTCGGGTCGCGGCGGGGTCCCGGTCCGGGGAGCGGTTCCACGAGCGGGGCCAGCAGTTCCCGGGCGCGGGCGGGCGTCCCGGTGGCGATCAGTGCCTCGGCCAGCCGCAGCCGGGCGGGAGCGTCGGGCTCCGCCAGCTCGGCCGCCTGGCCGAGGAGTTCCGCCGCCCAGGAGCACTCGCCGCGCGCCAGCGCCCCTTCCCCGGCGAGCCGCAGGTGCCGGGCCGCGTCCGCCCCGAGCCGCGCGGTGTCCTCGCCACCCGCCCCGTCCGGGTCCGGTGCCGGGCCCAGCGGGCCCAGGACATCCCCCAGTTCCCGGTGGTGGCGGTGCGCCTCGGCGAGGTGCCGCCCGATCAGCTCGTGACGCCCCGGTTCCGCCGTCTCCAGCCATCCCGCGTACCGCCGGTGCAGCAGGGACCGTTGACGCTTGGCGAGCCCCGCGTAGCAGACCTCGCGGACGAGCAGATGGACGAACCGGTACGCCGCCCCGCCGGGGCGCCGGCCGACCGGCTCCACCAGCCCGCGCCGCACCAGCGACTGCAGGAGCCGGGCGAGCCGGCCGCCGTCGGCGGGTTGCTCCAGGGCCCGCAGCCCGGCCACCGTGAACTCGCGCCCGACGACCGAGGCGCGCTCCAGCAGCTCCCGCTCGGCCGAGGGCAGTCGGTCCAGCCTCGCCTCCAGCAGTGCCTGGACGGTCGGGGGCAGTTCGTCCGGCGCACCGCCGTCCGTCAGCACCTCCACCAGCTGCTCGGCGAAGAGCGGATTCCCCTCGGCGACCTCCGCGACCCGGCGCACGGCAGCCGTCTCGGCTTGGGCCTCCCCGTGGAGCGCGACCTCCGCCCGGGCGGCCACCAGCGCTGCGCAGTCGGCGTCCGACAGCGGCCCCAGCACCAGCGAGGTCGCCGACAGCTTGCCGCTCCCCCACTGCGGGCGCAGGTCGAGCAGGTCGACCCGGGCCAGGCAGAGCAGGAGCAGCGGGGTTCCGGCGGTCCAGTCGGCGAGGTGGTCGATCAGGTCGAGCAGCGTCGGCTGCGCCCACTGCAGGTCGTCGAGGACGAGGCACACGGGGCGGTCCGCGCCGAGGTTCTCCAGCAAGCGGCCCGTGGCCCAGAAGATGTCGTCGGCGGTGGGGGGCTCGGCGGCGGGGGCGGCGCCGTTCAGCACGTCCGCCAGCAGCCGCGCGGCGGCCGCGCCGTCCCGGCCCGCCAGCAGCTCCCGCAGCGCGGCACCCGCGTCCACCGGCTGCCCGAGCAGCTGCCGTACCAGGTCGGCGAGGAGCTGCAGGGCACCACCGCCGCCGTAGGGCTGGCAGCGGACGACCGCGACGGACGCGCCCCGCTCCCGCAGTCCGCCCGAGAACTCCGCCGCCAAGCGCGACTTGCCCACCCCGGGGTCGCCGAGCAGCGTGAACAGGTGGCAGCCGCGCCGATCGTGGCAGCGTTCCCAGACGAACTCCAGCTGACGCAGCTCCTGTTCGCGTCCGATCAACGGGACCGCGGCGGCCCGCCGATCCCGGCGGGGGTCCGGGCCGGGGGCGACCAGCCGCCACACGGACAACGGCCGGGACTTCCCCTTGACGGTCAGCGGCGCCACCGGCTCGGTGGTGACGTACGGCGCGACCACCTGGTGGGTCACCTCGCCGAGCAGGATGCCGCCGTCGGGGGCGTGCTGCTGGAGCCGGGCGGCGACGTTGACCGTGTCGCCGGAGACCATCGCATGCCCCTCGCCGAACTCCCGCGAGTAGAGCACCTCCCCGGTGTTGACGCCGACCCGGAGATACAGGCGGGCCCGGAGCCCGGAGCCGAGCGCATCGTTGAGCCCGGCCATCGCGCACTGCATGTCCCAGGCCGCCCGGACGGCGCGCAGGACGTCGTCCTCCTGCACCCGGGGCACGCCGAACACCGCCATGACCGCGTCGCCGATGAACTTCTCCACCGTTCCGCCGTGCCGTTCCAGGCAGTCGCGCATCAGGGCGTAGTACCGCAGCATGACCTCGCGCAGCGCCTCCGGGTCGAGCCGTTCGCCCAGCACGGTGGAGCCCGCCAGGTCGCCGAAGACCACCGTCACCGTGCGGCGGCTGCGCACGGCCCGGTCGCCGGCCCCGAGCGGGCGTCCGCAGGCCGCGCAGAACCGGGCGCCGGCAGTGTGCGGTGCGTCGCACGCCGGGCAGACCATGGCCCCTCCAGAAAGCGTCGCAAGGGTCAGAAAGGGTCAGAAAGGGTCAGAATCGCCGCGAGGTCAGAAGAACAGGCCGCCGACCATGTGGTGGGCGACGACGTCGGGCTCGACCTCGTCGAGTCGCCGCTTGATGCCGGCGAGCACCGCGAGTTCCTCCGCCGACAGCGCGGCGAGCACCTCACACTCCTCGGCGGTCAACGCCTCGACCGGGAGTCCGGCGGCGATCAGCGCGCCGAACGTGGCGTCGGATTCCATCGGGGTCTCCTCCTGTAGTCCTCCGGTGCCGGGTCCGGCGCGGGGCAAGGCCACCACGCCGGACCCGGTGGGCCGGGCCTGCTACCAGACGAAGTAGCCGTCGCCGGCTTCGTGGCTGACGACCTCGCCGTTCAGCCTCGCCTTGACGGAGTTGAGAACGTCCACCTCCTCCGGAGTGAGCGCCGCGATGACGGCCATCTGCTCCGGGGTCGCGCCCGTGAAGTCGTGCCCCTGCTCGGTCAGTGCGTCGATCGGGTTGAAGGCCATGACGGTTTCGTCCTTTCCTGAGTGTTTTTCTGACTGTTTTCCTGGCGGGGCAGGACGCTCGGGCCGAGTCGGCCCGGCGTCGTCTGAGGGATCCGTGGCCGGCTCCGCCGGGCGCCGCCACAGGAAGAGGGCGCCCAGGGCGGCCAGTCCGAGACCGGCACCGGCGAGCACCCAGCCAAGGCCAATCCAGGCGGCGAGGGCGGCCCCCACCAGCGGCGCCGAGATCTGCAGCACCGTGGGCACCACGTTGACCACCGCGGTGACCCGGCCCATCAGCTCCTGCGGGGTCGACCGCTGCACGAGATAGCCGAAGACCACGAGGATGCCGGCCGAGCAGAGCCCGATGCCCACGGCGACCGGCGCCCAGAACACGGCGGCCGTCCGGAGGCCGGTCAGCGCTGCCACACCGACCAGAGCGACCAGCACACCGGTCGCCGCCTGGGAGACCGCGAGCACCGCGAAGACGTTCCAGCGCTGTCCCCACTGCCCCACCACCACGGTCCCGGTGACAGCGCCTACCGCCACCGCCGCGATGGCGGCCCCGTAGAGGGAAGGCGACACCCCGAGCCTGACGAGGACCAGGGGCGAGAGCGTGTCGAAGGCGAGAACCAGGAACACCGTGGCCGAGAGGCCGGTGACGGCGGTCCGCAGGGTACGGCTGCCGAGGACGAACGCAACGCCCTCGCGCAGTTCTCCGGCGAACCGGCCCCGCCGGGGATCGGCCGCCGCGGCCGGGCCCCGCCGGCCCGTACGGGGCGGCAGGGTGAGCCGGGAGAGGATCAGCGCCGAGGCGACGAAGGTCGAGGCGTCCGCCACGAAAGCACCGCCGGTGCCCGACACCGCGAGCAGCACCCCGCCCAGAGCCGGCCCCACCACCTTGCAGACCTGACCGGCGAAGCCGCTCAGCGAGTTGGCGGCCAGCAGGGACGACCGGGGCACGATCAGCGTGAGCGCCGACTGCTGGACGGGAGAGAAGAGGGTGCTGAGCGAGATCTTGGCGAACACCAGCGCCAGGAGCACGGGGAGGCCGGGGGCGAGCGGGTAGCACAGCACCAGCGCGGCGCGGAGCAGATCGCAGGCGATCAACGTGCGCTTCTGCGGCAGCCGGTCCGCCCAGACCCCCGCCACCGGCGCCACCAGGAGCCAGGGCGCCGCCGCGGCGGCCGCGACCGCTGCCAGCCCCCCGGCTCCGGCCTGCCACCCGTACGCGACGAGTGACACCAGGGCGACGAAGTCGGCCCAGTCACCGAAGCCGGAGAGCAGCTGACCGGCGAAGAGCAGCCGGTACTGACGGTTCCGGATTGGGGTGAAGAGTCCGGCGGCGCGAGGCTTCCGCATGCTCCGCCTCCCTCACACCGGCTCGGCCGAGGCGGCGAGCAGGTCCTCGACGAGCACCGACACCTTCTGGACCGTGTGGAAGGCGCTGACCCCGATGGCACAGTGGTGATCGGCGGTGAGCGGCAACCGGTCCAGGATGTGGAAGAGTTCGTCCCGGTGGCGGACGTCGAGCGCAGCGTGCCGGTGCAGAGTCCGGAACGCCTCGGCCGGATAGCCGGTCCGCTCCCGGAGGAGACCGGGGAGTTCCCTCGACGGCGGATAGCCCTCGAGCACCGCGATGTGGCCGAGGAGGCAGACGGGGTGGTGGTGGCGGATCCAGTAGTACTGCGCCCCCACCAGCTCCGCGACCATGGGCCCGGGCATCTCCTGCAGCAACGCGTCCGCGTCGCACCCCAGGACGCGCAGGTCCTCGCGGACCCATTCGTCGTGGCCCTGCTCCTCCCGCCGGTGCCGGGCGAGGTACTCGAGCAGTCCCTCGGCGACCGGATCGACGGAGGCCAGTGCCCGGGAACGCTCCAGGGCGAGGTCCATGAGCGGCACCGTGGCACGGATGGCGGTGTGCAACAGGCACAGATAGCGGGGGTAGAGTCCGCCCACTGCCGGGGAGTTCCACGCCTTTCTGGTGAGAGCGAAGAAGCGGGGCATCACCAGGTCGATCTTGCCGCGCACCAGCTCGCTGTTGCGGCGCAAGCCGTTGCTGTTGGCGTTGCCGTTGCCGTTGCCGTTGCCGTTGCCGTTGCCGTTGCCGTCGGAATTGTTGCGGTCGGAACCGTTCCGGTGGTACGGGCCTGCAGCCGCCCGTAACGCGTCCCCGGTCATGCGCGCATCCCCTTCTCCAGGAGTCCGATCGCCCGCAGCAGTGCGTCGTCCTCGGCGGCCCCGGCCCGGCGGGTCATCGTCCAGCAGAGCCCGCAGATGTCCGTGAACCGCCGGTCCGCCAGATCACCGAACCGGGGAAGAGCGGTCAGCGGTCCGCCGCCGACCGTACTCAGCGCCCGGAAGAGCGGGACTCGGCCGAACTCCTCGATCGCCGCCCTCACTTCGGGCCCACTGGCACAGTCCCGGCGCAGCGCCGCCGGACCGCCACCCATCAGCACCGTCTCGTTGCAGCAGGCGGTCACCCGCCCGTCGTAGCGGACCACCGGCGAGTCGACGGCCCCGCAGCGGCCCAGCTGCCGCCCGGCAACTCGCCGGTCCCGCGAGAAGAGCCCCGCCCCCCGCCCGTGCGGGAGCCCCTCGGTGGGCACCAGCTCTGCATGCTCCTGCCAGGCGGAGCCGAATGCGGCCCGCAGCAGCTCCTCGGCCCGCGCGAGCGCGCCGCCCTCGTCCACCACCTGCACGATGATCGGCAGTCCATGGCCGCCGATCGCGCGGGCGGCACCGACGAACCGGTCCGGTCCGGTGCCGGCTTCGTGGTAGGCATCCGTGCTGAGGTAGACGCAGCGGCAGCGGTCGAGGACCTCGTGGATCCAGCGGGGCGGGTCGGCCACCGCGCCCCACACGCCGCTGGTGTACACGACGAGGTCCTTTCCTGCTTCCGTGATCCGCCGGGCGGCAAACGAGAGCCCACGCCGCTCGACGAACGGCTCGCCCCCCGAGACACCGATCATGGTGCTGACGGGGTCGGCGCAGAGCAGGTCGACGATCTGCTCGAAGAGGACGAAGTCCGTGATCCTCGGGCTGTCCGGGCGGGAGTCCACCGAGCAGTGCGCACATCCGACGGGGCAGCGGTCGGTGATGAAGAGCAGCAACGTCGCCCCCGGCGTCCGCCGGATCCGCAGGATCTCGTCGTGCGTCAGCCGGTGCATGTCAGGTCCCGTTCGCTCGGGCCGCCCAAGGTGACGAGGTCGGCGTAGCGATCGATCCCCCAGCGCCGGGCGAACCCGACCGCCCCGGCGTCCGCCGTCATCCGTTCCACGGCCCCCCGCACCACCGCGGCAGACGGAAGCAGCACCAGCTCCTGTACCTTTTCCCGCATTCCGGGCGTCTTTGCCATCTTCCAGCAGCTGGCGCAGTACCCCTCACAGGTGCGCTCCCCGGAGAACCGTTCCATCAGGTGCTCCGGTCCGTACGTCCGGATCGCCTCCAGCATCGGCGAGCCCAGCGCCCGCTGTCGCACGGTCTCCCAGTCGTCACGGGCGATGTGGCCGAGGAAGAGATGGGGCGGCATGGGCACCGCCCCGTCCATCACGTCCTGGTTGCCGCAGGCGGTGACCTGCCCGTTGAAGCCGATGACGGGCCAGCAGGCCAGCGAACAGGGCGCGGCAGTAAGCGGGTAGGCCGCCGGTGGCCGCTGCTCCATCCACTCCCTGGCCCGTCCCATCGGCACGAGCGGCACCACCAGCATGGGGACGCGGTCACCGAACTCCCGGCGGAACGCCGAGGTGACGTCGGCGAGGTAGGGATCGTCCGGCCCCTCCCCGGTGATCTGCACGCTGACGTCCTTGCCGTCGTCCAGCAACTCGTGCAGCACCCGGAAGACGGCCGCCCGGTCCACCTCCTCCTCGTGGAACCGGTCGGTGCTCACGGAGAAGTGGTCCAGTGCATCAATGGCTTCCCGGATCGCCCGGGGTATGCGGGGCTTCCCTGCGAAGAACAGTCCCGACAGCGCTTGGCTGCGCGACCCCACCGCCCTGGCCCGCTCGGCGATCCCGCGCACCAGCCGGGGCCGGAGCATCACCTCGCCCCCCGACATCAGGGTGAGTTCGGGCCGGTTCTCGGGAGTGAAGGTGTCGGCGAACCGCAGGAACATCCGGGCCGAGTACTGCTCACTGTCCATCAGCGAGTCGGTGGAGCAGTGCCGACAGTGGAGCGGGCACCTGCGGGTGAGCCCGAAGTAGACCCCGGCGGCCGGGACCGGCCTGAGCCGAAGGATCTCCGTCAAATGCACGTGAGCACTCCCCTCCCGTCACCGCAACCGGTCTCTCCCGGCCGCACACCGATCGTGGCGCGGGCGGGTTGCGGTCCGGTTTGAATGGGGTTTGGGAACGGCTGTCTCCGGGGCGCGGGGCGAGGAACACCTCATCCATGCGAAAGGGAACGCGCCTTCAGGCCTGCCGCGCACGGTTCTCGCCGGAGCAGGAATCGGCGTTCCACAGGACTTGCAACGGGGGGGGACGGCGGGGCATTGCGGTGAGTCACAGGCGTTCGTTCCTAGCGCCAGGGATCGAGGGCGTGCTTGCCATGGGTCCGGCCCGCTTCGAGTTGCTGCAGCACTGCCGCCCCCTCGGCCAGGGGGTGAACCTGGGGAGTGCCGGGCGGGTACACGCCTTGGGCGATCAGTGCCTCGATCTCGACGAGCAACGACTGGTAGAGGGACGGGGCTGCGGCTGCCAGCGCACCGATGTGCAGGCCCTTGACCTGGACCTGGTGGGTGAAGACCAGGTCGTGCGTGGTCAGAGTGGCGTCGCCGGAAGCGGCACCGAACACGACGATGCGTCCGGTGAAGGGTTTGGTGACCGACAGGCTGACCCCGAACATGGCCTGTCCCACCGATTCCAGGACCAGGTCGACCCCGCCGGTCAGGCGGGTGATCTCTTCGGCCAGGTCGGGGCGCGCACTGTCCAGGACCTCGTCGGCGCCCAGTGCTTTGACGGTGTCGTGCTTGGCCGGTGACGCCGTGGCGATCACGCGTGCACCGTAGTGGCGAGCGAGGCGGACGGCGGCTTGCCCCACGCCTCCGGCCGCGGCATGAATGAGCACCGCGTCACCAGTTTTGATCTCGCCCAGCGGCTTCAGTGCCGCCAAGGCGGTTGCCCAGTTCAGCACAAGGCCGAGAGCCTCGGCGTCGCTCCAACCGTCAGGCACGGGGAGGACGCCCGCGGCCGGCATCGTCATGTACTGCGCGAAGGCGCCCGGGCCAGTGCCGACGACGTGGGTCCCGAGCGGAAGCGGGCTCTCGACGGCCGGGCCGACACCCACGATCTCGCCGGCGGCTTCGAAGCCCGCCACATAGGGCGCCGTCGGGCCGCCTCCATAGGTGCCATGGGTCTGCATGACGTCAGCGAAGTTGACCCCGGCGGCGCCCACGCGGATCAGGTACTCGCCGGGCCCCGGGGTGGGGCGGCGCCGATCGGTCGTGAGAGTCAGATCCTTCGGCCCCCGGTGCGACTGCTGGACCAGCGCTCGTACTGTCTGCTCGGCGGTGTGCTGCTGCTCGTTGATCTCCATGTGCTGAACGTAGGAGTCTCACACTTACGTCAAGGTCAAGTGACGGTCATTGATCAGCGCGGCGGGCCTCTCGCAGGTAGGTGTCGAGTGCCGCCTGCTGGTCGCTGAGAACGGCGATACGTGCAGCGAGTCGATCGCGATAGCTCTGCACCTCCTGCAGGAACTCCGCGCACACCGCATCAGTGTCGGCATCGGTGCCCGCACCAGGCCCGTCAGCAAGACGGGGCAGAACTTCCCTGATCAACCGCACGGGCAGCCCGGACTCCAGCAGCGAGCGGATGGCGAGCACCCGGTCGACAGTGGACTGGCAGTAGTCGCGGAACCCGTTGCTGCAACGACCAGGGACGATCAAGCCCTCGTCCTCGTAGTACCGCAACGATCTCGCACTCACGCCGCTGACTCTGGATGCTTCGCTGATCTTCACGCCTGGAGACAACGTCCAGGCAGACCCTGATCTTCCAGCACTCATTGCTACGACGACTCTGTTGGTACGCGGGCGACGATCCGCCGCCCTTCCACTTTGCGCCACCTGTCTTGTCGTGTACCCCACCAACCTCTACCGTTCCTCACCTTGATACCGCTGCCCGAGCCCCCGAACAACGGCGCAACCTGGACGACAGCGGGAACGCCGTTCAGCGGGATCACCGCGCCGTCGGGCAGGTACGCCAACACCACTTTCCGGGACGGGATCGAGAACACCTTCACCGTCGGCCCCAAGGCGGTGAACGGTCACTACCCGCTCTACACGGCGTACGAGGACTACAGCACCGGTGTCGGCAACATCCTGCTCACCGCGTCCTACGACGGCGGGGCAACCTGGAGCTCCCCGATCCAGGTGAACGACAATGCCTCCCCGGTGGACGAGTTCCAGCCCAGCCTGACGGCCGCCCCCGACGGCACGGTGAGCGTTGCCTTCTACGACCGACGCCTCGCTTGCCCTGTATCCGGAACCCCGGAGGCAAACGCGGCAGGCATTGCCCTCGACCGGTCCAACCCCAACTACTCGGGCAGCCTGCCCCCTTACGGCGCGACCAACTACTGCGTCAACACCGCGATCCAGTTCTACCGCCCTGCTCTCAGCCCGATCGGACACAACGTCCGGCTCTCGATGCACGCCTTCGATCCCCAGCTGAACGCGCCGAGCGAATCGGGCACCGGCAACCCCACCTTCATCGGTGACTACTTCGGCAACACGGTGGCGGCATCGGGTAACGGCCAGGTGGACTACACCACGTCGGTGACCACCTACGATGACGGCACCAACCCGTCCCACCGCCAGCAGCAATTGGTAACGTCCGTGCCTGTGCCGTAGCACCGACCGTACGCTCGGCGGGCAGATGTTCCCCGCCAGCCGCTTGGGCAACACGGCGTCATACTGACGTGATGCTGCTTTTGTTACCGGAACCCAAATCTGTGAGACTCCCAACTTCACCCGCCCACGCCACGGCTCATCGGCCAGAATGACCGTGCGATGTCCCCGACACCCGAGCCCCCGGCACCGACCCGGTACGCCCCCTTCGCCCACCTCACCGCGCCCAACTCCGCCCTCTACCGGCGGATAATGCGAACGTTCCTCACTGCCAAGGAGCGCTTCGCGGTGCATCTGCGCCCCGAGGACGTGCACGCCGCCCTGCCCGCCGACGGGCGTCCGACGGAACTCGACACCGTGGTCAAGGCGCTCGACAGCCTGGTCGAATGGGGAAATCTGCGCGCCGATCCCGATACGGCCCGCGTCACCGCTGTCGAGGACTTCTACCGCAAGCGGTTCGTCTATCAGCTCACCCAGGCGGGAGAGGCGGCGGAGGAGGCGCTTTCCGCATACGACGAGGCGCTCGGCCGGCGGGGCGCGCTCCAGGCGGTCGCGCTGCACGACATCGTCACCCAACTGCGTGCTCTCCTCGTCCTGGGGGCCGAAGAGATACCGGACCCGGCCAAGACCTACCTCGCGCTCGACGCGCTGACCAGCCGGTTCGCGGCCCTTGCCGACAACGCCCGGGCCTTCATGGGATCCCTGCAGCGCACCATCGACCTGCACGACGTCGAGGAGGAGGTCTTCCTCGCCTACAAGGACCGGCTCATCCAGTATCTGGAGCGGTTCATCCAGGACTTGATCACTCTCGGCGGACGCATCGCCCAGCTGATCCTGGAGCTGGAAGGCGGCGGCGTGATCGCACCGCTGCTCCGGACCGCCGCCGCTCGCGAGGCCGCCGACGCCTCGCCGGAGGACGCGGAGCACGCCGAGCAGGAGGCGTACGCGCGGTGGACCGGGCGCTGGGACGGGCTCGCCGCCTGGTTCATCAGCAGGAACGGACGGGAATCGCAGGCGCGGCTGCTGCGCGGCCGGGCTCTCGGGGCGATTCCCCAGCTTCTGGCGGTCGTACGGTCGCTGAACGAGCGCAGAGCCGGGCGCTCCGACCGTTCCGCCGACTTCCGTACGCTCGCCCGCTGGTTCGCCGAGGCACCCGACGACGACGCCCGGCACCGTCTGTGGCGCACCGCTTTCGGGCTCTACCCCGCCCGTCATCTCACCGTCGACGCCGACACCCTCGCCACCCGCACGGCCCGGCCGGTGCCCGCCGCCACCCCGTGGGCCGAGGCCGAATCCCTGTGCATCAGCCCGCAGTTGCGGCGCACCGGCAGTTATGAACGGCGCGGCAAGCCCCGCAAGGTCGAGGACCGCTCCGAGGCGCGCCGCCACCTCGCCGAGATCGCCGCCAAGCAGGCCGCCGAGACCGAAGCTGCGCGGGCGCGGCTCGCCACCGGCGGCGTCACCCGGCTCTCCGCCCTCGGTGACCTCGATCCGCTGGCGTTCGGCCTCTTCCTCCAGCTCCTGGGTGACGCCCTCGCCACGTGGCGGCCCGGCATGACGCACACGTCCGCCACCAGCAACGACGGCTCCATGGAGATCCGCCTCGCAGCGCTCGGCGACGGTACGACCGCAGAGATCACCACCCCCGGGGGCACGTTCCGGGGCCCCGACCACACCGTCGAGATCATCGACCTGGCCGAGAGGGACAGCAGGCGATGAGCACCCCGCTCGCCGAGATCCTGGAGGGGCAGCACTCCGCCGAGCTGCGCAGGGCCGCACGCGCGCTGCTCAAGGAGCCTCTCCTGCTCGCTCGCGGACCGCGCTCGGACGACTTCCGGCTCGTCCGCCGCCACGCCTCGGAACTGCGCGCGTGGTTCGACCGCAACACCGGCTGGTCCCTCCACGTGGACGCCGAAGCCGCCCGCCTGTGCAAGATCCCCGGCCTTCTCACCGACCCGACGCATCCCGCTCGTGAGGCCAGCCGGACGGGCGCCCCCTTCACCCGCCGACGCTATGTGCTGCTCTGTCTCGCCCTCGCCGCCCTGGAACGCGGCGAGGCCCAGGTAGCGCTCGGCCGCCTCGCCGATCAGGTCGTCCTCGACGCGGCGGACCCACACCTCACCGCCGCCGGCGTCCACTTCACCCTGGACCGCCGCGACGAGCGCCTCGACCTCGCCGCCGTCGTCAGGCTCCTGCTCAGGCTCGGCGTTCTGCGGCGGGTCGCCGGTGACGAGGAGGCGTACGTCAGCGGGGCGGGCGACGTCCTGTACGACGTCGAGCGCCGTGTGCTGGCCGGTCTGCTCGCCACCCGCCAAGGCCCTTCCACCGTGCGTGCCGGCACTCTCGACGAGCGTCTGGCCGAGCTGGTCACCGAAACCGCCCTGGACAGCGACGACTTGCGGTTCCGTGCGATGCGCCGCGCGCTGACCCGCCGCCTGCTCGACGATCCGGTGCTGTACTACGACGAACTGACCGACGCGGAACTCGCCTACCTCACCCGGCAGCGCGGCTTCCTCACCGCCCGTATCACCGAGCTGACCGGACTCGTCCCCGAGGTACGGGCCGAAGGCATCGCCATGGTCGACCCCGACGACGACCTCACCGATGTCCGCATGCCCGAACAAGGCACCCACGGCCATGTCACTCTGTTGCTCACCGAGCATCTCGCGGCAGCGGACGGGCCCGTCACCATCGGCGATCTCCAGCAAAAGGTCCGTGAATTCGCCGCTGCGTACGGCGGTTTCTGGGCCAAGTCCGCCAAGGAGCCCGGCGCAGAAGGCGAACTGGTCGAGCAGGCCCTCGCCAAGCTCACCGCGCTGGGACTGATCACCCGTCGGGGCGATCGGATCGCGCCACGTCCGGCCCTCGCCCGGTACGCCGTCGGCGAGACCGTCGTCCTCGAACCCCGCACCCCACACACCCCACGCATGCCCCAGCAGCGAAAGGCGAGCCGGCAGTGACCGCCCTCCCCGTCCCCACCCGCTCCCGCTGGCAACCGATGCGCATCGGGCTCGTCGACCTCTTCCACTACGACGAGGAGGAGTTCCATTTCCACGACGGACGACTGCTGCTGCGCGGCAACAACGGCACCGGCAAGTCCAAGGTCCTCGCCCTGACCCTGCCCTTCCTGCTGGACGGGGATCTCACCCCGCGCCGTGTCGAGCCCGACGGCGACCCGGGCAAGCGCATGGAGTGGAACCTGCTCCTCGGCGGCGAACACCCTCATCCCGAACGGCTCGGTTACACCTGGATCGAGTTCGGCCGACGGGATGCGACGACCGGCGAGGATCACTTCCGTACCCTCGCCTGCGGGCTCAAGGCCGTCACCGGGCGCGGTATCGCCCGCCACTGGTACGCGGTCACCGACCAGCGGGTCGGCCGGGACCTCAGCCTGCTCGACGCCACCCGCACTGCTCTGTCCCGTGACCGGCTCGCCGAGGCGATCGCCGGGCACGGGATGGTGTACGACCAGGCCAAGGCCTACCGAAGGGCCGTCGACGAAGCACTGTTCGGGCTCGGCGAGCAGCGGTACGCCGCCCTCGTGGACCTGCTCATCCAGTTGCGTCAGCCCCAGCTGTCGAAGCGGCCCAACGAGGCTGCCCTCTCCCGGGCGCTGACCGAAGCGCTGCCGCCCATGGACCAGGCGGTCGTCGCCGACGCGGCGGAGGCCTTCCGCTCCCTGGACGAGGAGAAGGAGGAGCTGCGGGCCGCCGCCGAGGCCGAGCACGCCGCCTCGGCGTTCCTGGACCACTACCGGCGCTACGCCCGCGTCGCCTCCCGGCGGCGGGCCCGCCTCCCGCGCAGCGAGCACTCCCGGTACGAGCACCTCCAGCGGGATCTCGCGGAAGCGCAGGCGCACAAGGCCCGCGCGGAGGAGGACCGGGCAACCGCCGAGGGACGCATCGGCGTTCTGGAGGAGACCGAGACACGGCTGCGGGCCCAGGACGCCGCCCTGCGCGCGGGACCCGAGATGCGCAGCGCCCGTGAGCTGGAGCAGGCGGCCACGGAGGCGGCCCGCACGGCGCGGGAACGGGAACGCGCGGAAGCCGACCACGGGCAGACCACGCGCCTCCACCGGCGGGCACTGGAGCGGCTCGGCGCGGCCGAGAACCGGCTCGCCTCGGCCCGGCACCAAGCCGGCACCATCCTCGCCCGGGCCCGGGAGGCGGCAGGCGATGCCCTGGTCGCCCTGCCGGACGAGCCGACCCGGCAGGCGGCCGAGGAGGCGACGGACCGCGGGCGGCGCAACCTCACTCACGTGGAACGCCTTGCCGACCGGGCCGACCGGACCGCGAGCGAGCGTCGAGCGGCCTCCCGGCGGCTCGACGAGGCCGAGTCCGACCTCGCCCTCGCGACCGAGGCGCAGCAGCAGGCGGAGGAGGCCGCGGCGGCAGCCGGCCGGGCACTGCTGGATGCCGTACGCCGGCACGCCGAGGAGTGCCACGAGCTGGCGTACCCGGATCCGGTCGGCCTCCTCGACGAGCTCCAGGAGTGGACGCGGCACCTCGACGGGCCCTGCCCGGCCCATACCCATGCCTCGCGTGCCCACCGGGCCACGTCGGCGCGGCTCGCCGACCATGCCGCCGGCCTGGCGCATCGCAAGGCCGGACTCCGGTCGCGGGTGCGGGACATGGAGCAGGAGCTGGCCGCGCTCGAAGCCGGCGGCCAGCGCGGGCCTAAGGCCCCGTACACCCGCACCCCGGGCCTGCGCGAGGGGGCGACCGGCTCCCCCTTGTGGCGGCTCGTCGACTTCCGGGACGGGCTCGGCGCTACCGAACGCGCCGGGCTGGAAGCGGCCCTGGAGGCATCCGGCCTGCTGGACGCCTGGGTGCTCCCGGACGGCACGGCCCTCGACGCCGACGGGCACGATGTGCTGCTCGCACCCCGGACCGGGCCCGTGACCGGGCCGTCCCTGGCCGATGTACTGCGTCCGGCCGTCGACCACGGCGACGCGCGGGCCACGGCGGTAGGTGAAGAGACGGTGACGCGGCTGCTCACGGCGATCGGGCTGGGCGAGGCGGGCGGCGGTGCGGACAGCTGGGCAGCGACTGACGGACGTTTCCGCGTCGGTGCGCTCACCGGCCGATGGGCCAAGACCTCCGCGGAATACATCGGCGAGGGCGCCCGTGAAGAGGCGCGCCGGTCCCGCATGGCCACCTTGCGCACCGAACTCGCCTCGCTTCACGATGATCTGGCCGCCACCGTGGCCGAGACCGAGGCCGTCGTGGCGCGCCGCAACGGGCTCGACGCCGAGCTGGCCGCCGTACCCGACGACGCGCCTCTCAGGCAGGCGTACGCCCGTGTGGCAGCGGCCGCCGACGTCGTGCGCCGGGACCGTGTCCGGCGCGACGAACGGACCGCCGATCTCACCGAGGCGGCCCAGGAGGCCGAGCAGGCCGCGGCGGAACTCGGCACGACCGCCGCCGACCTGGGCCTGCCCTCCGACCGGGCCGGGCTCGCCGCCGTACGTCAGGCCCTCACCGGCCTCACCCTCGTCCTCGCCGACCTGTGGCCCGCCCTGCGCGAGCGCGCCGAGGCGGCCCGTCAGACGGACGAGGAACGCGACGAGGCCGAGCAAGCGGGGCAGCGGGCCGAGGAGCACGCGCTGCGGGCAGCGGACGCAGCCCGCGAGGCCACCGTCGCCGCCGAACACCACAGCACCCTGCGCTCCACGGTCGGCGCGGCCGTCGCCGACCTCCAGCACCGCCTGGCCGAGACCACCGAATCCCTGCGCGAGTGCGGAGCCGAGCAGCGCCGAACCCGTGAGCGGCACACCGAGGCGGACCGGCGGGCCAGCAGGGCCGAAGGCCGCATCGAGCAGCTCGAACAGGGGATCATCGAGGCGGCCTCCGCCCGTGCCGAGGCGATCGCGGGTCTCCAGCGGTTCGCCGGAACCGGCCTGATCGCGGTGGCCCTGCCAGGTCTGACCGTACCGCCAGCTGGCGAAGGTCCATGGGCGGCCACCCCCGCCATCGCGCTGGCCCGTTCCATCGAGACCGAGCTGTCCGGGACGGATGACTCCGACGGGGCCTGGGAGCGGGTGCAGAGGCGGCTGAGCGAAGAGTTCAAGACCCTGCAGGACGCTCTGTCCCGGCATGGACACACCGCGTCCGCGCGCGTGATCGAGGACGGAATGGTCGTCGACATCGTCTACCAGGGCCGTGAACAGGCCGTACCCGAACTCGCCGAGGCACTGGCCACCGAGGTCGGTGAACTCACCCGCATACTGTCCGCACACGAGCGGGAGGTCCTGGAATCCCACCTCATCACCGAGGTGGCGGGCACCCTGCAGGAACTGATCGGGGCGGCGGAGCGGCACGTACGGGCCATGAACGCCGAGCTGGAGGAACGCCCGACCTCGACCGGAATGAAGCTCCGTCTGGTGTGGCGGGCCTCGCGCAAGGCCCCGGTGGGTCTCGACCGGGCGCGGGAACGCCTGCGCCAGTCCGCCGACGCCTGGACCCCTGAGGACCGGGCGGCAGTCGGCGAGTTCCTGCAGGCACAGATCGCCCAGCAGCAGTCCGGCGACGCCGCCGGCAGCTGGCTCGAGCACCTCACGACGGCCCTCGACTACCGCACCTGGCACGAATTCGGCATCGAACGGCAGCAGCAGGGCCGCTGGGTCCCGGCCACGGGACCGGCCTCGGGCGGCGAGCGCGTCCTCACCGTGTCTGTCCCCCTGTTCGCCGCCGCGTCTTCGCACTACGCGAGCGCAGGCAACCCGCACGCACCACGCCTGGTGACCCTCGACGAGGCGTTCGCAGGCGTCGACGACGACTCGCGGGCCAAGTGCCTGGGCCTGCTCCACGCCTTCGACCTGGATGTGGTGATGACCAGCGAACGGGAGTGGGCCTGCTACCCACAGGTGCCCGGCATCGCCATCGCGCAGCTCTCACGGACCGACGATGTCGCGGCGGTCCTGGTCACCCGCTGGGAGTGGGACGGCTCGGCGCGCGTGCGGCGTGAGGATCCGGTGTACGAGCGGGACCGGTCCGGTGCGGGAGCAGACGGGCAGGACCTGCTGTGGACATGAGCGCCCTGCCCCCCGGTGGGATACCCGGTGGGATCGACCTCGACCGCCTCCGCCGACTCCTCGGCGCCCCCGACCTCACGTGGCTGGTCGAGCGCGTAAGACGGCGTCTCGAACGCGAGCAGCCCCTCACCGGGCCCGTCTCGCTGACCGCCCCCACCGAAGCCCAGCGCACTGCCGTCGAACGCCTGCTGGGCCGCGCGCCGCGCCCCGGCCGGTCGCTGTCCCTCCGGCTCGACGCAGTGGATGACGTCCTGCGCCGCTCCGGCGTCAGCCCCGACGGTCTCGCCGTGGCCGTGGAAGCCCTGACCGGTCCCGTCATCCCCGTCCTACAGGCACGCCAGGACGAGTCCCGCGCATGGCAGGAGGCATATCAGCCGCTCCAGGCGCTGGCCCGCAATCGGCCCCGCCTCGCCGACTGGGCCACCGGGCCACGCACCGAGAGCCGTGTACGGCGCCTTGCCCGTACCCCCGAAGCCGCCGGTCGGCTGTCCTCCGACGCCGCGAAGGTGCTCCGGAAAGTCCCCGCCGAACCCGCCGTCTCCCTGCCCGCTTTCGCTGCCCGTGTACTCGGCAGCGCGCATGCCCTGGACGACGGAACACCCCTGGCCACGCTCGCTCTGTCCGGCATCCGGGCGCTCACCGGCTTCCCCGACGGCAACGGCGCCGCGTGGCGGCGAGACGCATGGGCATCGGCGGGACTGCTGCGCGACGATCTGTCCTCGACGGTCCTCACCTTGAACCTTCGCGGAACTCCCGCACTGGACTGGATGGCCGAAACCGGCGAACCATGTGTCCTAACCCTCCGGCAACTCACTCACCAACGCCCCCGGGCTACGCCTCCGGTGGTACGGATCTGCGAGAACCCGGCCGTCCTGGCGGCCGCCGCCGACACCCACGGCGCCAGTTGCCCACCCCTGGTCTGTCTCCAGGGCCAACCGTCCGCAGCCGCCCTTGCCCTCCTGCGACGCCTGCACGTCGGCGGAGCAGCCCTCCTCTACCACGGCGACTTCGACTGGGGCGGCCTCCGGATCGCGAACGTACTGCTGAGCCATGTGCCATGGCACCCATGGCGGTTCACGGCCACCGACTACCGCGCCCTGGCTGCCACCACGCTGCAGCTGCTACCCCTGACGGGCACGCCTACCGCATCCCCTTGGGATCCCGCACTGGCACAGGCCTTGACCGAGCTCGGAGTACGCGTCGAGGAAGAGGTGGCTTTGGCGGACCTTCTCGCGGATCTCGCCTGATCGCACGTGTCGGCTCCGCGCATCGCCATCGGGCGGGCGGATGCTCCCGGATGGGGTCTGGCGGCACATCCGGTCGAGCAAAGCGCAGGAGCCACCCTCAAGCAGAGCACGCATTCTTCGCTCAGGAGATCCGGTGAACGTGCGCATGTTCATTGAGGCGGAGAAGCAGGCGGGTCACGGCGTCAAACCGAATCAAGCCCAGGTCGAAATCATTTCTCGTAAGTTGGCCCGCTGCTACGGTCGCCCACATGACGGTCTCGATGCCTTCGGCGCGTGCCAGCGACTTGCGAGTCGAACCGGTTGACGACGTTCTCGATCGTGTAGAGCGATCCCTTCAAGTCAGTTTGGACCGGGACACGACCGTTCGTAAACGGCGCTCTGTCGGGGCGCGGACGGACCGGGACACCTGGGTGCGCATCGAGAGGCGGGTACTCGACAAGATCGGCGTTCAGGGTTGGAACGGCACGGAGTGCGCCGCGCGTCTGGAGGCGATCGCCCAGCCTCTGTGGCAGGCGTGTGTGGTCTGGCGGGACGCGGGCAAGCCAGTGATGTGGCGGGCCGACGAGACCGAGCTCCTACCGGGGACGCCAGTTGGTACCGCCGTACTGAGCGAAGACCCGGAGCTGCCGAATGAGTGGTGGCAGGCCTTCAGCGCATCACTGGACGCGCTCGCGGCACAGGACACGAGACGCGTCGCCACGCCGGACACCATCACCATCACGCAGGCTCTCGTCACCGAGTCCATCCGCAGCGTGTTCTCCGGTGACTTCGAAACGACTGTTGAGCGGTGGGTGCCGGCCCACGCGGATCTGAACTGGGCCAATGTGACCACGCCAACGTTCTGTCTCTTCGACTGGGAGGACTGGGGGAACGCGCCGCAGGGTCTGGACTCCGCTTCACTATGGGGAAGTTCCCTTGCTGTCCCGGCTCTGGCCGATCGCGTCTGGCAAGAGCGGCGCCGTGACTTCGAAAGCCGGGACGGCAAGCTGATGACGCTGTTTGTGTGCTCGAAGATCCTGGGGTCGGAATCACACCCCGAGGACCCTCGGCTGGAGCCCGCACGCCGCGTGGCGGAGCAGATCGTCTCGGAGCTTCAGAAGGACTGACCGCGCGACCGCTCTCGAAGGAGGCTCCGATACTGGTGGATGGTCTGCTCGTCAACCTCACCAGCCAGGGCGCCGATCAGTTCGCCCAGATGAGCGGGGACGTCGGTGCCCACGGCCACAGTGTCGACCCTGGGGAGGTGGTAGGAGGCCCGGAAGGCCGCCTGCACGCGGGAGAGTCCGGCGCTGCCCCGGAGGAAGACACGGGGGTCGATCCTGTCCCACACTGGGGCGCCTGTACTGCCCCCGAAGGGACTCATGCCCCACACCATGCCGCCGCTCATGCCCAACGCCTCAGCCAGGGCATCCACGGCGTCGAGTGTTCTGATGCCGACCAGCAGACCGGCTCGGGCCATGAGGACGGATGGCTTCAGCGTGACCTTGTCGATCATCTCAAGCAGCGGGGACGGGTCCCAGGACGTGATGCCCCAGGCCCCACACACCCCTTTCGCCTCGGCGTCGGCGAGGGCAGCGCATGCGAAGGCCAGGGCATCCCGGTTGTGAGGGGTGGACTCTTGGAGCGAGTGTTCCGGGTTGTGCAGGAAGACAACGTCCGGCTCGCGTCCGAGATCCTGGGCCGCTCGTTCTACGGCGCGGAACAGCCGAACGGGGTCCAGGGAGTGCTCCGCCCGGTCCGCCCTCGGGAAGTAGCCAACCTTGGTGGAGAGGGTGAACTTCGGCAGCAGATCGCCAGCTGTCCGCGCCAAGACTTCGTGGGAGCGGAAGCCGAGGTAGCTGGCGCTGGTGTCGATCGCGGTGATACCGACGTCCAGCGCCCCGGTCAGGAGACGGCGTTCGTGACGAGACCGGTATAGCCCGAGGACAACTCGGGGGTCAGCGCCGCGCATATCTCCTCCTTCACCAGAATCTCGGCGACCTCCGCCACTTCGGCCCCTACGACGGCCGCCGCCTGCTCCAGCGGGACAGGCCTACCGCTCAGCAGCAGACGCAGCGCGGGCATGGCCTTGGCCATGAGAGTGAGCTTCTTCCCCGGGGCCAGGATGTCGACGGTGTCGCCGTTCTCCCTGATCTGGGGAGGGAAGTGGGCGGTGCACACCACGGCGTCGAGCAGACTCAGGATGTCCAGGAATGGTACGTGCCGGGGGAGCGCCATTGCCTGCTCGTACGCGGCCAGGAAATCGGCCGGGGAGCGCTCGCCGATCAGCCTGACGGCAGCCTCGGTCAGGGCCTGAGTGCCGCTCCCGTGCACGCGATCCAGGTCGTGCCGGAAGATCTCGCGCTCACGGCACCAGTCGCCGAGCCATGCGAACCAGCTTGCTCCCGTGCGCTTGGTGATCCCGAACGTGACATGGAGGCTCTTCCCCGATCCTTGGCCGTTGCGGGTCGCCTGGTGCCAGTGACCTCGGGGGATGTGCATCACGTCGCCGGTCTTCATGACGCCGGCCCAGGCGATGTCTTCGGTCGGAATGCTGTTGGGGTCGGAGTCGCGGTACATGGGAACCTTGCGAGAGGTTCCGCGTACTTCCCATTCCTTCTCACCAGCGAGCTGGATGATCACAACGTCGTGGTCGTCCCAATGCAGCGGGAAGCCCGCGGCGTCGTTCGTCGTCAGGTACGCGTTGACCTGCACCCGCTCGTGTGACCACCACTGCAATGCGCGGCAGGCGACTTCCATCGTCGGGTCGAAGACGTTGACCTGATCGAGGATGAGCGTCGCGCCTTCTCCCAGCAGCCTACCCAGGCTGCGCATGTTGACCATGGGGATGCTCTGGCCCCGGGGGCTGACGGTGTCGGTGTAGTAGATGGCCGGGTGGACTTCCTCGCCTTTCTGGAAGCACCGGAACTGCGGGCGATTCAGGCTCCTGCGCATGGCGATATCGAGCAGACGGTTCGGGGTCAGAATGCGGGAGGTGAGAGCGGGGTCGTCCATGCTCCCCCATGCGAAACCCTTACCAAGCTCGTCCGCTCCGTTCCACCCGAGCGCCGTCTCGATGGCGTTGATCAATTGATGTTCCATCACTGCCTCCTTATGAGCTCGACCAAGTGACACAGCTGCGGCGGGGGCCCGCACAGTGGACTGCGCGGGCCCCCGCCGCCTGGTGCTACTCGATGTCGGTCAGGTTGCCGTCCCCGCCTGGCCACGGGGCATCGCCGGAACTCCCGGCGTTGTCAGACCGGAGGCTGTCGTACCGGTCTTGGACGGCGGTCAGTTCTTCTACCGCCACGAGTAGGCCGCTCGGGGCCTGCGACAGTGTCGTGCTATCTGCCACTTCGTGCTCCTTCCTTTCGGTCCTCCCGGCCATGCCCGGCCGGGTTCGGCTGGTGGAGCTACGCTGCGCATGGCGCGGGGGCACCTCGAGGGAAATGCCCCCGGCGCCGTTCCCGGCTGATGCTGTCCTTCAGTCGTTGACCGGGAGCCTGTGGGTTACAGGAAGTACGCAGGCCCTCCATGACACAGGGGAGAAGTGCCACGTCATGGGTGAGCGAGTCGACGACTGCCTGGCCCCCTTCGGACCACCAGCTGAGGAGTTGACCCCACGTAGCCTCGATGCGGAGGCCTTCCATGCGGACCGCGCCGAGCCAGGTCGGCCTCGTCCACTGCCGCCGACGCGGGGAGTTTAGGCCTTCCCGGCGACGCCCACGACCGTACGAGAGCCGTGGGATCGGGCTCAACGAAATTGCGGGTTATTGCGGAACGTCATCCGAGGAGGCTGATCGCCGAGTTGATAAGGGTGCGGGCGCGGGCGCCGTACACGGCCATCTTCGCGAGTTCGGCGAACGCCTGGCGGTAGTCGGCGATTTCGCGGGGCTGCCTGATGTTGATCTCGGCGGTCAAGGTCTCCACCACGGCGTGGGCGTCATCGAAGATGTAGAACGCCTCCAGGGGCCAGATGACGCGCTGGGCCGTGAAGGGGATGACACCGAGTGAGACCGAGGGCAGCGGCAAGACGTCAAGCAGGTGCCGGAGTTGGTTGGTCATCGTCTCCCGGTCACCGATCCGAGAGCGCAGAACCCACTCCTCCATCAACACGACGAAGCGGCGACCTCCCTCATACAGGAAGCGGTTACGGGCAAGGCGGGCGGCAACGGCCTCGGCGACGTCGTTGGGCGTTCCCTGGAAGTCGGTGATCGACTGCATGAGGGCAGTGGCGAAGTCGGCGGTCTGGAAGAACCCGGGAACAGCGTTGGAGGAGTACACACGACACACGGCTGCTTGCTCGTGGAGGGTGTAGAAGTCCTCCTGAACCTTGCGCATGCCGTTTTTGTGGATGCGCCGCCACTCCACATACATGGAGTCGACCGCCCGCGCCGTGGCGATCAGATCCTCTGTCTGGTCCTCCGCTCCGCAGGCCGCGCACCAGGCCCTGATGTCCTTGTCGGAGGGTGTGGTATCGCCTTTCTGGATGCGGGTCGTCTTCGCCGGATGCCAGCCGCACCGGGTGGAAAGCTCCTTCCCGGTGAGGCCGGCGTCCTGACGAAGGTGCTGCAAGCGCTTCGCGAGGGCTTCACGCGCCGCCTGGGCGCTGGAGGAGGGAGAGACGGGCATGGAGGTCGTGCGGGGATCAGACGGTGAACTTCTCGTGATCGATGGCGCGCTCCCACACAGTCTCGAACGCGGCAACGACCATCTTCACCACGTCGGGGGCCTCGGTGAACTCATGCCCTGCCCAATCGCCGTCACCGGTGAACCAGTGGAACATCACCCGCCGGTCGTCGATCAGCCATAGGTCGTTTCCGGGGAGAGCGATGTCGGAGGCGAGGCGGCGGGGTAGCCAGCGGACCTGCTCACCGACAGCGACGTTGACCGGGGTCAGGGCGTGCTCCCACCGGATGTAATCGGTCACCGGCTCGGAGACGACCCGAGCCCGGCGCATCTGGACGCCCCTGGCGATAGTCTCGCGCACCAGCGGGGTCCAGCCCTGCCAGAACGGCGAATCGGGGTCGAGGTCGGTCCTACCCGTCCTTAGGAACTCCTCGAAGCTCTCCTTCTCACCGCCGACGCTGTAAACGTCGCGCATCTCCAGGTGGACGGCGGTGCGCCGAGCGGACCGCAGCAGCTCAGCGAAGTCCGGCACGCCGTTCTGCGACATCACACGCCTCCCTCAGGATCGGCACCATACGGGCCGGGATGCGGATCACCGTCTCATGCGCGGGAATTCCCGTGTCGTGCCCAGCGACCCATTCCGTCTCGGACACTTGGGCCTTCAACAGCTTGTCGGCTTCCTCTCCTTGGAGGATGAGGTCGGCCGTCTCCTCCTCCACCCACACAGTCGGCGAGCCGCCCCCGGTGGTCTCCGGGTCGATTCCGACAAACTCTAGGGTCATGATGCCCTCCCGTTTCAAGTCGGTTGCGGATTCTTGCGTTGCAACGCTTCCGGAGCACTTGCGCCGGATCAAGGGATCGATGCGTTCTTTGTGCCAAAATGGCTTGTTCGCACAGATATACAGTGCGTCGATCACTCAGCCCGCGTCCCGGGTCAAGCCGCCGCGTCATCCAGCACCTCGTACCTGCCTACTGGCACCCGTCGTCCGGGCCGTCACGCCGTACAGCGGGCCCGACCTGCTGTCCGGAAGGTTCGCTCCGTAGCGGAGGACAAGGGCCTGGCGTAGACGCGGCGTCAGGGAGCGCCCCGGCAGGAAACCTGCAAATTCCGCAAATGGATTGCAGCGGCCTACATTTCGTTAAACTCACCCATGGTAGCGCCTCCGAGGAAAGCCTCCCACTCTTGCTTAGTAAAGCAAAGCGCTGCGCAATCAGGGTTCTTTGAATCACGTATCGCGACAGCACCCCCACCCAGGGAAGCAACTTCGACGCACTGCTGGTTGTTGGCGGTTAAGCTGCTCTTCCGCCAGTTCAGCGAGGCGGGGTCGATCTCGTAGAGGTCCTGCTTCTCCATCACTCACTCCTGTTCTTGATCTGCGCGATCAGGTCACGGCTCTCACCTGGGGCGAGAGCTACGCGTGAGAGGTTTTGGAACAGTCGGTGCAGGCGGCGTAGGTCACGCGGGTCATCCACAGTCAGGCTGCCAACGACGGACTCACTGAACGCGACATCCGGCATGTCGTCAGCGAACTGGAAGATGGTGAAGGCCGCGATGTTCAATCCCTCCTCCCCAGTACCGTAGGGGATCACCTGAAGCCGCAGGCTTTCACGCTCGGACAGCTCGATCAAGTGCTGGAGTTGCCGTCTGTGCGCCTCCGAACCACCCACTTGGAACTCAAGTGCCGCTTGAGTGATCACATAGGCACACCTCAACGGCTCCTCACAGTCCAGCCGATGGCGCTGACGCAGCATACGCACCTCTACCAGGACTTCCACCTGATCAGGGCTGAGCGATGCAAACCCGACGGCAGTGACAGCCTTGGCGTACTCTGCAGTCTGCAACAGGCCAGGCAAGATGCCCAGTTGATACTCACACAGACTCACTGCCGCGTTTTCGAAGCCAATGAACCTCTGATAGCTGGCTGTGACCGTCTCGCTGTACCGACCCCACCAAGGTTGCTTACGCTCTCTTCCCGCCACGAGCAGCTCTGCCAGCTCGTCACGCTCTTCCGAGGCGACCTTGTAGAGGTCCATGAGCCGGGCGAAGTGCTTCTGCGAGCACAGCCTCTTGCCGTTCTCGATTCGACTGATGAGCGAAGGGTCGCATCTTAGCTTCGCTGCGGACTCCGCGACGGTCAGCCCTTCTGCCTCGCGCAGCCTCCGCAGCCTTCGTCCAAGGGCCATGAGCGACATCAATGTGGTGCTGTGCGACATACCAGAGCTCTCCTCCCATGCACGAGCCCCGAGGCTATACCGACCGACACAGTCGGCGAACCACCCTCATCCGCACTCCAGTTCGCCGATTGCCACTTGCCTTGTCAATTGACATGGCAAGTGACTTGACGGGCTCTGAGGCCAGGCCCATGGTGGTCTTTGTCACACGACGTATCTGACGGGTGACACAAGACGACCAACTCTGCCCGGGCAGAGCCCTGTCCGGACTTGGAGGGGACATGGCGATCCACACACGGCACTCCGACCGTCAACTCACGATGGAACTCGTGTTGAGACCGGCAGAACTGGCCATAGCGCGCCGGATCGCACGCGCCCAACTCCACCGCTGGGGCTTGATGGCATACGCCGACGACGTGGTGACCGTGGTCAACGAGCTGCTGACCAACGTCCTGGATCACGTCCAGGGCGCCCATTGCGTCCTGACCATGGAACGCAAGGCGTACCTCCTGCACCTACGCGTGAGTGACAACTGCCGCGCCAAACCAGTCAGGCGGAATCCCAGAACAGGACGGACAACCGGTCGCGGCTTGACACTGATTGACGCACTCACTCACGGGTGCTGGAAAGTGGTGGTGCCGCCACCCGACCAAGGCCGGCTCAAGGGCAAAGAGATCCAGTGCCTGTTCGACGTCTCACAGGCGGTATCGCCGACATCCACGGTCAGAGGAGCGGACATCGTCCGCGAGATCTTCCGCTACGGGCTCACAAGCCCCGGAAAACTGGCGGGCGTCATCCGCTACACCCACGCCACGTGCGACCACCTGGCGACCGGGGAACCCTGCACCCGTCGCTGCCTCGCGGTCACCATCGGCTCAGTCCTGCACTCCAGCGGCCTGGTGCGTCTGCTCAGCGGGCCGCTGACACGACAGGACGACTCACCGGCGGCCGCGGCCCACAGAATCACCACCGAGCGGACCGGACTGCAGCTCGTCCACGAGGAGCCGACCCCACCGCTGTGGATCGAACAACGCCGGTCCGGCCCCCACGACGGATTGCACAGGGACCGGGTGCGCTTCTGGTACTTCTTCGAGGCCCCACCAGGCTCTCCGGAACTGTCGCCGGACCGAACCACGTGGATGCCCGTCACTGACATCCTGCCCACTCCCCTGCAGGACCTTGTCCCCACGGCTTCGTCGAGGGGGCGCCGATGTACGGCGTAGGCCGCCTCGTCAACAACTGCCCACACCTGTCGGGCTGGGATACGGCCGATGGCGAAGAACGCTGCCGCTCCTGCGGAACCCGCCGCTTCACCCACTACGGCGCCCTGCGCCCTCCGGGGCTGCCGGTGGCCCTAATGCCGCGACCTCGCGACGCGGCCAGGGCGGACCGCTCCGCCGCCGTCGCGATCTCGCGCGCGGTGTGTCGCCGCCTCGGCCGCTGGGCACTCGGAGGCCCGGGGCTCCGCCCGGTCGCCTGACGGACGGCTCGATGCCTCCAGGCCACACGGGCAGTCTGGCGGCATCGAGACCCGCACTCCTCATACATGATCCATGCCCTGTCCTAGGATGGCAGAGACCATCTCAGCGGCCCGACGGGCTTCCGCTCCACTTCCGTGGAACGTAAGGACATGCCCCCACCCGCACGAGTTACTTCGTGCTGCCTGGGGGCATTTCCTTGCTGTTCCGTGAGTCCGCGGCGTCGTTGGCCAACCGCACCCACCTTGAAGGACGGCTGGCAGAGCTCCTGACCGAGAACTTCTTGCACAAGCACGGCCACCGACCCCATCCGTCCGAGCAGCGTTCCTGGGAGCGAAGCATCCCGGCGCTCACCAACGCGCTGGTCGAAGCCGGGCTCGGGGACGTCGAGGTGCTGCTGGAATACGGACTGCCGCTGACCAGCAAGCGCGCAGACGTCATACTGGCCGGCGTCCACCCGACCACTGGTGGGCCGTCCTACGTGGTCGTGGAACTGAAGCAGTGGAGCAGCGCACACCCGGAGGACGACGACCCGCTGCGGTGCCGCATCGACGCGTATCCGGCCCCCGTCCTGAACCCCATCGAGCAGGTACGGGGTTACTGCGACTACCTGGTGTCGTTCAACGGAGCGCTGGAGCAGGCCCCGGAGTCGATCGCCGGGGTGGCCTACCTGCACAACGCCACCGAGTTCGGGGTCGCAGGGCTGCGGGCCGTCCCGGAGGATGACCGAGGCCGGATGTACACCGGTGAGCAGCGCGGCGCCTTTCTGAAGTACCTACGCTCGAAGCTCGCCCCGAAGCCCGGGGCCGACGCGGCTGACGCACTGTTGCAAGGCAAGGTCCGGCCGTCCAAGCAACTAATGGCCATCGCTGCCGAAGAGGTCCGCAACAGGGAACAGTTCGTCCTGCTCGACGAGCAGCGGCTCGCCTACGAGACGGTGATGGCAGCGGTCCGGAAGGCACGGCGGTCCAACCACAAGCAGGTCGTCGTGGTGGCCGGCGGGCCGGGCTCCGGCAAGAGCGTGATCGCTTTGTCCCTCTTGGGTGAGCTCTACCGTCGCGGGGTGCCCGCCTTGCACGCGACCGGTTCGCAGTCGTTCACCAAGACGATGCGCAAGGTAGCGGGCGCTCGTAAGCCCGAGGTCCAGCGGCTCTTCCGCTACTTCAACAGCTTCATGGAGGCTGAGCCCAACGACCTCGACGTGCTCGTCTGCGACGAGGCCCACCGGCTCCGCAAGACTTCCGCCAACCGCTACACCAAAGCCGCGCTGCGCACTGGCCGACCCCAGGTAGCAGAGCTGATCGACGCAGCCCGCGTGCCGGTTTTTCTGCTGGACCAACACCAGGTGGTGCGCCCTGGCGAGATGGGCAAGGTGAAGCAGATCCAGAAAGCCGCGACGGAGCTGGGGCTGGAGTGCACGGTGGTGGAGCTGGACAGCCAGTTCCGATGCGGTGGCAGCGACGCGTACCTGCGATGGGTAACCAGCCTGCTGGGGCTGGAGGGCGACGGCCCCACCATGTGGGAGCCTGACGGCAAGGTCCGGCTGCTGATGGCGGACAGCCCCCAGGAGATGGAGGACTTCTTGGCCGCCCGGCGCGCCGAGGACTACGGCGCCCGGATATCGGCGGGCTACTGCTGGAAGTGGACGACGAAGATCACCCCGAGCATGGCGTCACTGCCCGCAGATGTGACCATCGGCGACTGGGCCAGGCCGTGGAACCTCTACGGGGATCGCTCCCTCCTCGGTGCGCCACCGGCACCGCTGTGGGCCACCGACCCCGCCGGCTTCGGCCAGGTCGGATGCGTCTACACCGCGCAGGGCTTCGAGTACGACTGGTCGGGCGTGATCATCGGCCCAGACCTGGTCTGGCGCACCGACCGCTGGTTGGTCGACCGCACCGCGTCGAAGGACCCCGCCTTCACCAAGGCGACCCCGGATGACGAGATCGACCAACTGGTCCGCAACACCTACAAGGTGCTGCTGACCCGAGGCATGATCGGAACGATCGTCTACTCAACGGACCCGGAGACACGCGAGAAGCTGCACTCACTTATCTCTTCTGCAACGGAAGACCAGGCAGCCTCTTGAACAAGCTGACTACGACCACCAGGCGCGCGATATCGGACCACTGTTACGTGCACGGCCGGCCTGCTCCTGCAGATCTGGCCAGCGGATACAGATGGGCGTGAGGTGCCCAGTTCGGGGCCTCACAACCATGCCATACCAGAGCTGCGCGACCGCTTGTCACTAATCCGACATCGGAACAGGATTTGGCTCGTCGCCCGGCCCCGCCAACCTCCACCGCGTACCGGAAAGGAGAACCGACCGAACCGTCCCCTCTTCTTCTGTCACGGGTGCCAGGCGGACGCTGACCCATACCCCTTTTTCCGGAACCGGCAGCCCCAAAGTTCTGGCGACTTCCGGATGAGAGCCCTGATGGCCGAGGATGAGGATGCCCTCCAATGCCAGCGCCCTGCGCGCGTCTCGCACCCGCTTCGGCGCGTCCACCTGTCCCGAGACCGTAGTGACGGCGGTGCGCGTCACGAGCTGACGCTGCGCCATGCGGAATAGTTGGTTCACGCGCTGTTGTCCAGTCGCTTCGGCGAAGATCGCGCGTGCCGCATCGCTTGGAAGCCGATCAAGGGTGTTTACGAGCAGAGGGACGTCACGGTGGATCCATTCGATTGCCGCCTGCCCCGCTCGGCTCAGCATCCGCTTGCCATCGCGATTGCTACCGCTCGATAGCACCTCCTCGGTCGCCTTGACCACGCCCAAACTCCAGGTCTCCTTGTGGTGGTCGAGCCGTACCAATAGGCAAACGCCATCCTGTGATTCTCTCGGGATCATCCAGGTCCCGCTGGCCGTCGCCTTGATGTCCACATCAACCCCGGCGATGCGGAAGTCAAGATTTTGACCACGCTCGAACTGGAAGTCGTGCCGCAGCAAGTTCTCGATGACCTGTCCCGCCATTGTCTTCTCGGCCTTGGTAAGGTCGGTCCACCGAAAACGCCCTGTGTGCAGCCCGTCGAGCAGCCGATCCGTGGCCTCGTTAAGCACAGCTGTCATACGGCGCCCCTGGGGGTCAAGCCTCAGGAGCTCCTCTCGTACCACCGCCAATTCGTCCCTCTGGCTGGACCCTTCCTGCTCCAACTGGGGCTTCTCAGGCATCTCTTGCGCCGGCGTGGACCTGGCAGTGGCGACCAGCGCTTCCAGGACCGCGATCCGTTGTGCTGCCTCACGCGCTGATTGCCGTGCAGCATCTCGCTCGCCGATAACCTCCAGCAGCTTACGTTGCAAGGCCGCGAGTTCGTCGTGGCGAGCGTTCATGCGAGAGTCGAGTTCGGCCTCAGCCCGTTCCTTGTCCTGAACGGCTTGGGTAAGGGCTGTGGTGATTTCCAGCAACTGCTCTTGCACCTGGACCAGTTTTGAGAGGTGCACGGTGCAATCGCCGTCCGGTTCGGGCTCGGCTCTGACGGGCTGCTGACAAGCTCTTCGTAGGAGGTCGAGAGCCCTTTTCTTGGCCTTGGCCGCTTCACTCGCATCTACAACGCATATCTCGACCACGGCCTCCACCAGGGGGCGCTGAATCTTGAGGTTAGCTCCCCTCAGCCGTCGGTGCAGGGTCGACAGCGCCGGTTTGTCGGCAATCCCCAACTTGTCAGGGAGCAGAGCGTGCAGCTGTTCCACCGACAGGCCAGCAGCGTCCCGAAGGTCACGAAGAAACAAGACGAGCTGGTTCTCCGCGTCGGACCCACCGCACGGAGCGCCAGCAGGGCGCCCACCCTTTGCTCGTAGCCGTCCTTGCATCAGCACCTGTTCTCTCGTGAACATCGTGGTTCTCTCTGATACTACGAGAAAAGGATACCCGGATGATCGTCGGCACGGCACGCTCGATTCCGTCACCCAAGGCAGAAGAGGAGTTCAGCCGCCATGCGCCCACGCGCCCCGTTCCCCCGCCACTCCACGTACGACTTCGCAGCCCTTGTGGCCGTGCTCGCCACAGGCGTGGCACTCGTGGCCCTCGGCGTCGAACCTGAATCACTCGCCGCGGTAGCCATCGCCCTGTCGGGCCTCTACTCGACGTGGCGCATGGGGCCGGGCGGCAGGAGTTCAGAGCAGGAGACCGGAACGGAGAAGCAGCCGGAGGAGCTGAGCGATCGGGACCCGGGCATTGGAGCCGCAGAGAAGAAAGGGGCCTCGTCCATGCCTGTCGACTGAGCCAACAGGGACCCACGACTACTGGAACAGCGCCTTCCAGTGGACACACGGGGATGGCACCTGCCCCGAAGCGGCGGCTGGCTCCGCCAACGCCGTGCGGTGCATGGCCTCATACGGGCCCGCCCGCCATGTGTCGTACCCCTGCGACCTCAGCGCCGGATACAACCGCCCCTCGGTGAGCAGGCACAGGGCCAACCGGGCGGCTTCCGCCCACGCGGTCACGGACGGGTCCTGCACCGGCTCACCGGAGGCCACGCCGAGCAGTGCGGGCACCGCCACCGCGACCGCCACGGCCCAACCCTCCACCACGCGCTGACGTACGCCTCTCCCGTGCGGCAGGACCAGCTCGGCACAGGCGGGGGCGATCCCCTGCGGCAGCCCGCCCGACGGCGCTGCCCGGTGCGCCGAGCCAGGGCGCCACAGCAGCAGACGGCCATGGCGGGCAGGCTCCTCGGGCAGAAACACCACTGCCCAGCCGTCCGCCAGCAGCGCGCCCGCACGCCGCACGGCCGTCCGGCAGCGCCAACAGCGCCTGCTCTCCCGCTGATTGGCTCCTACCGCACTGCTGAGTACGCGGGCCATCACGCCAACGCCCCTCCCAGGTCCCGATTCCGGCGCCCCGCCCCATACACGTCGACGACGCCACCGCAGCACCTCACCCAGCGGAGGCAAACCATGGCCATGGCTCCGAAGCGAGTGGTGCCGAATCCCGTACACCACTTCAAGGCTCACGCCGATCCGGGCCCCGCGAAGCGGGCCAGACCGTCCAAGAGGGACGGCAGCCACGTGTTCTTCGAGGATCGCCGTGCCGCGCTCACTGAGGTCCGGTGACAGACAGGCGGCTGACGCGGTGTGCCCGGTAGCCCGTCCGGCGAGTCGAGTGTCAGGCTCCCCTGCGGATCGTTCCGTGGCCAGCTTTGCCCTGGCCTGTCGGGCCACCCTTGCCTAACACGGATTCCACAGCGCGCTCGGCTCATATCGCAACTGGTAGGAACGAACCCCAGCTCCGTTCATGCGGTAGATGGTGATCGCGCTCAGAAACTGTGTCTTGATCTCCGAGGTGCGCTGCTGCTCTTTTTCCTCAACCCCACTGATCCACTGCTCGATGTGCTCCGGCAACTTGAAGGTAAGCCGGTAGGCATCCTCCTCAGCGCCCCACGGAGACAGGGTCCACTCAGCAGCCTCACCGTGCCCAGTCCGCCGGAGCCGAACCGAGTGGTCCGGACTGACATCGGCGTACTTCAAGAACTTCTGTTTGTCATCGGCGGCCAGCGGCAGGATGAACGGAGCAGCGGGGAATCCCAACAGCAGCTCGGCCTCACTGTGCTCCTCGAGCACAGCAACGAAGTCCGCGAGGAGCTGGCTGGCCACGCCCTCGAACTGCGTCGCGCTGGTACCCACCTCAGGCAAGAGGCCGGCGGGGCCCATGCCCAGAGCTTTTCTCAGCTTGTTCCGCATCCAGGACACGGGGAAGGACCTAAGGTGGTACGTATTCTGGGCGTCGAACAGCGCACGCGCCGTTGCGTAGAGCGCGTTGCGGAGCCAGTCGAAGGACTCGCCCGACAGGTCCACGAGCGATATCTGGTGAGCCAGGGCGTACTTCTGGGCATCGGTGGTGAAACCGTTGGCCGAGAACAGAGCGTACGAATATTGATACCGCTGGCGAGGACGGGTACTCGGCAGAGTCATGAAGTTCTCGTTGACGTCGTGAAGCACTCCGTGGGCATTGCGCACGACCTCCAGCCGACACGGCGTACGGTAAAACTTGGCCTCCAGGAACAGTCGGACCGGCAGCGAAAAGGCCGGCGTGAAGGCGAACTCTCCCAGCACATCTACCTGATGCAGAGCACCACGCCCACGGACCCGGAGCGTGTTCCCTTCTGAAACGAGCTCTACCGGGTCCTGCCGAGCGTCAACCAACAGCCGGTAGCCGCTGTGCCGAAGCAACCACGCCAGCGACTCTTCCAACAGATAGCCCCTCAACGTGGCACGCGTGGCCATGCCGCCCTCCTCTAGTCAGCCTGCCGAGCAACGGGAAATCAGTCTGCGATCATCTCATTCAACTGCTCCTGAGCCGCGCCAACTTGTCCATTGATGCCGCCCTTTATCAGGCCACTGGCACTAGACCGCGCAATCCAAGCTGGACGCGTTCACAAGTTCAGTTCTGGGGCTCGATGGGGTACGGGATTGCCAACTCGTGCTCTTCCAGACTGCGCAGCACCGCCGTGTCATCCAGCACCTCCGGGCGTGTGGGTGCGGGCAGGCAATCGGAGCGCCGTAGCACGGTGAACGGCAAGGCAGCGCTGCCATATTCGGACGTCTTGGAGTCTCCGCGAAGAAGATCCGTGAGCGACCAGATATGCCTGGAAAGCTGCGTCCCCGAATCACTCATGGCGTTCCCCTCCGGCCACCCGGACCCTCCCACGCTCAAGGTTGATCTTCACACAGTCAACGGACCTTACGCCCGGAGGGCATCACCGCGACGGCCCGTTCCTGCCTGCCGCTCCCCCAGCAGCCGGTGGCGCATGGGCGCCGCTCTGACATCGCCGCGTCAGCCATCGTTGCGACACAAGGCATAACGTCACCGTGTACGGCGACACGATCGCCGGCCCCGCAACTCACCGCTTCATCCGTACATGCATCGGCTCGGCGCCGCCACGGCTGAAATCACTCTGGTCCGCCTGGCCGAATCCCTTCGCCGTGCGCTCCGCCCCGGTGCATCGCCGCCAGGTCTGGGCTGCAGGGCCTCTGCCGTAGCTAGCTCAGGCTGCCCTTGGCGTCAGTATCACCCTTTAAGATTCCTCCGAGGGTTGAGCCCGGGCTTTCTGACACCCTGTCAGGAAGTCGGCAGCACACACGCGCACAAGCAGACACAGGCGGGGGGCCGCATGCTGGAAGGCCGGTGGACAACGGTCACCGAGTCCGAGTACGAGCATGAGCGCCGCGGTCTTGAGGCAATCCGCAAGCGCCTGCCGGACGAGGAACCGTGGCGCGCCTGGGCGAACTTCCAGTTCACCGCGAACAGCGGGCACGTCCGTGAGGTCGATCTTCTGGTCGTGGCGCCGGCCGGAGTGTTCCTGGTCGAGTTGAAGGACTGGCACGGCTCGGTCCACGGCGGCGGCAACGACTGGGTGCAGACCACAGCCAGCGGGATCAACCGTCGGCACGGCAACCCGTTGCACCTGTCGAACCGGAAGGCCAAGGAGCTGTCGGGTCTGGTCAACGGTGTCTCCGGTCGGCCTGCGGACCGAACGAAGATCTGGGTGGGTGAAGCGGTCTGCTTCACCGACGACAAGCTTCGGGTGAACCTTCCGGCCGCCGATATGAACGGCGTGTTCACGGTCAAGCAGCTCGTGGAGATGCTGGCCGTACCGCCGGGTGACGCCCGGTACCAGACCACAGCCGCGACGTCCCGTCTTGTCGATACGGCCCTGAAGAAGCTCCGTATCGCGCCGATCCGCCGTCAGTACGAGGTGGGCTCCTACCTCTTGGAGGCGAAGGCGTTCGACTCCGGGCCCACCTGGGCCGACTATCTGGGCCGCCATTCCCAGCTGCACGATCTGGCGCGGGTACGGGTCTTCCTCAGCGAACGTGGCGCCTCCGAGGACGAGCGGCGCTCGGTGGAGCGAGCCGCCGCCCGCGAGGCATCGGTGCTCAGCCGGTTTCGTCATCCGGGCGCAGTGCAGCTGAAGAACTATCTGCCGTCGGGGCACCCCGCCGGCCCCGCGATCCTCTTCGACTACCACCCGGAGACGCTGCGCCTGGACGACTACCTGGTCCAGCACGGGGACGGTCTGGACCTGAAGGCTCGCCTCGCTCTGGTGCGGCAGCTTGCCGAGACGGTGCGCTCCGCGCACTCCCGGCGGGTCCACCACCGCACGCTCTCGGCACACGCGGTGCATGTGATGCCGCGCGACCGCGGCCCTCGCGGGCGGGAGCTCAGCGAAGAGCAGCGCTGGCTGCGCCCGTGGCCGCAGATCGCGGACTGGCAGATCGCCACTGGGGAAAGCGCCAGCCGCGGTCGGCCGCTGACCTTGGCTCCGACCAACGTGTCGGGGTTCCATGTCGCGGAGCAGGCCGATCCATATCTGGCTCCGGAGCTGAAGATCCCGAAGGCCGATCCGGTGCGCCTCGATGTATACGGGCTCGGCGTGCTCACGTATCTGCTGGTCACCGGGCAGGCGCCGGGCGCGAGCCAGAGCGAGGTCATGGCACGCCTGGAGGCCGGCGAGAGTCTGCGTCCGAGCGCGCTGGTCGACGGCCTCCATCCGGACGTCGACGATCTGGTGGAAGCATCCACTGCATACGAACCCGGTCGGCGTCTGTCCACGGTCGACGATTTCCTGGAGATGCTGGAGTACGTCGAGCAGGCGTTCGTCGAGGAGGTCCCGGAAGGCAGGGATACGGCTGCAGGTGCAGGCGGGGACGGTGGTTCGGCCACAGCCGGTGGCGAGGAGTGGTCCGAGCCGGAGAAGGATCCGCTGGAGGCGGTGTCCGGGGATGTGCTGGCCGGGCGCTGGGAGGTCCTGCGCCGACTCGGTACGGGCTCGACCGCGCGGGCGTTCCTGGTGCGTGACTTGGAGGGCGAGCCGCGGCGTAGCGGCGCTCTGCCGGTGGCGGTGCTGAAAGTCGCGCTGAGCGAGGCCAAGCACGCAGTCCTGGATCGGGAGGCGCAGGTCCTGGGCCGTATCCACCGGGATTCCAGCATCATCTCGCTGTACGAGCCCGAGCCGCTCACGCTGGCCAGGCGCCGGGTCCTGGCCCTGGAGTACGTGGGCGACAGTCGGGAGCTGAAGGACCAGGACGGCGGGACGGTCAAGGGGCCGCGACGCCGTGAGGACACCGTCGCCCGCCAGCTGCGGGACAACGGCCGCCTGGGCATGGACCAGCTGGAGGCGTACGGGAAGTACCTGTTCGGCGCGGTGGAGCACCTGGAGGCGGAGGGGATCTGGCACCGGGACCTGAAGCCGGACAACGTCGCCATCCGGATCCGCCCCAACGGCACCCGGCAGCTGGTGCTGATCGACTTCTCGCTTGCCGGATATCCGGCGAAGGAGATCGAGGCAGGCACCGAGGGCTATCTCGACCCCTTCGTAGGGATCATCACGCGCGGCTCGTACGACGGACACGCCGAACGGTATGCGCTGGCCGTGACACTGCACGAGATGGCGTCGAACGAGCTGCCCCGCTGGGGCGACGGCTCGGTCACGGCGCGGCAGACGGATCCGAAGGAGTGGCCGTACCCGCAGCTTGTGGCCGACGCCTTCGAGCCGGCCGTGCGGGATGGCCTCGTGGCGTTCTTCCGTAAGGCCCTGGCCCGGGACGTGAAGGACCGCTTCCCGGATCTGAAGCCGATGGAACGTGCCTGGCAGAAGATCTTCCTGGACGCACAGCAGACGACGGCGCCGAGCACCGGTCACGGTGAAAAGTCGGCGCGCGGAGCGAAGAGCGGCACGGAGACGGTTGCCGGGTCAGCGGCGGAGCCGCGGATCGGGCGGGAGGACGACGACGTCTCCGCTGAGCAGGTCCGCGACCAGCAGGCCGAGCGCGCCGACCGGAAGACACCGCTGTCGGTGGCCGGTCTGACGGTCGCGGCGCAGTCGCAGCTGTTCGCGATGGGGCTGAACACCGTCGGGGACGTCCTGGAGTACTCGGCGAAGAAGTTCCTCACTGCGCCGGGCATGGGCTCGCGTACCCGGGAGGAGATCCAGCGCCGACAGAAGGAATGGAACGCACGCCTGGGCAAGGCGGCTCCCGCGCCGCTCAGCGCGGAGGCTCGCAAGGCGGCGGGCCAGGAGCTCTCCGACCTGGAGCGGGCGGTCGCGGAGTCGATCGCCGCAGCCGACGGAGACGTCACCGACCCGCAGGTGCTGGGTGGCCTGAGCCTGGACGCGCTCGCCGCCCGCCTGGTGCCGAAGCCGTCCAGCGGCAGCGCCCGCTCCAATGCCAAGGAGCGCGAGGCGGTCCGGCTGCTGCTGCGGCTGCCCGACGAGGCGGGCACGCTGCCCGGGGGCCTGGCGTGGGTCCGGCAGCGGGACGTCGCCGATGCGGTGGGTCTCACTACGGGCCGAATCCCGCAGATCGTGAAGAAGGCGCGCGAGCGCTGGTACAACGACCCCGCCCTCGCGCTGTTGCGTGAGCAGGTGGTGGAGCTCCTCGCCGAGCGCGGCCGGGTGGCCCCGGTGATCGAGCTCGCCGACGCGCTCATCGCCCGGCGCGGCACCCAGCACGTGGAGCGACGCGACCGGCGCGCGCTCGCCTTGTCGCTGTTACGTGCTGTGGTGGAGCGTGAGAGTTACGACAATGAGTCCCCGCCGCTCTTCCGTTACTTCCACGCCCGGATGCCCAAGGGCGCCGATCCGGTACTCGGCCTGCTCGCCCTGGATGTCCGGGAGCACGTGGACGGCCCGGACACCCCGGCGCTGCCGGCCCTGCAGGAATACGCGCTGAACCTGGGCATGCGGGCCGACCGGCTCGCGGCACTCGAGTCCCTGCCGACGGCGAGCACGGTCCTCACCGACCTGGACGCGGTGCGACGGCCGCCGGGCAGCCTGGGCTGGGACGAGCGGCGCACCGCCGAGATCGCGGTTGCCGCGTCCACCCGGGCCGCTCTCACCCCGCGCCTGGAAATCTACCCGCGCGACCTGGACCTGGTGCGTGCGCTGCGGATCACCCAGGCCGGTGTGGTCGCCGTGCAGCCGGGCGTCGAGGAGGAGCGGCAGCCTGGCCTGACGGTGGACGCCCTGCACAAACGGGTCGCCACCCGCTTCCCCGACCTGGGCACCGATCCACTGGCTCCGCGCGAGCTGCCCACGGGCAGCGCCCTGGTCCGCGACCTGAAGCAGGCCGGCTTCGAGCTGAAGCTGGCGACCCGCTACGACAAGGTACTCCGGCTCGTCCCGGACCGCCTGTACGGAGACACCACCGCCGGGCTGACCTCGGCGAGTTGGGGTGCCTCGGCGGCGCGCCGCTCTGCTCCCACCCAGTACGACGCAGACGCGGCCGTCGCCGCTGCCGTCAAGGCCGAGCAGCGGCTCGCGCACTCGGCACGGCAGGACGGCTTCCGGGTCCTGACCGTGCCTCAGCGGCGTGCCGAGGATGCGGTGCGGTGGCTGGCCGACGAGCCGTACGGGGCTCGGCCGGTGTCGCTGACCGGACTGTTCGTGGACGAACTGCGTGGCGTGGTCGGCGAGGCGGCCCGTCCGACCTGGGAGACCGTCCTCAAGGCGGACGCCGCCGAGCCGGGCAGCCGGGCCCACCAGCAGCTACGGATCCGCACCGACAAGGCGTGGGGGCGGATCGAGCCGCGATTGCGGGAGCGGCTGGCGGAGGGGCATGGCCCGCTGCTGCTCACCGACACCGCGGCCCTGGCCCGGTACGACGCGCTGGACCTGCTCGGGCGGCTCGCGGAGGAGGCTCGGCAGGGCGGCAGCCCGCTGTGGCTGCTCGTCGCCCAGTCGGATCCGGCGCGGGCGCCGCGGCTGGCCGGGCAGAGCGTTCCGTACCAGGCGGGGTTCGACGAGTGGATCGTCGTGCCCGACGCCTGGGTCGCACGCAAACACATCACACCGAACGCCTGACTCATTTCCCTCTTCCGACCTTGCTTTCTTCCGTCCTCTCCCTTTTCTCCACAGGAGCCGTTCGTGATCGACCGCAAGAGCCTCCTCGCCGATCTGCAGAAGCAGGTCAAGGCGGCAGAGACCGACCTTGAGCAGCAGGTCAAAGCCGTCTCGGAGGTCGGAACGCGGCTGCGCGGCGAGTACGACCAGGCCCGGAAGCTAGGCCGCACGGCGGCGACATGGAATGCCTGGCTCGGCGAGCGGATCACCCAGGTCGCGGTGGCCTGGGTGCTCGGCACGGTCTTCGTGCGGTTCAGCGAGGACAACCTGCTGATCGCCGAGCCATACATCACCTCCCCCGACGTAGCGGGGCGGGAGACCGCGCAGGCTCGGTACGAGGAGTACCTGGAGAAGGACGCCGACCCGACGTACCGAGGGTGGCTGGAGACGGCATTCGCCGAGTTGGGCGCCGGACAGGCCGGGCGGCTGCTCTTCGACCGCGACCACAACCCGCTCTACCAGATCCCGCTCTCGCACGACGGAGCGGGCGCGCTGCTGGCGTTCTGGCGGGAGCAGCGCGCCGGCGAGGGCAGCGGGGACGAAGGTGAAGGCGGTCCGGTCCTCGTGCACGACTTCCGCGACCCGCTGAGCGAGGACGGCACCGAGGGCTGGGACACCCGGTTCCTGGGCGACCTGTACCAGGACCTGAGCGAGGCGGCCCGCAAAACGTACGCGCTGCTGCAGACGCCGGAGTTCGTGGAGGAGTTCATCCTCGACCGGACCATGACCCCGGCGTTACGGGAGTTCGGCTTCGAAGAGCTGAAGATGATCGACCCGACCTGCGGTTCCGGACACTTCGTGCTCGGCGCATTCCGGCGCCTGGTACGGATGTGGGCTGAGCAGCGGCCTGAGTTTGGCTCTTACGAGCGGGTACGAGCGGCCCTCAACTCAGTACACGGGGTAGACCTCAATCCGTTCGCGGTCGCAGTGGCCCGTTTCCGGCTGTTGGTCGCGGCGATGGCCGCGAGCAACATGCGGACCTTCGAGGAGGCGCGGCGCTACGAGTGGCCCATCCAGCTCGCAGTCGGCGACTCGCTGCTGCCGACGGAGCACCGGCAAGAGGGACTCTTCGGCGACGAGCAGCTGAGCCTTGGCGACAGTGTGGAATCGGGCGACGCCGAAGACCCGTACTACGCGCTGAGCACGGAGGACGTGTTCGAGTACCCGCAGATCCTGAACCGGGGCCGCTACCACGTAGTGGTGGGGAATCCTCCGTACATCACAGTCAAGGACAAAACACTCAACGAGCTGTATCGCAAGCTGTACGACGCCTGCGCGGGTACGTACGCACTGTCGGTCCCGTTCGCACAGCGCTTTTTCGAGCTTGCAGTTCGGGGCGAGGCCAAGTCCGTGCTCGGCTATGGCATGGTCGGCCAGATCACGGCGAACTCGTTCATGAAGAGGGAGTTCGGGACGAAGCTGATCGAGAGCTTTTTCCGGGATCAGGTCGAACTGACAGAGGTCATCGACACGTCGGGAGCGTACATCCCGGGGCATGGGACGCCGACGGTCATCCTCGTCGGCCGCCCACTGGATTACACGGGCCCTCGCCGGGCCACCATCCGCACGGTCCGGAGCGTTCAGGGCGAGCCCGCGGCACCGGTGAAGGCAGAGGACGGACTCGTCTGGCAGGCGATTACTCAGCAGACTGACCACCCAGGCTCCGAAAGCAATTGGATCAGCGTACGTGACACACCACGCGAAGACCTGTCAAAGCACCCATGGAGCCTTGTAGGAGGTGCCGCACCAGACATTCTGAAAGTGATCGAGAGTGCGGGAAAGCGACTGCGGGCCGCGTCACAGGAGATCGGGCTATCGATCGTTACCGGCGAGGATAATGCCTTTGCTTCGGCCAACACTGAGGCCGGGCGTTCGCGAGGCGCCAAGCCCACCGCTGTCGCTAATGGTGATGACGTACGGGATTGGGCACTGGCAGGCACGACGTGGCTCGCCTGCCCGTACGACCAGGAAATGAAGCTCCTCGAAGGTGAAGAGATCGAGGATTTGCTGCGCTTTATGTGGCCACTGCGCCACGTACTGGAACTTCGCAAACACTTCAGCATCACCATGCTGGAACGTGGAGTCCCCTGGATTTCATGGCGGGAAGTCTACGCCTCCCGCGCCAAGGCACAGAAGTTGCTCGTTTACGCAAAAGTAACGACGCACAATCACTTCTACCTCCAGACCGGTCCACTCCCGGTTAAGGACTCAGCACAGGTAATCAAGCTCCGCGAGGACGCTACGGAGCAAGAGCATCTGGAACTGCTTGGACTGCTGAATAGCTCCACGGCTGGGTTCTGGCTCAAGATGGTGAGCCACGCGAAGGGAGGTAGCGGCCTGGGGCGCGGAATTCAAAGTGAAGCCTGGGAGGAGCGCTACGAGTTCACGGGGAGCAATCTGGAAGATTTCCCTCTCCCCGCTAAATATCCCACCGCCCTCGCCATGGAGCTCGACGCTCTTGCCCAGCGGCTCTCCGCAACAGCCCCCGCCGCTCTCATCCACGAGGCCGTCCCCATCGCCTCCGCCCTCCGCGAAGCCCAAACCCACTACAGCTCCACCCGCGCTCGCATGATCGCCCTTCAGGAGGAGCTGGACTGGCAGGTGTACTCCCTCTACGACCTTCACTCCGAGGATCTGCGCCTGCCTGATGCCGCCGCTGTGCCCGAACTCGCCCTCGGTGAGCGGGCCTTCGAGATTGTGCACGCTCGGCGGGTCGTCGCTGGTGAGGCCAGTGACGTGTGGTTCAGGCGGCACGGGTCTATCCCCATCACGGAGATCCCCGCGCATTGGCCAGCCGACTACCGCGCCCTCGTGCAGAGGCGGATCGAGGTCATCGAGTCGAACCGTGCCATTGGCATGGTGGAGCGTCCCGAGTACAAGCGGCGCTGGGCCACCGAGGGCTGGGACGCAATGCGGCAGAAGGCGCTGAAGTCCTGGCTACTCGACCGGGTCGAAGACCGGGCGCACTGGTTCGACGCCAGCGGCAATCCCACCGTCACCACCCTCGCTCGCCTCGCCGAAAACCTGTCCACCGACGAGAACTTCGTGTCCGTCGCCGAGCTATACGCGCCCCGGCAAGACCTCGTAAAGACCGTACGGGAGCTGCTGTCCGAGGAGCACGTTCCGTTCGTATCCGCACTGCGGTACAAGCCCGCCGGGCTGAAGAAGCGCACCGACTGGGAGCACGTCTGGGACCTCCAGCGGGAGGAGGATGCAGCCCCCGACGAGCCCGCGAAGCGGAAGGTCCGTGAGCGGACGCCCCTGCCGCCGAAGTACACCTCGGCGGACTTCCTGAAGCCGAGCTACTGGCGTGCACGCGGCAAGCTGGATGTGCCCAAGGAGCGTTTCGTGTCGTACGGCACGGTCAACGCGCAGTCGCCGGAGCTGTACGGGTGGGCCGGCTGGGATCACCTGGAGCAGGCCCTCGCCCTCGCCTCGTACATCCAGCAGGCCGGGCTCAGTGACGAGGACCTCGTGCCCTACCTGGCCGGACTACTTGAGCTGCAGCCGTGGCTGGAGCAGTGGTACGGCGAGTACGACCCGGAGTTCGGGGCGTCGCCGGCCACCGAGATCCTGGCGTTCCGGCAGCAGAAGCAGGGCGAGCTCGGGTTGACCGACGATGTGCTTCGGGCCTGGCGTCCGTCTGCGGCCACGCGCGGACGCGGCGCGAAGAAGGCCGCTGTGCCGAAGCAGCGCACGAGCACGAAGGCCGCCGTCCAGACGTCCTTCACCGACGTCGACACGAACACCGTCACCGATGCCGCCAGCGGCACAGAGTCCGCCTGAACAGGCGAGGAGTTAAGACACCATGGCGTTCATGAGCAGGAACAACCCTCGCCCCGAAGACCGCCCGCTGCTGCGGGAGTTGATCGACATCCCGGAGTCGGTGTCCACCTCCGACTTCGTGTTGAAGCTGAACGAAGCGGTCACCCCTGAGGGGGCCGAGGCGGCACTGAAGGACTACGTCGTCACCGACCGGCTGCTCGGCAACTTCGACGAGGCACTCGACTTGATCAAGTCGGCACTGGACAGCCGCTCGTCGAAGGCTGCCTACCTGCACGGCTCGTTCGGCTCCGGTAAGTCGCACTTCATGGCGGTGCTTTACGCGCTGCTGTCGCGGAACCAGACCGCCCGGGCGCGCGGCGACCTCGACCCGGTGCGGGCCCGGCACTCCTGGCTGGATACAGACGACCGCAAGTTCCTGCTGGTGCCGTACCACATGCTGGGCTCCAAGTCCCTGGAGCAGCGCGTGCTCGGCAAGTACGTGGAGCACGTACGCAAGTTGCACCCCGGATGCTCGCTGCCGCAGGTCTACCGGACCGACGGACTCTTCGAGGACTTCGCCGAGCAGCGCCGTCGCAACGGCGACAACCGGGTGATCGAGCAGCTCGCCGACGCCGGCGACGGCCAGGAAGACGAGTGGGGCGACTCCTTCGCCTGGACCACCGAGCTGCTCGACCAAGCAGTGAACGCGCCGGAGGAGCACGAGAACACCAAGGACCTCGACCTGGAGAACCCCTCCACGCCACGGGAACTGCGGGCCCGCCTCGTGCAGGACCTCACCCAGACCCTGTTCCCCTCCTTCTCGCGCAGCGCCTCCGAGGATGCCGACGGGTTCGTCTCGCTGGACAAGGGGCTCGGCATCATAGCCGCGCACGCCAAGTCCCTCGGCTACGACGGTCTCGTTCTCTTCATGGACGAGCTGATCTTGTGGCTGGCCTCCCGCATCCACGACCAGAAGTTCGTCTCACGCGAAGCCGACAAGATCACGAACTTCGTGGAGGGCGGCGACGAGCGGCGCGCCATCCCGGTGGTGTCGTTCATCGCCCGCCAGCGCGACTTGCGTGAACTCGTTGGCGAGGAGATGTCGGGGGCCGCCGAGGCTGCCGTCCAGGACAGCCTGAAGCTCAGTGGCGGACGGTTCGACAAGATCGTCCTGGAGGACCGCAACCTCCCGCAGATCGCGCAGGCCCGTCTGCTCAAGCCCACCGCCCCCGAGGCCGAGGCGAAGGTGGAGGCTGCGTTCGCCGAGGCCAAGAGGCTCGGCCCGGACGTCTGGGACACCCTGCTCGGCCACGACAAGTCCACCACCGGCGCGGACGAGGACGCCTTCCGGCGGACGTACCCGTTCCCGCCGGCGTTCATGGACACCCTGGTGCACATCTCCGCCGCGCTGCAGCGCTCCCGCACCGGCCTGAAGCTGATGAGCCAGCTGCTCGTCGACCACCGCGACGACTGGCGGCTCGGGCAGCTCGTACCGCTGGGCGATCTGTACCCGGCGATCGCGGGCGGCGGTGACAAGGCGTTCAGCGGCGAGACCAGTGTTCACTTCGAGGCCGCCGACAAGCTGTATCGGGACAAGGTTCGCCCGTACCTGCTGAAGACCAACCAGCTCACCGAGGATCAGGTCGAGGCGTACCGGCGTCGCCCGGATGCCCTCGATGACCCGCAGCTCGCCGCCCGTTGCCGCGACTTCACCGGAGACAGTCGGCTGTTTCAGACCCTGCTGCTCTCCGCACTCGCGCCCAGCGTCCCGGCGCTCGCCGATCTCACCCTGGCGCGGCTGCACGCCCTGAACCACGGCTCCATCACCACCCGTATCGCAGGCACCGAGGTCGGTCGGCTCGAGCAGAAGGCGAAGGAGTGGGCGGCGACCTTCCCTGAAATCAAGGTGACCGGTACCGGGCCGGGTGCGGTGGTGCGTCTGGAGCTCACCGGTGTGGACCTGGACGCCGTCCTCGCGAACGCCCAGGTCCACAACAACCAGGGCAATCGGCGTGCCAAGATGCGAGGCCTGCTCAAGGAGGCGCTCGGCGTCAGCGATGGGCCCGGCGGCTTCGACGCGTACGACGTGCTCAACTTGGTGTGGAGGGGGACCGAACGGCAGGTTGAGGTGGTCTTCGGTAACGTCGCCGAGGTCGACTCGCTGCCCGAGGCAACGCTGCGGCCCAGCCAGGACGACGCTTGGCGACTCGTTGTCGACTTCCCGTACGACGAGGGCGAGTTCGGTCCGATGGACGACCTGCAGCGGCTGCGCGCTCTGCGGGAGAAGCCGGGCGGCGACTCGCGCACCCTGGCCTGGCTGCCCACCCACCTGACCGATGCCTCCCGCGGCGACTTCGAGCGCCTCGTCGTTATCGACAAGGCGCTCGCCGACGAGGTCCGCTTCGACTCCGACTTCGCGCGCAGCCTCAACTCCGACGACAAGGCACGCGCCAAGGGCATGCTTCAGTCGCAGCTGGCCATCCTTACCGAGCGCGTCACCCAGGCACTGCGGCAGGCGTACGGACTGGCGCAGAAGCAGGAAGGGGTCGTCGACCTCAGCTTCGATACCCATCTGGTCGCCCAGCAGGATGTCCCCGAGCTGCGGCTTCCGCTCGGCGCCTCCCTGGATGCCGCCGCCCGCGACTTGGCCGGCAAACTGCTCGCCCACCAGTACCCCGCCCACCCTGACCTGGACCCCGACGGCACGGGCAAACCTGTGAAGCCTGCCGAGATCAGGGCCGTCTTCGAATACGTGCGCAAGGCCGCCGAGGACCGCGACGGACAGGTCGAGGTCGACTCCAAGGACCGCAAGACCATGACGCGGATCGCGGGCGGCATCGGGCTCGGCGCCATGCGGGAGGCGTACTACCGGCAGTCCACGGCCTGGCCCGACCACTTCAACGCCCAGGCACGCCGGAACAGCATCGCCGAGCCGACCCTGGTCAAGCTCTCCGACTGGAGCGATCATCCCGAGCCGCGCGGACTGCCCGAGCCCCTGCGCCGACTGCTCGCCGCTGCGTACGCGGAGATGACCGACCGGGTGTGGGTGCGCGGCGGCGTTCCCGTCGAACCCGCGCCGGCACCGCACGAGCTGAAGCCGGACTACGCCCTGCGCGAGCAGCAACTGCCCGACGAGAGCGACTGGGCGGAAGCGCGCAAGCGCTTCGAGACCGTGCTCGGCGACCGGGCGCCGCAGCTGCGGCGCGGGCGGATCGTCAACCAGTTCGCCGGGCAGATCAAGCGAGCCGCCGCCGCGCTCGCCCAGGACGCCGGACGGCTCGTCGGGGAGCTGGAGAAGCATCGCGACTTCCTCCAGCTGAATGACGGTTCACCCCGGCTCGTCCTCGCTCGGCGGGCACAGGAGCTGGTCAAGGAGGTGACGGAAGCGGGCATCGAGGCGAAGACCGTCGTGGAGCGGCTCGCCCGCTTCGACCTCGGCGATTTCACCGCCCACCGGTGCGGCATGTCGTTGAAGAGCGCCGGGAAGGTCGCCAGCGCGCTGCAGAGCACCAGCTGGGACCAGCTGAGCCTGGCCGACACCCTCGGCGTGGACGGCGCGGCCGTCCTGGAGCGGGTGCGGGATGCCGCCGCCGGCGACCCGGGTGACTACCCCGACCTGCCGGGCGTGTTGAACGCCAGCGGCCGGGAGGTGCTGTCTTTGCTGAGGTCTCGCCAGAACACGGCTGACCCCCAGCCATCGCCCACTCCGCCGCCGAGCTCCGACAGCGTGGACTTGAACGGCGGTTCCGCCCACCCGCTGGTGCTGCCGGAGTCGACGCAGCGGCCGGGCCCGCGCACATCGTCGCCGCTCGCAGCCCGCTCCGGCGGCAGGCGGACCACCGCCGCACGGGCCGCCGCCGAACTGCAGGCGGAGATCGCGGCGCTCGCGGCCGAGCAGCCGAATGCCACCGTCGAGGTCATCTGGAAGGTCATCGACTGATGTCCGACACCGTCACCACAGCTTCCGCGACTGCCGGCCCCGCCCGACTGTCCGCGGGAACCGTCCGCCAGTACCTCGCCGCCCGCAGCCGGCTCGGCGACGGCGCGGTTCGCGTACTGCTGCTGCGGGCCGCTCCCATCTGGGACGGGCCCACCGTGCAGCGGACAGCGGGCGGGCTGCAGGCGCGGGTGGCCGTCGCGCCGTCGGTACTGGCCGTGCACGAACAGATCCTGGGCCACCTCGACGCGGCGACGCCTCCCGACCCCAAGGTCCTGGTCGTCCTCACCGACCGCGAGGACACCGACCTCGACCCGGGGCTGCTCGCCCGCGTCTACGGCGGAAGGATACGGTCCGTCGACAACTGGGAGGTCGTACAGGAGGCATTCGACGCGCGCGGTCTCGACGGGCGGCTGCGCAGCGAGACCTGGGCGGCCGAAGCGCTCCTCGACGCAGCGGCAACCCGCGGCTGGCCCTCGCTCGGCAAGGGACTACTCTCCCGCGACGAGGCCCTCACGCGGCTGGCCAGGCGACGGCTGAGGCTCGACCGCCACAACACGGACGCGTTGGGCAGGCCGGCCGCACACGACGACGGAGACCGCATCGACCCCGTCGCACTGTTCCGGTGGACCCTCACCTCCGGCGGCCCCGACCTCCTGCGTGACCTGCGCGGACCGGAACGGGCCGGCCTGACCCGCTTCCTCGCCGAACCCGAGCACGGAGGCTCCACCGGCAGGATCGTCACCGCCTTGGTGGCCGCCGAGCACGGTGCGGACGCGGCCGCATACGCGGTCGTCTGCGCGGCCCTGTGGGAGCACGCAGAGGCCGACCACGACTTGTACCGGGCACGCGGTCGCGCCGAGCGATGGCTCGGCGACCAGCCACCCGCCCAAGGCGACGAACTCGACAGACTCCTGACGTCCTTCGGGCGCAACGGCGAGGCTTACGTCCGCGGCCTCGTCGACCGGGGCGAGCACCGGCTCGCCGACCCGGTCCTGAGCCGGGCCGCACAACTCGTCGCCCAGTTCGGGGCGCAGACCGCCGCCGCTGCCAGCCCGCTGCTCACGGCCGGACTCGACGCCCGCTTCACCGCCGCTGGACGCGCCCTCGCCGCCGGCGGTACCGAGACGGTCACGGCCACCATCACCGCGCTGGCCGAGCACGCCCTGGCCGCCGACGGCGCCACCCACGCCCGTATCGAACGGGTACGGATGGCAGCGCGGCTGCGGCGGTGGCTCGCGTCCCAGCCTGACTCCGACATCGCCTCGGTGGCCGACGGTACCGCCCGCCAGATCCGCGAACTCGGCTGGGTAGACAGGGCATTGGAACACCTGGACGCGGGTGGCGACGCGGACAACGCACTCGCCGACGCCTACAGCCAGATCGGCGCGCAGGTGCAGGCCAAACGCCGGGAGCTGGACCGTGCGTTCTCCGAGCGGCTCGCAGTGTGGACTGCGGACGGCACCGTCCCCGGCGCCATGCTCACCGTGGAAAGCTTCCTGGACCGAGTCGTCGCGCCCGTCGTGGCCTGCCCCGGCCGGCGCGTCCTGCTCCTCCTCGTCGACGGGATGAGCGCAGCGATCGCAGCCGAACTGGGTGAGGAACTGCACGGACACTGGTCCGAGTTCGATCCGCTGCAGGACGCGGCCGGAGCACCGGCCCGGCGTGCCGTGGCCGCTGCGCTGCCCACCCTGACCGCCGTCTCCCGCACCTCGCTGTTCGCAGGCACCCTGATGAGGGGCGACCAGAGCGACGAGAAGCGCCTGTTCCCCCAGCACTCCTGCTGGAACGGGGCCCCGGCAGCCGTCTTTCACAAGGACGACCTGCGCAGCCCCGACACCGGTTCGCCCTTCTCCACCGCTCTCACCGAGGCGCTCGCTGACGGGCACACCCATGTCGCGGTCGTCCTCAACACCGTGGACGACCGGCTCGCCAAGGAGCAGAAACTCGGCGACGGCACCTGGGAGGCGAAGGAGATCGGCGGCCTGGAGCCGCTGCTGCGGGCCGCCCGCGCCAACGACATGACCGTGCTCCTCACCTCCGACCACGGCCACGTGATCGAGCGACGCAGCAGCAAACTCGATGTGACCGGTGCCACCATCGGCTCGGCCCGTCACCGCAACCCCGGTGGTCCCATTACACCGGCCGAGATCGAGCTGGCCGGACCGCGGGTGGTCTGGCCGGAGCCCGGATCACAGATCGTCGCGCTACGGGACCATGACACCCGGTACACCGCGCTGAAGGCCGGCTACCACGGCGGGGCAACCCTCGCCGAGTTCACCATCCCGCTGCTCGCCCTGCTGCCGTTCGGCGCCGAGCCGCCCACGGGGTGGCGGGAGTTGGGCGACCCGGCGCCCTCGTGGTGGGTGGAGAACGCTGAAGCCGGTGCCGAAGCGGAGACCAAGGCCATCGGAGCCGACGCCGGCGCCATGCCCGACACCTCTGTAACGCGGCCACGTCGCAAGCAGACCACGAAGGCAGCCCCGCCCGTATCCGAAGGAGCCATCAGTCTCTTCGGCGAGGACGAGGTTGCGCTCCAGGCAGAACAGGAAACTGCCTCCCCTGCGGTGGAGCCTGTGACCGTACCGGCGTCCGCCGCAGCAGAGAACGCGGCCGCCGCTCTGGTGGAACGCCTCATGGCCACCGAGCTGTACCAGGCACAGCTGGACCTGCTCGCCCGTAAGCCACGCGACAAGACGGCCCTCCCGAAGGCTCTGGCCGCGCTCGTCGAAGCGGGCACCCTGCCGATGACCGCCCTCGCCGAACGCGCCGGCCAACCCGCCACCCGCGCCCCTGGCTTCGCCGCGACCCTGGCCCAGCTCCTCAACTACGACGGCACCCAGATCCTGGAGATCCTCCCCGACAACCGCACCCTGCGCCTGCACCGAGCCCAGCTGGTCGAGCAGTTCGGGCTGTGAACCGGAGTTCTGCGACCGCGACGGGCGGGGCGGTTTGCCAGGCCGCCTGGCCCGCGTGCCGGCGACCCGGTGCTTGCATCGGCCTCCGGCCAGGTGGGCGGCCGGATGGGAGACTGTTCGGGTGAACGCGTTTGGATCTTCAGCATCGGGGGCCGCCGCCCCGGTCGGCGCCGTGCGGCGGAGGGCCGTGGTGGACGCGCTGCGGCGCGGTGCCGTCCCCGAGAGCGGCCTCGACCTGCTCGCCACCGGACTTGGCCGCTTCGAGCAGGCAGTCGACGAGGAACTGGACACCGTCGCCGCCGGCGGCTCGGTGTTCAAGGCCGTGCGCGGCGAATACGGCTCCGGCAAGACCTTCTTCACCCGCTGGCTCGGCGAGCGCGCCAAACGGCGCACCTTCGCCGTGGCCGAGGTGCAGGTGTCGGAGACCGAGACCCCACTGCACAAGCTGGAGACTGTCTACCGGCGACTCACCGAACGTCTGACCACCGCTAGCTTCCCGCCCAGCGCCCTGCGCCCGGTCGCCGACGCCTGGTTCTACGCACTGGAGGAGGACGCACTCGCCGACGGCGCGAGCGAGAGCGAACTGCCGGAGGCCGTGGACAGACTGCTCACCGCCCGCCTGGCCGAAGTCTCCCGACACGCCCCCGCGTTCGCCACCGCCCTGCGTGGATACAAGCAGTCGCTGGACGCGGGCGATGAGGCCACCGCCTCTGCGGTGATGTCCTGGCTCGGCGGCCAGCCGCATGTCGCCGCAGCCGCCCGGCGCAGCGCAGGCGTCCGAGGCGACCTCGACCATTTCGGCGCCTTCGGCTTCCTGCAGGGCCTGCTCACCGTGCTCCGGGACGCCGGGCACGCCGGGCTCGTCCTCGTCCTGGACGAAGTCGAGACCCTGCAACGGGTCCGCTCCGATGCCCGAGACAAGGCGCTCAACGCGCTGCGGCAGCTTATCGACGAGGTCCACTCCGGCCGCTTCCCCGGCCTGTACCTCGTCATCACCGGCACGCCTGCCTTCTATGACGGACAGCAGGGCGTACAGCGCCTCGCACCTCTCGCCCAGCGTCTCGCCACCGACTTCACCACCGCCCCCCGCTTCGACAACCCCCGGGCCGTCCAGATCCGGCTGCCCGGATTCACCGAGGAATCGCTGACCGGCCTGGGCGCCACCATCCGTGACTTGTACGCCGAGGGCTCCCAGTCTCCCGACCGGATCAAGCAGCTCGCCGACGACGCGTACCTCACGGACTTGGCACGGGCCGTGGGCGGGGCTCTCGGCGGAAAGGTCGGAGTAGCACCGCGGCTGTACCTGAAGAAACTGGTAGGCGACGTACTCGACCGGATCGACCAGTTTCCCGACTTCGACCCGCGCACGCACTACAAGCTGACCGTGGGCAGCGGTGATCTCACCGCCACCGAACGGAACTTCGCCGCGCGGGCACTGGCCGCCTCGGCGGACGACCTCGAACTCGAACTCTGAAGACCCATTTTCCAAAGTCCCGAACTCTGAAGACCAGCGCAGGAGTCACAGACGTGCAGGAGCAGCCGCGCGACACCGACCCGGTGGAACGCCTCGACCCGGTAGTCCTGCACCACATCGTCAACACGCTCGGCTGGCCCGATCTGCGCCCCCTGCAGAAGGCCGCCGTGCATCCGCTGATGGACGGCGAGGACGCGGTCCTCCTCGCACCGACGGCGGGCGGGAAGACGGAGGCCGCCACCTTCCCGCTGCTGTCCGCCATGCGTGAGAAGCGTTGGACCGGCACCTCCGTCCTCTACCTGGCCCCGCTCAAGGCGCTCCTGAACAACCTGGTGCACCGGGTCGACAGCTACGCCCAGTGGCTGGGGCGCCGAGCTGCCCTCTGGCACGGCGACACCTCCGAGTCCGTACGCCGTCGCATCCGCATCGAGTCCCCCGACTTCCTGCTCACCACGCCCGAGTCTCTTGAAGCCATGCTCATCAGCGTCAAGACCGACCACACGCACATGTTGGGCCGGGTGCGTGCCGTCGTCGTCGATGAAGTGCACGCCTTCGCCGGAGACGACCGCGGCTGGCACCTGCTCGCCGTACTCGAACGCCTGGAGCGACTGACAGGCCACCGCATCCAGCGCATCGGCCTCTCTGCCACCGTGGGGAACCCCGACACCCTGCTCACCTGGATCCAGGGCGCGAGCCCCGCCAAACGCCCCGGCCGGGTCGTCGCCCCCGGCGTCACTCTGCCCGCCGTTACCAACACCGTCAGCGGCACCGAACTCCCGCGGCCTGCAGGAGAGGTGGAGTTCGACTACGTCGGATCGCTCGCCAACGCCGCCAAGGTGATCTCCGCCCTGCACCGGGGCGAGAAACGGCTCGTCTTCTGCGACTCCCGCAAACAGGTGGAAGAACTCGGCGCGGCACTGCGCGTCCGCGACGTCACCGTGTTCCTCTCCCACGCCTCACTCTCCACCGACGAACGCGCACGCTCCGAGCAAGCATTCGCCGAAGCCCGCGACTGCGTCATCGTCTCCACCTCCACTCTCGAACTCGGCATAGACGTCGGCGATCTCGACCGCGTCATCCAGATCGACTCGCCCAGCACTGTGGCCTCCTTCCTGCAGCGCATCGGCCGCACCGGACGCCGCACCGGAACATCCCGCAACTGCCTATTCCTCGCCACCCGGCCCGACACCCTGCTCCAAGCCGCCGGCCTGCTCACCCTGTGGGCCCGCGGCTGGGTGGAACCCGTCACCCCGCCACCCGCGCCCCGCCATCTCGTCGCACAGCAACTTCTCGCCCTCACCTTGCAAGAACACCGCGTCGGCGACCGGCTGTGGCCCGAGCAGTGGAACGGCCTCGCGCCTTTCGATCAGTCCGCCGCCCCCCTTCTGTCCCACCTGGTCGCAGAGGGCTTCCTCGACAGCGACAGCGGCATGCTGTTCATCGGCCCCGAAGCCGAGAAACACTTCGGCCGCCGACACTTCATGGAGCTGACCGCTTCTTTCACCGCACCCCCCGAGTTCACCGTGCTCGCCGGGCGCACCGAGATCGGCACCACCGATCCCACCGTCCTCACGGAGGAACGCCAGGGCCCGCGCCGACTGCTCCTGGCCGGTCGCAGCTGGCAGGTCACCTTCATCGACTGGGCCCGACGCCGCGCCTTCGTGGAACCCGTCGAGGACGGCGGCATCGCCAAATGGCAGGGCAGCGAAGCCCGCGGCCTGTCGTACGTCCTCACCCGCGCCATGCGCGACGTCCTCCTCGGCACAGACCCCGACGTACGCCTCACCCGCCGCGCCACCGCGGCCCTCGCCGAACTTCGCATGGACCGCGCCCCCCACGAAGTACACCCGGCGGGCACCCTGCTGGTCCACGACGCGGACGCCGCCCGCTGGTGGACCTGGGCCGGGTACCGCGCCAACGCCACTCTCGCCGCCTCCCTCGGCAACCTCGCCGACCCCGTGCAGCGCCCAACCGACACCCACGTCCGGCTCCGCCAGGACCTCTCCCCCGCCGACTGGAAGACCGCCCGCGCCGAACTCCCCGACTCCCTCACCCTGCCCACCGTCGACCCGCGAGCCGTCCGCGGCCTGAAGTTCTCGGTGGCCCTCCCTCCCCGCATCGCCACCACCACCCTCGCCGAACGCCTCGCTGACCTCGACGGCGCCCTCGCCGCGGCCCACGAGCCCGTACGAGTGGAATGGAGTACCTGAACAACCAGGTACGCGGCTCGCCGGTCCTCAGCAACAACCACAGCCCACTCCCGCAAGAGCCCATCAGGGGGCGCCACTCCGGCCTCGCACTTCTCCGCCTGCGTCATCGGGCACACGTCGAGCGACACGCTCCAGTCAGCCGATCCACGTCTCGCGTAGGCGGTTGTTGAGTTCGTTCGACGGCGACAGCGCCAAGGTGGGGCGCGGGTACGGTCAGACAGGTTCGTTCCTCCGCCTGATCTACGCAGTCGGGGCACGAATGTCATAGCGAGACATCGGCCTTGCAGCGAGACCCTCCCGAAGCGGCACCACCAGACCTTTACCCCTGCTTTACTTCGCGCAGACGCTGGATGCGATCATGCAGGTCATGAAGGATGCACGAAGAGTAGTGGCTGCGGTGAGCCTGACGATCTCCGTGATGATGGTCGCTGGGTGTGGGAACGGTGATGGAGCAAGGGCACGACCATCGGAGTCAGCGGCTGCATCGACAGCATCTGTGACACGACCGTCGACGGAGCAGAGGGCCAGCACGTCGCCTCCAACTACACCGGAGGCGAAGCTGAATGCTGAGGCAAAGGCCAAGGGGTGGAAGGTGGCTTCCCTCTACCCGGAGCCGTCCGCCTACGTGAAGGACATGTGCGTTTCGATGGGGGACGACAACCCCGCGATGAAGCAGTCGACTCGGGGCCAGTGGCTAATGGAAGCCCAGGCACCTGACGAGGACGAGGCGAACGTGCTGCGAGCAGGGATGCCGACGCTGTGCCCGAGATGGTGGCCGGAGGTCAAGGAAGCTCTCGGTGGCAAGTTCGTGCGCTGGTATGGCAACGGCACATACAAGGTGGGGTCGGGAACGGGCACTGAAATCATCGCACCCGGCACCTATAAATCGCAGGGCGAGATCCGCAACTGCTACTGGGAACGTACCAGCAAGAGCGGGGACATCATCGACAATAAGGCGGCTACGGCCGCTCAAGAGATGACGGTGACCATCGCCGAGTCAGACGGCAGCTTCACGTCACGGAGCTGCGGTACATGGAAGCCCGCCGGCTGACGACGCACCCCTCAGGCAGTTGTTCCGAGCCGAGCCCCGGGCAGTTCCTTAAGCTCCTGGTCCTGCTACTGATCGCTCTGTGCATCCTGCTTCTCACCGGGCATTACAGCCCCGGGCAGCTCGGAGAGCTCTTGGGGGCACACTGGTGGCTGTTCTGGCCCCCCAGCGCGGTCAGGGTCAGGGCACGAAGCATGTAGCCATGCGGTGGTGGCCTTCGGGCCACCACCGCCAGCGACGCAACCAGCACGGCATCGGGCGTCACCCCGAGCACGCCGCCGTCGAGATCACCGTCGCCAAGATCATTGACACCGTGACGCCGCTGGCATATCGGTCCCCTTACCGATGATGACGGCGGGTCACCTGTGCCAGCTTCCACCCCATGTAGCGCGGGATCGCCGGTTAGCCAAACCGGTGAGCCGCTGGACCATGGAAGTCCACCGCCATCCCCATCGGCCACCACGAAAGGGTTCCGCCACAACACACCCACAACACCAAACAGGCGACGCCCACCCCTACGAGACACAGCCCCAGGGCGCGGTTGCGCTACGCGGCCTCGTAGCTCAGCCGGAACAGGTCTCCGGCGCGCTCCAGGTCCGCCTCGGAGCGCAGGCGCACCTCAAGCGCCCCGGTGCCATGGTGGCCGATCTCCCGTACGTCCCGAGTGAAGCCGGGGACGAGGTCGAGCGTGTCCGGGTCCGCCTTGAGGTAGACGACGACCTCGCGCTGCTGCGTGCGGCCGACACAGGCAAAGTTCTTCAGCCGCCGGTAGGCGAGGTACTGCTTGCGCTCCACCTGCGTCACGTCATCTCCGAGCGCCACCAAGACGTCGTCCAGGGCCGATCGCAGCTCCTCCAGCGGTCCGCCGGCGGCACAGGGCTGCACGCTCGTCATCTCGGCACGATCCCGCTTGCGCACGGCACGCCGCTCCTTGGGCGGCGACGTTACGGAGACGACCGTCTCCAGGGCGAGCAGCTCGTGGCCGAAGTAGCGGTAACGGACGAGGTCGATGTTGCGCTGGATCTCACGGACGGCGTGGACGTCGTACCGGGTGAAGCTCTCCGCGACGCAAATCAGCCTGGGCGCGCTCCACAGCACCTGAGCCGCCGCCGCTGCCCCGAGGCGTTCGCGGACCAGAAGCTGGAACTCGGCCCGGTGGTCGGCCAGCCAGGAAAGGTAGAAGAGACCCTGGGGGAGCACACCTGCGCTCTGTCCACGCTTGTATTCCACGATGACGGGCGAGCCGTTCTCATCCAGGCCCAGCGAGTCGATCCGACCACCGTGCCGGGGACCGGTGCTGTACTCGCTCGCGAGAAAGCGCACGCCCAGCAGCGCCTCCATGTTCCTCTCGACCAGCTCCTGCAGATGCCGCTCACGCACCGCCGTGGCCGATACCACCTCTGCCGCGCCACCACCCGCGACGTTGAACAACCTCAGACTCGACACCCGTCCCCCTTGTCCTCGCGGATCACAACGATCCGCGAGGGCAGGATTGTTTCCGGAGGCGTGAGCGCACGTCAAAGGACTTCGGGAACAGCGTCGTGCACCCTTGGGCAGGCCCTTCGCCCTGCCCAACACAACCGCCCGCCGACCGGACTCAAAGCCCAGTCGACGGGCGATTTTGTGCCCTCTGACCACCCTCCCGACGAGCGTCACACGAGCGTCAGGAGAGCGTCACGAGCGTCATTTCAGCGTCAGAAATTCGCCCCTAACGCCCATAGCGCACATAATGCACACCAGGTAAAACCGCAGGTCAGATGCGGTTTCCCGTGGGCTTGAGGATCGCGACGCACTCCACGTGATGGGTCATCGGGAACAGGTCGAACGCCCGCAGCTTCACCGGCTCGTAGCCCTCCTCCGCGAAGTACTTGAGGTCCCGCGCCAGGGCCGCCGGGTCGCACGCCACGTACGCGATGCGGCGGGCGCCCAGCGTCGCCAGATGCCGCACCGTCTCCTTGCCCGCACCAGCCCGCGGCGGGTCCAGAACAATAATGTCGGCGCTGTCGATGCGGGTGCGCGGGAGGACAGACTCGACCTTGCCCTGTTCGATGCGGACGCGGTCCAGGTCGCGCAGGTTGTGGCGGGCATCCTCCACCGCGCGCTTGCCCGACTCGATGCCCAGCACTGCGCCCTTCTCCCCCACGCGCTCGCCCAGGGCGCCCGCAAACAAACCCACGCCGCAGTAGAGATCGAGGGCCATGTCGCCCTTGCGCGGCATCAGGCCCTGCATGACGGCCTTGACCAGGGTGTCGGCGGCCTGGGGGTGGACCTGCCAGAAGCCGCCGGCGCCGACGCGGTACGTGCGGCCGTCCGAGCGCTCGCGGACGAAGGCGCGGCCGTGGACGGGGTGGACCTGCTTGTCGCGCTCGCCGATGCGCATGACGGAGACCGGCTTGTCGAGTTCGACGATGGGGAGGCGGCCGCCCGGCTTGGGGGTGAGGATGACCTGGCGGTCGTTGGAGCCCGTGGCGGCGATGGCCTCGACCGAGGCGATCTGGGGCCACTCGCGCTTCTCGATGCCGAGCTCGGTGACGCCCGGGGCCGCGATCATGCAGTGGTCGATGACCTGGACCTCGTGCGAGCGGTGCTTGCGCAGGCCCGCGTGGCCCTCGGCGTCGATCGCGTACTGGACGCGGGTGCGCCAGGCCGGGACCTGGCCCGCCGGGAGCTTGTCGCCCTCCGCCGGCATCACCGTACCGTCCCAGCCGGCCTCCTCCGGGGTGAGGCCCGCGAGGCGCATGAGCTGCTCGGCGATGACCTCGCCCTTGAGACGGCGCTGGGCGCCCGGCTTGGCGTGCTGCCAGTCGCAGCCGCCGCACTTGCCGGGGCCGGAGAAGGGGCAGGGGGCCGGGACGCGGTCCTTCGACGATTCCAGGATCTTCACCGCGTCCGCGCGGAGGAAGCGGGACGTTTCCTCGCCCTCCGTCACCTTCGCCACCACTCGCTCGCCCGGGAGCGTGTGGCGGACGAACAGGACGCGGCCCGAATCCGTGCGGGCCACGCAGTGGCCGCCGTGGGCCACCGGGCCGACCTCGACCTCGTACTCCTGGCCGACCAGCGATGCGTCGGTTTCGTGCTGCATGCGGGTCGACTCCAGAAAAGAAAAGGGGTGAGGCGGGACAGCCGTTCAGTTTACGTGCTGTCCCGCCTCATCAGCGACATCAGGTGACGTCACAAGTGCTTCACAAGCGCCTTGGCGCCCGTGTCACTTCTTTGTCGTCGCCTTTTCCTTCTTTTCCTTCTTCGGCTGCGTCACCGGGCCCCGCCGCACCGAACCCGGCGCGTTCCACTCCGCCCGCTTGCGGGCGCGTCGCTTCGCGGCCTCCGAGGAGTCCAGCTGCCAGGGCACCGAGGTCACCATCACGCCCGGCGTGAACAGCAGGCGGCCCTTCAGGCGCAGCGCGCTCTGGTTGTGCAGCAGGTGCTCGTACCAGTGGCCGACCACGTACTCGGGGATGTAGACGCTGACCGCGTCGCGCGGGCTCTCCTTGCGCAGGCCCTTGACGTACTCGATGACGGGCCGGGTTATCTCGCGGTACGGCGAGTCCAGGACCTTCAGGGGGATGTCGATGCCGCGCCGCTCCCACTCCTCCTTGAGCGCCTTGGTCTCGGTCGCGTCGACGTTGACGCTCACGGCCTCCAGCGTGCCGGAGGACCGCATCAGCTTGGCGTACGAGACGGCGCGCAGCGTGGGCTTGTGGATCTTCGAGACGAGGACGATGGAGTGCACGCGGGAGGGGAGCACCATGTCGTCGCCGCCGTCCTCCTCGGCTGCGATCTCCTCGGCGACCCGGTCGTAGTGGCGCCGGATGGCGGTCATGATCGCGTACCAGCCGACCATGCCGATCACCGCGACGTACGCGCCGTGCGTGAACTTCGTCAGCAGGACGACGACGAGGACGAGGGCGGAGAAGATCATGCCGAAGGCGTTGATCGCCCGCGCGCGGTGCATGCGGCGCCGGGCCGCGGGGTCGGTCTCGCCGGCCAGGTGGCGGTTCCAGTGCTTGACCATGCCGCCCTGGCTGAAGGTGAACGACACAAAGACGCCCACGATGTACAGCTGGATCAGCTTGGTGGAGTCGGACCCGAAGGCGTACACGAGCGCGCCCGCGAGCAGGGCGAGCAGCACGATGCCGTTGGAGAACGCGAGGCGGTCGCCGCGGGTGTGCAGCTGTCGCGGCAGGTAGCGGTCCTGGGCGAGGATCGAGCCGAGCACCGGGAAGCCGTTGTAGGCGGTGTTCGCGGCGAGGAAGAGCACCATGGCCGTGGCGGCGGCGAGGAAGACGAAGGCGACCGAGCCGTTGCCGAAGACGGCCTCCGCGACCTGGGCTATGACGGGGTTCTGGTTGTAGTCGGCGCCCGCCGGGCTGCCGTTGATCAGCAGGTCGGTGGCCGGGTTCTCGGCCATCTTGACCTTGGTGGTCATGGCGAGCGCCATGATGCCGACGAACATGACGATCGCCAGGACGCCCATCAGGGACAGGGTGGCGGCGGCGTTCTTCGACTTCGGCTTGCGGAAGGCGGGCACGCCGTTGCTGATCGCCTCGACACCGGTCAGCGCGGCGCAGCCGGAGGAGAAGGCGCGCAGCAGCAGGAAGACGAGCGCGAAGCCCGCCAGGCCGGCGTTCTCGGCGTGGATCGTGTAGTCGGCGGTGGGGGCGCGCATGGTGTCGCCCATCACCAGGCCGCGGAATCCGCCCCAGAGAACCATCAGGATCACGCCTCCGACGAAGGCGTAGGTCGGGATGGCGAAGAGGGTGCCGGACTCCTTGACGCCGCGCAGGTTCATGACCATCAGCAGGGCGATGATCACCAGTGCGCAGAGCACCTTGTGCTGGACGGCGAAGGGCCAGGCGGAGCCGAGGTTCTCCACGCCCGAGGCCACGGACACCGCGACCGTGAGGACGTAGTCGACGAGCAGCGCGCTCGCCACGGAGAGCCCGGCCTTCCGGCCCAGGTTCTTGGTGGCCACCTCGTACGCGCCGCCGCCGCCCGGGTAGGCGTGGACGGTCTGCCGGTAGGAGGCGACGACCGTCACCATCAGGGCGACGATGGCGAAGGTGATCCAGGGGCTGTAGTGGTAGGCCGACGCTCCTGCCACGGACAGGACGAGCAGCACCTCGCCCGGCGCGTACGCCACGGAAGAGAGGGGGTCGGAGGCGAAGACGGGGAGCGCAATGCGCTTGGAGAGAAGGGTCTCTCCCAGCTTGTCGCTGCGCAGCGCCCGGCCGATGAGGATCCGTTTCGGCAGGTCGGTCAGTTTGGACACGCAGAGGATCGTAAGCGTTTCGCGTGAACGTCGCCCAACCGGCTACCCGCGGGAGCCCGGATGCGTTAAGGGCTCGTTAAGAAGCCCCCTGATCGGCTCCGGCGGGTGCCGGGTGGGCGTATGGCCGGGCTCAGGGGCGCAGCCGGACGGGCAGCGAGCGGTGGCCGTTGGAGATGAAGGAATCCACCTGTTCCAGCTCGTCAGGGGCCACGGCCAGGGTCATGCCGGGGAACCGTTCGAAGAGCGCGGGCAGGGCGATCGAGGCCTCCAGCCGGGCGAGCGGGGCGCCCAGGCAGAAGTGGACGCCGTGCCCGAAGGAGAGGTGTTCCTTGGTGGCACGAGTCACATCGAATCGGGCGCCGTCGTCCCCGTACAGCTCGGGGTCGTGGCCGGCCGCGGCGTACGAGGCGAGGATCGCGTCGCCCGTGCGCAGCACCACTCCCCCGTCCAGCTCGATGTCCTCGACGGCGTAGCGCAGCGGGAGGTTGGCGACGGGCGCCTGGGCGCGCAGTGTCTCCTCGATCACATCGTTCCAGCCGGCCTTGCCGTCGCGGACGAGGGCGAGCTGCTCGGGGTGGGTGAGGAGGGCGTGGATGGCGTTGTCGAGGAGGTTGACGGTGGTCTCGTGGCCCGCGCCGATCATGAGCAGCAGGGTGTCGGTGAGTTCCTGCTCGGTGAGCTGGTCCTCCTCGTCACGGGCGGAGATCAGGACGCTGGTCATGTCGTCGCCGGGCGTCTCGCGCTTGTCGGCGACGATCGCGCCGAGGATCCGGTAGAGCTCGGCGTAGTTGGTGGTTACCTCCTCCGGGTCGGCGGAGGTGTGGAAGATCGAGTCGACGCAGCGGCGCAGGCCCTCGCGCGTGGTCTCGTCGTCCACGCCGAACAGCTCGCAGATCACCTGGATCGGGATGGGGTAGGCGTACTCCTCGCGCAGGTCGACGACCTCACCCGCGGGGACGGCGGCGAGGCCGTCGAGAAGATCCGCCGCCATCTTCTCGATGCGGGGGCGCAGGGCGGCGGTGCGGCGGGCGGTGAAGGCCTTGGCCACGAGGGTGCGCAGCCGCTTGTGGTCGCTGCCGTAGGCGGTGAACATGTTGGTCACCGCGACCCAGGTGTACAGCGGCCACTCCTGCGAGATCTCGCCGTTGATCCACGCGGGCCAGTGCCGGCGCGGGTCCTTGGAGACGCGGGGGTCGGTGAGCAGCCGCCTGAGGAGCGACTGGCTGGTCACCGACCATGCCACCACGCCACCAGGGAGTTCCACGGGGACCGCCGGCCCGTGGGCGCGGATGCGGGCGGCCTCGGCGAGGATGTCGCGGCCGGTGGGGTCGATGGTGACGGGGCAGGACTGGCGTTCCATCGGCTGTCTCCAGGGGTAGGGGCGAGGCCGGGACGGTGGTGGTCCGCACTCTGCTGCTGCGGGGTGCCGGGGTGTACGGGCCGGGGCGCCGGTACGGGCACGGGTACGGGCGGGAAGCGCACGGGGAGCGCGGTGAGCGCACGGTGGAAGGGGCCGGGGCGCCAGACGAGCCGGTCGGCGGGCACGGCCAGTTCCAGGTCGGGGAGCCGGTCGAGGAGCTTCTCCACGGCGGTGGAGGCGATGAGCCGGGCCGGGTCCTTGGCCGGGCAGTGGTGCGGGCCCGCGCTCCAGGCGAGGTGGGCGCGGTTGCCGGTGCGGCGGTCGGAGCGGAGGGTGGGGTCGGTGTTGGCGGCGGCGAAGCTGACGACGACGGGCTCGCCCGCGCGCAGCGGCACCCCGCCGAGGTCGGTGTCGTCCGTGGGGTAGTGGACGGCGTAGTTGGCCATCGGCGGGTCGAGCCAGAGGACCTCGTCCAGGGCGTCGTCGACGGGCATGCTGCCGCCGGCCAGGTCGCCGGCGAAGCGGTCGTCCGAGAGCAGCAGCCGCAGCGCGTTGGCGATGAGGTTCTGCTGGGGCTCGGTGCCGGCGCCGATGAGGACGACGAGCTGATGGAGCATCTCCTCGTCGGTGAGCTGCACCGGATGGGCCATCAGCCAGGAGGTCATGTCGGCGCCGGGCTGCTCGCGCTTGAGGGCGATGAGTTCCGCCAGGCAGCTGGTGATCAGCGCGTTGGCCCGCTCCGCGTCGACGCCGTCGAAGATGCCGGAGAAGCCCTGGACCAGGCGGTCGCCCAGCTCGGGCGGGCAGCCGAAGAGCTGCTGGAAGACCAGCAGCGGCAGCATCTTGGCGTACGAGCCGAGCAGGTCGGCCTCGCCGAGCGCGGTGAACCGGTCGATGAGGCTGTCGGCGCTGCGCTCGACGTAGCCGCGCAGGGCGTTGGGGTCGATGCGGGCGAGGCTGTCGTCGACAGCCTGGCGGTAGCGGTGGTGGTCGTCGCCGTCGGAGAACAGGCAGTTGGGCCGGTAGGCCATCATCGGCACGACGGGGTTGTCCGGCTCGACCCGGCCCTCGGCCAGGGCCCGCCAGCGGCGGGCGTCCTTGGCGAACCGGTCCGGGCTGCGCAGCACTTCGAGCGCGGCCCGGTAGTCGGTGACGAGGGTGGCCCGCACCCGGGGCGACAGCTCCACGGGCGCGGCGGGCCCGTACCGGCGCAGCCGGTGGTAGACGGCCTGCGGGTCGGCGGCGAAGTCGGGGCCGTAGAGGGGGGTGACGGGCCCCTGGTGCGCGGGGCAGCCCGGTGGCGGCGGGGGGCCGGCGTCGGGGCGGTGGGTCACGCGTACTCCTGGGCGGGGCGGGTCCGGAGGTATTCCACGAGGGTGATCAGGGCGCGGGTGGAGGAGATCCGGTCGCGGGCGTCACAGGTGATCAGCGGGGTCTCGGGGAGCAGGTCGAGGGCTTCGCGGATCTCCTCCTCGGGGTGCACGGGGGCGCCGTCGAAGTGGTTGACGGCGACCGCGTAGGGCAGTCCGTGCTCCTCCAGCAGGCCCATCACCTCGAAGGACTGCTCCAGGCGCCGGGTGTCGGCGAGGACCAGCGCGCCGAGCGCGCCCTGGGTCATGTCCTGCCAGAGCCGGGTGAAGCGCTGCTGGCCGGGGGCGCCGAAGAGATAGAGGACAAGGCTGTCGCTGAGGGTGAGCCGGCCGAAGTCCATGGCGACGGTCGTGGTGGTCTTGCCGTCGATGCCGGCCAGGTCGTCGACGAGCGCCCCGGCCTGCGTCATGGTCTCCTCGGTGCGCAGCGGACGGATCTCCGACAGCGAGCCGACGAAGGTGGTCTTGCCGACCGCGAAGTGCCCCACGACGAGGATCTTGGCGGCGGTCCGCACGGTTTGCGGCAGGTAGACGGCTCCGTCAGAGGCGAGCGCGGAGTCCATCGAGCACCTCCTGGAGGATCTGGGCCTCGGGCAGCTCTGCCGAGGGGATGGGGGCCCGGGTGGAGAGGTGGCCGCTGTCCACGAGATCGCCGAGCAGCACCTTGGTCACGCTGACGGGCAGCATCAGATGGCCGGCGATCTCGGCGACGGACAGGGCGCCGCCGAGGCAGAGTTCCATGAGCGCCTGCTTCTCGGGGCTGAGTCCGCCGAGGGGCCGGTCGCCGTGCGCCATGACCAGGGTGACCAGGTCGAAGGTGTTGCGCGTCGGGTGGGAGCGGCCTTCGGTGACGACGTACGGACGGACCAGCCCTTTGTCGCGTCGTGACGCCGGCGGGGTCACGCCGGGCCCTGCCAGCCGGCCTGCCGGGGCGGGCTGATCAGCTCCTTGCCGAGCCGGTCGACCGTCTTCTGCATGCGGTAGGTGACGGCTTCCATGTCGACGTTCTCGCCTGCGGAGACGGCGAGGTAGGCGCCGGGTCCGGCGGCGATGAGGAAGACGTAGCCGTGGGCGAACTCCACGAGCGTCTGCCGCCAGGGGCTCTCGTGGTGCTGGGGGTGGGTGCAGAACTCGGCCGTGGAGCGGCTGATGGACTGGAGGCCGGAGAGGGCGGCGGCCTGGCGCTCGGCCTCGTCGCGGTCGATGCCCTGGGAGTGGCCGCGGAGCATGCCGTCGGCGGAGAGCAGGATCGCGTGCCGGGCCTCCGGCATCTTCACGACCTCGTCGAGCATCCAGCCCAGCTCTTTGTTCATGTGGTCGTTCACGCGTGGGGGTTCCCTTCGTCTTCTGCGGGGGCGGGGCCGGGTTCTGCGGGGCCGGGGAGGTTCGGGAGGTAGTGGTTGCCGGTCCGGCCGGACCGGGTGCCGCGCGCGAACGCGCCCATGCGCCGGGCGGTCTCCTCGGCGGTGCGCTCGCCGGGGGTCTCGGCGGGCGGCGGGGCGGCGGGCCTGGCGTGCGGGCCGGTGCCGGCCTGCCGGCGGCGGCGCTTGGGCAGGCCGCCGACGGTGGTCCCCGTGACGGGTGGCGGGGGCGGAGGCGGAGGCTGAGGCTGAGGCGACTGCGGCGGAACGGTTCCTCCGGCCGGCGGGGCGGGCGGGGCCTGCTCCTCGGCGGGGTGCGTCCGCTCCGGGCGGGCGTGCGCGCGGCCCGCGCGGACGCCGCCGCCCGCGGCGTGGGCGCCGCGCCCGTGCCGGGCGCCCAGCGGCGTGGTGCTCGGGCCGTCGATATCGAGCTGCGTCAGCAGTGCGCTGGGGAGGAACAGGACGGCCCGTACGCCGCCGTAGGGCGAGCGGGTGTCGACGGAGACGCTGAACCCGTAGCGCGCGGCGAGCACGCCGATGACGGGGAAGCCGAACTGCGGGGGGTCGCCGAGGCGGGAGACGTCCACGGGCCGTACGCCGGACAGCATCGCGACGGCCTGCTGGATCTCCTTGCCGTCCATGCCCACGCCCGCGTCGTCGATGACGACGCAGGCGCCGTTGTGCACGGGCTGGAGGCTGACCTCGACGGTGGTGTTGGGCTGGGAGTGCCGGGCGGCGTTGTCGAGCAGCTCGGCGACGGCCAGCACCACCGGTTCCACGGCGCGGCTGACGACGGCCAGGCCGGCCGGGCCGCCGTGCACGCGGACGCGGCGGTAGTCGCGGATGCGGGAGGTGGCCCCGCGCACCACGTCGGTGAGCGGCGAGGAGACGCGCTGCCGGCCGGGCCAGGAGCCGCAGAGCACGGCGATGGCCTGGGCGCGGCGGCCGAACTGGGAGTTGGCGTGGTCGATCTCCAGCAGGTCGCGGAGCACATCGGGGTTGTCGTGCCGGTCCTGCATGTCGGAGATGGCCAGTTGCTGCTCGTGCGCGAGGCCCTGGAGGGCGCGCATGGACGCCTTGAGCGCGGCCTTGGCCGACTGGTCGGCGCGGGTCTGCGCCTTCTCCGCGGCCTGGGCGACGGCCTGGGTGAAGATTTCCGTCACGGAGCGGAGGTGGTGGGCGAAGGCGGTGCCGGTCAGCCGCTCGTCGAGCGGTCCGGGCACCGGCGTCTCCTGGCCGACGGCGTCCGCCACGGCGGGCAGCCGGACCCCTACGAGATGGGCCACTTCCTCGTCACGCGCCCGGAGGCTGTCCTCCAGCTGGGCGACGCGCCTGCGCACCCCGTTGGCGATCGTCCGCTGGCGCGCCAGCAGGACCGCGACGACGGTCAGCGCTATGGCCAGGCACCAGATCACCGCCTCCGATATGTGATGTGACATCAATTCCTCTTGGGCGAACGGGCATGCAGTGCGGAGGGACAGGTCGGCGTCCTGACGTCCCGTCCAGAAGCGGAATACTCAGATCATCCTAACCACGCACATGACTGTCTGTCCGATCTTCGTCACGAACACCGAACAGACTTGCGCATAGGGCCGGTACCGCGCACGACGGCGACTGGAGGCAAGGAGGAATTCAGCCGTAATTCCCCTGCGGGGCAAGCCTTTGTGACGGCCCGTTCGCCTGTCTTCTTGCCGGTCAGCCCACCGGCTCGTCCACCGGCTGATCGGCTGCGACCGTGCCGCCCAGTTCGATCGATCCGTCGGCGCACGGCCGGGTGAGGATCCGCGAGCCCGTCCCCTGCCGGATGTCGAGCGGGCGGCCCAGCTCGCGCGTGAGCACCAGGGCCGCGGCGCCGGTCGCCTCGTCCTCCGCGATGCCGTCGCCGCGCCGCGGGAAGCCGCGGGCCCGGACGATGCCCGCCCGCTCGTCCTGCCAGGCCCAGGCGTAGAGCCAGCCCTCCCCCGCGGGCGGGGCGGGCAGCGCCTCGACCTCGGCGACGGAGCCGAACCGCTCGGTGCGGCGCCCGGCGGCCCACTCGGCGCGGCCGCGGATCCAGGTGACGCCCTCCTCGTGGCGCACGGGCACCTCGCCGGCGGGCGGCCGCAGCACGGTCACACGGGGGCCGAGCAGCCAGGCCACGCCCACCAGCGGGTGCCCGGCGAAGCCGAGCCGGACGCTGGGCGTGTGGATGTCGACGACTCCGCGTTCGGCGTCGTCGACGAAGACCGTCTCGCTGAAGCCGAGCCGCGCGGCGAGCGCCCGGCGCGCCTCCTCGCCCGGGCAGGCGGCGCCGTCCGGGACGACGCCGAGCGGATTGCCGCCCCGGCCACCGGGGCCGCGGAAGACATGGAGGACACGGAGGGCGGGGGTGCTCTCGGCGGAGAGCCCGGAGGATGCCGTCATCGCGGCATTCAAGCATCTGGCACCCCCCAACCCCGGTCGGGCGGTCCGGGGGCCCGGTCGGTGAGGGGATGCGGCTACGGTGGTTCCAAGCGCGGCACGCGGACGGGGCCGGCCCGGCTTGCGTGGGCGGGTCGCGCCGTACCCGCGGGGCGAGCACCCCGTGGGGCCGCGATTTTCGAAAAGGAAGATGTGAGCAGGGTGTTTGTGCAGGTCAGCGCGGTAGTCCGGAGCATGGGGTAAGCGTCGTGCACATCGTGATCATGGGGTGCGGGCGAGTGGGCTCGGCCCTCGCACAGACCCTGGAGCAGCAAGGCCACACGGTCGCCGTGGTCGACCAGGACCCGACCGCCTTCCGGCGCCTGGGCTCCGGTTTCAACGGCCGCCGGGTGACCGGCGTCGGCTTCGACCAGGACACCCTGCGCGAGGCGGGCATCGAGGAGGCGGGCGCCTTCGCCGCGGTGAGCAGCGGCGACAACTCCAACATCATCGCGGCCCGGGTGGCCCGCGAGATGTTCGGCGTCCAGAACGTGGCGGCCCGCATCTACGACCCCCGCCGCGCCGAGGTCTACCAGCGCCTCGGCATCCCCACCGTGGCCACCGTCCGGTGGACCGCGGACCAGATGCTGCGGCGGCTGCTGCCGTCGGGCGCCGAGCCGCTGTGGCGCGACCCCAGCGGCGGCGTCCAGCTCGCCGAGGTGCCCATCGCCGAGGCCTGGGTCGGCCACAAGGTGAGCGTTCTCCAGGAGGAGACGGGCGTGCGGGTGGCGTTCCTCACCCGGCTGGGCGAGGCGATCCTGCCGACGTCCTCCACGGTGTTGCAGGAGGGCGATCTGGTGCACGTGATGATGCGCACCGACGAGGTCGAGAAGGTCGAGGCGGCGTTTGCGTCCGGCCCTGAGGAGGCGCACTGATGAGGGTCGCTATTGCTGGTGCCGGGGCCGTCGGCCGTTCCATCGCGGGCGAGCTGCTCGAGAACGGGCACGAGGTCCTGCTCATCGACAAGGCCCCGTCCGCCATCTCCGTGGAGCGGGTGCCGCTTGCCGAGTGGCTGCTGGCCGACGCCTGTGAGATCACCTCGCTCGACGAGGCCGCGCTGCAGCGCTGCAACGTGGTGATCGCGGCGACCGGTGACGACAAGGTCAACCTCGTCGTCTCGCTGCTCGCCAAGACCGAGTACGGAGTGCCCCGGGTCGTGGCCCGGGTGAACAACCCCAAGAACGAGTGGCTGTTCAACGAGTCCTGGGGCGTCGACGTGGCCGTCTCCACGCCGCGCCTGATGTCGGCGCTGGTCGAGGAGGCCGTGAGCGTCGGCGACCTGGTGCGCCTGCTGCGCTTCAGCCAGGGCGACGCCAACCTCGTGGAACTGACCCTCCCGCCGGAGTCCGCCCTGGCCGGCACCCGGGTCGGGGACGTGGACTGGCCCGAGGACACCTCGCTGGTCACCATCATCCGCGGCAACCGCGTCCTCACCCCGAACCGGGAGGACGCCCTGGAGGCCGGTGACGAGCTGCTGTTCGTGGCCGCCCCGGCCCGCGAGGAGCAGCTGGAGGACCTGCTGTCGGTGCGCCGCGAGGAGACGGCCGACTGAGCGACTGGCTGCTCGGCGACTGGCTGAGCGGGCGGCCGGGTTCGCGCGTATGAGTGAAGGGCCCCGGGATTCCTTCCCGGGGCCCTTCACTCTTGCGTGAACGCTTCTTTGAACGGATCAGGTCTCCGCCGTGGCCTTCGCCTCGCGCTCGGCGGCCTCGGCCGCCTCCATCTCGGCGAACACGTCGATCGGCGGCGGCGCCTTGGCCAGGAAGATCCAGGTCAGATAGACCGACAGCAGCATCGGCGGAATGCCGAGCGCCACCTTGACCCAGCCCAGCTGCGTGGCGTCCCCCCACCAGTAGAGGGGGAAGAGGACGGCCGACTTGGCCAGCAGGATCAGGCCCCAGGCCCAGCTGGCCTTGGTGTAGGCGACCTTGCGGCCGGGGTTGCGCGTCCGCCAGGAGAGGTTCTCCTTGAAGACCGGGCCGAGGATCAGGCCCAGCAGCGGGTAGCCGGCGATCGAGGAGACGATGTACGCCACGGCGAGCCCGAGCGTGTAGAGCATGCCCGGCAGGTAGAAGTTCTTGGCGTCGCCGGACATCATCGCGAAGACGGCGCCGAAGGCCACCCCGAAAACACCGCTGAAGGCGTGCTTGACGGTGTCCTTGCGCACCAGCCGGGCGACGCCGAGCACGAGGGACAGGCCCAGCGCGGCGATCGCCGCGAAGTGGATGTCCCGCTTGACGGTGTAGATGGCGACGAAGACCAGGCCGGGCACGGTGGTCTCCACCATGCCCCGCACACCGCCGAAGGCCTCGAACAGGGCGGCCTCGGTGGCCGCGCGCGAATCCGCGCCCTGTGTCGTCGCTGGATCCGTCGGCTTGTCGTAGGACGACAACGGCTACTCCTGTCCGAGCGGTCGGAGTTCGTATCGGGGGTTGAACAGCACTCGCCGGCCGCGGCTCATGGAGATCCGGCCGGAGGCGATCAGCTTACGGCCGGGTTCGATGCCGGCGATGGAGCGGCGCCCCAGCCAGACGACGTCGAGCGCCCCCGAGCCGTCGAACAGCTCGGCCTCCAGCGCGGGCACCCCGGCCCGCGGCCGCAGCGTCACGGTCCGCAGCGTACCGGTGACCTGGACGATCTGACGGTCGTCGCAGTCGCAGATCCGCGTGCAGCCCACGGCCTCCGTGTCCTGCTGGAGCTCGGCGTGGTGCAGCTCCTCCTGGGAGGAGGAGAGCCGGTCGAGCATCCGGCGGAAACGGCCGGTCGGCTTCTCGGAACGGGGTACGGCACTCATGCACCCAGCGTACCGGGGCCCGGTTACCGCCGGATCAGCCCCGACGGGCCCCGGAGCCAAGCCCCGGGGCCGGGCCCGGCAGCCCGCCGGTCACGCCTCGAACCGGTAACCCATCCCCGGCTCCGTGATGAAGTGCTTGGGGTGCGAGGGGTCCTGCTCCAGCTTCCGCCGCAGCTGGGCCATGTACACCCGCAGGTAGTTCGTCTCCGTCCCGTACGACGGGCCCCAGACCTCCTGGAGGAGCTGCTTCTGGCTCACGAGACGCCCCGTATTGCGGACCAGCACCTCCAGCAGGTGCCATTCCGTCGGCGTGAGGCGTACGTCCTTGCCGCCCCGGTTGACCTTCTTCGCCGCGAGGTCGACCGTGAACGCCTCCGTCTCGACGATCGCGTCGTCGCCCGCGGCCGAGGGCCCGGTCGGCTCCGCGCGGCGCACGGCGGCCCGGAGCCGGGCGAGCAGCTCGTCCATGCCGAACGGCTTGGTCACGTAGTCGTCGGCGCCCGCGTCGAGCGCCTCGACCTTCTCGTCGGAGGTCTGCCGGGCCGAGAGGACCAGGATCGGCACCCGGGTCCAGCCGCGCAGGCCCTTGATGACCTCGACGCCGTCCATGTCCGGCAGGCCCAGGTCCAGGATGACCACGTCGGGATGGCGCGCGGCGGCGAGCTGGAGTGCGGTGGCGCCGTCGGGCGCGGCATCGACCTCGTACTTCCGCGCCTTGAGGTTGATCACGAGCGCGCGGACGATCTGCGGCTCGTCATCCACCACGAGCACCCGGTTCATGCTGAACCACCTCTGCTGTTCGTCCGGGCCCTGCGACGGGGCCCGGGGTCCTGATCCGATTCGTTCTGTGCGGCGGGGGCGGCGGGGGCCGGTGTCACGTCGTGACCTGCGCCGGGAGGTCCGGTCGTACGGGCGGGCGGCCCGCGGCGGCCCGCAGGGTGAGCACCATGGTCATGCCGCCGCCCGGGGTGTCCTCGGCGGTCAGCGTGCCGCCCATGGCCTCGGCGAAGCCCCGGGCGACCGCGAGGCCGAGGCCGACCCCGGCGCCGCGCGGCGCGTCCCCGTAGCGCTGGAAGGGCTCGAAGATCCGGGCCTTGGCGCTGTCGGGGACGCCGGGCCCGCGGTCCGCGACGCGCAGCTCGACGCGGTCGCCGAGGGCACTGGCGGAGACGAGCACGCGCTGGTCGCCGGGGCTGTACTTGACCGCGTTCTCGACGATGTTCGCGACGCTGCGCTCCAGCAGGCCGGGGTCGACGGCGACCATGGGCAGCGTCTCGGGGATGTCCAGGCTGACGCTGCCCTCGGGGACCCCCACCAGGGCCATCGGGACGACCTCGTCCAGGTCGATCTCCCTGATCAGCGGGGTGACGGTGCCGGTCTGCAGCCGGGACATGTCGAGCAGGTTGCCCACGAGGTGGTCGAGCCGGTCGGCGCCCTCCTCGATGCCGGCCAGCAGCTCGGCCTCGTCCTCCTCCGACCAGGCCACGTCGTCGGAGCGCAGGGAGGTCACGGCCGCCTTGATGCCGGCGAGCGGGGTGCGCAGGTCGTGGCTGACGGCGGCGAGCAGGGCGGTGCGGATGCGGTTGCCCTCGTCCAGCTCCCTGGCCCGCTCGGCCTCGCCGACGAGGCGCTGCCGGTCCAGGACGACCGCGGCCTGCGCGGCGAAGGCGGCCAGCACGCGCCGGTCCTCGGCGGGCAGCACCCGGCCGGCCAGCGCGAGCGCCATGTTGTCGCCGACGGGCATGTCGACGTCGGCGTCCTCGGGGCGCAGCAGGGGCTTGCCGGAGTTGGTGACGACGCTGCTCGCGCAGGTCCACGGGTCGACCTCGCTGGCACGCTCCAGCAGGGCCACGGAGTCCATCGCGAAGGTCTCCCGGACCCGCTCCAGCAGCGTCTCCAGACTGTTGTCACCGCGCAGGACGCTGCCCGCGAGGAAGGAGAGGATCTCCGACTCGGCGCGGAGCCTGGCCGCCTGGTGGGTGCGGCGGGCGGCCAGGTCGACCACGGAGGCGACGGCGACCGCGACGAACACGAAGATCACGATGGCGACGATGTTCTTCGGGTCCGTGATGGTCCACTCGTGGACCGGCTCCACGAAGTAGTAGTTGAGCAGGAGCGAGCCGACAGCCGCCGACGCCAGGGCCGGGAACACGCCGCCGAGCAGTGCCGCGCCGACCGTGAGGCACAGGAACAGCAGCATGTCGTTGGCGAGGCCCACCTCCGGCACGACGGTCGTCAGCAGCAGGCAGAGCAGGGCGGCGCCGGCCACGCCGACCAGCCAGCCGGCCACGAGCCGCCCCCGGCCCAGCCGGGCGCCGCGCGCCACCGGCAGCCCGCGGCCCTTGGCTACCTCCTCGTGGGTGACGATGTGCACGTCGAGGTCGGGCCCGGAGTCCCGGGCCACGGTGGCCCCGACGCCGGGGCCGAAGATGTACTGCCAGGTCTTGCGGCGGCTGGAGCCCAGCACGATCTGGGTGGCGTTGACGCCGCGCGCGAACTCCAGCAGGGACGCCGGCACGTCGTCCCCTATGACGTGGTGGAAGGTGCCGCCCAGGTCCTCGACCAGGGTGCGCTGGACCGCCAGCTCCTTCGGGGAGGCCGAGGTCAGCCCGTCGCTGCGGGCGATGTACACGGCGAGGATCTCGCTGCCCGAGCCCTTGGCGGCCATCCGGGCGGCGCGGCGGATGAGGGTACGGCCCTCGGGGCCGCCGGTGAGGCCGACGACGATGCGCTCGCGCGCGTGCCAGATGGTCGAGACGTCGTGCTCGGTGCGGTACTGGCGCAGGTACTCGTCGACGCGGTCGGCGGTCCACAGCAGGGCCAGCTCGCGCAGGGCGGTGAGGTTGCCGGGGCGGAAGTAGTTGGAGAGGGCGGCGTCGACCTTGTCGGGCTTGTAGATGTTGCCGTGCGCCATGCGGCGGCGCAGGGCCTGCGGCGACATGTCGACCAGCTCTATCTGGTCGGCCCGGCGGACGACCTCGTCGGGCACGGTCTCGCGCTGCCGGACGCCGGTGATCGACTCGACGACGTCGCCGAGTGACTCGAGGTGCTGGATGTTGACGGTCGAGACGACGTCGATGCCGGCCTGGAGCAGTTCCTCGACGTCCTGCCAGCGCTTGGTGTTGCGGGAGCCGGGGACGTTGGTGTGGGCCAGCTCGTCCACGAGGGCCACGCGCGGCCGGCGGGCGATGAGCGCGTCCACGTCCATCTCGGTGAAGACGGAACCGCGGTAGGTCAGTTCCCGGCGGGGCATTTCCTCGAGACCGTGCAGCATGACTTCGGTGCGGGGCCGGTTGTGGTGCTCGACGAACCCCACGACGACGTCGGTGCCGCGCTCCATGCGGCGATGCGCCTCGGAGAGCATCGCATAGGTCTTGCCGACGCCCGGTGCCGCGCCGAGATAGATCCGAAGGTTGCCGCGTCCCATGGCCCCATTGTCTTTCATGCTGTGCGGCGGCGTGTCGGGCCGGTTCTCCGTCCTGAGATTGCGCACTGCCGCGTAGGGCCGACCTTACGGCCAAGGTTTTGGACAAATCGGGCGGTGAGCGGTCAGACCTCAGGTATTGACGCAGTCCTGACGCCCGTCGCCCGTAACACCCCGGATGACCTCGCGATTCTGTGAGGATGGGGACATGCCGCACATACGGACGGTCCACACCTCCGAGCTGACCCCCGCCGGACTGACCGCGCTCCGCGACCTCCTGGACGAGGCCTTCGAGGGCGACTTCACGGACGACGACTGGGACCACACCGTGGGCGGCATGCACGCCACGGCCTTCCGCCGCGGCAAGCCCGTGGCCCACGGAGCCCTGGTGCAGCGCCGCCTGCTGCACGGCGGGCGCTCGCTGCGCACCGGCTACGTGGAGGGAGTGGCCGTACGGGCGGACCACCGCCGCCAGGGGTACGGCTCGGCCGTCATGGCCGCCCTGGAACGGGTCCTGCGCGGCAGCCGCTGCCATCTGGGCGCGCTGTCCGCCTCGGACGGGGCGGTGCCGCTGTACACCGGGCGGGGCTGGCAGCGGTGGCGGGGCACGACGTCGGTCCTCGCCCCCTCGGGCATCGTGCGCACGCCGGAGGACGACGACTCGGTGTTCGTCCTGCCGGTGGGGGCGCGGCTGGTGCCGGAGGGGGAGCTGATCTGCGACTGGCGGCCGGGGGACGTGTGGTGACGCGCTCCCCCGGCCCGGCGAACGGCGCGCGCCACTGGGCGGGTTGAACGGCCGGGCCCGCTCACCGCATGTCCGGGTGCGGCACCGCGCGCCGGGCCAGCAGGTCGGCGAGGCCCTGCCGGGTGGCCGCCACCACCACGCGGACGCCGGGGCCGAGCAGGTGCCCGGGGTGGGGGTCCCACAGCAGCCCCGCGCCCGGCCCGGGCTCCAGCGCCAGCACCCGCCACGCGCCCGGCCGGAACGACTCCGCCACCGTGCGGCCCTCCAGGGCCGTGTGGCCGTCCGCCTCCAGCGCGGCGATGAGCAGCACCTTGCGCTCGACCGGCACGGCGCCCAGGATCTGACGGCCCATCATGGCGCCCGCGAAGGCCGGGGCGACCAGCGAGGAGACGCTCCGGCTGCGGGTCAGCGCCTGGGGGTGGGAGTCGCGCAGGGTGCGATACACCGCGCCCGCGAACCGGTCGTCGTACAGCCGCATGACCACACGGACGGCCGGCTTGACCGCCCGTGCGTACAGGGCCGCCTCCAGGTTCGTGGTGTCGCTGCTGGTGAGCGCCAGCAGGGTCTGGCTGTCGGCGATCCTGGCCGCCTCCAGCACGCCCTCCTCCGTCACGTCGCCGACGACCGTAGGGACGCGCAGCGAGCGGGCCAGGGCGACGCCCCGGGCCTGGGGGTCGCGCTCCACGCACACCACGGGAATGTTCAGCTCGCGCAGCCGCGCGAGCACGCGCGCCCCGATCTTGCCGAGGCCCAGCAGCACCACATGACCGGACATGCCGCGCGGCGGCCGCCTGAGCGTCGAGGCGGAGCGGAACGTGCCGAGGCCCTCCAGCGCCGCCGCCACCAGCAGCGGCAGCAGCAACAGGCCCAGCAGGCCGGAGAGCAGCTGGAGTATCTGCCGTCCCAGCGGCTGGCCGATCGCCGGGTCGTCGATGGCGAACAGGTCCAGTAGCGACAGGTACGCCGCGTGGACCGGGTCGTCGCCCGTCACCAGCCACGACGCCACCGCCAGTCCGAACACGGCCGCGGTCAGGCCCACCAGCGCCCAGCGCAGCCGCCGGGAGAAGAACGACCCCAGCGGGATGCTGCGGGCGGCCGCCAGGCGGGAGGCGGGCAGGGGCGGGGGCCCGGCGTACCGGACCGACTCCAGCACGATGCGGCCCCGCGTGCCCGCCCGTGCCGCCTCCGCCTCGTCGGGCAGCAGCACGGGCCCGTCGCCGTCGGACGACAGGAGCGCGAGGGTGCGGGTGCCCGGCGGCACGTCGCCGTCCGGGCCCGGTGCGGGCCGTTCGGCGGCGCGCAGGAGCAGGCCGCCCACGTCGATCGCCTTGCTGGTGCCGGTGACGGCCGCGGCGACCAGCGCCGGGGCCGCGGTGTCGGCGTCCGACAGGACGGTGGTGCTCGCGTCGGCGGCGCCCACCGGGGCGGCCTGGTCGAGGAGTTGCTCCAGGTGCTGGCCGAGCCTGCGGTTGTAGAGGCGGATCACCAGCCGCAGCCGGGGGTTGATGCGGCGCGCCCGCAGGGCCGCGTGGATGTTGGTGCCGTCGTCGTCGTAGACGAGCGCCAGTGCGGTGGCCCGCTCGATCCCGGCCTCGGCCAGCGCCTCGTCGTCCGGCTCGACCGCCTCCACCACGCGGACGGTCTCGGCGGGGGCGCCGTTCCGGTCGGCCGAGCGCCCCACCGCGCCCGTCATCCGGCCGAACAGCGCGGCGGCCCGGCCCGCCATGTCCGGGGGGCGGCGGCGGTCGGCGCGCGCGGGCGGCAGCACGAGGGTGACCCGCTCGCCGTAGACGCCGGACAGCTCGGCGGCGAGCCGGTGGACGAGGCCGTCGTCGCCGCATACGACCATATGAGGTGCGGGCGCGGCGACTTGAGGCTGCTGAGGCAAGGAGACCACGCACCCAGAGTGCCCTGCCCGGGCCCGTACGTCGCGTGAATACGCCGACGGCACAGTGCGCGGAAAAGCGCTGCGGGGACCCGGTCAGGGCCCCGCAGCGCTTCGGTGGGCCGGCGGCGGTCGGCGTCAGCCCTTGGCCGCCAGCTCCTTCAGTGCCACGTTGAGCTTGAGCACGTTCACGCGCTCCTCGCCCATGAAGCCGAGGAGACGGCCGTCCACGTGGTCCTCGACCAGCTTCTCGACCTTGTCCTCGGGAAGGTGGTTGGCCTTCGCGACGCGCTTCGCCTGGAGGCGGGCGTAGTCCGGCGAGATGTGCGGGTCGACGCCGGACCCGGAGGCCGTCAGGGCGTCCACCGGCACCGAGGACGGCGACACGCCGTTGAAGTCGGCGACGTCCTGGCGGCGCTGCTCGACCGAGGTCAGCAGGACCTTGCTGTCGGCGGCCAGGTTGGAGGCGCCGGACACCAGGAGCTTGTACTGGGTGTTCTCGGTGTTGGCGCCGGCCGCCGAGGGGCGCGGCTGGAAGAACTTCGGGTCCGGCAGCGGGTTGCCGTCCTTGTCCTTCTGGTCCTCGAGGTTGTAGCTCTGGCCCAGCAGTTCGGAGCCGACCGACTTGCCGTCGACCTTCACCTCGGAGCCGTTGGCCTTGTCGTTGAGGACCGCCTGCGCGATGCCGGTGACGACCAGCGGGTAGATCACCCCGCAGACCAGCGTGAGGACGAGCAGGGCGCGGAGCCCTGCACCCACCAGGCGGGCCGTGCTGCTTACGGAGTTGTTCATGACGTCACCCGATGCCAGGGATGAGGGAGATGAGAAGGTCGATGATCTTGATGCCGATGAACGGGGAGATCAGGCCGCCCAGTCCGTAGATCAAGAGGTTGCGCCGGAGCATGGCGTCCGCGCTCATCGGCCGGTAGCGCACGCCCTTGAGGGCGAGCGGCACCAGGGCCACGATGATCAGCGCGTTGAAGATGACGGCCGACAGGATCGCGGACTGCGGCGAGTACAGGCCCATGATGTTGAGCTTGTCCAGGCCGGGGTAGGCCACCGCGAACATCGCGGGGATGATCGCGAAGTACTTGGCGACGTCGTTGGCGATCGAGAAGGTGGTGAGCGCGCCGCGGGTGATGAGCAGCTGCTTGCCGATCTCGACGATCTCGATGAGCTTGGTGGGGTTGGAGTCCAGGTCCACCATGTTCCCGGCCTCCTTGGCGGCCGAGGTGCCGGTGTTCATGGCCACGCCCACGTCCGCCTGGGCCAGCGCCGGGGCGTCGTTGGTGCCGTCGCCCGTCATCGCGACGAGCTTGCCGCCGGCCTGCTCGCGCTTGATGAGCGCCATCTTGTCCTCGGGAGTGGCCTCGGCGAGGAAGTCGTCGACACCCGCCTCCTCCGCGATGGCCTTCGCCGTCAGCGGGTTGTCACCCGTGATCATGACGGTCTTGATGCCCATGGCACGCAGCTCGTCGAAGCGCTCCCGCATGCCCTCCTTGACGACGTCCTTGAGGTGGATGACACCGAGGACGCGGGCGCCCTTCTCGTCCTCCGCGGCCACCAGCAGCGGCGTGCCACCTGCCTGGGATATCGCGTCGGTGAGCTTCGTGGCGTCCTCGGCGACGCTGCCGCCGCGCTCCTCGACCCAGGCGACGACCGAACCGGTCGCGCCCTTGCGGACCTTGCGGCCGTCGACGTCGACGCCCGACATACGGGTCTGGGCGGTGAACGGGATCCACTCGGCGCCGACGAGCTCGCCCTCGTGGCGCTCGCGCAGGCCGTACTTCTCCTTGGCGAGGACGACGATCGAGCGGCCCTCGGGCGTCTCGTCGGACAGCGAGGACAGCTGGGCGGCGTCGGCCACCTCGGCGGCCATGGTGCCCTTGACGGGCACGAACTCGGCAGCCTGGCGGTTGCCGTAGGTGATGGTGCCGGTCTTGTCGAGCAGCAGCGTGGAGACGTCGCCCGCCGCTTCCACCGCGCGCCCGGACATCGCCAGCACATTGCGCTGGACGAGCCGGTCCATGCCCGCGATGCCGATCGCGGAGAGCAGCGCGCCGATGGTGGTCGGGATGAGGCAGACCAGCAGGGCGGCCAGCACGATCATCGTCTGCTCGGCGCCCGCGAAGATCGCGAAGGGCTGGAGGCTGACGACGGCCAGCAGGAAGACGATAGTGAGCGAGGCCAGCAGGATGTTGAGGGCGATCTCGTTCGGCGTCTTCTGCCGGGCCGCACCCTCGACCAGGTTGATCATCCGGTCGATGAAGGTCTCGCCGGGCTTCGTCGTGATCTTGATGACGATGCGGTCGGAGAGGACCTTGGTGCCGCCGGTGACGGCCGAGCGGTCGCCGCCGGACTCGCGGATGACCGGGGCCGACTCGCCCGTGATGGCCGACTCGTCGACGGAGGCCACGCCCTCGACGACGTCGCCGTCGCCCGGGATGACGTCGCCGGCCTCGCAGACGACGAGGTCGCCCACGCGCAGCTCGGTGCCGGGCACCGACTCCTCGGAGCCGTCGCCGGTCAGTCTGCGGGCGACGGTGTCGGTCTTGGCCTTGCGCAGGGTGTCGGCCTGCGCCTTGCCGCGGCCCTCGGCGACGGCCTCGGCCAGGTTGGCGAAGATCACGGTCAGCCAGAGCCACACCGTGATCGCCCAGCCGAACCAGTCGCCCGGGTGCTTGAGCGCCAGCCCGGTGGTCATCACCGAGCCGACCTCGACCACGAACATGACCGGGGACTTGACCATCACCCGGGGGTCGAGCTTCCGGAACGCGTCCGGCAGCGACTTGATCAGCTGGGCGGGGTCGAAGAGACCGCCGGAGACGCGGCCGGACTCCTGGTGACCGTGCGGATGCTGGTCCTCGGGGTCCTCGGAGGCGGTACGGACAGGTGTGGTCGTGCTCATGAGAGTCCCTCCGCCATCGGGCCAAGGGCCAGGGCCGGGAAGTAGGTCAAGCCGGTGATGATGACGATCGCGCCCACGAGCAGGCCGGCGAAGAGCGGCTTCTCGGTGCGCAGGGTGCCCGCGGTCTCCGGGACGGGCTTCTGCTCGGCGAGCGAGCCGGCCAGCGCCAGGACGAAGACCATCGGCAGGAAGCGGCCGAGCAGCATGGCGAGGCCGATCGTGGTGTTGTACCACTGCGTGTTGGCGTTCAGGCCGCCGAAGGCGGAGCCGTTGTTGTTGGCGCCGGAGGTGAAGGCGTAGAGGACCTCGGAGAAGCCGTGGGCGGCGCTGTCGTGCACCGAGTTGGCGGCCGTGTTGAGGATCGAGTTCGGCGGCGTCGCCATCACCATGGAGACGGCGGTGAAGCCGAGCACCAGGGTCGGGGTGATGAGGATGTAGCACGCGGCGAGCTTGATCTCGCGGGTGCCGATCTTCTTGCCGAGGTACTCGGGCGTGCGGCCGACCATCAGGCCCGCGATGAAGACCGCGATGACCGCCATGACGAGCATGCCGTAGAGGCCGGAGCCGACACCGCCGGGGGCGATCTCGCCGAGCATCATGCTCAGCAGCGCGATGCCGCCGCCCATTCCGGTGAAGGAGGAGTGGAAGCCGTCCACCGCACCGGTGGAGGTGAGCGTGGTCGAGGTCGCGAAGATCGCGGAGGCGCCGACGCCGAAGCGCTGCTCCTTGCCCTCCATCGCACCGCCGGCCGCCTGGAGCGCGGCACCGTGGTGGGCGTACTCGGTCCACATCATCAGGGCCGTGAAGCCCAGCCAGATGACGCCCATGGCGGCGAGGATCGCGTAGCCCTGCTTGACGTTGCCGACCAGCCTGCCGAACGTGCGGGTGAGCGCGAACGGGATGACGAGGATCAGGAAGATCTCGAAGAGGTTGGTGAAGGCGTTGGGGTTCTCGAACGGGTGGGCGGAGTTGGCGTTGAAGTAGCCGCCGCCGTTGGTGCCGAGTTCCTTGATGACCTCCTGCGAGGCCACGGCGCCGCCGTTGACCTGCTGGGTGCCGCCCGCGAGCTGGCCGATGTCGTGGATGCCGGAGAAGTTCTGGATGGCGCCGCACGCGACGAGGATCAGCGCGCCGACCACCGAGAGCGGGATCAGGATGCGGACCGTGCCGCGCACCAGGTCGGTCCAGAAGTTGCCCAGCTCGCCGGTGCGGGAGCGGGCGAAGCCCCGGACGAGGGCGACGGCGACGGCCATGCCGACCGCGGCGGAGACGAAGTTCTGCACCGCCAGGCCGAGCGTCTGCACGGCGTGGCCCATGGCCTGCTCGCCGGAGTACGACTGCCAGTTGGTGTTGGCGACGAACGAGGCGGCGGTGTTGAACGCCTGGTCCGGGCTGATCGAGGAGAAGCCCAGCGACAGCGACTTGGGCAGCGAGCCCTGGATCCGCTGGAGCAGGTAGAGGAAGAGGACGCTGACCGCGGAGAAGGCGAGGACGCCGCGCAGATAGGCGGGCCAGCGCATTTCGGCATTCGGGTCCGCACCGACCAGGCGGTAGATCACCTTCTCGGTGCGCAGGTGCTTCTCGGAGCCGTACACCCGGGCCATGTAGTCGCCGAGCGGGACGTAGACCAGGGCCAGCGCCGCTATGAGCGCGGTGAGCTGAAGAATTCCGGAGAGAACGGGGCTCATAACAGTGCTCAGAACCTCTCCGGGAAAACGAGGGCGAGGATCAGGTAGCCCAGCAGGGCGACGGCCACGACCAGGCCGACGATGTTCTCGGCGGTCACAGCTTGGTCACCCCCTTGGTGACGAGAGCCACCAACGCGAAGACCGCGATCGTGGTGACGACGAAGGCCACGTCGGCCATCGTGTGCTCCTAGAGAGGTGCGGATGAATGGACCCCTAGAGGAAACATCCGTTACCGACGGGTACGGCTCGCGTTGACGCCTCCCTTACGGCCATTAGCGCGCCCTTGACGGAATTCATACGCAGACGTCCCGGACCTGCGAAAACGCCACTGGGCCGGAACCCGCAATACGGGTTCCGGCCCAGTGAAACGGCCTATTCCGGCCGCTCGGCGGCCTTGACCGGGGGTCCGGCCAGAGGTCCGGCCGGAGGTCTGATCAGCGCACCTCGGAGATCTCGGGGCCGCGCTCCAGGCGGTCCACACCGCCCGCGAAGCGGGAGCCCGGCTCCTGCTGCTGGAGCCCCTCGGCCACCATCTGGGCGTCGTCGGGCAGCTTCAGGACGATCGGGTCGCGCGGCGCCATCGGGGCCGCGCCCCGCACCACGACGGTGTCCCGGAAGATCTGCTCCAGCAGCCCGGCGGTCTGCGGCTGCACCGCGCCCTGGCCGGAGATCACACCGCGCAGGAACCAGCGCGGCCCGTCACAGCCGACGAAGCGGACCAGCTGCACGCCCTGGGTGCCGTCCGGCAGCGCCACGGGCACCTGGGCCCGCAGCTCCCAGCCCAGCGGGCCCTCGACCTCGTCGACGACACCGCCCTGCTGGGTGATGCCGGACGCGATCTCCTCGCGGACCTCGCCCCAGATGCCCTCGCGCTTGGGGGCGGCGAACGCCTGGAGCTGGACGGCGCTGTCGCGCAGCACCACCGTCGCGGCGACGATCGCGTCCCCGGCGACCTCGACGCGCAGTTCCATGCCCTCGACGCCGGGCACGAACAGGCCGCCCAGGTCCACCCGGCCCTCGGTGGCGTCCCTGACCTCGGAGACGTCCCACGGCCCGTCGGGGCGCGGCTCGGGCTCCAGCCGGATCCGGCTCTCGGCCGCGCTGGCCCCTTCGGCCGGGGAATCCCCGGCCAACTCCTCGGAGGTCACGTCGTCGAGGCGATCGGCCTGATCGACAACGTCCTCGCTGCGCTTGCGGCGACGACCGAACACGTCACTGTCCTTCCCGGTCGGCTACGACCGAAGCGAATTCATTCCCCACGGCAGCGTGGCCACCGGTGGACCCGAAGCCCCCTTCGGCCCGCGCCGAGCCGGGAAGCTCCGCCACCTCGTGGAAGCGGACCTTCTCGACTTGCTGGACAACCAGTTGGGCGATGCGGTCGAACCGCTCGAACCGGACGCTCTCGCGCGGGTCCAGATTGACCACAATCACCTTGATCTCTCCACGGTACCCGGCATCGATGGTGCCCGGGGCATTCACCATGGAGACCCCGCACCGGGCCGCGAGGCCCGACCGGGGGTGGACGAACGCGGCGTACCCGTCGGGCAGCGCGATCGAGATGCCGGTGGGCAGCACCATCCGCTCACCGGGCGCCAGCTCGGCGGCCTCGGTGGTGACCAGGTCGCACCCGGCGTCGCCGGGGTGGCCGTAGGCCGGGACCGGCACTTCGGGGTCCACACGGCGGATGAGGACATCGACGGGCTGACGCACTAGGGGTTCACCTCGAATGCTCGCGCGACCCTCACCTGGTCGGGGTCGGCCAGTACCGCCTGGATCTCTTCCTTGCGGCCGTTCTCGATGAAGTGGTCGATCTTGACCTCGACGAACATCGCGTCCGCGTGCACCGCGACCGGCCCGTCGGGGCCGCCGATGCGGCCCGTGGCCGTGCAGTAGATCTTGCGTCCGTGCACCGCGACGGCCTCGGCGGCCAGGTGCAGCACCGTGCCCACCGGGACCGGACGCACGAAGTCCGTCTCCAGCCGGCCGGTCACCGCGATCACCCGCAGCATCCAGCCCAGCGACCCGAGCGTCTCGTCCAGGGCCGTGGCCAGCACACCGCCGTGCGCAAGGCCCGGGGCGCCCTGATGGGCCTCCCTGACCGTGAACTCGGCGGTGACGTTCACACCCTCGCCGGCCCGCGTCTCCAGGTGCAGCCCGTGGGCCACACCCCCGCCGCAGCCGAAGCAGTACTCGTAGTGCGACCCGATGGTCTCCCCGGGCGCGGGGGCATCGGGGTGCCGAACCGGTGGCCCGGCGTCCGCCGGCGGTGTCAGCGCTGTTGTTCGTCCACTCACAGGGGCTGACCTTACCCGCGACGGCGGCACCCGGTCCTGTCCGTGCCAAGCTTGTGCGCATGCAGCCTTACGAAGAACGCCTGACCGCGCCCCGTTCCTGGTGGTTCATCGCGGTTCTCACCGGGGTGGCCATGGCGCTCATCCTGCTGCCGCTGGGCACCCTGCCCATGCTCGGGGGCCTGATCGGCGGCAGCGCGCTCGCCGCGGTCGCGGTCAGCTCGTACGGCTCGGCACGCATCCGGGTGGTGGGCGGCGCGCTCGTCGCGGGTGACGCGCGGATCCCGGTGGAGGCGCTGGGCGCGGCCGAGGTCCTGGACGCGGAGGAGGCCCGCGCCTGGCGCAGCCACAAGGCGGACCCGCGCGCGTTCATGCTGCTGCGCGGCTATGTGCCCACCGCGGTGCGGATCGAGGTGACGGATCCGGCGGACCCCACCCCGTACGTCTATCTCTCCACCCGCACTCCCGAGCGCCTGGCAGCCTCTCTCGCGGCCGTACGGGCCTGAGGGGCGGGACAGGGGGCTAGGCGAGGCCCAGGCCCTCGTCGGGCTCGCCGGGGGGCTCGGGGAGGGCGTCCCAGGGCACCTGCCGGCTGCGCAGGTCGTCGCGGACCTTCCGGGCGAGCCGCTTGGTGTCGCGGCGGTTCATCACCGCGCCGACCGTCGCACCGATCATGAACGGGGCGAGGTTGGGCAGGTTGCGGAAGGTGCGCTTGAGGACGCGCTGGCGCAGCTCACGCCGCATCTGGACGCCGAGGGCGGCATTGACGGTCAGCGGGGCCGTGACGTCGATGCCCCGCTCGTCGGCCCAGGCGCCGAGGTAGGCGATCGCCCGCTCGCGGGCGCCGCCGGGCGCCGGCCGGCCGTACACCTCGTGCAGCTCCGCGATCAGCTTGAACTCCACGGCGGCGACGCCGACGATCTCCGCCGCCAGCTCGGCGGGCATGGCGGGCGGTACGGGCAGCATGGCCGCCGCCCCGATGCCGGCGCCCACGGTGGACGTACCGGCGGCGGCGCCGGCCACCAGCTTGTCCGCAAGCTCCTCCGGACCCAGGCCGGGGAACTGGGCACGGAGGGTCGCGAGATCGCGCACGGGAATGCGCGGGGCGTTCGCGATGATCCGGTCGGCGACGGCGGTCAGCCCCGCCAGCGCTCCCCGGCCGCCCTTCTTCGCCGTCTCACCGGCCAGGCCGGCGCCGCGGCCCACGACAGCGGCGAGCGAGGCCCGGCGGCCTCGCTCGACCGCGGAGTCGGCAGAGGCGCCGGCCTGGTCGCCGCTCCCGCTCCCGTCCCGCCCGCCGGTCAGCTCGGGCTGTCGGGAGTGCCGCTTCCGGAACGGGGTCGAGCCTGCCATGGCAGACCCTGCCTCATTCGCAGTCGCGGCAGATGGGCTGGCCGTTCTTCTCACGCGCCAGCTGGCTGCGGTGGTGCACGAGGAAGCAGCTCATGCAGGTGAACTCGTCGGCCTGCTTGGGCAGGACCCGGACGGCCAGCTCCTCGTTGGAGAGGTCCGCGCCGGGCAGCTCCATGCCCTCGGCGGCCTCGAAGTCGTCCACGTCGACCGACGACGAGGACTTGTCGTTCCGCCGGGACTTCAGCTCTTCAAGGCTGTCGCTGTCGACGTCGTCATCGGTCTTGCGTGGGGTGTCGTAATCCGTTGCCATGTCGCTCTCCCCCTCTGGGTGTCTGCGGTATCTCCAGCGCACGTAACGCGTGGGAGGCCGGACTTGTGCCCGACCCGAGGCGGAGATTTTGCCTCACATCAAGGTCTGTTACTCAATCGACACCCAACTGCACACCTGAAGAGGTGATCGGGTTGGGTGGCGAAGGGGACCGTACACGGCCGGAAAGCCGGGCGCGGCCATGCCATCCCGTGTACTTCCCGTGATCAGGACCCCTGGAAACCCCCATTTTTCAGGCGTTCCCCGGGGGTCTGTGGTCACGGAGAGTAGATGGCCGGAACTTGGCGCATGTGATCGATCACACAGATCCACAGCGCCGGGCGGACCGGATGAATTCCGCCCAAAGCGAACCAGCGGCCGCCATTGTCGCAGACTCCGCCGGAACCCGCTCGGTCCGCTCAGATGGGCAGCACCACCCGCATGACCAGGCCACCTCCCTCGCGCGGCTCCGCGGTGATCCGCCCGCCGTGCGCCCGGGCCACCGAGCGCACGATGGACAGGCCGAGGCCGACGCCCTTGTCGCTGCCCGTACGCTCCGTGCGCAGCCGGCGGAACGGCTCGAAGATGTTGTCCACCTCGTAGGCCGGGACGACCGGCCCGGTGTTCTCCACCACCAGCACCGCCTGGCCCGGCTGGGCGAGGGTGGTGACCTCCACCCAGCCGTCCGGGGTGTTGTAGCGCACGGCATTCTGCACCAGGTTCAGCGCGATCCGCTCCAGCAGGACGCCGTTGCCCTGGACCACCGCGGGCTGCCGGGTGCCGCGCAGCTCCACGCCCTTGGCCTGGGCCTCGGCACGGGTCTGGTCGATGGCCTGGGAGGCCACCTCGGCGAGGTCCACGGGCTTGCGGTCCACGATCTCGTTGTCGCTGCGGGCGAGCAGCAGCAGGCCCTCCACGAGCTGCTCGCTGCGCTCGTTGGTGGCCAGCAGCGTCTTGCCCAGCTGCTGCAGCTCCGGGGAGGCGCCCGGGTCGGAGAGGTGGACCTCCAGCAGCGTCCGGTTGATCGCCAGCGGGGTGCGCAGCTCGTGCGAGGCGTTGGCGACGAAGCGCTGCTGGGCGGTGAACGCCCGCTCCAGGCGGTCGAGCATCTCGTCGAAGGTGTCCGACAGCTCCTTCAGCTCGTCGTCCGGCCCGCCCAGCTCGATGCGCCGGGACAGGTCCGTGCCGGCCACGCGGCGGGCGGTGCGGGTGATCTTGCCGAGCGGCGAGAGGACCCGGCCGGCCATGGCATAGCCGAAAGCGAAGGCGATCACGGCCAGGCCGAGGAGGGCGAGGAGCGAACGGCGCAGCAGGCTGCTGAGAGCCATGGTGCGCTGATCCGCCATGCACTGTTCCAGCCCGTGCATGAAGGCGCTGCTGTCCGCCGTGCCCCGCAACTTGTCACAGCTGCCCGGAGTGACCTGCACCTGTGCGTTGAGAATCTGGAAGGGCAGCACATTGCCCTGGCGCAGCGCATCGGCCGCCAGCAGGTAGATGATCGTCAGCAGCAGCACGCCGGCCATCAGGAACATGCCGCCGTACAGCAGGGTGAGGCGTATGCGGATGGTCGGGCGCAGCCAGGGGAACGGGCGCACGACGGGCTGGCGCGGGTCCCAGCTCGGCTTGGGGGGCGCGGCGGGCGGTGCGGGGGTGGAGGCGGTCATCGCGCGATCAGATCCGGTATCCGGAGCCCGGCACCGTGACGATCACGGGGGGCTCGCCGAGCTTGCGGCGCAGGGTCATGACGGTGACCCGGACGACGTTGGTGAACGGGTCGGTGTTCTCGTCCCAGGCCTTCTCCAGCAGCTGCTCGGCGGAGACCACGGCGCCCTCGCTGCGCATCAGCACCTCCAGCACCGCGAACTCCTTGGGCGCCAGCTGCACCTCGCGACCGTCGCGGAAGACCTCGCGGCGGTTGGGGTCGAGCTTGATCCCGGCCCGCTCCAGCACGGGCGGCAGGGCGACGGTGGTGCGCCGGCCGAGGGCCCGCACGCGCGCGGTCAGCTCGCTGAACGCGAAGGGCTTGGGCAGGTAGTCGTCGGCGCCGATCTCCAGGCCCTCCACGCGGTCGCTGACGTCGCCGGAGGCGGTCAGCATCAGGACGCGGGTGGGGATGCCCAGTTCGACGACCTTGCGGCAGACGTCGTCGCCGTGGACGACGGGCAGGTCGCGGTCGAGCACGATGACGTCATAGTCGTTGACGGCAATACGCTCCAGAGCGGCGGCTCCGTCGTACACGACGTCGACGGCCATGGCCTCCCGGCGCAGTCCGGTGGCTACGGCGTCTGCGAGCAGCTGCTCGTCCTCGACGACGAGTACGCGCACGGCGCTGATCCTTCCTGTTGGGCCCCTGCGGGCAGCGTGAATGACCCCGATGGGTCCCTCCATCCTGCCTCGGATGTCGATAAACCGGCCGTAAGGGGTGCCGACCGGCCAAGCAGGGAAGGGATTCCGGATTGCTCGCGCATCGCAGGTTTCCCTCCGGACGGGGGTGGGGAAGACGACTGCACACCCGCGATCACGCCTCCCCGTACCTTCGCGTACGCGGAACACCCTGCGCGTGATCGTTTTCGCCGTGGCACACCCCCGTGCCGCCTACCCACGACGAGGGGGCGCAGCACCATGGACGCGTTCACCGCTGGCATTCTGCAGCGCATAGAGAGGACCCGTTCCGACCTCGACCACGCCCGCCGAACGGGCGACGACTTTCTCGCCGATGTGGAACAGGCGGAGCTGGACGACCTCCACCGCCTGGCCGCCGAACACGGCGTACGGATCAGCGCAGCCTGATCTCTGCAGTACGGCGCCCCGGTGCGGCCTCCGCACCGGGGCGTCCTGCGTTCCCCGCCGGGTCGGGTCTCCGGCTAGTCGTGCCAGGCCCCCAGCTCCTCCAGGCGGGCCTGCAGCGGCTCGAAGACGCCCTGCGGCGCGGCGACCGTCAGCTCGCCCGAGGCGGGGGCGCCGGGCCGTCCGCCCGTGAGCGCGCCCGCCTCCCGGGCGATCAGCGCACCGGCCGCGAAGTCCCAGGGGTTGAGGCCGCGCTCGTAGTACCCGTCGAGCCGGCCGCAGGCCACGTCGCACAGGTCGATGGCGGCCGACCCGCCGCGCCGGATGTCGCGCACCTCGGGCAGCAGGGACCGCAGCACCTCCGCCTGCGCGGCCCGGCGGGCCGTGAGGTAGCCGAAGCCCGTGCCGACGAGGGCCTGCCCGAGGCTCGCGGGCGCGGGCCGCACGGCCAGCCGCCGCTCGCCCTCGAACGCGCCCTGTCCCAGGACCGCCCGGTACGTCTCCCGCCGCATCGGCGCCGCGACGACGCCGACGACGGCCTCGCCGTCCACCTCGGCGGCGATCGAGACCGCCCAGGAGGGCAGCCCGTACAGGTAGTTGACGGTGCCGTCGATCGGGTCGATCACCCAGCGCACCCCGCTGGTGCCCTCGGTGCTGGCGCCCTCCTCCCCCAGCAGGCCGTCCTCGGGGCGCCGTTCCGCGAGGAAGCCGGTGATCAGCTTCTCGGCGGCGATGTCCATCTCGGTGACGACGTCGATGGCGCTGGTCTTGGTCGCGGCCACGCCCAGGTCGGCCGGGCGGCCGTCGCGCAGCAGCGTGCCGGCCCGCTCGGCGGCTTCCAGGGCCACGCTCAGGAGTTCGGCCTTGAGGGCGTCGGTGGCGGTCACGGTGGGGGGCTCCTTACGCATAGGGGCTGTCGGCTCCGGCCGCGGCCGGGCGCGGAGCCCGGGCAGGGCAGCAGCCGACGGGACAGAGGTCGTGGGAGGGACCGAGCGCACCCAGTGCGCAGCGCTCGGGGTGCTCGCCGCGCTCGGTCGCGGCGCGCTCCAGCACCAGCTCGCGGACGGCGGCGGCGAAGCGCGGGTCGGCCCCGACCGTGGCGGCCCGGGCCACCGGCAGGCCCAGCTCCGCGGCCTTGGCCGTGGCCTCGGTGTCGAGGTCGTACCTGACCTCCATGTGGTCCGAGACGAAGCCGATGGGCACCATCACCACGCCCGGTGCACCCTCGCCGTGCAGGGCCTCCAGGTGGTCGCAGATGTCGGGCTCGAGCCAGGGGATGTGCGGGGCGCCGCTGCGTGACTGGTAGACGAGGCGCCAGGGGCGGTCGATGCCGGTCCGCTCGCGCACCGCGTCCGCGATCAGCCGTGCGACGTCGAGGTGTTCGGCGACGTATGCGCCGCCGTCGCCGTGCGCCTCGGCCGGTCCGGAGGTGTCCGCGGCGGCGGTGGGGATGGAGTGCGTGGTGAAGGCGAGGTGCGCGCCGGCCCTGGCCTGCTCGGGCAGCGCGTCGAGTGCGGCGAGGGTCGCCTCGACCATGGGGCCCACGAATCCGGGGTGGTTGAAGTAGTGACGCAGCTTGTCCACGCGGGGCAGCGGCAGCCCCTCGGCGGCCAGGGCGGCCAGCGACTCGGCGAGGTTCTCGCGGTACTGGCGGCAGCCGGAGTAGGAGGCGTAGGCGCTGGTGGCCAAGGCCAGGACGCGGCGGTGCCCGTCGGCCACCAGCTCGCGCAGGGTGTCGGTCAGGTAGGGCGCCCAGTTGCGGTTGCCCCAGTAGACGGGCAGGTCCATGCCGTGGGCCGCGAACTCGGCGCGCAGCGCGGCCAGCAGCTCGCGGTTCTGGTCGTTGATCGGGCTGACCCCGCCGAAGAGGAAGTAGTGCTGCCCGACCTCCTGGAGCCGCTCGCGGGGGATGCCGCGGCCACGGGTGACGTTCTCCAGGAACGGGACGACGTCGTCCGGTCCCTCGGGCCCGCCGAAGGAGAGCAACAGCAGGGCGTCGTAGGGGGCGTGGGCTGGCTGATCCGACATGCGTCCGATCCTGCCACCCGGCACCGGCAGCCGGAAATTCCGGTGCGTCGTACGAAGGTTCCCTCGTAAGCTGTATCGGCCACCTACGTTCCTTACGGCACCCTCGATCCGTCGCCGTTTCCCGACCCCTCCGGGAGCCGTCTTTGTCCAGCCCGTCCAGTTCGTACGGCGCGATATTCGCCGCGCCCGGTGCCAAGCTCTTCTCCGCGGCCGGTTTCCTGGGCCGGATGCCCCTGTCGATGCTGGGCATCGGCGTGGTCACGATGATCTCGCAGATCACCGGGCGGTACGGACTGGCCGGTGCGGTGTCCGCGGTGCTGGCGCTCTCGGCGGCCGCGCTCGGCCCGCAGGTGTCCCGGCTGGTCGACCGGTACGGGCAGCACCGGATCATGCGCCCGGCGACGGTGCTGGCGCTCTTCGCCCTGGCGGGGCTGCTGCTGAGCGCCCAGCAGCGGTGGCCGGACTGGACGCTGTTCGTCTTCGCGGCGGGCGTGGGCTGCGTGCCCAGCGTGGGGTCGCTGGTGCGGGCGCGCTGGGCGGCGCTGTACGAGGGCTCCCCGCGCCGGCTGCACACGGCCTACTCCGCCGAGTCCGTCATCGACGAGGTGGTCTTCATCGTCGGGCCGATCCTGTCGATCGGCCTGTCCACCTCCTGGTTCCCGGAGGCGGGCCCGATGCTGGCCGCCTGCTTCCTGGCCGCCGGGGTGTTCTGGCTGGCCTCGCAGCGGGCGACCGAGCCGGTGCCCCGCCCGAGCGATGACCACGCGGGCGGCTCCGCCCTGCGCTCCCCGGGGCTCCAGGTGCTGGTGGTGACCTTCGTGGCCACCGGGGCGATCTTCGGCTCGGTGGAGGTCGTGACCGTGGCCTTCGCCGAGGAGCAGGGCCACAAGGCGGCGTCGAGCCTGGTGCTGGCGGTGTACGCGCTGGGGTCCTGCCTGGCGGGGGCGGTTTTCGGACTGCTGGACCTCAAGGGCGCCCCGGCCCGGCGCTGGGTTCTGGGCGTCTGCGCGATGGCCGTGAGTATGATCCCCCTCCAACTGGTCGGGAGCCTGCCGTTCCTGGCCGTGGCGCTCTTTGTCGCGGGCCTGTCCATCGCGCCGACGATGGTCACCACGATGGCCCTCGTCGAGCAGTACGTACCGCGCGCGAAGCTGACCGAGGGCATGACCTGGACGAGCACCGGGCTCGCGGTCGGCGTGGCACTGGGCTCGTCCGCCGCCGGCTGGGTGGTGGACGCCGCCGGTGCCGCGACGGGGTACACGGTGCCCGGCACGGCGGGGGTGCTCGCGGCCGCCGGCGCGTTCCTCGGGTACCGCCGGCTCCGGCCGGCGCCTGAGCGGGTGGGGGTTGCCACTGATGACGGCGACGACGCGGACGACACGGGCGACACAGGCGAGCGGTGCCTGGCGTAACTGGGCGGGGAACGTCAGCGCCCGGCCCTCGCGGACGGTGGCCCCGGCCACCGCGGAGGAGCTGGCGGCAGCGGTGGCCCGGGCCGCCGCGGACGGGCTCAGGGTGAAGGCGGTCGGCACCGGCCACTCCTTCACCGCGGCCGCCGCCACGGACGGCCTGCTGATACGGCCGGACCGGCTGACGGGCGTGCGGGCGATCGACCGCGAGGCCGGGACCGTCACGGTCGCCGCGGGCACCACGCTCCGCAGGCTGAACGGGACGCTGTCCGCGCACGGTCTGTCCCTGACGAACATGGGCGACATCATGGAGCAGACGGTCTCGGGCGCCGTCAGCACCGGCACCCACGGCACGGGCCGGGACTCGGGCTCGCTCGCCGCCCAGATCCGGGCGCTGGAGCTGGTGACCGCCGACGGCTCCGTGCTGACCTGCTCGGCGGACGAGAACCCGGAGGTCTTCGCGGCGGCCCGGGTGGGGCTGGGGGCGCTGGGCGTCATCACCGCGATCACGTTCGCGGTGGAGCCGGAATTCCTGCTCCGCGCCCGGGAGGAGCCGATGCCGTACGGGCGGGTCACCGCCGAATTCGACCAGCTGGTCGCCGAGAACGAGCACTTCGAGTTCTACTGGTTCCCGCACACCGACCGCTGCATCACCAAGCGCAACAACCGCAGCACCGGCCCCGCGGCGCCGGTCGGCCGTCTCGGGGCCTGGTTTGAGGACGAGTTGTTGTCCAACGGTGTGTTCGGAGCCGTCTGCGCGCTGGGCCGGGCCGTGCCGGCCGCCGTCCCCGCCATCGCCCGGCTGTCGAGCCGGGCACTGTCGGCCCGTACCTACACCGACATCCCGTACAAGGTCTTCACCAGTCCGCGCCGCGTCCGCTTCCTGGAGATGGAGTACGCACTGCCGCGTGCGGCTGCCGTGCCGGCGCTGCGCGAACTGCGGGCGGTGATCGAGCGCAAGGGGCTGGGGATCAGCTTCCCGGTGGAGGTACGGACCGCCCCGGCGGACGACATCCCGCTCTCCACGGCCTCCGGGCGGGACACCGCCTACATAGCGGTACACCTGTACAAGGGCACGCCGCACGGCGGGTACTTCACCGCCGCCGAGCAGATCATGCTCGCCCACGGGGGACGGCCCCACTGGGGGAAGCTGCACAGCCGGGACGCCGCCTGTCTGGCGGGGGTCTATCCGCGCTTCGCGGAGTTCGGCGCGGTGCGGGACCGGCTGGACCCGCACCGCGTGTTCGGCAACGACTATCTGCGACGTGTCCTGGGCGAGTGACCCGGGACGGCGGGCACCCCCGTCAGGAGGTCTTGCCCGTGCCGGAGCCGGCAGTCGTGCCCGCCGCCGCGTTCTGACCCTGCGGCGGCGGGGTGGACGAGCCACCGGAGCCCGTGCCGCCGGTGGTGCCGCCGCCCGTGCCGCCCTTGCCGTCGCCCTGCGACTGGCTCGGGCTCGGCGTCGGATTCGGCGAGGGCTTGCCGCCGCCCGAGGAAGGGGTCGGCGCCGGGCTCGGCGACTGCTTGCCCGCATCGCCGCCCTGCTGCGACCCGCCGCCCGTGCCTGCGGACGGGGTCGGGCCGCCGGGGGTCTCCTCCCCGCCGCTCCCGCCCTGGGAGTGGCCGGGCCGGGGCGAGTGCGAAGGAGCCCGGTCCTGATCCTGGTCCTGCTGCTTCTCCTCCTTGCCCGGCTGGAAGATCCGGCTGACCGTGATCCCGTCCTTGCTGCCGTCCGCGCTGGTGCCGGACACCAGCTCCACGACCGTCACCGTGCCCATCGCCAGGGCGAACACGGCACCGGCCGCCAGCAGCGGGCGCTTCCAGCCGCGCAGCCGGGTGCCGTGGGTGGTGCCCGGCGTGTATTCCTCGGAAAGCCCCGGGAAGCCGTCGAAGCGCGCGTGATCTTGCGCGCCGGTGTACGCACCGGCGTGCGCCTCCTGCTGCGCCGGATTTGCGCCCGGGTGGGACGCCTGGGGCAGCAGTTGCGTGGCGTCCTCGCCCTGCGACAGCTGCGGCAGCATCCGGGTCGCGTCGTACCGGCCGACCGGCTGCGCACGGTCGGGGTCCTGCCGGAGGCGCGGTACCGGCTGGGGAGCGGCCGCTTCCCGGATCTGCTCACCCGTACGTTTGAACAGGTGTTGAAAGACCGTGCCACCCGTGGTGGCCACCACGCTCACCACACCGGCACCGAGCACCGTGCCGTACACACCGAGCTTGCCCGCGAGCAGGGCGGCGATCACCGCCGCGAGGGCGCTGCTGGCGACTTGCACCACACTCAGGTCAAGGCGCCCGCCCTTGGGTTTTGCCTCGCTTTCGGCTTTGTCGTCCATCTCCAGCCTCTGTTGTTCCCTTCAGCCCCTCTTGCGAACAGAAGAGACATTCGATAGTGACGAACAGTTCCGAATCGGGCGATTGTGTGAACCACGCCACCCATGGGACGGTCGCTCGATCCGAGGGGCGCGTTTCAACTCCCTTGTCCCGGGTGAACTTCCCTGGCGTGCCGATCCACGTCCAGTGGCCCGAATGGAGTACTGTGGCGAGCCCTGGCCCCAGTAATCCCCGTCCGGCTGCCCGGATCCAACGGAGAGGGGGCCCGGGCGGCTCTCGCCCCGTCAACTCGGCAATGTTGTGGCAGGCTGCTACCCGGGCAGGCCACACTCGACTAGCGGAAGCAGCGACGCAGGTGACGTCGGCAGGCACCACCCGGGAGGTCCCCATGCCCGAACTGCGTGTCGTGGCAGTCTCCAACGACGGCACACGGCTGGTGCTCAAAGCTGCGGACAGCACGGAGTACACGCTTCCCATCGACGAGCGGCTCCGCGCCGCCGTGCGCAACGACCGTGCGCGTCTCGGCCAGATCGAAATCGAGGTGGAGAGCCACCTCCGGCCCCGGGACATCCAGGCCCGCATCCGGGCCGGGGCGTCCGCGGAAGAGGTGGCGCAGCTCGCGGGCATCCCCGTGGAGCGGGTGCGGCGCTTCGAGGGCCCCGTCCTCGCCGAGCGCGCCTTCATGGCCGAGCGCGCCCGCAAGACCCCCGTGCGCCGTCCCGGCGAGAACGCCGGCGGCCCGCCGCTGGGCGAGGCCGTCGCGGAGCGTCTGCTGCTGCGCGGCGCCGACAAGGACACCGCCCAGTGGGACTCCTGGCGCCGCGACGACGGCACGTGGGAGGTGCTGCTCGTCTATCGCACCGCCGGTGAGCCGCGCGCGGCGAGCTGGACGTACGACCCGCCGCGCCGGATCGTTCAGGCGCTGGACGACGAGGCGCGGTCACTGATCGGCGAGACCGACGACACGCCCGAGCCGAGCTTCCCGTTCGTACCGCGCATCGCGCGGCTGCCGCGGGACCGGCCGCTGGACCGCGTGGGCACGGACCGCCAGGCCCCCGGCGCCGACGGCGGCGATGCCTCCTCCACCGACTCCTCGCCGGAGGAGCCGGGCGGCAAGGAGAAGGAGCGCGACTCCCTGACCAGCCTGCTCGAGGCGGTGCCCAGCTTCCGGGGCGACATGGTCGTCCCGGAGCCCTCCTCGCCGATGCCGTCCGTGGCGCCGGACGCCTCGGCGGAGGAGCCGGAGGCGGTGGAGCCGCCGGCGCCTGCGGCGAGTGCGGGGTCGGCGTATGCGGATGTGCTCATGCCGCGGACGGTGGCCGGTCATCGTGACCGCCTGATCGGCACCACGGACCGGCAGGCCGAGGCGGACGGGGTCCGGCCCGGGCGGCGGGCGGCGGTGCCGAGCTGGGACGAGATCGTCTTCGGGACGAGGCGGAAGAAACAGGACTGAGGGCGGGGGTTTTCTTTCCCCACCCCGCCCCTTCCCGCTGTATCCGATATGCGGCTCCGCCGCAGGGCGGGGGCTCCGCCCCCGGACCCCCGGTCCTCAAACTCCCCCAGCTACCTCCCCCAGCTACCGCTGGGGGTGCCCCCAGGAGGTGCCCCCAGACGGGCTGGAAATCCAGCCCGTCCGGCGTTTGAGGACTTTCGGGAAGGGGCGGGGTGGGGAAAAGAACCCCCGGTCCTCAGCCCGGCAGCGCCCCCGTCGCCACCGGGCGCGCCGGGTCCGACGACCACTCGCTCCACGAGCCCGCGTACAGCGCCGCCGGGATGCCCGCCACCGCCAGTGCCAGCACCTCGTGCGCGCCGGAGACGCCCGAGCCGCAGTAGACGCCCACCTCCGTGCCGTCCACCGCGCCGAGGCCCGCGAAGCGGGCGGCGAGTTCCGACGGGGAGCGGAAGCGGCCGTCCTCCATCACGTTCTCGGTCGTGGGGGCCGACACCGCACCGGGAATGTGGCCCGCGACCGGGTCGATCGGCTCCACTTCGCCCCGGTACCGCTCCCCCGCCCGCGCGTCGAGCAGCACGCCCCGGCGCGCCAGCGCAGCCGCGCCGTCCGCGTCGAGGAGCGGCAGCGCACCCGGCGACGGCACGAAGTCACCCTCCGTAGGAGGGGCGGAGGGCCCGGTCACCAGCCGTCCGCCGCTCGCGGTCCACGCGGCGAGCCCGCCGTCGAGCACCCGTACGTCCGGGTGCCCCGCCCAGCGCAGCAGCCACCAGGCGCGGGCCGCGGCCCAGCCCTGCCCGCCGTCGTGGACGACGACCGCGCGGTCCGCGCTCACGCCCGCACGACGCATGGCGGCGCCGAACACGGCGAGGTCCGGCAGCGGGTGACGGCCTCTCTTCCCGGCAGGCCCGGCCAGTTCGGTCTCCAGGTCGACGTAGACCGCGCCGGGGAGGTGCCCGGCCTCGTACTCCGGCCGTCCGGGCGGGCCCCCGAGCTGCCAGCGGATGTCCAGCAGGGCCGGGGGCCGCTCGCCCGCCGACTCCTTCGCCCATTCCGTTGCGGTGATGATGGCGTCCATGCCCCCATCCTGGCGTAGTCGGCGTTGCGCCGGACGGCACCCTGGCCAGACGCCTCGATGCTGATCGATACTGGACCGCGACGACGCGGACACCGAAGCGGAACGCGAATTCGGGCATTCTCCTGCGGGAACGCACAACGCCCGGCGCGGCCGGGGGGCGTGTCACCTCCGGTGGTGCAAACATCTGCTCAGACACGTCCCGTACCACCCCGCGCGCGACCGGAGCGGGGCGCGTGGCCACCACGATGGTCCGAGGAGAGGCTGACGATGACCGAGGTATGGGGATCCTCCGAGCCGACCGAGGAGGAGGCCCGGCCGCAGACGCCGGGCACCCCTTGCTGGACCAGTCTCCTGGTGCACGACCTGGAGGCGATCACGGAGTTCTACAGCAGCCTGTTCGGCTGGTCCTTCTACAGCCCCGGGCCGCGCCAGCTGGGCCCGTACGTCCGTGCCGCGCTCGACGGCCACGACGTGGCCGGCATCGGGGAGCTGCCGCCCGACCGTCAACTGGCCAACGCCTGGACCACCTATCTGGCGAGCGACGACGCGGACGTGTGCGCGGACTGGATCCACTGCTCGGGCGGCACGGTGGGAGTGGGTCCGCTGGCGGCCGAGAATGCGGGGCGGCTCGTCCTCGCCTCCGACCCGGCGGGTGCGCTCTTCGGGGTCTGGCAGGGGCAGAAGTTGACGAGTCCTCAGTTGAGCGGCGCGCCCGGCACGCCGGTCTGGCACGAGCTGGTGACCCACGAGGCCGCCACCGTACTGAAGTTCTACCGCGCTTTGTTCGGGTACGACGCCAAGGCGGCCGGTGCGGTGGACTCGGACGCGCTCACGCTGTACGTGGACGGGCATCCGGTCGCCGCGATCAAGGGGGTCGGGCCCGAGCTGCGGAACCCGCACTGGATGACGTACTTCGAGGCCGCGGACGTCGACGCGGCGGCCCGGCGGGTGGCCGAGCTGGGCGGCCGGGTCGTGACCGCCCCGCACGAGACGGCCACCGGGCGGACGGCCACGGTGGCGGACCCGCAGGGAGCCGTCTTCGCCCTGCGGCGGACGGCGCGCTAGCCGGACCGGCGCACCGTTCCGGTCAGCCGGATTCCTCGGCGTCCACGGGCAGTACGTCCGGGGAGAGCGCGGCCGCCCGGGCCGCGGCCGCCGTCAGCCGGCGGCGGTGGTGGCGCCGGCACAGCACCTCGTAACCGACCACGGTCTCCGGCTGGTTGACGTCGCCGACGACGACCTGCTCGCCCTCCACGACCATCTGCCCGCCGATCGTACGGGCGTTGTGGGTGGCCCGCGCCCCGCACCAGCACAGCGCCTCGACCTGGAGCACCTCTATGCGGTCGGCGAGTTCGACGAGCCGCCGGGAGCCGGGGAAGAGCCGGGTGCGGAAGTCGGTGGTGATGCCGAAGGCGAAGACGTCGAGTTCGAGGTCGTCGACGATCCGGGCCAGCTGGTCTATCTGCTCCGGCGCCAGGAACTGGGCCTCGTCGCAGATCACATAGTCCGCGCGGCCGCCCGCCGAGAGGTGCGCGACGAGGTGCGCGTAGAAGTCGAACCCCTCCCCCGCCTCGACGGAGTCGGTCACCAGGCCCAGCCGGGAGGAGAGCTTGCCCTCGCCCGCGCGGTCGTTGCGGGTGAAGATCATGCCTTGCAGACCGCGGGCCGAGCGGTTGTGCTCGATCTGCAGAGCCAGTGTGCTCTTTCCGCAGTCCATGGTTCCGGAGAAGAACACCAGCTCGGGCATGGGAAGGCCAATGCCTTTCGTTTCTAGATCAGTCGACGTAGATCAGTCGACGGGGAGGTGGGGGCGGAGCGGGGGGGCGAGGGCGCGTCAGGTGCGCACTTCGAGGAGCGGCACCAGCTGCTCGACGGGCGTCATGGAGCCGTGGAGGCCGACCATCGTCGATTCGTTGGGCTCGGTCTCCGTGGCGACGATCGCCACGTCGTCGCGGGCCGCGGCCACGACGTCGCCGATCCGCCCGTACACCCGGTCGTCGACGCCCACGCCGGGCGGGCCGAACCAGCCCGCCTCGATCGCCTCGTCGCGCCCGGCGACCCACATCTGCTCCCCGAGCACCTCGCGCCACACGGCGAGCACGTCGTCGGCGGCACCGGGCACGGCGTAGACGTGCCGGGCGCGGGCCTCGCCGCCGAGGAGCGCCACGCCCGCGCGCAGCTCCCAGTCCTCGTCGAAGTCGATGCGCGACTCCGGGTCGAAGGGGATGTCGATCATGCCGTGGTCGGCGGTGACGTACAGCGCGGAGCGCGGCGGGAGCTGCTCGGCCAGGCGCTGGGCGAGCAGGTCGACGTACATCAGCTGGCCGCGCCACTCCTCGGAGTCGACGCCGAAGCGGTGGCCCTTGCCGTCCACCTCGCTGTAGTAGGTGTAGACGAGCGAGCGGTCGGCGGCGCCGAGCCGCTCGGCGGCCAGGTCCATCCGGTCCTCGCCGGAGAGCCGGCCGTGGAAGGTGCCGCCGCTCAGCGCGATCTGCGTGAGCGGGGTGTGCTGGAAGTCGGGGGCGGAGACCTGGCAGGTGGCGATGCCCGCCGCGTCCGCCAGCCGGAAGACGGTGGGGTACGGCTGCCAGACCTGCGGGTCGGTCCACGGCCGCCAGCGCAGCTGGTTCATCAGCTGCCCGGTGGCCGGGTCGGCGACCGTGTAGCCGGGCAGGCCGTGGGCGCCCGGCGGCAGGCCGGTGCCGACCGAGGCCAGGGAGGTGGCGGTGGTGGACGGGAAGCCCGCGGTCATGGGCCGACCGGTGCCGTTCATGGACGTCGGCAGCAGCGAGTGCAGGAACGGGGCCTCGGCCGGGTGGGCGCGCAGCAGCTCCCAGCCCAGGCCGTCGATCAGGAAGACGCACACCCGGTCGGCGGGCTCCAGCTCCATGGCGGAGGACAGCCCGGGGACGCCGAGGCCCGCGGCCACGGTGGGCAGCAGGTCGGCGAGCGACCCGGTGCCGTAGCGGGGCAGCGGCGCGGAGCGGGGGTCGAGCGGGGCCGGCTCGGGCCAGGCGTGGCCCGCCGCGGTGGGATGGGACATCAGCGGGCGGTCGCCACGGTCGCTTCGGAGAGTGCCTGGGCGAAGGCGAGGGCCTGCCGGACGGTGTCCGGGCCGTCACCGGCCTCGCTGACCCGCAGGCTCAGGTCGTCGGCGGTGGAGGAGCCGGTGTAGCCGTGGTCGGCGTCGCAGTTGGGGTCGCCGCAGGCGGCGGGCTCCAGGTCGATGCGGGAGACCGCGCCCCAGCCGATGGTGAGGACGACCTCGCGGGGCAGGGTGCCCGGGGTGTACGCCTCGGGGTTGGCGACGACCCGGCTGAGCACGACCGAGGAGATGCGGTCGAGCTTGACCGACTCGGTGGAGGTGGTCGCGTACGGCGAGGGGGAGGTGTTGTCGGCGGCCTGCTCGTCGGTGTGGCTGACGATGAATCGGGTGCCGGTGAGGACGAGGACCGTGACGTGGCGGCGGACCTCGTTCGAGTCGAAGGTCGTCTCCTGGTGGACCAGGTACGACACGACCGGCTCCCCGCCCACGGCGGCCTCCACCGCCTCGGCCACGAGAGCCGGGTAGTAGCCGCTGCGCTCGATGGCCGCTCGCAGCCCCTGGGTCGTCGTACCGGTCTTCGCCATACCCACCATCCTACGGGGCGTACGGAGCCCTGTTGCCGGGGCCGTCCGGCCGGGAGACCGGACTCGGCGGGTCCGGGCCCCTCTGTCCGGGCCCCTCTAGTAGAGGGGCAGGCTGCGCGGGCCGAGGTCGGTGCGGGCCGGGGGCGGGGCCAGGCGGATGGACGCGCCGAGGACGTGCACGCCGTGCGGGGCGACGATCACCGGCTCCAGGTCGGCGCCCACGACCTCGGGGTGGTCGTCGACCAGCCGGGACACGCGCAGCAGCAACTCCTCCAGGGCCGGGGTGTCGACGGGCGTGGAGCCCCGCCAGCCGAAGAGCAGGGGGGCGGTGCGGACCGAGCGGATCAGGTCGGACACGTCCCGGTCGGTGGCCGGGATCAGGCGGTGGGCGGTGTCGCCGAGGAGCAGGGAGGGCGCGCCCGCCAGCCCGAAGGAGAGCACGGCGCCCGCCGCGGGGTCGATCGCGGCCCGGACGACCGTGTCGACGCCGCGCGGGGCCATCGACTGCACGACGAGCCGGGTCTCCTCGGGCTTGCCGAGCAGCTCGGTCAACTCGGCGTAGGCCCGGCGCAGTTCCGCCTCTCCGCCGAGGTCGAGCCGGACGCCGCCTAGGTCGGCGCGGTGCCGCAGGTGGGGGGCGGTGGGCTTGAGCGCGACGGGGAAGCCGAGCCGGCCGGCGGCCCGGACGGCACTGTCGGCGTCGGGTGCGGGCAGCGCGGGCAGCGCGGCGATCCCGTACCGGGCGAGGAGGCGCTGGGTGTCGGCGGCGGACAGGGTGACGGCCCGGGGCGCGGCGCCGCCGGGCGCCGGGGCGTGCGCGCCGTGCGCCTCGAGCAGCACGTCGATGTCGGCGGCGGCGCCCGCCTCGTCGATGTCCTCGTACTCGGGCACCTTGCCGGGCTCGGCGGCCTGGCGGCGCCACTGCGCGTACCGGACGGCCTGGGCGAGCGCGCGCACGGCCCGCTCGGCGGCGGGGTAGGCGGGTATGCGGACGGCGGGCTCGCCCGCGGAGGGGGCGGCGGGGCCGGTGCGGTCGTGCGGCGGGAGGGCCGGGGGCTGTCCGGCGGGCCGGGGCGGGTCCTGCGGTGTCTGGTGCGGTGGATCGCAAGGCGGAGCATCACCCGCGTACTGGGCGTACTCGGGTGATGCGACAACGCGGCGAGGCGCCGTGCCAGGCGCCGCAGGACCCGTGTCGGCCCGCCGGACAGCCCCCAGGGCCTCGGCGAGGCCGGGGATCTCCAGGTGGACGACGACCACGGGCTTGGCGTTGCGGGAGCGGGCGACGGCGTCGCGGAGGGCGTTCGCGAGGTCCGCGGCGGAGGCGTCGCCGACCCAGGGGATGGCGGTGACGACGACGGCGTCGCTCGCCCGGTCGGCGAGGGCCTCGGCGAGGGCGGCGCGGAAGTCCTCCGGCGCCGCGGCCGTGGTCAGGTCGTGCGGGGGCAGGGGGCGGAGCCCGTCCGTGAGGCAGGCGTCGTAGGTGAGGAGGGCGAGGGACTCGGAGTTGCCGAGGATGGCCACGCGCGGGCCGGCGGGCGGCGGCTGGGTGGCGAGGAGCAGCCCGGCGTCGCCCAGCTCGGTGACCGTGTCGACGCGGATGACGCCGGCCTGGCGCATCAGGTCGGTGACGGTGGCGTCGGGGATCCGCGTGGTCGGGACGGCGTGCCCGGTGGGCGCGGCGACGGCGCCGTGCCGGGCGCCCTTGACCACGACCAGCGGCTTGCGCGCCGCCGTCCGGCGGGCAAGGCGGGTGAACTTGCGCGGGTTGCCGATCGACTCCAGGTACATCAGGGCGACGTCGGTGTCCGGGTCGTCGTGCCAGTACTGGAGGAAGTCGTTGCCGGAGAGGTCGGCGCGGTTGCCCGCGGAGACGAAGGTGGAGACGCCGGCCAGCCCGGCCGCGCGGCGGTGCAGGCCGCCCAGCAGGGCGATGCCGATCGCGCCGGACTGGCTGAACAGGCCGATCCGCCCGGCGGTGGGCAGCTCGGGGGCCAGGGAGGCGTTGAGCCGGACGCCGGGGGCGGTGTTGACGAGGCCGAAGGCGTTCGGCCCGATGACGCGCATGCCGTAGGAGCGGGCCTGGCGGACCAGCTCGCGCTGGCGGTCACGGCCGTCCGGCCCGCTCTCGGCGTACCCGGCGGAGAGGACGACCAGGCCCTGGACGCCGTGCTCGCCGCAGTCGGCGACCACCGACGGCACCTGCCCGGCGGGCACGGCGACGACGGCGAGGTCGACGGTGTCCGGGATGTCCAGGACGGAGCGGTGGGCGGGCACACCCTCCGGCTCCAGCACCGAAGCCCCTTCGGGAAAGGCGCGGTTGACCGCGTAGGTGCGCCCGGTGAAGCCGCCCGCGAGGATATTGCGGAGCACGGTGCGGCCCATGCCGCCGGGCTCACGGCCGGTGCCGACGACGGCGACGGAGCCGGGGGCGAGGAGGCGCCGGACGGAGCGGGCCTCGGCGCGCTGCTCGCGGGCGCGCTGGACGGCGAGGGAGCGGTCGGTGGGTTCGAGGTCGAGTTCGAGGCGGACGACGCCGTCCTCGAAGCTGCGCTTCTGGGTGTACCCGGCGTCCGTGAAGACTTTGATCATCTTTGTGTTGGCGGGCAGCACCTCGGCCGCGAAGCGGCGGATCGACCGCTCGCGCGCGACGGCCGCGATGTGCTCGAGGAGGGCCGAGGCGACGCCCCGGCCCTGGTGTGCGTCCTGGACGAGGAAGGCGACCTCGGCCTCGTCGGCGGGTGCGGAGGCGGGCAGGCCGCGGGCGTCGATGCGGTCGTAGCGGACGGTGGCGATGAACTCGCCGCCGACCGTGGCCGCCAGGCCCACGCGGTCGACGTAGTCGTGGTGGGTGAAGCGGTGCACGTCCCGGTCGGACAGCCGGGGGTAGGGGGCGAAGAAGCGGTAGTACTTGGACTCGTCCGAGACCTGCTCGTAGAAGCTGACCAGGCGCCGCGCGTCGTCGGGGGTGATGGGACGGATCTGTGCCGTGCCGCCGTCGCGCAGCACGACGTCGGCTTCCCAGTGGGCCGGGTACACATGCTCGGACTGCTCGGACGGCGTCTGCATGGGGCCAGGGTAAGGCCGGGCACCGACAGGGCGGCCTGGGCCGTCCGGCTCCCGTGGGGGCTGGATCTCCCAGGGCCGGGACCGGGCACGGGCATCGCGCACCGCGTGCCACAATGGTCTAGACAACCGCTTTCGATTCGAAGGGCAACACCATGGTTGAGCGCCGCGTAAACGTCGGCTGGGCCGAGGGCCTGCACGCCCGGCCTGCGTCGATCTTCGTCCGTGCGGCGACCGCCGCCGGCGTCCCCATGACGATCGCCAAGGCGGACGGCACCCCCGTCAACGCCGCCTCCATGCTCGCCGTGCTGGGCCTGGGCGCCCAGGGTGGCGAGGAGATCGTCCTCGCCAGTGAGGCGGAGGGTGCCGAGGCCGCGCTCGACCGGCTTGCCAAGCTCGTCGCCGAGGGGCTCGAGGAGCTTCCGGAGACCGTCTGATCCACCGGGCCCGCCTCTGACACAGGCCCGCGCTCGCTCCGGCGGGCCGAAGGATCCGCGGCGGGGCCGCGGCGGCTGACAGGTGCCGCCGCGGCCCTCTTGCGTTTCGCTCCGCGTTCCCGCCGCGCGGCATCGCGGATTACCCGCGTCATCCGCGCCCGTATGCGCAATTGCGCGTGCCGTGCGCGGCACCGCTGCCGCGCACGGCACGCCGACCGGAAACCGCCACGATTTCCCGGCCTATTTCCCCAGTAATAGCGGCGCGTTGTTAAGAGCGAAAACCGGCGGTGTTTACAGCGTGTTTCGGGTGGTCCGCCCGGCGCATCCGGTAGGTGCCGGGCGAGCGCCCGGCGCGCACCGCGGCGAGGGCGCGCGCCCGCTCCGCGTCCCGGCGGGCCACGGCGTCCACGAGCGCCCCGCACGTCTCCCAGTCCGCCACCGGGTGCAGCGGCGCCTCGGGCGCGTACACCCAGGCGATCTTGCGGCGCAGCTGGGTGAGCAGCGTGGCGAGGCTGGGGCTGCCGGAGGCCTGGGCGAGGGTCTCGTCGAACCAGTCGCCCAGGGGGCGCAGATCGCCCGTGCGGCCCGTGCGGGCCCGGTCCCGGCCCAGCCGGACCAGCCCGCGCAGGACCTTGAGGTGGGCGTCGGTGCGCCGCTGCGCGGCCCGCGCGGCGCCCAGCGGCTCCAGCAGGGCGCGAACGTCGAGCAGGTCGGCGGCCTCCTGCTCGGAGGGCTCCGCCACGCAGGCGCCGGCGTGCCGGCGGGTGGTCACGAAGCCCTCGGAGGCCAGGGTGCGCAGGGCCTCGCGGACGGGCACCCGGGAGACGCCGTAGCGGCGGGCGAGGAGTTCCTCGACGAGCCGGCTGCCGGGCGGGAAGACGCCGGAGACGATGTCGTCGCGAATCGCCGTGCACACGGCGTGCGTGGAAATCCGGCCGCCCTCACGCCTGTCTTCGCCCTCGCCGTTCACGCACGCGACTCTATGGCAAACTCCGGGAATTTCCGACGGCGCCTTATGGCCAAGGATATTTTCCGGCCAATGCGGCTGCCGGGCCGCTGGATATGAGCCGCCATCGGACAAGCCTGAGCCCGTACCGGACACGGACCGACGGAAAGGACCCCGGCCGGGGCCGGGGTCCTTCGCAAGCTCGTGTGCGGCTCCGCCGCGCGCCGGCTACAGGTCGACGCCGTGCGAGCGCAGGTAGGCGACCGGGTCGATGTCGGAGCCGTAGGTGGGGGCCGTGCGGGCCTCGAAGTGCAGGTGCGGGCCGGTGACGTTGCCGGTGGCGCCGGAGAGGCCGATCTGCTGGCCGGGGGTGACCGACTGGCCGACGGACACGTCGATCGACGACAGGTGGCCGTACTGGGTGTAGGTGCCGTCGTTCATCTTGATGACGACGTTGTTGCCGTACGCGCCGCCCCAGCCGGCCTCGACAATGGTGCCCATGCCCACGGCGTGCACGGAGGTGCCCGACTCGGCGTGGAAGTCGACGCCGGTGTGGCTGCCGGAGGACCACAGGCCGCTGGAGGCCTTGTAGCCGGTGGAGACGTAGGAGCCGTCGATCGGCATCACGAAGGTGTTGAGGCGCTTGCGCTCGGCCTCGCGGGCGGCGCGCTCCTTGGCGGCGCGCTCCTCCTCGATCTTGCGCTTGGCCTCTTCGGCGCGCTGCTTGGCGTCGGCGGCCTTCTGCCGGGCGGAGACCTCGGCCTGGTGGCGGGCGGCGGCCTCGTCGGCGGCGCTGCGCTGGGTCTCGGCCTGGGCGTCGACGTTGTCGGCCATGACGTCACCGATGACGATGGCCTGGTTGAGGCCGGTGTCCTCGGGGCGGTGGGTGTCGTCGGAGGCGGCGAAGGCCGGGGCGGCGACTCCGGCGACGACGCCGGCGGCCGTGAGGGTGGCTATGCCCGCCACGTTGGCGCCCACGCGAACGGCGCGGCCCGGACGACGGTGTTTCCCGGTGGGACGGGTGAACGACATGGCTGTCGCTATCCTTTCCTTCCTTCTCGCCTACCGGGTTAGCTGACGGGTTCGGAGCAGGAAGGTCTCCTACGGCTCCCTCGTGAAAGGGGGCCGATTCACCCCAGGGGACGTGTGGGTCCCCGGCTCCCCTTGCTCGCGCTCGGGGACTCGGCGATGACTGCCCGGGGCCGCGGTTGCGGCTCCGATCTGACGGACAGCCGCCCTGACGCTAATCCGCGTCAGATTCGAACGGCAAACAGAACGCAGCTTTTATGACGTACGCCACACGACCAACACGCAACCACTGCCTGAAATTGGACATAAGGGAGGCGCGTGGGACTCGGTGAGCCCACGCGCCTCCCTGGTGCGCCGGGGTACGGCTGCCGGCTTGAGCAGCCGTCAGGCCGTGACGACCGTCACGGGGCCGATGCCCAGCGCCTTGACCGGCTCCGTGATCTCGGCCGCGTCGCCGACGAGGACGGTGACCAGGCGGTCGGCCGGGAAGGCGCTCACGACGGCCGCGGTGGCCTCCACCGTGCCCGTCTCCGCGAGGCGTTCGTACAGCCGCGCCTGGAAGTCGTCCGCCAGGTGCTGCTCGACCTGGTCCGCCAGCGTGCCCGCGACGGCCGCCGCCGTCTCGTACTTCAGCGGGGCGACCCCGACCAGGTTCTGCACGGCCACGTCGCGCTCGGCCTCGGTGAGGCCCTCGGCGGCGAGCGTGCGCAGGACCGTCCAGAGGTCCTCCAGCGCCGGCCCGGTGTTGGGGGTGTCCACGGAGCCGCTGATGGCGAGCAGCGCGGTGCCCGTGCCCTCGGGGCCGGAGCGCAGCACCTGGCCGAAGGAGCGGACGCCGTAGGTGTAGCCCTTCTCCTCGCGCAGGACCTTGTCCAGACGGGACGTCAGGGTGCCGCCGAGGCAGTAGGTGCCGAGCACCTGGGCGGGCCAGACGCTGTCGTGCCGGTCCGGTCCGGTGCGGCCGATGAGCAGCTGGGTCTGGACCGCGCCGGGCCGGTCCACGATGACGACGCGGCCGGTGTCGTCGCCGCCGACCGCCGGCACGGGCCGGGGCTCGGCGGGGGCGCCCGTCCAGGCGCCCAGGGTGTCGGCCAGGACCTGGTCGAGGTCGATGCCGGTGAAGTCGCCGACGACCACCGCGGTCGCGGTGGCGGGGCGGACGTGCGCCTCGTAGAAGGCCCGCACGGCGGCGGCGTCGATGCGCTCGACGGTCTCCTCGGTGCCCTGCCGGGGACGGGACATCCGGGAGTCGGCCGGGAACAGCTCGGCGGACAGGGCCACGGCCGCGCGCCGGGCGGGGTTGGCCAGCTCGTGCGGGATCTCGTCCAGGCGGTTGCGGACGAGGCGCTCGATCTCGTCGTCCGGGAACGCGGGGGCGCGCAGGGCGTCCGCGAGCAGGCCGAGGGCCTTGGCCAGCCGGGAGGCGGGGACCTCCAGGGAGAGGCGGACGCCGGGGTGGTCGGCGTGCGCGTCGAGAGTGGCGCCGCAGCGCTCCAGCTCGGCGGTGAAGTCCTCCGCGCTGAGCTTGTCGGTGCCCTCCGAGAAGGCGCGCGCCATGATCGTCGCCACGCCGTCCAGGCCCTCGGGCTCGGCGTCCAGCGGGGCGTCCAGGCTGACCTCGACCGCGATGACCTGCTGGCCGGGGCGGTGGCAGCGGAGCAGGGTGAGGCCGTTGGACAGCTGCCCGCGCCCGGGGGCGGGGAAAGCCCAGGGGGTCGGCAGGCCGGGCTGGGGCTGGGGGTGGAATTCCATCGAGGGGCCTGCGGTCTCCGTGGTGCTCGGGGCTACGGCGTCGTTCACTGGGCCGTCTCCTCTTCCTCGTTCGTCTCGGCGGCGGTGGGGGCTCCGGTGCCCTCGGCATCGGTGTCCTCGGCGCCGTGGACGGCCTCGGCCTCCTCGGCCACGCCGTCGGCCGGCCCGGGCGTCGGCTCGTAGACCAGCACCGCGCGGTTGGCCGGGTGCAGCCGGGCCTTGGCGACCGCCTGCACCTCCTCGGGCGTGACCTCCAGGGCGCGGTCGACGGCCGTGAGGGCCAGCTTGGGGTCGCCGAACAGCACGGCGAAGCGGCACAGTTCGTCCGCCCGGCCGCTGACGGTGGCGAGCCGGTCCAGCCACTCGCGCTCCAGCTGGGCCTGGGCGCGCTCCATCTCCTGCGCGGTGGGCCCCTCGACGGCGAAGCGGGCCAGCTCCTCGTCCACGGCGGCCTCGATGGCGGGCACCTCGACGCCCCCGGACGCCTTGACGTCCAGCCAGCCGAGCGAGGGGGCGCCCGCGAGGCGCAGCAGGCCGAAGCCGGCCGCGACAGCGGTGCGGTCGTGGCGGACCAGGCGGTTGTGGAGGCGGGAGGACTCGCCGCCGCCGAGGATGGTGAGGGCCAGGTCGGCCGCGTCGGCCTCACGGGTGCCGTCGTGCGGGAGGCGGTAGGCGGCCATCAGCGCGCGGGAGGGCACCTCCTCGCGCACGACCTCGCGCAGCTCCTCGCCGAGGGTGTCGGGCAGCGAGCCGTCGCGCGGGGGCTGCTTGCCGTCGTGCGACGGGATGGAGCCGAAGTACTTCCCGATCCAGGCGAGCGTCTGCTCGGTGTCGATGTCGCCGACGACCGTGAGAACGGCGTTGCCGGGGGCGTAGTACGTGCGGAAGAAGGCGCGCGCGTCCTCCAGGGAGGCGGCGTCCAGGTCGGCCATCGAGCCGATCGGGGTGTGGTGGTACGGGTGGCCGTCGGGGTAGGCCATGCCGGTCAGCTTCTCGAACGCGGTGCCGTAGGGCACGTTGTCGTACCGCTGGCGGCGCTCGTTCTTCACGACGTCGCGCTGGTTCTCCATGGACTCGTCGTCGAGCGCGGTGAGCAGCGAGCCCATCCGGTCGGCTTCCAGCCACAGGGCCAGCTCCACCTGGTGGGCGGGCATGGTCTCGAAGTAGTTGGTGCGCTCGAAGCTGGTGGTGCCGTTGAGCGAGCCGCCCGCGCCCTGCACCAGCTCGAAGTGGCCGTTGCCCTTGACCTGGGCCGAGCCCTGGAACATCAGGTGCTCGAAGAGGTGGGCGAGGCCGGTGCGGCCCTTGACCTCGTGGCGTGAGCCGACGTCGTACCAGAGGCAGACAGCCGCGACGGGAGTCAGGTGGTCCTCGGAGAGCACCACTCGCAGACCGTTGGCCAGGCGGTGCTCGGTCACTGTCAGGCCGCCGGAACCGGCCTGTTGCATGGCCGTGTGTCCCATGGGCATGTACGTCCCTTCGATCGCTGGAGATCTCGCGGTGCCTCGCGACGACGCGCGTGATGAACAGTCGTGATGAACAGTGCTGTCACTGTATGCAAGCGCACTGACGTCTGGCGAAGTTCCCGGGCCGGTTTCGCGACCTGCGCGGGGCCCCCGGACGGGTCGCGGTCGGCGTTGTCGGTGGGGCGGGCCACAATGGTCGGCGTCAGTACCCGCCCCGGCAACCGATCGAAGGAGCCGCAGCCGCGATGGCCCGCCGCAGCACGAAGACCCCGCCGCCGGAAGAGTTCGAGGAGCGCATCCTCGACATCGACGTCGTCGACGAGATGCAGGGCTCCTTCCTCGAGTACGCCTACTCCGTCATCTACTCCCGCGCCCTGCCCGACGCCCGCGACGGCCTCAAGCCCGTCCAGCGGCGCATCCTGCACCAGATGAACGAGATGGGCCTGCGCCCCGACAAGGGCTATGTGAAGTGCGCCCGGGTCGTCGGCGAGGTGATGGGCAAGCTCCACCCGCACGGCGACGCCTCGATCTACGACGCCCTGGTGCGCATGGCGCAGCCCTTCTCGATGCGCCTGCCGCTGGTGGACGGGCACGGCAACTTCGGCTCGCTGGGCAATGACGACCCGCCCGCGGCCATGCGGTACACCGAGGCCCGGATGGCGGCGCCGACGTCGCTGATGACCGAGTCGATCGACGAGGACACGGTCGACTTCACGCCGAACTACGACGGCAGCGAGCAGGAGCCGGTGGCCCTCCCCGCCGCCTATCCGAACTTGCTGGTCAACGGCGCCTCCGGGATCGCGGTCGGCATGGCGACGAACATGCCGCCGCACAACCTCGGCGAGGTGGTCGCCGCCGCCCGGCACCTGATCCGGCACCCGGGCGCCGACCTCGAGACCCTGATGAAGTACATCCCGGGCCCCGACCTGCCCACGGGCGGCCGGATCGTCGGCCTGGGCGGGATCCGGGACGCTTACGAGACCGGCCGCGGCACTTTCAGGATCCGCGCGACGGTGTCCGTGGAGAACGTATCCACCCGCCGCAAGGGCCTGGTGGTGACCGAGCTGCCGTTCACGGTGGGCCCGGAGAAGGTCATCTCCAAGATCAAGGACCTGGTCGGCTCGAAGAAGCTCCAGGGCATCGCCGATGTGAAGGACCTCACCGACCGCGCCCACGGCCTGCGCCTGGTCATCGAGGTCAAGAACGGCTTCAACCCCGAGGCCGTGCTCGAGCAGCTCTACAAGCTGACGCCGATGGAGGAGTCCTTCGGCATCAACAACGTCGCGCTGGTCGACGGCCAGCCGCTGACGCTGGGCCTGAAGGAGCTGCTGGAGGTCTACGTCGACCACCGCTTCGAGGTGGTGCGGCGCCGCAGCGAGTTCCGGCGCGGCAAGCGGCGCGACCGGCTGCACCTGGTCGAGGGTCTGCTGGTGGCGCTCGTCGACATCGACGAGGTCATCCGAATCATTCGATCGAGTGAGAACGCAGCGGAGGCGAAAGCTTCACTCGTCGAGCGCTTCTCGCTGTCCGAGGTGCAGACGCAGTACATCCTCGACACCCCGCTGCGCCGCCTGACGAAGTTCGACCGGATCGAGCTGGAGGCGGAGCGGGACAAGCTCACGGCGGAGATCGCGGAGCTGACCAGGATCCTCGAGTCCGACGCCGAGCTGCGCAAGCTCGTCTCGGCAGAGCTGGCCGACGTGGCGAAGAAGTTCGGCACCGACCGGCGCACGGTGCTGCTGGAGTCGGCGGGCGCCCCGGCGACGGCGGTGCCGCTCCAGGTCGCGGACGACCCGTGCCGGGTGCTGCTCTCCTCCACGGGGCTGCTGGCCCGTACGGCCACGGGCGAGCCGTCCCCGCCCGGCGCGGGCGAGGCCAAGCGCGTCAAGCACGACGCGATCGTCTCGGCGGTGCCGGCCACGGCCCTCGGCGAGGTGGGCGTGGTGACCTCGGCCGGGCGGCTGCTGCGGCTGCGGGTGATCGACCTGCCGCAGCTGCCGGAGACGGTGGCCGCGCCGAACCTGTCGGGCGGCGCCCCGGTCGCGGAGTTCCTCTCGCTGGAGGAGGGCGAGCGGGTGGTCTGCCTGACGACGCTGGACGAGTCCTCGCCGGGCCTGGCGATCGGCACGGAGCAGGGCGTCGTCAAGCGCGTGGTCCCCGACTACCCCGCCAACAAGGACGAGCTGGAGGTCATCTCCCTCAAGGACGGCGACCGTATCGTCGGCGCGGTCGAGCTGCGCACGGGCGAGGAGGACCTGGTCTTCATCACGGACGACGCCCAGCTGCTGCGCTACCCGGCCGCGCAGGTCCGCCCGCAGGGCCGGCCCGCGGGCGGCATGGCGGGCATCAAGCTGTCGTCCGGCGCGAAGGTCATCTCGTTCACGGCCGTCGACCCCGCGGAGGACGCGGCGGTGTTCACGGTCGCCGGGGCCCGGGGCGGGCTGCCCGGCACCGAGTCCGCGGGCACGGCGAAGCTCACGCCGTTCGACCAGTACCCGCGCAAGGGCCGGGCGACGGGCGGCGTGCGCTGCCAGCGCTTCCTCAAGGGCGAGGACTGCCTGGTGCTCGCCTGGGCGGGAGCGGTCCCGGCCCGGGCCGCCGCCGCCAACGGCGCCCCCGTCGAGCTGCCGGACGCCGACCCGCGCCGCGACGGCTCGGGCACGCCGCTGGCGAAGCCGGTGGCCGTGGTGGCGGGGCCGGTGTAGGACGCAGGACCGCGCAGGCTCAGGCCTGCGCGTACCGCAGGACGCCCCACATGCTGTCGGCGGTGGCGTCCTGCGGTGCGAAGTCCCGGCAGGCCTCGAGCCCGTCCCGCAGGGCCCGGGCGTCGATCCCGCTGCCGATCATGACGAGCTGGGTGGCGCGCCGATCGGAGCGCGCCCACGGCGAGCGGTAGAAGCGCAGGAAGTCGCCGACCGCGTGCAGGGTGAACTTGTCCCGGTGCCCGGCGACGCCGAAGTGGACGAAGCCCTTGATGCGGTAGAGCCCCTTGGGCCTGCTGTCCAGGAAGTCCATCAGCCGGCGCGGGTTCATGGGCTCGTCGGAGGTGAACTCGACGCTGTCGTAGGCGGCGTGCAGATGGCCGTGGTGACCGTGGCCGTGGTCATGGCCGTGGTCATGGTCTTCGTCGGCGTCCGCCCGGCAGAGGTCCTCGAAGGACAGCTGGCGTATCGCCTCCAGGTGGTCCTCGCGCAGCTTGCGGTCGAAGAGCAGCTCCGGGTCGACCCGCCCGTACGACGCCGGGACGACGGGCGTGCCGGGCGCGAGTTCCGCGAGGGTCTCCAGCAGGCTCTCGCGGGCGTCGTCGGCGATCCGGTCGGCCTTGTTGAGGACCACGAGGTCGGCGATGCCCACGTGCCGGTCGATCTCCGGGTGCCGGGCGCGCGTCTCGGGGAACTCCGCCGCGTCGACCACCTCGACCAGCCCGCCGTAGACGACGCTGGCGTTGTCGCTGGCCAGGATCATCCGGATGATCTCCTGCGGCTCCGCCAGCCCGCTGGCCTCGATGACGATGACGTCGATGCGGGCCGCCGGGCGGGCCAGCCGGTCCAGGAAGCCGTCCAGCTCGCTGGTGTCCACGGCGCAGCACAGGCAGCCGTTGCCCAGCGAGACCATGGAGTCGACCTGTCCGGCGACGCTCATGGCATCGATCTCGATCTTGCCGAAGTCGTTGACGATCGCCCCGATCCGGCTGCCTCCGCTCCTGCCGAGCAGATGGTTGAGCAGGGTCGTCTTGCCGGATCCGAGAAAGCCCGCGAGCACGATGACCGGGATCTGTCGTTTGGCCAAGGGGGCGCCTCCATCGTCTCCGTCGTCAGTCTGCGCCGTCGGTCTCCGCCGTCGGCCGGAAGCGGGTGGACGACTGCCGGGGCCCTCCCGCCCGGTCCAGGATATGGGCGCGCTCCGACCACGCCCGGACGGTGTGCGATTGTCCTACGAGACGGCCGGTTCCGGCGTGCTGCACGGGGCGGGGTCAGGTTAGGCTCACCTATGTGAGTACGTGCGCGACCGCCTCCCGACTGTTGACCGAGCCCCTGGCCGGCACCGCCGCGACCGCGCGGACGTGGCTGCTGATCGAGCAGCCCGGCCCGTGGGGGGCCGACGCCCTCGCCTCCAGCCACCTCGACCCCGGCGTGGGCCGCGCCCTGGACACGGCCGCCGCGGGCACCGGGGTGCGGATCGCCCTCATCCGCCGCCCCGGCCGGCACGCCGACTGCCACGAGCCGGGCAGCCGGCGGATCTTCGCCGCCCACACCGCCCCCGGCCGCTCCTGGATCCGTACGACCCGGACGGCCGATCCGGCCTCGCTGCCGGAGCTGGACTTCGCGGCGCTGGGGGCCGGTGAGCACGGCGGCCTGTGGGACGCATACGACGGCGACCCGCTGGCCATGGTGTGCACCAACGGCAAGCGCGACCGCTGCTGTGCCCTGCTCGGCCGCCCGCTGGCCGCGGAGCTGGCCGCCTCGGGCGGCACCGAGGTCTGGGAGGTCACCCACATAGGTGGTCATCGCTTCGCGCCGACGCTGTTCGTCCTGCCGTACGGCTACGCGTACGGGCGGGCCACCGCGCAGGCGGTGAAGGAGGCGCTGGAAGCGGCGCGCGAGGGCCGGATCGCGACCGGCAACTGCCGCGGCCGGTCGGCCTGGGACCGCCCGGGGCAGGCCGCCGAGCTGGCCGTCCGCGCCCTCACCGGCGAGGAGGGCGCGGACGCGCTGGACGTGACGGCGACCGCGGGCGCGGCCCCCCGCTGGAGCGTGACCGTCTCCCACACCGACGGCCGCTCCTGGCGGGTGGAGGTCGAGCAGGGCAGGGCGGAGCCGCCCCGCCCCGAGAGCTGCGGCAGGGCGCTCGGCACGCCCGCCCGCATGGACGTCGTGGCCCTCACACGCCTGCCGTGAGGCGGCCGACCGTCGTCGCCGGTCCGGCCGGTCAGCCGGACTTCTTGACGAACTCGGTGGTGTAGGTCTTCTCCAGGTCCACCGAGGCGTTCTTCAGGGTGGGGTTGAAGGACTTGAGGACGTCGAGGACGGTCTTCGGGCCGTCCGCGGGCATCACGCCGTCCTTGGTGAACATCGGCAGCGTGCTCTCGATGGACTGCACGTAGAGGTCCTTGCCGCCCTTCGCGTAGTCCTCGGGCATCTTGGCCGCGATCTCCTGGGGCGAGTGCTCCGACATCCACTTCAGGGTCTTGACCATGGCGTTGGCAAGCTTCTGCACGGTTTCCCGGTGGCTGTCGACCCAGCTGCTGCTCATGTAGAGGCTCGACGAGGGGTAGAGCCCGCCGAGCGCCGCTCTGGAGCCCTCGGGGGTGCGCATGTCGACGAGCACCTTGCCCGCGCCCTTGTCGACGATCTGGGCGGCGGTCGGGTCCGTGGTCATGCCGGCGTCGATCGACCCCTGCTGGAGGGCGGAGATGAAGGTCTGGCCCGCGCCGACGGCCACCGGGGTGACGTCGCCGACCTGCACTCCGTTCTTCACCGCCAGGTACTTCGTCAGGAAGTCGGTGGACGAGCCCAGCCCGGTGATCCCGAGCTTCTTGCCCTTGAAGTCCTTGGGCGAGGCGATGTCCCCGGCCGCCTGCTTGGAGACGACCTCGACCTCGCCCGGCGTCTGCGCCAGCTGGACCACGGACTCCAGCTGCTTGCCCTTGGCCTGGATGTCGAGCGTGTGGTCGTAGAAGCCGACCACGCCCTGCACGTCCCCGGCGATGAGGGAGGTGGTGGCCTGCACGCCCGCGGGCTCGCTGAGGAGCTTGACGTTGACGCCTTCCTCCTGGAAGTAGCCGAGCTGCTGGGTGAGGATCGCCGGGAGGTAGATGACCTTGTCGAGGCCACCCACCATGATCTTCACGGTCTCGCCGTTGAGCGCCTCGTTGCGGGCGCTGGTGGCTTGCTTGCCGGACGAGTCGTCGGCGCAGCCGGAGAGGGCGAGGCACATCGCCCCCGCGGCGGCCGTCGCGGTGATCTTGGCGAAGGTATGCATGGTCCGTTCCTTACATTCGGTCCCCAAGTCGGGGGTGTCGGGGGGGGGAGTCAGTGGGTGCCGGAAGGAGTTGGCAGGTGTTGGCGGGCGACGCTCGGGCGATGCCCCGGCTGTCAGCGGTCGCTGTCGGCAGAGCCCGGCTTCCAGCGGAAGAGCCGCCTCTCCACGAAGGTCAGCAGCCCCTCCGCGAGGAGGGCGACGACGGCGAGGATGGCCATGGCCGCATAGACCCCGGCGGTGTTGAACGCGCCCTGGGCCTGGGAGACGAGCAGGCCGATGCCCTTGTCCGCGCCCATGTACTCGCCGACGATCGCGCCGATGAGGGCGAAGCCGAAGCTGATGTGCAGGCTGGTGAAGATCCACGAAGTGGCGGACGGGATGACGACCCGGAGCGTCACCTGCCGGTTGCTCGCCCCCAGGATGCGGGCGTTGGCCACCAGGTTGCGGTCGACCTCGCGGGCGCCCTGGAAGGCGTTGAAGAACACGGGGAAGAAGACCAGCACCACGGCCGAGGCGACCTTGGAGGCGGGGCCGAGCCCGAACCAGATGACGAAGATCGGCGCGAGCACGATCCGCGGCAGCGCGTTGAGGACCTTGACGTACGGGCCGAGAACCTCGGCGAGGAAGCGCACGCGCCCCAGGACGATGCCGAGCAGCACGCCGCCCGCCACCCCGATGCCCCAGCCCAGCAGGGCCTCGTACAGCGTGCACCAGATCTGCTCGCCGAGCGATCCCTGCGCAGTACCGTGCATCGTCCACTGGACGATCTGGTCCCAGACCTTCGACGGCATCGAGAAGTTGAAGGGGTCGATGGTCTCGGTGCGGGCGAGGATCTCCCAGGCGGCCAGCAGGGCGGCGAGCAGCAGGATCCGCGTGGCGAGGACCAGGAGCCTGCGCCGACGGGCGGCCTTTGCACGGGTTGCGGAGAGGAAGGTTCCCACGCGCAGAGCGGTGGGAGCGCCCACGGACTCGGCGGACTCAAGCGACACGGGACGCACCCCTCTCGCGGGTGATGCGGACTTCCTCGCCGAGGGAGGCCCAGATCTCCCGGTAGATCTCGATGAACTCCGGCTCCAGGCGGACGGATTCGACCTTGCGAGGCCGGGGCAGCCGGATCGGGAAGATTTCTTTGACGGTGGCCGGCCCCGCGGTCATGACCACGACCTTGTCGGCGAGCGCGATGGCCTCCTCCAGGTCGTGGGTGACGAAGACGACGGAGGCGGCGGGCTGGGCATCCGCGCCGTCGCCGGAGCGGAACCCGCCCCACAGCTCCAGGAGTTCGTCCGACATCAGCGCCCGGGTCTGCACGTCCAGCGCCGAGAACGGCTCGTCCATCAGCAGGATGCGCGGGTTGTTGACGAAGGTCTGGGCGAGGGCCACGCGCTTGCGCTGGCCGCCGGAGAGCTGGTGCGGATAGCGGTCCGCGAAGCCCGCGAGCCCCACCCGGCCGAGCCAGTCGCGGGCCCGCTCGCGCGCCTCGGCCTTCGGCACGCCGCGGAAGCGCGGTCCGGCCGTCACGTTGGACAGCACGGTCCGCCACGGGAAGACCGCGTCCTGCTGGAAGACGAAGCCGACCTCGGGCCTGATGCCGGTCACCGGCTCGCCGCCGATCAGCACCTGGCCCTCGGTGGGCTCCTCCAGGCCGCTCACCAGGGTGAGGGTGGTGGACTTGCCGCATCCGGTGGGCCCGACGACGGCGACGAACTCACCTTGCTCGACAGCGAGATCAAGATCGCGTACTGCCGTGTGCTCCGCGCCCGAGGGCGTACGGAAGGTCTTGCTCGCGCCGCGCAACTCGATCACCGGAACACTGGCCGGTGGGTTGCCGCGTGGGGTGCCGCTCTTCATCCGTACGCCTCCGCTGCCGATGTCTCCATCCGTTCCGGTCGCCGCCGCGGGGAGCGGGACGACCGGGCTGGAGGCTAGATCGGCACGGCGCGGCGGGCAGCCTTGTGATCGCTGTGCGGCTTCCGCGCGTGAAGCCTGTTCTGCTCGTTTTGCTCGCGATAAGGCAACAAAAGTGACACGGGAGCACCACAAGCGGGCACCGTCCGACTACGTTCGGTCCGCACCGGTGGCTCGGAAAGCAGCTGTCCGGCAATCGGCAACCGGTACTCCACGCATCGGAGTACGGCAGCCATGAATCGGCAGTCCGCACGACGAAGAAGACGAAAGGGACAGATATGCGCCCCCGGTGGCCCCGTCGCGTCTTCGCCCATGTCCTCTCCGCCCAGCTTCTGATCACCGCCGGGGTCACCGCGCTCACCACCGGCCTGTTCCTCGCGCCCCTCGGCGCCCAGCTCGACGACCAGGCCGAGCACCGGGCGCTGGCCATCGCCCAGGCCACCGCCGCCCAGCCCGGCATCGCCCACGACGTGCTCGCCGGACCGCCGAGCCCGGACGGCCCGGTGCAGGCCGCAGCCGAGCGCATCCGGCTGGCCACGGAGGCGAGCTACGTCGTGGTGGTGGACACCCGGGGCATCCGCTACTCCCACACCAACCCCGCGGAGATCGGCAGGCACGTCAGCACGGACCCGGCACGGGCGCTGAGCGGGCACGAGTGGACGGGCATCGAGAGCGGCACCCTCGGCCGCTCGGCACGCGGCAAGGTGCCGCTGCGCGACACCGAGGGCGCCATCGTGGGCGCGGTGTCGGTCGGCATCGCCTACGGCGACGTGCGCGACCTGCTGCTGCACTCCCTGCCCGGCATCCTGATGGCCGCCGGGGCCGCGCTGGCGGCCGGGGCGCTGGCCGCGTTCGCCGTCTCGTGGCGGCTGCGCAAGCGCACCCACGGCATCGAACTTTCCGAGATCTCCGCCCTGCTCGACGAGCGCGAGGCCGTGCTGCACGGGATCCGCGAGGGCGTGGTCGCCCTCGACCGGCGCGGGCGGGTGCGGCTGCTCAACGACGCGGCGCAGCGGCTGCTGGGGCTGGGCCCGGAGGCCGTCGGGCAGCCGCTGGAGGCCGTCCTCCCCGCGGGGCGGACCACGGACGTGCTGAGCGGGCGGGTGACCGGTACGGACCTGCTGATCGTCCGCAACGGCCGGGTGCTGGTGGCCAATCGGATGGACACCGCCGACGGCGGCACCGTCGCGACGTTGCGCGACCGCACCGAGCTGGAGCAGCTGGGGCGCGAGCTGGACGGCACCCGTGGGCTGACCGAGGCGCTGCGCGCCCAGGACCACGAGCACGCCAACCGGCTGCACACCATCGTGGGCCTGCTGGAACTGGGGCTGTACGAGGAGGCGGTGGACTTCGTCGCCGAGGTCACCGGCGCGCACCGGGCCACGGCCGAGCAGGTCACCGAGCGGGTGCACGAGCCCCTGGTGAGCGCGCTGCTGGTGGGCAAGAGCGCGGTCGCGGCGGAACGGGGTGCGGCGCTGCGGGTGAGCACGGGGACGCACCTGCCCGACGGCGTGGTGGACCCGCGGGACCTGGTCACCGTGCTCGGCAACCTCGTGGACAACGCACTCGACGCCGCCGGAGCCCGCCCGGACGCATTCGTGGAGGTCGAGCTGCGGACCGTGGGCACCACGGCCGTGCTAAGCGTCTCGGACAACGGGCCGGGCGTCCCGGCGGAGCTGCGGGAGCTGGTGTTCGCCGACGGCTGGTCCACCAAGGAGGCCGCGCCGCACCGCCCGCGGGGGCTGGGTCTGTCGCTCGTGCGGCGGCTGGCCGAGCGGTACGGCGGCTCGGCCCGGGTCGGTGAACGGCCGGGCGGCGGCGCGGTGTTCACGGTGGAGCTGCCGGAGGCGGTGCGTCCGGCGGAACTGCGAGCGGGGGAACCACCGGGGGAATCAGACTACGAAGGGCCGCCGCCCGCACCGAGATCGCTCGAAGGGGTGAACCAATGATCGAAGTCATGGTCGTGGACGACGACTTCCGGGTCGCCGAGATCAACGCCGCGTACGTCGCCAGGGTGCCCGGCTTCCACGTCCGGGCCCGGGCCCACAACGCTGCGGAGGCGCTGGCGGTGCTGGAGCGCGGCGGCATCGACCTGGTGCTGCTGGACCACTACCTGCCGGACGAGACGGGGCTGTCGCTGGTCCGCCGCATCCGCCAGCTCGGCCACCACACGGACGTCATCATGGTCACGGCCGCCCGCGATGTGGCGACGGTGCAGACGGCCATGCGGTACGGCGCACTCCAGTACCTGGTGAAGCCGTTCACCTTCCCCGGGCTGCGGGTGAAGCTGGAGGCGTACGCGCAGCTGCGCCGGACCCTGGAGGGGGCCGAGGAGGCGGGGCAGGACCAGGTCGACCGGATCTTCGGCGCCCTGCGCACGGCGGCCACCACCACTCCCCTGCCGAAGGGCCACTCGGCGCCGACCGCCGCCCTGATCCGCAGGGTGCTGTCGGACGCGTCGTGTCCGCTGTCGGCGCACGAGGTGGCGGAGCGGTCCGGGCTGAGCCGTTCGACCGCCCAGCGCTACCTCAAGCGGCTGGAGGAGTCGGGCCGGCTGAGCCTCACCCTCAAGTACGGCGAGACGGGCCGCCCCGAGCACCGCTACGCCTGGGCCGGGCGCTGAGCGCTGACGCCGAAGCGCCCTGTCCGGTGCCGGGCCGCTCCGGCGCCCGTGAGCGAGCGGCCCTTCACCCCGTCAGGTGACGGGCGCCTCCGGGGGCCGGGCGATCCCGTGCCGGAAGGCGTACCGCACCGCCTGGGCCCGGTCGCGCACCCCGGTCTTGGCGAACAGGTTGTTGATGTGCGTCTTCACCGTCGCCGTGCTCACCTGAAGCCGCCGGGCGATTTCCGTGTTCGACAGGCCCTCGGCGACGAGGGAGAGCACCTCGGCCTCGCGCGCGGTGAGCCCGTCCGGCAGCTCCCGGGGCACCGGGGACCCGGTCTCCGGCCGTTCGGCCCCGGGCGCGGAGAGCCTTTCCAGGAGCCGCAGTTGCACCTTGGGCGACAGCCCCGCCTCCCCCGACATCACATGCTCGACGGCCCGTACGATCTCCTCCCCGCCGGCGTCCTTGGTGAGGTAGCCGCGCGCCCCGGCCCGGAGCGCGGGGAAGAGCGAGTCGTCGTCGGCATAGGTGGTGAGGATCACGACCTGCGTACCCGGGTGCTCGGCGCGGATCCGCCGGGTCGCCTCCACTCCGTCGCAGCGCGGCATCCGGAGGTCCATCAGCACCACGTCCGGGGCTTTCTCGGCGACCAGCCGCACGGCTTCCAGCCCGTCGGCCGCCGCACCGACGACCTCGATGCCGGGCAGCAGCCCCAGCAGCATCACGATCCCCTCGCGCACCACGGTCTGGTCATCGGCCACAACCACCCGCGCGGGCCCGCGCCCCGCGCCGTGCGTGCCGTCGGCGCCCGCGCCGCCCCCTGCATCCACAGCGCTCCCTGTCACGCCGGCACCCGCAGACACACCACGAATCCCTCCTGGTCGGGGCCGACCGGCCCGGCCTCCAGTGTGCCGCCGAGCAGCTCGGCGCGCTCCCGCATCCCGAGCAGACCGTACCCGGCGCCGGAGGCCGCCAGACCGCCCGTTTCCCCGCGCGCCCCTCCGTCACGGACCCACAGCTCCACCTCTCGCTCCAGATAGGTGAGTCTTATGTCCACGAACGCCCCCGGCGCGTGCTTGCGCACATTGGTCAGCGCCTCCTGGGCGACCCTGCGCACCGCCAGCCCGGCCTCCGCCGGCAGTGTGCGCGGCTCCCCCGTCACCTCCAGCCGTGCGCCCTCCGTCGCCGCGACCTCCCTGAGGAAGTCCTCGACCCGCGTCATCTCCCCCCTCAGGGCGGACAGCGCCTGCCGGGTCTCGGCCAAGCCCTCGCGCGCCATGCCCCGGGCCGCCGCCACCCGCTCCAGGACCCGCTGCCGGTCCGCCCCGCTCTCGATCAGCAGCCGCGCCGCCTCCAGGTGGACGAGCTGTGCGGAGAGGCTGTGCGCGAGCACGTCGTGGATCTCCCGGGCGATCCGGGCCCGCTCGGCCAGCGCCGCGGACTCCGCCTCCGCCCGGCGGGCCGCCTGCTCCTGGGCCAGCAGCCGGAACCCGGCCCCCCGCGCCTCCTCGTCCAGCCGCAGTGAGTAGCCGATGAGCAGGACCCCGGCCACCGTGCCGAGGGTGGCCAGCGGACGCTCGGCGGCGACGGAGGCGTACGCCCCCAGGGCCACTGCCGCGAAGGCGAGACCGTAGCCCAGCGGGAGCCGCTCCACCGCGATGGCCGCAGCGACGCACCACAGCCCGGTCGCTCCCGCCCCGGAGCCCGCCCAGTGCGCGGCGGCCCCCACCGCCACCGGCACGGCCAGCAGTCCCAGCGACGGCCACAGCCGCTGGTCGAGCGTCGTCCGGTAGGCGCGCCACACCGCGCCGGCACAGAGCAGGAACCCCGCGGCGAGCAGGGCGTAGCCCCACCCGTGGAAGACGCCGTCCCGCAGCACCGTCCAGAGGAAGATCCCGATCAGGACCAGCCGCACCGTCCAGGTCAGCACCCGGCGGCGGCGCGGAATCCCCACGTGGGAGAGGGCCTCGCGGACGGGCCACTCGGTCAGGGTCTCGCTCGGCACGTACCATCCCTCCGCCCCGGCGTGGGCACGATCCGCTCGGGCGCGGATCAACGACGCATCCGACGCTACGGAATCGGTGCCCACCCAGGATCGGAGCACGGGTGGGTTCCGGGTGGAGAACGGGTGGAGATCCTCTCCCCGCCCCGCCTCCACCCGGGGGTGGAGACGGGCTCAGGCGTCGATGCGCGAGCGGTCCAGCATGGCGGCGGAGTTGGTGATGAACTCCTTGCGCGGCGCGACCTCGTTGCCCATCAGCAGGTCGAAGGCGCGCTCAGCCGCCTCCAGGTCGCTGATGTTGATCCGGCGCAGGGTGCGGTGGCGGGGATCCATCGTGGTCTCCGCGAGCTGGTCCGCGTCCATCTCACCGAGGCCCTTGTAGCGCTGGATGCCGTCCTTGTACCGGACGCCCTTGCGCTGCAGCTCCAGCAGCGTCTCCCGCAGCTCGCTGTCGGAGTAGGTGTAGATGTACTTGTCCTGCCCCTTCTTGGGGTTGATCAGCTCCACCCGGTGCAGCGGCGGCACCGCGGAGAAGACCCGGCCTTCCTCCACCATCGGCCGCATGTAGCGCTGGAACAGCGTCAGCAGCAGGCAGCGGATGTGTGCGCCGTCGACATCGGCGTCGGCGAGGAAGATGACCTTGCCGTAGCGCGCCGCGTCGATGTCGAAGGTGCGGCCCGAGCCCGCTCCTATCACCTGGATGATCGCTCCGCACTCGGCGTTCTTGAGCATGTCGGAGACCGAGGACTTCTGCACGTTGAGGATCTTGCCGCGGATCGGCAGCAGCGCCTGGAACTCGGAGTTCCGCGCGAGCTTCGCGGTGCCGAGCGCCGAGTCTCCCTCGACGATGAACAGCTCGCTCCGCTCGACGTCGTCGCTGCGGCAGTCGGCGAGCTTCGCGGGCAGCGACGAGGACTCGAGGGCCGTCTTCCGGCGCTGGGCCTCCTTGTGCTGCCGGGCCGCGATGCGGGTGCGGGCGGCGGCGACGACCTTCTCCAGCACGGCCCGCGCCTGCTGCTTGGCGTCGCGCTTGGTGGAGGTCAGGAACGCCTTGAGTTCCTTGGCGACGACGTTGGCCACGATCCGGGAGGCGGCCGAGGTGCCCAGCACCTCCTTCGTCTGGCCTTCGAACTGCGGCTCGGCCAGCCGGACAGTGACGACCGCCGTCAGGCCCTCCATGGCGTCGTCCTTGACGACGTCGTCCTCGGCGACCCGGAGCAGCTTGGCCGAGCGGAGCGCCTCGTTGACCGTCTTGGTCACGGCGCGCTCGAAGCCCGCCACATGCGTGCCGCCCTTGGGGGTGGCGATGATGTTGACGAAGGACTTCACCGCGGCGTCGTAGCCCGTGCCCCAGCGCAGCGCGATGTCCACGCCCAGCTCACGGGTGACCTCGGTGGGGGTCATGTGGCCACGGTCGTCGAGGACCGGCACGGTCTCCTTGAACGTGCCCTGGCCGGAGAGGCGCAGCACGTCGCAGACGCCCTTGTCCTGGGCGAGGTACTCGCAGAACTCGCTGATGCCGCCGTCGTAGTGGAAGACCTCCTCGGTGGCGCCCTCACCCTCGAGGCCGCGCTCGTCGCGGACGACGATCGTCAGGCCCGGGACGAGGAAGGCGGTCTGCCGGGCGCGGCCGTAGAGGGTCTCCAGGGAGAGCTTGGCGTCCTTGAGGAAGATCTGCCGGTCCGCCCAGTAGCGGACGCGGGTGCCCGTCCGGGCCTTGGGTACCTTCTTGCCCTTGAGGAGGCCGTTGGCCGGGTCGAAGGGGGCGTCCGGGCCGGACTCCGTGAAGATGCCCGGGACGCCGCGGCGGAAGCTGATCGAGTGGGTCCGGCTGTTCCGGTCCACCTCGACGTCCAGCCGCGCGGAGAGCGCGTTGACGACGGAGGCGCCCACGCCGTGCAGACCGCCGGACGCCGCGTACGAGCCGCCGCCGAACTTGCCGCCCGCGTGCAGCTTGGTCATCACGACCTCGACGCCCGAGAGCCCGGTCTTGGGCTCGACGTCCACGGGGATGCCGCGGCCGTTGTCGCGCACCTCCACCGAGCCGTCGTCGTGGAGGATCACCTCGATGCGGTCGCAGTAGCCGCCGAGGGCCTCGTCGACCGAGTTGTCGATGATCTCCCAGAGGCAGTGCATGAGGCCGCGGCTGTCCGTCGAGCCGATGTACATGCCGGGGCGCTTGCGGACGGCTTCGAGACCCTCGAGGACGAGCAGGTGCCGCGCGGTGTAGTTGGATCCGTCCCGGTCTGCCCCGGTCAGCAATGCAGTGGACGGCACGGACGTATCGGCGGTCACGCGGTTCGCTCCTCGCTGAATTTCTGTCTGACCCGAGTTCGGGCACATGAGTGGCTCGGTCGCCGTTCAGAGGGTACCGAGGCCAGATAGAGCCTTTGTGCCGCCACCCGTAAGAACAACCATGCTAATCGAGAGTCGATCAATTGTTCGATCCCCCGATGGGGTGACGTGCACATCACGTTCCCTTCGAGGCATGAACCATTTAGGCTCCGGGCACGTCCTCAAGAACAACCCGGCAAGCCGGCCGGGGAGGACGACAGCCCCCAGCGATGTGAAACCGTAAGCCCACGCAATACGGCTCATTCGCCGCCAACCGTCAAGATCCGGCTCACTCGGAAGGAAGTTTCGAGAAAAAGCCACGAGCGGGAACGTTTTCGGCCTGGTTGGATGTTGACCCTGGTACGACAGCTCGTCGAGCTAGAGAAGAGGCGACGTGACTACTGTTCTGACCCCCGCGAGCCCGCTGACGGCCGCTGACCGCTGCGACCGGTGCGGCGCCCAGGCATACCTGCGCGTCGTTCTCATGAGCGGCGGTGAACTGCTCTTCTGCGCCCACCACGGCCGCAAGTTCGAGCCAGAACTCAAGAAGATCGCCGCGGAGATACAGGACGAGACGGAGCGGCTCACCGCCGTCCCGGCGTCCGCGTCCGACGAGGACCGCTGAGTCCGCGCCCCACGCTGACACATCGCATCCGACGACGAGCGAGGTCCCGTCATCCAGGACGGGGCAGCCGCGGGCGGCCACCCCACCGTGGGAGGCCGCCCGCTCTCGTACTCTCCTTCACCCGCAAGTGATCCTCTTGGGCCCACCTGACCCGCCACGAACCCGTCACGACGGCCGCCCGGGCCGCGCCACGGGCAGGGGGTGAGGTGCGCCCTGCGCGGGAGCAGGTGACGCACCGGGCTGCTGTGCGGGCGGCGGCACGGCAGGGGCGGCAGACGGCGGGGCCTGCGACGGCGCGGGATGCGCCGCCGGGGGCTGCGCCGGAGCAGCGGCAGGTGGCGGGGCAGGAGGCCGTGCCGCCGCCGGAGGCGCCGCTCCCGGTGCCGGGATGTCGGCACTGTGGCCCCGCACCAGCGCGGCCACGGACGAAATCCGCGTGTACACGCCCGGATGCCCGGGCTCCGCACAGCCACTCCCCCAGGACACCAGGCCCACCAGCCGTCCCCGGGCCACCAGCGGCCCCCCGCTGTCCCCCTGGCAGGCGTCGCGCCCGCCGAGGGGCACGCCTGCGCACAGCATGGTCGCCGGGTTGTACGTGCCCTCCGGGCCGCCCGGATAGGCCCGTCGGCACATCGTGTCGGCCAGCACCATCACCCTGGCGGCGTGCAGCGTCTTCGCATAGGTGCCCGCGCCGGTGGTGTCGCCCCACCCGTAGACACCGGCCGCGGTCCCCGGCTCGTAGGCAGGGTCCCCCGCCGGCGCCATGGGGATCACATGGGCGGCGGTCAGCGGGTGGTCCAGGGTGAGGACGGCCACGTCCCCGGCATTGGTCTCCATGCTGAAGGCCGGGTTCACCCAGATCTTCTTGATCGGCACTTCGTCGCCGGTGTCACCGTGCAGGTCGACCCGCCCCACGATGACCCGGAGGTCCTTGGCATCGGCCAGGTCCACGCCGAGCACCTCACGGGCCAGGCAGTGCGCAGCCGTGACGACCGTTGCAGGCCCCACCACGGCCCCGCCGCAGAACTGCCCGGACCGCTGGCCACCGAACCGCTCACGGCTCGCCAGAGCCACCACCCAGGGCGCGTCGGCCACCTTCACGGTCTGGCCCCCGACCACCCTGCGCCCCGTGGCACCGACCGGGGAGGGGATCGCGGGCAGCAGCGCAACCGCCACAGCCAGCAGGTAACTCAGGGCACGCATGCGGTCTCCTGACGGAACGAATTTCTCTGCTCACCCAGCGTCAGACGAATTGCCGGTGCCCGCATCCGGAGAGACCGCAGGGCCCGGCCCCTCCGGAGGAGGAACCGGGCCCTGCGGGCGGCACTGTGAGCAGTCTTAGTCGAGGTAGTCGCGCAGAACCTGCGAACGCGACGGGTGGCGCAGCTTGGACATCGTCTTGGACTCGATCTGACGGATGCGCTCACGCGTCACACCGTAGACCTTGCCGATCTCGTCGAGCGTCTTCGGCTGGCCGTCGGTGAGGCCGAAGCGCATGGAGACGACGCCCGCCTCGCGCTCGCTGAGCGTGTCCAGGACGGAGTGCAGCTGCTCCTGCAGGAGCGTGAAGCTGACGGCGTCGGCCGGGACGACCGCCTCGGAGTCCTCGATGAGGTCACCGAACTCGCTGTCGCCGTCCTCGCCCAGCGGGGTGTGCAGGGAGATCGGCTCGCGACCGTACTTCTGGACCTCGATGACCTTCTCGGGGGTCATGTCGAGTTCCTTGGCCAGCTCCTCCGGGGTGGGCTCGCGGCCCAGGTCCTGGAGCATCTGGCGCTGGACGCGGGCGAGCTTGTTGATGACCTCGACCATGTGCACCGGGATGCGGATGGTGCGGGCCTGGTCGGCCATCGCGCGCGTGATCGCCTGGCGGATCCACCAGGTCGCGTACGTGGAGAACTTGTAGCCCTTGGTGTAGTCGAACTTCTCCACCGCGCGGATCAGACCGAGGTTGCCCTCCTGGATGAGGTCCAGGAAGAGCATGCCGCGGCCGGTGTAGCGCTTGGCCAGGGAGACCACCAGACGGAGGTTGGCCTCCAGGAGGTGGTTCTTGGCGCGCCGGCCGTCCTCGGCGATGATCTCCAGCTCGCGCTTGAGCTTCGGGGCAAGCTTGTCGGAGTTCGCCAGCTTGTCCTCGGCGAACAGACCGGCCTCGATGCGCTTGGCCAGCTCGACCTCCTGCTCGGCGTTGAGCAGGGGGACCTTGCCGATCTGCTTCAGGTAGTCCTTGACCGGGTCGGCGGTGGCGCCGGCGACCGCGACCTGCTGCGCGGGGGCGTCGTCCTCGTCCTCGTCGGAGAGGATGAAGCCCTTGTTCTCGCCGCTCTCGTCCTCGTCGTCGCCCTTGCCGGGGGTCGGGGTCTCGTCGAGAAGCTCGTCGTCGAGAAGCTCGTCGGCGTCCTTCTTGGCGGCGGTCTTCTTGGCCGTCGTCTTCTTGGCGGTGGTCTTCTTGGCCACCGTCTTCTTGACTGCCGTCTTCTTGGCGGCGGCCTTCTTGGCAGGCGCCACGCCCTCACCGGCCTCGTCGTACGCGGCCTGGGCGGCCCCCGAGGACGCCGTGGCGGTGGTGGACGACTGCCGGGCCGTGACCGTCTTGGAGGAGACGGCCTTGGTGGCGGTGCGCTTTGCCGGGCTCTTCGCTGCGACGCTCTTGCGGGTGCGCTTGGGCGCCTCTGCGGCACTGACCATCAGCGTCACACCCTCCTCGTCGAGGACCTGGTTGAGGCTGCGCAGAACGTTCTTCCACTGGGTTGGCGGAATCTGGTCAGCCTCGAAGGCCCGACGCACGTCGTCGCCGGCGATCTGCCCCTCGGCCTTTCCCTGCTCGATGAGCGCCATCAGAGACTCGGATTCGGCGATCTCCGGCGGGAGCGTACGGGATGTGCTGGCCGACACGAACAACCTCTCGGAACGATGGAAACGGCTTCCGGCCCCGTCCGCGCTGGACCGGGCCGACGACCGTCGGCAAGGATGAACCGACGGCGCGGGCGGTAGTGCAGAGCAACACAGCGCCTCGAACGAGGCTCGTATTCCCTCCGCGGCTACCACCTCTTTAGTCATCGCGCTGCCCCAAGGAGCGTTACGCCCATTCCTCGTGGCCCGAGTCACACCGCATATCGGAGTGAAAGGCGCTTGAAGCGGACAGATCGCCGCCATGTCCGTACTCGCGGCCGCGCGGAACGGCTCTTCCGGCTCGCGCGTACCTCCGTACCCGCGCGCTGGGCAAGCGGTCCCGCACGCACCGCCCCGTCCGTGGGGTCCGCCCCGCTCAGTGCTCGCGCGGCGCGGGGACCACGCGCTCGACCTCTGGGTGGGCCACCAGCAGTTGACGCATCGCGGCCTCCGCGCCGGCCGCGTCGCCCGACGCCACGGCGTCGACGATCCGCAGGTGCTGGCCGACTCCTGCCTCGGTGGGGCGGTCGCACCCGCCGGCCGAGGCGCCCGAGACATGCAGGGCGGCGGAGACAATCCCCGAGAGGTGCTCCAGCATGCGGTTGCCGGCGACCTGAAGGAGGAGGGAGTGGAACTCGGCGTCGGCGCGCGCGAAGGTGAGGGAGTCTCCCTGGGCCAGGGCGTGACCCATGATCTCGGTCATGTCGGCGAGCCGCTGCTGCACTTCCTCACGACCATGCCCGGCGGCGAGCCGGGCGGCGAGCGGCTCGATGGTCCAGCGCAGCTCGCACAGCTCGCGGCGCTGGTCCTCGCGCTGCGGCCCGAAGGCCCGCCATTCGATGATGTCCGGGTCGAGGAGGTTCCAGTCGCTGACGGGACGCACCCGGGTGCCGACGTTCGGCCGGGCGCTGACCAGGCCCTTGGCCTCGAGGACGCGCAGGGATTCGCGGACGACGGTGCGGGAGACCTCGAAGCGCTGCCCGATCTCCTCCGGGACCAGCGGGCGGTCGGCGCCCAGGTCCCCGGAGACGATCATCTGGCCCAGCTGCTGTACGAGCTGGCCGTGCAGCCCTCGGCCACGGCTGCCGGCGGCGCGGCGCCCGGCCCGGCTCAGCTCCGCGTCGCCGTCCCAGGCGGAGGCGGCGCCGCGGTCGGCCCCGGGGGCCTCCGCATAGGAGTAACGGTCAAGCTCGCCCGGGCCTGCGAGGCCGGAGTCGGCGGGGCGAGCCGCGGTCATCATGGTGTGCGCAAGGGTACTCACGCTTCCTTTGTCGGCGACACCTCGAAGGCCCTTGAGGTCTTTGGTGAAAAGCACACGAAAGGGTGATCGCCCATTACCGCATAATTGACGCCCAAACGGACAGAATCGGGCGCATCTCAAGGCCGCATGAATACGGAGGGTGACATCACCCCCTTCTCTCCCGCAGCCCCTGCAGACCGATTGTCACTCTGCGTTCGCTCCCGTCCGGCGCGGTGCCATAGCACAGACGTCATCTCGGCCGCCCCCGGAACACCGTGAGGACATAGGCCCCGAGCAGCCCGGCCAGGGACAGGGCGAGCGCCCATCCGATGGGCTGGACCATCAGCCGCACCGCCGACGACACGCCCCGGTCCACGCCGGACGGCCAGCGCACCAGCGCGGCCGAGCGCAGCCGCTCCGGCAGCCCGAGCAGGGACCGGGCGGCGGGCCGGGAGAGCACACTGCCCAGCAGCGGCACCACCAGCGCGGGCACCGCCAGCACGGCCACGAGCCCCAGGGACGTGGACCGGAACAGACCCGCGGCGAGCAGTCCGGCCCAGCCGCAGCCGAGGGTGAGGCCGAGCCAGCCCGCGAGCGTGGCCCAGCCGTCGGTGAAGCGCACGGCGGACTCGCCGAAGATCAGCTGCACGACGAGCACGTCGAGGGCCATCGACACGAGGGCGAGCAGGATCGCCGCGGCGCCCGTGACCGCCAGCTTGGCGCCGAGCAGGCCCATGCGGCGCGGCACGGCGCCCTGGTCCGGGGCGAGCGCCGGGTAGCGGAACTCCTGGCCGAAGGAGAGCGCCCCGAGCAGCCCGGCACCGAACGCGGCGGGGGGCAGCGGCAGCCACATCGGCCAGCCGGTGAGCAGGCGCAGCGTGGGAGGGGCGCCGTTGCGGGCGAGGACCACGGAGGCGAGCAGCGCGGCGGCGATGGCGACGGCGGCCGCGTTCCAGCCCGTCCGCACACCCGTGGCGCGGCGCAGCTCGTACCGCAGCGGCCGGACGGGGCCGGGGGCGGGCAGGCGGGGCTGGAGGCGGCCGAGGGGGTCCGCGTCACGGGCGGCCGCGGGCTGCGGCTCGTCGGGGCCGCGGCCGTCGGCGCGCTGCAAGGGAGCGACCGGGCCGGCGTCGGGGGCCTCTTCCACCAGGCGGTGCACGAGGATGCCGTGGCGGTAGGCGGTCTCCCCGACGGCGGCGCAGGTAGTGCCGTAGACGGAGATCCGGCTGCCGTCCTCCTGGACCACTTCGAGGGGCGGGCCGCCGGTGTGCTCGCTCGCGGCCTCGGCCTCCTCGGCGAGCACATGGGCGAGCCGGTTCGCCAGGGGCGACTGGACGGAGACCCGCGGGCGGAGCCGGGAGCCGGCGAACGCGCTCGCCTCCTGGTCGGCGACGAGCCGGCCCTGGTCGATGGTGACGACGCGGTCGGCGATCCGGGCCGCCTCGCCGGGGTCGTGCGAGGTGACGAGAACCGCGCCGCCCTGGTTCGCATAGCCGCGCAGCAGTCCGTGGAGCCAGGTCGCCTCGCGGGGCGACAGGCCCTCGGCGGGCTCGTCGAGCACGAGGGTGTGGGGGTCGCCGAGGAGCGCCGAGGCGAGGCCGAGGCGGCGGTCCATGCCGAGCGAGAAGCCGCCGAGGCGCTGGTCCGCGAGGCCGGTGAGGCCGACGACCTCGAGGACGTCGTCGGCGCGCTCGACGGGGACGCCGGCGGCGGCACTGAGCATGCGCAGGTGGCCGCGGGCGGTGCGGGCGGGGTGGCCGGGGACGTCGCCGAGGAGCACCCCGATCTCGCGGATGGGGTGCGGGATCCGGTCGAGGGTGCGCCCCCGGAAGAGGGCGACCCCGCGTCCCGGGTCGAGCCGCAGCATGAGGCGCAGGGCGGCGGTCTTGCCCGCGCCGGACTCCCCCAGCAGGACGGTGACGCGGCCGGGGTGGGCCTCGAAGGTGAGGTCGTCGACGGTGGGCGGCTGGTTGCGGCGGGAGGCGCTGGTGAGTCCGATGGCCTGGATCATGGGCTTCGCTCGCGGGACGGCGGGACGTACCGGAGCACCGTAACCCGATATGTCCTATTTGCTACGCAATGCAGTCATTCACGGCGCGTGTCATGAGCCGGGGAGGCGGCAGTCCTCCCCGACCGGCCCTCCCCCGGGCCCCTATGCCTCGGGCCGCAGCATGGGCGGGTTGAGCAGAGTGGCGCCGCCGGCCCGGAAGAGCTGTGCCGGGCGGCCGCCCTGGCGCGTCGTGGTCCCGCCCGTGGGCACCAGGAAGCCAGGGGTGCCGGTCACCTTGCGGTGGAAGTTCCGCGGGTCCAGGGCCACGCCCCACACCGCCTCGTAGACCCGGCGCAGCTCGCCGACGGTGAACTCCGGCGGGCAGAAGGCGGTGGCGAGCGAGGAGTACTCGATCTTCGAGCGGGCGCGCTCCACACCGTCCGCGAGGATCCGGGCGTGGTCGAAGGCGAGCGGCGTCACCTGCTCGCCGTCGCGGCCGTACCCCACCTCCTGGTCCAGCAGGTCCTCCACGGGCGCCCAGCGCACGCTGTGGGCGTCCCCGCCCGGGCGCGGCGCCGGCAGGTCGGGCGCGAGCGCCAGGTGGGCCACGCTGACCACGCGCATGCGGGGGTCGCGCTTCGGGTCGCCGTAGGTGGCGAGCTGCTCCAGGTGCGCGGCGTTGGGCAGCACGGGCCCCGCCGGGTCCGCGGCGTGCAGCCCGGTCTCCTCGGCCAGCTCGCGGGCCGCCGCGGTCGCCAGGTCCTCGTCGCCCCGCACGAAACCGCCGGGCAGCGCCCACCGGCCCTGGTACGGGGGCTCGCCCCGCCGGACGGCCAGCGCGCAGAGCGCGTGCCGCTGCACGGTGAGCACGACCAGGTCGACGGTGACAGCGAAGGGCGGGAAGGCCGACGGGTCGTAGGGCATGAGGCGATCATAGTCGTCTGCCTGACGATAAACAGGGTCTTCGGGACCGCCGCCGGACGAACACCCGGACAACTCGGCCGCCATGACGCTCACACCCCCAGCTGCAGACCGTCCGCGGCCTCCTCGACCATGCCGAGCCCCAGCCTGCTGACCCTGACCGAGAACGGCCGCTCGGCCACGCGCAGCCCCGTGAACCGCAGCTCGCCCAGCGGTACTGAGCGCGGCGGCCGCACCACCACGCTGCCCGCCGGTACGTCGGGCAGCACTCCGACGAGCGTGGTCAGCAGCTGGACGGCCCCCGCGGCCGCGACGGCGGCGGGCCGGCAGGCCGCCGGGTGCGGCAGCGGCGCGCTGCCCGCGGTGCGCTGCTCCCCCGCGTACATCTCCGGCAGCCGGTGGCCGAACGTCTCGGCGGCGTCCAGCACTCCGCGCAGCAGCCCGGCCGCCTCCCGCTCGTAGCCCGCCACCATCAGCCCGGCGACGGCCACGGCCGTCTCGTGGACCCGCACGGCGCCGCTGCGGTACCCGAACGGATTGTGGCCCGCTTCCTTGGCACCGAGGCTGCGCAGGCCCCAGCCGGAGTCGAGGGCGGGGCCGCCGAGCAGCCGGGCCAGCTGCTCCGTCTGCACCTTGTCGAGCAGGCCGGGGGCGTACCGGCCCGAGCCCAGCAGTCCCGTGTCCAGCAGGTGGGCGGCGGCGCACCCCAGGTGCGGTATGCGGCGGCCGTCGGGCGTGCGGGCGGCCATGGGACGGCCGCCGCTCAGGTCGTCGATCCAGAAGTCCTCCCGGAAGCGGCTCCGCAGCGCGGCCGCCCAGTCCCGCAGCTCGCCCGCGCCGGGCCGCCCGCAGTCCTCCAGCAGGTCCGCGCCGAGCAGCGCGGCGCGGTGCGCGTGCGCCTGGACCTCGCAGCGGTACGGCCCGCCGGGCGCCGGGTCCGCGAGGTAACCGCCGTCGTCGGTGGCCGCGCGCAGCCAGCCGAGGCACCGCTCGGCGGCCGGCAGCAGTGCCTCCGTCTCCCGCTCGGGCAGCCCCCAGCGCCGGGCCTCGGCGAGCACGACGGGGAACAGCAGCGTCGCCTCCACCCCGGTGCAGCCCGGCGGCAGGTGTGCCCCCGCGTGGCGCAGCGCGCCGAGGAGGCGGCCGCCGTCGGGCCCGGGTCCGGGCAGCTGGGTACGGGCCAGGGTGCGCAGCGTCCCGGCCGCCAGGCGGACGCCCAGGGGCAGGGTCATGCGGGCGGCCCACAGGGCTTCGGCGGGGGCGAGACGGCCGCAGCGCCAGGGCACGGCGGCGGCGAGGTGGAGATCGCCCGGGTGGACGGGGTCGCGCACCAGCAGCGCCCGGAGGTCGTCCAGGCTCGTGGCCAGCAGCGCGGCCGCCCGCGGGTCGTCCCCATCGGTCCCGGCCTCCCCCCAGGGCGCTGAGGCCCTCCGCCCGCGGACCGCCTGCTCCGGCCCTCCGGGCCTGCCGGACGCCTCCTGCCGCACCCGGAGCTCGAGGGTCCGGGAGTCGCCGGGCGGCAGTCGTATCTCCCAGCACAGCAGTCCGGCAGAGGCGAGGACATCGCTGGGCGCCGGGTCGGCCGTGACAACGGACTGCGCGCCGGGCACCGACCACCGCAGCCCCGAGGCGTGCACACCCGCCGGGATCTCCGGGCTCGCGAGACCGGCGGCCACCGCGCCCAGCTCGGCGAGGTCGGTGCCCAGCGAGACCTCGACCACGAGCCGCAGCTCGTGGGCGGCCGCGCTGCGCAGCGTGATCCGCTCGATGCCCTCGGCCTCCCGGATGCGCTCCACCACGACGGCCGGGTCGGGCCCGGGATCGCCGACGGGGCGCACCGTCCCGACGAATCGCGCCCGGTCCGCGGCGAGCATCCGCCCCTGCACGGGCACGGGCTCGGCCCCGCCGACCCGCACCCGGCAGCGGGCCAGCAGCCTGCGCCCGCCGCGGTAGAAGCCGTCGAGCCCCTGCCCGGTGAGCTGTCCCTGGGCATCCGAGATCACCAGGGCCGGCAGGGCCACGCAGATCAGTGCCTCGTGCACGGCCTGCGGGCCGGGGGCCCGGGCCGGTCCGGCGCGCCGGGGCTCCGGCGGTCGGTGCGGACGGTGGGTGGAAGGGGCGTCGGGGGCGATGCCTTGCACTGTGTCTGCGCTCCCTGGGGACGTCACGGACCGGGGCGACCGTCGACGATTGCGGGCCACACAGGTGAACGGCGCGGGGCCCGCCGAGGTCACGGTGGTGTGGGTCACCGCCGGCCGCGCACTCCTCGCGGTCCGGGGCGCCGCCGGGGGCGCGCCCTTCCCGCGGGTCCGTTCGCCCCGGCGGGGCCGCTCGGATGCCTGGCCGCTCCGGTCCGGGGCCGGGCCGCGCGGTGTTCGCGAACCACCGGGGCCGTCCTCGCCGGGCACCGGGCAGAGCGCGGAGGCGCCTCCGGCCCCGGCATTGCGCAGGGCTCCCCGTCGGCCGGAGGCGCCTCCGCCGCTGCTTCCGCGCCCGCTCCCGCCTGCACGGTGTCGGTGCGGTCCGTCTCCGCCCGCATGGCCTGTTCCAGGGCCCGGCCGGCCCGCTCGCGGCGTAGGCAGCGGCGCAGCAGCTCCGGGTCCATGCCTTCGTTGCAGGCGCGGTGCAGGAGCTGGGCGAAGAGGTATTCGGGGTCCACTGCCAGGGCCCGGCTCAGGGCGACCCGGGCCTCCGGGTGGTCGCCGGTCGACCAGGCGACCCAGCCGGCGAGGGTGAGGGGCGCGGCGGCGTGCTCCGTGTAGGGCGGCACGCAGCGGCGGGCGAGGGCTCGCCAGACGCGCAGCGCGGCCGGGGCCTCCGGTCCCTCCATCCACTCCGCCGCCTGGTCGCGCGTGGTGCGGTCCTGCAAGCCGAGCAGGATGGCCGCGGCTTCGTCGCAGGCGAGGAGGGTGTCGTCCATCGCGTCGGCTTCCTCGTTGCTCGCGGGCGGAGGCGTCTCGTGGAAGCGCGCGATCACCAGCTTCGCGAGGTCCAGGGTCTCCTCGCGGACGGTCTCGGAGTCGGCGCCGATCAGGATGCGGGGGACGAGGTCCGCGGCGCCCGCGTCCAGCGCGGTCTCCTGCTGCTCGGCCCGGTCGCCGCCGAGCGGTGCGTACCGGCCTTCCATCTCGCGCAGGCTCCCCCGCACCCTGATGCCCGCGTAGGCGGCGGCCGCGGCCATGACCGACGTGCCGGGCAGGGCCAGCGGCGTGCCCTCGGGCGGGCAGCAGCGCGCGTCGGGGCAGCAGTAGGACCAGAACCGACCGTCGGAGATGCACAGGGCCTCGTAGACGGGCACGTCGAGACGCCCGCAGGCGAGGCGCAGGTGCTGGGCGAACGGGCGGAGCCGCTCCGTCACCTCGCGCCCGGTCTCGCCGTCGGCGGGGTCCTGGCAGAGGAAGAGGACGATGCTGTCGGGGCGGGTGCCCCGCTTGCTGCTGCCCGTGACGAGGGTTTCGGCGAGCTGCTCGCTGACGTCGGGCCATTCCTCCCGGCTGTCGGGGATGCCGAGCCTGAGGCGGCCGCCGAAGCGGCCGCGGTCGCCGTGCAGCGCGAGCAGGACCACGCTGTCCGTCGGGTGAAAACCCATCAGATAGGGGAGGGCGTCGGCCAGTTCGGCGGGGCTGCGGAGCGTGATCTGCGTTTCGGGCCGGGGCTCCCGGGAGGCGGACGAGGTGGCGGGCGGCTGCGCTGATTCGTTGTGCTGCGTCATGGCCCGAGAGTCCCGTGGGTCCGGCGATCTCCGCCAGCCCTGTGGATAACCCCTGGATGATTGTCGTACTACTCCTGTGGACAGCGCCCACCACAGGCCTTTCCCCGCAGGGGCGCACCCACCTCGTTCGCGCATTGTCAGTGCCCTCGTGTTGCATGGGGGCATGACCAACGAAGCCCTCCGCACCTCGGCGGACACCGTCCTCGCCCGTCTCGTCGGAGACCCCACGGGCACGGCGAGACTGCGCGAGGACCAGTGGCGCGCGATCGAAGCCCTCGTCGCCGACCGCCGCCGCGCGCTGGTCGTGCAGCGCACGGGCTGGGGCAAGTCCGCGGTGTACTTCGTCGCGACCGCGCTGCTGCGCGAGCGCGGCAGCGGCCCGACCGTGATCGTCTCCCCGCTGCTGGCGCTGATGCGCAACCAGGTCGAGGCGGCCGCGCGCGCGGGCATCCACGCGCGCACGATCAACTCCTCCAACACCGAGGAGTGGGACACCGTCCAGGCGGAGGTCGCCGCAGGTCAGGTGGACGTTCTGCTGGTGTCGCCGGAGCGGCTCAACAACCCGGACTTCCGCGATCAGGTCCTGCCCAAGCTCGCCGCGGCCACCGGGCTGCTGGTCGTCGACGAGGCGCACTGCATCTCCGACTGGGGCCACGACTTCCGGCCCGACTACCGCCGGCTGCGCACCATGCTGGCCGAGCTGCCGCCGGGCGTGCCCGTGCTCGCCACGACCGCCACCGCCAACGCCCGCGTCACCGCCGACGTCGCGGAGCAGCTGGGCACCGGCGAGGGTACGGAGCAGGCGCTCGTCCTGCGCGGGCCGCTGGACCGGGAGAGCCTGAGCCTGAGCGTCCTGCGGCTGCCGGACGCCGCCCACCGGCTGGCGTGGCTGGCCGACCACCTCGACGAGCTGCCGGGCTCCGGCATCATCTACACCCTCACCGTCGCCGCCGCCGAGGAGGTGGCGGCCTTCCTGCGCCACCGCGGGCACACCGTGGCCTCGTACACGGGGAAGACCGAGAACGCCGACCGGCAGCAGGCGGAGGAGGACCTGCTCGCGAACAAGGTCAAGGCGCTCGTGGCCACGTCCGCGCTGGGGATGGGCTTCGACAAGCCGGACCTGGGCTTCGTGGTCCACCTGGGTTCGCCCTCCTCGCCCATCGCCTACTACCAGCAGGTGGGCCGCGCCGGGCGCGGTGTGGAGCACGCCGAGGTGCTGCTGCTGCCCGGCCGCGAGGACGAGGCGATCTGGAAGTACTTCGCCTCGCTCGCCTTCCCCCCGGAGGACCAGGTCCGCCGGACCCTGGACGTGCTCGCCGCCGCGGACCGGCCGCTCTCGCTGCCCGCCCTGGAGCCCCAGGTGGAGCTGCGGCGCTCCCGGCTGGAGACCATGCTCAAGGTCCTCGACGTGGACGGTGCGGTGCACCGGGTGCGCGGCGGCTGGACGGCCACGGGGCGGCCGTGGACGTACGACGCGGAGCGGTACGCCTGGGTCGCGCGGCAGCGCGAGGCCGAGCAGCAGGCCATGCGGGAGTACGCCACGACGGCGGAGTGCCGGATGGAGTTCCTGCGGCGGCAGTTGGACGACGAGCAGGCGGCCCCCTGCGGCCGGTGCGACAACTGTGCGGGGGCGAGGTTCGCCGCCGAGGTGTCCGCCGGGGCGCTGGATGCCTCGCGCGGTGAGCTGGGGCGCCCGGGTGTGGAGGTCGAGCCGCGGCGGATGTGGCCGACGGGCCTGCCCGCGGTCGGGGTGGACCTCAAGGGCCGTATTCCGGCGGGCGAACAGGCCGCGCCCGGGCGGGCCCTCGGCCGCCTCTCGGACATCGGCTGGGGCAACCGCCTGCGGCCGCTGCTGGCGCCGCAGGCCCCGGACGCTGAGGTTCCAGACGATGTGGCGGATGCAGTGGTGACCGTGCTGGCCGACTGGGCCCGAGGGCCCGGTGGCTGGGCGTCCGGGGCTCCGGACGCGCCGGCCCGGCCGGTGGGCGTCGTCACCGTCGCCTCGCGCACCCGGCCGCTGCTGATCCGGTCGCTCGGCGAGCGCATCGCGGCGATCGGCCGCATGCCCTTCCTCGGCACCGTCGAGTACCGCGACAACGGGGCGGACACCAGGGTTCCGCGCACCAACAGCGCCCAGCGCCTGCGGGCGTTGGACGGGGCCCTGACGGTGCCGGCCGGGCTGGCCGGTGCCCTGGCCGGGTCCGCGAAGGGGCCCGTGCTGCTCGTGGACGACCTGGCCGAGACCGGGTGGACCCTCGCCATGGCGGCGCGACTGCTGCGGCGGGCCGGGGCTCAGGAAGTCTTTCCCCTGGTCCTGGCCGTGCAGGGGTAGCGGCGGGCTGGGGCCGGCACGGCAAAGCGGAATTCGGTCGGCGGACCGCCGGATACCGGTCAGTGGCGCCAATTGATCGTTGCCGCACGGCAGGTGGGACCGCGAGAATTGGGCCGGATCCCCGCTCCCGCCCGTTCCCGGTCCGCCGGGATGATGCGCCGCGGTGTGCGCGCCCTTGCCCGACCCTCCCGCCCGTCCCGCGGGCGTGCGGACGAAGGGAGAAATATGGCCCCCGGCTTCGCCCCACCGCCGCCCGGCCGCTCCGCTCGCCGAACGGGCAGGCTGCTGGAACCGACCGCGTGGGCCGCGGCGGGAGTGCCGCTGCTGCGCAACCCCCGGGAAGTCGTCACGGGGCTGCACCACCGGCATCGCCCGACCCCGTCCACGGCGGTGGTCGCGGTGCTCCACCCGGACGAGAGACTCGCGGCGAGCGCCTCGTTCGTCCGTCACGGGGAGGCGGCAGACGGCTGGGAGCTGCGGAACGCCCTCCTCGATCAGCTGCGCCGGGTGATTCCGCACGATCTGCGGCTGCGCGCGCCGATCCGTACGGCCGTGCTCCTCTACTGCCGTGAGGGCGAGGGCCATTGGACCGAGGAGGACGGGGCCTGGATGTGGGCGCTGCGCGACGCGTGCCTCCTGCACGGGCTGCGCTGCGGCGCCTACATCACCCTCACGGGGGCCGGCTGGCAGATCCTCGGCGAGGGCAGGAGCGGACGGCAGCCGTGCTCCCCCACCACCTCGGTCTGCCGGACGGCGGCGACGATCACCCCTGTCAGCGGGGCGCCGGGAGCGCTCCGGCACTCGGTCGCCCGGTGACGAAACGGAATGACGAAACGGAATGTGGTGGCCGACGGCCCCGGAGAGGAGCGGCCGGCCATCACTTCCGTGCGTCAGGCGCCCGTGGAGAGAAGGGCGTTGACCCGCTGGGGGTCGCCGCAGACGACCAGCAGCGCACCGGCCCGGCGCATCGCCGCGGGGAGCGCGCTCGTCACCGCGGCGTCCGAGCCGCCGTTGACGGCGACGACCACGACCGGGCGCGGCGCCGTGCGGTCCGTGTCGGCGGCCGCGTAGAAGACGTCGTCACCGGCGTCGTGCTGGGCCCAGTAGGACGCTTCTCCGAAGGACAGCTCGTGGGCCGCCCACGGGTGCGGGTCGCCAGTGGTGAGGACCAGGACCTCGCCGGGCGCCCGGCCGGTGTCGAGCAGCAGGTCGACGGCCTCGTCCGCGGCGTCCAGGGCGCCCTGCACGGAGGCGGGGATCAGCTGGATCTGCGGGGTGGCCGACTGCTTGTTCGCCGCGGTGTCGTGCGGAGCGCGCGGGGACGGAACCGCGGCGGCCGGGCCGGGACGCGCACCGGGGCGCGGCGGGGCCGGGCGGGGGCCGGGACCAGGGACGGGACGGGGGGTCGCCGCGGTGCGGCCGGCGGCCGCAACTGCGCTGGGACCCGGGACACTCTCGTGAATCTGAGGCTCCTCGGGGATGAGAGGCATGAGTTGATGTTTATCAAACGCCGGTGCGAGTCGTGTCGGCGGGTGGCGTTTCGCGCCACTCGGAAGTCGGGATTCAGAAGTCGAAGCCGAGCTGACCACCGGCCTCCAAGGCAACGTTCTCGGGGGTGAGACGGGCCCGCTTGAGGTGCTGCCAGCGGGGCAGCGCGTCAAGGTAGGACCACGACAGCCGGTGGTGCGCGGTGGGCCCCAGCTCCTCCAGGGCGGCGCGGTGCACCGGCGAGGGGTAGCCGGCGTTGTCGCAGAAGCCGAATTCGGCGTGGTCGGCGCCGAGTTCGACCATCATGGCGTCCCGCCGGACCTTGGCGAGCACGGAGGCCGCGGCGACGACCACGCAGGACTGGTCGCCCTTGATCACCGTGCGGACCTTCCAGGGCTCGCCCAGGTAGTCGTGCTTGCCGTCGAGGATCACCGCGTCGGGCCGTACCGGTAGGGCCTCCAGGGCCCGGGTCGCGGCCAGCCGCAGCGCCGCCGTCATGCCCAGCTCGTCGATCTCCTGCGGGCTGGAGTGGCCCAGGGCGTAGGCGGTGACCCACGACTCCAGCTCCGTGGCGAGCGCCGTGCGCCGCTTGGGGGTCAGCAGCTTGGAATCGGTGAGTCCGGCCGGTGGGCGGCGCAGGCCGGTGACGGCCGCGCACACCGTGACCGGTCCGGCCCAGGCGCCCCGGCCGACCTCGTCCACACCGGCGACGATCTTGGCTCCGGTCGTCGCTCGGAGAGAGCGTTCGACGCTGTGGGTAGGCGGTTGGTAGGGCATGGCGCAAGCAAGGTTACGCTCCCCGGGGCGAACTGTCCCGCCCCGCCCCCTCCGCTCCGTCCGCTCAGCGCGCGACGTCCGGAAGCCATGCCGGCAGGGCCTCGGTGCCCCGGAGCCAGCCGTCCGGCGGAGCGCCTCGTTCCGCTGCAGCGACCACTCCGCCCGCGATGGCCGACGTGGTGTCCACGTCCCCGCCCGCCTGCGCGGTCGTCCAGAACGCCTCCTCGAAGGAGCCGAGATGGCGGGCGGCGGCCCAGAGCGCGAACGGCACGGTGTCGTGGGCGCTGGTGCGGCGGCCGCAGCCGAGGACGGCGGCAACGGTGCCGGCGTCGCCGTAGTCGAGCATGTCGCGGGCGCGGCGCAGGCCCTGACCGACCGCGCTGCGCGGCACGAGCGCGATCACGCCGTCCAGCAGGGACTCCGGGGTCACTCCGCCCGCCGGGGCCGCGGCGATGGCGGCGGCGGCCGCCACGGCCATGGTGCCGACCACCGCCTCCCGGTGCTGGTGGGTGGTGTAGGCCGAGATCTCCGCCTGGTGGGTGGCCTGCTCGGGGTCGTCCGCGTACCAGGCGCCCAGTGGGGCGATGCGCATGGCGGCGCCGTTGCCCCAGGACCCCTGCCCCTTGAACAGGGCGGCCGCCAGCTCGCGCCAGTCCCCGCCCTCCCTGATCAACTGCAGCATGCGGTTGACCGCCGGGCCGTATCCTCGGGCGGGGTCCTGGCGCTCGGCGAAGGAGCGCGCGAGGGCGTCCTGGTCGATGCGGCCGTGCTCGGCGAGGACGGCCAGCACGGAGCAGGCCATCTCGGTGTCGTCGGTCCACCGCCAGGGGCCTGGCGGCAGCTCGCGGCGTTTGAGCGCCGGATAGTTGGAGGGGACGAAGAACTGGGAGCCGAGGGCGTCACCCACGGCCAGCCCCCGCAGGCTCGCCAGGGCTCGGTGGAAACGGTCAGCGTTCATCGCAGCGAACTCTAATAGGTGAAGCCGTACGACTCCGGTGTACACCAGCGCTCGAACGGCCTGTCCAGGTGATACTTGCCGTCCGACCCGAGCAGGAGCATGCGGGTCTCGGCGTTGCCGGGGTTCGACAGACACTCGAACTCGGCGACGGTCCAGTGCAGCCACCTCATGCAGAAGAGCCGCATGGTCAGGCCGTGCGTGACCAGCAGGACGTTCGGCGGGTGGTCGGGGGCCTCGAAGCTGCGCCACAGGCTCTCCAGGAAGGAGCCCACCCGGTCGTACACGTCGGCGCCCGACTCGCCCTGGGCGAAACGGTAGAAGAAATGGCCGTAGGCGTCCCGGTACGCCTTCTGACGCCGGACGTCCTCGCGGTCCTGCCAGTTCCCCCAGTCCTGCTCGCGCAGCCGCGGCTCCTCGCGGACCCGCACCCGGCTCGGGTCGAGCCGCAGCGCGTGGAAGGTCTGGTGGGCCCGCCGATAGGGCGACACATAGGCGGAGACCCGCTCCTCCCCGAACAGCTCCCGCAGGTAGGCGCCGGCCTTCTCGGCCTGACTGCGCCCGTTCTCGGTGAGACTCAGGGCATGGTCGGGCTCCCGCTCGTACACCGTGTCGTCGACGTTGCCCTCCGACTCTCCGTGCCGGAGGAGGACGATGCGCCGGGGCCTTGCCATGCCGCCACCCTAGATCGAGCGGTGGCCGGCCGCCTCAGGCTCCGCCGTGATCAGCGCCCGGCCCGCCCGTATCTCGCACCGCGCGCCCGCGAACCGCTCCCGCAAGGCCCGGTCGTGGGAGACGACCACCAGGGCGCCGGACCACTCGGCGAGGGCCTGCTCCAGCTCCTCGACCAGCCCGAGGGCGAGGTGGTTGGCGGGCTCGTCGAGCAGCAGCAGGTCCGCGGGACGGGCCAGCAGCCGGGCGAGCCCGAGTCGGCGGCGCTGCCCCGCCGAGAGCGAGCCCACGGGGACGTGGAGGTCGCTCTCGCGGAAGAGGCCGTACGACAGCAGGAGCGCGTGGTGCTCCTCCGGCGTGCCGGGCAGCCCCCGCCGGAAGGCGTCCAGCAGCCGCTCCGCGGGCCGGCCGACGGGTATCTCCTGGGCGAGGTAGCCGATGCGGCCGCGCCTGGCGACCGTCCCGGCATCGGGCTCGGCCACGCCTGCCATCAGCCGTAGCAGGGTGGACTTCCCGGCGCCGTTGGCGCCGTGGACGAGCAGCCGGTCGCCCGCGCCGATCCGCAGCGAGTCCACCGCGAGCCGGTCGCCGACCCGCACCCCGTCGAGGGAGACGAGGGCGCCTGCGGCGGTGCCCGCCGCAGGCAGGGCAGCGAAGCGCAGCGGCTCCGGCGGCCGGGGCACCGGCTCCTCCCGGAGCCGGCGCAGCCGCTCCTGTGCGTTGCGCACGCGGCTGGACACCGAGGACTGGACGCGCCCCTTGTCGCGGTCGTACGCCATCTTGTTGCCGTCCTTCCGCGCCCGCCCCACCGCGACGCTGCGGGCCGTGGTCGCGGCCGTCTCGGCGAGCGCCGCCGTCTCGGCGCACCAGCGCTCGTACGCCTGCTCCCAGCGGCGGCGGGCCGCGGCCCGCTCGGCGACGAAGCCCTCGTAGCCCCCGCCGTAGCGCACGAGGGATCGGCGGTCGGCGTCGACCTCGACGACCGCGGTCGCGACGCGCTGGAGGAACACCCGGTCGTGCGAGACGGCGAGCACCGTGCCGTGGTGGGCCCGCAGGGTCTCCTCCAGCCAGGCCAGCGCGGTGCCGTCCAGGTGGTTGGTGGGCTCGTCGAGGAGCATGACCTCGGGGGCTGCGGCGATAAGGCACGCCAGGCCGAGCCGGGCCTGTTCGCCGCCCGAGAGGCTGCCCAGGGTCCGCTCCCGGCCGACGTGGGCCAGGCCCACGCCGTGCAGGGCCTTGTCGACCCGGGCGTCCGCCTCGTAGCCGCCGCGGGCCTCGAAGGCGGTGAGCACGTCCCCGTACTCGGCGAGCGCCTCGGGCCCGGCCGTCCCCAGCCCGGCCTCGAGTTCGCGCAGGCGGCGCTCCATGGTGCGCAGGTCTGCCAGGGCCGCGTCGATCGCGTCGGCGACCGTGCGGTGCGGGGGCAGGGCGGGGGTCTGGCGCAGGTGGCCGACGCCGCCGTCGGCCGCCGCGACCACCGTGCCGACGTCGGGCCGCTCGATCCCGGCCAGCAGCTTCAGGAGCGTGGACTTCCCGGCGCCGTTCTCCCCGACGATCCCGATCCGCTCGCCGGGCCGCACCGAGAGGGAGACGCCGTCGAGCAGTAGTCGCTCGCCACGGGTGACGGACACATCATGCAGTGAGAGCTGAGTGGGCATACGCACGGCCTCCAAACCAAAAGCAACTGAAGTTGCGTTACGCTCAGCATGACAGACCCACCCGCTTAACGCAACAGGAGTTGCAGTTGCCTTCGGAAGCCCCCACCCCCAGCGCCCCGGGCACGGTCCGGCCCGGCGGGCGCACCGCCCGCACCCGCGCCGCGGTCCGCGACGCCGTCCTCGCCGGCCTGACCGAGCACGGCTACCCCGGCCTCACCGTCGAGTACGTCGCCGAGCACTCCGGCGTCCACAAGACCACCCTGTACCGGCGCTGGGGCGGCGTGGAGGGGCTGGTGGCGGACGCCCTGGACCTCGCCGGCGAGGACAGCTGGACCCCGCCCGACACCGGCAGCCTCCATGGCGATCTGCGGGCGCTCGCCCACGAGGTCGCCGACACCTTCGCGGATCCGGCGGTCGCCGCGGCCCCCGCCGCCTTCATCGCCGCCGCGTTCCAGTCCGGACGCGCCGCGGAGGCGCTCGGCCGCTTCTACGCCGAGCGGTTCGCCCGCTGCGAGCCGCTGATCGACCGGGCCGTCGAGCGCGGCGAGGCCCCGGCGGGCACGGACGCCGGGGCGGTCGCGCGCGCCGTCTCCGCCCCGCTGTTCTTCCGGCTCTTCATCACCCGCGAGCCCGTCGACGCCGTCACGGCCGACCAGGCCGCCGACGCGACGCTCGCCGCCGTCCACGCGGGGGTCTACGCACCGCCCTCGTAAGGCCCCGATGCACCACCCGCACGGAGACCGGCCCGGGCCCCGCTGGGCCGGGCCGGGCCGCCGCGCCCGGCGCCCCGGCCGTCACACCGTCCAGGACGGCTCTATCTCCACGACGTCGCCCGTGATGGCCGCGACGTCCGCCTCGGTCTGCGCCCGCAGCGCCAGCCGCTCCACCCGGTCCGCGCGGTACTTGCCGTGCTCCGCCCCGGAGTTCCACATCGACAGCACCAGGAACTCCTGGCCGGGCGCCTCGCCGAAGACACCGCGCAGCATCCCCGGGGAACCGGCCATCGCCGGGTTCCAGACCTTCTCCTGCATGAGGACGAAGTGCTCCGCCCGGTCCTCACGAACGCGGCAGTGGGCGAAGCGCACCACATCGGCGTCGCTGAACTGCGGCCGGAAGCCGACCTTCACGTCGAAGCGGTGCTCGAAGAGCCTCACCTGGGCGTTCCTGAATGTGCCGACCTGCGAGGCGGCCAGCCGGTCGTGCGAACGCGCCATGAAGGAGTCGTAGAAGGCCCGGCTCTCCCAGAAGCCGAAGAGGTGCACCACGTCGGGACGCGCCCTGCTCCAACCGCCCCCCTGCCCGCGGAAGCCCGGCTCCCCGAGCAGCCCCGCCCACTTCCGCTGCCCCCGCTCGAAGCCCCGGCGGTCCACCACGGTGCAGCGAATCCACTTGACCAGCACCGGGCCATCGTACGGGGGCGAACAGTGGCGTGGGTCACCTACCGGAGGAGTACACGCGGGCGAGCGTCGCGGCCTCCTCCTCGTCCAGCTCGATCCGGAACTCGCTCTTCAGCACCTCGCGCAACTCCCCTATGCCGACTTCCCGTTGCTCCTTGGAGCCGTCGGCACGCGTGGTCGCGAGCACCGGACCCACGAGGGTCCGCCGTAGACCGGACTCCGTCTGCTGGACGACGACGCGGGAGACGAACGGTGAACGGGGGTGCGTCGAGATGTAGTGGTTCATGAGGACGTAGTCGACCGGGAAGCGGTCCTCCGGACCGATCGCGTACAGGTCCACCCAGCCCTCGGCCCGGAGCGTCCGCAGGACGTGCACACCCTTGTCCTCGCCCACGAGGGCGAAGCTCCACTCACCCTGCCGGACCTCTACGCCGTCCCGCAGCGGCAGCGGCTCCAGCAGCCCCTCGCCGCCGAAGCCGACGTCGCACAGCCAGTCCTCGCCGTCGGCCCGGACCTTCAGGGCCATGTGCGTGACCGGGCGCAGCTGGTCGGCGCCGGCCCGCACTCGGGCGCCCAGCCCGGCCACGGCGAAGCCGATGCGCTCAAGCGCCGCAGCCAGCAGCGAGTTCTGTTCGTAGCAGTAGCCGCCGCGCCGGTGGGCCACCATCTTGTCCTGCAGCGCCTTGACGTCCAGCAGGACCGGCCGGCCGAGCTGGACCTCGAGGTTCTCGAACGGGAACGCCGCCACATGGCCGCGGTGCAGCGCCCGCAGCGTCTCCAGATCGGGCCGGGGAACGCCCTGGAACCCGATGCGCGCCAGATAGGCATCGAGGTCCAGCTCGTCACCGCTCCACAGGGAATCGCTCATTCCTGTACCACCGCCTCCGCAAGCTCAACTGACTGTCTTTCATAACATCGGAAGTGGCCGGAATATGCCAATGGGGAGCGGGCACTTGCCCGCTCCCCATCGGTCACACGACGGTCAGCCGCTCAACAGCAGATCATCAGCAGCGGATCAGCTGCAGCCGCTGGTCGACCCGCAGCCCTCGCAGAGGTAGCAGCTGCCCGCGCGGCGCATCTTGGTGCCGCAGGAGAAGCACAGCGGGGCGTCCGCGTTCAGGCCGAGCTGCATCTCCGCCAGCTCGGTGGAGTTGTGCGCCTGCTTGGGGGCGGGGGTCGCCGCGGGCTGCGCCGGGACGTCCGGCTTGGGGGTGTCGACCTGGCGCGGGGCGGACTGGGCCAGCCCCTCCACGTCGACATCCTCGTCGGCCGGCTCGTACGAACCGGTGTCCAGGTGGCGCTGGCGCTCCTCGGCGGAGTGGATGCCCAGGGCAGAGCGGGTCTCGAAGGGCAGGAAGTCCAGCGCCAGGCGGCGGAAGATGTAGTCGACGATCGACTGCGCCATCCGCACGTCCGGGTCGTCCGTCATGCCGGCCGGCTCGAAGCGCATGTTGGTGAACTTCGAGACGTAGGTCTCCAGCGGGACGCCGTACTGCAGGCCGACCGACACGGCGATCGAGAAGGCGTCCATCATGCCCGCGAGGGTCGAGCCCTGCTTGGACATCTTCAGGAAGACCTCGCCGAGGCCGTCGTCCGGGTAGGAGTTGGCGGTCATGTAGCCCTCGGCACCGCCCACCGTGAAGGAGGTGGTGATACCCGGGCGGCCCTTGGGGAGGCGCTTGCGGACCGGACGGTACTCGACGACCTTCTCCGCGACGGCGGGGGCGGCCTCGGCCTTCTTCTCCTCCTCCTTCTTCTTGGCGGAGAGCGGCTGGCCGACCTTGCAGTTGTCGCGGTAGATCGCGAGGGCCTTCAGGCCCATCCTCCAGCCCTCGAAGTAGACCTCCTCGACCTCCTCGACCGTGGCCGACTCCGGCAGGTTCACGGTCTTGGAGATGGCGCCGGAGAGGAACGGCTGCGCGGCGGCCATCATGCGCACGTGGCCCATGGCGGAGATCGCGCGCTCGCCCATGGCGCAGTCGAAGACCTCGTAGTGCTCGCGCTTGAGGCCCGGGGCGTCGATCACATTGCCGTGCTCGGCGATGTGAGCGACGATCGCCTCGATCTGCTCGGCCTGGTAGCCGAGGCGCTTGAGGGCCTTGGGGACCGTGTTGTTCACGATCTGCATCGAGCCGCCGCCGACGAGCTTCTTGAACTTGATCAGCGCCAGATCCGGCTCGACGCCCGTGGTGTCGCAGTCCATCATCAGGCCGATGGTGCCGGTGGGGGCCAGCACGGAGGCCTGGGCGTTGCGGAAGCCGTCCTTCTCGCCGAGGCGGAGCACGTCCTGCCACGCCTCGGTCGCGGCGGCCCAGACCGGGGAGTCCAGGTCGTCCATGCGCCGGGCGGCGGCGTTGGCGTCCGCGTGCTGCTTCATGACGCGCTTGTGGGCGTCGGCGTTGCGGGCGTAGCCGTCGTAGGCGCCGACGACCGCGGCCAGCTCGGCGGAGCGCCGGTAGGAGGTGCCGGTCATCAGCGAGGTGATGGCGCCGGCGAGCGCGCGGCCGCCGTCGCTGTCGTACGCGTGGCCGGTGGCCATCAGCAGGGCGCCGAGGTTGGCGTAGCCGATGCCCAGCTGGCGGAAGGCGCGGGTGGTCTCACCGATCTTCTCGGTCGGGAAGTCGGCGAAGCAGATGGAGATGTCCATCGCCGTGATGACCAGCTCGACGACCTTGGCGAAGCGCTCGGCGTCGAACGACATGTTGCCCCCCGCGCCGGAGGCGCTATCGGACACAGTGTCGTCGCGCAGGAACTTCATCAGGTTGAGGGAGGCGAGGTTGCACGAGGAGTTGTCCAGGTGCATGTACTCGCTGCACGGGTTGGACGCGGTGATCCGGCCCGTCTCCGGCGAGGTGTGCCAGTGGTTGATCGTGTCGTCGTACTGGATGCCCGGGTCGGCGCACTGCCAGGCGGCCTCGGCCATCTTGCGGAAGAGGGACTTGGCGTCGACCTCCTCGATGACCTCGCCGGTCAGCCGGGCGCGCAGGCCGAACTTCGAGCCCGTCTCGACGGCCTTCATGAACTCGTCGTTGACGCGGACGGAGTTGTTGGCGTTCTGGTACTGGACGGACGTGATGTCGTCGCCGCCCAGGTCCATGTCGAAGCCCGCGTCCCGCAGGGCGCGGATCTTCTCCTCCTCCTTCACCTTGGTGTCGATGAAGGCCTCGACGTCGGGGTGGTCGACGTCGAGGACGACCATCTTGGCCGCACGGCGGGTGGCGCCGCCCGACTTGATCGTTCCTGCGGAGGCGTCGGCGCCGCGCATGAAGGAGACCGGGCCGGAGGCGTTGCCGCCGGAGGAGAGCAGCTCCTTGGAGGAGCGGATGCGGGAGAGGTTCAGGCCGGCGCCGGAGCCGCCCTTGAAGATCATCCCCTCTTCCTTGTACCAGTCGAGGATCGACTCCATGGAGTCGTCGACGGAGAGGATGAAGCAGGCGGAGACCTGCTGCGGCTGCTTGGTGCCGACGTTGAACCAGACCGGGGAGTTGAAGCTGAAGACCTGGTGCAGCAGGGCGTAGGCCAGCTCGTGCTCGAAGATCTCGGCGTCTGCCGGGGAGGCGAAGTACCCGTGCTCCTCGCCCGCCTTGCGGTAGGTCTTCACCACGCGGTCGATGAGCTGGCGGAGGCTGGACTCGCGCTCGGGGGAGCCGGTGGCGCCACGGAAGTACTTGCTCGTGACGATGTTGACCGCGTTCACCGACCAGAAGTCGGGGAACTCCACGCCGCGCTGCTCGAAGTTGATCGAGCCGTCGCGCCAGTTGGTCATGACGACGTCACGGCGTTCCCAGACGACCTCGTCGTACGGATGCACGCCGGGGGTCGTGTGGATGCGCTCGATCCGCAGCCCCTTGCCGCCCTTGTTTCCCTTGGAGCGGGAACCTCGCGCAGAGCCGCTCGTCGTCTCGGTCATGCCGCCTCCCTCTACGGGCAAAACGCCCTAATGCGCCTAATTCTTCCGGGGCGCGATGTGTGTCTGTCGCCCGGCAGCGCTCCGCGCGCCGGGCAGGTCTTGATATGCCGCCGCTCAGTCGACGGCGGCGGTGGGCGCGGGGACTTGGGCGTCCCCGTCGCGATCACCGGAGTCCGTCGCGGGCGCGCGCTCGTCCTCCGCACGGCGGAGTCCCTCGCACAGCTCGGCGACGGCGGCCTCGAAGTCCTCGAGCGAGTCGAACGCCTGGTACACGGAAGCGAACCGGAGATAGGCGACGAGATCGAGATCCTTGAGCGGGCCGAGTATGGCCAGCCCGACGTCATGGGTGGAGAGCTCGGCGCTGCCCGTGGCGCGCACCGCTTCCTCGACCCGCTGCCCGAGGAGCGCCAGCGCGTCCTCGGTGACCGGGCGGCCCTGGCACGCCTTGCGCACTCCGGAGATGACCTTGTTGCGGCTGAAGGGCTCGGTGACCCCGCTCCGCTTGATCACCATGAGTGACGCCGTCTCCACCGTGGTGAAGCGGCGGGAGCAGTCGGGGCACTGGCGGCGCCTGCGGATCGAGCAGCCGTCATCGGTGGTCCGGCTGTCGACGACCCGGCTGTCGGGGTGCCTGCAGAAGGGGCAGTGCATGGCTCTCCACCCTCCTTCACCCTCGAAAAATTGTGCACGTTCACCGGCTCCGGCAAACCCCGCGGAGGGGTCTTCCCGAGCAGCCCCCAGCATAGGTGATGGCAAGGACAGCGAATGACCCGACCCCACCCCGGACCACAACTTGTGGGTAGCCTGCGCCATCAAACCACTAGATCTGGTGCCGGGCAGCCAAGCATCCCCTGCTCGCGTGTCGCGCCGGAGGGACGGGACACGAGCCCGTGCGAGCGGCCCCGGGGCGGGCTCACGGGCCCGCGGATGCCACACTGGAGCCAGGCAGCCACAGCGCCGCGCACCCCGGGAGGCCCCTCGGCCGGACCGCCCGGACGAGCCGCTTCCGGCTCCTGGCCCACCGGCCCGGACAGGTACGATCCAGTCGGATTTCGCACCGAAGCGTACCGCAATAGGGCGAATTGATCTTCGCCTGTACACCCTGTCACCTGATCACGTCAGCGAATCCTCGATATTTCACTCGAACGTGTGTTTGGCGCAACCTTTCGAAAGCAACTACCGTTGTCCAGCTAGGGAGAACATCTCGAGAGGGGCCGACGTGACCACCACCGCAGACAGCGCCACCATCACCGCCCAGGACCGCTCCCAGAACCGACTCGACCAGGCACACCCGATGAATGACGCAGCCATGAACGCAGAGGGCCAGAAGCCGGCCCGCTCGCTCCCGGGACGGCCGCCGGGAATCCGGGCGGACAGCTCCGGCCTCACCGACCGGCAGCGCCGCGTGATCGAGGTGATCCGGGACTCCGTCCAGCGTCGGGGCTACCCACCGTCCATGCGCGAGATCGGACAGGCGGTGGGGCTGTCCAGCACCTCCTCCGTCGCCCACCAGCTGATGGCCCTGGAGCGCAAGGGCTTCCTCCGCCGGGACCCGCACCGGCCCCGCGCCTACGAGGTGCGCGGCTCCGACCAGCCGAGCACCCAGCCGACCGACACCACCGGCAAGCCCGCCGCCTCGTACGTACCGCTGGTCGGCCGCATCGCCGCCGGTGGCCCGATCCTGGCCGAGGAGTCCGTCGAGGACGTCTTCCCCCTCCCCCGCCAGCTCGTGGGCGACGGCGAGCTGTTCGTCCTGAAGGTGGTCGGCGACTCCATGGTCGAGGCGGCCATCTGCGACGGCGACTGGGTGACGGTGCGCCGCCAGCCCGTCGCGGAGAACGGCGACATCGTGGCCGCCATGCTCGACGGCGAGGCCACGGTCAAGCGCTTCAAGCGCGAGGACGGCCATGTCTGGCTGCTCCCGCACAACGCCGCCTACCGGCCGATCCCCGGTGACGAGGCCACCATCCTGGGCAAGGTCGTGGCGGTGCTGCGGCGCGTTTGAAAGAAGCGCCGAAAGGGCCGGGCCCCGGAACCACTGCGCCGGTTCCGGGGCTCCCTTATGCCGCTGAGCCGCGGCCGCTCTCGCGGAGGTGGCTGATCGCCATGGGGGTTGCTCAATTGATGGTTGCGGTCCGTCAAGGGCCCCACCTGCGGTAGGCCCGCGCGGCTATTTACCCTCCGCCTTCGCCGCCTCGTCGATCGCCGCCAGTGAGCGGCGGACCTGGTTACGGTCCGTGGTGTACCAGAAGTCCGGCATCGAAGCCCGCAGGAACGAGCCGTAGCGGGCCTTCGCCAGCCGGGGGTCGAGCACCGCCACCACGCCCCGGTCCCCCGAGGCCCGGACGAGCCGCCCCGCGCCCTGCGCCATCAGCAGAGCCGCATGCGTGGCGGCCACGGCCATGAAGCCATTGCCGCCGCTCTCCTCCACCGCCCGCTGCCGGGCGCTCATCAGCGGATCGTCGGGCCGCGGGAAGGGCACCCGGTCCATGACCACCAGCTGGCAGCTCGGCCCGGGCACGTCCACGCCCTGCCACAGCGACAGAGTGCCGAACAGGCACGTACGGGGGTCGGCGGCAAAGGCCTTGATCAGCTCTCCCAGGGTGTCCTCCCCCTGAAGCAGGATCGGCACGTCCAGCCGCCCGCGCAGCTCCTCGGCGGCCGCCTGCGCCGCCCGCATCGAGGAGAACAGGCCCAGCGTGCGGCCGCCCGCGGCCTCCACCAGCTCGGCCAGCTCGGCCAGCATGTCGGTGCGGTTGCCCTCGCGGCCGGGCTGGGCCAGGTGCTGGGCGACGTAGAGGATGCCCTGCTTCGGATAGTCGAAAGGCGAGCCGACGTCGACGCCCTTCCACTCCGGGAGGTCGTCCCCCGTCACCCCCTCGGGGGCCAGGCCCAGCGAGGCCCCGACGCCGTTGAAGTCGCCGCCGAGCTTGAGCGTGGCCGAGGTGAGGACCACCGAGCGCTCGCTGAAGAGCTTCTCGCGCAGCAGCCCGGAGACCGAGAGCGGGGCGACGCGCAGTGAAGCCCCGAAGCGGTCATGGCGCTCGTACCAGACGACGTCGTACTCGGAGCCCGTCACGATGCGCTCGGCGACCGCGTGGACGTTCTCCACGGAGGCGAGGGCCTGCTTGCGGACGGAGTCCTCATCCTGGACGGACTTGTCGCGGGTGTTGCCCAGGGCCGTGATGACCGTGCGCGCGGAGTCGCGCAGGGCCATCAGGCAGTGCGCGAGGTCCTCGGGGATCTGCTCCAGACGGCCGGGCAGGGCCAGCTCCATCAGGCGCTCGAAGCTCTCCGCAGCGGTCTGCAGGGCGTCCGCCGCCTTCTCGTCCACCAGCTTCGCGGCTCGCCGCACGGCCCGGTTGACCTGGCCCGGGGTGAGTTCGCCGGTGGCCACGCCGGTGACGCGGGAGACCAGCTCGTGGGCCTCGTCGACGATCAGCACCTCGTGCCCCGGCAGGACCGGGGCGCCCTCGATCGCATCGATGGCGAGCAGCGCGTGGTTGGTGACGACGACCTCGGCGAGCTTGGCCCGCTCCCGGGCCGCCTCGGCGAAGCACTCGGCGCCGTACGCGCACTTCGAGGCGCCCACGCACTCCCGCGACGTGACCGAGACCTGGGCCCAGGCGCGGTCGGAGACGCCGGGGGTCAGGTCGTCGCGGTCGCCGGTCTCCGTCTCGTCCGACCAGTCGCGAAGGCGCAGCAGGTCCTTGCCCAGCTTGCTGGTCGGCGCCGCGGCCTCGAACTGGTCGAAGAGGCCCTCCTCCTCTTCCTGCGGCATGCCCTCGTGCAGCCTGTGCAGGCACAGGTAGTTGGAGCGGCCCTTGAGCATGGCGAACTCCGGGCGGCGGCGCAGCTGCGGATGCAGTGCGTCCACCGTCCGGGGCAGGTCGCGCTCGACGAGCTGGCGCTGGAGCGCGAGCGTCGCCGTCGCCACGACCACGCGCTCGCCGTGGGCGAGGGCGGGCACGAGGTAGCCGAGCGACTTGCCGGTGCCGGTGCCCGCCTGCACGAGCAGGTGGGAGCCGTCGTCGATGGCCGCTGCGACGGCTTCGGCCATGGCGACCTGGCCGGGCCGCTCGGTGCCGCCGACGGCGGAGACGGCGGCGTGCAGCAGGTCGGTGAGGGAGGGCGTGGAGGTGGCAGTCATAGCTCTGTCAGCCTACGGTGCCGCACTGACATCGCGGGCCCCGATGGACTTCCCGGCGGACGTGCCCTACAGCACGCCCCGCAGAACACGGTCCCGCATCATCAGCGCCGCCCGCTTGTCGGGCAGCTCCACCTCGCCGGTCAGCCGGAAGCCGGCGCCGAGGAACGCGGCGACGCACGCGGTGTTGCGCAGGTCGGGTTCCCCGATCACCCTGCCGCAGGAGGACCGCCGGTCCAGGACGAGGTCGGCGACCGTGCGCAGCAGCCGGGTGCCCAGGCCGCGGCCCCGGTCGGCCACCCTGCCGATGACGAGGTGCAGCCCGGTGTCGTGCGGCCGGGCCGGGTAGTGGCGGGCGAGCGGGTCGAGGTCGGCGCGGTAGACCTCCCAGTAGCTCATGGGCACGCCGCCGAGCACCCCGAGGCAGGGGACGCTGCGGCCGTCGCCGTCGAGCTGGGCGCGCAGGTGCCCGGCGGTGACGGCGTCGGGTCCGGCCAGGCCCCAGAAGGCCGCGACCGCCGGATCGTTCATCCACCGGGCGATCAGCGGCAGGTCGCGCTCGATCCGCACCGGGACGATCCGGAAGGGCCCGGCCTCCGTCGCCACCGGCCCCCAGTCGGCGAGGCCGTCGAGGAGTTCGGGGTCGCCGGGGGTCCCCGGCCGGCCGGGGGCCGGGGCCGTGACGGCCGGGTCGTCGTGGCCGGCGAACTCGAGGAGTTCGCCGGTCAGCCGCAGGTCGATCGTGTCGGCGCCGTCGTCGGCGTGCCCCACGACATCAGCGTGTCCCACGACATCGGCGTGCCCCACGACATCATCAGCGTGTCCCACGGCGCCGGGGAGCCCGTCCCACTCGCCGGTCTTCTCCATGTTCATGCCGCCTCACCCCGCCGACGTGACGAGGGGGTTGGCGATGTCGACGTACACCGACTGGGTCTCCACCGGGCCGACCAGCTCGTCGAGCCCCCGCAGCCTGGTCAGCATGTTGGCCTTGCAGCGCAGGCTCGGCGCTTCGAGGAAACGCTCCGGCAGGGACGAGCGGGTGCGGGCGGGGCCGGAGGCGGCCTCCCGCAGGAAGCGCCGCAGCGCGGCGAGCAGCACCTGCTCGTCCGCGAGCCGCTGCGAGCCGAACGCGCCGATCAGGCCGAGGACGTTGTTGATGCCGAGGTAGTAGCCGAAGCGCTCGTCGGCGACCTCGTCGGAGACGAAGGTCTCGCTCTCCTTGCCGATGCCCGGCAGCTGCTGTTCGAGCGCGGGGCGGCGGGACTCGCGGTAGTAGTAGCCCTGGTTGTCGCGGTAGCGCCCGCCGACCGGCCAGCCGTCCGGGTCGAGGAGCACAAGGGTGTTCTGCTGGTGGGCCTCCAGGGCGATGCCCGCCTCGCCGTCCAGCCAGAGGACGGGCCGTACGACCGTCTCCAGATAGCGCAGGAACCACTCCGCGGCCACCGCCCCGGAGGGCCGCCCGGTGCGGTAGGCGAGCCGGGCCACCGTGTCGGCCAGGCGGGAGCACACGGCGGGCCGCCCCTCGGCGCCGGAGTCCGGCCCGCCCGGCCAGGGGCGGGGCGAGACCAGTCCGGCGACGCACACGGCGTCGTCGCCCGGACCGAAGGGGTTGTGCCGGATGACGGCGTCGAGCCCGGGCAGTGGGGCGCCGTCGGCCGCGTCGACCGCGAGCCAGGCCGGGTCGCGCACGATGTCGAAGCCGAGGCCGCCGCCGCAGGCCGCCCGCCACCGCTCGGCGAGGCCGCTGCGCAGCAGCCGGTGCACCTCGACGCCGCGCCGCAGCTCCTTGCGGAGGTTCTCCCGGCGGGAGTTGGTGATGCGCAGGCCGAGGGAGAGCTTGAGCATCGCGGGCGAGCCGGGCCGGTGCACGGTGCGGACGGAGGAGGTGGGGTACCAGGGGTCGCCGTGGGGGCCGAGGTCGTGGAGCAGCCCGGCCTCGAAGCAGGCGGCGACGGCGGGGCGGTGGCGGATGTCGCGCGCCTGCCAGGGGTGCAGGGGCAGCGCCACGGTGTCCGGCGGGAGCCGCAGCTCGGGCCCGGCGAGCCGGGCCGCCAGGGTGGGGGCGTCGATGGCGCGGCCGCGCTCGGTCCAGGCCGAGTCGGTGGCCAGGACGGACCGGTGGACGGCCAGCCAGTGCAGGGGAAAGCGGCCGCGCAGCTCGGGCGAGCAGTCGGCGGCCTCGGCCTCGGAGAGTCCTTCGCGGCTCTTGGGCGCGGGGTGGTGGGGGTGCCCGAGCAGCAGCGACTGCTCGCCGTAGAGGAAGAGTTCGCCGCCGTCCGGGTCGGCGGGACGGACCCGGCGGGCCCTGAGGAAGCCGGCCGTGCGGCGCGCGGAGTCCGCCACCCGGCCGGTCAGGTCGGCGCCGTCCCAGCCGGGGGCGTGGCCCAGCAGCGCCGCGCGGTGCGCCGCCTCGTGGCCGAGTAGGGCGGCCAGGGTGACGGCGTCGAAGGCGGGGCCGTCGTCGGGGCCGCCCGTGAGGGTGACGGGGCCGAAGCGGTGCCAGCCGGTGGCGGACCAGTACCGGACCCGGACGCTGAGCGGGGTGCCGCTCGCGTTGAGCGGCAGGTACAGGATGTCGCCGTGGGGGCGGGCGATGCCGTTCTCCCGTACCCAGCAGCGCAGCAGGTTCTCCACCGCCGCGGCGTCGGCCGCGGCGCGCGGGTCGGGGTGGTCCAGGGGTTCGGTGCCGGTGTACGCACCGGAGGCGGCCGGCGGCTCGCCGCGGTGGCCGGCCTGGTGGGGCACCACGGCGGTCCGGCCCTGGCCGGCTGCGGACCCACCGGTGGGGAGGGATGCGCTCATGCGGTGTGCGGCGTGCAGGTCACGGCGTTCCCGCCGGGGCTGCGGCGCCTGCCTCCTTCGGCGTTCGGGGGGTGGGGATGCGGTGGCCCGTGCGGGAGACGGCGGCGACGGCGTCGGAGAGCCGGTCGAGGACCGCCTCCGCCTGTCCGTCGGTGATGGTGAGGGGCGGCAGCAGGCGGACGACGCACGAGTGGCGACCGCCCAGTTCGACGATGAGCCCCCGGCGCAGGCACTCCTGCTGCACGGCGGCGGCCAGCGCGGGCGCGGCCGGGCGCGGCCCCGGGGCGGCGGCCGCGTCCGCTGCGGCCCGGGGGCCGGGGGCGGCGTCGGCCTCGGGGTCGACGAGTTCGACTCCGATCATCAGCCCGCGCCCGCGCACGTCGCCGACGCAGTCGTGTTCCTGCGCAAGGGTGCGCAGTCGGGTGAGCATGCGCTCCCCCAGTTCGGCCGCGCGCCGGTCCAGACCGTTCTCCCTGACGTGCCGGAGGGTCGCGGTGCCGGCCGCCATGGCGAGCTGGTTGCCGCGGAAGGTGCCCGCGTGGTCGCCGGGCCGCCAGGCGTCGAGGTCGGCGCGGTAGACGACGACGGCGAGCGGCAGGCTGCCGCCGATGGCCTTGGACAGCACCATCACGTCGGGAACGATTCCGCTGTGCTCGACGGCCCAGAACGCCCCGGTGCGCCCCACGCCCGTCTGCACCTCGTCGGCGATCAGCGGGATCGAGCGGGCGGCGGTGATGTCGCGCATCCGGCGCAGCCAGCCGTCCGGCGCCGGGAGCACGCCGCCCTCGCCCTGCACGGGCTCGAGGATCATCCCGGCCGGGGCGGGCACGCCGCCGCCCGGGTCGTCCAGCAGGCTCTCGGTCCAGTGGGCGGCCAGCGCCGCCCCGGTCTCGCCGCCGACCCCGAACGGGCAGCGGTAGTCCTGTGGGAACGGCAGCCGGGTCACCCGCACGCTCGGCGCCCGGCCGGAGACGGCGAGCGCGCCCGCCGTCATCCCGTGGTACGCGCCGGAGAAGGCCAGCAGCCCGTCGCGGCCGGTGGCGGTCCGTACGAGCTTGAGCGCGGCCTCCACCGCATCGGTGCCGGCCGGCCCGCAGAACTGGATGCGGGCCGAATCGGCCAGTTGACGCGGGAGGGTGGCGAACAGCTCGCTGGTGAAGGCGTCCTTCACGGGCGTGGCCAGGTCGAGGACGTGCAGCGGTGCGCCGGAGTCGAGGACCGAGCGGATGGCCTCCAGCACGACCGGGTGATTGTGGCCGAGGGCGAGCGTGCCCGCCCCGGAGAGGCAGTCGAGGTAGCGGCGGCCGTCGGCACCCTCGATGGTCAGGCCCCGGGCGCGCACCGGGACGATGGGCAACGAGCGGGCGTACGTCCGGGCGGCCGACTCACGGGCCGACTGCCGCCGCAGGATGCCCTCGTGGGCCGTCGGCGACGCCCCGGAGGGCGCCGTGGGCGGTCGCTTGGTCAAGGCCACGGGCTCGGGTCCTCCTCCTGCTGCTGAACGCCGGTCGGCTGTCCCCCGTACGTACCAACGACGCCGCGAGCTGCGGATCACGGCCCGGAGTCAAGATCCTTCGAAACGGAACCGGGGACCCGCTCGCGCCCGTCTCTCTCGGCACCCGGCATAGTGTGGCCCTGCCCCGCACTGGGGCGGTGCATGACAAGTTCATAACTTTCCGCGACACAACGGGCATTCATGCTCAACGCGTACAGATATCCAGGGGGATCCCACTCCATGCCATCGAACCGCAGGCCGGCCCTCGCCGCGGCCGCTCTCACCGCCGCGCTGGCGCTGACCGCCACCGCGTGCGGCCCGTCCGACGACCAGGCGGCGGGAGGTGACACCAAGGCCAGCGCGTCCGCGAAGCAGAAGGGCGACGACTTCCCCAGCCTGCCCAAGGGCATCCCGGCCAAGGACCTGGAGAAGTGGAAGCAGAAGTGGAAGGACGGGGCCTGGAAGAACTGGGACAAGGACCAGTGGATGCGTGAGGCCCGCGACTTCATCAACCCCATCATCGAGGGCCACTGGAAGCCCGACACGATGAAGGACGCGCGCTCCAGCGACAAGACGCTCGCCACCCAGGGCGCCCCCGGCACAGCCCCCGGCAGCAGCGGCGACCAGGGCGTCACCGACCCCGTGCCCGCCCCGGTCCCGGCCAAGCCCGTCAACCTGCCGTACCACAACAACGCCGCCCCGGTGGGCAAGGTCTTCTTCGACAGCCCCGAGGGCCACATGGTCTGCTCGGGCACGGTCGTCAAGGACCCGGCACACCCCGGCAAGTCCAACATGGTGTGGACCGCGGGCCACTGCGTGCACGCCGGCAAGAGCGGCGGCTGGTACCGCAACATCGCCTTCGTGCCGTCCTACAACGACAAGGGCCTGCCGGGCACCCAGGTCAACAGCGCGCCGGTGCAGGACGTCGCCCCGTACGGCGTGTGGTGGGCCGACTGGGCGCAGACCTCGTCCCAGTGGATCACCCAGGGCGCCGAGACCGGTGGCGCGGGCGCCCCGTACGACTTCTCCGTCCTGCACCTGAAGTCGGAGACGGGTGGCGGCAAGTCCCTGGAGGAGACGGTCGGCAACGCCCTCAGCATCGATTTCAACGCGCCTCAGGTGAAGTCGATCCAGTCCATGGGCGCTTGGGGCTACCCGGCGGCCCCGCCCTTCGACGGTCAGAAGATGTACGACTGCATCGACCGGCCGAGCCGCCTGACCATCGAGCCCTCGCAGCCGACGATGTACCGCATCGGCTGCACGATGACCGGTGGTTCCTCCGGTGGCGGCTGGTTCGCCACGGGCCCCGACGGCAAGCCGGTGCTCGTCTCCAACACCTCGATCGGCCCCTCCAACAGCACCTGGCTGGCGGGTCCGCACCTCGGTCCCGAGGCGAAGGGCGTCTTCGACGCCCTCAGCCAGAAGTTCGCGAACCAGCAGTAGTCGAACAGGCAAGCATCAGGCCGGTAACGGCAGAGGCCCGCCTCCGACAGCGTCGGGGGCGGGCCTCTGCATTCTGCCCGGCCGTGCCTCAGGCGCGCGCGGCCGGTACGTACTGCTGGAACTCGGCGGCCAGCTCCTCGTGCACCCGCGCCCTGATCAGGGTGCCCTCCGGGGTGTGCTCCTCGGAGATCACCTCGCCGTCGGCGTGCGCCCGGGCGACCAGGGAGCCATGGGTGTACGGCACCAGGGCCTCGACCTCGACGGCGGGCCGCGGCAGCTCGGTGTCGATCAGCGTGAGCAGCCGCTCGATGCCCTCGCCCGTCCGCGCGGACACCGCGATCGAGTGCTTCTCGATGCGCAGCAGCCGCTGGAGGACGAGCGGATCGGCCGCGTCCGCCTTGTTGATCACCACGATCTCGGGCACGTCGACCGCGCCGACGTCGCGGAACACCTCGCGCACGGCCGCCAGCTGCTCCTCCGGCGCCGGGTGCGAGCCGTCCACCACGTGCAGGATCAGGTCGGAGTCGCCGACCTCCTCCATGGTGGAGCGGAAGGCCTCGACGAGGTGGTGCGGCAGGTGCCGGACGAATCCGACGGTGTCGGCGAGGGTGTAGACGCGCCCGGAGGGCGTCTCGGCCCGGCGCACGGTGGGGTCCAGGGTGGCGAACAGGGCGTTCTCCACCAGCACCCCGGCTCCCGTGAGCCGGTTGAGCAGCGAGGACTTGCCGGCGTTGGTGTACCCGGCGATGGCGACCGACGGGATCTTGTTCCGCCTGCGCTCCTGGCGCTTGATGTCGCGGCCGGTCTTCATCTCCGCGATCTCCCGGCGCATCTTCGCCATCTTCTCGCGGATCCGCCGCCGGTCCGTCTCGATCTTGGTCTCACCGGGACCACGCGTGGCCATGCCGCCGCCGGAGGAGCCGGAGCCACCACCACCCATCTGCCGGGACAGCGACTGGCCCCAGCCGCGCAGCCTCGGCAGCATGTACTGCATCTGGGCCAGCGAGACCTGCGCCTTGCCCTCCCGGGACTTGGCGTGCTGGGCGAAGATGTCGAGGATCAGGGCGGTGCGGTCGACCACCTTGACCTTGACGACGTCCTCCAGGTGGATCAGCTGGCCGGGGCTCAGCTCACCGTCGCACACGACGGTGTCGGCGCCGCTCTCCAGGACGATGTCCCGCAGCTCCTGCGCCTTGCCGGAGCCGATGTACGTGGCCGGGTCGGGCTTGTCGCGGCGCTGGATCACACCGTCGAGGACGAGCGCACCGGCCGTCTCGGCGAGGGCGGCCAGCTCCGCCAGGGAGTTCTCGGCCTCCAGGACCGTGCCGGACGTCCAGACGCCGACCAGCACCACGCGCTCCAGGCGCAGCTGCCGGTACTCGACCTCGGTGACGTCCTCCAGCTCGGTGGAGAGCCCCGCCACGCGGCGCAGGGCCGCACGCTCGGAGCGGTCGTACTGATCGCCGTCGCGCTCCCCGTCGATCTCGTGGCTCCAGGCGACGTCCTCTTCCATCAGGGCGTCGGCCCGAAGGCTCTCCGGGAGGCTCTGCCGGTCCTGCCGGTCCTGGGGAAGGGAAGAAGAGGAGGTCATTTGATCCTTTACGTCGTTGGCGTCATGGGCCGCGCGGACCCCCGCACCGGGGGCGCGCTCAATGCCGACAACGTCCGGCGGAGCCCGGAGATTCCCGGGCCGGCCCGCTTGCCGACCCGTCGATGTTCCCATGCCGCCGCCCGGGCGTCACCCGGGTTTCCGCCCGGTCTGCCAGTCGGGGTGCCCGGGCATGGGCGGGGTGTGCTCCCCGTAGAGCCAGGGGCGCAGGAAGCCGGACTGGTCCCGGCCGGAGACCTCGGAGGCCAGGGCCGTGAAGTCGGCCGTGCCGGCGGTGGAGTCGTGGTACCGGGAGACCCACCGGCGCTCCAGGCGCTCGAAGGCGGACGCCCCGATCCGCTGCCGGAGGGCGTAGAGGACCAGCGCTCCCCCGTCGTAGACGACCGGCCGGAAAATGCTGATCTTCCGGCCCGGGACCGGCTCCCTGGGCGCCGCGGGCGGGCCGCCCTCGGCACGCCACTGGTCGGACATGGCGTAGGCGGCGCGCATGCGGTCGGCCAGCGACCGGCCGGCCTTCTCCTCCGCGAAGAGCGCCTCGTACCAGGTGGCGTGGCCCTCGTTGAGCCAGAGGTCGGACCAGAGGCGCGGGCTGACGCTGTCGCCGAACCACTGGTGGGCCAGCTCGTGGACCATGATCGATTCGAGGTACCAGGGGGGCAGGGAGGCCCTGGTGAACAGGTCACGCTCGAAGAGGGAGAGGGTCTGGGTCTCCAGCTCGAATCCGGTGGAGGCCTGGGCCATGAGCACGCCGTAGTTCTCGAAGGGGTACGGCCCGACCTTCTTCTCCATCCAGGTGATGTGGTCCGGCGTCTTCGCCGTCCACGGCTCCAGGGCCTTGCGGTCGTCGGCGGGCACCACGTCCCGCAGCTGGAGGCCGTGCGGCCCGGCGTGCTCCGGCACGGCGAAGCGGCCGATGGCGACCTGGGCCAGTTCGGTCGCCATGGGGTGGAGCGTGCGGTAGACCCAGGTGGTGTTCGCGCCCTCCGTGGTGCGCCCGGCGGGCCGCCCGTTGGCGACCACGGTCAGGTCCTTGGGGGCGGTGACGCGGAAGGTGAACAGCGCCTTGTCGGAGGGGTGGTCGTTGCCGGGGAAGACCCGGTGCCCGGCGTCGGCCTGGTTGGCCATGACGAGCCCGTCGGTGGTGCGCACCCAGCCGCCCTCGCCCGCGCCGCGCGGGTCGCTGGTGTGGTGGACGGTGACGGTGAACCTGGCCCCGGACGCCAGGGGGCGCTGCGGGGTGACGACCACATCCTCCCCCACGGGGGTGAACTCGGCGGTCAGGCCATTGACGTCGATCGAGGCGATCGTGCCGTGGGTGAAGTCCAGGTTGAACCGCTCCAGCGGCGCGGTGGCCCGGGCGACGAACCTGGTGACGGCGTTGAGCGGCTCGTCGTTGGCCCGGTAGGCGACGGAGATGTCGTACGCGCCGATGTCGAAGCCGGGATTGCCGAGGGTCGGGAAGAGCCGGTCGCCGATCCCCAGGGGGGCGGCGGCGGGCGGGGCGGCCGCACCGACGACCAGGGCGGCCGCGGCGGCGACGAGGGCGGCACGGCGGCGCAGGAACCGCCGCCGGGGCTGGGAGGAGCGCTCCCCGGGTGAGTACGGCATGCCCCACGGCTATCAGCGCGCGGCCGCGCATCGGTGGCGGCGCGCGCCACCCCACCCGTACGAGCGTCTCGGATGGTGGTATGGGTGTCGTACCGCCCGGCCGGGCACGGGCCCGGGGCGACCCGGGCCTGCGCCCACGGCTACAGCGGTGCCGCGGCCACCGAGCGCCCTGCCCGCTCGACGTCGTAGACGCCCGGTACGCGCCGCATGGCGCGCATCAGCTCCGGCAGCTGCGCGGCGTCCGGCAGCTGAAGGGTGTAGGTGTGGCGCACCCGCTGCTCGTGCGGCGGCTCGACGGCGGCGGAGATGACGGCGGCGCCCTCGGCCGCGATGACCTCGGTCAGGTCGGCGAGCAGGTGCGGCCTGCTGAAGGACTCGGCGCGCAGCGTGACCCGGTAGTCGGCGGGGCCCTCGGCGTCCGTGCTGTGCCAGCGCACGCCGACCCGCTGCCGGCCCGCGGCGGTCATCTTCTCCGCCAGGGGGCACTGGGCGCGGTGCACGGTCACCGTGCCCCCGCGCACCGCGAAGCCGGTGACCTCGTCGGGCGGCACGGGGGTGCAGCAGCCCGCGAGCCGTACGCCCGCCCCGGCGAGCCCGGCGTCGTCCGCGACGGCGGCGACGGACCGCCGCCCGGCGGGGGCGGCCGCGCGGGACGCCTCCCTCGGCGGCCCCGGGGCGGGCGGCGCGGGTGGTGCCGGGAGGGCGGGGTCGGGCGCGGGGTGGGTGGCCAGCCAGCGGCCGATGGCGATGCGGGCGGCCGGGGTGCGGGCGTGGTCGAGCCAGTCGGGGGACGGGCCGGAGGCGGTGTCGGGGGACATCAGCAGGTGCAGGGTGTCCCCGTCGCGCAGCACCGTGCCGAGGGCGGCCAGCCGGCCGTTGACGCGGGCGCCGATGCAGTGGTGCGCGCCCTCGCCGTGCAGGGCGTACGCGGCGTCGACGCAGCTGGAGCCCGCCGGGAGGCCGACGGTGCCGCCGTCGGCGCGGAAGACGGTGACCTCCCGGTCCTGGGCCAGGTCGTCGCGGAGGGAGGTCCAGAAGGTGTCGGGGTCGGGGGCGGCCCGCTGCCACTCCAGCAGCCGGGAGAGCCAGCCGGGGCGGGTGGGGTCGGCGCGCTCGCCGTCCGCCGCGTCGGGGCCGTCGGGGGGTGCGTAGGGATTGCCGAGGGCGATCACGCCGGCCTCGGCGACCCGGTGCATCTGGTGGGTGCGGATGAGGACTTCGGCCGCGCCGCCGTCGTCCGCGGCGACGGCCGTGTGCAGCGACTGGTAGAGGTTGAACTTCGGTACGGCGATGAAGTCCTTGAACTCCGAGATGAACGGGGTGAAGCAGGTGTGCAGCTCGCCGAGGACGGCGTAGCAGTCGGCGTCCTCGGCCACCAGGACCAGCAGCCGGCCCAGGTCCGAGCCGGTCAGCTCGCCGCGTTTGAGGTGGACGCGGTGCACGGAGACGAAGTGCCTGCGGCGGACGAGCACTTCGGCGGCGATGCCCGCCTCGCGCAGGACGGCCCGCACCTTCGCCGCGGTGGCCTCCAGCGGGTCGGGGCGGCCCGCGTGGGCGAGGACGACGTCGCGGGTGCGGGCGTACTCCTCGGGGTGGAGGACCGCGAAGACCAGGTCCTCCAGCTCGGTCTTGAGGGCCTGGACGCCCAGCCGCTCGGCGAGGGGGATGAGCACGTCGCAGGTGACCTTGGCGATGCGGGCCTGCTTCTCGGGGCGCATGACGCCCAGGGTGCGCATGTTGTGCAGCCGGTCGGCGAGCTTGATGGACATCACGCGGACGTCGTTGCCGGTGGCCACCAGCATCTTGCGGAAGGTCTCGGGCTCGGCGGCGGCGCCGTAGTCGACCTTCTCCAGCTTGGTGACGCCGTCGACGAGGTAGCGCACCTCCTCGCCGAACTGCTCGCGCACCTGATCCAGCGTCACCTCGGTGTCCTCGACGGTGTCGTGCAGCAGCGAGGCGGTCAAGGTCGTCGTCTCCGCGCCCAGTTCGGCGAGGATCAGGGTGACGGCCAGGGGGTGGGTGATGAACGGCTCGCCGCTCTTGCGGGTCTGGCCGCGGTGGGAGGACTCGGCGAGGACGTAGGCGCGGCGGAGGATGTCGAGATCGGACCCGGGGTGATGGGCGCGGTGGACCTTGGCGACGTGGTCGATGGCATCGGGGAGGCGGCCGCGTGCCCCGGAGCCGCTGAGCGCCGCACGCCCGAGCCGTCTCAGGTCGATGCGGCGGCCGCGCCTGCGGCCGGGAGCACCGGTGTTCCTGGCCTCTGCGCTCATGGGCACCTCCGGCAGCGTCGACCGGCGGTCGGCTCGCGCCTCCAGACCGGTGCTTGATGCTACCGACCCCATCACGCAGCGCTCACCCGCTCTCGCCCAGAGTGAAACGGATCACCCATTCGAGGGAGCCCGGCACCGGAAAGCGGGCGCGGGACGCCGCGCTTCGCTCCGTCAGGCGGCGTCCGGGGCCGCTTCGACGCCGGCCCAGGCGGCGTCGAACACGCCCTCGGCGACGATCACGGCGGGCCCGGTCATCTCGACCGTGCCGTCGGGGCTCTCGCTGATCACCAGGCGCCCGCCGGGCAGGTCCACGGTGTAGGTGACGGGGTGGCCGAGGACGGCCGGGTCGGCGCCGTCCCGGCGGGCGGCCGCGACCATGACGGCGCAGGCGCCCGTGCCGCAGGAGCGGGTCTCGCCGGAGCCGCGCTCGTGCACGCGCAGGGCGACGTGGCGCGGGCCGCGGTCGACGACGAACTCGACGTTGGTGCCGTCCGGGTACGCGGCGGCGGGGCTGACGGCGGGGGCGGTGAACAGGTTCCCGGCGTCGGCGAGGTCGTCGACGAAGGAGACGGCGTGCGGATTGCCCATGTTGACGTTGCGTGCGGGCCAGCTGCGCCCGTCGACGGTGACGGTGACCTCGCCCTCGGGGAGCACCGCGCGGCCCATGGAGACAGTGATGTCGCCGGGCTCGCCGTCCGGGCCGGCCTTGGCGATGTGGGCGCGGCGCACGCCCGCGCGGGTGGCGATCGCGAGGTCGCCCTCCTCCGCCAGGCCCGCCCGGTGCAGGTGGTGCGCGAAGACGCGGACGCCGTTGCCGCACATCTCGGCGATGCTGCCGTCGCTGTTGCGGTAGTCCATGAACCACTCGGCCTCGTCGGCCATGGCGCGCGCCTCGGGGTGGGCGGCGGAGCGCACCACCCGCAGCACGCCGTCCGCGCCGATGCCGGCGCGCCGGTCGCACAGCCGGGCCACGGCGGAGGGGGACAGCTCGAGGCGGCCGTCGTGGTCGGGGATGATCACGAAGTCGTTCTCGGTGCCGTGACCCTTGAGGAAGGCGATCTGCGCGGTGCTCACGCTTCGATGGTACGGGGCCCTGCCGACAGCGCTCTTCCGGGCCCGGGGCACCCCCTACCGCAGGCGCGCCACGCGCCAGACGGCGAGGACGACCACCAGGGCGACGAGGGCGGCGTACCCGCCCACGTACCGCCAGTCCGGGCGGCGCCCGGAGCCGCGCGGCGGGAGGCCCGGCCAGGTGTAGCCCACGCGGCGGGCCGCCATGACGCCCCAGCCGGCCGCGCAGCAGCTGATGAGCAGGCCGAGCATGGCGACGACGGGGCCGCCGTCGCCGAACTCGAAGGCGAGCGGGAAGGCGAACATCAGCGAGCCGAGCGCGGCCAGCACGACAATCGGCGCGAGCTGCCAGGCACGCAGCCTGCGCGGGGGCCGCAGCTCCCGGAACGACGCGGGCTCCGCGCCCTCGGGCGCACCCCCGCCGTCCTCCTCCCCCGGACCGTCCGGAGTCAGGGCATCCGTTTCTCCCCCGGCCACCACCGGGAAGTGCCCCCGGCGCGGCGGCTGCTGCGATCTGTCACGAGGGCCGGCCTCCATCGCCACGCGCCCTCCCAACTCGGACTTCACGGCTCGATCGAAGGTCGATGATGGCACGTCGGACGAGGTCGGCAGGGCGCACGGAGCGTCCCGATGCCATCACGTGATCAGGCTGTAATCGCCCGTTCGACCAACGCCAGCGCTTGCCCGGGGAGTTCCGCGCGCCGGTCGGCCGCGCCGCTCAGCCAGTGGACGCGCGAATCCCGCCGGAACCACGAGTCCTGCCGCCGGGCGAACCGCTTGGTGGCCCGTACCGTCTCGGCGCGGGCGTCCTCCTCGGTGCACTCCCCCGCGAGGAAGGCGAGCACCTGCTGGTAGCCGAGCGCGCGGGAGGCCGTGCGGCCCTCGCGCAGGCCCTCGCGCTCAAGGGCGCGCACCTCGTCGACCAGCCCGGCCTCCCACATGCGGTCCACCCGCAGGGTGATCCGCTCGTCCAATTCGGGGCGCTCGACGTCGACGCCGATCTGGAGGGCGTCGTACACCGGCTCCTCGCCGGGCAGGTTGGCGGTGAACGGCCGGCCGGTCAGCTCGATGACCTCCAGGGCCCGGACGATGCGCCGGCCGTTGCCCGGCAGGATGGCGCGGGCGGCCTCCGGGTCGGCGGCGGCGAGCCTGGTGTGCAGCGCGCCCGGGCCGTGCTCGGCCAGCTCGCCCTCCAGCCGGGCCCGCACGTCCGGGTCGGTGCCGGGGAAGTCGAGGGCGTCGATGGTGCCCTTGATGTAGAGCCCCGAACCGCCGACGAGCACCGGGGTGCGGCCCTCGGCGAGCAGCCGGTCGATCTCGGCCCGGGCCAGCCGCTGGTACTCGGCGACGCTGGCGGTCTCCCGGACGTCCCAGATGTCGAGCAGGTGGTGCGGGACGCCCTGCCGCTCCGCCATGGTCAGCTTGGCCGTGCCGATGTCCATGCCGCGGTACAGCTGCATGGAGTCGGCGTTGACCACCTCACCGCCCAGGTGCCGGGCGAGTGCGACGCCGAGATCGGACTTGCCGGCCGCGGTGGGACCGACGACGGCGATGACTCTGGGGGCGGGAGCTGCGTTTCTCACCGGATCAGTGTCCCAAACCTCCGGGCCGCCCCACGAACGAGCGACGTGACGGGGCGACGGCGGGTTCGTTGCCTGTTGCGAGGTTCCGAGAGCCGGTTCGCGGACCGGTGCCCGTGAGCGACCCCCTGGGACGCCCCGGGCGACGCGGGATTTCGCTCACACCAGTAAGGTAATGGAGTAGATATGGGCGTGTTTTCAAGGATTCTCCGTCGGTCGTCCTCGACGTCAACGGAAGAGGTCTCGGTCGGCACCCAGACGGCGGAATCCACCGACGCGGCGGAGACGGCCGAGGCGAAGCCGGAGGAGACGGCTGCCGAGGACAAGGCCGAGGACACCGCGGAGGAGCCTGCGGCCGAGGGAGTGGAGATTCCCAAGCAGCAGTCGGCCGAGAAGGCGGCCGACAGCGAGGCCGGTGAGGGCGCCCGCAAGTAGGTTTGGCAAGGAAAGACGAGGGGCGGTCACCATGGGCCTGATGGACAATCTCAAGGCCAAGCTCGGTCCGTTGAAGGACAAGGTCGGCGATCTCGCGCAGCAGCACGAGGGCAAGATCGAACACGGGCTCGAAAAGGCCGCGAAAATGGTCGACGAGAAGACCAAGGGCAAGTACAGCAGCCAGATCCAGACCGGCACAGGCAAGGCCAAGGACGTCCTCGGCCGCCTCGCCGAGAAGGACGACAAGGCCGGCGGTACGGACTCCAAGACCCCGTGACACCTCGTCGGCGGCCGGCCGTGGAGCCTGCTCCACGGCCGTCGCCGCGCCGGGGCGCCGCCTCCCCGAAGGCTGTCCGCTACGACCAGGCGGCCACGAAGTACCCCACGCCGTACGGAGCCCCGTCGTACAGCAGCGCCCCGGTCAGCCCCGCGCCCTTCCCCGCGCCCGCCAGCACCTGCCAGGGCGCGCGCCCGGCCGCCTTCAGCTCGTGGGCCAGCGCCTCGTCCAGCGCGGCCAGCGCGGTCGTGTCGGCGGCGCCCAGCGCCCGGGCGGCCTCCGCGTCGAAGGCCTCGGCGCGCTCGTCGAGGTAGCCGGGCGCCTTCACGGTCCGGCAGGCGCTGCCGTCGCCCATCACCAGCAGCGCGACCCGCTCGTCCTCCTCGGCCAGCTTCCGGCCGACGCCCAGGCAGCGCTCGGCCTCCAGCGGCTCTCCCACGCCCAGGCCCTCGACGGGCGCGGCGGACCAGTCCGTGCGCCCCAGCAGCCAGGCGGCGACGGCCAGGGACTGCGGCAGCTCGCGCTCACCGGCCGGACCACCGGAGCCCAGGCGGACGTCGAGGTCCACCCCGAGGCTCCGGAACGACCCCACGGCACCCTGCGGGTGCGGGCCGCGGCCGGACAGCGGGGCGGGGCCCACCACCACGAGCCGGTCGGGCCGGGCGGCCGCCAGCACGGCCACGGCGTCGAGACAGGCGGCCCGCAGGTCGTCCAGCTCGGCGGCGGCCCCGGCGGCGACCTCCGGGACGAGCAGCGGCGGACAGGGGCATACGGCAGCGGCGACGAGCATGGCGGCACCCTAGCAATTCGGGGGCTCGGGACTTCCCTCGTTCTGCAGCCACTTCTCCGCGGGGTCCCACGGCTGGACCTCCGGCTCGGGGGCGGGCCGCGGGGGCTTCAGGACGGGCAGCGGGAAGGGCCTGGCGTGGGGGTTGGCGGCGTAGGGGTCGGGCTCGGGCGCCGGCTCGGGATCCGGCTCCACGTACGGCTCGACGGGCGGTCCCGCGGCGCTGTCGTGCAGCAGCTCCCCCACGGTGAAGCGGGTGAGGAAGCTGTCCCACGCCCCGTCCACCACCAGCGCGAACCCCTCGGCGGTCCGCAGCAGCCGGGTGCGCCGGGGGCTCACCGGGTGCCAGGGCGCATAGCGCCGGGCACGCGCCTCCAGCTCCTGCAGGGCCTCCTCGCGCGTGCCCTCCACATGGGCCACGACCGTGGCCGTCCAGTGCTTGCGCTCACCCGTCCCCACCGTCGTCTCGACGATGAGCCCCCATGTCGTCACGCAGCCCCCCTTCGTGCGATCGCTCAGTCGCAGCTGCCGCAGCCCGGAGCGGCCGGGGCCGGACTCGGCGCCGGGGCCCCGATCGTCGGGATGCCCAGCATCACGCCCGCCGGCTTGGCAGCGGCCGCGGCGTTGCGCTTCTCCCAGGCGTCGCCCGCCCGCGTGCGGCGGACCTCCTTGACCAGGCCCTCGGCGAGGAGGTGGTGCGGGGCGGCGTAGGTGATCTCGACGGTCACCACGTCGCCGGGGCGCACGTCCTCGTCCGGCTTGGTGAAGTGGACCAGGCGGTTGTCGGCGGCACGGCCCGACAGACGCTGCGTGGCGCCGTCCTTGCGGCCCTCGCCCTCGGCGACCATGACCTCCAGGACCCGGCCGACCTGCTTCTTGTTCTCCTCCCAGGAGATCTCCTCCTGGAGGGCCACCAGACGCTCGTAGCGCGCCTGCACGACCTCCTTGGGGATCTGCCCGTCCATCTCGGCCGCCGGGGTGCCGGGGCGCTTGGAGTACTGGAAGGTGAAGGCGTTCGCGAAGCGCGCCTCGCGCACCACGTGCATGGTCTGCTCGAAGTCCTCCTCGGTCTCGCCGGGGAAGCCCACGATGATGTCGGTGGAGATGGCGGCGTCCGGCATGGCGGCGCGCACCTTCTCGATGATGCCCAGGAAGCGCTCCTGGCGGTACGAGCGGCGCATCGCCTTGAGCACGGTGTCCGAGCCGGACTGGAGCGGCATGTGCAGCTGCGGCATCACGTTCGGCGTCTCGGCCATCGCGGCGATCACGTCGTCGGTGAAGTCGCGCGGGTGCGGCGAGGTGAAGCGGACGCGCTCCAGGCCCTCGATGTTGCCGCAGGCGCGCAGCAGCTTGGAGAAGGCCTCGCGGTCGCCGATGTCGGAGCCGTAGGCGTTGACGTTCTGGCCGAGCAGGGTGATCTCGCTGACGCCCTCGGCGACCAGCGCCTCGACCTCGGCCAGGATGTCGCCGGGGCGGCGGTCCTTCTCCTTGCCGCGCAGGGCCGGGACGATGCAGAACGTACAGGTGTTGTTGCAGCCGACCGAGATGGAGACCCACGCGGCGTACGCGCTCTCGCGGCGCGTCGGCAGCGTCGAGGGGAACGCCTCCAGGGACTCGGCGATCTCGACCTGGGCCTCTTCCTGGACCCGGGCGCGCTCGAGCAGCACCGGCAGCTTGCCGATGTTGTGGGTGCCGAAGACGACGTCGACCCACGGCGCCTTTTTGACGATGGTGTCGCGGTCCTTCTGGGCGAGGCAGCCGCCGACGGCGATCTGCATGCCGGGCCGCTGCGTCTTCATGGGGGCCAGCCGGCCGAGGTTGCCGTAGAGCTTGTTGTCGGCGTTCTCGCGCACCGCGCAGGTGTTGAAGACGACGACGTCGGCCTCGCCCTCGGCGGCTCCCTCGGGGGCGCGGACGTAGCCCGCGTCCTCCAGCAGGCCGGAGAGCCGCTCGGAGTCGTGGACGTTCATCTGGCACCCGTAGGTACGAACGAGATAGGTCTTGGAAGAACGCACGGCAGGGCTCCGGTCGGTGCTGGTCATGGAACCAGGGTAGGTGGTCCGCCGGGAAACCCCCGCCGCAGGAGTCCCGGCAGGATCACGGACCGCTGCAGGCGGGGGCAGGGCGCCGCGGAGCCGGGTCAGGCCTTCTTGACCACGCTGGACTTGAGCTGCATGTGGCCGAATCCATCGATCTTGCAGTCGATGTCGTGCCCGTCCTCGCCCTCCACGAGGCGGATGTTGCGCACCTTGGTGCCCGCCTTGATGCCGGTCGGGTGGCCCTTGACCTTCAGGCCCTTGATCACCGTGACCGTGTCGCCGTCGGCGAGGACGTTGCCGACCGAGTCCTTGATCACGCCGGCCTCGGCGTCACCCGCGGCCTCGGCGGATGCGGGCGACCACTCGTGGCCGCACTCCGGGCAGACCAGGAGCGCACCCATCTCGTAGGTGTACGCGCTGGAGCACTGGGGGCACGGAGGAAGGTTCTCGGTCATGGGAAAAGTATATTTCGGCCGGCGACCGCCGGCGGCCCCGGCCCCGGGCGGCGCCCCGGGCCCGGGGCCGCCGGTTCCGAAAGGCCACCGCCCCCTGTCTTCCCGGGGGCCCGGAGTGCTGGCAGTATCCGGCCATGGCTCCCCGACTCCCGCTCCCCGGCAGGCGCCGCGCCGTGCAGGCGGGCGTGGTGGCCGCGGCCGTGTTCGCGCTGCTGGCGTGGTGGCTGCTGCCCCTGCACGGCACGCCGGAGCCGAGCGGGCGGCTGTGGTTCTCGACGGGCGTGCCCACCGGGGTGTACGCCAAGTACGGCGATCTCCTCAAGGACGACCTGGCCCGCGACCTGCCCGGCCTGGACGTGCGGCTCACCCGCAGCCAGGGCGGCGTGGACAACCTGCGGCAGCTCACGTCCGGCAGGGCCGACTTCACGCTGGCCACGGCGGACGCCGTGGCCACCTACCTCGAGGAGCGGCGGGCGGGCGCGGAGCAGCTGCGCGCGTGTGCGCGGCTGTACGACGACTACATGCAGCTGGTGGTGCGCGAGGGCTCGCCCGTGAAGTCCGCGATGGACCTCAGGGGGCTGCGGGTCGGCGTGGGGGCGGACGAGTCGGGCGTACAGCTGATCACCCGGCGGCTGCTGAAGGCCGCCGGGCTGGACTTCGAGCGGGACATCACGCCGGTGCGGGTCGGTATCGACCGGATGCCGGAGCTGCTGGAGAAGGGCGAGCTGGACGCCTTCTTCTGGTCCGGTGGGCTGCCGACCAACGCGATCACGTCGCTGGGGCGCCGGCTGCCGATCCGGCTCGTCCAGCTCGGCGACCTGATCGGGCCGCTGCACGCGCTCGGCCGGCAGATGGACTACTACCGGGCGGCCACGATGCCGGAGGACGCCTATCCCATGACGCACTCCGGGCATGCAGTGCGGACCATCGCGGTCGCGAACCTCCTGGTGACCATGGAGGACACCGACCCCGGGCTCACGGAGAGCATCACGCGCACCGTCATCAGGAGCCGGGACCGCATAGGGACCAAGGTGCACGCCGCGCAGAACGTGGACCTGCGGACGGCCGTCTTCACCAACCCGCTGCCGCTGCACGAGGGTGCGCGCCGCTACTACGTGTCGGTCAAGCCGTGAGTGGCGGGCCGGCGGCCCGGCCCGTCAGCCGCCCGTGCGCGGCACCGCGATCGTGACGCACAGGCCGTTGGGCCGGTTCGGCGCGTAGGAGAGGGTGGCGCCGCCCGCGGTGAGGAGGGCGCGGGAGATCGACAGGCCGAGGCCGGAGCCGGAGACGTTCTGGTGGCGGCTGCTGCGCCAGAAGCGGTCGCCGATGCGGGTGAGTTCCTCCTCGGTGAGGCCGGGGCCCTCGTCGGTGACGGTGATGTGGACGTGCTCGCCCACGACGGCGACGGCGACGTCGACCCGGGCCTCTCCGGGGGTGAACTTGAGGGCGTTGTCCACGACCGCGTCGAGGGCGCTGGAGAGGGCGACGGGGTCGGCCCAGCCGGTCACCGCGGCGGGTCCCGCGTAGGCGAGCCGGACGCCCTCGCGCTCGGCGACCGGGGACCAGGCGTCGACGCGGTCGGTGACGATCTCGGCTATGTCGGTCAGCTGGGGGCTGCCGGCGGCGTGCTCGGCCAGGGCCAGGTCCAGCAGGTCGTCCAGGACGCGGGCGAGCCGCTTGCCCTCGGCGCGCACGGAGGCGATCTCCGCGTGGCCGCCGGGCAGGTCCAGGGCGAGCAGGTCGATGCGCAGCAGCAGGGCGGCGAGCGGGTTGCGCAGCTGGTGCGAGGCGTCGGCGACGAAGGCGCGCTGCTGCTCGAGCACCTCCTCGACGTTGTCGGCCATCTCGTTGAACGAGCGGGCCAGGCGGCGCAGTTCCGGTGGCCCGATGTCGGCCACCACACGGGAGTTGAGCGTTCCGGTGGCGATGTCGTGGGCGGCGGCGTCGAGGGTCCGTACGGGCCTGAGCACCCAGCCCGTGAGCCGGACGGCCGCGCCGACGGCGACCAGCATCGCGGCGGTCTCGCCCGCCGCGAGCAGCAGCCACTGGTGCAGGATCCGGGAGCGCAGCGGGCCGGTGGGCGAGTCGGTGAGGACGACCGCGACGACGTCGCCGTCGCGGATGACGGGCGAGGCCACCGCGAGCCGGCCGTGCCGCCAGGGCCAGACCTGGCTCGGGTCGTGGCTGCGGCGCCCGACGAGGGCCTCCTCGAACGCCTGCCTGCCCTCGCCTTCGCGGGGCAGCGTCCAGCCGGCCGGGGCGGCGGTCAGGGCCCTGCCGTCGCGCGCGAAGATCCCGGCCCTGATGCCGTAGAGGTCCTCGTAGCGGACGAGTTCGGAGCGCAGTGTGGCGAGGCGCTCGTCGGCGTCCCCGCCGTCGGGCGGCTCGAAGGGCCGGGAGCTGACGAACTGGGCGATCGAGGCGAAGCGTGCGGCGTCGTCGATGCGGTCGACGACCACCCGCTGCTGCTGCACGGCGGCCATGCCCGCGGCGAGCGGGAAGCCCAGGGCCAGCAGGACGCCCGCCAGGAGGACGATGAGGAGGGGGAGGAGTCGGGAGCGCACGGTGTCGTACGGCCCTCACTCCGGCACGATGATCTTGTAGCCGACGCCGCGGACCGTCTCGATCAGCGCGGGCTGGCGCAGTTTGGCGCGGAGCGAGGCGATATGCACCTCCAGGGTGCGCCCCGTGCCCTCCCAACTCGTGCGCCACACCTCGCTGATGATCTGTTCACGGCGGAAGACCACGCCCGGGCGCTGGGCCAGAAGTGCCAGCAGGTCGAACTCCTTGCGGGTGAGGGGGACGGCGATGCCGTCCACGGAGACGCGGCGGTTGGGGAGTTCGATACTGACGGGGCCGAGGCGCAGGCTGTGCGGGGCCTCGGGGGCGGACGGGCGCCCGGGGGCGCCCCCGGTGGGCGGCGTGCGCCGGGCCACCGCGTGAATGCGGGCGAGCAGTTCACCGGTGTCGTACGGCTTGACCACGTAGTCGTCGGCGCCGAGGTTCAGGCCGTGGATCTTGGAGCGGGTGTCCGAGCGGGCGGTCACCATGATGACGGGCGTGCCGGTGCGTTTGCGGATCTTTCCGCAGACCTCGAAGCCGTCCTGGTCGGGCAGGCCCAGGTCGAGCAGGACGACGCCGAACGGCGCGCCCCCGGCGGGCAGCAGCGCCTGGAGGGCCTCCTCGCCGCTGCGGGCGTGGGTGACGTCGAAGCCGTGCCGGCCCAGCACCGCCGACAAGGCCGCGGCGACGTGGTCGTCGTCCTCGACGAGCAGCAGTCTCATGGCGCCCTCCGGGCAACTGGTGCGGCAACACCGCATCCACGCCGATGGACGGCCGGTGCGTCAAGGGGTATCTGCCCGCCGGAGGCCTTCCGTTATGCAGCCGGTACGACCGTGCGCCCCCGGAGCGGCTGTTGACGCAGAGTGTCCGCTTGAGGCCGGATCGTTATGCTCAATTTCAGCTCAGATGTAATGACGCTGGTCGTTGCGGCTCATAAGGTCCTCTCCAACCGAGGAGGACGGAGCGAGGAACGCCGATGAGCGAGATATCGGTGACCAAGGACGCGGCGCCCGCCGCGGACGCACTGGTCGTCCTGGACAAGGTCAACAAACACTTCGGCGCGCTGCATGTGCTCCAGGACATCGACCTGACGATCGCACGCGGCGAAGTCGTGGTCGTCATCGGGCCGTCGGGGTCCGGCAAGTCGACGCTGTGCCGCACGATCAACCGGCTGGAGACGACGGACTCCGGCACCATCACCATCGACGGCAGGCCCCTGCCGCAGGAGGGCAAGGAGCTGGCGCGGCTGCGGGCCGACGTCGGCATGGTCTTCCAGTCCTTCAACCTCTTCGCGCACAAGACCGTGCTGGAGAACGTGACGCTGGGGCAGATCAAGGTCCGCAGGAAGGACCGCAAGGCGGCCGAGGACAGGGCCCGCACCCTGCTCGACCGGGTCGGGGTGGGCGCCCAGGCGGACAAGTACCCCGCCCAGCTGTCCGGCGGCCAGCAGCAGCGCGTGGCCATCGCCCGCGCGCTGGCCATGGACCCGAAGGTGATGCTCTTCGACGAGCCGACCTCGGCGCTGGACCCGGAGATGATCAACGAGGTGCTGGAGGTCATGCAGCAACTCGCCCGGGACGGCATGACGATGATCGTCGTCACGCACGAGATGGGCTTCGCGCGCTCGGCCGCGAACCGCGTGGTGTTCATGGCGGACGGCCGGATCGTCGAGGAGGCGCGGCCGGACCAGTTCTTCAGCAACCCCCGCAGCGACCGGGCGAAGGACTTCCTGTCGAAGATCCTGCACCACTGAATTCCGGCATCGCCCGGCATCACCGAATTCCGGCATCCACTTCCGGCACCGCCGGCCCACCGCCACCCGCCACAACGCCCCGCAGACGCAAAGGATGTCCTCCATGAAGCTCCGCAACACCGCCGCGGCGGCCGCCGTGGTGCTGGCGCTCGCCGCGACCTCGACCGCGTGCGGCAAGTCGGGCAGCCCCGACGACAAGAGCGACAAGACCGGCGACGGCTCCTCGGCCCCGGCCGTGCCGGCGTACAAGGTGAACACCGCCGCCGACGTCAAGGACTCGCCGGTCTTCGAGAAGATCAAAGGCAAGAAGATCACCATCGGCACCAAGGCCGATCAGCCCGGCCTCGGCTACGAGAACCCCGGCACCAAGAAGCGCTCCGGCTTCGACGTGGAGATCGCCCGCATGATCGCGGCCGACCTCGGCTTCGACGAGGACCACATCGTGTTCAGGACAGTGCCCTCCGAGGGGCGCGAGACGCAGATCGCCAGCGGCGGCGTCGACCTGTACGTCGGTACGTACACCATCAACGACGAGCGGAAGAAGCAGGTCGGCTTCGCCGGCCCGTACTACATCGCCGGCCAGGACCTGCTGGTGAAGGCGGACAGCAGCATCAAGGGCCCGGACGACCTCAAGGGCAAGAAGGTCTGCTCGGCGACCGGCTCCACCCCGCTCAAGCGGATCAAGGATGCCAAGTACGGCGTCGCCGAGGCCAAGGCCCAGCAGGGCTACCAGCTGTGCGTCCAGGACCTGGTCAACGGCTCGGTCGACGCCGTCACCACGGACGACTCGATCCTCAAGGGCTACGCGGCCGAGAACAAGGGCGCACTGAAGGTCGTCGGCAACCCCTTCTCCAAGGAGCCGTACGGCGTCGGCCTGAAGAAGGACGACGCGGCGCTGCGCGAGGCCGTCAACAAGGCCATCGAGGCGCACGAGAAGAACGGCGACTGGCAGAAGGCGTACGACGCCACCCTGGGCCGTTCGGGATCCGCCGCCCAGACCCCGCCGCCGATCGACCGCTACTGACCGGCGCGGGACCCGGAGAGTTGACGTGAACGTTCTCTCGGACAACTTCGCGATGTTCCGCGAAGGTTTCATCGGCACGGTCGAACTGACGGCGCTCAGTGCGCTGCTCGCCCTGGTGCTGGGCACCTTGGTCGCGGCGTTCCGCGTCTCTCCGGTGCCCGCGCTGCGCGCGTTCGGCACGGCGTGGGTGACGCTGCTGCGCAACACCCCGCTGGTGCTGCTCTTCCTGGCGGTCACCCTGGGGCTGCCCGCGCTGGGCCTGAAGGGCTGGGACTCCTTCTGGCTCGCCGTGCTGGCCCTGGGGTGCTACACCTCCGCGTTCATCTGCGAGGCCGTCCGGTCCGGCATCAACACCGTGCCGGTCGGCCAGGCGGAGGCCGCGCGCTCCCTCGGCATGACCTTCGGCCAGACCCTGGGCCAGATCGTGCTGCCGCAGGCCGCGCGCACCGCGATACCCCCCATAGGCAGCCTGCTGATCGCCCTCGCCAAGAACACCGCGATCGCCTCGGGCTTCAACGTGACCGAGCTGGGCTCGGTGCAGAAGTCGCTCAACGCCGACGCGGGCTACAACATTTACGTGATCTTCCTCTGGATCGCGCTCTGCTACATCATCATCACATTCGCGATCAGCGGCCTGTTCCGGCTGCTGGAGAACCGGCTGGCGGTGGCCCGATGAGCGGAAGCGTGCTGTACGACGCCCCCGGCCCCAGGGCCCGGGCCCGCAACCGGATCTACGGCGCGGTCTCCGTGGTGGCGATCCTCGGCCTGATCGCCTTCGTGGTCTACCGCCTGGACGACACCGGGCAGTTCCAGGCCGGGCTGTGGGACGCCTACGAGTACACCGATACCCAGCAGCGCATCGTCGACGGCCTGCTGACGACGCTCAAGACCTTCGCCCTCGCGGCGGCGTTCTCGCTCGTGCTGGGCGCCGTGCTGGCCGTCGCCCGGCTCTCCGACCACCGGCCGGTCCGCTGGGCGGCGACGGTCGCGGTGGAGTTCTTCCGGGCCATGCCGCTGCTCATCATGATCTTCCTGCTGTACGCGGCGGTGTTCACCTCCGACCCGATGTGGGCGCTCGTCATCGGGCTGACGCTCTACAACGGCTCGGTCCAGGCGGAGATCTTCCGGTCCGGGATCAACGCCGTGCCCCGGGGCCAGAGCGAGGCCGCGTACGCGATCGGGCTGCGCAAGACGCAGGTGATGACGAGCGTGCTCGTCCCGCAGGCAGTCCGCTCGATGCTGCCGTCGATCATCAGCCAGCTCGTGGTGACCCTCAAGGACACCTCGCTCGGCTTCATCATCCTCTACGAGGAGCTGCTGTTCGTCGGCAAGGCGTTCGCCCAGCAGACGCCGCCGGTGAACGGGGTCTACGCCTTCATCCCGATGGTGATCGTCTTCGGTTCCATCTACATCCTGCTGTGCCTGGCGCTCTCCTCCCTGGCCACCTGGGTCGAACGGCGCACGAAGCGCTCGCGCAAGGGCACTCCGCCCCGGCCGCGGCCCACCGGCGCGGCGCTGGAGAGCGAGGCGTCGGCGGGCGCCTCCGGCGTGGACGGCACCGGCACCGGCTGAGCACCGGGTGCTGACGCCCCGTCGGTCCGGCCGGGCCGGCGGGGCGCACGCTTCCGGCGCGCCGTGGAACGACCGCTTATCACTTGACGCACGCAGCGGCAATGGGTTGCATACGTTCTGTGATCGCGCATTTTCCCCCCGGCAGTCCCCGTACGTCCCGTACGCACCACGCGCACGGTGTGACCGCCGTCGCCGTCCGCCGCGGGGGCGAGGGAGCCGTGCCGTGGACCCGGTGATCGTCGTCGGTGCCGGGCCGGTGGGGCTCACCCTGGCCCTGGCCCTGGCCACGTACGAAGTGCCTGTGACCGTCCTGGACGAGTCGCCCGCCGGTGGCGGGGGCGCCGAGGAGCGGCGGCTGGCCCGGACTGCCGTGCTGCGGCCGGAGACCGCCGCCCTGCTGAAGCGGCTCGGGTGCGCCACGACGGAGGGCGCCCACTGGACGGGCTGGCGCACCCTGCGCCGCCGGTCGGTGGTGGCCCGGGCGCCCCTCACAGCGCCGGGGGCGGCCGGTGCGGACGAGAAGCCCGAGGAGGCCGGGGACGCGGCGGACGCCCGAAGTGCCGCGCCGGACGGGGACTTCGGCGGTGCGGCAGCAGAACCGTCTCCGCTGCACCTGCCCCAGCACGCGCTGACGCGGGAGCTGTGCGCGGCGCTCGCGGACGAGGCGGACGTGCGGATCGTCCGGGACAGCCGGCTGACCCTCCTCAAGCAGGACGCCTCGGGCGTCACCGTGCACACCGGGGGCGGAAACGGCACGGTGTGGCGGGCGAGTTACCTGGTCGGCTGCGACGGGGCGCGGTCCGTCGTGCGCAAGCTGGTCGGGGCGCGCTTCCCGGGCCGTACGGCCGTGGAGCGGCACGCGGTGGCCGCGCTCCGGGCCGAGCTGCCCTGGCCCGGCGAGGCGGTGCTGCACCGTTCGCCGCCGCGTGGCGGCGAGGTGACGGCCCGTCCGCTGCCGGGCGGTGCGTGGCGGCTGGACTGGCCGCTCCCGGCCGACGGCCAACTGGTCACTCCCGACGCCCTGATCGCACGGGTGCACGACGCGCTGGCCGTGTGGTGCGGCGAGGTACCGGCGTACGAGCTGCTGGACACCGGGGTGTACGCCGTGCACCACCGCCTCGCGCGCCGCTGGCGCAGTGGGCGCGCCTTTCTCGCCGGGGATGCCGCGCATCTGCTGGGGGCGCTGGGGAGCCAGGGACTCGACGAGGGGCTGCGGGACGCCGAGAATCTCGCCTGGAAGCTGGCACTGGCCTGGCACCACGGCTCCTCCGAGGCGCTGCTCGACAGCTACCAGGCGGAGCGCAGGGGCGCAGTCGCGGCCCGGCTCCGCGCCGCCGACCGGGCGCTGCCGACCGTGCGCGGCGAGGGCGGCTGGCGCACGGTGCGGCGCGCGCTCGTGCCGGGCACCGCGCGGAACCAGGACACTTTGCTGACAGAGGGTCATCTGGGGCGCGGGCCGCTGGGCGCGCCCCCCGTGTACGTCCGTACGCCCCTCACTCCCGGGGCGCCGCCCGCGAGTTCGGTTCCGGTGGGCACGGCCGTGGGGGCACAGGTGGCGGACGTGCCGGTGACCGCGCCGGACGGCTCGGAGTCCTGGCTGCGGGACAGGCTGGGCGGCGAGCTGCTGGTGGTGCTGGTCGCGCCCGGGACGGGCGTGTGGGAGCGGCGGCACTGGCTGGGCGCCGGGCTCATGCCGCGGCTGTCGGCGGCGGTCTCGGCGCTGCCCATGGCGGCAGAACTGCTGGTCGCCGAGGGGTATCCGGGTGCCGATGCCCACACGGTCCTGGTGGTGCGGCCGGACGGGCACCTGGTGGCGGCACTGGCCGGAGTGCGGCCCGCCGAGCTGTACGCGTGCGCCGACGCGGCGCGCGGCGGGGCCGCGGGCACGGTGACGGCGGTGGCGTCCGACGAGGGGGCGCCCGACGCGGACGCTCCCGATACACGCGCGCACGATGCGGCTGCATCCGGTCCGGCGGCTCCGGACGCGGCTGCCAGTGAGGCTACGGCCAACCGTTGACCGCCCGTTCGGGACATGGTTGACTCCGGAGCGTGACTGACAGCGGCGTGCGCTTCTGGCGGAGGGTCCATCTGGACCTCGTCCGCTACGCGGGCTGCGTCTGTCGTCCGTCCTGCTGATTCGCCTCGTTCCCTCCCGCGCTGCCGGGCGCCCTGCTGCGCCGCGCGCGGTCAGCTTCGCGATCTCCCAGGACGGTTCTCCGTGTCTTTCGCCAAGACGTTCTCCAGGGCTTTCTCCGTGCGCGCCGCCTCCGCGGCCTCCTCGTCTGCTTCCTCCGGTTCCGCCGGTTCTGCCGATTCCGCCTCGGCCACGGTGCCGGGCCCGCCCTCGGAGGCGGATCTGCTGGCCTTCGTGCGCCGCACGGCGGCCGACGCCCGGCTCGTCGCCTCGCTCCCCCTGGATCCCGGGGGCCGCACCTGGATCCGGCTGAACGGGCCGGGCGGCAGCGAGGCCTGGCTGATCGGCTGGCCGCCGGGGGCGGGCACCGGCTGGCACGACCACGGGGGCTCGCACGGCGCCTTCGCCACGGCCGCCGGACGGCTGACCGAGCAGTCGCTGGCCGCCCGACTGCCCACCGAGGGCTGGAAACTGCTGGAACTGGCCGACGGCGTCGACCGCGAGCGGCGGCTGGCCGAGGGGCAGGGCCGGGCGTTCGGCCCGCACCATGTGCACCAGGTCTTCAACGCCTCCGCCGAGCGGCACGCGGTGTCCGTGCACGCCTACTATCCGCCGCTGCCGATGATGCGGCGGTACGGACGCAGCGGGCAGGTGCTGCGGCTGGAACAGGTCGAGTGGGCGGACGAGTGGGCATGAGGGTGGAGGAGCTGCTGGCCGCCGCCCGGGCGGGCCTCGACCGCATCGGCCCGGCGGAGGCCGCCGCCGTGCAGGCGGAGGGCGGGCTGCTGGTGGACATCCGCTACGCGGCCCTGCGGGAGCGGGACGGGGCGATTCCCGGCGCGCTCGTCGTGGAGCGCAACGAGCTGGAGTGGCGGCTGGACCCGGCCTGTGAGCACCGTGCGGCGGAGGCGACGGGCCATGACCTGCGGGTGGTGGTGATCTGCGACGAGGGCTACGCCTCGTCGCTGGCCGCGGCCTCCCTGCGCCTGCTGGGCCTGCACCGGGCCACGGACCTGGTGGGCGGCTTCCGGGCGTGGCGGGCGGCGGGCCTGCCGGTGGCGCACCGAGCCGGGGCGGGCACGCCCTAAGCGGGTCGGGCGAAGTTCACTGCGGTTCGGCAGCGCCCCGAAGGGGCGCGGGGAACTGCGCGACCGGCCACGACGGCGCCGCGGTCGACCGACGACCCGGCACGGCACTTCCAGCGGAGCGCTTAGGTGTCCGACGGGCCGGTGCGGGCATCCCCTAGAACTCCGGCAGGTACCGCTCCAGCAGCTCCGGGTCGTCGCCCTCCTCCTCCAGGGCCCGGCGCACCACGCGCAGGGCGAGGCCCTCGGAGTAGCCCTTGCGGGCCAGCATCCCGGCGAGGCGGCGGAGCCGCTTCTCCCGGTCCATGCCTCGGGTCGACCGGAGCTTGCGCTCGACCAGCTCACGGGCCGTGCGCTCCTCCTGCTCCGCGTCGAGCTGCCCGACGGCCTCGTCGATCAGCGCGGAGTCCACTCCCTTGGTGCGCAGCTCGCGCGCCAGGGCGCGGCGGGCCAGCCCCCGGCCGCGGTGCCGGGACTCCACCCAGGCGTCCGCGAAGGCCGCGTCGTCGATCAGGCCGACGTCCTCGAACCGGGACAGCACCTCCTCCGCGACCTCCGTGGCTATCCCCCGCTTGGCCAGCGCGTCCGCCAGCTGCCTGCGGGTGCGCGGGGCGCCGGTGAGCAGGCGCAGGCAGATGGCCCGCGCCTGCTCCTCCGGCGGCGGTGGCGCTCCCGCCCCGGCCCTCGACGGGGAGAGGGCGCCATCGCCCGTACGGTCGTCCACACGCGGCGCACCCGCGTCGCGCGGCTCGGGCGGTCCGCCCTGCCACGCCTCCGGACCGGACACGGCGGGCTAGCCCTTGGCCGCGGCCTTGGCGGCCTTCCCGGTGGACTTCGCGGGGGCGGGGACCGACTTGGCGGCCTCCTCCGCAGCGGGACCCGCCGCGTCCGCGCCGGGCTCGCCCGCCGCGGCGTCGGCCTTGACGCCCACGCCCAGCTTGTCCTTGATCTTCTTCTCGATCTCGTTGGCGAGGTCGGGATTGTCCTTGAGGAAGTTGCGGGCGTTCTCCTTGCCCTGGCCGAGCTGGTCGCCCTCGTAGGTGTACCAGGCACCGGCCTTGCGGATGAAGCCGTGCTCGACGCCCATGTCGATCAGGCCGCCCTCGCGGCTGATGCCCTGGCCGTAGAGGATGTCGAACTCGGCCTGCTTGAAGGGCGGGGCGACCTTGTTCTTGACGACCTTGCATCGGGTGCGGTTGCCGACCGCCTCGGTGCCGTCCTTCAGCGTCTCGATGCGGCGGATGTCGATGCGCACCGAGGCGTAGAACTTCAGGGCCCGGCCACCGGTCGTGGTCTCCGGGGAGCCGAACATCACGCCGATCTTCTCGCGGAGCTGGTTGATGAAGATCGCGGTGGTCTTGGACTGGTTGAGCGCGCTGGTGATCTTGCGGAGGGCCTGGCTCATCAGGCGGGCCTGGAGGCCCACGTGGGAGTCGCCCATCTCGCCCTCGATCTCCGCGCGCGGCACCAGGGCGGCCACGGAGTCGATGACGATCAGGTCGAGCGCGCCGGAGCGGACCAGCATGTCGACGATCTCCAGAGCCTGCTCGCCGTTGTCCGGCTGGGACAGGATCAGGTTGTCGATGTCGACGCCGAGCTTCCTGGCGTACTCGGGGTCGAGCGCGTGCTCGGCGTCCACGAAGGCCACCGTGCCGCCGGCGCGCTGGGCGTTGGCCACGGCGTGCAGGGTCAGGGTCGTCTTACCGGAGGACTCCGGTCCGTAGATCTCCACCACGCGGCCGCGCGGGAGGCCGCCGACGCCGAGGGCGACGTCGAGAGCGGTGGACCCGGTGGAGATGACCTCGATGGGCTCGTTGGGCCGCTCGCCGAGGCGCATGACGGCGCCCTTGCCGAATTGCCGTTCAATCTGTGCGAGCGCGGCGTCCAGGGCCTTCTCGCGGTCGGTGCCTGCCATGGGTTCCACCCGGTTTGCTTGAGTCGATCGCTTCACGTCCACGACGCTAACGCCTGCCACTGACAATGCGCCCGGGCGTCGCCCCGACCCTGTGGATAACTCGCTCCCACGGGCCCGGGACACCCATGAGAATGGATGTTCGATTTTGCTGTCAAACCGCCACGGCGTACGTCTTCACACCCGATGAGGAGCGCCGAGGAGAAGGCGGGAAGAGGGCGGGAGAGCCGTGGGAGGACGGCGGGAAGAAGACGATCAAGCCGACGGTCAAGCCGGCGATCAGGCCGCCGGGCCGCCCGGGATCAGCGCCTGTCCTCGGGGATCTCCACCGCCCTGCACACGGCCCGCCACACCTCCTTGGCCCCCCAGCCGGCGTCCAGCGCCTGGCGCACGGTCCTCCCGCCCAGCTCGGACATCACGTGATCGCTCGCGAACGAGTCGGCGTACGCCGCTCCGAAGTAGTCCGCCATTCGCTGCCAGAAGACCGTCAACCGCATGGTCCAAGTATCCCGCCCCTGAGAGTGCAGCCGCGCACGAGCCGCTGACCGGGGCCGCCGCGCACCCTACGGTCTTGTCCATGGCCCCATCCGGAGCATCCGCCGTAGCCCGCGCCGAGCACTTCGTGTGGCTCACCGCCCGCGTGCTGGAGCAGCGCAGATTCGCCTACCACTTCCTGGGCGGCGGCCCCGACGCCGTCGAGGCGGCCCTGACCGCCTACCGGGGCGACGACGGGGGCTACGGCCACGCGCTGGAGCCCGATCTGCGCGGCCCGGTGAGCCAGCCCCTGCACACCGCCCACGCGCTGCGCGTGCTGGACGAGATCGGCCGCTGCCGGGACCGCCGCATGGAGCCCGTGTGCCGCTATCTGACGGCGGTCTCCACCCGGGAGGGCGCGCTGCCCGCGCTCCACCCCTCGCTGCGGGGCTACCCCTCGGCCCCCCGGATCCCGGTGGTGGACGACCCGCCGAGCGATCTGCTGGCCACCGGCCCCGTGGTCGGCCTGCTGCACCGCAACGAGGTGTGGCACGCGTGGCTGTTCCGGGCCACCGACTTCTGCTGGACCGCCGTCGAGGCGCTCGGCAAGGGGGCGCGCACCCACCCGTACGAGGTCGAGGCCGCCGTCGCCTTCCTGGACGGGGTGCCGGACCGGCAGCGGGCGGAGGCGGCCGCCGAGCGGCTGGGCCGGGCCGTGCGGGAGCAGCGGCTGGCGGTGCTGGACCCGCCGCGGGCCGCGGACTTCCCGCTGCCCGAGGGGTACGCGCCGGGCGAGCACCGCTTCCCGCACGACTTCGCGCGGACGCCCGGCTCGGTGGCCCGTGCGTGGTTCACCGACGCCGAGTTGGAGCGCTCGCTGGACCACCTCGCCGCCGAGCAGCGGGAGGACGGCGGCTGGCCCGTCAGGCGGCGGGCGTGGGCGCCGGGCACGGCCCTGGAGAGCCGGCCGATGGCGACCCTCGACGCCCTCCTCACCCTGCGCGCATACGGGCGGAACATCTAGGGGGTGTCCGGTGGGTCAGCACAGGCCCCGCGACTCCCCCAGCTACCGCTGGGAGGTGCCCCCAGCACCAGACGCCGCGGGGCCCGCACCGACCCACCGGACACCCCCTAGCTCCGCGCCCCCCGCCACAGCCCGGAAACCCCCGCTGACCTGCGCGTCCGGGGCGTTGTCAGTGGTGCGGTGCACGATGGGGGGCATGGCGACCGACAAGGCGGACGGCAGGGCGGCAGCGGCGGATCCCGCGGCGGCCCTCGCCGCGTTCTCCCCCGCGACCCGCTCCTGGTTCACGGGGGCCTTCAGCGCACCGACGACCGCCCAGGCGGGCGCCTGGCGGGCGATCGGCGCAGGGTCGGACGTGCTGGTCGTCGCGCCGACCGGCTCGGGCAAGACCCTGGCCGCCTTCCTCGCCTCCCTGGACCGGCTGGCGAGCACCCCGCCGCCCGCCGAGCGCCGCAGGCGCTGCCGCGTGCTCTACGTCTCCCCGCTCAAGGCCCTCGCCGTGGACGTCGAGCGGAACCTGCGCAGCCCGCTCACGGGGATCCGGCAGGAGTCCGTGCGGCTCGGGCTGCCCGAGCCGGACATCCGCGTCGGCATCCGGTCCGGCGACACCCCGGCCGCCGAGCGCCGCGCGCTGGTCACCCGGCCGCCGGACATCCTGATCACCACTCCCGAGTCGCTGTTCCTCATGCTGACCTCCGCCGCGCGGGAGGCTCTCGCGGGTGTGGAGACGGTCATCCTGGACGAGGTGCACGCCGTCGCCGGGACCAAGCGCGGCGCCCACCTGGCCCTGTCCCTGGAGCGGCTCGACACGCTGCTCCCCCGCCCCGCCCGGCGCATCGGCCTGTCCGCGACGGTGCGTCCGGTGGACGAGGTGGCGCGCTTCCTCTCGCCGCAGCGCAAGGTGGAGATCGTCCAGCCGCCGTCCGGCAAGGAGTTCGACCTGTCGGTGGTCGTGCCGGTCGAGGATCTCGGGGAGCTGGGCGGCTCGCCCGTGCAGGAGGCCGGCGACGGCAAGGAGCGGCCCTCGATCTGGCCCCATGTCGAGGAGCGCATCGCCGACCTCGTCCAGGCCCACCGCTCCACGATCGTGTTCGCCAACTCCCGCCGCCTCGCCGAGCGGCTGTGCAACCGGCTCAACGAGATCGCCCACGAGCGGGCCACCGGCGAGCCGCTGCCCGAGCACCACTCCCCCGCCGAGCTGATGGGCGGGTCCGGCCCCGCCAAGGGGGCCGCCCCGGTCCTCGCCCGCGCCCACCACGGCTCGGTCTCCAAGGAGCAGCGGGCGCTGGTCGAGGAGGACCTGAAGGCGGGCCGGCTGCCGGCCGTCGTCGCCACCTCCAGCCTGGAGCTGGGCATCGACATGGGCGCGGTCGACCTGGTCGTCCAGGTCGAGTCGCCCCCGTCCGTGGCCTCCGGGCTCCAGCGCGTGGGCCGCGCCGGGCACCAGGTGGGCGCGGTCTCCACGGGCGTCGTCTTCCCCAAGTACCGGGGCGACCTGGTGCAGGCGGCCGTGGTGACGGAGCGGATGCGGCAGGGAGCCATCGAGTCGCTGCGCGTCCCCGCCAACCCGCTGGACGTGCTGGCCCAGCAGATCGTCGCCATGGCGGCGATGGACGACTGGGACGTGGACGAGCTGCTGGCCCTGGTGCGGCGCGCCGCGCCCTTCGCCGCCCTGCCCGAGTCCGCCTACACCGGTGTGCTCGACATGCTCGCGGGGCGCTATCCCTCCGACGCCTTCGCGGAGTTGCGGCCGCGCCTGGTCTGGGACCGCGTCGCGGGTACGGTCTCGGGGCGCCCGGGCGCGCAGCGGCTGGCCGTCACCTCCGGCGGCACCATCCCCGACCGCGGTCTGTTCGGCGTCTTCCTGGCGGGCGCGGACCCCAAGAAGGGCGGCGGCCGTGTCGGGGAGCTGGACGAGGAGATGGTCTACGAGTCCCGGGTCGGCGACGTGTTCACCCTCGGCACCACCTCCTGGCGGATCGAGGACATCACCCGCGACCGCGTCCTGGTCACCCCCGCCCCCGGCGTGCCCGGGCGGCTGCCCTTCTGGAAGGGCGACCAGCTGGGCCGGCCGCTCGAACTCGGCCGTGCCCTGGGGGCGTTCCTGCGCGAGGTCGGCGGCATGCCGCCGGAGGCCGCCCGCGGGCGGCTGACCGCCGCCGGGCTCGACACCTGGGCCGCGGACAACGTCCTGTCGTACCTCGACGAACAGCGCCGCGCCTGCGGGCACGTGCCCGACGACCGGACCATCGTCGTCGAGCGGTTCCGCGACGAGCTGGGCGACTGGCGCGTCGTCGTCCACTCCCCCTTCGGCGCCCAGGTGCACGCCCCCTGGGCCCTGGCCCTGGGCGCCCGGCTCGCCGAGCGGTACGGCATGGACACCCAGGTCATGCACGCCGACGACGGCATCGTGCTGCGGCTGCCCGACGCGGACCTGCTCGGCCTCGACCCGGCCCTCGCCGACCCGGCCCGGCAGGGCACGGAGTACGACGGCGAGCAGTCGCCCGTCGGCGCCTCCGACGTCACCTTCGACAAGGGCGAGGTCGGCGGGATCGTCACCGACCAGGTCGGCGGCTCGGCGCTGTTCGCCTCCCGCTTCCGGGAGTGCGCCGCCCGCGCCCTGCTGCTGCCCCGCCGCAACCCCGGCCGCCGCACCCCGCTGTGGCAGCAGCGGCAGCGCGCCTCCCAGCTCCTCCAGGTCGCCGGGGAGTTCGGCTCGTTCCCGATCGTCCTGGAGGCCGTCCGCGAGTGCCTCCAGGACGTCTTCGACGTCCCCGGCCTCGCCGAGCTGATGGGCGACGTCGAGGCCCGCCGGGTGCGGCTGGTCGAGGTGACCACCCCCGAGCCCTCCCCGTTCGCGCGCTCGCTGCTCTTCGGCTACGTCGCCCAGTTCCTCTACGAGGGAGACTCCCCGCTCGCCGAGCGGCGGGCCGCCGCGCTCTCCCTCGACTCGCGGCTCCTGGCCGAACTGCTGGGCCAGGCCGAGCTGCGCGAGCTGCTCGACGCCGAGGTGCTGGCGGAGCTGGAGCGGGAGTTGCAGTGGCTGACCGAGGACCGCCGGGCCAAGGACGCCGAAGGCGTCGCCGACCTGCTCCGGCTGCTGGGCCCGCTGACCGACGGCGAGCTGGCCGAGCGCGGCGCCGAGCCTTCCTGGGCCGGGGAGCTGGCGGGGGCCCGCCGTGCCCTGCGCGTCCGGATCGCCGGCCGGGACCACTGGGCGGCGGTCGAGGACGCCGGGCGGCTGCGCGACGCGCTGGGCACGGCCCTGCCCGTGGGCGTGCCCGAGGCCTTCACCGAGCCCGTCAAGGATCCGCTCGGCGACCTCCTCGCCCGCTATGCGCGCACCCACGGCCCGTTCACCTCGGCCGAGGCGGCGGCCCGCTTCGGCCTCGGCACGGCGGTGACCGACGGCGCCCTGCACCGGCTGGCCGCGGGCGGGCGCATCGTCCAGGGGGAGTTCCACCCCGCGGGCATCGGCCAGGAGTGGTGCGACGCCACCGTCCTGCGCAGGCTGCGCCGCCGCTCCCTGGCGGCGCTGCGGCACGAGCTGGAGCCGGTGCCCCCGGCCACCCTCGCCGCGTTCCTCCCCAAGTGGCAGCACATCGGCGCCGACGGCCTGCGCGGCACCGACGGCCTGCTGCGGGCCGTCGAGCAGCTCCAGGGCGCCCCGGTGCCCGCGTCGGCCCTGGAGAAGCTCGTCCTGCCGGCGCGCGTGACGGACTACTCCCCGGCCATGCTGGACGAGTTGACGGCCTCGGGCGAGGTCGTCTGGGCCGGTGCGGGCGCCCTCCCCGGCAAGGACGGCTGGGTCTCCCTGCTGCTCGCCGACGCGGCCCCTCTGCTGCTGCCCGCCCCGCACCCGCTCGAACTCTCGCCCCTGCACCGGGCCGTGCTCGACGCGCTCTCCGGCGGATACGGCCTGTTCTTCCGTCAGATCGCCGAGCGGGTCCGCGCCGCGGAGCCCGAGTCCGGCGACCCGTCCGGCACGGACGCCCGGATCGCCGAGGCCGTCTGGGACCTCGCCTGGTCCGGCCGGCTCACCAACGACACGCTCGCCCCGCTGCGCTCGCTCCTCGGCTCGGGCCGCACCGCGGGCTCCACCGCCCACCGCGCGCGGCGCCCGGTGCCCCGCGGGCGGTACGGATCCGCGCTCGCCTCCCGCACGGGCCTGGCCGGAGCGATACGGCCCACCGCCTCCCGCGGCGGCCCGCCGACGGTCGCGGGCCGCTGGTCGCTGCTCCCGGAGCGCGAGCCCGACCCCACCCACCGCGCGCACGCCCTGGCACGCACGCTGCTGGACCGGCACGGCGTGGTGACCCGCGGGGCCGTCGCCGCCGAGGGCGTGGAGGGCGGTTTCTCCGCGGCCTACCGCGTGCTCTCCGCCTTCGAGGAGAGCGGCCTGGCCCGCCGCGGCTATGTGGTCGAGGGCCTGGGCGCCGCACAGTTCGCCATGGAGGGCGCGGTCGACCGGCTGCGGGCGGCCGGCACGGCCCGCGAGCGGTCCGGCGGGGTCCCCGAGGCGCCCTGGGCGCCGTCGAGCAGCACCCCCCGGCCCGCCGGGAGCCGCGCGGTCGTCCTCGCCGCCGCCGACCCCGCCAATGCCTACGGCGCCGCCCTGCCCTGGCCCGAGCCGCCCGCCGGGGCGGCCCACAAGCCCGGCCGCAAGGCGGGCTCCCTGGTGGTGCTGCTCGACGGCGCCCTGGCGCTCTATGTGGAGCGCGGCGGGAAGACCGTCCTGGCCTGGCCCCAGCAGGAGGGCGCCGAGGCCGCCGATGCGGACGACCCCGGGCTGCACGAGGCGGCCGCGGCCCTGGCGGAGGCGGCCCGCGCGGGCGCGCTGGGCACCGTCACGGTCGAGCGGGTCAACGGCGCCCCGGCGCTGACCTCCCCGCTGGGCGCGCTGCTGGAATCCGTCGGATTCCACGCCACACCGCGCGGTCTCCGCCTGTGCGCCCCCTGAACCACGCGACATCATTGATCACATGCCCGAAGGAGACACCGTCTGGCGCACCGCGCGGAACCTCCACGACGCCCTGGCGGGCGAGCCGCTGGTCCGCTGCGACCTGCGCGTACCCAGGCTCGCGACGGTCGACCTGACCGGCCGCAGGGTGACCGAGGTCGTGCCCCGCGGCAAACACCTGCTCACCCGCTTCGAGGGCGGCCTCACCCTCCACTCCCATCTCGGCATGGACGGCTCCTGGCAGATCCGGGGCCCCGGCGGGCCGCGCGGCAGCGGCGTCCCGCAGCACCAGGTCCGCGCCGTCCTGGCCAACGCCGGGCACACCGCGTTCGGCTACCGCCTCCCCGTGCTGGAGCTGCTGCGCACGGGTGACGAGTCCACGGTCGTCGGCCATCTGGGCCCCGACCTGCTCGGCCCCGACTGGGATGCGCAGGAGGCGCTCGACCGGCTGCTGGCCGACCCCGGCCGGGCCGTCGGCGAGGCCCTGCTGGACCAGCGCAACCTGGCCGGCATCGGCAATGTCTACAAGTCCGAGCTGTGCTTCATGCTCCACGTCTCCCCCTGGGCGCCGGTGGCGGCCGTCCCCGACCCCGAGCGCCTGGTGGTCCTCGCCAAGAAGCTGCTGGAGGTCAACAAGGCCCGCACCGCCCGCATCACGACGGCCGATGCCCGCCCGGACCGCCGGCTGTGGGTGTACGGGCGCGCCGAGCACCCCTGCCGCCGCTGCGGCACCCCGGTCCTCGCCGCCGGCCAGGGCACTCCGGGCCAGGAGCGCACCACCTACTGGTGCCCCCACTGCCAGCCGGGTCCCCCGCCCGCCGACCTGTGAGCCACGGACCGGGTACGAGCAGGGCCTGGGCGGGGTGCGGCACCCGCACGGCTGAGCCGGGCGGGTGAAACTACCGCTTCACCACAGCGCCTTCATCACAGGACCTTCGCCAAAGCACCGCAGCCACACAGCGCGCCACAACGCCCGCCCGGAACCCCCGGGCCACACGGCCCCTCACAGCCCCCGGCGTCCGCCCGCATGCCGCCCCCGTCCCCGTCCGGCGGCCCCCGCCGCCCGGGTCCCCCCGGGCCTCCGGCGCGTCCCCTTGGCGCCCCGCTCCCGGATGCCCCGGCCCGCACGCCCCTGGTGCCGACCCTCGCTCCGCGCACGCCTGCGCCCCCTGGTCCATGGCACGCAGTGCACCGGCAGCAGGCTCAGCCCCCACCCCCCGGATGCGACCAGCCCCTCCACGAACCCCGTCCGCCCCGGCTGCACCAGCAGCCGGAACACCGCCCAGCACCACAGCGCGCCGAGCGCGCACACCAGCACCCGCTCCGCCGGGCTCAGAGCAGGCCCCAGGGCCTCGCCGCGGTCGGGTATCCGGGCCTCTCGGCGGCCCCAGCCTTCGTGCCGGACCATCGTTGCCTCCTTCGGCCGGGGCGGGGGGCGGGCGTCGGCAGGGCGCCCGCCGCGCGTCAGTCGGGGGGCTCTCCACGCAGCATGGCCAGCTCCCGCTCCAGTTCGACGATCGTGCGGTCGCGCCGGTGCAGCTCGACGATGACCCGCTGCTCCCCCTCGTGCATGCCCTCCTGGTAGACCGACCGCACGAAGGCACCCGCCGTGGCCTGGTCGAGGTCCGAGACCATCATCAGCTCGTTCGTGAACCGGATCACCGGATGCTCGCGCATGTCTTCAGGAGACCGCGCCCGGCCCGCCTCCGCCACCCGGCCGCACGCGGGCCGCCCGTACGCCGTGTGCTCAGGCGTTCTCCGCCTGGAACATCCAGTGGTGCTTCTCCAGGTCACCCGTGAGGCCGATGAGGATGTCCTGGGTGACCGGGTCCGGATCCGCCGTCGCCAGGACGCGCTCGCGCATCCTCGTGATCACCGCACCGAGCGCCTCGACCATGGTCCGGACCGCTTCGGGGTCCTTGATCCAGCCGCCGCCGACCGTGCCGATGCCGCTCGTCCTGGCAACCGTGTCGGCCCGCCCGTCGGGCGTGATGCCGAGCGCGGAGGCGCGTTCGGCCACGGTGTCCGCATGGGTCCGGGCGCTGGCGACGACCTCGTCGAGCTGGAGATGCACGGAGCGGAAGCGCGGGCCGATGACGTTCCAGTGGACCTGCTTGGCCACGAGGGAGAGGTCCACGAGGTCGACGAGCGCCCCTTGGAGGGCATCACCGACGATCTTGCGGTCCGGCTCGGACAGCGGGCTCTTGACGACGGACATCCGCTTCCTCCTGTTCCACACCCATCAGGGATGTTTCCATCAGGAATGTTCCGTCCCAGTCTCTCCGCCCGGGCACCAGGGCGCGAAACGGGCGGAAAAACACAAGGATCCCGGTCGGGCCTGCCGACCGGGATCTCCCAGGTGAAACAAGTGAAACAACGCTTCCGGACTGTGCCGGGCGGACCGCTCCGGTCCGGACCCGGGGCCCGGGCCGTCCCGGCCCGTCTCAGGCCGCGACCACGTCCACGGCCTCCGCCGGTGCCTTGATGGTCACGCGCTCCCCCGGAACGCCCGTCACGGAAGTGACGGACACCGAATTGAACATCGGCCGCATCGGCGCGGGTACCGGCTCGCTCGCCGCCGCCGACTGCGCCAGCTCGGCGAGCGACAGTTCGTCACTCACCTCGCGCATGACCTCGGACATCCGAACGTCCAGAGCGTCGCAGATTGCGGAGAGAAGCTCGGAGGACGCCTCTTTCTGCCCGCGCTCGACCTCGGAGAGATAACCGAGCGAGACCCGTGCCGACGAGGAGACCTCGCGCAGAGTGCGGCCCTGGCGTTGGCGCTGCCGACGCAGCACGTCACCCAGCAGGCGACGGAGCAGAATCATCGGTGGCTCCCTCCTTGGACCGCGAATCCGGTTCCTTCACGCCCCACCGTACCGCCTCGGGGTGCGGCCGTGCGGGGAGCTATGTCGTGTTCACTCAGGGCTGCAAACATCAATTCCCCCCGTGCTGTTCCGTATCCTTTGCCCCCGCGTTCCCCGTGAGTTCGCGCATGAGCAGCGCGAGGACCGCTCGTACGCTCTGCGCCCGGATGCCGTCCCGGTCGCCGTCCAGCGACAGCTCCCGCACGGCGCCCGCGCCGGCCGGCCCGGCGACGGCGACGAACACCGTGCCGACGGCCTTGCCGTCCTGTGCCTCGGGGCCGGCGACCCCGGTCGTGGCGACCCCCCAGTCGGCACCCAGCAGCGCCCGGACGCCGCGCGCCATCTGCCGGGCCACCTCGGCGTCCACCGCCCCGCGCCCGGCGAGCAGCGGCCCGTCGACACCCAGCACGTCGCGCTTGACCTCACCGGCATACGCCGTGACGGAGCCCCGCACCGCACGGGAGGCCCCCGGCACGGCCGTCAGCTCGGCGGCGACCAGACCGCCCGTGAGCGACTCGGCGGCGGCGACCGTCTGCCCCCGCTCCACCAGCGCAGCGAGCACTTCGGGGGCGCCGCCGACCGCCGCGCTCACCGTGCGGACCCCCCGGTCCGCGCGGCCCGCCGCAGCCGGAAGGCGTGCCGGATGTAGTCGAGCCCGGTGGAGACGGTCAACACCACGGCGACCGCCATCACCCAGAAGCGCAAGGTGGCCAACGGGCCCTCGAGGGGCAGGATGTACATGCCGACGCCCACGCCCTGGGCCAGCGTCTTCAGCTTGCCGCCGCGGCTGGCCGGGATGACCCCGAGCTTGATGACCCAGAACCGCATCAGCGTGATGCCGACCTCGCGGAAGAGGATCAGGCCCGTCACCCACCAGGGCAGGTAGTGGAGGGCGGACAGGCAGATCAGCGCCGCGCCCATGATCGCCTTGTCGGCGATGGGGTCGGCGATCTTGCCGAAGTCGGTGACCAGGTTGTAGGTGCGCGCCAGGTGCCCGTCGAACAGATCGGTGATCATGGCGACGGCGAACGCCGCCCAGGCGAAGGAGCGCCAGGCCGGGTCGGAGCCGCCGCCGTGCATCATCAGCAGGACGAATCCGGGCACCAGGAGCAGCCGCACCATGGTGAGGATGTTGGCGATGTTCCACAGCCCGGCCGGCCGCGCGCCCGTCGCCGAGGCCGGGCCTCCAGCGGCGGAGGCCGGGAGTCCGCTCATCTGCCCGCCTCCTCGGTACACCCGCCCTCGAAGCCCAGCGGCTCCGCGACGAGGTCCACGCCCTCGCTGCCGACCACCTTCGCCGTGATCATGCTGCCGGGCACCGGTGCGTCCGCCCCGTCGGCCATGACCAGCAGGGTCTGGCCGTCGGTCTCGGGCGCCTGGTGGGCCGCTCGGCCGATCACGCCGTCCTCGTCGTCCACGCGGTCGACGAGTACTTCGATCGTCTCACCGATGCGCTCCTCCGCGCGCTGCGCGGTCAGCTCCTCGGCCAGCCGGGAGATGTGCGCCAGGCGCTCGGCGACGACCTCGGGGTCGAGCTTGTCCTCGTAGGTGGCCGCCTCGGTGCCCTCCTCGTCCGAGTAGCCGAACACGCCGATGGCGTCCAGCCGGGCCCCCACCAGGAAACGTTCCAGCTCGGCGAGGTCCTCCTCGGTCTCACCGGGGAAGCCGACGATGAAGTTGGAGCGGGCGCCGGCCTGCGGCGCCTTGCCACGGATGGTGTCGAGCAGCTCCAGGAAGCGGTCGGTGTCGCCGAAGCGGCGCATCGCCCGCAGCACGCCGGGGGCCGAGTGCTGGAACGACAGGTCGAAGTAGGGGACGACCTTCTCCGTGGAGGTGAGCACGTCGATCAGGCCGGGCCGCATCTCGGCGGGCTGGAGGTAGCTGACGCGGATGCGCTCCAGGCCGTCCACGGCCGCCAGCTCCGGCAGCAGGGTCTCCAGCAGCCGGATGTCGCCGAGGTCCTTGCCGTAGGAGGTGTTGTTCTCGGAGACCAGCATGATCTCCTTCACGCCCTGCTCCGCCAGCCAGCGCGTCTCGGAGAGCACGTCGGAGGGGCGGCGGGAGATGAAGGAGCCGCGGAACGAGGGGATGGCGCAGAAGGAGCAGCGCCGGTCGCAGCCGGAGGCGAGCTTCACCGAGGCGACGGGGCCGCCCTCCAGGCGGCGGCGCAGCGGCGCGCGCGGACCGGAGGCCGGGGCGACGCCGTCGGGCAGGTCTTCCGGGGCGGCCGTCTCCTGGGCGGGCGCCTCCTGGGCGTGGCCCGGGAGGGCGATCTTTCCGGAGTCCCCCGCACCCTGCCGCTCGGCGGGGCTGATCGGCAGCAGCTTGCGCCGGTCGCGGGGGGTGTGGGAGGCGTGGATGCCGCCGGAGAGGATGGTCCGGAGGCGGTCCGAGATGTCGGTGTAGTCGTCGAAGCCGAGCACGCCGTCGGCCTCGGGGAGGGCCTCGGCCAGCTCCTTGCCGTACCGCTCGGCCATGCAGCCGACGGCCACGACGGCCTGGGTGCGGCCGTGCTCCTTGAGGTCGTTCGCCTCCAGGAGGGCGTCGACGGAATCCTTCTTGGCGGCTTCGACGAAGCCACAGGTGTTGACGACGGCCACATCGGCATCGGCGGCGTCCTCGACGAGGTCCCAGCCATCCGCCGCCAAGCGGCCTGCCAGCTCCTCCGAGTCCACCTCGTTACGGGCGCAGCCAAGTGTGACAAGAGCGACGGTACGGCGTTCGGGCATAGGGCTCAGCCTACTTTGTCCCGGACCCGCATCGGCTGCCGAGTGGCATGCGGGCGCGGAGAGCCTGGTCACCCGGTGGCTCTCCGCGCCCGCTCGTGCGCCGTCGTACCGTGCCGGCCGTTCCCGCTGATCAGCGCCCGGGCCCCGTGCCCACCGGGCCCGGCACCGCCCGGTCAGCCCGCCGCGGGGTCCCCGCGGGTGTAGCTCAGGCGCTGCACCTGGCCGTCACCGCCCAGGTTCTTGACCTCCTTGCCGTTCACGAACAGTTGCACGGCCCCGGCGTTGCCCAGCACCAGGTCGATGCGCTTGCTGTCCGTGAAGGTCTTGGAGGCGCCCTGCTTGAGCACGCCCTCGTCGAGCACCTGGCCGTTGTGGTCCTTGGCGGACATCCAGGTCTGGCCGTTCTCGGCGGTGAGCTTGACGGTCACCTTGTTGGCCGGGACGCCGGCGATGGCGCTGGCCGAGGCCTCCGCCTTGGGGTCGGCCGAGGCCTTCCCGGCCTTGCCGGAGCCCGGCTTGTGGCTGGGGGCCGCGGAGGGCTTGGCGGAGGCCGGGTCGGCGGTGACCGAGCCGGCCTTGCCGCTGCCGTTGAAGAGCGTGAACCCCACGAAGCCGACGACCGCCACGATCGCGGCGACCATGGCCGCCGTCCAGTTGGGGCGGCGCGGCTCGGGCCGGATGCGCTCGGCGTCGAAGAGCGGGGCCGCCGGGGTCGGCGCGGGCCGGCCGCCGTGGTCCGCGTCGTACTGGGCGACGAGCGGGGCCGGATCGATGCCTACGGCACGCGCGAGCGTACGGATATGTCCTCTGGCGTAGACGCGCCCACCGCAGCGGGTGAAGTCGTCCTGTTCGATCGCGTGCAGGATCGGGATGCGTACACGGGTGGTCGAACTGACTTCGTCTACCGTCAGTCCGGCACTGATGCGGGCCTGCTGGAGGGTTCGTCCGACGGAGGGGCGGTCGTCCTCTGGAGACTCTGGAGAGTTGCCGATGGACACGTGGGCGCCTTTCGAGCGTGCAGCCACCTGCTGGAGATTCAGTCTAGGGGGGATACGAAACGGTCAAGCAAGCGGGAAGCCGGACTTTGTAGGCCATCAGAAGGCTCTGTGGTAACGGCGGTGGCACATCGCCCCTCCCCCCTCGCTCAACTGCGCTCCCGCTCGAGAGAAACGGTTGACCGGGGACCCTTTCCAGTGGTTACGGATCCCGGCGGATCACATCCCGCCGTCCCCGCGGATGACCGCGAGCACCCCGTCCAGCTCGTCGGGCTTCACCAGCACGTCACGCGCCTTGGAGCCCTCGCTGGGCCCCACGATGTTGCGCGACTCCATCAGGTCCATGAGTCTGCCCGCCTTGGCGAATCCCACACGCAATTTCCGCTGGAGCATCGAGGTCGAGCCGAATTGGGTGGACACCACCAGTTCGGCCGCCTGGCACAGCAGATCGAGGTCGTCCCCGATGTCCTCGTCGATCTCCTTCTTCTTCGCCGAGCCGACCATGACGTCGTCGCGGAAGACGGGCGTCATCTGGTCCTTGCAGTGCTTGACCACCGCCGCGACCTCGCCCTCGGTCACGAAGGCGCCCTGCATGCGGGTGGGCTTGTTGGCCCCCATGGGCAGGAAGAGGCCGTCGCCCTTGCCGATGAGCTTCTCGGCGCCGGGCTGGTCGAGGATGACCCGGCTGTCGGCCAGCGAGGAGGTGGCGAAGGCGAGCCGCGAGGGCACGTTCGCCTTGATCAGGCCGGTGACGACGTCGACGGACGGCCGCTGGGTGGCCAGCACCAGGTGGATGCCGGCGGCGCGGGCGAGCTGGGTGATGCGGACGATGGAGTCCTCCACGTCGCGCGGGGCCACCATCATGAGGTCCGCCAGCTCGTCCACGATGACCAGCAGGTACGGGTACGGGGACAGCTCGCGCCCGCTGCCCTCCGGCGGCTTGACCTTCCCGGCGCGCACGGCGGCGTTGAAGTCGTCGATGTGCCGGAAGCCGAAGGCGGCCAGGTCGTCGTAGCGCAGGTCCATCTCGCGCACGACCCACTGGAGGGCCTCGGCGGCCCGCTTGGGGTTGGTGATGATCGGCGTGATCAGGTGCGGGATGCCCTCGTAGGCCGTCAGCTCGACCCGCTTGGGGTCGACCAGCACCATCCGCACGTCCTCGGGAGTGGCGCGGATCATGATCGAGGTGATCAGGCAGTTGATGCAGGACGACTTTCCGGAGCCGGTGGCGCCGGCGACCAGGATGTGGGGCATCTTCGTCAGGTTGGCCGTCACATAGCCGCCCTCGACGTCCTTGCCGAGGGCCACGAGCATCGGGTGCTCGTCCCCGGCCGCGTCCGCGAGGCGCAGGACGTCGCCGAGGTTGACCATCTCCCGGTCGGTGTTCGGGATCTCGATGCCGACGGCGGACTTGCCGGGGATCGGGCTGATGATCCGCACGTCCGGGCTGGCGACGGCGTAGGCGATGTTCTTGGTGAGCGCGGTGATGCGCTCGACCTTCACGGCCGGGCCCAGCTCCACCTCGTAGCGGGTGACCGTCGGGCCGCGGGTGAAGCCGGTGACGGCGGCGTCGACCTTGAACTCCGCGAAGACGTTGGTCAGCGAGGCCACTATGGCGTCGTTCGCAGCACTGCGGGTCTTGCCGGGGCCGCCGCGCTCGAGCAGCTCGAGCGAGGGCAGCGCGTAGGTGATGTCCCCGGCGAGCTGGAGCTGCTCGGCCCGCGGGGGCAGCCCGGCCGGGGGCTCGGGGGCGGGCTTGGTGAGGTCGGGGACCGCCCCGGCGGGCCGCGGGGTCCGCTCCTCCACGGCCGGGGTGCGGCGCGCGGCGCGGGTGGTGGGCTGCTCGTCCGCGCGCCCCCCGGCCGTGGCGATGCCACTGCTGAGGTCGGCGACGAGCGGGGAGGGCTGGACGCCGTGCAGCACGGCGCCGTCCAGTGCGGCAGCGGCGGCCGCCGCGAGGTCCACCGCGTCCGGCTCGCGGCCGGGCGGGGGCTCCACGGCCGCCGGGCGGCGGGGCCTGCGGCGCTTCTCGAGGGCCTCTTCCTCGGCCCGGCCGGGGTCGGCGGCGGGCGCGCGGCGCGGCCGCCGGGCGGGGGCGGGGGCCTCGCGCCACTCGTCGTCGTACTCGGCCCAGCCGGCTTCCGGCTCGTACTCGTCGGGGTGCGGCTCGACGACCCCCAGCCGTATGCCGAGCTGCCGCAGCCGCCGCGGGATGGCGTTGACGGGCGTCGCCGTGACCACCAGCAGACCGAAGACGGTGAGCAGCATCAGCAGCGGTACGGCCAGTACCTCGCCGACGGTGAGGACGAGGGGTTGGGAGGCGGCCCAGCCGATCATCCCGCCGGCGTCCTGAAGGGCCTGGGAGCCGTCGCCGCGCCCGGGGGATCCGCAGGCCACGTGGACCTGCCCGAGGACGCCGAGGACCAGCGCCGACAGGCCGATGACGATCCGTCCGTTGGCCTCGGGCCGCTCGGGATGGCGGAACAGCCGGAACGCCATGATGCCCAGCAGTATCGGCACCACCAGGTCGAGGCGGCCGAAGGCGCCGGTGACCAGCATCTTGACGAGGTCGCCCACGGGCCCCTCGAGGTGCGACCAGGTGCCCGCGGCGACGACCAGCGCCAGGCCGAGGAGCAGCAGGGCGAGCCCGTCCTTGCGGTGTGCGGGATCGAGGCCCTTCGCGCCCCGTCCGACGCCGCGGAAGAGCGCTCCGGCGCCGTGCGCCAGCCCGCGCCCCGCCTTGCGGGCGCCGCCCGCGGGGCGCTTGGCGGCGGCCTTCTTGGCGGGTGCCTTGCGTGCGGGAGCCCGGCCCGCTGGCTTGGGCGGCGCCTTCTTCGCGGGCGCCTTGGCGGGTGCCTTCCTGGGGGCGCTCCCGGATCGTCCGGCGCGCTGCTTCGAGGTGCCCGCCGTGCTCTGGGAACCCTTGCCGGACGTACGTGAGGCCATGGTGCCGAGATTACCGTTGTCCGCCGTTCGGTACACGTGCGGGCAGGCGTTCACCCGTTCGTGTCGTGATGCGGCGGTGAAGCCGGTGACGCGGCGTCAAACGGCCGCCCGGCAAGGGCGCGGGACCGGCGGGGCCGTCAGCTCTGGGTGGGCACCGGGCTCGCGCCGCTGCCCGCTCCCGGCTCCAGGGCGTCGAGGGCCCGGCGGAGGCCGGTGAGCTTGCGCTCGAGGTGGGCGGCGGTGGCCACGGCGGCCGCGTCGGCGGACTCGTCCAGCTGCTTGGAGAGGGCCTCGGCCTGCTCCTCGACGGCGGCGAGCCGCGCGGACAGCTCCGCGAGCAGCCCTGCGGGCTCCTGGGGCTCGACGGCGCCGGCCCGTCCGTTCTCCAGCTGGAGGCGCAACAGGGCGGCCTGCTCGCGGAGCTGGCAGTTCTTCATGTACAGCTCGACGAACACGGAGACCTTGGCGCGCAGCACCCACGGGTCGAAGGGCTTGGAGATGTAGTCCACGGCACCGGCCGCGTAGCCCCGGAAGGTGTGGTGCGGGCCGTGGTTGATGGCCGTGAGGAAGATGATCGGGATGTCCCGGGTCCGCTCCCGCCGCTTGATGTGCGCGGCCGTCTCGAAGCCGTCCATGCCGGGCATCTGCACGTCCAGCAGGATCACCGCGAAGTCGTCCGTCAGCAGCGCCTTGAGCGCTTCCTCCCCTGACGATGCCCGCACCAGTGTCTGATCGAGCGCCGAGAGGATGGCCTCCAGCGCCAGCAGATTTTCCGGCCGGTCATCGACCAGGAGGATCTTGGCCTTCTGCACCATGCCCCGTCCTCCTCGTCCCGGCTTGGGGTCTCCCCGGCTCACGGAGCCGGGGGAAGCACCGGGCGCCGCCCCAGGGGACGACTCCCTCGCGCCGCCCGTCCTTGTGCCGGTCATGGTAGCCGCACCCCGCCTGTCACCACACCCTGTCACCGCGATGTCACCGTGCACGTAGCAGAAACGCGGTGGGGGACCAGAAGGTTCCCCGAATACCGCGGTCCCACACGCCTTCGGCCACACTCAGTCAGCAGATCGTCAAATAGTGAACGAGATTCCGTCACTCTGCGCGCATCCACTGCTCCATCACCGTCAGAAGATGATCCGTGTCGACCGGCTTGGTGACATAGTCGGACGCTCCGGCCTCGATGCTCTTCTCCCGGTCGCCCTTCATCGCCTTCGCCGTCAGCGCGATGATGGGCAGCCCCGCGAACTGCGGCATCCTGCGGATCGCCGCCGTCGTGGCATAGCCGTCCATCTCCGGCATCATGATGTCCATCAGGACCAGCACGACGTCGTCGTGCTGCTCCAGCACCTCGATCCCCTCACGGCCGTTCTCCGCGTAGAGCACCGAGAGCCCGTGCTGCTCCAGCACGCTGGTGAGGGCGAACACATTGCGGATGTCGTCGTCGACGATCAGCACCTTCTCGCCGTTGAAGCCCCCGCTGAAGCCCTCGTGGACCGGCTCGCCCCGGTCGCCGTACACGTCGAACGGCACCGTCCCGGGCCCGGCGAAGGCGGTGCGCCCCGTCCACGCGCCCTGCGCCGCGGCGCCGCCGGCCCCGGCCTCGGGGAACGCCTGGGCCTGCCGGGCGGCCTGGGCGGCGCGCCGGCGGCGCAGGAAGAGCCCGGCGGCCTGGCGGGCGGGCGAGCCCTCCTCCGCCGCGCCGGTCCCCTCGGCGGCCGGCTCCTGCGGCAGCGCCGCGGTGCCGTCGGCCTCGGGCTGGGGGAAGCCCTGGGGCGGCAGCTCGCCCGGGCTCAGCGGCAGGTAGAGGGTGAAGGTCGAGCCGCGGCCGGGCTCGCTCGCCGCGTCGATCTCGCCGCCGAGCAGCCGGGCGATCTCCCGGCTGATGGACAGCCCCAGGCCCGTGCCGCCGTACTTGCGGCTGGTCGTGCCGTCCGCCTGCTTGAACGCCTCGAAGATGACCCGCATCTTGCTCTGCGCGATGCCGATGCCGGTGTCCGTGACCGAGAAGGCGATCAGGTCGGCGTCGGCGTCGCGCAGCGAGCCCGCCTCCAGCAGCTGCTCGCGGATGCTGTCCGGCACGTCCGCGCCGGCCGGCCGGATGACCAGCTCGACGGCGCCGGTGTCGGTGAACTTCACGGCGTTGGACAGCAGGTTGCGCAGCACCTGGAGCAGCCGCTGCTCGTCGGTGTGCAGCGTCGCCGGCAGCTCCGGCGAGACCCGCACCGAGAAGTCCAGGCCCTTCTCCGCCGTCAGCGGCCGGAAGGTCGCCTCCACGTAGTCCACGAGCTGGACCAGGGCGATCCGGGTCGGGCTGACGTCCATCTTGCCCGCCTCGACCTTCGACAGGTCCAGGATGTCGTTGATCAGCTGGAGCAGGTCCGAGCCCGCGCCGTGGATCGTGTCGGCGAACTCGACCTGCTTCGGGGAGAGGTTGCCCTCCGCGTTGTCGGACAGCAGCTTGGCCAGGATCAGCAGGGAGTTGAGCGGCGTGCGCAGCTCGTGCGACATGTTGGCCAGGAACTCGGACTTGTAGCGCATCGAGACCGCGAGCTGCTCGGCGCGCTCCTCCAGCACCTGCCGGGCGTCCTCGATCTCGGTGTTCTTCACCTCGATGTCACGGTTCTGCCGGGCCAGCCGCTCGGACTTCTCCTCCAGCTCGGCGTTGGAGATCTCCAGGGCCTTCTGCCGGTTCTCCAACTCCGCCGAGCGCTCGCGCAGTTGCTCGGTCAGCTCCTGCGACTGCTTGAGCAGCACCTCCGTCTTGGTGTTGACGCTGATGGTGTTGACGCTCGTGCCGATCATCTCGGCGATCTGGCTGAGGAAGTCCTTCTGGATCTGGGCGAACGGCTGGAAGGACGCAAGCTCGATGACGCCGAGGACCTGCCCCTCGAACAGCACCGGCAGAACGATGACGTGCGCCGGGGGCGCCTCGCCCAGCCCGGAGGCGATCTTCAGGTAGCCCGGCGGCACGTTCTCCACCAGGATGGTGCGCTTCTCCTTGGCCGCCGTGCCGATGAGCGACTCGCCCGGGCGGAAGGAAGTGGGCATCGAGCCCGAGGAGTAGCCGTACGAGCCGAGCATCCGCAGCTCGTACGCGCCCTCGGTGCCCTCGGCGCCCTCGCCCTCCTGCTGCTGCCCGGTCGGCATCGCCAGGAAGAACGCGCCGTGCTGGGCGGAGACCACCGGGGTCAGCTCGCTCATGATCAGCCCGGCGACGTCCTCCAGGTCCCGGCGGCCCTGCATCAGGCCGGAGATCCGGGCGAGGTTGCCCTTGAGCCAGTCCTGCTCCTTGTTGGCGAGCGTGGTCTCGCGGAGGTTGGCGATCATCGTGTTGATGTTGTCCTGGAGTTCCAGGATCTCGCCGGCCGCATCCACGTCGATCTTGAGGTTGAGGTCGCCGCGGGTCACGGCCGTGGCGACCTCGGCGATGGCCCGCACCTGGCGCGTCAGGTTCCCGGCCATCTCGTTGACCGACTCCGTCAGGTCGCGCCAGGTGCCGTCCACGTCCCGCACCCGGGCCTGACCGCCCAGCTGGCCCTCGGTGCCCACCTCTCGGGCCACACGCGTGACCTGGTCGGCGAACGAGGACAGCTGATCCACCATCGTGTTGATGGTCGTCTTCAGCTGGAGGATCTCGCCGCGCGCATCGATGTCGATCTTCTTGGTGAGGTCGCCCTGGGCGATGGCGGTGGTCACCATCGCGATGTTGCGCACCTGGCCCGTCAGGTTGGAGGCCATCGAGTTGACCGACTCGGTGAGGTCCTTCCAGGTGCCGCTCACGCCCGGGACGCGCGCCTGGCCGCCGAGGATGCCGTCGGTGCCCACCTCGCGCGCCACCCGCGTGACCTCGTCCGCGAAGGACGACAGCGTGGTCACCATGGTGTTGACGGTGTCGGCCAGCTGCGCGACCTCGCCACGCGCCGCCACCGTGATCTTCTTGGTGAGGTCGCCGTTGGCGACCGCGCCTGCGACCTGCGAGATGTTGCGGACCTGGCTGGTCAGGTTGTTGGCCATCAGGTTGACGTTGTCGGTGAGGTCCTTCCAGATGCCGGTGACGTCGCGCACCCGCGCCTGGCCGCCCAGCCGACCCTCGGTGCCCACCTCGCGGGCCACCCGCGTGACCTGCTCGGCGAAGTCCGACAGCTGATCCACCATCGTGTTCACGGTCGTGACGAGTTCGAGGATCTCGCCCTTGGCGTCGACGGTGATCTTCTTCGACAGGTCGCCCTTGGCCACCGCCGTGGTGACCTCGGCGATGTTCCGCACCTGGGACGTCAGGTTGTTGGCCATGAAGTTGACCGACTGGGTGAGGTCCTTCCAGGTGCCCGAGACGCCCTGCACCTCCGCCTGGCCGCCCAGGATGCCCTCGGTGCCCACCTCGCGCGCCACCCGCGTGACCTGGTCGGCGAACGACGAGAGCTGATCCACCATGGTGTTGAGGGTGTTCTTCAGCTCCAGGATCTCGCCCCGGGCGTCCACGTCGATCTTCTGCGAGAGATCGCCGCGTGCCACCGCCGTGGCCACCTGGGCGATGTTGCGGACCTGGGCGGTCAGGTTGCCCGCCATGCTGTTGACGGAGTCGGTGAGGTCGCGCCAGACGCCGGCCACGCCCGGCACCTGCGCCTGCCCGCCGAGCCGTCCCTCCGTGCCCACCTCGCGGGCCACGCGCGTGACCTGGTCGGCGAACGAGGACAGCTGGTCGACCATCGTGTTGATGGTGTTCTTCAGCTCCAGGATCTCGCCGCGCGCATCCACGTCGATCTTCTGCGACAGGTCGCCGCGCGCGACCGCCGTGGTCACCTGGGCGATCTGCCGCACCTGCGAAGTCAGGTTCCCGGCCATGAAGTTGACGGAGTCGGTCAGCTCCTTCCAGGTGCCGCTGACGCCGTCCACCCGGGCCTGGCCGCCGAGCCGACCCTCCGTGCCCACGTCCCGCGCCATGCGGGTGACCTGGTCGGCGAAGGAGGAGAGCTGGTCCACCATCGTGTTGACGGTGTTCTTCAGCTGGAGCATCTCGCCGGAGACGTCGACCGTGACCTTCTGCGAGAGGTCGCCGTTGGCGACGGCCGTGGTCACCTGCGCGATATTGCGGACCTGGCCGGTGAGGTTGCGGAAGGCCGTGTTCACCGAATCGGTCAGGTCCTTCCACGTACCCGCCGCACCCGGCACCTGCGCCTGACCGCCCAGCTCGCCCTCGACGCCGATCTCCCGCGCCACACGTGTCACTTCGGCACCGAAGGACTGGAGTTGGTCCACCATCCCGTTGACAGTGTTCTTCAGCTCCAGCATCTCGCCGGAGACGTCGACCGTGACCTTCTGCCCCAGATCGCCGTTGGCGACGGCCGTCGTCACCTGCGCAATGTCCCGCACCTGGCCGGTGAGGTTACGGAAGGCCGTGTTCACCGAATCGGTCAGGTCCTTCCACGTACCCGCCGCACCCGGCACCTGCGCCTGACCGCCCAGCCGGCCCTCCGCGCCGACCTCGCTCGCCACCCGCGTCACCTCGTCGGCGAACGTGCGCAGCGTCTCCGTCATCTGATTGATCGTCTCGGCCAGCTGCGCGACCTCGCCGCGCGCGCTCACCGTGACCTTCTGCGACAGGTCGCCGTTCGCGACCGCCGTCGTGACCTGCGCGATCCCGCGCACCTGGGCCGTCAGATTGCCGGCCATGAGGTTCACCGAGTCGGTGAGGTCCTTCCAGACCCCGGCCACACCGGGCACCTGGGCCTGCCCGCCCAGCTCGCCCTCGGTGCCCACCTCGCGGGCCACACGCGTGACCTCGGAAGCGAAGGAGGAGAGCTGGTCCACCATCGTGTTGACGGTGTTCTTCAGCTCCAGCATCTCCCCCGCCACGTGCACCGTGACCTTCCGGGAGAGGTCGCCCTTGGCGACGGCCGTGGTCACCAGCGCGATGTCACGCACCTGGGCGGTCAGCCGGGAGGCCATCGTGTTGACGGAGTCCGTCAGGTCCTTCCACGAACCCGACATACCGCGCACCCGAGCCTGCCCGCCCAACTTGCCCTCGGTGCCCACCTCGCTGGCGACGCGCGTCACCTCGTCGGTGAACGCCGACAGCTGGTCCACCAGGCCGTTGACCGTCCGCCCCACCTTGAGGAACTCGCCGCGCAGCGGGTGCGCCGCCCCGTCCGCCCCCACGGAGCGCAGGTCCATCCGCTGCTCCAGGTCGCCCTCGGCGACCGCCGACAGCACCCGGCCCACCTCGGACACCGGCCGCACCAGATCGTCGACCAGCGCGTTCGAGGCGTCGATCGCCGAAGCCCAGGCCCCCTCGCAGGCGCCGACCTCCAGCCGCTCGGTGAGCTTTCCCTCCCGGCCGACCACCCGCCGCACCCGGGCCAGCTCCCCCGTGAGCTGCAGATTGCGGTCGGCGACCTCGTTGAAGACGGCGGCGATCTCGGCCATGACCCCGTCGCCCGAGACCGTCAGCCGCTTGCGGAAGTTCCCGTCCCGCATCGCCTCCAGCGCGGACCGCAGCCGGTTCAGGGCCGCGGTGTCCACCTCCGTCGTCCCATTGGGCCGGGACCGTCCGCTCTTCGCACGCGTGCTCACGCCCCGCGCCGCCGCGCCAGACTCCACCGTGTCCCTCCCGCTGGGTCGATCTTCCTCGCCGGGCTTCCGCTCCGAGCTTTCCCAGTGTTTCACCTCGGCCCGAGCAGGCCATAACAGTCGGCAGCATCGCACACGGTCCACCGGCACCCCCAAGTGTGGAATCCCTGTGCACCGGCATCCGCGCACCCGGCGGAGGTAAGTAACCTGGCATCCGGCCAGGGCAATGGAGGGGCGCTGCACATGGGTGAGCAGATCGCCGAGACGCAAACGAGGAGACCTGTGATCACCGCGCGGGCTGCCGCCACCTTCGAGCCGGTCGGACGCTCGGTCGCCGCCGCCCGGGCCTTCGTCCGGGACACCCTCCAGGGCTGGGGCTTCCCCGACGTCATCGACGACGCCGTCGTCCTCACCAGCGAGCTGGTCACCAACGCCGTCGTGCACGCCGGCACCGCCGCCGACGTCCTGTGCGCCCGCATGGCCACCGGCGTGCGCGTCGAAGTCGCCGACCGCTACCCCGAGCGCGAGCTTCCGCTGCAGAGCCCCGGCGCCCGCTTCGGCGGCGTCGACCGCGAGGGCGGCCGCGGCCTGCTGCTGTGCGGCGCCCTGGCCTCCCGCTGGGGCGTCGAGTACAGCGCCGCCCGCAAGACCGTCTGGTTCCGCCTCGACCTGCCCGAGCGCCCCGCCGGCACCAGGTCCGCCGGCCCTGCCCTGCCCGCCGAGGCACTGCCGGTCGCCGACACCCGCGTCCGGGTGGCCGTCGTGCAGATCGACCGCACCGGCACCATCAGCTCCTGGAACGACGACGCCCAGGAGCTGTTCGGCTTCACCGCCGACCAGATCACGGGCAAGCCGCTCGCCGACCTCGCCGCCTGGCCGCACACCCCCGGCACCTCCACCGGCATCGCCGAGGCCCTGCGCCTGTCCCGCTGGGAGGGCTCCTACGGCATAAGGGGCGCGGACGGCCGCGTGGTCCCCGTCTACGCCTCCCACCTGCGCGTCCGCGACAACGCCGGAGCCCCCTCCACCGTCTGCCTGCTGGTGCGCGACGAGGAGCGCGCCGTCCTCCAGAGCCCGCCCCGGTCCGCGGCCGCCGACTCGGGCGGCACCGACCGCGGCGCGGTCGCCGACCCGTTCGAGGTCTTCATCGGCTCCCCCGCCCCGGACGACCTGGACGGTCTCCTCCAGCGCACCGTCGAGCGCGCCCGCGACATGCTGGACGGCGACGCCGCCTACCTGCTGCTCGCCACCGACGACGAGACCGAGCTGGAGGTGCGCGCCTCCACCGGCCTCCCCTCCGCCCGCCAGCGCTTCGCCCGCGTCCCCGTCGAAGCGGGCACCGGCCGCTACGGCTCCGCACGGATGCCCGCCGTCCACGACGACCTCAGCGCCGTCCCGGGAGCGGTCCCCCTGCTCGCCGACACCGGCATGCGCTCGGTCGTCACCGTTCCGCTCAAGGTCGAGGGCCGGCTCACCGGCTCCCTCGGCGTGGCCGCCGAGGCGCCCTGCCGCTACGGCAACGAGGAGGCCCTGCGCCTCCAGTTCGCCGCCGACCGCATCGCCCTGGCCGTCGAGTCCGCGCGGCTGGGCGAGCTGGAGCGGCTGCGCCGCGGCTCGCTCTCCTTCCTCGTCGAGGCGTCGGACCTGCTCGCGGGCACCCTCGACCGGGACCAGACGCTGGCCCTCATGGCCCAGATGACGGTCCCCACCCTGGCCACCTGGTGCGCGGTCTACACCATCGCCGACCAGAGCTCGGATCCGGAGCTGTCCTACGTCCTGCACGAGGACGAGGACCGCATCGACGGCCTCAAGGCCCTGCTCTCCAAGGTCGCCCCGCCGGACCCGGTCCCCACCCCCGGCGCCCGCGTCTGGACCGCGCCCTCCGAGGCCGCCCACTCGGCCGCGCTCCGCACCTCCCTGCGCAGCCTCGGCCTCACCGACGCCACGGGCCGCATCCCCGGCCCGGGCGCCTCCCTGGCCACAGCGGCCGCTGTCGGCGGCGAGACGGTCGTCCTGCCGCTGGTGGCCCGCAACCGCGTCATCGGCATGCTGACCCTCGGCAAGCCGACCGACGACCACTTCCGCCAGGAGATCCTCGAACTCGCCGAGGACCTCTCCCGCCGCGCCGCCCTCGCCCTGGACAACGCCCGCCTCTACAGCGAGCGCACCGCCATCAGCCAGAGCCTGCAGCGCAGCCTCCTCCCGCCCGAACTGCCCGACGTCCCGGGCGTGGAGGTCGAGGTCATCTACCGCGCGGCCGGCGAGGGCAACGAGGTCGGCGGCGACTTCTACGACCTCTTCCCCATCCGCGACGGCGCCTACGGCTTCGCCATCGGCGACGTGTGCGGCACGGGCCCGGAGGCGGCGGCCGTCACCGGCCTCGCCCGGCACGCGCTGCGCCTGCTCGCCCGCGAGGGCTTCGGCGGCCCGGCGGTCCTCGAGCGCCTCAACACCGCCATCCTGGACGAGGGCGCCCGCAGCCGCTTCCTCACGCTCCTCTACGGCGAGCTGTGGCCGCAGTCCGACGGCAGCGCGATCCTCAAGGTCGTCTGCGCGGGCCACCCGCTGCCGCTGCGCCTGCGGCAGGACGGCACGGTGGCGCCCGCGGCCGACCCCCAGCCGCTGCTGGGCGTCATGGACGACCTGGAGCTGTACGAGCAGACGGTCACGCTCGCCCCGGGCGACGTCCTGCTCTGCGTCACGGACGGCGTCACCGAACGCCGCGAGGGCACGCGCATGCTGGGCGACGACGGGCTGACGGACGTCCTGGCGACGTGTACGGGCCTCACCGCGGGCGCCGTCGCGGCACGCGTCCTGCGCGCGGTCGAACGTTTTGCTGCCGAGCCGGCCTCGGACGACATGGCCATTCTCGCCATGCGGGTGCCGGAGCATCAGGAGTCCTGAAGGCCTTGCGGACCTGAGGGCCCGCAGGCCTGACGGTCAGGCATGTACCGAGGGGAAATGAAGAAGGCCCCCGCCATAGGGCGGGGGCCTTCTCTTCATGGAGCCCCAAAACGGAATCGAACCGTTGACCTTCTCCTTACCATGGAGACGCTCTGCCGACTGAGCTATTGGGGCCGGCAACGAGATAAAGCATACCCGATGTTCGGACGTACTTTTGACCACCCGGCGGCCCGGCGGCCGACGGCTCAGGCCGCGACCGCCGGCATGAGCCCGCCGAGGGCGTTGCAGGCCGACACCACCCGGTGCAGCTCGCGCCGGGACATCCCCGCGCCCACGGGAAGCGCCAGGCATTCGTCGGCCGCCCGCTCGGTCTCCGCCAGCCACAACTCCCGCCGGAACGGCGGCATTCGGTGGACGGGCGTCCGTACGGGCACCTGGCAGTCCACGCCCCGCGCACGCAGAGCACGGGCGAAGGCGTCCCGGTCGGGGCGGCCGTTGCCCGGGACGCGAACGACGTAGGAGTCGTAGCGGTGCCTGACTCCGGCGGGGGCGGTGGGAGTCGTCACACCGGTGAGGCGGGCGTCGAGGTAGGCGGCGTTCGCCCGGCGGGCGTCGGTGTCCGGGTCCGGCTGCCCGTCCGGCGCGGAGTGCTCGACGAGGAGCAATGCCTCGCGGGTCGCAATGGCTTGGAGGGCCGGGAGATCGGCGGGGTGACCGAAGAGGTCTACGGGCACGATGGCGACCGTCCGCCGGCTCACGGCGTCGGCCACCGAGGCCGGGTCGAGACAGAAGGTGAAGGGGTCGATGTCGGCGAACACGGGCCGAGCACCCAGGCCCAGAACCGCCTCGGCAGGCCCGGACGTTGTGTAGGAGGGGACGATGACCTCGTCACCGGCTCCCACACCGGCCGCCGCCAGCTTCTCCTGAGTCAGCATGCTGCGGATGGTGCCCAGGCCATGTGAACGGGGTGTGACGCTCCGCAGCGCAGCACAAAAACAAAAAAGCTCTGGCGCATGAACCGAGGTTCATACACCAGAGCTTTTTCTCAAAGATAGTTCGGCGGCGTCCTACTCTCCCACAGGGTCCCCCCTGCAGTACCATCGGCGCTGAAAGGCTTAGCTTCCGGGTTCGGAATGTAACCGGGCGTTTCCCTAACGCTATGACCACCGAAACACTATGAAGTTAACCAACCGGAGCATGACTCAACAGTCGTTACTTCAGAACCTACACAGTGGACGCGAGCAACTGAGGACAAGCCCTCGGCCTATTAGTACCAGTCAGCTCCAACCGTTACCGGTCTTCCACACCTGGCCTATCAACCCAGTCGTCTACTGGGAGCCTTACCCCATCAAGTGGGTGGGAGTCCTCATCTCGAAGCAGGCTTCCCGCTTAGATGCTTTCAGCGGTTATCCCTCCCGAACGTAGCCAACCAGCCATGCCCTTGGCAGGACAACTGGCACACCAGAGGTTCGTCCGTCCCGGTCCTCTCGTACTAGGGACAGCCCTTCTCAAGACTCCTACGCGCACAGCGGATAGGGACCGAACTGTCTCACGACGTTCTAAACCCAGCTCGCGTACCGCTTTAATGGGCGAACAGCCCAACCCTTGGGACCGACTCCAGCCCCAGGATGCGACGAGCCGACATCGAGGTGCCAAACCATCCCGTCGATATGGACTCTTGGGGAAGATCAGCCTGTTATCCCCGGGGTACCTTTTATCCGTTGAGCGACGGCGCTTCCACAAGCCACCGCCGGATCACTAGTCCCGACTTTCGTCCCTGCTCGACCCGTCGGTCTCACAGTCAAGCTCCCTTGTGCACTTACACTCAACACCTGATTGCCAACCAGGCTGAGGGAACCTTTGGGCGCCTCCGTTACCCTTTAGGAGGCAACCGCCCCAGTTAAACTACCCACCAGACACTGTCCCTGATCCGGATCACGGACCCAGGTTAGACATCCAGCACGACCAGAGTGGTATTTCAACGACGACTCCACACACACTGGCGTGCATGCTTCACAGTCTCCCACCTATCCTACACAAGCCGAACCGAACACCAATATCAAGCTGTAGTAAAGGTCCCGGGGTCTTTCCGTCCTGCTGCGCGAAACGAGCATCTTTACTCGTAGTGCAATTTCACCGGGCCTATGGTTGAGACAGTCGAGAAGTCGTTACGCCATTCGTGCAGGTCGGAACTTACCCGACAAGGAATTTCGCTACCTTAGGATGGTTATAGTTACCACCGCCGTTTACTGGCGCTTAAGTTCTCAGCTTCGCCCCGTCGAAACAGAGCTAACCGGTCCCCTTAACGTTCCAGCACCGGGCAGGCGTCAGTCCGTATACATCGCCTTACGGCTTCGCACGGACCTGTGTTTTTAGTAAACAGTCGCTTCTCGCTGGTCTCTGCGGCCACCCCCAGCTCAAGCAGCAAGTGCTATCACCAGGAATGGCCCCCCTTCTCCCGAAGTTACGGGGGCATTTTGCCGAGTTCCTTAACCATAGTTCACCCGAACGCCTCGGTATTCTCTACCTGACCACCTGAGTCGGTTTAGGGTACGGGCCGCCATGAAACTCGCTAGAGGCTTTTCTCGACAGCATAGGATCATCCACTTCACCACAATCGGCTCGGCATCAGGTCTCAGGCTGCATGTTGTGCGGATTTGCCTACACAACGCCCTACACCCTTACCCCGGGACAACCACCGCCCGGGCTGGACTACCTTCCTGCGTCACCCCATCGCTTACCTACTACAAGTCTGGTCCGTCGGCTCCACCACTCCCCTTCACCCGAAGGATCCAGGGCGGCTTCACGGACTTAGCATCGCCTGATTCGATATTGGGCGTTTCAAAGCGGGTACCGGAATATCAACCGGTTGTCCATCGACTACGCCTGTCGGCCTCGCCTTAGGTCCCGACTTACCCTGGGCAGATCAGCTTGACCCAGGAACCCTTAGTCAATCGGCGCACACGTTTCCCACGTGTGTATCGCTACTCATGCCTGCATTCTCACTCGTGAACCGTCCACAACTCGTTTCCACGGCTGCTTCACCCGGCACACGACGCTCCCCTACCCATCCACACACCCGTTGAGGCTGTTGTGTGAATGACACGACTTCGGCGGTACGCTTGAGCCCCGCTACATTGTCGGCGCGGAATCACTTGACCAGTGAGCTATTACGCACTCTTTCAAGGGTGGCTGCTTCTAAGCCAACCTCCTGGTTGTCTCTGCGACTCCACATCCTTTCCCACTTAGCGTACGCTTAGGGGCCTTAGTCGATGCTCTGGGCTGTTTCCCTCTCGACCATGGAGCTTATCCCCCACAGTCTCACTGCCGCGCTCTCACTTACCGGCATTCGGAGTTTGGCTAAGGTCAGTAACCCGGTAGGGCCCATCGCCTATCCAGTGCTCTACCTCCGGCAAGAAACACACGACGCTGCACCTAAATGCATTTCGGGGAGAACCAGCTATCACGGAGTTTGATTGGCCTTTCACCCCTAACCACAGGTCATCCCCCAGGTTTTCAACCCTGGTGGGTTCGGTCCTCCACGAAGTCTTACCTCCGCTTCAACCTGCCCATGGCTAGATCACTCCGCTTCGGGTCTTGGGCACGCTACTCAAACGCCCTGTTCGGACTCGCTTTCGCTACGGCTTCCCCACACGGGTTAACCTCGCAACATACCGCAAACTCGCAGGCTCATTCTTCAAAAGGCACGCAGTCACGACCGCCAAGCAAGCTTGACGGCGACGCTCCCACGGCTTGTAGGCACACGGTTTCAGGTACTATTTCACTCCGCTCCCGCGGTACTTTTCACCATTCCCTCACGGTACTATCCGCTATCGGTCACCAGGGAATATTTAGGCTTAGCGGGTGGTCCCGCCAGATTCACACGGGATTTCTCGGGCCCCGTGCTACTTGGGTGTCTCTCAAACGAGCCGCTAATGTTTCAGCTACGGGGGTCTTACCCTCTACGCCGGACCTTTCGCATGTCCTTCGCCTACATCAACGGTTTCTGACTCGTCTCATGGCCGGCAGACCATGAAAGAGAGATCCCACAACCCCGCATGCGCAACCCCTGCCGGGTATCACACACATACGGTTTGGCCTCATCCGGTTTCGCTCGCCACTACTCCCGGAATCACGGTTGTTTTCTCTTCCTGCGGGTACTGAGATGTTTCACTTCCCCGCGTTCCCTCCACACTGCCTATGTGTTCAGCAGCGGGTGACAGCCCATGACGACTGCCGGGTTTCCCCATTCGGACACCCCCGGATCACAGCTCGGTTGACAGCTCCCCGGGGCCTATCGCGGCCTCCCACGTCCTTCATCGGTTCCTGGTGCCAAGGCATCCACCGTGCGCCCTTAAAAACTTGGCCACAGATGCTCGCGTCCACTGTGCAGTTCTCAAGCAACGACCAGCCACCCATCACCCCCGATCAGCAGACCGGAGTTCACTGGGGCCGGCATCGCGAAGGTTCGAGCAACGCTCGCACCCTCAGATACCCAACAGCGTGCCCGGCCCAGCCACTCACCCCACTGTGTTCCACGCCGAAGCAGTACTAACAGGGAGATCCTGAACTGTGCCGAATAGTCAACGTTCCACCCATGAGCAACCGTGCAAGACATTCGCTTGCAGCCGGCTATGTGCTCCTTAGAAAGGAGGTGATCCAGCCGCACCTTCCGGTACGGCTACCTTGTTACGACTTCGTCCCAATCGCCAGTCCCACCTTCGACGGCTCCCTCCACAAGGGTTGGGCCACCGGCTTCGGGTGTTACCGACTTTCGTGACGTGACGGGCGGTGTGTACAAGGCCCGGGAACGTATTCACCGCAGCAATGCTGATCTGCGATTACTAGCAACTCCAACTTCATGGGGTCGAGTTGCAGACCCCAATCCGAACTGAGACCGGCTTTTTGAGATTCGCTCCACCTCGCGGTATCGCAGCTCATTGTACCGGCCATTGTAGCACGTGTGCAGCCCAAGACATAAGGGGCATGATGACTTGACGTCGTCCCCACCTTCCTCCGAGTTGACCCCGGCAGTCTCCTGTGAGTCCCCATCACCCCGAAAGGCATGCTGGCAACACAGAACAAGGGTTGCGCTCGTTGCGGGACTTAACCCAACATCTCACGACACGAGCTGACGACAGCCATGCACCACCTGTACACCGACCACAAGGGGGGCACTATCTCTAGCGCTTTCCGGTGTATGTCAAGCCTTGGTAAGGTTCTTCGCGTTGCGTCGAATTAAGCCACATGCTCCGCTGCTTGTGCGGGCCCCCGTCAATTCCTTTGAGTTTTAGCCTTGCGGCCGTACTCCCCAGGCGGGGCACTTAATGCGTTAGCTGCGGCACGGACGACGTGGAATGTCGCCCACACCTAGTGCCCAACGTTTACGGCGTGGACTACCAGGGTATCTAATCCTGTTCGCTCCCCACGCTTTCGCTCCTCAGCGTCAGTATCGGCCCAGAGATCCGCCTTCGCCACCGGTGTTCCTCCTGATATCTGCGCATTTCACCGCTACACCAGGAATTCCGATCTCCCCTACCGAACTCTAGCCTGCCCGTATCGAATGCAGACCCGGGGTTAAGCCCCGGGCTTTCACATCCGACGCGACAAGCCGCCTACGAGCTCTTTACGCCCAATAATTCCGGACAACGCTTGCGCCCTACGTATTACCGCGGCTGCTGGCACGTAGTTAGCCGGCGCTTCTTCTGCAGGTACCGTCACTTTCGCTTCTTCCCTGCTGAAAGAGGTTTACAACCCGAAGGCCGTCATCCCTCACGCGGCGTCGCTGCATCAGGCTTTCGCCCATTGTGCAATATTCCCCACTGCTGCCTCCCGTAGGAGTCTGGGCCGTGTCTCAGTCCCAGTGTGGCCGGTCGCCCTCTCAGGCCGGCTACCCGTCGTCGCCTTGGTAGGCCATCACCCCACCAACAAGCTGATAGGCCGCGGGCTCATCCTGCACCGCCGGAGCTTTCCACCCGCCAAGATGCCTCGGCAGGTCGTATCCGGTATTAGACCCCGTTTCCAGGGCTTGTCCCAGAGTGCAGGGCAGATTGCCCACGTGTTACTCACCCGTTCGCCACTAATCCACCCCGAAGGGCTTCATCGTTCGACTTGCATGTGTTAAGCACGCCGCCAGCGTTCGTCCTGAGCCAGGATCAAACTCTCCGTGAATGTTTACCGGGCTGCGTTTAATTAAAAACTGCCGGTCACACTCGCGTTGAGCGGAACAGCCAGGCGGAATAAGCCCGGCCGTTCACAGCGTCCTCGCTGTGTAATCGCCTACCCGATCCGATACGGACCCGGCAGGACTTTTAAAGGAACCTCATCCATCGAGATGGACGGGGTGTCAACATATCTGGCGTTGACTTTTGGCACGCTGTTGAGTTCTCAAGGAACGGACGCTTCCTTTGTACTCACCCGCAGTGACATTCACTGGGGCTTTCCTCCGGGCGCTTCCCTTCGTTGTTTCCAACCTTACCAGATCCGTTTTCCGTTCCTTCGCTTCTAAAAGAAGCTGCCGGTTCGGAATTTCATTTCCGGTCCCCGTTGGCGGGGGTTTCCGACTTTATCAGACTTTCTCTGAGTCGGATTTCCATCCGCTTTCCGGTTCGGCCTCACGCTCAAGCGTGGGGGCGTTCCCGCTGCGGTGGAGCCGTAAACGTACTGGACGGCCGCACCCGGATGCAAATCGGCACCGGGGCGGCCGTCCAGCCTGCTGATACGACGTCAGACCTCGACGACCACAGGGAGGATCATCGGGCGGCGGCGGTAGCTGTCCGACACCCACTTGCCCACCGAGCGGCGCACGAGCTGCTGGAGCTGGTGCGGCTCGGCAACGCCGTCGGCGGCGGCCTTGGCGATGGCTTCCTCGATCTTCGGGACCACGGCGGTGAACGCCGCGTCCTCGATGCCGGAACCACGCGCCTGGATCTGGGGGCCGCTGACGACCTTGCCGGTCGTGCTGTCGACCACCACGTGGACGAAGATGATGCCCTCGTCGCCGAGGATGCGGCGGTCCTTGAGGGATGCCTCGGTGACGTCGCCGACCGAGAGGCCGTCCACGTACACGTACCCGGCCTGGACCTTGCCGACGATCTTCGCCTTGCCGTCCACCAGGTCCACGACGACGCCGTCCTCGGCGATGACGATGTGGTCCTTGGGGACGCCCGTCAGCGCGCCCAGCTCGGCGTTGGCGCGGAGGTGGCGCCATTCGCCGTGCACCGGCATCAGGTTCTTCGGCTTGCAGATGTTGTAGAAGTACAGCAGCTCGCCCGCCGAGGCGTGGCCGGAGACGTGCACCCGGGCGTTGCCCTTGTGCACGACGTTGGCACCCCACCGGGTGAGGCCGTTGATCACGCGGTAGACCGCGTTCTCGTTGCCCGGGATGAGGGACGAGGCCAGGATGACGGTGTCGCCCTGGACGATGCGGATCTGGTGGTCCCGGTTGGCCATGCGGGACAGGGCCGCCATCGGCTCGCCCTGGGAGCCCGTGCAGACCAGCACGACCTCGTCGTCCGGCAGGTCGTCGAGGGTCTTGACGTCCACGACGAGGCCCGCGGGAACCCGCAGGTAGCCGAGGTCGCGGGCGATGCCCATGTTGCGGACCATCGAGCGGCCGACGAAGGCCACCCGCCTGCCGTACTCGTGCGCGGCGTCCAGGATCTGCTGGATGCGGTGCACATGGCTGGCGAAGCTGGCCACGATGATGCGCTTCTGGGCGCCCGCGAAGACCTGGCGCAGCACGCCGGAGATGTCGCGCTCCGGCGGGACGAAGCCGGGGACCTCGGCGTTGGTGGAGTCCACCAGCAGCAGGTCGATGCCCTCCTCGCCGAGCTTGGCGAAGGCGGGCAGGTCGGTGAGGCGACGGTCCAGCGGGAGCTGGTCCATCTTGAAGTCACCGGTGTGCACGGCCATGCCGGCCGGGGTGCGGATCGCGACGGCGAGGGCGTCCGGGATCGAGTGGTTGACCGCCACGAACTCGCAGTCGAAGGGGCCGATGCGCTCGCGGTGGCCCTCCACGACCTCGAGGGTGTACGGGCGGATGCGGTGCTCCTGGAGCTTGGCCTCGATCAGGGCGAGGGTCAGCTTGGAGCCGATCAGCGGGATGTCCGGCTTCTCGCGGAGGAGGTAGGGGACACCGCCGATGTGGTCCTCGTGACCGTGGGTGAGCACGATGCCGTCGATGTCGTCGAGGCGGTCACGAATGGACGTGAAGTCGGGCAGGATCAGGTCGACTCCGGGCTGCTCCTCCTCGGGGAAGAGCACTCCGCAGTCGACGATCAGCAGACGGCCGCCGTACTCGAAGACCGTCATGTTGCGACCGATCTCGCCCAGGCCGCCGAGCGGGGTGACGCGCAGGCCTCCCTCGGGAAGCTTCGGCGGCGGACCGAGTTCAGGGTGCGGGTGGCTCAAAAGACTCTCCTCACCACGCGCGCCACATGCCCTCCCGGGACACATGGCGCGCGTGACATTCGTGCACATGCAGTTGTTTGCGATCTTGAGTTGTCGCGCTGTGCAGTTGTCGACTAGGTATTCAGTTCTTCGGTTCCGCTTCGTATTCAGTTGTGAAGTCTGTGGCGGGCCGACGTGCGGTCCCGGTGTTACAGCTGTACCCCGCCTGCCGCGAGATCGCGCTTGAGCTGCTCGGTCTCTTCGTCCGTGAGTCCGATGAGCGGGAGCCGCAGCGGGCCGGCCGGGAGGCCCTGGAGGGCGAGGGCGGCCTTGGTGGTCATCACGCCCTGGGTGCGGAACATGCCGGTGTAGACCGGGAGCAGCCGGCGGTGGATCTCGGCCGCCTTGGTGACGTCGCCGGCCCGGTGGGCCTCGACGAGCGCGCGCAGCTCGGGGGCGACGACGTGGCCGACGACCGACACGAATCCGACGGCGCCGATCGACAGCAGCGGCAGGTTGAGCATGTCGTCGCCGGAGTACCAGGCGAGGCCGGAGCGGGCCATGGCCCAGCTCGCGCTCGCGAGGTCGCCCTTGGCGTCCTTGTTGGCGACGATGCGGGGGTGCTCGGCCAGCCGGACCATGGTCTCGGTCTCGATCTGGACGCCGCTGCGGCCGGGGATGTCGTAGATCATCACAGGCAGGTCGGTGGCGTCGGCGACGGCGGTGAAGTGCCGGCGGATGCCCTCCTGCGGGGGCTTGTTGTAGTAGGGCGTCACGACGAGGAGGCCGTGGGCGCCCGCCTGCTCTGCCGCGCGGGCCAGCTCGACGCTGTGGCGGGTGTCGTTGGTGCCGGCTCCGGCGACGACGTGGGCCCGGTCTCCGACGGCTTCGACCACGGCCCGGACGAGCTGGGCTTTCTCCGCATCGCTGGTGGTGGGGGACTCGCCGGTGGTGCCGTTGACGACGATGCCCTCGTTGCCTGCGTCCACGAGGTGGCGGGCGAGTTGCTGGGCGCCGTCGAGGTCGAGGGCGCCGTCAGCGGTGAAGGGCGTGACCATGGCGGTCAGGACCCGCCCGAAGGGGGTTTGCGATGTGGAGATCGGAGCCATGGGGGCCACGCTACTCGTTGCTCACCGTGAGGTGCTCCCTCGGGGGAGCGTGAGAAGGGATCCCGGCACTGCCTGCTCGGGGGTTCAAGCAGTGCCGGGTCCGTTTTTTCAGCCTAGATGAAGGTGATGAAACGCCGCAATACGGACACCTGACTCGGGGGTCCGGGGTAGCAGCGCGTGACCATCACTGTCACCGTACGCATGCGTCACAAAAGCGTTGCGTTACGGGGCGATGCGGCCGTTCTTGTTGAAGGCGGCGTAGGTGAGCGGCATGAGCTTCGCCCACTCCGCCTCCATCTTTTCGCCGACCATCTCGATCTCCCGCTGCGGGAAGGAGGGGACCTTCGCCAGCTCGTGCTGGGTGCGCAGGCCGAGGAAGTGCATCAGCGAGCGGGCGTTGCACGTGGCGTACATCGAGGAGAAGAGGCCGACGGGAAGGACGGAGCGGGCCACCTCGCGCGCGACGCCCGCGGCGAGCATCTCCTGGTACTTCTCGTACGCCTGCCGGTAGCTGTCCTCCATGAGGCGGCTGGTCAGCTCGTGCTGCTCGGGGGTGCCCTCGACGAAGACGTACTTGCCCGGGCGGCCCTCCTGCACCAGCTTGCGGGACTCGCCCGGCACATAGAAGACAGGCTCCAGCTCGCGGTAGCGGCCGGACTCCTCGTTGTACGACCAGCCCACGCGGTGGCGCATGAACTCGCGGAACACGAAGATCGGCGCGCTGATGAAGAAGGTCATCGAGTTGTGCTCGAAGGGGCTGCCGTGGCGGTCGCGCATCAGGTAGTTGATGAGCCCCTTGGACCGCTCGGGGTCCTTGGTGATCTCTTCCAGGGACTGCTCACCGGCGGTGGAGACACGGGCCGCCCACAGCACGTCGCTGTCCGCCGCGCTGTGCTTGACCAGCTCGACGGTCACGTCGCTGCGGAACGTCGGCTTGGCGTCCTTGACGTCCTCGGTGGGGGTGTCGGTCACCGGCGGGGTCCTTCCAATTGCAGTGCTTGGCCGCCGTCAAGCCTAAGGGCCACCACTGACAGTCGGCCGACGGCGGGCCCGCGGGCCCGCTCCGCACAGGAGGTAGTGGGACGCCAGTTGATATTTTTCACAGAAGTTACGGAAAACGGGCACGCGCGGGCGAGTTCGAGCGTCCTTATGTGTAACAGCCCACTTCGAGGTTCCTAGGAGAGCCCTTCATGTTCCGCCGGCGAGAGCCCGTGCCGTTCGCCTTCGTCGCCGAGGCCGAGCGCTACCGCAGCAACATCACGCCGCCGCCCCGAGAACGCGCCAGCCGCTCGCAGATAGCGGGCCGGGCCCTGATGGGCCTCACGGTCGCGGCGGGGCTCGTCGGGGCGCTGCTGTTCGGGATGCCGTCGCTGGAGGCGGGTCCGCAGAACGCCCACCACACCCAGCAGTCCGAGGCCAACGCCGGTCGCTGACCGGTAGCCGCCGACAGGGGTCCGGCGGACGGCAGGTAACCTCACGCGCCACAGCCATTCGAGCATGTTTGCGAGCGAGGAACCGTCGTGCCCCTGCCCTTCCTGACAGCCGACCGCGACGGCGACAACCGCGCGACCACCAGTGCCGCGCCTCCGCCCGGCCGGGAGCCCGAGAACCAGTACGAGAGCCGTGATCGCTGGCGGCGTCCGTACCACCCGGGCCCCGGACGGGTCGGTGGCGCGGCCTTGCTGCTTCTGCTGGCCGCGTACGTGCTCTGCTCGGCCGTCATCGCCACGGTGGCCGGCGCGCCGGTCGCGGCGGGTGTCTGCGGGATCATCGCCGTGCTGCTGATCACGCTCGCGGTGCGGCTGGTGCGGGTGGGCATCTGGGTGAGCCCGCGGGGGCTGCGGCGTGCGGGGCTGCTGTCCAGCACGACGTTGTCCTGGGACGCGGTGGCTGAGGTGCGGATTGTGCAGCAGCCGGTGCGGGTGTTGGGGGTGGCGCGGGTTGTGCAGGGGCAGGCGCTTGTCGTGCGACGGGAGCGAGGTGGGGAACTGCCGGTCGTGGTCACCGACCACAGCATCGATTTTCTGGGGCGCCCCCAGGCGTTCGAGGCTGCGGCGGATGCCGTTGAGGACTGGGTGGTGGAGTTCAAGGGGTGACGGGTGGTGGGGCGGACGGGGTTTTCTTTCCCCACCCCGCCCCTTCCCGTAACCGGGGGCTTCGCCCCCGGACCCCCGGTCCTCAAGCGCCGGACGGGCTGGAGAGTCCCTTGCCGTCGTGGAGGGCGATGGCCCGCTGCATGGCCTTGCGGGCTCTGGGGGTGTCGCGGGCGTCGTGGTAGGCGACCGCCAGGCGGAACCACGAGCGCCAGTCCCCGGGGGCCTGCTCCGTCTCCGCGCGGCGGCGGGCGAAGACGGCGTCCGCCGAGTCTCGGTCGATGCGGCCGCTCGGGGTGCGTTCCAGCTCGTCGACCGGCAGGCCGCCCTCGGACTCCAGCTCCCGCGCCAGCCGGTTGGCGTCCCGCGCGAACTTGGTGGTCTGGTAGAGGAACCAGGCACCGATGAACGGCAGGACCAGGACCGCCAGCCCGAAGGCCACGGTGATCGCGGTGCCCTGCTCGATGAGCATGATGCCGCGGCTGCCGACCAGGACGAAGTAGACGACCAGGACGGCGGCCAGGGCGAAATAGACGATCTTTGCGCGCACCGTACTCAGCCCAGGTCCAGGAAGTGTTCCAGGCCGAAGGTCAGGCCCGGGGTGCTCACCACGCGGCGCGCGCCGAGCAGGATGCCCGGCATGAAGCAGCTGTGGTGCAGCGAGTCGTGCCGGATGGTGAGCGTCTCGCCGGTGTCGCCGAACAGCACCTCCTGGTGGGCGAGCAGGCCGCGCAGCCGCACGGCGTGCACGGGCACCCCGTCGACGTCCGCGCCGCGCGCGCCCTCCAGGGCCGTGGTCGTGGCGTCGGGCTGCGGGGGGCAGCCCGCCTCGCGCCGCGCCGCCGCGATGAGCTGGGCGGTGCGGGTGGCCGTGCCGGAGGGGGCGTCGGCCTTGTTCGGGTGGTGCAGCTCGACGACCTCGACGGACTCGAAGAAGCGGGCGGCCTGCTGGGCGAAGGCCATGGTGAGGACCGCGCCGATGGAGAAGTTCGGGGCGATGAGCACGCCAGTGCCGGGGGAGGCGGCCAGCCAGGAGTTCAGCTTCGCCAGCCGGTCCTCGGTCCAGCCGGTCGTGCCGACCACGCCGTGGATGCCGTTGCGGACGCAGAACTCGAGGTTGTCCATCACCGAGTCCGGGTGCGTCAGCTCGACCGCGACCTGGGCGCCCGCCTCGGTCAGGGCGTCCAGCTTGTCGCCCCGGCCCAGTGCGGCCACCAGTTCCATGTCGTCGGCGGCTTCCACGGCCCGTACCGCCTCGGAGCCGATCCGGCCCTTGGCGCCGATGACCGCGACGCGCAGCTTGCTCATCGTCCCTGCTTCCTTACAGCGGTGAACTTCCAGCGGTGAACTTCGGGGGTGAACTCAGGAAACGGCCTCGTGCAGGCGTGCGGCCTGCTTGTCCTTCAGCGGGCCGATGACGGACAGCGAAGGACGCTGTCCCAGGACGTCGCGCGCCACCTCGCGGATCTCGTCCGGGGTGACGGCGGCGATGCGGGCCAGCATGTCGTCGACCGACATCTGGTCGCCCCAGCACAGCTCGCTCTTGCCGATGCGGTTCATCAGCGCGCCCGTGTCCTCCAGGCCCAGCACCGTGGAACCGGAGAGCTGGCCGATGGCGCGGCCGATCTCCTCGTCCGACAGGCCCTCCGCGGCGACGCGGTCCAGCTCGTCGCGGCAGATCTTCAGCACGTCGTGGACCTGGTTCGGGCGGCAGCCCGCGTAGACGCCGAAGAGGCCGCAGTCGGCGAAGCCCGAGGAGTAGGAGTAGACCGAGTAGGCCAGTCCGCGCTTCTCCCGGACCTCCTGGAAGAGCCGCGAGCTCATGCCGCCGCCCAGGGCGGTGTTGAGCACGCCGAGCGCCCAGCGGCGGTCGTCGGTGCGGGCCAGGCCCGGCATGCCGAGGACGACGTGCGCCTGCTCGGTCTTGCGGCCGAGCAGCTCCACGCGGCCCGCGGTGCGGATCGTCCGGGAGCCGCCGCGCGGGGCCACCGGGACGGCGTCCGTGCGGGTGAGGGCGCCGGCCCGCTCGAAGGCCGCGCGGACCTGGCGGACGACCTTGGCGTGGTCGACGTTGCCCGCGGCGGCCACGACCAGGCGGGTCGGGTCGTAGTGCTTCTTGTAGAAGCGGGCGATCCGGTCGCGGGTGAGCGCGTTGATCGTGTCGACCGTGCCCAGGACCGGGCGGCCGAGGGGGGTGTCGCCCAGCATGGTGTGCGCGAACAGGTCGTGCACGCAGTCACCGGGGTCGTCCTCGGTCATGGCGATCTCTTCGAGGATCACGCCCCGCTCGGCGTCCACGTCCGCGGCGTCGATCAGCGAGCCCGTGAGCATGTCGCAGACGACGTCGATGGCCAGCGGCAGGTCGGTGTCGAGCACACGCGCGTAGTAGCAGGTGTACTCCTTCGCCGTGAACGCGTTCATCTCGCCGCCGACCGCGTCGAGGGCGGCGGAGATGTCGAGCGCGCTGCGCCGGGCCGTGCCCTTGAAGAGCAGGTGCTCCAGGTAGTGGGTGGCGCCGTTGAGCGAGGGCGTCTCGTCGCGGGAGCCGACGTTCGCCCAGATGCCGAAGGTCGCGGAGCGTACGGAGGGCAGGGTCTCGGTGACGACGCGCAGGCCGCCCGGGAGGACGGTCCGGCGGACCGTGCCGATGCCGTTCTCGCCCTTGAGAAGCGTTTGGGTACGGGCGACGGCCCGCCCCTCCGAAGAGGTGCGGGCCGTCTTCCGTGTACTACGGGACGTCACTTGGCGGACTCGTCCTTAGCAGCCTCGTCGGCCTCCTCGCCCTCGATCACGGGGATCAGGGAGAGCTTGCCGCGCTGGTCGATCTCGGCGATCTCGACCTGGACCTTGGCGCCCACGCCCAGCACGTCCTCGACGTTCTCCACGCGCTTGCCGCCGGCGAGCTTGCGGATCTGGGAGATGTGCAGCAGGCCGTCCTTGCCCGGGAGCAGGGAGACGAACGCACCGAAGGTGGTGGTCTTGACGACCGTGCCCAGGTAGCGCTCGCCGACCTCCGGCATGGTCGGGTTGGCGATGCCGTTGATCGTGGCGCGGGCGGCCTCGGCGGAGGGGCCGTCGGCGGCACCGATGTAGATGGTGCCGTCGTCCTCGATCGTGATCTCGGCGCCGGTGTCCTCCTGGATCTGGTTGATCATCTTGCCCTTGGGGCCGATGACCTCACCGATCTTGTCCACCGGGATCTTGACGGTGATGATCCGCGGGGCGTGCGGGGACATCTCGTCGGGCCGGTCGATGGCCTCCATCATCACGTCGAGGATGTGGAGACGGGCGTCGCGGGCCTGCTTGAGGGCCGCGGCCAGGACGGAGGCCGGGATGCCGTCCAGCTTGGTGTCGAGCTGGAGGGCGGTCACGAACTCCTTGGTGCCGGCGACCTTGAAGTCCATGTCGCCGAAGGCGTCCTCCGCACCGAGGATGTCGGTGAGGGTGACGTAGTGGGTCTCGCCGTCGATCTCCTGGGAGATCAGGCCCATGGCGATACCGGCGACCGGGGCCCGCAGGGGCACACCGGCGTTCAGCAGCGACATGGTGGAGGCGCAGACCGAGCCCATGGAGGTGGAGCCGTTGGAGCCGAGCGCCTCGGAGACCTGGCGGATGGCGTACGGGAACTCCTCGCGGGACGGCAGCACCGGCATGAGCGCACGCTCGGCCAGGGCGCCGTGGCCGATCTCGCGGCGCTTCGGGGAGCCCACGCGGCCGGTCTCGCCGGTGGAGTACGGCGGGAAGTTGTAGTTGTGCATGTAGCGCTTGCGCGTCACCGGCGAAAGGGTGTCGAGCTGCTGCTCCATGCGGAGCATGTTCAGCGTGGTGACACCCAGGATCTGGGTCTCGCCGCGCTCGAACAGCGCCGAGCCGTGGACGCGCGGGATGGCCTCGACCTCGGCGGCGAGGGTGCGGATGTCGGTGACACCGCGGCCGTCGATGCGGACCTTGTCCTTGATGACGCGCTCACGGACCAGGGTCTTGGTCAGCGAGCGGTACGCGGCGGAGATCTCCTTCTCGCGGCCCTCGAACTGCGGGAGCAGCTTCTCGGCGGCGACCTCCTTGATGCGGTCCAGCTCGGTCTCGCGCTCCTGCTTGCCGGCGATGGTGAGCGCCTGGGCCAGCTCGGTGCGGACGGCGGCGGTGAGGGCCTCCAGGACGTCGTCCTCGTAGTCGAGGAAGACCGGGAACTCGCCCTCGGGCTTGGCGGCCTTGGCGGCCAGCTCGGACTGGGCGCGGCAGAGCACCTTGATGAAGGGCTTCGCGGCCTCGAGACCGGCGGCGACGACCTCCTCGGTGGGGGCCTCGGCGCCGTCCTTGACGAGCTGGATGGTCTTCTCGGTGGCCTCGGCCTCGACCATCATGATCGCGACGTCGCCGTCCTCGAGGACGCGGCCGGCCACGACCATGTCGAAGACGGCGTCCTCGAGCTCGGTGTGGGTCGGGAACGCCACCCACTGGCCCTTGATCAGGGCGACGCGGGTACCGCCGATGGGGCCGGAGAAGGGCAGGCCCGCGAGCTGCGTGGAGCAGGAGGCGGCGTTGATGGCGATCACGTCGTAGAGGTGATCGGGGTTGAGGGCCATGATCGTCTCGACGATCTGGATCTCGTTGCGCAGGCCCTTCTTGAAGGAGGGGCGCAGCGGGCGGTCGATCAGGCGGCAGGTGAGGATCGCGTCCTCGGAGGGGCGGCCCTCACGGCGGAAGAAGGAGCCGGGGATCTTGCCGGCCGAGTACATCCGCTCCTCGACGTCCACCGTGAGGGGGAAGAAGTCGAGCTGGTCCTTGGGCTTCTTCGACGCGGTCGTGGCCGACAGCACCATGGTGTCGTCGTCCAGGTAGGCCACGGCGGAGCCGGCGGCCTGACGGGCCAGACGGCCGGTCTCGAAGCGGATGGTGCGGGTGCCGAAGGCGCCGTTGTCGATGACGGCCTCGGCGTAGTGGGTCTCGTTCTCCACCAGGGATATCTCCTCAGTTACGTCCCGCCCGTGTGGCGTGGACGGTGGTGGAGGGCGCCGCTGTGCTCTGTGCGGGCCGGTCTTCGATCGAAGCACCCGGAATTCCCTGTTCCGGGGGCCACTACCGAGGACCGGCGGAGAGAACGGCGTCCCTCCCATCAGGTATGTCGTTCGTTATGCCGTTGTGGGACCAGACTACAAAGCTTCTGCCGTTCCCGGCTCCCCACCGGACGCGCGCGGGACCGCGCGGCCTGGGCATACACGAAGGGAGCGGCCCCCAGATGTGGGAACCGCTCCCTTCACGGCGTCTTACTTGGCGCCCGCGGCACCGCGGCGGATGCCGAGGCGCTCGACCAGGGCGCGGAAGCGCGTGATGTCCTTCTTGGCCAGGTACTGCAGCAGGCGACGACGCTGACCGACCAGGAGCAGCAGACCACGACGGGAGTGGTGGTCGTGCTTGTGCATCTTGAGGTGCTCGGTCAGGTCAGAGATGCGGCGGGTGAGCATGGCCACCTGGACCTCGGGGGAACCGGTGTCGCCCTCCTTGGTGGCGAACTCGGCCATGATCTGCTTCTTCGTAGCGGCGTCGAGCGACACGCGGTACTCCTTCTGGATGTCTTTTGGCCACCGAGTGCCCCTGGTCTCTTTCTCAGGGGAGCTTCCGTGACTCGGAAGGCGGGGTCCGCTGGGCGCTGTCCCCAGACCACCCTGGCGGGCGGTCCGGAGGCGCGTACACAAACGGCCACGGGACACAGTACCAGCCCTGACCGGCGGTACGGCCCTGGGCCCGGCGTCACGAGCCGGCCAGGCCCCGCACTGTCGCGTACACGTCCAGGACGGCCAGGCACAGCGGCACCAGCGCCAGCAGGAAGGCGCTCTCCGCTATGTCCGAGAACCTCCCCCAGAAGGGTGACAGGCCCTTGCGCGGGACGATCAGGGCGACGGCGGTGAGCAGGCCCCCGACGGCGGCGACCGCGGCGGACAGCCAGACGGTGCGGACGTCGAGCGGGCCGTGGTCGTGCTCCAGCAGGGACCGTACGGCGCCGGCGGGCGGGTTCAGGGCCAGGCCGAGGGCGAGGAGGGCGAGGGCGGCGAGGCCCGCGCCGAGGACGGTCGCGACCTGGGCGGTGTAGCGGAAGAGCCGGGCGCGCAGCAGCATGGCGAGGCCCGCGGCCAGCGCGAGGAGCTGCGCCCAACCGTTCGCGGCGAACCCCAGCACGGCGGCGGCGCCGACGACCACGGCGGAGAAGCCGCCGACGAGGCCCAGCAGCAGCTCGTGGCCGCGGCGCGCCTGGGCGGCGATGCGGTCGGCGTCGACGGGCTCGGCGGCGGGGGCGTCGGAGTGCGGGTCGAGGTCGGAGGCGGCCGCGGAGCGGGGGGCCGCGTAGCCGATGGGCAGCCGGGCCACCCGGGCGGACAGCCCCGGCAGGAAGGCGATGGCGCCGATCGCGACGACGGCGCACACGGCGGCGGTCGCGGTGGGCCCGGCCTCGGTGAGGATCGCGCAGAAGGTCGCGAGCGTGCCGACGGCGGAGGCCACGACCGCGGCCACGAAGGGGGCGTCGCCGCTGGGCATGAGCGCGACGAGCGCGACGGAGACCACGAGGACCGCGACGCAGCCGAGCAGGAACTGGAGGCGGCCGACCCCCTCGCCGTGCGCCGGGGCCAGGATCCCGGACCCCGCGATCATCAGGTGCGGCAGGGCCGCGAGGCCGAGGGCGACGGCGGAGGCCCGGTCGCCGTAGATGCGGGCGCGCACCCCGGAGAGGGCGGCGAGCAGCAGGCCGGCGACTCCGGCGACGATGCCCGGCAGGCCGTGCATGTCGTGCCGCACCGGGTCCGCGAACCAGAGGACGAAGCCGAGCAGGACGAACAGCAGGGAACCCGCGAACAGGCCGCATATCCGCAGCAGTTGGTCGTTCCACAGGGTGCGGTCGCGGGCCACGGCCGTCGCAACGGCGTCGGCAACGTCGTCGAAGACGGCGGGCGGGAGGGACTCGGCGAAGGGGGTCAGCCGCAGCAGCGAGCCGTCCAGGACGCGCTGCGCGCCCAGGGAGCGGTCGGGGTCCAGCACGGCGCCGTCCCGCCCGGTGAGGTGGTAGCCGGGTGGCGCGCCCTCCGGTGTGCTCTGCCCCGTCATGCGCAGGATCTCCGGCAGCAGATCGGCGACGGCGACATCATCCGGAAGAGCGACGTCGATCCGGCTGTCGGGCGCGATCACCGTCACTCGGCAGAAACCGGTCACTGCAGTCGAACTCACCTGATGGGCCCCCTCAATTACCTGCCGCCCCTTCAGCGGTGGCGCAGTCGGACGGGGCGCAACCCTACCGGGAGCCCCCAGGGGGCGTCTGACGGGTCGGCACAGACCCTGGCTCCGTCATGCACGTAGGATCATCGTCGCGCGGAGGCTGCCCGCCGCCGGCAGGGGGCCGGTGCCACAGCTGTCCAGCCTAAAAGGGATTGATACGCCGGTGAGCCAGATCATCGTCAAACGTCCGCCTCGGGTCATGCCGCCCGACATATCCACGGACGAGCTGCAGCTCGAGTCCCCTCCGGAACTGCCCCGCGGGCAGCAGGAGGGCATGGCCATGCAGCTGCTGCCGATGCTCGGCATGGGCTCCTCGGTGGTCTTCTTCTTCATGCCCGGCACCCAGCCCGTCATGAAGATCATGGGCGTGCTGATGCTGCTGTCCACGGCGGCCATGGCCGTCGCCCAGGTGGTCCGGTACCGCAGGGGGTCCCAGGGCGCGGCGGTCGACAGCCGCCGCGACTACCTGAAGTACCTCGCCCAGACCCGGCAGAAGGTGCGCCGCACGGCGCGGGCGCAGCGCGACGCCCAGTTCTATCTGCACCCGTCGCCCGAGCAGCTGTGGTCCCTCGTCGCCGAGGGCAGCCGGCTGTGGGAGCGGCGCGTCTCCGACAAGGACTTCGGCCAGGCCCGCATCGGCCTGGGGCCGCAGCAGCTGTGGACGCCGCTGGTGGCGCCGACCACGGCGCCGGTGGACGAGCTGGAGCCGCTGTCGGCCAGCGCGATGCAGCGGTTCCTGGCCGTGCACGGCTCGCTGGACGGGCTGCCGGTGGCGGTCTCGGTCCGCGCCTTCTACCACGTGGTGGTCTCCGGTGAGCGCGAGGCCGTGCGCGGTGCGGCCCGGGCGCTGGTGGCGGGCCTGGCCGCGCTGCACTCCCCCGAGGACCTCGTGGTCGCGGTGGTCGCCGGGCAGGGTGCGGCCGAGTCGTGGGACTGGTGCAAGTGGCTGCCGCACACCCAGGTGCCCGGCTCCGCCGACGGGGCCGGCACCAAGCGGCTGTTCGGCGACGACTTGGCCGAGGTGGAGGACCTCCTCGGCAGCCGACTGCAGGGCCGCCCGCGGTTCGGCCGCGACGGGCAGCCGCTCCTGGACCAGCCCCACGTCGTGGTCGTCCTCGACGGCGGCGTCGTGCCCCCGGACTCCCTCCTGGCCTCCCCCGAGGGGCTCCAGGGAGTGACCGTGCTCGAGATCGTGCCGGGCGAGCTGGACGAGACCCGGGGCGGGCTGTCCGTGACCGTACGTCCGGGCCGACTGCGGCTGGAGTCGGCGACGGCCACGTACGAGGGGGTGCCCGACTTCCTGTCGGTGCCCGCCGCCGAGGCCCTGGCCCGGCAGCTGGCGCCGCTGCGCATGGGCGGCGGCGGGGACGACGACGAGCCCCTGCTCGCCAATCTGGACTTCACCGACCTGCTCGGCCTCGGCGACCCCGCCTCGGTGGACGCCGGCACCACCTGGCGCCCCCGCTCGACGGCCGAGCGGCTGCGCGTGCCCATCGGCGTCGGCGAGGACGGCTCCCCCGTGATGCTGGACCTCAAGGAGGCGGCGCAGGACGGCATGGGCCCGCACGGGCTGTGCGTCGGCGCGACCGGCTCCGGCAAGTCCGAGCTGCTGCGCACGCTGGTGCTGGGCCTGGCGGTCACCCACTCCTCGGAGACGCTGAACTTCGTCCTCGCCGACTTCAAGGGCGGCGCGACCTTCGCGGGGATGGCGGAGCTGCCGCACGTCGCCGCGGTCATCACCAACCTCGCGGACGACCTCACGCTCGTCGACCGCATGCGCGACTCAATCACGGGTGAGCTGCAGCGGCGCCAGGAGCTGCTGCGAGCGGCCGGCAACTACGCCAACCTCACCGACTACGAGAAGGCGCGCGCGGCGGGCGCTCCCCTGGAGCCGCTGGCCTCGCTCGTCCTGGTCATCGACGAGTTCAGCGAACTCCTCACCGCCAAGCCCGACTTCATCGAGATGTTCATCCAGATCGGCCGCATCGGCCGGTCGCTGGGCGTGCACCTGCTGCTGGCCTCGCAGCGGCTCGAGGAGGGCAGGCTGCGCGGCCTGGACACCTATCTGTCGTACCGCATCGGTCTGCGGACCTTCTCCGCGGCCGAGTCGCGCACGGCCCTGGGCGTGCCGGACGCCTACCACCTGCCCTCGGTGCCCGGCTCGGGCTATCTGAAGTTCGGCACGGACGAGATGACGCGGTTCAAGGCCGCCTATGTCTCGGCCACCTACCGGGGCGGCGTCACCACGACGGCGGAGCCCGGCGCGCTGCCGACCGACCGCCGGCCGGTGCTGTTCACGGCGGCCCCGGTGCCGGTGCGCTACGCCGAGCCCGACGAGCGCTTCTCGCTCACCGCGCCGGGCGCGGGCGACGACGCGCTCGCCGACACGGTCCTGGACGTCATCGTGCGCCGGCTGGAGGGCCAGGGCCCGGCCGCCCACCAGGTGTGGCTGCCGCCGCTGAACGAGTCCCCGTCCCTGGACCAGCTGCTGCCCGGTCTGGCCGTCTCCCCCGAGCGGGGACTGCACGCCGCGGGGACCCCGCGCGGCGGGTTGCGGGTGCCGCTCGGCCTGGTGGACAAGCCCTTCGAGCAGCGGCGCGACGTCCTCTTCCGGGACTTCTCGGGAGCGGCGGGCCACCTGCTCGTCATCGGCGGCCCCCGCTCCGGCAAGTCCACGCTGCTCCGCAGCCTCATCGGCTCCTTCGCGCTCACCCACACCCCGCACGAGGTGCAGTTCTACGGGCTGGACTTCGGCGGCGGCGGGATGAGCGCCGTCGACGGCCTGCCGCACGTGGGCGGCATCGCCTCCCGGCTGGACCCGGAGAAGGTCCGGCGGGCGGTGGCCGAGGTCGCGGGCGTCCTCCACCGGCGGGAGGAGTTCTTCCGCGACAACAACATCGACTCGATCACCACGTACCGCCAGCTGCGGGCCGCGGGCAGGCTCCCCGACGAGCCGTGGGGCGACGTCTTCCTGGTCATCGACGGCTGGCAGTCCTTCAAGACGGACTACGAGATGCTCGAGCCCGTCGTCGCCGACATCGCCGCGCGCGGCCTCGGCCTCGGCGTCCACCTGGTCGTCACCGTCTCCCGCTACATGGAGATGCGGGCGGCCATGAAGGACCAGATTCTCGGCCGGCTGGAGCTGCGCCTGGGCGACGCGCTCGACTCGGAGTTCGACCGCAAGATCGCGGCGAACGTGCCGGTGGGCGTGCCCGGCCGCGGCCTCACCGCCGAGAAGCTGCACTTCCTGGGCGGCCTGCCGCGCGTCGACGGCGCCTCGGGCGGCGGCGACGACCTCTCCGAGGCCACGGCCGCGTTCGTCAAGGCGTCCGTCGAGAACTGGCCCGGCCCGCACGCCCCGCAGGTGCGCATGCTGCCGCGGGTGCTGTCCGTGCGCGAACTGCCGGACGGCCACACCGAGCCGCACCGCGGTGTCGCCATCGGCATCGACGAGATGAACCTGGCGCCGGTCTTCATCGACTTCGACACCGACCCGCTGTTCGCGGTCTACGGGGAGAGCGAGTCGGGCAAGACGGCCCTGCTGCGCCTGCTCATCAAGCAGCTCACCGAGCGGTACACGCCGGAGGAGGCGCTGTTCTGCGTCGGTGACTACCGGCGCAGCCTGCTGGAGTGCGTGCCCGAGCCGTACCTGGCCGGCTATGCGACGTCGCAGAACGCCTTCGAGCCGTTCATCGCGGACATGAACGCCCTCATCGCCAGCCGGACGCCCGGCTCCGACGTGACCCCGCAGCAGCTGCGCACCCGCAGCTGGTGGCGCGGCCCCCGGGCGTTCATCATCGTCGACGACTACGACCTGGTGGCGACGTCGTCCGGCAACCCCATGGCCCAGCTGGTGGACAACCTGCCGTACGCCCGGGACACCGGCGTCAACATCATCCTGGCCCGCAGCAGCGCGGGCGCCGGCCGCTCCTCGTACGAGCCGTTCATCCAGCGCTTCAAGGAGCTGGGCGCCCAGGGCGTCGTGCTCTCCGGCGACCGCGCGGAGGGCGAGCTGCTGGGCAGCGTGAAGCCCCAGCAGCTGCCGCCGGGCCGAGGCATCTTCGTGTCCCGGAAGCGGGGCACGGCACTGGTCCAGACGGGGTGGCTGCCGACGGACTGAGCGGCACGCGCACTCGAAACGGTGTGAGTGCGCCGCTTGTACCATCGCTCGTAGCAGGAGTCGCGCCCGTCCCATGCGTGGGGCGGGCGCGATTGCGCGAAGTCACGGCAGGGTCAGGGTCAGGGGGACGAACGAGTGGCGACGCCGGAACCGCTGCGCTACGACGATCCGCGGCAGATCGGCCCGTACTCCGTCGTGGGCCGGTTCGAGCCGCCGGATGGGGAAGTCCCGGCTCCGGAGAACCGTTTCATCGGGCGGAGTGCCGACGGGGACCACACCGTCCTGATCTGTACTCCGCTCGCCGGTGCGGATGCAGCGCACTTCGCTGAGGAAGCCGAGGGGGCCCGGCGGCTGTTCGGGCCCTGGGTCGCGCCCGTCGTCGACGCGGGTGCCGGGGCCACCGGCCCGTGGTACGCCCACGCCTACCTTCCCGCCCTGCCGCTGCCCGACGCGCTGGCCGCGTACGGCGGGCCGCTGCCGGAGCACACGGTCCGTGCGCTGGGGGCCGCCCTCGCGGAGGCGCTCGCCGCTTTCCATGCCGACGGTGTCACCCACGCGGGGCTCTCCCCCGCCGCCGTGCTGCTCGCGGCGGACGGCCCCCGGCTGACGTGCTTCGGCGCGCTGCGGTGCGCGACCGCGCCCCGACCCATCGGACACCCCCTACCGCCGGAGCAGGACGCGGGCGGTCCGGCGCAGCCGCCGGGCGACGTCTTCGCGCTGGGTGCGGTGCTGGCCTACGCGGCCACGGGGCACACGGTCCCCGGGCGGGGCGAACTGCCGGAGGGGCTGCGCAGCACGGTGTCGACGTGCCTGGCCCGGGACCCGGCGAGCAGGCCGCACGCACGGCAAGTTCCTGACTTGCTGACCGGTGCCGCGGCATCGCACGGGCTGCTCGGGCCCGGCTGGCTGCCCGGCCGTGTCGTCGCGGCGCTGGCCCGGCAGTCGGCGGAGCTGCTGGCCGCAGAGAACCCCGTCCGCTGACCCCGCAGCCCTCCCTTTCCCTTCCTCGTGGACTGGACCGATGCCCTCTCCCCTCGCCCATGACGACCCCCGGCAGCTCGGCGCGTACCGGCTCGTGGCCCGGCTCGGCAGCGGCGGCATGGGCACCGTCTACCTCGGCCGGTCCCCCGGCGGGCGCACCGTCGCGCTGAAGACCATGCACGCGCGGCTCGCCTCCGACCCCCGGCTGCGCGCCCGGTTCCGGCTGGAGGCCGACGCCGCCCGCGTCATCGGCGGGGAGTACGGCGCGGCCGTCGTCGACGCCGATCCCGTCGCGCCGGTTCCCTGGCTGGCCACCGAGTACGTCCTGGGGCCGCCGCTGGACGAGGCGGTGTCCCTCTGCGGCCCGCTGCCGGAGGCGACCGTTCGGGCGCTGGGCGCCGTGCTGTGCGAGGCGCTCGGCCAGCTGCACCGCTCGGACGTCGTGCACCGCGACCTCAAGCCCTCCAACATCCTGGTCACCGCCTTCGGCCCGAAGGTCATCGACTTCGGCATCGCGCGCGCCGCCGGCGACGAGCGGCTGACGCGCACGGGCACGGCGGCCGGTACGCCCGCGTTCATGTCGCCGGAGCAGGCGGGCGGGCTGGAGCACACCGCGGCGGGTGACGTGTTCGCGCTCGCCGGCGTGCTGGTCTTCGCGGCCACCGGGCGCGGCCCCTTCGGCGGGGGCCGGGCAGCCGACCTGCTGTACCGGGTGCGGTACGCCGAGCCGGACCTGTCGGGGGTGCCCGGCGGGCTGGCGGCCGTGCTCGCGGAGTGCTTCGACAAGGACCCCGCGCGGCGGCCGGGCACGGCGGAGCTGGCGCACCGGCTCCTCGGAGGTGCCGGGGGCGGGGACTTCGCGGACCGGCTGCCGGACGTGCTGCTCGCCGAGATCGCGCGGCGCGCGGCGGAGGTGTGGCAGATCCAGCCGTACCGGCTGCCGGCGCCGCCCGAGGAGCGGAGCGATCCGGTGGTCCCCGCGGGGACGGCCGGGATGTCCCGGCGCGGGCTCCTGGGGGTGACGGCCGGGGCGGTACTCGGGCTGGCCGGGGCCGGTGCGGGGTGGTGGGCGTGGTTCGGCGGGGGCAACAGCGGCAAGGACGGCGGGGCGGGCAAGGGGGGCGGGCATGCCCTGGCATCGGCGTCGGGGTCCGATTCAGGGTCTGCTTCGGGCTCCTCTTCCTCCGGTGCCGCGCCGGTGGTTCCCGCACGGGCGAAGTGGCCGGCACAGCTGGAGCAGATCAACGACCTGCTGCCGCCGATGCCGGTGGGCGACCAGATCGTCGTCCTCGCGAAGAAGGGCCTCGTCGGACTCGACGCGAAGACCGGCAAGGAGAAGTGGACCTGTACGCAGGTGAGGGATCCGTGGCAGGCCACGACGGACGGCGAGCGGGTGTACGCCTTCCTGCCGCCCGCCGCGGGTGCGTCGACGCTCACGCTGTGCACCGTCGACCTGGGCAGCGGCCACCCGGAGCCCCTTGCCCAGGGGATCGCGGTCTCCACCGCCGCCAACACCTCGGCCCAGCTCCTCGCCGCCGCGGACGGCGTGCTCTACCTGGTCGCCCAGACGGGCAGACCCGGTGACACGGCCACGGAGAAGGCGGCGGGCTGGCGCGTACTGGCGGTCGACGCGCGCACCGGCAAGGAGCACTGGCGGCAGCCGGTCGGCGAGGGGAGCCCCTACCAGCCGCAGACCCCCAACGCGCACTTCGTCGCCAAGCCCCTGGGCGGCCTGCTCCTCCTCGACCGGCCCCAGTTCAGCGGCAAGGCGGACAACCTCCAGGCGTGGCGGACCGACCAGGGCGGGACGGGCTGGAACCGCACCCTGCCCCGGGAGGACGCCGACCGCTCGTTCCTACTACCCGGCCGACTCGCCGCGGACGACGAGCGCGTCTACTTCGGCAGCGGCAGCCTCACCGCGAGCGGGCTCTCCGGCGGCAGGCAGCTCTGGGAGTTCGGGGGCGGCCGCGATGCGGGCCGGGTCGCCAAGGGCTCCCGCCGCTACGGCAGGCCCGCGGTCAAGGGCGGTGTGGTGTACGCGGCGGAGGGCACGCGCGGCATCGTCGCCGTGGCCGCGGGCAGCGGGACGCTCCTGTGGGAGTCGCTTTTCGACGGCATGTCGCCCGGGCTCGACGTGCCGCCGGTCGTCGGGGAGAAGTTCCTCTACGCGCACGCCACGACGGCGGACGGCAAGGACAAGGTCGTGGCCGTCGACCTCGACAGCCACCGGAAGGCCTGGGACATGGACGTGCCCGGTGGCCTCGGCAACAACCTCATCGCTCACGAGCGCGCGCAGGTCGTGGTCTGGGCCCACGGCAGTCTCGTGGCAGCCATCCCCTTCGAATAGCGCCAGGCGTCTACGTATCCAGGCATCCAGGCATTCCGCCCCCTCAGGAGACACCCGCACCATGAAACCCCTTGGCACCGGCGACCCCATCCGCCTCGGCCCTTATCGCCTCATCGGCGTGCTCGGCGCGGGCGGCATGGGCAAGGTCTACCTCGGGCAGGACGCCCACGGGCAGGCGGCCGCCGTCAAGGTCCTGCTCCCCGAGCTGGCGCACGACCAGCAGCTGTCCCAGCGCTTCGTCCGCGAGGCGCAGACCGCACAGTCCGTCGACAGCCCGGGCGTCGCGCGCGTGCTGGGCGCGTGGACCGAGGGCGGGCGGCCCTGGATGGCCACCGAGTTCCTGGCCGGGCCGACGCTCCACGAGGCGATCGAGCAGTACGGGCCCCTCGACGAGGCGAGCGTGCGTCAGCTCGGCGCCGAACTCGCCGCCACGCTCCGGGACATCCACGCCGCGGGCCTCGTGCACCGCGACATCAAGCCGTCCAACATCGTGCTGACGTCCCGGGGCGCGCGGGTGATCGACTTCGGCATCGCGCGCCCGGAGCACGGCATGACGCTCACCTCCACCGGCCAGGCCCCGGTGACGCCGGGCTACGGCGCGCCGGAGCAGGTGCTGGGGCGCCGGGTGGGACCGCCGGGGGACGTCTTCTCGCTGGGCGCGGTGCTGGCCTACGCAGCCGGCGGGCGCCGTGCCTTCGACGGCACGAACGTGGCGGCCGTGCAGTACAAGGTGGTGCACGGCGAGCCGGACCTGGAGGCCCTGTCCGAGCCGGTCCGCGCGCTCGTCGAACCGTGCCTGGCCAAGGACTCCGACCGGCGCCCGCTCCCGGCCGGGATCGTCGCGGCGATGGCGCCGCCGAAGGGCGCCGGGCGGGTGTGGCGGAAGGGGCCGCTGGCCGACGACATCGCACGGCGCGAAGCGGAAGCGGAGCGGACGACCACGCTTCCCCACACGAGCCCGTACACGGTCCCCTACACGAGGGCCGCCGCACCGGCCGGCACGTCCCGGCGGCGCTTCGTGACCGCCGCCCTGGCGGCGGGCGGCGGGGCGGTCCTGGCCGCGGGCAGCGGCGGAGCCGTCTGGTGGCTGCGCGACCGAGGCCGCAAGCGGGACCCCCGGCCCGTCGAGAAGGAGGCCACGCCGCGGCCGCAGCCCTGGGACGCCGAGCGCCAGGCGCCCCCGGGCACCTCGGGTACCTCCGGCGTCACGGCGCCGCGGCCGCTGTGGGGGCCGGTGGACGGGCCCTTGGGGCTGGCCGTTCCGGCGCTGCCGGTGCGCGATGTGGTCGTGACCCTTTCGAAGGGCGGGCCGACCGCCTTCTCCGTGACCGACGGACAGGTGAAGTGGAAGTCCGACGGTGATACGTGGGCGCAGTGCGTGGCCGCCTCGGACGAACTCGTCGTCACCGCGAACCTTCTGGGGAAGCTCATAGCCCTCGATACGTTGACCGGCGCGGAGAAGTGGTCCGCCGACGTGGCCGCGACGGCGTGCGTCGCGGCGGACGCGAGCACCGTCTATTTCACGGCGAAGGAGCCGGACCAGGGCCCGGGCGCACCGGTCTCGAAGCTGTGCGCGTTCGACATCGCCTCCCGCACGGTCCGCTGGACCGTACGCGTGCCCGTGAAGGTGGACCTGGTCCACACGGCCGTGGGAGCACTGGGCGAGGGACGGCTCGTGATCTGCGGCCCGGACGGCGACGCCGTGGGCATCGACACCCGCACCGGCCGGGAGATCTGGCGGCTGCATCAGCGGCCGGGGGCCCGGGAGGCCATGGCCCCCGTGGTCGTGGGCGACGTCGTCTACCTGGGCGGGAAGACCCTCACGGCGCGGCGCCTCGACGACGGCGGCGAGGTGTGGTCCGTGCCCACGAGGAGCGGGTTCAGGAAGTCGTTCGGCGGTTGGGGCCCGCCGACCGTCGACGGCGACGCCCTGTACGCCATGGACGGCCCGGAACTCTGCCGCCGCAACAGGCACGACGGCAAGCTCGACTGGAAGCGCGCCCCCGAGAAGAAGTCCGACGTCGCCCCACTGGTGGCCCCCGTGGTCCAGGGCAAGAGCGTGTGGATCGTCCCCTCGGTACTGGGCGCGCGGGGAGTGCTGGCCCTGCACAAGGACTCAGGGAAGCCGGCGTGGAACTACACGCGGGGCGGCGGCGATCTGTGGACGATCTCGGGGGCGGGGAATCGCGTGTTCGTGGTGTGCGGGGGGACGTTGACGGCGCTGCCGGTGTTCTGACGGGGGCGGGTTGTTCCCCGTCGCCTATTGGCTACCGGGGCGGTTTGCCGTACTTGCGCCGGTAGGCGGCAGTCCCGTGCCGCCGCTCGGCCCGGTTGTTGGGAATCAGGGCCGCGGCGTCGGCGGCCTCGCGCTCGCGGTCGTTCTCGTACTCGCGCACGCGGCGTTGGTAGTCGAGGCGGGCGCCGAGTTCGGCTGGGGTGTGGAGCACGAAGATCGTTGCCACTATCTGGCCGAAGGCGAACGCCAGCAGGGCCGGGAGAATCGGCGCACCTACGATAAGGATCCAGCGGCCGTTCATTCCATCGCCAACTGCGTTCCTTCGTCGGCGCCTATACGGCTGCCACGCTTCCTTGGGCGTCAGCATCTCCACCGGTCGGCGCCGTTGCCGGACCACACCCCAGGCGAACGCGCCACACGCCGCGAGGGCTTGCGTTACGTCCAATGCGTGATGAACGGAATGGGAAAAGTGAAGTGAGGAGGTGGCGCCCTCATAGCACGCCACCCCAACCGGCCCGACGAGAGCAAGAATGAGTAGCTGCAGGAGTCCCATGGAAAATCGGCGAACCCAGTAGGCGACACTTCGCTTGACCCAAGTGGTACCCCACAGGGGAATCGCCTCGGGTTCCACGGCCTCATGAAGCGCGAACCGCATCTGATTACTCATCTCAGAAGAGGCTCTTTATCCCGTGCCACACGCTCTTGGATTTGCCGCCCACCCAATGTGCCGAACTGCTCACTATGTTCTTCGTAGAGCTCCACGCCCCTGAATGACCTCCTGGCAGCCGCTCGCGAAGGGGCTGAGTCGTTCCCTGAGTCACAGATCGTTGACCAGTTTTGCGGCTTCGGTCAGCGGGAGCATCGGGTACTGACGCTTGAGTTCGTGGATGACACCCGCACGCCCTCTTTCTTCTCGTATTTGCCTCAACACCGCCACGTCAACTGACGACTTCAGCTCATCGAGCGACGAAAATCGACTCATGTACCAATCACGTTGCCGCCGCCTGACCGCGTAAGCCTCAGCAAAGCCGGGACATACGATGCCCACAACAAGAAGAGTCGCGAACAAGGGCCGGTTCAGGTCGCTCGCCTGGAAAATCCATGCAGCCAACGCGAATGATGTGGCCGCCGCGCACCAAAGAGCGATCCGAGGTCCGTACATGAGATGGCCATCCCTCACTGTCACCTGGTAGCGGTCGGCCACTGGCCCCCGGGGAAGGCACTGTTGTCGTGTGCCTCGCCCTCGACCACCGCCATCTGCTGGGCCTGAACGGCGAGCGCGGCCGTCAGGCCTGCCACCGCCCCACCGATAACAGCGTAGCCAACCGCCGTTTCACCCACCATAAGTCCGGCGCCAGCCCAAGAAAAGACCACGGAACCGGCAGCGGCTATAGCAGCAATCACAGCCGCAATGAGCTGCACCAGAAAGACAGCCAGCGCAATGTAGAATGCGACTCCCGCGACCGCAGAAGCGGTAAGCGCACCGGCAATCTTGTCCGAGCTTGTTTCAATCTGGGTGGCAGCCGTCGGCTGCCCCTTGACGGCCCCGGTGTACGCGTCGGCCCCTTCCCCCTTCCAATGCTTGGGAGCCTTGAGCGCCTCAGGAGCGGTGTTGCCCGCGATACTTGAAGCTACCCCGCGTATTCCTCCCCCTTGCCACTCCTTCGCATCGAAGAACATGATCACGGGTGCCGCAGCACCCTTCAAGAACTCCCCTACCTTATTGATCACCCAAGAGCCCACCTCGATGACCTTGTTCACTGCCCATATCAGCGCCTTCCCAACAGCGCTCGGCACGTACCACTTGTTCGCAGTCGAATTTGCCGCAGTGGCAAGCTCCTCGAGCTTCTTCCTCAGCTTCTCAAGCCCCGAATCCAGCTTGTCGATTGTTGCCTGATGCTGTGCAGCATTAAAACTCATCGTCATCCCCGTTTCTCAGTACGCGCCTTCGATATGCTGCTTGGTGTCGGCTTCGTGATTGTCGTAAGCCTTCGCATTTTTCACCAGCGCATCTGCAACTTCCTTCATCCGCTTCTCCCCCTCGGCGCATCGAGCCGAAATCTGGTTGATGGCAGATTCGTACGCAGAGTAGATGACCTGGAACAGGCCGGCTTCGATGCGGCTGATACGCATGCCATCGACCTTGTGGGCCACACCCCCGATCGCCGAACTCTGCTTGTCCCACATGTCCGCGTCGGTCCGCAACCCGTCGGTTATTACCTTCAGATCGGCATCGCCCATGTTCGCGCCCCTCCAGATATCAGTCGATGAAATTCTGCGGATTCTGCATTATGGCCAGCGCTTCATTGAGAAGGCCGTTCAGGTGCAAGTGCGAGAGGTCGGTATTCGTGTCTGCTTCCGCACTGGCAAGTGCTGCCCGCGCCGACGCAAGCGCTTCAGAGAGTGCCTGATTCAACCCGACCGAGGACTGCTGGGCAGCCCACTGGGGGTCCACTTCACAGGAGACCAAAGAGTCTTTGGTGACCGTGATGACAACTCGACGCCCTGCGGACTTACCTGAGGCTTGCAGCGGTACGGAAGACTGCACCTCCAACTGGTCAAGCGCGTCGAACGCCGACAGCGCGTCCTCAGCCACCTCGTCGAGACGTCGCGGAATCACATATCGCAGATCCCGTTCGGGGAATGGGGGCTCAGCTTCACCATGAGAACCGGTCTCCGCCGCCTTGCCAACGTTGTTGTTCCCTGCCAACTGCTCGGCCTTGCGCTGCCAGTCCGTCTTCTCAAAGGCGCGTGCCCAAACGGCCATCCGCTCGGCCGTAGCCGAACCATACGCCTCGGCTACGGCGGCGCCGATACGTTCCGGCGATTGCCGACGCTGCCAGTCTGTCGACACCTTGATGAGATCAGGAAGTCCATCGACGCCCAGCCGCACTGTGACGGCCCCCTGAGAGTCGGATCCATCGGCACACTGCGGTATTCGTTCCTGCATGCTTGACATCGCCCGCTGCAGGTTCTCTGCATACTGCTGAAGCTGCCGAAGTTCCTTGAGGAGATGGTCTGTCATGCTTCCCCCTTATAGGTTTTCACGGTGTCGCCCTTGACCAGTCAGCGCCTGGCCCTGCGGCGGAGAAGAACAAAACACCCGGCTCCGATAGCGGCCACAACCAGTGCGCCGACGACTGCCCAGGGGAGGACGCTGCTGCTTTTCTTGCCGTCCACGTCCTTCGGCTGGGCGCCTGCCGGGGGCTGACTCGGTGCAGCCGAGTCTCCGGCGGACGGTGACGGCGACTGCGACTGCTTCGCTTTGGCGGCCACGAGCGGATTGACATCGGCCGGGCCCGGGTCGCCCTTGCCTTCGAGGACGGGGATACGGGGGCGGATGGAACCCCAGCCGATGTAGTCGCTGGGAATCTTGCCGGTGGTGGGCCTGCCCGCGGTATCCATCAGTACGCGGAGGACTTGATTGCCGGTCCAGTCCGGGTGCATCGACCAGACGAGGGCGGCGCTGGCAGAGGCCAAGGCGGTGGCTTGGCTGGTACCGTTGCTGCGGCAGTAGCCAACCTCACCCTTACTGCAGGGAATGGGAATTTCGTCACCAGGCGAGCCAAATGCAACTTGCGGCCCGTAGGTTGACGACTTCGTTACAGTGTAGTCCTTGTCAATGGCCCCGACACCGGCTACACCGGTGTTTCCAGACGGGAAGGAAACGATGTTGGTGTCCTTGCCGTCGTTGCCTGTCGCCGCAAAAATCAGCTTGCCGCGCTTGAGCGCATAATCCACGGCCTCTTGAATCTCAGGCTTCTGATATGGCCGAACCGTAGGTTCAGGGACTCCGATGGAAATGCTGATGATCTTTGCATCGCTGTCGGCTGCATAGCGGAGTCCTGCAACAAGAGACCCGACGCTGCCCAGCTTCGGGTCGGCACCCTCTCCGGTCACCTTTACCGGCAAGATCTTGGCCCCCGGAGCGAGGCCCTTGACGCCCTGATCGCTCAGGCCGCTCCCGGTGATCAGCGTGGCCATGGCCGTGCCATGCTCGCCGGTACTGTCACTGCCGTCTTCCGAACCGTGCAGGGTGAAGTTCTTCCCCGGCAGGATTTTTCCTTCAAGTTCCGGCTGAGACGCCTTCAGTCCGTCGTCGAGAAGCGCAACGGTGACACCCGAACCGGTAGTGACCTTCCACATTTGTTCGGCCTGCATCGTTTCCAGATACCACTGCCGCTCGCGCATGGTGTCCGCAGTCGCTGACGGCGCAACAGCCCCGCCGATGACGAGCAAAGAGCCGAGGGCGGACACCACGGACAGTCCTCGCTTACGCATCTGCTTGACCGTTGAACTCAATGTCATCCACTCATTCTTCACTCGCCATCGACTTCCGCTGTTTCGGAGCCTCTGCTACTCGATCACAGGCGGCACAGCTTTGTGCTCACCCGTCGACCAGGTTTCCTCGTCCTCGGTCAGGTAGTCCGGAACACCGGCACCGTCATGCTGATCGTCCGATGTGCGCTGAGCACTTCGGGGCGCGCCCGCCATGGGACCGACACGGCCAGCCGAATCCGCCCTGTCGCGAACCAGTCCCGACCCGCCTGGCGTGAACTCCTTGCGCGCACCCTGGGAACCACGCGGCGCACCCACGACTCCCCCGGGTTCGGAAATCAGCCTCCGCGATCCACCGGCGTAGCCGGAGCCGCCGGTTCCCGAACGCATGCTTCCCGGAACTCCGCCACCTGCCGTTCCCCGGCCCATCGACTGTGCCGATTCGCCGCCGATGACCGTGCCCCGGGGCATACCTCGCGAGGGACCTGCCGTACCGGGCTGCCCCTGGCTCGGCATACCGCCGATGATGCCCGTATCGGCTCGCGGGATGTTGGGCCGTATCGTGCCGAAGTCGCCGATCTTGCTCATGCCACCACTGGGCATTTTGGCGGTACCGCCACCTGTACGGGGGCCAGTCGTCCCCATGGTCGAGGGACCGATCACAGTGGGCAGCGGCGGCACGACGGGCATTCCGGCAGGGCCCGTGGTGTGACGCGTAGGAAGCGGGCCCGGGCCGGAAGGGATCGGTGACGTGGGCACCGTCGGCATCGGAGTGCCATCGATGTTCGTTCCGGTGGAATCCGGCATCGGAGTGCGGTCAATGTGTCCCGGAGTGTGCGGGACGACCACCGAGCCCGGTCCCGAAGACGGATCCACGGCGTGGTGTGCAGCAGAAACCGTGCTGTGTGCGCCAGAAGAGCCGACACTGCCCGATGCGCTGGCATGCACCAATGGCATTGCGCCACCAGAACCTCCGGAGGGCCCGCCGGAGTGAACTCCCGAAGCACCGTATGCCTCGGAGTTGTCCGAATAGCCGGGCATCACCGTGCCAGGTGGCGGCTCAAGCCTCGGCAGCTCCGCATTCGAGATCTGCCAAGTCGAAGATCGGTACGAGGAAGCAATCCTTGCCATCTGCTGGGACGCCTCGCCGCGGAGCTTCTCCAGCTCAGCCACCCTCGCCTTTTCCTTGTCGGCGTCGGCAAAGCACTCATTCATCGTCCCCGCAGGAGCCTTCGGCATCGCGGTGAGCGCATCCCTGAGGTCCACGCCAGCCTGATGCATGTACTTCCCGGCGGTACCCGAGTAGTCGGCGAGCTTGAGGATCTGCTTGGAGAAGTTGTCACCCCATTCATGGAAGGCCGATCCACCCTGGCCCTCCCACGTCGTCCTGGTGACATGCCCCTTGAGGTCGTTACCGATCTTCTCGATCTCGTCCTTGGCGTTGAGCAGGGCCTGGCCCTTGTTTATCAGCTCGTTGGGATCGGCCCCCTGGATGCAAGCCATCATCACTTCGAACGACATGTGCTCGAAGTTCGTGGGACCAGAATTAGCCATTGTCCATACCCCCGTTCTTCTGAACTCCGGTCACTGCACGCCCGTACCGCCGGGCGTACCCCCACCATCGCCCTTGCCCTGATCCTCGGGCTTGGGCGTCTTGGCCAAGGTGTCGCCCCACTTCTGCTGCTGCTGCCAGTACTCCTGGCTGCGCTTCTGAATGGCGGCCAGCTGGCGGCCGTGCTCGCCGTCGACGTGCTGGTAACCCTTGTCCGCCGCGGAAACAGCGATACCCATCGCCTCGAGGTTGTCGCCGAGCGCCCTCGACAGGAGTTCCAGGTAGCCGTGGACCATGTCGTAAGCCGAGGACAGGGCGTGCGCCTCGTCGAAATTCCCGTAGGCGCCGCCCTTCACCTTCTGGTCGGCTATTTTCGTGTGCGAAGCAGCCGACGCATCGAGCTTCTCCAGCAGGCCGTCGACTCGCTTCTTGAAGTCCTGCAGCGACTCGCTGGGAGCATTCAGATCCGACGATCCGGATCCCATGAAGCACCTCCCCTAGTGCTCTAGTGCCATAACGCAACAGGCGTGGGTGCGGTCCGCGGCATAAGCCGGAGCCCGCATCCCACACCCGGGTGCGACGGTGCGCTGTGCGCTTGCTTGCGTCCTAGTGGTGGCCGAAACGACCGGCCTGCGCCTTGTCGTTGGCCTGGTAGTCCTCGGTGGCACCCTTCATCGCCTTCGCGATGTCGACCAGCGTGGTGTGCATGTGCTCCACGTTGGTGTCCCAGTTGCGGTGCCGCTCGTGGAACGCCTGCTTGGTCTCACCGTCCCAGCTGTTGACGACGTCCAGAACCCGGCGGTTGAGGTCCTGCAGCTGGGTGTGGATGGTGTCCGCGGTGGACTGGACCTGATTCGCAGCCTCGACGACCGCGGAGTACGTAATCTCCATTGACGCTTCTCTCCTGACGCGAATGCGAACGAGCTACTAGCCGCTGAACCGGCCCAGGATGCTGCCCCCGGCACCGACACCCTTGAACTTGTTGAGCTGGTTGTGCTCCTCCTGGGTGAAGCCCTTGTCGCTCGCCTCAACGGCTTCCTTGGTGAAGGCCAGCAGCTCCTTCAGGCGGCGGACATCGTCATTCACCTGGCGCTGCAGTTCGTTGTACGCATTCGCCGCGATGCCCTTCCAGTGACCCTCGACCGCGTCGATCACGCCATTCAGGGCAGCGACCCTGCCCTCGAGCGTGTCGTGCATGTGGCCAAGATCCTTGGCCAAGCCGCTGAGCCGATCGTCTTCAAGCTTCAGCTTGTCGCCCATTGCGCACCTTCCCCCCATGAATCGGATGTAGTGCGACAGTCCACCCGAGCGGCCGTCGTATACATCGGACCGAAGTTGTCAACCGTCACTCTATCCACTCGTACGAACGGCTTCCAACCGACAAAGCGTCCGCTCAACTTCTGTGACGAGAACGGGAAGAAGCCCTGCCGCCCATCGCCCTCGATTGCTAGCGTCGGCCTTCGTTACCTGCCCGTACCGTCATCGAACGAGGAGCCCCGGCCAGTGGCTACTGAACAAGAGAAGACCGAGCTGTACGCCATGGACATCTCGGACGCCGAGTGGCTCAGTGCGCCCGGCGACACCTCCGAGGAGCGTGTGGAGATCGCGTACCTGCCCGGCGGAGCCGTCGCCATGAGGTCCTCCGTCGACCACGACACGGTGCTGCGGTACACCAAGGCGGAGTGGGACGCCTTCGTCCTCGGCGTGCGCGACGGCGAGTTCGACCTGGAGCCCTGAGATTCCGTCCGTGGGGGCGGAAAATCGCCCCCACAGCACCCCCCCACCGGCCCCCACGGCGCTCGTCAGCCGCGGCTGCCCTCCGGCGCGTTGAACGCCAGGATCACGCCGTCGTTCTCGTCGACGAGCGTGCCGTCGTTGATCAGGAGCAGCCGCCCGTTCGCCAACCGGGGGAAGCCCGCGACCTTGCCCATGATTGACTCGTTCTTGCGGTCCCGCGCCGCGTCAGAGTGGTCGACCGTGCTCAGGGCCTTGCCACTCGCTGTGGAAACGTAGGCCAGCCGGCCGGGGCGGTCCTGGGTCGCGGACGTGTAGACGGCCAGCCTGCCGTCGTGCACGGCGACCGGCGCGGTGGTGCGATTGGTGTCGCCCTTGTAGGTCCAGCGTTCTTTCCCGCTGGTCAGGTCGTAGGCGACCGTGACACCTTGGCCCGCGACGTAGAGGCTGTCCTTGCCGACGAGCGCTCCCGTGCAGCCGGACGTCGCGAGGAAGCAGTCCCCCAGGCGCCAGTAGCTGTTGTAGGGGATGCGCATCTGCTCCTTGCCGGTAGCCGGGTCCAGGGTGACGAAGTCGAACCGGTTGTCGGAGCCTCCCTTGCCGGGGCTCTGCGTGATGATCAACGGCCGGGTCGAGACGATCGAGAGGAATCCGTCATTGCGCGGAACCGTCGTACTCCACCGCGGTTTGCCCAGCTTTCCGGGGTCGAGCGAGCGGATCGTGATGTCCTTCTCGCCGCAGTAGGTGATGGAGATGAGCTGGGCGCCGCCCGCCGCGTCGACCCAGTCGCAGGCATTCTGCTTCTGCTCGTCCACGCGCTGTCCGTCGGAGAGCCTGCGCGTCTGCTCTCCCGAGTTCCAGGTCATGTAGACGTGGCCGTCATGGAGGGCGATGCGCGGATCCGCCTTCCCCCACTTGTCGGGATTGAGCGTGTCTCCCAGTCCGAAGTCCTCGAGGACGTCCTCCTCCCATATCCGGTGGCCGTCGCGGAGGTCGAAGGCCCTCAGGCCGATGCAGTGGCTGCCGTACATGGTCGCAACCACGGCCACGTTGCCCTCGGACTCGCGGGAGGCCGCGCACAGCGTGCCGGAGAGGAGGCTGGACCACTTCTTCTCGCCGGACCGTATGTCATAGGCCGTCACCATGTCCGGTTCGGCCTTGACGACAAGGTCCGGGGTGAACCAGGTGCCCAGGGCCCTGTTGAGCTTCCCCTCCGGCTTCGTGCGGGACTGGGCCAGCCACGCCACCGTGCCCGCCGCTGGGCCCTGCTGCGCCTTCGCGGGCTTCTTGGACCCCGATGCGTCGCCCCCGGTGAAGTACCACGTCCCCCAGCCGCCCGCGGCGAGCAGGAGGACGAGCACCAGGCCGACGAGGAGCGGCTTCCGGCGCCCCGGGCCGCCTCCGTCCCCGCGGCCGGAGGACAGGCGGCTCGCCGTGAACTGCGACTTCACCGGTGGCGGTAGCGGCACCGACGGCGTCTGGGAGGGTTGGCCGTAGTCCGGTGACTGCGACACTGGGTTGGCTCCTGCCTTGTGGTCTGTCGGTGGTCTGTCAGTGGAAGGCCATCATCATGGTCTTGTCGGTCATGCCGTGGTCCGTGACCACATACAGGTGGCCGTCGTGGAAGTACACGGATCCGTAGCGTGCGAGGGCCAGTTCCCGCTCGGCGGATTCCTGCGGCAGCTTCATGTAGACGGTGGAGCTGCCGTTGGCGGGGTCGAGGGCGAGCACCCGCCCGCTTTCGTCCTTCGTGGCCTGCTGGTACACGAGCAGCTTTCCGTCCTGCACGGCCACCGGCCGGCTGCCCCGGGTACCGCCCAGCGGAACGCTCCACCGCGGCTTGCCCGTCTCCAGGTCCACCGCGGTGATCGCGTTGGGGCTGGCAAGGTCCTCGGTCACCCGGTCATTGCGCGTGGGGAGGTAAAGGGTTTTGCCCTCGACCACTGCCTTGCGGCAGGTCAGCCAGTCCCACTTGTGGCAGTCCTGGAGGTCGTACGGGCCCGACGCGACGGAAATCAGGTTCTGCAGACGGCCGTTCTCGTCCAGGTGCACGATCTCCGTGGGCTGGGTTTCGTTCTCCTTGGCCATGACCAGCACCGCGGGCTCCGCGGAGATGACGTTCTGCACCTCGAGGCCGTCCGGGACCTTCCACGTCCACTTCTCCCGGCCGGTCTTCGCGTCGACGTTCATGACGAACCGCCGGTTGAGGTGGCGGCATTCGGACATCATGAGCCGCTGTGCACCGTCCACGACGGAACCGCGCTCTTGGCAGCCGTAGTCCCGAGGCTTCTGCTGCGCTCCGCTGTCGGCCGAGTAGACCAGCGGTTCGCTGATGTCCGCGACCGACACGAGGCCGTGGTCCACGGTGATGGTGGCCATGTCGTGCACGTTGGTCTGGCCCTTGGCGTCCAGCAGCTTCTTGGTCCAGAGCAAGCGGCCGTGCTCCACGTCGACCACCATCAACGAGTCGCAGGCGAACTCCGCCTCGCCGTAGATGACCGCCGCCGTGCCGTCGCTCGCGGCGGGAGAGCTCTTGCAGGCGATTCCGGGAACGGGCACGGTCCAGTTGGATTTGCCGCTGTCGACGTCGTACCCGGTGACAGCCTTCGTCGTGGTCAGCACGACGTTGCCCTTGGTGAACCACGGCCTGGGCATGTCGCTGACGCTGCTTTTGTCGGCGTCGGGTACCTGCGCGACCCAGTCCAGCTTCGCCTCGGCCGAGTGCGGGGCGGGCTTGGGCTTGGGCGCGGGGTGGTCGTTCCCGCGCCCCCAGAGCAGCCAGCCTCCCGTCCCCGCACCCGCCACCACCAGCAGCAGGCCAAGCCCGAGGATCAGTCCCTTGCGCCGCCTGCCACCATTGTCGGAACCTTTCTTCGGATGTGGCGACGGGGCAGCTGTCTCCGGGCCGAACGGCTGTGGCGCCGGTCCGAAGCCCTGGGGTGGGCTCTGGTTGTACTGCGGCGTCTGAGGTATCGGTGGCTGCTGAGTCATGGGTTAGTCCCCGGGTTCCTTGAGTCCGGTACCGCGTCACAGATCACAGAAGGCTTCACACCCCGCGCCGCCGCCTGTGGTCCCGCGCCACCACCGCAAACCCGGCAATCATGGCGACCAGCACCCCTCCCCCGCCCAGCGCGTACGTCGCCAGGCGCTCCTTGCGTTCCTGCGGCGTCTCGCCCAGGGCGAGCGGGGCCGGGGACGGGGGGCGGATGTCGCGGGCCGGGTTCCTGTCCAGGGTCACCGCGTCGATGGGGTGGTCGTCGTCCGTCAGGGCGCGGACCGGGTCGACGACGCCCCAGCCGACGTAGCGGTCGTGGGCGTTGACGGCGCGTTCCGCGGTCTGCTCGATCTGGGCGACGACCTGGTGCTGCTTCCAGTCGGGGTGCTTGGCGCGGATCAGGGCGGCCACCCCGGCGACGTACGGGGCCGAGAAGCTGGTGCCGTTGTCGACGCACTGGCCGCCCTTGGGGACGGTCGAGACCATCTCGACGCCCGGAGCGGCGACCCCGATGAAGTCGCCGGGCTGGGAGAAGACGGCGCGTTCGTTGTTGCGGTCGGAGGCGGCGACGGCGAGGACGCCCTTGTACGCGGCGGGGTAGGTCTCCTTGACCGTGCCGTCGAGGCCGTCGTTGCCCGCGGAGGCGACGACCACGACGTCCTTGGCGAGGGCGTCCTTGACCGCCAGCTCCAGGTCGGAGTCGGGGCGCAGCGGCTGCGCGGTGTCCTGGGAGATGTTGATGACGTCCGCGCCGTCCGCCACGGCCTTGGCGATGCCCTGGGCGAGAGTCTTGGAGGTGCCGGTGCCCTTCTCGTCGTTCTGCCGGATGGAGATGACGACGGATTCCGGTGCGAGGCCGACGAATCCGGTGTCGGGCTGGGGGCGGGCGGCGATGATGCCGGCGACCTTGGTGCCGTGCCCGACGACGTCGTTGGTCTGGCCCTTGTTCTGGTCCTTGGCGTCGGAGATCAGGTCGGCGCCGCTCTTCGCGTCGACGGCGTCCTTGAGCTGGGGGTTGGCGATGTCGACGCCGGTGTCGATGACGGCCACGCGCACGGGGCGGCCCTTGGTGTTCCTGCCCTTGGTGTCCTGCCAGAGCTGGTCGAGGATGACGCGCTGGAGCGACCAGGGGGTGCCCTTGATCGGCTTGGCGGGGTAGGTGCACTGGCCGCTGCCCGCGAGCGTCAGCGAGGGCTGCGGGGCGGGCCGGAGCGGGGGCGCCGGGGCGGCGGCACCGGCCCCGGCTCCGGCGCCGGTGAGGGCGGTCGCCGCCAGCAGGGTCAGGGCGGTCCTCAGCGGGGCGCGGCGGAAGGTGGTCACGGGCGGTGTCCTGCGTGGTGTCCTGCGTGGTGTCCTCATGCCGGTCCTACGACCCCTGCGGCTGGGCGGCGCTGTTGGGGTCCAGGCGCGGTCCGGTCGGCAGGAACCCCGACCAGTTGGCCGGTACGGGCACGGGGTCCACGTTCTGGTAGCCGAGCCGGATCTGGGCCTTGTTGACCTCCTGCTGCGCGGCGGAGGGGGCGGGGCTCTCGTCCCCCTGTCCGGCGTCGTCGCCCGCCTTGCCCTTGTCCTTGTCGTCGTTGCCGATCTTCGACTTGTCCGTGCCGCTGTCGTTGTTGGACTGGACCGCGTAGCGCAGCCCGGTGTCCGTGACGAGGAAGAGGGACCCGCTCTTGGTCTGACGACCCGTCACCTGGCGGTAGAGGATGCCGGAGCCGGGGGTGACGTACGCACTGGTGGCGCCGTCGGGGATGGTGGCCGGGTAGTCGGTCCCGGCCCAGGTGCCCAGGTCCGGAGTGCCCTTGGCGTCGAGGCCGCCGAAGATGCTGCACACGGTGCCGGCGGCCGCGCCGCCCGTGGCCGGCTCCAGGGAGTTGGCCTGCCGGGGGACGCGCGAGGGCCAGCGGTACTGGCCGTAGAACTCGCTGTCGTCGGGGGTGAAGGCCGAGGCGTTGACCTTCTCGGGCACGCCCGCCTGGTTGAGCGGGGCCTGCGCCTTGCCGTTGAGGAGCAGCTTGGCGACGAACTCGGAGACGCGCTGCACCTTGCCGGGCAGTACGACGTAGTTCTGGGTGCCGTTGCCGGTGGGGGCCTCCAGGACCATGCCCACCTTGTTCGCCTTGGGCGGCAGGGTGCGCAGTCCGGCGTCCGAGCCGATCCGGCCCTGGATCTCGGGGAAGGTGATGGGCGCGCCCTCGGTGAAGGTGGCCAGCCAGTCCTTGGTGACGCGCTGCGGCTGGGCTCCGTCCTTGAAGATCGAGCGGAGCAGCAGGTTGTAGTCGGAGGACTCGCCGGTCTTCAGCTCGGCGGCGCCCAGCTGGTACCTGGTGCCCTGCGGGTCGATCAGGTAGCGGGTGTCGTCGGGGCCCTGCACGTACAGGGCCTGGTTGTCGTGCAGCCGCTGGGAGCCGGTCAGCTTCTTGAGCTTGGGGTCGCGGTCGGCGAAGAGGAAGACGGCCTTCTGTGTGGTCTTGCCGTTGCCGCCGGGCTGTTCGCACACGGCCCAGTGCTTCTTCCTGCCCGCCTCGGCGGCGCTGGGCATGCGGTCGGGGGCGTAGGGGATGCCGAGCGTGGGGCCGCGCGAGATGCGGCCGCTGTCCAGCTCGGACTCCTTCACCTTGATGACGGAGGAGTTCTCCTTGAGGAGCAGCTTGGCGGAGGCGAGGTTGAGGACGGGGTGCAGCTGCTTCTTGCCGTCCGTCTTGAGCACGACGTAGCGGGTGGTGGACTCGCTGCCGACGATGACGTGGGCGGCCTCGTCGTCCCAGCCCTTGGGGGCGGTGGGCTTGAACATGCCCCAGGCGCCGAAGCCCGCGACGAGCAGCGCGCCGACGACGATGCCGGGCAGAACGGTGCGCAGCGGGCGCGGAGCACCCTCTTCCGTGCCGGTGGGCGAGGGTTGCAGAAAGGCGGCGACCGTCCGCTTCCTGGCGAAGGTGTAGGCGTTGAGCTCATCCCGCCGTGATGCCATGTCGAGCCGTTTCTCCCCCGATTGATGCGCTTGGTCCGCCCCGGTCGGTCGGCGCCGCCCTGTCGGTCCCGGTGTCGTACCGAGCCTCTACTATGCCCGTAGGTGATCGGCACACGACGCCGGGGACTGTACCGGCACGGAGCGCGGCCGGTTCCCGAGGGTGTGTTCCGGGATATTTGAGGGGGCTTGAGGCATGGCTGCCGCGACGCGCGTACGGGCTGCGAGCGGCCCGGGGGCCGGTGCGGAGGCTGTTGTTCCGCGGTCCGCTCCGGGGCGCGGGGCGCTGGGGCCGGTGCGCCTCCAGCAGCTCGTCCTGATCGAGGTGGCGGCGGCCGTGGTGCTCGCCGCCTGGGCCGTCGACAGGCTGCTGCTGGCGCCCGCCGCGGTGCTGGCCGTGGTGCTGCTGCTGGCGGCGCTCGTGCGCAGGGGCAGCCGGCCGATCACGGAGTGGCTGACCTCGGCCGTGGCGCTGCGGCGGCGCGAGCGGAGGGCGGCCGCGACGCCTGTGGCCCCGGGCACGGATCCGCGCCTCGCCCCCGTCGTGGAGTGCGAGCCGGCGCTGCGGACCGCTTCCTTCACCGACCGCGAGCGGCGCACCGTGGGTCTGGTCGGGGACGGCACGTTCCTGACGGCGGTGCTGCGGATCGACGCGGTCGACCGGCCGCTGCGCGCGGACCGGGCGGCGAAGGCCCTGCCGCTCGCCGTGCTGCGGGACGCGCTGGACGTGGACGACATCCGCCTCGAGTCCGTCCAGGTGGTGCAGAGCGCCCTCCCCGCGCCCGCCCCGCACCTGCCCGAACAGGCCCTGGCGGCCCGCAACTACGCGCCGCTGCAGGAGCTGACGGGCTCCCCCGCCGTGCGGCAGACGTGGGTGGCGCTCAAGTTCGACCCCGAGCTGTGCCCGGAGGCCGTCGAGGCCCGCGGCGGCGGCGCCGAAGGGGCGCGGCTGTGCGTGCTGCGCGCGGCCAACCAGCTGGCGAGCCGCCTCGAGGCGGCCGGCTTCACCACCACGGTGCTGTCCGAGGATGCGCTGATCGGCGCGCTGTCGACGGCCGCGGACATCAACCCCGCCGCCACCGCCCAGGCGGGCCGCACCGGCGCGGCCACGCGCCGGACGGCCGAGACGGCCCGGGCCTGGCGGTGCGACGACCGCTGGCACACGAGCTACTGGGTGGGCCGCTGGCCCCGCCTGGGGGCCGGGGCCGCCTCGCTGCCGCAGCTGGCCGCGCTGCTCACCTCGCTGCCCGCCCTGTCGACGACGCTGAGCCTGACGCTCGGCCGTGGGCGCACGGTGGCGGGGCGGCATGCACCGACCCTGACCGGACACGTCCGGATATGCGGGCGCAGTGCGGACGAATTGGGCACGGTGCGGCGCGAGTTGGAGCGGGCGGCCCGGGCCGTGAAGGTCGGGCTGGTGCGGCTGGACCACGAGCAGGTGCCGGGCGTTCTCGCCACGCTGCCGCTGGGAGGGACACGTTGACGACCACATCCACGCCTGCTCAGGCGCCCGCGCCCGCCGCGCGCCGGTCCCGTCCGGGCTTCGGCCTGCTCGGGCCGCGGCGCGGACGGCACGAGCTGTCGCCCGAGCAGTTCGAGGCCCTGGCCCTGCCCGTCGGCGACGACGGGGTGGTCATCGGCGCGGACCAGCAAGGTGCGCCCGCTGTGCTCGGCCTCGGCCGGCCCCTGCCGTTCGACGTCGTCCTCGTCGGCGGCGCCTGGACGGCGCAGGTGATCGCGCTGCGCACGGTCGGTACGGGCGCGCGGGTCGCGGTCGAGACCGGGCGCCGGGAGCTGTGGACGGGCCTGGCGCAGGCGGCGAACGGCGGCCAGCAGTGCATCACTCTGCACGATGTCGGCCGGGTGCCGCCGCAGGGGCCGTCGGTGCACAGCCCCGTGCTCGTCGTCCGCGACTGCGGCATGCGGCCCCCGCGCGGCCGGGTCGCCGCCGCCCCGTGGCAGTCCGTGCTGACGCTCCTCCCCTATCTGAGCCCCGTCGCCCCGCGCCTGATGGCCCACGCCGACCTCGTCGGCATCCAGCGCGTCTCCCCCGACGAGGCGCGGCAGATCGGCCGCACCATGCGGCTGCCGGCGGCGGACGTCGATGCGCTGTCCACCCTCCCCGACGGGGTCACGCTGTGGTGCACGCGCACGTCACGGTTGTATGTCGCCACCCAGCCGACCGAGCCGGAGACGGGGCTGCTGGGCGCGGCGCGGCGCATGGACTGACAAGTCCGGTGTGACCCGATGCGGGGTGCCGTGTCCACGGCGCGAAGGCCGTGGACGTCGCGCTCCGTCAACCGCCGTTGCCGCGGTGTGCCGACTCCGTTGCTGGGAAGGCTTGTTCCGCCGGGGGCGGTTGGTGGGGCGGTTGGTGGGGCGGGGGCGGGCCTTGCCGCAGTGATGCGGATGACGATTAGTCTGTATGAACGTACGCACTGGAGAACCCGACGTCGGGCCTGTCACGTGACAGACAGACAGGGACATCCGGGCCATCGGGCGACACGAACGGTCGGCCCCGCACACGGATCCATGGGCGCCGGACCACACCAGCAGGAGGCATTGTGAGCAGCGATCGGGACGAGATCCGCGCGGCCGGGAAGACAGCCGGCGAGGTCCGGTCCGACGCCGGTCATGATCTTGAACACGAGCACGAACCCGAGCACACGGGTGAGTTCACGATCGACTACACACCGCCCGCGTGGTACACGCAGAGCGCGCCGCCGGCCGACGCCGTCTCCTCCCCCGCCCCTCCGCCGCCCACGGGCGACCCGCTGCCCGCGGCACCGACCGCGCCGGTGGCGCCCGCCCCGGTCGACGGCGAGGTGAAGAGCCCCGCCACGATGCGGTTCTCCGCCGCCGCGCTGCACGACAGGATCGCGGAGCGCGCGGACGGGGCCGCCGCACAGGCCGAGTCCACCGCGCCGGAGGCCTCCGCCCCGGCTCCGGCCGAGCCTGCGCCGCCGACTCCCGCACCGGCCCCCGCTCCGGCCCCTGTCGCTCCGGCGCCGCCGGCTCCCGAACCCGCTCCGGCGCCCGCCGAGTCCTGGACCCCGCCGGGGGCGCCCCAGGCCCCGCTGCCGCCGCTGCCGCCCAACTTCCCCCCGGCGGTTCCGGCCTCGGCCCCGGCCCCGGGCGGCTCGGCCGCCTGGCCGACGCCTGCTCAGGCGCCCGCGCCGGGCGGCCCGTACGCATACCCGGGCGCCACGCCGCCGCCCGCTCCGTACGGCAACGGCCTCCCGCACCCGGAGGCGCAGGGCCACCCCGCCGCACCTCCGGTCGCGCCCGCCCCTGCGCCCGCCGTCACCGAGGCCGCCCCGGTCGCGCCGGTCGACGCCCCGGCACCCGACATCGCGGAGACCGCGCCGGCCGAGGCCGTCCCGGCCGTCGAGCCGAGTGCCGTGCCCGAGCCCCCCGTCACCGAGCCGGAGCCCGGGCCCGAGCCGCAGGACGCCGCCCCGGCGACCGCAGAGGGCACCGGCGGCCCGGAGGCCCAGCCGGCGCCGCCGGCCGGCGGTCACGACACCCCGGCCCCGGAGGTCAGCGCTCCCGAGCTGGCCCCGGAGGCCCTCAACTCCCCTGCCCCGCAGGAGGGTTACAGCCTCCCTGCGCCCGCGCCGGTCGCCCCCGCGCCGCAGCACGGCTACGGCTACCCCGCGCCGGCGGCCAACGCCCCTGCCCCGGCCCCTGCCCCGCAGCACGGCTACGGCTACCCGGGCCCGGGCACGCCCGCCGCGCCCGCCACCCCGCAGGGCGGTTACGACTACCCCGGCACCGGTATGCCTGCCGCGGCCCCGGCTCCCAACCCCGCCGTCCCGCAGGGCGGTTACGGCTATCCGCAGCCCGGCGGTCCCGCTGCCGCCCCGCTGCCGCCCGCCGCGTTCCCCGGCCAGCCGATGCCCGGACAGCAGGTCCCCGCGCAGCCGGCGCCGGCCCAGCAGGGCCCCGGCCTGCCCGCTCCCGCGCAGCCGATGCCCGGTCAGCCGATGCCGGGTCAGCCCGCCCCCATGCAGCAGGCCCCCGCGCAGCCCTTCCCCGGCGCCCCCGGCCCGTATGCCCCGCAGCCGGGCGCGCAGGCCCCCGCCCCGCCACAGCAGCCGCAGCCCGGTGCGCTGCCGCCCGTCGCACAACCCGAGGCGCCCGCCCCGGCCCCCGTGCCCCAGGCCGACCCGCAAGCCGCGAGCGGATACCCCGTCGACCCCCGGACCGGCGGCTGGCCCACCGTCACGCCGGAGCAGCGGCAGCGTTCCGTGCACGGGGCGCCGCTCGGGTTCACGGCGGCCGTGGAGCTGTCCTCGGAGCGGCTGCTCAAGAGCAAGCCCAAGCCGAAGAAGCAGAGCGCCGCAAACCGGTTCAAGTTCGGCGGGAAGAAGGAGGAGGCCGAGCGGCAGCGCAAGCTGGAGCTGATCCGCACGCCCGTCCTCTCCTGCTACCGCATCGCGGTCATCAGCCTCAAGGGCGGCGTCGGCAAGACGACGACCACCACCGCCCTCGGCTCCACGCTCGCCAGCGAGCGGCAGGACAAGATCCTCGCGATCGACGCCAACCCCGACGCCGGCACGCTCGGCCGCCGGGTGCGCCGGGAGACGGGTGCGACGATCCGCGACCTCGTCCAGGCGATCCCGCACCTCAACAGCTACATGGACATCCGCCGTTACACCTCGCAGGCGCCGTCCGGGCTGGAGATCATCGCCAACGACGTGGACCCGGCCGTCTCCACGACCTTCAACGACGAGGACTACCGGCGCGCCATAGACGTGCTGGGCAAGCAGTACCCGATCATCCTCACCGACTCGGGCACCGGTCTCCTCTACAGCGCCATGCGCGGAGTCCTGGACCTGGCCGACCAGTTGATCATCATCTCCACGCCGTCCGTCGACGGCGCGAGCAGCGCCAGCACCACGCTCGACTGGCTCGCCGCGCACGGCTACGGCGAGCTGGTCTCGCGCAGCATCACCGTGATCTCGGGGGTCCGGGAGACCGGAAAGATGATCAAGGTCGAGGACATCGTCTCCCACTTCGAGACCCGCTGCCGCGGCGTCGTCGTCGTGCCCTTCGACGAGCACCTGGCGGCGGGCGCCGAGGTCGACCTCGAGATGATGCGGCCCAAGACCCGCGAGGCCTACTTCCACCTCTCCGCGATGGTGGCCGAGGACTTCGTCCGGGCCCAGCAGCAGCAAGGGCTGTACGCGGCGCCGCACCAGGCCGCGCCGATGCCCGGCGGGATGCCCGGAGGAATGCCCGGCGGGTTCGCGCCGGAGGCCGCCCAGCCCGCGCCGGGTGCCTACCACCCCTACGGCGCGGCCCAGCCGCAGCCCCAGGCCCAGCCCGGCCCGTACCCCCAGCAGGACGGCGGCTGGCCCATGCCCCCGCAGCAGTAACAAAGCGGACGCAACAGGGCCCCGGGCGCGATCACCGCGCCCGGGGCCCTGCCCTATGCGTTCCCGGCTACTGCGCCGGGCGTCGTCCGCTCAGCCCGCGACGACCGCGGCCTCGTGCGCCGCGACCAGCTCGCGCGCCCGCTTCACGTCGTCCGCCATGCACTCCAGCAGCGCCTCGATGGACTCGAACTTCTCCATGCCGCGCAGATAGGCCAGGAAGTCCACCGCCGCGTGCATCCCGTACAGCTCCAGGCCGACCCGGTCGATGGCGTACGCCTCCACCGTGCGCTCGGTGGCGTCGAACTGCACGTTCGTGCCGACCGAGATCGCCGCGGGCATCGCCTCGCCCTCGGCGGTCAGCCAGCCCGCGTACACCCCGTCGGCCGGGATCGCGGTGTGCGGCAGGGTCTCCACATTGGCCGTGGGGAAGCCCAGTTCACGGCCGCGCTGCGCGCCCCGGACCACGACGCCCTCGACGCGGTGCGGACGGCCGAGGATCTCCATCGCGCCCGCGACGTCGCCCTCGGCGACCAAACGGCGCGTCAGGGTGGACGAGAACGGCAGGCCGCCGCCCGCCTCGCCGGTCACATAGAGGTCGACGACCTCGACGTCGTAGTCGTACGTGGTGCCCAGGTCCTTCAGGAAGGCCACGTCGCCGGCCGCGCGGTGGCCGAAGCGGAAGTTGGGGCCCTCGACGACGAGCTTCGCGTGCAGCTTGTCGACCAGCACCTTCACCACGAAGTCGGCGGGCGAGAGCTTCGAGAACTCCGCGGTGAACGGCAGGATCAGCATCGCGTCCACGCCCAGCTCCGCCATCAGCTCCGCACGCCGGTGGTGCGGCGCCAGCAGCGGCGGGTGGCTGCCCGGCCGGACGACCTCGCTGGGGTGCGGGTCGAAGGTCACCACGACCGAGGGCACCCCCAGCTCGCGCGCCCGGTCCACCGCACGCCCGATGATCAGCTGGTGCCCGCGGTGCACCCCGTCGTACGAGCCGATGGTGACGACGCTGCGCCCCCAGTCCTGGGGGATGTCCTCCAAGCCACGCCAGCGCTGCACTGTGCCCGCTCCTCGCCCGAACCCGAACCTTTGTCTGTCACACTTACGCAGGACTAAGAGTGCCATGCCGGTTCCCGGCGTCCGGCATCGGCCGGTGCGCCGACGGTCAGGTCGGCCGGGTCGGCGGGTTCCTTCCCGTCCCCCGAGGCCCTTGAGTCTCCCTTCTCCCGCCCTGCCGTCAACCGGATGCGGGCGCTCGGGCCCACGACCACGGCCCACTGGGCGGGGGCGGATTTCAGCCAGCCGCGAACCTGGTCGCCGAACACCGGCACCTCCCGGGCCAGCTGGGTCAGCCGCCGGTCGAAGCACGCGGCGCCCTCGGGGGTACGGGCCATCAGCAGCCCCGAGCGGTGGACGAGGTCCCGGGTACGGGCCTCGGTGCGCTCCGCGGCGCCCTCGGCCACGGCGCGCAGCAGCGCGTCCAGCACCGTGACGTCGCGCTCGTACGGCCCGTACTCCTCGCGCTCCATCAGCACCTCCAGCAGCTCCTGCCGCAGCGGGCGCGACAGCGGGGTGCCGGGGGAGGCGAGGACGGGCGCCAGGGCCCGGCGGACCCGGGGCGGCCGGGTGCGCACCAGGTCCACGACGAGCGGGAAGAGGACGGCGCGGGCGGCGGGGCCCTCCTCCAGCCGCCGGTCGACGAAGTCGGCCGCGTTCTGCGCGCCTTCGGGGCGGTGCTCGACGTGCTCCAGCACGAGCGTGGCGACCCGGCGGGCCAGGGTGGGCGCGGCGACCTCGGCCAGGGTGCGCAGGACGGCCGCGGGCCGCTCCCCCGGCTCGTACAGGCGCGCCCGGAAGGCGGCGAGCACGGGGTCGGGGTGGGTGGCCAGGGCGGGGCCGAGCGCGGGGGGCGGCAGGTGCGGGTCGCCCGCGGCGAACCGGGCGAGGGCGGCCGGCAGGTGCTTGCCGCGCGTCTCGGGGTCGCGGACGAGCAGGGCGAGCGCGGTGCCGTGCAGGGCGATCTCGGAGGGGCGGTCGAGCAGCGCGAGCGCGGAGTAGCGGAGCAGCTCGCGGTCGGCCTCCGTGCTGACGTGGGGGGCCGTCCGGAGCCCGTACGCGGCGGCTGCGACGTGGCGCTCGACGCGCTCGTCGTGGGCCCAGCGGTCGACGGCCCGGCAGAGCGCCGAGGGCTCGTCCTCGGCGAGGTCGGACAGCAGCTCGTCGGCGCGCGGGTGCGCGGCGTCCACGAGCGCCTCGGCGAGGTCGTCGATGGCGCGCCGGCGGTGGGTGTGGAGCAGGGCCTGGGCGGCGGTGGAGACCGTGGGCCGGACGGCGTCGCCGTCGGGGGCGGTCTGCAGCGGGCGGTCGTCGCCGAACCAGCGGCAGATCAGGGGCTGTGCGGCGCAGGGGTCCGCGTCGAGCAGCGTCGCGACGGCCGTCAGGAAGCGCTCCGCCTGCGGCGCGGCGGCCGGGCGGGCGGCCTCCCGCGGCTCGGCGGTGCGGGGCCCGGGGACGGTCGCGCGGCGCGCCGGACCGCCGTCGTCGGCCCGCCGCGCGCCTCCGGCGCCCCTGCTCTGCCCGGGCACCCGGGCCGCCGCGGCGGCCGGGCCGCCCGCACCCCGGCCGGGGCCGTGCGCGCTGCCGTCCGCACCGTCGGGCGTCCCCGCTCCCGGGACGGCGCCCGCGGCCGCGGCCCGGGTCCGTCCACCGCGCGCTGCGGCAACGGCAGCCGCTGCCTGACCGGGCACCCGCTTCCCCGCGGCGGCCCCCGCGGGCGAGCCGCCCGCCTCCCCGCCGCTCCGGCCCGGCGTCCGTGCCCCGGCGGCGCCTTCCGCGGCCGCGCCGTCGCCCCCGCGGGCGTCCGGGGCGGAGCCCGCCGCCGTCCATGCCTCCTCCGACACCTGCGGCCCGGCAGGGTCGCCGTCCGGCTCCGCCGCCTCGGGCCGCCTCGGCAGCGACCGCTGCCCGGCGTCCTCCTCCGACGCCTGCTCCGCCGGGGTCGGCCCCGGCGGCGGGCCGTCGGCCGGGAGCAGGATGCGCAGCAGCTCCAGCCGGTCGGAGAGGCCCAGCGGCAGCCGGAGCCAGAACCACGGGCCGAACTCCGCGAGGCCGCCCAGCTTGTGGGCCCCCTCGCCGTCGAAGCCGCCGACGGCCAGCGAGCGGGCGGTGACGCTCTCGGCGAGCAGGCGCAGCACGCACAGGTAGGGCGTGGCGTCCGGCACGCGCAGCAGCGCTTCGCCGAGCAGATGCGCGGCCCACCAGGAGGGGTCGCCCAGCGAGGGTCCGGCGGACTGGTGCTGGTCGTGCGATGTCCGAGGGGCGGCCGGGGCAGGAGCGCCCTCGGACCCGGCGTCCTTGGGCGAGGCGACGCTGCGGCCGGTCGGCGCGGGGCCCGGGCCGGCCCACCGGGCAGCCGCGGGGGGCCGGGCGCCGCCGTCCTGCCGCTCCCCCGCCGTGCGGGGCTCCGCGGCCCGGGACCCGGCCTGCTGGGCGAGCGTCTCGACCGCGTGGACCAGGGCGCTCAGGCGCCGGGACAGCTCGGTCGGCCCCGAGCGCCGGGACAGCAGGAGCAGCGCCTGGAGCACGGGCCCGATGCGGTGCCGCGGCACGGGCAGGGGCTTGGGCGGCTCGGCCCGGTCCCCGCCGCGCTTGCGGCGGCGGGCCGCCGAACCGCCGCGGGCGGCGCCCGCGGAGCCGGGCGGGGGCGGTACATGGCCCTCGGGCGCGTGCGCCGGGCCGCTGCCCGCGCGGGACGGCAGCCGCACGGCGGCCTCGGCGGGCGGCCCCTCGGGCTCGTACCAGCGGTGCACCAGCGCATGCAGCGCGGCGTCCAGGTCGAGGTGGGTGCCCTGCACCCAGTCGGCGAACTCCTCGTGGGCGAAGCGGTAGCCGGAGCCGGCCGGGACGAGCAGGCCCTCCGTGAGCACGGCGGAGGCCCAGCCCGTGCGCCAGGGGAACAGCTCCTCGAATGCCTCCCGCTCCAGCTCGCCCTGCCCCGGCCCCAGGCACCGCCGGGCCGCCTCGTGGACCTGCCCGGCCACGCGCGCGGCGAGGCGGCGCACGGCCTCGCCGCGCAGCGGTGGCCGGCGCGCGGCGGCCAGCCGTACGGCGATGCGCAGGCAGACGAGGTCGAGGTAGGCGGCGAAGACGTCCCACCGGGCGGGGGCGGCCTCGCCGGTGCCGCCCACGCCCTCGGTGCCGTCCGGGAGCGCGGCGCGGACCTCCGCAAGGAGGCGCAGGGCGAGGGGGTGGGCGGCATCGGCGGGGTCGATCGCGCCCGGCGGGACGGCGTAGGAGGCCCGGACCTCGGCGGCCTGGCCCGGGGTGAGGTCGGCGATGCGGGCGCAGGGCGGCAGCGCGCGGCCGGAGGCGGAGGGCACCGCGGCGCCGCCGGGGGTGTGCAGGGCCTCGGCGGGGAAGAGGGCGCCGGCGGTCTCCCAGTGCTCCGGGCGGCAGGCGACGATCATCTTCGTCCGGTGGGTGCGCAGCCACTCGGCGGTCGCGGCGGTCCAGGCGGGCAGCCCGTGGGCGAGGACCGGCGGCATCTCCTCGGGGCCGTCGAGGAGGACGAGCAGCGGGCGGCCCATGCGGCGGGCCAGCTCGGCGACGGACTCGGGGGTGGCCGCCGAGGTGTCGCCGATGGTGCCCTGGGGGGCGGCGGAGGCGGTGACGATCCGCCCGGCGGCCTTCAGGGCCCGGCCGACGGCGTCCCGCACGCTCTCGTCCCCGGCCTCCAGGTCCGCGCCGCGCAGCCAGAGCGTGGGCGCGGGCTCGGCGCCGCGCGCCCGCCGCCCGGCCAGTGCGCCCAGCTCCGTCGTACGGCCCGTGCCCGGGTCGCCGACCAGCCCGAGGACGTAGGACTGCGCGCCCTCGTCGCCGGGGTCCGCATCAAGGAAGCGGGCGAACTCCCGCTCGGTCTCGGGGCGTTCGACGGGATCGCGCCAGACGCGCGGGGTGACGACGGAGCCCAGGGCCGTCGCGGTGAGCTGGAGGGCGCCCGCGAGGTTGAGGTCGGGGCCGTAGGCGGGCACGGTGGCGGCGTTGCGGTCGAGGGCCGCGGCGAGGGCACCGGCGGGGGCGGTCGCGACGGCGGCGCGCAGCGGGATGGCGAAGCCGGAGGCGCGGCGCTCGGCCTGGAGCGCGGTACCGAGGACGGCGACGACCGCCCCGGTGGCGGCGTCGAAGACGGGGCCGCCGGTGGCCTCCTCGCCCAGGCGCAGGCCGCCGCGGTCGGCGAGCGACAGCTCGAGGGCGGTGCCCAGCAGGTGGTAGCGGTCGGTGGCGGTGTAGGTGACCGGGACGTCGCCGACGACCCGGGCCCGCTGCCAGCGGCCCGCGCGCAGCCGGACCTCCTTGCCGCTCGCCACCCGGTCGGCGGCCGCAATGGGCAGCGGGGGCACGCAGAGCCCCTCGGTGCGCACCAGGGCCAGGTCGAACTCGGGCAGCGGGGTCACGCACTCCGCGCCGACTACGCAGGTCAGCTCGCCCTGGGCGTGCAGGACGAGCCGGGCGAGGCCGTCGACCGCCTCGTGGCTGGTGATGAGCGTGCCGCGGTCGTCCAGGAGGAAACCCGTGCCCCTCGCCCGTCCGGCGAGGTCGCGGATGCGTACCAGCGACTCTTCCGCATCGGCCCGCCGACCGTTCATCCGTCGAACCTCCCCGCCGTGCTCGTACACACGACGGTAGGCAGCGGATGATCGGCGAAACCAGATCACATCCTGAACGCGCCCCCTTCCACCCCCCTGATTCACTCCGAGCGCCTGCCCGTTGGGGTGAATCACCCGTCCCGGATGGATAGAGATCCAGGGGGAGGGGGATCGTGGGGCGGGGAACGCGTGGGAAGACGCGGTCCCCGCCCCACGGTGTGCGGTGCGGGGCGCTGCCGTCAGGCGAAGACGGCCAGGCTCTTGGCCTTGCCGCCCTGGTTCTCGATCAGCACCAGGAAGCGGCCGTCCGGTCCGTAGACCGCGATGGGGCCCGTGGTCTCGAAGGGCGGCACCTTGATGCGGACGCCGTTGGCCAGCAGGCGCGCCTGCTGCTCGTTGACGTCCCAGCGGTGGAAGGCGGCCGCGGCCGCCTCGGCGACGGGCATCACGGTCAGCTCCTGCTGGAGCTGGTCGAGCGTGTGCGCGTCGCCGATCCGGTACGGGCCGACGCGCGTGCGGCGCAGCGCCGTGAGGTGGCCGCCGACTCCGGTGTCGGCGCCCAGGTCGCGCGCGAGGGCGCGGACGTAGGTGCCGGAGGAGCAGACGACCGAGACCAGCAGGTCCTGCACCGGCGTGCCGTCCTCCGCCTCGGCGGGGTGCACGGCGTGCACGGTGAAGGAGGACACCGTCACCGGCCGGGCGGGGATCTCGAAGTCCTCGCCCTCGCGCGCCCGCTTGTACGAGCGCTTGCCGTCGATCTTGATCGCGCTGACCTTGGACGGGACCTGCATGATCGCGCCGGTGAGCTTGGCGATGCCCGCGTCGACGGCCTCCCGGGTGACCCCGGAGGCGTCGGTGGAGGAGGTGATCTCCCCCTCCGCGTCGTCGGTCACCGTGTTCTGCCCGAGGCGGATGGTGGCCACGTACTCCTTCTCGGTCAGCGCGAGGTGACCGAGCAGCTTGGTGGCCCGCTCGATGCCGAGGACGAGCACACCGGTCGCCATCGGGTCGAGCGTCCCCGCGTGACCGACGCGCCGGGTGCGGGCGATGCCCCGCATCTTGGCGACGACGTCGTGCGAGGTGAAGCCGGCCGGCTTGTCGACGATGATCAGGCCGTCCGGACCGCTGTACTTCTCCTTCATTCGGCGGTCGCGTCCCCGTCGTTCTCGCCCGGCTTGCGGTACGGGTCGGCCTCGCCGGCGTACTCGGCGCCGGAGGAGGCCTGACGCACCTGGGCGTCGGAGGCACGGGCCCGGTCGAGGAGGTCCTCAATGGTCCGGGCGTTCTCCGGCAGGGCGTCCGCCACGAAGGTCAGCGTGGGCGTGAACTTGATGCCCGCGGCCCGGCCGACCTCGGAACGCAGGATGCCCTTGGCGCTCTCCAGGCCCGCAGCAGCGCTGGCGCGCTCCTCGTCGTCGCCGTAGACCGTGTAGAAGACCGTAGCCTCCCGCAGGTCGCCGGTGACCCGGGTGTCCGTGATGGTCACGTGCGAGCCGAGCCGCGGGTCCTTGATTCCGCGCTGCAGCTTCTGGGCGATCACCTCGCGGATGAGGTCCGCCAGCCTCTTCGCCCGCGCGTTGTCGGCCACTGGTCCGTCTCCTTCTCGTCTTCCAGCATGGTGCGTGCGGCGTCCGCCGACGACTTCAGTCGTCATCGTCGCCGTGGAACCGCCGCCGTGCCGACAGCAGCTCCACTTCGGGCCGTGCGGCGACCAGGCGCTCGCAGCGGTCCAGTATGTCCGTGAGGTGCCCCGCGTCCCCGGACACCGCCGCCACACCGATGGTGGCCCGGCGGTAGAGGTCCTGGTCGCCGACCTCCGCCACGCTCACCGCGTATTTGCGGTGCAGCTCGGCGACGATCGGACGGACGACGGAGCGCTTCTCCTTCAGCGACCGGACGTCGCCGAGGAGCAGGTCGAAGGACAGGGTCCCTACATACATATGGTGCGGGTGAAGCCCACCCGGGAGGCGTGAGGTGTACGTGAGGTACGAACCCTTCGACCGTACACGCAACGGCCGGGGCCGATCGACGGAAATATGATCCGCCGACCGGCCCCGGCTGCAGCTACGCGGTTCAGCCTCGCGGCTTCTCGCGCATCTCGTACGTCGCGATGACGTCGTCGATCTTGATGTCGTTGAAGTTTCCGAGGTTGATACCACCCTCGAAGCCCTCGCGGATCTCGGTGACGTCGTCCTTGAAGCGACGCAGACCGACGATGGTGAGGTCCTCCGCGATGACCTTGCCGTCGCGGATGAGGCGCGCCTTGGTGTTGCGCTTGACCTCGCCGGAGCGGATGAGGACACCCGCGATGTTGCCCAGCTTGGACGAGCGGAAGATCTCGCGGATCTCCGCCGTACCCAGCTCGACCTCTTCGTACTCCGGCTTCAGCATGCCCTTGAGGGCCGCCTCGATCTCCTCGATCGCCTGGTAGATGACCGAGTAGTACCGGACGTCGACGCCCTCGCGCTCGGCCATCTGCGTGGCACGGCCCTCGGCGCGGACGTTGAAGCCGATGACGATCGCGTCGGAGCCGGACGCCAGGTTGATGTCGGACTCGGTGACCGCACCCACGCCGCGGTGCAGCACGCGGATGTCGACCTCCTCGCCCACATCGAGCTGGAGCAGCGAGGACTCGAGAGCCTCGACCGAACCGGACGCGTCGCCCTTGATGATGAGGTTGAGCTGCTGGATCTCGCCGGCCTTGAGCACCTTGTCCAGGTCCTCGAGGGACACCCGGCGGGTGCGCTTGGCGAAGGCGGCGTTGCGCTCGCGCGCAGCGCGCTTCTCGGCGATCTGGCGGGCCGTACGGTCCTCGTCGACGACGAGGAAGTTGTCGCCGGCGCCCGGGACGTTGGTCAGACCGAGGACGAGGACCGGGGTCGACGGACCCGCCTCCTCCACGTTCTGGCCCTTGTCGTCGAGCATCGCGCGGACACGGCCGTAGGCGTCACCGGCGACCATCGTGTCGCCGACGCGGAGGGTACCGCGCTGGACGAGGACGGTGGCCACGGCGCCGCGACCGCGGTCGAGGTGGGCCTCGATCGCGATGCCCTGCGCGTCCTGCTCCGCGTTGGCGCGCAGGTCGAGCGCGGCGTCGGCGGTGAGGACGACGGCCTCGAGCAGCTTGTCGATGTTCAGACCCTGCTTGGCGGAGATGTCGACGAACATCGTGTCGCCGCCGTACTCCTCGGCCACCAGGCCGAACTCGGTCAGCTGACCGCGGACCTTGGTCGGGTCGGCGCCCTCGACGTCGATCTTGTTGACCGCGACCACGATCGGCACGTCGGCCGCCTTGGCGTGGTTCAGGGCCTCGATCGTCTGCGGCATGACACCGTCGTTGGCCGCCACCACGAGGATCGCGATGTCGGTCGACTTCGCACCACGGGCACGCATGGCGGTGAACGCCTCGTGACCCGGGGTGTCGATGAAGGTGATCCTGCGGTCCTCGTCGTTGACCTCGGTCGCGACCTGGTAGGCACCGATGTGCTGGGTGATGCCACCGGCCTCGCCCGCGACCACGTTGGTCTTGCGGATCGCGTCGAGGAGTCGGGTCTTACCGTGGTCGACGTGACCCATGACGGTCACGACCGGCGGACGCGCGACGAGCATTTCCTCGCCGCCCTCGTTCTCACCGAACTCGATGTCGAACGACTCGAGGAGCTCGCGGTCCTCCTCCTCCGGGCTGACGATCTGAACCGTGTAGTTCATCTCGTCGCCGAGGAGCTGCAGCGTCTCGTCGGAGACGGACTGCGTGGCCGTGACCATCTCGCCGAGGTTCATCATCACGGCGACGAGCGACGCCGGGTTGGCGCCGATCTTCTCCGCGAAGTCGGTGAGGGAGGCACCACGCGACAGGCGAATGGTGTCGCCGTTGCCGCGCGGCAGCATCACGCCGCCCACGGACGGGGCCTGCATGGCCTCGTACTCCTGGCGACGCTGACGCTTGGACTTGCGGCCGCGACGGGCCGGACCGCCGGGACGGCCGAAGGCGCCCTGCGTGCCGCCACGGGCACCCGGGCCACCGGGACGACCACCGAAGCCGCCACCCGGACGACCGCCGAAGCCGCCGCCACCGCCACCGGGGCCACCGCCACCGGGACGGCCGGCGAAGCCGCCGCCGCCACCGCCCGGACGACCGCCGCCGCCCGGACCGGCCGGACGACCGGCGAAGCCGGGACGGGCACCGCCGCCGGGACGACCGGCACCGCCGCCGGGACCGCGACCGCCGCCACCGGGGCCCGGACGCGGGCCGGCAGCCGGACGCTGCGGCATCATGCCCGGGTTCGGGCGGTTACCGGCAGGAGCGCCACCGGGACGCGGGGCGCCACCGGGAGCCTGCGGACGGGGCATGCCGCCGGGGGTCGGACGCGGAGCGCCGCCCTGCGGACGGGGAGCACCGCCGGGACCGCCCTGCGGACGGGGAGCACCCGGGCCGGCCTGGCCGGGACGCGGGGCGCCACCCGGACGGGGGGCCTGCGGACGGGCCATGCCGGTGGAGCCACCGGAGGTGAAGGGGTTGTTGCCCGGACGGGGACCGGCCGGACGGGCGCCACCGGGACGCGGGGCGCGCTCGCCGGGACCACCCGGACGGGGGGCGCGCTCGCCGGGGCGGCCGCCCTCACGCTGACCGGCGGGACCCGGACGGGCGCCGGGGCGCGGGGCACCGGGACGCGGCGCGGCGGGACGCTCCTGGGAGGGAGCGGCCGGGGCCGAGAACTCCGCGGCGGGCACCGGGGTGACCGGCTTGGCCGGAGCGGCCGGGCCGGGCTTGGGACCCGGGCGCGGGCCGGGCGTGGGCGCGGCACCGGCGGGCTTGGGGGTGGGGGCCGCGGCCGGCTTGGGCGCCGGGGCGGCGGGACGGGGTGCCTGGGCGCCCGGAGTGGGGGCACCAGGCTTCGCGGGCGCAGCCTTGCGCGGCGCCGCGGGCTTCGCAGTCTTGCCGGCGTTGCCACCGGGCCCCTGCAATGCGTCAGTCAACTTGCGGACGACCGGCGCCTCGATGGTCGAGGACGCCGAACGGACGAATTCACCAAGTTCTTGGAGCTTGGCCATGACGACCTTGCTCTCCACTCCGAACTCCTTGGCGAGTTCGTATACCCGGACCTTAGCCACTTCGCTCCTTCTAGGTCCGGGTGTCCACCGGACCGTCGCTACTTCATGGGCGTACTCATCGCGTACTCATCGAGTGCTCATCGCAATCTCGACCTACTTCCAACTCGCGAGGTACCTGACCGCACGGTTGCCCGTGCCGTTCTTCTTACAGTGGGGCCATCCCCGCGCATGCGGGGCCGATCTACTGCTGGTCGGCCTGTTCGACATACCGGCGCAGCTCCGCGGTGTCGAGCGGCCCCTGGACCCGGAAGGCCCGGGGGAACGCCCGGCGGCGTACCGCCAGATCGAGACAGACCAGTGTGGGGTGCACGGAGGCACCCCGGCCGGGCAGCGTACCGCGAGGGTCGGGGACACAGACGTCCTCGATCACCACGGTCCGCAGCAGTTCGCCCTTGGCCGCTCGCTCCCGGCACCCCACACAGGTGCGCTCAGGGCATGCGCGGGCATGCGTCCGGCCAGACACTGGATAAGTCTACCTCCCCACGCCGACCTCACCCCTTCGGGGCAGTGGTCGTGCGCGTATGCGTTTCGGCCATGATCGGCCAGGGACAGCGGCCCCGATCGGGCCCGGCGCCGGGCGGCGGCGGCCCGGCATGGTCGTTTTACGGACCTTCCGAACCGCTCGGGACCGCCTTCGCGCGCCCCTCGCCGCTTCCGTGCGCCGTTCAGTCGGCCTGCTGCTGCTCGGTGTCCGGGCGGATGTCGATCCGCCAGCCGGTGAGCCGGGCCGCGAGCCGGGCGTTCTGGCCCTCCTTGCCGATGGCGAGGGAGAGCTGGTAGTCGGGCACCGTCACCCGGGCGGAGCGGGCGGCGAGGTCCACGACCTCCACCTTGCTCACCCGTGCGGGGGACAGAGCGTGCGCCACCAGCTCGGCGGGGTCGTCCGACCAGTCGACGATGTCGATCTTCTCGCCGTGCAGCTCGGCCATGACCGCGCGGACCCGGCCGCCCATCGGGCCGATGCAGGCGCCCTTGGCGTTCAGGCCGGAACGGGTGGACCGGACGGCGATCTTGGTGCGGTGGCCGGCCTCGCGGGCGATGGCGGCGATCTCCACGGAGCCGTCCGCGATCTCCGGGACCTCCATGGCGAACAGCTTCTTCACCAGGTTGGGGTGGGTGCGCGAGAGCGTCACGGACGGGCCGCGGACACCCTTCGCCACCCGGACGACATACGTCCGCAGACGCGTGCCGTGCTTGTACTCCTCGCCGGGCACCTGCTCCTGCACCGGCAGGATGGCTTCCAGCTTGCCGATGTCGACCAGGACGTTCTTGGGGTCCTTGCCCTGCTGCACGATGCCCGCGACGACGTCGCCCTCGCGGCCCGCGAACTCACCGAAAGTGATCTCGTCCTCGGCGTCCCGCAGACGCTGGAGGATGACCTGCTTGGCGGTGGTCGCGGCGATCCGGCCGAAACCGGACGGCGTGTCGTCGAACTCGCGGGGCTCCTCGCCCTCGGCGAGGTCCTGCGGGTCCTCCTTGGCCCACACCGTCACATGACCGCTGGACCGGTCCAGCTCCACGCGGGCGCGGCGCCGGCTTCCCTCGGTGCGGTGGTAGGCGATGAGGAGGGCCGACTCGATCGCCTCGACCAGCAGGTCGAAGGAGATCTCCTTCTCTCGCACCAGACCCCGCAGGGCACTCATGTCGATGTCCACGGCTACGCCTCCTCTTGAATCTCGTCGGATTCGTCTGCGGCCTCGTCGGCCTTACGGTTGAACTCGATCTCCACGCGCGCCTTCGCGATCTCCGCGAAGGCCAGCCGGCGAGCCGTGGGCTTGCGGCCCTTCACGCCCGGCACCTCCAGGTCGAGCCCCTCGTCGTCCACGGCGACGATCCGGGCGACCAGCTCGCCGCCCTCGGCGAGCTGGGCCTTGATCAGCCGGCCGGCGGCACGCACGTAGTGGCGGTGCTGGGTGAGGGGGCGGTCGGCGCCGGGAGAGGTGACCTCGAGGACGTAGGGAGCGCCGCCCATGACGTCGGTCTCGTCGAGCTTCGCGGAGATGTCGCGGCTCAGGTCGGCACACGCGTCCAGCTGGACGCCCTCGTCGGAATCGACCACGATGCGCAGCACACGCCGCTTTCCGGCCGGCGTCACCTCGACCTCTTCCAGGTCCAGCTCTCGCGCGCTCACGAGAGGGGCCAGCAGCTCGCGCAGCCGCTCGCTCTGGGTGGTGCTCATCCGGGTGACTCCTCGGCCGCGTGTGCTGTTGTGGGAAAGACGCGTGTCAGGTCAAAGCCTATCTGTTCCGGCAGCCGGCTGACGATTCGGTGCCCGGTCCCCGGCGGGCCCGCCGAACGCCGGTACGCTCACGGGCGGTGGATCATGCCCGGACCAGGACGACGGCCGGCGGGGCCGACCGGGACACGGACGAGGCGGAAAGAGGATCGTGCCGCTCACGACGACGACGCGGGGCCCCGGCGGCCCGCGCAGACGCAGGGTACTGGCCCAGGGCGCGGCGGCCCTGCTGACCGGTGGCGCCGGCGCGCTGCTGACCGGATGCTCCTCCGGCGACGGCGACGCCCGTTCCCGAGCGCGCTCGCAGGCCGCCGCCCGGCGGCTGCAGGAGGACGCCGCGCGGGACTCGGCGGCGCTGCTGGAGCAGTACGACGCAGCCCTCGCCGCGCACCCGGCCCTGGCGCCGCGGCTGCGGCCGCTGCGGGACGAAGTCGCCCGGCACGCCGAGGCGTTCGGGGCCCCGCGGCCCTCCGCCTCCCCGTCCGGCTCCGCCTCGCCGTCCGCGGGTGCCCCCTCCCCCGCTCCCGCGCCGTCGGCCGGCGGTACCCCCACCGACGAGAAGACGGCGCTCGCCGCGCTTGCCGACGCCGAGCGCCGCACCGCCGACGCCCGGACCGCCGCGCTCGGCGACGCCGCGCCCGGGTTCGCCCGGCTGCTGGCCTCCGTGGCGGCGGCCGGCGCGGCCCACGCGTACCTGCTCTCCGGAGGCGGCTCGTGAAGGCGGCACGCGAGACGCTCGCAGCGGTCCAGGCCGCGCTCGCGGCCGAGCACGCCACCGTCTACGGCTACGGCGTGGTGGGCGGACGCATCGAGGACGCCCGGACGACCGAGGCCCGGGAGGCGTACGACGCCCACCGCGCGCGGCGCGACGCGCTGAGCCGCGCCGTGCGCGACCTGGGCGCCGAGCCCGAGGCGGCGGCGCCCGCGTACACGCTGCCCTTCCCCGTCCCGGACTCCGCGGCGGCGGTCCGCCTCGCGGCGGAGCTGGAGAGCCGTCTGTCGGCCGTCTACGCCGACCTCGTACGGGCCTCGACGGGCCCGCTGCGCCGCGAGGCGGCGACGGGGCTGCGGGACGCGGCGGTGCGGGCGGTGCGCTGGCGCGGCGGCAGCGTAGCCTTCCCTGGGCTCCCGGAGCGGGCCTGACCAGCCAAAGCACCGTAAACGGCGCCGGACGGCGCGAGCACGAGCACGAGCGCGAGCACGACGAGAGGGACAGCTCAGGGACATGGCCACTGCGTACGACAGCCTCGAACCGCCGCAACGGCTGGTTCGGACCCTGAGCTCGGACCCCGCCGACGGAGCCGGGGCGCGCGTCTGGCTCGCGACGCTGCCGGACCGCGCGCGGGAGGTCCTCGCGCGCTGGGAACTGACGCCCGAACGGGTGCAACAGCCCGGCGGGCGGACCAGCATGGTCGTCCTCGCCCGCGACGCCGACGGCACCCCCGCCGCGCTCAAGCTCTGCTTCCCCGCCGGCGACGCCGCCCTCGAACACGCCGCGCTCGCGCACTGGAACGGCCGCTGCGCGGTGCGTCCGCTGCGCGTGGACGCGGAGGCCGGGGCCCTGCTGCTGGAGCGGCTGCACGGGGACGTCAGCCTGCGCTCCCTGGCCGAGACCAAGGCCCAGCTGGAGGCGTCGGCGACGCTCCAGCGGCTGTGGGTGCCGCCCGCCGAGGGCCACCCCTTCGCGACGGTGGCCGACCACACGGCCGCGGCGGCCGGCGTGCTCCGGGCGGGCCGCCAGGAACCGTGGGCGGCGGACGTCCGGGCGCTGCTCGACGAGGCGCTGTCCCTCAGGGACGGGCTGGCCGAGGGCTCCGGGGAGCCCGGTGTGCTGCTGCACGGCGAGTTCCACCAGGGCAATGTGCTGGCCGGGGACCGGTCGCCCTGGCTGGCGATCGGTCCCCGCCCGCTGGTGGGCGAGCGCGCGTACGACCTGGCGTGGCTGGTCCGCGACCGGTTCGACACCCTGCTGGCCTCCCCCGGCGCGGCCGCGGCGGCGCGGCGCCGGGTGGCGAAGCTGGCGGAGTCCCTGGACGTGGACCGCGAGCGGCTGCGGGGGTGGACGGTCTTCCGTGCGGCGGAGGCGGGGGCGCGGGCGCTTGCGCGCGGGGAGCGGGGCCAGGGTGAACTGCTGCTGGAGTTCGCGGGGTTGCTGTAGGGGGTTCCTTTCCCCAATCCCGCCCCTTCCCGAAACCGGGGGCAAGACCCCGGCCCCCCGGACAGGGAGCGGGGGCTGCGCCCCCTGCACCTCGGGGCCCCTCGCGCTGCGCGCGGGGGCACGTCTCGGGGGCTCCGCCCCCGGACCCCCGCTCCTCAAACGCCGGAGGGGCTGAAATCGCCCCCCGAAACGGGGGTCTGGGGCGCAGCCCCAGTTTCGGGAAGGGGCGGGGTGGGGAAAAAATCACGCACCCACCAGCCGCGCCACCGCCTCCTCCACGTCCAGCTCCTCGCGCTCCCCCGTGCGGCGGTCCTTCAGCTCCACCACGCCGTCCGCCGCGCCCCTCCCCACGATCAGGATCGCCGGCACCCCGATCAGCTCCGCATCCGTGAACTTCACGCCCGGCGACACCCCCGCCCGGTCGTCCAGCAGGACCCGCACCCCCGCCTCCGCCAGCCGCTCAGCGAGCGCCGTCGCCAGTTCCGTCTGGCGGGCCTTGCCCGCAGCCACGATGTGGACGTCCGCCGGGGCGACCTCGCGCGGCCAGCACAGGCCGGCCCCGTCGTGCGTCTGCTCGGCGAGCGCCGCCACCGCGCGCGAGACGCCGATGCCGTACGAGCCCATCGTGACCCGGACCGGCTTCCCCTGCGGCCCCAGGACGTCGAGGCCGAACGCGTCCGCGTACTTCCGGCCGAGCTGGAAGATGTGGCCGATCTCGATCGCCCGCCCGATCTCCAGGCCCGCCCCGCAGCGGGGGCAGGGGTCGCCCGGCTCGACCACCACCACGTCGAGGTAGCGGCCCACCGTGAAGTCCCGTCCGCACACCACGTCGCGGGCGTGCGTGTCCGGCTTGTTGGCGCCGGTGATCCAGGCCGTGCCGGGCGCCACCCGCGGGTCGGCGATGTAGGGCACGTCCAGCCCGTCCAGGCCCTGCGGGCCGACGTAGCCGCGCACCAGCCCCGGCCGGGCGGCGAAGTCCTCGGCGGTCGCCAACTCCACGACGGCGGGCGCGAGATGCTCCGCCAGCTTGCCCAGGTCCACCTCGCGGTCGCCCGGCACCCCGACCGCCGTGAGCTTGCCGTCGATCTTCACCAGCAGGTTCTTGAGCGTGGCCGAGGCCGGCACGCCCAGGTGCTCGGCCAGCGTCTCGATGGTGGGGGTGCCGGGCGTGTCCAGCTCCGTCACCGGCCCGTGTGCCACGGCCGGTCCGGCGGGAGCCACGGCCGTCGTCACCGCCTCCGTGTTGGCGGCGTAGTCGCACGCGGGGCAGTCCACGAAGGTGTCCTCGCCGGCCGCCGCCGGGGCCAGGAACTCCTCGGACTCCGAGCCGCCCATCGCGCCCGAGACCGCGGAGACGATCCGGTAGTCCAGGCCCAGGCGCTCGAAGATGCGCGTGTAGGCGGCGCGGTGCAGCCGGTAGGACTCGGCGAGGCCCTCGTCCGTGGTGTCGAAGGAGTAGGAGTCCTTCATCTGGAACTCGCGCCCGCGCAGCACGCCCGAGCGGGGCCGGGCCTCGTCCCGGTACTTGGTCTGGATCTGATAGAGGATCACCGGCAGGTCCTTGTAGGACGTGCACTGGTCCTTCACCGTCAGCGTGAAGATCTCCTCGTGGGTGGGCCCGAGCAGGTACTCCGCGCCCTTGCGGTCCCGGAGGCGGAACAGGAGGTCGCCGTACTCCTCCCAGCGCCCGCTGGTCTCGTAGGGCTCCTTGGGCAGCAGCGCGGGCAGCAGGACCTCCTGGCCCCCGATGGCGTCCATCTCCTCGCGCACGACGCGCATGACGTTGTCGAGCACCCGCTTGCCCAGCGGCAGCCAGGTCCAGACGCCCGCCGAGGAGCGGCGGACGTAGCCCGCGCGCACCAGCAGCCGGTGGCTGGCGGTCTCGGCGTCGGACGGATCGTCGCGCAACGTCCTGAGCATCGTCGTGGACATGCGCTGGACTCGGGCCATGGGGGTCTCCTGCGGGCGTGCTCGCGTGCGGAATTGCGAGGAGACTAGCGGCAGGTCAGGGCGGCGCGAACCGATTTTTCAGTCCAGCAGCGGAAGAGTCGCCCCCATCACCGCATACGGACTCGGTGCGCTCGGGAACACGACGTGCCGCGCCAGGTCCCGGTAGCCGAGCTTCCGGTACAGCGCCCGTGCCGGGCTCTCCTTGTCGATGGCCGAGAGGATCGAGCGCGGCTCCCGGGCTGTCGCCGTGATCCGTGTGATCAGGGTCCGGCCGATGCGCCGGTTCTGGAAGCGGGGATGGACGTGCAGCTCGGTGATGACGAAGGAGTCGTCCAGCCACTCCTCGCAGCCGTTGGCGCGCAGATACGGTTCGACGACCGTGGACCACCAGTGCGCGCGGTCGTTCGGCATGCCGTAGACGAAGCCGACGAGCCGGCCTTCCGGCGTGGTGGCCCCCAGGGCCCGCGCGCCGGGGCAGGTGAGGTGCCGGAGCACGATGTGGCGCCGTACGCCGACCTCCTCCGGCGTGAGCCCGAAGGCGAGCGCCTGTACGGCGAGCGCCTCGTCCACCCGCGCGGCGAGGTCGAGCGGTCCGACCGCGATGTCATCCATGCCCGGAGGCTACCCGCAGGTCCGGCCGGGTCTCAGCACAACGCCCGCCCATGATCGGAACAGCGTGCACGATCGGACACCTGCTCGGACACGCGCTCGGCCGCCTGGTCAGAACAGCACGCTCATGAACGCGCCGACCTCGCGGAAGCCCACCCGGCGGTAGGCCGCGCGCGCGGCGGTGTTGTAGTCGTTGACGTAGAGGCTCACGACCGGGGAGACCTCGCGCAGGGCGTACCCGAGCACGGCCGCCATGCCGGTGACGGACAGGCCGCGGCCCCGGTGCTCGGGGGCGACCCAGACGCCCTGGATCTGGCACGCGCGGTCGGTGGCCGCGCCGATCTCGGCCTTGAAGACGACGCGGCCTTTCTCGACGCGGGCGAAGGAACGGCCGGAGCCGACCAGCTCGGCGACGCGGGCCTGGTAGAGCAGCCCGCCGTCCCCGGCGAGCGGCGAGACGCCCACCTCCTCGGTGAACATCGCCACGCACGCCGGCATGATCACGTCCATCTCGTCCCGGTGGACGCGGCGGACGAGCGGGTCGGGCTCGACGTCCGGGGGCATGGTCTCGGTGACCATGAGCGGCTGGTGGGCGCGGACCTCGCGGGCCGGGCCCCAGTGGGGTTCGAGGAGCGACCACAGCTCGGCGGTGGGCCCGGCGGGGCCGACGATGGAGGAGCAGCGGCGCCCGGCCCGGCGGGCACGGTCGGCGAAGGCCCGCACGGCCTCGGGACCGGCGCAGATGGGGACGAGGTTGGCGCCCGCGTAGCAGAGCGACTCCAGACGGCCGCCCGCGTACCAGCCCCACATCTCGCCGCCGAGCCGCCACGGGTCGAGTCCGGCGATCCTGACCCGGGCCGCGACGAAGGCGTTGGCCACGGGGTCGCGGTCGAGGACGGCGAGCGCGGCGTCGAGATCGGCGGGTTCCAGGACCTTGGTGGTGGTCGTCGTCAACACGTGTCGGAATGCCTCACCGTCGCGGGCCGGAAACCGGGGAAAACAGGTCCTGGAACTGTACCTCCCGTGTCCTGTGCGCACCTGCCAAGTGGGTGGATACGACGGTGCCCCGCTCCCTGGGGGGCGGGGCACCTGAGCGCGGATGCGTCAGCCGGCGACGCTGACGGTGGGCTCGCCGGAGGCGACGCCGTCCTTCTCCATCTGCTCGGCGAGCTTCATGGCCTCGTCGATGAGGGTCTCCACGATCTTCGACTCGGGCACGGTCTTGATGACCTCGCCCTTCACGAAGATCTGACCCTTGCCGTTACCCGAGGCCACACCGAGGTCGGCCTCCCGGGCCTCGCCCGGACCGTTGACCACACAGCCCATGACCGCCACGCGCAGCGGTACCTCCATGCCCTCCAGGCCCGCCGTGACCTCCTCCGCCAGCTTGTACACATCCACCTGGGCGCGGCCGCAGGAGGGGCAGGAGACGATCTCCAGGCGGCGCTGGCGCAGGCCCAGGGACTCCAGGATCTGGATGCCGACCTTGATCTCCTCGGCCGGCGGGGCGGACAGCGAGACGCGGATGGTGTCGCCGATGCCCTCGCTGAGCAGGGCGCCGAAGGCGACCGCGGACTTGATGGTGCCCTGGAAGGCCGGGCCCGCCTCGGTGACACCCAGGTGCAGCGGGTAGTCGCACTGCGCGGCCAGCTGGCGGTACGCATTGACCATCACGACCGGGTCGTTGTGCTTGACCGAGATCTTGATGTCACGGAAGCCGTGCTCCTCGAACAGCGACGCCTCCCACAGAGCCGACTCCACCAGCGCCTCGGGCGTGGCCTTGCCGTACTTCTGCAGCAGGCGCCGGTCCAGTGAGCCCGCGTTCACACCGATACGGATCGGGGTGCCCGCATCCGAGGCCGCCCTGGCGATCTCCCTGACCTTGTCGTCGAACTGCTTGATGTTGCCCGGGTTGACCCGGACCGCGGCGCAGCCGGCGTCGATGGCGGCGAAGACGTACTTCGGCTGGAAGTGGATGTCCGCGATCACCGGGATCTGCGACTTCCTGGCGATGACTGCCAGCGCGTCCGCGTCGTCCTGCGTCGGACACGCCACACGCACGATCTGGCAGCCGGACGCGGTCAGCTCGGCGATCTGCTGCAGCGTGGCACCGATGTCCGACGTCCGCGTCGTCGTCATCGACTGCACGGAGACGGGGGCGTCGCCGCCGACGGCCACGGATCCGACCTGGATCTTGCGGCTGACCCTGCGGTCGGCGAGCTTGGTCGGAACGGAAGGCATTCCAAGCGAAATCGCAGTCATCTGGCGAGCAACCCCAAGGTGTGGATCAAGGTCCCGAGATCGGCGGGCTCCGGCATCCGAGGTTACGGCACCGGATCCCCTCGGGGCACATCAGCCGGTACGGCTGCGGGGGTGCGGGGCGCCTGCGGCGGGCTGTGCCCCGGTCCCGCCCTTTCACCGTTTCTCAGGGGGCTGCGCCCCCTCACACCCCCGCGGACGGGCCTTCAAGCCTGTCCGGCGTTCGAGAACCGGGGGCTCCGGGGGCGGAGCCCCCGAAAGCAGGGGGGTACGGGGGGCCGCAGGCGCCCCCAACCCCCTACGTCAGCCGAACCGGATTCACCACATCAGCGATGAGCACCAGCAGGGTGAAGCAAACGAAGATCCCTGCGACCACATAGGCGACCGGCATCAGCTTCGCCACGTCGAACGGGCCCGGGTCCGGGCGCCGGAAGACCTTGGCGACGGCCCGCCGCACCGACTCCCACAGCGCCCCGGCGATGTGCCCGCCGTCCAGCGGCAGCAGCGGCAGCATGTTGAACAGGAACAGCGACAGGTTGAAGCCCGCGACCAGGAACAGCATGGTCGCGATCTGCTGCGACGGCGGGATGTCGAGGTTGAACACCTCGCCGCCCACCCGGGCCGCGCCGACGACGCCCATCGGCGAGTCCGCCTTGCGCTCGCCGCCGTCGAAGGCGGCGTTCCAGAGGTCGGGGATCTTGCCGGGCAGGGCGACCAGCGACTCGACGCCGGACTGGACCATATCGCCCATACGGTCGACCGACTGGCCGAACGACTGCCTGACGACGCCGGTGGCGGGCGTGAAGCCGAGGAAGCCCGCGGTGACGTACTGGCCCTTGATGGGGGCGCCCTTGCTGTCGTACTTCTGGACCTGGTTGGAGATCAGGTCCGCGGAGAGGGTCTTCTCCTGCCCGTCCCGGACGACGGTGATCGTGGCGGGGCCGGTGGTCTTGCGGATGTCCTTCTGGAGGGTGGACCAGTCGCCGGCCTTGTGGCCGTTGAAGGCCACGATCCGGTCGCGCGGCCTGAGCCCGGCGGCCTTGGCCGGGGAGTCCTTGTCGCCCTTGTTGCACTTGTCCGTCTGCGCGCTGGCCTTCACCACGCAGTCCGAGACGGCGGAGACCGTCGTGGTTTGCGTGTTCACGCCGAAGGACATCATCACGCCCAGGAACACCGCCACAGCGAGGACCAGGTTCATGAACGGTCCCGCGAACATCACGATGACGCGCTTCCAGGGCTTGCGCGTGTAGAACATCCGCGTCTCGTCGCCGGGGCGCAGCTCCTCGTAGGCGGCGGAGCGGGCGTCCTCGATCATGCCGCGCCAGGGCGAGGTGGAACGCGCGCTGATCTTGCCGTCCTCGCCGGGCGGGAACATGCCGATCATGCGGATGTAGCCGCCGAGCGGGACGGCCTTGATGCCGTACTCGGTCTCGCCCTTCGTCCGCGAGAAGATCGTCGGCCCGAAGCCGACCATGTACTGCGGCACCCGGATGCCGAACAGCTTCGCGGTCGAGAGGTGGCCCAGCTCGTGCCAGGCGATGGAGAAGAGCAGGCCCACCACGAAGACGACTATCCCGAGGATGGTCATCAGTGCTGTCATGCGCGGGCCTCCGATGTCGCTTCCGCCGTACGGGCGGCCGTGCGGGCCGCCAGTTCGCGGGCCCGGGCACGTGCCCAGGTCTCCGCTTCCAGGACGTCCGAGAGGGTCAGCCGGGTTCCCGTGGCCGGGGTGCCGTGCTCCGCCACCACCTCGGCGACTGTGTCCACGATCCCATTGAACGGCAGGTGTCCGCCGAGGAACGCGTCGACGCACTCCTCGTTGGCGGCGTTGAAGACGGCCGGGGCGGTGCCGCCGAGGGCACCCACGTGCCGGGCCAGGCCGACGGACGGGAACGCCTCGGTGTCGAGCGGGAAGAACTCCCAGGTGGAGGCCTGGGACCAGTCGAAGGCCGGGGCGGCGTCGGGCACCCGCTCGGGCCAGCCGAGGCCGATGGCGATCGGTCCGCGCATGTCCGGCGGGGTGGCCTGGGCGAGCGTGGAACCGTCCGTGAATTCCACCATCGAGTGGACATAGGACTGCGGGTGGACGACGACCTCGATGCGGTCGAAGGGGATGTCGTAGAGCAGGTGGGCCTCGATCACCTCGAGCCCCTTGTTGACCAGGGTGGCGGAGTTGATCGTGATCACCGGGCCCATGGACCAGGTGGGGTGGGCCAGGGCGTCCCGGGGGGTGACCGTGGCCAGCTCCGCCTTCGTACGGCCGCGGAAGGGCCCGCCGGAGGCGGTGACCACCAGCTTGCGGACCTCGGCGCGGGTGCCGCCGAGCAGCGCCTGGAAGAGGGCGGCGTGCTCGGAGTCGACGGGGATGATCTGGCCGGGCTTGGCGACGGCCTTGACCAGCGGGCCGCCGACGATCAGGGACTCCTTGTTGGCCAGGGCCAGGGTGCGACCCGCCTCCAGGGCGGCCAGGGTGGGGGCCAGGCCGATGGAGCCGGTGATGCCGTTGAGCACCGTGTGGCACTCGCTGCGGGCCAGCTCGGTGGCCGCGTCGGGGCCCGCGAGGATCTCGGGCAGCGGCTCGGTCCCGTACTGCGCGGCCAGGGCCTCGCGCAGCGCGGGCACCTTGTCCTCCTGCGCGACCGCGACCGCGCGCACTCTCAGCTGCCGGGCCTGCTCGGCGAGGAGTTCCACGCGGCCGCCGGCGGCGGACAGCGCGGTCACCGTGAAGCGCTCGGGGTTGCGCAGCACCAGGTCGATGGCCTGGGTGCCGACCGAGCCGGTCGAGCCGAGGATCACGATCTCGCGCGGGCCGCCGTCGGTGCGGTGCGGTGCGGAGTAGCGCAGGTGGGGGTCAGCGAGGGAGTCCGTCATCCCCCCATTGTGGCCGCACCGGCGGGCGCGCCCGACAGGGCGTCCCGGCGATGCGGCATTCGTCCGCCCGGGGGGCGGCCTGGGGTCAGCGGATGGGACGGTGGACGTTGTCGGCCTTGGACGGGCCGGGGGTGGCGTCGGCGATCCAGGGGCCCTCGCCGCTGGGGTCGACGATGCCGCCCTCCAGCCACTCGAACGACCCGGCCATCACCCCGGAGACGACCTTGCGGTCGAGTTCGTCGGTGTTGGCCCACAGCCGGCGGAACAGCTCCTCCACACGGATGCGGGACTGCCGGCAGAAGGCGTCGGCCAGCTCGTACGCCTCGCTGCCGTGGTCGCCGCGGACCCGCAGGTGCTCGGCGCGCACGCACGCCGCGCTCATGGCGAACAGCTCGGCGCCGATGTCGACGATGCGGCCCAGGAAGCCCTGCTTGGTCTCCATGCGGCCCTGCCAGCGCGACATGGCGTAGAAGGTGGAGCGGGCGAGCCTGCGGGAGGCGCGCTCGACGAAGCGCAGGTGGCCGGAGAGGTCGCGGTGCCCGGCCGGGTGGAACTCGGAGTAGCTGCGGGGCAGCTGGCCGGGCCCGGCGACGAGCTTGGGCAGCCAGCGGGCGTAGAAGCCGCCGGCCCGGGCGCACGCCCTGGTCTTGTCGCCGAGGGACTTGTCGGGGTCGATGAGGTCACCGGCGACGGACAGGTGGGCGTCCACGGCCTCGCGGGCGATGAGCAGGTGCATGATCTCGGTGGAGCCCTCGAAGATGCGGTTGATGCGCGAGTCGCGCAGCATCTGCTCGGCGGGCACGGCGCGCTCGCCGCGGGCAGCGAGGGAGTCGGCGCTCTCGTAGCCCCGGCCGCCGCGGATCTGGACCAGCTCGTCGCTGATCAGCCACGCCATCTCGCTGGCGTAGAGCTTGGCGAGGGCGGCCTCGATGCGGATGTCGTTGCGGTCCTCGTCGGCCATCTGGCTGGAGAGGTCGAGGATGCCCTCCAGGGCGAAGGTGGTCGCGGCGATGAAGGAGATCTTCGCGCCGACGGCCTCGTGCCGTGCGATGGGCTTGCCCCACTGCTCGCGGGCGGTGGACCACTCGCGGGCGATCTTCAGGGCCCACTTGCCGTTCGCGACGCACATCGCGGGGATGGACAGCCGGCCGGTGTTCAGCGTGGTCAGCGCGATCTTCAGGCCGGAGCCCTCGGGGCCGATGCGGTTGGCGGCCGGGACCCGGACCTGGTGGAAGCGGGTGACGCCGTTCTCGATGCCGCGCAGGCCCATGAAGGCGTTCCGCCGCTCCACGGTGACGCCCTCGGCGCCCGCCTCCACGACGAAGGCGGTGATGCCGCCCTTGTGGCCCTCGCTCCGCGGCACCCGGGCCATCACGACGAGCAGGTCGGCGACCACGCCGTTGGTGGTCCACAGCTTGACGCCGTCGAGGACGTAGTCGTCGCCGTCGGGCACCGCGGAGGTGGCCAGCCGGGCCGGGTCGGAGCCCACGTCCGGCTCGGTGAGCAGGAAGGCGGTGATGTCGGTGCGGGCGCAGCGGGGCAGGAAGGCGTCCTTCTGCTCCTGGGTGCCGAAGAGCTTCAGCGGCTGGGGCACGCCGATGGACTGGTGGGCGGAGAGCAGGGCGCCGACGACGGGGCTGGCGGAGCCCACGAGGGCGAGGGACTTGTTGTAGTAGACCTGGGTGAGGCCGAGGCCCCCGTACTTGGTGTCGATCTTCATGCCGAAGGCGCCGAGCTCCTTGAGCCCGTTCACCGTCTCGTCGGGGATCTGCGATTCGCGCTCGATGCGGGCGCCGTCGATGCGCGTCTCGCAGAAGTCGCGCAGCTTGGCGAGGAACTCCTCGCCGCGCCGGACGTCGTCCGGCGCCGGGGTGGGATGCGGGTGGATGAGGTCGAGGCGGAACCGGCCGAGGAAGAGCTCCTTGGCGAAGCTGGGCTTCTTCCAGTCCTGCTCCCGGGCCGCTTCGGCGACCTGGCGCGCTTCGCGCTCGGAGACCGGTCGTACGGATGGTGCGGACATCAGGCACCTCACCGCGTGAGTCGGGGCGGGTCTCCCGGTCGACTACCGACCGGTGCTACTCGACCGTATGTACCCGATCCGGTGGGGGTCTACCAGACCCCGCGCACGGTTCCGGCCCGGGTGGTGTGCGGGGGCGCGGGGTCAGTGCTGTGCGCCGGGGGTGACCAGGCCGCTCTCGTAGGCGACGACCACCGCCTGGGCGCGGCTGGCCAGGCCGAGCTTGGCCATGGCCCGGTTCAGGTGGGTCTTGACCGTGGCCTCGCTGATGACCAGCTCGGCGGCGATCTCGAGGTTCGACAGGCCGCGCGCGGTGCAGCGCAGCACCTCCAGCTCGCGGCCGGTGAGCGCGTCCAGGCCGGCGGCGGGCGGCGGCCCGGGGTCGGCGTGCCGCCGGGCGAACGCCTCGACGAGGCGCCGGGTGACGGAGGGTGCGAAGAGGGTGTCGCCGCCCGCCACGGCCGCGATGGCGGCCAGCAGCCGCTGCGGGCTCGCGTCCTTGAGGAGGAAGCCGGAGGCGCCCGCGCGGAGCGCCGCGTAGACGTACTCGTCGAGGTCGAAGGTGGTCAGGACGAGGACCCGGGGCGCGGGTTCGGGGGCGGCCGCGAGGATGCGCTCGGTGGCGGCGATGCCGCTGAGGCCGGGCATGCGGATGTCCATGAGGATCACGTCGGGGCGGTACTCGGCGGCCAGCGCGACGGCCTCCGCGCCGTCGGCGGCCTCGCCCACGACGCTTGTGCCGGGCGCGGCGCGCAGCAGGGCGGCGACGCCCGCCCGGATGAGGATCTGGTCGTCCACGACGAGGACGCGTATGCCGGGCGCCGCGTCCGCCGCGGCGCCCGGGTCGCCGTTCACGGTCGTCCCGGTCATCCCCCGTCCCCCTTCTCCCGTGCCGCCGCCGACTGGAGGGGGAGGGTCAGTCTGACCTCGAATCCGCCCCCGTCGCGGGGCCCGGCGGCCAGGGTGCCCCCGTAGATCCTGGCCCGCTCGCGCATGCCGATCAAGCCGTGTCCGGCCGACGGCGCGTGGATGGCCGGAACCGTTCCCCGCCCGTCGTCGGTGACCCGGACGGCCAGCCGGCCGGGCCGGAACTCGACGCGGACGGTGGCGGCGGCGGGCCGGGCGTGCTTGATGACGTTGGTGAGGGCCTCCTGCACCACGCGGTACGCGCACAGGTCGGGGCCCGGCGGCAGCGGCCGCCGCTCCCCCACCACCTCCAGCTCCACGGCCACGCCCGCGGCCCGTACGCGGGCGGCCGTCTCCTCCAGCCGGTCGAGCCCGGGCGCCGGCTGGTACGGCGCGTCGCCGGTGCCGTCGACGGCGCCCTCGGGGTCCACGCGCAGAACGGCCAGCAGGCGGCGCATCTCCTCCAGGGCCTCGCCGCTGGTGGCCGAGATGGTCCCGAGCGCGTTCCGGGCGGTGGCGGCGTCGCTGGTGAAGACGTAGTGGGCGAGCCCGGCCTGCACGGAGATGACGGAGATGTGGTGGGCCACCACGTCGTGCAGCTCGCGGGCGATCCGGACCCGCTCCTCGGCCACCGCGCGCCGGGCGTTCTCCGCCTGTTCGCGGCGGAGCTGCTCGGTGACGGCGGACAGCTGGGCGTTGCGCTCGGTCAGGCGGTGGGCGGTGCGGCCGAACCACCACAGGGCGAGGGGGGTGATGGTGGAGTGCACGGTCGCGGTCCACACGTCGGGGTGCGCACTCGACATCGCCGCGACCATGCAGGCCGCCCAGCCCACGAGCGCGCACACGACCGTGACGGCCAGGGTGCGTTCGGCCGCGACGGTGTAGGCGGCGAGCATCATGACGTTCGAGTCGACGACGGGCCAGTAGCCCAGGGCGATGTGGAGCAGCCACAGCGCGGTGACGATCAGGAAGACCGTGGCCGGGGCCCGCCTGCGCGCCGCCACGGCCATGTTGGTCACGGCGGTGAGCACGTAGCCGTGCGCGTCCAGCGGCGCCCAGCCCGCCGGAGGCTGCACTCGTCCCAGATTCAGTGCCACAACCGTGCAGCAGACCGCCATCGACACGTCCAGCGTCGCCCGCGGCCACCTCCCGGCATGCCGTTCCAGCGCCCGCAGCTTCTGCATCGCCGCAGCGTAACGGCGCGCTGGGAGGCGGGACATCGATCGAGCGGAGTCAGTCCTGCCTACTGCGCTGGTTGGAGACCGGGTGGTCGGGGGGCCGCCCTACCGCGGGAGTTCGGGGCGGAACTCCACCCGTTACGGGACGACCGCGGCCGCCGTCCCCGCGTAGCGTCCTCCGTGTCGGTGCGAGCGGATGTGCGGGGATGCACAGGGGACGCACCGGCGGACGGGGGAGCAACGGGGGAACGCAGTGCGCTCCGGCCGCACCGAGGGTGCCGACCGGAGCGCACTGCGGCGACCGTTTGACGCTGTTACAGGTTCAAACCCGTGTCACGGGCTCAACCCGTCCCACAGGTTCAGTCCCGTCCTACAGGTTCAGTCCCGTCAGGATGAGAACCCGCTCGTAGGTGTAGTCGTCCATCGCGTAGCGCACGCCCTCGCGGCCTACGCCGGACTTCTTGGCACCGCCGTACGCCATCTGGTCCGCGCGGTAGGACGGCACGTCGCCGATGACCACGCCACCGACCTCCAGCGCGCGGTGCGCACGGAAGGCGGTCTGGACGTCGTGCGTGAAGACGCCCGCCTGGAGGCCGTACGGGGAGTCGTTGACCGCGGCGAACGCGGCTTCCTCGCCGTCCGCCTTGCTGATGGTCAGGACCGGGCCGAAGACCTCCTCGCAGGCGATCGTCACATCGGCCGGGACGTCCGCGAGCACGGTCGGGGCGTAGGTGGCGCCCTCGCGCTTGCCGCCCGCGAGGAGCTTGGCGCCCGCCGCGACGGCCTCGTCCACCCAGGACTCGACGCGCTTGGCGGCGTCCTCGCTGACCAGCGGGCCGACGTCGGTGGCGTCGTCCGACGGGTCGCCCGTCACCTGCGCCTCGACGGCGGCGACGACCTTCGGCAGCAGCCGCTCGTAGAGCGAGGCGTCGGCGATGACGCGCTGCACGGAGATGCAGGACTGGCCGCCCTGGTAGTTGGAGAAGGTGGCGACGCGCTGCGCCGCCCAGTCCAGGTCGGCCTCCGAGGACCAGTCGGCGAGGACGACGGCCGCGGCGTTGCCGCCCAGCTCGAGGGTCACGTGCTTGCGCGGCACGGAGTCGAGGATCGACCAGCCGACCGGGCCGGAGCCGGTGAAGGAGATGACGGGCAGCCGCTCGTCCTGGACGAGGGCGGGCATCCGGTCGTTGGGCACCGGCAGCACGCTCCAGGAGCCGGCCGGCAGGTCCGTCTCGGCGAGGATCTCGCCCAGGACGAGGGAGGAGATCGGGGTCGCCGGGGCGGGCTTGAGGATGATCGGGGCGCCGACCGCGATGGCCGGGGCGACCTTGTGGGCGCCCAGGTTGAGCGGGAAGTTGAAGGGCGCGATGCCGAGGACGGTGCCGCGCGGGATGCGGCGGGTGAGTGCGAGGCGGCCGGTGCCGCCGGCGTCGGTGTCCAGGCGCTGGGCGTCCCCGGCGTTGAAGCGGCGGGCCTCCTCGGCGGCCCAGCGGAACACGGAGACGGCGCGGGCGACCTCGCCGCGGGCCCACTTGATGGGCTTGCCGTTCTCGGCGGAGATCAGCTGGGCGATCTCCTCGGTGCGCTCGGTGAGCCGCTTGGCGACGTGGTCGAGGGCGGCGGTCCGCACGTGGGCGGGGGTGGCCGCGAACTCGTCCCGCACGGCGTGCGCGGCGGCCACGGCCTCCTCGACCTGGGCCTCGGTGGGCACGCTGACGGTGCCGACGAGGCGGCCGTCCCAGGAGTTCGTGACGTCGAAGGTCTCCTCGCCGGTGGCCTCGCGGCCGGCCAGCCAGAACGCGTGGGGAGCAGTCACGGATTCCCTCCGGGGGGTGCAGACGAATGTGGCTCCCCCACGGTAGGTGGGGGACGGGGTGGGGGTGCTTGTCCGTCATGGAGCGCTGTCCGGTGCGGGTGCGCCGCAATGGCGCGGTGCGGAGGGGGTGGGTTCGGCACCGCCGAGTCCCCCGGTGGGGGTTGCGCGCCGTCGCGGCGGAGAGAGAAGCCCCGGTCCCGCCCCTTCCCGGCTGTGTCGATTTGCGGCTCCGCCGCGCGAGGGGGGCAAGCCCCCAGACCCCCGGGGAGGGTGGGAACCAGGGCTTCACCCACCCACCCCGGGGTCCGGGGCGGAGCCCCGGTTTCGGGAAGGGGCGGGACTGGGGACAAAACCCCGCCGCAACGGCGATCAGCCACCGGCTTCGCACCCGGCGGTGCCGAACCGGCCGCGACCCGAACCGGCCGCAACCCCGGCCGGCCGAGGCCTACGCCGGTTCCGACGTCGCCTTCAGCGCCAGCCACAGCTCCATCCGGACGTCGGGATCGTCCAGCGACCGCCCCAGAATCTCCTCCACCCGCCGCATCCGGTAGCGCAGCGTATGCCGGTGCACCCCGAGATCCGCCGCCGCCGCGTCCCACTGCCCGTGCCGGGCGAGCCAGGCCCGCAGCGAGGCGACCAGGTCGCCGCGCCCGGTCGCGTCGTGCTCGCGGAGCGCCCGCAGCATGCCGTCCGCGAACGCCCGCACCGCGTCGTCGGCCAGCAGCGGCAGCACCGACCCCGTGGCCACCTCCTCGTGCTCGACCAGCACCCGGCCGCGGCGGCGGGCCACGGACAGGGCCTGCTCGGCCTGGCGGAAGGCGGCCCCGGCGGCCGGCGGGGCGACGGGGGCGGAGAGGCCCAGGGCCGTCCCGGGGGCGACGGGCTCGGGGGCCGCCACCCGGCGGGCCTCGGCCCCGGACGCGTACCCGGTCACCGCGGCCACCCCGGCCCCGCCGTCCGGCAGGAGGGCGACGAAGCGGTTCCCCTCGGGCACGGCCAGCACCGCCTCCGCCGCCCGGCTCGCCGCGGTCTCCACCGCATCGGCCAGCTCACCCAGCACCGCGTCGGCGTCGGCCGCGCCCTCGGTCGCCTCCGCGACGAGCATCCGGAAGGGGGCGTCCAGCAGGCTCCCGTACAGCTCCCCGGCGACGGCCCGCGCATGCTCCGGCTCGCCCGCCAGCAGCATCCGCAGCACCGCCGCGCCGAGCCGCTGCTCGGCGTCCTGGAGGGTGCGGGAGCGCTCGGTGGTGAGCGTGAGCAGGGCGACCGCGGAGTGCACGGCGTAGCGCCCGGCGGTGCCCAGCGGCTCGTCCGTGCCGACGGCGAGGACGCCCCGGGCGCGCCGACCCGAGCCCAGGGACTGCAGTTCGACCCGGTCGCCGCCCTCCGCCTCGGGGTCCGGGCCCACGACGGCGCTGGCCGGTGCCGGGCGCTCGCGCAGCCGCGCGACGTCGTCGCTCAGCCGGGCGGCCCGGCGTGCGGCCCACTCGGGGGCCGCGGCGACGACCGCGCCCGAGGCGTCGTAGAGCGCGGCCCAGCCGCCGAGGTGCGCGGCGAGCCGGGCGAGCAGCGCGGCGGGCCCCTCGGGGGCGAGCGCGGCCCGGGTCAGCTCGCGCTGGGCCTCGAAGCCGGCGGTCACCGCGCGGTACTGGTCGGCGGCGAGGGCCGCGGAGACGGCCTTGGTGATGGCGAGGAAGGGGGTGCGGCGCGGCACCTCCAGCAGCGGCAGCCCCTCCTCCTCGGCCGCGCCGACCAGGGCGTGCGGCACCTGCTCGTAGTTGACGCCGACGCCGAAGCCGAGCCCGGCCACCCCGGCCCGGACGAGCCGGCGCACGTACCGGCGCATGGCCTCGGGGTCCTCGGCGTCGATCTTCATGGCGGTGATCAGCAGCAGCTCGCCGCCGTCCATCCACGGCACGGGGTCGGCCAGCTCGCTGACGTGCGCCCAGCGGACGGGGGTGTCCAGCCGGTCCCCGCCCGCGAGCACGGTGAGCTTGAGCGCGGAGTGATGGACGAGTGAGGCGAGCGTGGGGGGCATGGCACCTTCGGGTGGAGCGGGTCGTCGGCGGGTCGTCGTGGGAAACCGACAAGTGCCGTCGCGTATGAACGGCTGTGACCGATTCTGCCTCAGTGGAGCGCTCGGTTCCCCAGGTCGACCAGGACCGGCGGCGTACTGCCGCCCCGTACGGACGTCACGGAGAGCACCGCGTGCCCGGCGGGGACGGAGTGCGCCAGCTCGGACGCGGACCAGCGCTCGCGCTCCACCTTGCGCACGGTCACGGACTGGGCGGTGACCGCGCGGCCGGTGATCACGCGCCGCACGACGTGGGTGACCCGGGTGATGGGCTCGTGGGCGATGACCTGCCGGTCGGTGACGTCGCGGGTCTCGACCCACTCCTTGCCCCAGACCTCGGCGAAGCGGGCCCCGTCCCAGGTGGTCACCCCGGAGAACGCCATCCGGCAGCCGACCGAGCCGAGCAGCGCGCTGCGCAGCCCCTCGGGCACGTCGTCGAGGGTGCGCAGGGTGAGCACGGCGCCCGCATGGGCGGAGCGCAGCCGCTGGAGGCCGCGCACGGTCTCCGGGGTGACGGCGTGGGTGGCGTCGTCGAGGACGAGGCAGGCGAACAGCGAGCGGTCGCCGCGCCCGACGGCGCACTCGGTGAACTGGGCGAGGACGAGCCGGGCCAGCATCCGGGAGGCCTCGGCGTGCCCGCGTTCGGGCAGGTCGATCCGGACCCTCAGCGGGTGTTCGAGGCTGCGCAGGGAGAAGGTGCGGCCGGGCCGGGCGGTGTCGAAGAAGCCGGCGAAGGCGGGCCGGTCGAGCAGGGCGAGCCGGTCGGCCAGCAGGGGTCCCGGGTCGCCGGGCCGGTGCGCCTGGCGCTCGCGGGCGTCCAGCTCGCGGGCGAGGGACTCGTGCCCGCCCTTCTCCAGGGCGGCCCGCAGCGCGCCGACGGCGGAGGGCGAGCCGTCGAGGAGTTCCCGCAGCTCGGGTACGGACGGGAAGCGGCCGTGGGCGGCCCGCCAGGGGCCGAGGAGCTGGGCGAGGGCGGTCGCGGCCCGCCGGCCGTCGGCGCCGGGGAGCCCCGCGGCGAGGTCGCCGACGAGCCCTTCGGCGAGGACGGCCGCTGCTTCGTCGGGGTCGTCGGTGCCGCCGTAGAGGTCGAGGTCGTAGGCCGAGTCCGGCCGGCCGATCCGCACCACGACGTCGAAGGCCTCGTCCGGTGCGAGCCCGGCGCCCGCCGCGCCCACGGCGACGACGGCCGCCCGCCCGGCGAGCGCCTGGAGGCACAGCGACTCCAGGACGGGCCGCACCAGGCGGTCGGTCTTGCCGCAGCCGGGCGGTCCGACGGCGAGCAGCGAGGTGCCCAGCAGGCCCGGGTCGAGGGCGCAGCCGGTGCCCCGGTGCCCGTACGGATTGCGCTCGTCGTCGGGGGCCGTGCCGAGCCGGACCTGGCCGGTGACGAGGTCGTGCTCGGCGGCGCGCACGGGCAGGTCGCGGGTGCCCGAGGGGTGGGCGCAGGCGGCGGCGCCGTGCCGCAGCACGGTGTCGGTGAAGGACGCGAGGCGGCCGGGGCGGGTGCGCACGGTCTGCCAGGCGCGCTCGATGCGGGCGAGGTCGACGTCGTTCATCAGCCCGGCGCGGGCGTCCGCGGCCAGCCGGTCGGCGGCGTCGTGGGCCCCGGCGGCGCGGAGCGCGGGCCACTCGACGGGGTCCTGCTGCGGCTCGGGGACGGGGGGCGGTGCGTCGCCGGAGTCGTCCCACAGGCGGCCCAGGGCGGGGACGGCCCAGCGGCGCCAGACCTGGGTCCAGCGGCCGAGCCGGCCGAAGACGACGACCAGGACGAGGGCGCACAGCGTGTAGTAGCCGTACACGACCCACACGGCGAGCATGCCGCCGTGCCGCCAGGAGTCCGGGGTCAGGGCGAACAGCGGCCAGATCCAGTAGTGGCCGAGGTAGCCGTTCCACAGCAGCGACCACAGCAGCCAGCCGCAGAGCAGGGAGATGATCGCGCCGCTGAGCAGCTGCCGCCCGGGGATGCGGTCGGGCTCCTCCGGCGGCCGGGGGCGGTGGCCGAACTTCCAGATGCCGGGCCCGGCGGGCGGGCGCGGGGTGCGCAGCCAGGCCAGGAACGGCGGCTCGGGGCCGGTCCCGGCCGCGGGCGGGGCGGCGGGGCGGGGCGGTACGGGCGGCGCGGCGGGCGGCCGGGCGGGCCCGGCCTGGCGCGGCAGCCGGCCGTCCGCCGTGCCGGGCGCCTCGTACGCGCTCCCGGTGGTGCCCTCCGTGTCCATCTGCCCCTCGCCCCCAGCCAGCTGTGCCTGACGTGTCCGACCGGCTCAATCTAGTGGTCCGAGACGGGGAGTTCAGCGTCCCCGGCGTTGCCACGCCCGTCGCATGGACATGATCACCTCCGGGGTGTCCGCCGCCCCGCCCGGGTCCGGCCTCGGGGCCCGCCATGTCCGCTGCGGACAATGGCGGGGGCGCACTTCTCCCCAACGGAGCATGCCCCGTCTCCTCCCCCGCCCCTAGCCTGCGACTAAAAGCCCCCATATCTTTCTGTCTGGAGCTCTACATGACCGCACTGTCCGGAGGCGCCGCCCTCCCCCAGGAGCGCCGCGTCGTCACCGCCATCCCCGGCCCCAAGTCGCTGGAGCTCCAGGCCCGCCGGACCGCCGTGGTCGCCGGTGGCGTGGGCTCGGTGCTGCCGGTCTTCACCACGCGTGCGGGCGGCGGTGTCATCGAGGACGTCGACGGCAACTCCCTGATCGACTTCGGCTCGGGCATCGCCGTGACCTCGGTCGGCGCCAGCGCGGAGGCCGTGGTGCGCCGCGCGTCCGCCCAGCTCGCCGACTTCACCCACACCTGTTTCATGGTGACCCCGTACGAGGGCTACGTGGAGGTCTGCGAGCAGCTCGCCGAGCTGACCCCGGGCGACCACGCCAAGAAGTCCGCGCTGTTCAACTCGGGCGCCGAGGCCGTCGAGAACGCCGTCAAGATCGCCCGCGCGTACACCAAGCGCCAGGCCGTCGTCGTCTTCGACCACGGCTACCACGGCCGCACCAACCTGACGATGGCGCTGACCGCCAAGAACATGCCGTACAAGCACGGCTTCGGCCCGTTCGCGCCCGAGGTCTACCGGGTGCCGGTGGCCTACGGCTACCGCTGGCCGACCGGCCCGGAGAACTGCGGCCCCGAGGCCGCGGCCCAGGCCATCGACCAGATCACCAAGCAGATCGGCGCCGACAACGTCGCCGCGATCATCATCGAGCCGGTGCTCGGCGAGGGCGGCTTCATCGAGCCCGCCAAGGGCTTCCTGCCCGCGATGGTCAAGTTCGCCAACGACAACGGCATCGTCTTCGTCGCGGACGAGATCCAGTCCGGCTTCTGCCGCACCGGCCAGTGGTTCGCCTGCGAGGACGAGGGCATCGTCCCGGACCTGATCACCACCGCCAAGGGCATCGCGGGCGGTCTGCCGCTCGCCGCCGTCACCGGCCGCGCGGAGATCATGGACGCCGCCCACCCGGGCGGCCTGGGCGGCACCTACGGCGGCAACCCGGTGGCCTGCGCCGGTGCCCTGGGCGCCATCGAGACCATGCGCGAGCTGGACCTCAACGCCAAGGCCAAGCGCATCGAGGAGGTCATGAAGGGCCGCCTCGCCGCGATGCAGGAGAAGTTCCCGGTCATCGGCGACATCCGCGGCCGCGGCGCGATGATCGCCATCGAGCTGGTGAAGGACCCGGCCACCAAGGAGCCCAGCCCGGAGGCGGCCGGCGCGCTCGCCAAGGCATGCCACGCCGAGGGCCTGCTGGTGCTGACCTGCGGCACCTACGGCAACGTGCTGCGCTTCCTGCCCCCGCTGGTCATCGGCGAGGACCTGCTCAACGAGGGCCTGGACATCATCGAGGGCGCGTTCACCCGCCTGTGAGCCCGCTTTCACCCCCCTGTGCGCCGGTGAAGAACCTGTGCGGGGCGGGTGGTGGAGGGGTGAGCCGACTGCCGGAGCCGCCTTACCTGCCGTACGGTTGCTCCGAATGAACGAAACACCCCGCCCGCAGGGGACTGCGGGCAATGCCGGGCCGGGACTTCCCCAGTCCTGTCCCGGCCGTGCCTTCGCGCACACCGCTGGAGCCTCCGGCTCCGGACATCCTCACCGATCGGACGGCCGCCCGCCCCACACCCCCCGGGGCGCGCGGCACGCCGACCGGATCGTCGGCCCCGGAACCTCCCCCCTGTTCCCGGGGCCGACGGCTGTTTCCCGCGCCCTTCTCCCGGCGCTGTGCGCGCTGCTGTTCGTCCTCGTCGCGTGGCAGGTGGCCGCGCACGGTCCGCTGCGGACGCTCGACGAGCGGCTGAGCCGGTCCGTCCCGCTGCCGCCGGGCGCGGCCGCGTTCCTCGCCGACCTCGGCAACACGACGGTGGCGCTGCCGGTGCTCGGGGCCGCCGTGCTGTGGTCGCTCGTGCGCTCCGGGGCGCCCCGGCGGTGGGTGCCGCCGGTGGCGGCGGGGCTGGCCATGGCCGCGGTCCCCGCGCTGGTCGTCCCGCTCAAGACCTGGATCGCGCGGCCGGCCCCGCCGGGCCCCCTGGCGGGCGTGCCGCACGACGGCTTCTTCCCGTCGGGGCACGCGGCGACGGCCGCGGTGGCGTACGGGGCAGCTGCGCTGCTGGTTTTCCGTACGCGGCGGTGGGTGCCGGCGTATGTCCTGCTCAACGTGGGGGTGGGGCTCGGACTGGTCCGGTGCGGGTATCACTGGGCGCTGGATGTAGTGGGCGCTTGGTGCCTGGGGGGCATGGTCCTCTGGGGGTTGTGGGCAGTCGTTCCGCAGGGCGATGGGGGTACCTCCCATGCCGTTCAGGCAATGGGGGAGGGTGGGCACAACCCCCCACCGGGCCGCACCCGGCAAACGACCGTCAGCTGTCGAAACCGATCCCGAACCGGTCCATGGCGCGGAGCCAGAGGTTGCGGCGGCCGTCGTTCTCGTCGGCGCGGGTCATCGCCCACTGCGTGATGCCGATGCCCACCGACCGCACCGGCTCCGGCGGAAACGGCAGCGGCTTGCTGCGCACCATTTCCAGCGCCGTCCGCTCGGTACGCTCACCGCCGAGCAGGTCGAGCATGACGTCGGCGCCGAAACGGCTGGCACCGACACCGAGGCCCGTGTACCCCAGCGCATAGGCGACGCGGCCCCCGTGGGCCGTGCCGAAGAAGGCGGAGAAGCGGGAGCAGGTGTCGATGGCACCGCCCCAGGTGTGCGAGAAGCGCAGTCCGTCGAGTTGGGGGAAGCAGCGGAAGAAGTGCTCCGCGAGCCGCTGGTAGGTGGCCGGGTGGTGGTCGTACTCGGCGCGGACGCCGCCGCCGTAGCGGTAGACGATGTCGTAGCCGCCCCACAGGATGCGGTTGTCGGCGGTGAGCCGGAAGTAGTGGAAGTGGTTGGCGCTGTCGCTCAGCCCCTGGCGCCGCTTCCAGCCGAGGGAGGCGAGCTGCTCGCCGCTGAGGGGCTCGGTCATCAGGGCGTAGTCGTAGACGGGCACGACGTACGGGTTCAGGCGCCTGACGAGCGAGGGGAAGGCGTTGGTGCAGAGCGCGGCCCGGCGGGCGAAGACGCGGCCGTAGGGGGTGCGGACGGCGAGGGAGGCGGGGCGCGCGGAGAGCCGGGTGCCGGGCGTGTGCTCGTAGATGCGCACGCCGAGGCGGAGGCAGGCCCGCTTGAGGCCCCAGGCGAGCTTGGCGGGGTGCAGCATGGCGACGCCGGTGCGGTTCCAGAGGCCGGCCAGGAAGGTCGGGGAGTCGACCTCGGCCCGTAAGGCGTCACGGTCGAGGTACTCGTGGCCGGCGACCCCGGCGGCGGCCGCCTCCTCGGCGGCCCGGGCCAGCTCGCGGAGCTGGTGAGGCGCGGTGGCGACGTCGATCTCGCCGGTGCGCTCGAAGTCGCAGTCGATGCCGTGGCGGGCGACGGCGGCCTCGATGGCGTCGAGGTTGCTGTGGCCGAGCCGTTCGAGGGCGGGGAGTTCGGCGGGCCAGCGGGAGAGGCCGTTGGCCCAGCCGTGGGTGAGGGAGGCGGCGCAGAAGCCGCCGTTGCGGCCGGAGGCGGCCCAGCCGGTCTCCTGGCCCTCGATGAGGACCACGTCGCGGCCGGGGTCGCGCTCCTTGGCGTTGAGAGCCGTCCACAGGCCGGAGTAGCCGCCGCCGACGACGAGCAGGTCGCAGTGCTCGTCGCCGACGAGCGCGGGGAGCGCCTCCGGCCGGGAGGGGTCGTCGAGCCAGTATGGACGGGGAGTTGCGTCGGAGAGTGCTTTGACAGGGTTCGGGTTCATGGCACGGGTGGCCATGGGTCTCAGCTCCTTTTTCGGCGTCTCCCGACCAGTTGAGCCGCGAGGACGCACAGCACGGCGACGGCGAACATCGCTGTTCCGATGACATTGATCTGCACGGGGGTGCCCCGCTGTGCCGCTCCCCAGACGTACATGGGGAAGGTCACGGTCGAGCCCGCGTTGAAGTTGGTGATGATGAAGTCGTCGAAGGACAGGGCGAAGGAGAGCAGGGCGCCCGCGACGATGCCGGGGGCGGCGATCGGGAGGGTGACCCTGAGGAAGGTCTGCAGCGGGGTGGCGTAGAGGTCCTGGGCGGCCTGTTCGAGCCGGGGGTCCATGCTCATGACCCGGGCCTTGACGGCGGTGACCACGAAGCTCAGGCAGAACATGACGTGGGCGATGAGGATGGTCCAGAAGCCGAAGCTGACGCCCATGTTGAGGAAGAGGGTGGCCAGCGAGGCGGCCATGACGACCTCGGGCATGGCCATGGGCAGGAAGATCAGCGTGCTGACGGACGAGCGCGCCCGGAAGCGGTAGCGGGCCAGCGCGAAGGCAATCATCGTGCCCAGGACGGTGGCGCCGAGGGTGGCCCACAGGGCGATGCGCAGGCTCAGCGAGAGTGAGCCGCACAGGTCGGCGACACCGCACGGGTTCGTCCACGCGTCGGTGGAGAAGCGCTGCCACTGGTAGTTGAAGCGGCCGTTGGGTTTGTTGAAGGAGAAGACCGTCACGACGACGTTCGGCAGGAGCAGATAGGCGAGGGTGCCCAGTCCTGCGATCACCACGAGGTTGCGGCGCAGCCAGCGCGTCACAGTGGCCATCAGACCAGCTCCTCCGTCCCGGACTTGCGGATGTAGACGGTGACCATGGCGAGGATGACGGCCATGAGGATGAAGGACAGGGCGGCGGCGGTCGGGTAGTCCAGGACGCGCAGGAACTGGGACTGGATGACGTTGCCGATCATCTTCTGGTCGGTGGAGCCGAGCAGCTCGGCGTTGATGTAGTCGCCGGCGGCGGGGATGAACGTCAGCAGCGTGCCCGCGACGACGCCCGGCATGGACAGCGGGAAGGTCACCTTGCGGAAGGTGGTGAAGGGCCGGGCGTAGAGGTCGCCGGCGGCCTCGTGGAGACGGCTGTCGATGCGCTCGAGCGAGGCGTACAGGGGCAGGATCATGAACGGCAGGAAGTTGTAGGTCAGGCCGCAGACGACGGCGAGGGGGGTGGCGAGCAGCCGGTGCCCCTCGGTGGCGCCGAGCGCGTCGGTGAGGCCGAGGACGCCCAGGGAGTCGAGCGTGGAGACGACGAGGCCGCCGTCGGAGAGGATCGTCTTCCAGGCGAGGGTGCGGATCAGGAAGCTGGTGAAGAACGGCGCGATGACGAGGACCATCAGCAGGGTCCGCCAGCGGCCCGCCTTGAAGGCGATGAGGTAGGCGAGCGGGTAGCCCAGCAGCAGGCAGAGCGCGGTGGCGGTGGCCGCATAGGCCACGGAGCGCAGGAACTGCGGGTAGTACTCGGTCAGGGCGTCCCAGTAGGTGGCGAAATGCCAGGTGACGCGGAAGCCCTCCTCCAGGGAGCCCGTCTGCACGGACGTCGACGCCTGGTAGACGAGGGGTGCGGCGAAGAAGACCAGCAGCCAGAGGATGCCGGGGAGCAGCAGCCAGTACGGCACGAGCTTCTTGCGGCGGACGGCCTTGTGAAGGGGGCTGTCTGCGGGGGGTGCGGGGGGCTCGTCGGTGGTGACGGTCGTGGTGATCATGCCGCGCCTTTTGTTCGCTTCTCCGCCCGCAAGGCGCAGAGGTGCGGCTTTCGTGTTCGGCTGCGGCCCGGTGGCCTTGCGTGCGTCGCTCACGTGCCCTCGGCTTCCACGTCCGTGCCCGCCTCGACGTTCTGCGCGGCGTCCAGGCCGAAGCTGTGGCCCGGGTTCCAGTGCAGGACGACATCGGCGCCGGGGACGAGCCGGGAGTCGCGCTCGATGTTCTGCGCGTAGACGGAGAGACCGGCCGCGGCCGGGGCGTCGACGAGGTACTGGGTGGAGACGCCCGTGAAGCTGGACTGGGCGATGCGGCCGGTGATGCGGTTGCGGCCGGCGGGAACGGTCCCGGCGTCGTCGGCGTGCGTCAGGGTGATCTTCTCCGGTCGTATGCCGACCAGGAGCTTCTCGCCCGCGCGGGCGGTGGCTGTACATCGTGTCGCGGGCAGGCCGAGTTTGGTATCGCCGGCGCTCAGCAGGATGTCGTCGCCCGTCGCCTCGAGGACGTCAGCGGTGATGAGGTTGGAGGTGCCGAGGAAGTTGGCGACGAAGGTGGTGCGCGGGGTCTCGTAGAGGTCGGCGGGGGCGCCGAGCTGCTCGACCCGGCCGGCGTTCATGACCGCGACCGTGTCGGCCATGGTCATGGCCTCCTCCTGGTCGTGGGTGACGTGGATGAAGGTGATGCCGACCTCGGTCTGGATGCGCTTCAGCTCCAGCTGCATCTGGCGGCGCAGCTTGAGGTCGAGCGCGCCCAGGGGCTCGTCGAGGAGCAGGACGTCCGGGTGGTTGATGAGCGCGCGGGCGACGGCGACGCGCTGCTGCTGGCCGCCGGAGAGCTGGTGGGGCCGGCGGCGGGCGAGGTCGCCGAGCTGGACGAGGTCGAGCATCTCGCCGACCTGCTTCTTGACGGACTTGATGCCGCGCCGGCGCAGGCCGAAGGCGACGTTCTCGTAGACGTCCAGGTGCGGGAAGAGCGCGTAGCTCTGGAAGACGGTGTTGACGGGCCGCTTGTGCGGGGGGAGGGCGGTCACGTCGCGGCCGCCGAGCAGGACGGTTCCGGTGCTGGGCTCCTCGAGTCCGGCGATCATGCGCAGCGTGGTGGTCTTGCCACAGCCGGAGGCACCGAGCAGGGCGAAGAACGAGCCCGCGGGCACGGACAGGTCGAGCGGGTGCACGGCGGTGACGTCGCCGAAGGTCTTGCTGATGCCGGCGAGGCGGACATCGGTGCCGGTGGTGGCGGTTGCTGTCATGGGTCCGGTTCCAGGGTTCGTGTGGACGTGAGCGCGTGGACGGGAGCACGTAACAGTGACATACGGACGGGCCCGGTCCGGTACTGGCCGTGCCCTACCGCTCCACGCGGGCCGTCATACGGCTACGAGCCGTGTCGTGGGCACCAGAAGATTGTCGCCGCTGTCCGGACCGCTCCTGCACCACGCGCCCGCCCCGCGCGGGGCGGGCGGGCCTCCGGCGAATCGTTCCGCCGCATCGAGATGCCGATCCATCGCGCACTCCTCCGCCGACCGCCTACCTGTGGACAGGTGTAGCTCCAACCGGAATGTCTGCCGATCCTGGCAGAGGCCGACGCTCGCAACAAGGGATTCCGTCGCGGTCATTTGACTGTGCGACGGATTCGGTGTGCTGTCGTGGCCGATTCGGATCGGGCCGGGGGCCCGCTGTCAGTGCCCCCGGCCAGAATGACGGCATGGCACAACGGGGGAGGTCGGACGTGAGCACATGCGCGGTCACCGCCGACGGTCCGCGCTCGGTTCCCGAGCTGACGGCGGCCGAGGCGCGGGGCGAGCGGTTCAAGTACGTGTACTTCTGGGGGCACCGCCCGCCCCGCGACGGCGGCGTGGGATCCGGCTGCTTCAGCCAGTGGTGGCCCTCGCCCTTCACGGTGGACGGCATCGAGTACGCGACCGCCGAACACTGGATGATGGCAGGCAAGGCCCGGCTCTTCGGGGACGCGGAGGCCGAGGCCCGGGCGATCGCGGCGACCCATCCCAAGCAGGCCAAGGACGCCGGCCGGGCCGTGCGCGGCTTCGACGAGGAGGAGTGGCGGCGGCACCGCTTCGCGCTCGTCGTCGAGGGCAGCGTGCACAAGTTCGCCGGGCACCCCGGGCTGGGCGCGTATCTGCTCGGCACAGGGCGCAGAGTGCTGGTGGAGGCCAGCCCCCTGGACCGCGTCTGGGGCATCGGGCTCGCCGCCGACGACGCCCGGGCCGGGGGCCCGGAGCGCTGGCGGGGGCTGAATCTGCTGGGCTTCGCCCTGATGGAGGCGCGTCAGCGACTGGCGGCGAGCGAGAGCGGGAGCGGGCCGGGGCCGGGCGGCGCCGCCATATAGGCGCCGTAGGTGTCGTCGTCGGGGTTGTCGTCGAAGCCGCTGCCGTCGTCGCCCGTCGCGATGTAGACGGCGAGGAAGACGGCGGAGGCGATCAGACCCACGACACCGCAGATCAGCCCGGCGAGGGCCTGGCCGCCGTTGGTGGCCTCGCCCGAGTTCGCCTTGCTGCGGCCGATGGCGCCGAAGACGATCGCGAGGATGCTGAGCAGGCCCAGGAAGACGGTCCAGGACAGCGCGCAGCCCACGATGCCGAGCACGAGGGCGGCCACGCCCAGTCCGTTGTTCGGCGCGAAGGCGGGCACCGGCCAGCCGGGCCCGTAGCCCGGCGCGGGCCCGGGGTAGCCGTAGGCGCCGGTGGCGTAGGCGGTCTGCCCGTAGGGGACCTGGCCGTACGGGGCGGCGCCGTAGGGGGCCTGCTGCTGGTACGGGGCCTGGTACGCGCTGGGGGTGCCCGGGCCGGTCGGCGCCAGGGGGATAGGCGGCACCCCGCCGTGGTCGGGAGCCGCGCCCGGCGGCGGCACCGGGGGCAGGGGAGCCGTGCCGGGCACGGCGAAGTCCGGCATGGCGGCGGAGGCCACGGTGGCCTGCGGCGGCACCGCGAAGGGAGGCATCGCGCCCGCGGGCGGCATCGCGGAAGCCGTCGTGGCCCCCGGGCCCTGTGCGGTCTGCGGCGGCATGGCGGGCGGGGGCGGCAGCGGCCCGGCGCCCTTGTCGAGCGACACCGGCCGCTCGGGCGGAGCCCCGGACTCCAGGTCCTGCGGCTCCGGCTGTGCGTCGTCCTTGTCGGACATGGCCCTCCCCAGTGGTTACCCCGTCATGCTAAGGCCTGAGGACAGGCCCGGAACCCGCCGTGCATACGATGATCCGCAGCATTGACCGGTCAGTACGAACAGCCTTGGAGGCCCTGCATGTCCGCACTCGATCCGTTCATCGCCGGGCTCCCGAAAGCCGAGCTGCACGTGCACCACGTCGGCTCCGCGTCGCCGCGCATCGTGGCCGAACTGGCCGCCCGGCACCCCGACTCGCCCGTGCCCACCGACCCCGAGGCCCTGGCCGACTTCTTCACCTTCCGGGACTTCGCGCACTTCGTCCAGGTCTACCTGTCGGTCGTCGACCTGATCCGCGACGCCGAGGACGTGCGCCTGCTGACGTACGAGGTCGCCCGGGACATGGCCCGGCAGAACATCCGCTACGCCGAACTGACCGTGACCCCCTACAGCTCCACCCGCCGCGGCATCCCGGACGCCGCGTTCGTGGAGGCCATCGAGGACGCCCGCAAGGCGGCGGAGTCGGAGCTGGGCGTGGTGCTGCGCTGGTGCTTCGACATCCCCGGCGAGGCCGGGCTGGCAGCCGCCGAGGAGACGGCCCGCATCGCCTGCGACCTCAGGCCGGAAGGCCTGGTCTCCTTCGGCCTCGGCGGTCCCGAGATCGGGGTCCCCCGGCCGCAGTTCAAGCCTTTCTTCGACCGCGCCATAGCAGCGGGCCTGCACAGCGTCCCGCACGCCGGCGAGACCACCGGACCGCAGACGATCTGGGACGCCCTCACCGAGCTGCGCGCCGAGCGCATCGGCCACGGCACCAGCGCCACGCAGGACCCGAGGCTGCTGGAGCACCTCGCCGAGCACCGCATCCCGCTGGAGGTCTGCCCCACCTCCAACCTCGCCACCCGCGCCGTCGCCGACCTGGAGCAGCACCCGGTGAAGGAGATGGTCTCGGCGGGGGTGCTGGTCACCATCAACAGCGACGACCCGCCCATGTTCGGCACCGACCTCAACACCGAGTACGCGGTGGCGGCCCGCCTGCTGGACCTCGACGCGCGGGGCCTCGCCGATCTGGCCAAGAACGCGGTGGACGCCTCCTTCATGGACGCGTCGGGCAAGGCGGCGCTCCGCGCGGAGATCGACGCCTACACCGCGGCCTGGCACGGCTGATCACCTCCGCCCCGGCCCTCCCGACCGCCACAATGGGCCCATGGCCAACCGGGACACCGCCCTGCACTCCCCCGCCGTGCACATCCACGCGGGCTTCACCGCCGTCGCCCACCGCGGCGATCCGTACGTCCACCGGGAGAACACCCTCCCCTCGATCCGTTCGGCGCTGCGGGCCGGGGCGGGGGCGGTGGAGATCGACGTCCGGCTGACCCGCGACGGCGTGCCCGTGCTGCTGCACGACGCGACGCTGGAGCGGCTGTGGGGCGTCGAACGGCCGCTGTCCGCCTTCTCGGCCGCCGAGGTGGCCGAGCTGACGGGCGGCGGGGTGCCGACGCTGCGGGAGGCCCTCGCCGAGGCGGCGGGGGCCGGTCCGGGCCGGCTGTTCGTCGACCTGCCCGACCCCTCCGCCGCGGACGCCTCCGTGGCCGGGGTGCGGGAGCAGGGGGCGGCGGAGCGGGTGTACTACTGCGGCGGCCCGGCGGCCATGCTGCGCGTCCGCCGCGCGGATCCGGACGCGGAGATCGCGCTCACCTGGACGACACTCGCCCCGCCCCGCGCCTCCCTGCTGGCCGAGGTGCGGCCGCACTGGCTCAACTACCGCTTCGGGCTGGTCTCCCCGGAGCTGGTGGCCCGCAATCACGCCGACGGCCTGCGGGTGTCCGCCTGGACCGCCGACACCCGGTACACCATGCGGCGGCTGCTGCGCGCGGGCGTCGACTCGATCACCACCAACCGCATCGGGACCCTGCGTTCGCTGCTTCCGCGCTGAGGCGCGGGGCGGCCGGGCGGGGCGGGCGGCGGGTCAGAGCCCGACGATCTCGTTCCACTCCTTGCTGAAGCCGGGGCGCTCCCGGGCGGTCATGTCACGGGCGGTGTGCAGCCGCGCGCGCATGTCGTCGCTGGGGAAGACCAGCGGGTTCTCGGCCAGCTCGGCGAGTTCCTTTTCCTTGCTCCCGGCCAGCACCTCGCGCGCGGCCGGGACCGGGCAGACGTAGTTGACCGCGGCCGCGAGCCGGGCGGCGACGTCGGGCCGGTAGTAGTAGTCGATCAGCTGCTCGGCATTGTGCTTGTGCCGGGCGAGGTTGGGGATCATCATGCTCTCGGCCCACAGCTCGGCCCCCTCCTCCGGCACCACGAACTCGATGTCGGGGTTGTCGGCCTGGAGCTGGATGATGTCGCCGGAGTACGCCTGGCAGGCCAGGACGTCGCCGGAGGAGAGGTCCTTGATGTAGTCGTTGCCGGTGAAGCGGCGGATGTGCCGATTGCGGACCAGCCGGCGCAGCTGGTCGGTCATGGTGTGGAAGTCGTCGGCGGTCCACCGGGTGACGTCCGCGCCGTTGCCGAGCATGAGCAGGGCGAACGCCTCGTCCATGCCGGAGAGCAGGGTGACCCGGCCGCGCAGGTCGTCGCGCCACAGGTCCGAGGTGTGCCGGATCTCGCGGCCGAGCTTCTTGCGGTTGTACGCGATGCCGGTGATGCCGGACTGCCAGGGCACGGTGTGCCGTCGCCCGGGGTCGAAGGTCGGCTTGCGCAGCAGCGGGTCGAGCTGCCGGTCGACGTTCGGCTGGGCGGCCCGGTCCATCTCCTGGACCCAGCCGAGCCGGACGTAGCGGGAGGCCATCCAGTCGCTGACGACGATGATGTCCCGGCCGGTCTCCTGATGGTTCATCAGGGCCGGGCTGATCTTCCCGAAGAACTCGTCGTTGTCGTTGATCTCCTCGGTGTACTTCACCGAGATGCCGCTGAGCTTCTCGAAGTCGTCGAGGGTGGGCCGCTTCTCCGGCTGCTTCTCGTCGGTGTCGATGTACAGCGGCCAGTTGGCGAAGACGAGCCGCTTGTCCTGCGCCGAACGGTCCGGGGCGGACCGGTCGCCCGGCGCGACGTACGCGGCGGGCACCCCGCAGCCTGCGAGTGCTGCGGCCCCCGCGCCGGCGCCCAGTGCGCGCAGCAGGGTACGGCGGGACAGGGGCTTCACGGGCGTCTCGCATTCGGGGAGGTCGGAGGGGCCCGGCCGGGGCCGGGGAGCGGTCGATGATACCGGGACGGGCAACGCCGTCCCGGCCCCCGGTCCCCGGCCCCCCCGGGCCTAGCCCAGCGACGTCATCACGTGCTTGATGCGCGTGTAGTCCTCGAAGCCGTAGGAGGAGAGGTCCTTGCCGTAGCCGGACTTCTTGAAGCCGCCGTGGGGCATCTCGGCGACGAGCGGGATGTGGGTGTTGATCCACACGCAGCCGAAGTCGAGGGCCTTGGACATCCGCATGGCCCGGCCGTGGTCCTTGGTCCATACCGAGGAGGCCAGCGCGTACTCGACGCCGTTGGCGTAGGCGACGGCCTGCTGCTCGTCGGTGAAGGACTGGACGGTGATGACGGGCCCGAAGACCTCGTGCTGGATGATCTCGTCGTCCTGCTTGAGGCCGGAGACGACGGTCGGGGCGAAGAAGTAGCCCTTCTCGCCGACGCGGTGGCCGCCCGCCTCGACCTTGGCGTGGGCGGGCAGCCGCTCGATGAAGCCGGTGACCTGCTTCAGCTGGTTGGCGTTGTTGAGCGGCCCGTAGAGCACGTCCTCGTCGTCCGGCCGGCCGGTCTTGGTGTCGGCGGCGGCCTTGGCGAGGGCGGTGACGAACTCGTCGTGGACCGACTCGTGGACGAGGACGCGCGTGGCGGCCGTGCAGTCCTGGCCGGCGTTGAAGTAGCCGGCGACGGCGATCTCCTCGACGGCCTTGGCGATGTCGGCGTCCTCGAAGACGACGACCGGGGCTTTGCCGCCCAGCTCGAGGTGGACGCGCTTGAGGTCGCGGGAGGCGGACTCGGCGACCTGCATGCCGGCGCGCACGGAGCCGGTGATGGAGGCCATCGCGGGCACCTTGTGCTCGACCATCAGCCGGCCGGTCTCCCGGTCGCCGCAGATGACGTTGAAGACGCCCTTGGGGTGGCCCAGCTCCTCCAGCACCCCGCCGATGATCTCGGCGAGGAGGACCGTGGAGGCCGGGGTGGTGTCGGAGGGCTTGAGGACGACGGTGTTGCCCGCGGCGAGCGCCGGGGCGAACTTCCACACGGCCATCATCATCGGGTAGTTCCACGGCGCGACCTGCGCGCAGACACCGACCGGCTCGCGCCGGACGATGGAGGTCATCCCCTCCATGTACTCGCCGGCGGAGCGGCCCTCGAGCATCCGGGCGGCGCCCGCGAAGAAGCGGATCTGGTCCACCATCGGCGGGACCTCCTCGCTGCGGGTGAGCGCGAGGGGCTTGCCGGTGTTCTCGGACTCGGCGGCGATCAGCTCCTCGGCGCGCGCCTCGATGGCGTCGGCGATCTTGAGGAGGACCTTCTGGCGCTCGCCGGGGACCAGGTCGCGCCAGACGGGGAAGGCGGCCTCGGCGGCGGCCATGGCGGCGTCGACGTCGGCGGAACCGGACAGCGGGGCGGTCGCGTACGCCTCTCCGGTGGCCGGATTGACGACCTCGGTGGTCCGGCCGTCGGCGGCGTCCCGGAACTCCCCGGCGATGTAGTTGCGCAGGCGGCGCAGCTCGGTGGTCACGATGTGCCACCCCTTCTGTCGGATGTCCAATGGCTGAGACGGCCAAGCCTAGTCACTGAGGCCACGCTTTCGACATACCCATGAGCTACGAACAACGGAATCAGTTATTCATAAGGTCGTCCACAACGAATTTCATTGCGCAAGCCTTGTCAGACCACCGAGTCCTCATGCACAGTGGGTGCCGTGGCCACTCGTAGTGCAGAACCGAAAGGCGCAACCGGCGCACAGCCGATCGACGCCGTCTCCCTGGCGATCATCGAACAGCTCCAGGAGGACGGCCGCCGCCCCTACGCGGCAATCGGCAAGGCCGTCGGACTGTCCGAAGCGGCGGTCCGGCAGCGTGTGCAGAAGCTGCTCGACCAGGGCGTGATGCAGATCGTCGCCGTCACCGACCCACTGACCGTGGGATTCCGGCGGCAGGCGATGGTCGGCGTCAACGTCGAGGGCGACCTCGACCCCGTGGCGGATGCCCTGACCGCGATGGACGAAGTGGAGTACGTGGTCGTGACCGCGGGCTCCTTCGACCTCCTCATCGAGATCGTCTGCGAGGACGACGACCATCTCCTCGAAACGATCAACAAGCGCATCCGGACGCTGCCGGGCGTGCGCTCGACGGAGAGCTTCGTCTATCTCAAGCTCCGCAAGCAGACCTACACTTGGGGAACCCGATAGCCGTGAGCAAGGACCTCAGCAGGACGGCGTACGACCACCTGTGGATGCACTTCACCCGCATGTCGTCGTACGAGAACGCCCCCGTGCCCACCATCGTGCGCGGCGAGGGCACGTACATCTTCGACGACCAGGGCAGGCGCTACCTCGACGGACTCGCCGGCCTGTTCGTGGTCCAGGCGGGCCACGGCCGTGCCGAGCTGGCCGAGGCAGCCGCCAAGCAGGCCCAGGAGCTGGCCTTCTTCCCGGTGTGGAGCTATGCCCACCCCAAGGCCGTCGAGCTGGCCGAGCGGCTGGCCCACTACGCCCCGGGCGACCTGAACAAGGTCTTCTTCACCACGGGCGGCGGCGAGGCCGTGGAGACCGCCTGGAAGCTGGCCAAGCAGTACTTCAAGCTGACCGGCCGGCACACAAAGTACAAGGTCATATCCCGGGCCGTCGCCTACCACGGCACTCCGCAGGGCGCCCTGTCCATCACCGGGCTGCCCGCGCTCAAGGCCCCCTTCGAGCCGCTGGTCCCCGGCGCGCACAAGGTGCCCAACACCAACATCTACCGGGCGCCGGTGCACGGGGACGACCCGGAGGCCTTCGGCCGCTGGGCCGCCGACCAGATCGAGCAGCAGATCCTCTTCGAGGGCCCGGACACCGTCGCCGCCGTCTTCCTGGAGCCGGTGCAGAACGCGGGCGGCTGCTTCCCGCCGCCGCCCGGCTACTTCCGGCGGGTGCGCGAGATCTGCGACCAGTACGACGTGCTGCTGGTCTCCGACGAGGTCATCTGCGCCTTCGGGCGGCTCGGCACCATGTTCGCCTGTGACAAGTTCGGCTATGTGCCGGACATCATCACCTGCGCCAAGGGCATGACCTCCGGCTACTCCCCGATCGGCGCCGCGATCGTCTCCGACCGGATCGCGGAGCCCTTCTTCAAGGGCGCCAACACCTTCCTGCACGGCTACACCTTCGGCGGGCACCCGGTCTCGGCCGCCGTCGCGCTCGCCAACCTCGACATCTTCGAACGCGAGGGCCTCAACCGGCACGTGCTCGACAACGAGTCCGCGTTCTTCGCGACGCTGTCGAAGCTGCACGACCTGCCGATCGTCGGCGACGTGCGCGGCAACGGCTTCTTCTACGGCATCGAGCTGGTGAAGGACAAGGCCACCAAGGAGTCGTTCACGCCGGAGGAGTGCGAGCGGCTGCTGTACGGCTTCGTGTCCAAGAAGCTGTTCGAGAGCGGTCTGTACTGCCGCGCGGACGACCGGGGCGACCCGGTCATCCAGCTGTCGCCGCCGCTGATCGCGGACCAGTCGACGTTCGACGAGATCGAGCAGATCGTACGGGCCGTCCTCACGGAGGCGTGGACGAAGATCTGACGGAATCCGCAGCCGGCCCGGCCCCGGCGACCACCTGCACCACCACTGACGGGCACCCCCCAGGAAGACCGACGGCCCGTCACCCACCGCGGCCCACGCACGTGCATCACTCCCCCGCGCGCGCGTGGGCCGCGGCATGTCCGGGCAAACCTCGGCCGATGAGCCCGATGGGAGGAAAGTGGGGCATGCAGCGCCGAGCCTGGACGAGGGCTAGGATCCCGGTTCCGTACGGTGCCAGTGACCCAATGGCCTCCGGTTCGTTCACCCGGACAGGGGAACGGACCCTTTCAGCGACCCGAGGTGCTCGATATGGTGGCCCCGCCGGACAACGACGTGCTCTGGGCACGCGGTCTGCACTACTCGTACAACGGTTCCCCCGCCCTGACCGGCGTTTCGGTCGGTGTGCGCGAGGGCGAGATCCTCGCGGTGACCGGGCCCCGGGGGGCCGGTAAGACGACGCTGCTGAAGTGCCTGTCGGGGCAGCTGCTCGCGGACCCCGGCGAGGTGTGGTTCAACAGCGCACCCGTACACACGCTCTCCCGCTCCGCGCGCGAGCGGCTGCGCCGGGAGCGGTTCGGCTGGATCGACTCCGAGCCGCACCTGCTGCCCGAGCTGACGGGCTGGGAGAACACCGCCCTGCCCCTGCTCGCCCGCGGCATCGGGCACCGGGCCGCCAAGCGGACGGCGACGGAGTGGCTGGAGCGCCTCGACGTCGGCGACTGCGCCCGCAGGCGCCCGGCCGCCCTCACCCGGGCCCAGTGCCAGCGCATCGCCATCGCCCGGGCCCTGTCCGCCGAGCCCACCGTGGTCTTCGCCGACGAGCCCACCGCGCCCCTGCACGCCACGGACCGCGCACAGGTGCTGCGCACGCTGACCACGGCCGCGCGCTCGCACCAGATCACGGTCGTCCTCGCGACGCTCGACGAGGAGAGCGCGGCCCTCGCCGACACCACCATCACGCTCGTCGACGGACGCCGGGGCGGCGCGATCCCGGCACCCGACGCACCCGGCGGAGAGGGCAGGGCCGCGTGCTCAGTCTCCGCCTGACCCGCGGCGCGCATCCGCTCGTCCTGCTGCGGCGGCTGCTGGTGACGGCCGCGGCGGCAGGGGTCGGCTTCCTGCTGCTGTGCACGCTGGGGTACGCGGTGGCGCACCCCAAGGCGACCGAGGAGTCGGTCGTCAGACTGCTGTGGTGCGCGGTGCCGCTGGCCGCCGTGGTCCAGTTCGCGCTGACCGTGGCCCGCAGCGACCCCGCGACGAGACCCCGCGACGGCCTGGACGCCATCGGTTTCGGCCCGGCGCGGATGGCGTTCCTCGCGGCGTCGACGGCCGCCCTCTTCTGCGGACTCGGCAGCGTGGCGGCGCTGCTGGCCTACCTCGAGCTGCGCGGGGACCTCGGTGGCACGCCGCTGAGCGGCACCGCCGCCGGGCTGCTCGACGGGGACGCGCCGCTGCCCTGGGCCGCGACGCTGACGCTGCTGGGGCTGCTCCCGGCGCTGGCGGCCGGCGTGTGCGCCGTCGCACTGCGCCCGCGCAAAAAGCGCGGAAACAGGGCCACCGCGCCCGCACCCGCCGACGGCTCCGCGCCCGCGCCGGAGGAAGCGGGCCCCGGGCGCGCGGGGCTGCCCTGGGGCGTCGCGATCATCGCCTGCGGCCTCGCCCTGGAGGCGTACGTCGGCCGCGCCCCGGCGCCCCGGCCCGCCGAGCTGCTGGCCCTGCCCGGCCGGGACGGCGGCGCCTCCCCCGGCCTCCTCGGCGGCTGGCTGCTGGCCTCCTTCGGCCTGGTGCTGGCCGGCCCCGGGCTGACCCACTGGTGCGGCACGCTGCTGGCCGCCGGGCGCCCCGGGCCCGTACGCATGCTGGCCGGGCGGATACTGCAGGACGCCGCGACGCGGCTGGGGCGGCCGCTCGGCGTGCTGTGCGCCACGGCCTCGGGCGCGCTGGCCGCCGTCGAGCTGTACGGCGCGGCCTGGGACCAGCCGGACTCCGGGCCCTTCGGGCCGCTCACCGGCCTGGGCGCGGCAGTCGTCATGTCGTGCGTGACCGCCACCGCGATCACCGCCGCCATGGAGAGCCGTCAGGCCCGCTCCGAGACCGTCGCCGCGCTGCTGCGCCTGGGGATCCCCGCCTCCCTGCTGCGCGGTGCGGCAGCCGTGCGGACCTGTGTGCTGCTGGCCGTGCTCGCCCCGCTGACATGGGTGATCGCCGAGCTGACCACGCTTCCGCTGACCCGCTGACACATACTCATTTGACTAATCCTTGACCCAAGGCAACTCCGCCGCCCGAAAGCCCGTCCTCTGAGAAGTACGTCTGCTTCAGAAGCAGGACGGGCCAACAGGCGAACGGAGCATTTGGTGATCATCGGCCTTCTCACGGCTGTCGCGGCCTCGGTGTGCTACGGCACCGGATCGGTGCTGCAAGCCGTCGGCTCGCGGAAGTCGGCCCGCAGGGAAGCCGCGGCGGCCTCCACCACGGGCACCACCCAGCACGGCGGACCCAGCCTGTCCTCCACCGCGAAGGCCGCCGTGACCTGGGAGTTCATGGTCGGCACCGTGCTGGACTTCTTCGGCTTCGGGCTCGGCGCGCTCGCCGCCCGCCTGCTCCCGCTGTTCCTCTCCCAGACGGTCATCAGCGCCAACCTCATCGTCACCGCCCTGCTCAGCGTGAAGCTGCTCGGCCTCCGGCTGACCCGCCGGGAGTGGACGTCCATAGCCGTGGTCTGCGCGGCGCTCGTCCTGCTCGCCACCGCGGCGGGCCACGAGGGCAGCGGCGACGCCGCCAGGTCCACCCACTGGTGGCTGCTGATCATCTCGGTCGTGCTGATGGCCGGCGGCACCGTGGCCGTGCGCCTGCTGGGTTCCCGGGCCGCGATCCTGGCCGGTCTGCTGTCCGGTCTCGGCTTCGGCGCGATCGGCGTGGGCGTGCGCATCCTCGACGGCATCGACCCCTTCGACCTGCCCACCATGCTCGCGGACCCGGCCCTCTACGCCATCCTCGTCTCCGGCGCGATCGGCATGTACCTGCACACGGTCGCGCTCCAGATCGGCTCGGTCAACGGCGCCACGGCGGCGCTCGTCGTCGGCGAGACGGTGCTGCCGGGCATCATCGGCGTGCTGTGGCTGGGCGACGCCTCGCGCGAGGGCTTCGCGTGGCTGGCGATCGTCGGCTTCCTGCTGGCGGTGGCGGGCGCGGTGGCGGTGGCGTGGTTCGGCGAACCGGACACCCACGGGGCGGCGCCGGCGCCGCGAACCGAAGAACCGGAACGCACGCCGGTGGGCTAGGCCTGGTCTTTCCCGTAACCGGGGGCAAATTTCAGCCCCTCCGGCGTTTGAGGAGCGGGGGTCCGGGGGCGGAGCCCCCGCCCTGCGGCGGAGCCGCATATCGGATACAGCGGGAAGGGGCGGGATCGGGGAAGAAAACCCCCGTCAACCGCCCAGCACCGTCACCTCGTCCACCGAAAACGCCACCCCCACCCGCGCCCCCACCTCCGGCGCACCCGACAGCGCACACGTCGCCTCCAGCGCAGGCCCCGGCCCACCCTCCGGCTGGAGAAGCACCACCACGTGGTCCCCCCGGAACGTACGCCCGGCCACGGTGCACGGAAGCCCCGCCGCCCCCAACCGCACCCCCGCCGGCCGCACCAGCACCTTCGCCTCCCCCGCCCGGCTCCCCGCCGGCACCGGCACCCGGCCCCACACCGTGTCCGCGTACCCGTCCCGCACCACCCCGTCGACCACGTTGTCGAAGCCCAGGAAGCGCGCCACGAACTCCGACGCGGGCCGCTGCCACACCTCCAGCGGGGTGCCGCTCTGGGCGATGCGGCCGTCGCGCATCACCACGACCCGGTCGGCGAGCGCGAAAGCCTCGCCCTGGTCGTGGGTGACGGCCAGCACGGTCGTCCCCAGCCGGCCGAACAGCTCGCGCAGCTCCACCACGAGGCGCTCGCGCAGGCTCCGGTCGAGCTGGCCGAGCGGCTCGTCCAGCATCAGCAGCCTCGGCTCCGGGGCCAGCGCGCGGGCCAGCGCGACCCGCTGCTGCTCACCGCCCGACAGCGCCCCCACCTGCCGCTTCTGCGCACCCGGCAGGCCCACCAGGTCGAGCAGCGCGGCGACCCGCCGCGCCGACTCCGCCCGCCCGGTGCCGCGCATGCGCAGGCCGAAGGCGACATTGCCGCCGACGTCCTTCTGCGGGAAGAGCTGGTGGTCCTGGAACATCAGGCCGACCCCGCGCCGGTGCGTGGGCACCCCGCCCTGGTCCCGCCCGCCGAGCAGCACGCGCCCGGCGTCGGTGTGCTGCAGCCCGGCCACGGCCCGCAGCAGCGTCGACTTTCCGCTGCCGCTCGGACCGAGCACGCAGACGATCTCGTGCTCGGCGACCTCGAGGTCCACGGCGTCCAGCACCGTGCGCTCGCCGAACCTGACGGTCACCCCGTCGAGCCGAAGCATCTAGAACTCTCCCGTGCGGTCGGTGCGAATGCGCTCGAGCAGCAGCAGCGCCACCGCGCACACCACCATCAGAATCGTGCTGAGGGCCATGGCCTGGCCGTAGTTGAACTCGCCGGGCCGGCCGAGCAGCCGGGCCACGGCCACCGGCAGCGTGGGGCTGTCGGGACGGGCGATGAAGACCGTGGCGCCGAACTCGCCCAGCGACACCGCGAACGCGAAGCCCGCCGCCACCGCCAGCGCCCGTCCGACCAGCGGCAGGTCCACTTCCCGCCACGCACGCAGCGGGGACGCGCCCAGCACGGCCGCCGCCTCGCGCAGCCTGCTGTCCACCGCGCGCAGGACGGGCAGCATGGTCCGTACGACGAAGGGCACACCCACCAGGGCCTGCGCCAGCGGCACCAGGATCCAGGACGTCCGCAGGTCCAGCGGCGGCTCGTCGAGGGCGATGAGGAAGCCGAAGCCGACGGTCACGGCGGAGGTGCCGAGCGGCAGCATCAGCAGCGCGTCGAAGCCGCGCACCAGCCGGCCTTCGCGCCGGGTGAGCGCCGCGGCCGCGAGACCGCCGACGACCACGGCAATGGCCGTCGCGGCCAGCGCATAGGACACGGAGTTGCCGATCGCCTCCAGCGGGGCGACGACGAGCGTGCCGCCGCCCGCGCCCGCGGTGCCCAGGGCGCGGTAGAAGTCCGTTCCGTAGCCGTGCGGCCCGTCGAAGGAGCGCAGCACGAGCACTGCGAGCGGCAGGAGCAGCAGCACGGCGACGACGGCCAGGACGGACCACAGCAGCGCCCACTGGGCCGCGCCCCGCGGCCGCCGGGCGGTGCGGGCGGCGTCCACGAGCCGCAGGGTCGCCTCGCGGCGCCGCACGGTGCGGGCGTGCACGGCCAGCAGCGCGGCCACGGCCGTGAACTGCACCAGGGTGAGGACGGCGGCCGTGGGCAGGTCGAGCAGCTGCGCGGTCTGCTGGTAGATCTCCACTTCCAGCGTGGCGTAGCGGGGGCCGCCGAGGATCTGGACGGCGCCGAAGGAGGTGAAGGTGAAGAGGAAGACCATCAGGGCGGCCGCCGCGACGGCCGGGGCGAGCGCCGGGAGGGTCACCCGCCGCCAGGCCGCGAACCGCCCGGCGCCCAGCACCCGGGCCGCCTCCTCCTGGCGGGGGTCCAGCTGTGCCCAGAGGCCGCCGACGGTCCGCACGACCACGGCGTAGTTGAAGAAGACGTGGGCCACGAGGATGGCCCAGACGGTCGAGTCCAGGCGCACCCCCCACAGCTCGTCGAGGAGTCCGCCGTGCCCCAGCAGGGCCAGGAAGGCCGAGCCGACGACGACGGTGGGCAGGACGAAGGGGACGGTGACGACGGCTCGAAGCAGCCGCTTGCCGGGGAAGTCGAAGCGCGCGAGGACGTATGCGCCGGGGAGCGCGAGCGCCAGCGTGAGCCCGGTGGAGGCGGCCGCCTGCCAGGTGGTGAACCACAGGACGTGGCCGATGTACGGGTCGGTGACCACCTCGCCGATCCGGGCGAGCTGCCACTGCCCGCCGTCCGTGAGGCCCCGGGAGACGATCGCCGTGACGGGATAGGCGAAGAAGACGCCGAAGAAGGCGAGCGGCAGGGCCATCAGGCCGAGCCGCGTCGCCGTCCGGCGGGCTCCCGTCCGGCGGACTCCCGCGCTCCGGGCCCGGGAGGAGCCGGCGGCCGTGCCGGTGGTCGCCTCGGCCGCCGCTCCGTCGGGGGTCACTTCAGGACGAGCGAGGACCATTCCTTGACCCACTGGTCGCGGTTCTTGGCGATCTTCTCGGGGGCGAGGGTCTGCAGATCGGTGATCTGCGCGCCGTACTTGGTGAAGACCTCGGGCAGCTTGGCGTCCTGGTTGGCGGGCTTGACGAACATCTGGAGGGGCATGTCCTCCTGGAACGTCCGGCTCAGCAGGAAGTCGATCAGGGCCTTGCCGCCCTCGGTGTTCTTCGCACCGTTCAGCAGGCCGGCGAACTCGATCTGCCGGAAGCAGGTGCCGGTCGCGACGCCGGTGGGGGCCTCCGCGGGCAGCGGGTCGGCGCCCACGACCTCGGCGGGCGGGCTGGAGGCGTAGGAGACCACGAGCGGCTTGTCGCCCTTGGCCTTCTTGCCGCCCGCGGAGCCGGAGAAGCGCTCGTTGTAGGCCTGCTCCCAGCCGTTGACGACCTCGACGCCGTTGTCCTTCAGCTTCTTCCAGTAGTCCTGCCAGCCCTCGTCGCCGTACTTGGCGATGCTGGCGAGCTGGAAGCCGAGGCCCGGGGAGGAGGTCGCCGCGTTCTCGGTGACCAGGAGGTCCTTGTACTCCGGCTTGATCAGGTCGTCGAGGGACTGCGGCGGGGTCAGCTTGTGGTCCGCGAAGTAGGCGCGGTCGTAGTTGACGCAGATGTCGCCGGTGTCGACGGGCGTGACGCGGTGCTGCGCGGCATCGGCCTGGAGGTCCTTGGGCACCCGGTCCAGGCCCTTGGCCTCGTACGGGGTGAACAGGTCCTTGTCGAGCGCGCGGGAGAGCAGCGTGTTGTCGACGCCGAAGAAGACGTCGCCCTGCGGGTGGCTCTTGGACAGGATGGCCTGGTTGACGGCCTGGCCGGCGTCGCCGCTCTTGATGACCTTGACCTTGTAGCCGGTCTGCTCGGTGAATGCCTTGAGGACCGGGTCCGAGGTGACGAAGGAGTCGTGCGAGACGAGGGTGACGGTCTTGCTGCCGCCCGGCTCCCCCGCGCTGCTCTTGTCGGCGGATCCGGATCCGCCGCAGGCGGCGAGGGCCGGCAGGCCCAGGGCGGTGACGACGGCCGCGCCCAGGGCACGCCGAAGACTGGTGTTCATGATGGTGCTGACTCCCTACGCCGGTACTAACCGGATCAGGTCCGAGGGTCTGCGGGCCGTGCCGCACTCTCAGCGCTCGTGCGCTCCCCTGTCGGATTGTTCATTTGTGCGAAAGGCACCGTATCAGTGCCGGTGGTGCCGGTGAGCGGGGTGCTCAGCGCTCCGTGGCGGCGAGCTGCCCGCAGGCTCCGTCGATCTCCTGGCCGCGGGTGTCCCGCACGGTCACGGGGACGCCGTGCGCGGCGATCGCCTCGACGAAGGCCCGCTCGTCCTCCGGGCGGGACGCCGTCCACTTGGAGCCCGGGGTGGGGTTGAGCGGAATGAGGTTGACGTGCACCCGCTTGCCCTTGAGCAGCCGGCCGAGCAGGTCACCACGCCACGCCTGGTCGTTGATGTCCCGGATCAGGGCGTACTCGATGGAGATCCGGCGGCCGGACTTCTCCGCGTACTCCCAGGCGGCGTCGAGGACCTCGCGGACCTTCCAGCGGGTGTTGACCGGCACCAGGGTGTCGCGCAGCTCGTCGTCGGGCGCGTGCAGCGAGACGGCAAGGCGGCACTTGAAGCCCTCGTCGGCGAAGCGGTGCATCGCCGGGACCAGGCCGACGGTGGAGACGGTGATGCCGCGCTGGGAGAGCCCCAGGCCGTCGGGCTCGGGGTCGGTCAGCCGGCGGATGGCGCCGACGACGCGCTTGTAGTTGGCCAGCGGCTCGCCCATGCCCATGAAGACGATGTTCGACAGGCGCGCCGGGCCTCCGGGCACCTCGCCGTCGCGCAGGGCGCGCATGCCGTCGACGATCTGGTGGACGATCTCGGCGGTCGACAGGTTGCGGTCGAGGCCGGCCTGGCCGGTGGCGCAGAACGGGCAGTTCATGCCGCAGCCGGCCTGGGAGCTGATGCACATCGTCACCCGGTCGGGGTAGCGCATCAGCACGGACTCGACGAGCTTGCCGTCGTGCAGCCGCCAGAGGGTCTTGCGGGTGGTGTCGTTGTCGCACGAGATGTGCCGCACCACGCTCATCAGGTCCGGCAGCAGTTCGCCCGCGAGCTTCTCGCGGGCGGCCGCCGGGATGTCCGTCCATGCCGCCGGGTCGTGGGCGTACCGGGCGAAGTAGTGCTGGGACAGCTGCTTCGCGCGGAAGGGCTTCTCGCCGATCGCGGCGACGGCCTCGCGGCGTTCGGCGGGCGAGAGGTCGGCGAGGTGCCGCGGGGGCAGCTTGGCTCCGCGGGGGGCGACGAAAGTGAGTTCTCCAGGTGCAGGCATGGTCCTACCAGTGTCGCAGACGGACGGAGGGGGCCCGCCGTCCTGTGGACGACGGGCCCCTCACGTTTCGAACACCTACCGAAAACCCCAGGTCAGGAGCTAGGAGCCGACGAACGCCACCATCAGCAGCCACACCACCGGCGCCGTCGGCAGCAGCGAGTCCAGCCGGTCCATGCTGTGCCGATATGCGGCTACCGCCGCGTGGCGCCGTGTCAGCCGCTCCCCACGAACGCCACCATCAGCAGCCACACCACCGGGGCGGTCGGCAGCAGCGAGTCCAGCCGGTCCATGATCCCGCCGTGGCCCGGGAGCAGGGCGCCCATGTCCTTGATGCCCAGGTCCCGCTTGATCATGGACTCCCCGAGGTCGCCCAGTGTGGCGCTGACCGCGACCGCGAGGCCGAGCAGCAGGCCCTGCCACCACGCCCCGTCGTCGATCAGGAACTGCATGCACAGCGCGCCCGCCACCATCGCGAACAGCACCGCGCCGACCAGGCCCTCCCGGGTCTTGCCGGGGCTGATGCGCGGCGCGAGCTTGTGCTTGCCGAACCGCCAGCCCACCGCGTACGCCCCCGTGTCGCTGACGACCGTCAGGACGAGGAAGGTCAGCACCCGCCAGGCGCCGTCCCCGGCGGAGAGCATCAGCGCCACGAAGGTGGCGAGGAACGGCACGTAGAAGGCCGCGAAGATGCCCGCCGTGACGTCCTTGAGGTAGTCGTCCGGAGACTCCGTCATGCGCCAGACGAGCACGGCGAGCGCGGTGAAGGCCATGGCCACCCACGCGCCCTCGGAGCCGTTGACATAGCCCGCGACGATCATGGCGGCGCCGCCGATGGCCAGGGGCACCAGAGGAGCCTTGATGCCCTTGCGCTCGGCGAGGCGGGAGGTCAGCTCCCACAGCCCGACCACTACGGCGAGCACGACCACGCCGAGGAAGACGGGCTTGTAGACGAACAGGGAGGCGAGGATCACCGCGCCGAGACCCACGCCCACCCCTATCGCGGCACGCAGATCGCGGCCCGCGCTCTTCTTCGCCTTGCCCCCCTGGGGGGCGGCAGGCTCCTGAGGCCGGATGTCGGGCTCCTGTTCATCGCGGAACAGGGGGCCGCCGATGTGCGCGGCCCCCTGGTCACGGTCGTCTCCGTCGTCCTGGTGTCCGCCGGCTCCGGTCACGATGGGCATGGGCCGAGTCTGCGCCGCATAGCCCGCCTTGTGCAGAGGACCCGCCGGAGCGAATCCGTCCACGGGGGCACCTCCCAGCGGGCCGGGGGCGGTTCCCCGGTCGGCGGACCCCCAGTGGCCGGCGCGCGGCGGGGCTCCCCAGGATGCGTCGTTCATCAGACCTCGAGCAGCTCGGATTCCTTGTGCTTGAGCAGCTCGTCCACCTGCGCGACATACTTCGCGGTGGTGTCGTCGAGCTCCTTCTCCGCGCGGCGCACGTCGTCCTCGCCGGACTCCTTGTCCTTCACCAGCTTGTCCAGGGCGTCCTTCGCCTTGCGGCGGACGGACCGGATCGAGACCTTCGCGTCCTCGCCCTTGCCCCGGGCGACCTTGATGAACTCCCGGCGGCGCTCCTCGGTGAGCTCCGGGAAGGTCACCCGGATGATGTTGCCGTCGTTGCTCGGGTTCACACCCAGGTCGGAGTCCCGGATGGCCTGCTCGATGTTGCGCAGTGCGCTCTTGTCGAACGGCGTGACCACGGCCATGCGCGGCTCGGGCACCGAGAACGACGCCAGCTGGTTGATGGGCGTCAGGGCACCGTAGTAGTCCGCCACGATCTTGTTGAACATCGCCGGGTGCGCACGCCCGGTGCGGATCGCCGCGAAGTCCTCCTTGGCGACCACAACGGCCTTCTCCATCTTCTCCTCGGCCTCGAGGAGGATCTCTTCGATCACCACTTGCTCCTGGTGTTATCAGTAAGCAGAGCCTCGCCCCTGCGCGCGTCTACTCCTGCACGGTGTCCGACCGGCAGGCAGTTGTCCATCCCCGTGCCGAGGTCTTCCCCCGGCACGGAGTTGCCGTCCGCGACCGCCTGTTCGCCGGTCCGGACGGCTACGGGCCTGGTCAGGCCCGCGTGCCCTGGTCGCTCACGAGCGTGCCGATCTTCTCACCCTTCACCGCGCGGGCGATGTTCCCCTCGGCCAGCAGTTCGAAGACGAGAATGGGCAGCTTGTTGTCCATGCACAGACTGATCGCGGTGGCGTCGGCGACCTTGAGGCCGCGGGCGAGCACCTCGCCGTACTCGAGGGCGTCGAACTTCACCGCGTCGGGGTTCTTCTTCGGGTCCGAGTCGTAGACCCCGTCGACGCCGTTCTTGCCCATGAGGATCGCCTCGGCGTGGATCTCCAGGGCGCGCTGGGCAGCGGTGGTGTCGGTGGAGAAGTAGGGCATGCCCATGCCCGCGCCGAAGATCACGACGCGGCCCTTCTCCAGGTGGCGCACGGCGCGCAGCGGAATGAACGGCTCGGCGACCTGGCCCATGGTGATGCCGGTCTGGACCCGGGTCTCGACCCCTTCCTTGGACAGGAAGTCCTGGAGGGCGAGGCTGTTCATCACGGTGCCGAGCATGCCCATGTAGTCCGAGCGGGCCCGGTCCATGCCGCGCTGCTGCAGCTCGGCGCCGCGGAAGAAGTTGCCGCCGCCGATGACCACGGCGATCTCGTAGCCCTCGCGGACCACGGCCGCGATCTCGCGCGCGATGGCGTGCACGACATCGGGGTCGACGCCGAGCCCACCGCCGCCGGCGAAGGCCTCACCCGAGAGTTTCAGCAGGAACCGACGGCGATTGCCCTGGTCGGCGCTGGTGTCGTCGGCGGCCTGCATGGCGTCCGCACCCTGGTTCATTGGAGTTCTCCTCGTGCACATACCAAGAAGGCCATTGCCGGATGGATCCTTGCGGTTCCTCTGCGGCAATGGCCTCCTCGTCACATCAGCGGCCGGCCGGTGGACGGACGGCTGCATACGACCCTAGCGGGTCGCGGGTCATTCGCTGCCCTGCGGACGGCTCAGGCGCCGACGCGGATGCGGGCAAAGCGCTTCAGGGTGACCCCGGCCTCGTCCAGAATCTTCTGGACGGTCTTCTTGTTGTCCTTGGCGAACGGCTGGTCCAGCAGGACCTGCTCCTTGAAGAAGCCGGTGACGCGACCCTCGACGATCTTCGGCAGGGCAGCCTCGGGCTTGCCCTCCTCGCGAGCGGTCTCCTCGGCGATGCGGCGCTCGTTCTCCACGACGTCGGCCGGGATGGCGTCACGGGAGAGGAACTTCGGCGCGAAGGCGGCGATGTGCTGCGCAACGTCCTTGGCGACCTCGGCGTTGTCCTTGTCCAGCTCGACCAGGACGCCGACCTGCGGGGGCAGGTCCGCAGCGGTGCGGTGCATGTAGGCGTAGACCTTGCCGTCGGCGAAGTGCGCGAAGCGGTCCACGACGATCTTCTCGCCGAGGGTGGCGTTGGCCTCGTCCACGAACGCCTGGACGGTCTTGCCGGCCTCGATCTCGGAGGCCATGAGGGCGTCGACGTCCGCCGGGGCGGTCTTGGCGATGTGGGCGGCCAGGGCGTCGGCCACGGCGACGAACTTCTCGCCCTTGGCGACGAAGTCCGTCTCGCACTTCAGCTCGACGATGACACCGGAGGTGTTGTCGTCGGCGATGAGGTTGGCGACGGCGCCGTTCTCGGTGGTGCGGCTCTCGCGCTTGGCCACACCCTTCAGGCCCTTGACGCGGACGATCTCGATGGCCTTCTCGAGGTTGCCCTCGGCCTCGTCGAGCGCCTTCTTGCAGTCCATCATGCCGGCGCCGGTCTGCTCACGGAGCTTCTTGACGTCAGCGGCGGTGTAGTTCGCCATCCTTGAATCCTTCTTCTGCGCTACGCCTCGCCGTCCCGCGCGGGGCGGCGGTGAGGGCTGGTCCGTCTTGAGGTCACCACAACCGTCGGTTCCCGTCCCGCTGACGGGGTCCGACAGTGGATCCACCAGGCGACGGCGGGGGGCATGCGCACCCCCGCCGTCCGGTAGGGCAGGGCGTCAGGCCTGCTCGGCGTCCGCGGCCGGCTTCTCGGCCTCGGCGGCCGGAGCCTCGGCGGCGGCCGGAGCCTCGTCCGCCTTCTTCTCGCCCTCGAGCAGGTCGCGCTCCCACTCGGCGAGCGGCTCGCCGGCGGCCTTCTCGCCCTTGCCCTCGCCGGCAGCGCCGGAGCGGGCGATGAGGCCCTCGGCAACGGCGTCGGCGATCACGCGGGTGAGCAGGGTGACGGAGCGGATGGCGTCGTCGTTGCCCGGGATCTTGTAGTCGACCTCGTCGGGGTCGCAGTTGGTGTCGAGGATCGCGACGACGGGGATGCGCAGCTTGCGCGCCTCACCGACGGCGATGTGCTCCTTCTTGGTGTCCACGATCCAGACGGCGCTGGGCACCTTCTGCATCTCGCGGATACCGCCGAGGGTCTTCTCGAGCTTGGCCTTCTCGCGGGAGAGGACCAGGAGCTCCTTCTTGGTGAGGCCGGAGGCGGCCACGTCCTCGAAGTCGATGAGCTCGAGCTCCTTCAGGCGCTGCAGGCGCTTGTAGACGGTCGAGAAGTTGGTGAGCATGCCGCCCAGCCAGCGCTGGTTGACGTAGGGCATGCCGACACGGGTCGCCTGCTCGGCGATGGCCTCCTGGGCCTGCTTCTTCGTACCGACGAACATGATGGAGCCGCCGTGCGCGACGGTCTCCTTGACGAACTCGTAGGCGCGGTCGATGTACGACAGCGACTGGAGCAGGTCGATGATGTAGATGCCGTTGCGCTCGGTGAAGATGAAACGCTTCATCTTCGGGTTCCAACGACGGGTCTGGTGACCGAAGTGGACGCCGCTCTCCAGCAGCTCCCGCATCGTGACGACGGCCATGGCCGCGCTCCTTGAGGTACTCGGTTTCCACGGCGGCCGGGCGGCCGCCGCTCCTGACGCCCCGACGCGCCTGCCAGGACACTCCGTAGGGGGCTCTGGACCGAGGGACACGACCACCGGGACCCGGTGGCGGGGCGTGCGAAGTCGACCCGGTGACCCGGATCGCCATGAGAAGTGTACGGGACCGGAGAACCGCCGGGTGACGGCGTTGTCCACAACCCGCCGGTAGTCCACAGATCCCGGTCAAGATCCCCGCGGAGCGGCGGGGCCGCGCCACGGTGGGGGCATGACCGTGCGACGACGGCGGGCCGCGACCCTGCACACGCTCACGCTCCGTGTCCTCCTGCTCCTCCCCCTCCTGCTCTTATTGCTCGGGCTCCCCTGCGGCACGGCCGCTGCGGACTCCGCGGACGCGCGGGCCTGGCCCGTGCCCGGGGCGCACGGCGCGCGGCCGCTGGTCCTGCGGGGCTGGCAACCGCCCCCGGTGCGCTGGGCGGCGGGGCACCGGGGGGTGGACCTCGCCGCGGGCCCGGGCACGCCGGTGCGGGCCGCCGCGGCCGGGACGGTGTCCTTCGCAGGCACGGTGGCCGGGCGGGGCGTGGTGTCGGTGGAGCTGTCGGGGACGGGCAGCCCGCCGCTGCGCACGACGTACGAGCCCGTGCGGGCGACGGTGCGGGAGGGTGCGCGGGTGGCGGCGGGCGAGGTGGTGGGAGTGCTGGAGGCGGGGGCGTTCCACGCCCACTGCGCGGCGGGCGGCGCGGCGGGCTGCCTGCACTGGGGCCTGCTGCGCGGGCCGGACTACCTGGATCCACTGAGCCTGCTGCCCCCGTGGATACTGCGCCGGGCACCATCACGGCTGCTGCCGCTGGTGGGGTAGGGGGTTGTTTTCCCCCACCCTGCCCCTTCCCGAACTGGGGCTGCGCCCCAGACCCCGGACCGCGCTGCGCGCGCCGCGCGGCGGAGCCGCAAATCGAGCGCAGCCTCAAACGCCGGACGGGCTGGATTTTCCAGCCCGTCCGGGGGCACCTCCCAGCGGTAGCTGGGGGAGTTTGAGGACCGGGGGTCCGGGGGCAGAGCCCCCGAGCTTCGCCCCCGCGCGCAGCGCGAGGGGCCCGGGGGTCTGGGGCGCAGCCCCAGTTCGGGAAGGGGCGGGTAGGGGAAAGCCCCGCAGGGTCCCTTACCCCCGTACCCCCCGCAAAGTCATCGCCACCGCCGCCTCCGTGATCCGGTCCGGCTCCTCCGCCGCGCCCAGCTCGATGCGCCGCACCGCCGCATCGACCACGCCCTGCAGCAGCATCGCCGTCAGCCTGGGCTGATCATGGCCGAGGGCCTCCAGCGCCTCGACGACCATGGCGACCAGGCCCCCGTGCGCAGCGCGGATCTTCTCGCGGGCCCCCGCATCCAGCTCTCCGGCGGAGATGGCGACGACGGCACGGTGCCGGCGGTCGCCGACGAGCGCCAGCTGCTGCCGCACATACGCCTCGATCTTGGCCTCGGGGGTGCCGGCGCGCTCCATGGCCGCCTCGACCTCGGCCGCCCAGACGGGGAAGTCGACAGCGCACAGCTCCTCGACCACGGCGGCGCGCGAGCGGAAGTACTCGTAGACCGAGGACCGCGCGAGCCCGGTGCGCTCGGCGAGGGCGGGGAAGGTCAGCGCCTCCGTACCGCCTTCGGACAGCAGGGAGCGGGCGGCGTCCAGCAGGGCGCCGCGCTGCATCGTCCGGTGCTCGGCCACTGAGGCCGCTCGAATCCTGGGCACGGTCCCACTTTACGGACCGGCCCGCCCGCGGACGACGCTGGAGGGACGATTCAGCGTCCGACGTCCGCCAGCTTGGCCCTGAGCTGGAGGACGGACTTGGTGTGGATCTGGCTGACCCTGCTCTCGGTCACCCCGAGGACGTGCCCGATCTCGGCGAGCGTGAGGCCCTCGTAGTAGTAGAGGGTGACGACGGTCTTCTCGCGGTCGGGGAGCGTGTTGATGGCGCGGGCGAGCAGCCTGCGCAGCTCGTGGTCCTCGGCCACCTCGACGGGGTCGTCGGCGGCGGTGTCCTCGAGGGTGTCCATCAGGCTCAGCCGGTCGCCGCCCTCCCCGCCCGCGTGCAGCAGCTCCTCCAGCGCCACGACGTTGGCCAGCGACAACTGACTGAAGACGGCGTGGAGTTCGTCGATCGGGATGCCCATCTCGGCGGCCACCTCGGCCTCGGAGGGGGTGCGGCGGAGCGCGGCCTCCAGGGTGGCGTACGCGCGCTCGACGGCCCGGGCCTTCTGGCGGACCGAGCGGGGGATCCAGTCGAGCGCCCGCAGCTCGTCGATCATGGCGCCGCGGATGCGGGTGATGGCGTAGGTCTCGAACTTGATGGACCGCGCGGGGTCGAACTTCTCGATGGCGTCGATGAGTCCGAAGATCCCGGAGGAGACGAAGTCGGCCTGTTCGACGTTGGACGGCAGCCCGACGCTGACGCGGCCCGCCACGTACTTCACCAGGGGCGAGTAGTGAAGGATCAATTGCTCCCGCAACCGGTCGTCACCCGACGCCTTGTACGACCGCCACAGCTCGTCGAGCGTCGAGGGCGCGGGAGGTCGCTCGGCGCCGCGTGCCGCGGGCGGCGCCGGCGCGCGGTCGGACCCGGAGGTGTGCTGGGGCATTCGTCGTCTTGAGCCGTTCTGCCGTGTGCGTGGATCGGTTGGTACGAATGGATGGAATCCCGTGAGCGTAGCGTGACTGGAGCGCTGCGGTGAGCGAGGAAACCCCTTCGATATACCCGGAGACTTCGATGTACGCGATGTACGACTGCGATGTGCGCGGAGCCGTCGGAGCCGTACGCGGAGACGCTCCGCGGGCCGCGCCCTGCCGCGGCGGCCGCCGCGGCGCCCGTCGGCCGCGCGGGGTCCGCCGTATCGGCCACCGCGGTCACCGCCTTAACCCTTTCACCCGATCACCCCGAATCAAGCACCGCCTCGCCGCACACCGCTGCGTCGTCCGGGGGGCTTGGGGGTGCCGGGTGTTGACGCGCTGTCAGCCAGCTGCCAGAGGTCGCCCCGCCGTTCGACGAACCCCAGGGCCTGGAGTTCGTACAGTTTGGCGAGGGCCCGGGGCCCGGCCATGCCCGCTTCGCGGGCGATGAGCCCGGCGTCCGCGCCGCCCCGGCCGGGCACGGCCTCCAGCGCCGCGGCGGCCGCGGGGTCCAGCAGGTCCCGGGCCAGGACGGGGCCCCGCCGCTCGGGGGCGAGGTCGCCGATGGCGCCGACCAGCTCGGCGATCTCGTCGGCGTCGGTCACCAGGCACGCCCCCGTGCGCAGGAGTTCGTGCACCCCCGCGGAGAGCCCGGAGGTGACCGGCCCCGGCACCCCCATGGTGTGACGGCCCAGCTCGCCCGCCCGGCGCGCCGTCACGAGCGAGCCGCTGCGGTACTCGGCCTCGACGACCACCGTCCCCCGCGTCAGCGCGGCGATGACGCGGTTGCGCAGCACGAAGCGGCTCCGGGTGGGGTGCCCGCCGGGTGGCAACTCGGCCAGGACCAGGCCCTGTTCCGTGATCCGCTCGATCAGCCCGCCGTGCCCGCGCGGATAGGGCACGTCGATCCCCGAGGCCAAGACGGCCACCGTCGCCCCGCCCGCGGCCAGCGCTCCCCGGTGCGCCGCCCCGTCCACCCCGTAGGCAGCCCCGGAGACCACCACCCAGCCGCGCTCGGCCAGCCCGGCACCGAGCCCGGCGGCCACGTGCGCCCCGTACTCGGTGCAGGCGCGGGCACCCACCACGGCCACGGAGCGCAGCGCCCACAGCCGCACGTCCGGGCTGCCGCGCACCCAGAGCCCGACGGGCCTTGCGTCGCCCAGGTCGTCGAGCTGGCCCGGCCATTCGAGGTCTCCGGGGCAGACGAAGCGCCCGCCGAGCCGGCCGACGGCAGCGAGGTCGCCCTCCGGGTCGAGGCCGATCGCCCGGGCGCGGCAGCCGGCGAGGCGGTCGGCCCGTGCTCCGGCCGGCGGCGGCCCCGCGCCGGTCAGCCCGCGCACCAGCCCGACCGGGCCCAGCTGCCGCAGCCACCGGCCCACGGTCTCGTCGCCCGGCTCGGTCAGCCGCGTCAGCGCCGCCCGGGCGAGCCGCTCCTCCTCGCTCACTCCCCCGGCCACGGCCCGCCCCCGCCCGCCGGGACGGCCACGGGCACCGGCGGCCCCGGCAGCGGGGCGCCCCTGGCGATGCCGGTGCGCAGTTCCAGGGCCAGGGTCACGTCGGCCGCGTCGGGGCGGTCCCGGCCGGCGAGGTCCGCAAGGGTCCAGGCGACCCGCAGGACCCGGTCCAGCCCACGGGCCGTCAGCAGGCCGCGCTCCAGGTCGCGCTCGGCGGCGGCGAGCGCTCCGGGTACGGGCTGCCAGCGGGTGCGCAGCTCGTGGCCCGGCACCTCGCTGTTGGCGGTCCAGGGCGTGCCCGTCAGCCTGGCGGCGGTCCGCTCCCTGGCCCGGGCCACCCGCTCGGCGACCACGGCCGTGGGCTCGCCGCGGCCGCCCTGCCCCATCAGGTCGGCGCGCTGGACCGGCTCGACCTCGACCCGCAGGTCGACCCGGTCCAGCAAAGGCCCGGAGAGCCGGGCCTGGTACCTGCGGATCACGGACGCGGGGCATTCGCAGCCCGCCCCGTGGAGGGTGTGCCGACCACAGGGGCAGGGGTTGGCCGCCAGCACCATCAGGAACCTGGCGGGCAACCGCACCACCCCGGCGGTGCGCGCCACCACCACGTGCCCCGATTCCAGCGGCTGACGCAGGGCGTCCAGGGCTTTGGTACTGAATTCGGGGGCTTCATCCAGAAAAAGCACTCCACGATGGGCGAGCGAGACCGCGCCCGGCCTGGGCAGGCCGTTGCCCCCGCCGACCAGCGACTGCATCGTCGCGGAGTGGTGCGGCGCGCAGTAGGGCGCCGTCGCGACCAGCGGCTCGCCCGGTGGCAGCATGCCCGCCACCGAGTGGACGGCGGTCACTTCCAGGGACTCCTGCCGGGTGAGCGGCGGCAGGATCGCGGGCAGGCGCTCCGCAAGCATGGTCTTGCCCGCGCCCGGCGGCCCGGAGAGCAGCAGGTGGTGGCGGCCGGCCGCGGCGACCTCCAGGGCGAGCCGGGCCAGGCGCTGACCCGCCACGTCGGCGAGGTCGGGCCGGTTGCGCTCCCCGTCCCCGGCGGCGAGGCCGCTGCCCACCCCGGCGCCCGGCACCATCAGCCCGGCCAGCATCGCGTCGGGGCTCCCCTCCGGCGCCGGCTCCTCCTCCGGGACCGGGGCGTCGGTGAGCACCGCGATCAGCTGGCGCAGGCTGCGCACCCCGAGCACCGAGACACCCGGCACCAGGGCGGCCTCCGCCGCCGTCCGCTCCGGTACCACGACCTGCCGGTATCCGGCCTCGGCCGCCGCCAGGACGGCCGGGAGCACGCCGCGCACCGGCCGGACCCTGCCGTCCAGACCCAGCTCGCCGATCATCACCAGGTCGGCGATGGCCGCGGGGTCGATGCACTCCGCCGCTCCGAGCACGGCGACGGCCACGGCGAGGTCGAACCCGCTGCCGCCCTTGGGGACGGAGGCCGGGCTCAGCCCCACGGTCAGCTTCTTCTGCGGCCACTCGGCCCCCGAGTTCACCACGGCCGCGCGCACCCGGTCGCGGCTCTCGGTGAGGCTCTTGTCCGGCAGCCCGACCAGGGTGAAGGCCGCGACGCCCGGCTCCAGGTCGGCCTGGACCTCGACCACCACCCCCTCGACCCCGACCAGGGCGACCGAGCACGTACGGGCGAAGCCCATCAGGCCACCCCCTTGGCGTGCTCCACGACGGGCGCGCCCCGGCCGGGCAGCACCACGCCCACCAGGTCGATCCGCACCCCGCCCGGCGGCGCCGCCCCGCCGTGCCGCGCCAGCCAGTGCCCGGCGAGCGTGCGCAGCCGCTCGGCCTTGGCCGGCGTGACGGCCGCCATCGGATGTTCGTACGACCCTGTGCGCCGGGTCTTGACCTCACAGATCACCAGGACGTCACCGTCCGCGGCCACGATGTCGACCTCGCCGGCCCGGCACCGCCAGTTGCGGGCCAGCACGGTCATCCCGGCCTCGGTCAGCCGGCGCGCCGCCAGCTCCTCCCCGTACCTGCCGAGCCCCCCTCGGGCGTTCATCGGCACCACCTCCGGTGCCGACTATGGGCCCGTCCGCCCAAGCCGTTGGATCTTGGTGGACAACCGGCCGGTTGTGGAAAACCCCGTCACCCGAACGTGAGGGTCAGGTGGGTCAGGTCCCCGGCAGGTCGAGGTCGGTCTTGTTCAGCTCCTCGATGTTCACGTCCTTGAACGTGAGCACCCGGACCTGCTTCACGAAGCGCGCCGGGCGGTACATGTCCCACACCCAGGCGTCGGCCATGGAGACCTCGAAGAAGACCTCGCCCTGCACGGAGTGGACCTGCATCTCGTAGTCGTTCGTGAGGTAGAAGCGCCGCTCGGTCTCGATCACGTATTTGAACAGCCCGACGACGTCGCGGTACTCCCGGTAGAGCTTCAGCTCCATCTCGGTCTCGTACTTTTCGAGGTCCTCGGCGCTCATGGCATGTTCCCCTTCAGCCGTGCGTCCCCCCATTGTGCGTCAGGCGCGCTCGGTCTCCAGGAGCACCGGCGTACTCGGGGGCCCCTCGTCGAGCAGTGTGCGCAGCAGCTCGGCGAGCCTGGTCGGGTACACCGTCTCACGGGTCGCGAGCAGTTCCTCGCAGGTCCACCAGCGCAGGGCCGTCAGGCTGCGGCGCTCCAGCTCGGTCCGGCCGCCGGTGAAGGCCGGGGCCTGCTCGGTACGGGCCAGGAAATAGCGTTCGTCCTGGTCCCAGCGCTGCCCGGCGAAGGGGAAGGAACAGGTCCGCTGCCACAGCACCGGGCCCAGTTCGGCCCGTGTGATTCCCGTCTCCTCGGCCAGCTCCCGGCGCGCCGCGGCCTCCCAGCCCTCGTCGCCCTCCAGCCCGCCGCCCGGGGTGAACCACCAGGTGGTCGCCGGGTCGTCGGGCTCGTAGCCCTTCAGCAGCAGGATCCGGTCGGCGGGGTCGAGGAGGACCACCCGCGCGGCCCGGCGCAGCCCTCCGCCGCCCGCCTCCGGACCGCCCTCAGTCACCGGACCGCCCTCAGTCATGGGGCACCGCCACCTTCCCGCGGCGCGTCAGCCTGCTCGCGACGGGCCCGTACGCCGCACCTCCCAGGATGAGCACGGCGCCCGCGATCACGCACGTCACCGTCAGCGGCAGCGGTCCCGGCGCGGAGGTGCCGCCGGGCAGGTCGTCGAAGGAGGCGGGCCGGCTGAGCATCCCCCAGCCGGACGCGGGCCAGGCTATGGCCTCCACCCGGGCCCTGACCGCCTCGCGCGGCACCGAGCCCTGGGCGCCGTCGGTCAGGTGGGTGCGGGAGTCCACCGAGTCGTCGCGGTGGTCGCCGAGGAGGAAGAGCTGGCCGTCCGGCACGGTGGCGGAGAAGCCGGTGGGCGAGGCCGGTGCCCCGCGCGCCAGGTAGGGCTCCTCGACCGGCCGGCCGTTGATCGTCAGCCGGCCGTCCTTGTCGCAGCACTCGACCTTGTCGCCGCCGACGCCGACGACCCGCTTGACCATCGGGACGTCGCCCCAGACCTTGTCGTGGAAGACCACCACGTCGCCCCGGTGCACCCGGTCGCCGTCGATGCGCTGGGCGAGGACATGGTCGCCGCGCACGATGGTCGGCGCCATCGAGTCGGTGGGCACGGTGTACGGCTTGTACAGCACGGCGGCCCAGGCGAAGCCACCGAGGAAGAGCAGAAAGCCGACGGCCACGGCCAGCCCGGACAGCAGTCTGCCCGTGCGGCCGTGGCCGTCGTCCTGTGCGTCCCGGGTTCTCTCCTCGGGTACCGCTGTGCTCATTCCGCCCCCGCCGCGCGTCAGGATCCGCGTGGCGGCGCCACGCAGAAGATCGGATTCCGCGTGCCCGGGGGCACGTGGCATCGCACACTACCCGGCGGTACGGGCTGAGTCAGCCCTTCGTGGCGGCCGGCGTCGGACCCGCCTGCGTCGCGTCCTTGCGCAGGATCCGGCGGCGGCGCCACAGCACCAGCGGCACGGCGCCCGCAAGCCCGAGCGCGGGGGGCGCGGCGGCGGCAGCGGCGCCCAGGCCGGGCTGGTCGAAGGTGTCCGGGACGGGCAGCGTGGACCAGCGGTTCAGCGGCCAGGCGACGACGATGGCGCGCCCGACGACCTCGTCCTCCGAGACCGTGCCCTGGTACTTGTCCAGGTCCTGGTGGTAGCGGGAGTCGAGGGAGTCCTGGCGGTGGTCGCCCATCACCCAGATCCGGCCCTTGGGCACCTTGATGGGGCCGAAGGGCTTGTCGCCGCAGGGCGTGTTGCCGGGGAAGATGTACGGCTCGTTCAGCGCCTTGCCGTTGACCAGCACCGGGTCGTTGTTGCCCTTGCACTCGACCGTGTCGCCGCCGACCGCGATGACGCGCTTGATCAGGTCCTTCTCCTCGGCTGAGGGCATCAGGCCGATGAAGCTGAGCACCTTCTGGATGCCGCCGGCCACCGGCCCGTTGTCGGCCGCCGGGCTCTCGCCGAGCCAGCCGCCCGGATCGTGGAAGACCACCACCTCGCCGCGCTGGGGCTTGGAGCCGAACCAGGGCGTCAGCTTGTCCACCAGCACCCGGTCGCCGCGCTGGAGGGTGTTCTGCATCGACTCGGAAGGGATGGAGAACGCCTGCACCAGGAAGGTCTTGATGAGCAGCGCGAGCAGGAGGGCGATGCCGATGAGGATCGGCAGCTCCTTCCAGAAGGACCGCTGCTTCTTCGGCTCGTCGCCGCGGGCCCGGTCGGCACCGCCCGGCGGCACCGGGGCGCCGTCGTCCGCCGGAGAGGCCGGCCCGGGCGTCGTGTGGGACCCGGCCCCCTCCGGCGCTTCACCCCCGGGCGTCTCCCGGGGCGGCTCCTCCGCCGGTCCGGGACGCTTCTCGGGCTCTCCGTGACCGGAACGGGCGCCGACCGCCAAATCCCCCACATCCACTCCTTATTCCAGGCTGCCGCCTGTCGTGCATACGACGCAGGCCCACCACTCCCATAACGAGCGGGAGTTCCGCAGGGGTCGGGAGCCGGATCATTCCTTCCTGATCCATGGGGGACACACTATGCGCCGGAGCGTCAGCACGCGTGCCTGTGCCCGGCGCGTCTCGCACCGAAGCGAAGGTGTCCGGTTCGCCGAGTCCGCGCCAGTGGCCGAACGGCCAGGCGATCGCCACCGCACGCCCCACCACCAGGCCTTCCGCGACGGTGCCGTGTCCGGGCTCGTCCAAGTGGTAGCGGGAATCGGCGGAATCGGAACGGTGGTCGCCCATCACGAAGATCCGGCCCGCGGGGACCTTCACCTCGAACTTCAGCAATGAGGGCGGATTTCCGGGATGAAGATAGGGCTCGTCGAGCGGCGTTCCGTTGACCGTGATTTTGCCGTTGTCATCGCAGCACTTGACCGTATCGCCGCCGACGCCGATCACGCGCTTGATCAAATCCCGTTCGTCGGCGGACGGCAAAAGCCCTATGAATGTCAGCCCTTGTTTGAGCTGCCGGATCCCCACCGGGTCCCCGCCCCCGGACGACTGGTCGCCGTCGAGCCAGCCCCCCGGGTCCTTGAAGACCACCACGTCCCCGCGCTCGGGCCTGGCGCCGAACCAGGGCGTCAGCTTGTCCACCAGCACCCGGTCGCCGATGCGGATGGTCTGCTCCATCGAACCTGACGGAATGACAAACGCCTGCACCAGGAACGTCTTCAGCACCAGGGCGATCAGCAGTGCCACGCCTATGAGGATCGGCACCTCCTTGGCGGCGGACCGCTGGCGCCTCCGCCGCTTCACCCGCCGCGCGGCCTTCCGCCGCGCCGCCCGGCCCCCGGTGCCGCGGCCCGTCTCCCGTCCGCCCCCGGGCCCGTTCCGGTCCGGCGTGGCCCGGACCGGGGTGCGCGCGTGGCTACCCATGCGGGCCCCCTCCGTGGCCGGTTCCGTGGCCCGGATCCGGTACGTCCGCGAACGCATCGGTCCGTGCCAGCGAGGTCATCCGGCCCAGCGGCCAGCCGATCCAGTCGGCCCGCCCGACGACCCGGTCCACCGGGACCATGCCGCCGCCGGGCTCGCCCAAGTGGTCGCGGGAATCGCGGGAGTCGCTCCGGTGGTCGCCCATGACCCATAGCCTGCCCTCCGGGACCACGATGTCGAACGGCACCCGTGAAGGAGCGTCCCCCGGGAAGAGATAGGGCTCCAGCACCGGGCGGCCGTTGACCTCCAGCAGCCCGCGCTCGTCGCAGCATCTGACCCGGTCGCCGCCGACGCCCACGACCCGCTTGATGTAGTCGGTCTGCGCGGTCCGCATCAGGCCGACCGCCGAGGCGCCCTTGCGCACCAGCGCGGTCACCGGGTTCTCGGCCGGGACGTCGTGGACGAAGGAGTCCGTGCCGTCGAAGACGATCACATCGCCGCGGCGGGGCTGCTCGCCGAAGCGGTAGGCGAGCTTGTTGACCAGCACCCGGTCGCCGACCCGGAGCGTGCCGCGCATCGAGCCGCTGGGGATCAGGAAGGGCTGTACGACATAGCTGCTGACCAGGAGCAGGACGACCACGCAGGTGAGCAGCAGCAGTCCCGCCCTGCGCAGCGGCCCGCCCCCGGTGACCCACATGCGCGCGGCGGTCCATGCCGCGCGCGCACGGCCCGGGTCCCGGGCGGGAAAACGCGAGGAGCGCGACCCCTGCTCCTCCCCCTGTCCGGGTTCTGGAGAGCGGTCGCGCTCCGAAAGCTGTGCGTCGGTGTCCATCGAGCCGAGAGCCTATCCGGCCGGGCCGGGACGCCGGCGGGAAGCTTACTTGTCGCGCTTCTCCTTGATCTTCGCGGCCTTGCCGCGCAGCTCACGGAGGTAGTACAGCTTGGCGCGGCGGACGTCACCGCGGGTGACCAGCTCGACCTTCTCGAAGATCGGGCTGTGCACCGGGAAGGTGCGCTCGACGCCGACGGAGAAGGAGACCTTGCGAACCGTGAAGGTCTCGCTGACGCCCGCGCCCTGGCGGCGGATGACGACACCCTTGAACTGCTGGATGCGGGAGCGGTTGCCCTCGATGACGCGAACGTGGACGTTCACGGTGTCACCCGGGCGGAAGGCCGGGACGTCGGTGCGCAGCGAAGCGGCGTTGACGCCGTCGAGCAGGGAAGACATATTCGTCTGCTTCCTCGCCGATGCCACAGGTCATCGGCGGAATCCGTACGGAAAGTGGGATGGCTGCCGGAAACGCCGGGCGAACGTCGTTCCCCCTGTGGCAGGGGCGCACGCCGGGCGTAAGGCAACGGCTTATTCTTCCACGTCCTGGGCCACTCGCCCAAATCGGCCGTCCTCGCCCGGGCCCCAGCCCAGGATCGAGAGCATCTCGCGGTCCTTCTTGTCGAACGCGGCCGGGTCGGCCCGCTCGATCAGGTCCGGCCGGTTGGCGGTGGTGCGCCGGAACGCCTCGTCGCGGCGCCACCGGGCGATCTTCCCGTGGTGGCCGCTGACCAGCACCTCCGGGATGCCCCGGCCGCGCCACTCCGGCGGCTTGGTGTAGACGGGCCCCTCGAGCAGGTCGGCCATGGCGCCGGGCGCGAAGGAGTCGTCGCGGTGCGACTCGGCGTTGCCGAGCACGCCGGGCAGCAGCCGGGCGACGGCCTCGACCATGACCAGGACGGGCGCCTCGCCGCCGGCGAGCACGTAGTCGCCGATGGAGACCTCGCGCACGTCGAGGCGGTCGCCGTACTCCTCGATGACGCGCCGGTCGATGCCCTCGTAGCGGGCGGGGGTGAAGACCAGCCACGGCTTCTCGGACAGCTCGACGGCCAGCTGCTGGGTGAAGGGCCTGCCGCTCGGGGTGGGCACCACGATCGTGGGCGCGCCCTCGCCCGACTCGATGATCGAGTCCAGCGCCTCGCCCCAGGGCTCGGGCTTCATGACCATGCCGGGGCCGCCGCCGTACGGGGTGTCGTCGACGGTGTTGTGCTTGTCGTGCGCCCAGTCGCGCAGGTCGTGGATGCGCACGTCCAGCTGCCCGCGGGCCCGGGCCTTGCCGACGAGGGAGACGTTCAGCGGCTCCAGGTACTCGGGGAAGATCGTGACGACGTCGAGGCGCATCAGGCTTCGCCCTCCGCGCTCTCGTCGCGGCTGCTCGCGACCTCGGCCTCGGCGCCGTCCAGCAGCCCGCGCGGCGGGTCGATCACGGCCCGCTGCCCGTCCAGGTCGATCTCCGTGACGATCTCGGAGACGAAGGGGATCATGACCTCGGTGCCGTCGGGCCGCTCGACGATGAACAGGTCCTGGGAGGGCAGGTGGGAGATCTCGGCGATCCGGCCGACGGCGGTGCCGTCGACGGTGACGACGTCGAGGTCCATCAGCTGGTGGTCGTAGTACTCCTCGGGGTCCTCGGGAGTCTCGTCCGGATCCACCTCGGCGATCAGCAGGGTGTTGCGCAGCGCCTCGGCGGCGGTGCGGTCGGCGACGCCGGTGAAGCGCAGCAGCAGCCGCCCGCTGTGCACCCGGCCGGACTCGATGGTCAGCGGCCCCGTACCGGCGGGGTCCGTGGCCAGCACGGCACCCGGTCCGAGCCTCAGCTCCGGCTCGTCCGTCCGTACCTCGACGGTGACCTCGCCCTTGATGCCGTGGGCGCGGCCGATCCTCCCGACTACCAGCTGCACGCTACCTATCCTTCACAACACGCTTCTTCAATGAACATAGTCGTACGAACGCGACAACGGGCCGGGAAGGGGAACCCTTCCCGGCCCGTGCCGGTGCTCAATCGCTGCTCAGCGGACCTGGTCCACGTCGACGAGGTCGACGCGGATGCCACGGCCGCCGAGGGCGCCCACGACGGTACGCAGGGCGCGGGCGGTGCGGCCGTTGCGGCCGATCACCTTGCCGAGGTCGTCGGGGTGGACCCGGACCTCCAGCACGCGCCCCCGGCGCAGGTTGCGCGAGGCGACCTGCACGTCGTCGGGGTTGTCGACGATGCCCTTCACGAGGTGCTCAAGGGCCTCCTCGAGCATCCTCAGGCCTCGGTCGACTCGACGGACTCGGCAGCCTCGGCCTCGTCCTTCTTCTCCGACTTCTTCGCCTTCGGGGTGATGGCCTCACCCTTCGCCTCGCCGGCGGCGTTCACGGCGGCCTCGAAGAGACCGCTGTGGTCGGCCTTGGGCGCGGCGACCAGCATCGGGGCCGGGGCCGGCAGACCCTTGAACTTCTGCCAGTCGCCGGTGACCTTCAGGATGGCCAGCACGGGCTCGGTCGGCTGGGCGCCGACGCTCAGCCAGTACTGGGCGCGCTCGCTGTTGACCTCGATGCGCGAGGGGTTCTGCACCGGGTGGTACAGACCGATCTCCTCGATGGCCCGGCCGTCACGGCGGGTGCGGGAGTCGGCGACGACGATGCGGTAGTGAGGCGAACGGATCTTGCCCAGACGCTTCAGCTTGATCTTGACTGCCACGGGAGTGGTGTCTCCTGGTCTTGACGTGGTTGGGCACAACGAGATGCCACGTGGGGTTGCGGTACTCGGGTGCCCGATGGACGCGTCAGTCGGAGGAGAGAGGGTTCCTGTGCGACTGTCGAGTACAGCCACTCATTGTGCCATACGGTTCCAGGTCAGCCGACCGAGACGGTCTCGGGGATCCGGAAGGGCTGGCCGCAGCCGCCGCACATGATGGGCGCCTGGGCGAGCACCGACGGCACGACCCGGACGTTGCGCCCGCAGTCGCAGACCGCCTTCACCCGCACGCCGCCACCGGAGGAGCCGTGCCGGGCCGCCGGGCCCCGGAACGACCGCGAGGTGTCGGCCGCGGTGGCGACGGTGTGCGCCTTGAGTGCCCGCTGGAGTCTGTCGATGGTCGGGCGGTAGCGCTTGCGCGCCTCCGGGTTGAGCACGACCAGCGAGAAGCCACTGCTGGGATGCGGCTCATCGCTGTGGTCGAGCCCCAGCTCCTCGGCGATCGCCAGGAACCGCCGGTTGTGGTAGCGGCCGGCGCGCGAGGTGTCCCGGACACCGCGGGCGGCCGCGATGCCGTGCACTGCCTCGTGCAGCAGCCTTTCGAAGGAGAGCTCGGCGCCACAGGCGGACGACGACTCCCCGATCAACGATTCGGGCGCGGCTAGATCCGGCAGCTCGGGGTGGAACCGCTGAATGTCGGCCCACGCCTGTGCCAGCTCTGCGGCGAGAACAGGTGGTGTCGTGCTCACGTCGTGACAACGAGCCGGGACGGCTCGGTGTTCCGATACCGGGCCATCCCAAATATTTTGCACGTACCAGTCAGTTTCCCGACTGATGCGTCCTGACGAGGGCGGGTGCGCAGAACTGCGGAGAAGGCGGATGAGTCGCGCAGCTGTTCGCAAGGTGGGACGTACTGACTCATGAGTAAGTCTCCCGTCGCAGCGCAAACCCCCGGGCACGCGCCGTGCGGCGCACGCCCGGGGGCATGGGAATCAGTAGGCGCGCGCGACGATCGCGACCGCGCCCGGGGCGTCGTCGGACTCCGGCACCGAGCCGTCCTCGCCCACCAGGCAGCGCACGGTCACGGCCTGCTCGGCCAGCTCGGCCTCGCCCTCCGCGCCCAGCGTCGCCCACGGAATGCGCGCCCAGCCGCCGGCGACGGCGGCCTCGGCGGCCTCCCCGATGGTCTTGACGTCCGTCGTGCGGGACTCGCGGCGCTCCCGCGACTGGCGCAGCAGCAGCTCCTGGTCCTCCTCCAGGACCTTCGGCAGCAGCGCGGCCAGCTCCTCGATGCGCACCGGCTCCTTGCCGCCCGGAATGCGGCGGGCCAGCATCGCGGTGCCGTTCTCCAGGTCGCGCGGGCCGATCTCGATGCGGACCGGGACGCCCTTCAGCTCCCAGTCCACGGCGCGGCGGCCGAAGGGGGTGTCGGTGCGGTCGTCGACCTGCACCCGGATCCCGGCAGCCTTCAGCTGGTCGCCGATCTCCCGGACCTTGGCGAGCACGGCGTCGTCGCCCTTGATCGCCAGCACCACGGCCTGCACGGGGGCGAGGCGCGGCGGCACGCGGAGGCCGCTGTCGTCGCCGTGGGACATGATCAGACCGCCGACCATGCGGGTCGACACACCCCAGGAGGTCTGCCAGACCAGCTCCTGGTGCCCGTCCTTCGACAGGTACGAGGTGTTGAACGCCTTGGCGAAGTTCTGGCCCAGCTCGTGGCTGGTGCCCAGCTGGAGCGCCTTGCCGTCGCCCATCATGCCCTCGAGGGTGAGGGTGTTGATCGCGCCCGCGAAGCGCTCCTTGGGCGTCTTGCGGCCGAGGACGACGTCGATGCCGAGGACGTTGACCATGAAGTCGTAGTACACGTCCCGGTGGATGCGGGCCGCGTAGTCGCGCGCGTCCTCGTACGTGGCGTGGGCCGTGTGGCCCTCCTGCCAGAGGAACTCGCTCGTCCGCAGGAAGACGCGCGGGCGCATCTCCCAACGCACCACGTTCGCCCACTGGTTGATCAGCAGGGGCAGGTCGCGGTAGCTCTGCACCCACTTCGAGAAGTACTCGTTGATGATCGTCTCGGACGTCGGCCGGACGACGACCGGCTCCTCCAGCTCCTTGCCGCCGCCGTGCGTGACGACCGCCAGCTCCGGGGCGAAGCCCTCGACGTGCTCCGCCTCCTTCGTCAGGTAGGACTGCGGGATGAAGAGCGGGAAGTACGCGTTGGAGGCGCCCGCGTCCTTGATGCGGGCGTCCATCTCCTGCTGCATGCGCTCCCAGAGCCCATAGCCGTACGGGCGGATGACCATGGTGCCGCGCACCGGGCCGTTGTCGGCCAGCTCGGCCTTGTTGATCAAGTCCTGGTACCAGCGCGGGAAGTCTTCCGCCTGGGGGGTGAGAATGGGAGCCTTTGCCATGCTGCGAATGGTACGGGGCGCGTACGGCCGAGTGTGAATCCGTCGGTCCGCAACCCCGCCTTCCCGGCCTTTCCGCGCGACGGACACGAGCCGCGGCCGGCACCCGGCACATGCCCCCGTGAAGCCCGCGCGAACTTCTCGCGTCACCCCCTGGACTGGGGGACGGAAGCGGAGTTCTCTGGCATCGGGGGGTGCTTTCCGCAGCGCGCACGACGGCACCACGGCACCGGAACGCACGACAGCACGGCACATGGGGGCGGCAGCTACTGGACCAGGACTCGTCTTCGGCGGATTGGGGCGCATTCGATGACACCAACGCTCGTACGGCGGCACCGGCCGTCCTCGACCTCGCCCGAATCCCGGGCCCGCGACTGGGCGGAAATCCAGGAACGGATGCTGGTGCCGCTCTACGAAGCGGTGTACGAGCGCCTGGACGTCGGCCCCGGGACCCGGTTGCTCAGCCTCGGCTGCGGATCCGGGCTCGCCCTCCTGATGGCCGCGGCCCGCGGCGCCCGGGTGCGCGGCGTCGACCGGGACGGCCGCCGGCTGGAACTGGCCCGCGAGCGGCTCCTGCCCGAGGGCTCCCCCGGCAACGGCACCCGCCTCGGCCTCGGCGGCCCCGAGACCGTCCTCGGCCCCGGCGACCCGCCCTTCAACCTCGTCACCGCCTTCGACCCGCTCTTCTGCGCGGGCGGTGACCCCCGCGGCCTGGCGGAGACCCTCTCCCGCGCCGCCCGGCACGCCGAGCACGGCGCCCCCGTCGTCCTCGCGGGCTGGGGGCCCCAGGAGCGCTGTGCGGCCTCCGCCGCCCTGCGGGTGGCGGCCCGCCTCGCCGACCCGATGTGTGCCCCGGCCCGCTGGCGCCCCAGCGGGCGGGACGACCTGGAGAACCTGGCCCGCGACGCGGGCCTCGCGCCCGACGGCTCCGGCCGCGTCTCCTGCCCGTACGGCTACGCCGACATGAGCAGCGCGGTGCGCGGCCTGCTGGCCACGGGGGCCTTCGACGCGGCCGCCCGCGCGACCGACGAGGAACAGGTCACCAAGGAACTCGCCGAGGCCCTCCACCCCTATCTGCGGCGCGACGGCACGGTGTGGATGCCGAACGTCTTCCGCTATCTGATAGCCCGGGCCTGAACGGGCCCGCGGGCGGACGCGAAACAGCCCCCCGACTTCCGTCGAGGGGCTGCTTCCGCCGCCTTGCCGAGCCGCTCCGGCGGCTCAGCCCATGAACTTCTTGAATTCCTCGGGCAGTTCGAAGTCCTGACCGTCCTGCCCGGCCGGGAGGCCCAGCGGATTTCCGGCCTGCGCCTCCTCGCGGCGGGCGGCCGCGGCCTGCTCCTCGGCCTTGCGCTTCATCGGGTTGCCGCTCTTGCGCTTGCCCTTGGCCTGCTTCTGCTGCTTCTTCTGCCGGCCCGGGCCGCCGCCCATGCCCGGCATCCCCGGCATCCCCGGCATGCCGCCGCCCTGGGCCATGCGGGACATCATCTTGCGGGCGTCGAAGAACCGCTCGACCAGGTTCTTCACCGCGCTGACGTCCACGCCCGAGCCCTTGGCGATGCGGGCCCGGCGGGAGCCGTTGATGATCGTCGGGTCCTGGCGCTCGGCCGGGGTCATCGACTTGATGATCGCGGCGGTGCGGTCGACGTCGCGCTCGTCGAGGTTGTTGATCTGGTCCTTGATCTGGCCCATGCCCGGCAGCATGCCGAGCAGCTTGCTGATGGAGCCCATCTTGCGGACCTGCTCCATCTGCGACAGGAAGTCGTCGAGCGTGAACTCCTTCGGGCCCTTCGCCAGCTTGGCCGCCATCTTCTCGGCCTCGGCCTGGCTGAAGGTCTGCTCGGCCTTCTCGATCAGGCTGAGCATGTCGCCCATGCCGAGGATGCGGGATGCCATGCGGTCCGGGTGGAACGCGTCGAAGTCGTCCAGCTTCTCGCCGTTGGAGGCGAACATGATCTGCTTGCCGGTCACGTGCGCGACCGACAGCGCGGCACCGCCGCGGGCGTCGCCGTCGAGCTTGGAGAGCACCACGCCGTCGAAGCCCACACCGTCGCGGAAGGCCTCGGCGGTGTTGACCGCGTCCTGACCGATCATCGCGTCGACGACGAAAAGGATTTCCTGCGGCTGGACCGCATCACGGATGTCGGCGGCCTGCTGCATCATCTCGGCGTCGATGCCGAGGCGGCCGGCGGTGTCGACGATGACGACGTCGTACTGCTTGGTGCGGGCGTACTCGATGGAGTCCTTGGCGACCTGGACCGGATCGCCCACGCCGTTGCCCGGCTGCGGCGCGTACACGCCCACGCCCGCGCGCTCGGCGACGACGCTCAGCTGGTTCACGGCGTTGGGGCGCTGGAGGTCGCAGGCGACCAGCAGCGGCGCGTGGCCCTGCGTCTTCAGCCAGCGGCCGAGCTTTCCGGCGAGCGTGGTCTTACCGGCACCCTGGAGACCGGCCAGCATGATCACCGTCGGCGCGGTCTTGGCGAACCGCAGGCGGCGGGTCTCGCCGCCGAGGATGCCGATCAGCTCCTCGTTGACGATCTTGATCACCATTTGGGCAGGGTTCAGGGCCTGCGAGACCTCGGAGCCGAGTGACCGCTCCTTGACCTGCTTGATGAACGCCCGCACCACGGGCAGAGCAACGTCTGCCTCCAGTAGGGCGATGCGGATCTCGCGCGCCGTGGCATCGATGTCGGCCTCGCTCAGCCGCCCCTTGCCACGCAGGGATTTGAAGGTCGCGCTGAGGCGGTCGGAGAGAGTATCGAACACGGCGCTCGTCGGTCCTCGAAGGTCGGGGGCGGTATGAATCAGCCTCCAGGGTATCCGGCCGGGAAAGCTGGGCGGCCCTTGCCCGGAAAGATGCCGGGCAAGGACCTCTTACCCCCGCACCTGCGGGGAACACGCCTTGGCGGTCTTCATGACCTGCTGTGCGGGTGGACCACCCCCGCATCGGCGGGGAGCACACCCCACTCAACGCCCCGCCGCCCAGCTGGGTCACGCCAGCACGTCCTCCACCGCCTTCACCACCGCCGCCGCCTCCGCTTCCAGCAGAAGCGACCCGTCACCCCGCGTCACATAGAACGCGTCCACCGCACTCGCCCCCAGCGTCGAGACGTGCGCGCTGCGTACCCGTACGCCGGCGTCCTCCAAGGCGCGGCCGATGCGGTGGAGCAGGCCCGGGGCGTCCTGGGCGCGGACTTCGAGGACGGTGGCGTCCGTCGCGCCGTCGGGGGCGACCGTAACCCGGGGCGGGGCGTGAACGGTCCGCCGCCGCCCGTACGCAGCCTCCCGCTCCGCCAGCCGCCCGGCGACGTCCAGGGTGCCGTCCAGGGCCCGGACGAGGTCGTTGCGCAGCCGGGCGGCCTCCGGCAGGGAGCCGTACTCGGCGGCCACCCGCCAGCTCAGCACCAGCGCGCCGCCGAGCGCCGGGTCCGGGGCGACCGTGCGCAGCTCCGCCGCGCGGACCGTCAGCCGGTTCAGGGCGAGGACGCCCGCGGTGGCGGGCAGCACGCCGGACCGCTCCGGGAGGGCGACGAGCAGCTCGGCGCCCACGGGGGCGTCGACGGCCTCGCCCTCCGGCCGGGTGCGCAGCACGACCACCGGGCCCGCCGTGCGCAGCGCCTCGACCGCCAGCCGCTCCTCCTCCGCGCTCGGCGGCGCCGGTGCCGCGCGGTCGGCGACCGGCGCCCCGGCGAGCGCCGCCGCGGCGCGCCGGACCAGCTCGGCCACGAGGGAGGCGCGCCAGTTGCTCCAGGCCGCCGGGCCCGTGGCGAGGGCGTCGGCCTCGGTGAGGGCGTGCAGCAGCTCCAGGGTCCCCGCGTCGGTGACGGCGTCCGTGACCGTGCGGACGGTCGCCGGGTCGTCGAGGTCGCGCCGGGTGGCGGTCTCGGCGAGCAGCAGGTGGTGGCGGACGAGCGTGACGAGGACGGCCGTGTCGGCGGGGCCGAAGCCGAGCCGGGGGGCGATGTCGCGGGCGAGCGCCGCACCGGCCTCGGAGTGGTCGCCGGGGTGCCCCTTGCCGAGGTCGTGCAGGAGGGCCGCGACGAGCAGCAGGTCGGGGCGGTCGACGCGGCGGGCGAGGGCGGCGGCCCGGACGGCCGTCTCGACGAGGTGCCGGTCGACGGTCCAGCGGTGGACGGGGTTGCGCTGCGGGCGGCAGCGCGCGTGGGCCCACTCGGGCAGCAGCCGGGAGACGAGCCCTTCCGCCTCCAGGGCCTCCCAGACGGCCACCGTGGGCTCCCCCGCGCCCAGCAGCGTGACGAGCTGCTCGCGGGCCTCCGCGGGCCAGGGCACCGGCAGCGGGCCGGCGGCGGCGAGTCGGCGCACGGTGTGCGGCGACAGCGGGAGCCCGGCCTGGGCGGCGGCCGCGGCGGCGCGCAGCGGCAGGACGGGGTCGCTCTCGGGGCGGGCGGTGCGGGCCAGGACGGCCTCGCCGTCCTGTTCGACGACGCCCTCGGCGAGCGGGATGCGCTCGGGCTCCACGAACCCGCCGCGGCCCCCGCGCCCGCCGAGGATGCGGCGCAGCCGGGGCCGTCCGGAGCGGCCGCGCAGCACGCGGCCGACCTCGCGCCAGGTGACGTCGGCGGCGTAGGAGACGGTGTGGGCGGCCTCGTAGACGGTGCGCAGCAGGGCGTCGGCGTCGGGGAGGCCGAGGCCGGCGGCGACCTGGTCCTGCTCCTGGAGGGCGAGCCGGTCGGTGGCACGGCCGGTGGCGAGGTGGAGGGCGTCGCGGGTGTCGAGGAGGAGGGCGCGGGCGCGGTCGAGGCCCTCGCGGGGGGCGTCGGCGAGCCAGGAGGCGGCGACGGCGCGCAGGGCGGTGGCGTCGCGCAGCCCGCCGCGGGCCTCCTTGAGGTCGGGCTCCAGGAGGAAGCGCAGCTCGCCCTGGCTGCGGGCGCGCTCCTCGCACAGCTCGCGCAGTTCGGGCAGGCGGGCGGGGGCCTGGGCGCGCCAGTCCTGGTAGGCGGTGGTGCGCAGGGCCGTGGTGAGGGCGGGGTCCCCGGCGAGGTGGCGGGCGTCGAGGAGGCCGAGCTGGACCTTGAGGTCGCCCGCGGCGGTCCTGCGGGCCTCGGCCGGGGTGCGGACGGAGTGGTCGAGGGCGAGGCCCATGTCCCAGACGGGGTACCAGACGCGGTCGGCGAGGGCGGCGATCTCGGGTGCCCCGGCGGTGCCGTCGTGGAGCAGGAGGACGTCGAGGTCGCTGCGCGGGGACAGCTCGCCGCGCCCGTAGCCGCCGACGGCGACGAGCGCGACGCCCCGGGCGGGCCCGAGGAGCGCGCCGAGCCAGCCGTCGGTGAGTCTGGCCAGCTCGGCGCGGAGGGGTGCGCCGGACAGGGCGCGGTGGTGCAGGAGCCGCAGCCGGGCCGCCGCGTATCCGCCGTGCTCCGCGCGGGCGGTGCGGGTGGTGTTCTCCGTCACTGGGGCTCCCACATCTTTCAGAGCGCGTCCGGGCCGCGCTCGTTGGTGCGTACGCGGACGACGGTCTCGACGGGGACGACCCAGACCTTGCCGTCACCGATCTTGCCCGTGCGGGCGGTCTTGACGATGACGTCGACGATGTCGTCCGCGTCGGCGTCCTCGGCGAGGACCTCTATGCGGATCTTGGGGACGAAGTCGACGGTGTACTCGGCGCCGCGGTAGACCTCGGTGTGGCCGCGCTGACGGCCGTAGCCGCTGACTTCGGTGACGGTCAGGCCGTGGACGCCGAAGGCCTGGAGGGCGGTCTTGACCGCGTCGAGCTGGTGGGTCTTGACGACCGCGGTGATGAGCTTCACGCGTCCACCTTCTTGTCGGACTTGTTGTTCGGGTGCTGCGGGTCGGGGGTGTGCTGCGCACCGCGGGAGGCCGGGGCGCCGCCGACGGCGCTGAAGTCGTAGGCGCTCTCGGCGTGGAAGGCCTGGTCGACGCCGCTGATCTCGTCGTCCTCGGCGGCCCGGAAGCCGATGGTCTTGTCGACGAGCTTGGCGAGGAGCCAGGAGACGGTGAAGGAGTAGGCCAGCACCGAGAACGCCCCGGCGGCCTGGCGGCCGAGCTGGGTGAGGCCGCCGATGCCGTCGGTGGCGAGGAGGCCGACGAGCAGGGTGCCGATGACGCCGCCGACGAGGTGGACGCCGACGACGTCGAGGGAGTCGTCGAAGCCGAGCTTGAACTTCAGGCTCACGGCCCAGGAGCAGACGGCCCCGGCGACCAGGCCGATGAGGATGGCACCGAAGGCGTTGACGGCGGCGCCGGAGGGGGTGATGGCGACGAGCCCGGCCACGGCGCCGGAGGCGGCGCCCAGGGTGGTGAACGCGCCGTGCCGGATGCGCTCGTAGGCGAGCCAGCCGAGCATGGCGGCGCCGGTGGCGACCTGGGTGTTCATGGCCATGTTGGCGGCGGTGCCGTTGGCGGCGAGCGCGGAGCCGGCGTTGAAGCCGAACCAGCCGAACCACAGCAGTCCCGCGCCGAGCACGACCAGGGGCAGGCTGTGCGGGCGCATGGGGTCCTTCTTGAAGCCGATGCGCTTGCCGACGACGAGGACGGCGGCGAGCGCGCCGATGCCGGCGTTGATGTGGACGGCCGTGCCTCCGGCGAAGTCGATCACCTTGAGCTTGAAGAGCCAGCCGTCGGACTGCCAGACCCAGTGCGCGACCGGGAAGTAGACGATGCTCACCCACAGGGTGATGAACAGCGACCAGGCGCTGAACTTCACGCGGTCGGCCAGGGCGCCGCTCATCAGGGCCGGGGTGATCACGGCGAACATCATCTGGAAGAGCGCGAAGGCGAAGACCGGGATGCCTTCCTTGCCGCCGGTCAGGGTCTCGGGGCGGATGCCCTTGAAGCCGATGTGGTCGAGGTTGCCGAGGAGGCCACCGCCGATGTCGTCACCGAAGGCGAGCGAGTAGCCGTAGAGCACCCACAGGACGCTGACGATGCCGAGCGAGACGAAGGACATCATCAGCATGTTGAGGACGCTCTTGACGCGCACCATGCCGCCGTAGAAGAAGGCTAGGGCCGGTGTCATCAGCATCACGAGCGCGGCACTGATCAGTACGAATGCGGTATCTGCGCCATTCAATGTCGATGTCTCCTCGCGGCGGCGGCCCATGCCCCCGTGCGGGCCGGTGTTACCGATGGGCCGGTGTGGCCACGAGGTTGACGCAGCGCGGTTTCAGTCGATGGAGTCGGCTGTTTCACGCCAGTGACGAAGGGAGCGGCAGTGTTACGCAGGGGTGAACTGCCGGAGATCGCCGAGCCCTCCGCCGCCCGCCGCGGCGGGCACGAACCGACCGCGACGACCCGCCCTGTGTGACCTGGCGTGGGGGAGCCGAGTCGGGCTGTACGGGATGGCCGTCGCGGCCGGGCACGGGGGCCGGGGGCGTCAGACCGCGTGGGCGGCCTCCACCGGTTCCGGCAGGTGGGCGGCGAGTTGCTCGCTCAGCTCCTGTACGGCGGGCACGTCGCCGAAGTCGCGGAGGGCGGTGTCCACGGTCTTGCGGAGCCGGTTGTTCACCCGCTCGGAGCGGACCTGCCTGGCGATCCTGAGGGCCTGCTCGACGGGGGCGGTGGACTCCTCCGGCTCACGCTGCATCAGGTGGACCGTGGCCATGCCGATGAGGTTGAGTGCATACGACCGCCGGTGATCGTTGTCGCTCGAGAACAGCTCGACCGCGCGCTCCATCTTGGGCCGCGCCAGCTGGGCGTAGGTCGGGCTGCGCCCGGCCACATAGGCGAGGTCGCGGAAGGAGTGGGCGTTCTCCGCGTTCAGCTCGGCCTCCGAGAAGAAGCGGATCCAGTCCGGGTCGGCGTCGCCGGGGCTGCAGTCGCCGAAGCAGTCCTCGGCCATGCCGACCGCGCGCTTGACCTTGGCGGGCTGGCCCATGTTGGCGTAGGCGCGGGCCTCCATCGCATACAGCATGGCCTGGGTGCGCGGGGTGGCCGTCTCGCGCGAGCCGTACTGGCCGAGGTGGATCAGCTCCAGCGCATCGTCGGACCGGTCCAGGTGGATCATCTGCCGGCTCATGCTGGAGAGGATGTACGAGCCCAGGGGGCGGTCCCCGGCCTCCTTGGCGGCGTGCAGGGCGAGCACGAAGTACTTCTGGGCGGTGGGGTGCAGCCCGATGTCGTAGCTCATCCAGCCGGCCAGCTCGGCCAGCTCGGCGGCGACCCGGAACAGGCGCCTGGAGGTCTCCTCCGGCTGCGGCTCCTGGAGCAGGTCGGTGACCTCGTGGAGCTGGCCCACCACGGCCTTGCGGCGCAGCCCGCCGCCGCACTGGGCGTCCCACTGCCGGAACATGACGGTCGTGGACTCCAGCAGCTCCAGCTCGGGCAGGGAGAGCCGGGACCTGCGGGAGCGGTCCCGCTCGCCGCCCCGCTGGGCCTTCTCCCGGCCGGTGGGGCCGGGGACCAGCCAGCGCTGCATGGGCTCGATGAGGGCGGGGCCGGCGGAGAGGACCAGCGATGCACCGAGGAAGCCGCGGCGGGCCAGCATCAGGTCGCTGCGGGAGAACTCGCTGAGCAGCTCCACGGTCTGGGGGGCGGCCCAGGGCAGGTCCACCCCCGACACCGACGGCGACCGGTGCACGGGGCGCAGCCCGATGTCCTCGATGCCCACGACACAGCCGAAGCGCTCGGAGAACAGCTCGGAAAGGATCTTCGGGATGGGCTCGCGCGGCTGCTCGCCGTCGAGCCAGCGGCGCACGCGGGAGGTGTCGGTGCTGATGTGATGGGCGCCCAGCTGGCGGGCCCTGCGGTTCACCTGGCGGGCCAGCTCGCCCTTCGACCAGCCGCTGCGCAGGAACCACGAGTTCAGTTGCTCGTTCGGGCGCTTCGCCGAGGGCGCCGAGGATTCCGCCTTCTCGGCCCTGCCGTCGGTCCTGTCTGCTTTCTCGGCCCTGTCGGCACCACCGGTACCGCTGACACTGCCGCCCACGGGTACGCCCCCATCCGAAGCTCTGCAACAGCCTGCACATCCACGCGCCTTGTGCGCACACGCCACGCGCCCTACTCCACGCGCTGCGTGCGGCATGCATCCCGCGTCCTGCGCGTCCGCGCGTCAACCACCGGCAGCCCGCCGCCACTTGCGGCCGCGAATCCGGCAGTCGTCCGGCGGGGTTCCTGCACCGAAAGTAATCCTACGATCACCGGTCCCGCGAGAGCAGTCCAGTAAACGCCACCATTCGCCACCCCAACGAATGAACCACTCCGGCCCTCATCGCGCTTGACTTGACACGGGACGACCGAACGAAAACCAGCGGAACGGTGGACCGGTGTACGCCACGGCGCGCGGATCGCGCCGCACCACCCATCGCGCACCGTCGCGCCGCCCAGAAGGACGAGCCCGCGACCGTACGTGTCCGAGACACTCCGACACGTAACCATCTGCGAGCACGACCCGTTGGAGGGGGCATGGGCTTCACAATCGGCGGCATCCGGGATCTGCGCTCGAGCTCTCGACGCCGAGGCCGCGCGTCGGATCCGGTGACCACGGTCGCGGAGTACACCGGCCTGTGGGGGTGGGACGTCGTGGCGGGCGCCCGGGCCTCCCGCGGCGGCCGGGTGAGCTGCTCGTGCGGCGCCGCCGGCTGCCCCTCCCCCGGCGCCCATCCGCTGTCCTTCGCCGTACCCGTCCCCGCGGGCTCCACGCTGGACGAGGCCGCGGCCGCGTGGGCCGAGGTGCCGGGCGCGGCCGTGCTGCTGCCCGTCGGGCGGTCGTTCGACGTCCTGGAGGTCCCGGAGGCGGCGGGCCGGCACGCGCTGGCGCGGCTGGAGCGGATGGGGCTGCCGCTCGGCCCGGTGGCGCTCACGCCGCACGGGCGGGCGCTCTTCTTCGTCGCCCCGGGGGCCGCGGCGGAACTCCCCCAGCTGCTGTACCGGATGGGCTGGGACGACGCCCGGCTCGACCTGCGCGGCCTGGGCCGCGGCGACCATGTGACGGCGCCGCCCTCCGACTTCGCGGGCCTCGGCCCCATGCGGTGGCTGCTGCCGCCCGCTCTGGACACCGCGGGGCGGCCGCCGGAGGCGCGGCTGCTGCTGGGGACGCTGGCGTACGTGTGCCACCGGTCGGCCGGGGCGTAGGGGCGGCCCGGCCGCCCGGGGCCGGTTGCTGGTTGTCGGCTGTCGGCTGTCGGCTGTCCGAGTACAGAGCGAGCCCCGTCGCAGTTGCTGCGACGGGGCTCGTTCGGTTGCCGGTCAGGCGGTGACGGTCAGCCCAGCAGGGCGTCGACGAACGCCTCCGGCTCGAACGGAGCCAGGTCGTCCGCGCCCTCGCCCAGGCCCACCAGCTTCACCGGCACGCCCAGCTCGCGCTGGACCGCGACGATGATGCCGCCCTTGGCGGTGCCGTCCAGCTTGGTGAGCACGATGCCGGTGATGTTCACGACCTCGGCGAACACCCGCGCCTGCATCAGGCCGTTCTGGCCCGTCGTGGCGTCCAGGACCAGCAGGATCTCATCGACCGAGCCGTGCTTCTCCACGACCCGCTTGACCTTGCCCAGCTCGTCCATGAGACCGGTCTTGGTGTGCAGGCGGCCGGCGGTGTCGATCAGGACGACGTCCGCGTTCTCGGCGATGCCCTCCTTCACGGCGTCGAAGGCGATCGACGCCGGGTCGCCGCCCTCCGGGCCGCGGATCGTACGGGCGCCCACGCGCTCGCCCCAGGTCTGGAGCTGGTCCGCGGCGGCCGCGCGGAAGGTGTCGGCCGCACCGAGGACGACGGACTTGCCGTCGGCCACCAGGACGCGGGCGAGCTTGCCGGTGGTGGTGGTCTTGCCGGTGCCGTTGACACCGACGACCATCACGACGCCGGGCTTCTCCTCGCCGTTCACGCCGACACCGGGCTCGGTGTGGACGCTGCGGTCCTGGTCCCGGCCGATGAGCGCGATCAGCTCCTCGCGGAGCAGCTCGCGCAGCTCCTCCGGGGTGCGGGTGCCGAGCACCTTGACGCGCTCGCGCAGCCGCTCCACCAGCTCCTGGGTGGGGGCGACGCCGACGTCGGCGGTCAGCAGGGTGTCCTCGATCTCCTCCCAGGTGTCCTCGTCGAGGTGCTCGCGGGAGAGCAGGGTCAGCAGGCCCTTGCCGAGGGAGTTCTGCGAGCGGGACAGCCGGGCGCGCAGGCGCACGAGGCGGCCCGCGGTGGGTTCCGGAACCTCGATCCCGGGCTCGGCCGGGGCGGCGGGCGCCGCCGTCTCCGGCTCGACCACGGGTGCGGTCTCCTCCGGGGCCGGGGCCTCGGGAAGCTCCACTTCCTCTATGGTGCGGCGCGGCTGCGGCCGCGCGGTTTCGGCCTCCTCGCCGACGTGCGGTTCGGCGGGCGGCGCGGTGACGGACGGGCTGCTCGGCGGCGGAGCGGGGGGCAGCTGCTTCTTCTTGCGGCTGCTGACCACGAGCCCGCTGATCGCGCCGAGCGCGACCACAGCGATGACTACAGCAAGGATGACGATGTCCATAACGCACCCAGTATCGGACACCTCGGCGCGAGGGCGCTGCCCCGCAGGTTCGCGGGTCGTCTTTGTCGTTTTCCACAAGGACCAATGGCACTAACCGGCCAAAGTTAGAGCAAAGTACGATGGCGTGGGCTCACGCGACGCGCGTAGAGTCCCAACGTCCCTTTCTGCCCAGGCCCCGCCCTGTTCGATCTGCACGGAGCCCCCCGACATGGCCCCACACATGGACGACGCTGCCAACGGCGCCAACGCGTCCAGCACTGCCGCCGGCGCCGACAGCGCCATCGAGACCCGCGGCATCGAGCCCGTACCCGATCACGAGCGGCACGGCCGGGTGCGGGAGCTCTTCCCGACCTGGGTCGCCGCCAACATCAGCGTGCTGCTGCTCACCATGGGTGCGGCCCTGGTGGTCTTCAACAAGCTGAACTTCTGGCAGGTTCTGATCGTCGCCGCGTGTGCCGCGGTCGTCTCGTTCGGCCTCGTCGGCGTTCTGTCCGTCTCCGGCAAGTGGGGCGGCGCGCCCGGCGCGATGCTCTCCCGGGCCACGTTCGGCGTGCGCGGGAACCTCTTCCCCGGCGCGATCCTCTGGGTCGCCCGCTTCGGCTGGGAGACCATCAACGCGGTCACCGGTGCGTACGCCGTGCTGACCGTGCTCGACCTGGTCTTCGGCGTGAAGAGCAACAACGTGCTGATCGTGATCACGCTGTTCGTGTTCGTCGCCTGCACGTTCCTGGTGAGCGGCATGGGGCGCAAGGCGCTCAACGTGTGCAACAAGTGGTCGACCTACCTGTTCGGCATCTTCAGCGTGCTGGTGCTCGGCTACCTGATCACCCACATCAAGTGGGACGACGTCTTCTCCAAGCCCGCCGGCACGACCGCGATGATGATCGCCGGCATCGGCACGATCGCCGCCGGCGGCATCAGCTGGGTGCCGACCGGGCCCGACTTCGCCCGCTACCTGCCGCACGCCGCCTCGGGCAAGAAGATCGTCGGGGCCACCGTCTCCGGTGCGGGCATCGTCATGGTGCCGATGGTGCTCATGGGTGCGGTGATGGCCGTGGCCACGCCCGGTCTGGCCGACGCCCCGGACCCCGTGTCCTTCCTCGGCGACATCCTGCCGACCTGGCTGGCCGTTCCCTACCTCGTCACCGCGATCGTGGGCATGCTGCTGATCAACAGCCTCTCCATGTACTCGGCCGGCTTCACCGCCCAGACCATGGGCGTCAAGCTGCCGCGCGCGATGGCCGTGAGCATCAACGCGATGATCTCCCTGGTGGGCGGTCTGATGCTGATGCTCGTCGCCAAGAGCTTCCTCAGCTCGTTCATCACCTTCCTGATCCTGCTGGCCGTCTCCTTCTCCGCGTGGATCGGCGTCTACTCTGTGGACATGCTGCGGCGGCGCAAGCGGGCCGTTCGGTACGACGCCGAGGCGCTGATGGACACGGGCCGCACGAGCAAGTACTGGTACGTGGGCGGCTTCTGCTGGCAGGCGATGACGGCGTGGGCCGTGGCGCTGGCGGCGGGCATCTCCTTCACGGAGTGCGCCTGGTTCAGCGGGCCGCTGTCGTCGACGTTCGTCGGCAAGTACGGCCTGGGGTGGGCGGCGACGATCGTCATCTCGGCGGTGGTGATGGCTGTGCTTCCCGCTCCGCGCGAGAACGTGGTTTCGGCGGCTGCGCCTGAGCGCGAGCGCGAGAAGGTTGCCGCGTAAGTGTCCTGACGGACCGTGTTGAGGGCCCCCGGTTTCGGGGGCCCTCTTCGTTTGTGCGGTGCGCGGGGCGCGGGGCGCGGTGCGCTGTGGGTGGGTCGGGGGCGGGGTGGGGTGGGCACTTCCGGGGCTGTAATATTTACGGCCCGTTGCCCCAAGTTGCCTTCTTCACCCGGAACTTGGGCCGCAAATATCACTCACGCCCCCGAAGCACCCACCCCACCCCGCCCCCTCCCGCCGAAGCGCGTCTGCAGGCGGTTTGTGGGCAGGCGTTCCGCAGGGCGATGGGGGTGCCCCCATGCCGTTCAGGCAATGGGGGAGGGTGGGCACAAACCAGCCCACCGGGCAGCAACCAATGGGGGCCTGGGGGCGAAGCCCCCAGTTCGGGAAGGGGCGGGGTGGGGAAAGGCCCGCGCAGCGCAAAAAGGGCGCTGCCCCCGGCTCGCGTGAGCCGGGGGCAGCGCCCTTCGAGGAGAGGAGCGGCGGGGTATTAGCCCATCTCCTCCAGCGCCTTGCCCTTGGTCTCCTTCACGAACTTCATCACGAAGGGAATCGAGAGCACGGCGAAGACCGCGTAGATGACGTACGTACCCGACAGGTTCCAGTCCGCCAGGCTCGGGAAGCTCGCCGTGATGACCCAGTTCGCCACCCACTGCGCGGCCGCGGCCACACCGAGCGCCGCAGCGCGGATCCGGTTGGGGAACATCTCGCCGAGGAAGACCCAGACCACCACGCCCCAGGAGAGGGCGAAGAAGAGCACGAACGCGTGGGCGGCGACCAGCGCCACCGTGCCCTGGGTGGTGGGCAGCGAGCCGTCGGCGGCCTTGGAGGCGAAGGCCCATGCCTCAAGGGCGAGGGAGATCGCCATACCGGCGGAGCCGACCAGCGCGAGCGGCTTGCGGCCGACGCGGTCGACGAAGATCATCGCGATCACGGTGCCGACGATGTTGATGATCGACGTGGTGAACGAGTAGAGGAACGAGTCACTCGGGTCGATGCCCACGGACTGCCACAGGGTCGCCGAGTAGTAGAACGCGACGTTGATGCCGACCAGCTGCTGGAAGACGGAGAGGCCGATGCCGACCCAGACGATGGGCAGCAGGCCCGCCTTGCCGCCGAGGAGGTCCTTGAAGGTGGACTTCTGCTCGTTGTTCATCGCGTGCTCGATCTCGGCGACGCGCGCGTCGAGGTCGGTGCCCTTGCCCTCGACATCGGCCAGGACGGCCTTGGCCTTGTCGAGCTTGCCGACCGAGATCAGGAAGCGGGGGGACTCGGGGATCACGAAGGAGAGCAGGCCGTAGAGGACGGCCGGGACGACCATGACGCCGAGCATCAGCTGCCAGGCCTCGATGCCCATGACCTTGCCGCGCTGTTCGCCGTCGGCGAGGTTGAGGATGCCCCAGTTGACGAGCTGGGAGATGGCGATGCCGACGACGATCGCGGCCTGCTGGAAGGAGCCGAGGCGGCCGCGGTAGGCCGGCGGCGAGACCTCGGCGATGTAGGCCGGGCCGATGACCGAGGCCATGCCGATCGCGATGCCGCCGAGCACGCGCCAGAAGGCGAGGTCCCAGAGCGAGAAGGGCAGGGCCGAGCCGACGGCGCTGATGGTGAAGAGCGTGGCGGAGATCTGCATCACGCGGATGCGGCCGATCCGGTCCGCGACGCGGCCCGCGGTGGCAGCGCCCACCGCGCAGCCGATCAGCGCGATGGCGATGACCTGGGCGAGGGCGGCGGAACCGATGTCGTACTTCCCGCGGATGCCCTCGACCGCACCGTTGATCACGGAGCTGTCGTAGCCGAAGAGGAAGCCACCCATGGCCGCGGCCGCGGTGATGAAGATGACGTGGCCGAGGTGGTCCGGCTGGGCCTTGCGGCCCTCGGTCCCCTGCGCCGTCGCAGTGCTGGTCAACGTGTACTCCTGGAGCCCGGCCACGTTGCCGGGGTGGGGGGGCCTTTCCCGTGGGGCACAAGATCGAAACGACCACCACTTGAAGGCGTAAGCAACGTGGGAGACCCTATGCCTTCAATTCTCTAAGTCAATAGGTTGTGACCAAGTTGTTTGTGTGGGGTTTTTCTGTTGTTGGCTTCAGGAGTTGAAGACTTCGGGGTTCAGTGCAGGCGCTGGCTGATCACCTTTGACACTCCGTCGCCCTGCATCGACACCCCGTAAAGGGCGTCGGCCACTTCCATGGTCCTTTTCTGGTGAGTGATCACGATCAGCTGGGAACTCTCCTGGAGTTCCTTCATGATCCCGATCAGGCGCTGGAGATTGGTGTCGTCCAGCGCCGCCTCCACCTCGTCCATGACGTAGAAGGGGCTCGGGCGCGCCTTGAAGATCGCCACGAGCAGGGCCACCGCCGTCAGCGAGCGCTCGCCGCCCGAGAGGAGCGACAGGCGCTTGACCTTCTTGCCCGGCGGGCGGGCCTCCACGTCCACGCCGGTGGCCAGCATGTCGTCCGGGTCCGTGAGGACCAGCCGGCCCTCGCCCCCGGGGAACAGCCGGGAGAAGACGCCCTCGAACTCGCGCGCCGTGTCGTGGTACGCCGCCGTGAAGACCTCTTCGACCCGCTTGTCGACGTCCTTCACCACCTGAAGGAGGTCGCTGCGGGTCTTCTTGAGGTCCTCCAGCTGTTCCGAGAGGAACTGGTGGCGTTCCTCCAGTGCCGCGAACTCCTCCAGGGCGAGCGGGTTGACCTTGCCCAGCTGCTGGTAGGCGCGCTCGGCCGCCTTCAGACGCTTTTCCTGCGCCGTGCGGTCGTAGGGGACGGGCCGGTTGCGGGGGTGCTCCGGGTCGTCCGGCAGCTGCTCCCCCTCCGCCGGGGGCGAGGGGGGTACGGGCTGGTCGGGGCCGTACTCGGCCACCAGGACGGTGGGTTCGACGCCCAGCTCCTCCAGCGCCTTCGCCTCGAGCTGCTCGATGCGCAGCCGCTTCTCCGCGCCGAGGACCTCGCCGCGGTGCACCGAGTCGGTGAGCTTGTCCAGCTCGGCCTTGAGATCGCGGGACGCGTTGCGCTCGGCCGTCAGCTCCCGCTCCCGCTCGGCCTTGGCCGACTCGGCGGCCTGCCGCTCCTCGTCCGCCCGCAGCACCGACGCCTCGACATGGGCGAGCAGCTGACGTGCTCCCGCCGCCACCGCGGAGGCGACCTCGGCCTCGTGGCGCAGCCGGGCCCGGCGCTGCTCGGCGCGGGCCCGTGCCTCCCGCTCGGCGCGGGCGGCGCGGTCGAGCCCGTCCGCCCGCCCGGCCAGCGCCTTGACCCGCTCCTCGTGGGTACGGACCTGGAGCCGCGCCTCCATCTCGGTCTGGCGTGCGTTGGCGCCGTCGGCGGCCAGGCGGTCGCGGACGGAGGTGTCGGGCTCGTCGCCCTCGTCGTCGAGGCCCAGCTCCTCGGCCGCGGCGAGGCGCTCGGCCAGTTCACGGGCCTCCTCGGTGGCCTGTTCCAGGGCCTCGCGGGCCCGGTCGGCCGCCGCGGCCGTGCGCTCGGCCTCGCCCGCCGCGGCCTTCGCCTGGCCGGCGAGCCGGCCCAGCACCTGGGCGGCCTGCGACTTCTCGCGGTCCGCGGCGCTGCGCCGGGCCGCCAGCTCGTCGACGAGCGCGGCACAGCGGGCCCGGTGCTCGACGGCGGCCTGCCGGGCCGCGGCCAGCTCGGTGCAGCGCGCGTCCAGCTCGGTCAGCTCGGCCGCCGCCTCGTCGACGGCCGCCTGCACCTCCAGCAGGCTGGGTGCGCTGTTCGAGCCGCCCTGGGCGAAGTGGGCGCCGAGCAGGTCGCCCTCGGCCGTCACGGCGGTCAGCTCCGGGTGCAGGGCGACCGTGTGCTCGGCGTCCTCCAGGGTGTCGACGACCACGATGTCCCGCAGCAGCCTGCGGACCGCGGGCATCAGCTCGGCGGGGCCCCGCACGAGGTCCGCCGCCGGGGGGCGGCCGCCGGGGGCCGGGCCGACCGAGGGCTCGGGGGCGTCGGTGAGGAGCAGGGTCGCGCGGCCCGCGTCCTCCTTCTTCAGCAGGCGCAGTGCCTCGGCGGCCGCCGCCGGGGTGGTGACGGCGAGGGCGTCGGCGGCCGTGCCCAGGGCTGCGGCTACGGGGAGTTCGTATCCGGGGGTGACGGAGAGGAGTTCCGCGGCCGGGCCCAGGAGGCCGGCCAATCGTTCCTTCGCAGACAGCAGCGCGCCCGTGCCGTCCTTGCGACGGAGGCCGAGGGCCAGGGCGTCGTGACGGGCGGTGATCGCGGCGCGGCGGCGTTCGGCCTCGGCGGCGGCCTCGCGGGCCTCGTTGAGGGCGGTCTCGGCCTCGACGAGGGCGGCTCTGGCGTCCTGGTGACGTCCGGTCAGCTCGGCGTCGTCGGCGTCGGTGCCGTCGGCTTCGGCCTGGTGGCGCTCGTACTCCTCGGCGGCCGCCGCCGCGCGCTCGGCGGCCTCGTCCCGGGCCGCGGCGAGGCGGCCGATCTCGGCCTCGGCGGAGGCGGCCCGGCCGCGGGCCGCGGTGACCCGGCCCTGCAGCCGGGCGAGCTGTTCGCGGCGGTCGGCGATCGCCCGGGCGGCGTCCCGGAGGCGGCGTTCCTCCTCGGCCAGTCGGCGTTCGAGGTCGGCGCGGTGCCGGGAGGTGTCCTCCAGGGCGCGGCCTGCCGCCTCCAGCGCGGCCTCGAGTTCGGCCTCCTGCTCGCGGATGCGGGCGGCCTCGCGCTCCAGGTCCTCGGGGTCGCGACCGCGGCGCTCCTCGGCGGGGGCGCCGGTCGCGCTGGTGACGCGGGCGTCGGCGAGGCCGATCGTGCCGCGCACGCGCTCGGCGAGGCGGGACAGCTCGTACCAGGTCTGCTGGGCCTCGGCCAGGCGCGGCGTCAGCCAGCGGACCTGTTCCTCCAGGGCGGCCTCGCGGCGGGCGGCCTCGCGCAGCTCCGTCTCGGCCGCCTCCTTGCGGGTCTTGAGGGCGGCTTCGTCGGCGATCTCGGAGCGCAGCGCCTCGCGCAGGGCGACCAGGTCGTCGGCGAGCAGCCGCAGCCGGGCGTCGCGGAGGTCGGCCTGGATGACGGCGGCGCGGCGGGCGACGGCGGCCTGCCGGCCGAGCGGCTTGAGCTGGCGGCGCAGCTCGTCGGTGAGGTCCTGGACGCGGGCGAGGTTGGCCTTCATCGCGTCGAGCTTCCGCAGCGCCTTCTCCTTGCGCTTGCGGTGTTTGAGGACGCCGGCGGCCTCCTCGATGAAGGCGCGGCGGCCCTGGGGGTCGGCGTGCAGGACGGAGTCGAGCTGGCCCTGGCCGACGATGACGTGCATCTCGCGGCCGATACCGGAGTCGGAGAGCAGCTCCTGGATGTCGAGGAGGCGGCAGGTGTCACCGTTGATCTGGTATTCGCTGCCGCCGTTGCGGAACATGATCCGCGTGATGGTGACCTCGGCGTACTCGATGGGCAGCGCCCCGTCGGAGTTGTCGATGGTCAGGGAGACCTCGGCGCGGCCCAGCGGGGGGCGGCCGGTCGTCCCGGCGAAGATGACGTCCTCCATCTTGCCGCCGCGCAGCGACTTGGCGCCCTGTTCCCCCATGACCCAGGAGAGGGCGTCGACGACATTGGACTTCCCGGAGCCGTTGGGGCCCACGACACAGGTGATGCCGGGTTCGAAGCGCAGCGTGGTGGCAGAGGCGAAGGATTTGAAGCCGCGCAGGGTCAGGCTCTTGAGGTGCACGCGGAAGGACTCTACCGTTCATCTCGGTTTCACCCCGGAAGCTCCAGGGCACATCATGCGTGAGGCGACGGCGATTTTTCGGGGGGCGGCCGGGATACGACGAAGGGACGCCGAAGCGTCCCTTGCAACTGCTAACTCTCTAGCGGCTGACGGTTCAGCCCGACCTCTGGGTCCCCGGGGCAGGGCACAGGTCAGGCGAGCGCAGGCTCCGCCTTCGATACGTCGATGCTGTCGAGCAGCGAGTCACCGTGGTGAGCGGCGGCAGTCAGCGCGTCGTTCTCGGCCTGCATCCGGATGAGCTCGGATTCGAGGTCCTGGACACGCTGCTGGAGCCGTCGCATCTCGGAGAGGACTCGGGGGTCGGAGCCGCCGACGTAACCGAGAAGCGCCTTTGCCATGATGGATGGTCCTCCACACTGAGTGACCGACCGAAGCGGTGTGGGTCGTGAGGGATTCGCACCCGCGGTGTCTGCCATCGTGACGTGCGGTGTTTCAATGCCAAACAGCTAAGGTGCGCGGGGCTTCCAGAGTCTCACCAAATGGTTTGACGGTCAACACGATCACACCCCGTATCCGCAGGCGTCCCGGGGGTGCGCACGGTTATCCGTGCCGCATTCCGCACCCGGGGCCCGAGGGGCGTAGAGATCATCCGTTGAGAGGCAGCCTTCCACGATGCAGCCGAGTTGGCAACCATCAGGCAATATCCGTTCTTCGCATATGCCAGCGGCATATTAATCGCGACTCCCCGGACACTCCCCCGTCGTACCGGAATCCGATTTTCGTGCCGCATGCTCATCGCATCTCGAAGCCGTCGTAGCCCCCCTTGGGGGTCGCCCAGAGTTCCGTGACGCCGTCCACGCGCCCGGGCGTGTCGCCCGTCCGCAGCCAGTCGAGCAGCTGTTCGCACTCCTGGCGGGAGCCCTCGGCAACCACCTGGACGCGGCCGTCGGGCAGGTTCGAGGCGAAGCCGATGAGATCACCGATGCGCAATGCGTTGGCCCGAGTGAACCAACGAAAGCCAACACCCTGCACATGTCCACGGACCCACGCCGTGAGACGGACATTCTCGTTCATGTCTGCACGTTAACCGGCCAATTACATAAGCAGCACTTCGGCCCCGCGTCCCGTGCCGTACAGTCGCGGCCACATAAGGCTCCCCCGTACGAGTGACGCATTTTGCCGCCGAACACGTGAGGAAGACAGCGGATGGGTCGCCATCGACGCTCTGCCCGCGCGACCGCCGACGACCCGGCAGTCCCCGCCCATAAAGTCCGGCCTCCTCTGACGAGCAAACCGGCCGGCGTGCCCGCCCCCGAGGACCCGGCCGAGGCGATCACCCAGCCCATCCCCGTCATTCGCACCGGCCCCACGGGCGCCGGGCGTCACCGCAGCCCCCACAGACCCAGGCGGGCCAAGGCGGGCCGGACCGCCAAGACCGTGGCCGAGAAGGGCAAGGCGCTCCGGACGGCTCCGGCCGCCCGCCGGACGGGCCTGCTCGGGGCCTCGGCCGCGGTGGCGATGAGCGCCGTCGCCATGGTCTCCGGCCTGCTGCCCGGCAGCGTCTTCTTCGTCGACGGCGGCGCCGGACCCTCGACCGGCCTGGGCGCCAGCGGTCAGGTGCGGGCCGACGGCCCGCACGCCGAACCCGAGCGGCCCTCCCGGCCCACCACGGCCGCCGACCGCGCCGGCGCGCAGCAGCAGGACCGGCAGGCACGGCCGGAGCGGGCGGCGCAGGCCGTGCCTGCCGGCTCCGACGCCCGGGCCGCGGCCCCGGACCGGGCCGCTCCGGAGGACCGCGGGGACGTCCCCGTGAGCAGGAGCGCCGAGCGGCCGCCGCCCTCGGTACCGTCCTCCGCGCCGCCCCCGTCCGGGAGCACCGGCCCGGCCGGCCGTCCGGGGCACGGGGCCCCCCGGACCGCCGGCTCGGTCGCCGCCGCGGCAGCCGTCACCGCGGTCACGGAGCGCGGCTCCGCCGCCGACGACGGCACGGCCGTGCGGGCCGCGGCGCTGGCCGACCCCCATTCGGCCGCGGCGCACCTGGTGCTGACGCTGGTCAACGCCGAGCGGGCGAAGGCGGGCTGCCGCCCGCTGCGGGCCGACTCCAGGCTGAGCAGGCTCGCCCAGTCGTTCAGCGACGACATGGCCAAGCGCAGCTTCTTCGACCACACCGACCCGGACGGCAAGTCCCCCTGGGACCGGGCGGCCAGGCGCGGCATCAAGAACCTCGGCGGCGAGAACATCGCCCGCGGCCACCCGGACGCGCAGACCGTGATGGACGCCTGGATGCACAGCAGCGGCCACCGCGCGAACATCCTCAACTGCGACTACCGGAGCATCGGCGTCGGTGTGCAGCACGGGGGCAACGGCCCTTACTGGACCCAGGACTTCGGCTACTGACGCGTATGCCGCGAGCCGCGGTGCCCGGGCCGGGCACCGCGGCTCGCGGCATACGGACGGTCAGACGGCGGCGCGGCCCGCGGCGTAGATCCGGGCCTGCTCGGCGACGCGGCGGCCGAGCTGCTCGGCGGTGGCTATGTCGGCCTTGTGCACACCCTCAGGGCCCTGGTCGTTGTCGGTCTGGGCACCGGCGCCGAGGAAGAAGCCCAGGCGGTTGAGGTCGTTCTCGGAGGCCGTGGAGCTGTTCCAGCCGGGCAGCATGCCCAGGCCGACCCAGTGCATGCCGTGCTGGGCCGCGAGGACCGAGAAGAACTGCAGGGTGTGCAGCTTGTCACCGCTCTTGGAGGCGGAGTTGGTGAAGCCGGCGGCGATCTTGTCCTGCCAGGCGCGGGTGAACCAGCGCTTGGCGGTGGCCTCGGCGAAGACGTGGAAGGCGCCCGAGGCGGTGCCCATGTAGGTGGGCGAGCCGAAGACGATCGCGTCGGAGGCGTCGAGCTGCTCCCACTGCGCGTCGGTGATCTCGGCAACGTTGATCAGGCCGGCGGTCGCGCCGGCCTCGGCCGCACCGGCCCGGACGGCCTCGGCGAGCACGGCGGTGTGGCCGAAGCCGGAGTGGTAGGCGATGGAGACGACGGGCGTGGTCACAAGGGGCTCCTGAAAAGCTGGGGCGCTGACTGGGTGACGAAAGGAAAGCACTAACTTTTGGAAAGCGCAACCCTCGGGTTAGCGCTGTGCAGGAGTATGGTGTTTCCATGACGACGACCGACGGGACCACGGGGGAAGCCCGCCACTGCGGAGCCGACGAGCAGCTGCCCTTCGACGTCTTCGCGCGCAACTGCCCGTCGCGCGAATCCCTGGGACACATCACCGGGCGCTGGGGCAGCCTCACCCTCGGCGCCCTCGCCGAGGACACCCTGCGCTTCAACGAACTGCGCCGCCGCGTCGAGGGCGTCAGCGAGAAGATGCTCTCCCAGACCCTGACCGCGCTGGAGCGCGACGGCCTCGTCCACCGCGAGGCCCAGCAGACCAATCCCCCACGCGTGGACTACCGGCTGACGCCCCTGGGGCAGGAGGTCACCGCGCGCCTGATGGGGCTGATCGGTCTCGTGGAGGCGAAGATGCCGGAGATGCTGGCCGCGCAGCAGCAGTACGACGCCGGGCGCGCCTGAACTCCCGCCCGGCGCAGGTCAGGAGGCGGTGCGCGGCGGGCGCTGGCAGCGCGGGCAGAAGTAGCTGGAGCGGTTCATCCACGGGCGCCTGCGGATGGGCGTCCCGCAGCGGCGGCACGGCTCGTCCTCGCGCCCGTAGGCGTCCAGCGACCGGTCGAAGTAGCCCGACTCGCCGTTCACGTTCACGTAGAGGCTGTCGAAGCTGGTGCCGCCGGCGGCCAGCGCCTCGTTCATGACCTCGCGGATGTGGGTCAGCAGCTCGGCGGTGCGCGGGCGGGTCAGGCCCGCGGTGGGACGGTCGTAGTGCAGCCGGGTGCGCCACAGCGCCTCGTCGGCGTAGATGTTGCCGATCCCGCTGATCAGCGACTGGTCGAGCAGGGCCCGCTTGATCGTCGTCCGGCGCCGGCGCAGCGCCGTGTGGAAGGCCGCGTCGTCGAAGGCCGGGTCGAGCGGATCCCGGGCGATGTGCGCGATGACGTCCGGAAGGCTCTCGGGATCCCCCGGCACCGTGTCGTGGAGCGACAGGCCCCCGAAGGTGCGCTGGTCGACGAAGCGCAGCTCGGTGGCCTCGGCGTCGGCGAAGCGCAGCCGGACGCGCAGGTGCTTCTCGTCGGGCGAGCCCTGGGGCTGGACGAGCAGCTGACCGCTCATGCCGAGGTGCGCCAGCAGGGCGCGGTCGGGCACACCCCCCATGGGCTCGACGGGCAGCCAGAGGTACTTGCCCCGGCGCCGGGCCGGGCCGAGCCGGTGCCCGACGAGCCGGGCGGCGAAGTCCTGCGGCCCGGCGAGGTGCCGGCGGACGGCCCTCGGGTGCAGGACCTCCACCGCGGCGACCGTACGACCGCAGACCCAGCGCTCCAGGCCGCGCCGTACGACCTCGACCTCGGGCAGCTCGGGCACGGCAGTCCTCCGGAGGGAAGAAGAGAGAAGAGAAAAAGGGCGGGCCCGCGGTGCATGTGCACCGCGGGCCCGCCCGGGGTTCAGCTCGCCGCGCCCTGCGCGCCGGAGGACTTGCCGTCCCCCGCCGTGCCGGCTTCGGCCGCGGCCTTCTCGGCCGCGATGCGGGCTTCCGCCGCGCCGTTGATGGCGCGCCAGGCGGACTCCGCCGCCTGCTGCTCCGCTTCCTTCTTGCTGCGGCCGGTGCCGGTGCCGTACGCGACACCACCGACGCGGGCAGCAGCCGTGAAGGTCTTCTCGTGGTCGGGACCGGTCTCGGTGACCAGGTACTCCGGCACGCCGAGGCCCTCGGTGGCGGTCAGCTCCTGGAGGCTGGTCTTCCAGTCCAGGCCGGCGCCGAGGTTCGAGGACTTCTCGATCAGCGGGTCGAAGAGCCGGTGCACCAGCTCCGCGGCCGCGTCGAGACCCTGGTCGAGATAGACCGCGCCGATGACGGCTTCCAGGGTGTCCGCGAGGATCGATGCCTTGTCCCGGCCGCCCGTGCCCTCTTCGCCCCGGCCGAGCCGGATGAAGGAGCCCAGGTCCAGACCGCGGCCGACCTCCGCCAGTGCGCGGGAGTTGACCACGGCCGCCCGGAGCTTGGCCAGCTGGCCCTCGGGCAGGTCGGGGTGAATGCGGTAGAGCGTGTCCGTGACCACCAGGCCCAGCACGGAGTCCCCGAGGAACTCCAGCCGCTCGTTGGTGGGCAGACCGCCGTTCTCGTACGCGTAGGAGCGGTGCGTCAGTGCACGCACCAGAAGGGCGGTCTCGAGTTTGTACCCGAGCCGCCCTTCCAGAAGCGTGTGAGACGAGGCCGCGTCCGTCGGCGCCGATCCTGATTCAGATCCGGATCCATTCCCGCGGCTGCGGGACGGTGTAGTGGCGTCTGACATGAAGCCTGTCACCCGCCGATCAGACCGCGAGGACCTGGCGCTTGTTGTAGGTGCCGCAGCTGGGGCACGCGATGTGCTGCTGCTTCGGCTCGTGGCAGCGCTCGCACGCCACCAGGGGGGTGACCGCAGCCTTCCACTGCGACCGGCGGTGGCGCGTGTTGCTGCGCGACATCTTCCGCTTCGGAACAGCCACGGCTACTTCTCCTGTGAGTCATCCCCGTTGGCACGGGGTGCGTTGTCCTTCTCGCCGTCCATCTCGGATACGGCGAGTCCCTGCAGTGCCGCCCAACGGATGTCGAGGGCGTCGTGGTGGTGGTCCGGGTCGTCCGCCAGCCGCGCCCCGCACTCGGAGCACAGGCCGGGGCAGTCTTCCCGGCACACCGGCTGCAGCGGCAGTGAGAGCACCACCGCATCCCGCAGCACGGGTTCGAGGTCGAACAGGTCGTCCTCGAGGAAGAGCATGTCCTCCTCATCGTCCTCGGCGTCGTCGTCCGTGGCCACGATGCGGCCCCGGGCGTCGGCGTCGGGGTAGGAGTACATCTCCTGGAAGTCCGCTTCGAACTCTCGCTCCAGCGGCTCCAGACACCTTACGCACTCCCCGGTGAGCGGTGCACGGGCGGTGCCTGTGACGAGCACCCCTTCCATGACCGACTCAAGCCGGAGATCGAGCTCCACAGTCGCGCCCTCGGCCACACCGATGACCTCGATGGCGAGGTCACGGGGGGCCGGGACCGAGCGGGAGAGCCTCTTCAGCGCACCGGGACGCCGGCCCAGCTCGCGTGTATCGAACACGAGAGGGGAACGGGGATCAAGGCGGGCGTTCAGGGCTTCCTGCTTTCTACGCTGCGGTGACGGCGACCACCGGTGTGACACGCGGTGGGCAGCCCGGATCGCGGACGTACGCGCGACCGAAGAGCCAGGATACTGGACGGGCCGCCGTGGGCCCAATCCGCACCCGGGTGGGAGCGGGGTGGGGACGGGGTCCTTGCCGCTCAGGCAACCACCTACTAGTTACTAGCAGGTGGTTGCCTCACCCAACGTAACCAGTAGGTGACGTTCAGTGCCCCTGCTCATACCTGCGGAGCTGCTCCAGGTCGATCATGCTCGTGTCGAAGAAGCTCGTCTCGTCCAGCGCTCCCGCGCCCGTGCGACCCGGCACGGGCTGCTGCTGGTGGGGGGCGTGCTGGGGCTGGTGGGGGTGCTGCTCGGCGTAGCCGCCGCCCCCGTAGCCCTGGACGGCGTCCTGGGCGGGCCAGGCGTAGGGGTCGTGCTGTGCGTAGCCGCCCTGGACCGCGTACGGGTCCGCCTGGGGCGGGTAGTGCTGCTGGGGTGCCTGCGGATAGCCGTACGCGGGCTGCTGACCGTACTCGGCGGCGGGGGCGGCGTAGGCATCCCAGGCCGGCTGCTGGGGCTGCTGCGGAGCGCTCACGGGCTCCTGGGGGGCGGCCAGCTCGGCAAGGAAGTCGGCGTCGCTGGTGCGGTGGCCCTGTGCCGGGCCGGCGTGCTCGGCCAGAGCGCCCAGCTCGTCCGTGGGGCGGGCGCCCAGCAGCTTCTCCCGGCCCTTGCCGACGGCCTCCAGGGTCTTGGCCAGCACGGCCGAGACGGCGCTCAGCTTCGCGTCCACGTAGGCGTCGGCGCCGTGCCGCTGGGTCCCGGGGTCGGTGCTGCGCTCGGGGGCGTCGGCGGCCAGGCCCTCGGGGTCGGGCACGTCGGCGCCGGGCAGGCCGAGCAGCTTCTCGCGGCCGCGCTCCACGGAGCCGATGGTCTTGGTGAGGACGACCTCGAAGTTGGCGAGCTTGCTGTCGACGTAGTCGTCGGCCCCGGCCCGGATCTCCTCGGCCTCCCGGCGGGCCTCGGCGAGGATGCGGTCGGCCTCCTCCTGGGACTGGCGGGCGACCTCGGTGCCGGAGATCAGCGAGCCGCGCTCGGCCCGCGCGGACTCGAGGATCCGCTCGGCCTCCACGCGGGCGTCCGCGACCAGCTGCTCCCGGCCGCCGATGACCTCCCGGGCCTGGGCGAGGGAATTCGGAAGGGCGGCGCGGACCTCCTCCAGCAGCGCGAGCAACTCGGCCCGGTTGAGGACGCAGGAGGCCGACATGGGCATGGAACGGGCGCCGGCGACGGTCGTGACGATCTCGTCGAGCTTCTTCTGGACGTCCACCTTGGCGATCGCCGCCTTCTTGAATTCCGAGGGGCCTCGCGGCCGACGGGAACGAACGGGCACGACTGTACGCCGCCGGACTGCCGCCGAACGTCACCGACGGTCAGTCGGATTCCCGTCGCTGCGCGAGCCGTTCGTTCAGTGCGCCCAGGACCTGCGGCGGCACCAGGTGCGAGACGTCGCCGCCCCAGGCCGCGACCTCCTTGACCAGGCTGGAGGAGAGAAAGCTGTAGGTGGGGTTGGTGGGCACGAACAGCGTCTCGACGCCCGAGAGGCCGTTGTTCATCTGGGCCATCTGCAGCTCGTAGTCGAAGTCGCTGACGGCCCGCAGGCCCTTGACGATGGCGGGGATGTCGCGCTGCTTGCAGAAGTCGACGAGCAGGCCGTGGAAGGACTCGACCTGCACGTTGCCGTACTCGGCCGTGACCTGCCGCAGCAGCTCTATCCGCTCGTCCACGGTGAACAAGCCCTGCTTGGACTTGTTGATCATCACGGCCACGTGCACGACGTCGTACAGCCTGGAAGCGCGGGCGATGATGTCGAGATGTCCATTGGTGACGGGGTCGAACGACCCCGGACAGACGGCGCGGCGCAACGGTGGTTCCTCGCTCTCCGGTCCATTCATGACGTGCCTGTTCCCGGTGCGGCAGGGCACGCCGAGGCGGCGCGACCGTACCAAAGCGTCCCCTCGCCGTAGCGACGGGCCCTCAGTGCGTCGAAGCCGTCGGGCCAGCGGAATTCCCCGCCCCTGGTGCTCCGCTCCACAGTGACGAGCGCATCGTCGGCGAGCCACCCCCTGGTGCGGAGTGTGAGCAGGATCTCCCGAAGATCATCATCGGTGACGGCGTACGGCGGGTCGAGGAAGACCACGTCGTACGGGGCTGCCGGGGGCGGACCGGCCACGGTCTGCTCGGCCTTGCCGGTGCGCACCTCCGCGCCGGGCAGGCCGACGGCGCGCACGTTCTCCCGGATGACGCGGACCGCGCGGGCGTCGGCCTCGACCAGCAGGACGTGCTCGGCGCCGCGCGAGAGGGCCTCCAGGCCGACCGCGCCCGAGCCGCCGTACAGGTCCAGGACGCGGGTGCCCGCCAGGGTGCCCAGCACGGACACCCAGGTGGAGAAGAGGCCCTCGCGCGCCCGGTCGGACGTGGGGCGGGTGCCGGTGCCGGGCGGTACGGCCAGGCGGCGGCCGCCGGCGGCGCCGGCGATCACGCGGGTCATGGGTCTTGGCGTCCTTCGCGGTGTGGTGACGGGGCGGCGGCCCGGCATGGAGGCGCCGCCGCCCCATCAGCCTATGGCGTCGACGGTCGGGCGGCGCCACGCGGGCGCGGGGCGCGGGGCGGGCTCAGCCCTTGTCCAGGAACTGCTCCCGCTCCTCGTCGAGCAGCGCGTCCAGCGCCGTGCGCAGCGCGGGCAGCCGCTCCAGCTCGGGGTCGTCGGCGACGACCGCGGCGGCCTCCTCGCGGGCCGCCGCGATGACCTCCTCGTCGTCGATGACCGCGAGCATCCGCAGGGAGGACCGGACGCCGGACTGCGCCTGGCCGAGCACATCGCCCTCGCGGCGCTGCTCCAGGTCGATCCGCGACAGCTCGAAGCCGTCCAGCGTCGCCGCGACCGCGCCCAGCCGGGCCCGCGCCGGGCTCGCCTCCGGCATCTCGCTCACCAGCAGGCAGAGGCCGGGCGCGGAGCCGCGGCCGACGCGGCCGCGCAGCTGGTGGAGCTGGGAGACGCCGAAGCGGTCCGCGTCCATGATCACCATGACGGTGGCGTTCGGGACGTTGACGCCGACCTCGATGACGGTCGTGGCGACCAGCACGTCCACCTCGCCCGCGGTGAACCGGCGCATCAGCTCGTCCTTGGCGTCCGGCTGCATCCGCCCGTGCAGGACCTCCACCCGCAGGCCCCGCAGGGGGCCCCGGGCCAGCTGCTCGGCGACGTCCAGGACGGCCAGCGGGGGCCGCTTCTCGGCCTCGTCCTCGGCAGACTTCTTCTTCGGCTCCTCCTCGTCGCCGATGCGCGGGCAGACGACGTACGCCTGGTGGCCGCCCTCGACCTCCTCGCGCACCCGCTCCCAGGCGCGGGCCAGGAAGTGCGGCTTGTCCTTGGCGGGCACCACGTGGCTGGCGATGGGCGAGCGCCCGGCGGGCAGCTGGTCGAGGACGGAGGTCTCCAGGTCGCCGAAGACCGTCATGGCGACCGTGCGCGGGATCGGTGTGGCGGTCATCACCAGCAGGTGCGGCGGTTGCCTGCCCTTGGAGCGCAGCGCGTCGCGCTGCTCGACGCCGAAGCGGTGCTGCTCGTCGACCACGACCAGGCCGAGGTCGTGGAACTGGACCTTGTCCTCGATCAGCGCATGGGTGCCGACGACGATGCCCGCCTCGCCCGTGACCAGGTCGAGCAGCGCCTGGCGGCGGGCGGTCGCGCCCATGGAGCCGGTGAGCACCACCACCTTGGTGCCCTGCTCGGCGCCGCCCAGCATGCCGCCCTCGGCCAGCTCGCCCATCATCTCGGTGATCGACCGGTGGTGCTGCTGGGCGAGCACCTCGGTGGGGGCGAGCATCGCGGCCTGGCCGCCCGCATCGACGACGCCGAGCATGGCGCGCAGGGCGACCATGGTCTTGCCGCTGCCGACCTCGCCCTGCAGCAGCCGGTGCATGGGGTGCTCGCCGGCCAGGTCGTCGAAGATCTCGGCGGAGACCTTGCGCTGCCCGTCGGTGAGGGTGAAGGGCAGCTTCGCGTCGAAGGCGTCGAGCAGGCCGCCCTCGACGGGCTTGCGGGGCACGGCGGGCAGCTGGGCGTCCGCGTGCCGGCGGCGGGCCAGGGCGACCTGGAGGACGAACGCCTCGTCCCACTTCAGCCGGGCCCGGGCGTCCTCGATGTCGGCCTTGGTGCGGGGCCGGTGGACCTTGCGGAAGGCGTCCGGCAGCGGCAGCAGCCCGCGGCCCTCGCGCAGGGCGGCGGGCAGTGGGTCGACCAGGCTCTCCCAGCCGCTCGCCTCCATGGAGGCGAGGAGGACGTCGACGGCGTTGGAGATCTTCCAGGACTCCATCTTGGAGCAGGCCGGGTAGAGCGGGATCAGCTGGTTGGCCCACGCCTCCACGGTGTCGGCGCCGCTGTCGCTGCCGAGCATCTCGTACGCGGGGTGGGAGAGCTGGCGGATGTTGCGGAAGGTGCCGACCTTGCCCGCGAACATGCCGCGCCGCCCGGGGACCAGCTCCTTCTGGTGGTGGTAGATCGACCGGCCGAAGAAGACCAGCTGGAGCCGCCCGCTGCCGTCGGTGAGGGTGACCTCCAGGCGCTGCCCGCGGCCGTTGTTGAACTTGTGCACCCGGGCGTCGGAGACCTGTGCGACGACGGTGACGTGCTCGTCCAGCGGCAGGTCGGCGAGCCGGGTCAGCTCGCCGCGCTCGGCGTAGCGGCGCGGGTAGTGGTGCAGCAGGTCGCCGGCCGTGTGCAGGCCGAGGTGCTCGGCCAGCACCTTCGCGGTGTTGCCGCCGAGGGTCTTCTTGAGGGGTTCTTCGAGCGCGGGCACGAGACCCATTGCACACCACGCCGCTGACAACCGGGCCTATTCGATGCCGATGAGCAGCGGCGCCGACTGCTGTCCGCCGCGGTAGACCACCGTGTCCACGGCGAGGTGACCGCGGCGCACGTGCCTGCGCAGGCGGTCGGCGACGGCGTCCGGGACGCCGGCGCCCAGGACGAGCGTGACCATCTCGCCGCCCGCGGCGAGCATCCGGTCCAGCACGGTCTCCGCGGTGGCGGCCAGCTCCGTGCCGATGACGGCCACGTCGCCGTCGATCAGGCCGAGCACGTCCCCGGCCTGGCACACGCCCGCCATGGTCCAGGACTGCCGCTCGGCCACGCACAGCTCGGCGTAGCGGGTGGCCCCGGCGGCGGAGGTCATGGCGACGACGTCCTCGTCGAAGCGCCGGTCGGGCTCGTGGACGGCGAGCGCGGCGATGCCCTGCACCGGGGAGCGGGTGGGGATCAGGGCGACGCGCACGCCCTCGGCGCGGGCCTGCTCGGCGGCAGCGGCGGCGGTGTGCCGCAGCTCGGCGTCGTTGGGCAGCAGCACCACCTCGTGGGCGTGGGCGCGCCGGATCGCCTCGACCAGCTCGCCACTGGCCGGTGGCTCGTGCGGCCGTACGGGCACCACGGTCGCCCCGGCCTCCGTGCAGAGCCCGGCCAGGCCCTCGCCCGGCACGAGGGCGACGACGGCCCGCTGGGCGCGCTCGCGGACCGTGCGTTCCTGCCGGGCGGCGCCGAAGTGGGTGATGCGGATCCGGTGCGGCCGGCCGGCCTCGATGCCCGCCTCGACGGCGGCGCCCGCGTCGTCGACGTGCACGTGGACGTTCCACAGGCCGTCGCCGCCGACGACGACGAGGGACTCGCCGAGGGCGTCGAGCCGGTTGCGCAGCCGGGTCACGGCCGCGTCGTCGGCGTCCAGCAGGTAGATCACCTCGAAGGCGGGCCCGTCGCCCTTGGCCCCCTCGCCGCCCGCGCCGGTGCCGAGGTCGGCGGGGCAGCCGGTGTGCGCCCACGCGCGCTCGCCGCGCTGCGGGGCCGCCACGGCGGGCGGGTGCGGGGCGGGCGCTCCGCCCGCCAGCGCGCCCGCCAGCGCGCCCAGGACCTCGACCAGGCCCATGCCGCCCGCGTCGACCACTCCGGCTTGCCCGAGGACGTCGAGCTGCCCGGGGGTGGCCGCCAGGGCCGTGCGGGCCGCCTCGTACGCGGCGCGGGCGACGGCCGCCCCGTCGCCCGCGGCGGCCGAGGCGGCGTCGGCGGCCGCCGCGGCCACGGTGAGCACGGTGCCCTCGACCGGGCGGGCCACGCCCTCGTAGGCGGACTCCACCGCGCGCCGCAGGGCCCGCCGCAGCAGCCCGGCGTCGCGGCCGCCGGTGCGGTGATCCTCGTCACCGGGGGCCGCGAGGACCTCGGCCATGCCGCGCAGGAGCTGCGCGAGGATCGTGCCGGAGTTGCCGCGGGCCCCTATGAGCGCGCCGTGGGCCATGGCCAGGACGGCCTCGGCGAGGCCGGGGCGGGAGCCCGGGCCGGTGGTGGCGTGCCCGTCGAAGACGGCCTCCACGGCGCGGGCGGCGGACTCGACGGTCAGGTAGAGGTTGGTGCCGGTGTCCCCGTCCGCGACCGGGTAGACGTTGATCGCATCGATCTCCTCACGCGCGCGGCCCAGCGCGTCGAGCGCCAGCGCGCACCAGGCGCGTACCGCCTCGGCGTCGAGGGGGCACCCCCGGACCGAGTCTGGGGGAGTGTGCGGCACCTGTGTCCTCCTCGGACTCTCGGGCTGTGGGCAGTGCTGGAGCAGAGTAGTCCCGCCGGGTCCGGGGCCGGGGCGGCCGGGCGGGGTCCGGGGCGGTCATGGTAGTTTCGTTGTCCAGGAGCGGTCGTTGTATGCTGCTCCGGTTGCCTGACGAGAGTCAGGCGTTCCCCTGGCAAGCCAGTCACCTACGACCCGGCACGCCGGGATTTCCCGTAAGTGCATCTGAAGTCTTTGGAGTGACCCGTGGCTGCCAACTGCGACGTCTGCGGCAAGGGGCCGGGCTTCGGCAACAACATTTCGCACTCGCACCGCCGTACGTCCCGTCGCTGGAACCCGAACATCCAGCGTGTGCGTGCCGTGGTCGGTCGGACGCCGAAGCGCCTCAACGTCTGCACCTCGTGCATCAAGGCCGGCAAGGTCTCGCGCTAACTAGCTAGTAGCGCGGCAGCCTCGCCGCCCTTGAAAGCCGGTTCACCTTGGTGGACCGGCTTTTTGCTTTTCCCCACCCCGCCCCTTCCCGTAACCGGGGCTTCGCCCCGGACCCCATTGACAGATTCTGGGGGCTCCGCCCCCAGCCCCCCCGTTCCGGGGTCAAATTCAGCCCCTCCGGCGTTTGAGGAGCGGGGGTCCGGGGGCGGAGCCCCCGCCCTGCGGCGGAGCTGCATATCGGTTACTGCGGGAAGGGGCGGGGCTGGGGAAAGAGCCAGCCGTGGTGCACCGGGCCGATGCCCGCACCCAGGGGGAAGCCCGCCGCTATCGCGCCGGTGACGTAGTCCTTGGCCGAGGCCACCGCCGTCGGCACCGCGTGCCCGTGCGCCAGCCCCGCCGCAATGGCGGAAGCCAGCGTGCACCCCGTCCCGTGCGTATGCCGGTTGTCATGCCGCGGCGCCCGCAGCCAGTGCTCCTCCGAGCCGTCGGTCAGCAAGTCCACCGCATCGCCCGCCGCCAGGTGCCCGCCCTTCACGAGCACCCACCGCGGCCCGTACGCCAGCACCGCCTCCGCCGCCCGCCGCAGGTCCGCCTCGGACGTCACGCGTACGCCCGTCAGCCACGCGACCTCGTCGAGGTTGGGCGTGGCCACCGTCGCGACCGGCAGCAGCTTCGTGCGGACCGCGTCGAGCGCGGACGCCGCCAGCAGGGCGTCGCCGTGCTTGGAGATGCCCACGGGGTCGACGACGACGGGGGCGGTCACGTCCGCGAGCAGCCCGGCCACGGTCTCCACCAGCTCCGCCGAGGCGAGCATGCCCGTCTTCACGGCCTGGACGCCGATGTCGTCGACGACGCTGCGGAACTGGGCGCGCACGGCCTCGGCGGGCAGCGGCCAGGCCCCCTGGACGCCCAGGGAGTTCTGGGCGGTGACGGCGGTGAGCACGCTCATGCCGTGGGTGCCGAGCGCGAGCATCGTCTTCAGGTCGGCCTGGATGCCCGCACCGCCGCCGGAGTCGGATCCGGCGACGGTCAGCACCCTGGGGGGTAGGGAAGGCATCCCCCGAATCTACTCGCCCGGCTCCAGGTCCCCGAAGTGGTCCCAGCCGCCCGCCTTGTCCCAGGGGGCGCCGTCCACGGTCACCTGCGGCAGGGCGGAGGGGTTCACCACCTCGCCGATCACCTTCCAGCGGGCGGGCAGCTTCACGTCCGGCGGGAAGGTCGCCACGATCGCGTGGTCCTCTCCCCCGGTCAGCACCCACTGCAGCGGGTCGACGCCGACGGCCTGCCCGATGTCGGACATCTGCGTGGGCACGTCGATGGCGGCGGTGCGCAGGTCGATGCGGACCTTGCTGGCCTCGGCGATGTGCCCGAGGTCGGCGATCAGGCCGTCGCTGACGTCCGTCATGGCGGTGGCGCCGAGCGCGGCCGCGGCGGGGCCCGCGTGGTACGGGGGCTCGGGCCGGCGGTGGGCCTCGACGAAGGCCCGCGGGGAGCGGAAGCCGCGGGAGAGCACGGCGAGGCCGGCCGCGGACCAGCCCAGCCAGCCGGTGACGGCGACGACGTCGCCCGCGCGGGCGCCGGAGCGGGTGACCGGCTCGTGGTTGCGCAGGTCGCCCAGGGCCGTGATGGCGACGGTGATGGTCTCGCCCCGCACCACGTCGCCGCCGACCACGGCCGCGCCGGCCACCTGGCACTCGTCGCGGATGCCGTCCATCAGCTCGGTCGGCCAGGTCGCGGGCAGCTCGGCGGGCACGACGAGGCCCAGCAGCACCGCCGTGGGCACCGCGCCCATGGCCGCGATGTCCGCGAGGTTCTGCGCCGCGGCCTTGCGCCCGACGTCATAGGCGGTGGACCAGTCGCGGCGGAAGTGCCGCCCCTCCAGAAGCACGTCCGTACTGGCCACGACCCTGCGGTCGGGCGCTGCGACCACCGCGGCGTCGTCGCCCGGCCCGAGCCGGACCGCCGGGGTGGTGGTGAGCCGGGAGGTCAGCTCTCTGATGAGCCCGAACTCCCCCAACTCGCCCACGGTGCCTTTCACTGAGCTCCTCCTCGGAGTGTCGGTTGCCCTGTTCCTGACTGTTCCTGGCATGTCTCCGCGCCGCGCAGGCCGCGCGGGTCTCCCCGCACCGTGCGACGACGCGGTACCGTGGCGTCTCTTCTCCCCACATGATCCTCGTAGCCGCCCTGGAGGTTCCGTGGTACAGGCGTACATCCTGATCCAGACCGAGGTCGGCAAGGCGTCGACCGTGGCCGAAGTCATCGGAAAGATCGCGGGGGTGATCCAGGCCGAGGACGTGACCGGGCCGTACGACGTCATCGTGCGCGCCCAGGCGGAAACCGTCGACGAACTCGGTCGCATGGTGGTCGCGAAGGTCCAGAAGGTGGAGGGCATCACCCGCACCCTGACCTGCCCGGTCGTCCACATCTAGCTCCCCCGTATGCTCGGCCGGTGAAGTCCTCGCTCCGCCGGCCCCTCGGCCTGCCCGCAGCCGCCCTGCTCCTCGCCTCCGTGGCCGCCTGCTCGGGCACGGACGACAAGGCTGCACTGGCCGTCCCCACACCGGCCGGGCAGCAGGCGGCGGACTGCCGGGCGCTGCACGGCGCGCTGCCCGGGACGGTGGGGGACCTCAAGAGGCGCCCCACCGATCCCGAGTCCGACTACACCGCCGCCTGGGGCGACGGCCGCTCGGTCACGCTGCGCTGCGGCGTGCCCAAGCCCGAGCTGCTCAAGCGCGACCCGGGCACGAACACGGTGGAGATCGACGGCGTCGAGTGGCTGCCCGAGCAGCAGCCGGACGGCTCCGTCCGCTGCACCACCGTGAAGCGGGAGGCCTGGGTGCAGGTCACCCTCCCGAAGGACGTGGCGGGCGGCTTCGGCGCCCTCTCGGATCTCGCCGAAGCCATCCGCAGGACGATCCCGGAGGGGATCATCGACTAGCTCCGGGGCCAGGGGATGTCCGGTGGGTCAGCGCAGGCCCGTGGGCCGGCGCAGGGCGGCCTGGATCAGCCGGTCCACCAGCTCGGGGTAGCTCACGCCGCTCTCCTGCCACATCCGCGGATACATGGAGATGGGCGTGAAGCCGGGCATGGTGTTGATCTCGTTGATCACGAACTCGCCGTCCTCGGTGAGGAAGAAGTCCGCGCGGACCAGTCCCTCGCAGGAGGCGGCCTCGAAGGCGAGTACGGCCAGCTCCTGGATCCGGCGGGTCTCGTCCTCGCTCAGCGGGGCGGGCACGATGCCGGAGGCGGAGTCGATGTACTTGGCCTCGAAGTCGTAGAAGTCGTGGGCGCTGACCGGCGGGATCTCGGCGGGCACGCTGGCGCGCGGGCCGTCCTCGAACTCCAGCACGCCGCACTCGATCTCACGGCCGCGCAGCAACGATTCGACCAGGATCTTCGGGTCGTGGCGCTGTGCCTCGGCGATGGCCTCGTCGAGCCCGGAGAGGTCGTCGACCTTGGTGATGCCCATGGAGGAGCCGGCCCGGGCGGGCTTCACGAACAGCGGCCAGCCGTGCTCGCCGGCGAAGTCCACGATCTTCTTGCGGGCGGCGGCCGGGTCGGCCTGCCACTCGCGCGGGCGGATCACCTCGTACGGGCCGACGGGCAGTCCGAAGGAGATGAAGACCCGCTTCATGTACTCCTTGTCCTGGCCGACGGCCGAGGCGAGGACGCCCGCGCCGACGTAGGGGATGCCGGCCAGCTCGAGCATGCCCTGGAGGGTGCCGTCCTCGCCGAAGGGGCCGTGCAGCACCGGGAAGACCACGTCGACCTCGCCCAGGGCCTTGGGCACGGCGCCGGGCTCGGTGTAGACGACCTCGCGGCTGGCGGGCGTGACGGGCAGCAGGACGCCGCCGTCGGCGGAGTCCGCGAGCTGCTCGACGCTCGGCAGCTGCCGGTCGGTGATGGCCATCCGCTCGGGTTCGTCGGCGGTGAGCGCCCAACGGCCGTCGGTGGTAATGCCGATCGGCAGCACGTCGTACTTGCTGCGGTCGATGGCGCGCAGGACGGCGCCCGCGGTGACCACGGAAATGGCGTGCTCGGAACTGCGGCCGCCGAAGACGATCGCGACACGCGGCTTCCGGGCAGGGCTCTGGGGGGAGGTCTCGCTGCTCATAACGGGTTGAGAGTACCTGGTGGTAGCGGGTGGGTCAGTGCCGCTCGGGCTTGGCGCTGCGCGACATCAGCTCCTTGAGGGCCACCATGGGGGGCTTGCCCTCGTGCACGATGCCGACGACGGTCTCGGTGATCGGCATGTCGACATGGTGACGCCGGGCCAGATCGAGCACGGATTCACAGGACTTGACGCCCTCGGCGGTCTGCTTGGTGACGGCGATGGTCTCGTCGAGGGTCATGCCGCGGCCCAGGCCGGCGCCGAAGGTGCGGTTGCGGGAGAGCGGCGAGGCGCAGGTGGCCACGAGGTCGCCCATGCCGGCCAGGCCGGCGAAGGTGTGGGCGTCGGCGCCCATCGCCAGGCCGAGCCGGGTGGTCTCGGCCAGGCCGCGGGTGATGAGGGACGCCTTGGCGTTGTCGCCCAGGCCCATGCCGTCGGCGATGCCCACGGCGAGGGCGATGACATTCTTGACGGCTCCGCCGAGTTCGCAGCCGACCACGTCGGTGTTGGTGTACGGGCGGAAGTACGCGGTGTGGCAGGCGGCCTGGAGCCGCTTGGCCACGGCCTCGTCGCGGCAGGCCACGACGGCCGCGGCGGGCTGCCGGGCGGCGATCTCCTTGGCGAGGTTGGGGCCGGTGAGGACGGCGACCCGGTCCGGGGAGACCTTGGCGACCTCCTCGATGACCTCGCTCATCCGCTTGGCCGTGCCCAGTTCGACGCCCTTCATCAGGGAGACGAGCACGGTGCCCTCGGCGAGCAGGGGGGCCCACTCGGTGAGGTTGCCGCGCAGGGTCTGGGAGGGCACGGCGAGCACGGTGAAGTCCGCGCCGCGGGCGGCCTCGGCGGGGTCGGTGGTGGCCCGCACCGCCGCGGGCAGCTCGGTGCCGGGGAGGTAGTCGGGGTTGGTGCGGCCGGTGTTGATGGCGTCCACGAGGGCGGCGCGGCGGCCCCACATGGTCACCTCGCAGCCGGCGTCGGCCAGGACCATGGCGAATGCCGTGCCCCAGGAGCCGGTGCCGAATACGGCGCAGCGCGTCACTTGCCGTCCTCCCCCACGGGCGATTCCGGCCTGCGGCGGGCGGCCGCCCGGGCCTTCTTGAAGTTGTAGGGCTCGGCGGGGGCGGGCTCGCCCCGGAGTTCGGCGAGGAGTTCGGTGATGGCCCGCATGATGGCCTCGGTGGCCTCGCGCAGCACCTCCGCCGTGGGCTCCTTGCCGTAGAAGGCGGAGAGGTCGACGGGCGGGCCGGCCAGCACCTTGAGGGTCTTGCGGGGGAAGAGCCGCAGCTTCTTCTCCTTGGCGTACGGCGGCATGGCCTCGTTGGCGCCCCACTGGGCGACCGGGATGACGGGGGCGCGGGTGAGCAGGGCGACGCGGGCGGCGCCCGTCTTGCCCTCCATGGGCCACATGTCGGGATCGCGGGTGAGGGTGCCCTCGGGGTAGAAGGCCACGCACTCGCCCTTGTTGATGGCGTCGACGGCGGCCCGGAACGCGGTGGCCGCGTCGGCGGACTCGCGGTACACGGGGATCTGGCCGGTGCCGCGCAGGATCGCGCCGACGAAGCTGCCCTTGAAGAGGGCGGCCTTGGCCAGGAAGCGGGGGACGCGCCCGGTGTTGTACTGGTAGTGGGCGTAGGAGAGCGGGTCGAGATACGAGTTGTGGTTGACGGCGGTGATAAAGCCGCCGTCGGCCGGAATGTGCTCCATTCCCCGCCAGTCCCGCTTGAAGAGAACCACGAGCGGCGGTTTTGCCAACACCGCGGTAAAGCGGTACCAGAAGCCGATTCTGTGGCGGGACACTCGGACACCCTTCTGTTGGGACCTGGAAGCTGCGTCGGGCCTGCTGCTCACCCGGGGGCCGGACAAGTGTCGCCCCAGGTACCCGGTCTGTCGAGAACACCGTAACCCCGCGCTCCGCTCGTGGCTGCGGCAGCGGGTGACAATGGGGAGGTCGGAGGGAGAAAGGGGGCGGATGTGTTCTGGACACTGCTGGTGCCGGTGAAACCGCCGGCCGTGGCCAAGAGCCGCCTCACGGTGGGCGGCCGCTTGCCGGGCCCGGCCCTGGCGCTGGCCTTCGCCCTGGACACCGTGGCCGCGGCACTGGCCTGTGAATCCGTCCGGAATGTGGTCGTCGTCACGGACGACCGGTCGGCCGGCGGGCAGCTGGCCGCGCTCGGCGCCCGGGTGCTGCCCGAGCCTCCGGGGGGCGGCGGGCTGAACGCGGCGCTGGCGCACGGGGCGCGGGCCGTGCGGGCCCGCCGGGGCGGGTGCGGGGTGGCCACGCTCAACGCCGACCTGCCGGCACTGCGGCCGGCGGAACTCGGCCGGGTGCTCGATTCCGCCGCCGAATTCCCGCGCGCATTTCTCGCGGATGCCGCCGGAATCGGTACGACTCTGCTGGCGGCGGCCCCGGGAATGGAATTGGCTCCGGCGTTCGAGGGCCGTTCGCGCGCCCGTCACCGGGCTTCCGGCGCCCATGAGATCGAGCTGTCCGGCATCGATTCCGTGCGCCAGGACGTGGACACGGAAGCGGATTTGCGGGCCGCCCTGACGCTGGGCGTGGGGCCCCGCACGGCGGCCCTGGCGAACGGGCTGCTGCCCGGCCCGGCGGACATCACCTAGGCTGCTGGCCATGCAGGCGACCGCGTACACCTTCGACCCCCAGACCCGCTCCGGGAGCGTGCTGCTGGACGACGGCACCCCGGTGCCCTTCGACGCGGCGGCGTTCGACGCAGGCGGGCTGCGGCTGCTGCGGCCCGGGCAGCGGGTGCGGATCGAGTTCGCGGAGCCGGGCGAGGGCGCCGCGGAGGTGCCGCCCGCGGAGCGCCGCGTGACGCTGGTGACACTCCAGACCTTCTGAAGACCTACCGGACCTTCTGAAGACCTACCGAACCTACCGGGCCTTCCGACCGGCCGGGCCCCGCAGGGGCCGTGGCCGCCCTTTCGCGCACACACCGCGGGCCGGGCTCCCCGAGGGGAGCCCGGCCCGGCGCGTGACGCCGCGGAACGCTGCCTTACTTCTTCTTGGCGGCGGTCTTCTTGGCGGTGGTCTTGCGAGTGGTGGCCTTCTTGGCGGGCGCGGTCTTCTTCGCCACGGCGGCCTTCTTGGCCGGAGCGGCCTTCTTCGCCACAGCCGCCTTCTTGGCCGGAGCGGCCTTCTTCGCCACAGCCGCCTTCTTGGCCGGTGCCGCCTTCTTCGCCACGGCGGCCTTCTTGGCCGGTGCCGCCTTCTTCGCCACAGCGGCCTTCTTGGCCGGTGCCGCCTTCTTCGCCACAGCGGCCTTCTTCGCCGCCGCCTTCTTGGCGGTGGCCTTCTTGGCCGCGGCCTTGGCGGTCACCTTGCCGCCCGTGAGGCTGCCCTTGGGCGCCTTCTTGACGGCGACCTCGCCGCCCTTCGGGAGCTTCTTCGTGCCGCTCACCAGGTCCTTGAAGCCCTGGCCCGCACGGAAGCGCGGCACCGAGGTCTTCTTGACCCGAACCCGCTCGCCCGTCTGCGGGTTGCGGGCGTAACGGGCCGGACGGTCGACCTTCTCGAACGAACCGAAACCGGTGACCGAGACCCGGTCGCCGGCGACGACCGCACGGACAATCGCGTCGAGCACCGCGTCGACGGCGTCTGCGGCCTGCTGACGGCCACCGAGCTTGTCGGCAATCGCTTCAACGAGCTGCGCCTTGTTCACGTCTTCCCCTTCGGAGACATTGGCTGGAATGTGCTCCAGCTTTTTCGCACGTTAGGCAGATATATACCGCAAATCAAACACGAAACGGTCTAATCACCCTTGTGCCGCAACGAACTCGACCCATCACGGAGTTCCGTCGGTGTCGGGCTCTTGGGGGAAACGGCCCTCGTCGAGGTCGTTCATCAGCCGGTCCAGACGCCTTGCCGCGCCTGAGAGATCGTGCTTCGCCGAGGCCGTAATGGCCAGCAGCTGCCGGGACAGCGCCATCCGTACGCCCTCCGGGACTTGCAGTGTGCGCACTCTTGCGTGCGCTTCCTTCAGTTGGTCCGCGACCAGCCGGTAAAGCTCGAGTTGGCTGTCGCGTTCCATGCACCGATTGTGCCATCTGAGGCGAGTTGTCGCTTCACGGGCCCTCAACAAAGCAACACGCCCCCTGTCCGAAGACAGGGGGCGCATCATGCCAAACCCTGGGTGAGCAGCGAAAATCCGGGGCCCTCGAAAGCCCTCCGGAGCCGTCCGACACTGGGCCAAACGAGCCGGAATCGGGCTCAGATCAGGGCCGTGGACGGCTTGAACGAGGGCCTGCGGGTCTCGTACGCGGCGATGTCCGCCTCGTGCCGGAGGGTCAGACCGATGTCGTCCAGACCCTCCAGGAGCCGCCATCGGGCGTTCTCGTCAAGCTCGAAATCGGCCGTGATGCCCTCGGCCCGCACCTGGCGGTCCACGAGATCGACCGTCACCTCGGCGGTGGGGTCGGCCTCGGTCAGCTCCCAGAGCCGCTCCACGGTCTCCTGCGGCAGGACGACGGTCAGCAGGCCGTTCTTGAGCGAATTGCCCCGGAAGATGTCGGCGAAGCGGGACGAGACCACGGCCTTGAAGCCGTAGTTCTGGAGCGCCCAGACCGCGTGCTCGCGCGAGGAGCCCGTGCCGAAGTCGGGACCGGCGACCAGCACGGAGGCGCCGGCGCGCTCGGGGCGGTTGAGCACGAACTCGGGGTCCTTGCGCCAGGCCTCGAAGAGCCCGTCCTCGAAACCGTCGCGGGTGACCTTCTTCAGCCAGTGCGCGGGGATGATCTGGTCGGTGTCGACATTGCCCCGGCGCAGCGGGACGGCCCGGCCGGTGTGCGTGGTGAAAGCTTCCATCGGACTCAGACCTCCACGGGGGTGCGTACGTCGGCGGCTCCGGCCAGGTCGGCCGGGGAGGCCAGGTGGCCCAGGACCGCGGTGGCGGCGGCGACCTGCGGCGAGACCAGGTGGGTGCGGCCGCCCTTGCCCTGCCTGCCCTCGAAGTTGCGGTTGGACGTGGACGCCGAGCGCTCGCCGGGCGCGAGTTGGTCGGGGTTCATGCCGAGGCACATCGAGCAGCCCGCGTGCCGCCACTCGGCGCCGGCCGCGGTGAACACCTTGTCCAGGCCCTCCTCGACCGCCTGGAGCGCCACCCGCACCGAGCCCGGCACGACCAGCATCCGGACGCCGTCGGCCACCTCGCGGCCCTCGAGGAGGGCGGCCGCGGCACGCAGGTCCTCGATCCGGCCGTTGGTGCAGGAGCCCACGAAAACGGTGTCCACGCGAATGTCGCGCAGCGGCTGACCCGCCGTCAACCCCATGTACTCCAGGGCCTTTTCGGCTGCGAGCCGCTCCGAGGGGTCCGGGTACGAGGCGGGGTCGGGAACCGCCGCCGACAGGGGTGCGCCCTGCCCCGGGTTGGTGCCCCAGGTGACGAACGGGGACAGCTCGGTGGCGTCGATGACGACCTCGCGGTCGAAGACCGCGTCGTCGTCGGTGCGCAGGGTGCGCCAGTAGGCGACGGCCTCGTCCCAGTCCTCGCCCTTGGGGGCGTGCGGGCGGTCCTTGAGGTAGGCGAAGGTGGTCTCGTCGGGGGCGATCATGCCGGCCCGCGCGCCCGCCTCGATGGACATGTTGCACACGGTCATCCGGGCCTCCATCGAGAGCTTCTCGATGGCGGAGCCGCGGTACTCGAGGACGTAGCCCTGGCCGCCGCCGGTGCCGATCCTGGCGATGATCGCGAGGATCAGGTCCTTGGCGGTGACGCCCTCCGGCAGCTCGCCCTCGACGGTGATCGCCATGGTCTTGAAGGGCGCCAGCGGCAGCGTCTGGGTGGCCAGCACGTGCTCGACCTGGCTGGTGCCGATGCCGAACGCGAGCGCGCCGAAGGCGCCGTGGGTGGAGGTGTGGCTGTCGCCGCAGACGACCGTGGTGCCGGGCTGGGTCAGTCCCAGCTGCGGTCCCACCACGTGGACGACGCCCTGCTCCACATCGCCCAGCGGGTGCAGGCGGACGCCGAACTCGGCGCAGTTGCGGCGCAGGGTCTCCAGCTGGGTGCGGGAGACCGGGTCCGCGATGGGCTTGTCGATGTCGAGCGTGGGGGTGTTGTGGTCCTCCGTGGCGATGGTCAGGTCCAGCCGGCGGACCGGCCGGCCGGCCTTGCGCAGACCGTCGAACGCCTGCGGGCTGGTGACCTCGTGGAGCAGGTGCAGATCGATGAAGAGGAGGTCGGGCTCACCTTCGGCGCGCGTGACGACGTGATCGTCCCAGACCTTTTGCGCGAGTGTGCGTCCCATCGCTGTCCCTCCGGCCGGCGGCGATGCCGGCCTACTCGTGTGGATGTGGGGTGCCGTCCGACAAGGTTGGCGCTTCTCCGGGAAAATTGAACTTGCGTTTCACACTGTGAGACGGGAGTATCGTTTCATGGACAACTCTAGTGGCGCCTCGAGCGGAGTGGGCGTTCTCGACAAGGCGGCGCTGGTACTGAGCGCTCTGGAGTCCGGTCCGGCGACGCTCGCCGGGCTGGTCACGGCCACGGGTCTGGCGCGCCCGACGGCGCACCGGCTGGCGGTGGCCCTGGAGCACCACCGGATGGTGGCGCGCGACATGCAGGGCCGGTTCATCCTCGGCCCCCGGCTGAGCGAGCTGGCGGCCGCGGCGGGCGAGGACCGGCTGCTGGCCACGGCCGGCCCCGTGCTCACGCACCTGCGGGACGTGACGGGCGAGAGCGCGCAGCTCTACCGCCGCCAGGGCGACATGCGCATCTGCGTGGCCGCGGCCGAGCGGCTGTCCGGACTGCGGGACACCGTGCCGGTGGGCTCGACGCTGCCGATGAAGGCGGGCTCGGCGGCCCAGGTCCTCATGGCCTGGGAGGAGCCGGAGCGGCTGCACCGCGGGCTCCAGGGCGCCCGCTTCACGGCGACGGCGCTCTCGGGCGTGCGGCGCCGGGGCTGGGCCCAGTCGATCGGCGAGCGCGAGCCGGGTGTGGCGTCGGTCTCGGCGCCGGTGCGCGGGCCCTCGAACCGCGTGGTGGCGGCGGTCTCGGTCTCCGGCCCCATCGAGCGCCTCACGCGCCACCCGGGCCGCATGCACGCCCAGGCGGTCCTGGACGCCGCGATCCGCCTCACGGAGGCCCTGCGACGCAACGGCTGAGGCCGGGGCGGGATTTTTCCCCCACCCGCCCCTTCCCGGCTGTATCGATTTGCGGCTCCGCCGCGTGGGGGGCTTCGCCCCAGTCCCCGGGACCGCGCTTCGCACGGTGTCCTCAAACGCCGGACGGGCTGAATTCGCTCCCCGAACCGGGGGTCCGGGGGCTTGCCCCCTCCGGTTACGGGAAGGGGCGGGGTGGGGGAGAACACACCCCCGGGCCCGCGATGCGCAAGGTGATGCGCGTCAGTCCGCCCCTCGCCCGGATCTCCAGCGATTCGCTCAGCGTGCGCGCCAGCCACAGTCCGTCCTCCGGGCGTGCCTCCGGCCCCGGCGGGTGGAAGCCCGCGAAGGCCGGCACGGGCGGCGCCCCCGCCCCCGCCCGCAGCAGCTCGTACAGCAGTGCCCCCGGCTCCTCCCAGGCCCGCACCGCGACCCGCGCCCCCGCCTCCCCCAGCAGATACCCCGCCGCCTCGCAGACGGCCAGCACGGCCAGGGCCAGCCGCTCGCCGGTCAGGCCGGCCGCCGCGGCCCGCTCGTGGGCGAAGAGCCGCAGGCCGGGGAGAGCAGCCGTCGGGCCGACGCGTACGGCCCCGGCGGGCGCAGGGGCGCACGGCGGGGCCACCCGGGCCGCGTAGGCGCCGGGATCGGCGTACGCGGCGCAGGGGGTCAGCCGCCGCCCGTCCAGCCGCGCCGGATGCGTGGCACAGGCCGCCCGCGCCACGTCCGCGGGCACGCACCGGGTGTCGTACGGGCAGATCATCCACAGCGGCAGCCCGGCCAGCAGCACGTTGAGCCCCGACTCCATCCGCTTCCACTCGGCGACCTGACGGGCGGACCGCCCTGCCCACACCGGCTCGGCGAGCATGCGCGTCCGCCGGCCGGGCCGGGCCCGGAGGTCGAGGTAGCGCAGGAAGGCGGAGACCCGCTCCACGGGGCGGCGGCCGAAGTACGCGGTCTCGGCGGTGTCCAGCGCCCGGGCGGCCTCCCCCAGCTCCCGCCGCAGCAGCTCGATGTTGGCGGGGGTGGTGGCGGCCAGCACGGGCTCCCCCGCGGCCAGCCCGTCCCGGACGAAGGGCACCGCCGTGGCCAGGAACTCCGCGTCCGTCCCGTACAGGCAGGCATGGTGGACGAAGCCGGGGAAGCCGGGGTCAGCGGCAGGCATGCGCGGTCCCCAGCCGGAGCCCGGGCGTCCGGTCCCAGCCCACGACGGTGATGACCTGCATCAGGTGCGGCAGCAGCCCGGCCAGCTCGACGGTGCAGTGGCGGGCGGCGCGGGCCCGCGCGAAGGTCATCAGCAGCCGCAGGCCGCCGAGGTCCAGGAACTCCACCCGGGACATGTCCAGCCGCACGTCGCCCCGGACCCCCGCGACGGACCGCAGGGCGTCCCGCAGGCACCGGTGCGCGTCCGCGTCGACGGCGCCCTCGATACGCAGGCCCTGGGGGCGGTAGGTGCGCACGACGACCAGCTCGGCCGTGCGTACCAGCGGATCCGCCTCCACGCTGCGGGCGTGCGCCGAGGCGAAGGCGTCCAGCGCGGCCGGCTCACAGCGGCGGATGTCGTACTGGCAGACGGCCAGCGCCCCGCCCGCGCTGAAGTCCTCCGCGAACTCCTCCGCCAGCAGGGCCTCGTACCGCAGCAGCGGGCGGACGTCCCGCCGGTCGTGCAGGGCGGCGCACAGCTCGCCCGCGACCCGCAGCGCGCGATAGCCCTCGCGGCGCGACCGCAGGGAGGCGCTGCGCAGCCGGCGCAGCAGGGCGGCGGGCTCCAACTGCCCGTGGTCCGAGAGGAATTCGGCGATCTGCACCACCTCCACCCGCTCGGCCGTGCCGCAGGGCAGGCCCGCGGGCCGGCACTCGGCCGGCAGGGCGTCGGGGCCGGCCGGGTCCTCCGCCCCGCTCAGGTAGAGGATCTTGTCCTCGGCCGCCAGGCCGCCGAGCACGAAGTCCCGCAGGATCGACGCCCGCTCCTCGTCCGACTCGAACAGCAGGCACGCATGGTCACCTGGCCGCAGGTCACCGACGTGGACCCGGCCGCGCAGGCCGTTGGGTTGGACCATGCCCGGATTATCGCGCCGCCTCTCGGGTGGCGGAAGGACGCATGAAAAAATGCCCCTCGCCGAAGCGAAAGGCATTTTTCCCTCTTGTACCCCCGACCGGATTCGAACCGGCGCTACCGCCTTGAGAGGGCGGCGTGCTAGGCCGCTACACAACGGGGGCTTGCTTTTTTTGCTGTTGCAGACTCAAAAAGCAATCTGCGCTGGGCTACCAGGACTCGAACCTAGACTAAATGAACCAGAATCACTCGTGCTGCCAATTACACCATAGCCCATGGTGGTTTTATAACCAGTACCCCCGACCGGATTCGAACCGGCGCTACCGCCTTGAGAGGGCGGCGTGCTAGGCCGCTACACAACGGGGGCCCTAGCGATCCCGTCCGGGAATCATCCCTTCCGGAATCCGTACCCCCGACCGGATTCGAACCGGCGCTACCGCCTTGAGAGGGCGGCGTGCTAGGCCGCTACACAACGGGGGCTTGCACTTCGCTTTTGCGCTTTCGCGCGCTTCCTACTTTATCAGTAGTTTTGCGAGAGAATTTCGGCGAAGAATTTCTCTTGCTGGGGTACCAGGACTCGAACCTAGACTAAGTGAACCAGAATCACTCGTGCTGCCAATTACACCATACCCCACCGTAACTCCACCCCCCGGAAGGGGTCTTGTCCGGCTTGCGCCCTCCGCTCCGGCCTCTCGGCCCTCTCGGGCGGCGCAGGAAGAACATTACCCGAAGGTGGACGGGGGTCCAAAATCGATAAGCCGCCACCGGAGCGGGGACGGCCCGGCAGGCCGTTCGAGGCCGAGTTCACGGCTCCGGCAGGGCCGCTGCACGGCCCTGGAAACACCGCTGCACGGCCCCGGAAACGGGGACGGGGCCCGGCGGCCCCCATGAGGAGGCTGCCGGGCCCCGTGGGCCGGAGAGCGCCGGGCGTCAGCCCGCGAGCTTCGCCAGGGCGGCGTCGACGCGCGCCAGGGTGCGCTCGCGGCCGAGGACCTCGAGGGACTCGAAGAGCGGCAGGCCGACCGTGCGGCCCGTGGCGGCCACGCGGACGGGGGCCTGGGCCTTGCCCAGCTTGAGGCCGTGCTCCTCGCCCGCGGCCACTACGGCGGCCTTGAGGGCGTCCGCGTTCCACTCGACCTCGGCCAGCTTGGCGCGGGCCGTGCGCAGCAGCGCGTCCGAGCCCTCCTTCATGGCCTTCTGCCAGGACGCCTCGTCCTCGACCGGCTCGTCGAGGAAGAGGAAGTCGACATTGGCGGTGATGTCGGAGAGGACCGTGAGGCGGGTCTGGGCGTGCGGGGCGATCGCCTCCCAGGCGGCCCGGTCGAAGTTCTCCGGCGCCCAGTTGGCGTGCGGGGCCGTCAGCCAGGGCTCGCAGGCCTCGGCGAACGCCTTCGGGTCGAGGCGGCGGATGTGGTCGGCGTTGACGGCCTCGGCCTTCTTGAGGTCGAAGCGGGCCGGGTTGGCGTTGACGTCCTTGATGTCGAACGCCGCCACCATCTCCTCGATCGAGAAGATGTCCCGGTCGGCGGAGAGGGACCAGCCGAGCAACGAGAGGTAGTTGAGCAGGCCCTCGCGAAGGAAGCCGCGCTCCCGGTAGAGGTTGAGGGAGGACTGCGGGTCGCGCTTGGAGAGCTTCTTGTTGCCCTCGCCCATGACGTAGGGCAGGTGACCGAAGGACGGGGTGGTGCCGTTGCCCACGCCGATCTCCGCCAGCGCCCGGTAGAGGGCGATCTGCCGCGGGGTGGAGGACAGCAGGTCCTCGCCGCGCAGCACGTGCGTGATCTCCATCAGCGCGTCGTCGACGGGGTTGACGAGCGTGTAGAGCGGGGCGCCGTTGGCGCGCACGATGCCGAAGTCCGGCACGTTCTCCGGGGTGAAGGTCAGCTCGCCGCGGACCAGGTCCGTGAAGGTGATCGCCTCATCGGGCATCCGGAAGCGGACGATGGGCTCACGGCCCTCGCGCTCGTACTCCGCCTTCTGCTCGGCGCTCACCTCGCGGCACTTGCCGTCGTAGCCGGAGGGCCGGCCCGTCGCACGGGCGGCCTCGCGGCGCTCGTCCAGCTCCTCGGTGGTGCAGTAGCAGCGGTACGCGTGGCCGGCGTCGAGCAGCTTGGCCGCGACGTCCTTGTAGAGGTCCATGCGCTGCGACTGGCGGTACGGCGCGTGGGGGCCGCCCACCTCGGGGCCCTCGTCCCAGTCGAGGCCCAGCCAGCGCATGGCGTCCAGCAGCTGGAGGTACGACTCCTCCGAGTCGCGGGCCGCGTCGGTGTCCTCGATGCGGAAGACCAGGGTGCCGCCGTGGTGGCGGGCGAACGCCCAGTTGAAGAGGGCGGTGCGGACCAGACCCACATGGGGGTTGCCGGTCGGCGAGGGACAGAAACGTACGCGGACGTTCGCGTTAGCCACGCTTGATCACCTTGTTGGTGAGAGTGCCGATGCCTTCGATGGTGACGGCGACCTCGTCGCCGACGTTGAGCGGTCCGACTCCGGCCGGGGTGCCCGTCAGGACGACGTCGCCGGGGAGCAGCGTCATCGCCTCGGTGATGTGGACGATCAGGTCCTCGATGGAGCGCACCATGTCGCTCGTGCGGCCCAGCTGGCGCTGCTGGCCGTTGACGGTGCACATGATGCCGAGGTCGCGGGGGTCCAGCTCGGTCTCGACCCAGGGGCCGAGGGGGCAGGAGGTGTCGAAGCCCTTGGCCCGGGCCCACTGCTTCTCCCGCTGCTGGACGTCGCGCGCGGTGACGTCGTTGGCGCAGGTGTAGCCGAGGATCACGTCCTTGACGCGCTCGCGCGGGACCTCGCGGCACATGCGTCCGATGACCACGGCCAGCTCGGCCTCGTGGTGCAGCTCGCTGGAGAAGGACGGGTAGGCGATGGGGTCGCCGGGGCCGATGACGGAGGTCGACGGCTTGAAGAAGGTGATGGGCACCTCGGGCACGTCGTTGCCCAGCTCCGCGGCGTGCTCGGCGTAGTTGCGGCCGATGGCGACGACCTTGTTGGGCAGCACGGGCGGCAGCAGCCGCACCTTGCTCAGCGGGATCTTCTGCCCCGAGCGCTCGAATTCCGCGAAGGGGTGGCCCTTGATGATGTCCAGGACGGGGCCGCCCGCGGTGGCAGCGTCCCCTTCCACGACACCGAAGGCGACGTTTCCGTCGATGGAGAACCTGGCGATGCGCACGGGAAGCCGTTGCCCCTTTATGTGTAATGGCCGGAGTCTGACACCTCAGGCTATCGCGGGGGGCGTGCGGCGGCCCGTGCGCCGCCGCCGGTCACAGGAGCGTCAGTCGCGGGGCGCCAGCGGGGCGGGCGCGGTCATCAGGACGGTGCGGCGCGGGTTGGCGGTGACCGTGGGCAGCTCTGCCGCGTGCTCCGGGCGCTCGGTGCCGAAGAGGCTCAGCGCCTCGGCCTTGCCCAGGTGCGCGAGCGTGGTGCGGCGCGGGTTGGCGGTGCTGCGGGAAGTCATCGACGTCACTGGGTGCCTCGCGGTGTCGGTGCGGTGTCGGTTCTTGGCGTTCTTGGCGTTTCAGCCCTTGTGTAAAGGACCAGGCTAGGCGCGCCTATCCCCATCGGTACGGGGAAGAAGTCGCGACCCTCCTGTGAGTTTCCTCACGACTCAACCGAAAAATGCGACATAGCGGACGACCGACTGGTCGCCGCGAAACGGACATTGCAGTGCTGAACCTGACGTTCCGCTCCTGATCATGGAGAACGGGACACCCCGGAGGTGCCGGGCCCGGCGGTGCGACTCATGGATATAAGTCCGACATATGGGGTCAGATGTTCTACACCCCGTCACTCTTTCGGTCACCCAGGGTCACTGCTGTCCCGGTTGGGTCCACCGGCCTTGTTGGGAGATCCGGCACTGTGCTGGAATTCCCGGGACCGCCAGGGGGGCAACGCGGTCCCCCCACGACTCGACACCGTCCCTCCGCTTGCGGCGGGACGCCTGGTCCAGAGGTTGCGACGCTAGTGCAGGGACGTTTCAAGAGGGATGGCAGCGCTGCGGCGGAGCCGGAGCCGCGCGGTGCGACCGACCGCGGCACGCCCGTCGGCTCGCCCGTCGAGGCGGCTAAGGGCAGTGAGCCCGCCGCCGCCGAGCCGACGAAGGCGAAGCTGAAGGCGAAGACGAAGGCGAAGGCCAAGTCGAAGGCGCCAGGCCAGCCCGTCGGGCCGGGCTCACGAATAGCCCTGCGCAACTGGCGCATCTCCACCCGACTGGTCTCCCTGCTCGCCCTCCCCGTCGTCGCCGCGACGACCCTGGGTGCCCTGCGCATCGACGAATCGCTCACGAACGTCGACCAGCTGGACCACATGAAGCTCCTCACGGAGATGACGAGCCAGGCGACCAAGCTCGCCGACGCGCTCCAGGAGGAGCGCGACCGCTCGGCGGGTCCGCTGGTCTCCAAGAACCCCTCGGACGACCAGATCACCGCGGCACGGCAGAAGACCGACCGCGAGATCGACGCGTTCACGCAGACGACGGCCAAGGTCAAGCCGAGCGACCCGACGATGGTCGGCGTGCAGACCACCCTGGTCGAGATCAGCAGGCAGCTGAAGAAGATCAAGGACGTCCGGTCCAAGCCGTACCAGGACGAGACCTACATCTCGCAGACCGTCAGCAACTACGACGCCCTGATCACCTCGCTGCTGACCCTGTCCCAGGACATGGCCCAGGCCACCAGCAACAGCGACATGATCACCGCAACCCGTGCGCTGGCGACGTTCTCCTCCGCCAAGGAGTACGCGTCGATCCAGCGAGCGGTGATCAGCGCCGCGCTGGCGAACCCCAAGGGCGCCCAGCTCAGCGCCAACGACCTCCAGTACGGTCTGACCGCGCGCGAGAACGAGGACGAGGCGCTCAAGCGATTCGCCTCCATCCGCGCCGGCGACTCCCAGGAGCTGCTCAAGGGCCTCAACGGCGGTATCGCCGACATCACCGAGGCGACCACCTTCGCGGAGCGGGTCTTCGGCAAGACCGACGCCCTCAAGTCCGAGAAGAAGAGCTACCGCGACTGGTACGACCAGGACTCGATCAAGCTCAGCGAGATGGGCAAGATCGAGCAGACGCTCCTCACGGAGATGGACCAGAAGGCCCGTGAGCTGCGTGACGACGCCAACTCCGAAGCCATCCTCAACGGTGCCCTGATCGTCCTCGTCCTCGGCATCTCGCTCGTCGGCGCCTTCGTCGTGGCCCGATCCATGGTGCGCTCGCTGCGACGGCTGCAGGACACCGCCCAGAAGGTCGCCCAGGACCGCCTCCCCGAGCTGGTCAAGCAGCTGTCCGAGTCCGACCCGCAGGACGTCGACACGTCCGTGGAGTCGGTCGGTGTGCACAGCCGGGACGAGATCGGCAAGGTGGCCGCGGCCTTCGACGACGTGCACCGCGAGGCGGTCCGCCTCGCCGCCGAGCAGGCCCTCCTCCGGGGCAACGTCAACGCGATGTTCACCAACCTCTCGCGCCGCAGCCAGGGCCTCATCCAGCGTCAGCTGTCGCTCATCTCCGAGCTGGAGAGCCGCGAGGCCGACCCGGACCAGCTGTCCGCGCTCTTCCGCCTCGACCACCTCGCCACCCGTATGCGCCGTAACGGCGAAAACCTCCTCGTCCTCGCGGGTGAGGAGCCGGGCCGCCGGTGGACCCGCCCCGTCCCGCTCGTCGACGTGCTCCGCGCCGCCGCGTCCGAGGTGGAGCAGTACGAGCGCATCGAGCTGAGCGGCGTGCCGCCGACCGAGGTCGCCGGCCGCGTCGTCAACGACCTCGTGCACCTCCTCGCCGAGCTGCTCGAGAACGCCACCTCGTTCTCCTCGCCGCAGACCAAGGTCAAGGTCACCGGTCACGCGCTGCCCGACGGGCGGGTGCTGGTCGAGATCCACGACACCGGCATCGGCCTCTCCCAGGAGGACCTTGCGGCGATCAACGAGCGGCTCGCCAGCCCGCCGACGGTGGACGTCTCCGTCTCCCGGCGCATGGGTCTGTTCGTGGTCGGCCGCCTGTCCCTGCGACACGGCATCCGCATCCAGCTCCGTCCGTCGGACTCCGGCGGCACCACCGCACTCGTCATGCTGCCGGTCGACGTCGCCCAGGGCCACAAGAAGCCGGCTCCGGGCGTCCCGGGCGCCGGTGGCGCCCCCGCGGTGGCCGGCGGCCCGGCCGGTGGCCAGCAGCGCCGTCAGATCCCGGCCTCCGGCCCGCGCCCCGCGCCGGCGCCGATGCCCCGTCCCGGCACCACGCCGGGCACCGCGCCGGGCGGCCTGCCCCAGCGGCAGGGCGGCCCAGGCGCCGGTCCGAGCGGCGGTGCCGCGACAGGCAGCCTCTTCGACACCGCGCCGCGCGGCAAGGGCGCCCCGGGCGCCGGCGGTCCGGCTCCGCTGCCGCCGCAGGGCAACGGCGGTCCGGCCGCGATGCCGCCCGCCGGTCAGGGCGGCCGCCCGCAGCTGCCCGCCCGCGGTGCCGCAGGCAACGCCCCCGCGGCCGACGGCCCGGGCTGGGCCGGGCAGCAGCAGCCTCCGGTCCGTGGCCGCAAGGCGAAGCAGGCCCCGGTCGACGACTGGCCGCTGTCCTCCGACAGCTCCCCGCGCGCTGCGCAGGACGCCCCGCGCGGCCACGAGGACGTCGAGAGCTCGTCTCCGTTCGGCGCTCCGGTCACCCCGGTCGCGCGCCTGAGCGGCGGCCCGGGCGACACGGCCCAGATCCCGCCGATCACCAGCGCGACCGAGCCGCAGTCCGGCAGCACCGGCCAGTTCCCGCTGCCCGGCGGCCCCGGCGACACGGCGCAGTTCCCGCCGGTCCCCGCGGACGCCTCCGCCGACGGCCCGAGCAGCACGAGCGGTCAGTTCGCCCGTCCGCAGACCGACGGCCCGAGCAGCACCAGCGGCCAGTTCGCCCGTCCGCAGACCGACGCACCGGCCCACACCACCGGCCAGTTCGCCGTCCCCGCGCCCGGCAACGACCTCAACAGCACCACCGGCACCGGCCAGTTCGCGATGCCGACCAACACGCCGAACACCGGCGGCTCGACGGGGCAGTTCGACCTGCCCTCCCGTCCCGCCGACGGCCCGAGCAGCACCAGCGGCCAGTTCGCCCGTCCGCAGACCGACGCACCGGCCCACACCACCGGCCAGTTCGCCGCGCCCGCGCCCGGCAACGACCTCAACAGCACCACCGGCACCGGCCAGTTCGCCATGCCCGCCCCCACTGCCGGGGCCGAGCGCGGCGAGCAGGGCGGGGAGCAGGCGGGCACCCCGCTGTTCCAGGAGCTGGAGTCCCACTGGTTCCGCGGTGCCGCCGGTGAGACGGCCGTGCCCGAGCAGCCCGTGGACTCCGCGCGTCCGGCGCCCCAGGAGGAGACGCAGGGCGGGTCGCAGAACAGCTGGTCCTCCCCCAACGACGAGCGCTGGCGCCGGGCCGAGCAGGTCCGGGAGCCGGCGGCGGGCGGCATCACCTCGTCCGGGCTGCCGCGGCGCGTGCCGCGTGCCAACCTCGTCGAGGGCACCGCACAGACCGAGCAGTCCACCACTCCCACCGGTCCGCAGGTCTCGCGTGCGCCCGACGACGTACGCGGCCGACTGACCAATCTCCGCCGGGGCATCCAGCAGGGACGTCAGGCCGGAAACAGCTCGACCACCGGCAGCCACAATGTTGGCCCCACTTACCAGCAGGAGCGTTAGTTGAGTCCGATGAGCCAGGCGGCGCAAAATCTGAACTGGTTGATCACCAACTTCGTGGACAACACCCCGGGGGTGTCGCACACGGTGGTGGTGTCCGCCGACGGACTCCTTCTGGCGATGTCCGAAGGGTTTCCGCGGGACCGCGCCGACCAGCTGGCGGCCGTGGCCTCCGGCCTGACCTCGCTGACCGCGGGTGCCTCGCGCATCTTCGAGGGCGGCACGGTCAACCAGACGGTGGTGGAGATGGAGCGCGGCTTCCTCTTCATCATGTCGGTCTCCGACGGTTCGGCACTGGCCGTGCTGGCGCACCCGGAGTGCGACATCGGCCTCGTGGGCTACGAGATGGCGCTCCTGGTCGACCGTGCGGGCACCGTCCTCACGCCCGATCTCCGCGCCGAACTGCAGGGAAGCCTGCTGAACTGACCCCCGTTCCACGCAATTTCCGTCCAACCGTGCGGCCGAAAACCCCCCACCGGCCGCCGCTCGACGGCATTATTGCCATCCTGCTGTCCCGTCCGGAGGATTCATGACCCCGCCCGCCTCGCCCGGCCCGTACGGCGCCTCTCACCATGCGCCGTACGGGAGTGAAGAAGGTGACCAGCCGCTGGTCCGCCCGTACGCCATGACGGGTGGCCGGACCCGGCCGCGCTACCAGCTCGCCATCGAGGCACTGGTCAGCTCCACGGCCGACCCGGCCCACCTGGGAGGGCTGCTCCCCGAGCACCAGCGGATCTGCCACCTGTGCCGCGAGGTCAAGTCGGTCGCGGAAATCTCCGCGCTGCTGGGCATGCCGCTGGGCGTGGCACGGATCCTGGTCGCGGACCTGGCAGAGGCCGGCATGGTGGCGATCCACCAGCCCGGCGGCGGCACCGAGGCCGGCGGTACGCCGGATGTGACACTGCTCGAAAGGGTGCTCAGTGGACTTCGGAAGCTCTAGCGGAGGCGTCGGCCGCTCCACCACCTCGGCGAAGATCGTGGTGGCGGGTGGCTTCGGCGTGGGCAAGACCACGTTCGTCGGCGCGGTCTCGGAGATCAGCCCGCTCCGCACCGAAGCGGTCATGACCTCCGCATCGGCCGGCATCGACGACCTGAGCCACGTCCAGGACAAGACCACGACGACCGTGGCGATGGATTTCGGTCGAATCACCCTTGATGACGACCTGATCCTGTACCTGTTCGGCACGCCCGGCCAGGACCGCTTCTGGTTCATGTGGGACGACCTGGTCCGCGGCGCCATCGGCGCCGTCGTCCTCGTCGACACCCGCCGCCTCGCCGACTGCTTCCCCGCAGTCGACTACTTCGAGAACAGCGGCCTGCCCTTCGTCATCGCCCTCAACGGCTTCGACGGACACCAGCCCTACGCCCCCGAAGAAGTCCGCGAAGCCCTCCAGATCGGCCCGGACGCCCCCATCATCACCACCGACGCCCGCCACCGGAACGAGGCCAAGAGCGCCCTCATCACGCTCGTGGAGCACGCACTCATGGCGCGGCTGAAATAGTGTTTGCCCGCCCGCTTGTTATGACGGTGCGTAAGTTGTGGCATTGACCACGACTCACTTCGGGCTTCATAACGTTTCGACAGAGAATTGGCCGGACGCGACCACTCGTTGCGTCCGGCCAACTTCGCTCTGCACACAAACCGCTCGGCTTTTGGCGTGGCTCGGCCTTAATGCCCGTTTTATGTCGGGCAAATCGTGGCCTTCACCGGCTCTGTCCGTTGTTTGGAATGCGCCTGCCGGACGTGCTGGAATTCCCGGACTGAGCAGTCACGGCTCAGTGGATAAACGGCACAGCACAGGTGCAGACGCCGAGAGGTTGTTGGTCGAGTGAGGCGAAGAAAGACGGGCGCCGCGCAGCAGACGCGGAACGCGCGGGGCAACTTCACCCCGCCGTCGCGCGAAGCGGCGCCGCCTTCCGACATGCCCGAAGCCCCCGCTCCCGCCACGGGAGGCGGCGGCAGATTCTCGCCCAGCAACTGGCGCGTGCCCACCCGCCTGAACGCGATCCTCATGATCCCGGTGGTGGTCGCCCTCGTCTTCGGCGGTTTCGACGTGAAGAACTCCGTCGACACCTGGCTGGAGGCGGAGGACGCCCAGAACACCGCGCGGGTCGTCCAGGCGGCCGCCACGTACGCGCACGCCGTCATCGACGAGCGTGACGTGAGCGCCAAGCCGCTGCTCGAGGGCAACCGCGACGACGCGAACGTCAAGAAGGCGCAGGACGCCACGGACGCCGCCCGCGCGGACTTCGACCAGCGCGTCAAGAAGATGCCGGACACCCCGAGCCTGAAGCGCCGTCTGAAGGCCGTCCGGGACGCGGAGCCGACGCTGCCGAAGGTCCGTGCGGCCGCCTACACGCCTGCCCTGGACGGTGCGAAGACCGAGGACGGCTACGGCGCCATCCAGCGCCCGCTCATGGCCTTCGCCAACGAGCTGGGCCTGGGCACCGGCAACTTCACCTCGTACGGCCGCATGGTCTACGCGGTGTCCCTGGCCAAGGCCGCCGAGTCGCTCCAGCGCTCCATCGGCACCCACCTGCTGCTGAAGCCGGGCGACGCCCAGGAGCGCACAACGCTGCTGACGGCGTTCTCCTCGTACAACTTCCTCGAGTACATCGCCCGCGGCGAGTACGAGTCCGGTGGTACCGACGACGACATCAAGCGTCTGAAGACCGCGCTGGGCTCCCAGGCCCAGGTGGAGGAGCAGGACAAGATGGCCGCCGCCATCATGTCCGGCGCCACCGCCACGCAGCTGAAGGCCAAGGGCATCACGGCCGACTCCTGGTTCACCACGTCCACGGGCAAGTTCAACGCCTACCGCGACGTCGAGGAACACCAGATCGACAAGGCCGTGTCCGAGGCCGAGAAGATCGCCTCGCAGGCGCAGCAGGACGCCATCGTCAACTCGTCCATCATGGTGTTCGCCCTTCTGATCGCCTTCCTGGTGGCCGGCAAGATGGCGCGCTCCATGAGCCGCAACATGGGCCGGCTGCGCACCGCCGCCTTCGAGGTGGCCGAGCAGCGGCTGCCGGCCCTGGTCGACCAGCTCTCGCGCACCAACCCCGGTCACGTGGACACCCGCACCGAGCCCATCCCGATCACCACCCGGGACGAGATCGGCGAGGTCGCCCGCGCCTTCGACCAGGTGCACCGGGAGGCCGTGCGGCTCGCCGCCGAGCAGGCGCTGCTCCGGGGCAACGTCAACGCGATCTTCACCAACCTCTCGCACCGCAACCAGACGCTGATCGAGGGCCAGCTGAACCTCATCACCGACCTGGAGAACAACGAGGCGGACCCGGACCAGCTGGAGAACCTCTTCAAGCTGGACCACCTGGCCACCCGTATGCGCCGCAACGGCGAGAACCTGCTGATTCTCGCGGGCGAGGAGCCCGGCCGCCGCTGGGACCAGCCGATCCCGCTGGTCGACGTGCTGCGCGCCGCGTCCTCCGAGGTGGAGGCGTACGAGCGCATCGAGCTGAGCGGCGTCCCGGATGCGGAGATCCACGGCCTGGCCGTGACCGACCTCGTGCACCTGCTCGCCGAGCTGCTGGAGAACGCCACCACGTTCTCCTCCCCGCACACCAAGGTCCGCGTCACCGCGACCCGGCTGCCCGACGGCCGCGTGATGGTGGAGATCCACGACAAGGGCATCGGCCTGACCGCCGAGGACTTCGCGGACATCAACCACAAGCTGGCCAACCCGCCCACCGTGGACGCGGCCATCTCCCAGCGCATGGGTCTGTTCGTGGTCGGCCGCCTGTCCCTGCGCCACGGCATCCGCGTCCAGCTGCGCCCCTCGGGCGAGCAGGCGGGCACCACCTCGCTGGTGATGCTGCCGGACGCGATCACGCACGGCGGTGGCGGCGACGAGCTGCCCGAGGGCGACTTCCAGGTCTCCCAGATGATGCCCGAGCAGCAGATGATGCCCGAGCAGCAGCAGGCCGCTCCGGTCGGCGGCATGCGGACCGCCGCAGAGCTGGGCTTCGACGACTCCCGATACGAGCAGCAGCGGCCGGAGGCCGGCACCCACGAGGCGGCGCCGCAGCACGAGCAGTCGTACGCCCCGCAGCAGGAGCACATACCGGCGCCGCAGCAGGCCGATCCGACGGAGGACGGGTACCCGGTCGGGTCCCAGCAGGCCTACGCCGGCGACGGTTACCCGGAGTCCGGCTACGCGGAACCCGCCTACCAGGCCCCGGCCGTTGACGGTCAGCAGGGCTACGGCGACTACAACTCCCCCGGTCACCAAGGGGAGTGGAGCGAGGCAGGTCCGTACCAGCACGGGTACGGGCAGGGTTACGCAGCGGAACCGGAATCCCAGCCGTCCGCTGACACGGCCCAGCCGGAGCGCGTAGAGTTCCACCGTCCGGGCCCCGCCTCGAGCGGCTCCCCCTCGCTGACCGGGTCCGGTCTGCCGCGCCGCGACAAGCGGTGGCAGCAAGCCGAGACGGGCGAGGAGGCCAGGAGGGACGGCGCAGAACCGGAGCAGTCCCGGCAGGCGGTCTCCGAGCGGCCTCAGGAGGGTGACGACTCCGCATGGCAGTCGGCGAACGACGAGCGCTGGCAGCGTGCCGGTCAGCTCCGGACGCCGAAGGCCGGCGGGGTGACCTCCTCGGGTCTCCCCCGACGGGTCCCCAAGGCCAATCTGGTCGAGGGCTCGGCGAGCCAGACCGCCCAGACGGGCCCCCAGGTCTCCCGCGCACCGGAGGACGTCCGCGGCAGGTTGGCCAACCTGCGCCGTGGCATCCAGCAGGGGCGCAACGCGGGGACGGATTCCGCGGAGCAGTCCGCGAACTCCCCGCACCAGCAGCATGAGCAACACGACCAGGGCTTCGGCCCCGGCAGCACCTACGATCAGGAGCGTTAGTGTGAGCCCGATGAGCCAGGCGGCGCAGAACCTGAACTGGTTGATCACCAGTTTCGTGGACAACACCCCAGGGGTGTCCCACACCGTCGTGGTCTCCGCCGACGGACTCCTTCTGGCGATGTCCGAAGGGTTTCCGCGGGACCGCGCCGACCAGCTGGCGGCCGTGGCCTCCGGCCTGACCTCGCTGACCGCGGGTGCCTCCCGGATCTTCGAGGGCGGCACGGTCAACCAGACGGTGGTGGAGATGGAGCGCGGCTTCCTCTTCATCATGTCGGTCTCCGACGGTTCGGCACTGGCCGTGCTGGCGCACCCGGAGTGCGACATCGGCCTCGTGGGCTACGAGATGGCCCTTCTCGTCGACCGCGCGGGCAACGTGCTCACGCCGGACCTCCGCGCCGAACTGCAGGGGAGCCTTCTCAACTAACGGAGAGACAGTGCGTTTCGCGCCATCGCGCCATAGGGTGCGGTGGCGCGACCGGCAGCAGACAGGCAAGTTGGAGGAGGAGACGTGGCAACGCCCCCAGGCGGTTACCCGTATGGCAACGACCAGCAGGCTCAACCCCCGTTGAACCGCTACAACTTCCCCTCCGCGCCAAGCCACCAAGCCATGCCGGAGCAGCAGCGCCCTCCGCATGTGCCGCCCCAGTCGCACTCCCGGCGCGCAGCCACCCCGCCCGCGGGCGGCAAGAAGACCAACCCGCTGGTCCGTCCCTATGCGATGACCGGCGGCCGGACGAGGCCGCGTTACCAGCTCGCCATCGAGGCGCTGGTGCACACCACGGCCCAGCCCTCCCAACTCCACGGGCAGTTGCCGGAACACCAGCGCATCTGCCACCTGTGCCAAGAGATCAAGTCGGTCGCGGAGATCTCGGCACTCCTCTCCATCCCGCTCGGCGTCGCCCGAATCCTCGTCGCCGACCTGGCGGAGGCCGGACTCGTCGCCATTCATCAGCCCGGCGGCGACGCGGCCGCCGGCGGCCAGCCTGACGTGACACTGCTCGAAAGGGTGCTCAGTGGACTTCGGAACCTCTAGCGGCGAGGCAGCCCGCTCCACCACCTCCGCAAAGATCGTGGTGGCGGGTGGCTTCGGCGTGGGCAAGACCACTTTCGTCGGCGCGGTCTCGGAGATCAACCCGCTGCGCACCGAAGCCGTCATGACCTCCGCCTCGGCGGGCATCGACGACCTCACCCATGCGCCGGACAAGACCACGACCACCGTGGCGATGGACTTCGGCCGCATCACCCTGGACCAGGACCTGATCCTGTACCTGTTCGGCACGCCCGGCCAGGACCGCTTCTGGTTCATGTGGGACGACCTGGTCCGCGGCGCCATCGGCGCCGTCGTCCTCGTCGACACCCGCCGCCTCGCCGACTGCTTCCCCGCAGTCGACTACTTCGAGAACAGCGGCCTGCCCTTCGTCATCGCCCTCAACGGCTTCGACGGACACCAGCCCTACGCCCCCGAAGAAGTCCGCGAAGCCCTCCAGATCGGCCCGGACGCGCCCATCATCACCACCGACGCGCGCCACCGGAACGAGGCCAAGAGCGCCCTCATCACGCTCGTGGAGCACGCCCTGATGGCGCGGCTGCGCTAGTACGGATGCGAAAAGGTCCCCGCACTCCTCGGGAGTGCGGGGACCTTTTCGTTTGCGCTGCGCGCGGGCGGCTCGGGCGTCAGCCCTGCCAGCTGTGCGGCGCCCTGAAGCCGGACGCGCGCTCCAGGCGGCGCCAGCGGGCCTGGGTGCGGCGCGGGCGGGCGGCCTGGGCGGCGTGGCTGGTGCCGGCGGCGGCACGGGCCATGAGAACGGCGGTGACGGCGGCCAGCTCCTCGGCGTCCGCCATGCCCTTCTCGACGCGTACGAACGTGTCGTTCATGCGATGTCTCCGGTTGCTGAAGTTCTGGACGTTTGTTACTGGGGCGGGTTGCCGTGCTTGCGGGACGGCAGGTCCGCGTGCTTGTTGGCGAGCATCGCCAGCGAGCGGATCAGCACCGACCTGGTCTCGACGGGGTCGATCACGTCGTCGACCAGACCGCGCTCGGCCGCGTAGTACGGGTGCATCAGCTCGGCCTTGTACTCCTTGACCATGCGCGCCCGCATCGCCTCCGGGTCGTCCGCCTCGGCGATCTGCCTGCGGAAGATCACGTTGGCCGCGCCCTCCGCGCCCATGACCGCGATCTCGTTGGTCGGCCAGGCGAAGGTGAGGTCGGCGCCGATGGACTGCGAGTCCATGACGATGTAGGCACCGCCGTAGGCCTTGCGCAGGATCACCGAGATCCGGGGCACCGTGGCGTTGCAGTACGCGTACAGCAGCTTTGCACCGTGCCGGATGATTCCACCGTGCTCCTGGTCCACGCCGGGGAGGAACCCGGGTACGTCCAGAAGAGTGATGATGGGGATGTTGAAGGCGTCGCACATCTGGATGAACCGCGCGGCCTTCTCGGAGGCCTCGATGTCGAGGACGCCGGCGAGGGACTGCGGCTGGTTGGCGATGATGCCGACGACCTGGCCGTCCAGGCGGGACAGGGCGCAGATGATGTTGGTCGCCCAGCGCTCGTGCACCTCGAGGTACTCGCCGTCGTCGACGATCTCCTCGATGACCTTGCGCATGTCGTAGGGGCGGTTGCCGTCCGCCGGCACCAGGTCCAGGAGCGCCTCGCCGACGCGGTCGGCCGGGTCGTCCGAGACGACGCGGGGCGGGTTCTCCCGGTTGTTCTGGGGCAGGAGGGAGAGGAGGTACCGGACCTCCTCGAGGCAGGTCTCCTCGTCGTCGTAGGCGAAGTGGGCCACACCGGAGGTCTCCGCGTGCACGTCCGCACCGCCCAGACCGTTCTGGGTGATCTCCTCACCCGTCACCGCACGGACCACGTCCGGACCGGTGATGAACATCTGCGAGGTCTCCCGGACCATGAACACGAAGTCCGTCAGGGCCGGGGAGTAGGCCGCACCACCCGCACACGGGCCCAGCATCACACTGATCTGCGGGATCACACCCGAGGCCTTCGTGTTGCGCTGGAAGATCCCGCCGTACCCGGCGAGCGCCGAGACGCCCTCCTGGATGCGGGCGCCCGCACCGTCGTTCAGGGACACCAGCGGCGCCCCGGCGGCGATCGCCTTGTCCATGATCTTGTGGATCTTCGTGGCATGGGCCTCGCCCAGCGCACCACCGAAGATCCGGAAGTCGTGTGCGTAGACGAACACCGTCCGCCCGTGCACGGTCCCCCACCCGGTGATCACACCATCGGTGTACGGGCGCTTCTCCTCCAGCCCGAACCCCGTGGCACGATGCCGCCGCAGCGGCTCCACCTCGGTAAAAGAGCCCTCGTCGAGCAGCAGATCTATACGCTCGCGAGCCGTCAGCTTCCCCTTGGCCTTCTGCGCCTGGGTAGCCCGCTCGCTCGGACCTCGCCGAACCTGCTCGCGGATGGCGTGCAGCTCGGCGACGCGCCCGCGGACGTCACTCGCCTCTACGGGCGCACCTTCGAGATTGCTCATGGATAGACGGTACGTGGCGAGGGCGCCGGAACATCATGTTGATTCCGTACAACGTCCTGCACGATTTGGTGGGCAGGCGGGACAGAACTGCACAGCCCCCTTATCAGTTGTGGCCGTTCGACCGGGCTTCCCACGCTGTGGGGGCTCCACAAAACTCCCGGGGTCGAAGGCATGGTATGTGCAGCTTGACCAGTACGGCCGTTCGGGTGACCCCGTCCATCAGTCCGCCTCCACCCGGCAGCCGTGCGCCGCGCACGCCGTTCCGGGAGCGATCCGCAGCCGCAGGGAATTCCCGGTGCCGAGCACTTGCACAGAGGGGTCGCGGGATGTGACTTCGCTCACAGGGCGGGCCCAGGTGAGGTCCAGGGGGGCGCCGGTGCGGAGGGGTTCCGCGAGGTGGACGGTGGCGGTGCGGGTGTGGTGGCGGACGAGCACGGAGGCGGGCGCGGTGACGGTGAGGGGGCCGGCGGTGCCCGGGGACCAGAAGTTGGCGGCGGTCAGGCCCAGTGCGGGGATGCACACGGCCTGGCAGTCGGGGGTGTTGGCGAGGACCGTGAGCCAGCCGGGATCGGCGGCCCGCTCGGCGACGGCACCGGGGGTGGCGCCGGGCATCAGGAGGTAGGCGTAGGCGGCGTCATCGGGGTCGGTGCCGTGGGGGTGGACGAGGGTGAGGTAGCGCCGGGTGACGGGGTCGGGGGCGCCGCCCGCGTTGATGTCCCGCCAGGAGCCGGTGCGGGTGTGGCGCAGGGCCTCCAGCGGGGCGCCGCCGGGGAAGACCCAGCCGCCGTGCCCGGCGAGATGGGCCCACTCGGCCTGCTCGAAGGACTCGGACCAGGTGCCGGCGGGGCAGGGCTGGGGCTCACCGTCGATCAGCAGCAGCGGGGTGCCGTGGGCGCCGAGGTTGCGGTTGTCCACGACGGTGACCACCTCGGCGCCGTCCCGTGCGCGGATCCCGGCGCCGAGGCAGACGACGGCGCCCGCCGTGCAGAACCAGGACTTCCGCGCCTCCAGCGTCGAGGCGAGCCCGTTGAGGTGCTGCCCGACCGCCGCGTACTCCCCGTCGGTGACGCCGCCCACCCAGCGGACGCCGGGCCTGGAGGCGCCCCAGGCGCCGCCCTCGTTGTCGGCGAGGGGGCGGGCGGAGACGGTGGTTCCGGGGAGTCGGCAGGGGTCCACGGTGGGCCAGAAGCCGTCGGAGTACTGGTCTCCGCCGGAGGAGGCGCCCCACCAGGTGAGCATTCCGGCTCCGGTGTGCCAGCCGCGCGGGTTCTCGCCGTTGCCGTTCTCGTAGTGGGCGATGCGGTCGGAGGCCATGGCGATGGCGGCGGCCCAGCCGGGGCGGCGGTGCACGGCCCGGTCCATGGCGCAGAACAGCCGGTGGCCGACGGGCTGGGGCGCGGCCGGGGCGGGGCCCGCGACGACGGCGGCGAGGCGGGCCAGGTCGGCCACGCCCAGCCGGGGGTCGGTGAGCACGGGGCTGGTGGTGTCCCGGGCGGCCCAGCCCTTGATCAGCGCATGCCAGCGTGCCCGCTCCGCCGGGCTCGCGGCCTCGGCGAGCAGGGCGATGGCGGCGATGAGGGCGTGGCCGCGCTGGTGGTCGCTCTGCGGCGGGCCGGGCGGATCGGCGGCCTGCACGCCGCGGCTGGTGGCCCGGCCGGAGACGCAGTCCATCACGAGCCCGTTGTGGATCAGCGGGGCGTAGGCGTGCTCGACGCCGTCGAACACGAGCTGCCGCTGGGGATCGGTGACCTCCCAGTCGGAACCGGAGAGCAGGGCGAAGAGCCGGGCGAGCCCGTCGAGCAGCACACAGCCGTACGTACCGGTGTAGGCGACCCAGGTGTGCTGGACGAAGGAGCCGTCGGCGTAGAGCCCGTCGCCCTTGGTGACGTGCGGGAAGACGGGCGAGAGGGCGTCGCGGGCGAGGGCCGTGCGGCCGGGGTGGGCGCCGAGGACGCCGCGCAGGGCGACGACGCGGCAGAGGTCGACGCGGTTGGCCCCGGTGCTGGTGCCGGTGTAGGCGCCGAGCGCGGACTCCGGCACGAAGTGGTCGACGGCGGCGAGCAGGCGGGCCCGCCGGTCCTCGCCGGCCCGGTCGTGGAGGAGGGTCAGGGTGTCGAGGAGCAGCCGGGGGCTGCCGATCTGCCATTCCCACCAGTTGCCGTAGCGGGCGGCGCCGGAGTGGTAGACGCGGTCGTGGAGGTGGTCGAGCCCGGCCAGGACGCGGGCCGCGAGGGTGTCGTCGCCGGTGAGGCCGGTGCCGGGCTGGGCGTGGGCCTCGGCCATGGTGAACAGCCGGGCGAAGCTGAGGGTGATCCCGGCGGGCGGGTCGAAGGGCGCGTCGGGCCAGAGCGAGGCGGGGCCGGGCCGCATGCTCGCGCTGTGGGCACGGGCGAGGTCCCCGATGCGGCGCAGCGCCGAGGCGTAGGGCTCGGCGCCGGGCTCGAAGCCGGTACCGAGCAGAAGCCCGCGCCAGCGCTGCCGCAGAACGTCGAATTCGTCCCCCTGCCGCCCGGCCGCCGCCACGGCCCCGGCGCTGCCGAGCCCGAGTGCACCCGCCGTGGCGGCGGCGAGAAAGACACGACGGGTCCAGGCGGGCACGGACGACGGCACGGCGTTTCCTCCCGACGGACGCGAGGGACGGTGGCGGTGCGGTGCGGTGCGTGAGGCTCACGGTGGCACGGGGGACGGGGAGAGGCAATGACGGTGGTCGGCCTTTCTTGGCCGGCGCTCCGCCTGGGGCCCTCCCCTCCCCCTCCCGCCCCCACCTCCCCCAAGCGAAAATTCCCCCGCCTCAATCTGTTGAATATTGAACTAGATCGCGCTACGGTAATTCTCGTTGAACATTCAACCACTCCGATCCCCCCTCGGAGTGCTCGAACCCCGAAGCACAGGAGCAGTCATGGGCCTCTTCAGCCGCAAGCAGAACACCGTCGCCGCCACGCCCGCCGCCACCGCCGTCCTCGATGTGAACCCCGCCCTGGCCGCCCTCACCGGCGACTACTCCATCGACGCGGCCCACAGCAGCATCGGCTTCACCGTGCGACACGCGATGGTCACCAACGTCAGGGGCTCCTTCCTCCAGCACGAGGGCACCCTCCAGCTCGACGGATCCGCCCCCTCCCGTTCGACCGCCGCCATCGACGTCAAGATCGACAGCATCGACACCGGCATCGCGGACCGCGATGCCCACCTGAAGAGCGGCGACTTCTTCGACGCCGCCGCCTTCCCGGTGATGTCCTTCCGCTCCACCTCCGCCGAGCAGCTCGGCGGCGACCGTTACCGGATGACCGGCGACCTCACCATCAAGGACGTCACCCGCCCGCTCACCATCGACCTGGAGTTCAACGGCTCCGCCACCGACGTCTACGGCAACGAGCGCGTGGGCTTCGAGGGCAGCGCCGAGATCCTGCGCTCCGACTGGGGCCTGACCTGGAACGCGGCCCTGGAGACCGGCGGCGTCATGGTCAGCGACAAGGTGAAGCTGACCTTCGACATCTCCGCCGTCAAGACCGCTCCCCAGGCCTGACCCCCGTGCGGATCAGCGACCGAGGCGCTTCAGGCAGTCGATGACATCGGCGCCTCGGTCCGCCGCCGCACTCAGCGCGATGTAGTTGTCGGGGCGTACGAGCACCAGCCCGTCACCCTCGATCCCATAGGCCCGCCGGGCGTGGCCCTCGCGGTCCTCGATCCCCTCCCCCGGCCCGTCGATCAGGCACGTGCGCACCCCGTCCCCGTACTCGGCCGCCACCTGCGTCAGTGCTGCAGCACTGTCCGCGCCGAAGCCGAGCAGGGTGAAGCGCGGCCCCGCGAAGACTTCGAACAGCCGCACCGGCGCACCGGTCACGGCATCCCGGCAGGGCGCGTCGGGAGCCCGCTCCCCCGCCTTGGGGCCGCCCCACGCCAGACCGCTCCAGCCGTAGCCGATCCCCAGCGTGGTGACGTCGTCCGTGACCACCGCTTCGGTGCCGACGCCCGCCTTCCGGACGCCTTCGAGCACCGCGCGCAGCCGTTCGTCCGTGAGGTCGAGCGTCCACGCCGCGATGGGCAGCCGCTCCTCCTCGTAGGTGTCCAGCAGCCCGGGGCCGGCCAGCCCGCGCACCACGAACGCCAGCTTCCAGCCCAGGTTGAACGCGTCCTGAATACCGGTGTTCATGCCCAGCCCGCCCGCTATCGAGTGGACGTGCGCCGCGTCCCCGGCGAGGAAGACCCGGCCCACCCGGAAGCGGTCGGCCATGCGCACGTTGATGCGGTAGGTGGAGAACCAGGTGGGGTCGGTGAGGCGCACCCCCGGTATGCGGGCGCACCGGTCGAAGAGCCGCTGGAAGACCTCCAGCGAGGCCGGCAGGAGCCGGCCCTCGGCATCACGCTCGGGAGACCCCTGCAACTGCCAGTGCGAGCTGCCCGGGAAGGGGCAGAGCATCAGCGCGGCGTCCTCGTCGAACCACTGGTGCCAGTAGCCGGTGTCGAGGCCGTCGGCCCGGACGTCCCCGATGATCATGCACTCCTCGGCCTCCGTCCTGCCCTCCAAGCGCACTCCGAGCGCCTTGCGCACGGGGCTGTGGCCGCCGTCGCAGCCCACGAGATACCCGGCCCGGATGCTGCGGCCGTCGGCGAGCACGGCCGTGACCCCGTCCTGGCCCTGCTCGAACTCCGTCAGCTCGCTGCCGAGTTCGACCTGGACGCCGTACTCGGCGAGCCGCTCCCGCAGGATCTCCTCGGTGCGCCACTGCGGGATGAGCAGCCCGCTGGCGTAGGGGGTGTCGGGGGTGGGGACGCGGTCCCCGAAGGAGACCGTGTCGGCGATCGGCGTCCCGTTGCGGTACTTGCGCAGAGTGATGTGCTCGGTCCCCGAGGCGGCGAGCCGCTCCCCCAACCCGAGGTCGTCGAGCAGCTCGCGGCTGCGCTGGTTGAGTCCTTTGCCGCGTGACGTCCGGTGGAACTCAGGGGACTTGTCGATGATCCGTACGGATACTCCCGCACGGGCGAGCGTGCAGGCGAGCGTGAGCCCGGTCGGCCCGGCGCCCGCGATCAGCACGTTGGTGGTGGCAATGGTGGTGGCAGTGGCCGTCGCCGTGGCAGTCATGCGATTCCCCTCCGTTGTCGGTGGTCCCATGAAAGACCCGATCTCAAGAAAATGCAACTGAGTAACGAAAGAGTCCGGGTAACGTCACCTGCTAGAGTGACACCGTGGACGACGTGAGCAACGCAAACAACGTGGACGAGCAGCCCGGTCTGCGGGAACGCAAGAAGCAGCGCACACGCCAGGCGCTCTCGGACACCGCCGTGGAGCTGTTCCTGAAGCGCGGCTTCGACCAGGTGTCCGTGGCGGACGTCGCGGCAGCGGTCGAGGTGTCGAAACCGACGCTGTTCCGCTACTTCCCGGCCAAGGAGGATCTGGCCCTCCACCGGATCGCCGACCACCAGGGCGAGGCCGCGCGTGTCGTGCGCGGCCGGGCGGCAGGCCAGTCACCGCTGGGCGCGCTGCGTGCGCACTTCCACGCGCGCCTCGACGCCCACGACCCGATCACGGGCCTCAACGAGAACGCCACCGTGCGGGCGTTCAACGACATGCTCTACACGACGCCCAGCCTGCTGGCCCGGCTGGTGCGCTACGCCGAGCGGGACGAGGAGTTGCTGGCCGGAGCGCTGGTGGAGGCGGGTGGGGACGGTGGCGACGACGGGGGCGGCGTCGCCGACGCGCTGACGGCCGGGCTGGCGGCGGCGCAGATCATCACCGTTCATCACCGGCTTGCGCAGGAGAACTGGCGGAAGCTGGCCGGGGGGCGGGGGGTTGCGGATGCGCTGGCGGAGGCGCATGCGGATGCGGATCGGGCGTATGACTTGCTGGGGGGCGGGTTCGGGGCGGTGTACGGGGGCTAGGTCCCAGTGGGTTCTTTCCCCCACCCCGCCCCTTCCCGGCTGTGTCGATTTGCGGCTCCGCCGCGTGGGGGGGGCTCCGCCCCCAGACCCCGGGTGGGTGCGGGCCGGTGGTCCGGTTGTGCCCACCCTCCCCCATTGCCTGAACGGCATGGGGGCACCCCCATCGCCTGGGGGCACCTCCCAGCGGTAGCTGGGGGAGGAACGATTGCCCACAACCGGGACGGCATCCCGGATTACTCCTGCGGCTCCACTCCCGCTCGCCTCAGGCCGTAGGCGAAGGCGTCGTCCAGGGCCTGCCAGGAGGCCGCGATGACGTTTTCGCCCACCCCTACCGTCGACCACTCGCCCCGCTCGTCGCTCGTCGAGACCAGGACCCGGGTGATCGAGCCCGTGCCCCGGCTGCCCTCCAGGATGCGGACCTTGTAGTCCGTCAGCTTCAGCGAGGCCAGCTGCGGATAGATGCGCTCCAGCGCCACCCGCAGGGCGCGGTCGAGGGCGTTGACCGGGCCGTTGCCCTCGGCGGTGGCGACGATGCGCTCGCCCTTGGCCCACAGCTTCACAGTCGCCTCGTTGGCGTGCGTGCCGTCGGGGCGGTCCTCGGCGATCGCGCGCCAGGACTCCACGCGGTAGTAGCGGCGGGCCCGGCCCTCCACCTCGGCGCGCAGCAGCAGCTCGAAGGAGGCGTCGGCGGCCTCGTACGTGTAGCCGGCGAGTTCACGCGCCTTGACGCGCTCGACGACGCGGCCGATCAGCTCGCGGTTCCCGCCGAGGTCGATGCCGAGTTCCTTGCCCTTCAGCTCGATCGACGCCCGGCCGGCCATGTCGGAGACCAGCATCCGCATGGTGTTGCCGACCCGCTCGGGGTCGATGTGCTGGTAGAGGTCCGGATCGACCTTGATGGCAGAGGCGTGCAGGCCCGCCTTGTGCGCGAAGGCGGAGAGGCCCACGTACGGCTGGTGCGTGGACGGCGTGAGGTTGACGACCTCGGCGATGGCGTGCGAGATGCGGGTCGTCTCGGCCAGCTTCCCGGGCGGCAGCACGCGGCGGTCGTACTTCAGCTCCAGGGCGGCGACCACGGGGAAGAGGTTGGAGTTGCCCACGCGCTCGCCGTAGCCGTTGGCGGTGCACTGCACGTGCGTGGCGCCCGCGTCCACGGCGGCCAGGGTGTTGGCCACGGCGCAGCCGGTGTCGTCCTGGGCATGGATGCCCAGGCGGGCGCCGGTGTCCTCGAGCACGGTGCGGACGACGGCCCCGACCTGGGCGGGGAGCATGCCGCCGTTGGTGTCGCAGAGGACGACGACGTCGGCGCCGGCCTCGTGGGCGGTGCGGACGACCTGGGTGGCGTAGCCGGGGTTGGCGCGGTAGCCGTCGAAGAAGTGCTCGCAGTCGACGAAGACGCGGCGGCCGCGGGAGCGCAGGTGGGCCACGGTGTCGCGGACCATCGCGAGGTTCTCGTCGAGCGTGGTGCGCAGGGCGAGTTCCACGTGCCGGTCGTGGGACTTGGCCACCAGGGTGATCACGGGGGCCCCGGAGTCGAGCAGGGCGGCGACCTGGGGGTCGTCCTCGGCCCGTACGCCCGGCTTGCGGGTGGCGCCGAAGGCGACCAGCTGCGCGTGCCGGAAGTCGATCTCCTTGCCCGCGCGCCGGAAGAACTCGGTGTCGCGGGGGTTGGCGCCGGGCCAGCCGCCCTCGATGAAGCCGACGCCGTAGTCGTCCAGGTGCCGGGCGATCGTCAGCTTGTCCGCGACGGTGAGGTTGATGCCCTCGCGCTGCGCGCCGTCGCGCAGGGTGGTGTCGAAGACGTGGAAGGCGTCGTCGACGCGGTCCCCGTCGTGGGGGCGGCCGGAGCAGTCGTCGTGGCCGTCGGTTGCGTCCGTCATTGCTGATCTGACTCCTGTGAGGATGTCGGTCTACCGGAATGACCGGTTCCACCGTCCCCCTATGATCCCTCGCCCTGCGTCCCCGGCGGGGTGGGCCGGAAAACGCAAAGACCCCTCGCGGGTGCGAGAGGTCTGCGCGCGGGTCTGGGACGACGGTGTCCGCGTCGTACGGGGTGGTACGAGGCGGTCACTGCGGACCGGCGCGCCTGTCACCAATAATCATGGCGAACGGGAGCATGGGGGCATCCTGGCACAGGTCCGGTCCTTGGTGCGGAAGAGTCTCAGGATGCGGGCACCCCAGGTCGGGGCGGGGTGCCGCTTTCGGCCACGCCCTCGGCCCGCTCCCCTGCGGCCTGCTCTCCGTCAGCCGCCGCCCGCGCGAGATCGACGTCCTTCGTCTCCCGCATCGTGAGGTAGACGACCAGCGAGACCGCCGCGCAGCCCGCCACGTACCAGGAGAAGCCCGACTCCAGGCCGCCCTTCTTGAACCACAGGGCCACGTATTCCGCCGTCCCGCCGAAGAGCGCATTGGCGATCGCGTACGGCAGGGCGACCCCCAGCGACCGCACGCCCGTGGGGAACAGCTCCGCCTTCACGCACGCGTTGATCGACGTGTAGCCGGTGACGACGACCAGGGCGAACAGCGACAGGCCCAGGGCGGGCCAGAAGGACCCGGCGTGCTTGAGCAGCGTCATGATCGGCACGGTCAGGAAGGTGGAGCCGACCGCGAAGGTGATCAGCAGCGGGCGCCGCCCGATCCGGTCCGAGAGCGCGCCCGCCAGCGGCTGGAGGCAGGCGAAGACCAGCAGCGCGCAGAAGCTGACCAGGGTGGCGGTCTGCTTGGACAGGCCCGCGCTGTTGGAGAGGTACTTCGTCAGGTAGGTGGTGTACGTGTAGTACGCCACCGTGCCGCCCATGGTCAGCGCGATCACCAGCAGCGCCTCGCGTCTGTGCCGCCACAGCGCCCTGATCGTGCCCCGGTCCTCGGCGGCCGTCCCGTCGGACTCCTCGTAGACCTCCGTCTCCAGCATGGTGCGCCGCAGGTAGAAGATGACGGCCGCGCCGAGGGCGCCGACGGCGAACGGAATGCGCCAGCCCCAGCTGTGCAGTTCCGCCCCGGTGAGCGTGTGCTGGAGCAGGATCAGCAGCGCCAGGCCGAGGAGCTGGCCGGCGGTCATGGAGACGTACTGGAAGCTGGAGGCGAAGCCCCGGCGGCCGGGCGCGGACGCCTCGGTGAGATAGGTGGCACTGGCCGCGTACTCGCCGCCCACCGAGAGTCCCTGGAGGAGCCGGGCGACGAGCAGGACGGCCGCTCCCCCGTAGCCGGCGACCGCGTAGGTGGGGGCGACGGCGATCAGCACGGCCGACGCGGACATCAGGGTGACGGTCAGCGTGAGCGCCGCCTTGCGGCCGCGCCGGTCGCCGATGCGGCCGAGCAGCCAGCCGCCCACGGGCCGCATGAAGAAGCCGACGGCGAAGATGCCCGCGGTGTTCATGAGCTTGGCGGTGTCGTTGCCCGACGGGAAGAAGGCGCCCGCGAAGTAGGTGGCGAAACTGGCGTAGACGAACCAGTCGAACCACTCGACCATGTTCCCGGCCGAGCCGACCCAGATCTTCTTCCAGTGCCCCGTTGACGTTTCCATGAGGGGAAACGGTGGCGGAGCGAAGGGTCCCGGGCAAGGGTCCGGCCACAACGATCACGCGTACTTTCGTGCGTTGCGGTCACGGGCCCTTGCCCGGGCCCTCAACTGCCTTAGCCCAGCGGGTGCATCCAGCCGTGGATGTCCTCGACGGCACCGGTCTGGATGTCCAGCAGCGCCTTGCGGAGCTTCATGGTCACCTCGCCCGGCCGGCCGTCCCCGACGGTCCAGTTCGCCCGGGTCGACTTCACCGAACCGACCGGCGTGATGACGGCGGCCGTACCGCACGCGAACACCTCGGTCAGCGAGCCGTCCGCATTGCCGCTCTTCCAGTCGTCCACGGAGATGCGGCCCTCGGACACCTCGTAGCCCAGGTCCTCGGCGATCTGCAGCAGCGACTTGCGGGTGATGCCCGGCAGCAGAGAACCCGTCAGCTCAGGGGTGACGATCCGGTTCCCGAACACGAAGTACAGGTTCATGCCGCCCATCTCCTCGATCCAGCGGCGCTCCACCGCGTCGAGCCAGACGACCTGGTCGCAGCCGTGCTCGGCGGCCTGGGCCTGGGCGACCAGGGAGGCGGCGTAGTTGCCCGCGCACTTGGCGGCGCCGGTGCCGCCGGGGGCGGCACGGACGTACTCCTCGGAGAGCCACACGGAGACCGGCTTGACGCCACCGGGGAAGTAGGGACCGGCGGGCGAGGCGATGACGACGAAGAGGTACTCGTTGGACGGGCGCACACCCAGCCCGACCTCGGTAGCGATCATGAACGGGCGCAGGTAGAGCGACTGCTCGCCGGTGCCCGGCACCCACGCGTTGTCCTGCTTCACCAGGGCGTCGCACGCCTCGATGAAGGTCTCGACGGGCAGCTCCGGCATGGCCAGCCGGCGGGCCGAGGCCTGGAAGCGCCTGGCGTTCTCCTCCGGGCGGAAGGTGGCCACCGTGCCGTCGGGCTGCCGGTACGCCTTGAGGCCCTCGAAGATGGCCTGGGCGTAGTGGAGCGTCATGTTCGCCGGGTCGATCGACAGCGGCGCGTACGGAACGAGCTGGGCGTCGTGCCAGCCGCGGCCCTCGGTCCACTTCACGGTCACCATGTGGTCGGTGAAGTGGCGGCCGAAGCCGGGGCTGGCCAGGATCTGCTCCCGCTCCGCGTCGGACAGCGGGTGCGAGGAGGGCTTGAGCTCGATCGTGGGCGTCGTCATGAGATGCGTGTCCTTCACCTTGGTGTGTGGCGGACCGCGCTCACTCCGTCCCGATCGGTTGAGGACGTTCGAGCTTCGCCTCTTTCGCGGCCCCACGTTCGATTATCGCTCGTGAGGGGCCTGACGGAAAACGTGCGCGCGGCCGGTAATCGATGGTGGCATCCGACCGCGCGCTGGGCACAGCCGTCCGGTCAGTCGGCTACGGAGGCGGCCAGTACCCGGGATACGAGCGCGTCGCCCACCTGGTCCGTGCTGCGCTGCGAACCGTCCCTGGAGGTGACGTCCTCCGCCACCGCCGTCTCGATGCGCTCCGCCTCCGCGGTGTAGCCGAGGTGGCGCAGGAGGAGGGCGACGGAGAGGACCGTGGCCGTGGGGTCGGCCTTTCCGGTGCCCGCGATGTCGGGCGCGGAGCCGTGCACCGGCTCGAACATCGAGGGGAACGCGCCGCCGGGGTTGATGTTGCCGGAGGCGGCGAGCCCGATGCCGCCGGTGACGGCGGCGGCGAGGTCGGTGAGGATGTCGCCGAAGAGGTTGTCGGTGACGATCAAGTCGAAGCGCTCGGGCTGGGTGACGAAGAAGATCGTCGCGGCGTCGACGTGCAGGTAGTCGGTGGTGACCTCGGGGTACTCGCGGCCGACCCGGTCGAAGATGTTCTTCCAGAGATGGCCGGCGTACACCAGGACGTTGTTCTTGTGCACGAGAGTCAGCTTCTTGCGCGGGCGGGCCTGCGCGCGCTCGTAGGCGTCGCGGACCACACGCTCCACGCCGTAGGCGGTGTTGACGCTGACCTCGGTGGCCACCTCGGCGGGGGTGCCGGTGCGCAGCGAGCCGCCGTTGCCGGTGTACGGGCCCTCGGTGCCCTCGCGGACGACGACGAAGTCGATCTCGGGTCGGCCGGCCAGCGGGGTGGGCGTGTTGGGCAGCAGCTTCGACGGGCGCAGGTTGACGTAGTGGTCGAAGGCGAAGCGCAGCTTCAGCAGCAGTCCGCGCTCGAGGACGCCGGACGGCACGGAGGGATCGCCGATCGCGCCGAGGAGGATGGCGTCGTGCTGCTTGAGCGACTCCAGCTCGGCGTCGGGCAGGGTCTCGCCCGTCGCGTGCCAGCGGCGGGCGCCGAGATCGTACTCCCGGGTCTCCACCTTCACGTCCGAAGGGAGCACGGCCGAGAGCACTTTGAGGCCCTGGGCCACGACTTCGGGGCCGATTCCGTCCCCGGGGATCACTGCGAGGCGAATGCTGCGAGACATACCCGGACCGTACTCCCCCGTCCCGCTTTATGACACGCACAGTCCATCATGTGGACACATTGCGAGCCGGACAGGCCACGTTCATACAAAGTACGTGTCCTCTTCGCCGATCCCTGGCACTTTTCCCGGCATGGACACACCACGGGTAGGAATCCCCGAACGCCTCGCGGCCCGCATGACGATGCCCGAACAGCACGAGTACCTCCGCGGCAAGTTCACCCGGCGCGGGATGCTGCGCGCCGGTGCCGCCGGCGCCGGAGCCGTCGCAGGCACGGGCCTGCTGGGCGCCGGCCCCACCGCGTACGCCCGGCCGCTCTCGCCCACGCTGATCACCTCGCCGGCCACGGCCAAGGTCGACGGCTCGCTCGTCGCGCCCTTCGGCCGGCACCTCGCCTTCGGCGCCGACCCCAAGACCCAGATGCGGATCTCCTGGCAGGTGCCGTTCGCGGTCCGGCGCCCGTACGTCCGTGTGGGGCTGAAGCCCTGGGACCTCAGCCAGAAGATCCCGGCCGAGGTGCGCGACCTGCACACTCCCGCCCTGTCCAAGAAGCTCCCCGCCGTCGACCAGGTCTACCTGCACGCGGCCCTCGACAACCTCCGCCCCGGGCAGACCTACTACTACGGCGTCGGCCACGACGGCTTCGACCCCGCCGACGGCCGGCACTTCTCGACCATCGGCACCTTCAGCACCGCACCCGCGCGCCCCGAGAAGTTCGTCTTCACGGCCTTCGGCGACCAGGGCGTCAGCTACCACGCCCTCGCCAACGACCAGGTGATCCTCGGTCAGAACCCGGCGTTCCACCTGCACGCGGGCGACATCTGCTACGCGGACGACAGCGGCGCCGGCAAGCCCTCCGACGTCTACGACGCCCGGTCCTGGGACCAGTTCCTGGCCCAGACCGAGTCGGTGGCCAAGTCCGTGCCGTGGATGGTCGCCACCGGCAACCACGACATGGAGGCCTGGTACTCCCCCAACGGCTACGGCGGCCAGAGCGCCCGCTGGGCCCTGCCGGACAACGGCTTCGACCCGCGGCACTCGCCGGGCGTCTACTCCTTCACCTACGGCAACGTGGCCGTGGTGTCGCTGGACGCCAACGACGTCTCGTACGAGATCACCGCCAACACGGGCTACAGCAGCGGCCGGCAGACCAGATGGCTCGACCGGCGGCTGCGGGAGCTGCGCGGGCAGCGCGACGTCGACTTCATCGTGGTCTTCTTCCACCACTGCGCCTACTCCACGACGAACGGGCACGCCTCGGACGGCGGAGTGCGCGACCAGTGGCTGCCGCTGTTCGAGAAGCACCAGGTCGACCTGGTGATCAACGGCCACAACCACGTCTACGAGCGCACCGACGCGATAAAGCACGGCCGCGTCGGGCGGAAGGTCCCGATCGGCGCCTCCACCGACTCCTCCCGCGACGGCATCGTGTACGTCACCGCGGGCGCCGCCGGGAAGTCGCTGTACGACTTCCCCGCGCCGGACAGCTACGAGGGCCACGTGAAGAACGTGGACAGCATCGACAGCTACCACTGGACCGAGGGCAAGGCGAAGAGCCCGGAGAAGGTGGAGTGGTCACGGGTGCGCTACACGGGCTACTCGTTCCTCGCCGTCGAGGCCGAGCCCGGCCGCCACCCCAGGCTGCGGGTGACGGCCCTGGCGGAGAGCGGGGAGCGGATCGATCACTTCGAGGTGACGCGGAGCGGAACCGAGAAGGAATAGCACAGCGACGTCACACGGCCGGGTGCGCGCGGGTCCGAGGGCCACGACTCGGACCGGTGACGCCGGGCCGGTGACGCCGGGCCGGCCCTCCCGGCTCAGTGACCGGTCACGCCGCCGTTGTCGCGACGGTCGAGCGCGCGCTGGAGCGCGGCGGCGGCGTTGGCCCGGTCGGCCTGGCGTTCGGCGTTCTCGGCCCTGCGGGCGCGGCGGATCCTGCGGACGGCGGTTTCGGCCATGGGTCACGTCTCCTCTGCTGAACCGGGCACAAGGGGCCGGACGAGCGGGAAATGAGAAGGATCGAAGCCGGGAGAAGGGGCGGGGGCCGGGTTGCCGCAGGGGTCACCTGCACTCGGGCACCGGGCCGCGACCGCCGTCGCTCGATGGAGCGGAACGTTCGGCTTCTTCCACGCTAGGTCAAACCGGGCGTGCTGTCTCCACTATTACTCGGACTTCCTACTATCTGAGACAACGACACCGCCCCCGGCCGGCTGGTGGGCCGGACGGGGGCGGGGCTCACATGGGAGGGCCGGGAATCAGCCCATGTGCGGGTAGCCGTACTCGGTCGGCGGGACCAGGGTCTCCTTGATGGAGCGGGTCGACACCCAGCGCTGCAGGTTGCTCGCGGCGCCGGCCTTGTCGTTGGTGCCGGAGGCGCGGCCGCCGCCGAAGGGCTGCTGGCCGACGACGGCGCCGGTCGACTTGTCGTTGATGTAGAAGTTGCCCGCGGCGAAGCGGAGCTTCTCCATCGCGTCGGCGGCCGCGGCGCGGTCGGCGGCGATGATCGAGCCGGTCAGGGCGTACGCCGAGACGGACTCCATCTGGGCCAGCATCGCGTCGAAGTCGGCGTCCTCGTAGACGTGGACGGCCAGGATCGGGCCGAAGTACTCGGTCGTGAAGACCTCGTTCTCCGGGTCCGTGCACTCGATGACGGTCGGCCGGACGAAGTAGCCCACCGAGTCGTCGTACGTGCCGCCCGCGACGACCGTGCAGGTGGGGTCGGCCTTGGCGCGGTCGATCGCGGCCTTGTTCTTGGCGAAGGCGCGGTCGTCGATGACGGCACCGATGAAGTTCGACAGGTCGGTGACGTCACCCATGGTGATGCCGTCGACCTCGGCCGCGAACTCCTCCCTGAAGCCGTCCTCCCAGATGGAGCGCGGGACGTAGGCGCGGGAGGAGGCCGAGCACTTCTGGCCCTGGAACTCGAAGGAGCCGCGGGTCAGCGCGGTCTTGAGCACGGCGCGGTCGGCGCTCGGGTGGGCGACGACGAAGTCCTTGCCGCCGGTCTCGCCGACCAGGCGCGGGTAGGAGCGGTACTTCTCGATGTTGGTGCCGACCGTCTTCCACAGGTACTGGAAGGTCCTGGTCGAGCCGGTGAAGTGGATGCCCGCCAGCTCCGGGTGGTTCAGGGCCACCTCGGAGACCGCGACGCCGTCGCCGGTCACCAGGTTGATGACGCCCTTGGGCAGGCCGGCCTCCTCCAGGAGCTGCATCAGCAGCACGGCGGAGTGGGTCTGCGTCGGGGACGGCTTCCAGACGACCACGTTGCCCATGAGGGCCGGGGCGGTCGGCAGGTTGCCGGCGATGGCCGTGAAGTTGAACGGCGTGATCGCGTAGACGAAGCCCTCGAGCGGGCGGTGGTCGCTGCGGTTCCACACACCGGCGGAGTTGGCGACCGGCTGCTCGGCGAGGATCTGGCGCGCGAAGTGCACGTTGAAGCGCCAGAAGTCGACCAGCTCGCAGGGTGTGTCGATCTCGGCCTGCTGGGCGGTCTTGGACTGGCCCAGCATGGTGGAGGCGGCCAGCGTCTCGCGCCACGGGCCGGCCAGCAGCTCGGCCGCGCGCAGGATGATCGCGGCGCGGTCGTCGAAGGACATCGCGCGCCAGGCCGGGGCGGCGGCCAGCGCGGCGTCGATCGCGTCCTGCGCGTCCTGCTGGGTGGCGTTGTTGAAGGTGCCGAGGACGGCCGCGTGGTTGTGCGGCTGGACGACCTTGAACGGCGCGCCGCCGCCCATCCGCTTCTCGCCGCCGATGGTCATCGGCAGGTCGATGGGGTTGTCGGCCAGCTCCTTGAGCTTGGCCTCCAGCCGGGTGCGCTCGGCGGAGCCGGGGGCGTAGGTGTGCACCGGCTCGTTGACCGGCGCGGGGACCTGGGTCACAGCGTCCATGGGTTCCGTTTCTCCTTCGGGGCTCGGGGGGATCGGGGTGGTGCTCAGCCCTTGGTGAGGATGGAGCGGGCGAAGAACATCAGGTTCGCGGGCTTCTCGGCCAGGCGGCGCATGAAGTAGCCGTACCAGTCGGTGCCGTAGGCCGTGTAGACGCGCATGCGGTGGCCCTCCGCGGCCAGGCGGACGTGCTCGTCGCTGCGGATGCCGTACAGCATCTGGAACTCGTACTCGTCCAGCTTGCGCCCCGCCTTCAGCGCCAGCTCCTGGGCGATGGCGATCAGACGCGGGTCGTGCGATCCGATCATGGGGTAGCCCGAGCCGGCCATGAGGATCTTGAGGATGCGGACGAACGCCTTGTCGATCTCGGCCTTGTCCTGGTACGCGACGGAGGCGGGCTCCTTGTAGGCGCCCTTCACGATGCGCACGCGGCTGCCGGCAGCGGCCAGCCGCCGGGCGTCGTCCTCGGTCCGGAAGAGGTACGCCTGGATGACGCAGCCGGTCTGCGGGAAGTCCTTCCGCAGCTCCTCGTGGATGGCGAACATCGAGTCGAGGGTGGTGTGGTCCTCCGCGTCCAGCGTAACCGTGGTGCCGATGGCGGCGGCGGCCTCGACGACCGGGCGGACGTTGGCGAGGGCCAGCTCGTGGCCGCCCTCCAGGGCTTGGCCGAACATGGAGAGCTTGACGGACATCTCGGCCCGCGCGCCCAGGTCCAGGTCCTTCAGGCGCTCGATCAGCTCCAGGTAGGCGTCGCGCGCGGCGTAGGACTGCTCGACCGTGGTGATGTCCTCGCCGACCACGTCCAGGGTGACCTCCAGCCCCTTGGCGGCGGCGTCCTTGACGATCGGGATGACCTGGTCGACGGTCTCGCCCGCGATGAAGCGGTCGACGACCTGCTTGGTGCCCGGGGCAGCCGAGACGAAGCGGCGCATCTTGTCGCTGCGCGACGCAGCGAGGATCACGGGACCCAGCACGGGCACCTCCACGATGACGGCCGTTCCCACCTGGGATGACGGCATAAGTAACTCAACGTGAAACGTAGGGTTCACGCCACCGCGGAGCCATCGACAGCTGTCACGCATTCGTGGCCGGGATCTCAGACAGATGTATGACAATGAGGACCGGCGGATACCGGAGGGAGTGAGGCGCGGCATGCGAGGCGAGTATCAGCAGCTCGTGGACGAGATCTCGGCGGCGCTCGGCGCCCCTGCGACGCTGGAGGACCGCGATTTCGTGCTGATCGCCTTCGGCGCCCACGGCGGGGACGACGACCTCGAGCTGACGATGGACCCGGTGCGCACCAGGTCGATCCTCCAGCGGCGGTCGACGGCGGCGGTGCGGGCGTGGTTCGAGGCGTTCGGCATCGCGCGGGCGCAGGCGCCGCTGCGGATCCCGCCGGATCCGGCGGCGGGCGTCTTCAAGGGCCGCATCTGCCTGCCCGTGCGTCACCGGGGCGTGGTGCATGGGTATGTGTGGCTGCTGGACGACGGGCACCTGGCGGAATTGGACCTGCGCGTGCCGCATGCGGACCCCGGGCTGGCGCAGGCCATGGAGAGCGCGGCCCGGATCGGTGCGCTGCTGGCCGCCGAGGCACGGGCCGGGGCCGAGCTGGGCGAGCTGCTGCGGGATCTGCTGACCGCCCGGCCCGCCGGCCGGGAGGTGGCGCGGGCCGCGCTGCGGGAGGCGCTGGGGGCGGCGGCGGACGGGCCGCTGACGGTGGTGGCGGTCGCGCCGTGGCACACGGCGGCGGAGGGCGAGGGCGAGGCGGAGCAGTCCGGCCCGGACGGTACGGGCTCGGCGCTGGCCGCCCAGTCGGGGGTGGCGGCGCTGTGCGCGGTGCCGGGCTCGCTGCCCGACGGCTCGGCGGCGCTGGCCGCGCTGATCCGGCTGCGGGCCACGTCGTCGCCGGCCCCGGCGCAGACGGCCGCCGACCGGCTGCTGCGCTCGCCGCGGGCGGGCCGCCCGGGCCCCGCGCAGGCGGCGGCCGGGATCGGCACGCCCCGGCGGGGGCTGGCCGAGCTGCCGGAGGCATGGGCGGAGGCGCTGTCCGCGGCGCGGGCGGCCATGGCGGAGCGGCGGCTGGGGCCGGTGGCGGAGTGGGCGGGCATCGGCCCGTACCGGGTGCTGACCGGGCTGACGGCCGGGCGGGCGGCGGACCCGGCGGTGCTGCCGCTGCTGGAGCGGGCGCACACCGAGCTGGCCCGCACGGCCGAGGTCTTCCTGGACTGCGCGGGTCAGGCGGGCCGCGCGGCGTCGGCCCTGGGCATCCACCGGCAGACGCTGTACTACCGGCTCAACCGCGTCGAGCAGCTGACGGGCCTGGACCTGGACAGCGGCGAGGACCGCCTGCTGCTGCACATGGCGCTCAAGGCGGACCGCCTGCACCGCCCCTGACACCGGTTCACTCCCGTCGGCTCACTCCTGCCGGACGGTGATGGCCTGCACCGGACAGGAGCGCGCGGCCTCGTGGACGAGCGGGTCGCCCGCTCCGTCCTCGCGGCCGGGCAGGACGGTGCCGTAGCCGTCGTCGTCCTGGGTGAAGACGGCCGGGGCGGTCAGGGCGCACATGCCCGAGCCGATGCAGACCTCGGAGTCGATGCTGACGCGCATGGCGGTGCTCCGTTTCTCCGGTCACCAGGTGACCGGGAGGGCGTAGAGACCTTGCAGGGTGCCGCCGGGTTTGATGGGCACCTCGTCCGCCGGAACGGCGAGGCGCAGGGTGGGAATTCGGGTGAGGAGGGAGACCAGGGCGGTCTCCAGCTCCGCGCGGGCCAGGTTCTGGCCCAGGCACTGATGGACACCGTAGCCGAAGGCGAGGTGGTGGCGGGCGGAGCGCGTGACGTCGAGGGTGTCGGCCTCCTCGTACGCGGCCGGGTCGAGGTTGGCCACCGAGTTGGCGAGCAGGACGCCCTCGCCCGCGCGGATCGTCCGCCCGCCGAGTTCGACATCCTCGGTGGCGACACGCGCGAGGGTGTCGGCGATGGTCAGGTAGCGCAGCAGCTCCTCGACGGCACGGGGCGCCAGGGCGGGGTCGGCGCGCAACGCGGCGAGCTGGTCCGGGTGTTCGAGGAGGGTGTACGTGCCGAGGGCGATCATGTTGGACGTGGTCTCGTGGCCCGCGACGAGCAGGACGAGGGCCATCAGGACGAGTTCCTCGCGGTCCAGGCGGCCGTCGGCGAGCTGTTCGGCGATCAGTTCGTCGAGCAGCCCGGGGTGGCGGCCGGGGCCCCGGTCCCGCTTGTCGTCCACGAGCCCGAGCAGGTAGTCCCGCAGCTCGCTGCGGGCCGCGCGCACTTCGTCCGCGGTGTCCGCGGCGAGCAGGGCCCGGGAGCGGGCCTCGAAGAACTCGTGGTCGGCGTAGGGCACGCCGAGGAGCGAGCAGATGACCATGGACGGCAGGGGCAGGGCGTAGGCGGAGACGAGTTCGGCCTCCGGGCCCCCGGCGAGCATCGCGTCGATGAGGCCGCGGGCCGTGGCCTCGACCTGGGGGCGCATGGCGGCGATGCGCTTGACGGTGAAGCGCGGGATGAGCATCCGGCGCTGGCGGGCGTGGCGGGGGTCGTCGACGCCGACGAGCGGGATCTCGTTGGCGGCCTGGTCCTCGGCGCGGGGCTGGACGACGGGGAAGGCGGGGTTGCGCCGGTCCGAGGAGAACCGCGGGTCGGCGAGCACGGCCCGGGCCTCGGCGTGACCGGTCACGAACCAGATCTCGCTGCCGTCGTACAGCGTGACCCGGGTGACCGGTCCGTGTTCCGCGAGCGAGTGGTGCCCGGCGGGCGGGCGGTACGGACATGTGCGGTTCTGGGGGTAGGCGGGGGCGGTGGTGGGGTGGCTTCCGGCGGTTGTGGTCATGGGAGACCTCCCGGCGAACGAACTGGTGTCCTCGGGCAACCAGTACACCGAAGCCTCCCGCTTGCGTCCAGTACGCACCGTCGGAATGCGGCCACCCGGCGCCGCTATGCGCCCTCCGGCTCCAGCACGGTGCCCGCGACGATGCGGCGCAGGCCTTCGACGACATCCTTGCCTTTCGGCACCTGCCGCGGGTCGACCAGCCACAGCACCCACAGCCCGGTGAAGAGCGAGTAGTACACGTGACCGCTGGTCCGCGTCGCCACGTCGGGGACCTCGGTGTCGTCGACGCCTTCGAACACGGCAACCAGGCCCTCGCGCCCGTACGGCAGCATCTCGGAGAACCGCTTCTTGAGCTCGGGGTGGTTGTCCAGCTGACCCATTACCTCCAGCTGCGCCGACCAGAACTGCCGGTCCTGCGAGAAGTTGGCGACGATGCCGTCGACGACCGCGGCGAGCCGCTCCTCGTGCGAGGCGTTGGCCTCGACGGCTCCCGCCAGCGTGCGGGTGATCCCCTCCCCCCAGTCCTCGGTGAGCTTCAGGAAGCCCTCCATCATCAGCGCGTCCTTGGACCCGTAGTGGTAGCCGATCGAGGCGAGGTTGGCGCCGGAGGCCGCCACGATGTCGCGCGCGGTCGTGCGCACCCAGCCCTTCTCCATCAGGCAGCGCTTGGCGCCCTCGAGCAGATCTTCGCGATGTCCCATGCCGGAAGCCTAGCGCGGCGCCATACGGCCGTCCCAGACAATCGTCCTAGACGCTCGTCATAGACAAGCGTCTAGGACATCCGTATATTCATGGCCATGACGAACCCCAGCACCCGCGCCGGGCGCCGGGAGTGGACGGCCTTTGTCGTGCTCCTGCTGCCCCTCCTCCTGGTCTCGATGGACGTCTCCGTCCTCTTCTTCGCCGTTCCGGCCATCACCAAGGACCTGTCCGCGACCAGCACCCAGCAGTTGTGGATCTTCGACAGCTACGCCTTCGCGCTGGCCGGGCTGCTGATCACGATGGGGTCGCTCGGCGACCGGATCGGCCGCCGCAAGCTCCTGATGCTCGGCGCCACCGCCTTCGGCGCCGCCTCGGTCGCGGCCGCCTACGCGCAGAACGCCGAGATGCTCATCGCGGCGCGCTTCGTCCTGGGCATAGGCGGCGCAACGCTGATGCCCAGCACCATGGGACTCGTGCGCAACATGTTCCGGGACGACGCACAGCGCACCAAGGCCGTCGGCATCTGGTCCGGCGCCATGGCCGGCGGCATCGCGCTCGGCTCGGTGCTCGGCGGAGTGATGCTCAAGCACTTCTGGTGGGGCTCGGTCTTCCTCGTCAACGTGCCCGCGATGCTGATGCTGCTGGTGTTCGTGCCGCTGCTGGTGCCCGAGTTCAAGGACCCCGCCCCCGGCCGGTTCGACCTGCCGAGCATGGTGCTGTCGATGGGCGCGGTGCTGCCCGTCATCTACGGGGTCAAGCGGATGGCCGCCGACGGCTTCAGCCTGCCGCTGCTGCTGTGCGTCGCCGTCGGCCTGGTGCTCGGGGCGGTCTTCGTCCTCCGGCAGCGCAGCACGCGGGACGCCATGATCAGCCGTGAGCTGTTCCGGAACCGCGCCTTCGGGGCGGGCATCGGGCTCAACACGCTCGCCATGTTCGGCATGATGGGCTCCACCTACTTCACCACGCAGTACCTCCAGTCGGTGCTGGGCAAGGGCCCGCTGGAGGCGGCCCTGTGGAGCACGCTCCCCTCGCTCGCCGTCGGCGCCGCGGGTCCGGTGGCCACCGTCATGGGCCAGAAGGTGAACAAGGCCCATGTGATCGCCACGGGCTTCATCGTCGCCGCGGCCGGGTTCGTCCTGCTCATGGGCGCCGGTACGGACTCACTGGTCCTGACGCTGATCGCCTGTGGCGTCATCGCCTGCGGCATCGTCACCGTGATGGCCCTGATCTCCGACATGGCGCTCGCCGCCGCCCCGCCGGAGAAGGCCGGTTCGGCCGCCTCGCTGGTGGAGGCCGGGCAGGAGTTCGGCGGCGCCATGGGCATGGCCGCCTTCGGCAGCATCGGCATGGCCGTCTACCGCCACGACGTCACCGGCAACGCTCCCGCCGGACTGCCGCACGGTGCACTGGAGTCGGCGCGCGAGACCGTGGTGGGCGCGGCCACGGTCGCGGCCCGGATGCCCGGCCGCACGGGCGAGGCGCTGCTCTCCGCGGCCCGCGACGCCTTCGTCCACGGCATGCACATCGCCGCCGCGGGTGCCACGGTGGTTCTGGTCCTCGGTGCGGCCGTGGCGGTGGCGGCTCTGCGCGGCCACGGCGGCGCGCAGCAGCCGCAGCCGGAACCGCAGCCGGAGCTTGCGGTGTCCGTCGAGCACTGACCGGCTCAGCAGGAGCGGCGCCCCGCCCGGGCACTCGGGCCGGGGCGCCGCTCCGTCATGAGCGGGGCCAGCCCGTCCAGCAGCCGGGCCAGCCCGAACTCGAGCAGCGCGTCGGGGCCCAGGTCGACGCCCTCGCCGGCCAGGGCGCGCTCGCACACCGGATAGCGTCCGGCCGCCGGGATCTCCGGAAGCCCCGCGTCCGCGTCGAGGTTCACCGCGACGGCACGCACGAACGCGGCGAGCATGACGGCCGTGTGCAGCAACTCGGCTGCCTCCAGCCCCAGTTCCGCGGCCGGGGCCACGGTCCACTCCAGCAGCTCCAGCGCGTGGGGCGACAGCAGCAGGCCGGTGGCCGGCACCGACGCCGCCAGCCAGGGATGCGCACGGTGGAGCGCCCACTGCGCCCGGGCCGACGCCTCCATCCGCCCCCGCCAGTCCGCGGGCGCGCGCTCCGGCAGTCCGGCCTCGCCGAAGACGGCGTCCGCCATCAGCCCGACCAGCTCGTCCTTGCCCGGCACATGGCGGTACAGCGCCATGGTGGAGACGCCGAGTTCGGCCGCGATGGCCCGCATGGACAGCGCGCCCGGGCCGCCGGAGTCGGCGATCGCGACGGCCGTGCGCACCACGCACTCGCGCGAGAGCCCCGGCTCCCGCCGCACGCCCCGGCCCCGCGGCCGCCGCACGGGCGGCCCGGCCGGGGCGCCGGGTGCGCGGACGACCGTGCCGACGCCGGGCACGGCCCGCACCAGCCCCTCCTGCCGCAGCGCGGCCAGGACCTTGGCGGCGGTGGCGGGCGCCACGCCCCACTCCCGGGTGATGCGCCGCGTGGAGGGAACCTTCTCGCCCGCGCGCAGCTCGCCGGAGGCGATGCGGCCGCGGAGTTCGGCGGCGATGCGGAGATACGGAGGATCGACCGACTGCCCCGGTGCACCCATGCCCAGGAGCGTACGCCCGGTGGACGACGCGCCGCCCGGTAATCCGCACGCACGGCACGGGCACGGTACGGGCACGGTACGGGCACGGTACGAGCACGAACGCGGGCCCGGCCGCACCCGCGTGGGGTGCCGCCGGGCCCGCGTCCACCAGGGAGTGTCAGGCGGTCAGGTCCACCGCACGCGCCGAGGCCGCCCCGATCTCCGCGGCGATCTCGGACAGCACCGTCGCCGGAATCGACTCGTCGATGGTCAGCGCAACCAGCGCCTCGCCGCCCTCCGTGGCGCGCGACACCTGCATGCCCGCGATGTTGATGCCCGCCTCGCCGAGAATGCGGCCCAGGGTGCCGACGACGCCCGGCCGGTCCTCGTACCGCAGGAAGGCCATGTGGTCGGCGAGGGCGAGGTCGACGTCGTGCTCGCCGACGGCGACGATCTTCTGGAGGTTCTTGGGCCCGGCGAGCGTGCCGGAGATCGACACCTCGTCGCCCCCGGCGAGCGTGCCGCGCACGATGACCACGTTCCGGTGGTCGGGCGACTCGGAGCCCGTGGTGAGCCGCACCTCGACGCCGCGCTCCTGGGCGAACAGCGGGGCGTTCACATAGGAGACGGTCTCGTCGACGACGTCCTCGAACACGCCCTTGAGCGCGGAGAGTTCGAGCACCTTCACATCGTGCTGGGTGATCTCGCCGTACACCTCGACGTCGAGGCGGACCGCGACCTCGCCGGCCAGCGCGGTGAAGATCCGGCCGAGCTTCTCGGCGAGCGGCAGGCCCGGCTTGACGTCCTCGGCGATCACACCGCCCTGGACGTTGACCGCGTCCGGCACCAGCTCGCCGGCGAGCGCCAGCCGTACCGACTTGGCCACGGCGATGCCGGCCTTCTCCTGGGCCTCGCCCGTGGAAGCGCCCAGGTGCGGGGTGGCCACGACGCTGTCGAACTCGAAGAGCGGGGAGTCGGTGCAGGGCTCGGACGCGTACACGTCCAGGCCGGCGCCCGCGACGCGGCCCTCCTTCAGCGCGGCGGCGAGGGCCGCCTCGTCGACGATCCCGCCGCGCGCGGCGTTGACGATGCGCACGCTCGGCTTGACCTTGTGCAGCGCCTCGTCGCCGATCAGGCCGATCGTCTCGGGGGTCTTGGGCAGGTGCACGGTGATGAAGTCGGCGGTCTCCAGCAGCTCGTCGAGGGAGAGCAGCTTGACGCCCATCTGCGCGGCCCGGGCGGGCTGCACATACGGGTCGTAGGCGACGACCTTCATGCCGAAGGCGGACATCCGCTGGGCGACGAGCACGCCGATGCGGCCCAGGCCGACCACACCGAGCGTCTTCTCGGACAGCTCGACGCCCGTGTACTTGGACCGCTTCCACTCGCCGTTCTTGAGCGCCGAGTTGGCCTGCGGGATGTTGCGGGCGGTGGCGATCAGCAGACCGCACGCCAGCTCGGCGGCGGTGACGATGTTGGACGTCGGCGCGTTGACGACCATGACGCCGGCCTTGGTGGCGGCGGAGACGTCGACGTTGTCCAGGCCGACGCCGGCCCGGGCGATGACGCGCAGCTTCTTCGCGGCCGCGATGGCCTCGGCGTCCAGCTTGGTGGCGGAGCGGACCAGGATCGCGTCGACGTCGGCGACGGCGGGCAGCAGCTCGGCGCGGTCGGCGCCGTTGCAGTGCCGGATCTCGAAGTCGGGACCGAGGGCGTCGACGGTGGCGGGCGACAGCTCTTCGGCGATGAGTACGACAGGTTTACGAGACGAGGGAGCAGTGCTCACGTTCAGTCCTCACTAGTCCTTCGCGGACGGCCGTCCCGACGGCCGAAGGCGGTGAAGGGTGCAGCCGCGTGGAAGACGCACGACGCTGTGAGCCTGACGCGCTTGTGCAGAGCAGTGTAACGGCGCATCCGGGCCGGTATTCCGCCTGCGCGGAAGGATCACGCCATCGGGGCCGTACGGAGTGGACAAAGGGGCCGCGGCGGGTGCCGCGGCCCCGGTCCCGGGTTACTCCTTGTCGTCCACCCAGCTCATGAGCTTGCGCAGCTTCTTGCCGGTGGTCTCGAGCAGGTGGTCCTGGTCGGCCTTCTTGTACTCGTTGTACTTGGGCAGGCCGGCCTGGTACTCCTTCATCCAGTTGTTGGCGAAGGTGCCGTCCTGGATCTCGCCCAGGACCTTCTTCATCTCGGCCTTGGTGGCGTCGGTGACGATGCGCGGGCCGGTGACGTAGTCGCCCCACTCGGCGGTCTCGGAGACCGACCAGCGCATCTTCTCCAGGCCGCCCTCGTACATCAGGTCGACGATGAGCTTCAGCTCGTGGAGGCACTCGAAGTAGGCGATCTCGGGCTGGTAGCCGGCCTCGACCAGGGTCTCGAAGCCCGCCTTGACCAGCGCGGAGGCGCCGCCGCAGAGCACGGCCTGCTCGCCGAAGAGGTCGGTCTCGGTCTCCTCGGTGAAGGTCGTCTTGATGACGCCGGCCCGGGTGCCGCCGATGGCCTTGGCGTAGGAGAGGGCGAGCTGGAAGGCGCTGCCGGTGGCGTCCTGCTCGACGGCCGCGATGCAGGGGACGCCGCGGCCCTCCTCGTACTGACGGCGCACCAGGTGGCCCGGGCCCTTGGGGGCGACCATGCAGACGTCGACGCCGGCCGGGGGCTTGATGAAGCCGAAGCGGATGTTGAAGCCGTGGCCGAAGAAGAGGGCGTCGCCGTCCTTGAGGTTGGCCTGGACGGCCTCCTCGTAGACCTTGGCCTGGATCGGGTCCGGGACCAGGATCATGATGACGTCGGCCTCGGCCGCGGCCTCGGCGGGGGTGACCACGCGCAGGCCCTGCTCCTCGGCCTTCGCCTTGGACGTGGAGCCCTCGTGCAGGCCCACGCGGACGTCGACGCCCGAGTCGCGCAGGGACAGCGCGTGGGCGTGGCCCTGGCTGCCGTAGCCGAGGACCGCGACCTTGCGGCCCTGGATGATGGACAGGTCGGCGTCGTTGTCGTAGAACAGCTCGGCAGCCACGTGGGGTATCTCCTTGAGTGCGGTTGTGCGTCCCACCGTATGACGGGCGGACGGGGGAAGGTCTTCGGGTATCGCTATTCGGAAACCGAACGGCTGGATAGGGCGCTCGGCGTCGGGGCTCAGGCCGAGCGGTCCAGCGCCCGCAGGCTGCGGTCCGTGATGGACCGCGCGCCGCGGCCTATGGCGATCGTGCCGGACTGCACCAGCTCCTTGATGCCGAACGGCTCCAGCATCTTGAGCATCGCGCCGAGCTTGTCGCTGCTGCCGGTGGCCTCGATCGTGACGGCCTCGGGGGCGACGTCGACGGTCTTGGCGCGGAAGAGCTGGACGATCTCGACGATCTGGGAGCGGGTCTCGTTGTCGGCGCGGACCTTCACCAGGACGAGTTCGCGCTGGATGGCCGCGCTGTCCTCCAGCTCGACGATCTTCAGCACGTTGACGAGCTTGTTGAGCTGCTTGGTGACCTGTTCCAGCGGCAGCGACTCGACGTTGACGACGATGGTGATGCGGGAGATGTCGGGGTGCTCGGTCACCCCGACCGCCAGCGAGTCGATGTTGAAGCCGCGGCGGGAGAACAGCGCGGCGACTCTGGCCAGGATGCCGGGCGTGTTCTCCACCAGGACGGAGAGCGTGTGCTTGGTCATGGAATCGGTCTCTCGGCTTTCTCGGCGGGGCGGGTCAGTCGTCGTCGATGCCGTCGAAGTCCGGGCGCACTCCGCGGGCCGCCAGGATCTCGTCGTTGGAGGTGCCCGCGGCGACCATGGGCCAGACCATGGCGTCCTGGTGGACGATGAAGTCCACCACGACGGGGCGGTCGTTGATCGCGTTCGCCTGCTCGATGACGGCGTCCAGCTCCGCCGGGTCCTCGCAGCGCAGGCCCACGCAGCCCATGGCCTCGGAGAGCTTGACGAAGTCGGGGACGCGGGTGCCGGCGGCGGGCTCCTTGCCGTCGGCGTCCGGGCCGGAGTGCAGGACGGTGTTGGAGTAGCGCTGGTTGTAGAAGAGCGTCTGCCACTGGCGGACCATGCCCAGGGCGCCGTTGTTGATGATGGCGACCTTGATGGGGATGTTGTTCAGCGCGCAGGTGACCAGTTCCTGATTGGTCATCTGGAAGCAGCCGTCGCCGTCGATGGCCCAGACCGTGCGGTCGGGCATGCCGGCCTTGGCGCCCATCGCGGCCGGGACCGCATAGCCCATGGTCCCGGCGCCGCCGGAGTTGAGCCAGGTCTTGGGCTGCTCGTAGTCGATGAAGTGGGCGGCCCACATCTGGTGCTGGCCGACGCCCGCGGTGTAGATGGTGTTCTCCGGGGCGAGCTGGCCGATGCGCCGGATGACCTGCTGCGGGGAGAGGCTGCCGTCCTCGGGCTGGTCGTAGCCGAGGGGGTAGGTGTCCCGCCAGCGGCTGAGGTCGGCCCACCAGTCGGTGTAGTCGCCGACGTGGCCCTCGGCGTGCTCGGTCCGGACTGCGACGATCAGGTCGGCCAGCACCTCGCGGGCGTCGCCGACGATGGGCACGTCGGCCGTGCGGTTCTTGCCGATCTCCGCCGGGTCGATGTCGGCGTGGACGATCTTGGCGTGCGGGGCGAAGCTGTCCAGCCTGCCGGTGACGCGGTCGTCGAAGCGGGCGCCGAGGGCGATGATGAGGTCGGCCTTCTGCAGCGCGGTCACCGCGGCCACCGAGCCGTGCATGCCGGGCATGCCGAGGTGCAGCGGGTGGCTGTCGGGGAACGCGCCCAGGGCCATCAGGGTCGTGGTGACAGGGGCGCCGGTCAGCTCGGCGAAGACCTTCAGCTCGGCCGTGGCGTCGGCCTTGAGCACGCCGCCGCCGACGTAGAGCACCGGTCGGCGGGCCTGGGTGAGCAGCTTGGCGGCCTCGCGGATCTGCTTGGCGTGCGGCTTGGTGACCGGGCGGTAGCCGGGCAGGTCGGTGTGCGGCGGCCAGACGAAGGTCGTCCGGGCCTGGAGGGCGTCCTTGGCGATGTCCACCAGCACCGGGCCGGGTCGTCCGGTGGAGGCGACGTGGAAGGCCTCGGCGATCGTCCGCGGGATCTCCGCGGGGTCCGTGACCAGCCAGTTGTGCTTGGTGATCGGCATGGTGATGCCGCAGATGTCCGCCTCCTGGAAGGCGTCCGTCCCGATCGACTTCGACGCCACCTGCCCGGTGATCGCCACCAGCGGCACCGAGTCCATGTGGGCGTCGGCGATGGGGGTCACCAGGTTGGTCGCACCGGGCCCCGAGGTCGCCATGCACACGCCCACCTTGCCGGTGGCCTGCGCATAGCCCGTCGCCGCGTGGCCCGCGCCCTGCTCGTGCCGGACCAGGACGTGGCGGACCTTCGAGGAGTCCATCATCGGGTCGTACGCGGGGAGGATCGCGCCGCCGGGGATCCCGAAGACGATCTCGGCCCCCACCTCTTCGAGCGACCGGATGAGGGACTGCGCGCCCGTGACCTGCTCCACGATGGCGGGCTGCTGCGCTCCGCCGCTGCGGGCCCGCGGCTGCGGATGATGGTGGGGCCCGGTGGCCTGCTCTGTCATCGACATTCTCTTCTCGAAGGGTTTCGCCGAAGGTTTCGACGTTCGACAGATGAACGATTTGGGAGGGTTTGTGAGTGCCGTCGGCGGTGCCGGTGCAACAAAAAACCCCTCGTGCCGTGAGGCAAGCGAGGGGAGCGCGCCGGTGTGGTCAGCAGGCTGTCTGGGCGGCCTGCTTCAGCCGACGCGCTGTCCAAGTACGAGAATTCGGGTGCGCATGGCATCGACCCTCCCTCTGCCGCATACGCAGTGTCAAGTGGGTGGGACGGGCGTCTCATTATTTGAGCGCAATGGAGCATGTGCGAGTGCTCCCGCACCACCCACCGCTCCGGATCGTACGGGCAGCGCGCCGCCGACGAGGACCTGGTTTCCGCCATCCGTGGGATCACCCGGAAGTGCGTACGGGCTGCGGTCGAGGGCGTGCCGCAGCCGGTGCTCGTCGAGGGGGCCGCCGAAGGCCAGGCCCTGGCCGTGGGTGCAGCCCATCGCGCGCAGCACCCGGGCCTGCTCGGGCTCGTCCACGCCGTCGGCCACCGACTCCATGCCGAGGTCGTTGGCGATGCGCAGCAGCCCTGCGGTGATCTTGTGCAGCCGGGCGGAGTCGGCGACCCCGTCGACCAGCCCCCGGTCGAGCTTGAGCACGTCGATGGGCAGCCGCCGCAGGGCGCTCATGGCGGCGTAGCCGCTGCCGAAGCCGTCCAGGGCGATCCGGACGCCGAAGCGGCGCAGGGAGATCAGCCGCCGCTCCAGCTCGTCCAGCGGCACGCGCGGATCACTGCCGGACAGCTCCAGGACGAGCGCGCCGGAGGGCAGGCCGTGCCGCAGGACGAGCGCCTCGACGCTCTTGGGCGGCAGCGACCTGTCGAGCAGCCGGGCGGCGGGCAGCCGGACGAACACGGGCGCGGCGTGGCCGGCACGGCCGCGCTGGGCGGCCTGCTCGACCGCCTTCTCCAGCGTCCACCGGCCCAGCTCGGCGGTGCGGGCGCTCTCGTCGCCGAGGGCCGGCTCGGCCACCCTGAGGAACTCGTCGGGGGTGAAGAGGATGCCCTGGGGGGAGCGCCAGCGGGCCTGGGCGCAGACGGCCGTGATCCGCCCGGTGGCCAGCTCGACGACGGGCTGGTGCAGCAGGGCGAACTCGCCGTCGTGCAGGGCCGTGCGCAGCCGGGAGGCCAGCTCGGTGCGGCGCACGACGTCGGCCTGCATCTGCGGGGCGTACAGCTCCACGCGGCCCTTTCCGGCCTGCTTCGCCCGGTACATCGCGAGGTCGGCGTTGCGCATGAGGGTGCCGGGGGTGATGTCGGGCTCGGCGAAGGCCACGCCGATGCTGGCGGCCACGCGCACCTCGGTGCCGCCCTCGACCAGGTAGGGCTGGGAGAGGGTGACCCGCAGCCGGTCCGCGATCTCCAGGATGCGGTACTCGCGGGCGGCGGGGTCGCGGGTGCCGTCGCCGATGATGAGCGCGGCGAACTCGTCGCCGCCGAAGCGGGCGGTGGAGTCCCCGGCGCGCACCGAGTCCTGGAGCCTGCGGGCGGCCTGGACGAGGAGTTCGTCGCCGGCCTGGTGGCCGACGGTGTCGTTGACGGCCTTGAAGCCGTCGAGGTCGATGAAGAGCACGGCGGTGCCGGCGTCGGTCACTCTCCGGCCGGCGAGGGCCTGCTGGACCCGCCTGGTGAACAGGGCGCGGTTGGGCAGGTCGGTGAGCGGGTCGTGCTCGGCGGTGTGCTGCAACTGGGCCTGGAGCCGGACGCGTTCGGTGACGTCGCGGCTGTTGAAGATCAGCCCGCCGTGGTGGCGGTTGACGGTGGACTCGACGTTGAGCCACTCCCCGTCGCCGGAGCGGAAGCGGCACTCGATGCGGGTGGTGGGCTCGTCGGCGGGCGGCGCGGCGAGGAAGCGGCGCACCTCGTGGACGACCCGGCCGAGGTCCTCGGGGTGGATGAGCGAGGCCAGTTCGGAGCCGACCAGCTCGTCGGCGTCGCGCCCGTAGACGCCCGCGGCGGCGGGGCTGACGTAGCGCAGTATGCCGGTGGGCGCGGCGATCATGATGACGTCGCTGGAGCCCTGCACCAGGGAGCGGAAGTGGTTCTCCTTCTGGGCCAGTTCCTGGGTGAGGGAGATGTTGTCGAGCAGCATGATGCCCTGCCGGACGACGAGCGCCAGGACGACCGTGCAGCCCGTGAAGAGCACGACCCGGTCGACGTGGTGGCCGTCCAGGACGTTGTAGAGGATGCCCAGGGTGCAGACGGCGGCGGCGAGGTACGGCGTGAGGGCGGCGAGCGAGCCGGCGATGGGCCGGCCGGAGTGCAGGACGGGCCGCCCGCGCCGGGCGGGGCCCTCGTCGCCGTGCTCGCGGGCCACCCAGGGCGCGTAGGCCATCAGCATGTAGCCGGCGAACCAGCCGGCGTCGAGGATCTGGCCGGAGCGGTAGTTGGCGCGCAGCAGCGGCGACGTGAACAGGGCGTCGCACAGGACGGTCAGGGCGAGGGCCGCGATGGCGGTGTTGATGGCCGAGCGGTTGGCGGACGAGCGCTTGAAGTGCAGGGCCAGCACCATGGACACCAGCACGATGTCCAGCAGCGGGTAGGCCAGCGAGAGCGCGGCGTGCGCCACCGTCTCCCCGGCGAAGTGCGCGGTGTGGGCGAGGGCCAGGCTCCAGGAGAGCGTCAGCAGCGAGCCGCCGATGAGCCAGGAGTCGAGGCCGAGGCAGACCCAGCCGGCCCGGGTGACGGGACGGCGGGCGAGCACCAGCAGGCCGATGATGGACGGCGGCGCGAACAGCAGGAAGCAGAAGTCGGCCGGGGAGGTGCTCGGCACGGGCCGGCTCAGCACGACCTCGTACCAGCCCCAGACGGCGTTGCCGAAGCCGGCCATCGCGGAGGAGACGGCGAACAGCAGCCAGGCGGGCCGGAAGCGGGTGTTGTGCGTGCGCGCGTACCAGAAGCAGGAGGCGGCGGCGAGGCCGGCGGCGCCGCTCAGCCCGAAGTCGCCCATGGCGGTGGCCAGCTCGGCGGAGCCCCAGCCGAAGAGGGCGCCCGTGGCGTAGCCACCGCAGACGAGGGCCAGCAGGAGCTGGGGCACCACCCCGGGACTTCCGGCGGTGCCGGGCCGGCGGGGCAGGGCCGCTCCGGGGGCGCTCACCGCGCCGCCGTCCGGAGCAGGCCGATCCAGGGCAGCCAGAGGGCGAGGGTCGCCATGCAGAGGGCGTGCCGGTGCGGCGACGGACTCCGGTGCGGCAGCTCCCCCCGCCGGGACCGGTGCATGCGCGGTCGGTGCCTGAGCCGCGTCGGGTAGATCGTCCATTGGCCGTGCATCGCCCGTCGCCCCCCTCGAGTGCAGGTACCTCGCTGCGTCCGTATGTGCGCGGCGCAGCCCCCGGTCGGGACGATACACCAGAGTCGTCACTCAGGGACATAGCTCATATACATAGCGTAACTAGCTACGGGAATACGGATACACAGCGCAGCCGAATGATGCCTCTACGTGCTAGCAGTCCGCAGCCGCTACGCCGTCGCTACGACATTCCGCAGAGGCTCGTCCAGTACAAATCTGGCCAGTTGATCGCGCAAGAGGGCCTTGGCACGCGGAGTGAAGGCCGAGGAGGGCCCGCCCACATGGGGGGTGACGAGCACTCCAGGGGCCGTCCACAGCGGATGGCCGGGGGGCAGCGGCTCCGGGTCGGTGACGTCCAGCGCCGCCCGCAGCCGGCCGATCTGCAGCTCGGCCAGCAGCGCCCCGGTGTCGACGACCGCACCGCGCGCGACGTTGACCAGCAGCGCGCCGTCCTTCATCCGGGCCAGGAACGCCGCGTCCACCAGGCCCCTGGTCTCGTCGGTGAGCGGGGTCGAGAGGATCACCACATCGGCGCCGGGCAGCAGTTCGGGCAGGTCGGCCACCCCGTGGACCGGGCCGTGTGCTGCCATGCGCGGGGAGCGCGCGACGCGCGCCACCCGCGCGCATTCAAAGGGAACGAGCCGGCTCTCGATGGCGGCGCCGATCGAGCCGTAGCCCACCACGAGCACCGACTTGTCGGCGAGCGCGGGCCGGAATCCCTGCCGCCACTCCCCCGCGTCCTGGGCCCGGACGAAGCCCGGGATGTCCCGCAGGGCGGCCAGGGTGAGGGTCAGCGCCAGCTCGGCCGTGCTCGCGTCGTGCAGGCCGCGCGCATTGCACAGCCGCGCGCCCGGCGGCAGCAGGGACAGGGCGGGCAGGATGTCGTCCACGCCGGCCATCAGCGACTGCACGACACGCAGCCGCGGCATCAGCGGCAGCGGCCGGAGGGCCACTTCGGCGCCCTTGAGGTAGGGCACACCGTAGAAGACGCAGCGGGCGGGGTCGGCGGGGAACTCCGGCTCGCCGTCCCAGTAGGCGTACTCCAGCTCCCCGGGCAGCCCCTCGATCTCCTCGGGGGGCACCGGAAGCCAGGCCTGGGGGCGGGTGGAACCGCTGTGATCTGCACTCATGTCTGGAGGCTATGCGAAGGCAGCCCGAACGCAGACGTTAGTTTGGGGGCCGAAGAACGGGAGGGTGCGGCGGGTGGAGCGCAGGAGAATCGGTGCGACGGCGCTCGAGGTGGGGGCGGTCGGTCTCGGGTGCATGCCGATGCACTGGGCGTACTCCGCCTCCCAGCAGAGCGGCGAGGGCGCGCTGCGCACGGTCCACGCGGCCCTGGACGCCGGGTCCACGCTGCTGGACACCGCCGACATGTACGGGCCCTTCACCAATGAGCTGCTGGTGGGGCGGGTGCTGCGGGAGCGTCGCGCGGAGGCGTTCGTGTCGACCAAGTGCGGGCTGCTGGTGGGCGATCAGCACATCGTGGCCAACGGCCGGCCCGGCTATGTGAAGCGGGCCTGCGACGCCTCCCTGCGCAGGCTCCAGACCGATGTCATAGACCTCTACCAGCTGCACCGGCCCGACCCGGAGGTGCCGGTCGAGGAGACGTGGGGGGCGATGGCGGAGCTGGTCTCCGCGGGCAAGGTCCGGGCGCTGGGGTGGTGCGCGGTGGGCGCCCGCGCCCAGCGCAGATTCGGTTCCTCGGCGGGGGCGAGGGGCCGGACCGGGATGTACGACGCGACGATCGGCCACCTGGAGCGGGTGCAGCAGGTCTTCCCGGTGAGCTGTGTGCAGGCCGAGCTGTCGGTCTGGTCGCGCGAGGCGCTGGACCGGCTGGTTCCGTGGTGCACCTCGCGGGGCGTGGGGCTGCTGGCCGCGATGCCGCTGGGGAATGGTTTCCTCAGTGGCACGCTGACCCCCGGTCAGGGCTTCGAGCCGGAGGACGTCCGGGCCCGGCACCCGCGCTTCACGGCGGAGATGATGGCGGCCAACCAGCCGATAGTGGCCGGGCTGCGGCGGGTCGCGCTGCGCCACGACGCCACGGTGGCCCAGGTCGCCCTGGCCTGGGTGCTGGCGCAGGGGCGGCACGTGGTGCCGGTGCCGGGGACGAAGAAGGCGGACTGGGCGGTGCAGAACGCGGGCGCGGCCGGACTGCGCCTGACGGGTGAGGACTTGGCCGAGATATTGGCACTTCCGCAGGCGATGGGGTCCTGGGACTGACGGGGTGTCCGCGGGGTGTATGAAGGAGCGGTGACCGTCCTGTCCCGTTCCGCCCCGTCCCGGCGAGAGGATCACACCGTGCGCACCGTGCGACGACACCTGGGTACCCGCGCCGTCAGGGCCGTGCCGGCCGCCGCTGCCGTGCTGGCGGCCCTCGCGGGATGTGCGGACGGCGGGTCGCCGGGCCCGTCCCGGAGCGGCGGTACGGGCGCTTCCGGGGCGCCTGCCGAGGGCTCGGCCGAGGTGGTCCGGACGGTGGCCACCAAGCTCGACTCCCCGTGGGGCGTGGCCGTCCTGCCCGGCGGCGACCTGCTGGTCGGCTCGCGCGACACGGGCCGCGTGGTGCGGGTCGGGGCGGCGGACGGGCGGCAGAGCGAGCTGGGCACGGTGCCGGGCGTCGCGGCGGCGGGCGAGGGCGGCCTGCTGGGCCTGGCCCTCTCCCCCGGCTACGCCGCCGACCACCTGCTGTACGCCTATCTCACGACCGGTTCCGACAACCGCATCGTCCGCATGCCCGTCGACGAGCAGCGGCCCGAGGGCCGGCGGCTGGGGTCGCCGGACACCGTCCTGACCGGCATCCCCAAGGGCCAGATCCACAACGGCGGACGGATCGCCTTCGGCCCCGACGGGATGCTCTACGCCGGCACGGGCGAGGGCGGCCGCCGCACCCCCGCCCAGGACCTGGGCTCGCTGGGCGGCAAGATCCTCCGCATGACCCCCGACGGCCGCCCCGCGCCCGGCAATCCCCGCGCCGGCTCGGTCGTCTACAGCTACGGCCACCGCAACGTCCAGGGCCTGGCGTGGGACGCGGACAAGCGGCTGTGGGCCTCGGAATTCGGCCAGGACACCTGGGACGAGCTGAACCTGGTGCGGCCGGGCGGCAACTACGGCTGGCCGGAGGCCGAGGGCAGGGCCGGGAAGTCCCAGTACGTGGACCCCGTCGAGCAGTGGCACCCCGCCGACGCCTCGCCGAGCGGCCTGGCCTACGTGCGCGGCTCGCTCTGGATGGCCGCCCTGCGGGGTGAGCGGCTATGGCGGATTCCGCTCCGTGGCGAGCGCCCCGCGGCGGCCCCTCGGGCATTCTTCGAAGGTGAGTACGGGCGGCTGCGTACGCTGGTTGCGGCGGACGACGGCGGTCTGTGGCTGACGACCAGCAACACGGACGGGCGGGGCAGGCCGAGCGCTTCCGACGACCGCCTGCTGCGGTTGCGGGTGAGCTGACGGGGACGGGAGTGCGGGATGTTCAACGCGATCGAGGAGCTTTTCGCGCCGGCGCGCAGGCATACGGAGGAGGAGCGGAATCGGCTGGAGCTGTGCCGTGACGATGTGGGGGACGGGGATCCGGGCGAGGGGCCCATCGACCTGGACTCGGGGCATGTGGTGATCCGGCCGCGGCGGGGGTGACATTCCCCAATCCCGCCCCTTCCCGGCTGCATCGATTTGCGGCTCCGCCGCGTGGGGGGCTGCGCCCCAGACCCCGGACCGCGCTGCGCGCGCCACGCGGCGGAGCCGCACATCGAGCACAGCCTCAAACGCCGGACGGGCTGAAAAATCCAGCCCGTCTGGGGGCACCTCCTGGGGGCACCCCCAGCGGTAGCTGGGGGAGGTAGCTGGGGGAGTTTGAGGACCGGGGGTCCGGGGGCGGAGCCCCCGCCCTGTGGCGGAGCCGCATATCGGATACAGCGGGAAGGGGCGGGGTGGGGAAAAGTCACCCCCGGGCACGCGCCGGTACTCGCTCCGGTGTCGGCGGGTCCGGCAGCAATTCCTCCGCCGGTTCGATGCTGATGCGCGGCAGCCGGCGGTCCAGCCACCGCGGCAGCCACCAGTTCGCCCCGCCCAGCATGTGCATCAGCGCCGGAACCAGCAGCGTCCGCAGGACGAACGCGTCCAGGGCCACCGCCGCCGCCAGGCCGATGCCGAACATCGAGATCACCCGGTCCCCGCTCAGCACGAACGCCAGGAAGACCGAGATCATGATGACCGCCGCCGAGTTGATCACGCGGCTGGTCTCGGCCAGGCCGACCCTGACCGCCCGGCGGTTGTCGCGGGTGGCCAGCCACTCCTCGTACATCCGGCTCACCAGGAACACCTGGTAGTCCATGGACAGCCCGAAGAGGACCGACACCATCACCACCGGCAGGAACGGCTCGATCGGGCCCGCCCCGCCCAGGCCGAGCGCTTCGCTGCCCCAGCCCCACTGGAAGACCGCGACGATCAGGCCGAAGGAGGATGCGACGGCCGCGATGTTCATCACCGCCGCCTTCAGCGGTATGCCGATGCTGCGGAAGGCCAGGAGGAGCAGCACACAGCCCAGCCCCACGACCGTCCCGACGAACAGCGGCAGCTTGCCGAGGATGACTCCCGCGAAGTCGTCGTAGCTCGCGGTCACGCCGCCGACGTGGACGTCCAGGCCGGTGCCCTCGGTGGCCTTCGGCAGCACGGTCGTGCGGAGCCGCTCGACGAGGTCGCTGGTGGCGCGGGACTGCGGGGAGGTGGTGGGGACGACCGTGATGACGCCGGTGTCGCCGCTCGGGCTCAGCGTGGAGTGGCCGGCGGAGGCGATGCCCGGGGTGTGCCGGAGGGTGTCGGGGAGCTTGTTGAAGGCGAGGCGGTCGGCGGCGCCGTCGAGCGGGGTCACCAGGGTGAGGGGGCCGTTGACGCCGGGGCCGAAGCCGCGGGCGACCATGTCGTAGGCCTGCCGGGTGGTGCTGGTGGCGGGGTTGTTGCCCTGGTCGGAGGTGCCGAGGTGGAGGGAGAGCGTCGGCAGGGCCAGGACGAGCATCACGGCCGCGGCCACCGCGCCCAGCAGCTTGGGGTGCCGCTCCACGAACGCGGCCCAGCGGGCGGCCAGGCCCGTGGGCGTCTCGGGGCTCGGGCCCGTGTCCGCGAGGCGGCGGCGCTCGCGGCGGCTGAGGGCCCGGGGGCCGATGACGCCGAGCAGCGCGGGCAGCAGGGTGACGGAGGCGGCGACGGTCAGGACGACGGTCAGCGACGCGGCTATCGCTACGCCGTTGAGGAAGCCGAGCCGCAGGACGAGCATGCCCAGCAGCGCCACGCACACGGTTCCGCCCGCGAAGACCACGGCGCGCCCGGTCGTGGCGACGGCCCGCTCGGCCGCCACCGCGACGGGCAGGCCCTGCCGGAGGCCCTTGCGGTGCCGGGTGACGATGAACAGGGCGTAGTCGATGCCCACGCCGAGCCCGATGAGCGTGCCCAGCATCGGCGCGAAGTCGGCGACCTTGAGGAGGTGGCCGAGCAGGACGGTGCCCATGGCCGCCGTGCCCACGCCGACGACGGCCGTCGCGATGGGCACCAGGCTGGCGGCGAGGGAGCCGAAGACGAGGAAGAGGACGACGGCCGCGACGGCCACGCCGATGATCTCGCTGAGGTGGCCGCTGGGGCTCTCGGTGCCGCCGATGCCACTGCCGCCGAGGGCGACCTCGAGGTTGCCGGTGGCGGCCTGCCGCGCGGTCTCGACGACCTTGCGCACCTGGGCCTTGTCCGGGGGGCCGCCGTGGGTCTCGAAGGTCACGGAGGCGTAGGCGGTGTGCCGGTCACGGCTGATGCGGTCCGCGCCCTCGCTGCCGTAAGGGCCGGTGACGGAGGTGACCCCGGGCAGCCGGGCGATCTTGTGCAGGGTGGCGGTCATGCGCTGCTCGACGGCGTCGGCGCGCACGGTGCCGTGCTCGGTGTGCCAGACGATGCGGTCGTCGCCGCCCGCGCCCGGGAACGCCTTCTCCAGGAGGGCGGTGGCGCGCTGGGACTCGGTCCCGGGGACGCCGTAGTCGTTGCTGTAGGCGGAGCCGCTGAGGGTGGCGGCGGCGGTGGTGCCCGCGAGGGCGACCAGCCAGAGAACGATCACGGCGAAACGGCGGCGCAGGCACCACCGGGCAAGTGAGGTCATGAGCCGCTTCCCGGGTATCGCGTCGTTCTCGCCGGGGAGTGACCCGTGGTTCCGAGCGCTGAGCAACTGGGCAGAAGGGCCCCGCCGGGCCCTGCCGACCTACTCTGGCAGCCGGAAGAGATCCTTTGTCCTCTTTGTGGGTTAAACCACAAAGAGGACAGGAATGCGGACGGTACCGAAGGGTTCGAGCGGCCGGCTCAGTGGAAGCCGTGCCGGTCGTGGGCGACGTCCACGATCACGTGGTTGCCCCACTGGAAGACCCGGAACGGCAGCCTGCGGCGCACGCCCAGGCCGATCTGGCTGTAGCCCTCGAAGCTGCCCCCGAAGCGGGTGTCGCGGAAGGCCCGGTAACCGCGGAGGTTCACCTCCGGCAGCGGCTCCCGCGCCCTGCCGTCGTAGATGGCCTGGCCCGTCTCGGGGTCGCAGCTCGGCGCGGCCACCCGCACCTCCAGGACGGCCCCGCCGCCGATGGGGATGACCTCTCCCGAGCCCTCCTGCCGCAGCTGGTCGACGTAGCCGACGCGGAAGCCGATGGGGCCGTGGACGTCCGGGCCGAGGACGTCCAGCACCATGCGGTCGTAGCAGGCGTGCCGACTGGTTCTGATGTCCCTGAGCGGCTTGTAGTCGGTCTCGGTGCTGACCTTGGGGCGGCTTCCCCAGTGCGTGGCGCAGCCCGCGCCCTTCGGGGCGGGCCGGGCCGCCTCGGCCGCGCCCACCGTGCTCGTCGGCAGCGCCACCGCCAGCCCCGCGCCCGCCAGCAGGAGCGCCGCCAGCCCCTTACTCAACCGTCGCATTGCTACCCCCGGCCTTTCCCAGCCTTTCTCGTGCGGGCACGTGGTCCGGGCCCGCTGCCGGGATCATGCCGGACCGATGCGGAGCATGGGGGGCGTACTACCGAATTCAGGCCGTCCCGGGGTAATCGGGGCAGCCCCAGGCTGACTTGGACCCTCGATCATCGGGCTGTCGGGCCATCCGGCCGTGCACTGATACGACGACGGCCGCCCCTCTTCGCAGATGAAGAGGGGCGGCCGTCGTCGTACGGGACCCGGAGGCGTCAGCCCTCGACGCCCAGCTTCTCCAGGCTGTGCTGATTATTCTTTCGCGCCAAGGCGCTCAAGAATGAGCTCGCGCACACGCGCCGCGTCCGCCTGGCCGCGCGTGGCCTTCATGACCGCGCCGACGAGCGCACCCGCCGCCGCGACCTTGCCGGCGCGGATCTTGTCGGCAATGGCGGCGTTGGCCGCGATGGCCTCGTCCACGGCCGCGCCCAGCGCGCCCTCGTCCGAGACGACCTTGAGGCCGCGCTTCTCGACGACCTCGTCGGGGCCGCCCTCGCCCGCGAGCACGCCCTCGATGACCTGGCGGGCCAGCTTGTCGTTGAGGGAGCCCTCGGCGACCAGCGCGCACACCCGGGCGACCTGCTCCGGGGTGATCGCCAGCGCGGCGAGGTCGACGCCGTCCTCGTTGGCGCGGCGGGACAGCTCGCCCATCCACCACTTGCGGGCGGAGGCGGAGTCGGCGCCGGCCTCGACCGTGGCGACGATCAGGTCGACCGCGCCCGCGTTGAGGATCGACTGCATGTCGTGCGCGGAGACGCCCCACTCCTCGCGCAGCCGGTTGCGGCGCACGCGCGGCAGCTCGGGCAGGCCCGACCGCAGCTCCTCGACCCACTCACGGGCGGGGGCCACCGGCACCAGGTCCGGCTCGGGGAAGTAGCGGTAGTCCTCCGCCTCTTCCTTGATCCGGCCGGAGGTCGTGGAGCCGTCCTCCTCGTGGAAGTGACGGGTCTCCTGGACGACCTTTTCGCCCGCGTTCAGCACGCCGGCGTGGCGGCTGATCTCGTAGCGCACGGCGCGCTCCACGGAGCGGAGCGAGTTGACGTTCTTCGTCTCGGAGCGCGTGCCGAACGTCTCGCTGCCCTTGGGCATCAGCGAGAGGTTGACGTCGCAGCGCATCTGGCCCATCTCCATGCGGGCCTCGGAGACGTCGAGCGCCTTGATCAGCTCGCGCAGCTCGGCGACGTACGCCTTGGCGACCTCGGGAGCGCGCTCGCCCGCACCGGTGATCGGCTTGGTGACGATCTCGATGAGGGGGATGCCGGCCCGGTTGTAGTCCAGCAGCGAGTGCAGGGCGCCGTGGATGCGGCCGGTGGCGCCGCCCACGTGCGTGGACTTGCCGGTGTCCTCCTCCATGTGGGCGCGCTCGATCTCCACGCGGAAGACCTCGCCGTCCTCCAGCTGGACGTCCAGGTAGCCGTTGAAGGCGATCGGCTCGTCGTACTGGGAGGTCTGGAAGTTCTTCGGCATGTCCGGATAGAAGTAGTTCTTCCGGGCGAAGCGGCACCACTCGGCGATCTCGCAGTTCAGCGCGAGGCCGATCTTGATCGCGGACTCGACGCCGGTCGCGTTGACGACCGGGAGGGAGCCGGGCAGGCCGAGGCAGGTGGGGCAGGTCTGCGAGTTGGGCTCGGCGCCCAGCTCGGTGGAGCACCCGCAGAACATCTTGGTCTTGGTGCCGAGTTCGACGTGCACCTCGAGGCCCATGACGGGCTCGTAGGCGGCAAGCGCGTCCTCGTACGACACCAGTTCAGTGACGGTCACGGAAAACTAACCTCTCAAGTCCCGGTTCAGCCCGCGAGGACGTCGTCGCTGTTCATGCGGCGCAGCTCGCGGACGAGCAGGGCGACGCCGGTGACGATGGCGGCGGCCGAGACGACGGCGTCGACCAGCTGGAGCGTGTCCTGCTCGACGCGTGCCTTCTTGGCCTGCTTGGCGACGCTGAGGGCGCCGAACAGGGTGGTGCCGATGGACAGGTACGTGCCGGCCTTGGACTTCTTGAAGCCCTTGGCCTTCTTCAGCGCACTCTGCTTGTCGTTGCTCACAGCGACGGTGCCTCCTCCAGCAGCGGGTGGCCCCAGCGGGCGGTGAAGGCGGCCTCGACCGCGGCACCGACCTTGTAGAGCCGGTCGTCCTTCATGGCGGGAGCGATGATCTGCAGACCGACGGGCAGCCCGTCCTCCGGGGCGAGGCCGCACGGCAGCGACATGGCCGCGTTGCCCGCCAGGTTGGTCGGGATGGTGCACAGGTCGGCGAGGTACATCGCCATCGGGTCGTCCACGCGCTCGCCGATCGCGAAGGCGGTGGTCGGGGTGGTCGGCGAGACCAGCACGTCGACCTGCTCGAACGCCTTCTCGAAGTCCCGGGTGATGAGCGTGCGGACCTTCTGGGCCGAGCCGTAGTACGCGTCGTAGTAGCCGGAGCTGAGGGCGTAGGTGCCCAGCATGATCCGGCGCTTGACCTCGGCGCCGAAGCCCTCCTCACGGGTGAGGGCGGTGACCTCCTCGGCGGACTTCGAGCCGTCGTCGCCGACCCGCAGGCCGTAGCGCATGGCGTCGAAGCGGGCCAGGTTCGAGGAGCACTCGGAGGGCGCGATCAGGTAGTACGCGGCGAGCGCCAGGTCGAAGGAGGGGCAGTCCACCTCGACGATCTCGGCGCCCAGCTCCTTGAGCAGTTCGACGGACTCGTCGAAGCGCTGGACGACGCCGGCCTGGTAGCCCTCGCCCCGGAACTGCTTGACGACGCCGATGCGCATGCCCTTGACGTCGCCGTTGCGGGCCGCCTCGACGACCGGCGGGACCGGGGCGTCGATGGAGGTGGAGTCCAGCGGGTCGTGGCCCGCGATGACCTCGTGCAGCAGGGCCGCGTCGAGGACCGTGCGGGCGCAGGGGCCGCCCTGGTCCAGGGAGGACGAGAAGGCCACCATGCCGAAGCGGGAGACCGCACCGTAGGTCGGCTTGACGCCGACGGTGCCGGTGACGGCGGCGGGCTGGCGGATGGAGCCGCCGGTGTCCGTGCCGATGGCCAGCGGGGCCTCGTAGGAGGCGAGGGCGGCGGAGGAGCCGCCGCCGGAGCCGCCGGGGATCTTGGTGAGGTCCCAGGGGTTGCCGGTGGGGCCGTAGGCGCTGTTCTCGGTGGAGGACCCCATGGCGAACTCGTCCATGTTGGTCTTGCCGAGGATGACGACGTCCGCGTCCTTGAGGCGCTTGGTGAGCGTCGCGTCGTACGGCGGGATCCAGCCCTCGAGGATCTTGGAACCGACGGTGGTCGGGATCCCCTTGGTGGTGAAGATGTCCTTCAGCGCCAGCGGGACGCCGGCCAGCGGGCCGAGCTTCTCGCCGCGCTCCCGCTTGGCGTCCACCTCGCGGGCCTGGGCGAGCGCGCCCTCGCGGTCGACGTGCAGGAAGGCGTTGACCTTCTCGTCGACGGCCTCGATGCGGGCCAGGTGGGCCTCGGCGACCTCGACTGCGGTGAGTTCGCCGGTGGCGACCTTGGCCGCGATCTCGGCGGCGGTGAGCTTGATGATGTCCGTCATGCGGGTCAGTCCTCCCCCAGGATCTGCGGCACCTTGAAACGCTGCTGCTCCTGGGCGGGGGCGCCGGAGAGCGCCTCCTGGGGGGTCAGCGACGGGCGGACTTCGTCCGCCCGCATGACGTTGGTCAGGGGCAGCGGGTGGGAGGTCGGCGGTACGTCCTCGTCGGCCACATCGGAAACGCGGGCGACCGCGCCGATGATCACGTCGAGCTGTTCGGCGAAGTGGTCGAGCTCTTCGGCCTTCAGCTCCAGACGTGACAGCCGGGCGAGGTGGGCGACCTCCTCGCGCGTGATGCCAGGCATGCAGCGATCCTCAGGGTGGGTGTGTAAGTTTCGCCCCAATCCTATGGCGCGGGGGTGTGTGCCTGCGAAACGGATTCGCTGGGCGGGGTGGATCTTTCCCCGATCCCGCCCCTTCCCGGCTGTATCGGGGAAAGAAAGCCACCGGCACCCCTACGTGACCGGCTGGTCGGCGTCTTCCTCGGCGGTGGCCGGAGCGACCGCCACGGGCGGCGCGTCCTCCCGGCGCCAGCCGGACTCGCGGAGGCGCAGCCACGCCGTCGTCTCGTCCGGCGGCATCGCCGCAGCCACCAGCCACCCCTGCACCGCATCGCAGCCCAGGTCCCTCAGCCGCTCCCAGGTCTCGTCGTCCTCGACGCCCTCGGCGACGACGAGGAGGCCCAGCGAATGGGCGAGGTCGAGTGTGCAGCGGACGATCTCCGCGTCCTCGTTGTCGATGGCGAGGCGGGCCACGAAGGAACGGTCGATCTTCAGCTCGCTCACCGGCAGGCGGCGCAGGTGGACGAGGGAGGAGTAACCCGTGCCGAAGTCGTCGAGGGACATCTTCACGCCGTGGCCGGTGAGCCCGGCGAGCGTGTCGGCCGCGCGCTGGGGGTCCTCCAGGAGGACGTGCTCGGTTATCTCCAGCTGGAGCGCCCCCGGGGGCACGCCGTGCCGGGCGAGGCGCGCGGCGACCGAGCCGGCGAAGCCGGGGGTGTGCACGTCGCGCGGGGAGACGTTCACCGCGACCGGCACCTCCAGGCCCATGGCCCGCCACTTCGCGACCTGGCAGAGCGCAGTCTCCAGGACGTACTCGGTGAGCCGGGGCATCAGCCCCGAGGACTCGGCAATCGCGATGAACTCGTCCGGCGAGACCCGGCCCCGCTCCGGGTGGACCCAGCGCACCAGCGCCTCCAGGCCCTCGACATGGCCGTCGAAGCCGACCTTGGGCTGGTAGTGCAGCTCGACCTCGCCCGCGTCGAGCGCCCGGCGCAGATCACCCAACAGGCCCAGCCGGTCGGGGGTGTTGCCGTCCCGGCGGGCCTCGTAGACCTCGACCCCACTGCGGTCGCGCTTGGCCTGGTACATCGCCACGTCCGCGCGGCGCAGCAGCCCTTCGGCGTCCAGCGCGTGGTCGGGGTAGACGGCGACGCCGGCGCTGGCCTCCAGCACGAGGGTGAGGCCGTCCAGGTCGAGGGGCGAGCCGAGGTCGGCGACCATCGAACGGGCCACGCGCTGGGCGCTGGTGAGGGAGTCGGCGAGGGGGAGCAGCACCGCGAATTCGTCGCCGCCGAGGCGGGCGGCCTCCGCGTCGCGCGGGAGGGCGAGGCGCAGCCGCTCGGCTATCTGGAGGAGCAGCCGGTCCCCGGCAAGGTGTCCGAGAGTGTCGTTGACGGACCGGAAGCGATCGAGGTCGATCAGTACGAGCGCGGCCCGCGCCCCGGCCTGTTCGGCCTCGTCCAGGGCGGTCCAGGTGCGCTCCAGCAGCCACTGGCGGTTGGGGAGGCCGGTGAGGGGGTCGCGCAGCTGTTCCTCGGCGCGGGCGCGGGCGATCCAGAGCGTGGAGTCGAGGGCGATGAGCGGGACCGCGAAGAGCGGGAGGAGGAGGGGCGCGTGGTCGGCGACGACGGCGATGAGCGGGGCGATGCCGAGCAGGGCGCCGCCGACGAGGGCCTGCCGCATGAGGGCGGTGCGGGCGATGCTGGTCAGCGCGGCGCGCGGGGCCACGGAGTACCAGAGCAGGGCGCGGGTGACGGCGAGGTAGAGGAAGGCGGCGAGGGCGATCTTCGGGGCGTCGGAGGGCTGCCAGCCGTCGGGCAGCCAGGGGTCCTCGACGCTCGGATGGATGCCCCAGCCGGCCAGACCGAGCCCGGCGGCGGCGATGCCGAGGATGTCGACCGCGCCGTGGAGTAATGCCTGCCGCCAGCGGTGCCGCCGGGCGGTGGCCACGAGGGCCACCACGGCGATGCTGATCAGCACGGCCGGCAGCCAGCCGTAGAGCAGCAGGACGGCCAGGGTGAGGGCGGCGCCGGAGCCGGTGCCGCCCCACCAGCGGTCGCGTCCGAGGGCGACGAGATGGGCGACGATGAGCGCGGTGAGCGTCGCCAGGGACCAGCCGGCGGCGTGGCCTGGGAAGAGGGCGCGGCCCGAGCCGACGGCGCGGAACGTCCCGGCCACGAGGGCCAGTGCCGCCGAGGCCACGCAGACCGTCGGCAGCGCGGGCGGGAACAGCCGGCGCAACCGCGATGCTGGTTCGGCGCTGTCGGTGGGTTTCATGCCCGTCCCTCTCACAGCCGGCGGTGCCCGCGCCACGGCAGGCGCACATCTCAACAGTAGGCCGCAGAAGGCTACGGCGGGCAGCGATCGGCAGGGGTTGCCCGAATGCGATCCGGCCTCAAGTAGCCATCTGCTATGCGCTGTAGGGGTAATGCCCACTGACTATGCGGGCATTACTCCGCTGGGGTGGCCTCCTGGGGCACGGCGGCCTCGCGCGCCGCCTCGGGCCCTTCGTTCAGGAGTACGACGAAGCCGTCCTCCTCCAGCACGGGAACCTTCAGCTGCATCGCCTTGTCGAACTTCGAACCGGGGTTGTCACCCACGACCACGAAGTCCGTCTTCTTCGACACCGAGCCGGTCACCTTCGCGCCCCGGCTCTGCAGCGCCTCCTTGGCCGCGTCGCGGGTGTAGCCGGTGAGGGTGCCGGTGACGACGACGGTCAGCCCGGCCAGCGGCCGCGGCCCCTCGTCCACGGCGGCCTCCTCCTCCATCCGGACGCCCGCGGCCCGCCACTTCTCGATGATCTCGCGGTGCCAGTCCTCGGCGAACCACTCCTTGACGGCGGTGGCGATGGTGTCGGAGACGCCGTCCACGGCGGCGAGTTCCTCCTCGCTCGCCTCGGCGATGCGGTCGACCGACCGGAACTCGCGGGCCAGCGCGGCCGCGGCGACGGGGCCCACATGACGGATGGACAGGCCGTTGACGATCCGGGCGAGCGGGCGCTGCTTGGCGGCCTGGATGTTCTCCAGCATGGCCAGGGCGTTCTTCTTCGGCTCGCCCTTCTGGTTGGCGAAGAAGGTGACGACCTTGGGCTCGCCCGTCTTGGGGTCGATCTTGGGCAGGCCGCTGTCCGGGTCCCGCACATACGACTTGATGGGCAGCAGTTCTTCGATCGTCAGATCGAAGAGGTCGCCCTCGTTCGCCATGGGCGGGGTGGCGGGCTCCAGGGGCTGGGTGAGGGCCGAGGCCGCGACATAGCCGAAGTTCTCGACGTCGAGGCACTCGCGGCCCACCAGGTAGTAGAGCCGCTCGCGGATCTGGCCGGGGCAGGAGCGCGCGTTGGGGCAGCGGAGGTCGATGTCGCCCTCCTTCATCGGGCGCAGCCCCGTGCCGCACTCCGGGCACTCGGCGGGCATCACGAACTCCCGCTCGGTGCCGTCCCGCAGGTCCACCACGGGGCCGAGGACCTCGGGGATCACATCGCCCGCCTTGCGGATGACGACGGTGTCGCCGATGAGGACGCCCTTGGCCTTGACGACCTCCTGGTTGTGCAGGGTGGCGAACTCGACCTCGGAACCGGCGACCGTGACGGGCTCGAAGACCGCCTGCGGGGTGACCCGCCCGGTGCGGCCGACGCCCACGCGGATGTCGAGGAGCTTGGTGTTGACCTCCTCCGGCGGGTACTTCCAGGCGATGGCCCAGCGCGGGGCGCGCGCGGTGGAGCCGAGCCGCCCCTGGAGGGGGATCTCGTCGAGCTTGACGACGACGCCGTCGATCTCGTGCTCCATGGAGTGCCGGACCTTCGGCTGGCCGTAGTGCGCAATGAACTTCCGTACGGCGTCCAGCGAGTCGAACACCTCGGCGTGCGCGGCCGTCGGCAGGCCCCACTCGCGCAGCAGCTCGTAGGCGTGCGACTGGCAGTCGATGTCGAAGCCCTCGCGGGCGCCGACGCCGTGCACCACCATGTGCAGCGGGCGGGTGGCGGTGACGCGCGGGTCCTTCTGGCGCAGCGAACCGGCCGCCGCGTTGCGCGGGTTGGCGAAGGGGGCCTTGCCCGCCTCCACCAGGCGGGCGTTCAGCTCCTCGAACTTCTCCATCGGGAAGTAGACCTCGCCGCGCACCTCGACGAGGGCGGGGATGCGGTCGCCCTTCAGCCGGTCGGGGACGTCGGAGATGGTGCGGACGTTCGGCGTGATGTCCTCGCCGGTGCGGCCGTCGCCGCGGGTGGCGGCGCGGGTGAGGCGGCCGTTCTCGTACGTCAGGTTGACGGCGAGGCCGTCGACCTTCAGCTCGCACAGGAAGTGGTAACCCGCGCCCCCGCCCAGGTCCTTGGCGATGCGCTCGGCCCAGGCGGCCAGTTCCTCGTCGTCGAAGGCGTTGTCGAGCGACAGCATGCGCTCGCGGTGCTCGACGGCCGTGAACTCCGTCTCGTACGCGGCCGCGACCTTCTGGGTCGGCGAGTCGGGCGTGCGCAGCGGCGGGTACTCCTCCTCCAGGGCCTCCAGCGAGCGCAGCAGCTTGTCGAACTCGGCGTCGCTGATGACGGGGGCGTCCTTCACGTAATACCGGAAGCGGTGCTCCTCGACCTGCTCGGCCAGCAGAGCGTGCTTCTCCCGCGCCTCGGCGGGCACCGCCGCCTGCGCCGCGAACTCTTCGAGCGCTTCGCCTCGCCGTTCGACAGCCACCGTCTCGTCCTCCCGTTGTTCCATGAGCGCCGTCACTCAGGGTTGTCTGCGAGTGATTTCGCCGCCCGGACGCAGTGCGCGAGGGCCATGCGGGCATATGCGGGCGAAGCGCCCGCGAGTCCGCACGAGGGAGTCACCACCACGGACTCCGCGAGGGTCCCCGGTGCCAGCCCCAGCCTGCGCCACAGCGTCCTGACACCCATGACGCTACCGGCAGGGTCTGACAATGGGCCGTCCACGCCGGGCACCACACCGGCGAAGAGGGTCGTGCCCGCCTCTACCGCCTCACCGATCGCATCCTCATCACGCTCGGTGAGCAGCGAGAAATCGAACGAGAGCCCTGCGACCCCCGCGCGCCGCAGCAGCGCGAAGGGCACGCCAGGGGCGCACGAATGTACGACGAGCGCCCCGCCCGGTGCCTCCTCCGCCACCGCCGCCAGGTCCCGCAGGGCGTCCTCGACGACGGCCCGGTCCACGGCGCGGTAGGTGCGGTAGCCGCTGGCCGAGCGGACCCGGCCGGCCAGCACGGCGGGCAGGGAGGGCTCGTCCAGCTGGAGCACGACCCGGGCCCCCGGCACCCGGCGCCGGACCTCCGCCAGGTGCCCGCGGAGCCCCTCCGCGAGCGAGGCGGCCAGGTCACGGCAGGCCCCGGCGTCGTTCAGCGCCGCCTCGCCGCCGCGCAGTTCCAGCGAGGCCGCCAGCGTCCACGGCCCCACGGCCGAGACCTTCAGCGGGCCCTCGTACCCCTGGGTGAACTCCTCGAGCGCATCGAGGTCCTCGCCCAGCCAGGACCGGGCCCGCCGGGTGTCGCGCCCCGGCCGGTCACTGATCCGCCAGCCGCTGGGCTCCACGTGCGCGAAGACCTCCACCAGCATCCCGGCGGTCCGGCCGATCATGTCCGCGCCGGGGCCGCGCGCGGGCAGCTCCGGCAGGTACGGCAGGGCCTCCAGCGACCCCGTGACGGTCTTCGCGGCCTCCCGGGCGTCTCCCCCGGGCATCGAGCCGACGCCGGTGGCAACCCCGGCGCCCGGGCTCACGGACTTGTTCTTCTCGCTCACCGGTGAAGCGTACGAGACCGGGGGCGCGCGCCGGTCCCCGAGGGCGTGTCCCCTCGGCCCCCTCAGTCCCCTCTCGCTCCCCCCCAGTCCCCCGAGTAACCCGGCCGGACGGAGAGGTCGTGGATCTCCGCATCGCGCGGCAGGTCGATCGCGAGCAGCACGGTGGCCGCCACCGACTCCGGGTCGATCCACCGCCCGGGCTCGTACTCCTTGCCCTCCTGCTGGTGCACCTTCGCCTGCATCGGCGTGGCGACGCGGCCCGGGTAGACGCTCGTGACCCGCACCCCGTTGGTGTGCTCCTCCCCGCGCAGGGAGTCCGCGAGCGCCTTCAGCCCGTGCTTGCTCGCCGCGTAGGCGCTCCACTCGGGGTTCGCACGCAGCCCGGAACCGGAGTTGACGAAGACCACGTGGCCCTTCGCCACCCGCAGCTGCGGCAGCAGCAGCCGCGTCAGCTCGGCGGGCGCGACCAGATTGACGGCGAGCGTGCGCTGCCACGCCTTCGGGGTCAGCTCGCCGACGGTGCCTAGGTCCACGACGCCCGCGATGTGCAGCAGAGAGTCGACGCGGTCGGGCAGCGCCTGGTGGCCGAACGCCCACGACAGCCGGTCTGGGTTCTCCAGGTCGCCCACCAGCGTGCGGGCGCCGGGGAAACGCGCGGCCAGCTCCTTGGCCCGGCCCGCGTCGCGTGCGACGAGCCACAGCTCGTCGCCCCGCTCGTGCAGCCGACGGGCGACCGCCTCGCCGATGCCGGAACCGGAGCCGGTGATCACATGTGTAGCCATGCCCCCCAGCTTGCCCTATCGCCCTCTTGCTCCAGCGCCCTCTTGCCCCATCGCCCTCTCGCTCTAGCGCGCTCGGGCGGACTTCTCCAGGTACGCCATGGCGTCGGCCCCGTCCTCGGCGAAGAACACCAGATCGGCGAGCGGCAGCGGCAGGAAGCCCTCGGCCTCCATCCGCTGGAACTGCTGCTTCAGCCCGTCGTAGAAGCCCGCCGCGTTCAGCAGCACCACGGGCTTGTCGTGCAGCCCGTGCTTCTTCAGCTCCAGGATCTCCGTCGCCTCGTCCAGCGTCCCCGTCCCGCCGACCATGATGACGACCGCGTCGCCGCGCGCGAGCAGCTGCGCCTTGCGCTCGGCGAGGTCCTTGGTGACCACCATCTCGTCGGCGTTCTTACGGGCCTTGGCGGCGAGGAACTCCACGGACACGCCCACGAGCCGTCCGCCGTGCTCCTGCACCCCGTCGGCCATGACCTTCATCAGCCCGGACTCCGAGCCGCCCCACACCAGCGCGTGCCCGCCCCTGCCGATCAGCGCGGCGAACTCGCGGGCGGGGGCGGTGTAACGGTCGTCGAGGTCGGCGGCGGAGCAGAAGACGGTGATGTTCATGGGGCTACGGTACGCGCGCGGCCCGCTCCGTCGCGGCGATGGTCGCCGAGCCGACGACGCGCGTGCCGTCGTAGAGGACGATCGCCTGGCCGGGGGCCACGCCGCGGACGGGCTCCGCGAAGCGGACGTGCAGCTCGTCACCGAAGAGTTCCGCCGTCACCTCGGTCTCGCCGCCGTGCGCGCGGAGCTGGGCCGTGTACGTGCCCGGGCCGTCCGGGGCCACCCCGCACCAGCGGGGCCTGATGGCCGTGAGCGCCGTGACGTCCAGGGCCTCCACCGGGCCCACGGTGACCGTGTTGTTCACCGGGGAGATGTCCAGGACGTAGCGCGGCTTGCCGTCCGGGGCCGGGTGGCCGATGCGCAGGCCCTTGCGCTGGCCGATGGTGAAGCCGTACGCACCCTCGTGGGTGCCCACCTTGTTGCCGGTCTCGTCGACGATGTCGCCCTCGGCCGTGCCGAGGCGCTTGGCCAGGAAGCCCCGGGTGTCGCCGTCGGCGATGAAGCAGATGTCGTGGCTGTCGGGCTTCTTCGCCACCGCCAGGCCGCGGCGCTCCGCCTCCGCGCGGATCTCGTCCTTGGTGGTGAGGGTGTCGCCCAGCGGGAACATCGCGTGGGCCAGCTGCCGCTCGTCCAGGACGCCCAGGACGTAGCTCTGGTCCTTGGCCATGTCGCTGGCGCGGTGCAGCTCGCGGGTGCCGTCCGGGTTGGTGACGACCGTCGCGTAGTGGCCGGTGCAGACCGCGTCGAAGCCGAGGGCGAGGGCCTTGTCCAGCAGCACCGCGAACTTGATCTTCTCGTTGCAGCGGAGGCAGGGGTTGGGGGTGCGGCCGGCCTCGTACTCCGCGACGAAGTCCTCGACGACGTCCTCGCGGAAGCGCTCGGCGAGGTCCCAGCAGTAGAAGGGGATGCCGATGACGTCGGCGGCGCGGCGGGCGTCGCGGGAGTCCTCGATGGTGCAGCAGCCGCGGGCGCCCGTGCGGAAGGACTGGGGGTTGGCGGACAGCGCGAGGTGCACGCCGGTCACGTCGTGGCCCGCTTCGGCGGCGCGGGCGGCGGCGACGGCGGAGTCGACGCCGCCGGACATGGCGGCGAGGACGCGGAGCCTCTTGCGAGGCGCCTGGGAATCGGGGGCACCCGGGAAGTCAGTCATAACCCTTCCAGGGTACGGGGCGCGTGGGCGGGGTTTCTTTTCCCCACCCCGCCCCTTCCCGCTGTATCCGATATGCGGCTCCGCCGCAGGGCGGGGGCTCCGCCCCCGGACCCCCGGTCCTCAAGCTGGATCGTCAGCTCAGCCCCGCGCTCCGTGCCCGTTCCACCACCGGGCCGATCGCCCCCAGCAGCGCATCCACGTCCGCCCGCGTCGACGTGTGCCCCAGCGAGAAGCGCAGCGTCCCGCGTGCCAGCTCCGGGGTCGTCCCCGTTGCCAGGACGACGTGGCTCGGCTGGGCCACGCCCGCCGTGCAGGCCGAGCCCGTCGAGCACTCGATGCCCTGGGCGTCCAGCAGCAGCAGCAAGGAGTCCCCTTCGCACCCCGGGAACGAGAAGTGCGCATTGGCGGGCAGGCGGCCCTCCGGGGCGGGGTCGCCGCTCAGGACCGCGTCCGGCACGGCCGCGCGGACGCCCTCGATCAGCGCGTCCCGCAGCGCCCCGACCTCGCGGGCGAACTCCTCGCGCCGCTCCGCGGCAAGCGCGCCCGCGACGGCGAAGGCGGCGATGGCGGGCACGTCCAGCGTGCCGGAGCGCACGTGGCGCTCCTGGCCGCCGCCGTGCAGCAGCGGCACGGGCGCGTACTGGCGGCCCAGCAGCAGGGCGCCGATGCCGTACGGGCCGCCGACCTTGTGCCCGGTGACGCTCATCGCGGCGAGCCCGGAGGCCGCGAAGCCGACGTCCAGCTGGCCGAAGGCCTGCACCGCATCCGCGTGCAGCGGGACGTCGAACTCCGCGGCCGCGTCGGCCAGTTCGCGGACCGGCATGATCGTGCCGATCTCGTTGTTGGCCCACATCACCGCGGCGAGGGCCACGTCGTCGGGGTTGCGGGCGATGGCCTCGCGGAGGGCATCGGCGTGGACGCGCCCGTAGGAGTCGACGGGAAGGTACTCGACGGTCGCGCCCTCGTGCTCGGCGAGCCAGTGGACGGCGTCGAGGACGGCGTGGTGCTCGACCGGGCTGGCCAGGACGCGGGTGCGGCCCGGGTCGGCGTCGTGGCGGGCCCAGTACAGGCCCTTGACGGCGAGGTTGTCGGCTTCGGTACCGCCCGCGGTGAAGACCACCTCGCTGGGGCGCGCGCCGAGCGAGGCGGCGAGCGACTCGCGCGCCTCCTCGACGGTGCGGCGCGCGCGCCGCCCGGCGGCGTGCAGCGAGGAGGCGTTTCCGGCGAGGGGCAGCTGGGCGGTCATCGCCTGCACCGCCTCGGGGAGCATGGGGGTGGTGGCGGCGTGGTCGAGGTAGGCCATGGTGGGCACGATTCTACGAGGCCGGGTGCGGGGCCGTACCGGGCGTTCCCGGCCTCCGGCGGCAGGGGCGGCAGGGAGCGCCTCAGCAGGTCGGGCGAAGTTCACTGCGGTTCGGCAGCGCCCCGAAGGGGCGCGGGGAACTGCGCGACCGGCCACGACGGCGCCGCGGTCGATCGACGACCCGGCACGGCACTTCCAGCGGAGCGCCTAGGCGGCGTCCTCGATGGCCGCGCTGCGCCGGTGCCAGGCGCGCGGGGCCCGCCAGTGGTAGCGCATGGCCAGCAGCCGCAGGACGAACGCGGTCGCCGCGGACAGCACGCTGGTGGAGGCGTCGAGCGCGTCGTAGCGGATCAGCAGGGCGGCCATGGTGGAGCCCACCATGGCCGGCACGGCGTACAGGTCGCGGTCCCAGCGCAGCAGCGAGGGCACCTCGTGGGCGAGCACGTCGCGCAGCACTCCGCCGCCGACCGCCGTGGCCAGGCCGAGGGTGGCGGCGAAGGTGAGGCCGAGCCCGTGCCCGTACGCCTTGACCGTGCCCGCCACGCAGAAGAGCCCGAGGCCGGCGGCGTCGAAGACGTTGACCGCCTTGGTGATCCGCTCCACCTCCGGGTGGAGGAAGAAGACGATCACGGTGGCGACCAGCGGGGTGAGGAAGTAGCCGAGGTCGGTGAAGGCGGCGGGCGGCACGGCCCCGATGATCAGATCCCGGAACAGCCCCCCGCCCAGCGCCGTGACCTCGGCGAGTACCGCCAAGCCGAAGACGTCGAAGTTCTTTCGGACGCCGAGCAGGGCGCCGGAGATCGCGAAGACGAAGATCCCGGCGATGTCCAGCGAGTGCTGGACGGTGGGGCTGAACAGATCGGTGAGCACGCGACATTCTTACTCGTCACGCCCACAAGTGCTCACGCGTCTCACGAGCACCTATGAGCCGAGCACCTATGAGCGCTGCGGCAGCTCCGGCCTGGTGCGCGAGGAGAGCCAGGTGCCGAAGAGACCGTCCAGGTCCTTGTGGGAGACCGCCTCGGCGAGCGCGGTGAACTGCGCCGTGCGGGCGTTGCCGTGCCGGTGCAGCTTGGTCCACAGGGGCAGCAGCTTGAAGAAGGCCCGGTCGCCGATCCGCTCCCGCAGGACCTGGAGGGTCATGGCGCCGCGGAAGTACACGGCGCGGGAGAACATCGTGTCGCGCTGCGGGTCGGCGACGTCGATCTTCCAGAAGGGGTCCTCGGCCTTGCGTGCGTTGTACGCCTCCAGGAAGGACTGGTGGGTGCTCTTGCGGCCCTTGTACTCGTCCCACAGCCACTCGGCGTAGGTGGCGAAGCCCTCGTTGAGCCAGACGTCCTTCCAGCGCTCGACGGAGACCGAGTCGCCGAACCACTGGTGGGCCAGTTCGTGGACGATCGTCGACTCGTCCCGCACGGCCGAGTAGACGGGCTTGGTCTGGGTCTCCAGCGAGAAGCCGGCCTCGGGCATGTCGTCGACGATCGCGCCGGTCTCCTCGAAGGGGTACGGGCCGAAGACCTTCGACCAGTGGTCGGTGGCCTCGGCGGTGATGCCGTAGACGTCGAGGCCGCCGGTGGGCAGGGCGGGGTCGGCGGCGACGTAGATCGGGGTGCCGCCGGGGGTCACGCCCTGCCGGACGTCGAACTTCCCGATGGTGGCGGTGGCGAGGTAGGGCGCCATGGGTTTGTTCTCGCGCCAGTGGCTGACGGTGGTGGTGCCGCGGTCCTGGGTGGCGAGGAGCCTGCCGTTGGAGACGGCGGTGAGGCCCTTGGGGGCCCTGATGCGGATGTCGAAGGTCGCCTTGTCGGAGGGGTGGTCGCTGGAGGGGAACCAGGTGGAGGCGGCGTTGGGCTCGCAGGCCACGAAGACGCCGTCCTTCGTCTTCATCCACCCGTACTTGGAGCCGAAGACGATGGGGCCGGAGAGCGGCTGGGGTATGCCGCCGTAGATGACGGTGGCGGTGAAGGTGCGGCCCTTCATCAGCGGGAGGACGGGGCGGATCCGCAGCTCGTCGCCGTCGCGGCTGAAGCCCGCCCGTATGCCGTTCACCTCGACCGAGGCGACCTTGAGCCCGTGCAGGTCGAGGTCGAAGGAGTAGAGCGAGCGGAGCGCCTTCGCGGTGACGGTCGTGCGCCCGTCGAGGCGGCCGCTCTCCGGGGCGTAGCGGACATCGAGGTCGTAGTGGCGGACGTCGAAGCCGCCGTTGCCGAGGCCGGGGAAGTAGGTGTCCCCGATGCCGGGCGCGCCGGCCTCGGGGAGGCCGGAGTCCGGGAGTCCGGAGGCCGGTGCCGCGGATATCACCCAGGTGGACACGGCCGCCGTGGCGAGGGCGAGGCGCCGGGCCGTCCGGCGGCGGAGGGGACTCCGCCCGGTCCCTGCCTGCCGGTCCGGTGTCGCGGGATGTATCGCGTGGTTCCGTATCGAGCGGGAGAGTGCCATGAGCCGTCCCTTCGAACGCGCGAGCCCCTTGCAGGCGGACGCGCCGACTCTGCACCCTCCCGTCTCGCCCTGCTCACGTCTTTGCGAAGTTGTCACGCTTGTCATGGACAACAGCACGGAGCTTTCACGGGCAACAGCTCCCTCAGCTTCGCACGGCTATCCCACGGCCGCACCTTGCGCTGCGGAGTCGGGAACGTTCTCAGGGTGATGGCAGGCCACCCGGTGGCCGGCCTGCAGGGCCACCAACGGCGGCTCCTGCTGCTTGCAGACGTCCGTCGCCTTCCAGCACCTGGTGTGGAAGCGGCACCCGGACGGCGGGGAGATCGGCGAGGGCACGTCGCCCTTGAGCAGAATGCGCTCGCGCTTGGCGCGCCGCGCGGGGTCCGGCACGGGCACGGCCGAGAGCAGGGCTTTGGTGTACGGGTGCATGGGCGTCTCGTAGAGGGCCTTGCGGTCCGCCAGCTCCACCAGCTTGCCGAGGTACATCACCGCGATCCGGTCCGAGACGTGCCGGATGACCGACAGGTCGTGGGCGATGATCACGTACGTCAGGCCCAGCTCCTCCTGGAGGTCGTCCAGCAGGTTGACCACCTGGGCCTGGATCGAGACGTCCAGCGCGGAGACCGGCTCGTCGGCGACGACCAGCTTCGGTTTGAGGGCCAGTGCGCGGGCGATGCCGATGCGCTGCCGCTGGCCGCCGGAGAACTCGTGCGGATAGCGGTTGTAGTGCTCGGGGTTGAGGCCCACCAGCCCCAGCAGCCGCTGGACCTCCTTCTTCACCCCGCCCTCCGGTGCGATGCCCTGGAGCTTGAACGGCGCGCCGACGATCGTGCCGACCGTGTGCCGCGGGTTCAGCGAGGAGTACGGGTCCTGGAAGATCATCTGCACGTCGCGGCGCAGCGGTCGCATCCCGGCCACGCCGAGGTGGGTGATGTCCTTGCCCTCGAACTCGATCCGCCCGGAGGTCGGTTCGAGCAGCCGGGTGATCAGCCGGCCCATGGTGGACTTGCCGCAGCCGGACTCGCCCACCACGCCCAGGGTCTCCCCCGCGCGGACCTCGAAGGCAAGGCCGTCGACGGCCTGCACGGCGCCCACCTGGCGGCGCAGCAGCCCCTTGGTGATCGGGAAGTGCTTGACCAGGCCCTCGACCTTGAGGAGCGGGGCCGCCGCGCCGGGCGCCGGGGGCTGCTCGGGGATCGTCATCTCGTGGTCCTTCACAGCTTCGGGGCGATCTCTTCGGTCCAGATGCGCGTCCGCTCCTCGTGCGTCATGTGGCAGGCGGAGTGGTGCCGTTCGCGGCCGGGCACCGGGCGCAGTTCCGGCCGCTCGGTGCGGGTGACGCCGCCCTGGGGGACGTCGGCGTACGGGCAGCGCGGGTTGAAGGCGCAGCCGGACGGCACGTTGATCAGGCTGGGCGGCGAGCCCTTGACCGGGATCAGCCGCTCGGTCTGCTCGCGGTCGATGCGCGGCATCGAGCCCAGCAGGCCCCAGGTGTAGGGGTGCTGGGGGGAGCGGAAGACCTGCTCGGCCGGGCCGCGCTCGACGCAGCGCCCGGCGTACATCACCAGGATGTCGTCGGCCAGTTCGGCGACCACGCCCAGGTCGTGGGTGATGATGACGACGGCCGAGCCGAACTCCTTCTGAAGGTCGCGGATCAGGTCGAGGATCTGCGCCTGGACGGTGACGTCGAGGGCGGTGGTGGGCTCGTCCGCGATGAGCAGCTCGGGGTTGTTGACCAGCGCCATGGCGATCATCGCGCGCTGCCGCATGCCGCCGGAGAACTGGTGGGGGTAGTCGTCGACCCGGCGGTCGGGCTGCGGGATGCCGACGCGGTCGAGCAGCTCGATCGCGCGCTTGCGGGCCGTCTTCTTGTCGACGTCGTTGTGGACGCGGTACGCCTCGACGATCTGGGCGCCGACGGTGAAGTACGGGTGCATGGCCGACAGCGGGTCCTGGAAGATCATCGCCATGTCGCGGCCGCGCAGCCGGCGCACCTTCTCGGGGTCGGCGCTCATCAGCTCGGTGCCGTCCAGCCAGATCTCGCCGCTGATGCGGGCCTTGCGGCGACCGTACTGGCCGACGGTGTGCAGGCCCATGATGCCCAGCGAGGTGACGGACTTGCCGGAGCCGGACTCGCCGACGATGCCGAGGGTGCGGCCCTTCTCCAGCCGGAAGGAGAGCCCGTCGACGGACTTCACCAGGCCGTCGTCGGTGGGGAAGTGGATGCGCAGGTCGCGCACGTCGAGGTAGGCGGCCGGGCCGCCGGGGCCGCCGGCGACGGGCTCGCCGACGGCGGCGTCCTCGGCCGCCGGGGGCGGGGGGGTGTCCTCGGGGACGGGTGCGGTCGTCATGAGAGCCTCACTCGGGGGTCGATCACGGCGTACAGGAGGTCCACGACGAGGTTGGCGACGACGACGGCGGTCGCGGTGATGAGCGTGACCCCGAGAATCAGCGGCAGGTCGCGGTCGCTGATGGCCTTGACCGCCGCCTGGCCGAGACCGGGCAGGTTGAAGGCGGTCTCGGTGAGGATCGCGCCGCCGACCAGGGCGCCGAGGTCCATGCCGAGGATGGTGATGATCGGCGTCATGGTGGAGCGCATGGCGTGCTTGCCGATGACGACCGGCTCCCGCAGGCCCTTGGCGCGGGCGGTGCGGATGTAGTCCTCGCCCAGGATCTCCAGCATCGTGGCGCGGGTGAGCCGGGCGTACATGGCCGCGTAGAGGAAGGCCAGCGTGAACCACGGCAGGATCAGGTTGCTGAACCACTCCCCGGGGTTCTCGGAGAAGTCGACGTAGTCGGCGCTCAGCCAGCCCAGCCAGTAGTGGAAGACCGCCAGCGCCAGCAGGGCCGTGAAGTAGATCGGCAGCGAGACGCCGGCGAGGGCCGTGGTCATGGCGGTACGGTCGATCGCGGTGCCGCGCTTGAGCGCGGAGACCACGCCGGTGGTGACGCCGCCCAGCAGCCACAGCACGCAGGCGCCCCCGGCGAGCGAGAGCGTCACCGGCAGCCGGTCCGTCAGCACCGGCCAGATGTCCTGCTCGGTGCGGAAGGAGTAGCCGAAGCACGGCACCGAGCAGTGCGTGGTGGTGCCGCCCCCGCTGTAGTCCCGGCCGGCGAAGATGCCGGAGACGAAGTGCCAGAACTGCACGAGGATGGGGTCCGAGAGCCCCAGCTTCTGCCGGATGCCCTCGATGGTGGCCGGATCCGCCTGCTTGCCGACGTACAGCGCGGCGGGGTCGGATCCCGAGAGCTTCGGGATCGCGAAGAAGATGCCGAAGGTCACCAGGGTGACGACGAGCATCATCACGATGACGGCGAACAGCCGCCTGACGAGGTAAGCGAACACTGCGGTCGGCCCGGTGGCGGGCCCGGGAGGCCCCTCGTCCCCGAGGGGCCCGCCCGGACCGGCCACCCACGGCCCTCACCTGCCCTTCGGGCCTAGCGGCGGGTGCGCCTGGCGGAGCGGACGGACTGTCACTTGGCGACGCCCAAAGAGGCGTAGTCGTAGCGGCCGTTGTACGCGTCGGACGTGTAGACGTTGGTCAGCCGGGAGCTGCGCCAGATGATGTTCTTCTCGTAGGTGAAGGGCAGGTACCAGGCGCCCTCGGTGAGCTTCTTGTTGGCCTCCTGGTAGATCTTGGCGGCCTTGTCCGGGTCGGTCTCCGCGATGGCGTCGTCGAAGGCCTTGTCGATCGCCGGGTCGTTGACCTCGGGGAAGTTCTGGTTGCCGCTCTCCTGGATGAAGCGGCTGTCCGCGATCGGCTGGAGGAAGCCCTGGCCGCTGGGGAAGTCGGCGCCCCAGCCCATGATGATGATGCCGTAATTGTGGTCCTTCACGTACTTGGGTGCGCCGACGATGCTGGAGTACTGGGCGCCGTCGTACTGCTCGATCCGGACCTCGATGCCGATCTTCTTGAGGGCCGCCTGCATGGACTCGGCGGTGGCGACCTCGGCGGGCTTGTTGTTGCGGACGGCGATGGTGGTCTTGAAGCCGTCCGGCTTGCCGCAGGCCTTCAGCTCCTCCTTGGCCTTGGCCTCGTCGGGCTTGCCCTGCTTGAGCTGGAAGGGGTCGTAGGCCGGGTCGTAGCCCTTCACGGCGGGCGGCAGCATGCTGGTGCCGATGTCGCCGCCGGCCTCGGGGCCGCCGCGCGCGGTCTGGAGCGAGGTGTGGTCGGCTCCGTAGACGACCGCCTTGCGGCAGTGCTCGTTGTCGAACGGGGCGACGGACTTGGGGAACGCCGCGAAGCGGATGAAGCCGGTCAGCGGGTTGTCGACATTGGCCTTGCTGGACTGGAGGGCCTTCTGGCGGCCGGCCGAGCCCATGCCGGTGGCGTTGATGTCGAGGTCGTACTCGCCGGCGATGAGCTTGTTGTCCATGTCGTCGGCGTTGGTGGTGAACTTGACCGTGATCTTGTCGGGCAGCGCCTTGCGGACCGGGTCGGTGGCCTTGTTCCACTTGTCGTTGCGGGTCAGCTCCAGGCCCTTGTTCGGGGTGTAGGAGACGAACTTGTACGGGCCGTTGGCGAAGGGCCGCTGGCCGTACTTCTCCACGGTGTCCTTGTCCGGGCGGACGGGGGCGGCCGCCGGGATGGCCAGCATCTGGAGGAAGTCGCCGTTGGGCTTGGGCAGATGGAAGACGATCGTCTTCTCGTCCGGCGTCTCGATCGCCTTCAGGCCCAGCTTGTCCTTGGTCTCGTCCTTGTACGGGCCCTTGTACTCCTTGCCGGGGTCGAGGGTCTGCATCAGCCAGAGCGGGCCGCCGGAGATCTTGTCGGTGGCCCAGGTGCGCTCGATGCCGTACTTGACCTGCTGGGCGGTGACCGGCTGGCCGTCCTCCCAGGTGACGCCGTCACGCAGCTTGAAGGTGTAGGTCTTCTTGTCGGCGGAGATCTGGCCGGTGTCGGTGGCCAGGTCCGGCACGACCGTCGCGCTCTCGCCGCCGGGGGCGGGCTTGGGGGTGACGAGCGTACGGGTGAAGAAGCGCGAGAAGTCCCAGCCGAAGCCGTAGTAGCCGCGCTGGGGGTCCCAGCTGTCGGCGTCCTGGGTGCCGATGAACTTCAGCTCGCCGCCCTTCTTGTCGGACGCGCTGGCCAGCTTGCCGAAGGCGGCGTTGAAGCCCGGGGCCTTCTTGCCGCCCTTGTCGTCCTTGTCGCCGCCACCGCAGGCGCTGGTGCCGACCAGGGCCGCGACCACGAGGGCCGCGCCTGCGGCCAGTCTGCGCCTCGAAGCTCGTTGGGTTGTCAAGATGTCGCGACCTCCGTGATAGTCGCCGCCCGGGAAGCGGGCCGGCGGTTTTCGGGAACGGCCTCCTGACGTATCGACAGGGGCTGGGAAAACCAAGGGAGTTGGAATCGGGTGGGCCTGCGGTGGCTAGCGCGAGCCCTTCGGGTCGAGCGCGTCCCGCACCCCGTCGCCGAAGAGGTTGAAGGCCAGCACGGTGACGAAGATGGCGAGACCGGGGATGATCATGAAGAGCGGGTCGTTCTCGTAGGTCGACACGGCCTTGGAGAGCATCTGCCCCCAGGACGAGGTCGGCGGCTCGACGCCGGCGCCCAGGAAGCTCAGCGCGGCCTCGGTCAGCACATTGGTGGGAATCATCAGCGTGGCGTACACGGTGATCGGCGCCACCAGGTTGGGCAGCAGCTCGCGGAAGAGGATGTACAGCCGCCCCGCGCCCAGGCTGCGCGCCGCCTCGACGTATTCGCGCTCCCTGAGCGACAGGGTCTGGCCGCGCACGATGCGGCCCACATAGGGCCAGCCGAAGAAGCCGATCACCGAGACCAGGACGACCAGCCGCACGCCCGAGCCGGACAGCCCCCACATCTCCTTGGGCACCACGGAGATCAGCGCGATGATGAACAGCAGCTGCGGGAAGGCCAGCAGCAGGTCCATGATGCGGCTGATGAGCGCGTCGATCCAGCCGCCGAAGTACCCGGCGACGATGCCGAACACCGTGCCGATCACCACGGCGACGACCGCCGACAGGAAGGCCACCAGGAGCGAGACCCGGGCGCCGTAGACGACGCGGCTGAAGACGTCCCGGCCGTTGACGGGCTCGACTCCGAACAGGAAGTCCGAGTTGATGCCGCCCCAGGAGCCCTTGGGGGTGCCGAACAGGGCGTCGATCTGGTCCTCGTGGTACTCGTTCGGCGGATGGCCGAGCAGCCCCACGATCACCGGCGCGAAGATCGCGACCAGGATGAGAAGGAGGACGACGACGCCGCCGGCGAGCGCCACCTTGTCGCGTCTGAGCCTCAGCCAGGCGATGCGCCACGGGGAGCGGCCCTCGATGGACTTCGCCGGGAGGTCGGCGGGCACGGCTCCCACACCGTCGACGGCGGTCCCGTCCGCGCCCGTGTCGTGCAGTGGTGCCGTCATCGTCTGGTGGACCCCTCTCGGCCGGCGGCGACCGGCCCAACGCCCGCCGCTGCGGAGGCGGCTGGTTCACATCACTGATGCGCTTGAGTGCGCTTGAGTGCGAAGTGCGTGGAGCGAGTGGAGCGTGGGTACGGAATGCGCGAGTACGGAAATGGCACAGGTGCTGGAATGGCAAGCGTGCGTACACGTGGAACAGGTCGAACACGTGGAGCGGGCCGTACACAGGACCGAGAGTCCTTGTTGGCGGGAGTCTTCATCGGGCCCGCGATCACCCGCCAGCCCCCACCCGCAATGTATGCGCAACCGTGATGTACGGAGGGGGCTTCCGTTATACGGACGGTCGTGCTCCGTGAGCGGAGCAGTGACTCCGGGGTCAGTACGCCCCGGCCTGCCACCCCTGCTGCGGTTGCGGCGGGTAGCCGTAGCCGGCCGTCGGGGCGGGCGCGGCGCCCCCGTAGCCGTCGCGGTCGAAGAAGGGGCGCGTGTTGGCGCGCATCCACATGGCGACCGGGTCGTACTGGTCGGCCATCGACACCGTCGACACCGGCAGCCCCTCCGGCACCACTCCGACCGACTGCTGCATCATCAGCCGCACCGATTCCACGGCGGCCGCGGAGGTGTCGTAGAGGTCGAGCCCGATCGCCAGGTACGGGCTGCCGAGCGCGGGCTGCACCCAGGCGCGGCGCAGCGCCCGGACCGCAGGGGTGCGATGGGCGTTCTGCCCGAGAAGGGCGTAGAACTGCGGAATGTCCAGGGACGGTTCGCTCAGCTGGAGCGGGCCCGCGGGCAGCCGGTCGAGCCCGGCGGCGATGCGGCGCAGGTCGAGCCAGGGGATGCCGACGCCGCCGCCGGGCGCGTGCGGGTTGAGCCACAGGCCCCAGCGGTCGGGGTAGAGGGAGGCGGCGACGGTGCGGCCCGCGACGACCTCGTGGGCGCGGTTCCAGCCGCTGGCGGCCAGCTCCTGGGCGGAGGTCACACAGGGGGCGTAGCCGAGGCCGTCGACCTCCATGTTCCCGTACTGGGCGTCGGGCGAGCCCGCCTGCCCGTGCCAGAGCAGCATCCAGACCCGGCCCTCCGCGAGGGCGTGCAGCAGCGACTCGTAGCTGTCGTACCGGCCGGGCGCCACTTGGCTCAGCACCTGCTCCAGGCCGCTCTCCGCGCCCGCGCTCACCTGGGTCCGCCTCTTCTCTCGGCCGTCACGACGTCAGCCCGCCACGGGGTGGGTCCGTTCACCCCGTGCGGTCATCCAACCAGCTTACGAGCCCGCGGCGGCGGGCACCGGGGCAGTCACAGGTCACGGTCGTGGAACGGACGCACCCGCTCGCGCAGCCAGTCGCCCACGGGGTCCTGTGCGACGTCCAGGAAGACCAGCTGTACGGGCCAGGGGACGGGCGCCCTGCCCAGCGCCCGGCCGAGGGCGTCCAGGGCGGCGGTGCGGCTGCCCGGGTCGGGCAGGTCCAGCTCGACCCCGACGAAGAGGGCGGGGTGGGCGCCCTCCACGCTGGCCAGCGCGCGGCGGGCGGTCCGGACGGCTCCGGCGGCCGCGAACTCCTCGCCCGCGGCGGCCAGGAAGGCCGTCGGCTCGTCCTGCCAGTCCGGCTGGAAGAGCCGCACCCGGCCGCCGGTGGCGTCGCCGTCCAGGGTCGTGCGCCCGGCCCGGCACAGCTCCGCGACGGCGGGCGGCGGCAGCGGCACGGCGACCGTGCCCTCCGGGTTGACGGCGATACCGACCTGCGGGGGCAGACCGCGGGCGAACTCGACGGCGGGCGCGACGGCGAAGGACATCGTTCCGCCCGCCACGCGCAGGAACTCCGCCTCGGAGCTGAACACCGGCACGTAGGCGGCGCCGTCCAGCTCCAGGGTGGGCAGGTCGAGGTCGGGGCTGCCGGGGCCGCCGCCGTTGGGGAGCGGGATCCACAGCTCGCTGCGGCCGAGCGCGTCGAGGATGCGGGGGCCGGCGTCCGGGGTGCCGAGGGAGGCGGTGAGCACGGCTTCGAGCTCGTTGGCGGGCCAGCCGCCGGCTCCGCCGTACTGCTCGGGCATGTTCATCCGTCCCACCTGCCGTTCCGTCACCACCGCGCACCCGCACTTTAATGGCTGCGCGGGGGTGGGGGCGGCGGCGGGTTGCCTGCGGCGCCGTTCCCCACCCCGCCCCTTCCCGCTGTATCCGATATGCGGCTCCGCCGCAGGGCGGGGGCTCCGCCCCGGACCCCGGGTAAAGAACTGGGGGCTTCGCCCCCAGACCCCCGTTCCGGGGACAACTACCCGAAGCCGATCAGCCGCACCCTGTCCGCCCCCGCCCTGTCCAGCACCACCATCGACGCCGTGCCCCGCGGCACACGCCCCGCGCCGACCAGCCCCGTCAGCCGCCCCATCGCCCGCCGATGCCGCCCGAACGCCCGCGCCGACACCCGCCGCCCCCGCGCCGCCTGGCCCGCCAGCGCCACCCCCGGCTCCACGGCGAGCAGCAGCACGTGCACCGCCCCGCCCCGCCGCCGCGCGTCCCGCGCGAGCCAGCGCCGTACCCACGCCCGCTGGCCGCAGTCGTGCACCACCACGCTCGCGTCCGACCGCAGCGCCCGCCGCAGCGCGGCGAAGTGCACGACCCGCACCAGCGGCCGGTACGCCCCGTACGGCAGCCACGGCGGAATGCGGCGTTCGAGGCGCTCGCGGGAGTCCTGGGAGTCCACGCAGTGGATCGCCTCGCCCCGGCCGTCGAGCGCGGCCACCGCCCGCCGGATGAGCGTGGACTTCCCGCTTCCGGGCAGCCCGGAGACCACCAGGAGGTCCCCGAGCGGATAACGCAGCTCCACCGGGTCCGCCGTCCCGCCCCGCAGGTCGAGCACCCCCTCCGGTCCGGCGGAAGCGGGCGCCCGCCGCACCGGCGCGGCCGCCTCCCCGTCGACGTCCGTACGCACCGTGATCGCCTTCCCTCCCCCGTCCGTAAAGGAAAGGTAATCGAATTGATGGCAGAGCGGGCAGTCCGTCGTACGCCCGTACGTGCAATGATGTGCGCGCCAACGGCACTGCACGTCGACACTGCGCTCGGCGCTGCACAACCGGCGTTCCATGCTCGACATGCACGACCAACTGCATACCGGCCGCTCGAATCCGCGCGGGAGAGTCCCGGTGCCGTGTGCACCGGGCGCCGAAGGAGCAAGTTCCTCCCTTGAATCTCTCAGGCCCCGTACCGCGCGGGTGAGGCAGATCTGAAAAGCGGGCCGCCCCGGCGGTCCCACCCAAGGTGCAAGCCGGGCCCTCGGCGCAATCGAGGACTCCCGGTGAACCTCTCAGGTTCCGATGACAGATGGGGAGGCAGCCGCTTGCGGCATTCCTCCGCGACTCACTGCCCGGGAGCCTGACCATGACCGAAGCCCCCCGCCGTACCGCCCTCGACGCCGTGCACCGCGCCCTGGGCGCGACCATGACCGACTTCGCGGGCTGGGACATGCCGCTGCGCTACGGCAGCGAGCGCGACGAGCACGTCGCCGTCCGCACCCGCGCGGGCCTCTTCGACCTCTCGCACATGGGCGAGATCACCCTCACCGGCCCGGAGGCCGGCCGGGCGCTCGACCACGCGCTCGTCGGCAACCTCTCCGCGCTCGCGGTCGGCCGCGCCCGCTACACGATGATCTGCGACGCCGAGGGCGGCATCCTGGACGACCTGATCGTCTACCGCCTGGCCGAGCAGGAGTACATGGTCGTGGCCAACGCCTCCAACGCCCAGGTGGTGCTGGACGCGCTCACCGAGCGCGCGGCGGGCTTCGGGACGGCCGTCCGGGACGACCGGGACAACTACGCGCTGCTCGCCGTCCAGGGCCCGGCCGCCCCCGGCATCCTGGCGGCCGTCACCGACGCGGACCTGGACGGCCTGAAGTACTACGCGGGCCTGCCGGGCACGGTCGCGGGCGTGCCCGCGCTGATCGCCCGTACCGGCTACACCGGCGAGGACGGCTTCGAGCTGTTCGTCGCCCCCGGCGACGCCGAGAAGCTGTGGCAGGCCCTGACGGAGGCGGGTGCGGACGCGGGCCTGGTGCCCTGCGGCCTCTCCTGCCGCGACACGCTGCGCCTGGAGGCGGGCATGCCGCTGTACGGGCACGAGCTGACCACGGACACGACGCCGTTCGACGCGGGCCTGGGCCGGGTCGTGAAGTTCGACAAGGCCGGCGACTTCGTGGGCCGCGAGGCACTGGAGGCCGCCGCCCGGCGCGCCGAGAGCGCGCCGCCGCGCAAGCTGGTCGGCCTGATCGCGACCGGCCGCCGGGTGCCGCGCGCCGGTTACCCCGTCACGGTCGGCGGTGAGGTCGTCGGCGAGGTGACCTCCGGCGCCCCCTCCCCCACCCTCGGCAAGCCGATCGCGATCGCCTACGTCGACGCGGCGCACGCCACGCCGGGGACGGAAGGCGTATGTGTGGACATTCGCGGCAGCCACGAGCCGTACGAGGTCGTCGCCCTCCCCTTCTACAAGCGGGAACGCTGAGTCCCCCTCATCCCACCTGTCAAGACCCGTTGCACAAGCACCCACGCGCGTACAGGAGAATCTAGGCATGAGCAACCCCCAGCAGCTTCGCTACACCAAGGAGCACGAGTGGCTGTCGGCCGCCGACGAGAACGGTGTGGCGACGGTCGGGATCACCGAGTTCGCGGCCAACGCGCTCGGCGACGTCGTCTACGCCCAGCTCCCGGCGGTCGGCGACACGGTGACCGCGGGCGAGACCTGCGGTGAGCTGGAGTCGACCAAGTCGGTCAGCGACCTCTACGCCCCCGTCACGGGCGAGGTCGTCGAGGCCAACCAGGACGTCGTGGACGACCCCGCGCTGGTGAATTCCGCCCCCTTCGAGGGCGGCTGGCTGTTCAAGGTGAAGATCACGGACGAGCCGGCGGAGCTGCTGACCGGCGACGAGTACACGGCCTTCACCGCAGGCTGACCCCGCCCGCTCCCTCCCGCCCAGGAAGAACTCATGTCGCTTCTGAACAGCTCCCTCCATGAGCTCGACCCCGACGTCGCCGCCGCTGTCGACGCCGAACTCCACCGCCAGCAGTCCACCCTGGAAATGATCGCCTCGGAGAACTTCGCTCCGGTCGCGGTCATGGAGGCCCAGGGCTCGGTCCTCACCAACAAGTACGCCGAGGGCTACCCGGGCCGCCGCTACTACGGCGGCTGCGAGCACGTCGACGTCGTCGAGCAGATCGCGATCGACCGCATCAAGGCGCTCTTCGGTGCCGAGCACGCGAACGTGCAGCCGCACTCCGGCGCCCAGGCCAACGCCGCCGCGATGTTCGCCCTGCTCAACCCGGGCGACACCATCCTGGGCCTGAACCTGGCGCACGGTGGGCACCTGACCCACGGCATGAAGATCAACTTCTCCGGCAAGCTCTACAACGTGGTCGCCTACCACGTCGACGAGAAGACCAACCTGGTCGACATGGAGGAGGTCGAGCGCCTCGCCAAGGAGCACCGCCCGAAGCTGATCGTCGCGGGCTGGTCCGCCTACCCGCGCCAGCTGGACTTCGCGGCCTTCCGCCGGATCGCCGACGAGGTCGGCGCGTACCTGATGGTCGACATGGCCCACTTCGCGGGCCTCGTCGCCGCCGGGCTGCACCCCTCCCCGGTGCCGCACGCGCACGTGGTGACCACCACCACGCACAAGACCCTGGGCGGCCCCCGCGGCGGTGTGATCCTCTCCACGGCCGAGCTGGCCAAGAAGATCAACTCTGCCGTCTTCCCCGGTCAGCAGGGTGGTCCACTGGAGCACGTGATCGCAGCCAAGGCCGTCGCCTTCAAGGTCGCCGCCACGGAGGAGTTCAAGGAGCGCCAGCAGCGTACGCTGGAGGGCGCGAAGATCCTGGCCGAGCGCCTCGTCCAGCCGGACGTGGCCGAGGCCGGCGTCTCCGTCCTCTCCGGCGGCACAGACGTGCACCTGGTCCTGGTGGACCTGCGCAACTCGGAGCTGGACGGCCAGCAGGCCGAGGACCGCCTCCACGAGGTCGGGATCACGGTCAACCGGAACGCCATCCCGAACGACCCGCGTCCCCCGATGGTCACCTCGGGCCTGCGGATCGGCACCCCGGCGCTGGCCACCCGTGGCTTCCAGGCGGAGGACTTCCGTGAGGTCGCCGACATCATCGCCGAGGCGCTGAAGCCGTCCTACGACGTCGAAGCGCTGCGCGCCCGGGTCACCGCCCTGGCCGAGAAGCACCCGCTGTACCCCGGGCTGAAGTAGCACCGAGACACCGCATTAACCCGCCGGTACGGGGCGCCCTGCACACTGGAAAGTGAGCCGGGCGCCCCGCACCGCGTCGGAGCACCGCCGTAAGACCCGTAATACCGACAAGTAGGGAGCAGCCACCGTGGCCATCTCCGTCTTCGATCTCTTCTCGATCGGCATAGGCCCGTCCAGCTCCCACACGGTCGGCCCGATGCGCGCGGCCCGCATGTTCGTGGGCCGCCTCAAGAACGAGGGCCTGCTGGCCCACACCACCTCCGTCCGCGCCGAGCTGTACGGCTCCCTCGGCGCCACCGGCCACGGCCACGGCACCCCCAAGGCCGTCCTGCTGGGCCTGGAGGGCCACTCCCCGCGCACCGTCGACGTGGAGATCGCCGACGACGAGGTCGAGCGCATCCGCACCACCAAGCGCCTCAAGCTCCTCGGCGCCGAGATCGGCTCGGCCCACGAGATCGACTTCGACGACTCCACCCAGCTGATCCTGCACCGCCGCCGCGCCCTGCCGTACCACGCCAACGGCATGACCCTCTTCGCCTACGACGAGTCCGGCGCGCCCCTGCTGGAGAAGACCTACTACTCGGTCGGCGGCGGCTTCGTCGTCGACGAGGACGCCGTCGGCGCCGACCGGATCGTCCTGGACGACACCGTCCTGAAGTACCCCTTCCGCACCGGTGACGAGCTGCTGCGCCTCTCCCGCGAGACCGGCCTGTCGATCTCCGCGCTGATGCTGGAGAACGAGAAGGCCTGGCGCACGGAGGAGGAGATCCGCACGGGTCTGCTGGAGATCTGGCGCGTCATGGAGGCGTGCGTCTCCCGCGGCATGTCCCGCGAGGGCATCCTCCCCGGCGGCCTCAAGGTCCGCCGCCGCGCCGCCAGCACCGCCCGCCAGCTGCGCGCCGAGGGCGACGCCCAGGCCCGCGCCATGGAGTGGATCACGGTCTACGCCATGGCTGTCAACGAGGAGAACGCGGCCGGCGGCCGCGTGGTGACCGCGCCGACGAACGGCGCCGCCGGCATCATCCCGGCCGTCCTCCACTACTACAAGAACTTCGTCCCGGGCGCGGACGAGGACGGCATCGTCCGCTTCCTGCTCGCCGCGGGTGCGATCGGCATGCTCTTCAAGGAGAACGCCTCGATCTCCGGCGCCGAGGTCGGCTGCCAGGGCGAGGTCGGCTCCGCCTGCTCGATGGCCTCCGGCGGCCTCGCCGAGGTCCTCGGCGGCACCCCCGAGCAGGTCGAGAACGCCGCCGAGATCGGCATGGAGCACAACCTGGGCCTCACCTGCGACCCGGTCGGCGGCCTGGTCCAGATCCCCTGCATCGAGCGCAACGGCATGGCGGCCGCGAAGGCCGTCACGGCGGCCCGCATGGCCCTGCGCGGCGACGGCCGGCACCACGTCTCCCTCGACAAGGTCATCAAGACCATGAAGGAGACGGGCGCGGACATGAAGGTCAAGTACAAGGAGACGGCGCGGGGCGGGCTCGCGGTGAACGTCATCGAGTGCTGATCAGGTCCTGATCGAGCCCTGCCTGATCGAGCCTTGAGAACGATCTGAAGGGCGGCGCCGTCCGGGGAACCGGACGGCGCCGCCCTTCACTTCTGCCCCCGCGCCCCCTACAGGCTCTCGACCGGCCCCTGGATGCGGAAGTGGCTGCCGTTGCGCGTCCCGAGCCTGGCGCGCATGTAGACCTTGCCGCCCGACTCGGCGAGCGTGATCTCCTTGCCCGCCTCGCCCAGCCTGGTCCGCGTCTGGCCGCGGTAGCGGAAGTACACGTTGAGGCGGCGGGGGCCCGGGGGCACCTCGATGTCCTGGATCCCCCACCGCGCGGGTCGCTCCTCGCCGTCCACTTCGATGACCGGGCGGGTGAGCAGGTGGTGGAACCAGGCCGCGACGGGCGATGGCTTCACAGTGATCTCGACAGTGGTCACGTCGTTACCGCTTCCTGCATCTCGATGGCACTCATTGTTTCGCTTGGTTCACCGGGTTCACTTGGTCTGTCGCGATCCGGCTTCGTACGGTCCGGTATGGAGCACACGATCGCAGAGCCGATCATCACCGCGCCGAAGCTCCACAGTCCCATGGTGATGATGATCGAGCCGTGCAGGGCGATGTCCATCGCGAGGCCGGCTTTGCGCCAGCGCGGAGAGGCCAACAGGCATACGGCAATGGCGATTTCCACGACCAGCGCACCCCAGGTCATGGCCAGCACCATGAAGGAGTTCTTGGACAGCCACAGGGCTGCGGAGGCCACGGGGTCCGCGGCGCCGAACATGTTGTCCCGCAGGAAGTAGTACTCCGCCGTCCCGTTGGCCCAGTCGGCCACGCCGAACTTGGCGATCGCGCTGTCGAGGTAGACGTACGCGATCTGCACCCTGATCGCCCAGTGGGCCACGAACGAAACCGTGCGCCAGGACGCGCCGATCTCGTCGGCCGGCGCCTCCCAGTGCCATCTGCGGTTGTCGGCGAGCCCGATCGGAATCATCAGCAGAGCGACGATCAGGCCGACCGACTCGCCGCCGTCGGGCAGCGCGATGCTCACCGACACGGAGAACATCGCATACGCCTGGGGAATGCAGGTCCAGCGCGGCCGGTAGCCGCTCGCGGCGACCAGGAGAACAGCGATCAGAAACCAGCGCCTGATCTCGTCGTCGATCGAGGAGCCGCCGACGCACAGGGCCGATGCCGCGCGGATCGAATCGCACTTGGCCCCGCTTCCCATACCGGGAACCGGCACCAGCAGAGCCTTGATCGGAGTGAACAGCAGGACGCTGAGCGCGGCCGAGGCGAGGACAGTGCGCCCGACGCCGAGCCATTTGCTGCGCGGATCGTGTTTCTCCACCCGCTTGTTCAGGCTTTCGGCCAGCGAGTACAGAGCCTTCGTCACAGCGTTCACCGGGGAATTCGTCGCTGTCGTCATTTGTCGCACCGGACGTCCACGTGGGCGATTTCCTCGACGCGCTTGGTGTAGTCGACGCCGTTCCGGTAGGCCCACGGCACCGTCCGCTCGTGCGAGATGTAGGCGTCACCGCACACGGTCGGCACCGGGCTGTGGTTCTCCACCTTCTGCGCCGGTTCGCGCGATGCGGCATCCAGGCACGCGCGCGACTCGCCCGAGCACGGCGACCAGTGCGTCACCGCTCCGTTCAGGAACCCCAGCTCCGGGCCCTGGGCGCGCTGTGTGCGCGACAGCCCGAAGAGGTTGGACATGTCGCCCTGCGGTGTGCGCAGCAGATTGCCGACCTCTCCGTCCTCGCTCAGCGAATAGACGGAGACCTGGACGCTCTGCGGATTGCGGGTGAAGAACGCCCAGTTCTGCGGCGTGACGATATTGAACACGGGGCGGGCGCCCTTGTCGTGGCGGCTGCTCAGGGGGTTACTCGGCAGCGTGTAGAAGAGCGACAGGCCGAGATATCCGAAAATGACGAAGCAGGCTACGGCGAACAGCGCGAGCTGCCGCAGCGAAGCCGGCCGGGGGGCCGAAGCTGTGGGGTTCTTGTCGGTATTACCGGTGTCCGTGCTGGCCATACGGCGCGTTTTCCTCAAGCGGTGAAGAGCTGGAAGGTGCCTTGGGGCGACGGCCCCGCCTCGTCACGCAGTCGAGGTGACGGTGACGAGGCAGGACGCGTGCTCACGGTCTCGGGGCGATGTGCCCGTCAGATCGTTCAGAGCGCCTTGGCAACCGCCGCCACCAGGTTGTCGCGGTCGAGGTTGTTGGACTTGTCCATCTCGAAGCCGTAGCTCACGGCGGAGGGGACCACGACGAGGGCGACGACCGCCTCGGTGGCACCGGCCACGTTCGCGTAGACCGCGCCATTGATGAAGGCCAGGGCGTTGATCTCGGTCAGGACGTTGGCGTCGTGCCAGACGATGCCGCGGGGGGACATCATGACCCCGTGCTTCACGTTGGTCTGGGCCATGTACTTCTTGAGGTCCTCGTTGAGCCGCTCCATACCGGCCTTGGCCTGGTACGGGTCGTTGATCTGCACGGCGACGGTGACCGCGTCGTGGAAGCCCGGGTCGATCTCGCGCAGCTTCTTCGCAAGCTCCGCTATCTGCCCGTCGGTCGGCTGCGGGCTGCCCTTCGGACGCTGTGCCTTGATCTTGTCGGCCAGGTCCGGGTGCTCCTCGGCCGCCTTGCCGGTGCCGAAGAGGAGCAGCGCGATGATCTCCTCGTCCGAGTACTTCACCTTGTGCTGGGTGTGCTTCGCCGTCTTGCCCGCCGACACGGCGGTGGTGCCGCTGTGCGCGGAGGCGCTGGCGATCGCCGGCGCGGCCGCGCCGGTGCCGACGGCGGTGAGGGCGACCGCACCGATGACGGTGGAGCGGGTCCACGACAGTTTCATGTGCCAACCTTCCAAAAAAATTCTCATGCAAATGAGCTGGGCCGAGCGAGTAGATCACGCACCCATCGGCGCCACTAGATCCATTGACGGGGGCTTGACGGCGGAGGTGGCGGATCCTGACGTTCCGTCAACACGACCCCGTACGGCCCTTTACCAGCCGGACCCCACTGACGGGTACAGCTTCCGTGAATGCCGATCCCCGTGCGCATTCACTCGCTACAGTGCCCGCACATTGCCCGGAGAGGGGTGGGAGGACTCATGCCCAACTTACTGAGAGTGCCGCTCGAAAGCGGCGGAGCCGTCCTGGTCGAGATCGAGGACGACCCCCAGGCCGTCGTGCGGGTCGCCCGCGGCGGCGGTGGCGGGGCCGTGACGCACGCCGCGCAGACCCTGGAGCGCGGGCTGGACAGTGTGCGGGAGGCCGCCCACGCCGTCGTCGGCAGGCTCACCGACCTCCCCCGGCAGCCGAACAAGATCACCCTGGAGCTGGGGCTGAAGCTCTCGGCGGAGACGGGCGTCTTCCTTGCCAAGACGGCGGGCGAGGCGTCCCTGACGCTCACCCTCGAGTGGGACAAGCAGCGGCCCGAGGCCCTGCCGGTCACCAGGGCCGTGACCGCGAACGGCGCCGCGAACGGCACCGCCAACGGCACGGCGGCCGCGGCGAGCTGACCACCGCACGGCAGAAGGAAACGCACGGCAGAAAGAGACCAGCTCCATGCCCGGACCCGTGCCCAACCGAGGTATCGCCCGGCTGTGGGCGCACGGCGCGCCACAGGGTGCGGGCTTCCTGGCCGCCCCGCGCACCGTGCTGACCTGCGGGCATGTCGTGTCGGCCATCGCAGGAGAGCACGAGTCGGCACCCCTGCCGCCCGGGCTGGCCGTCGAGCTGGACTTCCCGATCACCGGAGGACGGACGGCACAGCGGCAGACCGCGACCCTGCTCCGCCACATACCCGTCGCCCCCGACGGCACGGGCGACATCGCCGTCCTCTCGCTCGCCGAGGGCCCGCCGGCCGGGGCGGAGCCCGTACGGCTGCTGGACGTGGACACGGTGCGGGACCACCCGTTCACGGCCTTCGGTTTCCCGGCCGGTGACGACGACGGCGTCTGGGCGTCCGGCAGGATCGTCGACGACCGCGGCCGGGGCTGGGTGCAGATCGAGAGCACCGGGGCCTGCGAGATCCTCCAGGGGTTCAGCGGCACGCCGCTGTGGGACGAGCGCATCAAGGCCGTGGTCGGCATGGTCGTCGCCACCGACCGCCGGTTCCTGGGCCGCGCGGCCTACGCCATCACGGCCGACGCCCTGATCGAGGCCCACCCCGAGCTGCGCCGCTACGCCTCGCTGCCGACCCCGTTCCGGGGGCTCCTGCCGTTCCGGGAGCAGGACACCGCGCACTACTTCGGGCGCGCCGTGCAGATCAGGGAGCTGACCGAGGCGGTGACGACGTCCAGCGTCGTCCCCGTCGTCGGGACCTCCGGAGTCGGCAAGTCCTCGCTCGTCCAGGCGGGGCTCGTCCCCGAGCTGCGGCGGCGCGGGGACTACAGCGTGGCGACGCTCGTCCCCGAACCGGCCGTGCGCGCGGAGCACATGCTCGCCTCGGCCCTGCTGCCGCTGCTCGACGCGCCGCCGCCGGGAGACGGAGATCCGAAAGACGGAGATGCGGTGCAGCGGCTCGCAGAGCTGGCAGCACACTTACGGGAGGGCGCCGCCGCACCCGCCGTCAAGGAGGCGATCCGCCGCGCCGGGACCTCACAACTCCTGCTGTTCATCGATCAGTTCGAGGTACTGTTCCGCTGCTCACCGGATGCGGCGGACGCGCTGGTCGAGCAGGTCGTCCGGATGACCGAATGGCGGACCGCGGACGGCGGCCCGCTCGTACGCCTGGTCTTCACGCTGCGGCTGGACTTCCTGACGTCCATGCGCCGGTTCCCCGTACTGGGACGGGCCTGCGAGACGTCGGCCTTCTTCGTCAACAAGCTGTCGGGCGAGCAGCTGCGCGAGGTGGTGCTGTCACCGGTCGGCTCCTTCCACGGCGCCGTGCGGTTCGAGGAGCGGCTGGCGGAACGCCTGCTCTCGGATGCGGGGAAGAGCCCGGGGGCGCTGCCCCTCCTCGAATTCGCCCTCACCCTCCTGTGGGAGCACCAGCTCCGGGGAGTGCTGACGCACGCGGCGTACGAGGAGATCGGCCGCGTGGCAGGCGCCCTCGCGACGCACGCGGAACGGGCCGTCAAGGAACGGCTGGGCGACCGCAGGGACGCGGTGCGGCGGCTGTTCGTCCAGCTCGTCCGCCCGGGCGACGGCGCCGCGGACAGCCCGGTCGACACCGGTCGCACCGCACGCCGTCCCGAGCTGCATCCCGCGTGCTGGGAGGCGGCACAGCTGCTGGGCGGCCAGCGGCTGGTCCACCTCGACCACGCCTCCGACGGCGTGGAGACGGTCTCGCTCGCCCACGAGGCGCTGCTGGAGCACTGGCCCGCGCTGCGGTCCTGGGTCGACGCGGACCGGGACTTCCGCACCTGGCAGGAGCACCTCCGCGCGCGGATCGACCGCTGGGAGCCGAGCGACCGCGACCGGGCGCTGCTGATGCGTGGCTCGGAGCTGAGCGCGGCGGAGAAGCGGCTGCGCGAGCGGCAGGACGACATCTGCGAGGGCGAGCGCGCGTACATCCGGGCGAGCGCGGAGTGGCGGCGGCGCCGGCGGTTCCGCGGGGCCCTTGCGGCGACGGCCGTCGTCACGGCGATGGCGGGCCTCGCCGGGGCCAGCCTGTATTCCGTACGGGACAACAGGGCGGCGGAGCTGTCGAGCGGGCTGGTGCAGGAGGCGCAGCGCCAGGCGAACGCGCGGCTGGAGCCCTCGGCCCTGCTGTCGGTCGCGGCCTGGCGGACGGCGGCCACACAGCAGGCCCGCGACAACCTCTTCGAACGCTACCTGGCCGACGCCCGCTACGACGCCGTCCTGCCCGCGAGCGGTGACGTCGCGGAGACGGCGGTGGACGACTCGGGTCAGGTGATCGCCGTCCGGACCGGCGGCGGCAGGCTGACGGTCTGGCGCGTGGCGGCGCAGGGCGGGATCTCGCCGCTGACGCAGCTGGACGGCGTCTCGGCCGTGGCAGTGAGCCCCGACGGCACGCGGCTGGCGCTCGGCGGCGAGGGCAACCGCATCGGGGTGTGGGACGTACGCGGCGGCAAGATGCTGCTGACGCTGCAGGGCGCGGCGAGCACCGCCAGCATGGAACAGAAGGTGGACGGGCTGCGCTTCGACCGTACGGGGCACCGGCTCGTGTCGCACCCTCCGGCGGACGCCACGGCCCAGGTGTGGGATCTCGACCGGCCCGCTTCTCCAGCGGTGGCGCTGCAGGCTCCGACCGGGACCGAGGGGGAGGCCAGGGAGTTCGCCTTCGACGCGAGCGGCGAGCACGTCGTGGCCTCCCACATCGGGGACGACTACCACGTGTGGGACGCGCGCAGTGGCCGTGTCGTGCCGAAGAAGGGTCCGGCCGAGGGTCCGGGTCTCCCCGTGGTGTCCTTCCTCAGCGGGACCCACCCGGTCGTGGCCCAATGCGTGGACGGAGTATGGCACTTGACCGACCCGGCGGACGGGGCGACCGACGCGCACCTCGCCCGGACGATCCCGTGCGGCGACGGGAGCGAGCTGGCCGCCGTGTCCGACCAGGTGGTGCTGGAGCGACAGAAGGGCACGGTGACGGTCTACGACGCGCACGCCGGGCAGCAGCTCGCGCAATTCCCCGAGGACGAGGCCTCAGGCGGCCGCTTCACCAAGTACGCGATGGCGAACGGGAGTCGGCGCGTGTCCTTCGCCCGTGGCGCGGAAGTCCTGGCCATGACCGCTCCGGCAGCGGGCTCCCTCGGGACGGTGAGCTGGATGGGCGGGTCGTCCCCGGCGAGCGAGCTGGGCGACGCGGACGTGGCCCAGTTCTCTCCGTCGGGCCGCTACCTGGTGACGGTGGGCGTCGGCGAACCGGTCTCGGTCTGGGATCCGGCGACGGGGCGGCGCACGGCCACCGCGGGGAACAGCGGGGGCCCGGGCCACGCGGTCGTCGACCCCACGGAGAAGATCCTCGCGGTGAGCGACCGGACGGACCCGGCGGTGACGCTCTACAGCCTGCCCGGCCTCCGCGTTCTGCGTCAGCTCCGCATCGGCCTCCCCACCGGAACGCCCCCGCGTGCGGGAGCAATCGCAGGAATGGGATTCGGCGCACAGGGCCGCTTGACGACCCTGGCGGGCGGCGCGGTCTCGCAGTGGGACACGGCCACCGGCCGGGAGATCGGGCAGGCGCTGCTCTTCGGGGGAGGTGCACCCACCGAGGAACACCAGTATGCGGCGACCATGACGGCGCGCCCGGGTTCCCCGCACGTCGCCTTGACCACCCCGGACCGCCGTGGCGTCGAGGTCTGGGACCTCAAGGACCGGCGCCGGGTCAGCGTGCTCGTCCCCGAGTTCAAGTCGCCGCTCCTCGACTGGCAGCGGGCCGTGCGCTACAGCGCGGACGGCAAGCGGCTCATGCTGGTCGGCGAGGACGGGGAGACGGAGATCCGGGACGCGGAGAGCGGACAAAAGCTGATCGCCATCCCCGCGGCCGCCTCCCGCTACACGGCCTTCCTGGCCCGCTCCGCCCAAGTGGTCAGCATGCGGCAGGGCGCCTTCGAACTGTGGGGCCCGGAGGGCCTGATCGCCCGGACGCGCACACCCGCGGCCGCCCAAGTGCGAGCGGTCGTACCATCACCCGACGGCGAGCGGATGCTCCTGACCACCGGCAAGGAACTGGACGTGAGATTTCAACTCGGACCGGCGTCGCCCGACGCCTGGGCCACAGGCCTGTGTTCGCGGGTCACGCGCGACATCACGCGGAGCGACCTGGGCACGGTGCGCTACGGAACGGTGGAGCGCTATCTGCTGGGGGTGTCGGCATGCGATCGCGGATAAGGGCCGTGGCGGCAGCGGCCGCGTGCCTGCTGCTGACGGCCGCGTCGACATCCTGCTCGTCGTCGAAGAACGCGGAAGGCTCACCGAAGCCGACCCCGTCGGTGGCGTTGTGGAGCCCCTCGGCGGGACACCCCGCACCGTCGTCGGCCGCCGCGGGCCCCTTCGACCTGGATGCCGCGACGCTGCGCATCAAACGCCTGGGCTACACGCCCGATGACGAGCCGAACGTCCTGAAGAACCTCCGCGGCCCCTTCCGGGCCATTCACGGCCACTGCACGGGCAGCGTCGACGGCCGCTGCGTCAGCATCTTCTTCTTCCAGGGCAACGACTACCTGGGCTACGACGCCCCCGGCGTCACCGAATCCACGATCGTGAACCAGGACGGGACGACGGCCACCATCTCGTACCCCATCTTCACGGTCACGGACGCGATGTGCTGCCCGACGGGCGGCAAGAGGGAGATCAAGGCGCGCTGGAAGGACGGGAAGGTGGACTTCTCACCGCCGCTGCCGGGAAATCCGAACGGGCCGGCGACGTGAACCAACGCTCGCACCGGCAGTGTGCGAGTGATGATCTTTGTGCTACCTTCTGCGCAGCCGTGCACCACTGCACATTCGAGGAGGTGAGTCCGATCAGCACTGTGACACGTCGGGACTCCCTCCTTTGCATGGCCTAGCCAGGGAGCGCCCGCGCAAGGCATCCCGAAAGGCTCGAAACGCTGATGCGCTTCACCTCCCAGACGTCGTCGGACGGCGTCACCGAACAGTTCTTCACCCTCGACGAGATCCCCGGCGTGCTCTGGACGCCGGAAGGCGCCTGCGGCACTCGTCCCCTGATTCTGCTGGGCCACGGCGGCGGGCAGCACAAGACGGCCCCCAACACCCTGTCCCGCGCGCGCCGCATCGCCGCCGAGGGTTTCGCGGTCGTCGCGATCGACGCACCCAACCACGGAGACCGGCCCCAGGACGAGGAGTTCGGCCGGATAGCGGCCCGGATGCGGGCCGGCATGGCCGCCGGTGAGAATCCGGGCGCGCTGGTCGCCGGCATGCACAGCCACCTGGCCCGTCAGGCCGTCGCGGACTGGCAGGCGGTCCTGACCGCGGTCCAGCGCCTCGACCACGTCGGCGCCGGCCCGGTGGGCTATTGCGGCATGTCGATGGGCTGCGGGCTCGGCATCCCCCTCATCGCCGCGGAGCCCCGGATCCGCGCCGCGGTGCTGGGCCTGCTCGGTGTGCACGGGCTGGCCGAGGACGCGGCGCGGATCACCGTGCCGGTGCAGTTCGTGGTCCAGTGGGACGACCGGATGGTTCCGCGGGACCAGTGCCTGGCGTTGTTCGACGCCCTGGCCTCGTCCGAGAAGACGCTGCACGCCAACCCCGGCAATCACGGGGATGTGCCGTCGTTCGAGGTGGACAGCTCGCTGCAGTTCTTCGCCCGGCATCTGAGCTGACGCGGGATCACCGGTCCCGGGCGTCTGCCGCGCTCTCCAGCAGGGCTTCGAGCAGCGCCCGGGCATGCGGTTGCGGTCTCCTCCGGCGGGCGGTGGCCACGCCGATGTAGCGAGCAGGGCGGGGCGGTGCGATCGGGATGACGGCCAGGTCCGGGGTGGGCGGCCCGAGCGCGACGCTGGGTACGAGCGAGATGCCCACACCCGCAGCGACCAGGGTCTGGGCGAAGAAGTAGTCCGTCGTCGCGGCCGCCACGCGCAGTTCGCAACCGGCCAGGGCCGCGTACCGCTCCAGGAACGCCTGGGTCTTCATGCAGCCCAGCACCCAGCGCTCGCCGAAGAGTTCGGCCATGTCCAGGCTGTCGCGGTCCGCCAGGCGGTGCCCGGGCGGGAGGACGGCCGACAGGGGATCGTCCATCAGCGGTGTCCACTCGAGCACGGACCGGCCGTCGGTCCCCACCGGCAGCGGCCCGTCGAAGTGGTAGGCCAGCGCGATGTCGGCGCGGCCTTCGCGGACCAGCGGCAGGCTGTACTCCGGCTCCCGTTCCAGCACGGTCAGTTCCACGTCGGGGTGCCCGGCGACGAAGCGGGTCAGCGCCGACGGCAGCAGGTGCCGGCCGCCGCTGCCGAAGGTCGCGACCGTGAGCCGGGGGCTGCCCGCGGACAGCCGGTCTATCTGCTCCCGGGCGTGCGACAGTTCCGCGTCGACCGTCTCCGCCGCCTCCACCAGCAGCCGGCCCGGCTCGGTGAGCGAGACGCCGCGCGTACTGCGGTTCACCACCGATGCACCGAGCGTGCGCTCCAGGGAAGCGATCTGCTGGGACACGGCGGAGGGGGTCAGCAGGAGAGCGGCGGCCGCCTTGTTGAAGCTGCCGTGCCGGGCCACCTCGCGGAGGGTGCGCAGGCGCTGGACGTCGATCATCAGTTTTCCTAACGACGGATTAAGCAAGTCGCCACTTCTGCTGTTGATCGTAATCCGGCACGCTCAAGGCACGTCACGAGCGAGGCAAAGGAACGAGGGGGAGACGTGGTGCAGGAGATTGCCGTCATCGGTGGCAGCCGGTACTTCGGCAGGCAGGTGGTCGAGCGGCTGCGCGACGCGGGAGCACGGGTCACCGTCATCAACCGGGGTTCCGTTCCGGCCCCGACGGGCGTGACCCATCTGATCGCCGACCGCGACGACCCCGAGGCCCTCGGCTCGGCGCTGGGCGAGCGCACTTTCGACGCGGTGCTCGACCAGGTCTGCTACACCCCGCGGCAGGCCGCCGTCGCACGGGACGTCTTCCGCGACCGCACCGGGCGCTATGTGATGACCTCCACCATCGAGGTCTACGACCCGGCCACTTCCACGACCGTCCGCCGGGCCGCCGCGCCGTCCGTCCCGCTCGCAGAGGACGCCGTCGACCTGGCCGCCCAGCCCGTCGACCAGGACCTTCCCTGGCACGAGCCGGATTTCCTCAACGGGCACTACGCCGAGGGCAAGCGCCAGGCCGAAGCGGTCTTCACCCGCGATCCCGCCTTCCCGTTCGCCGCCGTGCGGTCGGCTCACGTCGTCTGCAGCAGCGGCGCCGACTTCACCGGGCGCCTGCGGCATTACGTCGAGCGGGTGGGAGCGGGGCGGCCCGTGTCCGTACACCGTGAGAACCACGCGTCGTCCTTCATCAGCGCGCACGAGATCGCGGACTTTCTGGTCTGGGCGGTGGGTGCGGACTTCACCGGCCCCGTCAATGCGCGCTCGCACGGCGAGTTCACCGTGACCGACCTGTGCGAACGCATCGCGGACCGGACCGGGAAACCGCCCGTCTACCGGACCGTCGAGCCGGGATCCGAGGCGTCCCCCTTCGCCTTCGACCGCTACTACGGAATGGACAACTCCAGAGCGGAACGGATGGGGTACCGCTTCTCTCACACTGCCGATTGGCTGCCCCAGGCCATCGCCGAAGAACTCACGAAGGGTTTCTGACATGCGTATGCGTCAACGCAAGCTGGGCGACACGGCAGTGAGCGCGATCGGCCTCGGCGCCATGCCGCTCTCCATCGAAGGGCGCCCCGACGAGGCACGGGCGATCGCCACGATCCACGCCGCGCTGGACGCCGGAGTCACCCTGATCGACACGGCCGACTCCTACCACCTCCTGCCCGGTGAGACCGGGCACAACGAGTCGCTCATCGCCCGTGCGCTGTCCCGCTACGGCGGCGACAAGGACGACGTACTGATCGCCACCAAGGGCGGCCGGGGCCGGCCCGGTGACGGCTCATGGACGGTGACGGGAGACCCGGAGCACCTCAAGCGGGCCTGCACGGACTCGCTCAAGCGACTGGGCGTCGAGGCCATCGGCCTCTACCAGCTGCACAAACCCGACCCTTCGGTGCCCTGGGCGGACTCCGTCGGCGCCCTTGCCGAACTGCTGGACGAGGGCAAGATCCACGCGGCCGGCATCTCCAATGCGGACACCGATCAGATCGCAGAAGCCGCCCGGATCCTCGGTGACCGCCTCGTCTCCGTACAGAACCGCTTCTCGCCGGCCGTCCGCGACGGCGAGCCCGAACTCCGGCTGTGCGAACGGCTGGGAATCGCCTTCCTGCCGTGGAGCCCGCTCGGCGGCATCTCCCGCAGCGCGCTCGACGAGGACGCGGAACGGGGACCGGAGTTCCCGGAATTCCACCGGGTCGCGCGGAGCCGCGGAGTGAGCCCGCAGCAGGTCTGCCTGGCCTGGCTGCTGGCGCTGTCACCGATCGTCGTCCCGATCCCGGGCGCCTCGCGGCCGGAATCGATCCGCGATTCGGCGGCTGCTGCGGAACTGACGCTCACGGCGGAGGAGATTGCCCGGCTTACGGGCGATGTGGGTTGATGTTGCTCGACGTCAGTCGGCTTGGACGTCCTTGGAGACGAAGGAGCCGAGGCCGGGCTCGGTATAGATGAGGCCCTCCGCCCGCAGCGCCCGGTGCACCTTATGTGCTGTTTGGGTGGCGATGCCGAACTCTTCCATGAGCTGGACGACCGACGGCACCCGTGATCGAGGCGTGTACGTACCGTCCTTGATGCGCTGTCGGATCACTTCGGCCACTTGACGCCAACGCGGAATGTCAGGAGCGAATTCGATCACATGAGCACGCTACGTGCGCCATGTCTTTCGTGCAACGTGCGCATTGGTTCCGACTCTTGGCATTGCGAGCGTTCTACACCATTGCACTGTTAGGGTCCGGGATCACGGAAGACCCCGGCGACCGCTGCAACCGGTCCCGGGGCACGGCCAACGCTGAGTCAGGAGCGCCGACATGAAGAAGGTTATCCGCCGCTGGTTCCGTTGGGCGAGGTCCCTGCCCGCGCCGCCCGGCAAGCCCCACCGCTGCACCACAGCCCCACCGACCCAGCCTCCCCTCCCCGCCACCTTCCTATGGGTCACCGCCCACGGCATCGACATCCGTCCTAGGCAGGAGGTTGTCCGATGACGGAACTCCCAGCAGTGGGCACCCTCGTCCTCGACGCGCGCCGCGACCGCGTAGGCGAGGTCACGGCCGCCGTCGGCGGACGCGTACACCTGCGCGCACCCGGCGGCGGAAAGGAATGGGAAGCCCTCCCCTGCGACATCCGCCCGGCGACCACCACCGAAACACTCCGCGCCAAGGTCGCCAACGCCAACGAACGCAGCAGGCAAGGCCGCGGGCAACCCGAAACCGCTCCCGCGCTCCCCCGATGCGAAACGTGCCAGGACATCAAACGCCGCAGATACCAAGCCCTCGAAGCCGGCAACCGGCAAGAAGCCACCCGCCTCACCACCGCCATGGGCGTCCACCTGCGCGAAGCCCACCCGGCGTAGCAGGAGGCCGGGCCTTCACGTGCCCGAAACAACCCCCCGGCACAATCCACAGCCATGAAGATCAAACAAGTCCCCTGGACCGCCCCCGACGCCACCGCGCTGCGCGCCCGGCAGCGGGCCGAGATCGCCTCCCCATACCGGCGGTCGGCCATACGGGCTTGTGGGCTGACGCGGACGAGCGAGGGGCGCTACTGTGGTCGTGAAGCGGCCCCCGCCCGAGTCGGCAAACTCACGGGCGAGGACCGAGCCGGGACAGTTAGTCCGCCCCTAGCAATCCTGGGGGCGGACTAGTCATATCCGTCACCGGCCCCGCATCCACCTCCACAGCTCCCGGATCACCGAGGCGATCCGCTCGTGCAGAGGCTTCTTGCGGTGGCGCCCCATGGACGCTCCCCTCCAGCGGGTGCGGCCATTGCCGGTGGCCGCTCCGGAGGAGGCCCGGATCGGACCCCCTGGGCGAGAAGCCCGAGCCTGAAAAAGGGACTCCTCGTGGAGGGGAGCGCACCGCAGTGCGCCTGCAGGAGACATTAGCGGCTCCCGGCAGTCGAGTTGGCTTTTCGTACTGAGAACCACCCTGTGGGGAAAGGTGCTTGGCGGGGCCAGGTCAGAGAAGCGAACCCCCGGAGACCCGCGCCCTCTCCCGCAGCTCCCTCCGCAGCACCTTCCCCCCATTCGCCGTCCGCGGAATCGCCTCCACGAACTCGACATGCCGCAGATGCTCGTAATACGGCAGCTGCCCGGCGACGAACTCCGCCACCTCCTCCGCGCTCACCCCTCCCCGCGGCACGACCAGCCCGTACGCCACCGCCCCGCTGAAGTGGTCCGGGCAGTCCACCACCGCGCAGTCTGCGACGCCGGGATGCCGCATCAGCACCCGTTCGATCTCCGTCGGCGACACCAGCCAGTTGTCGCACTTGAAGACGTCCTTGATGCGGTCGACCACGAACAGATAGCCCTCCTCGTCGAGCCGCCCGATGTCGCCGGTCGCGAACCAGCCGTCCGCCTCCACGTCCAGGGCGCGGTCCCGGCCCAGGTAGCCGCGCATCAGCTGCGGGCCGCGGATCTCGATCTCACCGAGGTCGCCCAGCGGCACCACCGCCCTGGACTCCGCGTCCACGATCCGTACCTCCGTCCCGGCGACCGGCCGTCCGCTGGAGCGCAGCTTCGGGCGGTCCGGGGTGTCGCAGGCGGCCAGGGGCGAGGCCTCGGCCAGCCCGTAGCCCTGGACGACCGGCACCCCGAAGTGCTGGCCGATCGCCATCGTGACCTGCGGCGGCACGGCCGAGCCGCCGGAGAGGACGGCCCGCAGGGATGGCGCCTCCAACTCGCCGAGGCGGGGGTCGGCGGCGAGGCGGGCCAGTCGGACGGGGAGGCTGTAGAAGTGGGTGGCCCGGCAGCGGGCCGCCACGGCGAACGCCGATGCGGCGTCGGCGTCCGTGCACAGCACCAGCGTCGCACCCGCGGCGACGGATGCCGTGAGGTGCATGAGGTGGAAGGTCGGCAGATAGTCGAACAGCACCGAGGACGGCTCCAGCCGGTGCGCGTACGCGGTCTGCGCGGCGTTGACGATCAGATTGTGATGTGTGAGGCGGACGGCCTTGGGCGCTCCGGTGGTCCCGTTGGTGAACTGCAGGCAGGCCACGTCCGACGCCGCCTTGTCGCGCGCGGGCACCGCCCCGTGGGCATCGGCATCGGCCTCCGCCAGTGCCTCGGCCGGCGTGGGCAGCCCCGTCCCCTCCACGGGGCCGCTCAGCACGATCGTCTCCAGTTCCGGCAACCTCTCGCGCACCAGGGCGAGTTCGCGGTAGCAGTCCGGCGGGACGATCGCCACCCGCGCGCCCGACGTGCGCAGTACGTGCACCAGCCCGTCGCCGCGCAGCAACGGGCTGATCAGGGCGCTGGTGAGGCCGGCCCGCGCGGTGCCGTAGAAGGCCACCGGGTAGGCCGCGTCCAGGGCCTGGGCGACAGCCACGACCGCGTCCGGGCGCCCGCCCGCCATCCGCCGCAGCGCACGGGCGCAGCGCGTGACCTCGTCGTCGAGTTCCGCGTACGTCATGTCGCGGTCCGCGGTGCGCAGCGCGAGCCGCTCCGGGGTGCGGGCCGCTTGGGCCGCAAGGACCTGGTCGATCCGCTCGGCCCCCAGGAACGGGGCGAGTACGTCCGTCGGTTCGCCCACCGCGACGCTCGGCTTGCCGCTGCCCGTCGTCATGAGCGCGGCAGGTCGTCGCGGAGCACCGAGCGGTGGCGTACGAGCAGCGAGCCGCCCTCCCGCACCAGCACGTCGTCGCAGCTGGTGGAGAGGCACACGCCGGCCTGTCCGCCCAGAGCGGTCTCGATGACCAGGGCGTACGTACGGGCGGTGACGGTCCCGTCCGCCTCGGGCCGGACCTCGAGCATGCCCAGCCAGTGGCGGCGCTGCTTGCCCTGCTGCCGCAGCGCCCCGGTGGCGCGCCGGGCGCTCTCCTCGATGACGGCGCGGCCCTCCTGCGGGGCGGGGTGCCCGTTGGCGGCGAAGACCCCCTTCTCGGTGAAGGTGCGGGCCCAGCCCGCCACGTCCCCCTCGTCGAGGAGGCGCATCTGGCGTGCGTAGAAGTGCTGCACCTCCTGGTAGAGGGCTGTGTCCGGCGATGCCGTGAGGTCTGCCTGCGAAGTCATGGCGCGTCGTCTCCTGTTCCCGGTCGGTGTTGGCTGCCGGGACAGGCTGGCAGCGGGGGCTCGAAGACCGGTGGAGCGAGGACTCGGGTCCGGTAGAGGGGAGCGGGGGACTTGAGGCCGGTCCGACTACCGGTCGAGCGGTGCCGGGGACGGTGGGCGGACCCAGACGACCAGAGAGGACGGGCGATCGACCATGTCCCCGATGTCCCTGCCGAACCCCTCGGGCACGCACCACACCCGGCACGAGGCCGAGATCCACGCCCCGGCCGACGTGGTCTACCGGATCGTCGCCGGAGCCGCCGACTGGCCCCGCCACTTCGCCCCCGCCGTGCACGTCGAGCGCAGCCTCCTGGAGTCCGGCCGCCCGGGCCTCGCCCAGGAGCGCCTCGCGATCTGGGCCGTCGCCAACGGCGAGATCCGCACCTGGACCTCGCGCCGCGAGCTGGACGAGACGCGGCTGCGCGTGCGGTTCCGGCAGGAGGTCTCCTCGCACCCGGTGGCGGCCATGGGCGGCGAGTGGATCGCCGAGCCCGTCGGGGAGAACCGCACCCGGCTCGTACTGCTCCACGACTTCGACGCGGTGGACGACACCCAGGAGAACGTGGCCTGGGTGCAGCGGGCCACCGACCGCAACAGCGAGACCGAGCTGGCCAACATCAAGGCCGTCGCCGAGAGCTGGGACCGGCAGCGCGAACTGGTCTTCTCCTTCGCCGACTTGGTGCTGATCGACGGACCGGCCGAGCGGGTCTACGACTTCCTGCACGACGTCAAGGCATGGCAGGAGCGCCTGCCGCACGTGGGCCGGCTGGACCTGCGCGAGGACGGGACGGACGGGACGGACGGGACGGACGGGACGGACGGGACGGACGTCCAGTGGATGGACATGGAGACGGTGACGAAGGACGGCGCGTCGCACACCACGCGGTCGGTGCGGCTCTGCTTCCCCGAGTCCCGCCGGATCGTCTACAAGCAGACCGTGCCGCCCTCGCTGATGACCGCCCACCTCGGCGAGTGGACCGTCGAGGAGACGCCGTACGGGGTGCGGGCCACGTCCGCGCACACCGTCGTCGTCAACGAGGCCAACATCGCCCCCGTGCTCGGCCCGGACGCGACCGTCGCGACGGCCCGCGCGGCCATCCGCAAGGGGGCGGGCGGCAACAGCCTGGCCACGCTGACCCTGGCCAAGCAGTTCGTCGAGGCCAGCCGTGGCTGACGGCGCTGCGACCGGCGGCGTCGAGGTGCTGGTCGTCGGGGCCGGCCCGGTCGGCCTGACGGCGGCGCACGAGCTGCTGCGGCGCGGGGTGCGGGTCCGGCTGGTGGACCGGGCCGCGAGCCCCGCGCCCACCAGCCGGGCCCTGGCCACGCACGCCCGGACCCTGGAGGTCTTCCACGCGATGGGGGTGGCCGGGGCGCTGCTGCCTCTGGGCCGCCGGGTCGAGCACTTCAGCCTGCACCACAACGGCCGCCGCCTGATCCGCTTCGACACCAACTACCGCACCATGCCCACGGTTTACCCCTTCTCCCTGATGGTCGACCAGGTGGTGACGGAGCGGGTACTGCGGGAGGCGGTGGCGGCGCTGGGCTGCGAGGTGGAGTGGGGCGTCGCCCTGGAACAGCTGACGGCGGGCGCGAAGGCCGTACGCGCCCGGCTGCGCCACGCGGACGGCTCCGCCGAGGACGTCACCGTCCCCTGGCTGGTCGGCGCCGACGGCGGCCGCAGCACCGTACGCAGGCAGCTGGGCCTGCGGCTGATCGGCGACTCCGCGCAGGTGTGGCTCAACGCCGACGTCGAGCTGGACGCGGACCTGCCGCAGAACAGCAACCACCTGGTCCGCAGCGGCGCAGGGTCCCTCCTGCTCGTCCCGTTCCCGGAACCCGGGAAGTGGCGGGTGATCGACACCGAGGACATCGGCGGGGCCGACGACCCGGAGGCCGTACGCACCCGCCTGTCCGGCAAGCTCTCCCGTGCGCTGGGCAAGCCGGTGGCGGTCACCGTGCCGACGTGGATCTCGGTCTTCACCGTCCAGCAGCGCATGATCGAACGGATGCGGGTGGGCCGCTGCTTCGTCGCGGGCGACGCGGCGCACGTCCACAGCCCCGCGTCCGGGCAGGGCATGAACACGGGCATCCAGGACGCGTACAACCTGGCGTGGAAGCTGGCGGAGGTGGTCCGCGGCCGCGCGGACGAGCGGATCCTGGACAGCTACGACGCGGAGCGCATGCCCATCGGCAGGGCGCTCCTGGGCTCGACGCGCAAGGCGACGGCCCTGGTGGCCCTGCGCAACGCGGCGGCCCCGGTGGCACTCCCGCCGGTCCTGGGCCTGCTCAATGCGGTGCCTCTTGTGAAGCGCAGGGTGGAGCACCGGATCGTACGCGGCTTCTGCGGCCTGGCCCTGCACTACGCGGACAGCCCGCTGACGCTGCGGTCGGCGGGGGCGGGGCGCCGGGTGGCGTGCCCGACGGATACAGGGGCGTGGGCGGGCCTGCGTACGGAACTGGGCGACCCTCGCTGGTCGTTGCTGGTGTTCGGGGGTGTTGGGGAGGGGGTGCTGAAGGAGATCGACCGGCGGTATGGGGAGGCGGTTTCGGTCCGGGTGGTCGGTGTGGGGTTGGGCTTGCACCCGTTGCCCGATCCGCTGGAGGAGCTGCAGAGGGGGCTGGGGGTGGCCCCGGGTGAGTTCGTGCTGATCCGGCCGGACGGTTATGTGGCGGCGGTGGGGGCGGCCGGTGGGGCGGAGGAGCTGGCGGGGGTGCTGCGGGGAAGGGGGCTGCTGCCGCAGTGGTAGGGCGGGCTCAGCGCCAGTGACGAACATGACTAGTCCGCCCCCAGAAGTACTAGGGGCGGACTAACTGTCCCGGCTCGGTCCTCGCCCGTTGAGTTGAGGTTGCCAGCCTCGGGCGGGGACCACTCCACGGCCCACAGTAGCGCCCCGCCCTCGTCCGCGTCAGTCCATAAGCCCATGCGGCCGTCAGTCGAATGGTCAGCGCGAAGTCGGCCCGTCAGCGGAAGAATGGCACTCGTCTGCCGCCTAGTAGTCCAGCGCCACCCCCCACTCCCCCAGCCACCGGTTCAGCCACAGCACCATCTCCAGGCTCCCCCGGTCGTACGACCTGCTGACCTCCCCCACCGGCCGCTCCAGCGCCCGCCGCGCGCGCCCCGCATCCAGGAGCGGCAGCACGGGCGCTTCCGGGTCGGACAGGACCGCGGCCAGTTCCGTCCGCAGCGCGCGTTCGTAGCCGGGGTCCTGCGTGGCCGGGTACGGGGACTTCACCCGGTCCACGACGGACGCCGGCAGCAGATCCGCCGTGGCCGCGCGGAGCAGGCTCTTCTCCCGGCCGTCGTGCTTCTTCATTGCCCAGGGGGCGTTGAAGACGTACTCCACCAGCCGGTGGTCGCAGAACGGCACCCGCACCTCCAGGCCGACCGCCATGCTCATCCGGTCCTTCCGGTCGAGCAGGGTCTGCACGAAGCGGGTCAGGTTGAGGTAGGTGATCTCGCGCATCCGGCGGTCCTCGGGGGGCTCGTCCGGCAAGGCCGGTACCTCAGCCAGGGCCTCGCCGTAGCGCTGCCGCCGGTAGCCGGCGATGTCCAGTTTCTCCAGCAGGCCGCGGTCCAGCAGCGCCAGGCCGCCGAAGTAGCGGGCCGAGCCCGAGGTGAGCCAGGGGAAGGTGTCCGCCTGCAGGGCGCCGGGGTTGTGGAACCAGCGGTAGCCGCCGAAGAGTTCGTCCGCGGACTCTCCGGACAGCGCCACCGTCGAGTTGCGCCGCACCTCCTTGAACAGCAGGAGCAGCGACGGCCACATGTCGCCCCAGAAGGCCGGTGGCAGGTCCGTGGCGCGCAGCACGGCCGCGCGGACGTGCGGTTCGGTCAGCTCCGCGCTGTCCAGCAGCACCTCGGTGTGGTCGGCGGCGACGTACGCGGCCAGTTCCCGGGCGTAGGGCGTGTCGGCGGAGCCGCGTACGGCGTCGGGCGCGAACTCCCCGCCGTCGGCGAAGTCCACGGAGAAGGAGCGCACCCGGCCCTCGCCGCGCTCCCGCAGCGAGCGCGCCGCGAGCGCGGTGACGGCCGACGAGTCCAGGCCGCCCGAGAGCAGCGTGCACAGCGGGACGTCCGCCACGAGCTGCTGTTCGACGATCTCCTCCAGCAGTCCGCGCACCGTGCCGATGGTCGTCCGTAGGTCGTCGGTGTGCGGCCGGGCCTCCAGCTGCCAGTAGCGGGAGGTCGTCAGGCCCTGCTCGGTGACGCGGACGAGGCCGCCGGGACGGACCTCGCGCATGCCCTGGTAGACGGCTTGCTCCGGGGTCTTCACCATGTCCAGGGCCTCGCACAGGCCCTCCGCGTCGACGCGTGGGACGACGGCCGGGTGGGCAAGGATCGCCTTCGGCTCGGAGCCGAAGAGCACCCCGTGCGGAGTGGACTGGTAGTAGAGCGGTTTGATGCCCATGCGGTCGCGGACGAGCAGCAGTTCCCGGGCACGGGTGTCCCACAGCCCGAACGCGAACATGCCGCGCAGCCGCTCGGCCGCGCCGGCGCCCCACTCCAGGCAGGCGGCCAGCACGACCTCGGTGTCGCTGCGGGTGCGGAAGCGGTGCCCGCGGGCGGCCAGTTCCGTGCGCAGCTCGCGGAAGTTGTAGACCTCCCCGCAGAAGGTCAGGACGGCGAGCGTCTCGCCGTCGCGGACAGCCGCCATGGGCTGGCGGCCGCCCTCCGGATCGATGATCGACAGCCTGCGGTGGCCGAGGGCCGCATGGCGGTCGAGCCACAGGCCCTCGGCGTCCGGTCCGCGGCAGGCCATGGTGTCCGTCATCGCCCGTGCGGTGGTCCTCTCCTCGGCGAGATCACGCTGGAAGTCCACCCAGCCCGCGATTCCGCACATGTCGACAGCCTTTCGCTCGCGCCGGCAGCCGCCGGGGTCGGGGTCGGGTACGCGTCAGCCCTGGACGGTCGGTCCGGTCAGGGACGCCTCGATGCGGGCCAGCAGGTCCCGCGGCGTCTTCGACTCGTTCACCACGTCGTCCGGGAAGGTCACCGCGTACTCGCGCTCGATCCTGCTGAGCGTGTTGAACAGGGCGAGCGAGTCGTAGCCCAGGTCCTCGAAGGTGCGGTCGAGGATGTCGCCGTCGAGGTCGACTCCCTCGTCCTCGCCTGCGCACTCGCGGAGCAGCCGGGTCAGGTCGGTGAGGGTGAAGGCGGTGGTCATGGGTGGTCCTGCCTTTCTCGGGTCGGGGTACGGGGCCGGTACGGGCCTGGTACGTCTTGCTCCGTGGTCGGTCAGTCGGTGCGCCTGACGATCAGCGCCGAGTTGAATCCGCCGCGGCCGCGCGCCACCACCAGCGCGGTGCCCAGCCGCGCCGGGCGGGGCTCGCCCGTGACGAGGTCGATCGCGTCCCGGTGGGCCTGCCGTTCGACGTGCACGGTGGGCGGGATCACGGAGTCGCGCATCGCCAGCACCGCCGCGGCGACGTCGAGCGGGCCGCCGCCGGCCAGCAGCCGGCCGGTCATCGTCTTGGGGGCGGTGACGGGCACGCCGCGCGGGCCGAAGATCCGGGCGAGGGCCTCGGCCTCCGTCCGGTCGTGCTCGGGAACGCCGGAGGCGTCGGCGAAGACGACGTCGACGTCGGCCGCGGTCAGCCGGGCGTCGTCGAGCGCGAGCCCGATCGCCCGGAGCACGCCCGGCACGGCCCCCGCGGTGCCGGGCCGGGCGTCGAACGCGGTGCCGTACCCGGCGACTTCGCCGTACCCGGTCCGTACGCCCCGCGCCCGGGCGGCGTCCGCGTCCTCCAGCACCAGCAGCGCGCCGCCCTCGCCCGGTACGAAGCCCCGGGCCCCGGTGTCGAACGGCAGGTAGGCGCGCCGGGGGTCGCGGGCCGTGCTGAGGCCGCCGGAGCGGATCAGGCAGATCCACGACCAGGGGCACAGCGAGCCGTCCACCCCGCCGGTGAGCATCAGCGGGGTGCCCTCGCGGACGTGGCGGCGGGCCTTGGCGACGGCGTCCAGGCCGCCCGCCTGGTCGGCGACGAGGGCGCTGCCCGGGCCGCGCATGCCGTGCCGGATGGAGATCTGGCCCGAGTTGACCGGGTAGAACCAGGCGAAGGACTGGTAGGCGCTGACGTACTGGACGCCCTTGCTCCACAGGGCCTCCAGTTCCTTCTGGCCGAACTCGAAGCCGCCGGCCGAGGCCGCGGTCACCACTCCGGCCGCGAAGTCCGGCATGGTGCGCGGGTCGGCCCCGGCGTCGGCGAGGGCCTCCTCGGCGGCGACCAGGGCCAGCCTGGTCATGCGGTCGGTCTGCGGCACGAGCCGGCCGGGGACCCTGGCGGTGCCGTCGAGGTCGGTCTGGCCCGCCAGCCGGGCGGAGTAGCCGGAGGTGTCGAAGCGGGTGACGGGGGCGATGCCGCTCTCGCCGCGCAGGGTGGCGTCCCAGTAGGCCTTGGCGCCACGCCCGTTGGGGGCGACGACGCCGAGGCCGGTGATGACCGCGGCGCTCATCGGACCGCGCTCCGTGCCGGATCGGTGAGGACCATCGCGCTCTGGAAGCCGCCGAAGCCGCTGGCGACGGTGAGGACGGTGGACACCTTCTGCTCCCGGGCGACCAGCGGCACGTAGTCCAGGTCGCACTCGGGGTCCTTCTCGTGCAGGTTGGCGGTCGGCGGGATCACCGAGTGCTCGATGGCGAGGGCGGACGCGGCCACCTCCAGGGCGCAGATCGCGCCGAGGGAGTGGCCGATCATCGACTTGATGGAGCTGACGGGCGTCGCGTAGGCGTGGTGCCCGAGGCTCGCCTTGAACGCCTCGGTCTCGTGCCGGTCGTTCTGCTTGGTGGACGAGCCGTGGGCGTTGACGTAGTCGACGGCGGTGGGGTCGAGGCGGGAGCGTTCCAGGGCGGTGCGGATCGCGTCGGCCATCTCCAGGCCGTCGGGGCGGAGGCCGGTCATGCTGTATGCGTTGCAGCGGGAGCCGTGCCCGGCGATCTCGGCGTAGAGCCGGGCGCCGCGCTGCCGGGCGTGCGACAGCTCCTCCAGGACCAGGACGGCGGCGCCCTCGCCGAGGACGAAGCCGTCGCGGGTGCGGTCGAAGGGCCGGGAGGCGGTGCCGGGCTCGTCGTTCCGCGGGGAGGTGGCCTTGATGGCGTCGAAGCAGGCGACGGTGATCGGGGAGACGGCCGCGTCGGAGGCGCCCGCGACCATCACCTCGGCGGATCCCTCACGGATGAGGTCGGCCGCGTGGGCGATGACGTCGATGCCGGAGGTGCAGCCGCTGGAGAGGATGCCGACCGGGCCCTGTGCCCCGGCGGTCCAGGCGATCTCGGCCGCCAGGGAGGAGGGGACGAAGTAGTCGTACAGGTAGGGGCTCGCGTGCGCCTCGTCGACGAGCCAGGCGGATCCCTCGTCGCTGACGACCGCGTACTCGCCGTCCAGGCTCTGGGTCATCCCGCACGCGGTGCCCATCATGACCCCGGTGCGCAGCGGGTCGGCCTCGCCGGTCACCCCGCTGTCCTCCAGGGCCTCGCGGGCGGCCACCACGCCGAATTGGGTGGTGCGGTCCCACTTCCTGATCTGCTGCCGGGTCAGGCCGGCCGCGATCGGGTCGAAGTCGCACTCGGCGGCCATGCGCGAGCGGAATGGCGAGGCGTCGAACAGGGTAATCGGGCGGGTCGCCGTGCGGCCGGAGGTGAGCAGTTCCCAGAAAGCCTTGGTACCGGCATTTCCGGGGGCCACCACGCCGATCCCGGTCACTACGACACGACGAGTGCCTGTATTGGCTGGCACCGCAGTCCTCCTTGCGATATTCGCTGCCGCCGGCCGGGGGCGCGCCGGTTTTACCGGTGCCGACAATGGCCGGGCGGGCTCGAGACGGCCTCGAATCCGTGTGGACCGGGCCGGGGCGGAGCCGGGTCGGAACGGCTCCGCCCCGGCAGGCGGGCGGGCCCGCGGCGGCCGGTCAGGCGGCGGCGAACAGGTCGAGGACCTGCTGCCGGTGCGCGGCGCAGTGCTCCAGGGCCGGGTCGGAGGCGAGCACGGCCTGGTGGAGGCGCTGGAGGCGGGGCGAGGGCTCGAGGCCGAGTTCCTCGACGAGCCGCTCGCGCAGGACCTGGAAGACGCGCAGGGCCTGCCAGGAGCGTCCGGAGCGGTACAGGGCGACCATGCACTGGGCGTGGAGGCCCTCGTGGAGGGGGTGCCGGCCGGCGAGCGCGGTGAGTTCGGTGAGCAGCGCGGCGTGGCGGCCGAGCCGCAGGTCCGCCTCGATGCGCAGTTCCAGGACGCCCAGCCGGCTCTCGTCCATGCGGGCCAGCTCGATGTCGAGGATCGGGCCGGTGGGGACGTCCACCAGGGCCCGGCCGCGCCAGAGCCCGAGGGCGGCGCGGAGCAGCCCGGCGGCGGTGGCGTCCTCGCCGCGGTCGAAGGCCTCACGCCCGGCGGCGGCGAGCCGGTCGTGCTCGTGGACGTCCACGCCGCCCGGCGGCACCCGGAGCAGGTAGCCGCCGTGCCGGGTGATCAGGACGTCCTTGGCGCGGGCCGCGCCGCCGGGCCCGTAAGCGCCGGCGAGCCCGCGGCGCAGCAGCAGGATGTAGGTCTGCAGGGTGGTGGCCGCGCTGCGGGGCGGCTCGGTGCCCCAGATCTCCTCCATGAGCAGGGACACCGGCAGCACCTGGTTGGCGTAGAGCGCGAGCAGCGCGAGGATCTGCCGGGGCTTGCCTGCGCTCGGGACGATCGACCGCCCGTCGACCTCGGCGCTCAGCGGGCCGAGCACTTTGACGTCCGGGCCCGTGGTCCTGATGTCCACCGTCTTGATGTCCATGTCCGTTCCCCCGTTCGTTTTCTGCCAGTTGCACAGTTCCGGCCAGTTGCACAGGGCCGGTCGCCCCCGGATTCGACGCATCCGCGAGGCTTCCACGAGCGTCGCCCGGCAGGGGGTCCGGGGGCCAGTGCCCCGATACCGAAGTCACGTGTGGTGCTCAACCGGTCCGGAGGGTGACGCATGCACGGGGCGGAATATGAACGGTGCACTGGTGGCATCCCGGCCATTCGCCGTAGACTGAATAACATCCCCGCGCAATTTCTTGAACTGTCAAGCGGCGAAGGCGTGTTGCCGCTCCGCACCATCCCCCGCGGATCACCATGCGCTGGCAAAATACTTCTCTGCCACTTCCAGCGTGCGGTGAAAACTCAATAAACTCGCGAGAGATCGCCTGAGATCGTCTTTCGGTCCGGGGTAATGGGGGAATTTGTGCGGGGGAATTTCTTTTCGAGCAAACGGGTGTGCGCCCCTGCCGGGCAGCATGCCGATCTCGCGCCGCGAATGGCCGTTTCCGTCACCGTGTGCGTCCACGCCATGGCCTTCGGAGTTGCGCTCGTCATCACCGCCGAGGCGGGGCACACCCCGCCGGAGCTGGCGGGCGCCGTCGTCCTGCTCCTGCTGCTGAGCGGGTTGCAGTTCCTGCACGCCTTTCCGCGGCTCATGCCGTTCGGGCCGGCGCCCTGTCTGTGGACGCTGCTGGCCCAGGCGCTGCTGACCTTCGTTCCCTATCTGCACTACGGGCAGGGGTGGTTGGGCATGCCCGGCTTCCTCGCCGGCTCGGCGGCGCTGGTGCTGCCCGAGCACCTGGCGTGGCCCGTGTTCGCGGCGGTCGTCGCGGGCACGGGCGCGCTGCGCTGGGAGTCGGCGCACAACATGCTCGTCGTCGCCCACACGACGTGCGCCACCACGCTGGTCGGGCTGGTGGTCTTCGCGCTGTCCCGGCTGACGTCCCTGGTCGACGAGGTGTACCGGTCCCGGCCCGAGGTGGCCCGGCTCGCCGTCGCCCACGAGCGGCTGCGCTTCGCCCGCGACCTGCACGACCTGCTCGGCTACAGCCTCTCCGCCATCACCCTCAAGACCGAGGTGGCCTTCCGGCTGACGCCGCCGCAGGGGGTCCGCGCCCGCCAGGAGCTGACCGAGATCCTGCAGACCTCCCGGCAGGCCGTCGCCGACGTCCGCGAGGTGGCCCGGGGATACCGCCGGATGTCCCTGCTGACCGAGGCCCAGTGCGCGGAGTCCCTGCTGGCCGCCGTGGGCATCCGCACCACGCTGCGCATGCGCTGCGGCGCGCTGCCGGATCCGGTGGACACCGTGCTGGCGACGGTGCTGCGCGAGGGCCTGACCAATGTGCTCCGGCACAGCAGGGCGAAGCACTGCGTCATCGAGGCCGAGCGGCGGAACGACTGCGTGCGGATGCGGCTGCTGAACGACGGCGTGCCGCGGGGGTACGACGCGATGGGCCCCCGGGACGGGAGCGGCATCGGGAACCTCCACTTCCGCGTGGCGGAGCTGGGGGGTGGGCTCAGCGCGCGGGTGCGGGCGGATGGGCGCTTCCAGCTGATGGCGGAGATTCCGGTGCCGGCGTCGGGGCGGGGAGCGGTGGGGGGTGAGGTGCCGGGGGGCAGTGACGTGCGGTTGTCGCCGACGGGGTGAGGGTGGGGGTGGGTGGGGTTTTCTTTCCCCGATCCCGCCCCTTCCCGAAAGTCCTCAAACGCCGGACGGGCTGAATTTTCAGCCCGTCCGGCGTTTGAGGACTTTCACCCCCTCAGTAATTCCCCAGCCCCCCGCACACGTTCATCGCCTGCGCCGTAATCGCCGCCGCCCCGTCCGAGACCAGGTACTCCACCAGCCCCGCCACCTCCTCCGGCGCCGTATAACGCCCCAGCGGAATCTTGGCGTTGAAGCGCTCCAGGACCTCCTCCGACGTGATGCTCCACGTCTCCGCGTACGCGTCCCGCACCCGCCCCGCCATCGGCGTCTCCACATAGCCGGGGCAGACGGCATTGACCGTGATGCCGGTCCTGGCCAGCTCCAGGCCCAGCGCCTTGGTGAAGCCGACGACTCCGTGCTTCGAGGCGGAGTACGGGGCCCCGAGGACCACGCCCTGCTTGCCACCGGTCGAGGCGATGTTGACGACGCGGCCCCAGCCCGCCTCCAGCATGCCGCCGGAGGTCAGGGCCTCCCGCGTCATCCGGAAGACGCTGTTGAGGTTGGTGTCGATGACGTCGTCCCACAGCTCGTCCGGGATCCGCGCGGTGACACCGCCCCCGCTGCGGCCCGCGTTGTTGACCAGGACACCCAGCGGGCCGTACCGCTCGACCGCCGCGGCCACCAGGGCGCGTACGTCCTCGACCGAGCGGACGTCCGCGTGGGCACCGGCCGCGTCGATGCCCACGGCCGTGAGCTGCTTGACGGTCCGCTCGACGTGCCCGGCGTCGCGCGAGCAGAGGAAAACCCGGTGGCCCGCGGCGCCGAGGCGTTCCGCCACGGCCAGGCCGATGCCACTGGTGGCGCCGGTGATCAGGCAGGTGTGCGCCGTCCGCCGGGGCGCGGCCGCCGAGGGTGCGGGAGGTGCCTGGGAGGTCATGGGTGGTGTCCTTCCGGTTCGCGGTGCCGTCCGCGGCCCGCCGGAGTCCGCCGGCCGCCCGGGGATCGTCGCGCCCCTCGGTGGAGGCGGTCTCGAGCCGGGCCGGAACCGGGGAACGACCACCGGGCAGGACACACGAAAGGGCGGTGCCCGCTCCCCGGGGGAACGGGAGCGGGCACCGCGTCCGTGGGATCCGTACGGCTCAGGCGGGCTGCTGCCGGAGCCTGCGCTGGACCCGGATCAGCACCAGGATGGGCAGCGCGGCCAGCACGGTCGCGCCCACCACCCACCAGTGGGTGTAGCCGAAGGCGTCCAGCGTGTGCGCCGCGGACCCGCCGCCCAGCGCGGCCAGCCGGTGCTGGAAGACCACGGTGAGGATGGCGATGCCCGTGGACCCGCCGACCCGCTGGAACACGTTGAGCATCGGCGTCGCGTGCGGCACCTGGGACTTGTCGATGACGGCGTACGCCGTGGCCATCGCGGGCATGACCGCCATGCCGATGCCGAAGCCGCGGACCACCAGGACCGCCGACAGCCACCAGTAGCTGTCGGACGCCCCGGCCAGCGCCAGCGGCAGCGCGCCGATCAGCGCCAGCACCAGGCCGGCGAGGATGACGGGGCCACCGCCCTTGCGGTCGGTGAGCCGCCCGGACAGCGGCAGCGCGAGCACCGTGCCGAGGCCCTGCGGCGCCATCAGCAGACCCGCCATGACAATGCTCTCGTGCCGCACGTTGAGGAAGTACAGCGGCATCACGATGAGTGCGCCGAACAGCGAGACGCCCAGGCAGAAGGTGCTGACGCAGGCCGATGCGAAGGCGGTGTTCTTGAAGAGCCGCAGATTGAGCAGCGGCGTGGGCGTCCGGAGGGCGTGCCAGGAGAAGGCCGCCATCAGCGCCAGCCCGCACAGGGTGGGGACGAGCGCCCCGGTCGCGGTGAAGCTGCCGCGCTCCGCGATCTGGGCCACGCCGTAGGTCAGGGCCGGCAGCCCGAGGGCGATCAGAACGGCGCCCACGGTGTCGAAGCGGCCCGGGTCCCGGGGCTCGGAGCGGGGCAGCAGCCGCAGCCCGGCCACGAGGCCGATGACGCCGAAGGGGACGTTGACCAGGAAGAGCCACTCCCAGCTGAGGTGCTGGAGCACCACGGCGCCGAGGGTCGGGCCCAGCACGGGGGCCAGCACGACGGGGATGCCCACGATGCTCAGCACCCGGCCCATGCGCCGGGGGCCCGCCTCCGCGGCCAGCATCATCTGGCCGGTCGGCACGATCAGGCCGCCGGACAGGCCCTGCAGGATGCGGAGGACGATCAGCAGCTCGACCGAGTCCGCGGCGGCGCAGGCGACGGACGCCAGGGTGAAGACGGCGACCGCCGCCAGCCACTGCTTCTTGGCGCCGATCCGCTTGGCCGTCCAGCCGCTGACCGGGATGGCGGCGGCCAGGGCGACCAGATATCCGGAGGCCACCCACTGAACGGTGTTCATCGAGGTGCCCAGCTCGTCGCCCAGGCGCTCGAGGGCCACGTTGACGATCGTCGCGGTCAGCGTCGACATGAATGCGCCGACGACAATGACCAGCCCCAGTAGCCAGATACGTGCGGTGATGCGGTCGTCGTCGGGCACGGTCGCGGCGCCGGACCGCAGCGTTCCGTCGACCGGCCGGCTCTGCTTGAGACCCATGCCATTCCCCTAACACTGTTCAACCTGACACTGTTAAGGATGCACCTGGCCCTGTCGGCCGTCAAGCGACCCGCGTCCATCAGCGAAAATGTGCTGGTCACCTTGTTGGGCCCTCCCGAACGGCGTTAACCTGGGCCCTGCGGGGGCGGCTCGACACAGGGAAAGGAGAGGCATGGCTCTTCGGCAGGAGACCGTGGTGCGCACCGCGCTCAGGCTGCTGGACGAGGTGGGGCTGGACGGGCTGAGCCTGCGCCGCCTCGCGAAGGACCTGGGGGTCCAGGCGGCATCCCTCTACTGGCACTTCAAGGACAAGCAGGAGCTTCTCGACCGCATGGCGGAGGAGATGCTGTCCGACGAGTTCGCCACCTACCGGCGGGCGCCCGAGCAGCACACCTGGGACGAGTGGCTGCGGGAGCTGATGTGGCGGCTGCGGAGGTCGCTGCGGACCCATCGGGACGGGGCGCGGCTGTTCGTCATCGCCCGCCCCGCGAAGCAGGCCCTCTTCCTCCAGGAACAGACGATGCAGGTGCTGCTCGGCGCCGGCTTCTCCAGCGAGGAGGCGATGCGCAACGCCAATGTCGTCGTCAACTACACGATCGGCTTCGTGCTCAACGAGCAGGCGGCGGAGCCGCGGGCGGCGAGCGGGGAATCGCCGGCGGCGATTCTGCGGGAGCTGCTGGCGAGTGGGGACTATCCGGCGTTGCAGATGTCGCTGGAGGAGTTGGGGAGGCCCAATCCGGATGCGGAGTTCCGGCACGGGACGGAGGTTGTGCTCGGGGGGATAGGGCGGCTGCTGGTGGGTGGGTAGGGGGGGTCCTTTCCCCACCCCGCCCCTTCCCGAAACTGGGGCTTCGCCCCAGACCCCGGACAGCGCTTCGCGCTGTGTTCTCAAACGCCGGACGGGCTGAATTCGCTCCCCGAACCGGGGGTCCGGGGGCTTGCCCCCGGTTTCGGGAAGGGGCGGGTAGGGAAAAGGCCCCCCTCACGCCTCGCACGCCGGCAACCCCCCGTGGTACTCCACCATCAACCCGAACGCCGCCACCTCATCCAGCACCCGCCCCTCCTCCCCACCCCGCACCTCGTCATACGCCCGCACAAGATTCGGCACCAGCCGTTCCGGGTCCAGCAGTTCGTCCCACTCCCCCGGCTCCGCCGACCGCGCCGCCTCCAGTGGGCCGACCCCCGCCGTCACCCCCGCCGCGGCCAGCCCCTGCACCCACCGCAGGTAGCCCGCGCAGCGGTCGAAGACCTCGGGGCCGCAGACCTCGCCGTGGCCGGGCACCACCGTCAGCGGGGCCAGCTCCCGGAGGCGGTCGAGCGTCCGCAGCGAGCCCGCGATGGAGCCCGTCACGCAGAAGGGCGTCACGCCGTTCATCACGATGTCGCCCGTGAACAGCACCCTGCGCGCAGGGATCCACACCACCGCGTCGCCCGTCGTATGCGCGGGCCCGAAGTGCAGCAGCTGCACCTCCGGACCGTCGTCCCCCGCATGCAGGGTCAGCCGGTCCGTGAAGGTCACCTGCGGCAGGGTGAGCCGCACGTCGCCCCAGTCCACGTCCGGCCACAGCTGCCGCAGACCCAGGCCCACCCGGGCCATGTCCCGCCGTGCGCCCTCGTGCGCCACGAAGACGGCGTCCGGGGCGAAGACGCAGTTGCCGAAGGTGTGGTCCCCGTGCTGGTGCGTGTTGACGACGGTCAGCCGCCCCGGGCCGCGCCCCGCCACCGCGTCGACGTGCGCGCGCAGCCGCCGCGCCCGGGCGACCGTCGCCGCGGTGTCCACCACGACCGTCGCATCCCCGCCGAGCACCACGCCTGCGTTGTTCAGGCACCAGCCGCCCGCGGGCTGCACAAAGGCGAACACGCCGTCGGCGATCTCCTCGAACCTGTGGGCTTCTCCGCTCATGCCGCGAGCCTCCCCCGCGCCGCTCGACGCCGGCTCGAGGCCCTGTCGAGCCCGGCCGCGGATGCTGCGGAAGACAGCGACACGGATCGCAAGGAGCAGAACATGGCACCCGCACTCACCGCACCGGACTTCACCGCGGGCCTGATGACCGTCAACACCTTCACCCTCAAGGACCCCGCCGACGCCCCGGTGTTCGAGAAGGAGTTCACCGAGCACGTCGTCTTCATGCGGGAGCAGGAGGGCTTCCTGGCCCACCAGACGAGCCGTTCCACCGGCCAACCGCACGTCTACGTGAACTCCGGCTGGTGGCGCTCCCCCGAGGACTTCGGGAAGATCACGGAATCTGCCGCCTTCCGCCGCCACGCCCGGCGGTTCCACGAGCTGGTGGAGGTCGCCGTGACACCCTCGCGGGCCGTGCACACCGCCGAGGCGGCAGCCCCGGTCGGCGCGCCCCTGCCGGACTTCCCGCTCGTGGTGACGGAGCGCTTCACGGTCACCGGGAGCGCGGCCCGGCTCGCCGCGTTCCCCGGCCTGTTCGCCGCCCACCTCGCCGCCGTCCCCGCCGGGGCGCTGGGCTGGGCGGTGCTGGGCGTCTCGCTGCCCGATCCGGCCGTCCACACCGTGATCAGCCGGTGGCGGTCCGCCGACGCGTACGCACGGGCCTGCGGCTCGCAGACGTACGGGGCGCTCGCGGCCGTCGCCGACGTGCGTTCCGACCCCGGTTCCGCGGTCGCGGAGAGCCGCTCGCCGCTCGCCCCAGGAACCGGCTCGTGAGCACGCCCCGCAAGGCCGTGGTGACGGGCGGCACCCGGGGCGTCGGCCTGGCCGTCGCCCGCAGGCTGTGCGCCACCGGTACCGATGTGCTCCTGGTGTACGGGCACGCCGACGACGCCGCGCGCCGCGCCCTCGACGAGCTGGCGCCGCTGCCCGGCGCGGCCGGCACGGTCAAGGCCGACCTCGCCGCGCCCGGCGCCGTCGGCGCGGTGCTCGACCGGGTCGCGGCGGACTGGGGGCGGCTCGACGTCTTCGTGCACAACGCCGCCTCCTGGCACCCGGCCCCGGCCGTCGGCGCGCCGCCGGAGGGCGTCCGGGCCGACCTGGCCGTCGCCCTGGAGCCGCTGCTGGCCGGCGCGCCCCGGATCGCCGACCTGATGGCCGGGGCAGCGGCGGGCCGGATCGTCGTCGTGTCCAGCCTGGGTGCGCGGCGCGTGGTCGACCGGTACGTCGGCGCCGGGCTCGCCAAGGCGGCGCTGGAGAGCCTGGTGCGCTATCTGGCCGTCGAGCTGGCGCCGCGCGGCATCGCCGTCAACGGCGTGACCACGGCCAAGCTCGACAAGGGCCCGGCGGCCGGGGCCCCGGAGGCCGTCCGGGCGCTGGCGCGGCGCACCCCGGCGGGGCGGCTGACCACGCCCGAGGACGTGGCCGCGGTGGTGTCGCTGCTGTGCCACCCGGACGCCGGGTGGCTCCACGGCCAGATCGTCACCGCCGACGGCGGACTCTCCCTGCTCGTCTGACCGCTCCCCTCCCCCGAGTAGAGATGGCGGATCGCATGAACGACACTCAGGACCGCACCACCGACGTGTGCGTCGTCGGCGGTGGTCCCGCCGGGCTCGTCCTGGCCCTGTTGCTGCTGCGCTCGGACATCGCCGTCACGGTGGTGGAGAAGGCGGGCTCCGCCGGGCGGGAGTACCGGGGCGAGATCCTCCAGCCCGGGGCGATGGCCCTGCTGGACGAGCTGGGCGTGCTCGGCGACGCCCGGGCGCGCGGGGCGCACGAGCACGACCGGTTCCAACTGGTCGACGGCGGGCGGGTGTTGCTGGAGGCCGACTACCGCAGGCTGCCCCGCCCGTACGACCACCTGCTGAGCGTCCCGCAGCCGCACGTCCTGGAGGCCCTGCGGGCCCGGTGCGAGAAGTACGAGCACTTCGCCCACCTCGGCTCGACCCGCGCGGGCGGGCTGCTGCGGGAGGACGGGGCGGTGGCCGGGGTGCGGGTGGACGGCCCGGGCGGGCCAGGGACGGTGCGGGCGCGGTGCGTGGTCGGGGCCGACGGGCGGTACTCGAAGGTCCGGCGGCTCGCGGGCATCGGGTTCACCCGCCGGGACGTCTTCGACCTCGACGTGCTGTGGTTCAAGGTCCCCGCCCCGGGCACGGGCGCGGTCCGCCGGGACGTGCGGGTGTACCGGGACGGCGGCGGCCCCGCGATGATCTACCACTCGTATCCGGACCGGCTGCAGATCGGCTGGATGCTCCCGCACGGCGGCTACCGGCAGCTGGCCGCCCGGGGCCTGTGCCACGTCAAGGAGCAGATCGCCGCGGCACTGCCCCGCTACGCGGACGTGATCGACGAGGAGGTGCGCAGCCTGCGGGACCTGAGCCTGCTCGACGTGTTCTCGGGCCGCGCGGACCGGTGGGCCGACGACGGCCTGCTGCTGATCGGCGACAGCGCCCACACCCACAGCCCCATCGGCGCACAGGGCATCAACCTCGCCGTCCAGGACGCGGTGGCCGCCCATCCGGTGCTGGTGGACGCGGTCCGGCGGCGGGACGCGAGCGCCCGGGTCCTGGGGGCGTTCGAGGAGCGGCGGGCCGCGGACGTCGACGGCGTGACGCAGCTGCAGGTCGCGCAGAGCAGGGCGATGCTGTCGCACGGCGCGCTGGCCACCCGGGTCCGGCCCGCAGCGGCCCGGCTGCTCGTGCACACGCCGCTGTACCGCAAGGTGCTGCACCGCATCGCCTACGGCAACCGGCGGGTGCGCGTACGGACCGATCTGTTCCGGCTGCCCTGAGGCGCCCCGGGAAGCGTCGAGGTGCCCTGGGAGACGTCCCAGGAGGCGTCCCCGCCGGCGCCTCCAGCCGCGCTCGAGCGGGCGCGCCGACAGTGTCCCCATGGATCTGGGACTGACACGACGCACCGTTCTGGTCACCGGCGCCACGGGCGGCATCGGCGAGCCGCTCGCGCGCGCCTTCGCCGCGGAGGGGGCCCGGGTCGCCGTGGGCTACCGGCACCGGCACGAGGCCGCCCGGAAGCTCGCAGCCGACCTCGGGGAGGCCGATGACCTCGCCTTTCCCGTCCCGTACGCCTTGGACGAGCCGGGCTCGCCCGCTCGCGCGGTGGCGGCCGTGGAGGAGCGCTGGGGCTCCCTCGACGTCCTGGTGGCGAACGCCTTCCGGTGGGGGGTGCGGCGGCCGCCGGGCGGCCGCTTCGAGGACGTGCCGGAGGACGACTGGTACCCGCTCGTCGAGCACAACCTCGCACCCGTGCTGCGCACCGTGCAGCACGCGGTGCGGGGGATGCGCGCCCGCGGCTGGGGCCGGATCGCGCTGGTCTCCTCGCACAACGCGCTGGGCGGCAACCGCGGCCAGGAGTTCTACGGGGCGGTCAAGGCCGGGCTGCACGGGCTGGCCCGGAGCCTGATGTGGGACCTGGGCGGGGACGGGGTGCTGGTCAATGTGGTGGCGCCCGGGCTCACCACCACCGAGCGGGTGTGCACCGGGCTGCCGGAGCCGGTGCTGGCGCGGGAGCGGGGTGCCACGCCGACGGGGCGGCTGAGCGCGCCCGAGGATGTGGCACGAGCGGTGGTGTTCCTGTGCTCGGGCGCCAACGGCAACGTCACCGGGGAGACGCTGACGGTGGCGGGCGGCCGCTGAACTCCTTCGAACTCCCCTGAACATCGCGGAACTTGACCCCGACGCACCGCCCCGGAGGAACACCGTGCGCGTCCTGTTCACCACCTGGAACGCCCCGTCCCACCTCTTCCCGATGGTCCCGCTGGCCCGGGCCCTGCGGGCGGCGGGCCACGACGTACGGTGCGCCGTGCCGCCCGCCGCCGCGCCCGCGGTCCGCGCGGCCGGCCTGTCCCCGGTCGCGGTGGGCGAGGACGTCCCGGCCGGTCCGCCGGGCCCGCCCCCGCCGGACCCGGCGGGCTGGCCGGCCGACTGGCCCGTACGTCCCGAGCTGCTCGACGACGGTCAGCGGCAGGTCCTCGCGGCGCTGGGCGGGAAGCAGTTGCGCGCCGCGGAGGCGATGCTGCCGGACCTCGCGGCGTACGCGCGCGAGCTGCGGCCGGCGCTGATCGTCCACGATGCGGCCGCCCATGCGGGTGCGGCGGTGGCCGCGGCGCTCGGTGTCCCGGCCGTCAGCCACCTGTGGGGCAGTGCGGCGGTGGTGCGGCTGGAACTGGAGGGGCTGCGGGGGCGGCGGCTCCCGGCGCACCGCGCGCTCTTCGCGAGCGTGGGCGCCGATCCGGACCACGAGGCCGCGCTGTGGCTCGACCCGTGCCCGCCGGGCCTTCAACTGCCGTCCGCCACCGCGCGCTCGGCGTTCCGGCCCGTCCCGTACGGGGTACCGGACCGCGTCCGCGTCGAATGGGACGGCGCGGCGGGACTTCCCGTGGAGGCCGTGGCCGTGGGCGGCATCGAGGTGGTGTGCGGGAGCCGGGTCGTGGTGCATCAGGGCACCGGCACGTCGGTGGCGGCCGTGGCGTCGACGGGGGTGCCCCAGCTCGTGGTCGCGCCCCGGCCGGAGCAGCTCGTGACCGGGCGGCGGCTGGCCGCCGCCGGGGCGGGCCGGTGCACGACGCCGGGCGCCGCCGACGCGGACCGGCTGGCGGCGGAGGTACGGGCGCTGGCCGGCGATCCGGCGTACCGGGCCGGGGCGGCCCGGCTGGCGGCGGAGCTGCGCGCCCTGCCGGGCCCGGCGCAGCTGGTACCCCGACTGGTGGAGCTGGCACAGGCGTCTTAGAGCCAGCCGGATTCGCGGGCGATGCGGACGGCGTCGACGCGGTTGCGGGCGCCCAGCTTCATGACGACCGTCGCGAGGTAGTTGCGCACCGTGCCGACGGACAGGAACAGCCGGGCGGCGATCTGCCGGGCGCCGTCCCCGGCGGCGGCCAGCTGGAGCACCTGGAGTTCCCGCGGGGTGAGCGGGGAGAGGCCGCCGTCCAGGGCGGCGAGGGCCAGCTGGGGATCGACGACGCGCTCCCCGCGGACGATCCTGCGGATGGCGTCCACCAGGTGGTCGGGCTCGGCGTCCTTGGGCATGAACCCGGAGGCGCCGGCCGCCAGCGCCTGGCGCAGCCTGCCGGGGGCGGCGAGGTTGGTGAGCATCAGCACCCGGCACTCGGGCACTTCGCCCCGCAGCAGTTCGGCCGCCTTGATGCCGTCGATGCCGGGCATGGCGATGTCCAGGACGGCCACGTCGGGCTTCAGCTCCACGGCCTTCGCGGCGACTTCGTCACCGCTGGCCAGCTCGGCCACCACCTCGAAATCCGGCTCCAGTTCGAGCAGGGTGACCAGTGCCTTGCGGAGCATCCGCATGTCGTCGGCGATCAGGATCCTGATCATGTTCGTCCCCCGTGATGAGCAGTGCCTGCAGCGCGCCCCAGGAGCGATTATGTCCGCGGCCGCCCGCCGAATCGACTCACTTTCGGACATTGATTCCGTTTGTCCGGGGTGCGGGAGCGCACGGCTACGGACGCGTCTCCGCCCGCAGCCACTCCAGGTACTCCGCGCTGCCCGCCGTCACCGGCAGCGCAAGGATCTCCGGCACGTCGTACCCGTGCCCGTCCTTGATGTGCGCCTCGAGCGCTTCGTAGCGGTCGGCCGCGGTCTTGAACAGCACCCGCCACTCCGCGGCGGTCTCGACCGCGCCCTCCCAGCGGTACACGCTCGTGACCGGCCCGTCGATCTGCGCGCACGCGGCCAGGCGGCGCTCGACGGCCCCGGCGGCCAGGCGGCGTGCCGCGCCCTCGTCGGACGTGGTGGTCATGACGGTGAGGTACTGGGGGTCCGGCATGGCGCCGACCGTACACCGGAGTCCGCGTGGCGGGCGTTGTCAGTGGCGGGGCGTACGCTCGCGGGCATGAGTTACGCAGACCTGCGCGAACTGAGGAGCGCGCTCAGCAGCGCCTCGGACATCGCCTTCTCGCTGGACGCGGAGCCCGCTCCGCACGAGGCCGAGCAGCTCGTGGACGCGCTGCGCCGCGCGCTGACGGCGGCCGCGGCGCTGGGGGCCTCGGCGGGGTCCACGGGGTGCGCCGAGCATCCGAAGGGGGCGGTCGATCCGCTGTACGGGGACAAGGACAATCCGCTGCCCCCGGGCTGGGGCCGCTGCCTGCTGTGCAACGACCGGCGGCGACGGGCCGGCGCCCAGCGGCGCGGCTGGCGCTGACCCGGCCCGTCGGCTGCCCGGTCAGCCGTTCATGGAGGCCCAGAACTCCTCGAAGGAGAGCACGCCGTCGCCGTTGCCGTCCTTCTTGTTGATGATGGCCTGGGCCACGGTCACGGTGACGTTGTGGTCGCCGAGCTGAGCCATCACGCTCTTGTATTCCTCAGCCGTGATGAACCCGTCGCCGTCGATGTCGAAACGGGCAAAAGCCTTACGGGCTTCCTCGATGTCGGCCATGTGAGCCTCCCCTTGAGTGCTTGGTGGACCGGCACAGATTAGCCGCCGGTCACCAGCTCCAGATAACGGTCCCAGTCCCAGTACGGACCGGGGTCCGTGTGCGTGGAGCCGGGCACCTCCACATGGCCGATGATGTGCTCGCGGGTGACGGGGATGCCGTAGCGCGCGCAGACGGCCGCCGCGAGCCGGGCGGAGGAGCGGTAGAGGGCGTCGGTGAAGTACTCGGGCCGGTCGATCCAGCCCTCGTGCTCGATGCCGATGCTGCGGGTGTTGTAGTCCCAGTTCCCGGCGTGCCAGGCGATGTCCTTCTCGCGCACGAACTGCCCGATGTAGCCGTCCTCGGACGCGACCATGTAGTGCGCCGAGACCTTGGCCGCCGGGTCCTGGAAGATCCGCCGGGCGTCCGGGAAGGTCTCCTGGGTCACATGGACGACGACGAACTCCACCGGGTAGGCGCGAGGGCGGGCCGAAACCGTGTAGTTGGCGCTGCTCGCCGGTATCCAGTGGGTGGCCGGGTAGGGGGGCTGTTCCATGGGGACTCCCGGGTCCGGGGCTCGTCGGGTACATGAGACCCGCGGAGGCAGCGCTCCGCAAGGACTTCGACGACTCCGTATAAAAATAAGACAGACCCCGGATTAATTCATGGAATGCAAGGCGCGTGGTACAGGTCACCTTGGATTGAAGAGGGCTCGCTTTGGATTCGGCGTACTCCGCATGTCATAGTCGAGCCCAGCGACCCCCATTGACCCGGGCCAGGTCGTCATCACCGCCGCGGAACACACCCCATTTCTCCGCGGCGCATTCGAAGAGGCCCCCGGCCCGCCCGATCGAGGCGGATGGGGGCCTCTTCGTATGTGTGGACCGGATATCCGCACGGACGGACCGACCCGCTCAGCGGTCCACCACGCGCATCTCGAACCACGTGGTCTTCCCCCGCGCCAGCAGGTCCACCCCCCACCGGTCCGAGAGCCGGTCCACCAGGAACAGGCCCCGGCCGCTCGTGTCCGTCTCGCGCACCGGCAGCAGGCACGGCAGCCCCCGCGAGGGGTCGCGCACCTCCACCCGCAGCCATCCGCGCCGCCGCACCATCCGCAGCCCGAAGTAGCGGGCCCCGGTGTGCCGGACGGCGTTGCCGACCAGCTCGGAGACGAGGAGCACCGCGTGCTCCGTGAGCTGGACCGACAGCCCCCAGTGCCGCAGGACCACGGCCTGGGTGAGCCGGCGGGCCGCTACGGCGGACTCGGGGCGGGAGGGCAGCCGGACCTCCCCCAGGGTGGGATTGCCGAACAGTTCGAGCGCATTGAGCGCCAGTTCATCCTCAACGGACGGGCTCCACCGGGCCGGGGCCGTACCGGCCCGTTGCCGCGGCTGCCCCGTCCCCTCCAGGCCCGCCATGCCCCCCATCATGGCCGTCACCAAGGCGCCACGGAGTGGAACGGCGGGATTCGATTCAGCGGAGCGTGACGTTCCGGGGGTATGTGACGGCATATGCCAGCGGCTCCGCGGCGCCCAGCAAACACGGACTGACCTGCGGCGGATCCGGCCGCACAAAAGATCGCCGAGCGCGTGGGGGAAGCCCTGTCACGGGTCGGCACACTCCTGACAGAATTCCCCCACAAGAGTAAACACGCGGAGGACTTCCCTCCGGGCAATTCACCCTTAATCGCCCATGGTTCAGCCGAACTTGGCCTTCCCCGGGCCGTCCTCGACAAAACTGCGCATACCGATCTCCCGGTCCTCGGTGGCGAACAGCCCCGCGAACCAGTTGCGCTCGATGGCGAGGCCGGTGTCGATGTCGGTCTCCAGGCCCGTGTCCACCGCCTCCTTCGCCGCGCGCAGCGCGAGCGCCGGGCCGGCGGCGAGCCGGGCCGCCCAGGCGTGGGCCTGCTCGTAGACCTCCTCCACCGGCACGACGCGGTCGACGAGGCCCATGGCGAGCGCCTCGTCGGCCTTGACCTGACGGCCGGTGAAAATGAGGTCCTTGGCCTTGGCCGGGCCGACGAGCCGGGACAGCCGCTGGGTGCCGCCCGCACCGGGGATGAGGCCCAGCAGGATCTCGGGCTGGCCGAGCTTGGCGGTGTCGGCGGCGATCCGGAAGTCGGCGCAGAGCGCCAGCTCGCAGCCGCCGCCGAGGGCGTAGCCGGTGACGGCGGCCACCACGGGCTTGGGGATGCGGGCCACGGCGGTGAAGGAGTCCTGGAGGCCCCGGGACCGCGCCACCATGGCGGCGTGGTCCATCTTCTGCATCTCCTTGATGTCCGCGCCGGCCGCGAACACCTTCTCCCCGCCCCAGAGCACCACGGCGCGCACGTCCGGGCGGTGGGTGATCTCCTCGGCGAGTTCGCGGAGCCGGTCCTGGGTGGCGATGTCCAGCGCGTTCATGGGGGGACGGTCCAGCCGGACGGTCCCGACGCCCTCGGCAACCTCAAGATGCACAGTCATGACAGCAGGTTAGCGGCCGCTAACGCACCGCGGCCCGGTGCACTTTGTCACAGTGCACCGGGCCGCGGGGTGTTCGAGCCGGCGGCTCAGCTGTCCTTGCCGCCGCTGTCCTTGATCCACTCGGACCAGGGCATGTTCCAGCCGTTCAGACCGTTGTCCGGCTGGATCGTTTTGTCCTGGGAGTTCTTGACGACCACGACGTCGCCGATCAGGGAGTTGTTGTAGAACCAGGAGGCCGGCGTGGACGGGTCGCCGCCGCCGCGCTGGTCGAACAGGCCGACGCAGCCGTGACTGACGTTCTCCGAGCCGAAGGTGCTCTCACCGGACCAGTAGTTGCCGTGGATGAACGTTCCGGAGGTGGACAGGCGCATCGCGTGCGGCACGTCGGAGATGTCGTACTCGCCGCCGAAGCCGACCGTGCGGCCGTCCATGCGCGTCACTTCGTACTTCTCGGTGATGACCATCTGACCGTTGTACGTGGAGTGGCCCGGGCCGCCCGCGGAGATCGGGACGCTCTTGAAGGGCTTGCCGTCCCGCTCGACCGACATGGTGTGGGCGCTGGCGTCGACGGTGCTCACCTGGCTGCGGCCGATTGTGAACTTCACCGTCTTGTTCTGGGTGCCGTACACGCCCTCACGGCCCTGGACGCCGTTGAGGTTCATGGTCATCGTCACCTTGGTGCCGGCCGCCCAGTACTTCTCGGGCCGGAAGTCCAGGCGGTCGTTGCCGAACCAGTGGGGCTTGATCTCCACGGCCGGCTCGGCGGTCACCTTGATGGCCTTCTCGACGGCCTTGGGGTCCGTGATGCCCCGGCTGAAATTGAGCGACACGGGCATGCCCACGCCGACCGTGCTGCCGTCCTCCGGCGTGAAGTAGCCGACGAAGGTGTTCTGCGGGGTGAGGGTGGTGAACGCCGCGTGCTTGGCGGACGTATGCCCCTTCTTGTCCTTGGCTATCGCGTCCACCGAGTACTTGGTGGAGGCACCGAGGTGGGTCGACGGCTCCCAGGAGGCGCCGTCGCCGGAGATCTTGCCCTCGATCGTCGCACCCTTGTCGTCGACGACCTTCACGGACGTCAGGGCGCCCTTGTCCGCGGTGACCTTGAGCGCGCCGCTGGTCGCCACGTCGGTCGCACCGTCGTTGGGGGCGATGTTCACGACCGCCTGCGACGCACCGCCGTCATCGCCCTTGACGCTCTTGCCGCTGTCGCCCTTGTCGTCCCCGCCGCCGCAGGCGCTGACCAGCGTCAGCACCGACCCGAGCAGCAGAGCGGACATACCGGCGCGGCGTCGGCCCCGGGCCCGGGATATCCGGCCCCGGGACCTCGATATCGGGTGCACGTTCACAACGGTTTGACTCCCCTCGCACGGCCCGCGGCCACGCGGCGCCCCCTGAGCGCGCCTCACGCGCTTGTCGATAGATAACCACACGCCACCGACATCGCTGAGCTCTCGAATGTCACCGTTCAGTCCCAAATGGGAGCGGTGATACGAACCGTGCGTCTGTGGTGAATGCGGTGACCGAAGTGAAGCGGCTGTTTCCGGCCAGGTCAAACTGATGTTCAGTCAAGCGCCGGGCGGTGTTTTCCGGCAGACGCCCCGCCAGGCCCCCGAGGGGTGGCGGACGGCCTCACCGGGCGACCCCGGCGGACGGCTCACCGGAGGGCGGAGCCCGCCCGCCAGGCGGCCCAGGACATGTTCCAGCCGCCCAGCCCGTTGTCCGGCGCGACCAGCCGGTCCCCGGAGTGCACCACCTCGACGACGTCCCCGATCAGCGAGTTCCCGAAGAACCAGCCTGCCGGGCTGGTCGCGCTGCCGCCCTGGGCGTCGCGCAGCCCGATGCAGCCGTGACTGGTGTTCGCGGCGCCGAAAGCGCCCGGGGCGGCCCAGTAGTTGCCGTGCAGGAACGTTCCCGTGGCGGTGAGCCGCATCGCATGCGGCACGTCCGAGATGTCGTACTCGCCGCCGAAGCCCACCGTGTCGCCGTTCATCCTGGTCATGTCGAACTTCTCACTGATGACCATTTTGCCGTTGTAGGTCTCGTTGCCCGGGCCGCCCGCCGTGACGGGCAGCGTCACCGGGCGGCTGCCGTCGCGGACGACCGTCATGGTGTGCGCGGCGGCGTCGACCCTGCTGAACTGGCGGCGGCCGACGACGAACCGCACGGTCTTCTGCTGGATCCCGTAGACCCCCGCCCCGCCCCGCACGTCGCGCAGCCGCAGGCCGAGCGTGACGACCGTGCCGGGCCGCCAGTAGGTGCGCGGCCGGAAGTCCAGGCGCGCCGGGCCGAACCAGTGCGCGGCGATCTCGGTGGGCGGCTGGGCGGTGACCCGGATGGCGCGTTCGACGGCGGCGCGGTCGGCGATCGGCCGGTTGAAGCCGAAAGAAACGATCATTCCGGTGCCGACGGTGGTCTGCGGCTCGGGGGTGAAGTAGCCGATGAAGCGGTGCTCGGGCACGTAGGTGGTGAAGCCGGAGTGCCGGGCGGTGCTGCGGCCGGCCGGGTCGCGGGCGACGACGTCCACGGAGTAGCGGGCGCCGAGTGCCAGCCGGCCGGGCGTGGCGGGGCGCCAGCTGTGCCTGTCCGCGGAGATCCGTCCCGGCACGGTCAGCTGCTCGCCGTCGCGGAACTCGGACACCCGTACCCGCTCCAGCCGCCCGGCCGGCGCCCGCACCTCGAACCGCTGCCCGGCGGGCACGTTACGGGCGCCGTCGTGCGGGACGACCTGGATGAGGGCGCCCACGGGGCGGTCGTCGTCGGTCAGCGTGGTCTTGGGCGAGACGGTGGCGCACCCGGCGAGCGCGGCCAGGGACGCCAGCAGGGCCAGTCTCCGTGCCGCGCGCTTGAGGCTAGATGTCGTCACACCCGGCCCAACGACGCGGTTCGCCGGGAGAAACGTGACTGCACTCGCTTGCTGCGGGCGATCACACGGGTGAGCGCATGGGCGGATCCGGGAAGAAAGGCGGGAAGGGCGAAATCGCCGGGCACCCCGGCCCCGGGACCCCGGGTGCCCGGCGCGCTGGTCGAGAGCCGCCGGAGGCGAACACGTGTCGAGTGCAGCCGAGCAAGGGGCGGAGCGGGGCGCCGAGTTCACGACCGGCCGGGTGCCCCGGCCGCCGTCCCCCGCGGGCGGTCCGGAGCGTACGGGCGTGACGTCCGGTGTGAACGGCCACGCCAGGGGCGTGGCCCGGGTGGTGGCGCCGGCGCCCGTGTGGCCCGGCAGTCCGGAGCCGCTCGGCGCGCGGTACCGGGCGGCGGCCGGGGGCGGGACCGCCGGGACCAACTTCGCCCTGTGGGCCGGCGGGGCGGAGGCCGTCGAGCTGTGCCTCTTCGACGAGGACGGCAGCGAAACCCGGCATGCGCTGACGGAGTTGACGCACGAGATATGGCACGGCTTCCTGCCGGGCGTGCGGCCCGGCCGACGCTACGGCTATCGCGTGCACGGCCGCTGGGACCCCTGGACGGGGGCCCGCTGGAACCCCGCCAAGCTGCTCCTGGACCCGTACGCCCGCGCGGTGGACGGCGACTTCGCGGGCCCGGGGACCGCCCCCGGGGTCCTGGGGGCGCTGCCGCCCCAGGTGTACGGGCACGTCCGCGACTGGCCCCAGCAGCACGTGGCCGACACCGTCCGCGACGAGCGCGACTCGGCCCCGTACGTGCCCAAGGGCGTGGTGGTCGCCGATGACGACGACTGGAGCGACGACCGGCGGCCCAAGACGCCGTGGCCCGACACCGTCATCTACGAGCTGCACGTGCGGGGCTTCACCATGCGGCACCCGGGCATCCCGGAGCGGCTGCGCGGCACGTACGCGGGGCTCGCGCACCCGGCGGCCGTGGAGCACCTGGTGAGGCTGGGCGTGACGGCCGTGGAGCTGCTGCCGGTGCACCAGTTCGCCCACGAGGACCACCTGCTGCGGCGGGGGCTGCGCAACTACTGGGGCTACAACTCCATCGGCTACTTCGCCCCGCACGCCGCCTATGCGGCCTCCGGGACGCGGGGCGAGCAGGTGGGCGAGTTCAAGCGGATGGTCCGGGCGCTGCACGAGGCGGGCATCGAGGTCATCCTCGACGTGGTCTACAACCACACCGCCGAGAGCGGCGAGCTGGGCCCGATGTTCTCGCTGCGCGGCATCGACAACCGCCGCTACTACCGGCTCCAGGCCGACCCCCGCCGCTACGCCGACTACACGGGCTGCGGCAACACGCTGCACGTGGTCCAGCCGAACGTGCTGCGGCTGATCACCGACTCGCTGCGCTACTGGGTGACGGAGATGGGCGTCGACGGCTTCCGCTTCGACCTGGCGGCCGCGCTGGCCCGGTCGATGCACGACGTGGACATGCTCTCGCCGTTCCTGGCGGTGATCGCGCAGGACCCGGTGCTGCGGCGGGTCAAGCTGATAGCCGAGCCGTGGGACGTGGGCTCGGGCGGCTACCAGGTCGGCGCCTTCCCGCCGCTGTGGACGGAGTGGAACGACCGCTACCGGGACGCGCTGCGCGACTTCTGGCGGGGTGCCCTGCCGGACGTGCGCGACCTGGGCTACCGGCTCTCCGGGTCCAGCGACCTCTATGCGTGGGGCGGCCGCCGCCCGTACGCCTCCATCAACTTCGTGACCGCGCACGACGGCTTCACCCTGCGCGACCTGGTCAGCTACGAGCGCAAGCACAACGAGGCCAACGGCGAGGGCAATCGCGACGGGACGGCCGACAACCGCTCCTGGAACTGCGGCGTGGAGGGGGAGACCGCGGACGCCCGGGTTCCGGCGCTGCGCCGGCGGCAGATCCGCAACCTGCTGACGACGCTCCTGCTGTCCGCGGGCGTGCCCATGCTGGTGGCGGGCGACGAGATGGGCCGCACCCAGGGCGGCAACAACAACGCCTACTGCCAGGACAACGAGACCGGCTGGATCGACTGGTCGCTGCTGGAGGACCCCGGCTGGCGGGCGGCGGCCGACCTGTGCGCCCGGCTGCTGGCCCTGCGCCGCGCCCACCCGGTGCTGCGCAGCCGCTCCTTCTTCTCCGGGCACCCGCAGAGCGCGGACGGCCTGCGGGACCTCGCCTGGTTCACCCCGGCGGGCACGGAGATGACCGAGGCCGACTGGTACGCACCGGCCGGTGCGCTGGGCATGTACCTCTCGGGGCGGGACATCCCCCAGCGCGGCCCGCAGGGCGCACCGGTGACCGACGACAGCTTCCTCGCCGTCCTGCACGCCGGCGCGCGCCCCCTTCGCTTCACTCTGCCGGGTCCGCCGTGGGCGCGGTCGTACGAACTCCTGGTCAACACGGCTCTGGAGGACCAGAGCACGGCCCCCGGGCTGTGCCGGGACGCGGGCAGCCGGATCTCCGTACGGGCACGGTCGGTGCTGCTGTGGCGGGTGGTACCGGATGAGGCGGGTCCGGGGGCCGCTCCCCCGGACCCGGGCCGGACCGCCGGGTGAAAACCGAGTGAGCGCTGTCAGTGGCCGGTCGTACGCTCGCCATTGATGTCCAGAAGACCTGAAGTGCCGTCCCCGCCCGGGCGCCGGTCGGCCGTGCGCTCGCTGCTCCGCCTCCGGCCGTACGTCAGACCGGTGCGCCTCAGACTCGTCGCCGCCGCGCTCGTCGCCGTGGTGGCCTCCTGCCTGTCCCTGGTCATTCCGCTGGCGCTCAAGTGGACGGTGGACGGGCCGGTGGCCGACCGCGACCCGTCCGGGGTGTGGCTGGGCGGGCTGCTGGTGCTGGCGCTCGGGACGGCGGAGGCGGGGCTGTTCGGGGTGCGCCGGCTGGTGGTGGCGCGGCCGCTGGCGCGGGTCGAGGCGGACATGCGCGCGGACCTCTACCGGCACCTCCAGCGGCTGCCCGTCTCCTTCCACGACCGCTGGCCCTCGGGGCAGTTGCTCTCGCGCGGCACGACCGACCTGATGCTGGTGCGCATCTTCCTCTCCTTCCCGCTGACCTTCCTGTTCGTCAACGCCGTGACGATCGTGGTCGGCTTCGCGATCCTGGTGCAGCAGGAGTGGACGCTGGGGCTGGTGCTGCTGGCGCCGGTCGTGCCCCTGGTGGTGCTCTGCTCGGTCTTCGAGCACCGCTACTCGGTGGTGGCGCGGGCCTCGCAGGACCGGATCGGCGATCTGACGACGGTCGTCGAGGAGAGCGTCCTCGGCATCCGCATTCTCAAGGGCTTCGGCCGGCACCGCGCCCAGGAGCGCGCCTTCGCCGGGCTGTCCAGGACGCTGCGGGCGACGGAGCTGCGCAAGGCGGGGCTGCTGGGCACGCTGTGGGCGATGATCATGATCCTGCCCGAGCTGGCCGTCGGCGCGGCCCTGGTGCTGGGCGTGGTGCGGGTGGGCGACGGCGAACTGTCGGCGGGCGCGCTGGTGGCGTTCCTGTCCACGGCCCTGGCGCTGCGCTGGCCGGTCGAGTCCATCGGCTTCCTCCTCGCGGTGACGAACGACTCGGCCGCGGCCACGGACCGCTTCTTCGAGGTGCTGGACGCCCCGGTGACGGAGGATTTGGTGGCAGGGGCCCCGGTGGCGGGGGACCCGGAGCCCGCCGCGCTGCGCACGGCCGCCGGGCCGGATGTGCAGGCAGGCACCGGGCTGGGCGGCGGATTACGCATGGAGGGCGTCGAGTTCCGCTATCCCGACGCGCCCCCGGGCGCCCCGCCCGTCCTGCACGGTGTCGACCTGCACATCCGGCCCGGCGAGACCATGGCCCTCGTCGGCACCACGGGCAGCGGCAAGACCACCCTCACCGCACTGATCCCCCGGCTCCACGAGGCCACCGCGGGGCGGATCACCCTCGACGGGCAGGACATCGCCGCCCTGCCCCGCGAGCGGCTGCGCGAGCTGGTCTCGGTGGCCTTCGAGGACCCCACCCTCTTCTCCGCGACCGCCGGGGAGAACGTCCTGATGGGCGCCGAGGGCGCCGCCGAGGACGACCTCCTGCGGGCCCTGGCCGTCGCCCAGGCCGACTTCGTGCACTCCCTGCCCGACGGCCACCGCACCCAGGTCGGCGAGCAGGGCCTGAGCCTGTCCGGCGGTCAGCGGCAGCGGCTCGCGCTGGCCCGCGCGATCGTCGGGAACCCGCGCTTCCTGGTCCTGGACGACCCGCTGTCCGCGCTCGACGTGCACACCGAGGCCCTGGTCGAGTCGGCGCTGCGCGAGGTGCTGGCCGGCACGACGGCCCTGGTCGTCGCCCACCGCCCGTCCACGGTGCTGCTCGCCGACCGCGTGGCGCTGCTGTCCCGGGGGCGCATAGCCGCGGTGGGCACCCACCACGAACTCCTGTACACCAACCGGGAGTACGCGTCGCTGATGTCCGGCCCCGAGGGGCGCGAAGGGGGCGATCCACGATGACCACCACCGTCTCCGGCCGCCCGGCCGCGGAGGACGACGACGGACCCGACGAACCCACGGCACCCACCGGGGCCGCCGGGCCGGCTCGGCGGCCCGGCGAACCGGACAGACCCGACGAGCCGACGGACCCCTTCGACCGGGACGTCCTGCCCGCCTCGAAGGGCGCCTCCCGCGCGCTGCTGCGCTCCCTGCTCGCCCCCGCGCGCGGACGGGTGCGGCTCGCAGTCGTCCTGCTGCTGCTCCAGCAGGCCGCCGTGCAGGCCGGTCCGCTGCTCGTCGCGTTCGCCATCGACCGGGGTGTGCCGGCCGTGCGGCGGCACGACTACGGTCCGCTGACCGCCGTCGGCGCCGTCTATCTGGTGTGTGCGCTGGCCTCCGGGCTGCTCCAGCTCGCCTTCATCCGGCTCTCGGCGCGCATCGGCCAGGACGCGCTGCTGGACCTGCGCGGCAGGATCTTCCGCCACGCGCAGTCCCTGAGCGTCGACTTCCACGAGCGCTACACCTCCGGCCGGCTGATCTCCCGGGCGACCACCGACGTCGAGTCCATCCGCGAACTCCTCAACGAGGGCCTCCAGGAGCTGATCGGCGTCGCCCTGTCCGTGCTCTACGTCTCGGCGACGCTGCTCTACCTGGACTGGGGCATCGGTGCCGCGGCCGTGCTCTCCTTCGCGCCGCTGTACGTGATCGTGCGCTCCTACCGGCGCCGCGCCTCGACCGTCTACGGCAGACGGTCCACGGCGATCGCGGCGGTCATCGTGAAGTTCACCGAGACCATGAACGGCATCCGGCCCGTGCAGGCGTTCCGCCGGGAGCGGGCCAACGAGGCGCACTTCCACGAGCTGAACGCCGTCCACGAGCGGACCAACGGCGACGCCTCGCTGGCCATGGCCCGCTATGTGGTCTCCTCCCGGCTGGTCGCCAACGCCGTGGTGGCCGCCGTCGTGGTGTGGGGCGCGTACCGGGTGGCGTCCGGCGGGCTGGGCCTGGGCGCGCTCGCGGCCTCGGTGCTCTACCTGCGCCGCCTGTACGACCCGATCGACCGGCTCGGGATGTTCCTCAACTCGTACCAGTCGGCGGCCGCTTCGCTGGAGAAGATCGCGGGGCTGCTGGACCGGCGTCCCTCCGTCCCGGAGCCGGCCGAGCCCGTGCCGCTGCCCCCGCGCCCGGCCGGCTCGCCCGGCCGCGAGGCGGTCTTCGAGGGCGTGCGCTTCTCCTACCGCACGGGCGGCGAGGTGCTGCCCCGCTTCGACCTGACGCTGCGCGCCGGGGAGACGGTGGCGGTCGTGGGTGCGACGGGCGCCGGGAAGTCCACGCTGGCCAAGCTCCTGGCCCGGTTCTACGACCCGACCGAGGGCCGAGTGCTGCTCGACGGGGTGCCGCTGCGCGACCTGGCCGGGCCGGAGCTGCGGCGCGGCGTGGTCATGGTGACGCAGGAGTCGTTCCTCTTCTCCGGCACGGTGGCCGAGAACATCGCCATCGGCCGCGCCGGGGCGAGCCGCGCGGACGTCGAGCGCGCGGCCCGGGCCATCGGCGCCCACGAGTTCATCGCGGCCCTGCCGGACGGCTACGACACGGACGTCCGCAAGCGCGGCGGCCGGATCTCCGCGGGCCAGCGCCAGCTCGTGGGCTTCGCCCGCGCCCTGCTCGCCGACCCGGCCGTGCTGATCCTGGACGAGGCGACGTCCTCGCTGGACATACCGGGCGAGCGGGCGGTGCAGCACGCCATGCGCACGGTGCTGCGCGGGCGGACGGCCCTGGTCATCGCGCACCGGCTGTCCACGGTGGAGATCGCGGACCGGGTGCTGGTGATGGACGGCGGCCGCATCGCCGAGGACGGCCCGCCCGGCGAACTCACAGCGGGCTCCGGGCGGTTCGCGGACCTGCACAAGGCCTGGCGGGACAGCTTGGTCTAGCGGGTTCGCGATCACGCCCCCTAGTGCGCGGTGAGCGCGCCGAGCCCCGCCGTGAGGTCCTCCTTGAGGTCGTCGAGGTCCTCGAAGCCGGCGTGGACGCGCAGCAGCGGGCCCCGGCCCGCCCAGGTGCCCGGCAGCCGGTGCCCGACGGGGTCGGACGGCACGATCAGGCTCTCGTAGCCGCCGTAGCTGTGACCGAGCCCGAACAGCCGCAGCCGTCCCAGCAGCGCGTCCACGGCGGGCTTGCCGAACCGGGGCTCCAGCTCCAGCCCGAACAGGCCCGCGGCGCCCGAGAAGTCGCGGCGCCACAGGTCGTACCCCGGGTCGCCGGGCAGCGCCGGGTAGACCACGCCGCGGACGCCGTCCTGCCCGCGCAGCCATGTGGCGAGGGCGACGGCCTGCTGCTGGTGCTGCCGCAGCCGGACGCCCAGGGTCCGCAGGCCGCGCAGCCCCAGGTAGAGGTCGTCCGCACCGGCGCACTGGCCGAGCCGGATCGCCGCGGAGCGGACCGCCGGGTAGGTGTCCTCCGTGCACACGATGGCGCCGAGGATGCTGTCGGCGTGGCCGGTCAGGTACTTGGTCGCGGAGTGCACCACGACGTCGGCGCCCAGGTCCAGCGGCCGGCAGAAGGCGGGCGTGGCCCAGGTGTTGTCGATGACGGTCACGACGCCCCGGGACCGGCAGACGGCGGTGATCGCCGGGACGTCCTGCACCTCGAAGGTCGTGGACCCGGGCGACTCCAGGTAGACCAGCCGGGTCTCGGGGCGGATCAGCTCCTCGACGCCCTTGCCCGCGCACGGGTCGTAGTACTCGGTCACGACGCCCAGCCCGGCGAGGGAGTCGCAGAACTTCCGGGTGGGGAGGTAGACGGAGTCGCTGACAAGGATGTGGTCGCCGGCCCGGACGAAGGCCAGGACCGCCGTCGTGATCGCGGCGAGCCCCGAGCAGGTGGCGACGGCCGCGTGCCCGCCCTCCAGCTCGGTCAGCGCGGCTTCGAAGGCGCGCCCGGTGGGGGTGCCGAAGCGCCCGTAGACCGGCATCTCGCGCTTGAGGGGGTCGGCCTGCGAGGCGTCCATGGCCGCGACGTCCTCGTAGAGGACGGTCGAGGCCCGGTAGACGGGCGGGTTGACGTAGCCGTGCTGCTGCCGGGGGTCGGCGCCGGCGTGCACGAAGCGGGTGTCCGGTGCGGTGGGTCCGTCGGTCACGACGCCACCTCCAGCGCGGGGTCGGCGGCCGGCTCCGTACGGGCCGCTGCGCGCCGGCCGCCGAGCAGCAGGGCCACGGCGGCGGCCGCCGCGCACTGGACGGCGACGACGGCCCAGAAGAGGTCCGGGTCGCCCGCGTCCTTGCAGTGGGCGAAGAGGAAGCCGCCGACGACTCCGGCGAGCAGCCCGCCGACGCCCGCGGTCAGCCGCTGGACGCCGAAGGCGAAGGCCGGGTTGCCGGGCACGCGGTCGACGAGTTCCAGGTCGCAGCGGAGGAAGAGGAACACCTCGCCGAGGGTGAACAGGGCCGTGCCCAGGAGCAGGGCGGCCGTGTGCCCCAGGGACATCACGGCCGTGCCCGCCGCCATCAGCACGAACGAGCCGGTGAGCAGCCGCCGGTAGTCGGCGCGGGCTATCCGGCCGGACAGCGGCGGCTGCAGGAGCACCACCAGCGCGCAGTTGACGAGCATGGCCCAGCCGAGCACGCGGATGTCGGAGACGGCCGCCGCGTACAGGCCCATGAAGCTCTGGAAGAAGAAGTAGAGGTAGAAGGCCAGGGCGGTGAACAGCACCGGCCGCAGTGCGCTGCGCAGCGCCGCGCGCCGGCCGGCCGGGGCGGGCACCCCCTCGGGGCCTGCGGAGGCGGTCCGTGCCACGGGCCGCATGGTGATCTGGTGGGCCGCGGTGACGATGCCGAACAGCGCGGCTGCGCCGATGAGCAGGGCCACCGGGTCGGCGTCGATCAGCAGGGCGGCGAGCAGCGGCCCGATGCCCATGCCGGCGTTGAGGGCCGCGCTGCTGACCCCGAGGAACAGCGGCCGCAGGTCGTCGGAGACGCAGGTGACGATGTACGCCTTGTTCGCCGGGAGGTACAGGGCGGGGCCCGCGGCGACGAGGACCACCGCCGGGTAGGCGACCCAGGGGACCTTGACGGCGAGGCCGAGGAGGACCAGGCCCGCCGTGCGCAGCCCGAGCGAGCAGACCATCGTCCGCTTGAGCCCGAGCCGGTCCACGACGGACCCGCCCAGGATGCTGCCGCCGAACTGGATGAAGGTGGCGACGGCCACGAGCACTCCGGCCACGCGCACGTCGAGCCCGACCCCCTCGACCATGAGCACGCCGATGAACGGGGTGACCATGTAGCTGCCGAGGGCGACGACGAAGGACAGGACGATCAGGGACTTCAGGCTCGGCGACAGCCCGGTGAAGGTGCGCCACTTGGCGGCGAGGCCGGAGCGGGGGCTCGTCACTGCACCGGGCCTCCGCTCTCCGCGCCGGTGGCGACCGGCAGGTCCGAGGGCAGGCCCCACTCGCTCCAGGACCCGTCGTAGACGGACAGGTCGCGGTACCCGGCCAGGTCTGCGCCGAGCGCCAGGACGCACGCGGTGACGCCCGAGCCGCAGCTGAAGACCAGTCTCTGCCGGTCCCCGGCGACGGCGGAGAAGGCGGCGCGCAGCTCGGCGGCCGGGCGCATCAGCCCGTCGTGCTGGAGGTCGCCGAAGGGCAGGTTGAGCGCGCCGGGCATGTGGCCGCTGCGCAGCCCCGCGCGGGGCTCGGGGGCGGTGCCCGCGTACCGCTCCCGGGTGCGGGCGTCGAGGACGGCCGCGGCGGGGTCGGCGAGGGCGGAGGTGACCTCGGGGGTGCCGACGACCATGCCGGGGCGGGGCCGGGCGGTGAAGTCGCCGCGGCGCGCCGCGGGGGCGGGCTCGCCGGTCTCGACGGGCAGGCCGGCCGCGATCCAGGCGGGCAGGCCGCCGTCGAGCACCGCGGCCCGGCCTGCGCCCATCGCCCGCAGCATCCACCAGGCGCGGGCGCTGGAGTAGATGCCCGCGCCGTCGTAGACGACGACGGTGTCGGCGTCGTGCACGCCGAGGGCGCGCAGCTCCTCGGCGAACCGGTCGGGGCCGGGCATCGTGTGGGGCAGCGGGACGGAGTGGTCGGACAGCGCCCCGTCGATGTCGAAGGGCCGGGCGCCCGGTATCCGGTGGTCGGCGCCGCGGTGCGCGCCGACGGAGGCGTCGAGGACGACGAGTCCCGGCTCGCCCAGCCGGGGGGCGAGCCAGTCGGTGCCGACCAGGGGGCCGGGGAGGGTGCCGAGGGGTTCGGGTGCGTGCGCTTCGCGTGCGTTCACAGGGTGTCTCCCGCCGTTCCGGTGGGGCGCCAGCCGGCCTGCTCGGAGAACCAGGACGCCACCTTCTCCAGGTTGTCGGCCACATCCTCCTCGCTGTCCCCACCGACCACGTAACCGGCCAGGTAGAGGCCGGATTTCACGCCGCCGTGGTACTCCCGGCCCGCCGCCCCGGTGAGCGACACCTCGAGCACGCAGCCGGGCTCCCCGCCGTCGGGCAGGTGTTCCAGGACGCCGTTGGACGGCGGGATGCAGAGGCCACCCGCGGGGCGGTAGGCGGGGGTGCCGAGCGTGGCGGGCAGGCCGCACTCGGCGTACAGCCACTCCTTGTCCAGGTCGATCCCGAAGGCGTGCCGGACGAGGTAGCTGATCACGCCGCCGCCGGTGCGGCTGGCGATCTCGCAGAACACCGTCCGGTCGTCGGGGGTGATCCACAGCTCGCAGTGGAACGCGGTGTGCGCCGGGGTGGGCAGCTCGGCGAGGACCGCCGTCGCCGCCTTCACCAGCCGGTCGTACAGCGGGTCCTGCGGGCTCAGCGGCAGGTTGGCCACCCAGTCATTGGCGCGGAAGGACAGGCAGTCGTTGAGGTAGCGGAAGGGGTGGACGAAGACCACCTCGCCGTTCACGACGAGGCCGTCGACGTGGTACATCTGCCCCGGGACGAAGGTCTCGATCTCGCTGGTGCCGCGCCAGGGGCGGGCGAGCCAGGCGTCCAGCTCCGCCTCGTCGCGGATGACGGCGGCGCCCAGGGATCCGGACTCGGACACCGGCTTGATCACCACGGGGTAGCCGTGCTCGGCGACGAACTCCACGGCGGTGTAGGCGGAGTCGAGGCGCCGGTAGGCGGGGATCTCCACCGGCCCGCCGGCCAGGTGGTCCTTCATGACCACCTTGTCGCGGAAGGCGAGCGCGCTCGCGGTCCGCTGGCCGGGCAGGTCCAGCAGGTCCCGCAGCTGGGCGGCGCGCACCACGTCCGCCTCGGCCCGGGCGAAGACGGCCTCGACAGCGTGGTCGCGGGCCAGCCACAGCGCCGTCTTCTCGACGAGCTGGTTGGTGTCGTAGTCGTCGAAGGCGTACACGTGCGGCAGATGGGCGTAGCCCGGCGCGTACTCGGTCGTGGTCAGGACGACCGGTTCGATCCCGGTGCCCGCCAGCCAGCGGTCGTACGGGGTCCGGTCGTGGGGCGTCTTGGCGAAGACGAGGACGTGGCGCATGGTCGGCTTTCCCCTCAGGCCGTCTGGACGACGGGCAGGCGGCGGCGCTGGGGGACGCGGGAGACCAGCCCCAGCTCCTCCGACAGCTCCGTGGCGAAGCAGCCGTCCTTGTAGGCGCCGGAGAGGCGCTTGGCGGTGAACGCCTCGATCTCGTCGTGGTCGAACTCGAGGCCGTAGCTCACGCTCTCGCCGCCGTCGGCGACGGTGCGGACGAGGATGCCGAGGTGGGGCTCGAAGGTGTTGACGCAGCCGACGATGTCGCCGATCTTCTCGCGGCGGCCCTCCGGGGTCTCGGAGAGGACCTGCTGCTCGGCGGGGATGGCGGCGAAGAGCTGGCGGCCGGCCCGGCACCAGCCGACGTGGCCGGGGAAGCCCATGGCCTTGATGCCGGAGGTGCCGAAGTCCTCGCTGACGCCCAGCTGGAAATTGAGCTGAACGTTGTCGTGCAGCCACTTGAAGTCGAGGTAGGCCTGCGCGATCTCCTCGCGGGTGAGCCGGAGTTCCGGGTGGCGGCCGCCGTGGTCGGTGAAGTTGTTGAAGCGGACGGTGTCGACGCCCAGCTTGTTGAAGTAGTGGGCGTAGCGCTCCAGGTTCACGCGGCCGTGGTTGTGGCGGCCGATGGTGACGCCGATGTTGACGCGGAAGGCGTCGGAGGTGTCGGCGCCCTCGGGCAGTCCGGCCCGGTACTGCTCGTTGTAGCGGTCGATGCGGCGCAGCACCTCCTCGGTGTCCGCGCCGCTGAAGACGCCCTTGATCGGGTAGCTGCCGTCGTCGACGACGGCGTGGTCCTCGTCGATCAGCCCGTGGTAGGTGATGGAGACCGTGCCGTAGCCGTTCTCCCGGGCGAGGTCGAGGAGTTCGGCGTAGTTGTCGGCGAGGAGCGGGCGGCCGCTGGTCCAGGCGTCGCCCTTCTCCATGGTCTCGGTGGGCTTGTGGTCGGACTCCTGGCGGAACTCGCGGTTGTTGGCGGGGCCGTAGAGGCGCATGAACTCGCCGTCGTACGCGAAGCTGTCCACGTACCGCGGGTAGACGTGGTAGCCCTGCGACTGGAGGCCCGAGAGGATCAGCGGGCCCTCCTCCATCGCGAAGGACTTCTCGTACACCTTCTCGTAGTTGACGAACCAGCAGTGCGTACATTTCTGTCCGCAGGTGTTCTTCCCGACCTTGGTGTCCAGGTCGAGGTAGATGTGGATGTCCTCGGGGCGGAGGTCCCGGAAGGGCATGGTGAACGGCGCATCGCCGTGGAAATCATAGGAAATCGGCGCGTTCTCGGCAGACATGTTTTCCCCCCAAGGGTGAAGCCGGCGAAGGTGTGAGGTGCACGCGGACGCGCGGAGGCGCCCGGCGGCACAAACACGAGCGGAGATCCGGAGAAGGGAGCGTGGCGCGGCGCTGCGCCGGGGCTCAGTGGTCGGGCTGCGTGGTGACGATCGGCAGGGCGGTCAGCTCGGCCACGGCCGCGGCGCACTGGGCGCCGTTCGCGGCGGTGACGACGGCCATGCCCAGCCGGTCGTCGGAGGATCTGAGGGGGCGGACCGGGTCTCCGGGCCGCACGGTGACGTCCCACTCCACGATGGTTCCGTGGGCGAGGGACGGCCGGGGTGCGACGGCCGTCACGCGGCCGGGCTGCGCGGTGAAGAAGACGGTGGCCGCGGAGGCGGCCGCGGCCGGCTCCCGGCGCAGGCCCGCGCCCACGGCCCAGCCGAGGGCGGCGCGCCGCCAGTCGATGCCGGTGGTGAGCCGGACGAGGTCGGCGATGCCGTCCCCGCCGAGGCGGTTGTGGGTCTCGATGACGACGACCCGGTCGCCGTCGACCTTGACCTCGGTGTGGCTGGGGCCGTCCGTGAGGCCGAGGGCGTCGAGCAGTTCGCCGACGGCGGCCTCCACCAGGCGCTGCCGGCGGGCGTCCAGGCCGGGCGGCGGCATCATGTGGCTGACCTCGACGAATCCGCCGGTCGTGCCCTTCTGGGCGATGCCCACGACGGTGTGCCGCCCGCCGGAGGAGAGCGCCTCGACGCTGAACTCCAGCCCCCCGGCGAACTGTTCCAGCAGGGTGGCGGCGGTCCGGCGGTCCTGCGGCAGGTCGGCGAGGTCGTCCAGGAGCACGACCGCGTTGCTGCCGACGCCGTCCACGGGTTTGGCGACCACCGGCTTCCGCTCGGCGAACAGCCGCGCCACGGCGTCCGGGTCGTCGCCCGGCGCGAAGGCCGGGTTGAGGCGGGGCGCCTTGCGCTCGAGGACGCGCCGCATCTCCAGCTTGTCGCGGATGGCCCGGACGACGCCCGGGGCGGTGCCCTTGACGCCGAGCTGCGCCGCCGCGGCGGCGGCGGGCTCCAGGCCCGGCTCGGTGAGCGAGACGACGGCCGTGGGCGACAGCGGCCTGAGGACCTCGTCGGTGAAGGCGCGGAAGGCGGGGGCCTCCCGGAAGTCGACGGTGTGCACCGTCCGGGCCCCGGGGGCGTCGAGGGCGTCCGGGCCGAGGGCCGGGGCGCCGGGCAGCTGTACGTGGATCAGGTCGACCGGCAGTGTCGCGGCCGCCCGCGCCACCGTGGGGTTGGCCCCGATCACCACAAGGGGGTGCCCGGCGGGTGGGTGCGGGTCCTGCGGTGTCTGGTGCGGTGCATTGCAAGGCGGAGCATCACCCGCGTACTGGGCGTACTCGGGTGATGCGACAACGCGGCAAGGCGCCGTGCCAGGCGCCGCAGGGCCCGTGCCCACCCGCCGGGCACCCCCTTGGATCACGAGGTGGTCTTTCGCGCTTGCGCATTGCGGTACAACGACGGCCCCACGCTTTCTGTCGAACAGGACGCACGGACTCCGCGCGGCAGCTCGCTCGGGGCGACCGGCCGCTCGCGGAGAGCGATCACAAGATCGCAGCGCCACTCGCCCGCTGTCAACAGATCGGTGAAAGTCCTGCTGAGCGCGGTGCTTTGACACTTGCTGATATCCGGACACCGATCTTCGGCCAACGAACATTTTCCGGCCAACTTTTTGACGCGCCCCTGACACTCTGCGGGCCGCGGTGGCACTCTTCACCACGACTGCCGCGGCACACCCCCACACCCCCACTTACCGCATTCCGCGGCGGACCGACAGCTCGTTTCCCCCCTTTCTCCACTGTTCTGCCGTGCTCAGCCCGGACGGTCGCCTCAGGCCCGTCCGGCAGCCCATCGGCCACGCCCACCCCAACGTGGGCCACCGCAGAAGGAGTCAGAGTGAGACCCACCCCCCATCGCCGTGCCACCGCCACCGGCGCGCTCGTGGCCGTGACGGCCATGCTCGCCGTGGGCGTGCAGGCAGGCTCGGCCAGCGCACGCACGGACGACGGCCACGCGGCCCCCGGCAAGGTCACCGCCAAGGCGGACCCGGGCGCCGTGCCCGTCAAGCTGACCCCGTCCCAGCGCGCGGAGCTGATGCGCCAGGCCGACGCGGCCAAGGCGGAGACCGCCAGGACGCTGGGGCTCGGAGCCGATGAGCGGCTGATCGTCAAGGACGTCGTCAAGGACGCCAACGGCACCGTGCACACCCGCTACGAGCGCACCTACCAGGGCCTGCCCGTGCTCGGCGGCGACCTCGTGGTCGACGCGACCCGGGGCAACCAGGTCAGGACCGTCGCCAAGGCGAGCAAGGCGCGGCTGGCGGTGGCGACCACCGCCCCGTCGTTCGCCGCGGCGGCCGCCGAACGGGACGCGGTCAAGTCCGCGCAGGCGCAGGGTTCCACGGCCACCAAGGCGGACAAGGCGCCCCGCAAGGTCATCTGGGCGGCCCAGGGCACCCCGGTGCTGGCCTACGAGACCGTGGTCGGCGGCCTCCAGGACGACGGCACGCCCAACGAGCTGCACGTCATCACGGACGCGCGCACCGGGAAGAAGCTCTTCGAGTACCAGGGCGTCAAGCAGGGGACCGGCAACAGCCAGTACAGCGGCAAGGTCACCATCGGCACGTCCCAGTCGGGCGGCTCGTACCAGCTCAACGACACCACGCGCGGCGGCCACAAGACGTACAACCTGAACCACGGCTCGTCCGGCACCGGCACGCTGTTCACCAACTCCAGCGACGTCTGGGGCAACGGGAGCACCAGCGACCCGGCCACCGCGGGTGTGGACGCGCACTACGGCGCCCAACTCACCTGGGACTACTACAAGAACGTCCACGGACGCTCCGGCATCCGCGGCGACGGACAGGGTGCGTACAGCCGGGTCCACTACGGCAACAGCTACGTCAATGCCTTCTGGTCCGACGACTGCTTCTGCATGACCTACGGCGACGGGCAGAACAACGCCAAGCCGCTGACGGCGATCGACGTGGCCGCGCACGAGATGACGCACGGCGTCACCTCGGCCACCGCCAACCTCACCTACAGCGGGGAGTCCGGCGGCCTCAACGAGGCCACGTCCGACATCATGGCCACCGCCGTCGAGTTCTGGGCCAACAACCCCAGCGACCCGGGCGACTACCTCATCGGCGAGAAGATCGACATCAACGGCAACGGCACGCCGCTGCGCTACCAGGACAAGCCCAGCCGGGACGGCCGTTCCAAGGACGCGTGGTACTCCGGCATCGGCGGCATCGACGTGCACTACTCGTCGGGCCCGGCCAACCACTGGTTCTACCTGGCGTCCGAGGGCAGCGGCCCCAAGGACATCAACGGCGTGCACTACGACAGCCCCACCTCGGACGGGCTGCCGGTCACCGGCATCGGCCGGGACAACGCCGCGAAGATCTGGTACAAGGCGCTGAGCGAGCGCATGCAGTCCAACACCGACTACGCGGGTGCGCGCGACGCGACGCTGTGGGCCGCGGGCCAGCTGTTCGGCGTCGGCAGCGAGACGTACAACAACGCGGCCAACGCGTGGGCGGCGATCAATGTCGGCAGCCGGGTCTCGACCGGTGTCTCGGTCACCCCGCCCGGTGACCAGACCTCCATCGTGAACACCGCGGTCTCGCTGCAGATCAAGGCGAGCAGCTCGACCACCGGTGCGCTGACCTACTCGGCCACCGGCCTGCCCGCCGGCCTGTCGATCAACGCCTCGACGGGCCTGATATCCGGCACCCCGACGGCCACCGGCACCAGCAACGTGACCGTGACGGTGAAGGACGCGGCCGGCAAGACCGCCTCCGCCTCCTTCAAGTGGACCGTGAACACCACGGGCGGCGGCAGCGTCTTCGAGAACACCACCCCGGTCGCCATCCCGGACGCGGGCCCGGCGGTCACCTCGCCGATCGTGGTGACCCGCAGCGGCAACGGCTCCGCCGCCCTCAAGGTGGACGTGAACATCACCCACACCTACCGCGGCGACCTCCAGATCGACCTGGTCGCCCCGAGCGGCAAGACCTGGCGGCTGAAGGACTCCGACGCCTGGGACTCGGCGGCGGACGTCAAGGAGAGCTACACCGTGGACGCCTCGGCGGAGTCCGCGAACGGCACCTGGAAGCTGCAGGTGCAGGACGTCTACTCCAGTGACGAGGGCACGATCAACAGCTGGAAGCTCACCTTCTGAGTGAACGCCGGCTGAACGGGGCGCCGCCCGGGGCGAGTACGACTCCCCGGGCGGCGCCTCAGCACTGCCTAGCGCATCAGCACTGCCTAGCGCATCAGCACTCCGGCGGCCTCCCCCGTCGCCTCCGACGGCACCGCCACCAGCCCCAGCTCCGCCCCGCTCGCCAGCAGGGGGTGCGCGGGCAGGATGCGCACGGTGTAGCCGAAGGGGCCGGTGCGGTCCAGGGTGAGCGGGCCCTCGTAGAGCCGGCGGCCGTCGAGCCCCGGGGCGCCGGTCGGCTTGAGCGGGAAGACGCTCGTCCCGGTGAGCCGGTCGGAGTGGTCGGCGCGGCCCGCGACGACCTGCACCTCCACGTCGGAGGGGTCCAGCTCGCCGAGCGTGACAGTCACCCGCAGCGAGAGGGTGGTGCCCAGCTCGACCTTGCCGTTGATGGCGGTGTCCGACACGGTCTCGACGTGGTCCACGGCCACCGCGTGCCAGGCTCCCCGCACCCGTGCCTTCCACGCGGCCAGCTCCCGCGCCGCGACCGGGCCGAGCGCACGCTGGGCCTCGGCGGCGGGCCCGTAGAGCCGCTCGACATACTCGCGCACCATGCGTCCGGCGAGCACCTTCGGCCCCAGGGTGGCCAGGGTCCGGCGGACCATCTCGATCCAGCGCCCGGGCAGACCGCCCGTGCCCCGGTCGTAGAAGCGCGGCGCCACCCGCTGCTCCAGCAGGTCGTACAGCGCCGCCGCCTCCAGGTCGTCGCGGCGCTCCTCGTCCATGGCGGCGCCGTCGGCGGTGGGAATGGCCCAGCCGAAATCCGGCTCGTGCCACTCGTCCCACCAGCCGTCCAGGACGGAGAGGTTGAGGCAACCGTTGAGGGCGGCCTTCATCCCCGAGGTGCCGCACGCCTCCAGGGGGCGCAGAGGGTTGTTGAGCCAGACGTCGCAGCCGGGGTAGAGCTTCTGGGCCATCGCCATGCCGTAGTCCGGGAGGAAGACGATGCGGTGGCGGACGCGCGGGTCGTCGGCGAAGCGGACGAGTTCCTGGACGAGCCGCTTGCCGCTGTCGTCCGCCGGGTGGGCCTTGCCCGCGACGACGATCTGGACGGGGCGCTCGGGGTGCAGCAGCAGCCCGGTCAGCCGCTCGCGGTCGCGCAGCATCAGTGTGAGGCGCTTGTACGAGGGGACGCGCCGGGCGAAGCCGATGGTGAGGACGCCGGGGTCGAGCACCCCGTCGATCCAGCCGAGTTCGGCGGTGCCCGCACCCCGCTCCCGCCAGGAGGCGCGCAGCCGCTCCCGCACCTCCTCCACCAGCTGCTCGCGCAGGGTGTTGCGCAGCTCCCAGACGTCGGCGTCGGGGATGTCGGCGACGGTGTCCCAGTGCTGCTTGCCGCCGACGGAGAGCAGGTCCTCGGCGCGCCCGGCGCCGATCCGCCGGGCGCCGAGCCGGAAGACCTCGGGGGCGACCCAGGTGGGGGCGTGGACGCCGTTGGTGACGGAGGTGATCGGCACGTCGTCGGCGTCGAAGCCGGGCCAGAGGCCGGCGAACATCTCCCGGCTGACCTGGCCGTGCAGGGTGGAGACGCCATTGGCGCGCTGGGCGAGCCGCAGGCCCATGACGGCCATGTTGAACAGGGCGGGGTCGCCGCCGGGGTAGTCCTCCCGGCCCAGGTCGAGGATCCGCCCGGCGTCGATGCCGGGCAGCTCGCCGTCCTCGGCGAAGTGCCGGGCGATCAGTGCGGCGTCGAAACGGTCGATGCCGGCGGGCACAGGGGTGTGGGTGGTGAAGACGGCGCCCGCGCGCACGGACTCAAGAGCGGCATCGAAGTCGGCACCCTGATCCACGAGTTCACGCATGCGCTCAAGCCCCAGGAACCCCGCGTGGCCCTCGTTGGTGTGGAAGACCTCGGGCTCTGCGTGACCGGCCAGCCGGCAGTACGTGCGCACCGCGCGGATGCCGCCGATGCCCAGCAGCATCTCCTGGAGCAGCCGGTGCTCGCTGCCGCCGCCGTAGAGCCGGTCGGTGACGTCGCGCTCGCCGGGGGCGTTCTCCTCGACGTCGGAGTCGAGCAGCAGCAGCGGCACCCGTCCCACCTGCGCCTTCCAGATGTGGGCACGCAGAGCGCGACCGCCGGGAAGAACGAGGGTGACACGGCTGGGCGTGCCGTCGGCCTCGCGGAGCAGGGACAGCGGCAGCTCGTTGGGGTCGAGCAGGGGGTAGTGCTCCTGCTGCCAGCCCTCGCGGGAGAGGGACTGCCGGAAGTAGCCGTGCCGGTAGAGCAGTCCGACGCCGATGAGAGGCACGCCAAGGTCGCTGGCGGATTTCAGATGGTCCCCGGCGAGGATGCCGAGGCCGCCGCTGTACTGCGGGAGGGCGGCGGTGATGCCGAACTCGGGCGAGAAGTAGGCGACGGCGGCGGGCAGCCCCTCCGGCTGCTCCTGGTACCACCGGCGACCGGTCGTGTAGTCGTGCAGATCATCGGAGGCCGCCGCCAGCCGCCGGCGGAACCGGCGGTCGTCGGCGAGGGCGGCCAGCCGGTCGGCGGAGACGGAGCCCAGCAGCCGCAGCGGGTCGCCGCCGGTGGCCCGCCACCCCTCGGGGTCGATGCACTGGAAGAGCTCGCGGGTCTCGGGGTGCCAGGACCAGCGCAGATTGCGCGCCAGTTCGCTGAGCGGTCGTAGGGGCTCCGGAAGGACGGGACGCACGCTGAATCGACGAATGGCCTTCACGCCCACGACGTTAGCGGCGAGGGGCACACCCGTCGGCGCCCCGCAGCTTTTTTCCCCCGCCCCACTCCCCAGGACCCTGACGAACGGAGAAATCCCCTCCGGTGACGGAGCAGAGCTGATGCCATCGCTATAGGCGGAAAGTACTAGGCAGAATTACGCTGCGCGTACAGCACCACTCTCCAAGGCCAAAAGCCGCTACGGCCTTGGAAGGCGGCGTCCGGCGCCGCTTCGCCCGTCCGGCCAAGGACGGGGCTGCCGTGCCGCATTGCACGCGATCGGCCCAGCGAGGAGACTCCGTACGGGTGACGGAGGAACGGCCGCCCGCCACGTGCGATGCCACCGGAACTACGCACGAGTAGTTCATTCGGTCCGGGCATGCCCGGGCGGGCCCGGTGGGAAAGCTCACCCGGTATACCGACGCGGCCCTCCGTCGCCCTGCTCATGATGCTTTTCCCGTCCTCCCGCACCGCCTTGTTCCCGCCGAAGTCGACTTTCCGCCCACCGAGTGAACGCGGACAGGAGCCGTCATGCCCGCACCCTCCCGACCCCCGACGGAGCGGATAGAAAGGACAGAACCCACCAGATCCCGACCCGTCGCATCGTCAGGTGATCCCATGATCGGTCGCATTCCCGTGCTGGACCTCGGCCCGCTCGTCGACTGCGGCCGAAGGCCCGTCAAGGCCGTCGTGGGCGAGGCGTTCGAGGTCACCGCCACCGTGTTCCGCGAGGGCCACGACGCGATCGGGGCCAACGTGGTGCTGCGGGGCCCGGCCGGGCAGAGCGGGCCGTGGACGCCGATGCGGGAGCTGGCCCCGGGCACCGACCGCTGGGGCGCGGAGGTGACCCCGGATGCGGAGGGCCGCTGGAGTTATGCGGTGGAGGCCTGGGGCGACCCGGTCGGCACCTGGCGGCGGCACGCCCTGATCAAGATCCCGGCGGGGATCGACACCGAACTCGTCCTGGAGGAGGGCGCCCGACTGCTGACGCGGGCGGCCGCCGGGGTACCCAAGAGCGAGGGCCGGGAGGCGGTGCTGGCGGCGGCGGACGCCCTGCGTGACACCGTCCGCCCGGCCGAGGACCGGCTCGAGTCCGCGCTCGCCCCCGAGGTCACGGCCGCCCTCACCGACCACCCGCTGCGCGAACTGGTCAGCAGCTCGCGGCCGGTACCCGTGCTGGTCGAGCGCGAACGGGCACTGTACGGCTCCTGGTACGAACTGTTCCCACGCTCGGAGGGCGCGCTGGTGCGCGGGGGCCGACGGCCGCTGAGCGGGACGTTCCGGACGGCGGCGCAGCGGCTGCCGGCGGTCGCGGCCATGGGCTTCGACGTCGTCTACCTCCCCCCGGTCCACCCCATCGGCACCTCCCACCGCAAGGGCCCCAACAACGCGCTGACCGCGGGCTCCTACGACGTGGGCAGCCCCTGGGCGATCGGCTCGACCGACGGCGGGCACGACGCGCTCCACCCCGACCTCGGCACCTTCGCGGACTTCGACCACTTCGTCTCCCGCGCCCGCGAGCTGCGCATGGAGGTGGCCCTCGACCTGGCCCTCCAGTGCTCCCCGGACCACCCGTGGGTCGGCAAGCACCCCGAGTGGTTCCACCACCGTGCCGACGGCTCCATCGCGTACGCCGAGAACCCGCCCAAGAAGTACCAGGACATCTACCCTCTGGCCTTCGACGAGGACTTCGACGGCCTGGTCAAGGAGACGCTGCGCATCCTGCGCTTCTGGATGGCCCGGAGCATCCGCATCTTCCGCGTGGACAACCCGCACACAAAGCCAGTGGTCTTCTGGGACAGAGTGATCTCCGAAATCAATCGCACCGACCCCGACGTCATCTTCCTGGCCGAAGCCTTCACCAAACCGGCCATGATGCACACGCTGGGCGCAATCGGCTTCCAGCAGTCCTACACCTACTTCACCTGGCGCAACAGCAAGCACGAGATCACGGAATACCTCACGGAACTCTCCCGGGACTCCGCCGCCTGCATGCGCCCGAACCTCTTCGTCAACACCCCCGACATCCTCCACGCCTACCTCCAGGAGGGCGGCCGGCCTGCCTTCGAGGTGCGCGCGACCCTGGCTGCAACACTCTCCCCCTCATGGGGGGTGTACGCGGGCTACGAGCTGTGCGAGAACACCCCGGCCCACCCGGGCAGCGAGGAGTACCTGAACTCGGAGAAGTACCAACTCAGGCCCCGGGACTGGGAGTCGGCCGAGCGCGAGGGCCGCAGCCTGGCCCCGCTGATCTCCGTGCTCAACAGGCTGAGGAGGCGTCAGCCGGCGCTTCGCCGCCTGCGCAACCTGCGCTTCCACCACGCGGACAACGACGCCGTCATCGCCTACTCCAAGCGCTCTGGACCCTCCTGTGTCCTGACGGTCGTCAACCTCGACCCCCACCACACCCAGGAGGCGACGGTCTCGTTGAACATGCCGGAACTCGGCCTCGGCTGGCACGAGTCCGTCCCGGTGCGCGACGAGCTCACCGGAGAGACCTATCACTGGGGCAGGGACAACTATGTGCGCCTTGAGCCGGGCCGCTCCTTGGCGCCCGCGCACGTGTTCTCGCTGCGACCGTCCTCACAGATCGGAGGGTCACCCACACCATGATCGTCAATGAACCCGTCCAGGACACCTTCGAGGACACTCCCGCAAAGGACCTGGATCCGGACTGGTTCAAGCGCGCCGTCTTCTACGAAGTCCTCGTACGGTCCTTCCAGGACAGCGACGGCGACGGCATCGGCGACCTCAAAGGGCTCACCGCGAAGCTCGACTACCTCCAGTGGCTCGGCGTCGACTGCCTGTGGCTCCCGCCGTTCTTCCAGTCGCCCCTCCGGGACGGCGGCTACGACGTGTCCGACTACACCTCGGTGCTGCCGGAGTTCGGTGACCTGGCCGATTTCGTGGAGTTCGTGGACGCGGCGCACCAGCGCGGCATGCGCGTCATCATCGACTTTGTCATGAACCATACGAGCGATCAGCACGAGTGGTTCCAGCAGTCCCGCGCCGACCCCGACGGCCCCTACGGCGACTACTACGTCTGGGCCGACGACGACAAGCAGTACCAGGACGCGCGCATCATCTTCGTCGACACGGAGACCTCGAACTGGACCTTCGACCCGGTGCGCAAGCAGTACTACTGGCACCGCTTCTTCTCGCACCAGCCGGACCTCAACTACGAGAACCCGGCGGTCCAGGAGGAGATCCTCGCCGCCCTCCGCTTCTGGCTGGACCTGGGGATCGACGGCTTCCGCCTGGACGCGGTGCCGTACCTCTTCGCGGAAGAGGGGACGAACTGCGAGAACCGCCCCCGCTCGCACGAGTTCCTGAAGCGCGTCCGCGCAGAGATCGACGCCCACTACCCGGACAAAGTACTCCTCGCCGAGGCCAACCAATGGCCGGAAGACGTGGTGGACTACTTCGGCTCGTACGAGAAGGGCGGGGACGAGTGCCATATGGCGTTCCACTTCCCCGTGATGCCGCGCATCTTCATGGCGGTCCGCAGGGAGTCCCGCTACCCGGTCTCGGAAATCCTGGCCAAGACCCCGGCGATCCCCTCGCGCTGCCAGTGGGGCATCTTCCTCCGCAACCACGACGAACTCACGCTCGAAATGGTGACGGACGAAGAGCGCGACTACATGTGGGCGGAGTACGCCAAGGACCCGAGGATGCGCGCGAACATCGGCATCCGCCGCCGCCTGGCGCCGCTCCTGGACAACGACCGCAACCAGATCGAACTCTTCACAGCGCTCCTCCTCTCTCTCCCCGGCAGCCCGATCCTCTACTACGGCGACGAGATCGGCATGGGGGACAACATCTGGCTGGGCGACCGGGACGCGGTACGCACGCCGATGCAATGGACACCGGACCGGAACGCAGGCTTCTCCTCCTGCGACCCGGGAAGGCTGTACCTCCCCACGATCATGGACCCGGTCTACGGCTACCAGGTCACAAACGTGGAAGCCGCAATGAGCAGTCCATCCTCCCTGCTCCACTGGACCCGCCGGATGATCGAGATCCGCAAGCAGAACCCGGCCTTCGGCCTCGGCTCGTACACGGAGCTGCAGTCGAGCAACCCGGCGGTCCTGGCGTTCCTCCGTGAGCACGGCGACGACCTCGTCCTCTGCGTGAACAACTTCTCCCGCTTCGCCCAGCCCACCGAGCTGGATCTGCGGGCCTTCAACAGCCGCCACCCGGTGGAGCTGATCGGCGGTGTCCGCTTCCCCGCGATCGGCGAACTGCCGTACCTGCTGACGCTCGCGGGCCACGGCTTCTACTGGTTCCGCCTGCGCCACAACGCAACGGCCCAGTGAACGACCCCCGTGTGCGGCACCCCGCGCACGGGCGGTTTCTGCACCGCACACAAGGGCACGCGCACTGATGGGCACCCCGCCGGCGAGAGGGGGACCCACCGACGGGAGGGGCCGGGGCGATGGGGGTCCCCCCATCGCCCCGGCCCCGCACGCGACAGACGGCATCAGCCACGACACGACACAGCACGCACCCGCACCAAAGCTCGCACACAAAGCCGCAATCCGGGACACTTCACCCAGACTGGCCGTGTGCCCCGGGGAAAGGACGCGACGCCATGTCGGACGCTGCACCGTCCCACCGGGGGACGAGCCCCGGTCTCCTGACGCCAACACCGTCGGCCGACGCCGCGCTGCTGGCCTCACTGACCCCGCTGCTCCTGGAGTGGCTCCCCCGCCAGCGTTGGTTCGCAGGCAAGGGCCGCCCCATCACCGGCCTCACCCTCGTGACGGCCACCGAGCTGCTGCCCCGCCCCCACGGCGGCACGGCCCCGGGCCTGCTCCACCTCCTCCTGCGCACCCACCAGACGGGCCCGACCGACGACTGCTACCAACTGCTGCTCGGCATCCGCGACGTACTGCCTCCACCCCTCGCCCCCGCACTCATCGGCTGCCCGCAGGGCGGTCCACTGCACGGCCGGACGGTGTACGAGGGGTTCGCCGACCCCCGGCTGGCGACCCTGCTCCTGGAGCGGCTGAGGGTGCCGGGACGCCTGGGCCCGCTCCGTTTCAGCCGCGAACCGGACACGCAGATTCCGCCCGGTCTGACGCCGCGCCTCCTGGGGGCCGAGCAGTCCAACTCCTCGGCGGTCTACGGCGAAACGTATATTCTCAAGCTCTTCCGACGGGTCGGCCCCGGCATCAATCCGGACCTCGAATTGCCGCGCGCACTCGCGAAGACGGGCTGCTCCAGGGTCCCGGCGCCGGCCGCCTGGTTCGAGACGGAGGCCGGTCCCGGCGGGGAGCCGATGACGCTGGGTGTGCTCCAGCCCTATCTGCCGGGTTCCGCGGACGGCTGGCAACTGGCTCTGGGCGCACTCGCGGTGCAGGCCGACTTCACGGCCTCGGCGCGCGCCCTCGGGCATGCCACTGCGGAGGTGCACCTGGCCCTGGCGGAGGCCCTGCCGACGGTCGACCTCGACCGCCCCCGGCTGGAGCGCCTGGCCGCCGCCATGGCTCGGCGCCTGGACGCCGCGGCGGAGGCGGTCCCGGCGCTGCGCCCCTACCGGGCGGCACTGCGCAGGGCGTACGAGGAACTGGCCACCACCTCGGGGCGGTCCACCCAGTCCGGGCACCCGCGAAACGCGCAGCGCATCCACGGCGACCTGCACCTGGGCCAGACACTGCGCACGGCGGCGGACGGCCGCTGGAGCCTCATCGACTTCGAGGGCGAGCCCGCGCGCCCGCTGGCGGAACGGCGCCGCCCGCAGCCGGTGGCCCGGGACGTGGCGGGCATGCTGCGCTCGTTCGACTACGCGGCGGCCGTGGGCCACGCGTCGGGCACGGGCTGGGCGGACGCGGCGCGCACGGCGTTCTGCGAGGGCTATGCCGCGGTCCACCACGACCCGCGCGAGGACCCCCGGCTGCTGCGCGCGCACGAGACGGACAAGGCCGTCTACGAGGTGCTCTACGAGGCGAGGCACCGCCCGGACTGGCTGTCGGTCCCGATGTCGGCGATCCACAAACTCGCAAGGGCGGACGACCGGCACCCGACCGAAGAGCCCACGACATGACCCACCCACGCCCCCGCACCCACACCCACGCCCACACCCGCCCCCCGAACGCCCCCTGGAGGACCACCCCGTGACCGCACGCCCCCCGACCGGCCCCCCGCCGCCGCTCCCGGAGCCGGGCGGCATCCCTGCCACGTTCCTGCCCGCCCGCCGGGGAGCACCGCCCAGGCCGAAACGGAAGCCGCTGGCGCTACCACACCCGAGCACGGAAGCACCCCCCAAAATCGCCCCCACCCCAACACCCACACCCACACCACCCCCCGCCCCCGCACCCACACGCACCACCGAGCCCATGGACGAAGCCGCCCGCTCCCGCCTCCTGGCCGGAACACACCACGACCCGCACGCTCTGCTGGGCGCGCACCACGTGCCGGGCGGTGTGGTGTTCCGGGCACTGCGCCCGCGCGCTCGATCGGTGGCGGTCGTGGCCAAGGGCCTGCGCGCGGAGCTGCGGGACGAGGGGGACGGGCTGTTCGCCCGGGTGCTGCCGCTGAGGGAGATCCCGGCGGGCTACCGCCTGGTCGTAAATTACGACACAGGCGACACAGACGACACAGACGCCGACACCGAGCTGGAGGTCCACGACCCGTACCGCTTCCTTCCCGCGCTGGGCGAGCTGGACCTGCACCTGATCGGCGAGGGCCGACACGAGGAGCTGTGGCGGGCGCTGGGCGCGCGGCCGATGACGCACGAGGGGGTGGCGGGCACCCGGTTCACGGTGTGGGCGCCGAACGCGCTGGGGGTCCGGGTGGTGGGGGACTTCAACCACTGGGACGGCACCGGCCATCCGATGCGCTCGCTGGGCGGCACGGGGGTGTGGGAGCTGTTCCTGCCGGGGATCGGCGAGGGGGCCCTGTACAAGTTCCTGCTCACGCGCCCGGACGGCTCCCAGACGATGCGGGCGGACCCGATGGCGCGGCGCACCGAGGTGCCGCCCGCGAACGCCTCGATCGTGGAGGCGTCGCGCCATGTGTGGCGGGACGAGGCGTGGCTGGAGCGGCGCTGTGTGCGGCCGGTGCACGAGGCGCCGTTCTCGGTCTACGAGGTGCACCTGCCGTCCTGGCGCCCGGGGCTGGGCTACCGGCAGCTGGCCGAGCAGCTCCCGGCGTACGTCAAGGACCTGGGCTTCACGCACGTGGAGCTGATGCCGGTCGCGGAGCATCCGTTCGGCGGCTCCTGGGGCTATCAGGTGACCGGCTTCTACGCCCCGACGGCCCGGCTCGGCACGCCGGACGACTTCAGGTGTCTGGTGGACGCGCTGCACCGGGCGGGCATCGGGGTGCTGATGGACTGGGTGCCGGCGCACTTCCCGCGGGACGACTGGGCGCTGGCCGAGTTCGACGGCCGTCCGCTGTACGAGCACCAGGACCCAACGCGGGCGGCGCACCCGGACTGGGGGACGCTGGAGTTCGACTACGGGCGCAAGGAGGTCCGCAACTTCCTGGTGGCGAACGCGGTCTACTGGTGCGAGGAGTTCCACATCGACGGTCTGCGGGTGGATGCGGTCGCGTCGATGCTCTACCTGGACTACTCGCGTGAGACGGGCCAGTGGACGCCGAACGAGCGCGGGGGCCGGGAGAACCTGGACGCGGTGGCCTTCCTCCAGGAGATGAACGCGACGGTCTACCGGCGCTGCCCGGGCGTGGTGACGATCGCGGAGGAGTCCACCGCGTGGGACGGCGTCACGCGGGAGACCCACCAAGTCGGCCCGAGCGGCTTCGGGGGGCTGGGCTTCGGCCTGAAGTGGAACATGGGCTGGATGCACGACTCGCTGGTGTACATGGAGAAGGAGCCGGTGCACCGCAAGTACCACCACGGCGAGATGACGTTCGCCATGGTCTACGCGTACAGCGAGAACTACGTCCTGCCGATCTCGCACGACGAGGTGGTGCACGGTAAGCGCTCGCTGGTCTCGAAGATGCCGGGCGACTGGTGGCAGCAGCGCGCGAACCACCGGGCGTTCCTCGGTTTCATGTGGGCCCACCCAGGCAAACAACTGCTCTTCATGGGCCAGGAGTTCGCGCAGGGAGCGGAGTGGTCCGAGGCGCACGGCCCGGACTGGTGGCTGCTGGATCCCTCGTACGCCGCCGAGCCGGACCACCGGGGCGTACGGGACCTGGTGCGCGATCTGAACGCCCGCTACCGGGTGATGCCCGCGCTGTGGCAGCGGGACACGGTGCCGGAGGGCTTCGCGTGGGTGGCCGGGGACGCCGCGGAGGACAACGTCCTGGCTTTTCTGCGCTTCGCCGAGGACGCGGACCGCTCGCCGGTGCTGGCGGTCAGCAACTTCTCCCCGGTGGTGCGGCACGGCTACCGGCTGGGCGTGCCGTCGGGGCATCCGGTGTGGGAGGAGTTCCTGAACACGGACGCGGCCCGCTACGGCGGCAGCGGGGTGCTCAACCCGGATCCGCTGAAGGCGGAGCAGCCGGGCAGCCACGGCCACGGGGCCGCTCTCACGCTGACGCTGCCGCCGCTGGCGACGGTGTGGCTGCGGGCGGTGTGAGACACAAGGCGATTGTGGAGCGGCAGCGCACTGTTCAGTGCGCTACGGTGGACCGCATAGGGAAGCCCGCCGCAGGGACTGGAGCCAGCGACGGGCAGCCAAAGAGGTTGGCCGTACGGGGCCTAATGGTTGTAGGCCCCGCCGGTCACACCTTGCTGATCAAGATCAGGACAAGCCCGATGACGGCGACGAGCAGTTCCACCCACGGCGTCACTGCTTTCACCCGGTGCTTCGTCCGATCCCAGTCGATCGGCGGCTTTGGCTTCCTATGACGCGACATAGTGCGCCTCTCCTCGGGTCGGAGCTCGCCGGCTGCGAGGCTCCACGAGGGAACCTCGGACCAGACACGGCAAGCGCCGGCCCCGTCCGAGGCCCCCGGATGGAGTCCCGAACGCGACGAGCCGACCCGAGGGCCAGCTTCAGCGCTGTTGCGTCACATGGGTGACCTTATCGCCCCTGGCGCCCAACTGGGCGCCGTTTGCGCGGATTTACGAGCGACAAGCAATCGCATCACGTTGACGCCGGAACACACCTGCACCGGTAAAACCCGACGGTTCTGACGCCCCGCGGCACCATCACTCACCGTGGTCCACGCGCCAACATGGCTCCTGCGCCTGCTCCGGCGCGGCATGCCGAGCCGTGGCACCGAGTCCGGTGATGCCGACCCGCACCCCGGCGGTGAGCAGTCGGCGCAGCAACCGGAAGGCGTCCGGACCGAAGACCCGGAAGGCCAATATGACCTCGAACCACTGTGCCGCGATGCCATGGTGCACTTGCTCCTCCTGAGCTGGATGGTGTGGTGGTGCGGGAGACACGGGGCCCATGCGGAACCGGAGTTGGGCCGCTGCTCCGAGGTCTCTCATGTCACGTTTCGTTCACCGATACGAGACCAACCGGGTAAACTCCCGTGTTCCGTCCCGGAGTTACGCGAAGTCCGCGGCGTGCGAGGAAGCATGGAAGCATGCTTCAGTAGATTCATCGAGAGACTCCCAGCGGATTCCGTTTCGGGGCCGACGCCACCGCGCGCCCTGATCCGAGGTTCGCCTGCCGGAACGACCCCGGTCCACTTGTCCGGGCCGCCGGACGGACAAGTGCGGACAAGCTCAGTTGCCATTGCGAACGTAAGGAGAGCCCACATTGAGCGCTGGAGGGAGGCGGACAAGGCCCTGGGGGCAGCTGCAGGGCTCCTCGGAGCACGCCAACGCGCTCGCCCGGCTGCTCCGTCGCTGGATGGACGAGGCGGGGCTGCGCCTGGGCGACCTGCTCGAGGAGCTGAAGCCCGATCACTTCTCGGACGGCCGCGTCCCGCGCCGCTCGACGGTCGGGGAGCGGCTGGCGGGCGTGAACCCGCAATGGGACTTCGTCGAAGCCGTGGCCGACGTGTGCTCCCGCAACAACGCTGCGGCGCAGGCCCGCCTGCTGGACGAGGCCCGCCCCCTGTGGAAACGCATCTGCGCGGCCCAGGAGCAGCAGAGCGGCCCGGACCTGACCGGACAGGACGAGCCGGGTGCGTCCGGCCCTGCGGTTGACACGTCACGGTTCGCCGCGGAATTACAGAGGATCCGCGTCCAGTCCGTGGAGACCAACGAGAAGCTGCAGCGCGCGTGGGACCGCGTCGCGGAACTCGAACGGGCCCGCAGCAACGCGAGCAGCGTGGCGATACTGCTCCTGGCCACGGTGGACAGGCTGAAGCGCGACATCGAGGCGCTGCAGGCCGAGCGGACCCGGTTGCGTCCCGCCGGCACGGAGGCGGAGTTGCTGCGGAAGGTCCACAAGCGGCTGGAGCGCAGCGAGGCCCAACGGGCCCAGGCCCAGTACGCGTTGCGGCGCGCGCAGAAGGAGCGGGAGAAGGCCGCGCAGCTGGCCGAGCAGGCCCAGGGCCAGGTCCGCGTCCTCATGGCGGAGCTGGACCGGCTGCGCCGCTGGCGCCCCGGCCCGGGCGACGAGGGCCCGTCCGCCGTCCCGGACAGCAGGGTGGTCTCCCCCGACGAGGGGCCGGGCGAGGCGGCCGGAGACGACGTGGAAGAAGTCCTGGCGAAGCTGACCTCGCGCCTGGACGACGGAGACGACCGACTCGACCGGCTCGCCGACGAACTCCGGCAGAACGACTCGGGCACGGACGGTCGGACGGGCAGCCGGACAGGCCGCCGGACGGCCGACCGAACAACCAGCCGGATAGCCGACCGGACAACCACAGAACGCCGGCCGGACAACCGCCGCGTTCCGCAGCCGCTCCCGGCGGACAGGTCTCCCCTGGCCACGGCGCAGGCCATGGCGGAGGCGCGGACGGCGGGCCAGGAGGTCGCCGCCATGCGCATCGCGACGGCGGTGGGGCGGGAGGGGAGCCCCGAGTACGTCCGGAGGGTGCTCGCCATGCTGCACGCCGGCGGACACGATGCCGATGTCGAGCGGGTGCTGGCGGCCGTGGCCCGGGTCCGGCCGCCGAAAATGGTGCCGCCGGTGCTGGAGGTGCTCCGCAGGGCCGGGCAGGAGCCGGACAACTTCCGGATCCGGGACACCATCGGGCGGACCCGGCCCGCTGCGCGCCTGCTGGAGGTGGTGGCCGAACTGCGGCGGGCCGGATACGACTCCGAGGCCTATCTGGTCCTGTCGGCCGCGGGCCGCCTCCGGGCGGCGGCGGGAATTCCCGCTCTGGTGGCGGCCCTCCACAAGGGCGGGCAGCACAGCGACGTGGACTGGGTCCTGAGCAGGGTCCGGGACAAGCGGCCCTGGGTCGAGGTGCTGACCGTGGCGGAGATCCTGCGCCGGGCCAACTACCCCGACGAAGCCGCGCACGTGCTCACGGGCCGGAGCGCGGGCAGGACCGAGGTGGCGCTTCCGTACTGCCTTCCGGGGAGGGCCGCGTCGGCGGACGGGCTGGAGCCGGTGCCCGCTCTTCCGCTGCGGCACCCGGGCCAGTCCGGGCTCGCGGTCCGGTTCCACATCAGCATCCCGGGCCCCCGGCCCCTGCCGCCCCCGATCGCCTCCGGGCCGTGACGGAGCACGCCGGAATACGGGTGCGCCCCGCGCCCCGATGAGGGACGCGGGGCGCATGCGGCGCAGCGAGGTCAGACCCCGGCCGTCTCCTTCTCCGCCGCCGACACGCCATCGGCCACACCATCCGCCGCGGCCTGCGCGGAGCGCCCCGGCAGCAGGAAGGCGACCAGCACCGTGCCGACGCCGAGGACGATCGCGCCGACCACGCTGGTGTGGGCCACGGCGTCCGCGAAGGCCTTGTGGACGGCGGCCACGACCGTCCCGGCCTGCTGTGCGCCGAGCGCCGCGGCCTTCTCCGCGCCGACCTTCGGCGCGGCACCGGCGGCCACCTGCTTGCCGACCTCCTTGGCCACGTACAGGCCGGCGCCGACCGAGTCCTGCGCGGCGGACAGCGCCTTCTCCGGCAGCTTCGGCCCGCCCGCGGCGGCCGCCTCGGCAGCGGCGTCGCCGAGGTTGGACGAGTAGGTCTTCGCCAGCACCGTGCCGAGGATCGCGATGCCCAGCGAGCCGCCCATCTCGATGGAGGTGCTGTTGACGGCGCCGCCGACGCCCAGCTGGTCCTCCGGGAAGGAGCCCATGATGGCGTTGGTGCAGGGCGACAGGGACAGGCCGATGGCCAGGCCCAGGATGATCAGCGGCAGCACGAAGTCGCCGTAGCCCGAGTGCTCGTCGACGCGCGCGAGCAGCGCGATGGCGACCGTGCCGACGGTCATGCCGAGCGCCACCGTGACCTTCATGCCGAACTTCGGCGTGAGCAGCGCGGTCAGCGCACCGCCCACGAACACCGCGCCCGCCAGCGGCAGCATCCGGATGCCCGTGTCCAGCGGCGAGTAGCCGAGGACGAACTGGAGGTGCTGGGTGAGGTAGTAGAAGGCGCCGAAGACGGAGAGGAAGAAGAGCGCGACGGCCATCGTCGAGCCGGCGAAGGCGCGCTTGGTGAAGCGGCGCACGTCCAGCACCGGGCTCGGGTGGCGCAGCTCCCACAGGATGAAGCAGACCAGGCCGACGCCCGCGGCCACGGCGGCGCCGATCGCCTTGGCGCCCCAGCCGAAGTGCGGCCCCTCGATGATCATGTAGATCAGCGAGCCGACCCAGATGACGGACAGCAGGCCGCCGACGTAGTCGATCGCGCCCTTGGCGGCCGCCTTGGACGGCGGTACGAGCAGCAGCGCGCCGATGATGCCGAGGGCGGCGATGGGCACGTTGATGAGGAACGTCGAGGCCCAGCCGTGGTCCTCCAGCAGCGCACCGGCCACGAGCGGGCCGACGGCGATGGCCAGGCCGGCGGTGGCGGTCCAGATGGTGATCGCCTTGGCGCGCTCGGCGCGCGGGAAGGTCGCGGCGAGCAGCGAGAGCGTGGCCGGCATGATCATGGCCGCGCCGACGCCCATGACCGCGCGGGCGGCGATGACCGCGCCCGCGCTGTGGACCAGCGAGCCCGCGACGGAGGCGGCGCCGAAGACGAAGAGGCCGAGGACGAGCGCGCCACGGCGGCTGTACTTGTCGCCGACCGCACCCAGGATCAGCATCAGCGCGGCGTACGGGACGGTGTAGCCGTCGATGACCCACTGGAGGTCGGAGCTGCCGAGACCGAGGTCCTGGACCATGTCGGGCGCGGCCACCGTCAGGGACGTGTTGGCCATGACGATGATCAGCAGGCTGATGCAGAGCACCCCGAGCGCCGCCCAGCGCCTCTTGTACGGACCGTCCATCTCGTCGACCGGGGTCGACAACGCGAGGCCCATCGGCCACCCCTTTCGAAACTTGCACATGGCTGTGCAATTACACACTGGTGTGCAAATTACGGGACGGCGCGGCGGTGTGCAAAATGAAGGACCGTCCACAGGACCCGCCACCGTCCGGGACCCGATCGAGAAGAGAACCGATGACTGGCAGAGCGGGCGCCAATCGCCGCCGCATCATGGACATCGCGCTCGCCGAGCTGCTGCGCGACGCGGATGCGAGCATGGACCAGATCGCCCGCGCGGCCGGCGTCGTCCGGCGCACGGTCTACGGCCACTTCCCCAGCCGCGACGCACTGATCGGCGCCCTGGTGGACGATGCGGCGGAAACGGTGGCGGCGGCGCAGGCGGAGGCGCTGCACGGGGTGGCCGACCCGGCGGAGGCGCTGGCGCGCTCGATGCTCGCGGTCTGGGAGATCGCCGACGGCTACCGCCTGCTGATCTCGCTCGCGCAGCGGAGCGTCACGGTGGAGGGCATCCACCGCCGTCTGGAGCCGGTGCGGCGGGAGTGCGCGGCGATGCTCCAGCGGGGCCTGGACGAGGGGGTGTTCACCTCACCGCTGCCGGCGGAGGCGCTGGCGTACGTACGCGAACAGGTCCTGTTCGGCCTGATGCAGGCCGTCAACGACGGCATCCTGGCCCCGGCGGATGCGGGCCGCAGCGCGGCGGTGACGGCACTGACGGCGGCGGGGGTCCCGACGGCGGATGCGGTGGCGCTGGTGGGGCGGCTGGCGGTCTAGGGCACCGATTCTGAACTGTCCGAGAAGCACCGATCTCTCGGACTGCACTCGCCCGGCGTCCATGTCGGGGCGCTCCCGTCACCCGCCGTGAGGAATTCGACCGGGCAATGTCGCTGATCGGCTTGTCTGCTCTTACCTGGTGTCGGCACTCTCCTTCTGTCTGTGTGTCGGGCCCGCTGCCGGTGTCCGCCGGTCAGGAGATGGAGGGTTGGGCTGAGTGAAGAGTCTTCTCGGCAGGGGAGCGGTGGTCTGCGCGTTGGTCACGGTGCTCGGGAGTCCGCTGGGCGGCGGGGTGGCGCTGGCCGACGGGGCGGCCGGCGCTCCTGCGGGGGCGGTGCGCCATGGCGGAAGTGCAGTGGGTAACCCCAGTCCGGTGACGGTCAGGTCCGCGCGGGTCTACGCCTCGGAGGCCACACTGAACATCCTGACGCGTCAGCTGGAAAACCTGGGCGCGCTGGTCACGGACGCCGAGACCGGTCAGCCCCTGGCGGGCAAAGCGGTGAAGTTCTACCTGGCTAGCGGGAAGTCGCTCGGCACGGCCTACACCAACGGCGGGGGGACGGCGACGCTGAACGTGCCTTTGGACATCGGCACCTCGACCGTCCAGGCGGTTGCCGGCGGCGGCTACTACGCCGACCTCGTCGGAGACGGGACGTACGGCAGGGCCCAGGGCCACGGCAGCATCGGGCTGGGCACCGTCTGACCGGGAATCCGTGCCGGGGCGGTCAGTACGCGTGCCGGTCCGCCTTGTTCATCCACGCATCGTAGGCCTGGGCGCCGAGTTCGGGGTGGATCTGCTCGACCTTGATCCTCCGCTCACTGAAAGGCTTCGTGAAGTCCTCGTACTGGTAGGCGTCGTCGAAACCGATCCGACGGGTGTCCTCCAGGTCACGGCTGAAGTACACGGCGTCGATCCGCGACCAGTAGATGGCGCTCATGCACATCGGGCACGGGGCGCCGCTGATGTAGATGGAGCAGCCCTGAAGCATCCGGGCCCGCTCGGGGACCGGGTCCGGTGAGCCCTCGGGGCGGGGCACGTACTCCAGAATGCTCTCGTTCTGGTGCTCCTCGGAGACCGACGGCGCTTCGGGATTGAGGCGTTGCACGGCCTTGCGGATGCTCTCCATCTCCGCGTGGGCCGTGGGATCGCTGGTCAGGAGGACGCGGTTCTGCCCGCGCGCGATGATCTCGCCGTCGCGGGTGATCACCGCGCCGAACGGACCGCCCCAGCCGTTCTCGACCGACTCGGTGGCGAGTCGTACTGCTTCGGCCATGAACTCTTTGTGTCCCATCACGCAGTCTCCGATCGGCATCGCTGAATGAGACTGAACGGGCACGCACCCATGACGAGCGCACCTGCACCAAGGAGCCCGATTTGCCCTATAAGTTGTATATGCACTAGCCTAACCCGGGTGGGTTCCCGTGCAAGCCGTGACGCCGGGGCTGACCACGCCACCGTCGTGATCTCGCTGAAGGTGCACGCAGACCGCGTCGAGGCCTACCGGCGCTGGCAGGACAGGACGAACGAGGCCGCCGGCGAATTCGCTGGTTTCGAGGGCGCCGAGGTCTACTCGCCCGAAACCGGCGAAGAGAACGAATGGGTGGCCGTCTTCCGCTTCTCCGGGATCGACAGCCTGACCGCCTGGTTGAACTCGCGCCGGAGGCAGGAACTGCTCGCCGAAGGGCAGGAGCTGTTCGACGGGCCCCCGACCCAGGAAGTGCTCCGCGGCGGTGCCGCTCCCGAGCGGGCGCCGGAGGCCGTCACGGCCGTCATCGCGCACGAGGTGAAGCCCGGACAGGAACAGCGGTTCCTGCGCTGGCAGGCGAAGACCCTCAAGGCGCAGGAGAAGGCACCCGGATTCATGGGGTCCGAATTGTTCAGTCCGGTCCAGGGGGTGCAGGAGCGCTGGGTCGTCGTCTTCCGCTTCGACACGCGCGAACACCTCGACGCATGGCTCGCCTCCGATGTCCGCGCGGCGCTGCTGGAGGAGGGGCGTAACTATTTCGCCTCCTACGACGTGCGCAAGGTCGGCTCGGCGTTCAGCGGCTGGTTCCGTTTCGGCGAGGGAGCGCAGGGCCGTGCTCCGCCCAACTGGAAACAGGCCATGTCGGTGCTCCTGGCCCTCTATCCCACCGTGACGGTGCTGAACCTGACCGTGGGCGCCGAGCTGAACGGTCTCGGTGTTGCCGGATATATCGGCCTGTTCATCGGGAACATGCTGAGCGTCAGCGCGCTGACCTGGCTGCTGATGCCTCTGGTGAACAGGGCGCTCGCCTTCTGGCTGGTGCCCGCGCGCGCATGCGGCCGCCGCGTCGACCTGGCGGGCGCGGCCGTGGTGGTGCTCTGTTATCTGGTGGCCATCGCGGTCTTCGGACTGGTGACGCACTGACCGCTCTGATGACGCACTGACCGCTTCCCACACCGGCCGAGCGAGGAGGCCATGATGTCCGAAGGAGCCGTGGAAGGAGCCGTCGAAGGGACACTGATCCGGCGCGGCGATCCCGGCTACGAGCGCGCCAGGACCGGCGCGGTCTGGAACGGGCTCAAGCCCGGGCGGTTCCCCGCCGCCGTCGTGCGGCCCGCATCCGAAGCGGACGTTTCCCACGCCCTGGCCTACGCCCGAACCCACGGGCTGCGGGTGTCGACAGTCTCCGGCGGCCACAACTGGTCCGGATCCCAGCTCCGGGACGGCGGGCTGCTGATGGACCTGTCCCGGCTCGCGGAGTGCCGTGTCGGCCCCGGGTCGGCGACTGCCACGGTGGGGCCCGCCGCCACCGGCCGGGACCTGGTCGCGGCGCTCGCCCCCCACGGGCTCGCCTTCCCCGTGGGCCACTGCCCCTCCGTCGCTGTGGGCGGATACCTGCTCAGCGGCGGGCTGGGCTGGAACTCCCGCGCGTGGGGCGCGGCATGCGCCGACGTCCGGGAGATCCGGGCCGTCACGGCCGACGGCCGCACGGTGATCTGCTCCGGGACGGAGAACAGCGATCTCTTCTGGGCCGCTCGGGGCGCGGGGCCCGGCTTCTTCGCCGTCGTCACCCGCTTCCGGCTCCGCCTGCACGCCCAGCCGGCATCCATCATGACGACGAGCCTGGCGTTCCCGCTGTCCGACGCCGGCCGCGTGACGCGCTGGGCGGAACGGACCGCGCGCGAACTCCCGCCGAACGTCGAGACGGCCCTTGTCCTGAAGGCCTCCGCCACTGCCGCGTCCGGCGCACCGGACCCGGCGGGAGCACAGGTCGTGGTCGGGGCCACCGCGTTCGCCGCGACACCGGAGGAAGCGCTCGCCTCACTGGCACCCGTGGCCGGCTGCCCCTTCGCCACGAGCGCCGTTTCCCGGCAACCGCCCGAGCCCACCTCCTTCGCCGCCCTGCACGCGGGCGCCACCGAACTGTGGCCGCCCGAGCGCCGCTACGCGGCGGACACGCTGTGGTCGGCGGAGAGCTACGAGACCCAGCTGACCCGGACGGCCGACGCGATCGCGCACGCCCCCTCCGGCCGGTCCCTCGTACTGGCCCCGGTACAGCCGGTGTCCGAGGAGCCGGCCCTGCTGCGCGGCATGGCCTTCTCCCCGCTCGGTGAGTCGTATCTCGTCTGCTACGCGATCTGGGACGACGCGGCCGAGGACGAGGCCAACGCCCGCTGGCTGCGGGAGGCGATGGGCGCGGCGGACCCATCGGGGCGCGGCGGCCACTACATCGCCGAGGCCGACCTGGAGGCCGGCGCGGCCGCAGTCCGGCGCTCGTACGCCCCCGCCGCCTGGGACCGCCTGCAGGAACTCAAGGCGCGATGGGACCCGGAGAACCTGTTCCACTCCTACCTCACGCCGTGACGGGCCGACCGCCGCCCGGGTGCCGGCCCTACTTGGCGGCGGTGCGGAGCTTGTCGAGCTGCTTGTTGACGGTGTCCTCTCCGGGCATGCCGGGGTCCTTGAGGGCCGAGTTGGAGACCAGGGTGATGACGTCGCCGGTGCGGACGGCGACGTAACTGCGGGTCTCGCACGCGCCGTCGCCGCAGTCGGGCGAGCTGAACGTCGCCATGAGCGCCAGCGTGGCGTCACCGGTCGCCTTGTAGGTGGCCTTGCTGAAGGTGACCTTGGTGGCGGGGTGGCCCGACTCGGTGGCCGTGAAGGCGGCGCAGGATCCGACGGCGGACTCGGCGGAGGTCATGGCCTTGGCCGCCTGACCGGTGCCGAACTGGGTGAGCTGGATGACGGAGTACTCACGGCCGTTGGTGCCGAAGTACGCGCCGGTGGCGGAAGCGGGCGGCGGCGTGGCCGCGTTGCGGACGTCGGCCAGGTCGAGCAGGGGCTGGCAGGCGGGCTTGTCCGCGGTGAGCTTGCGCCCCCAGATTGCCGTACCCCAGCATCCGCAACGTCCAGTTCATCGGCAGCGGCGCCGGCCGCGGATCCAGCCGTCCTCGTCACTCCGCGCCATGGGCGGCCTGATCACGACTCGATGCGCGCCCTGGAAGCCGTGTCGGCCTGGAGCGACGCGTCCTCGTGGCGCCTGGTGCGCCGGGCTCCGGCCAGCAACAGACCGGCCGCGACCAGGAGGAGCAGCAAGGGCGAGGGCCCGTCGACCACGAAGCCGACGACGACCCACGCCACCATGGCCCACGGGATGAACAGTGGCGGCGTCATAGCGCGGCGGTCCAGCCACAGCACGGTCAGGCCGATCAGGAGAAGCGGCGGTCCGAAGCTGTACCCCGAGTACCACCACGCGACGCCGGCGTCGCTCATCTCGGGGTAGTCCCCCAAGTTCCACCCGCCAAACCATGTTCCAGCATGGTCCGGGGCCGCTTCGACGAGGCTGCCCAGCGTGTGCCCGATTCCGGCGATGGTGATGATCCAACCTGCCCACTTGACCATCTGATTTCTCCGTTCAGCCATGACCCTCTTTGGTTATACAGTCATGTACAAGTCGAGGCTAGACCGGTTGTACAGCCATGTACAACCAAGAGAAAGGCGAGGTGGATCACACGATGGGCAGTCTGCGCACACCGCGCGGGATGTGGGTCGAAGAGGGACTGCGAGCGCTGGCCACAGGCGGCGTGGATGCGGTGCGTGTCGAGGCCCTGGCCAAGACGCTGGGCGTCACCAGGGGCGGGTTTTACGGCTACTTCGCCAACCGTGACGCGCTGCTGACGGAGATGCTAGACGCCTGGGAGCGAGAGAGCGTCGACGACATCCTCGACCGGATCGAGCACGAGAGCGGCGACGTTCTGGACAAGGTTCGGCTGGCCGGGCAACTCACCTTCTCCAGCGACCGCCTGCTGCCCATAGACCTGGCCGTCCGCGACTGGGCCCGCCGCGACCAGGCGATCGCCGACCGCCTGCGCCGCGTGGACAACCGGCGGATGCAGCTGCTGCGCGACGCACTCAGCACTGTCTGCACAGACCCCGATGAGGTCGAGGTCCGCAGCTTGCTCGCCTTCTGCATGGCCATCGGCAGCCACTTCCTCGCCGCCGACCACCCCGGCCGCACCCGCGCCCAGGTTCGCGCCCGTGCCAGCGAGTTCATCTTCAACCGCCCGCCCGGCAAGGCCGACCCCACGGACCCGCCGGCGAGCTAGGCGTTCTGCCCAGGGAGAGTTGTGGACGGTCGGCCAACACACGCCCTAGCTGGGCGAGCCGATCGGAGAGCACGGTGGCATCCAAAGAGGTCACGATTCGTTCGCTTCGGGACCCTTGCCCGGCTCAGACCGCACACGGAGGGAGATCGTGGTGGGAGGCTCCGAGTCCCCATGGCCGACCTTCAGCACCACCCGGTCCTCCTCCCGACCGGCCCGCAGCGCGGGGAGCGCGGCCCGGCCCCGGGCGTCCGTAGTCAGGAGGGTTTCTGTCGTTCCGTCGTTGAACGTCGTGCCACCGTCGGAGACCACACGGCAGGTGAGCGGCACGCCCGGGATGGGCAGGCCCTTGCTGACGTACTGCACCACGCCCGACATTCCGGTGAGCTGCCCCGGCGCTGTCTCCGTCACCAGTTGGGACACGAACCGGGTTTTCCCGCAGGCACTTTCGGGGTCATCGGGAATCGGGTATTGCCCGATCGACATGTTGGTCGGGTTGGTGTACCAGACCCATTTACCGTGCTTGTCCACGCACAGCCCCAAGGCGTCGCCGCCGTTCGGCAGGGACGGGCCCGGCAGCTCGGTAATGCTCTTGTCCGTACGGAAGCGTGAGATCCCGTTGCTGCACGCCACCCAGAGATTTCCGTCCGTGCCCAGCATCATTTGCCGAGGCGTGCCGCCTCGGGAGATGTACCGTTGCGTCCAGCTGCGGAGGGCTGTGTCGTACCGGCAGATCTGGTTCGGATTTTCGGTGCCTATCCATACCGCGTCCCCATTGGGGCTGGCGACGACGTGAACCGGCTTCTGACTGCTTCCCCCGGGGAGCGGAATGGGCTCGGGTTGCTCGTCATTGGCCGGGGTATACCTGTACAGGCTGTTCGTTTTCCGCGGGTAGTCTCCTGTGCTGGCCTGGCCCGTCGCCCAATAGGTGCAATCGCTAAGCGATTTCGCGTTCACCGGAGCGGTGACGGCCACGGACCAGAGCCAGGTGTCGTAGACGGGGTTCTGCTGGGGGTCGGGAAACGGATACATGCCGGGAGTGCCGGACTCGTCTTCCGGGTCACAGTATCCGACCATGATGTACACGGGTTCGGCGAACATGACCCAATAGGAATACACGGGAGTCCCGGCGGCACCCGTATCGATCAGGAGCCACGTGAGGGTCTGGGCCCTGGATTCATAGCCGAGCTTGAACTCGGTGAGTCGCTTCTGGTTCACGATGTCGTATTTGATGATCGGGTCTTCGTCCGAATCCGAGAGAGAGGCGAACCATACGGCCTTCCTCCCGTCCGTCCCCTTCGGGCTGGGGTCCGGAATGATCCCGGCGGTGGGGATGGGGACGTCGTTACGGACCGGGAGTTGGCTGGCAAGGCTTGTCGGATTCACCTGGACGAGCTTGCTGTCCTGGGTCGTCACCCAAAGATATCCGTCCGGTCCGACGGTGACGGAGTGCGGAGTAACCACGCCGTTGAGGAGAGGGTATTCTTCGGGTTCGCCAGTGCCCGGCATTCTGGACCACTCCTTCGATGCGTCACTCAAGAGCGAAGGATCTCCCGGCCGAAATTGATTGATATCGGATGCTATCGGCCCGGCGCGGGTGCCGCGCAAGTGGCCGCTGGAAGATTGGCTTGAACACACGACGTGAGGTGCGCGTTCAAGCATTTCTCAGGCGGCCGGCATTCGGTGGTGGTGAAATGATTCCTCTGCACCTTTGCAGCCCTCTGTGCGGCATATCCATCACACGTGCTGCTGTGAATGTTGTGTCAGAGTACGGCTCCGGGTGTGTGAGGCCCTTGGGCGTAGCTGTCCCGCCAGAGCGAACAGGGGACATGAGGATTGACCCTGCGGCATGGGCCTGGACGTCGCCTCCGCGGCGGCGTGCTCGTCCACACGGCCGGTGGAGACGATCGAGGCCGTCCGCGCGCTGCCGGTACGGCACAACTAAAGGGGCGAGGGAGAGACGTGAGCGACAACCTCCAGCAGGCGGCCGAGGCCCGCGCGGCATCCGTGGTGGAGCTGGCGAGCGAACTGATCCGGGTGATCGCCGCCTTCCTCTGGTGGGTCGTCCGGCGCAACGCCCGCGCCGACGGGGCAATCCTGCGGTGGATGCGCCCGCTGGACAAGCCGCTGTGGGTGAAGACGGACGGCTCGTCGGTCCGGAACTTCCACCGCTACTACCACCGCAACATCACCCACCGCGGACATGGGCCAAGCGAGGGTGAGGAGTGCTGAACGGCCCGTACGACCGTCGCCGCGACTCTACGATCCCCCACGCCTTGCAGCCGTTGTGGTTGCCGGTGACCGGCCTGCCGAGGGCGACGACGAGCCGGGTGTCGGGATCGATGACGACCTGGTGGTCAGCCGAGTACCGATAGTTCTTCGGCTGCCCGGCAACCGTGTGATCCCGCGGGGGGACCAGGATGCCGAGGTGACGGCTGAACTCGCCCCTGAATGAGGAGGTGCGGGCTCTGGTGGAGGCCGCCCACGACCGGGCGGCCAAGGCTCTGGGCCTTACGTGCACAGGGCCGCTTGCATGGGGGTTCCTCGGCGTCACGCTCGGGCGGCGCGCGGGGACCGGTGGCTGAGGGTGGGCCGCACGGCCAGAGCCAACGCGGGAAGGAAGCCGGGGGAAGGCATCCTCGGAGCCGCCGACTTGGTACCTGACGGTGTGCCGCGTCCGCACCTGCACGGCGTCCATGACTGGACCGACGGGGAGTGGGCTTTCGAGGTGGAAGTCTCGGACTACGTAAACGGCTCAACCGGTCCCAACACGGCTGGACCGGTGCGACGGATCGACTCGTCGCCCATGTCGTTCGGGCAGAGGATGACGTAGGCAGCACGTCGCCGAGGAGCTGTTCAACAAGCAGATGGGCGCCGGGTGCAGGGCGTCAATGACCGTCGTCAGCCCGTTTGACGCACATACACGCGCGAGCAGCGCATTGCCCCCTGCGAGGGGTGAAGGCTGGCTTTGGTGCGGAATGGCCGAATCCCTGGTTCCTCTGTGCCCCCACCAATAGGCAGGCTGCTCCGCGTCCACTTGGTCAACTCTAGGGGGAACGCCAGTGACGACCCATGCCAGAACGAAGAGGTGGAGAGCGGCAGTTCTTTCTGTCGCAGCCGTGAGCGCGTCCGTACCACTGATCGTCAATTCGCCGTCAGCTGGTGCAGTGACCCCGCATCGGGCGGCTCCAGACGCTCGCCTGCTGGAGATCCAGCAGCAGCAGCGCGTGCTCGATGAGGTGGCGGGCGACATCACCGAGGGCCTCTCGGAGTACGACCGTGCCAAGCTCGCCGGCTTTACCGAGGTCGAAGTCGACCCAAAGCACAATCACCTGCGGCTCTATTGGAAGGGAACGCCGCCCCAGCGGGTCCGGCAGATCCTTGCACACCTGCCCAGCGGGGTGACGGCGGAGGTCCTGTCGGCCCGGTACTCCAAGGCCGAGCTCCACGAGGCACGCGCCAAGCTGCTCGAGGGCGGGAAGCCGATCGGCCTGCGGCCGTCCTCCACGGCGGAGCCGATACGGATCACCAGTATCGCGGGGGCGAACGACGGCAGGGGTCTGGAGGTCACCTACGACGAGGACCGGGGTACGGGAATGCAGGACCGCGTCGACCCGCTGGTGCGTTCCGAGCGCCAGCACAGGTCAATCGATGTCAAAGCCCTCGCTGACCGGCTGACCGGCATCAACACCGCGGCAATCTACAAGCCCCTGAGCGAGGTCCCCGCGCCCAGCGCCGCCCCCTCCGCACAGCTGGCGTTCGGCCCAGCGGCACACGGCGGCACGCGGAAGAACGACACGGCCCCCTGGACCGGCGGCGCGGCCCTGAAGAACCCCACGGGCGGGATCTGCTCCAGCGGCTTCGCGGTCAAGGACCGTCTCGGGAAATTCATGCTCTCCACCGCGAAGCACTGCGACGGCAGCGAAGGGTACTGGCGGACCTGGGAAGGCGGTGACGACGTCGGAGTCAGCGACCGCCTGCAGAGCAACAGCCTCGTGGACACCATCGGCATCGCTCTGCACGACAACGCCCGCGGAGCCTTGTACGACGGCGAGGCGAACAGGACAGACGGGTACGCAAAGCCCGTCGTCGGGTTCGGCCACAACTTCGTCGGCGACTACGTGTGCACCGACGGCGCCAACGGTGGGGTCCACTGCAACGTCGTCCTGGACAAGGTCGACATCGGTGTCACCGGAGCGGACGGCGGATACCGGCCCATCACCGACCGGGGATACGCGACCGACTGGCCCTCGCACGGCGTCGCGGCAGTCAACGGCGACAGCGGCGGACCAGTCTTCGTCGAGGCAAACAACTGGACCGCAGACGAGGCACGAGGAACGATCACCGCACTCGACAAGACAGTCACCTGCCCCTCAGAGCTGAACGAAAACACCGTCCTCGACGGGCACCAGCGCAAACCGTGGTGCCTAGGCGGGGTGTACTACGTTCCCATCGCCCAGACCCTGGCCGTCATGAAGTGGACCCTTGTCACCGGGTGACGAACCCGGCAGGAGCGGGCTGGCGCCAGCATGACGACGTCGGCCCGCCGCACTTCCCCGACCCGGCGAAAGGTGCCAGGCTCGGGCCCGCCCCGTCACCGTCCAACCGTGGAGCAGAGCGTGGAACCGCAGCAGCTGAAGCGCGTCATACGCACGCTGTGGATCACCGGCACAGTCGCCGTGGTCATCGTCGCTGCAACCGCATGGTGGTTGGGCGAACGGCACCACCACACCCATCGCGATGACGCGGCGGTCCTCGGCGACGTCCTGGTGAGCCGGGACGGCCGCACCTTGACCACCGCAGCCAGATGGGCCCCGTGTCAGAGTGAACGCCCCCAGCTGCAGGCCCGCGAGTTCGCGGACACCGTGACCGTGGTACTCAGGGAAACATCCGCAGACCTGCGGCACCAGTGCACGAGCACCGATCAGCAGATCTCCATCACCCTGGCAGCACCGCTAGGTACGCGGCGGCTCGTCGACGCCGGCACCGGCGCGACCATCACGCCCTTCGACGGTGTCCGGCTCGTCGGCCCCCGCTACTTGCCTTCGGGCTACGCACAGACCGACGAGATCTACGACGAGCCGTCAACTGAACACTGCGCACCGTCGCCATTCAACCGAACAGGCAGGGCCGCATGGACACGGTTCTACCGGAAGGGCTCCGCGCGGCCCTCCCTAGCCATCGCTCAAGTCGCCAAGGGCGCACCAGACGACGCTGGTGACGCTACCGCCTGGGTCGACGGGCATCCGGCCCACCTGCGCGAGCAAGCCTCCTCCCGATGCCTGACCTGGTACAACGGCAAATACAGCATGGCTGTGCTCAGCAAAGGTCTACAGCTCCCGACGGCCGAGTTACTGCGGATCGCCGAGCAGCTCGACCGCTGACCATCGGGCCATGCGTAGGGGGACCCCGCACGGCAGTGGCGGTTGGAAGGACACGGTGGACGTCCGTCCGTACGAGGTGGTGGAGGTGCTGGTGCGGTTCGTGGGGTACAAGGGCCGCTACATGCTGCACTGCCACAACCTCGAACACGAGGACATGGCGATGATGGCCAACTTCGAGGTGGTGTAGGGGGTTGTCGGTCCAGCGCCGACGTGCCGGCCTCGGGCCGACCAGGCATCGCACTTCAGCTGACGAGGCGATCAGTGAGCAGGAGGGCCAGGGGACCTGCCGGGAGGAGGAAGCGCCCTTCGGTGGCGGCGGTGATGGCGTCCGGCATGGACCACCAGGACAGCTTGAAGTCTTCCTCGGTGGGCGTGAGCTGCTGCGGCCCCAGGGTCAACGGCGTGATGCCCCCTACAGTCGCCGCTCTCGTGGCAGTACGGTGGCTTGCTCACGCGATGGGGATACGGACTTCGGGGCTTCCAGTGGCGGGGGACGCACTGACGCTCGAAGAGGATTCCCGACTGCTTGGTGGAGTCCGACCCGCCGAAGCGACCCAAGAAACCGAAGCACGGCTTCGCCGCGGGCCGTCAGTCGGCCGCCCGTTCATACCATGGGTTCGCGAGCGCTGCGGCCGCCGAGTACAAGAAGTGCCGCCCCAAGGTCGTGTACCGGAGCGACACCCGGGAACCGGACGAGATCTTCAAGATAGGGTTCGAGCCACGCGGGTCGAACATGGATCTGATGGAGCACGCTTCCGGCTGGTCGAAGGACTCGGGATATGTGGCGACGACCAAGTATGAGTCCATCGCCAAGGGCCGTGGCGGCAACGTGTACCACATCGACGAGATTTTCGGGATCGACGTGAACGAAGCATGGCCGGAGAACGTATATGCCGACGAAGAGGAGATCGCCGTTCCAGGGCGCATCGACCCGGGCCGGATCATCGGCGTGCGGCTACGCAACGGAACGTGGCTGCCCAACCCCAACTACCGTCCCCTGGGACTGTGATGGAGGAAGTGCGTCTGATCGCTGCCGGTGATGACGGCCGCCAGGAGACTGTGGTCCTCGAAGTCGAAGACTCGGGCACACCGGGCGTCAAGCTGGTCCGGGCCGACGGGACGGCTACCGTTCATCCGGACGTGGATCTCTTCGAGTGTCTCAAGGAAGTGCGCCGCACGCTTGAGGAGGAAGGGCTCCTCCTCTGCTGCCAGGGATCGCGTCCCATGGTCTTCCCGTCGGGGATGGGCCGCCAGATGTCTAACGGCCGGCTCGCCTACACCTTGCGGCGGGACCCGCCGTTGACCGATGCCGATCTGGTGGACATCTTCGCACCGGCTCTGTTTTCCGAAGTGGGCACGCTCGAAGACCAGCGCCGTGCGGTGATGAGGTTCTTCGGGTTCTCGCACAAGTAGCCATGAGGCCCCGCCGGTTCGCTTCCGGTGGGGCCTCTTCGAGCTGTGGTGATGCTGTCGTGGCACTGATCACCGCGGCCGCACCACCACATACGCCCAGCACCCGCTTCGCCGACGTCACCAGCGCTGACCGCGCTACGTCCGCCAGCTGCTCCGGGGTCGCTTGTGTCACGGCCACGCCAGACGCTCCAAGTTCGCGTGCTTGCACGCGACTTCCCCTCACGAGGCGTGACAGCTTCGGCGCGGGCAGGGCGCCCTTCCACTGCAGAGTGATCTGTTCGTAGGCAGCCGCCCGCTCACGCGCAGCCGCCGCGCCAGCCGCAGCCGCCTGCGCCTCCGCACGCTTGGCCGCCGCAGTACGGGCCTCGGCCTCCGCCCGGGCCCGTGCCTGCGTGGCGTTGTCGCGCTCGCGCCCGTCAGGCCGTGGCCCACCTGGCGCTCGGCGACGTGGACGCGGCCGTCGTCATCGCCGAGCGCGCTGTTGAGCAGCTGGGCGGCGCGGACTCCGCCCGGGGCACGAGCACCCTGGCCACCCTCCGCGGACAACTCGCCGCCCACCGCCGAGTCCGGGCTGTCGCCGACTTCCTCGACCTCACCGCATAGCCCCGTCCGGCGAGAGCAGGCGTGAGGGTCGGGGCCGTACGCTCGCCGTCTCGGGGCCAGGGTGTGAAACACGGCAGTTCGGTAGGTCATGATCGCCACATGACACATCTCGGACTGGTGGCCCTCGTCGTGCGCGACTACGACGAGGCCATCGCCTTCTACGTGGACGCCCTCGGGTTCGAACTCGTCGAGGACACCCGTCTTGACGAAGAGAAGCGCTGGGTGGTTGTCGCCCCGCCGGGAGCGCGGGAGACCGCGTTGCTCCTCGCGCGGGCCGTCACGCCTGACCAGGAAGCGCGCGTGGGCGACCAGACGGGCGGACGTGTCGGGTTGTTCCTGAACACCGATGATTTTGACCAGGACCATGCGCGGATGCGGGCGGCCGGAGTGAAGTTCGAGGAGCCTCCCCGGACCGAGCCCTACGGCACGGTGGCCGTCTTCCAGGACCTCTACGGGAACCGCTGGGACCTGATCCAGCTGAACCGGAGGTCGGTCCGATGAGTGACGCATACGCGTACCTCGGCCCGCTCCAACTGCCCCGGATCGGGACCGGAGTGGACATCCACCCGTTCGCGGCGGGGCGGCCGTTGCGGCTCGCGGGACTCGACTGGCCGGACGAGCCCGTGGGGCTGGCAGGGGAGCCCGACGGTGACGTCGTGGTTCACGCAGCGTGCAACGCGCTGCTGACGGCCGCCGACCTCGGCGACCTGGGTGCCCACTTCGACACCTCCACGCCGGAGTGGGAAGGCGCCGCTCCGACCGCGCTGCTGGTCGAGACCGCCCGGCTGGTCCGGGAGGCCGGGTTCGCGATCGGCAATGTGTCGGTCCAGCTGATCGGGGAGCGGCCCAAGCTCGGGCCCCGTCGCGCCGAGGCGCAGAAGGTGCTCGCCGCCGCCCTCGGCGCGCCCGTGTTCCTGGGGGCCGCCACCCCCGAGGGCCTGGGCTGGATCGGCAGCGGCGAGGGGCTGGCGGCCATCGCCAATGCGCTGATCATCGGCGATCCGGCGGGTGGTACGGGTCGCTGACCCGCCGGAAAACCCGGAAGATCACGCCCAGTCTCGCCCGGGCCCGGGTGATGATTGGTGGAGTAGCGGTAGTTCTTCGACTGCTCGGCCACTGTGTGATCGCGCGTGGAGATCAGAGTTCCGTCATGGTTCTGACGCCGTGATCACACCAGCCATGCGACAGATCATTTCAGTTGCCGACACTCCTCCCCACGGCTGATCATGGGCACCAAGCAAATGAGGAGGACAGGATGGGGCTCATGCTCTGCCCCGCAGACGATGAAGCGACCAGCCCGGATATCTCCTGGTCGCACTACGGGTTCAACCTATTCAGGGAGTGGCTGGCTCAAACCGAGGGATTCGCCCTCCCTGAGATGGTCGGCTTCGGGGGAAACCGTTTGTGGAGCAGCGTCACCACCACGCTGGCACCACTGCTCGACCATCCAGACCACGAGGGCGACCTCGCACCCGCTCGATGCGCGGCCATGCTGCCCCGGCTGGAAGCAATCATCGACGAGCGGCCGAACGCTGCCGACGATTCCATTCTCCAACGACGTATTGATGACACCCGTCAGCTGGTCGCCGTCATGAAGTACTGCGTGGACAAGGACGTCACGCTCGACTTCTGCTGACCACCGGACCACAGGTCCGTCCCCGCCAGGGATGGCCAGCAGTTACGGAACAGCCTGTAGGCGAGAGCAGCCCGCTGCTGCCCTGCTGAACGCCCCAGGCCCATCCCAAGTTTCTCCCGGCATCACCTGGCTCATCCCCCGGCAGAGGCGCCCAGCGTCCGTCCTCCTGCGCGCCCTGTGCGCCCCGCTCGCCTCCCTCCCGTCCCGCTTTCCCGTTTTGGAAACCGCTACCCCTTGCGGCTCGCCCTGCAAGGTCGGAAGCATCGAACCGGATACGACGGAGCAGACTGGGGAGGAGCCGCGTGAAGGTCACCAAGCTCGTGAGCACGTGCGACATCAAGGACTGCCCGACCATCTACGCCACGGACAGGGACACCCTCTTGGTACAGGGGAGACACCTACCGATCACGGGTTGGAGATTCCCGCACACGAGACCCTCGTGGAGATCCCGACGCAGCTTGTGTTCGACCTGATCCGGAAGGGCCTTCGTGACGCCTAAGACTCTCGGAGAGCTGTTCGACACCTTCGAGCGAGAAGCATTCAGGCTCGAGACCCTCGCCGACTACAGCGGGTCGGGCAACGTGGACGCCTATCGAGCTTTTCCTCGCTGGGCAGCCACAGCCCGACGACTACAACGAAGCCTGGGTCTCGGAGCTTCGGACTCTTACGGACCTCGGTAAGCGCGTGTACCGCGTGCACATTCTGGCGCGCCCCATCACACCGTATCTACGGTTCGAACTGGGCTGGGGGTACCGGAAGAACGCGGCTGGGGGCGAAGAGTTCTTCATCCTCGACACAACGGACAAGCCCAACCCGCTCGAAGCGGCAGAAGACTTCTGGCTCTTTGACGAGAGGACCGCCGTCGTCATGCATTACGACGACGCGGGAGTCGTCACGGGGCGGGAGACGATGCCTGACAGCCGGGCACAAGACTTCGTCACCATCCGGGATACCGCGCTGGCGCACGCCGAGCCATTCTCCGACTGGTGGGAGAAGCACGTCGGCGCGTGAACAGAGGGCAGCTGGGGGCAGCGCTGCGGGTACTCCGGCAGGCATCTGGGAAGGAAGCCAAGACCGCTTTAGGTGGATGCTCTCGGGTTCGGGCTCGTCAGCTCATGGGGTGCTGCCGGACGGTGCCATGCCGGAACGGATGACGAGCAGTGCGGCCTGTGGCTGACCTCGGTAGAAGTTCTCGATCGCCTTGATCTCCTCCGGCAGGCATGCAAGGAGGACCTTGATCTCAGCGTTCCTCTTGAGCGGGTCCACGGTCGCGACCACGCCGACCACACCCGGTTGCTTCGCGCTGCCGCGCCAGATGTCGACGCCTTCGCCGTCACCGCCCTGGGTGCCTTCGAGGTATCCGTAATCAACCGGGTAGACGTACTGGGGGAAGCGCGGATGCGCGCTGCCTTTCGGTCGGTCGATCTTCAGCTCGGCGCCCAGGACGAAAGCATCCAGCTCCTGCCAGAAGCGGTCCCCGTAGGCGGCACCCCATGAAGTGCCGGACATCAAAGGGTCGTCCTCGTCGCCCCGTGCCATGGGCCCACATCGTACGCGTGCCGGCGCTCGTGGTAGTCGGTCTTGTCGAGCGTTGGCGGTCGGCCGCCGTGGGAAGCGCGCTTCTTGCGGATGCGGACGCGATCGGCCGTGTCCGGGATGATGCAGCGGATCCCGCGCCGACGCAGGGGCACACGAGAACCCTGAAGCTTGATCTTTAGTCCATCACGGGAATATTGCTGGTGCAGCATGGACGGCCGGTGCCGGGCCTGCCTAACGTCGAGGCCAGATGACCCAACCAGGGTCGGACTCCAAGGGAGTTGACATGGCGCTTACGCGGCTCACGGGCAGCGGACAGGGCGAATGCGGCAAGCAGGACTGCCCCAACGTCTACCGCGACGAGTCGGACGGCGGGTTCCTCGTCCAGGGCGAGACGTCCCACGCGTTCCAGCCCCCAGCCGGTGAGGCACTGGTCAAGATCCCTGAGAGCGTACTGAGGGAGGCATTCCGTGCTCTTGGCTGGTGACGCCTGGGACGCCAAGTTCCGGGACTTCACAAAGGAAGCGTGGCGACTCGAAACCTTGCCACAGTACATCGTCCCGCAGGAAGCCGAGGAATTCTCCCGGTTCCTTTCCGGTCAACCGGTGGAAATTCCCGACGAGGACGACGAGTGGTTTGAACTGATCCGCCGGCATCGGGAAACCGGCGGCAGCATCGGACGAGTCCACATCGTCACGCGGCCACTCTCGGACTATCTCCGGTTTGAGTTCGCACAGTATTATGCTCCGCAGTTCGAAGCAGGCGAAGACATCCGTATCCTCGACGTAACGGACCGGCCCAACCCGCTGGCAGGCGTCCAGGACTTCTGGATGTTCGACCGATCGACGGTCGTGCTCATGAACTACGAGCCGGACGGAAAGCAGATCAACCGGGAAGTGTTCGACGGCCACCCTGCACCATTCGTGGAATACCAGCGAATCGCCCTCGCTGAGGCCACGCCATTCTCGGAGTACGTGAAACAGCTTGACGTTTGAACCCGTAGAGCTGGGGCAGAGCAAGGCTGACCTGGCAGAGACACTGAGAGAGCTACGCAAGCGGGCCGGCCTTACAGGGGACCGGCTCGCTCGGCGTTGTTCCATGAGCCAATCCAAAATCAGCAAGATTGAAACTGGTAAGCGAACCCCGTCGCTTATGGACGTGGAGCGAATCTTGAGGGCGCTGGAGGCGCCACCCAGCCTCATCGCCGAGGTAACAGCGCTGGCCAGGATCGCCAACACCGAGTGGCAGGACTCGCGGTCGCTTCTCCGAAAGGGTCTGGACAAAGGCCAGGTCGAGCTGGCCGAGGTGGAGAAGATCACGACCGAGTTCCGGTTTTTCCTGCTATCCATGATTACCGGCCTGCTCTCGACGCCCGAATACATCAGAGCCAGCCTTGACGACGTACAGGGCGACCTCGGGAAGGTAATAAACAAGAAACTAGAGCGACAGGCCGTGCTCTACGACGAATCGAAATCATTTACGTTCGTCCTCACCGAGCAAGCCGTACGGTTCGCGAAGATCCCCCCGCATGCTATGGCTATCCAGATCGACCGCCTGGTGTCGCTCTCGCATCTGCCCGCGGTGAAGCTCGGTGTTATTCCCGTAGATACATACCTGCCAGGATGCCCGCTAACCACGTTCACGGTCTACGACGAACGCATGGCAACCGTGGAGGCTTCCACAGGGGTCATGATGTTCCGTGACCCTCGTGACGTCACCGCGTACCTCGAAGAGTTCGCCGGCTACGAAGAACGTGCGCTATTCCAAGATGACGCCCGGGAACGTCTGTCCGCATGGGCCGACGCCTACCGTTCATGATCTTTAGTACATCACGGGAATGTGGTTCGTATTCGCTCGATTCATGCACCACAATCTCTCTCCATGACCGCGGACATCGAGGCAGCCGCACAGCAAGCCGACGCCTGGCGAGGTGTCCGTACCCACCTATCAGGAAGGCTCATCATGACCGACCTGTACAGCCTCACCATCGACGGCGCCCAGTTCGCCAAGGCATGCGGGGGCAACACCCACCCGGACGGCGAATCGTGCGTCACCCTCGCCCGCATCGCTGAGGACGTCTACGCCCTCGGCGACAGCAAGCGGCCGAACGCCGAGCCGCTGAGGTTCACCACCGCCGAGCTGAACGCGGCGGGCATCGACCCGGCCCGCTTCGGCCTCACGGCCTGACCGGCCCCACCACAGCAGCCCCCAGCCGGCTGCGCCTGTGACTGGCGGCCTCTGCCTTCTGGGGAAGGTGGGGGCCGCCTCCAACCTTCCTGGACAGGACGACCAGTTGCACGTTCACGGGTACCTCTGGACCGGCGAGAAGAAGGACTTCGACAAGGAGAGCATCCGTCGCCCACCGTCGTCCGTCACACCGACCGCTACCAGTCCCGACGACGTCCAGGAGCGGTACCGGGAAGCCGTCTCGGAATGGAAGACCACTGGCGTACCGCCGATCGAGACCGCCCTGTGGCTACTGAAGCCGCCCCGGCTGATCCAGGGCACATGGGACGAGCCGAAGGAAGCCGCGGAATGGCTGGGGGAGCAACTGACCGAACACGCGCTCCGGTTCGCCTCCGCCCACGACCAGGACACGACCCGGCTCGCTATCCTCACCACCTCCGCCGCCGAGCGGCTGGCACAGGGTGGTGACGTGTCACTCGGGTTCTACTTGCGAGGGGCCTTGTTCCTGTCGTTGGCATTGGTGACATGCTCTCCGAACCGGGCGGAGCCGGGGCTCAGCTGCCCTACCCGCTGACGACCCCGATCAGCCGACCTGCATGGCATCGACCCCGAAGAAACCCACCGCCACGGCTGGACCGACGCGGCTTCGTCATCGCATCACTGGGCGCGCTCGCGGCGCCCTGGGCCCGAGTTTAATGGGTCATGATCGCTGCATGACTCATCTCGGACTGGTGACCCTGGTCGTGTGCGACTACGACGAGGCCATCGCCTTCTATGTGGACACCCTCGGGTTTGAACTCGTCGAGGACACCCGTATTGATGAAGAGAAGCGCTGGGTGGTCGTCGCCCCGCCGGGAGCCCGGGAGACCGCGTTGCTTCTCGCGCGGGCCGTCACGCCTGACCAGGAAGCGCGCGTGGGCGACCAGACGGGTGGACGCGTCGGCCTGTTCCTGAACACCGATGATTTCGAGCGGGACTACCAGCGGATGCGGTCGGCCGGGGTGAGGTTCGAGGAGCCTCCCCGGACCGAGCCTTACGGCACGGTGGCCGTCTTCCAGGACCTGTACGGGAACCGCTGGGACCTGATCCAGCTGAACCGGGGGTCGGCCTGACTGGGGTGTGGACGTCCGGCCTTTCGGTCACTCCCAGCGAGTGGACTCGCGCCCCTTGGTGTTGGACAGCATGCCTCGCAGTTGGCCGGGGGTTGCCCTGATGACGGTGCCGGGGGTGTCGCTCTCGCGGAGGAGTATTCGACCTGCCGGGTTGGCGAGTTCTAAGCAGTCGCCCACCGTATCCGAAGAGAACGACGACTTCTGCCACTGGATGCCCATGACCTTCGAGTCCTTCACGTCTGCTGTGCCACCTTGCTGATGAAGTCACGTGAGCGCTCAGAGCTGAGCGCGATTTCTTCGGCCCGATCCAGCACCGCCCGGTAGTTGGTGAGCTGCGATTCCCCGTCCAGGAACGCGGAACCGGTCGGTGTGTCGACGTGAACCGTATCGAGTCGCGTCACAGCTCCCCGCACATAGAGCATTGAACTCCCGGCACTGGCAAAGCCGCCAGAGGAGAAGGGGATAACCCGCACGGTGATGTTCTCGCGTTCGGATTCGTGCAAGAGGTGCCTGAGCTGCGCACGGGCAATGCTCGGGCCGCCGAACTGCATGAGCAGAGCCGCCTCATGCATGAGGTACGTACAGATGGGCGGCTGCGGACGGTCGAGGACGTCGCGTCGCCTCATACGGTGGGACAGCCTGCGCCGCAGCTCCGCGGGGCTGAGGGTCGGCACCGCCGTACGGAAGACGGCCCGGGCGTATTCCTCGGTCTGCAGCAGTCCTGGCAAGTGCATGATCTGCAATGCGCGAAAGCCGACCGCATGGTGCTCCAGCTCGGCGAGATCGAGCGCCGCGACCTGGATGGTTCCGCGGTACTCCTCCCACCACCCCTTGCCGCGCTCCTCGGCCATGGCGACAAGCGCATCCACGTAGGCGAGGTCCGGGCAGCCGTAGGAGGTGGCCCAGACGCGGACCCGTTCACCGCTGACGCCATGACGGCCCGACTCGATGTTGCTCATGCTCGAACGTTCGGTACCCAGCAGTCCGGCGGCCTGAGCAATGGACAACCCTGCCTGCTCGCGCATCCTGCGGAGTTCCGTACCCAGCCTCCGCTGCCGGACGGTTGGGGCCTTTCTCGCTGGCATCCGTTCCCCTCCTGTCGGCACTCAGTGTGGCGCGTGACCGGACGAGGGTCCACTCGTTCCAGTGATTGAACCCGTTCCGTAAACGTTTAGAACTCTCATGCTCTACCGTCGACGGAGACGAACTCCGGTAAGAGCCACGCGAGTTGGAGGGATCATGTACCGCAAAGGCGCCTACGTAGTCGACGTACGCGACAACAAAATCGCCCAAGTGATCGGGCGCACCGACACCCGCGCGCAGCTGCAGAGCCCCGACGGTGCCCTGCAATGGGAAGTGGACTTCTCCGCACTGCGGTTGGCCACCCGTGACGAGCGCGAAGAAGCCGGGCTGCGGCCCTACCTCAGCACCTGCCCCGACTGCGTCAGCCTCGCCGCGCGCCGTCGCGACGCGCCGCCCGGGCAGCGGGCCAAGGCCACCGCCGACGCCAACCACCACTGGATCATGGCCCACTCCACCCCCGGGGCGAGCCGATGACCACCTGCACTCACCCCTCCGGCTTCGAACCCGTCAACGGCGCCAACGGCGCCCCCGGCGAAGAGCGCTGCCCGCGCTGCGGGACCCGCCGGTTCACCGAGTACAGCGCCCTGCGGCCCCCGGGGCTGCCCGTGGCGGTGAAGCCGTCGCCCCGCCCGTGGCAAAAGGCCGACCGGATGGCCGCCGTGCTGATCTCACTAACCATGCCTCGCCTCAGCCACTGGGGCGGCGGCGCCGCCTGCGCCTGATGCGGCGGTAACAGCCCAGTCGTACCGTGGAAAGTGGTTACGTACGCACGCCAGGGAAAGGGGAGTCCGATGGCCGCGAGATCAACCGCTGTCACCCTGGACAACCAGGCCGGCACCGTGAACCTCAGACTCACCGCATCAGAACTCGAGGGTGATTGGACCAGTCCGCCACCGGATCTCATCGGTGACCGAGGAGACTGGGGGTCGGAGTCCGACGGGTTCGCATCCGGCACCGAAGGCCGCGTCACCTACCAGATCGAGGATGTCGACGGGAATCGCCTGGGCCAGGTCGACCTCCACTGGGACAATCCCTTTGTCGGCTCCAACTCCTATGACGAGAGCGTGGATCCTCAGGCCGACGATGCGACCAGCGACGGATTCTCGGTCGGGCACATAGGGGGCGACGGCGACGATGCGGCCGTGACCTTCGTGCTGCTGAGCGGATTCTGCACGGTCGACTCCGATACCGGCGAGATCGTCTGCTCGCAGGCCGAGCCGTGACCGCATGAAACACCAAACCCCCACGGCGCGGCCCGGCGGTGCCGTACCGGGCCTGGGGCCGCGTGGGGGCGGCCCCGCCGTGGGGGTGGTTCTGAGGGGGCTCAGGCCCCGGCCGGCTCCTTCTCGCCGCCCCGCGGGGCAGGAACCGCACCGTCACCGTGCCCGTCATCGGCCAGCGCCGCCTCGTCGAACGGCAGGCGTCCGGCCAGCACCTCCGTCATCCGGCCCCGGTCGATCTCCTTCGTCCACGTGCCGATCAGCACCGTGGCCACCGCGTTGCCAGCGAAGTTCGTCATCGCGCGCGCCTCGCTCATGAAGCGGTCGATGCCGACGATCAACCCGACGCCGTCGACCAGTTCCGGCCGGTGCGACTGGAGGCCGCCCGCGAGCGTGGCCAGCCCTGCGCCCGTGACGCCCGCCGCGCCCTTGGACGCCACGATCATGAAGAGCAGCAGCGACACCTGCTGGCCCACCGAGAGCGGGTTTCCCATCGCCTCGGCCACGAACAGCGAGGACATCGTCAGGTAGATGGCCGTGCCGTCCAGGTTGAACGAGTAGCCCGTGGGCACCGTGATGCCGACGACCGGCTTGCTCACGCCCAGGTGCTCCATCTTCGCGATGAGCCGCGGCAGCGCCGACTCCGACGACGACGTCGACAGGATCAGCAGGAACTCCCGGCCCAGGTACTTCAGCAGGGCGAAGATGTTCACCCCGGCCACCAGCCGCAGCAGTGCGCCCAGCACCACCACCACGAAGATCAGGCAGGTGGTGTAGAAGCCGATCATGATGACGGCCAGGGACTTCAGCGCGTCCACGCCCGTCGCGCCGACCAGCGCGGCGATCGCGCCGAACGCGCCCACCGGGGCGGCCCACATGACCATGGAGAGGATCCGGAAGACCAGCTTCTGGATGTGTCCGATCCCGCGCAGTACCGGCTCGCCCGCCGGGCCCATGGCCTGCAGGGCGAAGCCCGTGAGGAGCGCGACGAGCAGGGTCTGGAGGACCTGGCCGCCGGTGAAGGCGGAGACGATCGTGGTCGGGATCATCCCGAGCAGGAAGTCGGGCGTCGACTGGTGCGCGCCCTTCGCCTGCGCCTCCCCCGCGTGCCGCAGCGCGTCCGTCAGGTGCAGCCCACTGCCGGGCTCCAGCACGTTGCCGACCACCAGGCCGATCGCCAGCGCGACCGTCGACATCACCATGAAGTAGCCGAGCGCCAGCCCGCCGACCGCGCCGACCTTCGCTGCCTTCCGCACGGAGCCGATGCCCAGCACGATCGTGCAGAAGATGACGGGCGAGATCATCATCTTGATGAGGTTGACGAAGCCCGTGCCCAGGGGCTTCAGCTCCTTGGCAAAACCGGGCGCGGCGAAGCCCACCGCGATGCCGACGAGCACCGCGGCGATCACGGCGAGGTAGAGCCAGTGGGTCCGGTCCGCCTTGCGGACCGGTTGCTGCTGTGGTGGCGGTGACTGCGCTGTCACGGTGCTCTCCTTGTCTTCCCTCGTCGTCGCGGCTTCTGACGCTCCCGACCCGGAGACTATGCACGGCCTTGTGACGGCGGTCACCCTTGCGTTCATTACGTACACGAACAAGCCAAGAGGCACACTGTCGGCCATGCGCACACCCCGCATACGCCGCATACGCCGCCCCCGCAGCCTCGCCGGCCAGCTCTTCGCGATGCAGATCGTGCTGGTCGCCGTCGTGGTGGCCGGCTGCGCGGTCTTCGCCTACCTCGCCGACCACCGGCAGGCCGAGGAGGCGGCCCGCCGCCAGGTGACGGCCGTGGCCGCCTCGGTCGCCGCGTCCCCGGCCGTACGGGCGGCGGTCCTGGACCGGGACCCGTCCGCTGCTCTCCAGCCGTACGCCGAGCGGGTCCGCCGCGACACCGGGGTGGACTTCGTGACGATCATGAGCCCGGGCGGCATCCGCTGGACGCACCCCGACCCGGCCCGCATCGGCGAACGCTTCCTCGGCCACACCGGCCCCGCCCTGGAGGGCCGGACGTTCTCGGAGACGTACACCGGCACGCTGGGCCCGTCGGTGCGGGCCGTGGCGCCCGTACGGGATGCCGACAAGGGCCAGGTCACCGGCCTCGTCAGCGCCGGGATCACCGTCGACGCGATCAGCGCGGAGGTGAGCGGCCAGGTCGCCGCCCTGCTGGGCGTGGCGCTCGCCGCGCTGGCCCTCGGCGGCGCCGGGACGTACCTCCTCAACGCCCGCCTGCGCCGCCACACCCACGGCATGAACGCCGCCGAGCTGGCGCGGATGCACGACTACCACCAGGCCGCGCTGCACGCCGTCCGCGAGGGCCTGCTGCTGCTCGACGGGCAGCGGCGCGTCGCGCTCGTCAACGACGGCGGCCGGGCCCTCCTCGGCCTGCCCAAAGAGGATGTCGTAGGCCGTCCCGTCACCGAACTCGGCCTGCCGCAGGCCCTCACGGAGGCGCTCCTCGCGCCCGGGCCGCGCGTCGACGAGGTGCACCTGACCACCGAGCGGGTCGTCGTCCTCAACACCTCGCCCGTGTCGGGCGGGGAGCAGCACGGCACCGTCGTCACCCTGCGCGACCACACCGAACTCCAGGCGCTCTCCGGCGAGTTGGACTCCGTACGCGGCTTCGCCGAGGCCTTGCGCTCGCAGGCGCACGAGGCGGCCAACCGGCTGCACGCGGTGGTCTCCCTCATCGAACTCGGGCGCGCCGACGAGGCCGTCGACTTCGCCACCGCGGAGCTGGAACTCGCCCAGGCCCTCACCGACCAGGTCGTCGCCGCCGTCGCGGAACCGGTGCTCGCTGCGCTGCTCCTGGGCAAGGCCGCCCAGGCCAACGAGCACGGCGTGGAGCTGACGATCACGGACGACACCCGGGTCGACGACGGCCTGCTGCCGCCCGGCCTGCCCGCCCGCGACCTGGTGACGATGCTGGGCAACCTGATCGACAACGCGGTGGACGCGGCGGCCGCGGGCGGGACCCGGCCGCCGAGGGTCACCGTCACCGTGCGGGCGGACACACCGGCGGACGGCGGCGAGCTGATCCTGCGCGTCGGGGACACCGGGCCGGGCGTGCCCCCGGAGGCGGCCGACGAGGTCTTCCACCGCGGCTGGTCGACGAAGTCCGCGGAGGCCACGGAGGCCACGGGGGCCACGGGGGCCACGGGGGCCGTAGGCTCCGCGGAGTACGGGGAGACCCCGGGGGCCGGCCGGGGCCTCGGGCTGGCGCTCGTCCGGCAGGCCGCCCTCCGCAACGGGGGCACGGTCGGCCTCGGCCGCTCCCCCTTCGGCGGGGCCGAGTTCACCGTCCGGCTGCCGCTGCACGCGCGCACCCCCGAAGGAGCCACCCCATGAACCCCGCGCAGCCGAACCCGGAACAGCCGGACCCCGCGCAGCCGAATCCCGCACAGCCGATCCGCGTGCTCGTCGTCGAGGACGATCCCGTCGCCGCCGACGCCCACGCGCTGTACGTGCGGCGCGTGCCCGGCTTCACGGTCGCCGGGGTGGTGCACTCGCGGGGCGACGCGGTCCAGTTCCTCAAGCGGACGGCCGTCGATCTCCTGCTGCTCGACCTGTACCTGCCCGACGGGCACGGCCTCCAGCTGGTGCGCTCGCTGCGCTCCGCCGGGCACGGCGCGGACGTCGTCGCCGTGACCTCGGCCCGCGATCTGGCCGTGGTCCGGGAGGGCGTCTCGCTGGGCGTCGTCCAGTACGTGCTCAAGCCCTTCACCTTCGCCACCCTCCGCGACCGCCTCGTCCGGTACGCGGAGTTCCGCGGCGCCGCCGGGGAGGCGAGCGGCCAGGAAGAGGTGGACCGGGCGCTCGCCGTGCTGCGCGCCCCGCAGCCCGTGGCGCTGCCCAAGGGGCTGGCCGTGGCCACCCTGCGGGCGATCACCGACACCCTGCGGGCCGCCGGGCCCGAGGGCGTCTCCGCGGCCGCGGCCGCCACCGCCATGGGCATCTCCCGGATCACGGCCCGCCGCTATCTGGAGCACCTGGTGGACACCGGGCGGGCCGTCCGCGCCCCGCGCTACGGGCAGGTCGGCCGGCCGGAGCTGCACTACCGCTGGCTCAGCGGGCGCTGACGGGAACGGGACCCGGCGCACGGGTGCGCGGGCGGTTGCCCACGCGTGCCGCGCGGCGCCCGGGGGAACGTACGACTCGACACCACAAGGTGCAGGAGGTCGAGCCGTGCGCCCCACCAGCCCCGTACTCCTCGTCGCCATCGCCGTCACCGCCCTGTCCCTCACCTCGTGCGGGGAATCGGGCGGGGATCCGGACACCGTCAAGGTCGCCTACCAGCGCAGCACGGACAACAAGTACCGGATCATGGACGACTATCTGGCGGGCATCAAGAAGCAGTTCGAGCGGGCCCACCCGGGGAAGAAACTCCGGCTCCTCCCCGTCCAGGCCGCCGAGGACGACTACTACGCCAAGATCCAGCAGATGATGCGGTCCCCGAAGACCGCACCGGACCTCGTCCACGAGGACACCAGCCTGATCGGCTCCGACGTCGAGAGCGGCTATCTGAGACCGCTCGACGACAAGCTGGCGGGCTGGGCGCAGTGGGGCCGGTTCGCCGCGAGCGCCAAGTCCTCGGTGCGGGCCCGGGACGGCCGGACGTACGGGGTGCCGGACGGCACCGACACCCGCGGCCTGTGGTTCAACAAGCAGGTCTTCGCGGCGGCCGGGCTGCCGACCGACTGGCAGCCGCACACCTGGAAGGACGTCCTCGACGCCGCCCGCACGATCAAGCGGAAGGCGCCGGGGGTCGTCCCCCTCAACGTCTACACGGGCAAGGGGCCGGGCGAGGCCGCCTCGATGCAGGGCTTCGAGATGCTGCTGTACGGCACGGGGGCCGATCCGCTCTACGACCCGGCGGCGAAGAAGTGGCGGGCCGGCACCCGGGGGTTCGAGGACTCCCTCGCATTCGTCCGCACCGTCTATGCGGAGAAGCTCGGCCCGGACCCGTCCGATGCGCTCGACCCCAACGTCTCCACGCGCGTGGCCGGCGAGTGGATTCCGTCCGGCAGGCTGGCCATCGCCCTGGACGGCTCCTGGCTCGCCAAGAACTGGCTGCCGAACGGCGTCCGGCCGTGGCCCGAGTGGTCGCGGACCATGGGCCGGGCGGCCTTCCCGACGCAGGACGGCCGAGCGCCGGGGCGCGTCAGCCTCTCCGGCGGCTGGGCCTGGTCGATCGCCGCGAAGTCCGCGAGGGCCGACCTCGCGTGGCAGGCCCTGGAGCTGCTGCAGTCGCCGGAGAACGCCACCGAGTGGACGGTGCGCGACGGGCAGATCGCGGTGCGGGAGGACGTGGCGGCGGACGACAAGTACCGCGCGTCCGTCCCCGGCATCGCGTTCTTCACCGACCTGGTCGCCGTCACCCACTACCGCCCCGCCCTGCCCGTCTATCCCCGGGTGTCCAGCGCCATCCAGGAGGCGATGGAGTCGGTGACGACCGGCGACGCGAACGCGGCACAGGCGGCCCGGCGCTACGACGACCGGCTGCGGTCCGTCGTCGGCGTCGGCGGTGTGACCGCCTCATGACGGCCACGGCGCGCGGGCTCATGACGACCACGGCGCGCGGGCGGACGGCCGCCCGCTGGCTCCCCCTCGCCCCGGCGACCGTGCTGCTCCTGCTCTTCCTCGCCGGGCCCATCGGCTACTGCGTCTGGCTCGCCTTCACCGACACCCAGCTCACCGGCCAGGCGTCGGCGTCCTTCGTCGGACTCGCCAACTTCCGCCGGGCGTTCGGGGATCCCGACTTCCGCAATGCGGTACTGCTGACGCTGCTCTTCACCGTGCTCTCGTCGATCGTCGGCCAGAACACCCTGGGCTTCGTCCTGGCGGCGCTCATGCGGCGCGCGTCGCGGGCGGTGCGGACGACGGTGGGGGCGGTGGTGATCACGGCGTGGGTGCTGCCCGAGATCGTGGCGGGCTTCCTGCTCTACACCTTCTTCAACCGGCGCGGCACGCTCGACGCGATCCTGGCGTGGCTCCATCTGCCGCAGCAGAACTGGCTGTTCACGCTGCCGATCCTCGCCGTCTCCTTCGCCAACGTCTGGCGCGGCACGGCCTTCTCGATGCTGGTCTACTCCGCCGCCCTCGCCGAGATCCCCCAGGACGTCACCGAGGCGGCGGAGGTCGACGGGGCGAGCGGCGCGCGCCGCTTCTGGCACATCACGCTGCCGATGATCCGCCGCTCGATCGGCACCAACCTGATGCTCAACACCCTCCAGACACTGTCGGTCTTCGGCCTCATCTGGGCCATGACGCGCGGCGGCCCCGGCAACCGCAGCCAGACGCTGCCGGTGTTCATGTACGACCAGGCGTTCCTGAAGGCGCTGATCGGGTACGGGACGGCGGTGGCGCTGCTGCTGTTGCTGGTGGGGGCGATGTTCTCGGCGGTGTACGTGCGCTTGCTGAAGGAGGACGTCTGAATGGCTGTCAGGGAGTGAGGGAAAACCCTGATCGAGGTCGGGGGTGGCTCAGGGCCGGAATGGGGGCCGCTCCCTGATGGCGGCGATGTCCCGCCGCGACACCATGATCAACATGACTTCCTCGCTTCCCTCCCGCCGTGTCCTCTCCCGCCGCGCCCTCGCCGGAACCGTGCTGGCCGGCTCCCTGCTCCTGACCGTGGGCGTCCCCGCGGGCACCGCCCTCGCGGCAACCGGATCCCCGTCCTCCGCGTCCGCCCCGGCGTCCTCCCAGGCTCTCCCGCCGCTCGACACCCAGGCCCTCCGGGCCGCCATCGCCGACCTCGGCGACCCGCAGCTGACTGCCGCTCAGATACGGGTCGGCGGCAAGGCGGGCCAGTGGTACGGCACGTCGGGCGTCGCCGACCTGCGCACGGGCCGGGCCGTACGGGCGGACGACAAGGTCCGGATCGGCAGCATCACCAAGGTCTTCGTCGCCACGGTCGTGCACCAGCTGGCCGCCGAGGGCAAGCTGGACCTGAACGCACCGATCCAGCGCTACCTGCCCGGCCTGCTGCCCGCCGACTTCCCGCCGATCACGGCCACCCAGCTGCTGAACCACACCAGCGGCCTGCCCGCCGAGAGCGGCCCGGACGCGCCGGACATGAGCACCCCGGAGGACGTGCTCCGGCACCGCAACGACCAGTGGACGCCGGAGAAGATGGTGTCGCTGGTGACCCACGGCACGATGAAGTTCGAGCCCGGGACCAAGCAGGAGTACCGGGGCATCAACTACGTGCTGGCCGCGATGCTCGTCGAGAAGGTGACCGGCCGCCCGTACGGCGAGGAGATCGGCAAGCGCATCCTTCGCCCGCTGCACCTCGACCACACCTCCGTCCCCGGCAACGACCCCCGGATCCACGGCCCGCACGTGCACGGCTACCTGGCCATGTCGGACGGGACGCTGAAGGACGCCACCGAGTTCAACCAGTCGGAGGCGTGGGGCGAAGGGGAGATGATCTCCACGACCAAGGACCTGGACCGCTTCACCGAGGCGCTCTTCGCGGGCAAGCTGCTGCCGAAGGCCGAGATGGACAAGATGTTCGAGATGCCGTCCAAGGACGTCCGCATGCTCAAGGGCGGCGGCCCGGCCCAGTACAGCGCCGGTCTCCAGACGATCACCGTGAACGGTGTGACGCTGTGGGGCAAGACGGGCGAGCGCTGGGGCTACAACTCGGCCATGGTCTCCACGCGGGACGGACAGCGCCGCGTCGTGTACTCGTTCAACCCGACCCACCGGGACGACAGCCAGCAGAAGGTGACGCTGCGAATCGCGAACGCGATCACGAAGCAGCCGTCCCGGTAACCTTCCGGGCCCGCAGAACGGCCGGAAGGGCCGTTCCCGGACCGCGGTAGGGGTGCCACGGTGCACTGTGCACGAACGCCAGGGAAAGCACACCCTAAGAGCACGAGAGCACGAGAGCACCCCCCATGCGGAGGCACGCACCATGACGACCACCACGGGCGCACGCGTAGAGGTCTTCTCCAACGGGCCGCTGTCGTCCGGCAGTTCGATCGCGGTCTCGGCCCGCTTCGTCATCACCGTCGACGCCCCCGAAGCCACCGTCGACCTGACCGGTGAACTCCGGGAGCTGGTGGCCGGATCGGGCGTCTCCGAGGGCACGTTGCACGTGTACTGCGGCCACGCCGCCTGCGGCCTGATCGTCGGGCCGATGCCCGGCGATCACCGTCACCCGGAGCTGCGCATCCCCGTCGCGTCGGGCGCGCTGCGCCTCGGCCGGCGGCAGGCGGTCGCACTGGCCGAGCACGACGGGCCGGGCACCCGGGAACTGCTGGTGCGCGTCCACCACGCGTAGCCGGACGGGCCTTGCCGGGCTTTGTCGGGCCCTAGCGGCCCAGGAGGGCCGGGCGGCCGGGGCGGTCCGTCGCCAGCCGAGCGTGCAAGTGCGAGTCGTGCCGCTCACCGGAGGTCTCGACGAAGGACTCCCGCATCACGCCCTCCGCCGGGAAGCCCGCCTTGGTGGCGGCGCGGCACGACGCCGTGTTGACCAGGGCGTGGTCGAGGACGAGGCGGTGCAGACCCAGCCCGCCGTCCTCCGGGGCGGCGAACGCCCAGCGGGCGGCGGCGTCCAGCGCGACGGGGGCCACGCCGCGGCCGCGGGACCGGGGCGAGATCCAGTAGCCGGCGACGCCCTGGTCCGGGAGGCGGTTGACCTCCCGGATGCCCATCGCCCCGTGCAGGACGCCCGACTCCGCGTCGGTGACGGCGAAGACGGCGGCGCCGGACGCCCAGCCGGCGATGCGGGCGCGCAGCCAGACGGCCGCGCGCTCGTGCTCCGGCGCCGCGTTGACGGCGATGCCGGCCGCCCACCGGAGAATCCCGGTGTCGCGCAGCGCCTCGGCGACGGCGGCTTCGTCGGACTCGTCGAACGGGCGGAGGAGCAGGCCGTCGGCGGCGATCGTCGTCCGGGCTATGCCCTGGGGCGTCTCATTGGTGAAGGTGGTCACCGGTCTGTTCTAACCGATGGCCCCACCCGGCTCCCCCGCGGGATCGAGCAGTTGCCCCGGGGCCAGGCGCTTACGGGATCAGGTAGTTGTAGACCTCCAGCACCTTCGAGTCGAAGGGCGGGGCCCCCAGCTCCTGTGCCGCGGGGTAGACCGCCGTCTCGAGGAAGGCGCGGAACGCGTCCTCCGACTCCCAGATGTCGATGACCTGCCAGCCGCCCTCGTCCCTCGGCAGGGCGAAGTGGGCGAGCAGCCCGGCGGGCGGGTTCGAGGTGTCGGGGATCGCCTTGTCGAATGCCGCCTGGTACAGCTCCTTGTTCCAGGCCGCGCCGCGACTGTGCACCATGACCGCCATGTACCGCTCCCTCCGCACCGGGGACGCCCTCACTTCAACGCTACGTCCCCGGCTCCGGCAGGGACGAGTGGTGCCGGAGGCAGACCACGGCCCGGCCCCGCGCCGGAGCGCGGAAGCGGCGCGTGCCGGTCCTCAGCCCTCAGCCCTCAGCCCGCTGGGTGACGGGGGCCTCGGTGCGGTCGCCCAGGAACTCGTACCAGCGGCGCTGCAGGCACACGTACCGCGTGTCCGCCTCGACGAGGCGGAGGAAGGCGTTCACCGTCTCGGTCAGCCGCTCCTGAAGCCCCGGGTCGGCCAGCCGCCCGTCCTCGGTGAAGCCCTCGTGGGACCTGGCGAGGCTGAACATGTCCGGGTAGACGCGGGTGCCCAGGTGCTCCAGCGGAATCCGCAGCGACCACAGGCCGCGGTTGCCGCCGACCATGGAGGGGGAGGCGGAGAGGAGCAGTGCCTGCTTGTCCTTGAACGGCTGGGGGCGGACGCGCGAGACCCAGTCGATGGCATTCTTCAGCACGCCCGGCACGGAGGCGTTGTACTCGGGCGAGGAGATCACGAGGGCGTCGCACTTCTCCAGCCGCCCGTGCAGCGCGACGGCACCGTCCGGCAGCCCTTTGGCATCCTCGAGGTCGCCGTCGTACAAGGGCATGTCGAACTCGCGCATGGTGGCGTGGTCGACGGTGGCACCGGCCTCGGTGACCAGGCGGGCCGCGAGGGAGGCGAGGCGGGCGTTGGTGGATTCGGCCCTCAGGGCGCCGCCGAAGACGAGCACTCGCAGCGGGACGGGCTGGGCGTCATTGGCCATGACCGTGTCCGTGTCCTTCCGGCGCGTGTCGAGTACGTGCCCCTCCGGGCGCCGCGCCCCGCGGACCAGTCTGGCCCGGTCCGGGGCGCGGCGCGACGGGGCGTGATCCTTCCGGGTTCCCCGGCGGCCGGCCGCCCGTGCGGCCTCAGGCGGCGACGCGCTCGGCGGCCGCCTTGGCCTTGCCGACCGCGTCCTCGTGGGCCTTGGCCCGGGAGGCCTCGGCGAGCGGGACCAGCTCGGCCATCGCCGGGTTGGAGTGGGCCATGGTCAGCTCGGGGACGATGAAGTCGACCTCCATGCCGAGCATGTCTCCGAGGACGGCCTTCAGGTAGTTCTGCACGTACTCGAAGCCCTCGCGCGGCGTACCGGGGCCGTAGGAACCGCCGCGGCTGGCGACCACGTACACCGGCTTGCCCTTGACGGAGGGCTCGCCGCCCGCGGTGCGGCCCATGAGGATCACCTGGTCCAGCCATGCCTTCAGCGTGGAGGGGATCGTGAAGTTGTACATCGGGGCGCCTATGAGCACGGCGTCCGCGCTCTCCAGCTCCTCGATCAGCTTGACGCGCTCGGCGAAGGCGGCGGCCTGCTCCGGGGTGTGGGTGGCGGGGTCGGCGAAGCCCGCGGACGCGGTGACGGCGTCGAGGTGCGGCACGGGGTCGGCGGCCAGATCGCGGTGGATCACGGTGCCGTCCGGGTGCTGTTCCTCCCAGGTCTTGCGGAAGAGCGCGGTGACGGCACGGGAAGCGGAGGCGGACTCGGGCCAGACGGAGGTGTCGAGGTGCAGCAGCGTGGCCATGGGAGGACTCCAATGATCAACGAGAAGGACCTGTTGTTCAGTGCGCAACTATTAATAGCACAGCCGCTTACTTTTTTATAGCCGCTTGCGGCGGGGTAGTACCCTTGATCCATGACAGAACGGGCGGCGGCGCACTCCGCAGAGGCATGCCAGAAGGTCGGCAGCGGCATCACGCGCGTCTTCACGCTGCTCGGAAAGCGCTGGACGGGACTGATCGTCGCCGTGCTGATGCAGCGCCCCGCATACTTCGTCGAGCTGCGCCGGGCCATCCCCGGCATCAGCGAGCGCATGCTCTCGGACCGCCTCACGGAGCTGGCCGCGGCCGGGCTGGTCGTCCGCGAGGTGGACGAGGGACCGCCGCTGCGGGTCACGTACAGCCTGACGGAGGCGGGCGCGGCGCTGGAGCCCGCACTGAAGGCGCTGGGCGCCTGGGCGGAGAAGCACCTGCCGGAGGGCGGGCAGTGCCCGGAGGCACTCCGGGGCTGAGGGCGGGCTTCGGCCGCTCCCCGGCCGACCGAGCCGACGGGCAGAGCACCGTTCCGCCGTCAAGGCGCTTTGGCCGACAGGGAGTTATCGACCGGATCCTGCCGGTCCGGCGGCGCGCCGCACTCCTCACTTGTGTGACCATGCGGTGATCGTGGGTAGTCCGGATCCGACCGGGCAGCGGCCCGGCCAGTCGTGCGACGGGACGTCATCGCCGAGGCGAGTCCCGTCCGGCCCTGGGGGGCAATATTGGCTGAGCAGACCCAGCCCGCGCTCCAGCCGTGGGGCTTGCTCGCGCCGCCGCCGCGGCCGAGGACCGCGCCCGCACCGCCTCCGGATGCGGAGTGGGCCCTGCCGGGCGGCAAGGCGTGGGTGTACTACGGAAAGGGCAATCGCCGCCTGACGAGACCGGTCGTTCTCTCGGACGGGTTCGACACCGGGCCGACGCAACTCGACGAGTGCTGGGACCATCTGAACAGGGCCGGATTCGCGTTCGCCACCGAGCTGCGCGATCGCGGCTACGACCTGATCGTGCTCGGCTACGACGAGCGCAGTACCTCGATTCTCGAGAATGCCAAGGCCGCCGAGGAGTGCATCAAGCGGGCGGCCGCTGATCGCAGCGGCGATGCGCCCCTGACGGTGGGCGGCTTCAGCCTGGGCGGTCTGGTCACCCGCTATGCCCTCGCACACATGGAGAGCCGGAAACAGACCCACGAGGCCGGGCTGTATGTCTCGTTCGACAGCCCGCACCGTGGCGCCTGGCTCCCGATTGCGCTCCAGGGACTGGCCCACTTCCTCTGGGCCGCCCCGGCCCTGTCGCGCCAGATCAACAGCCCGGCCGCCCGCCAGCTGCTGTGGCGTCACATCGAGACCGCCGACGGCGAACACCGTGAGGACCCGCTGCGCACCCGGTTCCTCTCCGCCCTGCGGGACGTCGGCTGGTGGCCGAGGGCCCCCCGGCTGATCGGTGTCGCCAACGGCAGCGGAAACGGGGTCGGCAACGGCGCGAAGGCCGGTCTCGACGCGATCAGGGTCAACTCCGGCTGGTTCACCGGAACCACCCTGCGGACGCAGACCCTGGGCTCCCGGCAGGAAGCGGCCCAACTCAAGGGCCTGTTGTCGAAGAAGACAGTGGTCACCGACAACCTGCCCGAACTGGACGGCGCACCCGGCGGCACGCTGGAGACCTTCGGCAGCGCCGGACGCCAGCTGCGGGCCACCGGCGCGGTCGACATCGAGCCCAGCAGCGAGTCGACCTGCTTCGTCCCCGCCGTCAGCGCGGTGGATATCCGCGACCTCGACCGGCAGGAGGACGTCTACGCCGACATCAACGCCCTGAACCCGGAGGAGAGCGGCCTGGACGAGTTCCTGGTCTCGTCCGGCAATGGCCCGCACTCGTACGTGAGCGAAGAGCTCGGCCGCTGGGTCCTGGACCGCCTGCCGCAGTAGTCCTGTGCGCCTGCCGCCCCTACACCACCTCGAAGTTGGCCATCATCGCCATGTCCTCGTGTTCGAGGTTGTGACAGTGCAGCATGTAGCGGCCCTTGTACCCCGCGAACCGCACCAGCACCTCCACCACCTCGTACGGACGGACATCCACCGTGTCCTTCCAACCGCCGTCCCCCGCCGCCGGCGGTCTGTCGCCACGCGCCACGACCTGGAACTGGGCCAGGTGGACGTGCACCGGGTGGTGGAAGTCGCTGCTGAACCGCCAGCGTTCCACGCTGCCCAGGCGTGGGGTGGCCAGGGTCCTCGATGTGCTGAACGGCTTTCCGTTGATGGTCCACATCTGACGGTCGTCACCGTGGTTCGTACGCCGGAAGTCGAACGTACGCACAGGCATCGCCGCGGTCGGGGCGAGCCTCTCGAACGACCTGGACAGGCGGGCCGGGATGTGGCTGTCGTCCTTCTCCGCCCGGACGACGTCGAAACGCATGACGTTGCGCATGCCGCCGTCCGCCGCCTCGTTGCGCAAGGTGATGCGGCTGCCCACCGGGAATTCCGAGAAGTCGACGACCACGTCGAAGCGCTCGCCGGGTGCCATGTCCACCCTGTCGAGCGGGCGCGGTGCGGCCAGCAGGCCTCCGTCGCTGCCGATCTGGAGGAATCGGGCCCGTCTGCCGTCGTCGGCTGCCAGTCGCAGCTCGTAGCGGCGTGCGTTGGACGCGTTGAGGAGGCGGAGGCGGTAGCGGGTGTTGGACACGTCCAGTGCGGGCCAGGGTGCCCCGTTGACCAGTTGGACGTCGCCCAGGACTCCGGCCGGGTAGGCGTCGTGGGCGTGGGCGGGGTAGCGGAAGGAGCCGTCCGCCTCGAAGGAGCGGTCGCACAGCATCAGCGGGACGTCGCGCCCGCCGCCCGGCAGGGGCAGCGCGTCCTCCTCCGCGTCGCTCACGAGGAAGAAGCCGGCCAGACCTCGCCAGACCTGCGGGGCGCTGAAGTCCATGCGGTGGTCGTGGTACCAGAGGGTCGCGGCCTGCTGCGGCAGCGGGTATGCGTAGGTGCGATACCCCTTGGCCGTCCGGCCGTCGTGGGCGGTGTCCATGGCCATACCGTCATCCGCCCGACCCGGTGCGCACCGCGTCGGCAGCAGCAGATCCGTGGGGTAGCCGTCCGACTCCGGCGGGGTGACGCCGCCGTGCAGGTGCGTGACCGTGGGCACGGTGAGGTTGTTGCGGACCTGGACCACGGTCCTGCGCCCGGAGCGGGCGGTGAAAGTCGGGCCGGGGAAGGTGCCGTCGTAACCCCACACTGTCGTCGGGCGGCCGGGCAGGATCTCGACCTTGCCCTCCCGCTGCTCGACCTCGTAGTAGTCGGCGTCCCGCTCCGTCCTGACCGGCCGGGCCGCGCGCGGTACCGGCAGCGGGACGGCGAAGGGCTCGGGCAGCGGCCCCGCGCCGTTCAGGACGCGGCCGGTGGAGGCCCCGGCGACTCTCGACCACCCGGCCGCGCCCAGGGTGACCGCCGCCCCGGCGCCGGCCGTCAGGCCCAGGAATCCGCGTCGGCTCAGCACGGGCATGCGCGGGGGCCTCATGCGGTCGCCCCGGACGGCACCACGGCTGCGGGACGGTGGGCGAACGCCCAGCACACCATGGCCGTGGCGCAGCCGAAGATCGCCATGCCCAGCGGCATGTGACCGGCCAGGATGCGGGCCTCGCCCAGGCCGCGCTGCACACCTACCAGGGCGACGAGCAGGGCGCCCACGGCCGTCGGCCAGGCGGGCCCGCGCTGCAGGCGCCACACCAGCACCGCGGCGGCCGTCTGGACGACGGTCAGCGCGCCCAGCAGCGCGGCATTCGCCGCGTGCCAGGTCAGCAGGTCGAGATCGCCGGTGACGAACAGCCCGGCCAGGGCCGCCTGGACGAGGGTGTCCAGGAGGACCAGCACGGCCGTGGCCCGCAGGAGGCGCATCGGCCAGGCACGATCGTGCTGTCTCATCGGGCCGTGCCCTCCGCCGCCAGCCCCCGCTCGTACGCCTGGAAGCCGTCCTCGACCCCCAGGAAGACGTCGTTGAAGGCCAGATAGCCCTCGCTGATGACCGGCGAATCGCGCAGCGCCTCGACGAGGAAGTAGTACGCACCCAAGTCCTCGGTCTCCAGCACCGCGAAGTCCGAGAAGCGGCCGTTGAACGCCTCGGCGTCGAAGAAGCGCGCCTTGACGCGGTCCGCGTAGGCGGCGAAGACCGGCTCGATGTGCTCGGCGCGCATCGCGTTGCGTTCCTCGCGGGAGAGCGCCAGCCAGCGCGGTGTGACGGTGTACGTCAGGACGATGCCGTACTTCATGAGATGCCCCCGGAGCCAATTGCTAACACCGTTAACTTTCGGCAGAAGCTAAAGTTATAGGTGTTCACTTTGTCAAGCGGGAAGGCCACCGTGACCAGCACTCCAGGAACCCCTGCCCGCGGCCGCCGCCACCGCGTCCGCGAGGAAGCGCTGGCCGAGATCCTCCGCACCGCCCGACGGCTGCTGATCGAGGAGGGGCCCGCCGCCATCACCCTGCGGGCCATCGCGTCCGAGATGGGCATGACGGCGCCCGGGCTCTACCGCTACTACGCCAGCCGCCGCGACCTCATCCAGGCGCTGACCTCGCACCTCTACGAGGAGCTGGCCGCCGCCCTGGCCGCGGCGCGCGACCGGCACCAAGCCGCCGAGACCGGGGAGCAACTTCGATCCGTGTGCGGCGAGTTGCGTCGCTGGGCGCTGGACAACCCCCGGGAGTTCGCGCTGCTGTTCGTCAAGCCGGTGATGGGCGCCGACACCACGCCCGGCACCGCCGCGCACGACTCCAGCTGGCGCTTCGGCAGCGTCGTCCTGGACCTGATGGTGCAGCTGTGGCACCAGGGAGGTGTCCGTCCCCCCGAGGACCTCGATCCGGCCTGGATCGTTCAACTCGAGGAAGTGCGCGAGCACTTGGCGGGCGAGCCCGTGCCGCTCGAAGTCATCTACGTCTTCGTGTCCTGCTGGGCCCGGCTGTACGGGGCGGTCGCCGTCGAGGTGTTCGGTCACCTCGACTTCGCCCTGACCGACGGCGAGCCGCTCTTCGAACGCACCGTCCAGGACGTCCTGGCCGCCCTGGGTCAGCCTGCGGGCTGACCCGCTCCGCCCCGCCGAGGCTCACCGTGCGCGAGTGCCTACGAGGTTGTAATCGAAGTCGACCACGTTCATCGTGAGCGTGTACGACGGCGAACCGCCCGTGCCACCGGTGAACTTCCCGTTCAGCTTGTAGTCCACGGGGATTGTGGCGGGATGGGAGGGGGTGGTGTCGACGAGGGTGGTGTATCCGGACCCTTGGACCGTGCCGTCCTGGGCAAGCGAGGCGTTCATCGGGCCGATCTTCCCGTTCACCTTGCTGGCCACGCCGGTGAACGCCGGCGTCCAGTCCACGGTGGTGAACGTCACGGCGACCTTCCCGGCCTCGTCGGGGCCGGGACCCGACGGGTCGGCCACCTTCGTCACGGTGACGTAGCACTCGGGCTTCGCACACGCTGCTCCGTTCGCGGTCCCGTTGTAGTCCCCGTTGATGTCGAAGGAGGCCGGCGCGGGAGCGGCCGGCTGCTGCGGAGGCTGACCGCCGGGCTGCTGCGGGGCGGTGGGGGCGGAGGGGGGTGACGACGGATGCGAGGTGAAGTGGGTGTAGGCCCAGTAACCGCCTATCGCCAGACCGCCGATGATCACAAGCCCCACGAGCACCCTGCCGAGACGCGAAGCGCCCACGAGTTCGGCCCCGGCGCCCGCGGCCGCGTCACCGCCTGCGATGACTTCTTCGCCCGCGGCGACAGGTGCGACCGGCGGAGGCTCGGGGGGCAGGGCGACTCCGCCGCCCGGGGGGACCTCGGGGGGCACGCCGACGCCGCCAGGAGGGACCTCGGGAGCCGCACCGACGCTCCCGGGCGGCACCTCGGGAGCCACGCCGGCGCCCCCGGGCGGCACCTCCGGGCCCGCACCCACGCCACCGGGCGCCTCGGCGGCCTGTGCGGCAGGGAAGTCGCCCGTAACGGCATCGGCCGCCGCGCGACGGGCGCCGGCCGGCCGTACGACCCCTCGCTTGGGGGGTTGGGGCCGCCCGGCCGTGTACGCGTCGAACTGATTCTGAATCGCTGTGCGCTGAGCCTGCAGCCCACGGCAGGCCTGCGGCCCCTGCGCCAAAGCCTCTTGCGTCTTCTCGATGGTCTGCAGCTCGACCTCCACGCTCTCCTGGAGCATTTGGATCTCGCGTCTTGCATCCGCCGCGGAGGCCAGTCCGTGGGAACCCCATTCGCCTGCCGAGAGTTCCCGTTCTTTGTTCGCCAGGATTCTTTGCAGAAGCTCCAGATAATTCTTACTGCTCTTTATCCGCTCCTGCGCCTTCTCCATCTCCATGAGGTCGTCGAACATCTGCCAGTTGTTCACGGCTGCTCCTCACGCCCCTCATCGCGCTCCTGCCCGGCGTCCGGCAGGCTCTCGGCCGACAGCGGCACGTGGCGAAGGCCGATGCCGTCGTAGCAGTGCCAGCCGCTCGCGAAGTCCCAGATCCACGCTTCTTCGTCGCGCAGGACGAGTCCGGCACGGAACGCCCGGCTGCGGAAGGTCTCGGCGTCGATCCGCCCGTCCTTCAAGTCCCCGAGCAGCTGTGAGCAGGTCGACAGCGCGCCCTGCAGCTGCGACGTCAGCTCCACGGCATCGGCGTCCGCGGACTCCTCGGACGGGATCGCCTCCAGATGGCGCCCGTCGGTCCATCCGGGCGGACCGCCGCGGGCCGTAAGGCGCACCCAGCCGTCGGGCCGCCGCTCGACGACGCACACTTCCGTACCGCCCGGGAGCTGGGCGACGGGCTGTTGTTCCGGATCCGGCAGGCTCCACAGATCCGCGCCCCAGGCGGGGACCGTATGGGTGGCAACGAATTCGCCATTCACGCTGGTCATGGCATGGACCTTCCGACGCGTCCCCTGAATTCAGCCTTGCACTGCGGGCCCAGCGGATCAAGAGAGTACGGACGGGACGAACCCCGGCCTGCGGCGCAGTATGGAATCAGGGAGCACGATCCTTCCGGCACGCGTATTTCCGTATTCCATCGAGTACATCGAATCCGTCGAATCATCGAATTCGTCGAAGGGAAGCATGGTGAGCGGGCAGGGCGGCCTCGGAACCGGTGAGAGCCCCGGGCCGGGCCGCGGAGCGGAAGGGCTGCTGGCCGGCCGGTACCGGCTGGGCGAGGCGCTCGGCAGCGGTGCGACGGGCACGGTCCGGCGGGCCGCGGATGTCGGGCTCGGCCGCGAGGTGGCGGTCAAGGAGGTCGCCTTCAGCGGTCTGCCGCCCGAAGAGCTGACCACGCTGTACTCGCGCATCCTCCAGAAGGCCCGGGCAGCGTCCCGGGTCCGGCACGCCAACGCCGTCACCGTCTTCGACGTGCTGGAACAGGACGGCCGGCCGTGGATCGTGATGGAGCTGGTCGACGGGCGTTCCCTGGCCGACGTTCTCGCCGAGGAGGGGACGCTGCGGCCGCGTGACGCCGCCCGCCTCGCCCAGCCGCTGCTGGGCGCCCTGCAGCAGGCCCATCGGGTCGGCGTGCTCCACGGGGACGTCACACCGGCGAGCGTGCTGCTGGAACGCGGCGGCAGGGTGGTGCTCACCGGCTTCGGCCTCACCGCGTTCGAGGGACCGGCCGACCTGGCCCGCCTCGTCAGCGCCACCGGATCGGCCGCGTATGTGGCGCCCGAGCTGGCCGCGGGCCCGCCCGGCCCCCCGTCGGATCTGTGGTCGCTGGGCGCCACGTTGTACAGCGCCGTGGAGGGCCGGCCCCCGTTCCGGGGCGCCACGGACGCCGAGACCCTGCGGGCGGCGGCCACCGGCCCGCTTCCGCCGCCCCGGCACGCCGGACCGCTGGCCCCGGTGATCGAGGCGTTGCTGCGCAAGGACCCGGAGCAGCGGCCCGACGCCGAGCAGGCCCGGCAGATGCTCGCCGACGTGGTGGCCGGGCCGTCCGGCCTCACGGCGACGCAAACGATCGCTCCGCCCCCGCATCCACCTCCTCCGCCCCCTCCGCCGCCTCCGCCTCCGCCTCCGCAACGCGGGACGCGCGGGCCCCGCCCGCCGCCGACCGTCCGCGTACCACCGGTCCCCGCGGCGGGAGGCACCGGCGCAGGCCCTCAGGCCCCTCGGCCTCCGGGCACACCGGGCGGCGGCCGGCCCAGGCGCAAGGCGCGCATGCGTGCACTGATCACCGCGGCCTCCCTCCTCATGGCACTCATCGGCGGCGGCCTCACGGTGTGGAAACTGACCAGCAGCCCGCACCACGCTCCGCAGTCCGTTCCCGCCACGGCGCCCAGTACCCCGCCCTCCGCGCCACCGGCGCCTCCCCGGCCGGCCCAGCCGCCCGGCAACACGCCCGCCGCCGCTCCCCAGCAGGTGGTGCGGGACTACTACGCGGCCATCACCAGCCGTGACTACGCACGTGCCTGGCAGCTCGGAGGCAAGAACCTCGGAGGTTCCTACGAGACGTTCGTCAAAGGTCTCGCGGCCACCGCCTCGGACTCCGTCACCGTCACTTCCGTGTCCGGCAACACCGTGGGCGTCCAGCTCGACGCGGCACAGACCGACGGATCACACCGGTACTTCTCCGGCACGCTCACGGTGAACAACGGCGAGATCGTCTCGGCCGACATGCAGCGGCGCTGAGTGCGCGGGCGCTCGGCGTGCATCGCCATGTCGTCTTCTCCGCGAAAGCTACCGAGACCCCTTCTCGTCCAGCTGATCCAGCACCAGCGGCCACGCCTCCGCATGCCGCCGGCAGGCTTCCTCCGTCGCGAACCCCACGTGGGTGAGCCGCAGTTGCGTGCCCATCGGCTGTGCGGTCAGCTCCACCGTGACCACCGTTTCCACGCCGTCCGTGCCGCCGGGGCCCGTGACCCAGGTCAGCTCGACCAGGCGGCCCGGGTCCAGGCGCAGGAAGCGGCCGTAGTGGGGGTGCCGGACGGGCTCCTGGCCGCCCTCGGGCACGTGCTCCGTCATGAAGTGGAACGGCTCCCCCTCCTCCGCCCGCATCCGTACGGACCCCGGCACCGCGAACCACTCGTCGATCCGCTCCGTCCACGCGCGGTACAGCGTGCCCGGCGCGGCGCGCATCGTGCGCTCGACGGTCAGCAGGTGGAGCGGAACGGACGACACCGTGTGGCCCTCGGGTCCTCAGGCCGTCGCGGGCGAGCTGGGCTTGATGACGGCGAACGGGGCGCCGAAGGGGTCGGCGAGCCGAGCCATGCGGCCCACATCGGGGACATCCACCGCCGGGATGATCACCGAGCCGCCGCTGCCCTGCGTGTCGGTGACGACCGCGTCGACGTCCTCGACGCCGAAGTACGGGATCCAGCGCGGGGTCTCGCCCTCACTGCGGATAGGGACGACGCCGCCGAAGGCCGCCTCGTGCAGGTCCTCGCCGTCGGCTGTGGAGAGGACGGTGTAGACCATGCCGGGGACCCTCATGTCGTCCGAGCGCCAGCCGAAGATGCCCCGGTAGAAGGCCTTGGCCGACGTGGGGTCGGCGGTGTGCAGCTCGGCCCAGCACAGGGAGCCTGGGTCCATGACCTTCTCCAGGCCCTGGACGGCGGCGGGCTGCCAGACGTTGAACTCCGCGCCGCCCGGGTCCGTGAGGCAGGCCATCCGCCCGGCCTCCATCACGTCGAAGGGCTCCACGCGCACCGTGCCCCCGCCCTGCTCCACGGCCTTGGCCGTGGCGTCGGCGTCGGACGTGCGGAAGTACACCGTCCAGGCGGAACTCGCGCCCTCCTCGTCGAGCGGGCCGAGCGCGCCGACCGTCCTGCCGTCCTTCTTGAAGAATCCATAGCCCCCGGAGTCCGGCCCGGCCGACACCAGCTCCCAGCCGAAGACCGAGCCGTAGAAGGCGGCGGACGCCGCCGCGTCGGGGCTGCCGAGGTCCAGCCAGGTGGGAGAGCCGTTGACGAAGTCAGTGGTGAGCATGGTGGTGTGCTCCTTCGACGGATTCCGCCGGGTGGCCCCGGTCGGATTCAGTCTGGCACCGCCCACTGACAATCGCCCGGCACGGATGTTCGTACGCCCCGGGCGCGCGGGGGCACGGGAGCCGGGACCTGCGAGACCGGGGCTCACCCGATTGGAGCAGCCCTCCGATCGCCGGAGTCCGCCGGGAGGGAGAGGATGGGAGTGCTGTCAGGAGAGGCCACCTACGTACCCAGGAGGCAGATCATGACCGTGGCCAGGGACATCATGCACCCGGGCGCCCATTGGATCACCCGCGAGGAGAAGCTGGACCGCGTGGCCCAGCTGATGCGGGACCACAACGTGGGGGCGCTGCCCGTCGCCGACGCCAACGAGCGGCTGTGCGGGATCATCACGGACCGCGACATCGTCGTGAAGTGCGTGGCCGCAGGGCTCAACCCGGCGAACTGCACCGCGGCAGACCTCTGCGAGGGCACGCCGCGCTGGATCGACGCCAACGCCGACGTCGAGGCGGTGCTGAACGAGATGGAGAGCCACCGCATCAAGCGGCTCCCGGTGATCGAGAACAAGCGGCTCGTCGGCATGATCAGCGAAGCGGATCTGGCCCGGCACCTCTCCGACGACCAGATAGCCGAGTTCGCGGGCATGGTCTACGCCCGCGCATGAGCCCAGCACGACCCCGCACGACCGAGCGGGGTCGGCAGGGGCAGAGGTCGGGAGGCACCTCATGACCAAGGCCAAGGACATCATGCATCCGGGCGCCCAGTGGATCACCCGCGACGAGACCCTGTCCCGCGCGGCCCAGGTGATGCAGATGCTCAACGTGGGCGCCCTGCCGGTCAGCGACGAGAACAGCAGGCTCTGCGGGATCATCACGGACCGGGACATCGTCGTGAAGTGCCTCGCCCAGGGGCGCGATCCCGCCAAGACCACGGCGGGCGAGCTGTGCGAGGGCACGCCGCGCTGGATCGATGCCAACGCCGACGTCGACGACGTCCTGCACGAGATGGAGAGCCACCGCATCCGGCGGCTGCCGGTGATCGAGAACAAACGCCTCGTCGGCATGATCAGTGAGGCGGACGTGGTCCGGCACCTGCCGGACAACCTGGTGGCGAACTTCGCGGGCGCGATCTACTCGCCGGCCCAGTGAGGACGGGCCGAGGGCGGACCGAGGACGGGCCGAGGGCGGGCGCGCCCGTGTCCGTCCCGCGCCGCACCCCACCCTGCCCCGCCCCCGGGTGACCGCACGGCCCGCGGCCTGTCGGCCCGCCCCCCGTGCGCGCTAACCTCCCTGTTGGCCGTGCCGGCCGTCCGCGCACCGCCGCGCAGGGAGGTGCCATGCGCCCGCTCCTCGCCCGCCGCACCCGTCACCGGCTGGCCGCCGACGCCGCCCTGCTCGCGCTGGGGCTGGCCTTCGCCGTGCCGCTGGTGTGGCTGCTGCTGGCCTCCGTCGACTCCGAGGCCGGGCTGAGCGTCCGCACGCCCTCCGGGCCCACCCTGGAGAACTTCTCCGCGGTGCTGACCGACGAGATCACCTTCACCCCCATGCTCAACAGCCTCCTGCTGTGCGGCGGGGCCACCCTCCTGACCATCGCCTGCGCCGCCCTGGCCGCGTATCCGCTGTCGCGCTACCGGTCGCGCTTCGCCCGGCCGTATCTGCTGGGGGTGCTGTTCACGACGTGCCTGCCGATCACGGCGGTGATGGTCCCGGTGTATGGGCTCTTCGTGCGGATCAACCTCATCGACACCGTCTACGGCACCGCGCTCTTCCTCGCCACGGCCCAGCTGCCGTTCGCCATCTGGCTGATGAAGAACTTCATGGACGGCGTGCCGGTCGTCCTGGAGGAGGCCGCCTGGACGGACGGCGCGAGCAGGACGCAGACCCTGGTGCGGGTCATCCTGCCGCTGATGGGGCCGGGCCTGGCGGTCGTGACGACCTACAGCTTCATCATGATGTGGGGCAACTTCTTCGTCCCGTTCATGCTGCTGCTCTCCCCGGACCAACTGCCTGCGTCCGTCAGCATCTTCACGTTCTTCGGCAACTACGGTCAGGTCGCCTACGGGCAGCTGGCGGCCTTCTCGATCCTCTATTCCACCCCGGTCGTGCTCCTCTACGCCCTCATCGCACGCCGCCTGGGCGGCGGGTTCGCGCTGGGCGGGGCGGTGAAGGGATGACGGGCCGGGCGTGTGGCCCCTGAGGACGACGCCGTCCGTCTGAAGTACTACGCCGGACCGGCACCACAGCCCCAGAGTCCGACGCCGTATTCCGGCCTGACGGCTGACGTCCGGCCGCATCGCCGCACCAAGAATTGGAACCGCTGATTCCAACAGCTCCAAGCCCCCCCGCCCTCCAGAGGAGACCCCGTGCCGTACACGGCTGCCCACTCGGCTCCCCCCGCGCCCGCCCGCTCCGTCGCCGCTCGTGCCACCGGGCTCAGCAAGGTCTACGGGCACGGCGAGACCCGTGTGGCGGCCCTGGACTCGGTCTCCGTGGAGTTCCGCCGCGCCGAGTTCACCGCGATCATGGGCCCCTCGGGCTCGGGCAAGTCCACGCTGATGCACTGCATGGCGGGCCTCGACACGGTCTCCTCCGGCTCCGCCCGGATCGGCGAGGTCGAGCTGAGTTCGCTCGACGACCGCCGGCTGACGAGGCTGCGCCGGGACAAGGTCGGCTTCGTCTTCCAGGCGTTCAACCTGCTGCCCACCCTCACGGCGCTGGAGAACATCACGCTGCCGATGGACATCGCGGGCCGCAAGCCGGACCCCGAGTGGCTGCAGCAGGTCGTGGCGACGCTCGGCCTGTCCGGCCGGCTCGCGCACCGGCCCGGTCAGCTGTCCGGCGGCCAGCAGCAGCGCGTGGCCGTGGCCCGGGCGCTCACCGCCCAGCCGGAGATCATCTTCGCGGACGAACCGACCGGCAACCTCGACTCCCGCTCCGGCGCCGAACTGCTCGGCTTCCTGCGCGAGTCCGTCCAGGCGCTGCAGCAGACGATCGTCATGGTGACGCACGACCCCGTCGCCGCCTCCTACGCGGACCGCGTGATCTTCCTCGCCGACGGCCGCATCGTCGACAAGATGCGTGAGCCGACCGCGGAGGCCGTCTTCGATCGCATGAAGGCGTTCGACGCCAAGGGCCGTACGAACTGATCCCCGCCGGATTCGATCTTCAGGACTAGACACCGTGTTCCGTACCGCCCTGCGCAACCTCCTTGCGCACAAGACCCGGCTGATGATGACCGCCCTCGCGGTCCTCCTCGGCACCGCCTTCGTCTCCGGCACCCTGATCTTCAGCGACTCCGTCGGCAGCGCCTACCGCAACCGGATGGCCAAGAGCCTCGACGACGTCGCCGTCTCCGTGACCGCGGGCGGCCCCAGCACCGACGCCAAGGACCAGGCCGCCCTCGACTCCCGCCTCGTGCAGCGGATCGGCGCCCTGCCGGGCGTCGCCTCCGTGCGGCCCTCCGTCACCGGCCTCCCGATGATCGCGGACCGGCACGGCGACCCCGTCGGCGGCGAGTGGGGCAGCGACGGCGTCAACTACGTTCCCGGCAAGGACGGCAAGGACCGCCGCTACCCGCTCGTCAAGGGCCGCGGCCCGGCCGGCGAGGACGAGATCGCCCTGGACGTGAAGACCGCCGGGAAGCTCGGCGCCACCCTCGGCGGCACCGTACGGATGGCCGTCGACGGGCCGGTCATGACCAAGAAGCTCGTCGGTGTCGTGAAGACCGACAACCCCCGGGTCAGCGCGGGTGCCGGGCTGGCGCTCTTCGACACCGCTACCGCGCAGAAACTCTTCGGCAAGCCCGGGGAGTTCAGCGAACTCGTCGTCACCGCCGCCCCCGCCACCGACCAGGCGGCGCTGACCGCCAAGGTCCGCGAGATGCTGCCGAAGTCCTTCGAGGTGCAGAGCGGCAAGCAGCTCGCGGCCACCCAGTCGAAGATGATCGACGAGCAGACCGGCTCGATCCGCAAGACCCTGCTCGTCTTCGCGGGCATCGCCCTCTTCGTCGGCGTCTTCATCATCGCCAACACCTTCACCATGCTGATCGCCCAGCGCAGCCGGGAGATCGCGCTGCTGCGCGCCGTGGGCGCCTCCCGCCGCCAGGTCGTGCGCTCGGTGCTGATCGAGGCGGGTCTGCTGGGCCTGGTCGCCTCCGCCCTGGGCCTCGTCCTCGGCATCGGCATCGCCACCGGGCTGCACCCGGTGCTCAACGCGACCGGCGCGAGCCTGCCGGACGGCCCGCTGGTCGTCGCGCCCCCGGCCGTCCTGTCCGCCCTCGGCGTCGGCGTCGTGGTGACCGTGCTCGCCGCATGGCTGCCCTCCCGGAAGGCCGCAAAGATCGCCCCTGTCGAGGCGCTGGCCTCCGCCGACCAGCCGCCGGCCCCCCGCGGCCTGCTCCTGCGCAACTCCCTCGGCGCGGCGCTCACCGGCCTGGGCGTGGCGGTCATGCTGTACGTCACGACGTTCAAGGACAGCAGCGGCCTGCAGTACGCGATGGCGGGCTCGGCGCTCACCCTCGCGGGCGTGATCGTCCTGGCCCCGCTGCTCTCCCGCCCGTTCGTGCGCCTCTTCGGCCGCCTCGCGGTCCGGCTCTCCGGCGTCAGCGGCAAGCTGGCCCAGGAGAACGCGCTGCGCAACCCGCGCCGCACCGCCGCCACCGCCTCCGCGCTGATGATCGGCCTCACGCTGATCACCGGGCTGACCGTGGCCGCCGTGTCGGCGGACCGGGGCATGGCCAAGCTGGGCAAGCAGGACCTGACGGCCGACTACAAGGTCAGCTCCACGAGCTACCTCGGCCTCTCCCCCGAGATCGCGAAGACCCTCGCCGGGCAGCCCGGCGTCGAGGAGGCCGTGGCGCTGCGCACCGCCGGCTTCCAGTCGGACGAGCGCCCGGCGCTGGCCACGGCGGCCGACCCGGCGGCCCTCGGCAAGGTGGTCGACGTGCGCACGGTCGGCGGCTCGCTCGCCGACGTGCGCGGCACGTCCGCCGTCGCCGTGTCCGACAAGTTCGCGGCGGAGCACCGGCTGAAGGTCGGCTCCACGGTGCCGATGTCGTTCTACGACGGCAAGAAGGCCGCACCGCGCGTCGTCGCCGTCTACAAGGACAACGACGTCCTGTCCTCCGTCCTCACCGCCCCCGCCCTCGTCGACCCGCACCTGGACAAGGTGCGCGACGAGCAGGTGCTGCTGAAGGCCGGCCCGGGCCGGGCGAAGGACCTCCCCGCCAAGATCAAGGAGACCCTCGGCGGCAACCCGCTCATCAAGGTCCAGAGCCAGGACGACCTGCGCCGCGCCGAGGCCGGCAACATCGACGACGTCCTCTACCTGATGTACGGGCTGCTGGGCATGGCCGTCGTCATCGCGGTCGTCGGCGTCGTCAACACCCTTGCCATGTCCGTCTTCGAGCGGACCCGCGAGATCGGGATGCTGCGCGCGATCGGCCTGGCCCGGACCGGGGTCAAGCAGATGGTGCGGCTGGAGTCGGTGATGATCGCGATGTTCGGCGCGGCGCTGGGCATCGGCGTCGGTATCTTCCTCGCCTGGTCGGGCGGCCATCTGCTGCGGTCCTCGTTCCCGCAGTACGAGATGGTCGTGCCGTGGGGCCGGATCGCGGTCTTCCTGCTGATCGCCCTCGCCGTGGGCGTCCTGGCGGCGGTCTGGCCGGCCCGCCGGGCGGCGAAGCTGAACGTGCTGGAGTCGATCGGGGCGCAGTAGCCCTGTGGTGCCCCAGGCACTTGGGGTACCCCAGGGCACTCACCTCCGGGTAAGCACCCACTTATTTGTGCGTACTTGGCGTGGCGCGCCCCATCGGAAACCCTGATGGAGGCGCGCCACAGCCGAGTTCACCCGCACCTCTGGAGTCCGTACACCATGAACAGCCCCGCCTCCTCCCCCGTCACCGTCCTCGGCCTGGGCGCGATGGGAAAGGCCCTGGCCACCGCATTTCTGACGGGTGGCCACCCCACGACCGTGTGGAACCGCACCCCTGAGAAGGCCGAGCCCCTCGTCGCCCTGGGCGCCGGCCGTGCGGCCGGTGTCGCCGAGGCGGTCGCGGCGAGCGAGCTGGTGGTGGTGTGCCTGCTGGACGACGCAACGGTCCACGCCGTCCTGGACCCGGTCGCCGAGGAGCTGCGCGGCCGCACCCTGGTGAACCTCACCAACGGCACCCCCGCGCAGGCCCGGGAGACGGCCGCCTGGGCCGCCGGTCATGGCATCGCCTACGTCGACGGCGGCATCATGGCCGTCCCGCCGGGCATCGGCACGGACCAGGCGTTCGTCCTCTACAGCGGCGACGAGAACGCCTTCGGGGCGCACCGCCCCGCGCTCGAGCGGCTGGGCGCGGCGCGCTTCGTCGGCACCGACCCGGGGCTGGCCGCGCTGTACGACATCGCGCTGCTCAGCGGGATGTACGGGCTGTTCTCGGGCGTCTTCCACGCCCTGGCCCTGGTGGGCACGGAGCAGGTGCCGGCGGCCGAGTTCGCGCCGCTGCTGAGCACGTGGATCGGCGCGATGGCGGGCAACATCCCGCACTACGCCCACCAGATCGGGACGGGCGACTACGCGCAGGGCGTCGTCTCCAGCCTCGCCATGCAGGCCGCGGCCTTCGGCAACCTGATCACGACCGCCGAGGACCAGGGCATCCGGCCCGACTTGTTCCGGGCTCTCCAGTCGCTCATGGAGCAGCGGGTGGCCGACGGGCACGGCGCGGAGGACGTCTCGGGCATCGTGGAGCTGCTCAAGAAGTGAGCCGGAAGTGAGCCGAAGCAGTGAACGGCACAGAAAGGCGGCGGGCCACCCTCGGGGGGGTGGCCCGCCGCCTTTCTGCGTCCGGGTGCGCCGACGGCGCTACGCCTGCACGCTTCAGAAGACCGACTCGGCCTCGTCCATGCGGTTCTCCGGCACGCGCTTCAGCTCGGTGACGGCCTGGGCGAGCGGCACCATGTGGATGTCCGTGCCCTTGAGCGCGGTCATCTTGCCGAAGTCGCCGCGGTGGGCGGCCTCGACGGCGTGCCAGCCGAAGCGGGTGGCCAGGACGCGGTCGTACGCGGTGGGCGTGCCGCCGCGCTGGACGTGGCCGAGAATGATCGAGCGGGCCTCCTTGCCGAGGCGCTTCTCCAGCTCGTGGGCGAGGGCGGTGCCGATGCCCTGGAAGCGCTCGTGACCGAACTGGTCTATGGCGCCCTTCTGGTAGTCCATCGACCCCTCGGCGGGGTGCGCGCCCTCGGCGACGCAGATGACGGCGAACTTCTTGCCCCGGGCGAAGCGTTCCTCGACCATCTTCACCAGGTCTGCGGGGTCGAAGGGGCGCTCGGGCAGGCAGATGCCGTGGGCACCGCCGGCCATGCCGGACTCCAGGGCGATCCAGCCGGCGTGGCGGCCCATGACCTCGACGACCATGACGCGCTGGTGCGACTCGGCGGTGGTCTTCAGCCGGTCGATGGCCTCGGTGGCGACGCCGACGGCCGTGTCGAAGCCGAAGGTCCGGTCGGTGGAGGAGATGTCGTTGTCGATCGTCTTGGGTACGCCGACGACGGGCATGCCCGCGTCCGACAGCATGCGGGCGGCGGTCAGCGTGCCCTCGCCGCCGATGGGGATGAGGACGTCGATGCCGTACTCGCGGGAGAAGTCCTTGGCGCTCTCGCAGGCCTCGCGCAGCCGGGCGCGCTCGAGGCGGGCGGAGCCGAGGATGGTGCCGCCGCGCGCCAGGATGCCGCTGACCGCGTCGAGGTCGAGCTTGCGGAAGCGGCCGTCGAGCAGGCCCTTGAAGCCGTCCTCGAAGCCGATGACCTCGTCGCCGTGGCCGACGAGCGCCCGGTGCACCACCGAGCGGATGACAGCGTTCAGGCCAGGGCAGTCGCCGCCCGCGGTGAGGACTCCGATGCGCATCGTGCTGTGTCTCCTGCTCGCTACTGGTACTTGTGAGCCAGGCCGATTGTTTCACGGGCCGGCGGGTAGTGCCGCATTCCCTTGCCACCCTCCTGACGCGCGCCTTATCCACGGGCGCAGGTATTGTCAAGAGGTCAGACCCACCCTATCGGGTCTATTTTCATCGGGAGAACTGCGGCGGAGCCACTGCCGGGGCACTTCCGGCAGCACGGCGAAGGATCAAGGAGAGCACGCGTGACGCGCAGCGTGTACGTGACCGGGACCGACCGGGGCGACGGGCGCCAGGTCATCGAGCTGGGAGTCATGGAGCTCCTCACCCGTCATGTGGAGAAGGTGGGCGTCTTCCGTCCCCTCTTCCACGGCGACGGCCCCGACCGGCTGGTCGACCTGCTGCGTTCCCGCTACCGGCTGACGCAGCCCGCCGAGAGCGTCGTCGGCATGACCTACGGCGAGGCGGCCGCCCTCCAGGCCGAGCGCGGCACGGACGAGCTGGTCTCCCAGCTCGTCGAGCGCTTCCACGCGGTCGCCCGGGACTACGAGTACGTGATCGTCCTCGGCACCGACTTCGCCGGCTCCACGCTCCCCGACGAGCTGGCCCTGAACGCGCGGCTGGCGAACGAGTTCGCCGCCTCCGTGATCACCGTGGTCGGCGGCCAGGAGCAGTCGGCCGAGTCCGTGCGCGCCGAGGCCCGCAACGCCTACCGCGCCTACCAGTCGCTGGGCTGCGACGTCGTCGCCCTCGTCGTCAACCGCGTGGCCGCGGCCGACCGCGAGGCCGTCGCCGAGCGGCTCTCGGCGGGCCTGCCGGTGCCCTGCTACGCGCTGCCCGAGGACCCCTCGCTGTCGGCGCCGACCGTGCGCCAGATCGTGCAGAAGCTGAACGCCGAGGTGCTGCTGGGCGACGACTCCGGGCTCTCGCGCGACGCGAAGGACTTCGTCTTCGGCGGCGCCATGCTGCCCGCCTTCCTGCCCGCCCTGACCGAGGGCTGCCTGGTGGTCACCCCGGGCGACCGGGTGGACCTGATCGTCGGCGCGCTGGCCGCGCACAGCGCGGGCGCCCCGCCGATAGCCGGTGTGCTGCTGACCCTGGACGAGCGCCCGGGCCCGGACATCCTGGCCCTCGCGGGCCGGCTGGCCCCGGGCACGCCGGTCGTCTCGGTGCCGGGCGGCTCCTTCCCGACCGCGGCCGAGCTGTTCGCGGTCGAGGGCAAGCTGGAGGCGTCCTCGCCGCGCAAGGCGGAGACCGCGCTGGGCCTCTTCGAGCGCCACGTGGACACCGCCGAGCTGACGGACCGCATCTCGGTGGCCCGCTCCGAGCGCGTCACGCCGATGATGTTCGAGCACGAGCTGATCGAGCGCTCCCGCTCCGCCCGCCGCCGGGTGGTGCTGCCCGAGGGCACCGAGGAGCGCGTGCTGCGCGCGGCCGACGTGCTGCTGCGCCGCGACGTCTGCGACCTCATCCTGCTGGGCGAGGAGGAGGCCATCCGCAAGCGCGCCGCCGAGCTGGGCATCGACCTGGCCGACGCGCAGCTCATCGACCCGCAGACCTCCGCGCTGCGGGACCGCTTCGCGGAGATCTACGCCAAGGCCCGCGCGCACAAGGGCATGACCGTGGAGCTGGCCCACGACGTGGTCGCCGACGTCTCCTACTTCGGCACCCTGATGGTCCAGGAGGGCCTGGCCGACGGCATGGTCTCCGGCGCGGTGCACTCCACCGCCGCCACCATCCGCCCCGCCTTCGAGATCATCAAGACCGCGCCGGGCGCGCAGATCGTCTCCTCGGTCTTCTTCATGTGCCTGGCCGACCGGGTCCTGGTCTACGGCGACTGCGCGGTCAACCCCGACCCCAACGCCGAGCAGCTCGCGGACATCGCCATCCAGTCCGCCGCGACGGCCACCCAGTTCGGCGTGGAGCCGCGGATCGCGATGCTGTCGTACTCCACCGGCACCTCCGGCTCCGGCGCGGACGTCGACAAGGTCCGCCGGGCCACCGAGCTCGTCCGCGAGCGCCGTCCCGACCTGCTGGTCGAGGGCCCGATCCAGTACGACGCCGCCGTCGACGCGGCCGTGGCGAAGACCAAGCTCCCCGGCTCCGAGGTCGCGGGCAAGGCCACGGTGCTGGTCTTCCCCGACCTGAACACCGGCAACAACACCTACAAGGCCGTGCAGCGCTCGGCCGGTGCGGTCGCGGTCGGCCCGGTCCTGCAGGGTCTGCGCAAGCCCGTCAACGACCTGTCGCGCGGTGCGCTGGTCCAGGACATCGTCAACACCGTGGCGATCACCGCCATCCAGGCCCAGGGCGAGCAGCGCGGCGAGCGCACCGAACCCTGATCCGGCTCCGGGGCCGGGGCGCGTGCCCCGGCCCCGTACTCGTAAGCCCCCGGCCCCGAATCCGCACCCCCCGAAATTCCCGAAGACGCCCCCCACACGGAAAGCCCAGATGACTTCCAACGCCGCCACCCGAGTCCTCGTCCTCAACTCCGGCTCCTCCTCGGTCAAGTACCAGCTGCTCGACATGGCCGACGGCGCCCGGCTGGCCGCGGGCCTGGTCGAGCGCATCGGCGAGGAGACCTCGCGGCTGGCGCACACCCCGCTGGCGACGGGCGGCGAGAAGCGCGAGCGCGTGGCGCCGATCGCCGACCACGCGGCCGCCCTGAACGCCGTCGCCGAGGAGCTGACCGCCGACGGGCTGGGCCTGGACTCGCCGGAGCTGGCCGCGATCGGGCACCGCGTGGTGCACGGCGGCAGCGAGTTCACCGAGCCGACCCTGATCACGGACGAGGTCGTCGCCCACATCGAGCGGCTGATCCCGGTCGCCCCGCTGCACAACCCGGCCAACATCACCGGCATCCGCACCGCGCAGGCGCTCCGCCCCGACCTGCCGCAGGTCGCGGTCTTCGACACCGCCTTCCACACGACGATGCCGGAGTCCGCCGCGCGCTACGCCATCGACACCGCGACGGCCGACGAGCACATGATCCGCCGCTACGGCTTCCACGGCACCTCGCACGCCTACGTCTCCCGCGAGACCGCGAAGCTGCTGGGCAAGGACCCCGCCGAGGTCAACGTGATCGTGCTGCACCTGGGCAACGGCGCCTCGGCCTCCGCGGTGCGGGGCGGCCGCTGCGTGGACACCTCCATGGGCCTGACCCCGCTGGAGGGCCTGGTCATGGGCACCCGCTCGGGTGACCTCGACCCGGCGGTGATCTTCCACCTGGCCCGCAACGGCGGGATGTCCGTCGACGAGATCGACTCGCTCCTGAACAAGAAGAGCGGTCTGATCGGACTGTGCGGCGACAACGACATGCGCGAGATCCGCCGGCGCATCGACGAGGGCGACGAGCGGGCGGCCCTGGCCTTCGACGTCTACGTGCACCGGCTGAAGAAGTACATCGGCGCCTACTACGCGGTCCTGGGCAAGGTCGACGCGATCGCCTTCACCGCGGGCGTGGGCGAGAACGCGGCCCCGGTGCGGGAGGCCGCCGTCGCCGGCCTGGAGGAGCTGGGCCTGGCCGTGGACGCCGGCCTGAACGAGATCCGTTCGGGCGAGCCGCGGCTGATCTCCCCCGAGTACGCGCGGGTCGCGGTGGCAGTGGTCCCGACCGACGAGGAACTGGAGATCGCCACCCAGACGTACGCGCTGGTCGGCCGGTGATGGCCCCATGATCACCGACTGTTACTTGGTTGTTCCCACAGCTCGAATATTCCGCTCCGAAACAAACCGATAGGATCTGCCCCATGCGCCGTTCCAAAATCGTCTGCACCCTGGGCCCCGCCGTCGACTCCTACGACCAGCTGAAGACGCTGATCGAGGCCGGTATGAACGTGGCCCGCTTCAACATGAGCCACGGGTCCCACGCGGAGCACGAGGAGCGGTACGTCCGCCTCCGCAAGGCCTCGGAGGAGACCGGCCGCGCCGTCGGCGTCCTGGCCGACCTCCAGGGCCCGAAGATCCGCCTGGAGACCTTCGCGGACGGCCCCGTCGAGCTGGTGCGCGGCGACGAGTTCACCATCACCGCCGAGGACGTCCCCGGCGACAAGACCATCTGCGGCACGACCTACAAGGGCCTGCCCGGCGACGTCGTCAAGGGCGACCAGGTCCTGATCAACGACGGCAACGTCGAGCTGCGCGTGACCGAGGTCGACGGCCCCCGGGTCAAGACCATCGTCATCGAGGGCGGTGTCATCTCCGATCACAAGGGCATCAACCTGCCCGGCGCGGCGGTGAACGTCCCGGCCCTGTCCGAGAAGGACATCGAGGACCTGAAGTTCGCGCTCGCCATGGGCTGCGACATGGTCGCCCTGTCCTTCGTCCGCGACGCCAAGGACGTCCAGGACGTCCACCGCGTCATGGACGAGGTCGGCCGCCGCGTGCCGGTCCTCGCCAAGGTCGAGAAGCCGCAGGCCGTCGAGAACATGCATGAGGTCGTCATGGCCTTCGACGGCGTGATGGTGGCCCGCGGCGACCTGGCGGTGGAGTACCCGCTGGAGCGCGTGCCGATGGTGCAGAAGCGCCTCATCGAGATGTGCCGCCGCAACGCCAAGCCGGTCATCGTCGCCACCCAGATGATGGAGTCGATGATCACCAACTCCCGTCCCACGCGTGCGGAGGCGTCCGACGTCGCCAACGCCATCCTGGACGGCGCGGACGCGGTCATGCTCTCCGCGGAGTCGTCGGTCGGCGCCTACCCGATCGAGACCGTCAAGACGATGTCCCGCATCGTCGAGGCGGCCGAGCAGGAGCTGCTCTCGAAGGGCCTCCAGCCCCTCGTCCCCGGCAAGAAGCCGCGCACCCAGGGCGGCTCGGTCGCCCGCGCGGCCTGCGAGATCGCGGACTTCCTGGGCGGCAAGGCCCTGGTCGCCTTCACCAAGTCCGGCGACACGGCCCGCCGCCTGTCCCGCTACCGCACGGAGCAGCCGATCCTGGCCTTCACGACGGACGCCTCGACCCGCAACCAGCTCACGCTGAGCTGGGGCGTCGAGACCTTCGTCGTGCCGCACGTGGACAACACCGACGCGATGGTCGACCTGGTGGACGCGGAGCTGCTGAAGCTCAAGCGCTACACCGCGGGCGACACCATGATCATCACCGCGGGCTCCCCGCCCGGCGTCCCGGGCACCACCAACATGGTGCGGGTGCACCACCTGGGCGAGAACAACCGCTAGGTTCCGCGCAGCGCACAGGCGCAGGCATACGTACGGCCGTGGCCGCCGCTCCCGGATTCGGGGAGTGGCGGCCACGGCCGTAGGTGTATGCAAGGGGATTGCGGGGCGACCGAACCGGCCTGCCCGACACAGTGTGACAGCCGGCGCCCTTCCGAAGAGCTACCGGATCGTCCTCAGCCGCCCACGATGCAGCCTCATCAGCGTGAGGCCGCCGAAGACCGCCGCGCCGGCGAACACCAGCAGCGGCAGCTTGAACGAGGCGGCGGCGAGGCCGCCGCCGAGGAGCCCGGACAGCGACTCCGCCCCGACCTGCATCGCCTGGTTGTTTCCCATCACCTGGCCCTGCACGCTGTCGTCGGCAGCGAGCGACAGCATCGTCGCGCTTGAGGGAAGACACACCGCGAGCGCCAGCGCCGTCGATCCCAGCGTGAACCACAGCGAGGTCTGCGAGTTCGTCAGCACGATCACCGCCATGAACACCCCGGTGGCCAGCGCGCTGACGATCGCGAGCGTCCGCGGCGCCAGCCGTCTGGAGAGCGCGCCCACAAGCCACGCGTTGGCGAACACGATCGGCACGGCGACCCATGCGATGAACTCCGATACTCGGCCGACGCGCAGGTGGAACTGGTCGACCAGGTACATCGGGTAGACACGGAAGAACCCGAAGATCGCTACGTACAGGACAAAGTTCACCAGGTACAGCGGGCGCAGCCGTCGATCGGTGATGATCTGCGCCAGGTTCGTGAACGCCTCCAGGTAGCGCGATTGCCCGCCGGTCGGGCGGTGCGTCTCCCGGAACCCCGACAGGATCCCGAGCAGCAGAACGAGCAGCAGGATCGCGACTGCCCAGTACGGCGTTTCGTAGGTGAACCAACTGGCAAGAGAGTGATCCGCCAGTTTGCCACCGCCGAGCGGGCCGAAGACGTAGGCGAGGCTCGCGCTCAGGTAGATGTAGCCGAACAGCCGCTGGCGGTCCTCGCGCGGGGCGGTGTCGGCGATCGCCCCCTGAGCGATCACGGCGTTGGCCTCGGACAAGCCGGCGAGGAATGAGGCAGCCATCAGCAGGGCAAGGCTCTGGATCGCGAGTGCCGTGCCGATCACGGCGTACAGCACCGTGGTGGCGGTGAGCGAGCAGAGCAGGACCGGGCGGCGCCCGTAGCGGTCGGACAGCGCGCCGAGGACCGGCGAGCCGAGGAACTGGCCGAACGGATACAACGCCAGCAGCACTCCCAGAACGATGCTTCGTTGGGCGGTGCTCGAGGACGCCGGCAACATCCCGTTGTCGTTGCGCAAGATCATCGGTGTGAACACCGCGATCATCAGGCTGTAGCCGAGGAAACTGATGAACACGACCAGGTAGAGCGGCAGCAGCCGACGGACACGCGTCCCCATCCCTGCAGCGTAGGGCACCTGCCAGAACCGAGAAGCGGGGCTTCGATCCGGCCTCCGCGTTCATCGTTTCGGCCAGTGCCCCGGACACGGTGCTCTGCGGAGGTGGGTACGGGCTCAAATGCAGAGGCAGTTCGGGCGTGTCGTTCTGACGGATTCACGTAGTAAATCTGCAGCAGAACGCGGGCTGGTCCGGTCGACTGTGCACGACCGCGTGGACACGATCGCCCGCTGCACTCACCACACATAGCGGACGACCACCAAGGCGGCTGGCGCATGGGAGCAAGTGATGACGATGCCAGTACACCAACCTGTTGCCCGACTCTCAGTCCGCCACAACGGGACCTCCAGGTGCGGGGACCTCGATAGAGCCCCATGGTGGAAGAGACGCGTCCATTCTCAGCCAGCCCTCGGGGCATACCCCGCATCCGGAATCCACGTCACTGGACGAGGCAGTCAGATGCCAAACGAAGAGTTCGAGGTATTTCTGCATTATCTGGCAGACAGATATCTGGAGCCGCGCCTGCATCAAATCCGTGAACGCTACCTGCGCCACATGGGCGAAGGGATCGACTGGCCGCTGGAAAGACTTCGAACCGCAGATCACACGCTGAGAGCCGTTCAAGCCATTTCCTACCGCGAGGACATTCGCGAAGTTCTCACGCAAGATGCGCTGGAGAAGGCCCTCAATGACGCCCAGTATGGACTGCGCGAGCACAACCGGCTGGCCGAAGATTCCGGCCTCATGGAGATCATGGACGAATACTTCTTCGACATCGCCTGCAAACTGCGCAGCGATCACCTTTCCTCGGGCGAAGCGGAGGTTCTCATCGCCCTGGGGTTCCCGCAGGCTGCCGCCCACTTGCCCGCTTTGGTCTACACGACAAAATTGTTTGCCGAGCAGCATCAACATCATCGCAGTAATCTACCCGTGGGCCGTCTCCTCCACGATTTGGTCGATCAACTGGAAACGGCAGCGAGTCAGCTCGAGGCGTCCAGACGAAAGCGCAAGTGGTGGACGGGACTTGGCGAGATCGTTACTGGAACGGCTATTTCCCTAGCAGACATCGGGTTGGGCGCTGGGCTGATACCCGTAGCAGTACCTGCCGCCCCTTGGGTAGCGATCGGCTCTTCGGCAACCGGTGTCGGACAAATACTCAAAGGCATCGGGGCAATCCGTGGTGAATAAGCAGCCCGCACCAGCGCCACAGCCACCCCAACCGGTCTCGAGCCGAGATCGTGCCCACTGCAGTGGTCCATGAGCGCCACATCGCGCCACGGCAGCACGTGCGCGGACGGGAACATTTTGCCGCCAGTCGCACGAGAGGCCAGGGCATGGCTTCTGGTGGAGCGAACCGCTAGGTTCCGAACCGCCTGCATCTTTGGCTATGTCCGCCGCCTCCAGGCCCCGGGATGGCGGCCACAGGCATCTCGTACTGTGGTGTGAACCGCTGCATTTCCCGGCAGGATCATTGCCATGACGAAGTCAGTACTGGTGATGGGCGGCTCGCACTTCCTCGGGCGCGCGGTGGCGGAGCAGGCGTTGCGGCGAGGCTGGCAAGTGTCGGTCTTCAACCGCGGCAGGACAGGAACCGACCCCAACGGGGTGACTTCCCTGCGTGGCGATCGGACCGATGAGGCCGACCTTCGACGGCTGGCAAAGGCCGGCCCGTGGGACGCCGTGATCGACACCTCGGGGATGACGGCCGCAGCCGTCGATGCCTCAACTCGCTCCCTGGCTGCCATGACGGCCCGCTACGTGTACGTCTCCACGGTTTCCGTGTACGCCGGCTGGCCGCTGCAGCCGCTCACCGAGGATGAGCCCACCCTGACCGAGTCCGGACCGGCTTCGGGCATGCCATCGGACGTGAACGTGCCCTATGGGGTCGACAAGGCCGAGTGCGAGCGAGCAGCGCGCGCCAACCTCAACGGCAAGCTGACGATTCTGCGTCCAGGAGTGATCCTCGGTCCGCACGAATACGTCGGCCGTCTGCCATGGTGGTTGCGTCGGATCGAGCGAGGCGGGCGCGTCCTCGCCCCCGGACGGCCGGATCGGCCGATCCAGCCGGTTGACGTCCGGGATGTGGCGACGTTCGCTTGCCGTCGTATCGAGAACGCCCGTGCCGGTGAGGTCTTCAACGTCACCGCGCCCGACCGGCATTCGACGATGGGCGACTTCCTGAACGCATGCGTTCATGCCGCCGGCACCAAGAGCGTCGAACTCGAATGGGTCGACGGGGATTTCCTGCTGGGCCGGGGAGCCAGGCAGTGGACCGAGATCCCACTGTGGCGTACGTACCCCGGCACATGGCGAGTGTCCGGCAAACGAGCACACGATGCCGGGCTGGTATGCCGTCCGCTCGAAGAGACCGTCACGGATACCTGGGCATGGATGACCGACGGCAATGCAGCCGTTGCCCACGAGCGGGCATCCCTGCACGGGCTGGACGCCGACAAGGAACATGCGATCCTGATCGAGTGGAGCGCATCACAAGCAGGTCGGCGCTAACCAATGAGTTGTGTTCATCCTGAACGTGCAGGTCGCGGGGGTGGCGTGAGTGAGTGTTGTCGTGCTCGCGCTGGTCGTCGGGGCCTGTCTGGCGTGAAGATCGTCGGTCAGCGGGCGATTTCGTGCTGGGTGAGGATCATCAGGGCCCGGACGAGTCGGGTGGCCCACTTCACGTCGAGGCGGAGCCTGGTCAGCACGCGCCAGTTCTTCAAATGCGCGAACGCGTGCTCGCATACTGCTCGTTCCGCCGCGATCAGCTGGTTTACCAGCTTCTTCGCGGGCGGGAGCTTCTTGCCCTTCGGCTTCTTGTAGCCGGTGATGACCGCCGGGTCACCGGCCTCGTCGTCGAGGCCGACGAAGCCGAGGTCGGCGATCGCGGCCAGGCCCGCCTCGCGGAGCCGGCCGACCAGGCCGTCGTGCCGGCAGGCGGTGATCTCCGAGCCGCGGGCCGGGCGGGCGGTGGAGGTCCACAACAGCCGCCCGCGCACGTCGGTCAGGGCGATGACCAGCAGCCCGTGCCGTTTGTGCTTGGCCGACCAGCGGCGCCTTGTGGGCAGGCCGGTGCGGCGCTCGGTGGGTATCAGCGATCCGTCGAGCAGGACGACGCTGCCACCCTCGCGGGCGATTTTCGCCAGCACCCGCTGAAGCCGCGGCGCCTTCGCGGCCAGCAGTTGGGTCATCTCCTTCAGCCACCGGTCCACCGTCGTGCGCGAGATGCCGTTGCCGCCGGCGAGGTCGGCCAGGCGCTGGTCATGCCGCAGCGCGGCCAGCACGATCACCGCGATCCGCCCGGCCGGCAGCTTGCGCCAGCGGGAGCGGATCTTCTTCAGACGGGCGGCCAGCAGCGACGTCAGGTAGCGCAGGGTCTGCGTGGACAGCGGCAGCCTGCACTGGTAGACAAGCTCGGTGTGGTCCCCGGCCGGGGACGTCTTGGTAGGCATACCTGACCAACCCGGGCCGGGGGCCGCCTGGTTACGGCCCAGGAGACGGGTGTGTCACAGCCTGGTGGTGAAGGTGCCGTTCGGCAGCTTGTGCAGCCAGCCCCTCCCGGCGAGTTTTGACAGCTTCCCGCGCAACGGCTCCAGCCGGCCGGGCACCGAGGCGTCGATCCCGAGCTCGGCGCCGACCTCCTTGACCATCACCGGCCCGCCCGCGGCCTTCACGATTCTCAGCATCCGCTGGTAGTCGCCCGGCAGCACGGACGCATCCGGCACCTCACTGCGGTGCGGCACCTTCAACACCGACCGGCCCGCGACCTGCACTCGCTGCGGTGCCCCGGTGTCCTGCCCGGCGCCATCCCCGGCTTCCTGCCCGTACAGCCGCCGCAACACCCGCTCCGCGACCACGAGTTCCTCACGCTCGGCTTCGGCCTCGGCCAGCTGCTTGGCCAGGGTCTCCGCGAGCTCATCCAGCTCGGCACGGCGAGCTGCGATCTTCTCCAGCGACGACACGATTCCCCTCCCAAACGACCAGGCACCGCCCGCGATCGTAGGAACCACTCCGCCCGCGGCGCGGGCAAAGCCGGAAACGCCCATCCCCGACGCGTCAGATGATCTACGCTCCAGACTCCCGCCTCCGACCAGCGTGAGTACACCACCGATCTCCCACGCCAGCACCGCTGACCAGCACGGATTCAGGTTGTGCAGCTCTCAATGGCTCGAGGGCCCGGAGAAGGAAGAAGTGCGCTGGCAGATTGGATCCCGAACTCTTCGATCTGCTGGCCTAGTTCACTTGCGGTCCGCGAGCCCTGAAACGGGGGTGCGAGCAGGGCTATACGTACGCTCGACATGCGGTGCATGAGCCCGTCCACCCGCTGCTCCGGTGGCAGCCGGAACACCTCTCCAAGGCTTTCGGCTGCTGCCTCGAGTTCCCGGCTGAGCAGGAGGCCCAGCGCCAGATCGGCCAAGGCTTCAGACTCGACCTTCAGCGAACGTTCTACCGCCGGTCGCGACCGGGCCAGCTCAATGGCCCGGCCGGACCACGTCACGGCCTCCTCGCCACGCCCCAGGACGACCCATGAGGTTCCGGCCGACATCGCAACGCGCTCCGGAGGGAAGCCGAACTCTCCACCAACACCGTCATGCAACTCGTCGCGGGTGTCACGGTCGGCCTGCTCGGCCGCATCGAGTTCGCGCTGCGTTGCCTCGGCACGGCCGAGATATGCGAATGCGCGTGCTGCGATGCTGTGCAAACGCGCGCGGGCCGTGCCCGAAGTGGCAATCTGCTGCGCTGCCTGTACGTGCCCCAACGCCTCAGCAGGGCGGTTGCTCCAATAAGCCAGCAACGCGAGGTTGCCGCCGCCCCAAACCAGTAGTGGATGATGGTCGACAGGCCGCGCGTAGGCGAGCGCGGCATAGGTGAGGGTCCGGGCTGCATCCCGAGAGCCGAGGTCAAATGCCGCACACGCCATCAGTGCACATGCCTGACCAGCGATGACGTACAGCTCCGCACATTGGTCCGGCCGCTGGGTCAACGGCATGCGCCGCTCCACCATGTCGCGGACACCCTTCGCTGCCCGGAACGCTTCGTGTGGGGCCCTGCGGTGATACCCCTGGGCGGCTGCCGCCACCTGGGTGTGCAATAGCTCGATCGCTTCCGGCGAGAGTGCTTGGGAGGCGGCTTCGCCCGCGTGCGATGCGGCATCGTCTGCTGTCATCAGTAGCTCTTCTTCCGTGATGTGTGGGTACGGCCTGGAAGCCGCGTCCGCAAGCCTTACGGGTGGAGCAACCGGCGGTGCGGGTGCGAGGAGTTCACGGGCAGGCCGACCGAACATGAAACGCAGCACGCGGCATGCGACGGGGTGTGGTTCTTCCTTCAACCCTCCGGCCAGCCACCGGCCGTATTGACGTTGGCCAACGGTGGCTTGGCGAACATCCGGATCGTCATCCCGCTCCCCCAGGATCCGGGCGGATCGCTCGAACTCCGGCCGGAACAACGCATGCGGCTCGATGCCGCGCTCTCGGACCAGCTGACGCAGCAAGGTTTCCGGCTCACCGTTCACTCAGCTCTCCCATCGCCAGGTCCAGGAACACCTGCTGACCGGGATACCACTGACCCGAGCCGGATCGGCCCCCGAGACAGAGGATGTCCGCGAGAAGTCGTCCGTAGTCGCTCACGGACTTACGCGTCACCCGATCGCGACGCCAAAAGACGCTTGGACGACCTCGATAGGTCACGGCGTACCACCGAGGCTGGTGAACACACCAACCGCCGTACTCACAAGGAGGGTTGCGCGTGAGGTTCAAGCACTCACAGCACCACGCGCGAGGGCAAGGAAGCGATACCGGTCGGAAAGCTCGGCCGACAGCACAAGGGGGATCGTGATGCCCTTCCGGCCCGGCACGGCCATGGTGGGCTCGGTGTTCCTGTCGTCGGATGACGTCCGTGAGCCTAAGCCGGTCGATGGCTGCGACGAATGCATCTGGCTGGACAACGTACGAAACGATGCGCCGACGCCACGCAGACGATCAGACGTCAACTTCCTGATGCGTCGGCACTTCCAGGAGCATCGGTGACAGTCTCCAGCACCTGCGAGAGCAGCCGTCCCATATGGGAGGTCGCCGGAGCGCCGCCAGGAACCCCTCGAACAAAGCCGGCAAGGAGCACGCCACCCGGCCCGCACATCCGCTGTCGGCACACCGTCGGGTGGCTCTGCGGAGTGGGCGTCACGACCTGTGAGACCTGCGGTACGAGGCGGGTTGTGGACTACCGGGGCGTGTGGTCGGCCACCGCCTACCCGGCGGAAGCCGAGCCGCTGTGGCCCAACGACCCGGTTGACGAATCCGTGGATCACTTCGAAAAGGACACGAGGAGGAAGGCTGTGAACGAGTTCACCCCGCCGCCGAAGCGCACCACCACCCGTTTCGAGGAGCTATTCACGACGAAGGCGCATCGCCGGGTACAGACGCCGTTCGAGTCACACGAGTACAAGAAGGTCTCGGGTTCTTCGGACGGCGCCAAGACGTACGACACCACCGCCACCTGATCACGTCCGCTCTCCGAGGGCATGGTCCGCCATGCCCTCGGATTCCTCGGGAGGAAACTTTGATCAAGTTGCGCCTGACCCCGTATAGGGACAACTCGTGGGCGTGGAGCGGCTGCCGCTACGCCACAGCTGACGGCACCAGTGAGATCGTCCCGTTCGAGCACCCGATGCTGGAGCACACCGCCGTCACGGACGGTGCCCGCACCTTGCTCGTGGTGCGTGAACGAATCGCAGGCAGGCGCGCTGCCCATCCAGGGCCACGCATGGTCAGCCCGGGCGAGTTCACCGACGTCCGTGCGCTGGTCGAGCAGTGGCCCGCCGACTACGTGCTGGTGGAGACGACACCGGATCTACCGGCCCGCGTCGCCACCGGGCCGTGCGGCATCGCTCCCCTCTACATCGCACATGACGCCACAAGCCTCTACGGTTCATGGGACATGGCGGACCTCGCCGCACGCGCCAAACGTCTGAGCCCTCGCGAAGTCGCCCGACTGCTGATCTACCGGCCCCGGTACAGCACCGAGACCGTATTCCACGACATCCATCGCGTCACCGAGCGCACCACCGCGACCTTCGGCGGCCACCTTTTCCTCCGCTATCCGGAGCCGGCCCTGCACAGCGGCCCCCGCACCCTTGCCCCGGATGCCGATGTACTCGGCGCCTTTGTGACGGCCATGGACGAGGCACTCGACCTTCGGCCTCTGGACCCGGAGACGACTGCCCTCCACCTGACGGGCGGCTTTGATTCCGGCACAGTGGCCACCCGTCTGGCGGAGCGCTACCCCGGCCGGTTCTCCACCGCGGCACTCCTCATCGGAGGGCCGGGGCGCGCACACCAGATCCGGCGGCGCAAGGAGATCCTCAAAACGCTGTCCTTCGCAGAACCGGATCACCTCGTCGACGCCATGGCGTATCCCCCTCTCGCAGCGCATTGCGCACGTGTGCAGGGTGCCAAGATCAGCCCGTACGAAGAGCCTCTGCATCATCCGTTCTCCCGCTTGACGGCAGCGCTCGCCGAGCACGGGGCGAGGGTGGTCGTGACGGGACTCGGTGGCGACGAGATGGTGGCGCTCTCCCAAAAGGAGTACCCGCACAAATCCATGGGCGAGGTCAGCGACGCCCTGCCTTGGCTCGGGTGTCAGGCACGACAGGCGCTTGAGTTCGCAGACGACAACATCGCCCCGCCTGCCGCAGTCAACTCCATGACGCTGTTGTCATTGGAGACCACAGCTCCTGTGCTGATGCGGGCCGGCATCTGGCCAGTGCACCCCTTCGCCGATCGCGGCATGGTCCAGCTCGGCGAGTGGCTGCCCATGCACTGGCGCGAACTCAAGCAGCTCCAGCGTCGTCGGCTCGCCTCACTCGGTCTCAGCCCGGACGTCACCGAATCACGGCAGCGAGAGTCCTTTGCAGAAGTGGTCCAGCACACGCTGACGGGCCACGCCCTGCCGCTGTTCGAGCAGATGCTGCACGAAGGATCAGCGCTCTTCGATGAACAACTGGTGGACCCGGATGGCCTCTGCCGTGCTGTCCAGCGACTCTCGGCGGGTCCATACCGAGAAGATGGGGACGCCCAACTCCTCGAAGTCCTCGACCTGCACTTGGCGATCCGCGCCTTCCTGTAAGGGCCGATAGGGCCGAATGGCGGCGAGAGGTGTCTCCTCTCGCCGCCACGCCTGACTGCACAAGGAGACTTGTTGTTCACCATGCGTCCAGCCACCGCCGCCGACGGCCCCGCCGTCGAAATCATGGTCCTGGCCCGCTCGGCCTGGCTGGAGGAACGTGGAATGCCGAGCTGGCGTGGCAGCGCAGCCGACATTGCCGGACAGACGGAGAACTCCGACGGATCCATGTGGGTCCTCGTGGAGAACAGCAGTCGCATCGTCGGCTGCACCACCGTGCAGGACGAAACACCACGCTGGGGGTGGACGGAGGACGAACTGGCCGAGCCCGCCCACTACCTCTACACAACGGTGACGGACCCGGCCTGCCGTGAGCACAAGCCGGGAACGCTCATCGCGCTGTGGGCCGTGGACCGTGCCGCGCGGGAAGGCCGGTTTTGGGTACGGCGAGGGTGCATGTTTCCGGGCCTTGTCCGGTACTACCGGACGCAAGGCTTTGCCTTGTTGCACACGGTGCAGCGCACGCACAATCGCGTCTACCTGATGGCGCGCCGTGCCGAGCGCATGGCCGTCCTGCCACGTTTGGCACAGCCGCACTGAGAGTCCACGGGCGGTCGAAGGCCGCAGGAGACCCGGCCCCATCCTCCTAGGGAGAGGCCATTCCAATGCAGGCCGCTTCCGCCCGGCTCCCTATGCTCTCCCTGAACGCAACATGGGCAGGAGAGGGTTTTGGGCTCGATGGGCGGAATGCCGCTGGTGGAACCGCAGTGGGTCGGCCGCTACCGGGTGCTGCGGACGCTGGGCGAGGGCGGCATGGGCCAGGTCTTCCTCGCGCGGTCGGAGGGCGGGCGCACGGTGGCCGTGAAGGTGATCAGGTCGGAGGTCGCGCACGAGCCCGAGTTCCGGCGCCGGTTCCGGCTGGAGGTCGAAGCGGCGCGCAAGGTCGGCGGGGCCTGGACGGCGCCCGTGCTGGACGCCGACACGGAGGCCGCCGTGCCCTGGGTGGCCACCGGGTACGTCGCTGGGCCCTCCCTCCACTCGGTGATCGCGGAGCAGTACGGTCCGCTGCCGGAACACTCCGTACGCGCCCTCGCGCACGGTCTGGCCCTGGCGCTGCAGGACATCCACGGTGCCGGACTGGTCCATCGCGATCTCAAGCCCTCCAACGTCCTGGTCACCGTCGACGGCCCGCGCGTCATCGACTTCGGGATCGCCCGCGCCCTGCACCCGGTGGCGGGTGGCCCCGCGACACAGACCGGGGCAGTGCTCGGTTCGCCCGGGTTCATGTCGCCCGAGCAGGTGCGCGGCCAGCGCGTCACCACGGCCTCCGATGTCTTCTGCTACGGCGCCGTCCTCGCCTTCGCCGCCACCGGGCGGCTGCCCTTCGGCACCCCGGACAGCGGGCTGCACGCGCTGATGTTCCGGGTGGCCGAGGAGGAACCGGACCTGACCGGACTCGCCGACGGCCCCCTGCGCGATCTGATCGTGCGCTGCCTGGCCAAGGACCCCGCGCTGCGGCCCGGTGTCGCCGAGCTGGTGCAGCTCACCTGGCAGGACGCGCCTGCCGGCCGGCCCTGGCTGCCCGGCGAGGTCCTCGCGGGACTCGGCCGGCACGCGGCACAGCTGCTGGACGCCGAGTCACCGGCCCCTGCGCCGACCCCGACCGTTGCCGTCGCCCCGGCGGCCGTGGGAGCGGCCCCCGCACCAGCTCCCGCACCGGCCCCCGTCGCACCCTACGGCCCGTCCGTGCCCGGATTCGGGCCGCTGCAGCCGCAACTGCAGCCGCCCGTTCCGCAAGAGGCCGGCGACATGACCGAGTCGCCCCGCGGCATGGCGATCGCGCTCCAGGCCCTGCTGGTGCTCCTGGCCGTGCTGATGCTCGTCTATCTCGGCTTCCAGATAAGCATGCTCCGCACCCTGACGCAGGCCGTCGACGCCGGCACAGACGTGCCTGCCGCGGAAGCCGACCGAGCCGAGTCACTGTTCACGTGGCTGGAAGGCCTCGGGGAGCTGGTGACACTCCTGGCGATGGGGATGTGGCTCCTGTGGTTCTGGCGGGTTCGGATCAACGCCGAGTTCTTCGCACCGGGCGGCCACCGATACCGCCGCGGCTGGGCACTCGGTGGCTGGTTCACTCCTGTTGCCAGCCTCTGGATACCCAAGCTCGTCACGGACGACGTCTGGGTTGCCAGCGACCCGTACGGGCGCAGCAGGCGACGCGCACCCCGCGGATTCCTGAACGCCTGGTGGGCCTGCTGGGTCGCCGACCTGGTCTTCGAGCTGCTCAGTCTGTCCGACCTGTACAACTGGTACGACTCCAGCGACCCGGCCGAATCGAGGACTCTGCTCCTCCCCAGCCTCGTCAACAACCTCCTGACCATCGCGGCCGCCGGCTTCGCCATCGCGGTGGTGCGGCGCATCACCGCGATGCAGGAGCGTCGGCGTTCCGTGTCGCCGGCCTCGGCATAGGTGGGGCCTCACGGCTGGATCGTCAACTGCGCGTCGCCACTGCTTCCGTCGAGGCCGGAGGAGAGGCACTGCTTTGGGCTGCGGCCGCCGCCTCCGGGGTTCCGGGGGTGGCGGCCGCGGTCGTTTCCGGGCCCCGCCGAAGGCTCAGCCCAGCAGCTCGCGAGCCGCCAGCGCCGTGCCCTCGACGCGGGCGCGGATCTTGGCGAAGGCGGTCTCGCGCGAGGTGGAGACGTCGTCGGCGAACGGCGCGAAGCCGCAGTCGTCGCATGTGCCCAGGCGGTCGACGGGCAGGTGGCGGGCGGCCGCCAGGACGCGGTCGCGGACCTGCTCCGGGGTCTCGATGCAGGGGTCGATCGGGTCGGTGACGCCGATGAACGCCCGGGCGTGGGCGGGCAGTTGATCGGCCAGGATGCCCAGCACCTTGTCCGGATCCGGCTCACTGGCCAGCTGGACGTAGAAGGCGCCCGCCTTCAGGCGCAGCAGTCCGGGCAGCAGGGCCGCGTAGTCCACATCGAGGCTGTGGGTGGAGTCCTGGTCGCCGCCGGGGCAGGTGTGCACGCCGATCCTGGCCTGTTCGGCGGCGGAGAAGCGCTCCAGGACCCGGTTGTTGAGCGCGATGAAATCCTCCAGCACGCCCCCGGACGGGTCCAGCTTCAGCGCGAGGCGGGCCTCGGTGAAGTCCAGCTGGACGACGTGGGCGCCTGCGTCCAGGCAACCGCGGATGTCGGCCTCGGCCTCGGCGGTGAGGTCGTCGAGGAAGGCTTCGCGGGGGTAGCCGTCGATGCCGTCGGGCGGGTAGAGCAGGCTGAGTGCCGAGGGGGCGATGACGGCCTGTTTGACGGGGACGGTGGCGTGTTGGCGGGCGGCGCGCAGGTAGTGGTCGGCGTGGACGGCGTAGCGCAGCGGTCCGGCCGTCAGGCGGGGCAGCTGCCGCTGGTGGCCGTCGGCGAAGGGGATGACGACGCCGTCGGGTGCCAGGTGGTCGAGGCCCGCCAGGGGGTAGGTGGCGAAGCTGGGCTTGGACTGTTCGCCGTCGGTGACGACCGGGGAGCCCGTCGCCTCCAGGCGGCTGATGGTGTCCCGGACTGCGCTGTCCTGGGCCTCGGCGAGCGTGTCGGCGTCGATCCGCCCGGCGGCATGGTCCGCCATGGCCGCGAGCAGCTCGGGAGGGCGCGGAATGCTGCCGATCGGTTCGGTGGGGATGCCCACGCCGGCCGCCGTCACCGCTGGATCTCCAGCTCCGCCTCGCCGTTGCTTCCCTCGATGCCGGAGGAGAGGCACTCCGTGGGCAGCTGACGGGGCAGCGCGATCAGGATGGTCCGGTGCACCTGCTGTCCTTCGCCGCGTCCCTTGACGACCTGCCCCGACATCGTGACGGTGAGGACGCCGGCGGCACGGGCGACGGTGCCGCCGGTGTAGTCGATCAACGACCATGTGCCGTCGGCGTACTTGACGTGCTCCCGGCCTCGGTGGCTGTTCAGCTGGTCACAGGACGCTCCCGGCGACACGGCTTCGAAGTGCCCGGTGGCCGGTTCTTTCTCACCGGGCTCCACATCACACTCGTACCGGGCCAGCGCCCGGATGCGGGTCGTGTGTGACGCCAGGGTCAGAGGCGGGTCGTAGGTGCTCTCGCTGGGGCCCGTGCACGCCACGCGCTCTCTGTGTCCACCCCCGTCGGCCTGCCCGCTCGGGGCCCACACCAAGGACGATCCCACCAGGGCCAGGGAACCCAACGCCACCGCCGCACCACGCCCGCCGACCACGTGCCCTCCAGACAGTCCGAATCCGTTCCGCTACCGGACCCTCACTACCCCCGGGCACCCTCGGCTCCCCCGGCTCCTTGGAGCAGAACAGCCACCCGCGCGCACCCCGCGCGCGGGGTGTTCGCCACCTGCACCCATCCGTGCGGCGCGAGCTGCCCGAGCTGCCTTGAACTCCGGGATGCCGGGTAGGACAGCCGAACCGACCCAGCAGAAGGGACTCTTGTGGACGAAACAGCCGCGAAGCGCCTCGTCTTCGCCATGCTGGACACCGACGGGGACGGGATCGTCTCCCAGGACGAATACGCCGCGCGGGCCGAGCGCGTGGCACAGGCGACGGGCCGCGCCCCGGACGACCCCCTCGTCATCACCGCCCGCAAGGCCGGCGAGCAGGCGTGGGCCTCGATGGACGCGAACGGCGACGGAGGCATGACCTTCGACGAGTACGCGGCCTGGGCGGGCGCCGAGGCGTTCGACACCGTCTGCGAGCCCGTGCTCGGCGCGCTCTTCGACCTCGCCGACACCGACGAGGACGGCACCCTGAGCCTGACCGAATTCACGATGCTGCGCACCGCGCTCGGCAATCCGGCCGGCAACGCCGAGGCGGCGTTCGCCGCACTGGACGCCGACGATGACGGCCGCATCCTCCGCGACGACTACATCGCCTCCATCCGCGCCCATGTCACCGGGGAGGACTCCCCCATGGGCGAGGCGCTGTACAGCAGGGATCAGGGATAGGTGCCCTCCGTTATGTACTGATGCAGGTTCGGGATGTGCAGCGTCCCGCCGAACTGGCCCGCCTGGCGGATCTTCACGTTCGTGAAGAAGATCGGGATCGGCAGCTTCACGCCGGGGATCAGCGGGGGCGGACTCGTCGGGGACTGCGTGGACGGGATCAGTCCGAGCAGGTTGCCCTTCAACTCCTCCGTGTACATGGTGATCTTGGCGCCCGTGACCGTCGAGGTCGTCCCGATGCCCGCGACGTGGTACTCCTTGCCCCCGCTGTTGACGATCTGGTGCAGGTCCTTGATCGCCAGCGAGTCCGCGGTGAACTTCAGCACCTGCTTCTGCTGACCGTTCACCGTCGTGATCTTCTTCATCCCCTCGTAGGTCAGGCCCGTGAGGGTGAGGCGGTCGGCCTCCAGGTACCAGGGCTGGTTGGGGAACGCGTGCTTCTCGTTCTCGTCCACAACCGTGCCCTTGGGGCAGGGCGGCAGCTCGCCGGTGCCCGTGGCGGATGCGGAGGGGGACGGGGACGCGGACGCGGACGGGTCGGGCGAGGGCGTGGCCGTCGCCGTGGACGTGGGCTGCGGGGTCGCGCTCGCGGACGGGGCCGGGGTGTCCTTGGGCGCCGCGGCCTTGGGCTTGTCCGGCTGCGCGGGCGCCGGGGACTTCGACGACGGTGAAGCCGAAGGGGACGGGTTGGGCTGGGGCGCCTTCTCGTCGGGCTTCGCGCCGGGCGTCGCTCCGCTGCCGAGCAGGCCGCCACCCGTCAGGACGTCGTGGAGCTTGTCGCCCAGGCCCAACGGGTCCAAGGGGGCCAGGGGGTTCGTCGCCTTGGACGGGGAGGGGGACGGGGACGGGCTCGGAGTCCCCGAGGGGGACGGAGCCGGTGCGGGCAGGGGCTTGGCCTGCGTCACGGCAGGCTCGTCCGCCTTCGCCGGCTCGTCCGCCTTCGCGGGCTGATCCGGCTTCGGCTTCTCCTCCGGCTTCTGCCCGGCATCCTTCGTCGGCCCCGGCGACGGCGTCTGCGCCTCCGGCGACGGGCTCGTCCCCGCGCTCGGCTCCTCCCCCACCACCTGGTCCTGAGCCGTCGCACACGCCCCGTCGAAGAGCTGCTTCGGCGCCGGCTTCGCCGCGGCCAGCGTCGGCGTGAGGCCCATCCCCATCAGCACCGCGCCCGGCATGGCCGCCAGGGCCACCGCCTTGCCCGCCGGCATGTGCAGCCGGGACAGCAGCGGCTTCCGCGGGGCGGCGTGCCGGGGGCCGGTGCGGTCCTTTCCGGTCCGGTCCTTCCCGGTGCTGCCCTCGCGCTCTTCGTCAGTCGCCACGGTGGCTCCCCGCAGACTCCTCGGTCGAGGCCGACACCGGCGTCTCGGGCAGCGGCTTCCCCGGCATCCAGGACACGCTGAGCCCTCCGCCGATCAGCGCCAGCAGGAAGCCGACCAGGAAGGCACCGAAGTTCGAGACGACCAACGAGACGAGCGCGAGCAGGATCGCGGCGACACCCGCGAACACCCGCGACTGCGGCTGGTACCACATGGTCAGGCCGAGCACGACCAGCAGCACTCCTATGATCAGCGAGCCCGCGCCCGCCGTGGTCGCCAGCCGGATGCTCAAGTCGCCCAGGGTCACGGTCTGGTACGGGATGTACATGATGGGGATGCCGGCGAGAATGCACAGCAGCCCGCCCCAGAACGGGCGTCGGCCCCGCCAGTCCCAGAATGAACGGCGGGTACGGCCGAGAGTGTCGATCAACCGTGGTCGCGTGTCGGCGCTCATGGTGTACAGCTCCTCGGGACTGGCGAATCGGTGGTACGCAGAGCAGGGCGTGCGGCTCGGGCACAGGTACGGGCACAAGTGCGGACACGGCTACGGGCACGGGCACGGGAGTGCTGATTGCCTCCCCGCGCCCGCCCGTTCACCGCGTCAGTCGTTCTTGCACACTGAGCTGCCCAGGCTGATCCCCATGTGGAGACCGGGCAGGGTGAACGTTCCGGCCGAGGTCGCCCAGGCCCGCTGGTCGACGTCGGTGAACTCGACCCGGTCGGCCTGCTGGGCGAACGAACCGGGCACGTACGCACCACGGCCGTCCTTGCCCGGCGCAGCGGGGCCGGGGCCCTTGCCGCCCTTGTCGTGGCCGGTCTCGTCGACCGCCACACCGATGTCGACGTTGTGGAACGTGGCATTGGCCTTCATGTCGTCGGCGTCGATGAACAGCTTCTGCGCCTCGACCTTGGTGCCGCCGCCACCGGCCTCCAGCTTCATCGACACATCGCCGAGCGGGGTCGGGATGGTGACCGCCTGGCACAGCTTGGTGATCTTCGCCGAGTCGAGGCCGACGACCGCGACCGGCTTGGCACCCTTCCTTGTCTGGTCCACGGCTCCGTACTGGACGAATCCCTCGCCCTCGAGGGTCTTGGCCGTCACCTGGAACTGCTGGCCCGACACACTGAACGACGCCGCGAGGGCGCCCTGCGCGATGGCCACGCCGATTGCGGCCGTCGCCGCGACGCTCGGCACCATGACGACGGCGAACCGCCGCCATCTGGTCCCACCACGAGTCTGGGACTTCACGACTTTCCTCCTTCTCGGACGTACATCTCCGGCACGGGCCCGTTCGTGATCGAACACAGCCGTGCCCGGGATGGGAGAAGTGCTACGTCCTCGGGAAGGAGAGCGCCGCCGCATTCGGTGGCGCCAACCGCACCCGACACACCGGCGTTCACCCCCGAGCGACAACCACTGGCCGCGCCTTCGCGCAACCTCCTGGACAGGCCCCGCCGCCGTGGCGGGGACCCCCCTGTCCCAATGCCACCGGCACGGCTCGCGCCGTACCGGCCGCCCGGTGGGGACCCACGACCCCGGGCGCCGGCCGGATGCCGGGCGCGGGAATGGACCGAGCGTGCGGCCGATCGTGGTGCATTCACGGCCGGGGCACAAGAGGTTGATTACTCGCGAGTAACGGACGCATAACCGAAGAGCGTCCGGTCGGCATCAACCGGAACGGCGAGGGTGCCGGAGCGTGCTCACCCAAAGAAGGGGGAAAGCAGAAGAACCCGGACGAATGCCCGGGTTCTTCTTACTGGCAGTAACAGACCGACCGTTTACCAAGATTTGGCAAAGTGCAGCCGTGTGCCCCCTGGGGCACGGGTGAGGCGAGGGTCTGTCAGAACAGCGCGCGCGACAGCGCGGTGCGCGCGGCCGTCACCCGCGGGTCCTCGGGACCGACCACCTCGAACAGCTCCAGCAGCCGCACGCGGGCCGCGTCGCGGTCCTCGCCGGCCGTCCGCTTCACCGTGTCGACCAGGCGCCCGAAGGCGTCCGCGACGTGGCCGCCGACCAGATCCAGGTCCGCCGCCGCGATCTGCGCCTGCACATCGCCGGGCTTGTCGGCCGCGTCCCTGCGGACCTGCTGGGCGTCCATGCCCTGGACGCGCCGCAGCAGCTCGGCCTGGCCCAGGCCCAGCTTCGCCTCGGCGTTGCCCGGGTCGTCGGCCAGCACGTTCTTGTACGCCTGCACGGCGCCGCCCAGATCGCCCGCGTCCAGCGCGTCGTGCGCGGCGCTCAGGGCGTTGTCGTAGGGGCTCGCGGGCCTCGCCGGCGCGACCGGCTCACCCTCACCGGCCTCGCCCGGCGCGACCGGGGCGCCCACGATGCCGAAGCGCTGCTCGGCCACCGCGATGAGCTGGTCCAGCACCTGGCGGATCTGCGCCTCCGGCGCGGCGCCCTGGAACAGCGGCAGGGCCTGGCCGGCCACGACCGCGAAGACCGCGGGGATGGACTGCACACCGAACTGCTGGAAGAGCAGCTGGTTGGCCTCGACGTCGACCTTGGCGAGGACGAAACGGCCGGCGTACTCCTCCGCCAGCCGCTCCAGCAGCGGGCCGAGCTGCTTGCACGGCTCGCACCAGTCGGCCCAGAAGTCGATGACGACGGGCACCTCTGCGGAGCGCTGGAGGACCTCCGCCTCGAAGCCCGCCTCGTCGACGTCGAAGACGAGAGGGCCCGCGGCGGGGGCGGATCCATGGCGCGCCGCCTCGGCACGCGCCTGCTCGGCCTTCTGCTTCGCCTCCCCGGCCGCCTTCACGGCGGCGAGGTCGACCACTCCACTCATGGACATGTTCCGTGGCTGCATGGGCCCATCCTCCCCCCTCCGTGCCGGTGATCGGAAAAAGTGCGCTCTCGGCGTGATTCCGTACGGCGGTTCACCGAACCTGTAGCGGTTCGCGGATGACGCCGGGTCCCCACCTGGCGTCCGTGGTTGTCGCTCTTACGCTACGAGTCGTAGCGTAACTGGATCCCGGCCGCCGCCGACAGGACGGTCCGGTGATCTGACTCACACCGATGACCCCACTCACCGCCCTACCCGGCGGTAAGGTCGCCGCCATGACCGCCGCCACTCCCCCCGCGCGCCGCACCCGCGGCACCCGCACGGGCCGCCCGCGCAGCGTCGAGGCCGACCGCGCGATCCTCGAGGCGACCCGGGCCGCGCTGGTGGAACTGGGCTGGGGGAAGCTGACGATGGGCGACGTGGCGGCCCGCGCCGGAGTGGCCAAGACGACCCTCTACCGCCGCTGGGCAGGCAAGAGCGAGCTGGTCGTGGACGCGGTGGCGGCGCTCTTCGACGAGCACCTGGAACTCCCCGACCTGGGCAGCCTCCAGGCCGACGTCGAGGGCGTGGTGCTGCAGTTCGCGGCGCTGCTGGAGCGGCCGGAGACGAAGACGGCGCTGATGGCCGTGGTCGCGGAGTCCACCCGGGACGACGCCCTGCGCGACCGCATCCGCTCGGCGATCGTGGACCGGCAGAAGACGCTCGTCCTGGTGGGGCGGGAGCGCGCGCAGGCGCGCGGCGAGCTGCCCCACGAGCCGGATCCGTCGGCGGCGGCGCGCAATGCGGACCTGATCTTCGACGTGATCGCGGGCGCGGTGGTCCACCGCACGCTGGTGAGTGCGGAGCCGGTGGACGCGGAGTGGGCCCGCGGCTTCAGCGCCCTGCTCGTGGGCGGTCTGACGGCCGCCTACGCGTCCGGGGCGCATCCCCCGGGCGCATAGGCGGCCGCACTCCTGCCTGCTGCCGGATGCGTCCCGTCAGACCCGCCCGCGCGTGGACCGCAGGTGCTTGGCCACCGGGGCCAGCGCCTCGTACAGCGCCTTGAGGTCCTCCGCCGGCAGCAGGTCGATGAAGTGCTCGCGCACCGAGGCGACATGGTGGGGCGCGACGTTCCGCATGGTCTCCCAGCCGTGGTCGGTGAGGACGGCGAAGAGCCCGCGCCGGTCGGACTCGCAGTTCTCGCGCCGCACCAGCCCGGCGTTCTCCATGCGGGTGATCTGGTGCGAGAGCCGGCTCTTGGACTGGAGCGTCGCGGTCGCGAGGTCGCTCATCCGCATCCGGTGGTCCTCGGACTCCGACAGGTTGACCAGGATCTCGTAGTCGTTGTTGGTGAGACCGAACGGCTGAAGGTCCCGTTCGAGCTGGTGCATGAGCAGCCGACTGACCTCCAGGTGGGCTCGCCAGGTGGCTTGTTCCTCGTCGCTGAGCCAGCGCGTGCCGTTCTCGGTGTCCATAGAGGGATTCTACCTAAGAAGTTGAAAGATTAACTAACGTGGGTGCGGAACAGGCAGAACGAAAGGTCATGCGTTCGACGTCACACTCCGCAGAGTACCGCTCACAGCCCGAAGCGGCGCTGGAGGTCGCCCAGCTGACCCGGCAGACGCGATGTCATTGTCTGATTTCCATGGCTTGCCTGGGGCACACCTTCCTGATCCGGCGGACCCTCGCCGGTGTCGATCTCCTCCATCAGCTGCTCGGTGGACTGCAGCAGCACGGTGCCGGCGCCGACGAACTCGAACTGGTGCTCCTCGCCGGACGCACCCCCCAGCCCGGTCAGCCGCCGCACCCCGCCCATGACGCCGCGCAGGTACTGGTGGTCGTAGTGGTGGCAGGGCGACGGGCAGTCGGCCCACCCCACCAGCGCCTGCGGGTCCACCCGGATCGGCGGCTCGACGAAGACGACCGGGCCGTTCGAGGCGGCCACGAACTTGCCGGTGCCGATCAGCGTGAGGAAGCCCGGGATGATGGACTGCTTCAGCGACAGCGACGGCTCGAAGGCCAGCAGATTGCCCGAGCGGACGGTGAGGTTGCCGTCCTCCAGATCGTAGGAGTTGACGTCGAAGGACCGGTCCGCCAGCAGCATCTTGCCGTGGCCCTCCGCCACCACCCAGTCCGCCGCGTGCAGCGGGGAGTGGAAGCTGCCGGCGATCAGCCGGTCGAGCGGGCCGTGCCCGATGCCGTGGAAGTCGATCCGCCCGTAGTAGGCGATCATCTTCCCCTTCTGCAGGAACCACTGCCCCTTGAGGTCGACGCAGAAGGCGTACGGATTGACGTTGTCGTTGCCGGGCAGCGTGTTCGCGTCGTGGGTGACCGGGCCGTTCACAGCTTTTCCTCCGACGCCTGTACGTACACCGTGCCGTTGCCCGACAGTTCGAGCCGGAACGCCTCTCCGCTGCCGCGGCCGACCACTTCGCGCCAGCCGATCGCGGCCGACAGCTTGTTGCGGACCTCACCCCTGTGGGCGACATAGGCCTGCGGGTCGACGACCACGGGCCGCTGCGGAGTGATCGGCAGCTCGATGAAGCCGCCGTGGGCCATCACCGCGACCGAACCGTGCCCCTTGAGGGTGGTGGTGAAGAGGCCCTGGCCGGTCACCTGCCCGCGCACCATCCCCATCACACCTCCCTGGGACCCCATGAACATCGTCCCCTGCTGGAGCGTCCCGTCGAAGGCGAGCAGCCGGTCGGCCTCCACGTACAGCGTGTCGCCGGACAGGTCGATCACCTGGACGTGATGGCCGCCGTGGCCGAACATCACGGTGCCGCTGCCCTCCACGGTCATCAGCGGCGTGGCCTCGTTGGCGATGCGGCGGCCGATCATTCCCATGACGCCGCCCTGCCCGCCCGTGATGCTCGGGGTGAAGGAGACCTCGCCCTTGTAGGCGAGCATGGCCCCGCGCTGGCTGAACAGCCGCTGCCCCGGCACGACCTGGGCCTCGACCATGCGCGAGTTCAAGAGCCGGAAGGGCATCAGATGTCACCCCCGATGGTGTTGCGCTCGCTGGGCTGCACGTACACCAGCCCGTCGCCCTCGAAGCGGATCTGGAATGCCTCGCCCGAGCCCTCGCCGATGAAGGTCCGGAAGTTCACGCCCGACTGGAAGTGCTGCTTCAGCCGCCCGGTGTGGGCGATGTACGCGCCCGGGTCGACCTGCAACGGCATCTGCGGGGTCACCCGCAGCACGATCGCCGTGCCGTCGGAGAGGATCGCCGCCTGGCCCGTGCCCTCCACGGTGGTGGTGAACAGGCCGTTGCCCTGCGAGGCGCCGCGCAGCCCGGTGAACGAGGTGCCGGTGCGCAGCGACGCGTCCGTGCACAGGAGGTTGCTGGCCTCGACGTACAGCGTCTCGCCGTGCAGCATCACGAGGTTGATCTCGCTCGCACGGTCGGCGAAGTAGCAGGTGCCGTGCCCCTTCACCTCCATCACCGCCATCTGCTCGCCGGTCAGCCGGCGCGTGACCATGCCGCGCAGGCCGTCCCCGCCGCCGGTCATCTTCTTGAACGACATTTCGCCTTCGTACGCGACCATCGAGCCGTTCTTGGCCTTGACCGCGTCTCCCGCCATGTCGACGGCGAGAACCTTGCTCCCGTGGAGCCGAAACTGAGCCACGCCCCGACGCTAGCGGGCGGACGCGCGCCTCCGACAGGCCCCAAGGTCCGGAATCGTCCCGGAACGGACGGACCCGGATCGGATGATCGGCGGCCGGGCTGCGACAATGGAGCGGCTTGTGAATGCCATCACAAGCGGTGACCGTTCCACCACTCCCGACCGAAGGTGCCCCGTGGACCTCAAGACCGCCGAAACCCTGCGCCGGCTCCGACTGGTCTCCGCCCCGGAGGCCTGCTCCTTCCTGCTGCTGCTCCTGTGCTCCGTGCTCAAGCGGACCACCGACTTCAACGCCGTGCCGGTGATGGGCGCCGTGCACGGCATCCTCTTCGTCCTCTACGTGCTCTTCTGGCTGGACGCCTGGAACAAGACCAAGTGGCCGCTGAAGACCGCCGCCCTCTACTTCGCCCTCTCCGTCCTGCCCACGGGCGGCTTCTTCGCCGACCGGATGCTGCGCCGCGAGACCGAGGCGAGCGTGATCGCCGCCCGTGCGCGCAAGGAGAGCTACCAGAAGGCGGCCAACGCATGATCGTCGCCTTCTCCGTCTCCCCGATCGGCGCCGGCGAGGACGTGGGCGAGTACGTCGCCGACGCGGTGCGCGTGGTCCGCGAGTCCGGGCTGCCGAACCGCACGGACGCGATGTTCACCTCCGTCGAGGGCGAGTGGGACGAGGTCATGGACGTGGTCAAGCGCGCCGTCGCCGCCGTCGAGGCCCGCTGCGGCCGGGTCTCCCTGGTGCTCAAGGCCGACATCCGGCAGGGCGTCACGGACGGTCTGACCTCGAAGGTGGCCACGGTCGAGCGGTACCTGACGCAGGGCGAGTCCGCTTCCCAGTAGTGCCCCGCAGGGGTCCGGCGGCCGCATCCCGATATCCGAGATGACGCGGATCGCGATGTGGCCGCCGGGTAGGCTCGAGGCGTGCCGAAGCCCCTCAGCCTCACGTTCGATCCGATCGCCCGCGCCGACGAACTCTGGAAGCAGCGCTGGGGATCCGTGCCGTCCATGGCCGCCATCACCTCGATCATGCGGGCCCAGCAGATCCTGCTCGGCCAGGTCGACGCGGTCGTCAAGCCGTACGGGCTGACCTTCGCGCGGTACGAGGCGCTGGTGCTGCTGACCTTCTCCCGGGCGGGCGAGCTGCCGATGTCGAAGATCGGCGAGCGGCTGATGGTGCACCCCACGTCGGTCACCAACACCGTGGACCGGCTGGTCAAGTCGGGCCTGGTGGCCAAGCGGCCCAACCCCCACGACGGGCGCGGCACGCTCGCCTCGATCACCGACAAGGGCCGCGAGGTGGTCGAGTCGGCCACGCGCGACCTGATGGCGATGGACTTCGGGCTGGGCGCGTACGACGCGGAGGAGTGCGGGGGCATCTTCGAGATGCTCAGGCCTTTGCGGGTGGCGGCCGGGGATTTCGAGGACACGGCCGAGCCTGCGGAATAGCGTGAGTCCTGGGTCGGCGCGGTGATCCCTGCCGACACGGAGTGGCCCCTGTCCGGGGCGGCGAAGATCGCCCCAGAACGGGCCGTTACGCTCGTGGGCATGAATAAGTCCGTGCTGACCCGCTACCGCGCCATGGCCTACACCACGGGTGTGCTGCTGCTCCTGCTGACGATCGGCATGATCGCCAAATACGGGCTGGACATGGACGTCTCGGGTCCGGTCCGCATCATCGCCATCGCGCACGGCTGGCTGTTCGTCGTGTATCTGGTCTTCGCCTTCGACATGGCCTCCAAGGCCAAGTGGTCGTTCGGCCGACTCGTGTGGACGCTGGTCGCGGGCACGATCCCGCTGGCCGCTTTCTTCGTCGAGCGCAAGGCCACGCGTGACCTGGAGCCGCTGGTCGCAGCGCAGGCCGCCCCCGCGCAGGCCTGACGCCGCCCCGACACCGCCCCGGACAACCCTTGTGTCCGGGGCGCTCTTGCGCGAAAATTTAGTAGGACGTCCTAGTAAATTTTGGCAGGGCCCCGGACGGGGCGGCGGAGAGGCGGGCGGCACCACATGGACGCAGCAGCGATCGAGGCGGGGCGCAAGCGCTGGCAGGCCCGGTTCGACAAGGCGCGCAAGCGCGACGCCGACTTCACCACGCTCTCCGGCGACGAGGTCGAGCCGGTCTACGGCCCCCGCCCGGGCGACGCCTACGAGGGCTTCGAGCGCATCGGCTGGCCCGGCGAGTACCCCTTCACCCGCGGCCTCCACGCCACCGGCTACCGGGGCCGTACGTGGACCATCCGCCAGTTCGCCGGCTTCGGCAACGCCGAGCAGACGAACGAGCGCTACAAGATGATCCTGGGCAACGGCGGCGGCGGGCTGAGCGTCGCCTTCGACATGCCCACCCTCATGGGCCGCGACTCCGACGACGCGCGCTCGCTGGGCGAGGTCGGGCACTGCGGCGTGGCCATCGACTCCGCCGCCGACATGGAGGTCCTGTTCAAGGACATCCCGCTGGGCGACGTCACGACGTCGATGACGATCAGCGGCCCGGCGGTGCCGGTCTTCTGCATGTACCTCGTGGCCGCCGAGCGCCAGGGCGTCGACCCGTCCGTGCTCAACGGCACGCTGCAGACCGACATCTTCAAGGAGTACATCGCGCAGAAGGAGTGGCTCTTCCCGCCCGAGCCCCACCTGCGCCTGATCGGCGACCTGATGGAGCACTGCGCCCGCTCCATCCCGGCGTACAAGCCGCTGTCCGTCTCCGGCTACCACATCCGCGAGGCCGGGGCCACGGCCGCGCAGGAGCTGGCGTACACGCTGGCCGACGGCTTCGGCTATGTGGAGCTGGGGCTCAGCCGCGGGCTCGACGTGGACGTCTTCGCACCCGGCCTGTCCTTCTTCTTCGACGCACACGTCGACTTCTTCGAGGAGATCGCCAAGTTCCGCGCGGCCCGCCGCATCTGGGCGCGCTGGATGAAGGAGGTCTACGGCGCGAAGACGGACAAGGCGCAGTGGCTGCGCTTCCACACCCAGACGGCGGGCGTCTCGCTGACCGCCCAGCAGCCGTACAACAACGTCGTCCGCACGGCCGTGGAGGCGCTGGCGGCGGTGCTCGGCGGCACCAACTCCCTGCACACCAACGCCCTCGACGAGACCCTCGCGCTGCCCAGCGAGCAGGCCGCCGAGATCGCCCTGCGCACCCAGCAGGTGCTGATGGAGGAGACCGGCGTCGCCAACGTCGCCGACCCGCTGGGCGGCTCCTGGTACGTGGAGCAGCTCACCGACCGGATCGAGGCCGCCGCGGAGAAGATCTTCGAGCAGATCAAGGAGCGCGGCCTGCGCTCCCACCCCGACGGCCGCCACCCCATCGGCCCCGTCACCTCCGGCATCCTGCGCGGCATCGAGGACGGCTGGTTCACCGGGGAGATCGCCGAGAGCGCCTTCCGCTACCAGCAGGCGCTGGAGAAGGGCGCCAAGCGCGTCGTGGGCGTCAACTGCCACGAGGGCTCGGTCACCGGCGACCTGGAGATCCTGCGCGTCAGCCACGAGGTGGAGCGCGAGCAGGTCCGCGTGCTGGCGGAGCGCAAGGCCGGGCGGGACGACGCCCGGGTGCGGGCCTCGCTGGAGGCGATGCTGGCCGCCGCCCGGGACGGCTCGAACATGATCGAGCCGATGCTGGAGGCGGTGCGGGCCGAGGCCACGCTGGGCGAGATCTGCGACGCGCTGCGCGACGAGTGGGGCGTCTACACGGAGCCGGCGGGCTTCTGAGGCGCCGCGCACCGACCGCTATCCGGTCACGCGTCCCTTCATAACGAACGGGACGCGTGGCCGTTCGTGCTGTGCGCCCGCGTTGTCCGGAAGCGGGTGTTCCGTGCGCGGTCCGGCTGTCTTACGGCCGTGGCGCATTCCTTGTTCCCCCGGCCCTGCCTGCGGCATCGGCGGCTGCAGTGCCCCCGCCCGGCGGAAAACGGCCGCCACCGTGGAATCGGCCTGTTTGGCGCACTTGCCGGAGGCAGGTCATCTGCGGGAATGGGACGGGTTGAAAGCCGGACCTTCCTCTCCGCACGCTGACCCGAACTCCCCTGTTCGGTGATGCCGCGATCACCTAGGTTCCCAACGGGGCTCAGGCCTCCGGCAATTGCGGGAATTCCCCGCCATGCAGCCAAGGGAAAGGAAAGCGCATGCCGAAAACCAGGAAGATCGCGCTCAGTGTCGCCACGACGGGTCTTCTCGCGGGCGCCCTCGCGCTCACCGCGATGCCGGCCGCCCAGGCTGCGCCCGTCTCCAAGTCCGTCCAGGTGTACAGCGACGACACCAACCTCGACGAGTACTACGGCGTCGACGTGCTCACGCGGGACGCCCACCACTCCTTCCAGGTGTGGGACTTCAACCAGCTGGACGACGGCACCTACACCATCAGAGGCCGTTACCACGGCAAGTGCCTCACCGCGGTGGCCCGCGGCGCGAAGGTGACCCAGAGCCCGTGCAACAGCGGGAACCTGGCCCAGCGCTGGATCGTCGACACCACCGCGGACACCACTGCGATAGAGAGCCGGAAGTTCCGCGGCGACGTACTCCAGGGCCATGGTGTGGACCGGGCGGTGACCCTGGAGGCCAAGGGCACGGGCCGGGCCGCCCAGCAGTGGGGCCTGTACAACAAGTAAGGAATTCCGCCCAGGCATTCAGCCGAGGAATTCATTCGCCGCCGAATCCGGGCGGAGACCCTCCCCGCACAAGAATGAGCCCGGCGAATGCGCATTCGCCGGGCTCATTTCCCTTCGGAAAGATTCAGCTGGAGGCCGCGGCCTCCGTGAGGCTCGCCACGAGTTCGTCCGCCGCCGCATACGGGTCGACCTCCCCGGCCACCACGCGCTCCGCGAGGGCGGCCAGGTGGCGGTCGCCGCGCAGGTCGCCGATGCGCTCGCGCAGCGCCGTGACGGCAATGGTCTCGACCTCGTGCGCCGCCCGCCGGCGGCGGCGCTCCGCGAGGACGCCGTGCTCCGCCAGCCATGCGTGGTGCTTCTCCAGGGCCTCGACGAGCTCGTCCGTGCCCTCGCCGCGCGCGGCCACGGTCTTGACGATCGGCGGCCGCCAGTCCCCCGCGGCGCGTGCCTCGCCCAGGCCGAGCATGTGGTTCAGCTCGCGGGCCGTGGCGTCCGCGCCGTCGCGGTCGGCCTTGTTGACGACGTAGACGTCGCCGATCTCGAGGATGCCCGCCTTCGCGGCCTGGATGCCGTCGCCCATCCCGGGGGCGAGGAGCACCACGGAGGTGTCGGCCTGGGAGGCGATCTCCACCTCCGACTGGCCCACGCCCACGGTCTCGACGAGGACCACGTCGCAGCCGGCCGCGTCCAGCACCCGGATCGCCTGCGGGGCGGCCCAGGCGAGCCCGCCCAGGTGGCCGCGGGTGGCCATCGAGCGGATGTAGACGCCGGGGTCGGACGCGTGCTCGGACATCCGCACCCGGTCGCCCAGCAGGGCGCCGCCCGAGAAGGGCGAGGAGGGGTCGACGGCGAGCACGCCGACCCGCTTGCCCATCCGCCGGTAGGCGGTCACCAGGGCCGAGGTGGAGGTGGACTTGCCCACGCCGGGCGAGCCGGTCAGGCCCACCACATAGGCGTTGCCGGTGAGCGGCGCAAGCGCCGCCATCACCTCGCGCAGCTGCGGGGACGCCCCCTCCACCAGTGAGATCAGCCGGGCCACGGCGCGCGGCCGGCCCTCTCGCGCCTGCTCGACCAGGGTGGGGACGTCCGCCATGACTGCTCCGTTCTCACAGGACCTGTCGGTGCCGCTGGGACCCGTCGGGTGTCAGTTGCCCGGTACGCGCAGGATCAGTGCGTCGCCCTGACCGCCGCCGCCGCACAGCGCGGCCGCGCCGATGCCGCCGCCGCGCCGCTTCAGTTCCAGGGCGAGGTGCAGCACGAGGCGGGCGCCGGACATGCCGATGGGGTGGCCGAGCGCGATGGCGCCACCGTTGACGTTCACCTTTTCCGGCGATACGCCCAGATCCTTCATTGACTGCACGCAGACGGCCGCGAATGCCTCATTGATCTCGATGAGGTCGAGATCGTCGGCGGTGATCCCTTCCTTGCCGAGCGCGTGGTTTATGGCGTTGGAGGGCTGGGACTGGAGGGAGTTGTCCGGGCCGGCCACATTGCCGTGGGCGCCGATCTCGGCGATCCAGGCGAGGCCCAGCTCCTCGGCCTTGGCCTTGCTCATCACGACCACGGCGGCGGCGCCGTCGGAGATCTGCGAGGACGTGCCGGCCGTGATCGTGCCGTCCTTGGCGAAGGCGGGGCGCAGCTTGCCGAGGGTCTCCACGGTGGTCTCGGCGCGGATGCCCTCGTCCTTGCTGAAGACGACGGCCTCGCCCTTGCGCTGCGGGATCTCCACGGGGGTGATCTCGGCCTCGAAGATGCCGTTCTTCTGGGCGGCGGCGGCCCGCTGGTGGGAGAGGGCCGCGATCTCGTCCTGCTCCTGGCGGCGGATGCCGAGGCGGGTGTTGTGCTTCTCGGTGGACTCGCCCATGGCGATGTGCTCGAAGGGGTCCGTCAGCCCGTCGTACGCCATCGCGTCGAGCATCTCGACCGCGCCGTACTTGTAGCCCTCGCGGGACTTGGGCAGCAGGTGCGGGGCGTTGGTCATGGACTCCTGGCCGCCGGCCACCACGATGTCGAACTCACCCGCGCGGATGAGCTGGTCGGCCAGGGCGATGGCGTCCAGGCCGGAGAGGCACACCTTGTTGACGGTCAGGGCGGGCACCGACATGGGGATGCCGGCCTTGACGGCGGCCTGGCGGGCCGGGATCTGGCCCGCGCCGGCCTGCAGGACCTGGCCCATGATCACGTACTGCACCTGGTCGCCGCCGATGCCGGCCCGGTCCAGCGCGGCCTTGATGGCCACACCGCCCAGATCCGCGGCGGAGAAGGTGCGCAGCGAGCCCAGCAGCCGTCCCATGGGCGTCCGGGCGCCCGCGACGATGACGGACGTGCTGCGGGTGTTGCCGTTCGTTGCAGACATGGGCTCGGCCCTTTCGAGCGGAGGGGTGGTGTCGACGGTTCCCGTCAATGTACTGAGCGGTACCCGCCCGGTCACCGGGCGGAAGGTGTGATCGCGCGCACGTTGCGTGACCACCCTCTCCGGCGGTGCACTGGATCCATGCTGACGCGCATCGACCACATCGGGATCGCCTGCTTCGACCTCGACAAAACCGTCGAGTTCTACCGTGCCACGTACGGCTTCGAGGTGTTCCACAGCGAGGTCAACGAGGAGCAGGGCGTCCGCGAGGCCATGCTCAGGATCAACGGGACGGACGACGGCGGGGCCTCCTACCTGCAGCTTCTGGAGCCGGTCCGGGAGGACTCCCCGGTCGGCAAGTGGCTCGCCAAGAACGGCGAGGGCGTTCACCACATCGCGTTCGGCACGGCGGATGTGGACGGGGACGCGGAGGCGATCCGCGGCAAGGGGGTCAGGGTCCTCTACGACCAGCCGCGCACCGGTTCCATGGGCTCTCGCATCACTTTTCTCCACCCGAAGGACTGCCACGGAGTGCTGACCGAACTGGTCACCTCCGCGCCCCACCCGGAGGCGGAGCACTGACCCTCCCCTTCCCCGGCCGGTAGAGTGCAGGTTCGGCCGGGGTACGGGTGGGCCCCGGACCGGGCTGTGCCGATGATCTGACACCATTTCTTCGGAAGGGCGGGCTCCGGGTTTCACCACCTACGCAGTACGGGGCCGGCCGCCGACGCGACCAGGGGACGGATGGACCGCGCTGTGCGGGGGTACGACCGCTACGAGGCTGACGACCACCTCTCGAAGTTCGAGGCCGAGATGGAGCGGCTGCGGACCGAGCGGGAGAAGGCGGTCCAGCACGCCGACGACCTCGGCTACCAGGTCGAGGTGCTGCGCGCCAAGCTGCACGAGGCGCGCCGCAATCTCGCCCACCGTCCCGCCTATGACTCGGCGGACATCGGGTACCAGGCCGAGCAGCTGCTGCGCAATGCCCAGATCCAGGCCGAGCAGCTGCGCACCGACGCCGAGCGGGAGCTGCGCGAGGCCCGGGCCCAGACCCAGCGGCTGCTCCAGGAGCAGGCCGAGCGGCAGGCCCGGATGGAGGCCGAGCTGCACGCCGAGGCGGTGGCCCGCCGGCAGCGCCTCGACGAGGAGCTGAACGAGCGCCGCCGCACCGTCGAGTCGCACGTCAACGAGAACGTGGCCTGGGCCGAGCAGCTGCGCGCCCGCACGGAGTCGCAGGCGCGCCGGCTGATGGAGGAGTCGCGGGCCGAGGCCGAGGCGGCCCTGGCCGCCGCGCGGGCCGAGGCCCAGCGGCTGACCGAGCAGGCCAGCGGCCGGCTCGGGGCGGCCGCCGAGGAGGCCCGTGCCGAAGCCGAAGCGATCCTGCGCCGGGCGCGCACGGACGCCGAGCGGCTGCTGACCGCCGCCTCCGCGCAGGCGCAGGAGGCCACCGACCACGCCGAGCGGCTGCGCTCGGAGGCGGGCAGCGAGGCCGACCAGGCCCGCAGCACCTCGACCGAGCTGACGCGGGCCGCCGAGGCGCGCATCCAGGAGGCCGACGCGGCGCTGCGCGAGGCGCGGGCCGAGGCCGAGAAGCTGGTCACCGAGGCGAAGGAGGCCGCCGCCCGGCGGCTGGCCGACGCCGAGTCCGACAACGAGCAGCGCACCCGTACCGCCCGGGCCGAGATCTCCCGGCTGGTGAGCGAGGCCACCAAGGACGCCGAGGCGCTCAAGGCCGAGGCCGAGCAGCTGCGTGCGGACGCCGCGGCCGAGGCCGAGCGGCTGGTGGCGGAGGCCGCCGAGAAGGCGCGCAGCGCCGTCGCCGAGGACTCCGCGGCCGCGCTGGCCAAGGCCGCGCGCACGGCCGAGGAGGTGCTGGCGAAGGCGTCCGAGGACGCCCGGGCCGCGACCAGGGCCGCCGCCACGGAGGCCGAGCGGATCCGCCGCGAGGCGGAGGCCGAGGCCGAGCGGCTGCGGGCGCAGGCCGCGGACACCGCCGAGCAGCTCAAGGGCGAGGCGAAGGACGACACCAAGGAGTACCGGGCCCGGACCGTCGAGCTGCAGGAGGAGGCGTCGCGGCTGCGCGCCGAGGCCGAGCAGCTGCGCGCGGAGGCCGTCGAGGAGGCCGAGCGGCTGCGCAGCGAGGCCCGCCGGGAGGCGCTCCAGCAGATCGAGGTGGCCGCCGGTACGGCCGAGGAGCTGCTGGTCAACGCCAAGGCGGAGGCCGAGGAGACGCGCAGCGGCGCGACCGCCGAGAGCGAGCGGGTGCGCACCGAGGCCGCCGAGCGCGCCGCGGCCCTGCGCAAGCAGGCCGAGGAGGCCCTGGAGCGGGCGCGCACCGAGGCCGAGGAGATGGCCGAGGAGGCCGAGGACCACTCCGAGCGGGTGCGCACGGAGGCCGCCGAGGCGGCGCGTGCGCTGCGCGAGGAGGCCGAGAAGGCGGCGGAGGCCCGCCGCGCCGAGGCCGGCGCGGAGCTGACGCGGCTGCAGACGGAGGCCGCACAGCGGGTCGAGGCCGCCGAGGAGGCGCTGCGCGATGCCCGCGCGGAGGCCGAGCGGCTGCGCAAGGAGGCCGCCGAGGAGGCCGAGCGGCTGCGCACGGAGTCCGCGGAGCGGGTGCGCACGCTGCAGTCGCAGGCCGAGACGGAGGCGGAGCGGCTGCGCGCGGAGGCCGCCGCGGAGGCGTCCGGTGCCCGCGCGGAGGGCGAGGCCACGGCCGCGCGGCTGCGCGCGGAGGCCGAGGCGGAGGCGGAGCGGCTGCGCACGGAGGCGCAGGAGGCCGCCGACCGGGTGCGTGCCGAGGCGAACGCCGCCGCCGAGCGGACGGCCGCGGAGGCCGCCGAGGCGCTGGCCGCCGCGCAGGAGGAGGCCGCGCGCCGCCGCCGTGAGGCGGAGGAGCTGCTCGGGGGCGCCCGTACGGAGGCGCAGGCGGAGCGCGAGGCGGCGCACGAGCAGAGCGAGGAGCTGCTGGCCGCGGCGCGCAAGCGGGTCGCCGAGGCGCAGGAGGAGAACCGCCGCCTGGTCGAGGAGGCCGAGCAGCGGGCGACCGAGCTGGTCGCCGCCGCCGAGCAGACCGCCCAGCAGGTGCGGGACTCCGTCGCCGGGCTGCGCGAGGAGGCCGAGGAGGAGATCGCCGGGCTGCGCTCGGCAGCCGAGCACAACGCCGAACGCACCGTCACGGACGCCCAGATCGAGGCGGACCGGGTGCGTGCCGAGGCGTACGCCGAGCGCGAGCGCGCCGACGAGGACGCGGCGCGCCTGCGTGCCGAGGCCAAGGCCGCCGTGGACACCGCCCGGGAGCAGGCGGAGCGCACGCTCGCCGAGGCCGCGGACGAGGCGCAGCGCGTGGAGGAGACGGCCGCCCGGACCCTCGACGAGGCCCGGGAGGCGGCCAACGCCCGCCGTTCGGATGCCGCCCAGCAGGCCGACGACCTCATCGCGGAGGCCACCTCCGAGGCGGAGCGCCTGGTCGCCGAGGCCGGCCGCACCGTGGAGGAGGCCCGCGAGGCCGCCGACGCCCAGCGGGGCGAGGCCGCCGAGGAGGCCGCGCGCACCCTGGCCGAGGCGGAGACGGAGGCCGAGCGGCTGCGTGCCGAGGCGGCCCGTACGGTCGACGAGGCCCGCGAGGCCGCCGGCGCCCACCGGGCGGAGGCGGCGCGGCAGGCGGACGAGCTGATCGCCGAGGCGACGGCCGAGGCGGAGAAGATGGCCGCCGCGGCCGCCCGCACCGTGGAGGAGGCCCGCGAGGCCGCGGACGTGCACCGCGCCGAGGCGTCGGCCGACGCCGACCGGCTGATCGCCGAGGCGGCCGAGATGGTCGAGGCCGCCCGGGTGGAGGCGGCCCGCTTCGAGGAGCAGGCCCGCGAGGCCGCCGACGCGCACCGCGCCGAGGCGGACGCGGACGCCGAGCGCCTGCGCGCGGAGGCCGCCCGTACGGTCGACGAGGCCCGGGAGGCGGCCAACGTCCGCCGTGCGGAGGCCGCCCAGCAGGCCGACGACCTGATCGCCAAGGCGCAGGAGGAGGCCGACCGCCTGGTCGCCGAGGCGAACCGGACGGTGGAGGAGGCCCTCGAGGCCGCCGAGGCGCTCCGCGCCGAGGCCAAGGCCGAGGCGGAGGCGCTGCGCACGGCCGCCACGGAGGTCAAGGCCAAGGCGGACGAGAAGGCCGACGCGGTGGTCGCCAAGGCGACCGCCGAGGCCGAGCGGATGGTGGCGGACGCGTCCGCCAAGGCGCAGCAGATGCGCACCGACGCCTCCGACGCGCTGGCGTCGGCGGAGCAGGACGCGGCGCGCACCCGGGCGGATGCCCGCGAGGACGCGAACAAGATCCGTTCCGAGGGCCGGGCCGAGGCCGAGCGGATCGTCAACGAGGCCGCGGAGCTGACGTCTTCCGCGCAGGACGACGCGGACCGCATCGTGGACAAGGCCCGCGAGGCGGCCAACGCCCGCCGCGCGGAGGCCGCCCAGCAGGCCGACGACCTCATCGCCAAGGCCACGGCCGAGGCCGAGAAGATGGCCGCGGAGGCCGTCCGCACGGTGGAGGAGGCGGGCAAGGCCGCCGACGCGCACCGCGCCGAGGCCGCCGAGCAGGCCGCGCGCGCCCTGGCCGAGGCGGAGGCGGAGGCGGAGCGGCTGCGCGCCGACGCCGACGCGACGCTCGAGGCCGCCCGGGACGAGGCGACCCGTACCACCGACGAGGCCCGCGAGGCGGCCAACGCCCGCCGCGCGGAGGCCGCCCAGCAGGCCGACGACCTCATCGCCGAGGCGACGGCGGAGGCCGAGCGGATGGCCACGGAGGCCGCCGAGGCGCTGGCCGCGGCGCAGGAGAACGCCAACAGCACGCGTGCCGATTCGGCGAAGCTGAAGGCCGATGCCGTCCTGGAGGCGGAGCGGCTGCGCGAGGAGGCCCGTGCCGAGGGCGAGCGGACGGTCGACGAGGCGCGGGACGCGGGCGCCAAGCGGCTGTCCGACGCCGCCGAGCAGGCCGATGCGCTCGTCGCCCAGGCCCAGGAGGAGGCCGTGCGTGCCGCGGCGGCCGCCGAGGAGCAGGCCGACGCGATGGTGGGCGCCGCCCGCCGGGAGGCCGAGCGCCTCGTCGCGGAGGCCGGCGCGGAGGGCAACGCCCTGGTCGAGCAGGCCCGTACGGACGCCGACACCCTGCTCGCCGAGGCGCGCGGGGACGCGACCGGGATAAGGGACCGGGCGGAGGAGCTGCGGTCCCGCATCGAGAGCGAGGTCGAGGAGCTGCACGACCGCGCCCGCCGGGAGGCGGCCGAGGCGATGCAGTCGGCCGGCGAGCGCTGCGACAAGCTGGTCCAGGCGGCCACCGAGCAGCTCGCGGACGCCGAGAAGAAGGCGGACAAGCTGCGCTCGGAGGCGGCCGGCGAGGCCAACAAGGTGCGGATCGCCGCCGTGAAGAAGGCGGAGGGCCTGATCAAGGAGGCGGAACAGAAGAGGGCCACGGCCGTACGCGAGGCCGAGCGCCTGCGCACCGAGGCTCAGGAGGAGGCCACGGGTCTTCTCGAGGAAGCGAAGCGGGAGTTGGAGGTGCTGGTTCGCCGCCGCGAGGACATTCAGGCCGAGATTTCCCGTGTCCAGGACGTGTTGGAAGCGTTGGAATCATTTGAGTCCCCCGGGGCGGGCGGCTCCAAGGACGGCGGGGTGAAGGCGACGGCCGGTGTGGGCGCTACTCGATCGGGTGGCAAGCAGGACCGGAAGTAGCCACTCAATCGAGGGGTCGTTTTCCGGATTCCCCAACTGTCTTAAACCATCTGCTCGATGACACGCCGCTCACGCCCCTAGGATTCCCTCTATCACCTCACAGGTCTCCAATGACAGGAACCCCATGAGCGACACTTCCTCCCCCTTCGGCTTCGAGTTGGTGCGGCGTGGATACGACCGCGGCCAGGTGGACGACCGCATTACGAAGCTCGTAGCGGACCGTGACAGCGCCCTGGCCCGGATCACCTCTCTGGAAAAGCGGATCGAGGAGCTGCACCTCGAGACGCAGAACGCTCAGGCACAGATCAACGACGCCGAGCCGTCCTACGCGGGGCTCGGCGCGCGGGTGGAGAAGATCCTCCGGCTGGCCGAGGAAGAGGCCAAGGACCTGCGGGAAGAGGCCCGGCGCGCGGCCGAGCAGCACCGCGAGCTGGCCGAGTCGGCCGCCCAGCAGGTGCGCAACGACGCCGAGTCGTTCGCCGCCGACCGCAAGGCGAAGGCGGAGGACGAGGGCGCGCGGATCGTCGAGAAGGCGAAGGGCGACGCGGCATCGCTGCGTGCCGAGGCGCAGAAGGACGCCCAGTCCAAGCGCGAGGAGGCGGACGCCCTCTTCGAGGAGACCCGCGCCAAGGCCGCCCAGGCCGCCGCGGACTTCGAGACCAATCTGGCCAAGCGGCGCGAGCAGTCCGAGCGCGACCTGGCCTCCCGTCAGGCCAAGGCCGAGAAGCGGCTGGCGGAGATCGAGCACCGCGCGGAGCAGCTGCGCCTGGAGGCCGAGAAGCTGCGCACGGACGCCGAGCGCCGGGCCCGCCAGACGGTGGAGACCGCACAGCGCCAGGCCGAGGACATCGTGGCCGACGCCAACGCCAAGGCGGACCGCATCCGCAGCGAGTCCGAGCGCGAGCTGGCGGCGCTCACCAACCGCCGCGACAGCATCAACGCCCAGCTGACCAACGTCCGCGAGATGCTGGCCACGCTGACCGGCGCGGCGGTGGCCGCGGCCGGGGTCCCCGGGGACGACGAGCCGATCACCCGCGGCGTCCCGGCCCAGCAGAGCCGCTGACACCGGGGGCGCGTACGACGCTTACGACAGCACGTCATTCGTTCGGGGGATCCTGTGCTCGGCGCGCCCCGCGCGGCCCGGAGGCCGACGCGCGGGCGCGCCGGGTTGTTCCGGGGCGTTGTTCCGGCGGGATCCGCGGAGTCGGTGCCACCGGTGGCGGGGCCGGGCGGGCGCGCTTACCGTGACGGAATGATCGAGCTTGAGGGGCTGACCAAGCACTACGGCGACGTACGCGCCGTCGATCACCTCACCTTCACCGTGCGCCCCGGCATCGTCACCGGCTTCCTGGGGCCCAATGGCGCGGGCAAGTCGACGACCATGCGGATGATGCTGGACCTGGACAATCCGACCAGCGGGACGGTCCGTATCGACGGCAGGCACTACCGGCAGCTGCAGGAGCCGCTGCGGGCCGTCGGCGCCCTGCTGGACGCCAAGGCCATGCACGGTGGCCGCAGCGCCTACAACCACCTGCTGTGCCTGGCGCAGAGCAACGGCATCCCGGCCGGGCGGGTGCGGGAGGTGCTGGACACCGTCGGTCTCACCTCGGTGGCGCGCAAGCGCACCAAGGGCTACTCCCTCGGCATGGGGCAGCGCCTGGGCATCGCGGGGGCGCTGCTCGGCGACCCGCAGATCCTGATGTTCGACGAGCCGGTCAACGGCCTCGACCCCGAGGGCATCCACTGGATCCGCAACCTGATGAAGAGCCTTGCCGCGCAGGGCCGTACGGTCTTCGTCTCCTCGCACCTGATGAGCGAGATGGCGCTCACGGCCGACCACCTGGTGGTCATCGGCCAGGGGAAGCTGCTGGCGGACACGGGCATGGCGGAGTTCATCAAGGAGAACTCCCGCTCCTTCGTGCGCGTCCGCTCGCCCGAGCCCGAGCGGCTGCGGGACGTGCTGCACGGCGTGGGCATCGACTTCACGCCCGGGGAGGGCGGTGCGCTGGAGGTGACCGGAGAGGACAGCGAGCACCTGGGCGAGCTGGCCGCGCGGCACCGGATCGTGCTGCACGAGCTGAGCCCCCAGCAGGCGTCCCTGGAGGAGGCGTTCATGCGGCTGACTGCCGGGTCCGTGGAGTACCACGCCCACGCCAATCACCAGGGCGCGCCGCCGGCTGCCGCCCCGGACTGGGGGGCCGACTGGCGGAAGAGGAAGGGGTCCTGACGATGGCTGCGGTGGCCCGGGTCCTCCAGTCGGAGTGGACGAAGATCAAATCGGTGCGGTCCACGGTGTGGACGCTGGGGATCGCGGTCGTGGTGACCGTCGGGCTGGGCGCCCTGATCAGCGCTTTGACGTCGAAGGACTTCGGCAATCTGTCGGAACGGGAAAGGATCCGCTTCGATCCGACGTATATCAGCTTTGCCGGGATGGGGCTGGGCCAGCTGGCATTGATCGTTTTCGGGGTGCTGGTGGTCTCCAACGAATACAGCACCGGAATGATCCGGACGTCGCTGGCGGCCGTTCCGCAGCGCGGCACGTTCCTATTCAGCAAGATCACTATTGCGGGGCTGCTGGCATTCGCCATCGGCATGATCACCAGCTTTGTGACCTTCTTCGTCGGGCAGGCGATGCTCGGCAGGTACAAGGCGTCGCTCGGCGACCCGGGAGTGCTGCGCGCGGTCATCGGCGGGGGCCTCTATATGACGCTGATCGCGGTGTTCTCGATGGGCGTCGCCACGATGCTGCGCAGCCCGATGCTGTCGCTCGGCATTCTGATGCCGTTCTTCTTCCTGATCTCGGCGATCCTCGGGAATGTCTCGGCGACGAAGAAGGTGGGGCGCTACCTGCCGGATCAGGCGGGACAGAAGGTGATGCAGGTGGTGACGGCGGGGGACGAGGCGCCGTACGGCCCGTGGGGCGGCTTCGCGATCATGGTGTTGTGGGTGGTGGCGGCGCTGGCGGGGGGCTATGCGGTGCTGCGCCGCCGGGACGCGTAGCCCTTGGCCGGGCGGGGGTGCGTAGCCCTTGACCGGGCGGGGGTGCGGGGGCGGTGGCGGGTGCGTCTTCCCCGATCCCGCCCCTTCCCGAAACCGGGGGCTCCGCCCCCGGACCCCCGCTCCTCAAACGCCGGAGGGGCTGAATTCGGGCGGGGTGGGGAAGGACAACCCCCATGACCCGGCGAACCCTGCATGCCCTCGGCATGGACGTCGTGCCCGCCCGGGCACCCCTCGCCTACCCCGGGCGCCCCGCCACCGAGCCCACCCTCCTCACCGGGGACGAGCTGCTCCCCCTCACCGTCGCACCGGAACCGCTCGGCCGCTGGCCGGTCACCACCACCGCCACGCCCCTCGACCATGCCCTCGCCGCCCTCGGCGGGCCCCCTGCCGGCCACCGCCACCCCGTCCTCGCCGTCGGCTCCAACGCCGCGCCCGCCCAGCTCGCCCACAAGCTCACCGGCCGGGGCCTGTCCGCCGCCGTCCCCCTGGTGCCCGTGCGCGTGCGCGGCGTGGCCGTCGGCTGCTCCGGGCACATCGGCCGGGCCGGCTACGTGGCCGCCGCCCCCTACCCCGACCCGGCCGCCGACCTCACGCTCGTCGCCGGCTGGCTGGACGCGGCGCAGCTCGCCGCCGTCGACGCCACCGAGTTCAACTACCTGCGCGTCCTGCTGCCCGGGGACGTCTTCCCCGTGACCCTGCCCTCCGGGGAGCGGCTCGGCGGCGCGTACCTCTACGTCAGCCGGTGGGGCGTCCTCACCGACCCGGACAGCGGGCTGCCCCGGCCGGGCGGCGGCGACCAGGGCACACTCCTCGCCGCGCTGCTGCGGGGCTCGCCCCGGCTCCGCGGGCTGCTCGGGCCCGATCCGGGCAGCTGGGTGGCGCGCGCGGCGGCGGACGAGGCCGCGCGGGCCGAGGGCACCCGGCTCCTCGCCGCCGAGGGCTGGGTCCGGGCCGTGGGCGGCTTCCCGGCGCACGACGGACGGGCGGGTACGCTCCGTTACGACGACCTCACGCGGCCGCGCCCCCGCTGACTTGCCGTTCTCGGGGAACCGTCAACCCCTCGTCTATCCTCCTTACCCTTACGGGGGCTTTTGCCCCGAGCCAGCTGCGAGGGGCGGAGAATGATCGAGGCAGTCGGCCTCACGAAGCGCTACGGCGCCAAGACGGCCGTGCACAACCTGTCGTTCCAGGTGCGGCCGGGTACGGTCACCGGCTTCCTGGGACCGAACGGCTCCGGCAAGTCGACGACCATGCGCATGATCGTCGGTCTGGACGTGCCCACGTCCGGCCAGGTGACGATCGGCGGTCTCCCGTACCGCAAGCTGCCCAACGCCCCGCGCCAGGTCGGCGCCCTCCTCGACGCCAAGGCCGTGCACGGCGGCCGCAGCGCCCGCGCCCACCTGCTGTCCCTCGCCCAGCACTCCGGCATCCCGGCCCGCCGCGTCGACGAGGTCCTCGGCGTCGTCGGCCTCCAGGAGGTGGCGAAGAAGCGCTCCAAGGGCTTCTCGCTCGGCATGGGCCAGCGGCTCGGCATCGCCGCCGCGCTTCTCGGCGACCCGCAGGTGCTGCTCTTCGACGAGCCGGTCAACGGTCTCGATCCCGAGGGCATCCTCTGGGTCCGCAACCTCATGAAGCGGCTGGCGGCCGAGGGCCGCACGGTCTTCGTCTCGTCCCACCTGATGAGCGAGATGGCGCTGACCGCCGACCACCTGATCGTCATCGGCCGGGGCCAGCTCATGGCCGACATGAGCGTCAAGGACTTCATCTCCGCGAACTCGGCGGACTTCGCCCGGGTCCGTACGCCCGAGGGCGCGCCGGAGGCGCGCGAGAAGCTCACGTCGGCGCTGGTCGAGGCGGGCGGTCAGGTGCTGCCCGAGCCGGACGGCGCCCTGCGCGTCACCGGGCTGCCCCTGCCCCGGATCAGCGACGTGGCCCACGGCGCGGACGTCCGTCTCTGGGAGCTGTCGCCGCACCAGGCGTCCCTGGAGGAGGCGTACATGCGCATGACCCAGGGCGCGGTCGACTACCGCTCGACGGCGGACCAGCGCGCTGGCTTCCAGCCCCCGGCCCCCGTGCCGGCCCCGGGCTGGCAGCAGCCCGCCGCGCCGCCCGCGGGCTGGGGCGAGCAGGCGTACCCGGTCCTCGCGGGCGAGCGCCCGAACCCGTACGCGCAGACGCAGGCGCAGGCAACCGCACCGGTACCGCCCGCCCCGCCGGCGCAGGCCCCCGCAACGGCACCGCCCGCCGCGCAGGCCGCCCCGCCCGCCCCGCACCAGCCGACCGTGATCGCCGGCGCCCCGGCGCAGCCGCCCGCCCCGGCCGCGCCCGCCGATCTGACCAAGCGCGACAGCGAGGACGCCCGATGACCACCCCGCAGCAGCACCCCGCGCCCCCGCAGCACGCCCCGCAGCAGCCGCCGCTGCCCCAGCCGCCCGCGCCGCCGCAGGCGCCTCCGGCGGCCGCCGTGCCCCAGGCAATGCAGGCACCGCAGGCGCACCCGGCACCCCAGGCGCCGCAGGGCTACTGGCCCGGCCAGGCCCCGGTGGGCGGCGGCTACGTATCACCCATCCCCCTGCGCAGGGCCACCCTCGGCAACGCCCTCGCCGCCGAGTGGACCAAAATCCGCTCGGTCCGGTCCACGATGTGGACCCTCGGCATCATGATCCTGCTGGTCCTCGGCGGCGGTCTGCTGATCGCCGCGCTGACCGACTCCGCGGGCGACTCGCTGGGCACCTCGACCCCGCTGCTGACCCTGGGCCTCTACGGCGTGCTGCTCGGCATCCTGTGCGTGATCACGCTCGGGGTGCTGAGCATCACGACCGAGTACGGCACCGGGCTGATCCGGACGACCCTGACCGCCTGCCCCAGCCGCCCCCGCCTGCTGACCGCCAAGGCGATCGTGTTCGCCGGGCTGGTCTTCACGATCACGCTGGTCTGCACCACGCTGGTGGCCATGGCCGACTCGGCCCTGGTCGGCGATCAGGCGGCCTGGGACCCGAGCGCGTCGGAGTGGCTGCGGGCGACGCTCGGGGTGAGCCTGTTCGTCGCCGCGCTGGGCCTGCTGTCGCTCGCCGTCGGCACCCTGCTGCGGCACTCCGCCGGGGCCATCACAGTCATGCTAGGCGTGCTGCTGCTGCCGTACGTGATCGCGATGTTCATGTTCTCCGAGAGCCTGACGGACCTGCGGTCGGCGCTCATCGACTACTCGATCCCGATCCAGCTGATGGGCCTCTACGTCACCGATGACAGGACGGCCGTCGGCTTCGACGGCGTCACCGGCTGGACCCCGGTGTGGATCATGCTGGGCGTGGCCGCGGCCGCGCTGGCCGGCGCGTACGCCTCGCTGCTCAAGCGGGATGCCTAGGCCTTAATACCTCAATACCTCGACTCAGTGCCTCGGCGCGTTGCGAGACCGCTGGAGCCGTGCGCTCCGGCGGTCTCGTGCGTTCCAGCACGCCTTGTGCCAGTGGCGCCGGTCCTCGACTCCCCCGCCGAACTGCGGCCAGGCGACCACGTGCGGCATCCCGGGCGGGATCTCCTGGTCGCAGCCCGGACAGCGGTAGTGCTTGGCCGCCGCGCCGCCGCCGATCATGCGGACGTTCCACTCCTCGCCCTGCCAGGAGTCCGTGCGCTCCAGCCCGAAGCGCGCACCGCTCTCGTCGCGCGGGAGGGGGGTCTGTTTGTCGGCGCCGCCTCGCGGGCGGTTTCGGCGCGGAGACACGGGGCACCTCGGTGGGTCTGGGGCTACGGGTCGTGACCAGCGTACGCGGCACGGTCACCACCATGGTCCGGCGTCCCCGTGGAGCTATGGCGCTTACTCTCCGATCATCATGAAAACTTCATGCCCAGCCGTACCTTTGGCACGTGTCAGGCGTTATTGCCTCCAGGGGGATGCCGCGTCGGTCGCTAGGAGGTACAAGAGCGATGCGCGTTGGAGCCTTTGTCCTGGCCGCCCAGTTTCCGGGCCAGGGCCATGGGGAGGCGCTGTACAGGGCCGTGCGGTCGGCCGAAGTCGCCGAGGAGGCCGGGCTGGACGCGGTCTGGCTCGCGGAACACCACTTCGTACCGTACGGCGTGTGCCCGTCGGCGGTGACGCTCGCCGCCCTGCTGCTCGGCCGCACGCGCACCCTCGGGGTGGGCACGGCCGTCAGCGTGCTGCCCAATACTCACCCGGTGATTCTGGGCGAGCAGGCGGCGCTGCTGCACCTGACGTCAGGCGGAAGGTTCACTCTGGGGGTGGGCCGCGGCGGGCCGTGGGTCGACCTGGAAGTGTTCAACTCCGGCCTGGGGGCGTACGAAGAGGGGTTCCCGGAGTCGCTCGAATTGCTGATGCGCTGGCTGCGCGAGCCACGGGTGGGCAGCGACGGCAAGCGGTTCGCGTTCCGTGAGGTCCCGGTCGTGCCGCGCCCCGACGAACTGCTGGACGCCAGCGGCGACTCCACCGGCCCGGGCGTGATCGTCGCCTGCACCTCGCCCGCCAGTGTGCGGCTGGCCGCGGCGCACGGGCTGCCGATGCTGCTCGGCATGCACAGCACGGACGAGGAGAAGGCGGAGATGGTGACCCTGTGGCGCAAGTGCGCGCTGGAGGCGGGGAGTTCACCCGAGGAGGTCGCGGCGGCCGGTCATGTGGCGGCCGGAGTGGTCCAGATCGCGGACCGGCGGCAGGAGGCGGCGGAGATGCTGCTCAAGGCGATGCCGGGGTGGCTGCACCACGGGCTGTCGGCGCATGTGACGGTGGACGGCAGGCACCGCGCGATGCGGGACCCGCTGGCGTACACCGAGTTGCTGTGCGACCTCCATCCGGTGGGGCCGCCCGGGCTGTGCGCGGACCGGCTCTCGGCCACCTCCGAGCGGACGGGCATCAGCCGCTTCGCCCTCCTGGCCGAGGGCTCGGGCGATCTGGCGGCCACCGAGGAGAACCTCCGCCGGCTGGGCGCGGAAGTGCTGCCGCTGCTCGCCTGATCCCGTCCCCTGTGCCCCCTCCCCCCTTGCCCGTACGGCACGGGGGTTCCCCGTCGTCCGGCGGGGCTGCCGCCCCCGCTGTCGTCGCACCTCCCGCGTCCCGGAGCGGCAGCACGGACTCGTCAGCAGTCGCGCAGCTCCGGCGACTGGTTCAGCAGCTGGCCACGGATCGAGGTGAAGCGGGCCAGTCGCTCGTCCGCCTCGGAAGCCAGGGGGAAGACCGCCACCCGGTGGCAGTTCTGGAACGCCAGCCGGACCTCGAAGTGTCGCTGCAGTGCACCGCGGATCGCATCACTCGCCAGCGCGCGCAGCAGCTGCCCGCGCGCCTGCTCGTCCGGCGGAGGCGTCCGGTTGTCGGCGAACTCACCGCCGTCGGCCTTGAGCCGGTCCACCAGGGAGCTGATCGTCTCCCATGCGTAGGGCAGGGAGGTCCGGACGCAGTCGACAAATGCGGCTTCGTCGACCTCGCCTCGCTCGGCCTGTTCAAGGAGGGCCGGTGAGACGTCGAGCGACATGGGTTCTCCTCTCGCGACCCCGCGAGCGGGGTCTCAGGGATGGGCGAGCGGACGACGACGCCCCGTACCCGTACGGCGACCGCCCGGTTCAACGGTAATCCGGCCACTGCGGCCCCACCAGGAGAACACCGACAACTGGCCAAAGCCGGAGGGCCCCTTCCAGGGCGAATCGCGTGAAGTGGCAGGAGTCGAGTAGCGTGGCTCACCATGCGTCTCGTCATCGCCCGTTGCTCCGTGGACTACGCGGGCCGGCTCACCGCCCACCTGCCCTCCGCCCCCCGCCTGATTCTGGTCAAGGCGGACGGCAGCGTCTCGATCCACGCGGATGACCGGGCCTACAAGCCCCTGAACTGGATGTCCCCGCCGTGCACCCTCAAGGAGGGCGACGACGTCTGGACGGTGATCAACAAGGCGGGCGAGAAGCTCATCATCACGATGGAGGAGATCCTCCACGACTCCTCGCACGAGCTGGGCGTCGACCCCGGTCTGATCAAGGACGGCGTGGAGGCACACCTCCAGGAGCTGCTCGCGGACCGCATCGAGACCCTCGGCGAGGGCTACACCCTGATCCGCCGCGAGTACCCGACGGCCATCGGCCCGGTCGACATCCTCTGCCGCGACGCGGACGGGGGGACGGTGGCCGTGGAGCTGAAGCGGCGCGGCGAGATCGACGGCGTGGAGCAGCTGACGCGGTACCTGGAGCTGCTGAACCGCGACCCGCACCTGGCGCCGGTGCGCGGGATCTTCGCGGCGCAGGAGATCAAGCCGCAGGCGCGGGTGCTGGCGGCGGACCGGGGGATCGGCTGCGTGGTGCTCGACTACGACGGGCTGCGCGGCATCGAGGACGACAAGCTGCGCCTGTTCTAGGGCGGGGTGCCTTTTCTCTAACCGGGGGCTCCGCCCCCGGACCCCCGGTCCTCAAACTCCCCCAGCTACCGCTGGGAGGTGCCCCCGGACGGGCTGGATTTTCCAGCCCGTCCGGCGTTTGAGGCTGTGCTCGATTTGCGGCTCCGCCGCGCGGTCGCGCGCAGCGCGGTCCCGGGGTCTGGGGCGCAGCCCCCCACGCGGCGGAGCCGCAAATCGATACAGCCGGGAAGGGGCGGGATCGGGGAAAGGAACCCCCCTCACGCCACCGGCGCGCCCGACCCCGTCCCGCCCGCCGTCGGCTGGCCCCCCGGCGCCGGGCCGGAGGCCGACGTGGAGCTGCCCCCGGCCGGCGGCTGCGACGGCTGCACCGTCGGCGGCTTCGGCACCGGCGTGGGCGACGTCCCGCCCCCCGTCTTCGTGGGCGACGGCTGCGACGGCGTCGGCTTCGGCGACTCCCCGCCCCCCGGCGTCCGCGTCGGACTCTGCGACGGCTTCCCCGACGGAGTCGGCGACTGCGTGGCCTGCCCGCCGTCGCCGGGCGACGCGGACGGCGAGGGCCCGGAGGACTCCGCAGGCCCGCTCGGCGCACCGCTCGGCCCCGGCTTCTCCCCCGGCGCCGGCTTGCGCTTCTTGCCGCCCGGCACTCCCGGGCGCCGGTCGTCACCGGCCGCCGGCTCGTCCGCGCTCAGCCCGTGGTCGCCGTCCTGCTGCGACGCGGACTGCCCGGGCTTCACCGTGTCCGAGTGCTTGCCCGTGCTGCCGCCGGACGCGGCGCCGAGCGTCACCACGGTGCCGAGCACGGCGGCAAGCAGCGCACCGGCGCCCGCCGCGGCGAGGTTCCGCTTGTTACCGCCCGCCATCAGCTTCTGGAGCCACGTCTGCCGCACCGCAGGGCGGGCGGCGGCGGGGGCCGCCGGAACCCGGCCGAGGACGGTGGTGGTGGCCGCCGGGTCGGTGGCCGGCCGTACCGGCCGCACCGGCCGCCCCCCGAGCGTGCCGGGCGCCTTCGCGGGCGGCGCCGCCGACTCCTCGCTGCGGGCGTCCGGGACCTCCTCGCCCGCGGACGTCCGGCTGTCCGGCAGCGGAGGCATCTTCGCAGCGGCAGCAGCAGCGACGGCGGCGGCACGCTGCGGTGTGGAGCGCGCCCCCATCGACAGGCCCGAGCGGTCGGCGACCAGCGCCAGGGCGCGCCTCCCGGCGACCGCGCCGCGCTTGTCCGCGAGCACGCCCCGCAGCCCGATGGACGCCTCCAGCTCGGCGCGGGCACGGTCCAGATTGCCCGTGCACAGCGCCAGTACGCCCAACTCGTGGTGGAAATACGCTTCTTCGCCCACCTCGCCCGACAGCCGCGCGGCCTCCTGGCCGAACCGGAGGCTGCGCTCCCAGGCGCCCCAGTGCAGCGCCGCCGCGAAGGCCGGGGCCGCCGTGCGCGCGAGCTGTACGGCGGCCGCGCGGTGGCCGGCGGCGGAGTCGCCGGTGAGGGTGCTCAGCGCGGCGAGGACGGCATCGACCTCGACGGCGATGCGCTCGGGGGTGACGGAGGGGTGCCCGGCCCACCAGGCGTAGTGCCGGGCGGCGGTGTGCGCCTTGTCGGCGGCCTCGCTGCCGTAGTCGGCGGCGAGCAGCTGGTCGGCGACGCCGGCCGCGAGCCGGTAGTGGGAGCCGACCGCGGTGATCAGCCCGCAGGCGAGCAGTTCGCCGACGGCGGCGTCCGCGTGGGTGTCCCCGGCGAGCGCGGGCAGGTGCGCCTGGTGGGGCAGCTCGCCGCCGAGGGCGACGGCGAAGCGCAGGGTCTCGCGGGCCGCCTCGCCGAGCCGGGAGGCGAGCATGACGACGGGGGCCGCGGCCTGGGCGAGGGTGGGCAGCGGCACGGCGGCCCGCTCGGCCCCGTCACCGGAGCCGTCGGCGCCTCCGGAGCTGCTGGAGCTGCTGGAGCTGCTGGAGTCACCCGCGCCCCGCGGCACGCCCGCCCCGTCGGCGTCGCCCGCCGCATCCGCGTACGGCCGCTCGGCGAAGACGCCGAACTCCTCGACGGCGTCCGGCGCGGCGGCCAGCACGTCCCGGTGCCGCAGCAGCGCCCCGGCCTGGACGAACCGCAGCGGCAGGCCCTCGGACTCGAACCACAGGTCCGCCGCCCAGTTGGCCTCCTCGTCGGTGAGCGGCCGGTCCACGGCCCGCTCCAGCAGCTCCAGGCAGCCGGTGCGGTCGAGCCCGCCGAGGAAGACCTCCTCCACATGGGAGTCGGCGGACGGGGCGGCGACGTCCGGGGTGGCGGCGAGCAGGAAGGCGCACTCGGGGGTGGCGTCGAGCAGCTCGTCGAGCGCGCTGCCGCCGAACTCGAGGTCGTCCAGGACGACGACGGCGCCGATCTCGTGCACCGCGGCCAGCAGCTCGGCGCGGTCGAGGCGGTGCAGGGGCGCGTGGTGGACGGCGGCGAACAGCTCGTACAGCAGGTCGGCGGCGGTGCGGTGGTGGCCGTTGAGCCGGACGATGCCGTCGGGGGCCAGGTCCGCGCAGTCCTCGGCGACAGCGGCCAGCAGGGCCGTGCGGCCGGAGCCGGAGGGGCCGGTGAGGCGGACGGAGCGGCCGCGCGAGATCAGCCGGCCCAGTCTCTCGCGCTCCTCCTCGCGGTGCAGCAGGGGCAGCTCGGGGCCGGCCTGGCGGGCCGGGAGCGGCGGGGCGGCGGCGCGGCGCAGCTCGGCGCGCTCCTCGGGGCCGTGGCGCTCCGGGCGCGCGGGCAGCGCGCCGGGCGGGCAGGGCTCTATCTCGCTGCCGTCCACGGGATTGACGGTGAGCAGGTAGTCGCCGGTGACGAGCTGGACGACACGGACCGGGCCCTGGGCGGTTTCCGGGGCCGGGAGTCCCTCGCGGGGCGGGCGGCGCTTGCCGCCGCCGTCGGCGGCGGGAGTGCGCTCGTCGTCGCGGAGTTCGCCGGATCCCGGGTTCGTCGGGTCCATGGTTGTTCAGCCCCCCATGATGCGTGGCGTGCCGTCGTGCCCTCGGCCTGTCCGCACTCCTTCGACCTCCGGCCGGGAGCTGCCCGGGCCGTCGCTTCACGGTCCGGTGCCCGCCGTGGGCTTCTTGGGCGGCGGGAAACCGAACAGACCTTGGCACAGTATCTACGACCCGGGGGGTGGGTCGGCGCCACGGGACGTCACAGTCTCGTGAGAATCGGGGTACTCGCGCCGCAGGGGGCTCACCGGGCCCATCCGGCGCCCCGTCTCACACGCCGTCCGATCGGTGGGCTCACCCGTGGGTCTCACACGGGAGGTCTCACACGTGGGGCAGGGACTGCCGCCGTTCCGGGCCGGTGGAGTCCTCGATGGCGAGGATGCGGTGCAGCCGGGTGGCGACCAGGACCCGCTGCATCCGGTCCGGCACCCCGCGCAGGACGAGCCGTCGGCCGGCGCGCCCGGCGCGGCGGTGGGCGCTCATGATGACGCCGAGCCCGGTGGCGTCCCAGGAGTCCAGCTCGGTCAGGTCGAGGACGAGGTCGCCCCGGCCGGCGTCGAGGGCGGAGTGCAGGACCGTTCGGGCGTCCGCCGCGCTTCGGACGTCGAGGCGTCCCCCGACGACCAGTTCGGCGTGGTCGCCCCTGATGTGCATATGCGCTCCCGGGAGTGGTGCGGTGCGTGATGTGGTCGTGGCTCTAAAGAACTGACTGCCTCTCACACGACAAAGTTGCCGCTTGTAAGCGATCCGATACCGAAATCACCCTGAGGGGTGACTCCGGTGGACGGTGCAGCCTCAGTGCTGATAGAAGCCCTGCCCGCTCTTGCGGCCGAGGTCACCCGCGTCGACCATGCGGCGCATCAGCTCCGGGGCGGCGAACTTCTCGTCCCGGCACTCGGTGTAGATGTTGTCCATGGCGTGCAGCAGGATGTCCACGCCCGTCAGGTCGACGGTCGCCAGCGGGCCCATGGCGTGCCCGAAGCCCAGCTTGCAGGCGATGTCGATGTCCTCGGCGCTGGCCACACCGGACTCGTACAGCTTCGCGGCCTCGGCTACGAGCGCCGCGATGAGCCGGGTGGTGACGAAGCCCGCGACGTCGCGGTTGACCACGATGCAGGTCTTGCCGACGCCCTCGGCGAACTCACGGGCCGTCGCCAGGGTGGCGTCGCTGGTCTTGTGACCGCGCACCAGCTCGCACAGCTGCATCATCGGCACCGGCGAGAAGAAGTGCGTGCCGACGACCCGCTCCGGGCGCCGGGTCGCCGCCGCGATCTTGGTGATCGGGATGGCGGAGGTGTTGGAGGCGAGCACCGTCTCGTCCTTCACGATGCCGTCCAGGGTGCGGAAGATCTCCCGCTTGACGTCGACGTCCTCGAAGACCGCCTCGACGACGATGTCGGCGTCGGCCACGGCGTCCAGGTCGGTGGTGGGCGTGATCCGGCCGAACGCCTGCTCGGCGTCCTCGGCGGCGAGCTTGCCCTTGGAGACGAACTTGTCGTACGAGGCCCGGATGCCGTCCGTGCCGCGCCGCAGCGCCTCGTCGGTGACGTCCCGCAGCACGACGTCCCACCCGGCCTGGGCGGAGACCTGGGCGATTCCGGAGCCCATCAGTCCGGCCCCGATGACGGCGAGCTTCTTGGCCACGGCTGTCCCCTTACTCCCTGTGCAGGTGTCTGTGCGTTGCGGCTCTCGGCCGGACCTTAGCGCCCGGGGAGGCGCCCGTGGGGGGTAAGAGATGCGCGTCACGTCCCATTTGACGGACATCACACCGGGACGGCCACCGGCTGTGCCCCGGGGAGCAGTTGGGGCGCGTATGCCCCGTACGCCCCGCGCCCCCGCCGGGCCCGGTCGGCCCGTCAGCCGGTCAGCCGGTCACGGCGCCGGGGTGTAGGACAGCAGCCGCTCGCTCAGCAGGTCCTCGATCTCGTCCAGCAGGACGAGCGCCTCGCGGGACGTCTTCGCCACCGGGCGCCCCGCCACCAGCTCGCGCTGGACGAACTCCACGACGTGGGCCTGGACCCAGCCCAGCTGACTGGCCACCAGCGCGGGCAGCGGCCCGGCCCTCTCCCCCGCCTCCTCGGCGAGCAGCCCGGCGAGCCGGTCGGTGGCGCGGCGCCGCATGTCGAAGACCCGGGAGCGGAGCGACTGCGACTCCTCGATGACGCGGACGAACCGGTCGTACCCCTCGACGAGCCCCACCCGCGGCGAGACGGCTACCACCTCGGCGCGCAGGGCGCGCAGCACGGCGCGGGCCGGGGGCTCGCCCGCGGGGCGGCCGCGGACGACCGACGCGAGCCAGTCGACGGCGTCGTCCTCGCGGTCGAGGAAGAGGTCCTCTTTCGTCCCGAAGTAGTTGTAGACGGTGTTGACGGAGACGTCCGCGGCCGCGGCGACGTCCGCGATCGTCACGGCGTCGAAGCCGCGCTCCAGGAACAGACCGGTCGCCACGTCCGAGATGTGCTGCCTGGTCTGCCGTTTCTTGCGTTCCCTGAGCCCTTCCGCCATGCCCTCATCGTAGCTTCGCCGCACTCCCTGAAAATTTGGAGTCATTGCAAACTTTCAGAGACTCTGCTTTTCTTGCCGTCATGAGCACAGACCTGGACCCGGCCCCGAACCCGAACCCGCTCAGCATCAGCACCTCCGGGCTCGCCCGGACCTTCGCGACCCCGCGCGGGCCGGTCGAAGCCGTGCGCGGCATCGACCTGGCCGTCCGGCGCGGCGAGATCCTCGGCCTCCTGGGCCCCAACGGCGCGGGCAAGACCACCACCCTGCGCATGCTCACCACGCTGCTCGCGCCCACCGGGGGCAGCGCGACCGTCGCCGGGCACGACCTCGTCCGCGACCCTGTGGGCGTGCGCCGCCGCATCGGCTACGTCGCCCAGTCCGGCGGCGTCGACCCCACGGTGTCGGTCCGCGAGGAACTCGTGACCCAGGGCCGCCTCTACCGGCTCCGCAAGCCCGAGGCCGAGTCCCGCGCCGAGGAGCTGGCGGCCGGACTCGGCCTGACGGAGCTGCTGGAGCGGCCCTGCGCCGCGCTCTCCGGCGGCCAGCGGCGGCGGCTCGACATCGCCATGGCCCTCACCCACCGGCCCGAGGTCCTCTTCCTCGACGAGCCGACCACCGGCCTCGACCCCGGCAGCCGCGCCGACCTCTGGGACCTCGTCCGGCGCATCCGCGCCGAGCGCGGCACGACCGTCCTGCTCACCACCCACTACCTCGACGAGGCCGACGCGCTCGCCGACCGGCTGGTCGTCGTCGACCGCGGCACGGTCGCGGCCGCAGGCACCCCGGCGGACCTCAAGATCCGGTACGCGGGCTCGGCCACCGCCCCGCTCCAGGACGCGTTCCTGGCCATCACCGGGCGCGGCCCGGCGCAGCAGGAGGCGGCTCCCATAGCCGTCTAGACAGTCCTCTTCATCCCTCCCAGCCGCACAGGAGCCCCGACCGTGCCTGCCGTCCCCTCCGGTTTTCTCTCCGACACCGCGCTCGTCTTCGGCCGCTACGCACGCCAGACACTGCGCTCCAAGGCCGCCATGACCTTCGGCGCGCTCATGCCCACCCTCTACCTCGTCCTCTACGGACCACTGCTCACCGACGTGCCGCTGGGCGGCCGGGGCTCGTCCTGGCAGGTCCTGGTACCGGGCCTGCTCCTCCAACTCGCCCTCTTCGGGGCGACCTTCGCCGGCCTCGGCCTGATCATCGAAAAGCAGCACGGCATCGTCGAGCGGATGCGAGTGACCCCGGTCAGCAGGCTCGCCCTGCTCCTGGGCCGGGTGCTGCGGGACGCGGCGGTGCTCACCGCGCAGTCGGTGCTGCTGGTCCTCGTCGCCCTCGCCCTGGGGCTGCGCGCGCCCCTGCCCGGCGTGCTCATCGGCTTCGTCTTCACGGCCGCGCTGGCGCTGTCGCTGGCCGCCCTGTCGTACACGCTGGCCATGAAGGCCGCCGCGCCGCAGTCCTTCGCGCCGGTCGTCAACGCGCTCAACATGCCCGCGATGCTGCTGTCCGGCCTCCTGCTGCCCATGTCCCTCGCGCCCGGCTGGCTCGACACGCTCTCGCACGCGATGCCGCTGCGCTATCTGGTGGACGCGGTGCGGGCGGCGTTCGTCGGCGACTACGGCGGGACGGCCGTGCTGCGCGGCGCCCTGTGCGCGGCTGCGCTGGTCACCGTGTCCGTGGCGGTGGGCACAAGGTACTTCCGCCGGGCCGGGGCGTAGCTAGGCTCGTACACATGGTCCATCTGACGCGCATCTACACCCGCACCGGCGACGACGGCACGACCGCCCTCGGCGACATGAGCCGCACCGTCAAGACCGACACCCGCATCGCGGCGTACGCCGACGCAAACGAGGCGAACGCCGCGATCGGGGTGGCCATCGCGCTCGGGCAGCTGCCACCGGAGGTCGTGAAGGTCCTCGTACGGGTCCAGAACGACCTGTTCGACGTGGGGGCGGATCTGGCGACGCCGGTGGTGGAGGAGCCGCCTTCTTCCAAAAAGACAACGGCCCCGCCGCTGCGGGTGGAGCAGTCCTACATCGACAAGCTGGAGGCGGACTGCGACCACTTCCTGGAGCCGCTGGAGAAGCTCCGCAGCTTCATCCTGCCCGGCGGCACGCCGGGGGCCGCGCTGCTGCACCAGGCGTGCACGGTGGTGCGGCGGGCGGAGCGGTCGACGTGGGCGGCGCTGGAGCTGCACGCGGACATCATGAACCCGCTGACGGCGACGTATCTGAACCGCCTCTCGGACCTGCTCTTCATCCTCGCGCGGGTGGCGAACCAGGAGGTGGGGGACGTGCTGTGGGTGCCGGGCGAGAACCGGTAGGGGGGCCGCCCTGCGGGGCTTTTCCCCCACCCCGCCCCTTCCCGGCTGTATCGATTTGCGGCTACAGCGGGAAGGGGCGGGGTGGGGTGGGGAAAGGCCCGCCGCAGGCGCCCCTACCCCAAACCCCCCTCCACCGCCGACATCAGCGTGCCGCTGTCACCCGACATCTCCCAGATCATCACCCCGCCCAGCCCCTTCCCCTTCAGCCAGGCCGTCTTCTTGCCGATCGACCACACGTCGTCGAAGGTCCACCACTGCCCACCGTCCCCGGTGTACCCGTACGTCGCCACCGCCTGCTCGTCGTGATACACCGTCAGATTGGCAACAGACGCAAGCAGGTTGTCGTAGCCCCGCGTGCCCGACTCCTCCGGGAACTGGCCGGGGGCCGCGCCGCCCGCCTGCTGCCAGGTGCCGTGTGTGCCGCCGTCCGCGACCTGCTGCCAGCCGCGGCCGTAGAAGGCCAGGCCCAGCATCAGCTTCCGGGGGTCGACCCCGGCGTCGAGGTAGGTCTGGACGGTCTTGTCCACGCTGAACTTCGTGGCGTACGGGTCCTTGGCGTCCTGGTAGAGGTTCCCCTGGTGCCCCGTGCGGTTGGGCTCCCAGCTGTTGTCGCTGCCGGAGCCGTGGAAGTCGTAGCCCTGGACGTTGGCGAAGTCCATGTAGTCGAAGACGCTGGGCGTGCCGTCCTTCGTGGTGATGTCCCAGCCCGCGTCGATCTTCGCCGGGTCGGCCGGGGTGAAGGCCGTGAGCAGGTACTTCTTACCCGTCGTCGCACTCAGCGCATCGAGCTGCCTGCGGAACTCCGCGAAGAGCAGCGTGTTGCCTGCCTTGTCGTCCTTGGAGACGTGGTTGCCCGCATGCCCATCGGAGCCCGGCCACTCCCAGTCGATGTCGAAGCCGTCGAAGATCCCCGCGGCCGTGCCCGCGCCGCCGCGTCCGTTGCCGGCCGGCAGGTTGCCCTTGATGTACATGTCGATGCAGGACTGGACGAACTTCTTCCGCGAGGCGTCGGTCTTGACGACATCGGAGAAGTACTTGCTGTAGGTCCAGCCGCCGATGGAGATGTTGACCTTCAGCTTGGGGTACTTGACCTTGAGCTTCTTCAGCTGGTTGAAGTTGCCCGCCAGCGGCTGGTCCCAGGTGTCGCCGACGCCGTCGACGGACTCCCCGGCACCGAAGCCCTTCTCGTAGTCGGCCCAGGAGTCGCCCGCGCCGTCGCCCTGGCTGGGGTCCTGGGGGTTGGAGCCGGTGGCCTTGGTGACGCCGTTGAGGCAGGTCAGATTGGCCGGATCGATATTGGAGAAGGCGTAGTTGAGGTGGGTGAGGCGCGAGGCGGCGCCCGTTGCGTCGAGGGACTTCACGGTGTACCCGCGGCCGTAGATGCCCCACTGCACGAAGTAGCCGACCTTGGCGTGGTCGCCGCCCGGCTGGGGGTCGCCGCCCCCGCCCGTGGTGCGCACGGTCAGCGGGCCGCTGGCCGGGCCCGTCCGGTCGGCGGTGTCACGGGCGACGACCGTATAGGTGTACTCGGTGCCGGCCGTCAGGCCCGTGTCCGTGTAGGCCAGCTTGGCCACCGTCGCGACCTTGGCCGTGCCCCGGTAGACGTCGTAGTTCTTGATGCCCTTGTCGGCCGTGGCGGCCGCCCACTTCAGCGAGACGCTGGTGGCGGTGACGGCCGTGGCGACCGGCGTGCCGGGGGCGCCGGGCGGCTGCCCCGTCGAGGAGCCGTCGCACGCGCCGCCGTTGAGCCTGCAGCCCGCCGGGGCGCCGTCGCCGGCCGCCACGAAGCCGAAGGTGACGCTGGCACCGGGGGCGATCGTGCCGTTGTACTCGCGGTTCCTGGCCGTGTAGTGGGTGCCGGAGGAGGTGACGAGGGCGTCCCAGTACGAGCCGACCGTCGTCGTGGCGGGGAAGTCCCACTCCACGGTCCAGCCGTCGATGTTGGCGGTGCCGGTGTTCTTCACCGTCCACTCGCCCTGGAAGCCGGTCCCCCAGTCGGAGGTCTTGACGAATGCCGCCGTGGCCGAGGGCGCGGCGTGCGCCGGGGCCGCGAGGCCGATGAGGGCGGCGGCGGGGAGCAGCAGCGCGGCGAACGCCGCGGTCACGGCTCTCGGCACGGCTCCGGGTATGAGGCGTCTGCGATGTCCTGACGTTCCTGTGCTCAAGGGTGCTCCTCGAGTGAGGTCCGGACTGGTGGGGGGTGCGCGTTGTGAGGGGAGCGTAAAAAGGTCCGTACCAATGGTCAAGAGGTCTGGACCAGGCCGCGACTAGACCCGGGTCAGACCCAACTCCTGTGCCAGCACGGCCGCTTGGACCCTGCTGCGCAGTTCCAGCTTCGCCAGCAGCCGGCTCACATGCGTCTTCACCGTCGCCTCGGCCATGCCCAGCCGCCCCGCCAGCTCCGCGTTCGACAGCCCCTGCCCCAGGCAGACCAGCACCTCGCGCTCCCGGCGGGTCAGCGCGTCCAGGACCGCCGGGTCGGGACCGTCCGCCCGGCGTACGGGCGTGGGGCGGGCGAACTCCGCGATGAGGCGGCGCGTGACGGCCGGGGAGATCAGGCCCTCGCCGCGCGCCACGGTCCGCACCGCCTCGACCAGGTCGGCGGCCTCGCTGTCCTTCAGCAGGAACCCCGCCGCCCCCGCGCGCAGCGCCCCGAAGACGTACTCGTCCAGGTCGAAGGTGGTCAGTACGAGCACATCGGCGAGCCCCTCGCCGGTGATCCGCCGGGTCGCGGAGACGCCGTCCAGCCGTGGCATCTGAATGTCCATCAGCACGAGGTCCGGGCGCAGCCCGCGGGCCAGCCGCACGGCCTCCTCCCCGTCCGCGGCCTCCCCCACGACCTCGATCCCGGCCGCCGAGCGCAGGATGAGCACCAGCCCGGACCGCACGGCGGCCTGGTCCTCGGCCACGACGACGCGGACGGTCCGCGCCGGGCCCTCCTCCTGCTCGCCGTGAGTCCCGATTCCGTCCGCCGTCAACGCTTCCGCTTCCTCCGTCACGCTTCCTCCTCGGACACGGGCAGCACCGCCCGCACCTGCCACGTCTTCCCGCCGTCCCCCTCCACCGGCCCGGCGCCGAACTCCCCGCCCAGCAGCGCCACCCGCTCCCGCATGCCGACCAGGCCCGCCCCCGCCCCCGGGGCGCGCGGGCCCGAGCGGTCGCCCAGCGGGCTGACCACCCGCACCGTCAACGGCCCCGCGCCGCCCCTCCCCCGGGTCAGCTCCACCGTGACGCCGCCCGGCGCCGCGTGCTTCACCGCATTGGTCAGCGACTCCTGCACGATCCGGTACGCCGCCAGCTCGACCGGCGCCGGCAGCCGCCCCGTGCCGCGCCTGTCGTACAGGCCGAAGGAGAAGCGCTCGTCCGCCACGGCGGAACGGGCCTGGGCCAGCAGCACGTCCAGACCCGCGAGGGTGGGCGTGGCGGCCGGCTCGTCCTGCCCGCCGGCCTGCCGCAGCAGGCCGATCAGGCGGCGCATCTCGGCGAGGCCCTGCACGCTGTTCTCCCGGATGACGCCCAGCGCCTCGCGGGACGCCCCCGGCTCGTCGATGGAGAGCGCCGCCGAGGAGTGGATGGCGATCGCCGACAGGTGCCCGGCGACCATGTCGTGCAGCTCGCGCGCCATCCGGGCGCGCTCCGCGCCGACCGCCTCGCGCCGGTCCAGCTCGGCCAGCAGCGCGGTCCGCTCGGCGGCCAGCCGCGCCGCCTCCGCGGCGTCCCGGTGCACGCGGACGCCCACCCCGGTCCAGGCGGGCGCCACGGTGACGACGCCCAGCCCGATGCCGACCAGCAGCGCCGCCGGCTCGCGCATCAGCGCCACGGCCAGCAGCGTGCCCAGCACGGTGAGCACCTCGGTGGCGCGCGGAATGCGCCGGTAGGCGGCCGGGGACCCGTAGAGCACCGCCGCGTAGACGAGGTCGGTGAACATGCCGACGTTCGCCACCAGGCTGCCCGCGCACACGTCCAGCGCGAGCGCCCCCGTCCCGACGGCGAGACCCGTCAGCGGGGCGATGCGGCGGAGCAGCTCGGCACCGGCCATGACGGCCAGCGCCACCAGCGCCACCCGCTTCGGCACCGCCGGCAGCGCCGGGGCGCTGCTCAGCCCGAGCGCGTACAGCAGGATCCCGCCGAGCAGCCCGGAGAGCGCGATGAGGATCGCGGTCCGGTCGGGCGGACGGAGCGGGAGACGGCCGGGCATGGGTCCATCTCAGCACGCCGGAGCGGATGGGGACGTCCGCCGGCCGGGCCGCCGCCGGGGCCCGCAGTACATCGAAGGATGCAGTCGCGGATCGTCGTGCGCGACGACGAATCGGCGCCCGGCGGACGTGACTCTGGTGCGGAGGGAAGGGAGAGTTCCGTGATCGTCACGCTGATCGTCGCCTGTGAGGTCGGCTTCTGGATCCTGCTGGCCGCCGGGCTGAGCCTGCGCTACCTGGCACGTATGCCGCGCACGGGGGTCGCGGTGCTGCTGCTGGAGCCGGTGCTGGAGCTGGTGCTGCTGATCGCCACGGCCGTCGATCTGAAGAACGGCGGCGAGGCCGACTGGAAGCACGGCCTGGCCGCGGTCTACATCGGCTTCTCGGTGGGGCTGGGCCACTCCACGATCACGTGGGTCGACCAGCGCTTCGCCCACCGCTTCGCCGGGGGCCCGCCGCCGGTGAAGCCGCCGAAGTACGGCGTGGCGCGCACCGTGCACGAGTGGAAGACGGCCGCCCGCTGGATCGTGGCGGCGGCGGTGGCCCTGGGACTGCTCCAGGGCGCGGTCTGGTACGTCGGCGACTCGGGCGACATCAGCTCGCTGCGGAACTGGCAGAGCAAGATGCTGCTGGTGATCGGCATCAACCTGGTCATCGCCGTGAGCTACACGCTCTGGCCGAAGCAGCCGAAGGACAGCACGGCCGAAGGCTGATCAAGCGACGTTGACGCGCTGCCCGGGCGGGGCCGCCTCGAGCCAGGCCAGGAAGCCGGTGAGGGCGTCCTCGCTCATGGCCAGTTCCAGGCGCGTCCCGCGGTGGAGACAGGCCAGCACGGTCGCGTCCGAGAGGAGCGCCAGCTCCTCCTCGCCCTGGGGCGTGCGGCGCTGGAGCACCTCGATGGAGTCCCGCTCCAGCACCCGGCGCGGCCGCGGCGCGTACGAGAAGACCCGGAACCACTCGATCCGGTCGCCGTTGTAGCGCGCCACCCCGTACACCCAGCCCTTGCCGACGGGCTCCGGGTCGTCCTCGGGAACGTTCCAGCGCAGACTGCAGTCGAATGTGCCGCCCGAGCGCTGGATGAGCCGTCTCCGCAGTCCGAAGACGAACAGCCCCACCAGCACCAGCAGGACGACGATGCCGCTCACGAGCAGCGCGAGGACCATCTCCACCGACCTCCTCGCATCATCTAGAGCAACCGCACCTGCGTGATTGCCTCAGCCGCGGACCGCCCTGGAGTTCCAGTGCGGTCCGCGGCTGAGGGACGTACTCGTAGCGGGTCTCGGGCTAGTGAACGCCCGTGACCGCCCTCAAGCGGACGTCCGCACGCCGCTCGGCGGCGGCGTCGGCCTCCGCCTTCGCGCGCTCGAGCGCCCGCTCCGCACGCTGGACGTCGATCTCGTCGGCAAGCTCCGCGATCTCGGCCAGCAGCGAGAGCTTGTCGTCGGCGAACGAGATGAAGCCGCCGTGCACCGCGGCGACGACATTGCCGTCGGCGGTCTTGATGGTCACCGGGCCGGACTCCAGCACACCGAGCAGCGGCTGGTGGCCGGGCATGACGCCGATGTCACCCGATGTGGTACGCGCGATGACCAGAGTGGCCTCGCCGGACCAGACGCTTCGGTCCGCCGCGACCAGCTCGACGTGCAGCTCAGCAGCCAACGTGGCTCCTCGGGTCTCCACCCGCCGGGTGCGGCGGGTGTTGGGTCAAAGAATAGGGGACGTGACGTCCGGGGGCGGGAGTGCCCCACCCCCGGACGTCAGAGCACAAGGGCTCAGGAGACGCCCAGCTCCTTGGCGTTCTTCTTGAGGTCCTCGAGACCACCGCACATGAAGAAGGCCTGCTCCGGGAAGTGGTCGAACTCACCGTCGCAGATCGCGTTGAACGCGGCGATGGACTCGTCCAGCGGAACGTCCGAACCGTCGACACCGGTGAACTGCTTCGCCGCGTGGGTGTTCTGCGACAGGAAGCGCTCGACGCGACGGGCGCGGTGGACGACCAGCTTGTCCTCTTCGCCCAGCTCGTCGATACCGAGGATCGCGATGATGTCCTGGAGGTCCTTGTACTTCTGCAGGATCCCCTTGACGCGCATGGCGGCCTCGTAGTGGTCCTGCGCGATGTAGCGCGGGTCCAGGATGCGGGACGTCGAGTCCAGCGGGTCGACCGCCGGGTAGATGCCCTTCTCCGAGATCGGACGCGACAGAACGGTGGTGGCGTCCAGGTGGGCGAAGGTGGTCGCCGGGGCCGGGTCGGTCAGGTCGTCCGCGGGGACGTAGATCGCCTGCATCGAGGTGATCGAGTGACCACGGGTCGAGGTGATGCGCTCCTGCAGGATGCCCATCTCGTCGGCCAGGTTCGGCTGGTAGCCCACCGCGGAGGGCATGCGGCCGAGCAGGGTCGAGACCTCGGAACCGGCCTGGGTGAAGCGGAAGATGTTGTCGATGAAGAACAGCACGTCCTGCTTCTGCACATCGCGGAAGTACTCCGCCATGGTCAGACCGGCCAGGGCGACGCGCAGACGGGTGCCCGGGGGCTCGTCCATCTGGCCGAAGACCAGCGCGGTCTTGTCGAGAACGCCGGCCTCCTCCATCTCCGCCATGAGGTCGTTGCCCTCACGGGTGCGCTCACCGACACCGGCGAAGACGGAAACACCCTCGTGCAGCTTCGCCACACGCATGATCATTTCCTGGATCAGAACGGTCTTGCCGACACCGGCACCACCGAACAGACCGATCTTGCCGCCCTTGACGTACGGGGTCAGCAGGTCGACGACCTTCAGGCCGGTCTCGAACATCTCGGTCTTGGACTCGAGCTGGTCGAAGGCCGGGGCCTTGCGGTGGATCGACCAGCGCTCGGCGCCCTCGACCGTGGACGGGTCCTCGTTGAGGACCTGGCCCAGGGTGTTGAACACCTTGCCCTTGGTCACGTCACCGACCGGGACGGTGATGCCCGTGCCCGTGTCGGTCACCGTGGCCTGGCGGACCAGACCGTCGGTGGGCTGCATGGAGATGGAGCGCACCAGGCCCTCGCCGAGGTGCTGCGCGACCTCGAGCGTCAGGGTCTTCTTGCCGCCCTCCACCGCCGGGTCGTCGACCTCGACGTGCAGGGCGTTGTAGATCTCGGGCATCGCGTCGACGGGGAACTCCACGTCGACGACGGGGCCGATGACCCGCGCGACGCGGCCCGTGGCGGCGGCCGTCTCAACAGTGGTCGTCATTACTTGTCACTCCCCGCGGTCGCGTCGGCCAGAGCGCTGGCGCCACCGACGATCTCGCTGATTTCCTGGGTGATTTCGGCCTGTCGGGCCGCGTTGGCAAGCCGCGAGAGCGACTTGATGAGCTCTTCCGCGTTGTCGGTCGCGGACTTCATCGCACGGCGGCGGGCGGCGTGCTCGGAAGCGGCGGCCTGCAGCAGCGCGTTGTAGATCCGGGACTCGACGTACCGCGGCAGCAGAGCGTCGAGCACACCCTCGTCGGACGGCTCGAAGTCGTACAGCGGAAGGATCTTGTCCTTGACCGCCTCCGACTCCTCGGCCGTCGCCTCGAGGCTCAGCGGCAGCAGCCGCTTGTCCACCGGCGTCTGCGTCATCATCGACACGAACTCCGTGAAGACGATGTGCAGCTCGTCGACACCGCCCTCGGCCGTGTCCTGCTGGACGGCCTCGATCAGCGGCCCGGCGACCTTCTTGGCGTCCGCGTAGGTCGGGCTGTCCGTGAAGCCCGTCCAGGACTGGACGACCGGGCGCTCACGGAAGCCGTAGTACGCGACGCCCTTGCGGCCGACGATGTACGTGACGACTTCCTTGCCCTCGGCGCGCAGGCGCTCGGCGAGCCGGTCCGCCGCCTTGATCGCGTTGGAGGAGTAGCCGCCGGCCAGGCCGCGGTCGCTCGTGACGAGCAGCAGCGCGGCCCGGACCGGGCTCTCCACCTCGGTGGTGAGGGCGTGCTTGGTGTTGGAGCCGGTGGCAACCGCGGTCACTGCCCGGGTGAGCTCACTGGCGTACGGAGTGGACGCGGCCACCTGGCGCTGTGCCTTGACGATGCGCGAGGCGGCGATCATCTCCATCGCCTTGGTGATCTTCTTGGTCGCGGAGACGGACTTGATCCGCCTCTTGTAGACCCGGAGCTGGGCACCCATATGCTCAGCCCTCGCCCAGCAGCTTGCCGTCCGAGGTCTCGAACTGCTGCTTGAAGGACGCGATCGCGTCGCCCACGGCCTGCAGCGTGTCGTCGGACATCTTGCCGCCCTCGCGGATGGAGGTCATCAGGCCCTTGTGCTCGCGGTGCAGGTAGTCCAGCAGCTCGCGCTCGAAGCGGCGGATGTCCTCGACCGGGACGTCGTCCATCTTGCCGGTGGTGCCGGCCCAGATGGAGACGACCTGGTCCTCGGTGGAGTACGGGGCGTACTGCGCCTGCTTCAGCAGCTCGACCATGCGCTTACCGCGCTCCAGGGCGGCCTTCGAGGCAGCGTCCAGGTCGGAACCGAAGGCGGCGAACGCCTCCAGCTCGCGGAACTGGGCGAGGTCCACACGGAGGCGGCCGGAGACCTGCTTCATGGCCTTGTGCTGGGCGGAGCCACCGACACGGGAGACCGAGATACCGACGTTCAGCGCGGGGCGCTGACCGGCGTTGAACAGGTCCGACTCCAGGAAGCACTGGCCGTCGGTGATGGAGATGACGTTGGTCGGGATGAACGCCGAGACGTCGTTGGCCTTGGTCTCGACGATCGGCAGACCGGTCATCGAGCCGGCGCCCATCTCGTCGGAGAGCTTGGCGCAGCGCTCCAGCAGACGGGAGTGCAGGTAGAAGACGTCACCCGGGTAGGCCTCACGGCCCGGCGGACGGCGCAGCAGCAGGGAGACGGCACGGTAGGCGTCGGCCTGCTTCGACAGGTCGTCGAAGACGATCAGGACGTGCTTGCCCTGGTACATCCAGTGCTGACCGATGGCCGAGCCGGTGTACGGGGCCAGGAACTTGAAGCCCGCCGGGTCGGACGCCGGGGCGGCGACGATCGTCGTGTACTCCAGGGCGCCGGCCTCCTCCAGCGCGGCGCGGACGCCGGCGATGGTGGAACCCTTCTGGCCGATGGCGACGTAGATGCAGCGGACCTGCTTCTTCGGGTCGCCGGTGCGCCAGTTGTCGCGCTGGTTGATGATCGTGTCGACGGCCAGCGCGGTCTTGCCGGTCTGGCGGTCACCGATGATCAGCTGACGCTGGCCACGGCCGACCGGGGTCATCGCGTCGACGGCCTTGTAGCCCGTCTCCATCGGCTCGTGGACCGACTTGCGCTGCATGACCGTGGGGGCCTGCAGCTCGAGGGCGCGGCGGCCCTCAATGCCGGTGATCTCGCCGAGGCCGTCGATCGGGTTGCCCAGCGGGTCGACGACGCGGCCGAGGTAGCCCTCGCCCACCGCGACGGAGAGCACCTCACCGGTGCGCTGCACCGGCTGGCCCTCCTCGATGCCGCTGAACTCGCCGAGGACGACCGCACCGATCTCGCGCTCCTCGAGGTTGAGGGCGAGACCGAGGGTGCCGTCCTCGAACCGCAGCAGCTCGTTCGCCATGGCCGAGGGAAGACCCTCGACCTTCGCGATGCCGTCGCCGGCAACGCTGACCGTACCGACCTCCTCGCGCGAGGCCGCGTCCGGCTTGTACGCCTGGACAAAGTTCTCCAGTGCGTCCCGGATCTCCTCCGGCCGGATCGTGAGCTCCGCCATCTGGGTTCCCTGCTCTCCTTGTTGGGCCCGAAGTAATTCTGGGGGGTCTGGGGGACACACCCCCCAGGGACACCGTCGGCCCAACTCGGGCCGTCAGTACATGCTCTTGAGTTGGTGGCTGGTCAGCCGGCCATCCGGCGGCTCGCCTCGGCGAGCCGGTCCGCGACGGAACCGTTGATGACCTCGTCGCCGATCCGCACCTGGACACCGCCGATGACCTCGGGGTCGACGTCCAGGTTGAGGTGGACACGGCGCCCGTACAGCTTGGCCAGCGCATCACCGAGACGCTGCTTCTGCCGGTCGTCCAGCGGCACCGCGGAGACGACCTCCGCGACCATGCGGCCCCGGCGGTCCGCGGCCAGCTTGGAGAGGGCGTTGAGCCCCGCTTCCAGACTACGGCCACGCGGTGCGGTCACCAGCCGGAGGACGAGGCGCTCGGTGACCGGGTTGACCCGGCCGCCCAGCAGCTCGCGCACCAGACCGGCCTTGGCGGCCCGGTCGGCGACGCGGTCGGTCAGCGCGGAGCGCAGCCCGGGGTTCGCGTTGACGATCCGGCCGAAGCGGAACAGCTCGTCCTCGACGTCGTCCAGGTCACCGGCGCGCTCGGCGGCGACCAGGTCGGCGGCGTCCGCCAGCTCCTCGGTCGCGTCCACCAGGTCGCGCGAGCGCGACCAGCGGGAGCGCACCATGCCGGCGACGAGGTCGGCGCACTCGCCGCCCACCTGACCGGCCAGCAGGCGCTTGGCCAGCTCGGCCTTGCCCTCGCCGGACTGCGCCGGGTCGGTGAGGACCCGACGCAGCGACACCTCACGGTCCAGCAGGGCGGTGACGGCGGCCAGTTCCCCGGCGAGCTTCGCCGCGTCCACGGACGTGTTGTCCGCGAGCGCGTCGAGGCTCTCCCGTGCGGAGGCCGTGGCCTCCCGGCTCGCAAGGCTCATCGGGCAGCCTCGGCCTTCGTCACGTCCACCGACTTCGCCGCGACCTCGTCGAGACCGTCGAGGAAACGGTCGATGGTCCGGCTCTGCCGGGCCGAGTCCGCCAGGGACTCGCCTACGATCCGGCCGGCCAGGTCGATGGCCAGCTGGCCCACGTCCTGACGCAGCACGGCCTCGGCGGCCTTGCGGTCGGCCTCGACCTGGGCGTGGCCGGCAGCGATGACCTCGTCACGCTGCCGCTCGCCCTCGGACCGCATCTCGGCGATCAGCGCGACGCCCTGCTCCTGAGCCTCCTGGCGCAGACGCGCAGCCTCGTGGCGTGCGTCGGCCAGCTGAGCCCGGTAGTCCTCGAGGACCTGCTGAGCCTCGGCCTGGGCGGCCTCGGCCTTCTCCATGCCGCCCTCGATGGCCGCCCGGCGCTCGTCCAGAACCTTGTTGATGTTCGGGAGGAGCTTCTTGCCGAGGAACAGGAAGACGATGAGGAAGGCGATCAGGCCGATGATGAGCTCTGGCATCGGCGGGAGGAGAGGGTTCTCCATCTCCTCGGACGCCAGCTGCGTCAGGGCGTACACATCAGTGCCTTTCGTCGAAAAGGGGGTTGTCGCAGGGTCGGTTTACTTGTAAACGAAGCCCATGACGATGCCGATCAGGGCGAGCGCCTCACAGAAGGCGAAACCCATGATCTGGTTGGCGCGGATCAGACCGGCCGCCTCGGGCTGGCGGGCCAGCGCCTGGGTGCCGTTGCCGAAGATGATGCCGACGCCCACGCCGGGGCCGATCGCGGCGAGGCCGTAGCCGATCGCAGCAACGTTGCCGCTGACGGTGTCGGTGGCGGCAAGGGTCTGGAGAGCGGACATGCCGGTTCTTCCTTCTCTTTCACGGACCGGTGGGGGTTGGCCACCGGACGTCTGTTGGACTGGGGGCGGGGAGGCGGGCTGCTCAGTGGTGCTCGGCGAGCGCGCCCTGGACGTAGTTGCAGGCCAGGAGGACGAAGACGTACGCCTGCACTGCCTGGATGAAGAGCTCGAAGGCGGTCATCACGATCGTCATCACGAAGGACGCGCTCGCGTAGGCGATGCCGATCCCGTTCAGCAGGTACCAGCTCGCGACCGTGAACATCACGATCAGCATGTGACCGGCGAACATGTTGGCGAAGAGCCGGACCGCGTGGGTGAAGGGGCGGATGATCAGGTTCGAGAAGAACTCGAGCACTACGACCAGGGGCAGGATCCCGCCGAGCGACTTGTCGTAGCCGGTCATGTTCTTCCAGGCGCCGACGAAGCCGTGCTTCTTGAACGTCAGGCCGACCCACAGGACGTACACGACCAGCGCGAGGCCCGCCGGGTAGGCGATGATCGACGTCACCGGGAACGAAGCCACCGGGATGATCGACCAGATGTTCATCATCCAGATGAAGAAGAACAGGGAGACCATGAGGGGGACGTACTTCTCGCCCTCCTTCTTCCCCAGGGCCTCGTAGACGAGCCCGCGCCGGACGAAGTCGTAACCGGCCTCACCGATCATCTGCAGCTTGCCGGGGACGACCTTGGCCCTGCCGAAGGCGGCCCAGAAGAACCCCACGACGATCAGCGAGCCAAGGATGGCCAGCAGCATCGGCTTGTTGAACTCGAAGCCACCGATCGTGAAGAGCGGCTCGAAGACGAACGAGTGGAGGCCCGGGGCCGGGAAGCCGCACCCTTCGAAGATGTGGCAATCGGTCTCGAAGGCGAGCAGCGTCTGGTCAGCACTCACCGCGAGCTCCTTCAGCGTGGCGCATAGGTACGGCAACCTCGTTGTGTCGGCGCGGCATGCAGCCACGGAACGGCACTGGACTGGTCTTACGGATAGGGGTGCAGGCCGGCGAGCGGCCGGAAGTCATCGCGGGCGCCGGCTGCACGGCAGGCCGATTCTCGCCCGTGAGAGCCGGGGGTTCGGCCACCTGCGTCCGCTGCACCTCAGATGGCACCGGACGATAGCAGGTGAGCGCGCGAGCATTTATTCCGGCCCTACCTGTCATGACGGAGACCCGGTCGGCGCGGACTTCTTCGCGTCTCCGGACTCCGGATCCACATAAAGGATCTTCGCCTTCAGGAACGAACGCGTCTGCGCCCCGATCCACACGAGGGTCGCGGCGAGCAGAGAGAAGGCAAAAGTCTTGGTGTCGAACAGCGTGGTGTTCTTGAACACCAGCAGGAACACCGCCACCAGCAGAATCTGCGTCGTGTAGAGCACCAGGCCCATCATCTGGAACAGATGGGGCAGGTGCCGGGCGGTGCGGTTCAGGATGACGAGCCCCGTGGCCATGACGCCGACGGCGAGGATCACGCCGACGGCGGCACCGATCCCACCCTTGCCTCCGGCGAGCACCGAGCTGATGACGACGGCGAGGAAGCCGGCCACGGCGGTCGGGACGGCGCACTGCACGAGCGTTCGGGCGTCGTTGGACTGCATGAAGGGTTTCTCCGGCGAGAGGTCGGAAGCAACGATTCGTCGTGGACGAGCGTATCCCCGGGATGAGACATGACTCGCGACGAAGGGCCGTCGCACTACGGTCCTTCGGCTCTAGCACCGGGTTTCGTGAACGGTATCACAAACTATTTGATGAGGTCTTTACCTGCATCGTGTGCCGCATGTCACACGCAGGGGTCAATGCCCAGGTCATAAGGCTGACGCAGGGCCGATTTCTCTGCTAGAGCGGTCCGGATTTTCGTCTCTCGCCCACTGCCGCGCCGCCTACTGACGGGTGCCGATCTCCCGGCCCTGCGCGAAGCGCGAGCGGTCGCCGATGGCCGTCGCGCCGTGCAGCCCGGCCGGCACGGCCTCCCGGCCGCGCTCGTCCGCACCGGCCGCGGCGGGCGCTTCCGCAGGGGCCTCGACGACCTTGCGGCGGTAGCGGGGCGGCACGAAGCGCTCGGCCCAGCGGGGGGCGCGCGGGGTGAAGCGGGGCATCAGCAGCAGCACCAGGCCCACCGCGCTCAGTGCGGTGATCAGCAGCAGGATCCACACGCTCGCCGAGTTCACGGAGTAGGCGACGGTGCCGAAGGCGATGAGCCCCGACCAGAAGTACATGATCAGCACGGCGCGGCTGTGCGAGTGGCCGAGTTCCAGCAGCCGGTGGTGCAGGTGGCCGCGGTCGGCGGCGAACGGCGACTGCCCCTTCCAGGTGCGCCGCACGATCGCCAGCAGCAGGTCCGCGACCGGCACCGCGATCACCGTCAGCGGCAGCAGCAGCGGGATGTACACCGGCACCGTGGCATGCACGGCGGCCCGCTCGGATCCCGCCCACAGCTTGAGCGCGTCCGGGTCGACCTGCCCGGTGATGGAGATCGCGCCCGCCGCCAGCACCAGCCCGATGAGCATCGAGCCCGAGTCGCCCATGAAGATCCGGGCGGGGTGCATGTTGTGCGGCAGGAAGCCCAGGCACATGCCCATCAGGACGGCCGCGAAGAGGGTCGCGGGGGCGGCCGCCTCCAGGCCGTGCCCGAACCACATCCGGTAGGCGTACATGAAGAACGCGGCGGCCGCGATGCAGACCATGCCGGCCGCCAGGCCGTCCAGGCCGTCGACGAAGTTCACCGCGTTGATGGTGATCACCACCAGCGCGACCGTCAGCAGCGTGCCCTGCATGGGCGTCAGCGAGACCGTGCCCACGCCGGGGATCGGGATGAAGAGGATCGTCAGGCCCTGGAGCACCATCACGCCGGCGGCGATCATCTGGCCGCCCAGCTTCACCAGGGCGTCCACGCCCCACTTGTCGTCCAGCACCCCCAGCAGCCAGATCAGCCCGGCGCCGGAGAGCAGCGCGCGCGGCTCGTTGGAGAGCTGGAAGACGGCCTTCAGGTTGGACAGGTGGGCCGCCACCAGCAGCCCCGCGCACAGCCCGCCGAACATCGCGATGCCGCCGAGCCGCGGGGTGGGCTCACGGTGCACGTCCCGCGCGCGGATCTCCGGCATCGCGCCGGCCACGATCGCGAATTTCCGCACCGGTCCCGTCAGCAGGTAGGTGACCGCCGCGGTGACGCACAACGTCAGCAGGTATTCACGCACGGGCTGCCCCAGGGATCGCGCTGGACATCACAGCCCCACACCATATTCTCGTCGGCCCCCAAACCGTGAACGCGGGAGTAGACGCCCGCCACCCCCCGGCGGTTGCAAATGATCACATGTGGGATCGATAGGGCGGGAACTTTCCGGCCAGCTCGGCGACCGCGACCCGGGCCTCGCCCGCACTGACGGCGCCGCGCAGCACGCGGCCCATCATCCGGCCCACCTCGTGCATCTCGGCCTCGCCCATGCCCTGGGTGGTGACCGCCGCCGTGCCCATCCGCAGCCCCCGCGCGCTGCCGTGGGCGAGCCCGCAGGTGTCCAGGACGATCGCCGCGGCGGCGAGCCGCCCGCGGGCCGTGACGGCGTCCAGGGCGAGCGGGGAGACGTCGACGGTCACCAGGTGCGTGTCCGTCCCTCCCGTGGCCACCAGGAGCCCCTCGGCGGCCAGGGCGGCGGCAAGCGTGCGGGCGTTGGCCACGACCTGGTGGGCGTACGCGACGAAGGCCGGGGTCGCGGCCTCGCCGAAGGCGACGGCCTTGGCCGCGATCGTGTGCATCTGGGCGCCGCCCTGCGTGAACGGGAACACCGCCCGGTCCACCCGCTCGGCCAGCCGGCTGCCGCACAGGATCAGCCCGCCGCGCGGCCCGCGCAGCACCTTGTGCGTGGTCGCGCAGACCACGTCGGCGTACGGGACGGGGCTGGGCGCCGCTCCCCCGGCGATCAGCCCTATGGGGTGGGCGGCGTCCACGATCAGATGGGCGCCGACCTCGTCGGCGATCTCGCGGAAGGCGGCGTAGTCGGGGTGCCGGGGGTAGGAGATCGAGCCGCAGACGACGGCCTTGGGCCGGTGCTCGCGGGCCAGGGCGCGCACCTGCGCGTAGTCGATGAGGCCGGTGTCCTCGCGCACGCCGTAGCCGACGAAGTCGAACCAGCGGCCCGAGAAGTTCGCCGGGGAGCCGTGGGTGAGGTGGCCGCCCTGCCGGAGGGCCATGGCGAGCACGGTGTCGCCGGGGCTCAGCAGCGCGGCGTAGGCGGCCAGCACGGCGGCGGTGCCGGAGTGCGGCTGGACGTTGGCGTGCTCGGCCCCGAAGAGGGCCTTGGCGCGGTCGAGGGCGATGCGCTCGGCGAGGTCGACCATCTCGCAGCCGCCGTGGTGCCGGGCGCCCGGGTAGCCCTCGGCGTACTTGTTGGTCAGTGGGGAGCCCAGGGCGGCGAGGACGGCGGGCGAGGCGAAGTTCTCGGCGGCGATGAGCTGGAGGCCGGTGGACTGGCGCTCGGTCTCGCCGAGGAGCAGGCCGGCGATCTCGGGGTCCTGCCGCAGCAGCGAGGTGAACCCCGGCTCCCAGGCGGCGTGCGGCCCCGGCGGCCGGGTGGTGCGGGCGGTACGGGCACGGGCCGGCGTGCCGGTACCGCGCGGGGGCGCTGGGCTGACGGGCATCGCGGACTCCGGGCTGTGCGGTGCGATGACGCAGGGGGACGACGCGGGGCGGTGTGCTGCGCTGTGCGGCGGTGCGGTGCGGTGTCTCGGGTGTCTCAGCACCAATGTAGGCCCGCCACTCCCCATACGCCCGATATGGAGCCATTTGCCGCTGTCCGGCTTCGGTCCGCCCCTCCCGGCGCGGCGCCCGGGACGGGCCCTCAGGCCCGGGAGGATACGCCGGTGAGCGCCGTCACGACGGGGTCGAGCGCCTGGTTGATCTCGTCGCCGATGGAGCGGAAGAAGGTGATCGGGGCGCCGTACGGGTCGTGGACCTCGTCGGCCTCCGGGTTCGGGGCCAGCAGCCAGCCGCGCAGCGCCGCGGCGGCCTGCACCAGGGCGCGGGCGCGCTCGACCACCCCGCCGACCCGCTCCGGGTCCGGCAGCGTCGCGGGGTCTATGGCCCGCACCAGCCGGGTGAACTCCTTCAGGGTGAAGGTGCGCAGCCCCGCGGAGTGGCCCATGGAGATGACCTGGGCGCGGTGGTCGCGGGTGGCGGTCAGCACGAGGTCGGCGCGGATGACGTGCTCGTCCAGCAGCTCCCGGCCGATGAAGCCGTGCGGATCGGCCCCGAAGTCCGTCAGGACCGTCGCGGCGTGCGCCTCCATGGGCGCGCCCTCGTGGCCCCAGGTGCCCGCGCTCTCCACCACCAGGCCGCCCGCGTACGGGTCGCCGAGGCGGCGGGTGAGGGCGTGCCGGGTCAGCCGCTCGGTGATGGGCGAGCGGCAGACGTTGCCGGTGCTGACGTGGAGGATGCGGAAAACGTCGCTGGAGGGTTCCGGTCCCGCTATGCCACGCCCCTGCGTGGCGATCAATTCGCCACCTCGAGGTCGGGTACCACCTCGCGGAGCTGCTCGGCGCTGATGGCGCCGGCGCGCAGCAGGACGGGCACCTTGCCGGTGACGTCCACGATGGAGGACGGCACGTCGGCCGGGGTGGGGCCGCCGTCGAGGTAGACGGAGACGGAGTCGCCCAGCATCTCCTGGGCGGCGTCGCAGGTCTGCGGGGCGGGATGGCCGGTGAGGTTGGCGCTGGAGACGGCCATGGGGCCGAACTCGGTGAGCAGCTCGATGGCGACCGGGTGCAGCGGCATGCGCACCGCGACGGTGCCCCGGGTCTCGCCGAGGTCCCAGGTCAGCGACGGCTGGTGCTTGGCGACGAGGGTCAGCGCGCCGGGCCAGAAGGCGTCGACCAGCTCCCAGGCCTGCTCGGAGAAGTCCGTGACGAGCCCGTGCAGGGTGTTCGGGGAGCCGACGAGGACAGGCGTGGGCATGCCCCGGCCGCGGCCCTTGGCCTGGAGGAGGTCGCCGACGGCCTGGCTGCTGAAGGCGTCCGCACCGATGCCGTAGACGGTGTCGGTGGGCAGCACGACCAGCTCGCCGCGGCGGACCGCGGCCGCGGCCTCGCGCAGGCCGGTCTTGCGGTCGGTCGCGTCGCTGCAGTCGTAACGCCGTGCCATTTAACGGACCTCCTCGGGCTGTGCCTCTGTCTGGAAACGATCGGTCCGGGACCGATCGGCCTGGTGCGGGTCGGCGGCCGTCACGGCATGGCCTTGCGGGCGGTCGCGAAGCGCGGGCGGTTGTTCAGGTCGGGGTGGTCGGCCGCGTCGGCCCAGCCCCGCTCCTCGGTGAAGATCCACGGCACCTGGCCGCCCTGGGTGTCGGCGTGCTCGATGACGACGACGCCGCCCGGGCGCAGCAGGCGGTGCGCGGTGCGCTCCAGGCCGCGGATGGTGTCCAGACCGTCCTCGCCGGAGAACAGCGCCAGCTCGGGGTCGTGGTCGCGGGCCTCGGGGGCGACGTACTCCCACTCGGTGAGCGGGATGTACGGCGGGTTGGAGATCACCAGGTCGACCTGGCCGTCCAGCTCGGGCAGGGCGGTGAGGGCGTCGCCGTGGTGCAGCTCCACCCGGGAGCCGGCGACGTTCTTGCGGGCCCAGCCGAAGGCCGTCTCGTCCAGCTCCACGGCGTGCACGCGGGAGCGCGGCACCTCCTGGGCGAGGGCGAGGGCGATGGCCCCGGAGCCGGTGCACAGGTCGACGATGAGCGGTTCGACGACGTCCATGGCCCGGACGGCGTCTATGGCCCAGCCGACGACCGACTCGGTCTCGGGCCGGGGCACGAAGACGCCGGGGCCCACCTGGAGTTCCAGGTAGCGGAAGAAGGCGCGGCCGGTGATGTGCTGGAGCGGCTCGCGCGCCTCGCGGCGTGCGACGGCCTCCCAGTAGCGGGCGTCGAAGTCGGCGTCCTTGACGTTGTGCAGCTCACCCCGCTTGACGCCGTGCACGAAGGCGGCCAGCTCCTCCGCGTCGAAGCGCGGAGAGGGTACGCCGGCGTCGGCCAGCCGCTGAGTGGCCTGCGCCACCTCTGCGAGCAGCAGGTTCACGTTGATCCTCTCGCGTCGTCGTCGCGACCGGCCGCCCGCGGCCCCCGGGCCGGTCCCGCAGCGGGGTCCGTCCGGCATCCGGGGGCACGCCGTACGCCGTGCAACAGCAGTCTTCCAGTCGGTCGGGCGGGTCAGCCCGTGGCCGCGAGCTTCGCGGCGGAGTCGGCGTCGACGCATGCCTGGATGACCGCATCCAGCTCGCCGTCGAGCACCTGGTCCAAGTTGTACGCCTTGAAGCCGACCCGGTGGTCCGAAATGCGGTTCTCCGGGAAGTTGTAGGTCCGGATCTTCTCGGAGCGGTCGACCGTGCGGACCTGGCTGCGGCGCGCGTCCGCGGCCTCGGCCTCGGCCTTCTCCTGCGCCGCGGCCAGCAGCCGGGAGCGCAGGATGCGCAGGGCCTGCTCCTTGTTCTGGAGCTGGCTCTTCTCGTTCTGGCAGGAGGCGACGACACCAGTCGGCAGGTGGGTGATGCGCACCGCGGAGTCGGTGGTGTTCACGGACTGGCCGCCGGGGCCGGACGAGCGGTAGACGTCGATCCGCAGGTCGTTCATGTTGATCTCGACCTCGACCTCCTCCGCCTCGGGCGTGACGAGCACGCCGGCGGCGGAGGTGTGGATGCGGCCCTGCGACTCGGTGGCGGGCACCCGCTGGACACGGTGCACACCGCCCTCGTACTTCATCCGGGCCCAGACGCCCTGGCCGGGCTCGGTGGCGCCGTTGCCGCCCTTGGTCTTGATCGCGACCTGGACGTCCTTGTAGCCGCCCAGCTCGGAGTCGGTGGAATCGATGATCTCGGTCTTCCAGCCGACGCGCTCGGCGTAGCGCAGATACATGCGCAGCAGGTCGCCGGCGAAGAGCGCGGACTCGTCGCCGCCCGCGCCCGCCTTGATCTCCAGGATGACGTCCTTGTCGTCGCTGGGGTCGCGCGGGACGAGCAGCAGGCGGAGCTTCTCGGTCAGCTCTTCGCGGTGCTTCTCCAGGTCCTTGGCCTCGGCGGCGAAGTCCGGGTCGGCCGCGGCGAACTCGCGCGCGGTCTCGATGTCGTCGGCGGCCTGCTTCCAGGCGCGGTAGGTCCCGACGATCGGGGTCAGCTCGGCGTAGCGCTTGTTGAGCTTGCGGGCGTTCGCCTGGTCCGCGTGCACGGCGGGGTCGGCGAGCCGCTTCTCGAGGTCGGCGTGCTCACCGATCAGTTCCTCGACTGCCTCGAACATCGTGTTTCCCTAGCTGCTGGAAGTGACGGGCCTGCGCGCCCGCGGTGTCGTGGGGCTGCTGGACGACAAAGCGCCGGTCCGGTCGCCCAGCCGTGACTGGGCGACCGAGGACCGGCGCCTGCGGGTCGCTACTTCTTGGCCGACCCGGCGTTCTTGCCGAAGCGGGCCTCGAACCGCGCCACACGGCCACCGGTGTCGAGGATCTTCTGCTTGCCCGTGTAGAACGGGTGGCACGCGGAGCAGACCTCGGCACGGATGGTGCCGTCGGCGATGGTGCTACGCGTGGTGAAGGAGGCGCCGCAGGTGCAGCTGACCTGGGTCTCCACGTACTCCGGGTGGATGTCGCGCTTCAAGGGTTCTCCTAGGTTCGGGAGGGCACCGGGTCGTAGAGGCGGGATTGCCTTACGTGAACCGGGGCCGACGTACCAGTTTGCCAGTACTGGCCGCATCCCCCAAAACGGGGTGCCGCTGCCCGTTATTCCCGGGCTTCCGGCGGGCGGCCTAGGGCCTACCTGACGACGTCGTCGGCCTCGGTCTTGGCACCGTCGCCCGCCTTGAGGGCGGTCTCCGGGACCGGCTTGTCGTCGTGGAGGGCCTGCCAGAGCTGGTCCGTCGCGGCCTTGAGCGGGACCACCCGGTCCTTGTCCAGGGGGTCGGGGCCGACCGGGAGCGTCACCATGTGCATGTCGTCGGCGCCGATGCCCTTGAGGCTGTTGGCGAAGCCGTAGAGCTTGTCGACCGAGGCGAGGTCCTTGTCGGTGGTCAGCGACTTGGTGGCGGCGTCCGCGATCCCGTAGAGCTTGGTGGGGCTGGTGAACAGGCCGATGGACTTCACCTGGTTGATCAGCGCCTTGATGAACGCCTGCTGGAGCTTGATCCGGCCCAGGTCGCTGCCGTCGCCGACACCGTGCCGGGTGCGGACGAGGCCGAGGGACTGCTCGCCGTCGAGCTTGTGGGTGCCCGCGGGGAGGTTGAGGTGGCTCCACTTGTCGTTGATCGGCTTGGTGGTGGTGACCTCCACCCCGCCCAGCTTGTCGATCAGCTTCTGGAAGCCGGCGAAGTCGACCTCCAGGTAGTGGTCCATGCGGATGTTGGTCATCGCCTCGACGGTCTTGACCGCGCAGACCGCGCCGCCGATCGAGTACGCCTCGTTGAACTGCTCCCGCTTGACCGCGGGGACGGTCTTGCCGGAAGGCGCGGTGCACTCGGGGCGGGAGACCATGGTGTCGCGCGGGATGCTGACGACACTGGCCTCCTTGTGACCCGCGTAGACGTGCACGATCATCGCCGTGTCGGAGCGGGAGCTGCCCTCGTCGCGGCCGTACTTGCCGTTGTCGCCGGCCCGCGAGTCGGAGCCGAGGACGAGGATGTCCATCGAGCCGTTGTCGACATTCTCCGGCCGGTTCTTGCCCAGGGCCGCGTTGATGTCGACGCTGGTGAGGTTGCCGTTGAGCTTGTAGTAGAGGACCCCGGCGCCCGTGCCGGCGATCAGCACCAGGGCGCCGGCGCTCCAGAGGGCTATTCGGCCCTTGCGGCGGACCGGGGGCTTGCGACGACGGCCTTTCCCGCCGGCACGGCGACGGCGCGTATCCGCCTGCGTGCTCCTGCTGTCGTCGGCCATGCGCTCCTCAGTCCTTCGCTGTGTCCCCGGAGCCCTCTGCGTCTCCGGCGCCCCCTGCTGGTTGACGGGGAAGTCTGCGACAGGGTTGCACAGCGGTTTCTGAGGAAGGTCTTAGAAAATCCACGCCCGATGCAGTACGCGCACGGCCCGCTCATCCCCTCCGACCTGCGGTTTCGACCGATCGGAAGGCGGGGATCCGGGCTGGCCCGGTCGACACCGGCTGTGGCGCAAATCTCAGATTGTCACAGGAAGATCACGATCTGGGCGGCGAAAGATCACGGCCGGGGGCAAGGGGGGCGCAAGAGGGGCGCAGCCCGCAAAAACGGCAGCCTCCCCGCCACTCACGTGACGGGGAGGCTGCCGGTGGTGCGGTGTGTGCCGCGGATCAGTCGTTGCCGTTGCCCGGGGCGGGCGTGGTCTTCGCGATCTGCATCAGGAACTCCGCGTTGGACTTCGTCTGCTTCATCTTGTCGAGGAGCAGCTCGATGGCCTGCTGCGAGTCCAGCGCGTGCAGCACCCGGCGGAGCTTCCAGACGATGTTCAGCTCCTCGCCGCTGAGGAGGATCTCCTCCTTGCGGGTGCCGGAGGCGTCCACGTCCACGGCCGGGAAGATGCGCTTGTCGGCGAGCTTCCGGTCGAGCTTGAGCTCCATGTTGCCGGTGCCCTTGAACTCCTCGAAGATCACCTCGTCCATGCGCGAGCCGGTCTCGACCAGCGCGGTGGCCAGGATGGTCAGCGAGCCGCCGTCCTCGATGTTCCGCGCGGCACCGAAGAACTTCTTCGGCGGGTACAGCGCGGTCGAGTCGACACCACCGGACAGGATGCGGCCCGAGGCCGGGGCGGCCAGGTTGTAGGCGCGGCCCAGGCGGGTGATCGAGTCCAGCAGGACGACGACGTCGTGGCCCAGCTCCACCAGGCGCTTGGCGCGCTCGATGGCCAGCTCCGCGACCGTGGTGTGGTCCTCGGCCGGGCGGTCGAAGGTCGAGGAGATGACCTCGCCCTTGACCGACCGCTGCATGTCGGTGACCTCTTCCGGACGCTCGTCGACGAGGACGACCATCAGGTGGCACTCGGGGTTGTTGATGGTGATCGCGTTGGCGATCGCCTGCATGATCATGGTCTTGCCGGTCTTCGGCGGGGCCACGATCAGACCGCGCTGGCCCTTGCCGATGGGGGCGACCAGATCGATGATCCGGGTCGTCAGCACACCCGGGTCGCTCTCCAACCGCAGGCGGTCCTGCGGGTAGAGCGGGGTGAGCTTGTTGAACTCCGGGCGGCCGCGGCCGGTTTCGGGCGCCATGCCGTTCACCGAGTCCAGACGCACGAGGGCGTTGAACTTCTCGCGCCGCTCGCCGTCCTTCGGCTGCCGGACCGCGCCGGTGACGTGGTCACCCTTGCGCAGGCCGTTCTTGCGGACCTGGGCGAGGGAGACGTAGACGTCGTTCGGGCCCGGGAGGTAGCCGGAGGTCCGGATGAAGGCGTAGTTGTCGAGGATGTCCAGGATGCCCGCGACGGGGATCAGGACGTCGTCCTCGGAGACCTGCGGCTCGCCCGCGAACTCGTCGCGGCCACGGCGGCCACGGCGGTCGCGGTAGCGGCCACGGCGGCCGCGGCGGCCGCCCTCGTCGTCGAAGCCGTCGTCCTGCGGGCGGTTGTCCCGCTGCTGCCGGCCCTGGCCGCCCTGCTGGCCGGCCTCGCCCTCGCGGTTGCCGCGGCGGTCGCGGTCGCGCTGGCCGCGCTCACGGCGCTCGCCCTTCTGGCCGCGCTCACCACGGTCCCCGCGGTCCTGGCGCTCGCCGCCCTTGGCGGCCTTGCCCTCGGCGGTGTCCAGCGCCGCCTCGCCCTTGGCTTCGGCGCGCTCCTCGGTGCGCACCTCGGTCTTGACCTCGGCGCGGGCCTCGGCGGCGGGCGCCTCGGGGCTGCCGGCGGGCGCGGTGGCGCGACGGCGGCGGCGCTCGCCGGCCGGGGCCTCGTCGGCACCCGGCTGACCCGGGATCTCGATCTGCTGCTGGGCGGCCTTGTCGGCGGCCTTCGCGGCAGCGGCCTCACCCGTACGGGTCCGGGAGGTCGTGCGGCGCTTGGGCTTGGTCTCGGCGGCCTCGGACGCGGCCGGGGCCTGCTCGGCCTTGGCGGGCGCGCCGCCGGCCTGCTTCTCCTTGATGACCTCGATCAGCTGGCCTTTGCGCATCCGCGCGGTGCCCTTGATGCCGAGGCTGGAGGCGAGCTGCTGGAGCTCGGCCAGGACCATGGCGTCGAGGCCCGTGCCCGAGCGGCGCCGCTTGGGGGCGGTGGCACCGGTGGCAGGCGCGGCGGGAGCGTCCGTGGCGGGCGCGGAGGCATTGCCGACGGGAGTGTCGGCGGTCACGCCCATCAGATCGGTGGTGTCGCTCACGAAGGGGTCCTTCCCTGGAGCGGGCGTCGGCCTGTCTGGCTCGGCGACCGGTTGTGCTGTCCGGCTGCGGTCCTGGTGTGCGGACCGGGCCGGGGCGGTGGTCCGCCGGAGTTACGGCGGAAGAATCAATTCATTGGTTCCGGCGTGAAGAAACAGAAGGAAGGGCACGACATAACGCTTCACTCATGTCGCCCACGCCGATTCCGGAGCGTGCTCATATCTGCTCAGGCAGGCTGCTCAGGCAGTTTGGGAGGCTCCCGGAAGAAAAGCGGTCCCTGATCGGGACACAGCGCACCGAGCCGATGTGGCTTCGGGTGCAGACTTGAGGTTAACACTACCGGATCCCACAAACATTCCCCCTCTCAAAGAACGGCAACCGCGTTTTTCGTGGGCCCGGGGCCGTACCCCGGACACCACTGGTCAGGCGAGCGGCAGCACGCTCGTCCCCCCGGCGTCGAGGGACAGCCGGTTGGCCGCCCATCCCTCGCCCGCCAGCCGTGCGACCTTGTCGGCCGCACTGTCCTCGACCAGCGCGAGCACCGTGGGGCCCGCGCCGGAGATGACTGCGGGCACGCCGTCCGCCCGCAGTCGGTTGACCAGGGCCACGCTCTCCGGCATCGCCGGAGAGCGGTACTCCTGGTGGAGCCGGTCCTCGGTGGCCGGCAGCAGCAGCTCGGGGCGCCTGGTCAGGGCCTCGACGAGCAGCGCCGCGCGCCCGGCGTTGGCGGCCGCGTCCACATGGGGGACGCTGCGCGGCAACAGCCCGCGCGCGGTTTCGGTCAGGACGGGTCTGGACGGCACGAAGACCACCGGAACGATGGAATCCGCGGGGTCCATACGAATGGCCCGCGCGACCCCCGACTCCATCCAGGCCAGGGTGAAGCCGCCCAGCAGGCAGGCGGCGACGTTGTCGGGGTGCCCCTCGATCTCGGTGGCCAGCTCCAGCATGGCCGCCTCGTCGAGCTTCTCGGCCCCGCCTATGGTCACCGCGCGGGCGGCGAGGATGCCCGCGCAGATCGCGGCGGAGGAGGAGCCCAGGCCCCGGCCGTGCGGGATGCGGTTCGCGCAGACGACCTCCAGGCCGCGCGGCTGGCCGCCGAGCAGGTCGAAGGTGGTGCGCAGGGACCGTACGAGCAGATGGCTCTCGTCGCGCGGCAGGGTGTCAGTACCCTCGCCGGCAATGTCCACGTGCAGCCCCGAATCGGCCACCCGGACCACGACGTCGTCGTAGAGCCCCAGGGACAGACCGAAGGCGTCGAAACCGGGGCCGAGATTGGCGCTGGTGGCGGGGGTGCGCACGCGGACGGCGGCGGCGCGGAAGGCGGGACCGGCCATCGCTCGATGACTCTCCTTGGTGTGGCCGTGGATGGTGGCGTGACGTGCGATTTCCGCAAGGGCCGCGACGGCTCCGCCGCGTGGGGGGCGGCGGCGGTCAGCGGCGGGGCGGTGTGATGCACAGCCTATCGAAGGAAGGTTCTGTGGCGACATAGGGCGCACTGGGGCGCACGACGCGTGTCGCCTGCGGTTAGCGGGGTTTGGGGGTGTTTTCCCCGATCCCGCCCCTCCCCGAAACCGGGGGCTCCGCCCCCGGACCCCCGGTCCTCAAACGCCGGACGGGCTGATTTTCAGCCCGTCCGGCGTTTGAGGACTTTCGGGAAGGGGCGGGGTGGGGAAAACCCCCTACGCCAAGCCCAGCCGCTGCGCCGCAATGCCCGCATCCACCGGCACCGTCACCGGCTGCGGCGTCCCCGCCACCGCCCAGTCCGGGTCCTTGAGCCCGTTGCCCGTGACCGTGCAGACGATCCGCTGCCCCGGGTCCACCAGCCCCAGCTCCGCCGCCTTGAGCAGGCCCGCGACGCTCGCCGCCGAGGCGGGCTCCACGAAGACGCCCTCCTGAGCGGCCAACAGCCGGTACGCGGCCAGGATCTGGCGGTCGGTCACCTCGTCGATGAGGCCGCCGGACTCGTCCCGCGCCTGCTCCGCGTACTGCCACGACGCGGGGTTGCCGATGCGGATCGCGGTCGCGATGGTGTGCGGCTCCTTCACCGGCTCGCCGCGCACGATCGGCGCCGAGCCCGCGGCCTGGAAGCCCCACATCCGGGGGTTGTGCGAGGAGAGGCCGTCGGCCGCGTACTCGCGGTAGCCCCGCCAGTAGGCGGTGATGTTGCCCGCGTTGCCCACCGGCAGCACATGGATGTCGGGAGCGTCGCCGAGCGCGTCGACGATCTCGAAGGCGGCGGTCTTCTGCCCCTCGATGCGTACCGGATTGACCGAATTGACCAGCGCCACGGGGTAGTTCTCGGACAGTCCGCGCGCAAGCGTCAGGCAGTCGTCGAAGTTTCCGTCGACCTGGAGGATCCGCGCACCGTGGATCAGCGCCTGGCCCATCTTGCCGAGCGCGATCTTCCCCTGGGGCACCAGCACGGCGCAGACCATGCCGGCCCGTACGGCATAGGCCGCGGCGGAGGCGGAGGTGTTGCCCGTGGAGGCGCAGATGACCGCCCGTGCGCCTTCTTCCTTCGCCCGGGTGATGGCCATGGTCATACCGCGGTCCTTGAAGGACCCCGTCGGGTTGGCACCCTCCACCTTGAGGTGGACCTCGCAGCCGGTGCGCTCGGAGAGCACCTGGGCGGGCACGAGCGGCGTGCCGCCCTCGCGCAGGGTCACCACCGGGGTGTCGGCCGTCACCGGCAGGCGGTCGCGGTACTCCTCGATGATGCCGCGCCACTGGTGGGTGCGGGCGCCGGGCGCCTGGCGGCCGTTGTTGGCAGACATTGCTTTCGTTTCTCCTCGATCGCCTTGATCGCCTTACTCGACTACCGACTACTCGCCCTCGACCCGCATGATGCTGGCGACCCCGCGGACGGTCTCCAGCTTGCGCAGCGCGCCGACCGTGGCCGAGAGCGCCGCGTCGGTGGCCCGGTGGGTGACCACGACCAGGGCGGCGTCACCGTCCTTGCCCTGCTGACGGACGGTGTCGATGGACACCCCGTGCTCGGCGAAGACCGTGGCGACCTGGGCCAGCACACCGGGCTTGTCGGCCACGTCGAGGCTGATGTGATAGCGCGTCACCACGTCGCCCATCGGGCTCACCGGCAGCCTGGCGTAAGCGGATTCACCGGGTCCGGTGGACTCGGCGAGCTTGTTCCGGCAGACCGCGACGAGGTCGCCGAGGACGGCGGAGGCGGTCGGCGAGCCGCCCGCGCCGGGCCCGTAGAACATCAGCTGGCCGGCCGCGTCGGCCTCCACGAACACCGCGTTGTACGCCTCGCGCACGGAGGCCAGCGGGTGGCTGAGCGGAATCATCGCCGGGTGCACGCGGGCGGTGACCGACTTCCCGTCCTCGGCCCGCTCGCAGATGGCCAGCAGCTTGATGGTGCAGCCCATCTGCTTCGCGGAAGCGAAGTCCGCGGCGGTGACCTCGGTCATGCCCTCACGATGGACGTCGTCGAGGCGCACCCGGGTGTGGAAGGCGATGCCGGCCAGGATCGCGGCCTTGGCGGCGGCGTCGAAGCCCTCGACGTCGGCGGTCGGGTCGGCCTCGGCGTAGCCGAGCGCGGTGGCCTCGTCGAGCGCCTCGGAGTAGCCGGCGCCGCTCGTGTCCATCTTGTCGAGGATGAAGTTGGTCGTGCCGTTCACGATGCCGAGCACCCGGTTGACCTTGTCACCCGCCATGGACTCGCGCAGCGGCCGGATCAGCGGGATCGCACCCGCGACGGCGGCCTCGTAGTAGAGGTCCACCCCGTGCTGCTCGGCGGCGGCGTGCAGGGCGGCACCGTCCTGGGCGAGCAGCGCCTTGTTGGCGGAGACCACGCTCGCGCCGTGCTCGAAGGCGGTGGTGATCAGGCTGCGGGCCGGCTCGATGCCACCGATGACCTCGACGACCACGTCGATGTCGCCGCGTTTGACCAGCGCGGTGGCATCGGTGGTGATCAGCTCCTCGGGCACCCCGGCCCGTACCCGGCCGGTGCGGCGGACCGCGATGCCGGCCAGCTCCACGGGGGCCCCGACGCGCTGGGCGAGGTCGTCCGCGTGCGTCGTCATGATGCGCGTCACCTCAGAGCCGACCACTCCACAGCCCAGCAGCGCCACCTTCAGCGGACGCGTACGCATCATCCGACCTCGTTTCCTCATGCATCTACGGTGGACAACAGTCTCACTCACCGGCCGGGGAATTCCTTCCCCGGGTCCAGTATCCGAGATCTGTGTTTCGGTCAGCCGACGTCGAGACGAAGAAGGTCTTCTTCCGTTTCGCGTCGGACGATCACTCGCGCCTCGCCGTTCTCCTGCACGGCGACGACCGGCGGGCGCAGCGCGTGGTTGTAGTTGCTCGCCATCGAGCGGCAGTAGGCGCCGGTGGCGGGCACGGCGAGCAGGTCGCCGGGGGCCGTGTCGGAGGGCAGGAAGGCGTCGCGCACCACGATGTCGCCGGACTCGCAGTGCTTGCCGACCACGCGGACCAGCACCGGCTCGGCGGTGGAGGCGCGGGAGGCCAGCGCGACGGAGTACTCCGCGTCGTACAGCGCGGTGCGGATGTTGTCCGACATGCCGCCGTCGACGCTGACGTACGTCCGCAGGCCCGCCAGCTCCTTGACCGTGCCCACCTCGTACAGCGTGAAGGCGGTCGGGCCGACGATCGCGCGCCCCGGCTCGACGGAGATGCGGGGGACGGCCAGGCCGGCCGCCGCACACTCGCGGGTGACGATGGCGCGCAGGGCCGTCGCGATCTCGTGCGGCTCGCGCGGGTCGTCGTCGGAGGTGTAGGCGATGCCGAGGCCGCCGCCGAGGTCGATCTCGGGCAGCTCGACGCCGTGCTCGTCGCGGACCTGGGCGAGCAGCCCGACGACCCGGTGCGCGGCGACCTCGAAGCCGGAGGTGTCGAAGATCTGCGAGCCGATGTGGGAGTGGACGCCGACCAGCTCGAGCCCGTCCAGCTTGAGCGCCCGGCGCACGGCCTCGGCGGCCTGCCCGCCCGCGAGCGGGATGCCGAACTTCTGGTCCTCGTGGGCCGTGGCGATGAACTCGTGGGTGTGCGCCTCGACGCCCACGGTCACCCGGATCTGGACGCGCTGCCGCTTGCCCAGCCGCTCGGCGATGTGGGCGACGCGCACGATCTCCTGGAAGGAGTCGACGACGATCCGCCCGACGCCCGCCTCCACGGCCCGGGTGATCTCCTCGGTGGACTTGTTGTTGCCGTGCAGCGCGATGCGCTCGGCGGGCATGCCCGCGGCGAGGGCGGTGGCCAGCTCCCCGCCGGAGCACACGTCGAGGTTGAGCCCCTCCTCGGTGAGCCAGCGCACGACGGCGCGGGAGAGGAACGCCTTGCCGGCGTAGAAGACGTCCGCTTCCGTGCCGAACGCCTCGCGCCAGGCGCGGCAGCGGGCGCGGAAGTCGCTCTCGTCGAGGAAGTAGGCGGGGGTGCCGAACTCGGCGGCGAGGTCGGTGGCCTTCCGGCCGCCGACGGTGATCACGCCGTCCGCGTCCCGGGTGACCGTGCGGGCCCACACCCGCGGGTCGAGGGCGTTGAGGTCGGCGGGCGGTGGCGAGTAGTGGCCCTCGGGCAGGACGTCGGCGTAGCGGGGCCCGGCGGGGTGGGCGGAGCGGCTCATGAGTGGCGATCCCCTCAAAGACGTGCGGGTGCGGTGATGCCGAGCTGGGTCAGGCCGTCGGCCAGCACCTTGCCCGTGGCCTCGGCGAGGGCCAGGCGGGCTCGGTGGACGGCCGAGGGTTTCTCGTCCCCGCGGGGCAGCACGGGACATTCGGCCTGCCACCGCAGGAATGCGTCGGCGGTCCGCTCCAGGTGCCGGGCGAGGCGCTCGGCGGCGCGGGCGGCCGAGATGCGGGGGTGGTCGGCGAGGGCGGCGAGCAGCCCGGCCGCGTGCTCGTCGAGATCGCCCGGGGCGGGCTCGAAGCCCAGGTCGCGGGCGTTGCGCAGCAGGGCCCGGGTACGGGCGTGGGCGTACCGGACGCGGAAGAGGGGGTTGGCCTCGCGCTGGACGAGCAGCAGGTCCCGGTCGAGGCCGGGGGGGCAGAGGAGGCTCCACCGGGCGGCGTCGGAGCCGAGCCGGGCGAGCGATTCGGGCGCGGGCCGCAGGTCGAAGGCGTCCGGGTGCGGCTGCGCGCGCAGCGCCTCGCGGACGATCTCCCGCTGGGAGGTGCCTTCGAGGGTGATGTTCAGGAACCCGGGCCCGGCGATGTCGACGCGGGCGATGCCGGGCCGGCGGACGAGCCGCCGCCGCAGCACCTCGGCGATCTCCCGGGCGGGGCGCCCGGTGTCCTTGGCCAGCCGCAGGGCGACGTTGGTGGCGTAGTCCCCGCACCCCGGCCGGGGCGGCACCCGCACGGTGACCCGCGTCGGCTCGGCCGCGGGCAGCTCCTCGGCCTCGACGGCGCTGCGCACGGCGTGCAACACGGTGCGGGTGAGATCGGCGGGGGTCACAGGGCAAGCCTAGGGGAGAAGGGGGTGCCTTCTGCGAGCCGGTTTCACCCTGCGGGACGCACGACCGTTTCGGCATCCCCCGGGGTCACGGCCCCGGGCAGCCCCTCGCCGTCCTCCCCGATGCCCCGCCGGGCGAGTCTCCGGACGAGCCGCACCATCTCCGCCGGCTCGAAGGGCTTCGCCAGGAAGGCATCCACCCCGACCGACCGTCCGCTGTCCATTTCCAGCCGGGTGCAGGCGCTGATGATCGCTACGGGGATGTGCCGCGTCCGTGCGTCGGCCCGCAGCCGGGCGGCGGTGAGCAGCCCGTCGAGCCGGGGCATCACGACGTCCAGCGTCACCACGTCGGGGCGCACCCGGTGCACGATCTCCAGGCACTCGGCACCATCGGCCGCGGTCACGACCTCGAAGCCTTCGAGCTCGAGGTTGACCCTGATCAACTGCCGGATGACCTTGTTGTCGTCGACAACGAGGACCCGGCCGGGCAAGCCAGGCACACCCCGAGAGTAGGTGCGCTCCCCTCTCTGCGTCCGGGTTTTGCCCACTTCCACCCCGTGCGAGCGAGCTTCCCCGACCGCCCCCGCCGCCGTTTTCGATCACCGGGTGCCGGACACCCCCCCGGGAGCTGGTAGTGTTCTATCCGTCGCCGCGAGCGAGAGCGAACCGGACGACACGCCCCCGTAGCTCAGGGGATAGAGCAACGGCCTCCGGAGCCGTGTGCGCAGGTTCGAATCCTGCCGGGGGCACTTCGCAGAAACCAGCACGTTAGTCCGCTGACCTGCGTAAGTGCCGTGACCAAAGGGCCGGACTCAGTCCCACTGAGTCCGGCCCTTTGTCGTTCTCTATCGCTGGTCGCGAGTGAGTGGCGAGTGAGCCTCCGACGGGCGACCAAGCCCCACCGAGCCCTGCCTTTCCTTCCTCAGGGTTCCTCGCCCCACCCCATTTCCCTCTCGATCTTCTTGTTGTTCAGCTCCTCGTGCCCGTCGATGCATCCCTCGTAGCGGCGGTGGATGACCTCCGGCGAGTTGCCCGCACGGCGGGCGACCTCGGCCACCGGTACACCGGCGTTCAGCCAGTTGGTGATGCAGGTGTGCCGCAGGTCGTACGGTCGGTGGGCGAGCGGCGAGGCCACCTTGTCCGGAGGCAGCGCGATGGGCCGCGCCTCTTGCCAGACACGCCAGTAGCTGGAGGTGCCCAGCACTCCCCCACGCTCGTTGGCGAAGAGCCGGCCATCCTTGGCCGTGCCGAACTCCCTGATGTGCTCCCGGAGCATGGCAACCAGCGGCGGCGGAATCGGCACGGGTCTGTCTGTCCCGGCTTCACGGGACTTGAGTCCCCGCTTGTCGTGACGCTTACCCGAATCGGTCCATTTCTTGCCGGATACCGGGCGCGTCTCGCGGAGGGTAAGGGTGCCCCATCCCTTCTCGGGCAGGTAGCAGTCATCTTCCCGAAGCCCGACTGCTTCCGCGGGCCGGAGCGCCGCATAAAGCTGGCAGCCGAAAAAGGCAACAAGCCGACGTCCACGGTTGCGATGAACCGACCCCACATAGGAGACGGAGGTAAGGAGCTGGATTCCTTGCGTGGCGTTCACCAGAACGCGTGGGTCCACTGCGTCACCGCCCCGAGACCCGGACTTTTTCATTCCCGAAAGGGGATTGCCATCGAGATAGCCGGACTCGATGGCGTATTCCATAGCGGTGTTGAAGCCACGGCGACGACGTCTGTACGTCTCCCTGGCAGCCGGGGTGTCGTCCAGCTTGAAGGAGAGCCGGTACTGGACATCCCGGAGCACCTTTGGCTCCGCGAGGGCCGACAGGCGTAAGGAGTGGCTGGCAAGCCAGGTGCAGGCGGTCTGCAGCTCGAGCGGGGGCTCTTTGTCCTTGTGAGCCGGTACGACAGCCCAGCGTATGGCCAACCGCACCTCGTCCGGTGTGGGCGCCTTGGCGTCCTCGCCCATCATGGCGAGGGCGACCGTGGCAAGGCTGTCGGCAATCCCCTCGCGCGTCTTTGCCGCGGTAGTACGCCACCGCGCCGCCATGTACTCGCGGGAGAACTCCCACCATGAGGGGTCGGGGCTGGTGTTCTCCTTCGCTGCGATGGCCCTGAGTTCGGACTCGGGCAGGCCCGTTTTCACATCGAATGCCTCACCACGACGCATGGCCTGCCACAGCTCCGAGCGGCGGCTCACTGCGAGCGCATTCGTGGTGAAGCTGGCGGTTTTTACACGGCCCGCGACTGTCCAACGAAGCTGGTAGGGAGCCTTTTTACTTCTTACCGTGTTCACCTTCCACACCCGTACATCGGTGGAAAGGGTGGGAGATGTCTCAGGCTCGGGCGGGCGCCCGCCATTGCGGGCGCCCGAGGTCTCACTGGTCTTGCGTTGGTTCACGCGCTTTCCTCTCGAGTTGCGATCCAACGCTCCAATTCGGAGCGCCGGATACGAACCGAGCCGTTGGGGAGCTTGATTGCCTTGGGGCCTTTCCTGAGCTGCCGCCAGCGGTAGAACGTTGCTCGTGGGACGCCGATCTCTTCGATCACTTGGGGGATGGTCAACATCTCGTCTCGGACCTTGGCCACGGCTTCGGCTCCTTCGTCACACGGTTGTTGTGGCACATGGGCCGGGATCGCTGACAGAACTGACAGAACCTGGCTTGCAGGGCTGTGACCTGCTGTTTTGGGTTCAGATTCGGTCGTGACAGAACTCGCGGAAACTCTGACAGAACCTCGTGGGAGGCAGTTCTGTCACGGCGGGGCCCGTTGGGGGCGGGTTGGGTTCTGTCAGAGTTTCCGGAGGTTTTGTCACAGCAGCCGATTCAGCTGTTCTTGCAGGTCATAGGACCTCTCCGGAGGTTGTGTCAGTTCTGTCAGTCCGGCGGGGGTTGTGTCAGGTGCCCCGGGTGAGGCGGGGGTGGGTTTCGTAGCGGGGAGAGGGGGGCCGGCCGCCGCGTCCCGTGCGTGGGGGTGGGGGCTGCTGGCGGACCCAGCCGTGTTCCTCAAGCAGGGCGAGGGCGGGGTCGAGGTCGGCGATCGCGGGGAAGTAGCCGCGGGAGAGTTGCCGGAACAGTTCCCGCTTGGTGAAGGCCGTCGACCGGGTGTCCCGGAGGTGGGTGAGGACCTGGTGGGCGGCTTCCTGGGCGGGATCGGCACCCATCGCGTCGAAAACGTGCTGGGCGTGGGCGGTGAAGTAGTCGCCGAGGCGGGTTGCGCCAGCGAGGGTGGTGGCCTCGATCGGGCGAGTCCAGCCGTTGTCCGGGTGGGTGGCCAAGTGGAGCAGACCGGCGATGCGGGCCACGGCCCCGTCGCGCTTGCTAGCCCACTTGACGATCGCGGCGAGCGGTCCGCCCTTGCCGATCCGGGACTCGGTGACCTTCTGGTAGGCGAGCAGGACCGCGTCGGCCTCGAGGGTCAGGGTCAACAGGGCGGGATCCGTCCAGCCGTTCATGGCCATGGCCAGGCCGCCGAGGCGGCGGGCGTAGGCGTCGGCGACGTCGTCGGGGATGAGGCCGGGGGTGAGGTTGCGTCTGCCGACGAGGGACTCGGGCTGGGCGTAGAGGAAGCGGGCGAGGAGCCCGCGGCCATCCGCGCCCTTGATCTGCCCGATGGACTCCAGCACTTCAGGCTGAACCGCTAGGCCCATGGTGACGGCGGGGCGTTCGATGTGCTGGGCGTCGCGGCCCTGGCGGTTGACCCGGACCATGTCGCCCGCGTGCCCCTTGAGGAACACTTCCATATTGGGGGCGCCGCTGTAGCGTCCGGCGATGATGTCGAAGATGCCGCCTTCCGGGGAGAGCACGGAGATCCGCCCTTCCTGCTCGGCGAGGAGGGTGGCGAGATTTTCGGGGGTGACGTCGTCGGCCACGAGCTGTGGCTTGAACGGCACCATGATGTCCTCGGCGGCCTGTGCCAGGGCGACGGCGTCGGCAGTGAGCTGATCGCGCATGCTCGGGTCGGCGTTCGCGGCCTTGGCCGCGGCCTTGTCGGCAGCCGCCTTGGCCAAGCGTGCGGTGGTCTCGGCCTCCGCCCTCACGGGTCCGGAGAGTTCCACGAGTGCTTTCTCCGCAGCCATGAGCGGTTCGGTCATCAGGGAGAACACGGCGGACTTGCGGTTGCCAGGGTCGAGGGCGACCGCCGTGTAGATGTTGACCGGCTCGCGCCAGCGTCCCCGTATACAGACGACGGCCCGACCACCAGCGGCGGTGGCGATGACGGCGAGGGCCAGGCATCCGGCGAGGTCGGCCGGGGTCTGGGTCTCCTCGGCGACCGCGGCCACCATGTCGGCCAGCCAGTCGGGCAGGGCATCGACAGGGAAGGCGGGCAGGTCCGGGCGGAAGCCGAGAGGGACCGGGTCATCCCAGACGGGCCCGGTCATCTCCTCGGCGGCGATGGCGTTGAACCCCGCCCACAGGTCGGTCTCAGGCTGGGCGGTCACGCGGCGTTCCTCCCTTCAGCAGGGACGGCGGGGTCCGGGTGGTGCGGGCAGGCGCCGGGCTGGGCACGGTCGGTGAGTTCCGCGACGGCGGTGCGGCCGCGGGCGCGTTCGTGGTGCCCGCAGGCGCAGAGCCAATCCGCGATGGGGACGCCCGTCATGCGGATCTGCAGACCGGGCTTTATGCCGGTGACACTGACGATGTCCGCGTGCGGCTCTGCCGTGGGGTGAAGAGCTGAAAGGACGCCCTGACGGGCGGCCTTCTCCTGGCCGCACGGCGGAGCCGTTGGTGGCGCACTGTTGGCGGAGTCGGCCGTCGACGGGTCTTCGGCGGGGTCGGTCATGAGGTCTGCCCTGTGCCGGCGTCGAGTCCGTTGGTGACGGCTCGGTGTGCGTATGGCTCGGGGACGCCGACGGAGACGGTGGCGGCGATGATCTGCTGGCCGATGGCGTCCAGGCCGCACGGCCCAGGGCACTGCACGTGCTGGGCGGCCAGGAACTTGGCCACTCCGAAGGCTTGCGAGCTGGCGCCGGTTTCGGTGTGGCTGCGCACCTTGGCCAGGCCGCGGTCGAGGCCGGTGCGGATGTAGGTCTCGGTGTGCCTGCACCCGCTGGCCACGCTCTTGTCCCAGACGGCGCGCATGGGGGTTGAAGAAGCCACCGCTCCGCGCGCGGGGGTGGCCTCTTCCCTTACGGCCAGGGCGCGGACGGCCGGTGGCAGGTCCACGACGGTGCCGGTGCCGTGCCCGAGCCAGCGGGCGTAGGCCATGCGCGATTTGATGTCGACGCCGGGCCGGACCGAGTTGGCCGATGGCATGGTGCCCCGGTAGATCCAGTGCTCCCCGCGGGTGGTCGGCACCGTGCGGGTGGGCGGCAAGGATTCCCGGGCCCACGTCACGGCGTAGGTGTTGTCCAGGTCGACGACGGTGAGCCCGGCTCCGGCGGGGTGGTAGGCGACGGCCACGGCCTGCCGCCATGCCGGGGCCCATGCGGGGGAGGCGATCACGGTGGGGTCGGTGGTAGCGGCGGCCCAGCCGTGGCACACCAATGGGCACTGGCAGGTGCCCGCGCTCTTCATGTGGGGCCGCCCGCCGCAGGCGCTGCGCCTGCACGCGCGGCAGTTACCGAAGGGCACCTTGCCCTCGCGCAAGGGCAGCACGGGGATGCCCGCGTGGGCGAGTTCCAGCGCGGTGGGCAGGGGATCGGCCATGGTGTGGGCGGGGGCTCGCCAGGTGTCGGGGAGTTGGGTCATGCTGGTGGGGTCTCCTGTTCTGTGAGCAGGGACGGAGAGCCGGGGCGGTCGCGGTCTTTGGCGAGAGGCGGCCGCCCCGGGCGTGCCTAGAACGGGGGCTGTGCGGAATCCCCGGGCGCTGTTGCCGGGGCGGGTGCCGGGGTGCTCCAGGCGTCGGGGCCGGTGTTCCGGGCGGGGGCCGTCTGGGTGCGCTGGGGTGCGGCGGTGGCGAAGCGCAGGCTCGGGCCGATGTCGTCGGTCTCGAGGACGAGCATGGAGCGGTTCTCGCCCTCGTCGGTCTGCCAGTCGATCTGGCGCAGCCGGCCGGTGACGACGACGCGGTTGCCCTTGGCGAGGCTGGCGGCGATGTTCTCGGCGAGGGCGCGCCAGGCGGTGCAGCGCAGGAACATGGCGGTCCCGTCCTTCCAGCCGCCGCTGTCCCGGTCGAAGCTGCGCGGGGTGGAGGCAACGGTGAAGCGGGCCATGGCCGCGCCTGCGGTGGTGTAGCGGAGTTCGGGGTCGGCGGTGAGGTTACCGACGACGGTGATGGGGGTTTCTCCGACGGACATGATGTGGCTCCTTTGGGTGAGCGTGGACGGGAGAAGGCGGGGGCACCCACAGGTGGTCGGAGGCGCCCCGGCCTTGTTCAGGTCATGCACCAGCCGGAGTCGCAACCGGTGTCGAATTCGTCGAACGGAAGGGTGTCCACCCCGTCCGGGATGGCTTTGCGGAGCGGCATGCCGAATCGTGTGAGGTACACGTGGTCCTTGCCGAGGGCCTCGCGTCGATGGTTGAGAAGCTCTTCGAGCTGGCACGCCTTCTCGAACAGGGCCGGTTCGCGGCGGCGCATCTCCTGCCAGGTCTCGGGACGGTGGAAGGGGCAGAACCAGCACGAGGATTTCGGCGGAACGGGCAGGCCCGCGCTGCGGATGATCCGGGCGCAATCGGCCCGGCGTATCCCGCGTTCCAGGAGCGGGTACTCGATGCGTTCGTGGGGTTCGCAGCGCCGTTTATTGGCGCGTTCGATCTCATCCAGGCTGATGCCAATTCCGACCGTCGCGGGCTGCTCGGCGGTGGCGCCGCGCCGCTTGAGTTCGTCGGCAATGACCTTGATTTTGAACTGTGCTGTGCATGAACGGGTGCCCGGGGCCCCGTTGGACATGCGCACGGGGATCTTCAGCGAGCGTGAACCCTGGCGGGTGAGGTCCTGGTAGAGAGTGCGGGTCTCGCCCGTGCGCTTCATGATGCGTTCAAGGACCGTGAGTTCGATCCCGTGGGCATGCGCGAAGGGGATGGCGTGCTGCCGGAGGTAACGCAGGGTCCCGGGGTGTTCGGAGTCGTCACCGACGTTGGCCATCAAGAACACCTGGAAGTCGAGGTCCCCCCGGGCGGCCAGCACGAGCGCGGCAGTGGACTGCCAGCCGCCGCCGAAGCTGAAGGACCTTAACTCTCGGGTGCTGCTGTCTGGGATGTTGGGCATGCTGATGGTTCTCCTGTTCTGTGAGCAGGGGCGGAGAGCCGGGGCGGCTGCGGTCTTTGGCGAGAGGCGGCCGCCCCGGGCGCAGCTAGCGGTGCTTGATCCAGTGGGCGTACTCCTGGCGGACGTAGCCGCGCGGGTTCGCCTCGGTGTCGGGGTGCCCGGGCCAGTACGGGTCGCCGTGGTAGGCGCCGTCGCTGGTCTGGTCGATTTCGATCAGGCGCCGGGCGGCTTCGGTGGCGACCTCGTCGGCGTCGCCGTAGAGGGCGCCGTCGTCGTCGGCGAGCGCGAGGCGGTCGAGGGCGGCGGCCTTGCGGAGCCAGAACTCCCGCGAGGACGGGTTGAGGAGGCCGGTGTGGACGAGGTAGTCGGTGGTCCAGGCGATCTCGCTGATGACGTCGGGTGCCAGGAGGTAGGCCGCCTCCGGCGTGGGCCACGGCTCGCCCTTGGGCCGGTGCTCGGCCTTCATGTACAGGCGGGTGCCTGTGCCGTCACGGGTGGGGAGCTGGCGCACCGAGCCGGTGGCGAACGCCTCGCCCAGGGCCTTGACGACGCGCTCGGCCTCGGCCGGGGCACAGATGACGCGGATTTCGAACACGGTGGTGTCCTTCCGGATCAGAACGGCGGTTCACTGCTGGAGACGGTGGCCCATGGGTCGCTGGCGGTCCGGTGACGGCGGGGCAGGGTCGGCAGGGGGAGGACCCATCGGCGGTCCGGGTTCCAGCAGGGGCAGGGCTCCCAGTCGGTGCCGGCGTACTCGTCGGTCTCGTAGTGGTAGACGGTGCCGCCGAGGCCCTCGCAGGCGGAGCATTCAGGTCGGGGCGTGTCGGTGATGATGGTGAGGATGAGGGCTGGCCGGGGCCGGGTGGCGCGCTGGAGGCGGAGCCGGGGCAGGGTGCGGTGGTTCATGCGACGCCTCGCTGTACGTCGGCGGCGGCCGTGATGTCGTCGAGGTGCAGGAGCAGGTCGCCGAGCTGGCGGCGCGTGAGGGCGTAGCCATGGGGGGCGTACCAGTCGTCGCAGTCCAGCTCGATGACGACGACCTCGTCGGCGCTGGTGTCCATCTCGCTCTGCTCGGTGGTCTCGGCGTCCGGGTCGGGGAGGCCGGTCCGGGCGTGGTCGAGGCGGCGGGCGGCGGCGTGCAGCTTGGCGTTCAGGACGGCGGGCGGGTGGTGGGTGAAGGAGTGCAGGGCGACGGTGGCGGCGATGATGACGTCGCACAGTTCGTCGGCCACGTCGGAGCGGGTGTGGGTCGTGCCTTTGCGGGGGTTCTGGCCGGTCATCCCGATGTATGCGGCGGCTGCCTCGCCCGCCTCCTCGGTGACCTTCATCAGGCGCATGGCCGTCTCGTGCTCGCCCGTGCCGTTGACGGCGTTCAGGGCCGTGATGATGCGAGCGGTGATCGGCCATAAGGCGGTGCTCATGCGGGCTTCCTTTCGCTGGTGGGGAGTTCGGGCAGACCTGCCGCTTCCAGGGCCCGGGGGTCGAAGCCGGGCAGGGCGGCGCGGGTGATGAGCGCGGTGGCGAGCTGTTCGGCGTAGGCGGCGCCGCTGCGGGCAACCTCGATCTGCGCCCCGGCGCGCAGGGCTTCGACGCGTTCGATGTGGGCGTGTTCCTCGCGCCGTACAGCCACGTCGCGTTCGTGGGCGAGGGTTTCGTGGTGGTCGGTGCGCCAGGTGCGGGCGGCGAGGGTGTAGGCGATGACGGTGGCCAGGGTCCACAGCAGCAGGGGCAGGGATAGTCCGTCGGCGTATCCGGCGACTCCGGCCAGGGCGAGGCCGCCGGAGGTGGCGAAGGCGGTAGCGGCCAGGACGTTGTCGCCGGAGCAGCCGAGGGAGGCGGCGGTGCCGGCCGCGGCGGCTCCGGCTGCCAGGGCGGCCATGAGAACGGCGTCCCCGGTGGAGTGCTGGGCGCCGTTGGCGTTCCAGATGCGGCCGAGGATCAGCACGGTGGAGGTGGCGATGGCCGGGGTCGCTTTCGGCAGCACGGCGGGAAGCCAGTGGCCCGGTGCCGGGCCGGTGGTGTGCGGCTGCATGATTCTCCGTTCAGGTGCGGAGGTTGGCGATGGCCTGGGCGAAGGAGACGCACAGGTCGTGGATCGGCCCGTACGCGCCGGTTCCGGCGGTGAAGAAGCCGAGCAGGAAGACCACCAGGGCGCTGCCGAGTCCGACGGCCTTGGAGCGCAGGAGGAAGAAGACGGCGACGGCCAGGAGGAAGACGGCGGAGACGGTCAGGGTCATCGGGTGCTCCGGCCGGGGGTGGGGCGGGTGCCGTCGTGGTGGATGCGGGCGGCGCGGTGGTAGAGGTGGCGGCCGAGGCGGATGCGCAGTCCGGTGCCGTCGCAGCGGCGGCAGTGGCGGCCGCGCTTGGGGCGTCCCTTGCGGTCGGTGGTCATCTTGAAGCCCCAGCCGCGGCACTTGCGGCAGGAGCCGAACGGGCTCACCGCACACAGAGCGGCATAACCGAGAGTGACGAACAGGAGAGCGGGTATAGCGGTGAGCGACAGGGGCATGAAGGGCCTCCCGGGCGGGTTTGACGGTGCGCGCAGAGAGGGCCGCTAGCCACTAGCGACCTGATCAGGGCATATGTGAGGTGCTAGCGGGGCCGCTATCGATAGCGGGGTGTGCTGCTAGCGATAGCGGCCCCGGCGCGTCATCCGGCGTCCCGGTTTCCGTCACGCTCTGCGACAGCTGCGGTGATGTCGGCGCGGGTGATGCCGCGCCGGTTGACGAACTTGCCGTCCACGCGCTTGCCGATCTGGGCGGTGTCGATGCCGAACGGCTTGAGGGCGGCGGTCAGTTGCTCGGCGGCCCAGCCGGTGTAGGTCTCGGGCCGCAGTTCCTCCAGGCGGGATACGACCGTCTCGTTCCAGATCTTCGGCTCGTCGACGGCGACCACGGCGAGGATGTCGCCGAGCAGGTCGAACGATGCGGCCGCATCGGGCTGCGGCTCCTCCCCGAGGGCGTGCCCGGAGAGAGTGCCGGCGTCCTTGCGGAGCTGGTACGCGCGCAGCGCGATGACGTCGGCGGTGGGGGCGTCGACGTAGACGGCGCCGACGATGCGGGCGTCGGAGCCTTCGCCGACGAAGTAGTGGATGCCCTTGTCGCCCCAGGCGAACATCGTCGCCTGCACCCCGCGCTTGTAGCTGCTGGTGCCCAGCACCATGTCGTTCTCCCGCTGGCCCATGACCTTCAGGCACCAGCGGCTGGAGGCGTTGGCGCTGATGCCGGTGGGCAGGGCCTTGGCGTCCGGGCGCTGGGTGGCCAGCAGCAGCGTGATCCCCAGGGCCGGGCCGCGCTTGACCAGGTCGGTGCAGATTTCCTCGAACTCCTTGCCGTGCTCGGGGTGCTCGAACCACACCTGGCACTCGTCCACCCCGGCCACGATCGGGTGCAGGCCGAGCTTCTTCATGTCCGCCAGCGCGCTGGTGACCTTCGACTCCGGGCACAGGTCCCGGGGCAGGCTGCGGATCACCTTCGCCCGCCGCCGCAGCTCCTCCCGCAGCGCCCGCATGTCACGCAGGGCGTAGGTGATGTCCTCGTCGTCGTCCCCCGCCCGGTAGCTGTGGCACACGCGCTCCAGCGGCCCCAGGTCGCCAGTGCCCTTGAGGTCGTAGGCGTGCAGCTCCGCACGCGGATCCAGCGCCGCAACGAGCATCAGCAGGCGCAGCAGGAACGTCTTGCCCATGCGGGGGATAGCCCCGATGATCCCGGAGATGTACATGAGGGTGACGTCCACCCAGCGGCCGCGCTGGTCGTTGCCGTAGGGGGCGGGCTTGAACAGGTCGACGTGCCCGGCCTTCAGCAGCGGCCACGCAGGCTTCTTCGCCTTGGACATGTCCTGATCCCCTACCCACAGCACCAGGCGCCCGGTGTGCTCCTCGGGGACCGCCTCGGGCCACACGCAACCCAGCGGGCGGCGCAGACCGGAGGCGAGCTTGTCGCGGCGTTCGATCACGTCGGTGACGGTCACGCCGTAGGGCAGGTCTCCCTCGGCGCGCCAGCCAGGGCCGTCGCGGGTGATGGGGGCGGTGAAGGTGAAGCCGTCCCGGCCCTTGCCCTGCGCCTGACTGATCGCCGATATCCCCAGCGCACCCAGGGCACGCAGGACGATGTCGCTCGTCAGCTTCTGCGCCTTGGGCACCTCCACCGCCCGCGTGACCACAGGCGCATCGGCCGCACCCCCGGCACTGCCCAGGGCCAGCAGCAGCGCGCCCGCGGACAGGGCCTGCAGCCAGCCCGGCGCCAGCACGTAGACCGCAAGAGCTGCGCCCGCGCCGATGAGGGAGGCGAGGATGGCCACCAGGGTGCGCAAGCGCACCCGGCCGTCACGCTGCCGCGACAGCTTCAGGTACTCGGCCGCATCCTCCCGCCGAACGGCCGCCGCCCGCACCGGCTCGCCCTCAGTGTCGGCGACCCACCGCATGGTGCCGCCCACGAACCTGGCCCCACCCCGCGGCGCCTGCAGAGCCAGACGAGCGGCGTAGACCGGGGAGCGCCACAGGTGATAGGCGGTCAGGTGCCCGTAGTGGCCGGCCGCCCACTTCGCCGCGGTCTCCAGCTCCGCCCGCGAGCGAAGCCAGGACGGGATCACCGGGTGGCGCTTGGCGCTCATGATCCGGGCCAGGAAATCCGGCCCGGCCACATCCGGGCCGTCCACCTTCACCACCGCTTCCGGGTTCTCGGCTATCGGCGGTGCGGTGGATTCGCTGCGGGCGGTGCGGGCCTTGTCCAGGTCGACGACCTCGGCCCCGCCAGCGTGCTCACCGGTCTGCGGGGACTGCCCGGGTTCCGGCTCGTGGTGCTCGTTGTCTGCGTGATTCACTTGCCGTTCCTTCCTCAAGGGAGGGGATGCGGGGCCCGGCCGGCGCTGTGGAAGGTGGGCGGCCGGGCCCCGCGCGATGGATGCGGTGCTGGTCAGAGCTGGTTGGGCTCCAAGGCGAAGTACAGGACGACGATCGGCAGGCCGTACTCGTCCCGCAGCTGACCCATCAGGTGGTTGAAGCACTCGCCGCGGGTGAACCCGGCGGGCACGGTCAGGAGCCCGTCACGGGTGTTGAGCAGGCCGTCGTTGGTCTGCACGGTGGTCACGTAGTGGAAGTCCGTCATCGTGGCCGTGGTCTGGGTGGTCACAGTCGTCTCCTGGAGGTCAGATGTGGTGGGTGTGGTCGTGGGTGGGGTGGGCGGCGGCGATCTCCTGCCACCGCCGGTTCTCGCCCGCATCCGGGCAGGTCAGCCGTATGCGGAAGCCGCACCCGGCGACAGGGCAGTGGTGGGTGGTGGCGCAGAGCGCCTCCACCCCCTGGCGCACCGCTGTGTGCACGACCGCGTAAATGGCCAGGGCACACGGGGTGATGAGCGTTGCGGGGGCGTGGTAGGCGGCCAGCCATCGCGCGTAGTCGGCACTGACAACCGCCCCGGCGACAACGGCGGCCACGAAGGCCAAGCGCCGGGCCGCTTTCGAGGTCACGCTGAACATGGCTTGCAGTCCTTCGGGGGGATGCGGGGCCCGGCCGGCGCTGTGGAAGGTGGGCGGCCGGGCCCCGCAGGTCTGGGGCTGGTCAGCCCTGGGCGGGCCGGATGAGGAAGCTGCCACGGTGCTGGAGGCCGTCCTTGGCCATGGCCGCGCAGGCGTCCTGGTAGGCGTCATCGGCGGTGTAGCCGTGCGGGCCACTGGCGGTGCCGTGGACCACGACGGTCATGCCGAACTCGTACACCTCGGCCGACCACTTGTACGTGACGATGTTGCTGCTCATGCGACATCTCCTCAGAGGAGTAGGGGAGTTCACAGGGCGCGCTGTTCTTCGGGGTAGGCGCAGGTCACGCACACCCCGAGCGAGGCGGGGATGCAGTAACCGGCGTCGGTGCGGCACTGGGGGCAGGTGCGGCGGGCCGTCATCGCCCTGTCGAGCGCGGCCTGCTTGCCCGGGGTCATCGGCCGGACGGGCTTGGCCCTGTCCAGCCGGTAGAGGTAGGCCACCGCCACCCCGGTCTTGCGGCCGCGGGAGCGGCGCATCACCTGGGCTGCGACCGGCTGGCCACCAGGCCGCATGCCTCGCGCCCGCAGCTGACGGCGGGCGGCCAGCCCGTCGGGGGCCAGGCGCCAGGGGTAGGTGGGTATCCCCCACGTGGTGCCGTTCGGGTCGTAGCACTTACTGAAGACGGCGAACATCACTGCCCCGCAAGGGCGAGGTCGACCTTGCGCTCAGCCTTGAGGGCTTCGCGCAGCTCACGGGCCCTGGTCGGGGCGGTGCGCAGGGTCTTGCGCAGGGCCTCAGCCGTCAGGTCCTCATCCGCCCAACCGGCGGTTGCCGTGCGGGCGGTGGTGAGCAGTTCGTCCCAGCTGCGCGAGGGCCGCGGCATGCGGGCACTGTCCGGGACACGTCCCGTCGGCCGCCGTCGGCCGTGCCCGTCGGGCGCTGGCCGGGCAGGTCGGATCGGGACTCGATCGGGCGCCGGTCCCCTCGATCGATCGGCCGATCGATCGGACCCAACGGGGGTCGATTCTTGCAGGTCACCCCTCGATTGATTTGCGGGAGAAGGCTGCGATTCCTCCTGATTTGCGATCGGAAGTTGGGAGACGGGGCCGAGGACGGGCAGAGCATTGTCGAACGTGGCCCACAGGCGGGCACTGACCCGCTGGGGGGCGGTGCCGGCGGCCGACTCGACGACCTTGCCGAGCCTGGTTTCGGCGGCGAGCCGGTCGGCCAGCAGTCCCGGGGTGAGACCGGGGGCGGTGCCGTGGTGTACCCGCCAGGCGGTGGTGAAGGCGTCCTCGGCCGCGAGGGTCCCGTACGGTGCGGCGGTGATCAGGCGGTCGGCGGCGCGGCATACCTTGCGGTGGTGCCAGCGGCGCCGCCGGGCGTGCCGGGCTTTGTCCCGCTCCTCGTGCGTGGGGGCGTGGGAGCCGTGCAGGTGCAGCTCCCACATGCCCACCGCGAACAGCGACGCCACCGCCAGGACGATGCCGAGCCACAGCCCGTAATCGCGGCTGCCGTGCCAGAAGTTGACGATCGCCGCCACCAGGGCGCAGGTCCAGGTGGCGGCCCGGTACCGGGCGGTGGGCCGCTTGGTGCGGGCGGCCTTGGCGGCGCCGAAGGTGGCCGCCCAGGCGCCGCCTTCGAGCATGGCGGCCAGCAGCGCGGCCAGCAGTGGGCCGACCCCGGCAGCGGTCAGGGCCGTGAACTGCGAGACGAGGGCGGGGATGATGGCGCAGGCCATGACCAGGCCGGTGCAGATCAGCGCCCCGTTCTCGACGATCCACGCCCGCCGCGTGCGCCAGCTCTCGGCGCGCTCGGCCTTGTCCCGGCGCTTCTCGCTGCGGTCCGCGGCCCGGTCGGCGCGGTCCTGCTCGCGCTCCAACCGGCGGTCCTCCCGCCGCCCGGCCGCCCGCGCAGTCTTGTCCTCCCGGTCCTGCTGACGGTCCGCCAGCCGGTCCTGGCGGCGTTGCTCCTGCCAGGTGGCGAGGTTGCTCATGCCGTCACCTCCACCGGCTCTTCGCCCGCAGCGGGGATGTCGGCGTAGCCGACCAGTTTCAGCACCGCCCCGGCCACGTCGGCCTGCGCGCTGAGGATCAGCACGCGACCGCCCTGCTCCCTGTAGACCACGGTGTCCGGGGCGATGCCCAAGGCCTCCCGCCACCTCTCGAAGCCCGGCAGGTCATCGTGCAACGACAGCTCCAGCTGCCGCGGATAAACGGTGCTGACGCACACGCACGGCGCCGGCAAGTGCCCGAACTCCACGGCCAGCAACCGCAGCGCACGCAGCGGCGCGGCCAGGTCGTCCAGGGTCAGTTCCCTGCTCATGCCGCCACCTCCGCCAGCTCCTCACAGGGGACCGCCACGTGGGTCATGCCGGCGTAGCGGGCGGCCTCGCCCCCGGTGAGGTGGCCGAGCTCGTCCACGGCCACCGCCAGGCGCAGCACCCGGTCCCACAGCAGGGCCAGGGCGGCGTCCGCGGCGGCCTGCACCGTGGCGTAGTCCATCCCCGACCCGGTGCGCGGGCCGTAGGTGAGGTCCATGCCGCGCACCTCACGCAGGGCATGGGCGACCTGCGCGCGGTCATTGGTCGCACCGCGCTCGCTCACCCACGCCCGCTCCGGCGTCCACAGGCCCTCCTGGCGCATCCACCGCTCCTGGGCCCGCTCCCCGGCCGCGCACATCGCGAGATAGCGCAGATACGGGACGCTGAAGTTGTGGCCGGTGCGCACCCAGGCGGCCCCGCCCTCGCCAGGGGCCTTGCCCAGGTCCTCGCACACGTGGATCTCGGCAACCGGGATGCCGCCCGCGAAGCTCAGGACGGCGTGCCCGGCCTCGTGCACCGCCATCCAGCGGCGCAGCACCGCGTCACCGAAGCCCAGGAGCGCGAAGGCGGAGGGCACCATGCGGTTGGTCCACTGCCCGGGCTCGGGCTGGCGGGTGTAGAGGGGCCGGTCGGTGTTCAGGTGCCAGACGCTCACCGGGGGCCTCCTGCGTAGGACGCGCCGGGGCGGCCCGTGCGGCGCCCGTTGGTGGTGGTCACCGCGGGAGTGGGCGTCTCGGCGATCCGCCAGCCGCCGCCCGCGCGCTTGGCCTCGTACATGGCCTCATCAGCCCTGCGCATCGCCCGCGTCAAGGCGGGCTCCGGCAGGCCCGCGGCCACGTACGCACCGATGGACGCACCACCCACCTGGACCGTGTGACGCCCGGCAGGCACCGGCCGGCACAGCCCCTCATACAGGCTGCACAGGGCCACCGGCAGGGAACGGGGGCCCGGCACCGCGGCGGCAAACTCGTCACCACCGAGCCGGGCCGCAAAGCCACCCTGCCTCTCGGCCCAGCCGTCCAGCTCGGCGGCCGCGGAGACGAGTACCGAGTCCCCGGCAGCGTGCCCGTAACGATCATTGACGGCCTTGAAGCCGTCCAGGTCCACGAAGACCACGGCCACCGAGTGGGTGCGCAGCAGCTTCGAGGTACGCCGCTCGAAGACATCCCGACCGTGCAAGGCGGTGAGTGGATCACGGCGAGCGCGGTCAATACGGCGCCGCCACAACAGCGTGTGAACCGACCAGCCAGCCGTCAGCGGAACGGCAGCCGCGAGGGAAGTCAGCAGCTCATTCATGCCGCTGCCCTCCCGGAGAAGCGGCCCGTGCCCGCTGAGCGCAGGAAGGGCACGGTGCGGGTGAGCGCGTCGGCGTACAGCGCGTCCCACGCCGCGACCTCGTCACCGCCGAGGCCCTGCGCCTCCAGGTCCGCGATGATGTCGCGGGCCGCGTCCTGGCGAGCGGCCCGCTCCTCGAGCGTCTCGGGCGTCAGCGGGCCGAGGAACAGGTCCCGGTCGAGACCGGTCGGCCGCTCCTCGAAGCCCAAGGCCAGCTCCTCGAACTCGGCGACGTTCACGACCTCGTGGTGTCCGATGTACGTGCGCACGGTGCTCTCCTTGCGTCGAAGGGACGGAGAACCGGGGCGGCCGCGGTCTTTGGCGAGAGGCGGCCGCCCCGGAATCGAGCGGTTCAGACGGCAGTGACGAGTGCGGCGGCCCGGTCGGCCGCAGGGGTCAGCCGCGCTTAACACGGGCGTTGTCCTCGCTGCGCTTGTTGACCTCGGCCACCTTGCGCGACAGCTCGTCGCTTTCAGCCTGGTTCAGTCCGGCGCACGCACCGGGCAGATCGATACGATCCATGGAGGATCGCCCTCCTAACTCTGGTAGGCGGGAAGTCCAGGCCCTGCCCGGTGGTGCAACACCTGGCAGGGCCGCTGCATGTGAAGCCGTGCTTCTCCGGCTCCCCTCAACCCCGCCCGTACGGCACGCAAAAGCGACCGGACGGGCAGGGGAGGCAACCGGCCCCAGCGCTGCGAGCGCTGCGGCTATGAGCAGAACCAGCCGAGGCAGCTACGGAATTGGCTTCCGTGCTCCTCGCCTGGCGGTGACACGGTGACGCGAAGGGCGTAGCCGCCGTACCGGTCCCGTACGGACGGCGCCCGGGTATGTCGTCGGTTCACACCGACCTCCCGCGAATCGCAGGGGCACGGCTTCACCGGTGCGCCGTTGCCACGGTGCACCGGTCCCGAGCCGGGAAATCGGGTGCGTCATCGTCACTGCTCTGACGCCAGCAGAGCGGCGCGTACCAGGTGGCAACCAAGGGGTTGACCTCCAGCAATGAAGGGATGATCCCCAGAGCTGTTCTCCAGAGCCGATACACGGACAGGACAGGTTCACCTGCCACAAAGTGGCCGCCGACGGCCGTCACCCGGGCCGTTGCGGGGACGGGGACTCGAACCCCGTCGAACTTGGCACGCTGTTGAGTTCTCAAGGAAACGGGCGCTTCCTTCGTACTCACCCTCTCGGGCTTTCCTCCGGGCGCTTGTGCGTTCGTGCAGGTCGAGGCAGCTCAAAGAAGGGCCCCGAACCGGCCGGAGCCCCATCTTTCGGGGCCGCCCGAGCCAGCAAGACTGTTCTAGCACGACTGACACAAGCAGTACAAGAAGCTGTGTCAGCAGTACCGGTTGGATCAATGAGGGGGTGGTTAGCATCGAGGCATGACGCCTACCGCCGACGACGCACGTCGAGTGAACGAGAAGATCGCGGATGCTCTTCGCGCAGAGATCGCTTCGGGCAACCTGAAGCCTGGCGACAAGCTGCCAGCGGTTCGCGATATCGCGGAGCAGTACGAGGTCGCCCCCGGCACCGCCACCAAAGCTCTACAGCTGCTAGCCAAATGGGGGTACGTGCGCGCCGTTTCCACCCGCGGCTACTTCGTGAGTGACCGCCCCGAGGGCGCAGGCGAGCAAGGGCCCAGCCCTGAGTTCAATGCGATCATGCGCGAGCTTGAGGCGATGCGCACACACCTTGCTCGCCTGGACGAGCGGCTTCAGACCCTGGAGAACTCAGCCCGGGACCACCGATGAGCCGAGCCACACGATCAACCCGCCGCTCAAGCTCATGCACCTCTTGCGAGATCCGGCTTAAGACCATCATCAGCTGGCGCTGCTCAGCAGCTGTCAAAGACATGGTCGCTCCTCCTGATTCACCCGGCTCCGGCAGATAAGTTGGGCTCCGCTGCCATCGTTTGTAGCGACGGCACTTGCCCAGTCGGCAGAGCCGTGATGTGGCCACCCTCGGTCGGCCACATGGGCCACATGAAGGGGGACTCATGGGACAACGTCCGAACGAGTTGACACCGTTCGCGAGCCCTCAACACTTTCTGGGCTCCGCCATGCGCGACTGGCGCAACCTGCGGGGCCTCTCCTTGGCCAAGCTGAGGGCACTGATCAGGTACGACTACTCGTACATGGGCCGCGTCGAGCGTGGCGAGCAGGCACCTTCGGAAGCCCTGGTCATGGCGTACGACCAGGCCCTAGAGGCCGGAGGCGCGTTAGTACGCCTGTACCGGCAGGTCCAAAGCGGGGCCGATATCTCCACTTTGTCCCGTGGCTATGTGGCTAAACCGGGGTCCCATGTGGCTAACGGTCAGCCAGCCCTGGCCGATGGTCCAGACAACCAGGCACGGTCGGAAGAGGGGGTTGCCGTCCCCTGCCGCACTTCCGACGGAAGGATCGTCTTCGTGTCTGTTCCTCGCAGGCTCTTCCTGGGGGGCCTTGGCGCTGCCGCTGTGGGCATCGCAGGTGCACCCTTTGCCCAGGCAAGCCCGCCCACTCCACCGATCTCGGCTCCCGATCGCAGCCCCATTGAGCATCTCCAAGCAGTCCGCCGTGTGCTCATCGACTCCGACAATCTCTTTGGTCCACGTCAGCTGATTCCGAAGGTTCAGGAACAGATCAGCGTCATCACGGCCCTGCGCGAGGGCAAGCGCGGTGCCGACCGTCGCCAGTTGCTCCAGCTGCAGACCCAGTTCGCGGAACTGTGCGGCTGGTTCCATCAGGATGCGGGAGATCACCGAGCAGCCCAGTACTGGACAGACAGGGCGTTCCAGTGGTCCCACATGGCTGGTGACCCCGATCTGACAACCTTCATCCTGGCCCGCAAGGGCCAGCTAGCCGGCGACATGCGGGATGCCGTCGAAGCAGTCGACGTGGCCGAAGCTGCAGAGGATGCGGCCCGTCCCGGCACTCGTCTGGCTGCCGTGGCAGCCACGTACGCTGCCCACGGCTACGCTCTCCGCGGAGACGCCCGCGAGAGCATGCGCGCGTATGACCGCGCCCGGGAGCTGTTGCATGGGGACATCAACCCGGACTCCAGTTGGGGAGTGTGGCTCGATGACGCCTACATCGACGTGCACCGTGCCCGAAGCCTTTCAGCCCTGGGAGACCATCAGGCAGCCGCTGAAGGCTTCGGCACGGCGATAGCCGCTCTACCAGCCGGATATCACCGCGACCGGGGTGTCTACCTTGCCCGTCAGGCATTGGCGCTCGCCGGAGCCCGAGACGCGGAACAAGCCTCGGTCGTCGGGCGCGAGGCCCTCGCCATCGGCACCGAGACAGGCTCGGCCCGCATCCTGACCGAGCTGGCACAGCTCGACTCCGACTTGCGACCGTGGCATGCGGTCGCCTCCGTGCGCGAATTCCAGGATGCGCTGGACTCCTCCGTGCTCCACGAAGCGTGACCTTCTCGTCCAGCCCATCGCCAGCAACTAGGAGATAACTTGCCTCGCCCGCATGTCCTGCTCAGTGTCGCGACGTCGATTGACGGATACATCGACGACACGAGCCCCGATCGCCTTCTCTTGAGCAACCCGGAGGACTTCGATCGCGTTGACCAGGTCCGCGCCGAATCCGATGCGATCCTCATCGGAGCCGGCACCCTTCGGGCCGACAACCCACGCCTCTTGGTGAACAGCGCACAGCGCCGTGCCGAACGGTCGGCTCGGGGACTACCCGAGTACCCGCTGAAGGTCACCATCTCCGGCACGGGCGACTTGGACCGCGAGGCGAAGTTCTGGCACCACGGCGGAGCCAAGGTTGCTTACACCACGGATGCGGGCGAAGAGAAGCTTCGTAGCCGACTCGACGGCCTGGCCGACGTCGTGTCGCTCGGCCAGACCATCGACTTCGGGAGGTTGCTGGATGACCTCGGCGAGCGCGGAATACAGCGCCTCATGGTGGAGGGCGGCGGCTCCATCCACACGGCGTTCCTCTCGCAGGGCCTCGCCGACGAGATTCACCTCGCCATCGCCCCGCTCGTGGTCGGCGACGCCGACGCGCCTCGCTTTCTGAACCCCGCCGAGTACCCCGGTGGCTCCACCCGACGGATGGCCCTGGTGGAAGCTCGCGCGATCGGCGATGTGGTCTTGCTCCGCTACCTGCCCAAGCAGGTGAGCAGCCAGTGAACCTGGGTGCTGTCAGCCCTGCCGACCAGTCCTGGATGGCCGAAGCCATCAGGTTGTCCCGCCTATGCCCGCCGGCCGAAGGGGCGTACTCGGTCGGAGCCGTCATTGTTGGTGCTGACGGCGCCGAGATCTCACGCGGGTACTCGCGCGAGAACGATCCGCATGTCCACGCTGAAGAGGCTGCGCTTGCCAAGCTGCCCGCAGATGACCCCAGGCTGGCGAATGCGACCCTCTACAGCACGCTGGAGCCGTGCTCCGAGCGCCGGTCGCGACCGCTTACGTGCACCCAGCTCATCCTCCGATCCGGAATCCGCCGAGTCGTCATCGCTTGGCGAGAGCCTTCACTCTTCGTGAGCGACTGCGTGGGGGTCGAGACCCTCCGACAGGCAGGTGTGGAAGTGGTCGAACTCCCCGGCCTGCGGGAAGAGGCGCGCGCCGTCAACGCCCACCTTGTCGTCGGCGAGTGAGTCTCCTCCCGACTGCCAGTGTTACGTGACACACGGAGGCCCCGATCTGGAACCAGGTCGGGGGCTTTGGCAGGCAGAAGGCGAGCGCCACGCGGAGTCCAGGCGTGAACGCAAGGCCCTCGGATACCAGGCACCGCACTTCGGGCACGGCTGCCAAGGGTCATCACGCACCGCCCCACACCGGGGACATCCGTCCTTCACAGACACAGCTTCCATGAAGCAGTAATCCCCCTGCAGGACGCGCAGAATGCGCAACCAGGGCTTTACGTACACCGCGCCGAGGTTGGAGTGCAGCCCGCCGCGGCAGTGGGGAAGACCTGGAACGGCTACTTCCGGTGAATACACGGTGGCTCCGGCAGGACGTAGCCCTACAGCCTCGACTTTCCGCAGGTCGGAGGCTTGCCGTTGGGATCCGGCCTAGTCCCTTCTAAGCCCTTCTGGCCCAGCTCCCGAGTACCACGTCAGCGGGAGCCGGGCCAGAGGTTCACTCACGGCTCCGAAAAATCGCTCACGGTTGTGACGAGACCTCCACCACGCACCAGATCGGCGACCGCCCACCAGCAGCCCAGGCAAGTCCTGGGCGAGCCTGGCGACCCGAAGCCCCGTTCAGTCTTCCTGGCTGTCGGGATGGGCTGAAGCATCTTCCAGCTTGTCTGCAAGCGTGCCCAGCATGAAAGCTGCGGTCTTCGGGTGCTTCTCGAAAACACCTTCCAGCCGCGCAGCACTGATGTAGGCGCCGATGAGGGACGAAGGCCTGTACAGCATCACGTCGGCCGTCTCCCGCGAAGGAAGCGGAGAAGGTAGGTGCTTGACTTCGTGCTTCGCAAGCCAGTCGCTGATCTCGGCCGCACGGCCGGTACTGAGCCGCCCCCACTCAGGCTCGTACTGCTCACGGAGCCACCCCATCGAAACGGCGGTGACTCCCCGGTCGTCATCCAGCTGGCTCAAGATGGCGTCGCGCCGACTGAGTTGTGTTCATCCTGAACGTGCAGGTCGCGGGGGTGGCGTGAGTGAGTGTTGTCGTGCTCGCGCTGGTCGTCGGGGCCTGTCTGGCGTGAAGATCGTCGGTCAGCGGGCGATTTCGTGCTGGGTGAGGATCATCAGGGCCCGGACGAGTCGGGTGGCCCACTTCACGTCGAGGCGGAGCCTGGTCAGCACGCGCCAGTTCTTCAAATGCGCGAACGCGTGCTCGCATACTGCTCGTTCCGCCGCGATCAGCTGGTTTACCAGCTTCTTCGCGGGCGGGAGCTTCTTGCCCTTCGGCTTCTTGTAGCCGGTGATGACCGCCGGGTCACCGGCCTCGTCGTCGAGGCCGACGAAGCCGAGGTCGGCGATCGCGGCCAGGCCCGCCTCGCGGAGCCGGCCGACCAGGCCGTCGTGCCGGCAGGCGGTGATCTCCGAGCCGCGGGCCGGGCGGGCGGTGGAGGTCCACAACAGCCGCCCGCGCACGTCGGTCAGGGCGATGACCAGCAGCCCGTGCCGTTTGTGCTTGGCCGACCAGCGGCGCCTTGTGGGCAGGCCGGTGCGGCGCTCGGTGGGTATCAGCGATCCGTCGAGCAGGACGACGCTGCCACCCTCGCGGGCGATTTTCGCCAGCACCCGCTGAAGCCGCGGCGCCTTCGCGGCCAGCAGTTGGGTCATCTCCTTCAGCCACCGGTCCACCGTCGTGCGCGAGATGCCGTTGCCGCCGGCGAGGTCGGCCAGGCGCTGGTCATGCCGCAGCGCGGCCAGCACGATCACCGCGATCCGCCCGGCCGGCAGCTTGCGCCAGCGGGAGCGGATCTTCTTCAGACGGGCGGCCAGCAGCGACGTCAGGTAGCGCAGGGTCTGCGTGGACAGCGGCAGCCTGCACTGGTAGACAAGCTCGGTGTGGTCCCCGGCCGGGGACGTCTTGGTAGGCATACCTGACCAACCCGGGCCGGGGGCCGCCTGGTTACGGCCCAGGAGACGGGTGTGTCACAGCCTGGTGGTGAAGGTGCCGTTCGGCAGCTTGTGCAGCCAGCCCCTCCCGGCGAGTTTTGACAGCTTCCCGCGCAACGGCTCCAGCCGGCCGGGCACCGAGGCGTCGATCCCGAGCTCGGCGCCGACCTCCTTGACCATCACCGGCCCGCCCGCGGCCTTCACGATTCTCAGCATCCGCTGGTAGTCGCCCGGCAGCACGGACGCATCCGGCACCTCACTGCGGTGCGGCACCTTCAACACCGACCGGCCCGCGACCTGCACTCGCTGCGGTGCCCCGGTGTCCTGCCCGGCGCCATCCCCGGCTTCCTGCCCGTACAGCCGCCGCAACACCCGCTCCGCGACCACGAGTTCCTCACGCTCGGCTTCGGCCTCGGCCAGCTGCTTGGCCAGGGTCTCCGCGAGCTCATCCAGCTCGGCACGGCGAGCTGCGATCTTCTCCAGCGACGACACGATTCCCCTCCCAAACGACCAGGCACCGCCCGCGATCGTAGGAACCACTCCGCCCGCGGCGCGGGCAAAGCCGGAAACGCCCATCCCCGACGCGTCAGATGATCTACGCTCCAGACTCCCGCCTCCGACCAGCGTGAGTACACCACCGATCTCCCACGCCAGCACCGCTGACCAGCACGGATTCAGGTTGTGCAGCTCTCACTGTGCATGGTCCCCCCTTGATCTTGTCCATGGGGATTCTGGCATCGCCATGCTGAGCCCTGTCGCGCTGGGGCAACGCCCAACCTGGTGACCTCGCCCCCGGAACTCTCCCTCCTGTCGGAGAAGCGGCGTGCTCGGTCGCCAGGGGCCCAGAGAGGGAGCCCACAGGTCTCCCTACGAGTGAGTGGCGCGTGAAGTTCACCGCCAGTTGATCTCCCGCCGTCGTTCCTGCAGGTCAGGAGCATATCCAAGGGGCAGCAACGCACGGCCTCCGGAGCCGTGTGCGCAGGTTCGAATCCTGCCGGGGGCACTCGCCGATCATCCAGGAACTTCCCGGCTGATCAGGGCGGATGCCGATGACGAAGGCCCGGACTCAGTTCGCTGAGTCCGGGCCTTCGTCGTTCCGCTCCGCGTTCCGTGCGGCTGCTCAGGCCTTCGGGAAGTCGAAGCCGTAACCTTCCTGCTTGAGCCAGGAAATGCAGCGGTCCAGTGCCTCGACGCTCTGGCTGCGGTCTCCTCCCCCGTCGTGGAAAAGGATGATCGGGCCCTCCTTGATCTCCCGCTTCACCGTTTCGACGATCCGGTCCACCCCCGGGCGCTGCCAGTCGTGGGTGTCCACGCCCCAGCCGAGCGGGCGCATTCCGGCGTCGGCGGCGAGTTTGCGGCTGTAGGGAGTGAAGGCTCCGCCCGGGGCCCGGTAGTAGCGGATCGTTACTCCACTGCCCGCTGCGTTCTCGATCATCTTCCTGGCGTCCAGGACCTGTTGCTTCTGGTAGTCCTCGGATCGCTTGTCCATCGACGTGTTGTGGTCGACCGAGTGGTCGCAGAGACGGTGACCGTCGGCCACAACCTGTTTGACCAGATCGGGGCGGGCCTTCGCCTGGGGGCCGATCATGCAGAAGGTCGCCTTGATGTTGTTCTTCTTCAGAACGGCCAGCGTTTTCGGCGTCCATACCGGGTCCGGGCCGTCGTCGATCGTTATGGCCACGGTCCTGCCGCCCTGTTCGGTCTCATGCGTGATGTCCGCCGGGACGGGGCCGGTCGGAGCGGGGTCGGGCGACGGTGTGGCCGACGCCTTTCCGTCGGGCGTGGCAGCAGCCTGGGCTCCCGGACCTGCGGTGCTCCCGGAGTCCTGGGTGGCCACGGCCACGGTTCCGGATATCGCCCCCGCGAGTGCCAGTACCGATCCCGCCGCGATCACGATCCGCCGCCGCCGGGAAGTCAGCCGGGCCATGGACATCGCACTCCCCCCTCGCGCACCCGAGTGTGTCCTGCCCGCGTAGACGGCTGCGTACCGCATGACGTTCCACAAAACGCCGTTGCTCACAGGACCGCGACAAAACAGACACGGGGTCGCTGTAAAGTGCCCAATTACCGCACCTTTGTTATCCCTTCGACATCTCCCCTGCTCCGGCCCCCGATACCGCCTCCGATACCGCCTCCGATATCGTCTCCGCGATCTCCGCCGTGCGGGCCGTTTCCTCGGCGGCGAACCTCCGGGCGTCCAGCTGTTCGGCGATCTCCTCGTCCTGGGTCATGAGCCGGTCGAGATCGGAGTCGCCCAGGTCGAGAACCCCCATGTCGACGTAGGCCCTTTGCAGCCTTTCGCCCCACAGCCCTATGTCCTTCACACAGGGCACAATGCGACTGAAAAGCAACTTGCGGAAGATCAGCAGGAATTCGGAACGCTCGCTCAGTTCCACGGCATCCGCCATCGGTATGCCGAAATCGGCCAGCACCTCCTCGCCGCGCAGCCGGTCGCGCATCAGATAGCACCCCTCGATCACGAATTCCTCGCGCTCGCGGAGTTCGGCGGCCGAGAGCTGCCGGTAGTAGTCGCGCAGCGCCATGCGGCCGAAGGCCACATGGCGGGCCTCGTCCTGCATCACATAGGCGAGGATCTGCCGGGGCAGCGGCTCGGTCGTGGTGTCGCGCAGCATGCCGAAGGCCGCGAGGGCGAGCCCCTCGATGAGCACCTGCATGCCCAGGTACGGCATGTCCCAGCGGGAGTCGCGCAGCGTGTCGTCCAGCAGCGAGCGGAGGCTGGGATTGACCGGATACATCACGCCGATCTTCTCGCGCAGGAAGCGCCCGTAGATCTCCACGTGCCGGGCCTCGTCCATGGCCTGGGTGGCGGAGTAGAACTTCGCGTCGAGGTCGGGCACGGACTCCACGATGCGGGTCGCGCACACCAGCGCGCCCTGCTCGCCGTGCAGGAACTGGCTGAACTGCCAGGAGGCGTAGCACCGGCGCAGCTCGCGCCGGTCGGCACCGCTCATGCGGTCCCAGTACGGGCTGCCGTGCACCGGCAGGCTCTCGTCGGGCACGCCGAGCGGGTCGTACGGGTCGACCTCCTGCCCCCAGTCGATGCGCTTGGCCGCGTCCCACTGCTTGTCCTTGCCCTTCTGGTAGAGGGCGAGGAGCCGCTCGCGGCCGTCGTCGTAGTCCCAGCTGAAGCGCGCGGCACCGGTCGCGGGGACCTCCCAGACCGCGGGGCCGGGGTCGTGCGCGTACAGCTCCTGCGTCGTCATGGACGCCTCCTGTCCCTTGCACACATGGGTAGTTGGCAGGCTCACACGGTGGTTACCGCCGGGTCAATGAGCGGGGCAATGAGCGGGTAACGGGCGGGGCGCGGATCCGTCCCCGGGGCTTGACGGCCTTACTGACAGGTTGTCTTATAAGGGCGGACCGCGGGTAACCCGGTGACCCCGAGACGAGGTGGAATCGGCCATGACGACCGCGCCCGAACGGCACGCGCCCCCGCCCGCGGACGCGCTCGGCCTGCTCAAGGACCGCGAACAGGTGGCCCAGCGGCTGCTCGATGCCTCCGCCCGGCACTCCTACGACCCCGACGCCGAACTCGACTGGTCCGCGCCGCCCGAGGACGGCAAGTGGTACTGGCCCCCGGAGCTGGTCTCCCTCTACGGCACGCCGCTGTGGCGGCGGATGCCGGAGGAGCAGCGCATGGACCTGGCCCGGCACGAGGCGGCCTCGCTCGCCTCGCTCGGCATATGGTTCGAGATCATCCTGATGCAGCTGCTGGTCCGTCACATCTACGACAAGCCGGTCACCAGCGCGCACGTCCGCTACGCCCTCACCGAGATCGCCGACGAGTGCCGGCACTCGAAGATGTTCGCCCGGATGATCCGGTACTCGGGCACCCCCGCCTACCCGGTCTCGCGGCTCCACCACGGCCTCGGGCGCTTCGCCAAGACCGTCTCGACCACGCCGGGCTCCTTCACCATGACCCTGCTGGGCGAGGAGATCCTGGACTGGATGCAGCGGCTGACCTTCCCCGACGAGCGCATCCAGCCCCTCGTCCGCGGCGTCACCCGCATCCACGTCGTGGAGGAGGCGCGCCATGTCCGCTACGCGCGCGAGGAGCTGCGCCGCCAGATGGTCACCTGCCCGCGCTGGGAGGCGGAGCTGACCCGGATCAGCTCGGGCGAGGCGGCCCGCGTCTTCTCCCGCGCCTTCGTCAACCCCCAGGTCTACGCGAGCGTCGGCCTGGACCGCCGCGAGGCGGTCGCCCAGGTGAGAGCCAGCGCCCACCGCCGCGAGGTGATGCAGACGGGCGCGAGACGGCTCACGGACTTCCTGGACGACATCGGGGTGCTGCGGGGCCCGGGCCGCCGCCTCTGGAGAAGCTCGGGGCTGCTGCCCTGACCCCGGGCGGGCGCCGTCGGCCCGTTACCCTGCGGGACATGACCGGCAGCGGAACCGCCTCCTACCGCAGGCTCAGCGTCCCCGAGCGGCGCGCCCAGCTGATCGGCGCCGCACTCGGCCTCTTCGCCCACCGGACGCCCGAGGACGTCTCCCTCGACGACGTCGCGGCCGCCGCCGAGGTCTCCCGGCCGCTCGTCTACCGCTACTTCCCCGGCGGCAAGCCGCAGTTGTACGAGGCCGCCCTGCGCAGCGCCGCCGACGACCTCGAACTCTGCTTCGCCGAGCCGCAGACCGGTCCCCTCACCAGCCGGCTCGCCGCCGCGCTCGACCGCTACCTCGCCTTCGTCGACCAGCACGACGCGGGCTTCAGCGCGCTGCTCCAGGGCGGCAGCGTCGCGGAGACGTCCCGCACGGGCGCCATCGTCGACGAGGTCCGGCGCGCGGCCGCCGCACAGATCCTCCGGCACCTGTCGGTGCCGGATCCCGGGGTGCGGCTGCGGATGATGGTGCGCACCTGGCTGACGGCCGTCGAGGCGGCCTCCCTGATCTGGCTGGACGAGGAGAAGCAGCCCCCGCCGGAGGAGCTGCGCGACTGGCTGGTCGACCACTTCGTGGCCCTGCTGACGGCCACCGCCGCGCGCGATCCGCAGACGGCCGCGGTGGCCCGCGCGGCCCTGGCCCTGGAGCCGGCCGACGGGCCCGTCGGCGATCTGGCTCGCCGCCTGGCACCCGTGGTCGCGGACGCGGCGCACCTGCTCTGAATGCCGCCTCCGAGCCGGTTGTCAGACCCCGCGCCTACGCTCGTACGCATGCTCGCGAACCGCGCTTACCTGTCTCCCGGGACGGTCGACACCGCCGAGCGGGACGACTGGCCCTGGTCGGTGCCCTGCGTGCGGGAGCTGCTGGACGGCGGCATCTCCTTCGACGCACCCGTCACCTTCCTGGTCGGCGAGAACGGCTCGGGCAAGTCGACGGTCGTGGAAGCGGTGGCGGAGGCCTACGGGCTGGACGGGCGCGGCGTACGGCCCGTGGAGTGGAGCGATCTGCTGCTGGTCGACCACTGGCGCCGCTACCTCGCCGACCCGGAGGCCTATCTGCGCCACCTCATACCGCGTGACGAGCGCGGCTGACGGAGACTGGGCGTGTGAGAAGCGAGAAGACGCCCTTCGAGGGCGGGCCGATGGACGGGCGTGTACTGCCGGTGCTCGTGGGGCTCAACGGTCTGCCGCCCAAGACCTATGAGATCCCGGTGCCGGCCGAGGAGCCGGGCGCGGCGCCGACGGTCCTCGTCTACCGGCGCGTTCCGGCGGCCACGACGCGGCGGCTGGGGCTGCCCAAGGGGTGGAAGTACGTCCACGACCCCGAGGGGAAGTCCGGCAGCGGGCTGCGGTGGCCGTGGTCGCGGCCGCCGGGCTCGCCGCCGGGCTCGCGCGGGTGACGGTGCGCCGAGTGGTGGCCGTCGGCTGAGCGTGCCGGGCGATTTCGCCCGTGCCGCTCAGACTAGTCATACCTATACATACTGCTGCACGTGGCACGATCCTCCCCAGGTGGAATCCCGCCCATCACCGGAGGTGAGCCCGTGTCAGGACGGTTCGTGCGCTCGGCCCGCGCGGCGGCGCTGGCTGCCGGGGCCGCCGCGTTCGTCGTGTCCACGACGCCCGTGACCCCCGCGGGTGCCGTGCCCGCCGCGCCGCCCGGCCAGCCGGTGAGCGCGCTGCTGGCCCGGCTCCACTCCCTCTACCGCAAGGCCGGGGAGGCCGCCGACGCCTACGAGGCGACCGGCGAGAAGCTCAAGGAGCAGCACGCCGAGGTCGACCGGCTCGACGAGGAACTCGCCGAGGCCCGCACCGCCCTCCACGGCAGCCGCAACGACGCCGGCCGGATCGCCAGGGAGCAGTACCGGGAGGGCGCCGCCGCGCTCTCCCCGCTCCTGCGGCTCGCGCTCAGCGCGGATCTCCAGGAGGCGCTGGATCAGCGGCACCGGATCCGGCGGGCGGCCGGGAGCAGGGCGTCCGCCGTCGGGCGGCTGGCGAAGGACGAGAAGCGGGCGGCGGAGCTGGCGTCGCGGGCGCGGGGGGCGCTGAATGCGGAGGAGACGCTGGCGGATCGGCGGAGGAGGGAGAGGGATGTGGTGCGGGAGCGGTTGGGGGAGGTGGAGCGGTTGCTGGCGTCGTTGACGCCGGGGCAGTTGGCGGGGCTGCGGACGCTCGAAGCGCGCGGGGGTGGCGCTGCGCGGGCCTTTTCCCCTACCCGCCCCTTCCCGTAACCGGGGGCTCTGCCCCCGGACCCTCGGGGGGAGGAGGATCGGGGGCTGCGCCCCCTGCCCCCGGGCCCCTGCGCTGCGCGCGGGGACAAGACTCGGGGGCTCCGCCCCCGGACCCCCGGTCCTCAAACGCCGGACGGGCTGAAATTTGCCCCCGGAACGGGGGGTCTGGGGCGGAGCCCCAGTTTCGGGAAGGGGCGGGGTGGGGAAAGGCCCCGCGCAGCGCCACCCCTCAGCCCACCCCCGTCGCTCCCGCCACGTACGCCTCCGCCCTCCCCGCGTCGAAGAAGTAGTCGTCGAAGTCCGACGGGTCGTCGTAGCCGTTGGCGAAGCGGTCCGCCACCGGCTGGGCCGTTGCCGCCGCCGCGATGAGGCCGCGGACGTGGCCCGCCGGTGGGGCCAGCATCGCGTTCGTCCAGCGGGTGACGTACTTCGCCGACGCCCAGTACCGGTCGAAGGCCGTCCGCATCCACACCTCGTCGAACGGCTCCTCCCCCCGCTCGATGATCGACGCAAGGTACGAGGCCGCGCACTTGGCGGCCGAGTTGGCGCCCTGCCCGGTGAGCGGGTCGTTGACGACGACCGCGTCCCCGACGCCCAGGACCAGGCCCCCCGACGGCAGCCGCCCCACGGGGCCGCGCACGGCGGGGGCGTAGCGCCCGGCCAGGACGGCCCTGGCGTCGGTCAGTTCGACGGCGGTGGCCCGCCCGTACTCCCAGGGCACGAACCGCTCCAGCAGCTCCAGCGTGCGCGCCAGGTGCTCGCCGGGGCCGTCGATGTCCCCGAAGACGTCGAGGGGGCCGCCCGGCAGGCCCTCCCAGAAGAGGATGTCGGCGCGGCCGGACGTGGTGAGCGTGGGGATGACCCACAGCTCGCCGACGCCGGGCACCAGGTTGCAGCGGGCGGCGTCGTACTCCGGGTGCTCGGCGCGCGGGCCCAGGCCGTGCACATAGGCGAGGGCCAGGGACCGCTGCGGCGCGCTGTACGGGGAGCGGGCGGCGTCGCGGGGGAAGAGGGACACCAGCTCGCCCTTGCCCGCGGCGACCAGCACCAGGTCGTAGCGGTGCGCCAGGAAGTCCAGGTCGGACACGGCCGCGGCGTGCACCACGAGCCGGCCGCCGCGGTCGGCGAAGGTGTCCAGCCAGCCGGCCATCTTCACCCGCTGGTCGACGGACTGGGCGTAGCCGTCGAGCCGGCCCACCCAGTCGACCAGGCGCTGGACGCCGGGCACCCCGGCCACGGTCCCGGCGACGGACAGGCCCAGGCCCTCGACCTGCGGGGCCAGGCTCTCCCAGAAGTTCAGGCCCAGCTCGCGCTCGTACCTCAGGGCGGTGCGGAACATCAGTTGTGTGGACATGACCCGCCCGGCGCGGATCTCCTCGGGCGTGCGGTTCGACATGACCGTCACGTCGTATCCCTTGGCCTGGAGCCCGAGGGCCAGCTGGAGCCCGCTCTGCCCGGCTCCGACTATGAGGATCCGTCGCACCTGCCCTCAGCTCCGCCCGGGTGTGCCGTCGGTGATGTCGAGGGCGCGGCCGACGAGCGTCAGCAGCGTCTCCACGACCGTGATCCGCCGCCGGGCGTCCATGGTGACGACCGGTACGTCCGGGGCCAGGGCGAGCGCGTCGCGCACGGCCTCCGGGGCGTGCCGCGGGGTGCCCTCGAAGTGGTTGACGGCGACGACGTACGGCAGTCCTCCGCTCTCGAAGTAGTCGAGCGCCGGGAAGCAGTCCGCCAGCCGCCGCGTGTCGGCCATGACGACGGCGCCGATGGCGCCGCGGACGATGTCGTCCCACATGAACCAGAACCGTTTCTGGCCGGGCGTGCCGAACAGGTACAGCACCAGGTCGGACTCGAGGGTGATGCGGCCGAAGTCCATGGCGACCGTGGTCGTCGCCTTGCCCGGGACCCCGGCGAGGTCGTCCAGCCCCTCCCCCGCCGTGGTCATCAGCGCCTCCGTCCGCAGCGGGGTGATCTCGGAGACGGAGCCGACGAAGGTCGTCTTGCCGACGCCGAAGCCGCCCGCGATGACGATCTTCGTGACGGCGGGGGCCCGGGAGAGGTCGGTCTGCCAGCCCCGCGGCCGCTCCGCCGCGATGCCGTCGAGGCCGCCGGGGCTGTTGGGACCATCGGGGCCGTTGGTGCCGTCGGGGGCCTCGCCCGCGGCCCCGCCCGCCGCAGCGCGGGCGGCGGGCGTTCCGGTGTCAGAGCCTGCGCAGTCCACTGAGCACCCTTTCCAGCAGCGCGCGGTCCGGCCGCCCGGTCGCGTGACCGGTGCCGTACACGCGGATCCTTCCCTGTTCGGCCAGGTCGCCGAGGAGCATCCGGACGACGCCCAGCGGCATCTTCAACAGCGCGGAGACCTCGGCGACCGAGCGCAGCCGACGGCACAGCCGGACGATGGCCCGCACCTCGGGCATCACCCGGGAGGCCAGCCCGCCGCCGCCCGGCTCCTGGGAACCGGCCTCGGCGCCCTGCACGGCCACGAACGTCTCGACGAGCAGGACGTGACCGAAGCGGGGGCGCCCGCCGGTGAGCGAGTACGGGCGCACCCGCGCGGTGCGGCGGCCCGCCGCCGCGTCGGGGGCCGCGGCGGTGACGGGCAGGGTGGCGGGGGCGGCGGTCATCCGACGGCCTCCACCGACTGGCGCAGTTCCCGGCGGAGTTCGGGGGTCAGGACGTGTCCGGCCCGGCCCACGAAGAGCGCCATGTGGTAGGCGACGATGCTCATGTCGCAGTCGGGCGCGGTGTGCACGCCCAGCAGCGAGCCGTCGCTGATGGTCATGACGAACAGGCCCCCGCCGTCCATCGCCACCATGGTCTGCTTGACCGTGCCGCCGTCCATCAGGGCCGCCGCGCCCGTGGTGAGGCTGCCGAGGCCCGCGACGATCGTGGCGAGGTCGGCGGTGGAGCCGCGCGGCCCCTCCGTCCCCCTGCCGCCGGGGCCGCCGCAGGCCCCCGGCCGGGGTGCCGGGCCCGGCGTCCGCTCCGGGCAGGACTCCGGGCAGGAGGAGAGCAGCAGCAGTCCGTCGGAGGACACGACGGCCACGGACAGCGCCCCGGGCACCTCCTCCACCAGATCGGTCAGCAGCCAGTGCAGGCCGCGGGCCTCGTCGCTCAGCCCGAAGGCGGAGGCGCCGGTGGCGCCTGCGGGGGTCACGGGCGACGCCCCCTGGGAAAATGCAGTCAACCGCGTGCCTCCTCGACGGTGCCGCCCTCGTCCGGCGCCCCCGCTCGGTTCCGATCACTTCCACGTTCACGTTCCGCGAACTCCGCCTCCGCGTCCCGGCGTCCGTCGCGCGCGCCCTGCTGGAAGCCGGCGAGCTTGCGGCGCAGCGCCTCCGCGTCCACGCCCTGACGCACGCTCAGCGGGACGGGCTTCCGGGCCACGACCCGGGGCGTCCGCCGGGGCAGGCCGGCCGGCCCGGCGCCGGTCTGCGGACCGGGGGCCGGCTCGGGGGGCCGGGCCTCCGGGCGCGGCTTGGGCACCGCCGCCTGGTGGGCGTGGTGCGCCTGGAGGGGCACCGGCTGGTGGGGCATGGCCGGCTGGGGCACGCCGGCCGGGTGCGGGCGGGGCTGGGCCGGCGGGGCCGGGCGGGCGTGCCGGCCGCCCGTGTTCCGCATGTCGTCGTACGGCGTCGTGCTCCGGGTGCCGTCGTACCCCGTAGCGCCCAGCGCGTCCTCGTACGAAGCCGTACCCAGTGAGTCGCCGTACGACGCCGTACCCAGCACGTCCTCGTACGACGCCGTACCCAGCACGTCCCCGTACGCCGCCGGGGCCTGCCGCACCGCCGGACCCGGGGGCGGCTGCCGCACCGCCGAGAGCTGGATGGTCTCCTCGTCCTGCCGGAACACGGGCGCGGTGTGCCGCGGCCCCTGGCCCGGATGCGGGTGGGAACGGCCGGGCAGCGCATGGGAGTTGGACTCGGCCACCACACCCGGCAGGTCGATGTGCGGGGTGGTCCGCGCGGCGCCCGGCACCGGCGGGGCGGCGGCCGGGTCGGACAGCGCCGGGGACTCGGCGGGCAGCAGATGGCAGGGCAGCACCACGACGGCGGTGATGCCGCCCGGCCGCTGCTCGCGCAGCTGGACGCGCACCCCGTGCCGGGCGGCGAGCCGCGCGACCACGTAGAGGCCGAGCCCCATCACGGGCTCGGCCTGCTCACCGCCCGCCGTCCGGCGTGGGTCGGGATCGGCCTCGGCCAGCAGGACGTTCAGCTCGTCCAGCCGCTCGGGGGCCATGCCGATGCCCTCGTCCTGGACGGAGAGCATGACCTCGCCGTTCTCCAGCAGCCAGCCGGAGACCTGGACCTGGACGTCCGGGGGCGAGAAGGCCGTGGCGTTCTCCAGCAGTTCGGCCACCAGGTGGCTGACGTCGTCGGCGGCGAACCCGGCGAGCTGCGCCCGCGCGGGCAGGGAGTGGATGCGCACGCGCTCATACCGCTCGATCTCGCTGACGGCCGCGCGCAGGATGTCCAGCAGCGGTACGGGGCCGCTGTGGCCGCTGTGGTGTTCGGCGCCCGCGAGGACCAGCAGGTTCTCGTTGTAGCGGCGCATGCGGGTGGCGAGGTGGTCGAGCTTGAAGAGGACTTCGAGGCGGTCGGGGTCGGCCTCGTGGGCCTCCATGGACTCGATGACAGTGAGCTGCCGCTCGACCAGCCCGAGGGTGCGCTGGGAGAGGCTGACGTATGTGCCGTGCACCCGCCCGGAGAGGCCGGACATCCGCTCGGCGAGTTCGCCGTACTTCACGCGCAGCACGTCGCGCTCGTCGGCGAGGTCCTGGCGGGCCGCGTCCAGCCGGTTGCGCTCGCCCTCGAGCAGGGCGGTGCGCTCGCGCAACCGGACGACGGTGCCGTGGAGGACGTTGACCGAGCGGGCCACCTCGGCGAACTCGTCGTCCCGGCCGCGGAAGGAGACCGGCTCCTTCGACACCGGGTCGGTGCACACACGCCGCACGCCGAGCCGCAGGGCGGCGAGCGGCCGGGTCATCGAGCGCGCGGTCTGCACCCCCGTGCCGAGCACGAGGAGGAAGCCCAGCGCGGCGAGCGCGCAGCGCACCTCCAGGGCGGCCACGTCGTGGGCGCGCAGCCCGGCCAGGCGGGCCATCTCCTCGGTGGCCAGCCCGGATTCGACGCCGCGCATCTGCTCGACGCGGGCAGTCAGTTCGGCCCGTACGGGCCCGGGGCGGTCGATCTCGGCGGCCGGGGGCTGCGGCCTGGCCGCGAGCCGGGACAGCCGGGCCTCCGCGGCGGCGACCTGGGGGCCGCTGACGGCGTGCGCGTACTGCTCGCGCAGCTCGGCCGGGGCGAGCTGCCGGAAGTCCGCGAGCGCGGCCTGCTCGCGCACCTCCGCCTGCCGGGCCGCCTCGCCCGGCTGGTCCTGGGTGCCGCGCGCGGCGAGCGCGGCGAGGTAGAGGCCGCGCGTGGCGGACGCGGCCTCCACCGCCCGGCCCAGCTCCGGCAGGGCCACCGCCTCGCCCGGCTGGGCGCGGGCGGGCAGCCGGTGGGCGAGCCCGACGGCGACGGCGTGCAGGGCCTGCACGGCCGCGGTGTAGGCGGTGTACGTCGCCAGGGCGTCGCCGGGCCCGGCCAGCGCCTGGCGGCGCACCTCGGGGAGGGCGTCGAGCCGGCGGCGCAGGGAGGGCGTGGCGTCGTCACGGAATGCGGCGATCTGCCGGTCCACGCGGGCGCGTTGGTCCTCGGTGACGGGCGGGGCGTCCGAGGCGGCACCGCGCCCGGCGGCGACGTACTCGGTCATGGTGTCGCGCTCGTCGGCCAGGGAGTGGGCCAGTGCGACGGCGGCGCTGTCGGTCTTGGCGAGGGCGGCCAGCCGCCGGGAGTCGCCGAGGTCGCGTATGGCGTCGGCGATGCCGAAGGCGCTCGCGCCCAGGGCGGCGAGCGAGACGAGGGCGACGGAGGCGATGAGCCGGTTGCGTACGCGGGCGGTGCGCTCGGGTACTGCCGTGGTCTGCTGTTCGCGCTGGCCGCCGCGAATCCGCTTCTTCCGCACCGGTGCTCGCATTCTGCTGTCGTCCGTGGTCCCGTGCCGCCCTGGTGGCCCGGGCCGGTGTCACTCACCGTTCCCCCCGGCAAGCGCCCACCAGGTAAACCGCCCGGCCCGCCGGAAGGATGCGCGCCAACGCCCGTGGAAATTCGGGCATCCGGCACACTGGCCGCATGCGCATCGAACTCGCCACTCAGCCCGCCGATCCGCGGCGCCCCAACGAGGACTTCGCATCGGTCGCCCTGCCCGCCTCGGGGCGCGGCGGGGCGCTCGTCCTGCTCGACGGGGTGACGCCGCCGCCCGACGGCCGGTCGGGCTGCGTGCACGGCGTGCCGTGGTTCACGGCCCGCCTGGGCGGCGCGCTGCTCGAACTGCTGTTGGCCGAGCGGGACATGACCCCGGCCCGCTGCCTGTCGGCCGCCATCTCCCGTACGGCGGAGGCGCATCGCGGCACGTGCGACCTGTCGCACCGGCGCACGCCGCAGGCGACGGTGGTGGCGGTGCGCTGGGACGAGGAGCGGGTGGAGCACCTGGTGCTGTCCGACTCGGCCCTGCTGGTCGAGTCCCCGGACGGCTCGGTGACGCCCGTACTGGACGACCGCATCGCCCGGCTCCTGGCCGCGGGCCCCGTGACGGACGAACAGCGCAACGCGGAAGGGGGCTTCTTCACGGCCGCGGCGGATCCGGCCGTGGCGGCGCGGGCGGTGACGGGCTCACTGGCGCGCGCGGAGGTACGGGCACTGGCCGCGCTCAGCGACGGGGCGGCGCGGTGGGTGGAGGTCTTCGGGGAGGGGGGCTGGCCGGAGTGCTTCGCGGTGCTGGCGAAGGAGGGGCCGGGGGTGCTGATCGACCGGGTGCGGAGCGCCGAGCTGGCGGACCCGGATGGGGTGGCGTTCCGGCGGGGGAAGCGTTCCGATGATGCGGCGGCGGTGTACGTGGAGCTGTGAGGGGGGCGCCTGCGGCGGTTCCTTCCCCACCCCGCCCCTTCCCGTAACCGGGGGCTCTGCCCCCGGGCCCCCGCTCCTCAAACGCCGGAGGGGCTGAAATTGCCCCCTACGACTCCGCGCTCTCGTTCAGCTGGTGCAGCAGCCGCGCCAGCTCCGCGATCTCCCCGCGATCCCAGTTCGCCAGCTTGCTCATGTACTGCGCGCGCCGCGCTTCCCGCACCCGCATAAACCGCACCCGCCCCTCCTCCGTGAGCTGGATGAGGGACGCCCGGCCGTCCGCCGGGTCGGGGTCGCGGCTGACCAGCCCCAGCTCGTACAGGGCCCGCAGCTGACGGCTCATCGTGGCCTTGCCCACGCCGAAGTACGCGGCGAGGTCCGTGGCCCGCTGCTGCCCGACGTCCACCAGACGGACCAGCAGGCCGTAGGCGGAGGGCTCCAAGTCGGGGTGGACCTCGCGGGCCATCTCCCCAGAAGACGCGCGGGCCCGGCGCAGGAAGACGGCCAGCTCGCGCTCCAGGGCGAGAAAGGGGTGGTCCGCGTCCTGGCCCGCGTCCTGGTCCACACCACTGCCGTTCCCCTCGCCCGAACCGAGGTCCCCGGAAGGCGGAGTAGTGGTCTCGTGCACGTCAGGCCCTCTCCCGCATTTCGGCCATTTCCAGCCGCTGAAAATTAATGTGATCGCGGCGCTTCACCGCAGCTCCGTCAGTATTTCGCAGGATTAGACCAACGGCAGCACCCCGGGTGCCTATCGCGGGGCGCGTCCACGTCCGTAGCTTGATTAATGACATGGTCATACCAATGTGTGGCCAGCGAGACAGACACCCCACCTCCCCCCACCCCTGGCCTCGGAGGCACTTCATGCCCGAGCACCACTACGGCCCGGGCCGCCGGGTCCCCCACCCCATGGCGGCCGTCCTCGTCTCCCTGCTCACCCTCCTCGCCCTGCTCACCGGCTTCCCCCGCACCGCCCACGCCGCGGCGCCCGCGGACAGGGACAGCAGACGGCCCGCCCACCCGGAACGGGACTGGATGGGCTCCACCGTCCGCACCCACGAGGGCAGAAACGTGCCCGCACCCGACCTGATCTCCTCCGTGGAGGGCGTGGACGTCAGCAGCCACAACGGCAACGTCTCCTGGCCGTCCCTCTGGAGCAGCGGCAGCCGCTTCGCGTACACCAAGGCCACCGAGGGCGGCAGCTACACCAACCCGTACTTCGCGCAGCACTACAACGGCGCCTACCGGGCGGGGATGATCCGCGGCGCGTACCACTTCGCGCTGCCGAGCAACTCCAGCGGCACCTCGCAGGCCAAGTATTTCCTCAAGCACGGCGGCGGCTGGTCGGACGACGGCATGACGCTGCCGGGCGTGCTCGACATGGAGTACAACCCCTACGGCAGCGCCTGCTACGACATGAGCGCCGACGAGCTGATCGACTGGATGGAGGACTTCTTCGCCGCCTACCGCTCCCGCACCGGGCGCGACGCCGTCCTCTACACCAGCACCACGTGGTGGAAGAAGTGCACCGGCAACTACGGCGGCTTCGGTCGCTACAACCCCCTGTGGGTCCCCAGCTACGGCTCCTCGTCCGGGCAGCTCCCGGCCGGCTGGGACTTCTACACCTTCTGGCAGTACACCGACACCGGCAAGGGCGTCGGCGACCACAACCGCTTCAACGGCACGTACAACAGACTGAAGGCCCTCGCCTACGGCTGACGGCGCAGGCGACACAGGGCCCCGGCGCAGCGGCGCCGGGGCCCTGTTCGCACTGTCAGCAGATCAGCCGATCAGCCACACTTGCCCGCCGGGCGCGCGCGGGTCACCAGGTCCGTGTAGCCCGTGGTGCCGTCGATCCACACCACCTGCCTGCCGCTCACGGCCGCGGCGTCCGACTGCTCACCGCGGTTGCAGGAGACCCGGACCGGCTGCGCGGGCGCGGCGGCGTCCGCGGGGAACTGCCACAACTTGGCCGACGTCTCGTTGCGGTACCGGGTGTCCGGCAGCTGCGCGGTCACCGTCACCGCCTCGTCGGAGGCGGTGAGCCCGTAGGCGTACAGGGCACCCTCGCCCTGCTCCTTGCTCAGGTCCACCGTGCCCGTGCCGTCGAGGTCCGCGCGCCGCACGGCCACCTGGCCCTGGTCCTCGACCTCGTCGGCCAGCCAGAACACGTGCTTGCCGTTGATGCCGGTCTGGCCGATGGCCTGCGGGCTGCCCAGCTGGGTCATGGCCTTCTTCTCGCCGCGCCTGAGGTCCAGCACCTCGACGCCCATCCGGTACGCGTCGCCCTCGGGCCGGGCCGTGGCGTACGCGATCCGGCCGCCGGCGAGGGACGGCATGCCCGAGCCCAGCTCATCCCGGCCGCCGTCGACCCAGGTCGGCGCCTTGTCGCCGGAGCGCAGGTAGCCCACGTGCCGGCCGCCGGAGGCGGTCAGCGCCTCGAAGACGGTCACCGGTCCCTCGACGGCGACCCGGCCGATGTCGGTGCCGGTGCCGCCGTAGAGCTTCTTGACGGGCCCGCCCGCGAGCGGCCGGGAGAGCACGTCCACGCCCTTGGGCCCGTATGCCGTCCACACCACGGTCTTGCCGTCGGTGGCCGGGTTGACATGGTAGCGGCCGTCGTTGGGGCTGATCAGCTTCTTCTCGCCCGTGCCGTCGACGCGCCCGGCCCAGACCGAGTACGCCTCGGTGCCGTCGTCGTTCGACTTGGCGGTGGCCCACCAGCCGCCGCCCGCACCCACGCCGGAACCGGCGGTGTTGAGCCTGCCGAGGAGCTGGTCGGAGTCGACGCCCATGGCCTCCTCCCAGTTGGGGACGATGCCGTGGGCGTTGAACGCGCGGGTGACCGCCTTGAGGTCCTCGGCGGAGACCTTGAGGTCCTTGGCGGCCGCGACGACCGCGTTGCGGCCCTCGGTGAAGCCGTCCAGCGGAGTCATGTACTCCGTGAGCGCCTTGTAGGCGATCCGGTCGGCCAGGGTGCGGCCGACGTCCTCGCGGATGTCCCACAGGGCGCCGGAGAAGATGGTGGAGTTCAGGTGCACGCCGCCGTTGTCCGAGCCGAAGCCGACGCCCACGAAGTTCTTGGACGTCGTCGCACCGTCGTTGAGGTCGCGGAAGGCGCACTGCCGCGGGGACTTGGTGCGGCACAGGTGGCCGCCGATCAGCCCCGCGTCGGGGTCGTCCATGGACATGCCCGCGGCGTCCACGGCGATGGCGTTGCCGAAGTAGTCGGCGAGGGCCTCGTTCATGGCGCCCGACTGGCCGGCGTAGACGAGGTTGGCGGAATTCTCCACCACGCCGTGCGTCATCTCGTGCCCGACGACGTCCAGGTCGGCCGAGAGGGTCTTGTACTCCTTGTCCCCGCCGCCGTACACCATCTTGGTGCCGTCCCAGAAGGCGTTGACGTACGGCATCCCGAAGTCCGTAGCACCCACGAGGGAGTTGATGGCCATGCCGTGGCCGTCGAGGCTGTCGCGGCCGTGGACCTTCTTGTAGTAGTCATAGACTTTGCCCGCCGCCCAGTGGGCGTCGACCGCTCCTGCCTCGGTGGCATCCTTGCCGAAGGCCGGGGCAGGCGATCCGAACTCCTTGATCCCGTCGGGCCAGCGGCCGTTGACCTCGGCGACGTCCTTGCCGCGCACGTCCCAGGTCGAGATCGTGTGCTGGCTGGTGTCCCACATGCGGGCGTGGTCGTTCATGACGTACTCGCCGCGCGCGGTGTCGAAGTACAGGCCCAGTTCGACGGTGGTGCCGTCGTACTTGACGCCGGAGCCGGTGACGCCCGGGTGCTTGCCTCGGTCGGCGGGCGCGCCGTCGGCCGCCGCCTTGGCCGGTGCCGCCTTGGCCGGCCCGCCGGAACCGCCGCTGCCGACGCCGCCGTCCGGGGCGCCGAAGGTCTTGATGCTGCTGTACTGGAGGACGGGGTAGCCGGCCTTGGCGTCGACGTACACCTCGCGCAGCACGGGCTGCTTGGTGGCAGGGTCGGTGCCGCGGACGGTCACGTGGTGGGTGAGGACGCCCGCGCCCTTGGGCAGGACGACCAGCCCGCGCGCGGTGCCGCTGAGCGCCTGGGCCGCCTGAGTCTTGCCGAGCCGCTTGCCGCTGAGCTGGGCGAGCGTGGCGTTGACTGCTCGCTCGACGGCGAGTTCCTCGCTGACCTCGGGGGTGGTGTCGGTGGTGAGGGCGGTGAAGTACTTGCCGGAGGTACCGGTGACGACGCGCTTGCCGTTCTTGTGTTCCATGCGGACGACGTACTGCCCGCCGAGGACGTCGACGCCGCGGTGCTTCTGCTGGAGCCGCACGGTCTCGGAGGCGCCGGTGCGCTGGGTCTGGACGGGCTTGAGGTCACGGTCGGGACGCTCGATGCGGTAACGGCTCTTCTTGTCCGCGAGGTGCCCGCGGGCGGCGTCGGCGGCACTGCCGGTCGCCTTGGCGGTGTCGCGGATGCCGTCCACCAGGGAAGGGGTGGAGGTCCCCTTCCCCGGAACCACCTCGGTGGGCCCCGGGGTGGGCGGCGCGGCCACGGCCTGGGCAGGCAGCGCGGACACAGCAAGGGCGGCCGCGCCGATCAGCGCTGCCGCCCCTGCTATGCCGCTCTTCGCGGCAGGTCTTCCTGAACGTGCTCTGGGCTTACGCAAGGTTCCCCCTCCGTACATGCCGGAACGTTCGCCGGAACTAACTTCGGTCGGCGCATATGCAAACCGGCGGTACGGGGGGTGGGCAATGGGGGGTGCGGGGGGTTGGGCCGGTTTCGGTCGAGTGTGCCGGTCCGGTCAGTCCCGGGGGAACCTGTCGGTCGCGAGGGCCAGGCCGAGGACGGTGTCGGTCAGGTCGATCGGCTCGCCGAAGTCGAGCTTCCGGTTGGCCCGGTACTCCCCGTCCTTCGGCATCGTGTGCACGTGGCAGTGCCCGGTGTACGGGTCTGCGATGACGTACACCGGGATCTCGCCGACGGCGTAGGCGTCCTTCTTCTTCCCGTAGTCGCGGTCGGCGGTACCGCGTGAGATCACCTCGAGGACGAACTCCACGTCTTGGTGGCGCCAGTCCCCCTGTGCATCGTGCTCGGCGTCGTCCGACAGCTTGTAGAGGTCGGGAGCGAAGGCGTTACCGAAGCCCGGGAGGTCGAGCCGGACATCGTGCATGACCTTGCTGCCCGGTCCGAAGTGATCTGTCAGCTGGGACAGCACATTCGCGATGATGTCCCAGTGCTCATCACACTGCGGCACCATGTGAATGGCGCCGTCGACGATTTCGGACTTGTAGCCACCGGGCGTGATCTTGTAGAGCAGGTCGAACATCTCGCCCACGTCCAGGTAGCCGTCGTCGTCGGCCATCGCGCACCCCCCTCTCGGCTGCCGGTCCGGCAGTTCAACGATGCGCAGGGAGTGCGGGTTACGCGCGCTTGATCGATTCCACGAAGGCGGACCAGGCCGCGGGGGCGAAGGCAAGGGCGGGGCCGTCGGGGTCCTTGCTGTCTCGGACCGGGACGGCCCCGGTTATGTTGTCGGCGATCTCTACGCAGTCGCCGCCGCCGGGCTGCGCCCCTACCTCAGCGGCTGTGACGAGTGCGCCGAGCTGGAGGCCGCGCGACACCTGCCGCCACCACTCCGGCTGGATCACCGCCCCCGGCGAGCAACGCTGCAAGGACTGTGGCACCCGCCGCTTCACCGACTACGGCGCCCTCCGCCCCCCGGGCCTCCCCGAATCCACCACCCCCCGCGACCACGACCGCGCCAAAGCCGACCGCAACGCCGCCATCCTCATCTCCCGCACCATCCACCACCTCAGCCACTGGGGCCGCAGCGCCACCGAACTCCGCCACAGCTACGCCGCCTGACCGGCAACCGGCCGCAGCCGGGCGAAAGTGACGGCGGGCATGCATGCCTCTGGTTCGGCAACTCCGACCGGTGGATGCCCTGGCAGCAGACGATCGACCCGCGGATCGCGCGGAGGATCGCGCGGGTTGAAATCCAGCACCGCTGGAGCCCTGCCTCGGCGCTTGAGGTCTACCGCCGCTGGCAGCCCGTGGTGTGCGCTGTGGTGACAGCTGCGGATGCCGCTGCCGACTGGGCCATCCCCTGTCCGCCAAAGCTATAGCCCTCACACGGTCTGAGGCAGGACGCGAAAACGGGGCTGGGCCCCACCGCAGCAGCGGTGGGGCCCAGCCCTTCGTACTCAGTGCCTACCGGCGGCTGCCGGTGTCGGCTCAGGCGTCGAAGACCTCGGCGATCAGTGCCGCCTGCTCGGCCTGGTGGCGCTTGGCCGAGCCGACCGCCGGGGACGAGGAGTGCGAACGGGAGATCCGGCGCAGTCGCTCGCGGGCCGGGACGTCGGCGCCGACGGCCAGGTCCAGGTGGTCGATCAGGTTGAGCGCGATGAACGGCCAGGCACCCTGGTTCGCCGGCTCCTCCTGCGCCCAGATGTACTTCTCGGCGTTCGGGAACTTGGCGATCTCGGCCTGCAGCTCCGCACCCGGCAGCGGGTAGAGGCGCTCGAGGCGGATGATCGCGGTGTCCGTGATGCCGCGCTTCTGACGCTCGGCCTCCAGGTCGTAGTAGACCTTGCCGGAGCAGAAGACGACCTTGCGGACGTCGCCCGGGTTGACCGTCTCGTCACCGATGACCGGACGGAACCGGCCGCTGGTGAACTCCTCCACCTTCGACGCCGCGGCCTTCAGACGCAGCATCGACTTCGGGGTGAAGACGATGAGCGGCTTGTGGTGCGGGTTGTGGACCTGCCAGCGCAGCAGGTGGAAGTAGTTCGACGGCAGCGTCGGCATGGCGACCGTCATGTTGTTCTGCGCGCACAGCTGGAGGAAGCGCTCGACACGGGCCGAGGAGTGGTCCGGGCCCTGGCCCTCGTAGCCGTGCGGCAGCAGCAGGGTGACGCCGGAGGTCTGGTTCCACTTCTGCTCGGAGGAGGAGATGAACTCGTCCACCACCGACTGGGCGCCGTTGACGAAGTCGCCGAACTGCGCCTCCCACATCACCAGCGCATCCGGGCGGGCCAGCGAGTAGCCGTACTCGAAGCCCATCGCCGCGTACTCGCTGAGCAGCGAGTCGTAGACGTTGTAGCGGGCCTGGTCCTCGGACAGGTACAGCAGCGGGGTGTAGTCCTCGCCGGTCTCCCGGTCGACCAGCACCGCGTGGCGCTGGCCGAAGGTGCCGCGGCGGGAGTCCTGGCCGGCGAGCCGGACCGGGGTGCCCTCCATCAGCAGCGAGCCGAAGGCGAGGGTCTCGCCCATGCCCCAGTCGATCGTGCCGTCCTCGATGCTGGCGGCGCGGCGCTGCAGCTGCGGCACCAGGCGCGCGTGCACCGTGACGTTGTCGGGGACGGTGACCTGGGACTCGGCGATCCGCTTGACGACCTCCTGGGAGATCGCGGTGTCCACCGCGACCGGGAAGCCGTCCAGCGGGGCCGGGGCCGTGACCTCGGCCGGGGCCGGGGCCGTGTCGGCCTCGCGGACCTCGACGAAGACCTTCTCCAGCTGGCCCTGGTAGTCCTGCAGCGCCTGCTCGGCCTCTTCCAGGGTGATGTCGCCGCGACCGATCAGGGACTCGGTGTAGAGCTTGCGCACCGAGCGCTTCTTGTCGATCAGGTCGTACATCAGCGGCTGGGTGAACGAGGGGTTGTCCGACTCGTTGTGGCCCCGGCGGCGGTAGCAGATCAGGTCGATGACGACGTCCTTGTTGAACGCCTGGCGGAACTCGAAGGCCAGACGGGCAACGCGGACGACCGCCTCCGGGTCGTCGCCGTTCACGTGGAAGATCGGCGCCTCGATCATCCGGGCGACGTCGGTGCAGTACATCGACGAGCGCGAGGACTCCGGCGGGGCAGTGAAGCCGACCTGGTTGTTGATGACGATGTGCACGGTGCCGCCGGTGCGGTAGCCGCGCAGCTGCGACATGTTGAGGGTCTCGGCCACGACGCCCTGGCCCGCGAAGGCCGCGTCGCCGTGCAGCTGGATCGGCAGGACGGTGAAGTCCGTGCCGGCCTTGCCGATGATGTCCTGCTTGGCGCGGGCGATGCCCTCGACGACCGGGTCGACGGTCTCCAGGTGGGACGGGTTGGCGGCCAGCGAGACGTTGATCTGCTCGCCGTCCAGGCCTGTGAAGACGCCCTCGGCACCGAGGTGGTACTTCACGTCGCCGGAGCCGTGCATCGACTTCGGGTCGAGGTTGCCCTCGAACTCGCGGAAGATCTGCGCGTAGGACTTGCCGACGATGTTGGCGAGGACGTTGAGGCGGCCACGGTGGGCCATGCCGATGACGGCCTCGTCCAGGCGGGCCTCGGCGGCCGCGTCCAGCACCGCGTCCAGCAGCGGGATGACGGACTCGCCGCCCTCCAGGGAGAACCGCTTCTGGCCGACGTACTTCGTCTGCAGGAAGGTCTCGAACGCCTCGGCGGCGTTCAGGCGGCGCAGGATGCGCAGCTGCTCCTCGCGCTCCGGCTTGGTGTGCGGGCGCTCGACGCGGTCCTGGATCCACTTGCGCTGCTTGGGGTCCTGGATGTGCATGAACTCGATGCCGGTGGTGCGGCAGTACGAGTCGCGCAGCACGCCCAGGATGTCGCGCAGCTTCATCATCGACTTGCCGGCGAAGCCGCCGACCGCGAACTCGCGCTCCAGGTCCCACAGGGTGAGGCCGTGCTCGGTGATGTCGAGGTCGGGGTGCTTGCGCTGGCGGTACTCCAGCGGGTCGGTGTCGGCCATGACGTGGCCGCGGACCCGGTAGGAGTGGATCAGCTCGAAGACGCGGGCGGCCTTGGTGACGTCGTCGTCGTGCGAGGCGTCGATGTCCTTGAGCCAGCGGACCGGCTCGTAGGGGATGCGCAGCGCCTGGAAGATCTCGTCGTAGAAGCCGTTCTCGCCGAGCAGCAGCTGGTGCATGATCCGCAGGAACTCGCCGGAGGCGGCGCCCTGGATGACCCGGTGGTCGTAGGTCGACGTCAGGGTCATGACCTTGGAGATGCCCATCTTGTTCAGGGCGTCCTGCGAGGTGCCCTGGAACTCGGCGGGGTAGTCCATGGCACCCACGCCGATGATGAGGCCCTGGCCGGGCATCAGGCGCGGCACGGAGTGCACGGTGCCGATGCCGCCGGGGTTGGTCAGCGAGGCGGTGACCCCGGTGAAGTCGTCCATCGTCAGCTTGCCCACGCGGGCGCGGCGGACGATGTCCTCGTAGGCCTGCCAGAACTCGAAGAAGTTCAGGGTCTCGGCCTTCTTGATGGCCGCCACCACGAGCTGGCGGTCGCCGCTCGGCTTCACCAGGTCGATCGCCAGGCCCAGGTTGACGTGCTCGGGCTTGACGAGGGTCGGCTTGCCGTCCTTCTCCGTGAAGGAGTGGTTCATCGACGGCATCAGCTTCAGCGCCTGCACCATGGCGTAGCCGATGAGGTGCGTGAAGGAGACCTTGCCGCCGCGGGCGCGCTTGAGGTGGTTGTTGATGACGATGCGCTGGTCGAACAGCAGCTTCACCGGGACGGCGCGGACGGACGTGGCCGTCGGCAGTTCCAGCGAGGCGTTCATGTTCTTGGCGACCGCGGCGGAGGGGCCGCGCAGCGTCACGAACTCGGGGCCGGCAGGGGCCTCGGTGGCCGGGGCGGCCTTGGCGGGCTTCGCAACCGGGGCGGGCGCAGCGGCGGCGGGCTTCGCCGGGGCCGCAGCCGGGGCGGCCGCGGGCTTGGCGGCCGGAGCGGCGGGGGCCGGGGCAGCAGCAGCCGGGGCCACGGGGGCCGGGGCGGCAGCAGCGGCAGGCTGGGCCGGCGCGGCCGCGGGGGCGGCGCCCGTCACGGCCGTCGGCGGCGTAGCCGCCTGGCCCGGCTTGTAGTCGGCGAAGAAGTCCCACCAGGCTCGGTCGACCGAGTTCGGGTCCTGGAGGTACTGCTGGTAGATCTCGTCGACGAGCCACTCATTGGGACCGAACACATCGGCAGGGGTCTTCCCCTGCCCGTCCTTGTCGGTCGAGAGGCTCGAGGTGTTGGGGGACTGTGGCGACACGGCGGCAACCGCCCTCTTCCGCTTCCTAAGGTGGTGGACAGCGGGAATAAAGGCTACGCCTCTCGGGACCTTTCATGCAGGCCAGCCGGGCAAGCAGTCGCCTAAGTCACACTCGCTGCCGGGTTTCGAGGCATGGCGTGGCGGGAAAGCCCCTTGGTTTCGCATCTCCCGGGGCTTCCCGGGTTCGCCGAAGCCAGCCCCGCATTCGACTGAATGCGTGCTTCCACCACCGACCCTACGTCAACTCGGATCTCTGGGCCTGCCCGGAAGCGTGACCTTGATGCGGCACCCACGCGGCGATTCGGCCACTCCTATGCTCCCGCCGTGCAGGTCGACCGCCCAGCGGGCGATCGCCAGGCCCAGGCCCGTACCGCCGTCGCCGACCGGGCCCTGCGCGCCGGAGGAGCCCCGGTTGAAGCGCTCGAAGACCCGGTGCCGCTCGGACTCGGGGATGCCCGGCCCCTCGTCCAGCACCTCCAGCGCCAGCGACTGGGGGCCCTCGCCCCGCCGGGCCCGGACTGTCACCCGGCCGTGCGGGGGGCTGTGCTTGACGGCGTTGTCCACCAGATTGGCCACCACCTGGTGCAGCCGCTCGACGTCCGCGTGCGCGGTCAGCTCGGGCGGCGAGACGTCCAGGTGGAGGTGGACGTCCTTGCGGGAGCGCGGCGTGCCGGCGCTGCCGGAGGCCATGCTGGCCTCCTTGAGCACGCCCGCCAGATAGGGCCAGACCTCGAAGCGCCGGGCGTGCAGCGTCACCACACCGTTGTCCAGCCGCGACAGGTCCAGCAGCTGCTCCACCAGCCGGCCCAGCCGCTCGGTCTGGCGCAATGCGGTGCGCATGGTCTCGGGATCGGGGGCCGAGACGCCGTCCACCACGTTCTCCAGCACGGCCCGCAGCCCCGCGATCGGGGTGCGCAGCTCGTGCGAGACATTGGCGACCAGTTCCTTGCGGTGGGTGTCCACCGCCTCCAGGTCGGCCGCCATCCGGTTGAAGGCATGGGCCAGGTCGCCGAACTCGTCGCGGCGCCCGGCCCGCACCCGGCGGCTGTAGTCACCCTGCGCCATCGCCCGGGTGACCTCGGTCATCTCGTCCAGCGGCGCGGTCAGGCCGTGCGCCACGAACTGGGTGATCAGCAGCGAGGCGATGATCGAGAAGACGGTGATCACCCGCAGCTCGGTCGCCGAGTGGATGGCCACGAACACCAGGAAGGTCGTGATCACCACCGAGCCGATGACCAGCGCCCCCAGCGCGGCCTTGACCGACCGGTAGGGGTCCAGCGGGCGCAGCGCCTCCCAGCACCGGCTCCACAGGCCCGCCGGGGGCGCGTCGCCGTTCATGCTGTGTCTTCTTCAATCGCTTCTCCGCCCGCGCGGCGCAGCGGTGCGGGTTTCGCCGTCGACTGCGGCCCGGCGGCCGCGCGTGCGTCGCTCATGCCGCAGGTGTCTCCAGCGCGTACCCCACGCCATGCACCGTACGGATCCGCTCCGCCCCGATCTTCCGGCGCAGGGCCTTGATGTGGCTGTCCACCGTGCGGGTGCCGGAGGCGTCGGCCCAGTCCCACACCTCGGCCAGCAGCTGCTCCCGGGAGAGCACCGCGCGCGGCGTGTTGGCCAGGCAGACCAGCAGGTCGAACTCGGTGGGCGTCAGATGGACGTCCGTGCCCCGCACCCGCACCCGGCGCTGCGCATGGTCGATCTCCAGCTCGCCGAGGCGCAGGATGCCGCTGCGCGGCGTGTGCGCGGCCAGCGTCGCCCGCTCCACGCGGCGCAGCAGCACATGCACCCGGGCCGCCAGCTCGCGCATGGAGAACGGCTTGGTCATGTAGTCGTCCGCGCCCACGCCCAGCCCGACCAGCATGTCCGTCTCGTCGTCCCGGGCGGTGAGCATCAGCACGGGCACGGGCCGCTGTGCCTGCACTCTTCTGCACACCTCCAGGCCGTCGAAGCCCGGCAGCATCACGTCCAGGACCAGCAGGTCCGGCTGCCATGCCTCGGCGCTGTCCACGGCGGCGGGCCCGTCCCCCGCCGTGCGCACCTGGAAGCCCTCGGCCCGCAGCCGGGCCGAGATGGCGTCAACGATCGTCCGGTCGTCCTCCACGACCAGTACCCGACGCTGCGCCCCGGCGGAGGCTGCGGCGCCGCCCGGGCCGATGTGTGTCTGCTCCATGCGCGCCCCGCCCCTAGCGTCCTCACATGCCGGTCACCCGGCGTGTCCTGCAGCTGTGGAAGGCAGGGTACGGGCACCCGGCGGGGCTCGGCTACGCGGCGCCGATGCCGAGGTGGACCACGTCCGGGACGCCTCGGGCAACGGCGATCTCTTCAGTAATTACCCCGGCGAATCCGGCATTCCGGAGGGCTTGTTCGAATGCCGGGGAGGGCTGGGCGGACCACACGGCGAGCACCCCGCCGGGCCTCAGCCGGGCCCGGCAGGCGGCGAGACCGGCGGGCGAGTAGAGGCCCTCGTTGTCCTCGGTGACGGTCCAGTCGGGGCCGTTGTCGATGTCGAGGCAGAGGGCGTCGAACCGTTCGCCGCTCCCGTGCACGTACGCCACCAGGTCGTCCTGGACGATCTCGGTGCGGGGGTCGGCGAGCGCCTCGGCCGAGACGGCGGCCAGCGGTCCGCGCAGGTGCCAGTCGACGACCGCCGCCTCCCGTTCGACCACCGTGATCCGCCCCCAGCGCGGCTCGGCGGCCGCCCGGGCGAGGGAGAAGCCGACGCCCAGCCCGCCGATCAGCACGGCCGGGGCGGCCCGGTCCGCGGGCAGGGCCGCGAGGGCCGCGTCGACCAGGAGGCGCTCGGAGCGGCCGTCGGCGGTGTCCATCAGGAAACAGCCGTTGGCGATGATCTCGTAGTGGGGCCCGCGCTGCCGCAAAACCACTTCTCCGTACGGGCCTTGGCGGCGGTCGAGGGTGACGGGGGCGGCGGGGGTGTCAGTGCGGGGCGCGGTGTTCGGAAGGGTCATACGGCCTCCTTACGCTCTCCTGTGGTCGTCTACGCAGAGACGGTTACCCAGCCGACGCAATCGGGCGTCAAGAGGTTGACAACGGTGACTGGAGTCACGGCCAGAGGTTGATTCGAGGGACCGCCGTGGACCTTAATGTTCAGATGCGGGTGGACGAACGCGTCGCCGGGTCGTGCCGATCGCCGAGCTCGAAGAATCCCGCGGAAAGGGGCTTGGCCGAGTGACTGCGGTTGACGCGGACGCGCGCGCCGACGTGGCGGAGTCCGCCACCGCACCGGCATCGCCCCGCAGCCGCCGCCGCAGCCGCCTGCTCCTGTTCCGCCGGTTCCTCGGCCGGGTGCTCCGGCTGCTGCCCACGCCCTTGGGCACGCCCTTCACCTTCTGCTACGGCCTGGTCCTGCTGGGCACCGCCGTCTACACCGACCTCGGCGACGAGGCCACTGTCAATCAGCTCCTGCGCGACTCCAGCACGGACGCCGCCCACCTCACGGAGCAGCCGCTGCTGGTGCTCATCGCCAGCGCGCTGTGGGTGGCGGGCGGCCTCTGGTCCGCGTACGGGCCGGCCTTCGCGCTCGTCCTGACCGCGCTGGAGCGCCGGGTGGGCGGGGCCCGGACGGCGGGCGTCTTCTTGGTGGGGCACGTACTGGCCACGCTGGCCACGGAGCTTCCGGTCGCGGGGGCGGTGGCCGCGGGACGGCTGCCCGAGGCCTCGCTGCACCGCCTCGACTACGGCATCAGCTTCGGCCTGATGGCGTGTGTCGGCGCCCTCTCCGGGCTGGTGCGACGGCGGTGGGAGTGGGTGATCCTGGGCGTGGCCGGGCTGATGTGCGCGCAGGACCTGGTGGAGCTGGCGGATCCGCTCGCGAGCTGGGGCCATCCGATCGCGCTGCTGACGGGCATTGCGTGCCGGGGGCTGATCCGGGAGGAGGCACGGAGCCGCTGGGCGGCGACGCGTGCGGCGGAGCCCGCGAAGCCTGTGGCCTCGGTGCCGGGGCAGCGGGGCGGCGAGGGCTGAAATCCAGCCCGTCCGGCGTTTGAGGACCGGGGGCCCGGGGGCAGAGCCCCCGGTTTCGGGAAGGGGCGGGGTGGGGAAGGCGCCGCAGGCACCCGCACCCGCACCCGCACCCGCACCCGCACCCGCACCCGCACCCGCGCCCGCACCCACCCCGCACCCCGATCGCTCACAGCGAACACACCCCCGGGAACATCCCGCCCTCCCCACGCATTGAGTCGGCATAGCTCAACTTGCCTGCCGAAGGGGAGATCATGGCTTCGACGTCCGCAACGCTCACCCTGCCCGTGCTGCCGCTCGACGACGAGGTGGTGCTGCCCGGCATGGTCGTACCACTCGACCTGACGGACGGCGAGGTGCGGGCCGCCGTCGAGGCCGCCCAGGCCGCGGCGCCCGCGCGCGGCGGTGGCAAGCCGCGCGTGCTGCTGGTGCCGCGCATCGACGGCACGTACGCGGGCGTCGGCACCCTCGGCACCGTCGAGCAGGTGGGCCGCCTCTCCGACGGCGACCCGGGCGCGCTCATCCGCGGTGTCCGCCGGGTGCGGATCGGGGCCGGCACCACCGGGCCCGGGGCCGCGCTCTGGGTCGAGGGCACCCAGGTGGAGGAGATCACCCCCGACCCCCTCCCCGGCTCGGTCACCGAGCTGATGAAGGAGTACAAGGCCCTGGCCACCAGCTGGCTGCGCAAGCGCGGCGCCTGGCAGGTCGTGGACCGCGTCCAGCAGATCGACGACCCCGGCCAGCTCGCCGACAACTCCGGCTACTCGCCCTTCCTCACCCCCGCCCAGCGCGTCGAGCTGCTGGAGACCGCCGACCCGGTGGCCCGGCTCCGGCTCGCCGTGAAGCGGCTCGGCGACCACCTCGCCGAGCAGGACGTGGCCGAGTCCATCGCCAAGGACGTCCAGGAGGGCGTGGACAAGCAGCAGCGCGAGTTCCTGCTCCGCCGCCAGCTGGAGGCCGTCCGCAAGGAGCTGGCCGATCTCAACGGCGACCCGGAGAGCGAGTCCGAGGACTACCGCGCCCGCGTGGAGGCCGCCGACCTGCCGGACAAGGTCCGCGAGGCGGCCCTGAAGGAGGTCGAGAAGCTCGAGCGGGCCTCGGACCAGAGCCCCGAGGGCGGCTGGATCCGGACCTGGCTCGACACCGTCCTGGAGATGCCCTGGAGCGAGCGCACCGAGGACGCCTACGACATACCGGGCGCCAAGGCCGTGCTCGACAGGGACCACGCGGGTCTGGAGGACGTCAAGGAGCGGATCACCGAGTACCTGGCGGTGCGCAAGCGGCGCGCCGACCGGGGGCTGGGCGTGGTCGGCGGGCGGCGCGGGGGCGCGGTGCTCGCGCTCGTCGGCCCGCCCGGCGTGGGCAAGACCTCCCTCGGCGAATCGGTCGCCCGCGCGATGGGGCGGAAGTTCGTCCGCGTGGCCCTCGGCGGCGTCCGCGACGAGGCGGAGATCCGCGGCCACCGGCGCACGTACGTCGGCGCCCTGCCCGGCCGGATCGTGCGGGCGATCAAGGAGGCCGGCTCCATGAACCCGGTCGTCCTCCTCGACGAGATCGACAAGGTGGGCTCCGACTTCCGCGGCGACCCGGCGGCCGCCCTGCTCGAAGTCCTGGACCCGGCCCAGAACCACACCTTCCGGGACCACTACCTGGAGGTCGAGCTGGACCTGTCCGATGTCGTCTTCCTGGCCACCGCCAACGTCCTGGAGGCCATCCCCGAGGCGCTCCTCGACCGCATGGAGCTGGTCCGCCTCGACGGCTACACCGAGGACGAGAAGGTCGTCATCACCCGCGACCACCTGCTGCCGAGGCAGCTGGAGCGTGCCGGTCTGGAGCCGGCGGAGGTCGTCGTCGAGGACGAGGCGCTGCGCAGGCTGGCCGGCGAGTACACCCGCGAGGCGGGCGTGCGGAACCTGGAGCGCACCGTCGCCCGGCTGCTGCGCAAGGTGGCGGCCGAGCACGAACTGGGCGAGCAGGAGCTGCCGTTCACCATCGGCGTGGACCAGCTCCGCCCGCTGATCGGCCGCCCGCACCACACCCCGGAGTCCGCGCAGGACCCGGCCGAGCGGCGCACGTCGGTGCCGGGCGTGGCGACGGGCCTGGCGGTCACGGGAGCGGGCGGTGACGTCCTGTTCGTCGAGGCGTCGCTCGCCGACCCGGAGACGGGCGGCGCGGGGCTGACCCTCACCGGCCAGCTCGGCGACGTGATGAAGGAGTCCGCGCAGATCGCGCTGTCCTTCCTCCGCTCGCACGGCGCCGAACTGGAGCTGTCCGTCGGCGACTTCAAGGACCGCGGCGTGCACCTGCACGTACCGGCGGGCGCGGTGCCCAAGGACGGCCCGAGCGCGGGCATCACCATGACGACTGCCCTGGCCTCGCTGCTCTCCGGCCGCCAGGTGCGCCCGGACGTGGCGATGACGGGCGAGGTGTCGCTGACCGGCCGGGTGCTGCCCATCGGCGGCGTCAAGCAGAAGCTGCTGGCCGCGCACCGGGCCGGGATCACCACGGTGATCATCCCGAAGCGCAACGAGCCGGACCTGGACGACGTCCCGTCCGAGGTGCTGGAGAAGCTGGACGTCCACCCGGTCTCGGACGTCCGCCAGGTCCTGGCCCTGGCCCTCACGCCGGCGACGGCGGAGGTGGCGATGGCGGCGTAGCCTCCCCTTCGGCCCTCGACTTGAACCTCACGCGACGTGAGGACGCATGGTTGCCCCATGACTGCTTCGACTGCTTCCACGACCTGGAAGGTGGGTCCGCTCGCCGAGGCCAGCGGACTCACCGTGCGCACGCTGCACCACTGGGACACCCTCGGTCTGCTCAGCCCCTCCCGGCGCACCGCGGGCGGGCACCGGGAGTACACCGAGGACGACCTCGTGCGCCTGTACCACGTGCTGGCACTCCGCGGCCTGGGCCTGAGCCTGGAGAGCATCGCCGTCTGCCTGGACGCCGGGGTCGATCCGACCCGGCTCCTCCGGGACCACCTGGCGGGCGTGGAGGCTTCCATCGCCGCGCTCGACGCCGTACGGCAGCGCCTGCGGGGGCTGGCCGCCGACCTGGAAGCCGACCGCTCACCGACGGTCCCGGCGCTGCTGGACGCCCTGCGGGCGATGAGCGCCACGGGCCCGGAGGGCGAGCAGGCGCTCGGCCGCCACCTGGACGCCGACCAGCTGCAGACCTTGCGCACGCGGGCCGCGTCCCTGGGCCCTGCGGTCCACTACCTGCTCGAAGTCGAATGGCCGGAGCTGTACCGCAGGGCCGATCGCCTCCGCACAGCCGGCACCCCGCCCACGGATCCGAAGGTCCGGCGGCTGGTGGCCCGCATGGACGAGCTGAGCACGTTGTTCTCGGGCGGCGACGCGGAGATCTCCACCGGGGTGCGCGACGCGTGGCGCGAGGACCCGGCCGCGATGTCCGGAACGCCGATCAGTGCGGCGGATGCGGACGACTGGCGGGACCTGGCCGACTACCTGGACACCGCGCGGCACGGCGCGAAGTAACTCTCAGCGAGGAGCACTCCCATGAACCGACGGACCCGTATCCGTATCGCCCTGGCCTCGACGATCCCCACCCTCCTGACTCTGCCGTTCGCCTGCCTGCTCGCTGCGTTCGGCGTGCTGCCGTGGTCAGTGCTACTGGCCGTGCCGGTCGCGCTCGCGGTGCACGGTGCCGTCACCTTCGCGCGGTTGCGCCCGGTCGCCGATCAGGCGGCGTAGCCGTATGGGACGACTCAGACGAGGCTGACTCCGGCCTGAGCTTTGATGGTGTCCACGGCCTCGTCGGTGAGCCAGCGAAGGGGGACCACGGTCCACCTGTCGCGCTTGCGCATGACCACGGCCTTTCCGTCCGGGGTGGTCTCGCACCGCATGAAGCCCTGCTCCCTCAGGTCCCGAATCAGGTCCTCGCCTCGCTTCATTGCCCTTCCCGGTCCTTGTCGTCAGCGTGCGAACTGTGCACGTCGCCGTTCTGGGAGACGCGGGTGTCCGGGTCTGTCGCCTGCTCCTGGTTGGCGTGCGGGTCCCAGGGCTCGCCCGCGTTCTCGAACTCCTTCTTACCCAGTTTGTGTACTCCTTCTGGGGGGAGAGAACGGGCCGCTGGTCAGGCGGCGTAGCTGTAGCGGAGTTCGGTGGCGCTGCGGCCCCAGTGGCTGAGGTGGTGGATGGTGCGGGAGATGAGGATGGCGGCGTTGCGGTCGGCCTTGGCCCGGTCGCGGTCGCGGGGGGTGGTGGATTCCGGGAGGCCCGGGGGGCGGAGGGCGCCGTAGTCGGTGAAGCGGCGGGTGCCACAGTCCTTGCAGCGCTGCTCGCCGGGGGCGGTGATCCAGCCGGAGTGGTGGCGGCAGGTGTTCACGAGTGCTCCTTGATGGTCTGGGTGGTGGTGGAGTGGGCGACGATCCAGTGGGTTCGGGCGGCGGCGGTGGCGTTGGCGCGTTGGGCGGGGGCGGCCTGCTGCCGGGCGGCCTCCAGCTCGGCACACTCGTCACAGCCGCTGAGGTACGGGCGCAGCCCGGCGGCGCTCCGCTCCTCGCGGGTGGCCAGCCGCAGCGCGGATGCGGGCACTTCCCATTCCAGGCCGCCACCGGGGCGCTGGACCTGCACGCGGGTTCCGGTCACGCCGATGACTTGGGCGATCCTGTCCTCGCTGGTGTCCACGACAAAGACACCCTTCCGATACGTCACCTCACTACGCCTTCCACTGGTTCGTCACTACTTTGCCTGCATGACTGTTCGTGCGGGGGACTTACAGCGTGACGGCGCGGTTCTAGGCTCCGGAAGAGCCGGGCTGTAGCCCGTATCGCATGGACCACAGGGGAGTTGTAGTGCCCGCACGTAAGTCCAATTCCGGGGGCAAGCCCTCGGCACGACGGATGCTCGCATCGGAACTGACGCGGCTACGCGAGGAATCGGGCAAGTCCTTGAGCACTCTGGCGGAGGAGACGACGTACGACCGCGCCTATCTACACAAGCTCGAGAAGGGAGACCGGCTCGGGTCGCGGGATGTCATCGAGGCGCTGGACCGGACGTACAGCACGGGCAGGCACCTCATCCTCCTGTGGGAGCTGGCCGCGCAGGAGGTAGTCCCCGACAAGTACAAGCGGTTCATGACGCGGGAGAGGGAGGCGACGGTCCGGTACGAGTTTGCAGTGAGTACGGTTCCCGGCATCCTCCAGACTGAGGACTACGCTCGTGAAATCCTCAAAGCCAGTCGCCCTCGAACCGAGGATGAGCTGGAAGAACAGGTAACGGCCAGACTCGCGCGACAGAAGTGGCTGACGAAGCCTGACCGCTCCCACTACCGAGTCATGCTGGACCAAGCAGTCCTGTGCCGCGCCGCGAAAGACCCGAAGGCATGGCAAACGCAACTGAATCGGCTGATCAACATGTCCGACCGGCAGTTCGGGACGCTTCAAGTCGTGCCGTTCTCTGCAGGGCTTCACGACCTACTCGGCGGATCGCTGACAATCCTGTGGTCGCCGAATGGGGATTCGGTCGCCTACGTGGAGAGCAGCACCTCGGGTGACCTGTACGAGGACCCTGCGGATGTCGAACGGCTGCGGCTGTCGTACGACCTGCTACGGGACTCGGCTCTTTCGCCTTGCGAGTCCGTGGCACTCGTTCGGCGAGTGATGGAGGAAAGCTCTGCATGAGAACCCGGCAACCAGTATCAAACGCCATGCGATGGCATAAATCCACGTACAGCAACTCCAACGGAGGGAACTGTCTGGAAGTCGCCGACCCCATAACTAGGGCCGTCCCGGTCCGAGACAGCAAGGACCCCGGCGGCCCCGCCCTGGCCTTCATCCCCTCGGCCTGGTCCGCGTTCATAGAGTCGATCAAGCACGCGTAACCCGAACGCCGTGCGCATCACTGAACCGCCGGACCGGCAGCCGGGAGGGGGTTTGCGCGATGGCCGACGACGCCGGCTACCTGGACGTGGACGAGATGTTCGACCTGACCGACACCGTCCTCGGCCTGGCCCTCGCGACCGACAGGTTCCCCCGGGACTGACCGGACCGGCACACTCGACCGAAACCGGCCCAACCCCCCGCACCCCCCATTGCCCACCCCCCGTACCGCCGGTTTGCATATGCGCCGACCGAAGTTAGTTCCGGCGAACGTTCCGGCATGTACGGAGGGGGAACCTTGCGTAAGCCCAGAGCACGTTCAGGAAGATCAGGAAGACCCGCCGCCAAGAGCGGCATAGCAGGGGCGGCAGCGCTGATCGGCGCGGCCGCCCTTGCTGTGTCCGCGCTGCCTGCCCAGGCCGTGGCCGCGCCGCCCACCCCGGGGCCCACCGAGGTGATTCCGGGGAAGGGGACCTCCACCCCTTCCCTGGTGGGCGGCATCCGCGAAGGCGTGAAGGCCGGCGGCAGTGCGGCCGACGCCGCCCAGCGGCACCTCGCCGACAAGAAGAGCCGCTACCGCATCGAGCGTCCCGACCGCGACCTCAAGCCCGTCCAGACCCAGCGCACCGGCGCCTCCGAGACCGTGCGGCTCCAGCAGAAGCACCGCGGCGTCGACGTCCTCGGTGGGCAGTACGTCGTCCGCATGGAGAAGAAAGACGGCAAGCGCGTCGTCACCGGTACCTCCGGCAAGTACTTCACCGCCCTCACCACCGACACCACCCCCGAGGTCGGCGAGGAACTCGCCGTCGAGCGAGCAGTCGACGCCACGCTCACCCAGCTCGACCGCGAGGGCTTCGGCGACGTCGGTGAAGAGGAGACTCCGCAGCTCAGCGGCACCGCGCGCGGGCTGGTCGTCCTGCCCAAGGGCGCGGGCGTCCTCACCCACCACGTGACCGTCCGCGGCACCGACCCCGCCACCAAGCAGCCCGTGCTGCGCGAGGTGTACGTCGACGCCAAGGCCGGCTACCCCGTCCTCCAGTACAGCGGTATCAAGACATTCGGCACCGCCGGAGCCGTCAAGTCCGATCCTGAGGCGAAGAGTTCGGCAGGCGCCGACGGTCCGCAGACCCCCTCCGCCGACCCCGCCGTCAAGGGCTCGGGCGTCAAGTTCGACGGCACCACCGTCGCGCTGGACCTCGCGAAGGACGCCTCGCGCAACGAGTACGTCATGCGCGACCACACCCGCATGCGCGACAGCAGCAAGAACGTGCTCTCGACCTGGGACGTACGCGACAAGAGCGTCGACGACGTGTCCGGCCGATGGCCCGCCGGGATCAAGGAGTTCGGCTCGCCGACCACGGCCTTCGGCAAGGATGCCACCGAGGCGGGCGCCGTCGACGCGCACTGGGCGGCGGGCAAGGTCTACGACTACTACAAGACCGTGCACGGCCGCGACAGCCTCGACGGCCGTGGCATGACCATCAACTCCCTGGTGGGCGTGACCTTCTACGGCACCCCGTACGCCAATGCCTTCTGGGACGGCACCAAGATGGTGTACGGCAACGGCGACAAGGATTACCGCCCCTTCTCCGCGGGCCTGGACGTCGTCGGGCACGAGATGACGCACGGCGTCGTCGAGAACTCCGCCGACCTCGTCTACGCCGGCCAGTCGGGCGCCATGAACGAGGCCCTCGCCGACTACTTCGGCAACGCCATCAAGACGGACGCGTACGGGGTCTCCATGGACAGCCCGGACTCGGGGCTGCTGGGCGACACGCTGTGCCGTAGCAAGGGCCCGCGCGAGTGCGCCATCCGTGACCTCAACGACGGCCGGACGACCTCCAAGAGCTACCTGGGCGTGAACTTCGCCACCGACAGCGGCGGCGTCCACCTCAACTCCACCATCTTCTCCGGCGCCCTCTGGGACATCCGCAAGGACCTCGACCGCACCCTCGCCGACCGCATCGTCTACAAGGCGCTCACGGAGTACATGACTCCGCTGGACGGCTTCACCGAGGGCCGCAACGCGGTGATCGCCGCCGCCAAGGACCTCAAGGTCTCGGGCAAGGAGCTCAACGCCGTCACGCGCGCGTTCAACGCCCACGGCATCGTCCCGGACTGGGAGCTGGCCATCGGCGTGGACTCCGACCAGCTGCTGGACCGGCTCAACACCGTGAACTCGCAAGTCGGCGCGGGCGGCGGCTGGTGGGTCGCCTCGAAGTCGAACGAGAACGGCAGCGAGGCCTACTCGGTGTGGGCCGGGCGCGCGGACGGCACGGGTGAGAAGAAGCTGATCAGCCCCAACGACGGCCGCTACCACGTCAACCCGGCCACCGACGGCAAGACGGTGGTCTGGGAGGCCCACGGGCGCGACGGCACCGACCTGCTGTCGCGGCCGATCGCCGGCGGTCCCGTCAAGACGCTGGTGCACAGCGAGGTCGGGTTCCGGCAGCAGGCGAAGGTGGAGGGCGACGTCGTGGTCTTCGCCCAGGCCTTCCGGCGCGTCGGCACGCGCGTGGGGTACCTGCGCAAGGGCGACAAGGAGCCGAGCTGGGTCCAGGACGTCAACGGCCGTCGCGCCGCGAGCTCCCAGCAGTCCCTGAAGAACGGGAAGATCGCCTACGGCACGCTCATCTACAGGCCCGGTAGTTCCCTGTACAACGTCAAGGTCCTGGACATCGCGTCCGGGAAGACGACCGTGATGCCGCAGCTCGGCAAGCCCCTGAACACCGGCCAGACCGGTATCACGAGCAAGTACGTCTTCTGGACGGTGGACGAGGTCAAGGACCACGGCCAGCGGGCCGTCCGGCGCGCGAACCTCGACGGCACGGGCGTGGTGGACATCAGCAAGGAGCAGGGTGCGGACGCGCTCTACCCCTGGGAGCTGACGGCCTCCGAGGACGCGGTGACGGTGTCGTCGCAGACGCCCGACACCCAGTACCGCAACGAGACGCTGACGAAACTCTGGCAGTTCTCCGTGGACGGCTCGCGCAAGGGCCGGATGTCGTGCAACCGGGGCGAGCAGGGCATGCCGGCCGCCGTCGGGGGCACGCAGGTGGTGTGGATCGACTCCTCCACCGGCTACGACGAACTGGTGACCCGCAGCCGCCCTGCGGGCAACTGCTGATTTTTGCGGCTAAACCGCCGCCGCTCTCGCGGACGTGGTGACTCGCCGTCCGGGTTCCTCAATTAATGGCTGAGGCCCCGGACTTGAACGGGATCCCGGTACTTCTCCGGTGCCGGGGTCCCGCCTTTCAGCCCAGATACGGCTCGAAGTCCCAGTAGGGCCGGACCCGCTGCCGCGCCGAGAGCGTGTGCGGGTGCTGGGCGCCCAGCGTGCGGGTGAGGCGCTGGAGGGCGTCCTCCTCGACCTTGCCCGCCTCCTCGTGCTCCCGCAGGCCGCGCAGGTCCATGGCGAGGGCGACCTCGCAGGAGAGGGTGAAGGGGTGGTCCTCGCCGAGGGCGTGCCGGGCGCGGCGCAGCGTGTCGCGGCTCAGCTCCTGGGCGCTGTCGATGCGGCCGGTGAAGTTGCGGCCTGCGGCGGCGTTGAGGGCGCAGCCCAGGACCCAGGGGTGGTCGCGGCCGAGGGTGGCGGAGAGGCCAGCGAAGGCGGCCTCGAACATGGTCAGCGCCTCGGTGCGCTCCCCGGCGGCCTGGAGCACGAGACCGGTGTTGGAGAGCATGCCGGTACTGATGGGGTGTGCGGGGCCGAGGAGTTCCCGGAAGCCGTTCTCGCCCTCGGCGATGAGGTCCCTGGCCTGGTTGAGGTCGCCGTGCTCGCGGGCGTGGTTGCCGCAGTCGACGATCAGGCCGAGCGTGGCGTAGTGGCTCCGGCCGTGCACCTGCTCGGTCTGCTCCAGCAGGCTGGCCAGGACGGCACCCACGTCCTGCGGGGCGCCCGCCCGGCGCTCGCAGAGCACCAGGCTGTGCCGGGCCCGCAGGGTCTGCGGGTGCTGGGGGCCGAGGACCTGGATGTGCAGCCGCATCACCAGCTCCTGGCGGGCCAGTGCGTCCCGGTAGCGGCCGAGCATCCGCAGGTCGCGGGCGCAGGCGAGGCCGGAGACCAGGGTGGCGGGGTGACGGGCGCGCAGCAGGGTCTCGCGCTTGCGGAGGGTCTCCAGGTCGATCTCGTACGCCTCGGTGTAGCGGCCCAGGAGCCGCAGGCCGGCGCCCAGGTTGTGCTGGGCGAGGAGGGTGAGGTAGTCGTCGGGGCCGAGGAGTTCGAGGGCGGTCTCCAGGACCTCGCGCTGGGCCTGGAGGGCCTCGGTGTACTGGCCCAGGGCCCGCTGGTCGGCGGCGACGCAGCTGGTGGCGGTCATCAGGCCGATGCCGGCCGGCGCGGGGGTCGCGCGCAGCCGCTCCAGCAGGCCGCGGTCGAGTTCGTAGGCGGCGCGGAAGGAGCCGTAGGAGCGCAGGATGTTGCCCTGCTGGGTGGTCAGCTCCAGCATGCGCGGGTGGTCCGGCGGGAGGAACTCCGACCAGTGCTCGCGGATCTGCTCCGCGAGCGCCACGCCGGTGCGGAACTCGCCGCTGCGCAGGCAGTAGCGCAGGACGTTGAGGACGGTCTCCTGCACGCGCTCGTTGCGGCTGCCGAGGGCGCCGGAGGGCTCCAGCTGCGGCAGCAGTTCGGCGTAGCGGGGCCAGAGCCGGGAGTCCTGGGGGTTGCCGGGGTCGGCCGCGGCGAGCATGCGGCGGACGACCTGGCGGTGGCGCTCGCGGTCCTCGGGCGAGGTGAGGCGGCCGACGATGTCGTGGACGATGCGGTGCATGTGCACCGACTCCTGCTCGGGGCCCGGCTCGTCGCCCAGGCTGGTGGTGCGGGTGTCGCGGGTGAAGACCGAGTAGTTGACCAGGGTGTCCAGGGCGCGGGTCCAGGCGGCCAGGTCGGAGGCGAGCCAGGCGAGGTCCGCAGGCAGCCCGTCGGCGGGGAGGTGGCGGACCAGGCCGATGGGGATGCGGCCGGGGGCGAACGCCGCGCACAGGGACAGCAGTTCGACGGCGTGCGGCTGGGTCTCGCGGAGCCGGTTGATCAGTATCGACCAGGAGGTGAGGGACGAGCGCGGGACGCCGTCGAAGCCGGCCTGGTCGGTGATCTCGGACAGCTCGCCGTCCCGCACCATGCGCAGGTACTCGGAGACCTCCATGTCGGACTCGCCCAGCCAGGCGGCGGCCTGGACCAGGGCGAGCGGGATGTCGCCCAGCTCGGCGGCGACCTCGTCGGCCTGCGCGGCGGTGATCCGGGGCGCGCGGCGCATGAGGTAGCCGGTGCTCTCGTGGCGCTCGAAGCCGGGGACGTCCATCAGGGTGGTGCGGTTCTCGCTCCAGCTGCGGTTGCGGGAGGTGATCAGGACGTGGCCCGACCCGTCGGGCAGCACGTCCTCGGCGCCCTCGATGTCGTCCCAGCCGTCGAAGACGAGCAGCCAGCGGCCGTACGGCTCGCCGCGGCGCAGCGCGTCGCGGGCGGCGCGGATCCGCTCGCCGGGCTCGGCGCCGCTGGCCAGCCCCAGCTCGGGGGCCAGCTCGCCCAGGCGCTCGCGCAGGGTGCCGCGGGTGTCGGAGTTGACCCACCAGATCACGTCGTAGTCGGAGCTGAAGCGGTGGCAGTACTCCGCGGCCATCTGGGTCTTGCCGATGCCGGACATGCCCAGGAGCGTGACGACGCCGGTGCCCTGGGGGGCGTCGGTCAGGCACTCCTGGATGCGGTTGAGGTGTTCGTCGCGCCCGGTGAAGCGGACGTTGCGGCGGGGCACCTCGCCCCAGATCGCCGGGGGGTCGTTGGGGTAGCGGGAGCCGGGGCCCGGCGGCAGGGGGTGCCGGGCGGGCCCGGTGGGCAGCGAGAGCCTGCCCAGCAGCCGGCGCTCGGCCTCCTGGGCGCCCACGCTCCACAGGTCGACGGGCTCCAGGACGGCGGTGGCGGGCAGCAGCGCGCGGTTGGTGAGGTTCACGGCGGCGAACCGCTCGGCGTGGGTGGCCACGACGCCGCGCAGGGCCTCGGTCCACTCGCCCTCGCGGCGCGGCCCCAGCTGGAAGAACCAGTCGCTGAGCACCAGCAGTATCCGGCCGGAGGCCAGCAGCAGATCGCCCAGCGCGGACTCCAGGGGCACCTCGCGCGGCGGGTCCCAGCGGTGCAGGGTGACGCGGTGGCCGTGGCTCTCCAGGCGGTGGGCGATCCAGGTCGCCCAGGGGCGGTGGAAGCCCGCGAAGACGACGACGAAGTGCTCGCCGGCCTGCACCTGCGTACCGGTGCCGGGCGTGTTCCGCTGCGTGGCCATCGCGCGTCTCCCTTTGTTCCTTCGCACCCGCGTCGGCCGGAGGTCCGGCACGCCGCAAGATTACCGTACGTCACCGGGCGGTGACGCGCGGCCGACCGGGGCCGGGAGGCCGCCGGACCGGCGCAGGCCCGCCAGATGCCGCGCCATGCCGGTCGCGAACTCCCGTCCGGCAGGAGTGACTTCTGCTGATTCAAGCAGGATGGGCAGGGCTTCCGCGACCTGTGCGCGGTAGGAATCACGGCGCGTCCGGGCGTCCTCCAGGACGGCGGGCGGCAGCGAGCGTCGCCGGGCCGCCCGGGACCAGAAGTCGGCCAGGGCCAGGTGGGCGTACGTGCCCTGGAGGACGCCCGCGAGCGGCCGCGGGTCGGCCCGCCAGGCCACCCGGTGCACGGCCTCCGGCCCCGCCTCGTGCAGCGGTACGAGGTCGTGGAGCACGGACAGCTTGCTGTGCTGGGTCTCGTGGACCAGCACCTCGGCCAGGTCCGCGGCCGTGCCGGGCAGGGTGGCGAGCACCGCGCCGGGGGCGGACCGGAAGGTGGCGCTCGCCTTCGGGGCGCGAGGCGGGGCGGCGAGCGGGACCAGGCAGCGCAGCAGTGCCGTGGTCTCCGCGGCCCGGACCGGGTCGGTGTCGCGCAGCAGCGCCAGGGCGGCCCGCCACTGGCGCAGCCAGGCGCCCGGCTGGGCGGAGCCGCCGCCGGAGCCGCCGCCGGGCGGGGTGCGGTAGGGGTCGAGGTCGTCCAGGCAGGCGGCACTGCCCGGCAGCGGCCAGGGGGCCCGCCAGCCCGGGCCGCTGCCGGACAGCCGCTCCGCGGCCCGCAGCAGGACGGGCCCGGCGGGCCCGCCCCGGACGGTAAGCCGCGCGGTGCGGCCGTGCGCGGTCAGCCGCACTGCCTCGGCACCGGTCTCCGCGACGCCCGCGCCGGGCAGGGCGAGCAGGCCGCCCGGGGTGGCCAGGTCGAGCACGAAGTCGGTGCCGGCGCGGAGGGCGGCGGTGGCGGCGACGGCGCCGAAGTGGTCCAGGCGGTGGGCCAGGGGCTCGCCGTCGGGGGCGGTGAGGGCGGCGGCGAGCCAGTTGCCGACGGCCGGGTAGTCCAGGGTGGCGCGGACGGCCGACGGGCTGTGGGCCTCGGCCCGCTCCAGCAACCGCCAGTGGGCGCGGAAGCGTTCGCGGGCGGGGCCGGGGGCGGCGCCGGGGCTCCGCTCCAGCCGGGTCAGCAGGGACTTCAGCAGCACCAGCCGTCTGCCGTGCAGGCCGTCCAGCAGGAAGGCGAGGTCCCCGGGGGCGGAGCGGGTCCGGGCCAGCCGGGCCAGGGTCGCGGACCGCGGCGCGCTTCTGTCCGGAACCCGGCGGGTCACCGGCCGGGACAGAACGCCTCCAGCCCGCCCTCGGTGCCCGCTTCCCAGGTCTCCCCCAGCTCCGCCGGGTGCGCCAGGACGCTGTCCACGGCGGCCGCGAGGGCGGGATCCGCCGTCTCGCGCAAGGCCCGCAGGCCGATACCGGCGAGGTCGGGCAGGGGCTGCACCCTTGCGTTCTCGAGCTTCGGCACGCTCTTCTCCTCCCTGCCGCCTTCCGCCGTGAGCGAGCCCCGCGGCTGGACGGTTCTTCCCAAGAGCCGTAAAGCGGAAACACGTTCGGGGTGGCTGAGGGGGTTTTCTTTCCCCGATCCCGCCCCTTCCCGAAACCGGGGGGGAGGGAGGAGCGGGGGCTACGCCCCCGGCCCCCCCGGTGACCCCTCGCGCTACGCGCCGGGGCCAAAACCAGCGAGCCTCCGCCCCTACCCCGTCGCGCTCCGCGCCAGGGCCGAAACCCGGGGCGGACTCCATCCCCCTGCCCCCTCGCGCTCCGCACGGGGGCGAAATGCGGGGACCTCCGTCCCCTTGCCTCGTCGCGCTCCGCGGGGGGGGCGAAACGCGGGGCTTCGCCCCCAGTCCCCCGTTCCGGGGGCAAATTCAGCCCCTCCGGCGTTTGAGGAGCGGGGGTCCGGGGGCAGAGCCCCCGATTCTTGCCCCCGCGCGCAGCGCGAGGGGCCCCGGGGGTCCGGGGGCTTGCCCCCCGGTTTCGGGAAGGGGCGGGGTGGGGAAAGGAACCCCCTACCCCAGCCTCGCCACGCACTCCCGCGTTGCCTGCACCTCTCCCCACGGCACCTCCGCCAACCGCCCCGTCAGCCGCCCCCATTCCGCCTGCGCATCGCGGTACGCCGCCAGTGCCGCCCGCCCCAGGCCCATGCGTTCCAGGGCGGCTCCGTACGCGTGCAGGGCCCTTGCGGCCGTCACCGAGCCGGGGCCGTCGGGGGCGGGGAGGCGGCGGGCCTCCTTGGCCGCCGCGTCGAAGGCCGCCGCCGCGTCCGCCACCGGCATCGCCGCCGAGCGCTCGCTCAGCGCCAGCCGGGCGGTGCCCAGCGCCAGCCAGGACTCGGCGCGGATATCGGCGTCCGGGCCCCGGCGAGCGGCCTGTTCGAGCAGGTGGCAGCTCTCGTAGAGGTCGGGAAGGAACCCCTGGCGCGCGAAACGCAGCACCAGCGCCCGGCCCAGCATGAGCTGCGTCCGGGCCCGCAGCGGCGACTTCCCGGGGCTCACGGCGAACGCCTCGCGCAACACGGACTCGGCCCGCCCGACGAGGTCGGCGCCGCCCCCGTCCTCCGCCCGGCCCAGCAGCGACTCCCCCCACTCCAGGAGCAGTTCGCACCGCCGGAGGCTGTCACGGGCGGTGAGCGAGACCGCCGCGGCGTAGGCGTCGTCGACGGCCGGCCAGTCGCCCGCCGCCGCGTGGGCGCGGGCCTGTTCCGTGCGGCAGTGGAGGCGTTGCAGGTCGTCGGCGGCCGTCTCCCCGGCCCGGGCCAGGGTGGCCAGGGTCTCGGCGGCGGGGGCGCCGGCCAGCCGCAGGGCGCGGGCCAGGTCGAGGAGGGCGGCGCAGCGCTGGATGTCGGGGGCGTCGCCGGAGGCCAGCAGCTCGTGGCCGGTGCGGAGTTCGGCGACGGCCTCGGCGGCCGCGGCCGCCCCGGCGGCGGGGTCCTCTCCGAGCCGGGCGAGGGTGAGGAGCAGGCGGCCCAGCCGCAGGTGGCGCGGGGCGGTGCCGCGGGGCAGGGCGCGCAGGGTCCGCGCGGCGGTGTGCAGCCGTGCGCGGTCGCCGTCGGCGAGCCAGGCGGCGTGCTGGGCGGCGGCCAGCGCCAGGGCCGCCTCGGTGCGCCGGTCGCTGCCGGGGGCCGCCTGGTCGTGGGCCTCGGTGAGCAGGGTGACGGCCTCCGTCAGGACCGCCGTCCGCCGGTCGGGGTCGTGGCGCAGGGACTCGGTGCCGGCCAGTGCGCCGAGCACGCCGCCGAGGACGAGCCGGGCCCGTACGCCCTCGGCGGCGGCGTCGGCGTCGGCGGTGACGTCCGTACCGTCGTCCCCGGCGGCCAGCGGCCGCCCCGCCACCGGCTCGGCCAGCTCGCGGGCCCGGTGCAGCAGCCCGGGGTCGCCCTGCACCTGCCAGAGGCGCAGCAGGTGTTCCGCCTCGGCGACCGGGCCGCTCTCGACAGCCACGGGCTGATACCAGCGGACCACCCGCGCGGGGACTTCGGCGAACAGCTCCGGTTCGGCGGCGTCCGGCTCCCCGGGCCGGGCCGCCCCGTCCGGGGGCCCGGACGGCGGGTCCTGGACGGCCGGGGGCCTCCCGGAGAGCTGGGCGGCGGCGAGCGCGGAGAAGTTGCGGGCGCCCTTGCCGAAGTGGCGCTCGACGTAGTCCGAGCAGTGCTTGAGGACGAGCGCGGCGGCGCTCTGGTCGAGGGACTGGAGCAGCATCTCCCGCACGCCGTCGGCGAATTCGTACCGCGGCTCGCGGTCCGGGCCGGCGTCGGCGCCGGGGAGCTGCCAGAGCAGGCCGCTCAGCAGCACCTCGGCCAGTTCCATGGGCCCGGTGTCGGGGAGCATGGCGCGCTGCACGACCTGCATCACGGGCAGGGTGAGCGGTACGGCCGCCAGGTGCACGGCGAGCCGCAGCGCGCCCGGCGAGGCGCCCGCGCGGAAGGAGCGGAGCAGTTCGTCGGCGCTGCGGGCGGCGCGCTCGCCGGGGGTCGGCACGGCCCTGGCCGGGTGGCCGGGCAGCAGCCAGCCCGCGGCGCCGCGCACGGCCGACCGACCGGGCCCGGACAGCAGCCGGGCCCAGGTGCCGAGCGCGTCGCGGGTGGGCAGCAGGACGGGCACCGGCAGCGCACCGCGGCCGGGCAGCGGCCCGTAGCCCTCGGGCTCGAAGCCGAGCCTGCCGCCCGCGGCGGGGTCGCGGGTGAGCAGCCCGGCCTCGGCGGGCAGCGCGGTGCGGGGCCACAGGCGGGGCGGCAGGGGCTGGACGACGGCCAGGGGCGAGGTGAGCGCCCAGGTGCGCAGCAGGCGCTGGGCCGATCCCTCCTGCCACAGCGGCCCCACGCAGTCGCTGATGACGAGGGTGAGGCGGCGCCCGGTGGGGTCGCGGAACTGCTGGGCGGGGCGCGGGCGGAGCCGTCCCGCACGGCCGGGCGGCCCCGGCGCCGCCGTGGTGCCGATCAGGGGCGTGCCGTCCTCGGCCCGGTGCAGATAGCGCACCCGGACGTCACGGAAGGCCCCCAACTGGGCGCAGGTCTGCCGCAGTTCCTCCAGCATGCGGTCCCAGACGGCCATCGAGGGGCTGGTGTCCATCAGCAGCTGCATGGCGGCGGCCCGTCCCTCGCCGGGGCGGTAGACGGGGTCCAGCACGCCGCTGCAGGCGCCGCGCTCGGCGGTGGCGTCCTCGTCCAGGGGCCCGCGGCCGGGCGCGGCGAGCGGGCGGTAGCGGCGCAGCGGGCGCAGGGCGCGCTGGAGGCCGAGCAGACCGGGCAGGGAGGAGGCCATCGGTATGCGTATCGGGAAGGCCCCGGCGGGCTCGCCGGGCCCGTCGCCGCGGGCGTAGAGGGACACGCTGCCGGTGCGTTCGGCACGCCTGCCGGGCGGCCGGGCCGCGGACGGGCCCGGCGGCGGCCCGGATCCGGCGGCCCGGCCGGAAGGCGCGGACGGAACGGAGCGCACCGGACCGTCAGCGGCAGGAGACTCCCGCACCGGCCGTTCCTCCCGCTCCTCGCCCGCAGCCTCCCCGGCCGGGGAGACCCACTGGGCGAGCCACACCGCATCGGCGAGTTCCTCGGCCGTGAGGTCCCAGTCCGCGGCCCGCAGCCGGGCGACCAGGTGCCCCAGCCGCAGGCCGGGCGGCTGCGCCGTCATCTGTCATCACCTCGGACGGTCCAGGGGTTGCATGAGCATGTCCGCGAGGCGGTCGCGGGTGACGCGTTCGGTGCGGGGCGCGTGCTGGGTGAGGAAGAGGGCGTTGAGCAGCTGGTCGGCGGCGATGACCTCGCCGGGCTCCCGGTCCAGGAAGCGCTGGATGAGCGCGTCGCCGTCGGTGACCGCGTCGTCGCCGAGGTGGGCCCGGACCATCGCGGTCAGCTGCTCCTCGCCGGGCGGCTCCAGGTTGAGCTGGATGCAGCGGCGCAGCAGCGCGGCCGGGAAGTCCCGCTCGCCGTTGGAGGTGAGCAGGATCAGCGGGAAGGTGGTGCAGCGCACCCGCCCGCCGTGGATCACGACCCGCTCGCCGTCGTCGGTGAGCACCTCGACCTCGGGCTCGCGGTCGGCGATGCGCTCCAGCTCGGTCAGTCTGAACTCGCCCTCCTCCAGGGCGTTCAGGAGGTCGTTGGGCAGGTCGAGGTCGCCCTTGTCCAGCTCGTCGACGAGCAGCACCCGGGGCTGCGGCGCGGGCAGCAGGGCCGTGCCGAGCGGGCCGAGCCGGACGTACGAGCCGATGGAGTGCCGCGCAGGCCCGGCGCCGCCGGCCCGCTCCAGCTGGACGTCCTGGAGGCGGGCGATGGCGTCGTAGTGGTAGAGGCCGTCGCGCAGGGTGGAGCGGCTGACGATGGGCCAGCGCAGCACCCGGCCCAGGCCCAGCTCGTGGGCAACGGCGTGGGCGAGCGTGGACTTGCCCGTTCCGGGGTTGCCGGTGACCAGCAGCGGACGGCGCAGGTAGAGCGCAGCGTTGACCGCCTCGACCTCCTCCGGGCGCGGGTGGTGGTTCTCCACCAGCCTGCGCAGCACGCCGAGTCTGCGCGCCGCGCTCGGGTCGCTGCCGGACCCGGCGTCGGGCCCGGAGGAGGCGAAGTCCCTCCAGGGCGGGGGCGGCGGCAGGCGCCGTATCCCGTCGTGCGGCAGGCCGGCTCCGCGGTAGATGCGCCAATCGTTCACACTGGGCTCCTCGTAGCTGGTGGTGACCGTGAGGCATGCGGTGCCCGGGGCCCGTGTCCCTGCCGCTGCCGTTTCCGGGCCCCTGCTCGAAGGTACCGGTACCGTAACGCCCTGCCGACCGTCTTAACCCAGCCCTGGCAGGCACTTGACGTGCCGTCATGGCGCTGCACCCGGTCTCGCGCCCGGCGCGTACAGCGGCGTGTCGGGCAGCGGCGGATGGTCCGGTGAATCGAAGAGCAGGGCTATCGACTGAGCCCAGAGCGCCTCCGGGTCGGGTGCGTCGGGATCGGCACAGCGGATACGGAGGTTGCGTATGCGCCGGTGGAGGCCCTCTGCGGTGTGTGCCTCGCAGACGAGCCGGGTCACCTGATGGTGGAATTCGGCGCAATCCGTATGGCCGGTGGCGCATCTGCGCCAGATCACCACCGGGTGGCCGGCGGCCAGCGCCGCATCCATGGCCCGGGCGCCCGCCTCGCTCGCCACCTCGCCGCAGTACACGGGCACCGCGGAGTCGGCCGCGTCGGACAGCCGCCCGTACGCCGCGTGAACCCCCTCCCGGCCCGGCCCGTCGTGCCCGCGCTCCGGCACCTCGCGGCGCAGCGGCACGGCGGTGAGCGGGCCCTGCTGCGTACCGCTCCAGCGCCTGCGCCACTCGGGGGTCGCCGGATGGTCGCGGCGCCGGCGGTCGCGCACGACCACCACGCGGCGCTGCCCGAGCGGCATGCTGTGCGGGTCGAGGCCGTCTCCGTCCGCCCCCGGCGGGGACAGGCGCCAGTCGTCCAGCGGTTCGTCGAACAGCTCGCGCGGCAGCACCACTTGCAGCTCGGCGAGGTGCTCGCCGACGTCGCCCTGCCCCAGCGCCCGGGCGATCGGCTCACGCAGCGCCTCGCGCAGCCCGGCCCGGGGCACGCCCTCCTCGTCCCAGCGGAACGGGGTGACCACACCGTCCTCCATCAGCAGCTTGACGCGCCACGGATAGCAACTGCCGTACGGCGCCTGGTCGATCTCGACGATCACGTCCGCGCGGGCCCGGACCTCGGCAGCGCCGGGCGCGCCCGGCTCCACGTCCCGCGGCTCCGGCTTGCGCAGCTCGACGGTGCCCGGCGGGACGTGCGGGCGCGGCTCCCCGGAGACGGCCGAACCCCCGTGCAGGATCTGGTCGATCTCCTCGCGGAGGACGTCCGGCAGCGGCTCGGCCTGGGCCATGAGCCAGCCGCTCAGCTCCCGCAGCGGCAGCACGTCCCCCGTCCCGCCCCGCCTGCTCACGGCCGCCGCGACGCGGGCCGCGTACAGCAGCACCGCCTCCAGCTCCAGATCGCGGTCGGGCACACTGCCCGCCTCCTTGGCGTGCCCGCCGTCGCGCAGGTCGTACAGCAGGCCCACGCCCTCCCGCCAGGAGCGCGGGTCGTGCTCCACGCCCGGCTGGTACGCGGCCTGGATCACCCGCCGCTTGGCGTCCCCGACCAGCAGCATCACCTCGCCCGGCGTACGGGGCGGGGTCAGCTCGGCCAGCCGGGCGAAGAGGTGGGTGCGCAGTACGGGCGTGAAGCCGCTGCCGGGCGCGGGGCGCAGCGCCTGCTGGAGGCCGGTCCAGCTGCCGCCGGTGCCGACGGTGCGGTAGCGGCGCAGGTGGTGGCGGTCGTGGGCGCTGATGATCGAGTGCAGCCGGTCGCGGCCGGGACGGCTGTCGGCGATCCGGCGCAGCGCCGTGATGGGCACCGCGAGGCCCGCCGTGTCGTGGCCGCGCCCCTTGCTCACGCCGATGACCGCGCCGCGCCCGGTGTCCACCACGGGCCCGCCCGAGCAGCCCGCCACGGGGATCTCCCCCCGCAACAGCATGGCGTTACCGTCACTTCCGTCCCCACCACTCGCCGTGCCCAGGCCGAACCGCAGCGCCAGCTCGCCGGTCTCCTGCGACCAGCCGTGCAGGCTGACCGGGGCGGGCACGACCGCCGAACGGTCGCTGAGCCACAGGCACTCGGCGTCGTCCGCGCCCGCCACCTCGACGAGGGCCAGGTCCGGCAGCGGCCAGCGCCGGGGCGGTGCGTCGGGATTCTCCGGCCGGGGCAGGGCAAGAACCACCCGGCCCTCGAACATGCGGTCGCGCCAGTCGGTGATGTCGATGGCCGTCTCGCCGCCGAGCACGCCGCCACCCCCGCTCCCCACCACATGGGCACAGGTCAGGACCCACCCGGGGGCAATGAAGAATCCGCTCCCCCAGAACCGGGCGCCGCTGCGGTCATACCCGCCGCCGGGCGCGGAAATGCGCACGACGGCCCGGCGCGCGGTTCCGTCCAGGGCACTCAAGGAGCGCCGGGGGTCGCGGGGGCGGGCTCGTCCGGCCGCTCCGACCAGGTGAGCGACACCGTGATCGACGCCTTGCCGCTGCCGTCGGCTATGAGGCTGATGACGTGCCCCGCCTGGGCGGACAGCTCAATGCCGAACTCGACCTTCACCTCGTGCGGCTTCGCCGCGGCGAGCCCCATGCGCAGACTGCCCACGACGCCGCGCACGGCGTCGGACAGCCCACCCGCCATGTCGGCCACGCGCCGCCCGGCACTGGAGTCCTCGTACGCGCCGCCGCCCCCGGACGGCCCCTCCAGCTCCTGTGCTTCCGTGACCCGCGCCCAGACGACCGTCCCGTCGTCGAGCCGTACTTGAGTAATTCCCTCGGCCACGCGTCCACCCCCCGTTTCCGTGGCTGGTGCAGCAGGCTCAGCAGGCTAGTCCTCTGACCCGACGGGCGCGAGAGGCCGTGGCCAAAGCCGGGGCGGGGGCACCTATCCTGGGCAGGAGAAGTCCCATTCAGACCCCAACGGAGATCACGTTGTACTTCACCGACCGAGGCATCGAGGAGCTGGAGAACCGGCGGGGCGAGGAGGAGGTCTCCCTTGGCTGGATCGCGGAGCGTCTTCGCGAGTTCGTGGACCTGAACCCGGACTTCGAGGTGCCGGTGGAGAGGCTGGCGACGTGGCTGGCGCGACTGGACGACGAGGACGACGAGTAACGGGTCCGCTGGCCCCACGCCCCGCAGGGGCGACGCACCTGCCGTGAACGGCGCCCGGCACCGGGGTGGCCGGTGCGGGTGCGGGCCGTCGTTCCGGTGTGCCCACCCTCCCCCATTGCCTGAACGGCATGGGGCACCCCCATCGCCCTACGGAACGATTGCCCACACCGGGGACGGCGGGACTGCCCGCACCGGTGAGGTACGGACGGGAGGGGGCGGGGCGGGACGGGTGGGTCCTGGCAGGGGCGTAAAGCGGTTTCGTGGGCGGTTCGGGGAACCCATGGCAACACGGTTCACCCCACGAAATTGCAGCCCCAGAAGGACCCACCCGTCCCGCCCCGCCCCCGCACACGACAGACCTCAGCCGCTGCGCTCCCGCCAGGCGTCGTACGCCACCGTAAGCACCCCGTCCACGACCAGCACGACCCCCACAGCCGCCCACCCCCGGCGCCGACCAGCTCGCGCACGCCGCGACCAGGCCAGCAAGGACAGCCCCGCCGCAACCTCCGCGGCCCCCAGCGCCCGCGCCTTCGGCCCCCGCATCCACTCCCCCAGCGGCCCCCGCTCCGAGGCGTCCAGCCCCGTGCGTATCACCTCGCGCCACCCCGACCACTCCACCGGCTCCGCGGCCGCGAGCGCCGCGGCGGCCTCGCGCAGCGCCCGCGCGTCCGCCCCCGGGACCAGCCCCAGCGGCAGGCGCAGGCCCGCCCGCGCCAGCACCGCGACCAGCCCCAGCACCCGCGCCCGCGCGTCCGCCTCGGAGTCCGGCCGGGTGAGCTGGTCGAAGGCCGCCGCGTCCAGCACCGGGTCCAGCCCGAGCCGGGCCCGCAGGGCGGTCATCGCGGCTTCCTCCCCCAGTGGCGAGCCGTCCGCGAGCCAGGTGTAGCCGACCGTGCGGCGGAAGCCCGCCGACACCACGAAACCGGCCCCCTCCGCGTCCCACCACAGCCCGACCGCGGGCCAGGGCTCGGCCACGGTCAGCGCGTGCGCCCACTCCGCGGTGATCGCGGCCAGATTCCTCCCGCCCTCCGGGCCCACGCCCGGGCCCACGCCCGCCCGCGCATCCGCCTCGCGCCAGGGTTCCTCCCCCGGCACCAGCACGCTCCACCCTTCGCCCGCCGGAGCGAGCAGCAGCGGTTCGCGCAGGAGCTGGGCGGACGGACGGACACGGTCGGGCTCGGCCCGGCAGAGCAGCAGGACCCCCGCCGCCGGGCTGTGATCAGAAGCGGACATGCGTCAACGCTAAGCCACACCGCCGACGCTTGACTTCCGGAGACCGCGATATATCGTGTCTTCAAGAGACGCGATATATTGCGTTAACGCGGAACGCAAACGCATGGAGGAGGCCCGGAATGCCGGACCAGTCCGAGTGGTCGCTCACCGAACCACAGAAGCTCACCTTCGAAGCACCGGTCACGATCCTCAACGTGCGCATCGTGGGCGGCGCCGTCAACGTCGTCGGCACGGATGCGCCCGGGCCCGCCCGGCTGGAGCTGACCGACATCGACGGCCCGCCGCTGATCGTCACCCTCGAGGCGGGCACCCTGTCCGTCGGGTACGAGGACGTGCCCTGGAAGGGCTTCCTCAAGTGGCTCGACAGCAAGGGCTGGAAGCGCAGCGCCACCGTCACCCTGACGGTCCCGACCGCCACGCGCGTCGAGGTCGGCGTGGTCGGCGCGAGCGCCGTCGTCTCCGGCATCGCGGGCGCCACGGACGTCCGGGGCGTCTCGGGTGACGCCACGCTCGTCGGCGTCACCGGCGCGGTGCGCGCCGAGACCGTCTCCGGGCGGCTGGAGGCCCAGTCCCTGGGCGGCGACCTGTCCTTCAAGTCCGTCTCCGGCGACCTCACCCTCGTCGAGAGCTCCGCCGCCGCGGTCAGGGCCGAGTCCATCAGCGGCGACATGACGGTCGACCTCGCCGCGTCCGGGGCGCAGCCTGAGCTGACCCTCACCAGCGTGTCCGGCGAGGTGGCCATCCGGCTGCCGCACCCCGTCGACGCCGAGGTGGACGCCAACACCACCACCGGTGCCGTCTCCTGCGCCTTCGAGGACCTCCGGGTCTCCGGGCAGTGGGGCGCCAAGCGCATCACCGGCCGGCTCGGCGCGGGGGGCGGCCGGCTCAAGGTCACCACCGTCTCCGGCGCCGTCGCGCTGCTGCGCCGGCCGCCGTCCCAGGACGAGCCCGCCGACGCCCCCTCCACTCAGGGAAAGGTCCTCTGATGCCTCCCGTCTTCGCCCACGGCCGGCTGCGGCTGTACCTCCTCAAGCTCCTCGACGAGGCGCCGCGCCACGGCTACGAGGTCATCCGCCTGCTGGAGGAGCGCTTCCAGGGGCTGTACGCGCCCTCCGCGGGCACCGTCTACCCCCGCCTCGCCAAGCTCGAGGCCGAGGGGCTGGTCACGCACACCACCGAGGGCGGCCGCAAGGTGTACTCCATCACCGCGGCCGGGCGTGCCGAACTCGCCGACCGGCAGGGGGAACTGGCCGCCCTCGAGCTGGAGATCCGCGACTCGGTCGCCCACCTCGCCGCCGACATCCGCGAGGAGGTGCGGGGGGCGGCCGGCGACCTGCGGCGCGAAATGCGCGAGGCCGCGCGGCAGGCCCGTACGGGCGCATCGCGCGAAGGGGACCACTTCGCGAGTGCCAAGGAGGAGCTGCGGCGGGCCAAGGAAGAGCTGAAGGAGCAGGCCCGCCGGGCGAAGGAGGAGAGCCGCCGGGCCCGGCAGGACGCCCAGACGGCCCGCCGCCAGGCGCAGCAGGCGCAGGAGCACGCCCGGCAAGAGGTGCGGCGGATCACCGAGCGGGTGCAGGAGCAGGTCCGGGAGCACACCCGGCAGGGGGACTGGCCGACCGGGCTGGTCGAGGGGGTCAACGCGCTCGCGAAGGAACTCGGTGCGCTGGCCGGTGGGTCCCGGACGGCCCCCGAGACGGTCGTCGTGGAACGGGTGGACGTGGCCGAGGTCCCGCTCCCGGGCTGGGCGAAGGCCGACGACGTCCTCTCCAAGGACCCGGTCCGGGACTTCGAGCGTCTCCTGGACCGCTTCCGCGACGAACTGCGCGATGCGGCGCGGGATCACGGTGTGACGCCGCATCAGTTGGCGGAGGCTCGGCAGCACTTGGCCGTTGCGGCCGGGAGGGTCGGGGCGCTGCTCCGGGGTTGATGCCGTCTGTCGTGTGCGGGGGCGGGGCGGGACGGGTGGGTCCTTCTGGGGCTGCAATTTCGTGGGGTGAACCGTGTTGCCATGGGTTCCCCGAACCGCCCACGAAACCGCTTTACGCCCCTGCCAGGACCCACCCGTCCCGCCCCGCCCCCTCCCGTCCGTACCTCACCGGTGCGGGCAGTCGCACGGCGTCGAATGAGGTGAGCCTGCCGGTTCCACGTGCGGTCGCCCCGTGTTAGCCAGCCACACAGCCAAGCTCATTGGGTAATAAGCCGTTCCACAGTTGAGCTGAACTGGGTTCCGTAGCGGCCCTGAAGCCGGGCCTGATCGCCTCGGCAGAGGGGAAGGCACAGTCTGATGCCTGCACCGCGGAAATACCCCGACGAGCTGCGTGAGCGAGCCGTCCGTGAAGTCCAGTCCTCCGGCCGTCCGGTCGCCCATGTGGCCCGGGACCTCGGCATCCACAAGGAAGCGTTGCGGGGCTGGGTCCGCCAGGCCGAGGCCGACCACGGCAGCCGGCCTGATCTGCTGACCAGTACCGAGCGGGCAGAGCTGTCGCAACTCCGCAAGGAGAATGCGGAGTTGCGGCGGGCGAACGAGATCCTGAAGGCCGCCTCGGTGTTTTTCGCCAAGGAGCTCGACCAGCCCCGCACGAGGCCGACGCGGTGATCGACCACCTCCGCGACGACTTCGGGGCCGAGCCCGTATGCCGGGAGCTGGACCTGCCGGTCTCGGCATACAACGCCCGCCGCAGAGGGCCGAAGTCCGCCCGGCGCCTGCGCGACGAACAGCTCACCGGGCACATCCGCCGCATCCACACCACGTCCGGCGAGACCTGCGGGGCCCGGCGCATCCACCGCCAGCTGCGACGCGAAGGCGTGCAGGCCGCCCGGTGCACTGTCGAACGCCTGATGCGCAAGGAGGGCCTGGAGGGCATCATCCGCGGGCAACGACGCCGCACCACCATCCCCGAGCCGTCCGCACCCAGGCCGCCGGACCTGGTCAACCGCCGCTTCGAGGCCAGCCGGCCGAACCAGCTGTGTGTCGCCGACCTCACCTGCATCCGCACCTGGCCGGGCTGGGTCTACGCCGCTTTCGTCCTGGACGTGTACTCGCGGGTGATCGCCGGATGGCAGCTCGCCACCCACACGCGCACCGATCTCCCGCTGGACGCCCTGGAGATGGCACTGTGGCGGCGGGGCATCAAGAAGGGCTCGGGCCTGATCCACCACGCGATCACGGCTCGCAATACGTGTCGATCCGCTACAGCGAACGACTGACGGACGCCGGTGCTGCCGCATCCGTCGGCTCCGTCGCGGACAGTTACGACAACGCGATGGCCGAAGCACTCAACGGCTCCTTCAAGGCCGAGCTGATCGAGCACCAAGGCCCATGGCGCGACGCTGACCAGGTCGAACGCGCCGTCGTCCAGTGGGTCGGCTGGTACAACACCGAACGCCTGCACTCCGCCCTCGGCTACCTGCCACCCGAGGAATTCGAGGCCGAGTACCACCGATCCCTGACAACCCCGAACACCGCCTGAAAACACACAACCCGGCCGCTACGAAACCCGGGGCAGCTCACCCATCCCGCCCCATCGCGCAATTCGAGGGTATTACGCGATGTTGCGGATGCGGGGCGTCGAGGCCGCGCTCAGCGGTGTGGTCGACAGTGTGGAGCCGGGCGCGGGTGGGTCGGTCATCGAGCGATGGTCCGGATTGCGCCAAACCCCGCCCCTGTATGGCAGTTTGCTGCAATTGGATGGTGTGGCAATCGGGCGGCGCGAACGATGTTGTGCACGAAGGTCGTTAGTGGCCTTCGCCTTGAAAAGTGAGGAGATTCTCGTGAATCTTGCCAAGAAGGCAAAGATGGCCGCCGTTGCCGCATGTGCCGCGTCGGGTGTGGCCCTCGCTGTTGCTCCGGCGAACGCTGCGACGCAGCCGCTGCACGCGGTCACCTGCGACCGCACCGACAGCCACCAGCTGCTGTTCGAAGGGTTCATCTCGATGGTCCCGAGGGGCTGCTTCAAGGGCTCCGGAGACCTGGATGTCAACGTGTCCTCGGTGTTCTACGGGCGGGCCGGTGACTACTCCGGCTACGTCATCCTTGAGGACGGCACCAAGACGACCTTCACGAAGGGCAGCACCTTCGGCCTGGACAACAAGACCGTGGTTCACATCCACACCGACTGATCCTGCGATACAGGCCAAGGGGCGGGGGTACGGGCTGCACGGCCCGTACCCCCGCCCCATGTTCCGGCGGGAACCGTCAGAGCACCTTGGACAGGAACGACTTCGTCCGCTCGTGCTGGGGATTGGTCAGGACCTCGCGCGGGTGGCCGGACTCGACCACCACGCCCTGGTCCATGAAGACGACCGAGTCGCCCACCTCGCGCGCGAAGCCCATCTCGTGGGTGACCACGATCATCGTCATGCCGTCCTCGGCGAGGCCGCGCATGACGTCCAGGACGTCGCCCACCAGCTCGGGGTCCAGGGCCGAGGTCGGCTCGTCGAAGAGCATCAGCTTCGGCTCCATCGCCAGGGCCCGGGCGATCGCCACGCGCTGCTGCTGGCCGCCGGAGAGCTGGGAGGGGTAGTTGTCGGCCTTGTCTGCCAGGCCCACGCGGGCGAGCAGCTTCTTCGCCCGTTCCCGGGCGACCGCCCTCGTCTCGCCCTTGACCTGTATCGGGGCCTCCATGACGTTGCCCAGCGCGGTCATGTGCGGGAAGAGGTTGAAGCGCTGGAACACCATGCCGATGTCCCGGCGGTTCTGGGCCACCTCGCTGTCCTTCAGCTCGTACAGCTTGTCGCCCTTCTGGCGGTAGCCGACCAGCTCGCCGTCGACGTACAGCCGGCCGGCGTTGACCTTCTCCAGGTGGTTGATGCACCGCAGGAAGGTGGACTTGCCCGAGCCGGAGGGGCCGATGAGACAGAACACCTCGCGCGGGGCGACCTCGAGGTCGATGCCCTTGAGGACCTGGACCGCGCCGTAGGACTTGTGGACGCCCTCGGCCTTCACCATGGCGTTCATGCGCCGACACCTCCGGACTGACGATTGCTGAGGGACGCCAGGTTCGCCTTCACCTTCTGCCACGGCGTGAGCGGCAGGGTGCGCAGCGAGCCGCGGGCGAAGCGCCGCTCGAGGTAGAACTGGCCGACGCTGAAGACGCTGGTCAGGATCAGGTACCAGGTGGCCGCGAGGAACAGCATCTCCACAGTAGCGCCGGTGGTCTGGCCGATGTCGGACGTGGAGCGCAGCAGCTCCAGGTACTGGGCCGCGCTGGCCGCCAGCGACGAGGTCTTGAGCATGTTGATGAACTCGTTGCCGGTCGGCGGCACGATCACGCGCATCGCCTGCGGCAGCACGATGCGGCGCAGCGTCTTGGCCTGGCTCATGCCGAGCGCGTGGGCGGCCTCGGTCTGGCCCTCGTCGACGGACTGGATGCCCGCGCGGACGATCTCCGACATGTACGCGGCCTCGTTGAGCCCCAGGCCGAGCAGCGCGGCCATGAACGGCGTCATGAAGTCGCTCATCTCGTCCCGGTAGATGGGGCCGAGATTGATGTACGGGAAGATCAGCGCGAGGTTGAACCAGAGCAGCAGCTGGACGTAGACCGGCGTCCCGCGGAAGAACCAGATGTAGAGCCACGAGACCGATGAGGTCACCGGGTTCTTCGACAGCCGCATGACGGCCAGCACGATGCCGAGCGCGAGGCCCAGCAGCATCGCGAGCAGCGAGATCAGGACGGTCTTGCCGAGGCCGGAGATGACCGTGTCGTCGAAGATGTAGTCGGGGATCGCGCTGTAGTGGACGTTCGCGCTGGCGAAGGCGTTGACCAGCAGGCCCAGGAGGGCGATGACGACGGCGGCGGCGACCCAGCGCCCGTAGTGCCGGACGGGGATGGCCTTGATGGCCTCGGGCGCGGTGGCGGCCTTGGCCTTGGGCGCCGGGTCGGGGTCCGGCTTGGGGTCCGGGTCCGGCTTGGGGTCGTCCTTCGGGTCGTCCTCGGGGTCCGGGTCGGACTTGGACTCGGCCTTGGGGGCGTCCTTGGACTCGTCCTTGGCCTCGGGCTCGTCCTTGGCCTTGGGGGACTCGGCGTCACCGGCCTTGGACTCGGCCTCGGAGGACTCGGACGACTTGGACAGCTTGGACGACTTCGACGACTCGGCGTCCGGGGTTTCTTCCCCGGAGGCGGACTCGGACGCGGACTCGGACGACTCGGCAGCCTCGGTCTCGGCAGCGGCTTCGGCCTTGGACTCGGCCTTGGCCTTCTGCTCCGGGTCGGGCTTGGGCGACGGAGCGTCCGTGGGCTCCGTCTCTTTGTCGGGCTTGTCAGGAGTGGAAGTCACGGGGATGCCTTTCAGCGTTCCGTACGAGGACAGCAAGACGAGGGGGGTGAGGATGGGGGAGGCGCAAGGGGCCGGTGGGACAACCGGCCCCTTCGGTCAGGAGCCGCCGTTGATCTTGGCTTCCTTGACGGTGCCGGCCTCGACGCCCCAGGTCTTGACGACCTTGTCGTAGTCGCCGTTCTTGATGATCGCGTCGAGCGCCTCCTTGAGGGCGTCCCGAAGCTGGGTGTTGTCCTTGGCGACGGCGATGCCGTACGGAGCTGCCTCGACCTGGTCGCCGACGATCTCGAAGGCGTTGCCGCCGTCGGCGGTCTTCACCGCCCAGGCCGCGACCGGGAAGTCACTGGAGACGGCCTCGACGCCACCGGCCTTCAGCCGCGTCTGGGCCTCCAGGTCGGTGTCGAACGCCTCGATGTCGATCTTGTCCTTGTCGGCCTTCTCGCACTTGTCCGACTGGGACTTGGCCAGGTCGTCGGAGACCGTGCCGCGCTGCACCGCGATCTTCTTGCCGCACAGGTCGTCCCACGAGCCGATGCCCTTGGTGTCGCCCTTCTTGGTGTAGAGCGAGACTCCCGCGTTGAAGTAGTCGACGAAGTCAACGCCCTCGCCGACCTTCTTGCCGGTCTTGGAGTCGACGCCCTCCTGACGGTCCTTGGTGTCGGTCATGGCGGACATCGCGATGTCGTAACGCTTGGAGCGCAGACCGGTGAGGAGCGTGTCGAAGGTGCCGTTGTCGAACTCGACCTTGACGCCGAGCTGCTTCCCCAGGGCGGCGGCGACGTCGGGGTCGAAGCCGACGGTCTTGCCGTCCTTCTTGAATTCGACCGGCGGGTAGGCGATGTCGGAGCCGATCTTGATCAGCTTCGAGTCCTGGATCTTCTTCGGCAGCTTGCCGAAGAGGGGCGCCGAGGAGCCCTGGGCGCTCTGTCCGGCCTCATTGCCGGACTTGTTCCGCTGGTCGCCACAGCCGGTCAGCAGCAGGGCGCCGGCGACCGCGATCGCGCCGGCGGCGGCCAAACGACTCCTGGCGGCAGCCGTGCGAGGGGTGGTGCTTGCGGTCATTGCTGGTTCCTCCTGCGCTTGAGGGGATAGCCGACTGGTCACGTGGTCACGCTGAAAATCACGGATACACGGGGACAGCACAGATGCATTCGAGGGCGGAGCACACTTCCTCGTGTGTTGCGACCTCGTGCGTTCCGCGCATCTTGCCATCCGGACTGCCCCATTCGGGGGGCCAGCTATGTCAAAATCGGATAACGGGTGATCCCCGTGCGGTACCGGGGCGGTTCCCACCCAGCGGACTGCGGTCTCCCCACGGGCTTCTCCTTGGCGCGAGAGGCATCTCACGCCCTGCTTGTCTCACTCTGTGGACCTCCGAGGCCTTCCGGCACCAGTTGACACGGTTTTGCGCGCGGCTCGGCGCCGCTCCGGCGGGCGCCGCGGCAAACGGCCCGGGAACTCACTCGTCGGCCGTAGCGCCATCCGGTAAAAAGGCCAGTCACACCCCTCACCCGGGGCAGGGCGCGCGTGCGGCGCGCCCGCCGTCCGCATCCGGACACGTGCCCGACCCGTCCCGTCATCCCCGGGCGGTTACCCTCGATAGCAATTCGACAAAGGGGTCAAAGAACAGTGGCAGCGGAGATCGTGAATCCTCGCAGCGACAACGGCACGGGCGAAGGCGCTGGCGAAGCGCTCTTCGATCCGGCTTTTGCGCTGCACCGTGGCGGCAAGATGGAGGTCCGGGCGACGGTCCCGGTGCGGGACAAGGACGACTTGTCGCTCGCGTACACGCCCGGCGTGGCCAAGGTGTGCAGCGCCATCGCGGAGCACCCGGAGCTGGTGCACGACTACACGTGGAAGTCGCAGGTCGTGGCCGTGGTCACGGACGGCAGCGCGGTGCTCGGGCTGGGCGACATCGGCCCGGAGGCGTCCCTGCCCGTGATGGAGGGCAAGGCCATCCTCTTCAAGCAGTTCGGCGGCGTGGACGCGGTGCCGATCGCGCTCGACTGCCGGGAGGTGGACGAGATCGTCGACACCGTCGCCCGGCTCGCGCCCTCGTTCGGCGGCATCAACCTGGAGGACATCTCGGCGCCGCGCTGCTTCGAGGTGGAGCGCCGGCTCCAGGAGCGGGTGGACATCCCCGTCTTCCACGACGACCAGCACGGCACGGCCGTCGTCACCCTCGCCGCCCTGCGCAACGCCGCCCGGCTCACCGACCGGACGCTCGGCGACCTGCGCGCGGTGATCTCGGGCGCGGGCGCGGCCGGCATGGCCATTGCCCGGATCCTGGTCCAGGCGGGCATCGGCGACGTGGCCGTCTGCGACCGCAAGGGCATCGTGTCCCCCGACCGCGGCGACCTCACGGACGTCAAGCGCGACCTCGCGGGATTCACCAACAAGGCTGGTCTCACGGGCCCGCTCGAGACCGCCCTGGACGGCGCGGACGTCTTCATCGGCGTCTCCGGCGGCACGGTCCCCGAGGCGGCGGTGGCCAAGATGGCCAAGAACTCGCTGATCTTCGCGATGGCCAACCCCACGCCGGAGATCCACCCGGACGTCGCGCACAAGTACGCGGCCGTGGTCGCCACGGGCCGCAGCGACTTCCCGAACCAGATCAACAACGTGCTGGCCTTCCCCGGCATCTTCGCGGGCGCCATGCAGGTGCGCGCCTCGCGCATCACCGAGGGCATGAAGCTGGCCGCCGCCGAGGCGCTGGCCGCCGTCGTCGCGGACGAGCTGAGCGCGGACTGCGTGATCCCGTCGCCGTTCGACGAGCGCGTCGCCCCGGCGGTGACGGCCGCCGTGGCCGCGGCCGCCCGCGCCGAGGGCGTGGCGCGCCGCTGACGCACGTACCCATGGCGTGAGGCCGGGTCCGGACTATGGCAGTCCGGGCCCGGCCTCCGCCGTTTCCGGACGCGGCGCGCGTCACACGGGCGCAAGGTTCCCCCGTCCCCGCCCGCACCGCTAGGTTCGGATCATGTTCGCTGCCTACGCCGCACGCATCGACCGTGACCAGCCGCTGAACGGCCTCGAGTTGGGGGAGCGCCCCGAGCCCGAGGTGCGGCCCGGCTGGACGAAGATCAAGGTCAAGGCCGCCACGCTCAACCACCACGACCTGTGGTCGCTGCGCGGTGTGGGGCTCGGCGAGGAGTCCCTGCCGATGATCCTCGGCTGTGACGCCGCCGGGCTGGACGAGGACGGCAACGAGGTCGTCCTCCATTCCGTCATCGGCGAGACCGGCCACGGCGTGGGCCCCCACGAGCGGCGCTCGCTCCTCACCGAGCACTACCAGGGCACCTTCGCCGAGTACGCCACCGTCCCCACCTGGAACGTGCTGCCCAAGCCGAAGGAGCTGTCCTTCGAGGAGGCCGCCTGCCTGCCCACCGCATGGCTGACGGCGTACCGGATGCTGTTCACCAACGCGGACGTCCGCCCCGGCCAGAGCGTCCTCGTCCAGGGCGCCGGCGGCGGCGTGGCCACCGCGGCGATCGTCCTGGGCAAGGCCGCCGGCCTGCGCGTCTTCGCCACCAGCCGCGACGCGGCCAAGCGCGAGCGCGCCGTGGAGCTGGGCGCCGAGGCGGCGTACGAGCCGGGGGCCCGCCTCCCGCACCGCGTCGACGCCGTCATCGAGACGGTGGGCGCCGCCACCTGGTCGCACTCGGTCAAGTCCCTCAAGCCGGGCGGCACGCTCGTCATCTCGGGTGCGACCAGCGGGTCCAACCCGCCAGCCGGGGAGCTGAACCGCATCTTCTTCCTGGAGCTGAAGGTCGTGGGCTCCACCATGGGCACCAAGCAGGAGCTGCTCGACCTGATGAGCTTCTGCGCGGCCACGGGCGTACGGCCGGTGATCGACTCGGTGCTGCCCCTCGACCGGGCCCGCGAGGGATTCGAAAAAATCGCCGGCGGCGATCTGTTCGGAAAGGTCGTACTGACGGTATGAACAACGGATGCCGAAGAGACGCTCGCACAAGGCGGCGTTCCTCGCCGTAGCCGCCGTCCTCCTGGCCCTCCTCGCCCCCACGGCCCGGGCCGCCCCCGCGGCCCCCGGCATCCCGCACCTCACGGACGAGCAGGGCCGGACGCTCACCCTGCGCGGCTGGAACCTGGCGGACAAGGACCACCGGGGCGAGAACGCGCTGGTCGACATCACCGAGCACGCGGTCCGCGACCTGGCCGCGCACGGCTTCAACTTCGCCCGCCTGGCGGTCTTCTGGGACGACCTGGAACCGAGCCCGGGCCACTACGACGAGCGCTACCTACGCAAGATCGAACAAGTCCTGGACTGGACAGCTGAATACGGCATCCGGGTAGTGCTGGACGCCCACCAGGACATCTACGGACCGGCCTTCGGCGACCACCGCGGCATCCCCGCGTGGGCGACGCGCACGGACGGCCTGCCGTACCGGCCGCACCCCGAGGACTGGTTCGCCGAATACTTCGAACCCGCCGTGCAGACGGCGTTCGAGCACCTCTACGAGGACGCCGACCTCCGGCAGGCCCAGACCCGCATGTGGCAGGTGCTGGCCGCCCGCTTCGCCCACCACCCGGCGGTGTTCGGCTACGACCTGATCAACGAGCCGATGGGGCGGCTCCGCCCCGGCGAGGACATGTTCACGGCCGCCCGCCGCATCGAGGCCACGCAGATCACGCCCATGTACCAGCGCATCGCCGACGCGATCCGGCGCGTCGACCGGCAGCACTGGCTGTTCGTCGAGCCGACCCCCGCGGCGGGCGAGGGCAAGCCGACGGGCCTCGCCCGGATCCGCGACCCCAAGGTCGTGTACGCCCCGCACTTCTACAACGCCGCGATGGAGGCGGGCCGCGACTACGACCCGGCTTCGGGCTGGCTGGAGGCGTACGAGGCCGCGATCGTGCGGTATCCGCGGGAGCGCGGGGTACCGGTGGTCGTGGGGGAATGGGGCCCGCTGGACAGCTCGCTGCCGAACATGGGCCGCTTCTACGAGGAAGCTCTCGCGTCGATGGGCCGGTATGCGTCGGGGTGGGCGAGCTGGACGTGGTGCTACGGCGGTGCGTATTGCGCGATGGGGCGGGACGGGCGCTTCCAGGCGAACAAGGAGCGGACGGCGCGGCCGTATGCGGATGCGGTGGCCGGGGTGGTTCACGATGAGTCCTACGACTCCGAGGCCGGGAACTACCGGCTGGACTATGCGGGTTGGCGGGGCGGGGTCACTGAACTGACGCTTCCGCCGAAGCCCGGCGGGTGGCGGATCCGGGTGGACGGGCCGGCCCGGGAGGATACGGCTGTGGTGCGGCCCGGGGTGCGAGGGGTTGTGCGGGTGCGTGCCCTGAGCCGGGGTGCGGTGACGGTGGTTGCCGGGTGAGCGTGCGGGTCCGTGGCTCGAAGGACCCGCATGGCCCGTCCCTACGCGTCACCGCCCCTCAGCGCGTCACTTGAGGGCGAGCACCATCGTGTCCGACGGCGAACTCCACACCGCCCGTGCCTCGCCGAAGCCGACGTCGCGCAGGGTGCGGACGTGCCAGTCGGCGGAGGGGGTGTCGCCGTCGGCGTGCTCGCCGTAGATCCGGAAGCGCTCGGCGGTCGGCCCGGCGAGGACGGGGTCGGCGGCGGCGAGCTGCCACCATTCGCGCCAGTCCACGGCACCGGCGGCCTTGTCCCGTTCCTGGCGGGCGTGGCGCCGGGCGCGTTCGGCCTCATTGATGCGCGGGGTGGACTCGTCGGGCATGTGGTCGGCGTTGATGAAGACGCCGCCCTCGCGGACGAGGCCGGCGAGCTGTCGGTACACGATGTGCAGGTCTTCGGCGTACAGCCAGTGCAGGGCGGTGGCGGTGAGGACGGCGTCGTACGAGTCGTACGGCAGCTTGTCGGTCCAGTGCGGGTCCTTGAGGTCCGCCGTCACGAACTGCACGCGGTCGTCGCCGTCGAAGGTGCCGCGGGCGATGGCGAGGAGGGCGGGGTCCAGGTCCACTCCGGTGGAGGAGGCGCCCGGGAGGCGTGCCAGCAGCCGGGCCGTGATGGAGCCCGTGCCGCAGGCGAGGTCCAGCACGCGGGGCGTCGGTCCGGCGAACGCCTCGACCATGTCGAGCATGACCCGGAACCGCTCCTCCCGGTCCGGGAGGTACCACTCCTGCTGGCGGTCCCAGCTGGTCTGCCAGGCGCTCCAGTCCGTGGCGGCCGTACTCTTCGTCATCCCGTTGCCTCCCGTTCGCGGCACCATGTAATACCCTCGAAGCAGAATCGGCCATTACTGGTCGACGCCACCGACCATAGCCCGGCTGTGTAAGGACTACAAGTGGAACTGGCCTATTACTCGGACTATGCCGTGCGGCTGGTCAACTCCGAGCAGCCCTCCCGCGGCACCGACACGCTCACCTCGCTCGACGCCGTGCGCGAGCTGTTCGGGCAGGGCTCGCAGGCCGCCCGCCGGCTCGTCGACGGGGACCTCACCCGCCTGCGGTCGGTGCGGGGGCGGCTGCGCACGGTGTTCGAGGCCGCGTCCGAGGGGGACGAGGTGCGGGCGGTGGACCTGCTCAATGCGCTGCTGATGGAGTTCCCGGTCAGCCCGCAGATCTCGGGCCACGAGTACCGGGACGAGGACGGCCGTCCCAAGTGGCACATGCACATCGCCGACCACGCGGCCAACGCGAGCGCGGTCTACACCGCCACGGCGAGCATGGGGCTGGCCGTGCACCTGACCGAGTACGGCGTGGACCGCCTCGGCATCTGCCAGGCCGCGCCCTGCCGCAACGCCTACCTCGACACCTCGACCAACCGCTCCCGGCGCTACTGCTCCGACCGCTGCGCCACCCGCGCCAACGTCGCGGCCTACCGAGCCCGCAAGCGCCTGGAGAGCGAGCGCTCCGAGGGCGACCGCACCGGCCGCACCGCCGAGGCCGCCCAGGACAGCAGCGCGGCCGCCGACCGCTGACCGGCCCCGGGCGGCGGCCGCAGCCGGAGCCAGGCCCGGGCCACCACGAAGTCGTCCGGCACCGCGCCGAACTCCCGGCTGTCGTTCTCCACCAGCGGGTTGTCCCCCAGCACCCACCAGCCGCCCTCGCGCCGCTCCACCGCGCGCTTGACGATCAGCAGGTCCTGGCGGAACGGATGCCGCATCACCACGACGTCACCCGGACGCACCGCGGCCCCGTACTGCACCAGCAGTTGGTCCCCCGGGTTCAGCGTCGGCACCATCGACGGGTTGTAGACCTCGGCAATCCCGATCCGCAGCAGTCCGCGACGCTCGCGATCCAGCTCGGGCCCGCGCTCGTCCACCTGCTCCTGCACCGCGGCACCTCCGTGTCCTTCTCTGCCCAGTCCCCCGGTCCCAGCCTGCCATCGGACTTTTGACCCAAGCGCCCCGGGGCGCCCGAGAAAAGCCTTCCCGCACCGAGTAATCTCGCACCTGAGAAGACGATCACGAGGAAGGACAGCACATGCTTTCCCGCCTGTTCGCCCCCAAGGTGAAGGTCAGCGCGCACTGCGACCTGCCCTGCGGCGTGTACGACCCGGCCCAGGCCCGCATCGAGGCCGAGTCGGTCAAGGCCGTGCAGGAGAAGTACCAGGCCAACGAGGACCCCCACTTCCGCGCCCGCGCCACCGTCATCAAGGAGCAGCGCGCCGAGCTGGCCAAGCACCACATCTCGGTGCTGTGGAGCGACTACTTCAAGCCTCCGCACTTCGAGAAGTACCCCCAGCTGCACCAGCTGGTCAACGACACGCTCAAGGCCCTGAGCGCCGCCAAGGCGTCCACGGACCCGAAGACGGGCGAGAAGGCGCTGGAGCTGATCGCGGAAATCGACAAGATTTTCTGGGAGACGAAGAAGGCCTGACGGTCTTTTCGTCTGCTGCATAGCGATAAGTACACTGATAGGGGCGTCTGCCGGTTTTTCCGGAGACGCCCCTATCGCATGCCCTTGCAGGCAATTGCCCGCAATTTACTCGCCGCTGCGCACCGCCCGCCGCCCGCCGCTCGGCTGAGGGCCGCTCAGCCCCGAGGCCGGCTCGGGGTCGGCTCCGGTTCGAGGTCGGGGTCGTGTCCGGGCTCCGTCGGGGGCGTCCCCTGATGCCGGGAGCAGCACCGGCCCGCGAGGCTCGGGGGCATGATCATGACGAGTTCATCCGCGTCCCCGCGAGTCCTCCGCACCCGCCTGACCCGGACCGCGCTGGCCTGCGCGGCCCTGACGGCCGTGGCCGCGGGCACGGTCTCGCCCGCCTGGGCGGCAACCCCCGCCGCGCACGGCGCCGTCGCGGACGCCTGCCCGGCGCCCGGCCCCGCCCGGCTGCCCGCCCTCCGGCCGGAGGCCCTGCGCGAGGCGACGGCAGTGGTCCCCGATCGCATGACGGCCGTACTCGCCCGCGTCGACGGAGCCGACGGGAGCTGGGCGGGGACCTCCGGCGTGGCCGACCTTGCGACGGGGAAGCCGGTGGACGTCGACGGGCGGTTCCGGCTCGGCAGCGTCACCAAGATGTTCATCTCGACCGTGGTGCTGCAACTGGCCGCCGAGCACCGGGTCGAGCTGGACCGCCCCGTCCGGGACTACCTCCCCGATGTGCTCCCCGACGACCCCGCGGTCACCGTGCGCATGCTGCTGAACTACACCAGCGGCCTGCCCGAGCTGACAGCGGACGACATGCCGGCCAAACCGCAGGACATCGTCGACCACCGCTTCGACGACCACCCGTTCGGTGAACTCGTCGGCAAGGCGCTGCGGCACCAGCGGCCGTTCGCGCCCGGCGAGAAGCAGGCCTACGGCGCCACCGGCTACTACGTCGCGGCGATGCTCGTCGAGAAGCTGACCGGCCACAGCTATCAGCAGGAGATCACGCGGCGCGTCGTGCGCCCTCTCCACCTGCAGCACACCAGCGCTCCCGAGACCGACACGGCCGTCCCGGGCCCGCACGCCCACGGCTACATCGCCGTCCCGGACGGGCAGGGCTCACAGCTCGTCGACATCACCGAGCAGAACCCCGGCGCCGGCGGAATGATCTCCACCGCCGAGAATCTGGAACGCTTCATGACCGCCTTGTTCCGCGGCCGGCTGCTGCCGTCGGACAAACTCGCCGACATGCTCACCGTTCCCCGCGTCGACTCCGCCGACGGCAGCCCGGCGATGTACGGCGCCGGGCCGATGCGCGTCACCCTGCCGGGCGGGGTGACCGTGTGGGGCAAGACCGGTACCACCTTCGGCTACACCAGCGGCGTGTTCGTCAGCTGCGACCTGCGCAGGCGTCTGGCCTACTCGTTCAACCCCACGACCGGGGGCGGCAACGACCTCGCGTTCGTCAGGCGGCTCGTCGGGGCCGCCTTCGCCCCTGCGGACCGTTGATCTTCGGCCGCCGAAGCGACATCCGCCCGTAAGCACGGCGTTCCCGTCCGGCCATCACCGGTCGTGAGCATGCCATGCATGACCGAAACGATCAGGGCCCGGCGCGCCGCGCTCGCCGTCACCGCCGTCACCGCGCTCGCCCTGGGTGCGTCCGCGCCCGCCGCCGGTGCGGCGGAGACGGCGGCCGCCGGGCACACCTCCGGCACCGCCGGGCTCAAGGGCGTCGATTACGACACCTGGCAGCGCGATGTGCGCGCCGTCGTCGACCAGGCGAAGCCGTACATCACCGAGCGCACCGCGAACGCGCAGGGCCACAAGCAGGCCGTCGTCCTGGACATCGACAACAGCTCCCTGGAGACGGACTTCCACTGGGCGACGTTCCCCACCCCGGCCATCCGGCCGGTCCTGGACCTGACCCGGTACGCGCACTCCCGCGGCGTCGCCGTCTTCTTCGTCACGGCCCGCCCCGGCATCCTCGACTCCGTCACGGAGTGGAACCTGCGGGAGGTCGGCTACCCGGTCAACGGCCTGTACGTGCGCCACCTCCCCGACCTGTTCCAGGGCGTGAGCACGTACAAGACCGCCAAGCGGGCGGAGATCGAGGCGCAGGGCTACACGATCATCGCCAATATCGGGAACAACACCACCGACCTGGTCGGCGGGCACGCGGAGCGGACCTTCAAGCTGCCGGACTACGACGGCAAGCTGTCCTGAGCCGGGCCGGGGCCGGCGCGCCCGCTCCGCGCCGGGACCCGCGTCAGTGCCGGGTCTTGAAGCGGTCCAGGGCGGCGATCCCCAGGGCCGCCAGCCCGATCTGGATGATCCACTCGATCCAGTCGACGCCCTTGGTGTGGTCCACGTGCAGCGCGTGGGCGACGATCGCGCCGACGAAGGCGGCCACGATGCCGACCACGACGGTCGCCAGCACCCCGATGTGCTGGCGGCCGGGCACGATCAGACGGCCGATGAGACCTATGATCGCGCCGATCACGATCGCACTGATGATCCCCGAGATTGCCATGATCTCCCCCCCTTACGCCCCGTTGAGGCATCTTGAGGACCGTTGCAGCCCCTTGCAGCCGGTTCCTCTCGATAGAGCTGCCCAGTGCGCGGCGGGTGCATGTCAGCCCGGCCACCCCTCCGCAGTTGCCTAGACTGGGTCCTTCCCGGGCGGAGGGAAGCCCGATGGGGACGGGAGAGCGACAGTGACGGCAGGCGTCGGAAGCTTCGAGAGCGTCGAAGGGCCCTTCGACGGCTCGTGCGATCCGTCGGCGGAGGTACTGGCCGAGGCGGCCGCCGCCTTCGGGCTCCTCGCGTCGTCCGCACGCCTCCACCTCGTCTGGGCCCTGGCCCAGGGCGAGAGCGACGTGAGCGGGCTGGCCGAGCGGGTGGGCGGCGCGCTGCCCGCCATCAGCCAGCACCTGGCGAAGCTGAAGCTGGCGGGGCTGGTGCGGTCCCGGCGCGAGGGGCGCCGGGTGGTGTACCTGGTGGACGACCCCAATGTGGTGAGCATCGTACGGCTGATGGTCGGTCAGCTGGCCGACCGGCAGGCCGGCGGTGGGAACGTCCCGACCGGGGCCGGACGCCTCCGTGGCCTGGGCGCCTGAGGCCCGCCCGGCCGCCGCGCAGGACGGCGGCACCACGCTGGAGGTGCTGCGCGCCCTGGAGAGCGGGCCGCGCGGACTGGTGGAGGCGGAGGCCGAGGCGCGGCTCGCGCGCCACGGCGACAACGCCTTCCCCGGGCGGCGCCCCCTGTCCTGGCCGCGCCGCTTCGCGCGCAGCCTGCGCGACCCCTTCACCGCCGTGCTCATCGGCCTGGGCATCGTCTCGGGCGTGCTGGCCGCGTGGGCGACCGCCGGGGTGATCGCCGTCCTGGTGACGGTCAGCTGCGTGCTGCGCGCCACGGGCGAGCACCGCGCCGACCGCTCGGCCGCCTCGCTGCGCGAACTGGTCGCCACGACGGCCACGGTCCGCCGCCGCGCGACGGAGGCCTCCCCGCCGGCCACCCGCGAGCTGCCCGTCGAGCAGCTCGTGCCGGGCGACGTGGTGTTGCTGGGCCCCGGCGACCTCGTCCCGGCGGACCTGCGGATGCTGCGCACGACCGGGCTGACGGTGCACGAGGCGGCCCTGACCGGCGAGTCGGTGCCCGTGGGCAAGGCCGCCCAGGACCCGTGTCACCAGGGCAGCAGCGTCGTCTCCGGCACCGGCAGCGGCGTCGTCGTGGCCACCGGGGCCGACACCCTGCTCTCCGGCGCCCTGCCGGAGGAGCGGCGGCCCGACCGGCGCGACCGCAGCCCCTTCGAGCGCTCCGTCAACGGCATCGCCTGGACCCTCATCCGGTTCATGCTGCTCACCGCGCCCGTGGTGCTGGTCTCCGGCGCGCTGCTGCGCGGGCGGGGGCTGGAGACGCTGCCGTTCGCGGTCGCCGTGGCCGTCGGGATGACGCCCGAGATGCTGCCGGTGATCGTGACGACCACGCTGGCCCGCGGCGCCGCGCTGCTCGCCCGCGGCGGCGAGGTGATCGTCAGACGGCTGCCCGCCCTGCACGACCTCGGTGCGGTGGACGTGCTGTGCGTGGACAAGACCGGCACCCTCACCCAGGACCGGCCCGTCCTCGCCCGCGCCCTGGACGCGGACGGCCGCGACGACCCGGGCGTCCTGCGCTGGGCCGCCGTCAACGCCCTGTGGACGCTGCACCTGGCCGAGCTGCCCGTTCCCGACGCGCTGGACGAGGCGATCCTGGAGGCGGACGCGGTGGCCGCCGCGTCCGGCGCGGAGGACGCGTTCGACGAGTACGAGGGGGTGGACGCGCTCCCCTGCGGGCCCGGCCGCCGCCTGTCCACCGCCGTCGTGCGGCGCCCCGGCGACCCGCGCTTCGCCCTCGCCGGCACCCACGTCCTCGTCGTCAAGGGCGCCCCCGAGGACGTCCTGGAGCGCTGCGCCCTCGACGCCGCCGACCGGGCCCGGCTGGCCCGCCGCGCCGACGCGCTGGCCGCGGACGGGCTGCGGGTCCTGGCCGTGGCCCGGGCCGAGCGGCCCGCGCGGAACCGCCCGTACACCGAGGCCGACGAGCGCGACCTGACCTTCACGGGCTTTGTCGCCCTCGCCGACGCGATCGCGCCCACCGCCGCCGAGGCGCTCACCGAACTCGCCCACCGGGGCGTGGCGGTGAAGGTCCTCACCGGCGACCACCCTGGCACCGCCGCGCGGGTCTGCCGCGAGCTGGGCCTGGAGCCCGGCGAGGTCGTCACGGCCGACCGCACCGAGGCCCTGGACGATGCGGAGCTGGCCCGCCTTGCCGCCCGCACCACGGTCTTCGCGCGGTGCGCCCCCGAGCACAAGGCCCGGATCGTCCGCGCCCTGCGGGCCGGGGGGCACGCCACCGGTTTCCTCGGCGACGGCGTCAACGACCTGGCCGCGCTGCACGCCGCCGACGTGGGGATCTGCCCGCGCGACGGGGTGGACGTGGCGCGCGAGGCGGCCGACGTGGTGCTGGCCTCCAAGGACCTCACCGCCCTGGACCGGGCGATCGTCGCGGGCCGGCGCAGCACCGCCAACATCACGACGTATCTGCGCATCACGCTGTCGTCCAACTTCGGAAACGTCATCGCGATGCTGGTGGCCGGGCTGATGCTGCCCTTCCTGCCGATGCTCCCGGCGCAGGTGCTGGTGCAGAACCTCTTCTTCGACGCGGCCCAGCTGGCGCTCGCCTTCGACGAGCCGGGCCGGACGGCCCACACCCGCCCCACGGTGCTGCGCCCGCGCGCGCTGCTCCGCTTCGTCACGGGCTTCGGCCTGCTGAACGCGGCGGCGGACCTGGCGACGTTCGCGGTGCTGGTGCTGGCGGTGCGGTCGCTGGGCGGGGACGGGGGGCAGGAGGCGTTCCACGCCGGGTGGTTCACGGAGAACCTGCTGACCCAGGCGATGGTGATGGTCCTGCTGCGCCCGGGCCGCGGGCTCGGCCCGGGGCCGGTGCGGCTGGCGGTGGCGGGGCTGGCGGTGGTGGGGCTGCTGCTGCCGTTGTCGGGGGTGGGGGCGGTGCTGTCGATGGCGGGGTTGCCGGTGATGTATTACGGGCTGGTGGCGCTGGTGCTGGTGCTGTACGGGGGCGCGCTGCGGGTGGCCAGGACGGGGCGGTTCTCTCCCCTGACCCGCCCCTTCCCGTAACCGGGGGCAAGCCCCCGGACCCCGGGGTGAGGAACGGGGGCTTCGCCCCCTGCCCCCTGGGCCCCTCGCGCTGCGCGCGGGGCCAAAACTCGGGGCTCCGCCCCGGAACCCCCCACGCGGCGGAGCCGCAAATCGATACAACCGGGAAGGGGCGGGATCGGGGAAAGAAACCCCCCTACCAGTCCCCGCCCCCGAAGCCGCCGCCCCCGTCGCCCCCGCCGAAGCCTCCGCCCCCGTCCCCCCAGCCGCCGTTGAAGTCGTCCGGGTTGAAGTCCGCGCCCGTGTCCTCCCCGCCCTCCGGGCCCGTGCCGCCCTCGAAGGACGTGGGGGCCCCGTATGCGGGGCCGCTCAGGAGGCCGCCCAGCATCGTGCCGACCAGCAGGCCCGGCAGCAGGCCGCCGCCGAAGTAGCCGCCCGCCCACGGCGCGTACGCCGGGCCCGCGTTCCAGTACGGCTGGGGGCCGGCGGCCGTCTGCACCTGGCGGGACATCGGCTCCTCGCCGGACGCCACCCGCGCCGCGTCCGCCGCGCACGCCGGCACGGTCCGCATCGCGCCGCCGGGCGGCGCCCACGCCACGTCCTGCACGGACGGCCCGTGCCGCGGGTCGAAGAAGCACGGGGGCCGCCGCTGGGGCAGCGGGGCCCCGGTGCGCCGCGCGGCGAGGGTGGCGAGGGCGAACCGCCCGTTCTCCAGGGACTCGGTGACGCCCTGCACGTCCTGCGGCTTCCCCGCCGCGGCCATCTTGGCCTTGGCCTCCTCGTAGGCGTCCAGGGCCCGCTCGTAGTCCGCCCGCATCTCGTCCGTCGCACCGGCCTCGGACGGGGAGAAGTCCAGCCGGTCCAGCTCCTCGCCGAAGGCCGTGATGTCCTCGTCGACGACGACGCGCAGCGCGTCCAGCTCGGCCCGCTCGCGCTCCTCCCGCCTGCGCTTGCTGCGCCGGTAGAGGACGTACGCGCCCGCGCCGCCCGCCACCACGACCGCGCCCCCGGTGATCAGCCCGGCGGCCCCGATGCCCTGCTCGCCGCCGCCCCAGGAGCCGGGCTCGTGGCCCTGGGCGATCCGGCCGGCCTGGTCGACGAAGCTGTTCAGCTGGGTGTTGACGTCGCCGCCGGAGCGCTTGACGGCGCCGACGAGGTTGGAGACGGCGTTGCGGGACATCACGGAGCGGTCGGCGGCGGCGTTGAAGGCGTCGCCGAGGTGGACGGCGTAGACGCCGGCGATCCCGACCTTGGTGCGGAGGTCCCGCAGCAGCGTGGCCCTGGGGAACTCGGGGGCGTCGGGCAGCACGGCCACGAAGACCGGCTTGTCCGCGTCCTTGATCTTCTTGGCCAGGGCGTCGGCGTCGCCCGCCGATAGCTGCCCGGCGGCCCGCGGGTCGACGTAGACGGGGCCCTTCCGCAGCGCCTGGGCCACGGTGTCCAGCCCGCCGTCGGCCTGTGCGGCCGGGGCGTACGCGGCCGGGGCGGCCAGCGCAAGCAGGGCGAACAGCGCGGCGATCAGGGCCGGCAACGGCCCTGGCAGCGCCCGGCGGGTAGCGGTGGCGTACATGGGGTCGCTCCTTGGGCTCGCGGAGGCGGACATTCCGATACGACGTTCCGTTACGACATTCCGTTTCGACTACGACTCACTGTGCCCCCAATTCGAAAGCGGTCCCGTCAGGCACGCGGTCGCCTACCCGTACGAGAGGTTGGCGCAGGGGTCGTCGTCCGCCGACCGGGCCCTGCCGAGCACGTCGGCGGAGAGCGCGCTCGGGGACGGCGGGGACGAGGATGCCGCCGAGGGGTCGGCGGGCCCGGCCGCGTAGTCGTGGCCGAGGAGGATCGAGACGCCCTCCGCGGCGGTGCCGCGGACGTACGCCCCGGGGAACAGCCGGGCCGCGGTCCGGGCGTTCGCCGCCTGGCCGGGGCCGAACTCGATGATGGTGGTCGCCTGCTCGCCGTTGCTGTAGGTGGTGGTGTCGGTGACGGTGAAGCCGTGCTCCCTGAGCGAGGCGGCGGCCTTGGCGGCGAGCCCGTTGACGCCCGTGCCGTTGACGACGGAGACCTTCGCGCCGTCACCGGAGACGGCCTCGGTCCCGGCGGGCGAGGGCTGCCCCGGGGACTGCGCCTGGGCCTGGGCCTTGTCGCCGTTCTTGCCCGTGCTCTTGCCGTCGACCGTGCGGTCCGCCTTCAGGGCCGCCCACAGCGCGTCCGCGTCGGGCTGCACGATCGCCACCCGGTTGCCGTCGTAGCGCCACGGCAGGGTCACGAACTTCATGTCGTGCAGGTCGACGTTCTTGAGGGACATCGCGAACGACAGCATCTTCTGGGCCGAGCCCAGCCCGGGGTCCACGGTCATCGACTTGGTGGCCGCGTCGGCGAGGGGCAGCAGCGTGGTCGGGTTGAAGCCCTGCGCCCGGACCTTCTTGATCATGGCGGAGACGAACGCCTGCTGGCGCTGTATGCGGCCGATGTCGGAGCCGTCGCCGATGCCGTGCCGCACGCGCACGTAGTCCAGCGCCTTCTGACCGGAGACGCTCTGCTTCCCCTTGTGGAAGAGGAGGTCGCCGTGCGTGCCGAGGTTGGGGTTGAGGTCGCCCTGGTAGACGTCGGTGGGCGCGCACACGTCGACGCCGCCCACGGCGGAGGTCATCGCGGAGAAGCCGGCGAAGTCCACGACCACGGTGTGGTCGACCCGCAGGCCGGTGAGCCGCTCCACGGTGTTCTGGGTGCAGGCGGGGTTGCCCTTGGCGGATTCCCCCACGGAGAAGGCCGAGTTGAACATCACGTGGTGCTGTTCCTCGGTCCAGCTGCCGTCGGGCAGCTTGCAGGGCGGGATGTCGAGGAGCGTGTCCCGGGGGATGGAGACGGCGACGGCGTGCTTGCGGTCGTCGTAGACGTGCAGGAGGAAGGCGGTGTCGGAGCGGCCCACGTCGCCCTCGCCGCCGCCGAGGCCCGCGTTCTCCCCCGACCTCGAGTCGGAGCCGATGACCAGGACGTTCTGCCCGGCCGCGCCCGCCTCGGGGCGGTTCTTGGAGAGGCCGTCCGCGTCGAAGGTGTTGATGTTGCCGTTGAGCTTCAGGTACAGCCAGCCCGCGCCGGCGGTCAGCAGCACCAGGAAGGAGACCGCGACGGCGACCACGATCCGTACCCGGCGTTTCCCGGACCTGCCCCGCCTGCCCGTCATGATGACCTCGTTCACTCCCCCGCTGTCCGTGCCTTGTCTCCTGGTGAGACGGACGGCGACGGACTTTGGTTGTCCATTTGCGCAACCTGGCAAGTATGGTGGACGGGAATCCCGGAAGCGTCAGTTGAAAGCATCAACTGAGAATGAGAGGCGGTGGGGCGACCGTGCTGCGCAACGCCCTGGAACCCTGGCATATCCTCGTGGTCGTGCTCGTCATGGTCGTCCTGTTCGGGTCGAAGAAGCTGCCGGACACCGCGCGTGCCCTCGGCAAGTCCATGCGCATACTCAAGAGCGAGGCCAAGGCCATGAAGGACGACGGCACGGGCACCACGACCCAGGCCGCGGCCCCCGTGGCGGCGGCCGGCAGCACCGTCGACAACGCCCGGTGATCTCCGGGCCACCTGGCCGTCTCCCCCGGTACACCCGCCCCTGGTGAGCTTCCTCCCGGCCGGGGCGCCGCGCCCCGGACCGTCAGGGAGGAAATCACCATGGCTTCTCGTCCGCACCGACGCCGTCTCGCCTGGGGCGCCGCCGCACTGCTCGTCGCCGGGATCGCCGTGCCCGCCGCGGCATCGGCGACCGAACAGAACGGCCCGGCGATCGGCGCGGGACACGCCCCGAAGAAGGCCAAGAACGTCATCCTGCTCCTCGGTGACGGCATGGGCGACTCGGAGATCACCCTGGCCCGCGACTACACCGTGGGCGCCGCGGGCCGCCTGAACATGGACAAGTTCCCGCTGACGGGCGCGTACACCACGTACTCCGTGGACAAGGACGGCAAGCCGGACTACGTCACGGACTCCGCCGCCAGCGGCACCGGCTGGGCGACCGGCCACAAGACCGTCAACGGCCGGATATCCAAGACCCCCGGCACCGACAGGCCGATGGCCACCATCCTGGAGCTGGCCCAGCGCAACGGCCTGGCCACCGGCAGCGTCACCACCGCCGAGATGACCGACGCCACCCCGGCCGTGCTCGCCTCGCACGCCACCGACCGCAGCTGCCAGGGCCCGGCCGACATGAAGGCGTGCCCGAACGACACGATCGCCAAGGGCGGCCCGGGCTCGATCGCCGAGCAGAGCGTCAATCACAAGGTCGACGTGCTCCTGGGCGGCGGCAAGGCCCGCTTCGACCAGAAGATCACCGAGGGCCGCTTCCAGGGCATGACCGTCACCCAGCAGGCCGAGAAGCTCGGCTACCAGGTCGTGACGGACGCCAAGGGCCTCTCCTCGGTGCGGGCCGGCAAGCCGGTGCTGGGCCTCTTCGCCCCCGGCAACGTCCCGGTCGAGTGGACCGGCAAGAACGCCGCCGTCGGCGGCACGGCCGCCCAGCGCTGTGTGACGGACAACCCCGAGCGCAAGGCCGGCACCCCGGACCTGGAGAGCCAGACCCGCAAGGCGCTGGAGCTGCTGAGCACCGGCAAGGGCAAGAAGAACGGCTTCTTCCTCCAGGTCGAGGGCGCCTCCATCGACAAGCGCGACCACGCCGCCGACCCCTGCGGCCAGATCGGCGAGACCGCCGCCTTCGACCGCGCGGTCAAGGCCGCCCGCGAGTACGCCGCCCAACACCCGGACACCCTGGTCGTCACCACCGCCGACCACGGCCACAGCAGCCAGATCGTGCCGCTGGAGGCCAACCCGCCCGGCCTGTCCTCGACGCTGGTCACCAACGAGGGCCGGCAGCTGAAGGTGAACTACTCCACCAACACCCCGGGCCAGTCCCAGGAGCACACCGGCACCCAGGTCCGCATCGCGGCCCAGGGCCCGCAGGCCTTCCGGGTGCTCGGCGTCACCGACCAGACCGAGCTGTTCACCACCTTCCGCACCGCGCTGTCGCTGCGCTGACGCACCGTTCGGTGACCGACCCGTAGGGTCAGGGCCCGGCGGCTCCCGCTGCCGGGCCCTGTGTGGATCTCACCAGTTACCGGCCGGAACATTGGTGGATCACATACCCCGCCCCGGCGACCCAGCGTCAACACTGGGAGGTCCATGTCCACGCGCGCGCAGGAGGAACCTCCGATGTCCGGGTCCCGCATCCTGGCCCTCGGCCACTACCAGCCGGCCAGGGTGCTCACCAACGACGAGCTGGCCACCATGGTGGACACCAGCGACGAATGGATCCGCACACGCGTCGGCATCCGCACCCGCCGCGTGGCCGAGCCGACCGAGACGGTCGCGGACATGGCCGCCGCGGCGGCCGCCAAGGCCCTGGCCAACAGCGGACTGGCCGCGGCCGACATCGACCTCGTGCTCGTCGCCACCTGCACGGCCGTCGACCGCAGCCCGAACACGGCCGCCCGGGTCGCCGCCGCGCTGGGCCTGGCGGCCCCCGCCGTCATGGACGTCAACGTCGTCTGCGCCGGCTTCACCCACGCCCTGGCCACCGCCGATCACGCCATCCGCGCCGGGGCGGCGGTGAACGCGCTGGTCGTGGGCGTGGAGAAGTTCACCGACGTCGCCGACTGGACCGACCGCACCACCTGCGTCCTGGTCGGCGACGGCGCGGGCGCGGCCGTGGTCACGGCCTCGGACGAGCCGGGGATAGGCCCGGTGGTGTGGGGCTCGCTGCCCGAGATGGGGCACGCGGTCCGCATCGAGGGCACGCCGTCCCGCTTCGCGCAGGAGGGCCAGGCCGTCTACCGCTGGGCCACGACGAAGCTCCCGCCGATCGCCCGGCAGGTGTGCGAGCGCGGCGGGGTGCGGCCGGAGGACCTGGCGGCGGTGGTGCTGCACCAGGCGAACCTGCGGATCATCGAGCCGGTGGCGCGGAAGATCGGGGCGGTGAATGCGGTGGTTGCGAGCGATGTGACGGAGTCGGGGAACACGTCGGCGGCGAGTATTCCGCTGGCGCTGTCGAAGCTGGTGGCGTCGGGGAAGGTGGCGTCGGGGGCGCCGGTGCTGCTGTTCGGCTTCGGGGGCAACCTGTCGTATGCGGGGCAGATCATTCGGTGCCCGTAGGTGGGGCGGGGGGTGTTTTTCCCCTATCCCGCCCCTTCCCGGCTGTATCGATTTGCGGCTCCGCCGCGTGGGGGGGCTCCGCCCCCAGACCCCGAACCGCGCTGACGCGCGGTGTCCTCAAACGCCGGACGGGCTGAGTAGTCACCGTCAGAAGACGGACCAACCCGTCAGGCTCGTGAAGTGGTCCAGGGCGGCGACGCCTGCCACCGAGTTGCCGCGGGCGTCCAGGCCCGGGCTCCAGACGCACAGGGTGCAGCGGCCCGGTATCACCGCCACGATGCCGCCGCCCACGCCGCTCTTGCCCGGCAGGCCCACCCGGTAGGCGAAGTCGCCGGCGGCGTCGTACGTGCCGCACGTGAGCATCACCGCGTTGACCTGCTTCGCCTCCCGGCGCGGCAGCAGCCGGGTGCCGTCGGTGCGCAGGCCGTGCCGGGCCAGGAAGCCGGCCGCCAGGGCGAGGTCGCGGCAGCTCATCTTGATGGAGCACTGCCAGAAGTAGTGCTCCAGAACGGTCGGCACGGGATTGTCGAGATTGCCGTAACTGGCCATGAAGTGGGCCAGAGCGGCATTGCGGTCGCCGTGCTCGGACTCGGACTTGGCGACGGCCGGGTCGAAGGAAACGCCCGGATTACTGCTCTCCGCCCGCAGGAACTCCAGCATCGTCGTGCTGGCGTCGCCCGTGAGCGTCTGCAGCCGGTCGGTCACGACCAGCGCACCGGCGTTGATGAACGGATTGCGCGGAATCCCGTTCTCGTACTCCAGCTGCACCAGGGAGTTGAAGGGGTTGCCGGACGGCTCCGTGCCGACCCGCTCCCAGATCCGGTCGCCGCCCTCGGCCAGCACCAGGGCGAGGCTGAACGCCTTGGAGATGGACTGCACGGAGAAGGGCCGCTGCCAGTCCCCCACGCCGTACACACCGCCGTCGACGTCGGCGACGGCCATGCCGAACTGCGCGACGTCCACCTCGGCCAGGGCGGGGATGTAGTCGGCCACCTGCCCCCGGCCGACCAGGGGCTGCGCGAAGGCGGCGACCTCTTCGAGTACGGCCTGGTAGTCCACGGTGATGCGCTTTCTGTTTCTCCTCGCTGGCCGGATCAGCGTACAAAATGGACCACGTGACCAGCGACAATCCCCCCGGCGTGGCCGACACCGCGGCTCTGCGGCCGCTGCTGCCGTCTCCCCTCGTGGAGGTGGACGACGAGCGGTTCGCCCGGCGCGGCCTGCGGCTGCTGCTCAAGCGGGACGACCTGATACACCCCGACCTGCCGGGCAACAAGTGGCGCAAGCTGGAGCCCAATCTGCGCGCCGCCGCCGAGTCGGGCTGCCGGACGCTGCTCACGTTCGGCGGGGCGTACTCCAACCACCTGCGGGCCACGGCGGCGGCCGGCCGGCTGCTGGGCTTCGGGACGATCGGCGTCGTACGCGGCGACGAGCTGGCGGACCGACCGCTCAACCCCTCCCTGGCCCGCTGCGCCGCCGACGGCATGGAGCTGCGCTTCGTCGACCGCGCGACGTACCGCCGCAAGGCGGAGCCGGAGGTGCTGGCCGCGCTGGTCCCGCCGGGCGCGTACGTCGTCCCGGAAGGGGGCAGCAATGCCGCGGCCGCGCAGGGCTGTGCCGTGCTGGGACGCGAGCTGCGGGGGATGGGGGACGTGGTGGGGGTGGCCTGCGGGACGGGCGGGACGCTGGCGGGTCTGGCGGCGGGCCTGGCCGACGACCAGCGGGCGATCGGCTTCCCGGTCCTCAAGGGCGGCTTCCTGGGCGCGGAAATACTCCGCCTGCAGCAAGAGGCATTCGGTGGCCGACGCGGGGAATGGGGACTGGACGAGCGCTTCCACTTCGGCGGGTACGCGAAGGTTCCGGCGGAGCTGGAGGGATTCGCGGCGGACTTTGCGGCTCGCCATGGGATGCCGGTGGAGCGGCTGTATGTGGCGAAGATGCTGTACGGGTTGACGGCGCTGGCGGAGGAGGGGGCGTTCGCCCCTGGCACCCGCGTGGTTGCCGTGATCACGGGGGCGCCGTAACCCGTGGTTGCCGGTGCGGGTGCGGGTCCGCGTTCCGGTTGTGCCCGCCCTCCCCCATTGCCTGAACGGCATGGGGGCACCCCCATCGCCTGGGGGCACCTCCCAGCGGTAGCTGGGGGAGGAACGATTGCCCACAACCGGGCGGCGCGCCTGCCCACAACCGGGCGGAACCGGATGGTGGACCGCCGACGGGAGGGGGCGGGGCGGGACGGGTGGGTCCTGGCAGGGGCGTAAAGCGGTTTCGTGGGCGGTTCGGGGAACCCATGGCAACACCGTTCACCCCACGAAATTGCAGCCCCAGAAGGACCCACCCGTCCCGCCCCGCCCCCGCACACGACAGACGGCATCAACCACCAGACCTCAGCCACCGAACCTCAGCCCGACTCCCGCCAAGCAGTCGCCTCCTCCAGATCCAGCCGCCGCAACAGCGTCCGCAGCATCTCGTCGTCAATGCGCCGCGCATCCCGCAGCGCCACGAAGACCTCCCGCTCCGCCCCGATGACCTCACGGGCCAGCCGCCGGTATGTGTCGTCCACCGACTCCCCCGTCCGCTCGTCGACCGCCCCCAGCCGTTCCCACACCGCATTGCGCCGCCGCTCCAGCACCGCCCGCAGCCGGTCGGCGAGCGGCGACGGCAGCGCATTGCGCTGATCAACAAGCAGCTCCTCCAGGCGCCGCTCCGCAGCGGCCGAGGCCTCGCTCTGGGCCTGGGCCTCGACGAGCGTCTCCGCAGCGGCGTCCCGCTCGGGCAACCGCAGCCGGCGGATCAGCGCGGGCAGGGTGAGCCCCTGCACGACCAGGGTCCCGATCACCGTCGTGAACGTCAGAAACAGAATCAGGTTCCGCGCCGGGAACGGCGCACCGCTCTGCGTAGTGACAGGAACCGAAAAAGCAACGGCGAGCGAGACGACCCCGCGCATCCCGGCCCAGCCGACCACGACCGGCGCCTTCCAGTCCGTGTCGGGCTCGCGCTCCCGGATCCGGGCGGACAGGGCACGCGGCACGAAGGTGGCCGGGAACACCCACACGTACCGGACCGCCACGACCGCCACGAAAACAGCAACGGCGTACCAGGCGGCCTCCCCCAGCCCGTACGTCCCGAGCCCGCCGAGCACCACCCGCAGCTGCAGCCCGATCAACGCGAAGACGGCCGACTCCAGCAGGAAGGCGACCATCCGCCACACCGCCGCCTCCTGCAGCCGCGTGGCGAAGTCGACCTGCCAGGAGCGGTGCCCGAGGTACAGGGCGACGACCACGACGGCGAGCACCCCCGAGGCCCCGACCTGCTCGGCGGCGCCGTAGGCGACGAAGGGGATGAGCAGGGAGAGGGTGTTCTGGAGCAGCGGTTCGCGCAGGTGGGTGCGGAGCCAGTGGAGGGGGACCATGAGGACGAGCCCGACGCCGATGCCGCCGAGCGAGGCGACCGCGAACTCCCGGATGCCGTGCAGCCAGGTGACGCCCGCACCGACGGCGGCGGCGCGAGCGACGTTGTAGGCGGTGATGGCGGTGGCGTCGTTCACCAGGGACTCGCCCTGGAGGATGGTGGTGATGCGGGACGGCAGCCCGAGCCGCCGGGCGATGGCGGTGGCGGCGACGGCGTCGGGCGGCGCGACGACGGCGCCGAGCACGAGCGCGGCACCGGCCGGCAGTCCGGGCACGACGCGGGAGGCGACGTACCCGACGGAGAGCGTGGCGAAGAGGACGTAGCCGACGGAGAGCAGCGCGACGGGCCGGATGTTGGCGCGCAGGTCGAGGTAGGAGCTGTCGAGCGCGGCGGTGTGGAGGAGCGGCGGGAGGACGAGCGGGAGGACGACGTCGGGGTCGAGGCGGTAGTCCGGGACGCCCGGCAGGTACGAGGCCGCGAGCCCGGCGGCGACGAGCAGCAGGGGCGGGGGCAGGTGGGTGCGGCGGGCGGCGCCGGCGACGGCGGCGCTGCCCGCGACGAGGACCAGCAGGGGCATGACGTCCATGGCGACCACCCGTCTCCGGCCGGCGCGATCCCGACTTGTCCGGCCTGTCGGAACTAACCTGGCCATCATGATCGAGTGCCCTCATCTCCCCCGGCTGCCGCGCCCCGAACCGGAACCGCTGACCCCCACGTGCCCGGAGTGCGCGGCCCGGGGCAGCCATCCGGTGCAGCTGCGGCTGTGCCTGGTGTGCGGGCACGTGGGCTGCTGCGACTCCTCGCCGTACCGGCACGCGACGGCGCACTTCGAGGAGACGGGCCATGCGGTGATGCGCAGCTTCGAGCCGGGGCAGAGCTGGCGCTGGTGCTACGTGGACAAGCACATCGTCTGAAGACGATCCTCAGGACACCCAGGACACCCAGGACGCCCAGGGCACCCAGAACACCCAGGACACCCCCGAGGACACACCCCGGCATGCGCGCCTAGCATGCAGCCATGATCCGACCCGCAACCCCCGCAGACGTCCCGGCCGTGCACGCGATGATCCGCGAACTGGCGGACTACGAACGGGCACTGGACAAGGTCCGGTCCACCGAGGAACAGTTGCACGATGCGCTGTTCGGCCCCGACCCGGCGATCTTCGCACTGGTGGCGGAGAGTGACGAGGCGGCGGAGGAGCCCGTCGGATTCGCGCCCTGGTTCCGCAACTTCTCGACGTGGACGGGCACACACGGTATTTACCTGGAGGACCTGTACGTGCGCCCGCACGCGCGCGGCGCGGGGTACGGCAAGGCGCTCCTGGCGGCGCTGGCGCGCATCTGCGTGGACCGCGGCTACCGGCGTTTCGAATGGTCAGTGCTGGACTGGAACGCACCGTCGATCGCGTTCTACAAGTCGATCGGCGCGGAGCCCATGGAGGAGTGGACGGTGCAGCGCCTGTCGGGGGAACCGCTCCACAGTCTTGCGGCGCTCGCGTAGAGTGACGAAAATCCCAACAGGCCGCCGAACAGGCCGACTTCTCTTTCGAATCGAGACCGCAAGACCCTAGCCACTGTCCGTACTCACGGGTTTACCATGAGTGACAGTCGCGGGGCTGCGGCGCGAAACCGCAGATCGCGATAGCGTCTCAGCCGGACCACGTGCCGCTCCGGGCCGCGTCACCCTTCGACCGAGGGCCGCCGAAGGCCCCGGAACCGGCACTCCCGACAGCTCAACAAGCTTGTGCCACCTTGGAGGTGAGGGTGTCCCCCATCGCAGGCGAGCCTGGGACGACCCAGGACTTCGTGGAAGTCCGGCTGCCCGCTGCCGGTGCCTACCTGTCGGTGCTGCGGACGGCGACAGCCGGCCTCGCGGCCCGCCTGGACTTCACCCTCGACGAGATCGAGGACTTGCGCATCGCCGTCGACGAGGCGTGCGCGATCCTGCTGCAACAGGCCGTGCCCGGCTCGGTGCTCAGCTGCGTCTTCCGCCTGGTCGGCGACGCGCTCCGGGTGACGGTCTCGGCACCCACCACGGACGGCCGCGCGCCCGAGCGCGACACCTTCGCCTGGACGGTGCTCTCCGCGCTGGCCGGCGAGGTCGACTCCGACGTCGCGGACGACCGTACGGTCAGCATCAGCCTGCACAAGAAGCGCGGCGCCGGCCCCGGGCAGCCGTGACGGAAGAGGGGGCTCCGTGAGTACTGCTTCATCGCGGGGAGTGCGCACCCCGGCCATCCCGCAGCAGACTGCCCGGCCGCATCCGGCGGAGCCTGCACCGGATCAGACGAGCCCGGGACCGGACCGGGCGGGCGACCCACCAGAGCGGGCGGACCACATGGACCAGCAACAGCAGCGGCACCGGCACGCCGATCCGCATGACCGCAGCGGTGCCCGGGCCCTGTTCGTCGAGCTGCGCGGGCTCCCGGACGGCTCGCCGGAACGGGCCGAGCTGCGCAACAACCTCGTGCGGATGCACCTGCCGCTGGTGGAGCACCTGGCCCGGCGGTTCCGGAACCGCGGCGAGCCGCTGGACGACCTGACGCAGGTCGCCACGATCGGGCTGATCAAGTCGGTGGACCGGTTCGACCCGGACCGCGGGGTGGAGTTCTCCACGTATGCGACGCCCACGGTGGTCGGCGAGATCAAGCGGCACTTCCGCGACAAGGGCTGGGCGGTTCGGGTACCGCGCCGGCTCCAGGAGCTGCGGCTGTCGCTGACCACGGCCACGGCCGAGCTGTCCCAGCGGCACGGCCGGGCCCCCACGGTGCACGAGCTGGCCGAGCACCTGGGGATCTCCGAGGAGGAGGTGCTGGAGGGGCTGGAGTCGGCCAATGCGTACAGCACGCTCTCGCTGGACGTCCCCGACACGGACGACGAGTCCCCGGCGGTCGCGGACACCCTCGGCGCGGAGGACGAGGCGCTGGAGGGCGTGGAGTACCGCGAGTCGCTCAAGCCGCTGCTGGAGGACCTGCCGCCGCGCGAGAAGAAGATCCTGCTGCTGCGGTTCTTCGGCAACATGACGCAGTCGCAGATCGCGCAGGAGGTGGGCATCTCCCAGATGCACGTGTCCCGGCTGCTGGCCCGCACGCTGGCGCAGCTGAGGGACAGGCTGCTCATCGAGGAGTAACGGGCACCGGCGACCGGCGCCCCGATCACTCCCCCCGGGTCAGGACTCGCGCGGCCCGGCCCCGAGGGCCTCGGTCGCCGTGGGGTTCACCAGCAGCACCAGGGTGGCCACGGCGACCAGCGCGAGGACGACGGCGCCCGCGGCGAGCGCGCCGCCGCCGTTGAAGAGCGTCCAGGCCACCGGCAGCGCCATGATCTGGGTGATCATCGCCGGGCCGCGGCTCCAGCGGCGGCGCAGCCACAGCCCGCGCGCGGCCACCAGCGGCAGTGCCGCCAGGACGAGCACGGTCACGCCCAGCGTCTCCGCCTGCTGCGGGCTGTCCGGCTTGCCGAGCAGGCCCAGGACCAGGAGGCAGATGCCCGAGACGGCCAGCGCCACGCCCTCCAGGCCGGCCAGCGCGGCGGCGGCCGAGATCCGGGCCGGACGGGGACCGGCGGGGGCGGCGGACGCGACCTGCCTGGCCTTCGCGGCGTTCCCGGCGCTCTTCCGGACGGTTTTCGACGCGGTTTTCGACGCGGACTGCTTGCTGCTCACCCCAGCAGGGTAGCCGTACGCACACCCCGGACGGCGGCGCCGCCCGCTCCGTTCAGGCCACAGGAGGGCCACGGGAGGAGGGCCTGCGATGGGGCGTGTACCCACAGGTAGGTAGGCTGGCGCGCATGCGTGCGCTTCTCGTGGTCAATCCTTCGGCCACCACTACCAGTGCCCGTACTCGTGATGTCCTGGCGCACGCGCTGGCCAGCGACCTCAAGCTGGAGGTCGCCACGACGGAGTACCGCGGGCACGCCCGGGACCTCGCACGCAGGGCCGCGGAGAGCGGAAACATAGAGCTGGTGGTCGCCCTCGGCGGGGACGGCACGGTCAACGAGGTGGTGAACGGGCTGCTGCACGGCGGCCCGGATCCGGAGGGCCTGCCCCGGCTGGCCGTGGTGCCCGGTGGCTCCACCAATGTCTTCGCCCGCGCGCTGGGCCTGCCCAACGACGTGGTGGAGGCGACCGGCGCCCTGCTGGACGCGCTGCGCGACGGCTCCGAGCGCACGGTGGGCCTCGGCCTGGCGTCCGGCACGCCCGGCTCGGAGGACGAGGGCGTTCCGGCGCGCTGGTTCACGTTCTGCGCGGGGTTCGGCTTCGACGCGGGGGTCGTCGGCCGGGTGGAGCAGCAGCGGGAGCGCGGCAAGCGTTCGACGCATTCCCTGTACGTGCGACAGGTGCTGCGTCAGTTCCTCGGCGAGCCGAACCGCCGGCACGGCACGATCACGCTCGAACGGCCCGGCGAGGAGCCACTCGAGAATCTCGTCATGTCGATAATCTGCAACACCGCCCCGTGGACCTATCTGGGCAACCGGCCGGTGTACGCGGCGCCCCGCGCCTCCTTCGACACCGCCCTCGACGTGCTGGGATTCACCAAGCTGTCGTCACTGACGGTGGCCCGGTACGCAACCCAGCTGATGACCTCGACCCCGGAGCGCGGGCCGGAGGGCAAACACGCTGTGTCACTGCATGACCAGACCTCTTTCACCTTGCAATCGCAGGTTCCCCTCCCCTTCCAGATGGACGGTGACCACCTGGGAGTGCGCACCAGTGTGACGTTCACAGGCGTTCGCCGTGCACTGCGTGTGATTGTGTGAGTGCTAGGGCCTAAAGTCCTTCCAGTCGAACGTTTAGACTGGGTTCCACCCCCTGGAATGACGGCTGTGACCGAGCCGACACCGAGGAATCAAAAAAAACTTTCCGGAAGGGGTTGTATCCGTCGCCGAGGTTTGCGAGTCTTCTCGTGGCGATCGGGACAGCCCTCCGTTCAAGGCTTCCCCGGACAGCCCGAATCCCCTCCTCACCCTCCTTGGACCGCACCAGTCTGCCGACTGGAGGTCGGCCCTTCCCTGGCGGAGGGATTCGTGAAAGCGTTCACATTCACAAGCCACGTAGCCGTAACACGAGGAGATGGAGCAGCCATGGACTGGCGTCACAACGCCGTTTGCCGCGAGGAAGACCCCGAGCTGTTCTTCCCCATCGGCAACACCGGTCCTGCGCTGCTGCAGATCGAGGAAGCCAAGGCCGTCTGCCGCCGCTGCCCCGTGATGGAGCAGTGCCTGCAGTGGGCGCTCGAGTCCGGCCAGGACTCCGGCGTCTGGGGTGGCCTCAGCGAGGACGAGCGTCGCGCGATGAAGCGCCGCGCCGCCCGCAACCGGGCGCGCAACGCGACCGCCTGACGACGCCCCTCGGCCCCCGAGCCGCAGCGCGCAGTACCCCCCCACAGTGCGCTAAGCACAGCACCGTGAAGCTTTGAGCCCCGTGCCTCTCATATGAGGCCGGGGCTCAGTGCTTTTCTGAGTGCTTTTCTGATACGGAATCAGGGCTTCTCGGCCCGTACCGGAATATCGAGCACCACTCGGGTGCCGCGCTCGGAACCGGGCAGCATGTCGAACTTTCCGCCCAACTCCCCCTCCACCAGGGTTCGTACGATCTGCAGTCCCAGATTGCCGGCCCGCTGCGGATCGAAGCCTTCCGGCAGACCGCGCCCGTCGTCCTGCACGGAGATCAGCAGCCGGGCATCCTTGCGGGTGCCACTGCGGACGGTGGTGACCTCGACGGTGCCCTGTTCCCCCGGGCCGAAGCCGTGTTCGAGGGCGTTCTGGAGCAGTTCGGTCAGCACCATCGACAGCGGGGTGGCCACCTCGGCGTCGAGTATCCCGAAGCGGCCGGTGCGGCGGGCGGCCACCCGGCCCGGGGAGATCTCGGCGACCATGGCCAGGACCCGGTCGGCGATCTCGTCGAACTCCACCCGCTCGTCAAGGTTCTGCGACAGCGTCTCATGGACGATCGCAATGGAACCGACCCGGCGGACGGCCTCCTCCAGCGCCTCGCGGCCCTCCGGCGAGCCGATGCGGCGGGCCTGGAGGCGCAGCAGGGCGGCCACGGTCTGGAGGTTGTTCTTCACCCGGTGGTGGATCTCCCGGATGGTGGCGTCCTTGGTGATCAACTCGCGTTCGCGCCGTCGCAGTTCGGTTACGTCGCGCAACAGTACGAGCGAACCGATGTGACTGCCCTTGGGTTTGAGCGGAATGGCTCTCAGATGAATCACCCCGTCGTTGGCCTCGACCTCGAACTCGCGCGGCGCCCAGCCGCTGGCGAGCTTGGCGAGTCCCTCGTCGACCGGGCCGCGCGAGGGCGCCAACTGAGCGGTGGTCTCGCCCAGATGATGCCCGACGAGATCGGCGGCGAGGCCGAGCCGGTGGTAGGCGGAGAGGGCGTTGGGGCTGGCGTACTGGACGATGCCGTCGGCGTCGAGCCTGATCAGCCCGTCCCCGGCCCGCGGCGAGGCATCCATGTCGACTTGTTGACCAGGGAAGGGGAAGGTCCCGGCCGCGATCATCTGGGCAAGATCGGAAGCACTCTGCAGATAGGTCAGCTCAAGCCGACTGGGCGTCCGCACGGTCAGCAGATTGGTGTTCCGGGCGATCACACCCAGCACCCGCCCCTCCCTCCGCACCGGGATGGACTCGACCCGCACGGGCACCTCCTCCCGCCACTCCGGGTCGCCCTCGCGCACGATCCGGCCCTCGTCGAGCGCGGCGTCGAGCATGGGCCGGCGGCCGCGCGGCACGAGGTGGCCGACCATGTCGTTCTGATAGGAGGTGGGCCCGGTATTGGGCCGCATCTGCGCGACGGAGACGTAACGCGTCCCGTCCCGGGTGGGGACCCACAGCACCAGGTCGGCGAAGGACAGGTCGGAGAGCAGCTGCCACTCCGAGACCAGCAGGTGGAGCCACTCGAGATCGGAGTCGCCGAGGTCGGTGTGCTGACGTACGAGGTCGTTCATGGAGGGCACGCCTGCGAGCCTACCCGCGCGTGACGGCGAAAGGGCATGGACAAGGCGCGGCCAAGACGTGGCCGAGGCGCGGACGAGGCATGGACAGCGGCGATTGGTCTAGTCCACAATGAGAAGGCAAAGCGTCCGCCCCTCCACACAAGGGGCGGATCGAGGCCGTACGCCACCTTGAGAGGTGGGACGGCCTCCGTCGGCCACTCCCCGGCCGCGGGGCCCGCACACCCCGCACCGACCGGGCCCGGCCGGCGTCGCTCCGGGCTGCGGTGCCGGTCGGGTTGAGGGTCCCGGCCAGGCGCCGCGGCCCGCAGTCGTTCACGGCCGCCCTTCCCCGACTCTGCTAAATTGGAAATTGGTCTATACCACCACCTCTCCAGATCGGCAGGCCCAGCGTGGAAGTTGTCATCGTCCCGGACGCCAAGGCAGGCGGCGCTCTGATCGCCGAGGCCATGGCCGCTCTGCTGCGCCGCAAGCCCGACGCGCTGCTCGGCGTCGCCACCGGTTCGACTCCGCTGCCCGTCTACGAGGCGCTGGCGGCCAAGGTCCGGGCCGGCGAGGTGGACGCCTCGCACGCCCGCATCTGCCAGCTCGACGAGTACGTCGGCCTGCCGGCCGACCACCCCGAGTCGTACCGCTCGACGGTCCTGCGCACCGTGGTCGAGCCCCTCGGCCTCCCCCAGTCCTCGTTCATGGGCCCCGACGGCACCGCCGAGGACGTCCAGGCCGCGTGCGACGCGTACGACAGCGCGCTGACCGAGGCAGGCGGCGTGGACATCCAGCTGCTCGGCATCGGCACCGACGGCCACATCGGCTTCAACGAGCCGTGCTCCTCGCTGGCGTCCCGCACCCGCATCAAGACGCTGACGGAGCAGACCCGCGTCGACAACGCGCGCTTCTTCGACGGCGACATCGACCAGGTGCCGCACCACGTGATCACCCAGGGCATCGGCACGATCCTGGAGGCCCGCCACCTGGTCCTGCTGGCCACGGGCGAGGGCAAGGCGGACGCCGTGGCCCAGACGGTGGAGGGCCCGGTCTCGGCACTGGTCCCGGCGTCGGCGCTGCAGCTGCACCGCCATGCGACGGTGGTCGTGGACGAGGCGGCGGCCTCGAAGCTGAAGCTGGCGGACTACTTCCGGCACACGTACGCGAACAAGCCGGTGTGGCAGGGCCTGTAGCGATCACGGCAAACAGGCGCCCCGCATGGCGGCACGCACGGCGACCATGCCACGCCGGGTGGCGGCGACGGCACCTGACTCCTCTGCGTGCCTGGCTGCCGCCGCGGCTTCCATCCGGCAATCCCGGCAATGCGTCTCATCCGCAACAGGCCGGATGACCCGCCCGCAGCCACCCGCGCAGGGCCGCAGGGGCTGCGGGCGGGGTGCGTCTGCGAAGGCCCGCTTCTCGGGCATCTTGCGCTGGAGCCGGTCCCGCAGGAGCCCGGCGGGGGAATGCACCCGCTCGGGCAGCCCGGAGATCAGCGCGTCGTGCAGATCCGCCGAGGTGGCGCCGCGCACGAACCACTCCCCCACGAGCGGCGCGAGCTGCCGCACCTCACGCCGACCGAGCCGGAGCCGCCGGTCGATCCGGACGAGCCCGGCGAGGAGCCGACCGGCACGCTCGGTGTGAGCGCTGCTCGATGGCTCCCCACCGCCCTCTCCCTCCGGCTCCTCGACCGGAGCCTCCGGCTCGGCCTGCGGGAGGGGAGGGTGGGAGGTGTTCCCCTCAGTGTTCTTAGGGGAACGGCCGACGGCCCGGCGCGACGGCGAACCGGGGGCCGGATCCGGGTCACCCGGCGGCTGCTGCTGCTTCCCGTCACGAATGGCGGTGGCTTCCTCGCGACTGATCGGAACGTTGGAAATGAGCTGCTCGGTGGTCCACCGCCCGTCGGCGCCTTGCAGGCGCCACTCGTGGAAGTAGCCTTCGTCGATCAACTCCCGCTTGGCGCGGGTGAAGGCGGTCTTCTTGATCCCGGCGCGCTTGGCGGTGTCGTAGAAGGCATCATCGGCGTCCTCGGGCAGGGAGAGCTGCCAGAGCAGCAGCCGCACGGCGTTCGCCGACAGCCGCGGATGGCGGATGATTTCGTTCGGTACCTGAGAGAAGAAGCGCATGGGCGCGCTAGCATTCCGGTGCATCCCTGGGAGGCCTGTCTCCTGGTGGCTGTAGACCCCCGGCGCAGGGTGCGAGCCTGCTCGGGGGTCGCTTGATGTGGGACCACCGTAGAGCGCACACGCGAACTAAGGCTCAGTTCATGGCAAGTTGAACGATTGAGTGCGTTTGATGACGTTGTCCGGATCGTCCAGCCATGTCAGTTGACCATTAGGCACTGCAACTGCGCTCAGGGTGACCGACCCGGACATCGACGCCGAAGTGTTCCAGCAAGCCGACGAACGCCGCCTGGTCGGGGATGCCGACAGGGTCCCAGATCACCCACTCCCGGTTCCCGCTCTTGGCATGTACGACGATGCAGTCCGCATGCGACAGCTGATCGTCGCGCGGCCCCATCTCGACGTGATCTATCTCGGCCCAGGGCACGCGCCTGCGGAACTTCATCAGGAGGAACCACTCGTACTTACAGAGTCCGTCCTGCCTGACGGCGGCCGCCCGAAAGTCCACGGCCTCACACTGCCGGAGAGTCGCCAGCATCCGGAACAACTGCTCTCGCCCGATCATCGGCTCCACCAGGTGCGCGAAGCGCTGCACGGTCGGTTCCGCGCGGGCATCCTCCCAGGCGGACATCCGGTGGAGCCTGCCTCGGTACCGGAAGCAGCACTTGTAGCCGGGAAGCCCGTTCTGACGCGTCAGGGCGGGAGCGTGCTCGAACCGCTCGACCTCCTCCCACTTCACGAGGAACGTCCGCCCGCTGCCCGGCTTCTCCATGGCCCGGGGCCCATGGAAGAACACGGCGCCGCGCTCGTAGACGTACACGACTTCGTTCGGGATCTGGAACAACTCGATGTAGGTGCCCAAGGACGCCCCGGCCGCGAGTTCCGCGACAACGGTGGACATGGTGCGCACTTGACGGCGCAGGTCGAGGGCGACGTACCGCTGCGTGCCCTTGGCGGAGCACAGCACGAGGCCGGTCGCCGATAGCCCCCACACCGCGACGAAGCCTGCCATGGCAGGCGTCCACCGACCGTCGTGCCCCGCTTCTCCGGCAGCCTTCGCGCCGAGTCCTGCAGCGATGCCGAGCGAGGCCACCCCCATGACGAGCCCGAAGACCTTGTCCGCCCTGGGCAGGGCGCGGGGGCGGCCGCGCAGGATGCCACGCCCGCTCCACACCAGATCCGCCCCCATGCCCAGGACGAGCAGACACCACGCGAAGACGACCCAGCCACCCAGCCACCGGTTCTGGCCGGGGGCGGCGTCGAAGATCCACAGCACGATCCACACAGCGCCGACACCGCCGACCGCGACCATGGCCGCTCCGGCCACCAGGGCGAACCGCCCTGCCGCAGTGGCCACGCCCGGACGTGCAGACATCACGACTCCCCCCCTTGAAAGACGGGAATCACGGTATGTGCCGCAGCCCGCTCGGCCCGCTCGGCCCGCTCGGCCCGGATCTACTGACGCGGCCCTGATGCGGCAGGACCCGGACGGGCGGAGTGCTCAGAGGTAGAGGTAGACGGGCAGGGTCCACCGCTGGCGGCAGGTGTGCCCCATGCCCAGGTCACAGCCCTCGACGGCGATGCGGTACTGGCCGGGCTGGACGTTGTACCACCATGCGGTGCCGCTGTAACGGCCGCAGTCGCCCTTGGTGGTGATGCATTCCTGGTCGCCGTTGATGTCCTGGCCGTCGCGGCGGATGTTGATGAGCCAGCCGTCGTAGTTGAAGGGGTCGCTGAGTCCCCAATCGAAGCGGATGCTGTTGCCCACGCGGTAGGCGGAGGCCACCATGTTGGGGCCCTGGTCGGGGGACAGGACCATGGCTCCTCTGTCGAACCACTGGTACATCCCGTTCCCGTACGTGGAGGCGTTGCCCGTCGGGCAGCCGAACGATCCGTCCGCACCGCCGGACTCGGTCCAGCGGCGTTGGAAGTACTGCGGTACGGCGATGGTGCAGGTGGTGGCCGATGTGGCGGTGGAGGCCGTGGAAGCCGATGCGGTGGGGGCGGGTGCGGCGACCGCCGTTGCAGCGGTCAGCAGACACCCCGCGACGGTCACCCGGAGTCTCCCTCGTCTCAGCATGTGATCCATTTCCTCTCTTCCTTCTCCGCCGTTACAGGCTGATCGCACAGGCGTTGAGGGCGCCGGTGCCGTCGGTGCCGGTCCAGAACACGGTCAGCCGCCCGTAGCGGTCGCCGGGCTTGTTCGGCTGGCTGATGAGGCAGGGGGCGCCGATGCTGTACTCGGGCAGGGTGTACACCGTGCCGATCGGGTCCCTTCCCGCCCGTATGGCATCGACGTTGACGGGTGCGACGTTGAGCTGACCCGCGCCGTCGATACCCGTCCACGCGATGTACGGGATGCTGTCGACCGCGTTGCCCGCCACCGCGGAGGGTTCACAGATGCTGCTCTGGAGCGACCTCACCACGCGGGGCGATTCGGAGCCCGGTACGGCGGGGTTGGTGATCGCGAAGCTGAGGGCCCCGTCCGAGGCCGTCCAGAACCACGCCGTGTCCCCGCCCCCGGCGTTCCAGGTACGAACCGGTCCGCGTGACCCGGCGATGAACTTGAGCGGCGAGGCGGCGCCGAAGACCAGATCGCCGGTTTCGTCGGCGACGACGACGCGGCCGTACTGGTCCACGACATTGACCTCGAGGCGGTAGTCGGGCCCGGTGATGAACGCCGGTGCCGACATGCCGCTCACCGTGTCCCCGGCGACCAGTACATGGCCGGTCTTACGGCCGGTGAGCCGCCAGGTGCTGGTGTTCACTTCCAGGTCGGCCACGTTCAGCGAGTGCCCGCCGTTGATGCCCGTCCACGCGAGCTGCGCGGAAGTACCGCCCGAGAGGGAGGACATGAAGGCGGGGGCGTTCTCCGACGCATCGGCCAGAATCGTCTTCTCCAGCGTGGATCCGGCGAACTGGCTCGGCGGTCCGGTCAGATTGGCGATCGTCAGATTACGGCTGTTGCGGTTGCCGCGCCACGCGATGACGGTCGAGTACAAGAACTGGGCCACGGCGGGTCCGGCCGTGCTCGTCGCCTCCCACCACGTCATCTTGTCGTAGGTGCCGGCCGCCACGACGCGGGCGCCGCCCTGGCGTGATAACGACGGCGACGGTCTGGGAGATCTGCTCGCCCCGGGTCGGGGCGTGGGTCTGGTGCCGGGTGCCCCTTCGGCGTACGCGGGCGCGGCCCAGCCCAGGGCGCCGGCGGCCGCCACCGCTCCGCCGACGGCTTTCATCACGGTACGGCGCGAAGGTAATTGCTCTGTCATGGCTTCTCCCTTGATCGGGCGCCTTGGGATGTCAGGGCAACGATGGCAGGAGCGGGGCGGGGCGAACAGATCGGTTTCCGCTGATGACGTTGTCCGGATTATCCAGCCATGTCAGTTGACTGTCCGGAGTGACTGTCAGTCCTGATCACCGGCGCTCGGCACACTGCCGCACGCGGATGTGGATAATGCCCGTCGTGACTTCAGAGACAGCTCGCCCCAGGTGGCGGTATGCGCTTCGAGCCGGCGCGTTCTTCCTCATGAGCGGAGGCCTTGGGATCTTCGTTTTCGGGATGGTCGCGCACCGGAGGGCTGGGACGCTGCCGTGGGGCGGGTTGCTGTTCGGAGCCGTGGTGGCAGCGGCCCTCAGCGCGCTTTCGGGAGGTCGGCTTCGGCGTTGAGCCCAGCGCCTGGCAATCACACGCAGTGCCGTACCAGACCGCTGGCGCACGCGGGTTGGACTACGCGGTGACAAGCCTCGGCAGCCGACCACGGCGCCCAACTGGACAGTGGCCGACCGGAGTCGACGGGAGGGAACCTGTGCCTTCGTGGCATAGGGCGAGTCTGCGACAAGCGATCTTCTTTGATGCCCTAGGGTTGGGAGCGATTCCCGGTGGCGGTCTTGCTGCCGGGATTTCGCACTTCCGGGCGGGGGTCGATCTTGGGTTACGTACGGCTGCTCCGCCGGGGCCCGGTACTGCTCCTGTGGGGCGCACAGACGTTGTCTGTTTTCGGCGACCGTCTGTATGCAGTGGCGATCATGTGGGTGGCCTGGCAAAAGTCCGGAGCCGGGACCATGGGCCTGGTGGCCATTGCCGAATCCGTCCCGTACGTCATGCTCGGCACCGTCGGCCGCCGCCTGATGGAACACTTCACCACCCTCCGCCGCCTGGCCGTGGTCGATGCGGCCCGTGTCGGGCTGGTCGCCACTCTGCCCTGGGCGTGGGAGCAGTACGGGACCGCAGGCATGCTGGCGCTGGTCGGCGCGCTGGGAACGGCCGGTGCGGTCTTCGACCCGAATCTGGGCTCGCTAGTACCGAGCTTGGTCCAGACGGATGAGGTCCAGGCCGTCAGTGGACTGATGGACTTGACCGGGCGTATCGCGCGAGTGGCAGGTCCCGGGTCGGCCGGGATGCTATTGGCGGTCCTGCCCATGGGAGCCCTGTTCTGGCTGGATGCAGCCACATTCGCTGCATCCGCCCTTGCCCTGCCCCTGCTGGCCCGACATGCCCAGGAAGCCCCGGTTGCTGCTCCGAAACGGGATGCTGCCAGCGTGCCCCGCGCGCGGGTACTGCTGCGACAGCATCCGACCACTGCAGTAGCCATCGCTGTACATGGAACGGGCATCTTTGCTTCCGCGGTCGCTCTCGCACTCCCCGCTCTCCTGGCCGGTCGGCTCCACGCCGGTGCTGCTGCGTACGGCCTTGTCCTGGCCACCACAGGTGCGGGTGCTCTGGTGGGCAACACAGTGGCCGGGAACTGGAAGCTTCCCGAGCCTCTGCCCGTTGTCTACTGCGGGGCTTGGGCGGTCTCCGGTTTGCTGCTGGCCGTTACCGGGTCGGCAGCGTCGCTGCCGGTACTGCTGGCCCTGTCGGCCGCCTCCGGCGCGGTCTCGCCGTTCATGAGCGTTGCGCTCTCTACACACCTCTCGCGCTTCCCTGCCCCCGCTCGGCGGCGCCTGATGACCGTGGACCTGACGGTAATCCGCGCGGCCGGCACCATGTCCATGCTCGCCGTGCCCGCGCTCGCGGCCAGCGCTGTGGAGGCCGGGTACTGGATCGGCGGCTTGGCGACTGCCCTCGTCGCCACCGCGGGGATGGCCATGGCCTGGCGGTCGGCGACCGTCCCCGCCACGGCACCGAGCCTGGCCGTGAAAGCGGCGGAACTTTCCCGGGACTGACGACACAGGCCGGGCCCCGCTCCCCGGAAGGAGCAGGGCCCGGCTGTCGTGCTCACCGCTTGGGGGTCAGGCGCTCAGCGCCACCCAGTGCTCCACGGTGATGTTCTCCAGCGGGATGCCAAGCCGCTTGTAGATTTCCTGGTGCATGCGTCCGAACCAGGCGTCCCGGCGCTCGTCGAAGAACGCCCGGTCGTACCAAGCCACGCCCAGGTACACCGTGCCACCGTCGTTCGGGTTGTCCTTCTCGGCCTCGAAGTACGTGGCCTGCCAGTCCCAGAGCATCAGTTCCTCCGGACGCTCTCGAAGCCGTCGGTCCGACTCCTCCAGGGCCTCGATGCAGCGGCGGGCGGTGGACTCGTCGGGGCAGTAGTACGCGCAGTCGCTGCGTCCGATCGGTTTCTTGTCCCCGCGCCGGGCGGTGTCGGTGTGCTCTCCACGGAAGGTTCACCCAGCCGACGCCCGAGCCCGGCTCCCAGCGCCGATGACGCCGGAGACGGAGAAACGGAGGACGGATCGAGGTCCGGAGGGTCGGGTGGCAAGAGTCCGGACCATAGAGGTTCCAGAAGTCCAGAAATGGACGGAAGCCGGCCGAAAGCCTACGAACTCAAAGTACCCCACGGCCACTATGTGAACGTCGACAGCCGGGCGATATCCGACCAACCTGATGGTCGGGCATGACTTCTACTTCTACACCGGCTTCATCACGTTCTCACCCCCGGTCGAAATGGGCATCATCAGCAAGAACGACATGCCCAGGTGCTCAACCCTCTCGCGACGCGTTCAACGAACTGTCGACCTGCGCACTGTGGGTGACACGGACGGCCTTTGCATCAGAACCCAAGCGGGTCACTGGGTTCTTGCCAGATTCGGAGCCGTAACCCCGCCTCCGGACGGCCCCCTGGCCGGCGGATCGATCACTCTGCGCTTTGAGTTCTTGTAAGCAGTCATGTTCCGCCAGCACGCACCCGCGGGTGGGCTTGGCGTCACCGGACGTGGAGCCGCCGCATATCGCGTGCCAGGAGTCGCCCCGGTTTTCGTGTCGCAATGCTCACTGACCGGAGCTACTGGGTTGATACACGGTGTTCTGACCTCAGGCTCGAGGTCCGTCCAAGTGATCCAGCGCCTTTGCGATGAGAACTCTTGCAGGTCTACCGTAGATGGCCGACCGCTTCAGGAGATCGAAGGCTTTCGCGTATAGAGCAATCTCCCCGGGCTGAGTAATGGAGAACTCTGCAGAATACGTCTCAACAAGCACAAGCTTGTCATCAAACATTGAGAAGGAATTACCAGGCCAAACATGCATGGGAGCATCACCTGGAATGACCCCCAAGCTGAGGCGAGGTAGCCGCATGACCGCGAGCAGCCGGTCCAATTGCCCCCGCATGACACTCCGCCCGCCGATATTGGTGTAGAGGGCCTGCTCGGAGAGCAAGACGTTGAATATCCGATTTCCTCGGTAAAGGTATTGCTGACGCTCCATTCGTTTGGCGACAGCAGCGTCGGTATCGTCCGGAATCTCGTAAAGGTTAACCACCTGTTGAAAAGTTGCCGCCGCATACTCAGCCGTCTGAAGCGTGCCCCACACAACCGTTGGATGAAAGATCTTGAAGATCTTGGTTCGCGCGTAGATCGGAAGGGCCCGACGCTGCCGCGCCTCGGCCCCAGAGTGGAGCTGACGGCGCCACTCCAGCCACAGCTCCTCAATGTGCCGCAATGTGGCGATCAAGTCGCCAATCTGGTCTTCGGTACTGGTCTTTCGACACCAAAGCCGGATGTCTTCTTCACTGGCATTCTGTCGCCCGTTTTCGATCCGGGAGACCTTGGACTCTTGCCACCCGGTAGCTGCGGCGAATGCCCGGCCACTGGCGAATCCCGCGTCCTTACGGAACCCTCGCAGCCGGGCACCCAACGCTTCCCGGGCTTCCCTTGCCCTGTTGCTCACCGGCGGGTTCAGGGCCTGTACTCGCCATGCGGAATGGCGATTGACCAGAGCAGATCGCGAATTCGAGCACACTTCGCAACCGTGGCAGGTTCATCGATCAACTCAGAACCGAGCACCCGGCCGTCCGAGTCGAAGTGGCCGACCGCAAGCAATCGGTCGTCGTACAGCCACCAGTCGTTGCCATCCACCGGGAAGGCAACCTTCTCGGGCACGTGGTGCCGAGCCAGCCAGCGAATGTCTTCACCCGCCGCAATGTTCAAGCCTGTCAGAGAGTGTTCCCAGCCGACGTACTGAGAGTGCGGCTGAGTGACGACGCGCACCCGGCGCACAGTCTTGCCCTCCCCAGTCACACGCTTCATGAGCGTCATCCACGGATCGAGCCAGGCGTAATCGTCAGGCTCCCCGCGCTGCCACCGGGCGTACGGCGTGTCCTCAATGGGCGAACCATAATCGTCCCGCAGCTCCAGGTGGAAGGCATCACCCTTAAAGCTCTCGAAGAGCTTGTCGCGCTCAGCGCTGGTGATCAGGCCCACTGCTCTCCTCCAGTAGGGCAGTGATCGAGGACTTGGGTACCTCGATGCAGGTCTCGTAGTCGGGCATGCGCATCTGGCTGAGGGCCTCGGCGTCAGTCATCGCAGGCCCCTGGAGTACGCACGTTCCCTGTTCCGTCACAAGACTGATGGGTGGCTCGAAGTGCTTGATCCTTCCCGACGGCAAGCCGTCCTTGGTCAGGTGCTCGAAGAGCTCAGGGGGTACCTCCACGGCGGTATGACCGGGCACCTTGTCGAGCTGCATCAGCAGGTCGTTCGCGAAGACCTTCCACCCCTGGATGACATAGCTGTCCCGGTCGGTGGCGTACAGGGTGGGGCTGTCCCCAGGAGTGCTGTTCTTGCCGAGGAACCGTAGCTTCATCGGTGCTCTCCCGTCCGCTGTCTTGCGCCGGATTGCCGAGTGTTCCGATGGTCCAGGCTACCTATCACGCCGTCAACGTGCTCGCCGCAAACTCGCGCAATCTTCTTGGGGGTTGAGTCCCGGCAACCCTACTGTCTTCTTGGCCCCCCGCCCTGGTCACGCCCAGCAGGCCAGCGCTGGGGACAGCCCTCCCCGTTCGCCGTCGGTTCCGACAAGCCGCGTCCTTCGAACGGGGAGGGCTCCGCCAGATCCCTTCGAACTAGAGGTGGACCGCATGGATACAGCGGTAGCGGTACGCGATCCGAAGGAACTGTTGGGTGAGGCGGTCTGGGACAGGGAGATCAGGCTCCTGGCCCGAGACAACCTCATGGACACCGTGATGGCCAGCCGGCTGCTCGGCCAGGCCGTCGCCTACCTGGTCACTGCCATGGAGACCACGGGTGAGGGGCTGGAACTCGGCTGCGGCGAGTTGGTGGACACCGCTGTTCACGCACTCATCCTCGACACAGCGAACTATGCCGAGTTCTGCAACAAGTACAACAGCGGCAAGTTCCTGCACCACATCCCGGAGATCGAGCGCAAAGCGGACGGCACTGTCATGAGGACAGCGGCCGTCGTCGAGCAGCACGGGTTCGAGGTGGATTGGCCACTGTGGGAGCGGGACGCTTCAGCTTGTTCCCCCTGCACCCAGGGAACGAGCTGCCACTAGCACGACCGTACGAGAAGTGGCGGTACCCGTCGGGGTGCCGCCACTTCTCGTACGGGGGAAAGCAGCAGGACACTCCCTGAGCGTAAGGGTCGGAAGGTAGCGTGTGGCTGTCGGAGCCTGACGGTATGGATGCTCACCAACAAGCCGCCAAGGACGTTGCTGCATGAGCGTTGTGAGTTACTGGGACCGCTACGCGGCCGGGGCTGTCGAGAGGATCGGCCCGGTGGAGGTCTCTATTGAGAAGGGCTTCGGGTGGACCCAATACGACCACCACGGCCCTGCCGAAGAGCTGCTCGGTCGGCCCGACAAGTCGTTGGAGCTGGGCTGCGGTTGCGGAGACAACGTGGCCTACCTGGCCCGCAAGGGCATCGACGCAACAGGGGTGGATCTCTCCCCCGCTCAGATCAAGAGCGCCGATGAACGATGGGGCAACGTCCCCGGGGCACACTTCCTGCTCCGTGAGGCCGTGGACTACCTCAAGACCACGGACGAAGCCTACGACGCCATCTACTCCGTCTGGGGTGCCTTCTGGTTCACCGACCCCCACCGGCTCCTGCCTGCCATCCGCCAACGTCTCAACCCGCACGGTGTCTTCGTCTTCTCCCAAGCACCCGCCGTCGACGACTGCTACGGTCCGCAGGGCATGTACGGAAACGGCTTCACCGGCAAGATCCTGCCGGTGCGGCGTTGGGCGTACTCCGCAGAAATGTGGAAAGGCATCCTGATCCACCACGGCTTCCTGGACGTCGAAGCCCGCGTCTTGGAAGCGCCCGACCCCGAAAGCCTCGGGACTCTGATCGTTACGGCTGGGGTCCTGTGACCATTCGGCTGGAGACGTTGCTGCGTGACCAGGGACTGACAGCAGAGGTATCCCGTGATCCACGGCGAGCGCCTGGCGAAAGACCTCCAGCGTGATCACGGCTTCGTCCACATCGGACGCACCAAGGACGGCCAAGCCGTGATCATGCGCAAGGGGAACCGCTGGACCGTCGTCCCCCTGCGGCTGCTCACCCAGGAAGCCATGGACACCATCAAGACCCAGGCCGGGATCAGCTTCTTCTGACCCACAGAACAGCCCCGCCCACGCGTCCCTTCCAGAGGCGCGCGAGCGGGGCTGTTGCTGCGGATGCGGCGATCCCAGCCGTCAGGAAGAAGGAGTCGGCCCTTCCAGATGCTCGCTGATCCACTGCATCGGTCCGGCGTCCATGCCGCGCAGGTACGTCGCTCCGTTGTGCGTACCGCCGTCGATGACGTTCAAGTTCGTGTGGATCGGGCCCTTGTTGCCGTACGTCGAGATGAACTTCTTGACGTCGCTGATCATCTTCGCGTTCTCCTTCGTCCCGTACTGGAACGACAGGTAGACGTCGGGTCCCTTGTGTGCGATCAGCTGCTTGGCCAGGGCCTCGGGGTTGTTCTCCTGGCGCTCCTTCTCGTGTCCCTTCCACAGCGGGGAGTCGGGCACGATGTCGGGGCCGGAGGCTATGACGGCCTTGAACTGGTCCGGCTTCTGCAGCACGGACTTCAGGCCGACGAATCCGCCGGTGGAGGAGCCCATGAAGGCCCAGCCGTCACGCGACTTCAGGGTGCGGAAGTTCGCCTTCATGAGGTCGGGGACGTCCTCCGTCAGCCAGGTGCCCATCTTGGGCTGGCCGGGGATGTCGCTGCCGTCCCAGTAGATGCCGCCGTCGTCCGGGCCGGGGTTGAGGATCGGCATGGCCAGCAGGAAGGGCTTGCCCTTCCCCTCCTCGTACCACTTGCTGACGCTCTTCTCGAGGGAGAGCTTGTCCGGGCCGAACTCGCCGAGCGACCAGTAGTTGCCGTCGTGGCCGGGACCGCCGGGCAGGGCGATCAGCACCGGGAAGCCGCTCTTCGCGAACTTCGGATCCATGTATTCCTTGGGCGCCCAGACCCACACCTTGCCCTTGAACCCCGACTTGGGGCCGGTGATCGAGACGACGCTGACGTGCGTGCCGTCGTCCATCGTCTTCGCGTTCCGGAAGTCGGCCTTGGGGCCTGTGGGCATCAGGGTCTTCGAGTCGCCCCCCTTCCCGCCCTTGTCCCCGTTCGCGCCGTCGGCCTGGTCGTAGCTGACGGGGTCGCCCTTGTCGGTGAAGGGGGGTATCTGGAAGTAGCTCATCACCGGCCAGGCGATCAGGCCGAGCGTGACCACTGACGCGACCACGATGATCCAGCGCCGTGCGCGGCCGGCACGGCGCCTCCCCTGGGACTGGTAGGGCGCGGCGGACGGCGGGTGCGTCTGATGCGTCTGGTGCGTGTTCACACAAGCTCCGGCTGCTGCTGCCCGAGGGGACTACCCGAAGGGCATAACGGATGTTCCGTCCATGGAGATGGACAAAAAGGAGCCGCAGGTTCCCTCGCAGGGAGACTTGACAGGCCCGAGCCCCTGTCGATTGGGGCGGGAACGGCTCGTGAGCGCCTTGGGGCAACGCCCGGGGCCCATGTCGTCGGCGCCGCGGCACGTCACTCGCGGCAGGCCGCCGCCTCAAGGTAGCGAGGTATCACCCGATCGGATGGCGATCACCTCGAACCGCTGAGGCATAACGAAGACCACTTCTAACCTCACGCCAGTGGGACAGCCCTATGAGATCGAAATCGAGCCCGAGGTGAGGGCCTGGCTGGATGCGTTACCAACCGATCACTATCGCGCAGCAGAAAGACACGCGGATCGCTTGGCCAGCGCTCCCACAACCTTGGGCGAGCCCTACTCTCGCCATCTGAGCGGATCGGTCCGCGAACTGCGGATGCACCTCGGTGAGAACGCTTTCCGTCTCACCTACTGGCTGGCGCCTGGGCGACGTATCGTGTTCCTGACTGTTTTCCGGAAGACTCGGATGCGAGAGGACCGCCAGGTTCAGCGTGCCCTCTGGGCGCAGAAGGAGTGCGAGGAGTCGCATCCCCGAGCCGTGGCCACCTACCACCGAATGTTCGAGGAGTCGCCGTGAGCGCCGGCTACCACACTTCCTGGAAGATTCCGGAAGCGCACAGGGCCGATCCGGCGTACATCGAGGCCGGTGCGGCGATCGCGCTGGGCCAAGCGGTCTACGACCGCCGGATGGTTCTGGGTGTCGACCAGGCAGCACTGGCCGAGCGGGCCGGGCTGGCCCTGGAGGACATCGAACGTATCGAAGGCGGCGGCACTACGCCGACCTTGGCGCTTCTGCGCCGCCTTGCGGTGGCACTTGAGGCGAAGCTGGACGTCTCCATCGACACGGAAGAGACCCACGTATCCTTTGTCCCGCATGCCGCATGAGCTGCGGGCTGAAGGCGAGAAGATAGCCCCTGCTCCATGGGGACCCCTCAGCCTCCCCCCACCACCTCACGCGCCAGCCGGACCAGCGCCGGGATCGCCGGATGGGACGGCGCGCCGTGGTGCCAGGCCAGGAGCAGGGGTACCGGTGGGGCGTCGGTCAGGGGGCGGTAGGCGATCGACGGGTGCTTGTGCAGGCCGGGCGTTGCCGAGGTCGAGATGCCCACGGCCCGGCCCACCGCGATGGCCGTCAGCCACTCGTCCGTGTTGGTGACCTCGATCGTCGCCGTGGGGCGCGCAGCCGTGGGCCAGAGGTCCAGGGTGGTGGTGCCCGCCACCGTGTTCAGGGCGATCGGCCACGCCGCGAGGTCCGCCAGCGTGAGGGCGCCGCGGTCGGCGAGGTCGCTGCCTGCGGGCACCACCGCCACCCGCTCCTCCTCCAGCAGCAGCTCCGTGACCAGCCCCGGCGCCGTCACCTCACCACGCAGCAGCGCGACGTCGACCTTGCCCTGAGTGAGCCCGGCCGTGCGGTCGTCGATGCGGCGCAACTCCAATGGCACGTCCGGGTGTTCCTCGTCCCAGCGGCGCAGCAGCGGGATGGTGTGACCCCCGAGCGCGGCCCAGGGGTGACCGAGGCGCAGCGGCATGGTGGGCAGCGAGCGGGGGTCGAGGGCCGTGTCCACGGCGGCCAGCGCGGCGGCCGCCTTCTCGCGGAACCTCCGGCCCGCCGCCGTCAGCTCCAGGTGGTGCGTGGAGCGGTCGATCAGCCGTACGCCGAGATGGGCTTCGAGCTGGCGCAGCGTACGGGACAGGGCGGGCTGGCCGATGTGCAGCCGGGCCGCGGCGCGCGTGATCGTGCCCTCCTCGGCGATGGCGAGGAAGGCCCGCAGATGGCGCAGCTCCATGGTCATGCCTCTGAAGCATAATCGCGGCTCAATCGGCATTTCACGCGGAGCGAGCCGCTCCCTAGCGTGAGGGCATGACAAACATGACGTCCCAGGCGGCAGCCACCGCGGCAGTCGGCCGCATCCGTACGGCCGCCGCGCCTGCCAGTGTCGGCAGCCTCGGCGGCATCGGGCTGGTGCTGGCCGGCACCCTCTCGGTGCAGTTCGGCTCCGCCGTCGCCGCCCTGCTCTTCCCCCGCGCCGGAGCCCTCGGTGTCGTGGCACTGCGGGTGACGATCGCGGCCGTGCTGCTGCTGGCCGTCTGCCGCCCCCGGCTGCGCGGCCACAGCCGTACGGACTGGGCCGTCGTCGGCGCCTTCGGGCTCGCGCTCGGCGGCATGAACATCCTCTTCTACCAGGCGATCGACCGGATCCCGCTGGGCCCGGCGGTGACCCTGGAAGTCCTCGGCCCGCTCCTGCTGTCCGTCGTCGCCGCGCGCCGGGCGGTGAGCCTGGTGTGGGCCGGGCTGGCGCTCGCGGGCGTCTTCCTGCTCGGGCAGGACGACTTCGACCGGATCAGCCCGGCGGGCGCCGCCTTCGCGCTCGGCGCGGGCGCCATGTGGGCGGCGTACATCGTCTTCAACTCCCGCGCCGGGGCGCGCTTTCCGCGGCTGGACGGGCTGGCCGTGGCAATGGGCGTGGCCGCGCTGGTGAGCCTGCCGCTGGGTATCGGCTCCGCGGGCGGCACCCTGCTCGAGCCGGGCGTGCTGGGGCTCGGGCTGGCCGTGGCGGTGCTGTCCTCGGGGGTGCCGTACACGCTGGAGCTGCTGGCACTGCGCCGCCTGCCCGCGGCGACCTTCGCGGTGCTGATGAGCCTGGCTCCGGCGGTCGCGGCGCTGGCCGGGTTCCTGGTCCTGGGGCAGACGCTGTCGGCCCTGCAGTGCCTGGCCATCGCCCTGGTGGTCGCGGCCAGCGCCGGGGCCGTGCGGGCGGGGGCCCGCACTGACCCGTCGGACGCGCCCTAGAGCAGCCCTAGAGCCCCGCCACCACCTCCGCCGCCGCCCGCCCGCACACGCGCGCCGCACCGTGCGTCGCCACATGCAGCGCCCCCTGCGGCGCGGCCTGGTTCAGGCCCATTTCCACCACCACCGTGTCCGGGCGCACCGCGACCAGCGCCGCCAGCGTCTCCGCCATCCATGCGTGCCGGTGGGCGTCGCGCACCACCGCGACGATCCGGCGCCCGGCCGCGGCCCCGAGGATCGCCGGGACGCCCGCCTCCTCCGGGCCGTACCCGCCCGTCTCCGTCCCCGGCAGCAGGCGCTCCAGCTCCGCGCCCACGCCCCACGGGGTCTCGTCGCCCACGGCGATGTTCGCCACGGGGGTCAGGGCGGCCACGTAGACCGGGCCCGTCGGGGGCTCGTACGAGGCAGGGGACGGGGTCACCCGCAGGGCTCGGCGGGCCGCCGTCAGGCCCACTTCCGGGTCGGGTACGAGCCTGTCCACAGTTCCCGAAGCCCAGGCCGCCAGCCTTCGGACCCGTGCCGCCGCGTCCGCCAGCCGCTCCTCCGCCAGCTCGCCGGAGCGGACCGCCCCGACCAGCGCGTCCCGCAGGCGCAGCACCGTCTCCTCGTCGGCCAGCCCGCCGCCCACGCAGATCGCGTCCGCGCCCGCCGCGATGGCCATGACGCTGCCGCGCTCGATCCCGTACGTGCCCGAGATCGCCCGCATCTCCATGCCGTCCGTGACGATCAGCCCGTCGAAGCCCAGGCCGCCGCGCGTGACGGGCGCGCGCAGCAGACCGTGCAGGGCGGTGGGGCTGAGGGTGGCCGGCAGGGCGGGGTCGAGGGCCGGGAGCAGGATGTGGGCGCTCATCACGGCCTTGGTGCCGGCGGCCACGGCCGCGCGGAAGGGCATCAGCTCGCGGGCGTGCAGCGTCTCCAGGTCCGCGTCGATGCGCGGCAGGTCGTGGTGGGAGTCGACCGCCGTGTCGCCGTGGCCGGGGAAGTGCTTGGTGCAGGCGGCAACCCCCGCGGACTGCAGGCCCTCCACATAGGCGGCGGTGTGCCGGGCGACGAGCGCGGGGTCGGCGCCGAAGGACCGTACGCCGATCACCGGGTTGTCCGGGTCGGAGTTGACGTCGCCGGAGGGCGCCCAGTTGAGGTTGACGCCGCACTCGGCGAGGCGGCGGCCCAGCTCGCGGGCGACGGCCCGGGTCAGCTCCGTGTCGTCGACGGTGCCGAGGGCGAGGTTGCCGGGGAAGGAGGAGCCCGTGCGGACCTCCAGGCGGGTGACGTCGCCGCCCTCCTCGTCGATGGCGACGAGGACGTCGTCGCGCTCGGCCCGCAGCTGCGCCGTCAGCGCGGCGAGCTGCTCGGGCGAGGCGATGTTCCGGCCGAAGAGGCCGACGGAGGAGAGCCCCTCGCCGAGGCGGCGCAGCAGCCAGTCGGGGGCGGTGGTGCCGGTGAAGCCGGGCTGGAGGACGGTCAGGGCGTCGCGGGTCAGAGAGTCGCGGATCGGGGTGTCCAGGGTGTCCATGGGAACAGTGCTAGCCCTTCACTGCGCCGGAGGTGAGGCCGCCGACCGCCTTGCGCTGGAGGATGACGAAGAGGACGAGGATCGGTACGGCGAAGAGCGAGGAGGCGGCCATCGTGGCGCCCCAGTCGTCGCCGAAGGTGGTGCGGAAGCTCCGCAGCCACAGCGGGAGCGTCTGCGCCCCGGCGTCCTTGTTGAGGACCAGGACCATCGGGAACTCGTTCCAGACGGTGATGAAGCCGAAGAGCGAGGTGGCCATCAGGCCGGGGGCGAGCAGCGGGAAGACGACCTTGGTGAAGGCCTGGGTGCGGGTGCACCCGTCGACCATCGCCGACTCCTCCAGCTCCTTGGGCACGGCGGCGACGTAGCCGCGCAGCGTCAGCACGGTGAAGGGCAGCACCATGACCGTGTAGATGGCGACGAGCGGCGGCAGGCTGTTCAGCATGTCCGCGTCGCGCACGATCATGTAGTAGGCGATGACCATGACCTCCCAGGGGGCCATCTGGGCCATCATCATCACCAGGATGAAGCTCTTGCGTCCCTTGAAGCGCATGCGGGCGACGGCGAAGGACGCGAGCAGCGCGATGACGAGCGAGAGGCCGACGGCGACCAGCGTCACGGTGAGGGAGTTGCCGACGAGCGTCCAGAAGCCGTCGGCGTGCACCGCCTTGGTGAAGTGGTCGAGGGTGGGGCTGGTGGGGAGCCAGACCGGGGTGTCGCTGACGATGTCCTTGTTCGCCTTGAAGGCCGTGGCGAACATCCAGTAGACGGGGAACGCGAAGACGACGGCGAGGACGACCGCCGTCGCCGTCGGCCAGATGCGACCGGGCAGCGAGCCGGAGCCCGTCCGGCGGTCGGGGGCGGAACGCCTCACAGCTCGTCCTCCTCTTGCTTGAGAACCAGGCGCAGGTAGTAGGCCGTCAGAGCCAGCAGGATCACGACGGTGAGGATGGAGATCGCGGCGCCCATGCCGAAGTGCTGGTTGCCCATGCCCTCGACGAACGCGTAGACCGGCAGGGTCTCGGTGAGCCGGTCGGGCCCGCCCTCGTTGACGGCGAAGACCTGCGGGAACGCCTTGAAGACCCAGATGACCTCAAGGAAGGTCGTGGCGAGGAAGAAGGGCTTGAGGAAGGGGAAGGTCACCGAGGTGAACTGCTTCCAGGCGCCCGCGCCGTCCAGGGACGCCGCCTCGTACAGCTCCTTGGGGATGGTCGTCGTGGCCGCGTAGAGGTTGATCGCCACGAAGGGGATCGACTGCCAGACGATCAGCACGGTGATGACGAAGAAGGTGGACAGCTGGTCGCCGGTCCAGTTGTAGCCGGCCATGGAGTGCCAGCCGAGCTTGTCCAGCAGGTAGTTGACGACGCCGAAGCGCTGGTCGAACAGCCACTGGAACACGGTGGTCGCGGCGATGACGGGCATGGCCCAGGCGAGGACGAGGCCGAACGAGAGCAGCAGGCGCGCCTTCTTGCCGAGCCGGGCGAGCAGCAGGCCGACGAGGCAGCCCAGCACCATGATCAGTACGACGTTGACCGCGGTGAAGGCGACGGAGCGGCCGGTGACGTGCCAGAAGTCGGAACTGCCCAGGATGTTCCTGTAGTTGTCGACCCCGGTCCACTCGGTGACGTGCCGGATCAGCTGGCGCTTGTTGAGGTTCTGGAACGACAGCAGGCCGTTCTTCAGCAGCGTCCAGCCGAGCAGCAGCACGGTGAGGGCGATCGCGGGGAGGATCAGGAGGTACGGGACGCTCCCGGCCGCGCGTCCCCGGCCGCGGCGCGGTGGCGGGTCGCCGCCTTTGCCGATCCGGGGGGCGGGTTCCACCGCCGCCTCTTCGATCTGCGCTGACATCGTCGTCCGCCTTCTCCCCTGTTGAGCTGTTCGACTCGTCGAACGGTGTAACGGTGTAACAGTGTTACGTGGTGTGCGGCGGCGGGATACGCGTACGGGCGGTGGCGCCCGGCCTGTACGCGTACCCAGCCGGCGGGGTCACTGCGTGGCTGCCGCCAACGGCTGCTGCCGCTAGTTACTGCCGCGATTACTGCTTCTGGCTGAGGCGCTTGTTCATGTCGGCCTCGACCTGCTTGGCGGCCTCCTCGGCCGGCTTTCCGTTGAGGACGGCCGTCATGTAGGCCTTGATCGGGTTGGGTGCGTTCTCGACGTTGGCCCACTCGGGGATCAGCGGCGTGGTGCCGCCGCCCTTGGCGGCCGGGGCCGCGGCCTCGGCGGCGGCCTGGCCCTTGAGGTTGGGGAGCAGCGACTCCTTGTTGGGGATGTCGCCGACCTCCTTGGCCAGCGCGCCCTCGTTCTTGTCGGACAGCGCGATCTTCAGGAACTCCTTGGCGAGGTCCTTCTTCTTGCTGCCCTCGGAGATCGCGAGGTTGGAGCCGCCGAGGAACACGCCCTCGGGCTTGTCGGCGGTCTCACCGGGGATGGTGAAGTAGCCGATGTCCTTCCCGATCTCGGGGTTCGCCTTGATGGCGGTCTGGGCCTCCCAGCCCATGCCGATGAACGCGCCGGTCTTGCCCTTGGCGAAGATGTCGGCCTGCTGCGGGGTGGCCTCGTCCTTGTCCTTGGGGGCCTTACTGAAGGCCTGGTACTGCTTGTAGACGTCCATGGCCTTGGCGACCTTGGGGTCGGCGAGGTTGGAGACGTACTTGTTGCCGTCCTTCTTCACCAGGTCGGCGCCGGTGCCGATGGTCAGGCCGTCGAAGAAGTACCAGTTCTGGCCGGGCAGGTAGAGCGGCTCGGCATCGCCCTTCTTCTGGATGGCCTCGAGGTCCTTGAAGAACTCGTCCCGGGTCTTGGGGGTGTCGGTGATGCCCGCGTCGGCCCAGATCCGCTTGTTGTAGATGACCATCCGGTTGGCCGCGTACCAGGGGGCGGCGTACTGCTTGCCCTCGAAGACCGACGGCTTGTTGAGGGACTCGGTCCAGTCGCCGCCGATCTCCTTCTTCAGGTCGTCGAGTTCGGCGAGACCGCCGGTCTCGGCGTAGGAGGGGGTCTGGGTGTTGCCGATCTCGACGACGTCCGGCGGGGCGGACTCGGAGAGGGCGGTGGTGAGCTTCTGCTGGATGCCGTCCCACTTCTGGATCTGGATGTCCAGCTTGGCACCGGTCTTCTGTTCGAACTCGGCCTTGACCTGCTGGGTCCAGCCCGAAGGATTCGAGCCATCCATGAACCAGACGGTCAGGGTCTTGCCCTTGGAACCGCCGGCACCGGTCTCCTTGTCACTGTCGCTGGACCCACAGGCCGCAACACTCACCAGCATGGCCGCGACACCCGTCGCCGCTATGAGCCCACGCTTCACAGCACTCTCCTCAAGGACCGAATGTGGTCTTTAATGGTTTAGACCAGTGCCCGCAGCTTGGCCTAGACCTTTTGGGGTGTCAAGGGTGTATAAGAGTCGCAGTCGGCTCCGTTACCGGACCGACACCTCGAGGTCGACGCGGGTATCTCCGGTCCCCTCGGGCTCTGCCCGTGCCACCATGTGACCGCTAAAGACGGAGGAGCCGGTGACGGCAGCAGGATCATCGGAGTCGGGAAGGCACGCCATGGCGACCGAGGGCGGTACGGCGGAGAGCGGCGCGGGCGGGTCCGCAGGCGGCGCGCGGACCGCGCGCGTACCCAAGTACTACCGGCTCAAACGACACTTGCTGGAAATGACCGAAACCATGCCCCCCGGCACCCCGGTGCCGCCGGAGCGCACCCTGGCCGCGGAGTTCGACACCTCGCGCACGACCGTCCGCCAGGCCCTCCAGGAACTGGTCGTCGAGGGACGACTGGAGCGTATCCAGGGCAAGGGGACATTCGTCGCGAAGCCCAAGGTCTCCCAGGCCCTGCAACTGACCTCCTACACGGAGGACATGCGCGCCCAGGGCCTGGAGCCCACCTCCCAGCTCCTCGACATCGGCTACGTCACCGCCGACGACCGCCTCGCCCAGCTCCTGGACATCGAGCCGGGCGGCCGCGTGCTGCGCATCGAGCGGCTGCGGCTCGCCAGCGGCGAGCCCATGGCGATCGAGACCACCCACCTGTCGGCGAAGCGCTTCCCGGCCCTGCGCCGCAGCCTGGTCAAGTACACCTCGCTCTACACGGCCCTGGCCGAGGTGTACGACGTCCACCTCGCCGAGGCGGAGGAGACCATCGAGACCTCCCTGGCCACACCGCGCGAGGCGGGCCTGCTGAGCACGGACGTGGGCCTGCCGATGCTGATGCTCTCCCGGCACTCGCTGGACGCGGAGGGCCGACCGGTGGAGTGGGTGCGGTCGGTGTACCGGGGCGACCGGTACAAGTTCGTGGCGCGGCTGCAGCGGCCGGTGGAATAAGGGACGGCGGGCAGGCCCTGCGGCCGGGGGTCCGGGCGTTGTCCCCCGGAACAGCACAGCGTGGCGCGGCTGCAGCGGCCGGTGGCGGAGTAGGGCGGAAGTGACGGAAGGGGATGACGGAGTGCTCCGCCCCCCCTCATCCCCGTTCTCCCCCTCCTCCCCTTTCATGACCGTTTGATGAGCGTTCCGCAAACATGGGCGCTCGACCCGGCCCGTTGTCAGTGCCGCCCCCTAGCCTTGGGTCCATGTCACTGAACACGACGACCCCCGAGCAGCTGAACGAGGAGATCCGCACCTTCCTGGCCGTCCGCAGCGGCCGCACACTGACGTACGCCGAGCGCCGGGTCTACGAACGGCTCCGTACGGAGTGGCTGGCGGCGGGCCGCCGGGCGCGGTACGGCAACGTCATCCGGCCCGTCGCCGACGAGACGCACTGCCGCGACTGCCGCACCGAAACCGCAGCCGCAGACCGGGAATCCGGCGCCGTCGCCGCCACCCGGCGCGATATGGCCGCAGTGCGCGCCGCGATGCGAGGCGCGCCCGTCCCCCGGACGGGCTGACCCGCCTCACCCCGCCCGCGAGAACTTCCGCGCCGCCAGTCCCAGGGCCACCGCCGCCAGGAGGCCGACGAAGCCGATCTCCAGCCCCACCGGCGGGGTCCAGCCTGCGATCGACGGGGACTCCGCGTAGCCACCCAGGTCGACGTCGCCCGGGAGCGTGCGGCGGATGCCGTCGATGGCGTACGTCAGGGGGTTGAGCCGGACCGCGATGCCCAGCCAGCCGGGCAGGCCGCCGGGCGGGAACATCGCGCCGGACAGGAACATCAGCGGCATCAGGGCGAGGCTCACCACGACCTGGAAGGTCTGGATCTTCTTGATGGCGACCGCCGCCAGCATGCCGATCGCGGTGAACGCCAGTGCCACCACAAAGACTTCGGCCAGGACGACCAGCAGGGAGAGGTCGTACGGCACTCCGGCCAGCCCGGCGATGAGCAGGACCATCAGCCCGTAGACCGCGCCCGTCGTGGCCCCGCCCAGCGAGAGGCCGAGCAGCAGGCTGCTGCGCCGGACCGGGGCGACCAGGGCCTGGCGCAGGAAGCCCACCTGGCGGTCCCAGACGACCGACACGCCGACGGCGATCGCGGGGGCCTGGGTGGTCATCACCAGGACGCCGGGGAAGAGGAAGCCGCGGTACTGCGCGTAGCCCTCGCCCACGACCCCCGAGGTGTCCAGGCCGGTGCCCAGGACAAGCAGGAACATCAGCGGGGTCACCAGGCCCATGGCCAGCTGGATCTTGTTGCGGCCGAGGCGGATCATCTCGCGGTGCCACAGCATCCTGATCGCCCGCAGGTTCCGGCGGGCGGCCCTGGGGGGCGTCGCGGTGGCCGCGACCGTGTGGGTCAGTGCCGTCACCCCTGCCTCCTCGCGAGGTCGTCGAGCGTCATGGGTCCCGCCTCCTCGTCGCGGATGCTGTGGCCGGTGTAGTGGAGGAAGACGTCGTCGAGGGAGGGCGGGGTGACGGTCACGGAGTGCACCCGCACCCCGGCGTCGCCGCAGAACTTGGGGACGAACGCCGCGCCGTCGTCCACCCGCAGCCGCACCCCGTCGGGGCCGGCCTCGGCCTCCACCCCGTACCGCTCGCGCACCGCCCGCACGGTCGCCTCGTCGTCGTCCGTGCGCAGGACGACGAGGTCGGCCCCGACGACGGACTTCAGCTCGCCCGGAGTGCCCTCGGCGACGACGAAGCCGTCGTCCATGATGGCGATCCGGTCGCAGTTCTCGGCCTCCTCCAGGTGGTGGGTGGTCATGAAGAGCGTGACATTGCGCTCGCGCCGCAGCCGGTGCAGATGCTCCCAGATCGCGACCCGGGTCTGGGGGTCGAGGCCGGTGGTCGGCTCGTCGAGGAAGAGCACGGCGGGGGTGTTGAGCAGGCCCCGGGCGATCTCCAGGCGGCGGCGCATGCCGCCGGAGAAGTCGCGGACCACGTGCTTGCGGCGGTCGGTCAGGCCGACCAGCTCCAGCACGGCGGTGACGTCCGCCGCGCCCTGGCGGCGGGGGATGCCGAACAGCTCGGCGTAGAAGCGCAGGTTCTCCTCGGCCGTCAGGTCCTGGTCGAGGGTGGACTCCTGGAAGACCAGCCCGATGCTGTCGCGGACCTCGTGCGGCTGCGCCACCACGTCGTACCCGGCGACCTCGGCCCGCCCAGCGGTGGGGGCGAGCAGCGTGCACAGCATGTTGATCGTGGTGGTCTTGCCCGCGCCGTTGGGGCCGAGGAACGCGAAGGCGGTACCGGCCGGGACGGTGAGGTCGAGGCCGGCCACGGCGACGTTGTCGCCGTAGAGCTTTCCCAAGTCCTCGGTCCGGACGGCGGCTTCCGCCCCCGGTGTGTTTCGTACAGTCATGCCGTCACCCGCTTCCGCAGCCGTACGGCCAGCACGGTGTGGAAGCGGGACAGGTCGCCCGGCTCCCCCACCGGGACCCCGTCCACCTCGACCCATGCGTGGGCCCCGAACGGCTCGGTGCGGAAGCCCGTGCACCAGTCGGGCCACCGGCCGTGCCCGCGGCACAGCAGGGCCGCGGCGACCGATCGCTGCAGGCAGCCGAGCCCGGCGCAGCGGGTGCTGACCGTCACCGCGGCCTGCCGGGCGTACAGGGCCTGGGCGCGGGTGGCCGGGCGGCTGCCGGTGCTCAGCAGGGTCAGCACTTGCCGCAGCTGGCGCGGCGGCAGCCCGGTCAGCAGCCGGGCCGCGCCGGTGGCGAGCCGGGCCTCCAGCTGCCCGCGCAGGGACAGTGCGTCGGCGCGGCGCTCTCCGATCACGGGGATGCTCATGCCGCCACCACCAGCCTGGCCTTGCCCAGCGCGGCGACGAGCCGCCGTACGTCGTCGAGGGCCCGGTCCGCCGCGTCGGGTGCGTGCCGGGTCAGCTCGGCCGCGGCCTGCTCGGCGGAGCGGCCGTCGAGGAGGAGGCGCAGCGCGGTGGCGCCGGAGCCGTTGAGCTGCCAGTAGCGCCCGTTGCGCTCGTCGAGCAGCACCAGGCCGGACTCGGTGTCGGTGGCAATCACGCTCCGGGCGAGGGAAAGGGTCATCGTGGCACTCCCACGGGTTGCGGGGCGGCGCCGGGCGAGCGCAGCCAGGCCTCGCACGCCACCGTGTTCTCGAACTGGGACAGGTGATGGCTCTCGGGGGACGGTGCGAGGAACGCGGCGCGCAGCGCGGCCGCGTCGACCAGGCCGCGTTCGGCGAGCCGCATGCCGTCGCAGAGGGCGAGGAAGCGGTTCCGGTTGCGGCGCACGCCCTCGTACAGCTCGGCGCTGAACTCGCCCTTGGAGCGGCGGTCGAGGATCTCCGCGGGCACGGTGCCGCGCATGGCCGCGGTGAGCAGGGGCTTGAACCGGCCGCGGGCGGCCCGGTCGGGCAGCCGGACCGACAACGCGGCCTCGACGACGCGGTCGTCGAGCATGGGCGCGTCCCACTCGACGCCCGAGCTGGCCATGGCGCGCCGGGTCTGCCGGATGAGTCTGCCGTCGTAGCCGGTGTACTCCAGCAGCTGGTGGCGGACGCGGTCGGGGTGGAGCGGGGCGGTGCGCGCCTCGGCCGCGTCCCGCAGCAGGTCGCGTACGAGCGCGACGGCGGCGGGCGTGGCCCAGGGTGGCATGCGGGAGCCGCCGGTCCAGCTCAGGTCGAGGAAGGGCGGGCGCGGCGGCGGGTCGGTGAGCCGGTGCGCGCCCGACGCGAGGGAGTGCGCGTAGTCGCTCCGGTCGGCGAGGGCGCGGACGGTGGCGGACAGCGCCCAGCGGTTGAGGAGCCGGTGGCGGTGCACGACCGGCAGGGCCCGGACCGGGTGACGGCGGGCGAGGGACCACAGGTAGGCGGGCAGCGAGCCGAACAGCTCGTCGCCGCCGAGGCCCATCATGTGCAGCGTCGATCCGTCCTCGGCGGCGGCCCGGGACAGGTCCGTCAGGTGGGCCGATCCCGACCCCCACAGGGCGGGCCCCTCGCCGGTGTCCACGGCCTGCGGCCGGTCCGGGTCGACGTCGGCCCAGTTCGCCTCGCGGGACTTGGGGATCCAGTGGTGGCGGGCGTGCGGCAGCAGCTCGACGGCACGGCGGGCCCAGCGGGTGTCCTCGTTGGCCTCGTCCAGGGGTGCGACGTGATAGGTGGAGAGCCGGTCGGTGTGCGCCGCGGCGAGGAAGCACAGGCAGGTGGAGTCCAGGCCGCCGGAGAGGTCGGCGCTCACCCTTCCCGGTCCGTCGGTGCGCAGGGCCACGGCCTCGGCGAGGGCGGCCCGGACCGCCTCGGCGGCCTCGGCGAGCGGGAGTCCGGCCTCGGGCGGCCGCCACCAGGGGAGCTGCCGGGCGCTGCCGTCTGCGCGCAGGTGCAGCCAGTGCCCGGGGAGCAGGGCTTCGATGCCGGTCCACACCGTGCGCCCGGTGAGCGGCCAGGGCGGCAGGGGGTCGAGGAGCCGGAGGGCGACCGCGGCGTCGTCGGTCGCGGCGCCGGTGAGGGCGGCGAGCGCGGCGGGGCTGTCGGCGGCGAGGGTCAGGCCGCGGGTGCGGACGGTGAAGAGCTGCCGTGCGGTGGAGACGGTCCCCTGGGCGCGTACGGCTCCGTCGAGGCTGGCGACGAGGTGGTGGCTGCCGGGTGTGCGGCGTGCCGGCTCGGTCAGCTCGTACGGGGTGGTGGCGCGGGCCAGCGCGCGGGCGAGGGGCGCCGTGTCCTTCGGGGCGCGCCCAAGGAGGGCGAGCCGGTTGGCCCCCTCGGTGATCAGGGTCAGCTCGCGGTCCGTCCACCGGCCCACCAGCCAGGGCCGTCCGGAATGGTGTGCGATGGTACGGGCCCCGGCGAGCGCGGAATTGCCGGCGTTCCCGGCGATCAGGGTCTCTACTTCCGGGCGGTCCGGAAGGACGATGAAGTCCATTTCCCCCTGCCATATGAGTGCGACGGTGGCGGAAGGCCGGACCATGCCGCATTCCGCCACCGTCGGCCGTTCACGACTTACACGGCTTGCACGACTTGCACGGCTTGCACGGCTTGTTCGTCAGAGCCCTGCGCTGCCTGCCCGGGCTCGGGCGGGTGCGTCAGCCGATGCAGATGAACGCACGGCCGCAGCCGAGGAAGTCGCGGCAGCTGCCCCACGGCGAGCAGAGGGTCAGCTCTTCGAAGTCGCCGATTTCGACGAGGGTGGGGGGCTCGTAGACGGTGTTCTCCATGGTGTCCTCCGGAATCGGACTCGGACTCGGATTCGCGTGGCGATGCGAGTCGCCTATGCGATCGAACACCGGGAATTTAGCGTGGATTTGGTCCTCATATGGAAGGGACCACGGGCCTGTCCCGGTCCCTATTCGGGGTCCCGGGTGGGAGATGTTTTCTCCCCAATCCCGCCCCTTCCCGAAACTGGGGGCTCCGCCCCCAGACCCCCGCTCCTCAAACGCCGGAGGGGCTGAAATTGCCCCCGGAACGGGGGGTCTGGGGGGGGCGAAGCCCCCCACGCGGCGGAGCCGCAAATCGATACAGCCGGGAAGGGGCGGGGTGGGGGAACGCCCGCCGCAGGCGCCCCCTACGCGTCCCGCCCCCGCAGCAGCACGTACCCGCCCCCCAGTGCCCCCGCCGCCCACACCGCCAGCACCAGCAGCCCCGCCCACGGCCCCAGTACCGGATCCGCCGCCTCCCCCACCGTCATGACCTGGGAGCCCGCCCGGTCCGGCAGATACCGTGCCGCTTCCCGCAGTCCCGGCACCGCGTTCGCCACCGGCGACAGCACGAACACCACGGAGAACAGGAGGCTCAGCGAGAGCGCGGTCCCCCGCAGCATCGTCGCCACCCCCAGCGAGAACAGGCACATCAGCGTGAGGTACAGCGGTGCCCCGAGCACGACCCGCAGCGCATCACCCTCCTCCAGCGACACCCCGTGCGGCCCCAGCGCCTGCTGCGAGACGAGGAAGCAGGCGAAGGACATGACCAGCGACAGCGGAAACGCCACGGCGGCCGCCGCCGCGACCTTGCTCGCGTAGAAGAGGCCCCGTGACGGCACCGCCGCCAGCGACACCCGGATCATTCCGCTCCCGTACTCGCCGCTGATCAGCAGCACCCCGAAGGCCAGCACCGCAAGCTGCGCGAACTGCACGCCGACGAAGCCGGCGTTGACCGGGTCGAAGTCGGAGACGACCTTGTCGCTGCCCCTGTCGATGGCGTGCCGCACGGAGACGTTGTTGATCAGGGCGATGACGACGGCCACCACCAGTGCCACCGCCAGTGCGGCGACCGTGGACCACAGCGTGCGGATCTTTGTCAGTTCGGCCCGGAAGACGGCCGTGGGAGCATTGCCGCTCATCGGTCCACCGCCCCGCTCCGCACCGCCCGGTATTCCGCCGCATCCGATGTGAGCCGGAGGAAGGCGTCCTCCAGCGAGGCCCGCTCGGTGCTCAGTTCGTCGAGCGTGATGCCGCCGTCGGCGGCGATCCGGCCGACGGCGGAGGTGTCGACCCCCTCGACCGTCAGGGCCCCGTCCCACTCGCGCACCGTCCGCAGCCCGGCCCGCTCGAGCGCCGTCCGCAGCAGACCGGGCTGGGGAGTGCGGATCCGCACGGAGGGGCGGCAGTTGTCGGCGATGAAGTCGGCCATGCTCGTGTCGGCGAGCAGCCGGCCCCGGCCGATGACGATCAAGTGGTCGGCGGTGATGGCCATTTCGCTCATCAAGTGGCTGGAGACGAAGACCGTACGCCCCTCCGCCGCCAGCTTCCTGAGCAGGTTCCTGATCCAGCGCACCCCCTCCGGGTCGAGGCCGTTGGCGGGCTCGTCCAGGATCAGGATGCCCGGGTCGCCGAGCAACGCCGCGGCGAGGCCGAGCCGTTGGGACATCCCCAGGGAGAAGCCGCCCGCCCGCCTGACAGCCGCCGCCTCCAGCCCCACCAGCTCCAGCACCTCGCGCACCCGCCGCTTGCCGATGCGGTTGGTCTGCGCCAACCACAGCAGATGGTGGTAGGCGGCGCGGCTGCGCTGCACGGCCTTGGCCTCCAGCAGCGCGCCGACGCGGCGGAGGGGTTCGCGCAGTTGCCCGTAGTACCGCCCGTCGAGCAGGACCCGGCCCCGGAGGGGGTGGTCGAGGCCGAGCGTGATCCGCATGGTCGTCGACTTGCCTGCGCCGTTGGGGCCGAGGAAGCCGGTGACGGTGCCGGATTTCACGGAGAAGGTCAGGTCGTCGACGGCGACCGTGCTTCCGTAGCGTTTGGTCAGCTCCTGGATTTCGATCACCGTTCGACGATCCCGCAACGGCGGCCCGCTGCCATCGCCCCGGCAGCCGATCGAACACCTCCCACCACGGGCCGAGGACGGGCGCGGAACGGCGCGGCCTCCCCCTGCGGTAGGTCATCCCCGGGGCGGAGGTGCGGGCCGGGGCCGCGCAGTAGGGTCACCGCGTGGTTGACGAAGACCCCGGTGGAGATCCCGGCGGAGACCTCGGTGGACACCCCGGTGAAGCCCCCGGCGGCCGCTCCGGATCCGCCGTCCGCCGGCTGCGCCACCGCGAACTGGTGGCCCTGGACTGCCTGGCCGCGCTCGCGCTCACGGCCCTCTTCCTCGCGGTGTCGCACCCACGGGATTCCGGCCCCGCGCTCCCCTGGGCGGTACGGGCCGTGCTGGCGGCGCTCATGGGCCTGCCGGTGTCCGTCCGCAGGATCCGGCCGCTGCCGGTGTGCGCAGTGGTCACCGGGGCCTCGGCAGTGGGGGCGTTGTCCGGCGCGGTGTCGGAGCCGTTCCTGTCGATCGCGTTCGCGCTGTACTGGGTGGCGGTGACCGCGCCGCGCGTCCGCTGGGTGCCCACCTCGACGATCGGCCTGGTCAGCATCGTCTTCCTGCTCGCCGTCGTGCTGGCCGGGGCGTCCGCGTGGGAACCGCGGAGCCTGCCGGTCCAGGCCGTCGGGGTGGCGCTGGCCGGGGCGGCGTGGACGATCGGGCGCGCGGTCCGGGAACGGCGTGCGTATGCCGCCCGGTCGGCGCGGCAGCTGGCCGACCGGGCGGTCGCGGAGGAGCGGCTGCGCATCGCCCGGGAGCTGCACGACGTCGTGGCCCACCACATCGGGGTGATCGCCGTGAAGGCCGGGGTGGCGCACCACGTCCTCGCAAGGCGCCCGGAGGAGGCGGGCGAGGCCTTGGGCGTCATCGAGACCGCCAGCCGGACCGCGCTCACCGAGATGCGGCACATGCTGGGCGTCCTGCGGTCCGGCGGCGGTACGAACGCGGAGGCGGCCGACCTGCGGCCGTCGCTCGGACTGGCGGATTTGTCCGGGCTCGTCGGGCACGCGGCCACGGCGGGCGTGGACGTCGAGGTGCGGGCGGACGTGCCGGCGGAGCTGCCGGAGCCGGTGGACCTGTCGGCCTACCGGATCGTCCAGGAGGCCCTGACCAATGTCATGAAGCACGCGGGCCCCACGCGCTGCCTGGTGGAACTCTCCTCACAGGGCGGCGAGTTGCGGATCGCCGTGACCGACGACGGCCCACGGGGCCGGCTGTCCCGCCGCACCGGCGGCGGGCACGGACACGATCACGGGCACGGGCACGGTCTGCTGGGCATGCGCGAGCGGGTGGCCCTGCACGGCGGCGAGTTCCGCGCGGGCCCCCGGCCGGAGGGGGGCTTCGCGGTGTGCGTGCGGCTACCCTGCACGCGGCAGGCGGCGGGCTGAGGGGAGGCGGCGATGACCGGACCGGTGCCGGAGGGGGGCGTACCGCAGGCGGAGCCCGCGCCTGTCCGCGTGCTGATCGCGGACGACCAGGCCCTTCTCCGGGGGAGCTTCCGCGTCCTGGTGGAGGCGGAGCCCGGCCTCACCGTCGTGGGCGAGGCCGGTACGGGCACAGCGGCCGTGGAACTGGCCGTGCGCAGCAAGCCGGACGTCGTCCTCATGGACGTGCGCATGCCCGAGATGGACGGCATCGAGGCCACCCGCCTGATCAGCGACTGCCCGGAGACCCGGGACGTCAGGGTCCTGGTCCTGACGATGTTCGATCACGACGCCCATGTGTTCTCGGCGCTGCGCGCGGGCGCGGGCGGCTTCCTCCTCAAGGACACGTCACCGGTCGAACTCCTCCATGCCATACGGGTGGTGGCCTCGGGTGAGAGCCTGCTGGCCCCGACCGTCACGCGGCGGCTGGTGGCCGAATTCTGCCGGCGCCCGGAGCCCGTGCCGGGGGTGCCCGCCGGGCTGGGCGGGCTGACGGCCCGTGAGCACGAGGTGCTCTCCCTGGTCACACGGGGCCTGGCGAACGGCGAGATCGCCCGGCGACTGCACGTCAGCCCGGCCACGGTGAAGACGCACATCGGCCACCTCTTCGACAAGCTCGGCGTCCGGGACCGCGTGCAGCTCGTGATCATCGGCTATGAGACCGGACTGGTCCGGCCGGGCGACCGGGCGTGACCCCACCGAGCTCCCCGCCGCCGCGCGGCGGCGGGGACGGCAGCCCCGCCTCCGCGTCCCGCGCCCGCATGGCCGCGGACGTGCGGTCCTTCACCTCCAGCTTCCGGAACAGCCGGGTGACGTGGTTCTTCACCGTCTTCTCGGAGAGGACGAGGCAGCGCGCGATCCGTCTGTTGTCCCAGCCCTGGGCGATGTATTCGAGAATCTGCAACTCGCGCCCGGTGAGCGAGGGGAAGGCCGCCCGGCCGGGCACGGGGCCGGGCGCGGCGAGGGCGGAGAAGTACGACCCCAGCCGGGCGGCCACGGACGGGCCGAACACGGCACCGCCGTCGGCCACGACGTGAATGGCCCGGAACAGCTCCTCGCGCGTCGCGCACCGGGTGATGTAGCCCTGGGCCCCGGCCCGTACCGCAGCGACGGCCGAGTCCTCGGTGCCGGACGAGGACACCACCAGGACCCGCGGCGCCCGGGCCCACGCTCCGGCCGCGGCGTCGGCCGCCGCCGGGGCGGCTGCCGGCACGCCGGGTCCCAGCTGGCTCGTTATGGTCCGGACCATGTGGACGCAGGCGCCGGGCAGTGGTGCGCCGACCAGGACGACGTCGGCGCCGCCGGGGGTCCTTAGCCGGTCCAGTACGTCGTCTGCCAGGGCCGATTCCTCTCCCACCACCGTCATGTTGTCGGCCTGTGCCACGGCGGCACGGACACCCATGCGGTACATGGGGTCCTCGTCGATCAGAAAGAGCTTTACGGTCACGCCTTACCCCCTGACGTCCAGGCGCGGAACGGCTGAGCTCCGGGACCTCTCCGTGGTGCGGACGTGCTCGGCCACAGCGCCCGACGCCGCCGGAGGAACGTTCACTCCGATCCCCGGGGGTACGTCCGCCCGGAGACAGCAGCGACCGGCGCTTCACCGGGAAGAGGGTGAGGAAGAGAAGAATGTCGGCACGGCGACAACTCGTTCGGTGCGCCGCCCGTGCCCTCGTGGCTCCCCCGTTCGGCCATCGCGCAGAGCAGCTTAGGCGAATGTTTCAGGCCCGTGAACCCTGGACAAGGCCGGATTTCCCGCCTCCGCCGCGGCCCTCGGGTCCGCATCGGCACCGTCTTTCCCAGGAGTTCCGCGGACGACCTGCGCACTCGGCAGGCCCGCCGGTCGAGGAGGCTCATTCCGCACGCCGGCGGATCGGGCCGCGGCCGTCCGGGGCGGGAATGCCGGATTCGACGAGGACCGAATGAATATGGCCTTGTACGACTGCTCGACGGCCGCCGCGCAGTTGCGGGCACGCCGTCATTCCGCCGTGCTTTCGGACGCTCACCCACCCTCGCCCCGGCCGCCCCCCGATGCGGAAGGTTCCGGACACCACCGCGTACGGTGGCGGAATGAGCCACCCCGTCGATCCCGTAGCCGCCGCCGCGACCGCCCTGTTCGACCGTTCCTGGATGCCCACCGGTGACGAGCTGGCCCTGGGCCGGGAGTTCTTCACCCGGCGCGAGGCCCTGGAGCAGCGCCTCCTGCCGGGCATGCCCCCGTGCCCCAAGGCCGAGGGCTGGGTGACCCAGCACGTGCTGTGGCTGGAGGACGTGTGCGCCCTCGCCGACGGCCTTGTGCACGCCTGGCGCGGCTACCTGCCGGGCAGTCACATGCTCGCGGTCCTGGAGGCGTACGCCGCCCAGGCCCGCCCGATAGGCCGGCTCTCGGCCCAGCTGGTCCGGGCCTGGGCCGAGGAGCGGCCGGGCACGTCCACCACGGAGGAGACCAAGTGGTGGGAGGAGTGGCACCTGCCGACGGAACAGCGCGAACAGTTGGACGAGCTGACCCAGCGCCTGATCATGATCGGCGCCCTGATGGTCAAGGCGGTCAGCCAGGGGGAGACGGGGCCACAGTTGGGGGTGTGACGGGGACCTGCGGCTGCTCGCCCGGGGATCCCGCCCCCGAACCCACTGCCGCCTGTCAACCTTCCTTTGCTGAAACCGCCCGAATTGAGTTGGCCGAGCACTTCCCCAGACGCCGCCCGGCGATGCACATGCAAGACTGACTGCATGATGGAGCATGCCCTGCACCTGACCGCCGCCGTCACCCGAGAAGACGAGTGGTACGTCGCCCGCTGTCTGCAGGTGGAGGTGACCAGTCAGGGCGCCACGTTCGAGGAGTCCCTCAGCAACTTGCGCGAAGCCCTGGAGCTGTACTTCGAGGATGCGCCCGCGCCTGAGGCCTATGAGGCCCAGGTCATCACGGCACCGATCGAAGTCCGCGTCGCATGAGCCCGGCACTTCCCCGCGGGCTCTCCGGCGCGGAGATCGGTAAGGCCCTCATGCGCGGGGGCTTCGAGTACGTCTCCAGCCGGGGCAGCCACGCAAAGTACCGGGCCGACGACCGCACCGTGATCGTCCCCCTGCATGCCGACCTGGCACCCGGCACCCTGAAGTCCATCCTCCGGCAAGCGGGCTGGAGCATCGAGACCTTGCTCAGCCACATGTAGCGATTGGGCCCGCCCCGCAGGCAAGGACTCTCGCCTCAGAACGCGTTTGAGATCTGACATGGGACGATTGGTCAGTGACTCGACTCGTGAACCGTGACCGCTCCCTTGAGGAACTTGAGCGCGACTGCTGGTCGGCCCGGTCAGGCGGCGAAACCCGGCTGATGGCGACCGTGCGCGAGCTTCGGCGCAAGCCGATCGGCGGTCTGACGGTCGAGGACATGCGGTTGCTGATCAAGCAGGACGTGGGCCTTGCCTATCTCCTGCCGCTGGCCGTGGAGGTCCTTCGGGTTGACCCACTGGCGGAAGGCGACATGTACGAGGGAGATCTGCTGGCGGCCGTGCTCACCAGGGATACGGAGGTCTGGAGCGAGTCCCCCGAACTCAGGTGGGAGGTCCGCTTGATCGCCTCGGAGTTGGCCGACGTGCCGCCTGCCCTGAAACGCGAGGTCCAGGGGTTCCTGGCTCTGTAGGTCGCCGACAGTGACTGCCGTCGGTGAGGGGCGGGCCGGCTGCCTACGAGGATTGCCGAACGAGCGGTCGTGGGCCGGGGCGCGTCGCAGCGTGGCCCCGGATGAGTCGGCGGACCATCAAACCGATCATGGCCCATCGAATCATCGTCTCGGAGTGAGCCGGGCTGGTCTCGTAGTCCCGGGCAAGGCGCCGGTGGGCGGTGAGCCACGAGAAGGTGCGCTCTACCGCCCACTGCTTGGGCTGGACTTGGAAGCCGCGCTGGTCAGGGTCCTTGCGGACGATCTCCAGGCCGCGGCCGAGGATCTGAGCGGCCCACTCGACCAGGCGGCCGGCGAAACCCTGGTCGCCCCAGACCTTCTTGACGCTGGGGTGGCCGAGCCTGGTTCGCAGCAACGGCCGCTTCGCGCCGTCGCGGTCCTGAATGCTCGCCGCGACGACGTGGACGGCCAGGAGCAGGCCCAGGGTGTCGGTGACGATGAACCTCTTGCGGCCCTTCACCTTCTTGCCCGCGTCGAAGCCCCTGGTGGCAGCCGGGACTGTGTCTGCAGTGCGGACGGACTGCGAGTCGATCAGGCCCGCGCCCGGCTCCCCGTGGCGGCCGTCAGCCTCACGGACCTTGCCGCGCAGGGCGTCATGGACGCGCTCAACGGTGCCGTCGTCGTGCCACCACGTGAAGTACCAATACACCGTCGGCCACGGAGCGAAGTCCTTCGGCAGCTGCCGCCAAGCACACCCCGTCCGCACCACATAGAAGATCGCGTCCACGATCCGCCGCCGGGGATGCTTCTCCCGCCGCCCGCCCTTCGGACCCACCCGCGCCGACGGGAGCAACGGCTCCACCAGCGCCCACTGGTCATCCCTCAGGTCCGACGGATATACCCACCCCCAGCACTGCTCACGGTGAGCTCAACGAACTCTTCAGCAACGGGACACGGCAGATCTCAAACACCGTCTCAGCCCGGAAAGACTTCGGATACACCGGCAGATATCCGGCACTTGGGGTGAACGATTGGTTCCGTCTACTTGTAGGCGGCATCGGGTCTAGGATGACTGCAGTCCGAGCATGCGGGGGCCCTCCAGTTGATATCTGCAGGATTGTTCACCAGCCTTTCGAGCCTTAGCGGAAACCTGCTCACGCTGTACAAGATGAAGCAGGACGGCAGTTATCGCACGCAGCAGACCTTGCTGCACGACTTGCGAGCCGAAGAAGCCGATAATTCCCACCGTCGAACCCTGGAACGAGACGCGATAAATGCGCGAGATCGAGTCCACGAGGCCGCCGTCGGAAACAGGTACGAAATCGAGAGGGACTGGCGGCAGGCCCACATCGGGATTCAAGTCAAGGCCGTCCAGGAACACATGGATCGACAACTGGAGGAATCACCCTTCAGTTACACCCCAGAAGAATTCTACGGAATCGTCCATGAAGCCACCAGGGGCGGTACAATTCCGGCCCTCCTGATCGCTCCTTTCTACCGAGATGATTTGAGCGGACAGGAAAACGATGAGGGGCCGCACTCCTTCCGGGTTGCCATCAGGCAAGCCTGGCTCCAGTCGGAATGGTCCACGGATCTGGTCTGCCTCGACGGCGCACTAAAACGCCCATTGCGCAAGACCGACATGGATATTCTTGTCTTGCAGAGAACGCTTCAGGGCTTGCCTGTGGTGCTGGTATACGGAGGAGTGCAGTCCAACCGGCGGGTCTGGCCGTCTCTTTGCGCCTGGAATATCGTGGACTCGCCGGAGCTACGGTCGGTGCAGGTTAATTTCCCACCGATCTCCCTGCCCACGTCCGACCCTTCTGATCAAGGTCATTCCACACACCGGCTCGCCTTCGAGGACGAACTAGGAGGATCGACCGCGATCACTGCCGGGCTGATCGCAGAATGGTTCCATTTGGTCAAGCACGGCCGCATGCCAAGACTCCACGCGATGCTCCCAGCCAATATGGGAGCAGAACGCAGAGTGATCGCAGCTGGCCTCGCCGCGTCCTTCGAGGTCGCTCTCGAACGTAATCGGATCGACATGGTTTCCGGACGTGTAGGACAGGCTGCCATGTACCTGGAGGCCGGCTTTCGGGGCCACGCTGAAAATTCTGCGCTACTTGCCCTGACCGCTGCAGAAGCCGCCTCGAGAAGTGCCTCCTTTCCGGCTTCCACCAGCGCTCTACGGCAACTTTGCTCGACGCTTGACTCGCTCGGTCGCCCGGCCGAATCGGCCCGCGCCCGGATCGTATTGGAATCCGCTGCACGGAATAACATTCTGCGCAATCTCGGCTGGAGGAATCGTTGAAGAGGCAGCGAATCATAGCAGCGATCGACTTCGGTACCCATGGCACGGGGTATGCCTGGACAACCGTCGAGGACCGGCACAAGGACCCGAAGAAGCGTCTTCCTCATTTCAGGACGCGTTGGCAGGACCTGCCGACGCCATATCCCAAGAACCTCACGGCCATGCTCTTGGATGACAAGGGCAAAGTCGTTTCGTGGGGCTATGAGGCCCGCCGCAAGTGGGCCAACCGTGCGGCACGCGGTGAGACCGCAGGGCACGAATATGTGAGCAGCTTCAAGATGTCGCTCGCCTCAGGAAAGGGCCTCGGTACGGAAGAGATCAGCGGCGGAAAATTCTCACCGGAAAGATCGAGGGAGCTGGTCACGGCGTACCTCGAAAAAATCTACTCAGCCGCGATGGAAGAGATCGAGAAGAGCGGATACTCGAGCGACGAGGTCCGCTGGTGCCTCACCGTTCCGGCCATCTGGGACGACTACCAGAAGCAGCTGATGAGGGAGGCAGCCGTGGCTGCCGGGCTCCCCGAGGACGAGAAGCGTCTGCAGCTTGTGATCGAGCCCGAGGCTGCCGCCTATCACGCGCGGGTTTCCGGGGTCAGGACGGTCCGTGCCAGTGGGCGGCGAGCAAGCCTGATGACCAAGGGGTCGCGTTTCCTGGTCGCCGACTGCGGCGGCGGGACGATCGACATCACCGCCTATCGGACCGACGACAGAAACCGGCTCGAAGAAATCGGTCGAGAGTGCGGCGGTAAGTACGGATCGGAGTACGTCAACCAAGCTTTCTTGGAAAGGATCCTCACCAAACGCCTGGGATCTTTCGACGTCATCGAGAGAATCCAGTCGGAGGCCCCTTCCGCCCTCTTGGAACTCCTGAATTCCTGGGAGAAAGCCAAGATGAACGTCACCGCCTCGGATACGGATGACACCTTTCTCCAGTTGCCAGCCGCGATCTATGTCCTGCTGAGCGAGGAGGAGCGAGCGGCGCTGGGAGATCAGCAGGGCGGTATTACGGACGCCATCGTCGTGACCTCCGACGAGGCACGGGATGTTTTCGAATCCGTCGTCCCCAGCATCCTCGCGCTCGTGGACAAGCAACTGGCCGAGATGCGGGCACAGCGGCGGAACGCGCCTGGCCGGGAACTGGTCATCCTGGTCGGCGGGTTCGGGAACTCCCCTTACCTGCAGGAAAGGCTCCGGGAACACCTGGCGGACCGGGCCGACATCCTGATACCACCCGACCCGCATCTGGCTGTGCTGTTGGGCGCCGTGCACTACACCTACGACCCGCAGACCAAATCTCGGCGCACCAAATACACCTACGGGTGCAATGCGGCTTCGGCTTTCAGAGAAGGCATCGACCCCGAAGAGTACAGAATCACTCTGGAAGACGGCAGGGTGAGGTGTAAAAACCGGTTCAGCACATTTGTGGCAGCCGGGCAGAGCGTCCCTGTTGACGAGGAAGTCGCAGACTCGTTCACCCCTCTCCACTCGGATCAAAGGACTCTGGGATTTACCCTCTATAGAACGGCCTCAAAGAACCCCATATATGTGACGGACGCGGATTGCCAAGAGATCGGTGAGGTGAAGGTCGACCTCTCTAGAGTGATGCATCTGCCACTCGAACAGAGGTCAGTAAGCCTCTCCATGAGGTTTGGTGAGGTCGAGATCAAGGTCTCCGCATTGGTTAAGGAAACCAAAGAGGTCACGATGGCGCATGTCAGTTTTACACCGGCTGAGTAACGACCGCTCACACAGCCAACAGAGGGAGACCAACGAAATGAACGGCGAGAATCACCAAGCAACCCTGGAACAGATGGACCGGAAGCTGGACCATACTCTGAAGCAACTCGGCGAGGTCAGCTCACGGGTCGCGGAACTGGATGAAAAGCTCCACGCCCTACTGGCTCACCTGACACACTCCAGAGATGACCTGACGGGCGCCCAGGACGAAATGCACCGTTCCCTCGCCGAGGAAATCGACGTATTTGTGAGCCAAAAGCTGGTGAAGCTTGCCTATTTGGGTTCTCGCAAGAGAGGGGGCAAGGATTCGCGGCGTCAGATTGCCGAGTTGGTAGGTACCCTGTGCGTATCGTATCTGGGCCCAGCGGAAATAGACTTGCGGCGTGTGCGCAGAACACTGAAGGCGCGGAAGGATGACGACTGCTGGCGCGCCGCCGGGCAGGCCGCCCTTCAGGCCAAGAAAATTCTGGGCTCGGCCAAGACGCGCGGTATTGAATTCGTCTGGGACTACGACTGTGACCCGGGCTTCCCCGTTGACGAATCGACTCAGCGCGTCTGGTCGAGCTGCGACCCAGCCTCGGACGTCAGCTTCGTGGTCGTGCCGGGCTACTTGGCAGACGGTGAGCGCTTCATGCTGCAGCAGGTGTTCACGGACTGCCCCGTGGAGCAAGCGCACTGAGCACCCCGACTCACACCGGCCCGCCCCGCCACGTCGGCAGGGCCCGCTGCCCGACGGCGACCTCGAATGCGGCGCATGCCAGCAGCCGCGTCGAGTCCAGCGTGGGCAGCGGCGACACCTCCGGGGCCACCAGGAGCGGGATCTCCGTACAGGCGAGGGCGACCGCGTCACAGCCGCGCGCGGCCAGCTGTTCGATGATGCGTACGTACTCCCGACGGGAGGTCTCGGTGAACACGCCGTTCAGCAGCTCGGCGAAGATGACCTCGTTGACGATCCGCCGGTCGTCCGCGTCCGCAACCTCCGCGGCGATCCCCCGCCCGGCGAACGCCCTCCGGTACACCGGTCCGTCCATCAGATAGCGCGTACCCAGCACGCCCACTCGCCCGTACCCTTCGCGCGCCGCGCGGTCGGCGATGACCTCGGCGATGTGCAGGCCGGGAAAGGCGAGTTCCGGGCCGGGCCGTTCAAGTGCCTGATGGGCGGTGTTGTCCGGGCAGACGAAGAAGTCAGCACCGGCCCGGGCGAGCCGGCGCACGCTCTCGGCAAGGGTGGAGCGGATGGCGTCGTGGTCTCTCTCGTCCAAGGCGGGCATGCTGCGGGCCAGGGCGATGAAGTCCATTGTCACGTCGGGGTGTTCATGGGGACCGAGTTCCGCGAATCCCTCACGGCAGAAGGTCCGGAAGCAGAGCGCCGCTCCCTCCGCGCTGTGAGCCAGGATGCCCGGGTGCTTCGTGGTGTTCCTTCCCGCCGTCGCCGCACCAGCGTTGCCATTCCGATATGCGGATGGGGGGTGACGTCCGGAGGCTCCCTCCCCTAGATTTCCTGCGCATTACGCAAGTGATCGCGCAGGGACGGAGCCACCGCATGTCGGAACCACCCGAGCAAACACCCGAGTCCAGCCGCAAACCGGTGGTGACCGTGCCCCTGGTCGTCGCGGGCGTATGCCTGGCCATACCGTTCGTGGCGATGCTGTGGGTCGGCTCCTACGCCCGGCTCACGCCGTCCTTGATCGGCATCCCCTTCTTCTACTGGTACCAGATGCTGTGGGTCGTCATATCGACGCTGCTCACGGTCGTGGCCTACCTGATCGTGCGACGGCACGAGCGTCTGCGCAGGGGTGGTGAGCAGCGGTGAAGGACGGCGTCAACGGCGTGGCTCTCGCCGTCTTCATCTTCTTCTTCCTCGCCGTCACGGTCATGGGCTTCATGGCTGCGAAGTGGCGGCGGGCCGGGACCGCAGAAAACATTGACAGCCTCGACGAGTGGGGGCTGGGCGGCCGTTCCTTCGGCACTTGGGTGACCTGGTTCCTGCTCGGCGGCGACCTCTACACCGCGTACACCTTCGTGGCCGTGCCGGCGGCCATCTACGCGGGCGGTGCGGCCGGCTTCTTCGCCGTGCCGTACACGATCCTGTGCTACCCGCTGGTCTTCACCTTCCTGCCCCGCCTGTGGTCGGTGTCCCACCGGCACGGGTACGTCACCTCGTCCGACTTCGTCCGGGGCCGCTTCGGCTCCCGGGGGCTGTCGCTCGCGCTCGCGCTGACCGGCATCCTCGCGACCATGCCGTACATAGCGCTGCAATTGGTCGGCATCCAGGCGGTGCTCGATGTGATGGGCGTCGGCGGCGGGGCGGACGCGAACTGGTTCGTGAAGGACCTGCCCCTGCTCATCGCCTTCGGCGTGCTCGCGGCCTACACCTACTCGTCCGGCCTGCGCGCCCCCGCACTGATCGCATTCGTGAAGGACGCCCTGATCTACATCGTCATCATCGTGGCGATCATCTACATCCCGATCAGGCTCGGCGGCTTCGACCACATCTTCGCGAAGGCGGGCGAGGCCCTCTCCGCCAAGAACCCCGCCACCGGCAAGCCCCGCGGCTCCCTGGCCACCGGCCCGCAGGCGCAGTGGGCGTACGCGTCGCTCGCGCTCGGCTCGGCGATGGCGCTCTTCCTCTATCCGCACTCGGTGACGGCCGTCCTCTCCAGCAAGGGCCGCAACGTCATCCGGCGCAACACCACCATCCTGCCGCTGTACTCCCTGATGCTGGGGCTCCTGGCGATGCTGGGGTTCATGGCCATCGCGGCCGGGGTGAAGGTCAAGAACGGCCAGCTGGCGATCCCCCAGCTGTTCGAGGACATGTTCCCCGACTGGTTCACGGGCGTGGCCTTCGCCGCGATCGGCATCGGGGCGCTGGTCCCGGCGGCGATCATGTCGATTGCAGCGGCGAATCTCTTCACGCGCAACATCTACAAGGACTTCATCAGGCCGGACGCCTCGCCGGAGCACGAGGCGAAGGTCTCCAAGCTGGCGTCGCTGCTGGTGAAGGTGGGCGCGCTGGCCTTCGTCCTCACCATGGACAAAACGGTCGCCATCAACTTCCAGCTGCTCGGCGGCATCTGGATCCTCCAGACCGTCCCTGCCCTGGTCGGCGGCCTCTTCACCCGCTGGTTCCACCGCTGGGCGCTGCTGGCCGGCTGGGTGGCGGGCATGGCGTACGGCACATGGCGGGCGTACGAGACGCCGAGCGCGACGCAGGACCACTTCGGCAACACGAACGTGATCCCGCTGATCGGGGAGAAGGGCTACATCGGACTTACGGCTTTTGTGTTCAATGTCCTCGTAGTCGTGATCATGACTTTTGTCCTCAAGGCGGTGGGCGCGCCGGACGGCGTGGACCAGACGAAGCCGTCGGACTACACGGCCGACGCGGGCGACCCGGGCGTCGAGCCGGAGCTTCCCCCGGCCACGGCGGGGGCGCCCGCGGCGCACTGAGGGGCGCAGCCCGCACCCGCTCCCCGAGCCGGGGGCTTCGTCCAGAGAAATGTCGTCAGACAAATACCGTTCGTCCCGGAACGCCGGACAGGCTGGAATGATCCAGTCCGTCCGGCGTTCGGCGCTCCCCGGGCCGATCACGGAGGCGTCGGGAGAACGCCGCAGCGACCTCCTCGCGGCCCCGGGACACCCCTCCCGGACCCGTCGCCCGAGCCCCCCTCCCAGGGCCCCTCACGCCCCCTCCCAGGCCCCGCGGCGCGCCGCCCCCAACACCCCACCGCAGCACCCCGATAGCACATTCCGCAACCGCTTCATGACGGCCCGACACAACATGTGGGGGTGCCTCCGGAGCCCAGCACTAGATGTATGCTCGTCTCCGCTGTCGTCGCAGGGGAATCCGGTGGAAATCCGGAACTGTCCCGCAACGGTGTATGTGTGCGCATATACCCAGTGCACCTGAAGTCCGACGACCTGCGGACAGCGCGCCCACCACCCGAGCCTGCCCCGGCTCGGCCATGGGCGTTGAATTCGTCCGGGCCTCGCGGGTTGGGCCGGCGGACGCCTACGAGGCATGCCCTGGCACACCCAGGAGACAGGCATGCCCGTATGCGACCGTCGAGCACTCCCGAGCGGCCCACCCGACCGAGCGAGGGAGAGCCCCACCGTGACCATCGCGCCCGCGGATCCATTCTCAGGTCCCGTCTCAGCGAACACGGAAGCGACCGACGGCCCCGGGACCGCGCTGCTGCGCGCCCTGACCGACCTCACCGCCGATCTGCCCGCCACCGACCCGGGCAAGGTCGCCGCCGCCGCCCTGCGCGGCCGCAGCGCGGCTGCGGACGAGGCGGAGCTGCGCTCCCTCGCCACCGAGGCGGCCGCCGGCCTGATCGCCGAGGAGCCCGAGTACTCCAAGCTCGCCGCCCGTCTGCTCACCCGCGCCATCGCCGAGGAGGCGGCCGGCCAGGGTGCGACGTCCTTCTCCGCCTCGGTCGCCGTCGGCCACCGCGAGGGCCTCATCGCGGACGAGACCGCCGCGTTCGTGGCCACCCACGCCGAGCGCCTCGACGCCCTGGTCGACCAGGCCCTGATCGACGGCGCCGACGACCGCTTCGGCTACTTCGGCCTGCGCACCCTGCACAGCCGCTACCTGCTGCGCCACCCGATCCACCGCGACGTGATCGAGACCCCGCAGCACTTCCTGCTGCGCGTCGCCTGCGGCCTCGCCGAGGACCACTCGGAGCGGGCCCTGGAGGACGTCGCGGAGCTGTACCGGCTGACGAGCACCCTCTCGTACCTGCCCTCCTCCCCCACGCTCTTCAACTCCGGCACCCGTCACCCGCAGATGTCGTCCTGCTACCTGCTGGACTCCCCGCTGGACGAGCTGGACTCGATCTACGACCGCTACCACCAGGTGGCGCGTCTGTCGAAGCACGCGGGCGGCATCGGGCTGTCGTACTCGCGCATCCGCTCGCGCGGCTCGCTGATCCGGGGCACCAACGGTCACTCCAACGGCATCGTGCCGTTCCTGCGCACCCTCGACGCCTCCGTCGCCGCCGTGAACCAGGGCGGCCGCCGCAAGGGCGCCGCCTGTGTCTACCTGGAGACCTGGCACGCCGACATCGAGGAGTTCCTGGAGCTCCGCGACAACACCGGTGAGGAGGCCCGCCGCACCCACAACCTCAACATCGCGCACTGGATCCCGGACGAGTTCATGCGCCGTGTCGAGACGGACGCGGACTGGTCGCTCTTCTCCCCGGCCGACACCCCGGACCTGGTCGACCTCTACGGCGACGAGTTCGACGCCGCGTACCGCACGTACGAGGCCGAGGGCAAGGCCGTCAAGACCATCCCGGCGCGGGTGCTGTACGCCCGGATGATGCGCACCCTCGCGCAGACCGGCAACGGCTGGATGACCTTCAAGGACGCCGCCAACCGCACCGCCAACCAGACGGCCGAGAAGGGCGCGGTCGTCCACTCCTCGAACCTCTGCACCGAGATCCTCGAGGTCACCGACGACGGCGAGACCGCGGTCTGCAACCTGGGCTCGGTCAACCTCGCGCAGCACCTCGGTGCCGACGGCGAGCTGGACTGGGAGAAGCTCGACCGTACGGTCCGTACGGCCGTCACCTTCCTCGACCGCGTCGTGGACATCAACTTCTACCCGACCGAGCAGGCCGGCAGCTCCAACAGCCGCTGGCGCCCGGTGGGCCTGGGCCTGATGGGTCTGCAGGACGTCTTCTTCCGCCTGCGCCTGCCCTTCGACTCGGCCGAGGCGAAGGAGCTGTCCACCAAGATCTCCGAGCGGATCATGCTCGCGGCGTACGAGGCCTCCGCCGACCTCGCCGAGCGGCACGGCCCGCACCCGGCCTGGTCCGCGACCCGCACCGCCCGCGGCGTGCTGCACCCGGACCACTACCCCAACGCCGTCGCCGCCTGGGAGGACCGCTGGGAGGCGCTGCGCGCCCGCATCGCCGAGGTCGGCATGCGCAACTCGCTGCTGCTCGCCATCGCCCCGACGGCGACCATCGCCTCCATCGCGGGCGTGTACGAGTGCATCGAGCCGCAGGTCTCCAACCTGTTCAAGCGCGAGACGCTCTCGGGTGAGTTCCTGCAGGTCAACACCTACCTGGTGGACGACCTCAAGAAGCTCGGCGTGTGGGACCGCGCCACCCGCGAGGCCATGACCGAGGCCAACGGCTCGATCCAGGACATGAAGTGGATCCCGCAGGACGTGCGCGACCTGTACCGCACCGCCTGGGAGATCCCGCAGCGCGCCCTGATCGACATGGCCGCGGCCCGTACGCCGTACCTGGACCAGAGCCAGTCGCTCAACCTGTTCATGGCCTCGCCGACCATCGGCAAGCTCAGCTCGATGTACGCGTACGCCTGGAAGCAGGGCATCAAGACGACGTACTACCTGCGCTCCCGCCCGGCCACCCGGATCGCCCGCGCCGCGTCCGGCGGTGCCGCCGCCCCCGCCACCATTCCGGTGCAGCAGGCCGCGCCCGACGCGGACGCCATCGCCTGCTCCCTTGAGAACCCCGAGTCCTGCGAGGCCTGCCAGTAATGTCCGCCGAACGCCAGAAGAACCTGCTCGACCCCGGCTTCGAGCTGACCCTGCGCCCCATGCGGTACCCGGACTTCTACGACCGCTACCGCGACGCGATCAAGAACACCTGGACCGTCGAGGAGGTCGACCTCCACTCGGACGTCGCCGACCTGGCGAAGCTCTCCCCGGGTGAGCAGCACATGATCGGCCGCCTGGTGGCCTTCTTCGCCACCGGTGACTCGATCGTGGCGAACAACCTCGTGCTGACCCTGTACAAGCACATCAACTCGCCCGAGGCGCGCCTCTACCTGTCGCGGCAGCTGTTCGAGGAGGCCGTGCACGTCCAGTTCTATCTGACGCTGCTCGACACCTACCTGCCCGACCCGGAGGAGCGCGCGGCGGCCTTCGCGGCCGTCGAGAACATCCCCTCCATCCGCGACAAGGCGCAGTTCTGCTTCAAGTGGATCAACGAGGTCGAGAAGCTGGAGAGCCTGCAGACGAAGGCCGACCGCCGTCGCTTCCTGCTCAACCTGATCTGCTTCGCCGCGTGCATCGAGGGCCTGTTCTTCTACGGCGCCTTCGCCTACGTGTACTGGTTCCGCAGCCGCGGCCTGCTGCACGGCCTGGCGACCGGCACCAACTGGGTGTTCCGGGACGAGTCCATGCACATGGACTTCGCGTTCTCCGTCGTGGACACCGTCCGCGAGGAGGAGCCGGACCTCTTCGACGACGAGCTGCAGCAGCAGGTCACGGACATGCTGAAGGAGGCCGTCGAGGCCGAGCTGCAGTTCGCCCGCGACCTGTGCGGTGACGGCCTGCCGGGCATGAACACCGACTCCATGCGCGAGTACCTGCAGTGCGTCGCCGACCAGCGCCTGCAGCGCCTGGGCATCGCCCCGGTGTTCGGCTCGGAGAACCCGTTCTCCTTCATGGAGCTGCAGAACGTCCAGGAGCTGACCAACTTCTTCGAGCGCCGCGCGTCCGCGTACCAGGTGGCGGTCGAGGGCACCGTCGGCTTCGACGAGGACTTCTAGTCACACGGTAGGCACATGAGGAAGGGCCCGTACGGAGCGATCCGTACGGGCCCTTCCTCATGTCATGCGTTGATCAGTCGTTGGCGACGACCGGGTAGCGCGGGGTGCCCTCCGCCATCTGCTTCAGCGCGTCCTTGCGGTCCCGCTTCGACAGGCGGTCGATGTACAGGTAGCCGTACAGGTGGTCCGTCTCGTGCTGGAGGCAGCGGGCGAAGTAGCCCGTGCCCTCGACGGCGATCGCGTTGCCGTGCATGTCCTGGCCGCGCACCACGGCGTAGTCCGGGCGCGCCAGGGACGCGTACGCGGTCGGCACCGACAGGCAGCCCTCGTTGGAGTCGTCGAGGACGCGGCGGTCGGCCGGGAGCTCGTCCAGGACCGGGTTGCAGACGGCGCCCACGTGGCGCACGCCCTCGTCGTCCATGCAGTCGTAGACGAAGACCTTGAGGTCGACGCCGATCTGGTTGGCGGCCAGGCCGACGCCCTCGGCGGTGCGCTGGCTGGCGAACATGTCGTCGATCAGCTGCGCCAGCTCGTCGCCGAACTCGGTGACGTCCTTGCACTCCTTGTGCAGGACCGGGTTGCCGACGACGGTGATGGGACGGGAGGTGCCGCGCTCCCGGTGGGCCTGCTCGCGCTCCTCGCAGTCCTCGGTGTCCACGATGAACTCGCTCACCACGTCGTTCGCCGACTGCTCAGTGTCTTGCTGCGCCATGTCCGCCGTATGCCTCTCTCACAACCCGAAAACGCTATCTACAGGTTCATACAGGGTACGGGGAGCGCGGCGCCCCCTCAGCAGACCTCTTCGAGATCCCGCCATTCCCGGGTGTCCGGGCTGTCCGCGACCCAGCCGTCCAGCAGGCCGCGCACCAGGCCGACGGGCGCCGCGATGCCGCACTCGCGCTCGGGCACCCACAGGGAGCCGGAGCCCGCGGTGCGGTGGCCCAGCGGGCCGGGGTGGCCGGGCTCGCTGTGGTCGTGCGGGTCCAGGTGCTCGCCGTCGCCCTCGTCGCTGGGCATCCGGCTCTCCGAGCAGGTGCGGCACAGCAGGCGCACGGACGAGGACCAGTCCTCGGCGGCGAAGCCCGCGTCCGCGGCGAGCCGCTCCAGGGCGTCCCGGTCGGCCTCTGTGGCGGCCTCCAGGAGGACCACCCAGGTGGGCACGGGCGAGGGCGCCCACAGCTCGATCTCGTCGAAGACGGGGTAGGAGGGCCCCGCGGCGGTGACGCGCTCGCCGTGCGGGACGCCGTCGTGCAGCACGACCTCGCCCCAGCGGCGGCCGGAGGACGGCAGCGGGATGGAGAGCACCTCGATCCGCGCCGGGTCCAGTCTGCGGCCCCAGACGACCTCGGCCTCGCCCTCCGGGGAGAGCCGCACGGCCGCGCTGCCCAGCTCCATGCCGGCCGGCTCGCCCGCCGGGCCGCCGTCGCCGGGCACCCGGAGCCCGTAGGCCTGCCAGGCGCGGCGGGCCAGCGGCCAGTCCTGGAGGGCGGTGGCGGCGATGCCCACGTTCCACCAGTCAGGGGCGCCCGCCTCGCGGTCCAGCAGGGCCACGGCGCGCAGGCCGGCGGCGCGGGCCTGCTCCCAGTCGTGCCGGAACTTGTGCAGCAGCGCGAGGTTGAACCAGGACTCGGACAGCCAGGGCTCCATGTCGGCCGCGCGCGTCAGCAGGGCGCCCGCGTCCTCGTACCGGCCGTCGCCGATGAGCGTGAAGGCACGGTCGGTGGCCTGCCGCCACGAGGCGGAAGGCCGGTGCCGTACCTTGCCGAAGATCCTCACGATTCCCGCCTGCCGGTTTCTGCGTGCGACCACGCCGGTTGGACCGGGTGCCGACCGCCGTCCTCACCGACGGCGCGCTGCCACACCCGGACTGCTCCGGGGAGCTTCGCCCACCGGTCCTTCTTGCCGACAACGGCGCCCACGACACCCCCCGATTTCCGCTTTCCCGCCATTCTCTTCGTCTTCTTCGCATCCAACCATGCCCCTTCGGACGCCCGCTCATTACCCGTGGGTTCGGCGGGCCAGTCCGCGTCTCCCGGGGGCTCACGGGCCGGACGGAGCGGGGCGGCCCCGGGCGAGCACCGCGGCGAGCGCCTCCACCACCCGGGGCTCGTGGTCGTACGCGGTGGCCAGCCGGAGCCGCTCCAGCGCGCGCAGGGGGCCGCACGCCGGGTCGGCGGCGAAGTCGTCGTAGGCGTTGACCGTACGGACGATACGGGCCGTGAGCGGCTGGTCCCGGTACGGATCCGCCTGGCGCTCGACCACCAGGGCGACTTCCGGGGCCACCCCGGTCTGCCGCACGACCGCCGCGCCCAGCACGGCGATGCGGCGCCGCTGCTCCTGGGGCAGCGGCTCGGTGGCCCCGGCGGGCAGCGGGTCGGTGAGGGAGAGCTGGCCGACGTCGTGCATGAGCGCCGCGTACTCCAGCACGGTGAGGTCGGCGGCGGACAGGCCCAGCTCACGGCCGACGGCCCGGCTCAGCAGCGCCACCCGGCGGGCGTGTCCGGCGGGGGTGCAGCCGGCGATCTCGGTGGCGCGGGCCAGGGAGGCGACGGTCTGGCGGCGGGTGGCCCGCACGGCCTCGTAGCGGTGCACGGACAGCTGGGTGACCAGCAGCGGGACGCAGAACACGGGCAGCGCCCAGAGCCCGGCGGCGGCCACCGCGAGGGCCAGCACGACGCCGGTCGCGCCGATCGCCGAGCCGATGCCGGGGAGCGCGCGCAGCTCCTCGCGGAGCACCGGGCCGTAGGGGCCGCCGGTGCGGGCCCGGCTGAGGGCGGCGGCGAGCACCGCGTCGCACAGGGCGGTGAGGGCGAGGAGGAGCAGCAGGAACAGGGCGTAGTACGGGCTGTGGCTGGGCCACCGGCCGAGGGCGCCGGCGGCGTGCAGCGGCTGGAAGCAGGTGGCGGCGAAGGCGGCGCTGAGCACCCGGCGGGCCAGCCGGTCGAGCGCGGGCGGGCGGCCGACGGCCCCGGCGAGGGTGGCGCCGAGGACGACGGCGACGACCTGGGGGGCGCCGTGCGAGGTGGGCTCGCCGCCGACCTCGCCGAGCAGCGCGTAGGCGAGGGTCCCGGCGGAGCCGACGGGGGCGGTCTCCCGGGCGCCCGCGGGCGGGCGGGGGCGGCGGGCGGCCTCGCCGAGGGCGATGAGCACGCCGTAGGCGAGGGCGATGTGCGGCTGGGCGACGCCGCGCCAGGCGGTCCAGAGCAGGGCGCCGAGGGCCGCGGCGCCTGCCGCCAGGTGCACGCTGCGGACGGTGCGGGAGCCGGGGGACTCCGCCCGGGACCTGTGGTCCGCGAAGGCCGGGCGGGCCGTCCGGCCGCCCGGCGCCGGACACCGCGCCGCCCCCGCGCTCATCCGGCGTCCCGCGGTGCCCGGGCCGAACAGTGATCAAGAGGGACGTTTCGGCTGGCCGGAACTGCGGGTTCGGCAAGGTCAGGAGTCGACACAGCCGGAGTCGACGCAGCCGAAGCCGACGCAGCCGGAGCCGGAGCCGGCGCCGGGTGCCAGCCGTGGCGGTCGAGGGCGCGGGAGAGGGCGGCGACCATGCGGGGATCGAAGTGGGAGCCCGAGCAGCGGTCCAGCTCGGCGAGGGCGACCGGGACCGGGCGGGCGCGGCTGTAGCAGCGGGTGGAGGTCATCGCGTCGAAGGCGTCGGCCACGGCCACCACCCGGGCGAACTCCGGGATCTGACGCCCCCTCAGTCCATAGGGGTAGCCCGTGCCGTCCAGGCGCTCGTGGTGGTGGAGGATCGCTGTCCGCGCCTCGCCGAGGAAGCCGATGCCGCGCACCATCTCGTGCCCGTACTCGGGGTGCAGCTCGATCAGGCGGCGCTCCTCGGGCGTGAGCGGGCCCTCCTTGCGCAACAGGCGGGTGGGGACGCCCAGTTTGCCGACGTCGTGCAGGGTGCCCGCGAAGCGCAGCGCCTCCAGGCGGTCGCCGGAGATGCCCAGCTCCCGGGCGATCAGGACGGAGGCGCGGCCGACGCGCTCGCTGTGCCCGCGCGTGTAGCGGTCCTTGAGGTCGACGGCCTGCACCAGGGCCCGCACCGTGGCCTGGTGCGCGGCGCGCTCGCGGTGGCAGCGGTCGAGGACCCCGGCGGAGACGGACATGGGCAGCAGCACCAGCAGGGCGGCCGGCGCGCCGTACGGGCTGTGCCAGAGAACCGCCATCACCAGGCCTGTCGGCCCGTGGGCCAGCGGGGGCACCAGGGCGGCGGGCAGCGGGCCCCGCCAGGCCGTGCGCGGGGAGCGGCCCTCGGCGGTGACGAGCACCCCGCCGTCGAGCACCGTGACGACGAGGGCGAGGACCAGCGCCGCGGCCAGCGCGGGCAGCAGGGCGCGGGGGAAGGCGGGGGCGGTGACGACGCGCGGGGCCGACAGCCCGTACACGGCGGACGCGGCGTCGGCCGCCAGCGAGAACTGCGCCGCGTGCCACAGCCGCCGCACCCACACCGGCCGCCGTCCCACCCGGCCCGTGAGCGCGCCCGGCACCGCGACCAGCCCGGCGGCCCCGGGCGGCAGCAGGAAGGCCCCGGCGAGGAGCACCGGCAGCATCAGGGGGCAGCGCGGCAGCCGCTCGGAGACGGCGCAGACCCCGGCGAGCAGCAGGACGGCGCCCCAGGGAACGGCGGCCCCGGCCCGTACGGCGGGCACGGCGCACACCGCGGCGGCGAGCACGGCACACGCGATATACACGCGCGCCGCCGCCGGAAGTGCCCCCATGGCGCATCCTCCCCGGCCTTCGGTCCTGGCGTCTGGATGGGGAGGATAGGCACAGGCGCGACCGCTGAGCGCCGCATCCGGGTATTGCACCGTCCGTTCGGGTGACGTTCCCGGGTGCGGTGGTTTGGATCAGTGGTGCCGAAGAACGGTGCCGCAGAACCGGCGGCGCAGGTTCAGTCCTGCCGGCCGGCGGCCTCGGCCGCCTTGGCCTCGGCCACCACGTCCTGCTCGGGCACTGCCTCCCCGGCGCGGATCAGCTCGATCCGGCCCATGACCTTGGCCCGGAGGTCGGCGGGCACGTCGTCATGCCCGCAGCAGCGCTTGACCAGCTTCTTCACGGCCTGTTCCAGCCCGTACTTCTCGAGGCACGGCGAGCACTCGTCGATGTGCACCTCGAACTTGGCGCAGTCACCTTCGGGCATCTCGTGGTCGAGGAACTCGTAGAGGTGGTCGAGGACTTCAGAGCAGTCCGTCTCGTGCGGGTCTCCGCAGCTCATGAGTCCTAGCCTTTCCGATTGTGCGACTCGCCGGAACCGCCCGGTGCGGGAGCGGACCCGGCCGGGACCAGACCGCGCTCGCGGGCGTAGTCCTCCAGGAGCCCGCGCAGCTGACGACGGCCCCGGTGGAGCCGGGACATCACCGTGCCGATGGGCGTACCCATGATGTCCGCGATCTCCTTGTACGCAAAGCCCTCCACGTCCGCGAGGTAGACCGCGATGCGGAACTCCTCGGGAATGGCCTGAAGGGCCTCCTTGACATCGGAGTCGGGGAGGTGGTCGAGAGCCTGGGACTCCGCGGAGCGCAGTCCGGTGGACATGTGCGACTCGGCGCGCGCAAGCTGCCAGTCCTCGATCTCCTCGGACGCGCTGCGGAGCGGCTCGCGCTGCTTCTTGCGGTACGAGTTGATGAAGGTGTTGGTCAGGATGCGGTACAGCCAGGCCTTGAGGTTCGTGCCGTCACGGAACTGGTGGAAGGACGCGTACGCCTTGGCGTACGTCTCCTGCACCAGGTCCTCGGCGTCGGCCGCGTTGCGCGTCATGCGCAGGGCGGCCGAGTACATCTGGTCGAGGTAGGTCAGTGCGTCGCGCTCGAAACGAGCGTTGCGCTCCACCGTGCTCTCCCCGGAATCCCGCTTCTGGCTGTCATCGGCCCCCGTGGTCCCAGTGACCGGACCCACCTCCTCCAGCACCCTGGCGGCATCCTTGGCGGACCCGCTCGAATCGGAGAATAGACGACGATCCGGTCCGGCCGCCGCTCCGGCCGCCGCCGGCAGGGACACGCCCATGACCGTCCACCCCAGGTCGGGCGACTGCGGGCGGGACGGGCATGCGATCGAACCCATGCGGGGAACCCCATTCCTTGACGTCTTGCCGGTCGTAGCTACAGACGCCTCAACAGAAGTGCCGTGCGGATCATTCCCGCCGGGCCGAACAGTTGCACGCCAGGGGGTGGCCGGTGGCTCCCCGCGGACGCCGCGGAGAGCCACCGGCCACCCCCTGGGGGCGCACTCACACCGTCCGCAGCCACTCCTCCACCGCGGAGACGATCACGGCCAGGGCGTCCTCCTGGGTGATCCCCGCCTTCTTCGGCACCGCGAAGCCGTGGTCCCCGTGGGGCACCTCGACCGGGTCGGTGCCGGGCGGGAACTCCTCGGGCCGGCCGAAGGGATCACGTGCGCCCTGCACCACCAGGACGGGCAGCCCGGCTGCGGTCAGCTCCTCGGCCCGGGACTTCTCCGGCTTGCCCGGCGGGTGCAGCGGGAAGCTCAGCGCGAGCACCGCGGCCGCGCCCAGCCCGGCAGCGGTGCGGCAGGCGACGCGCGCCCCCGCGCTGCGGCCCCCGGCGACGACCGGCAGGCCGGGCGCGGCCAGCGCGGGCCACAGCGCCCGCCACGCCTCGTCCAGCTTCCCCGGCGCGGGCGCCACGCTTCTTTTCCCGCCACCCCGCCCGGCCTTTCCGGCCACCCGCCAGGGCTGCTCCACCAGCGCCACGGTCACCCCGCTCCGCGGCAGCTCGGCGGCGAGCGCCCGCAGGTCGCGGGCCTCGACGCCGCCGCCCGCGCCGTGCCCGAGGGCAAGCACGAGGCGGGCCTTCGGCGCGAGGTGCCAGTGGATGCGGGCGTCGCCGGCCGGGGTGGGCACGTCCTGCACGGTCTCCGCGATTTTCGCGATCTTCGTGGTCACGTGCTCCATCCTGCCGCCCCCGGTGCTCAGAACAGCGTCGACTCCTCCGGCGCCGGCAGCTCCTTCAGCAGCTCCGGGCCGTTGTTGCGGACGTCGCTGACCGCCGTGGCGACCGGGTACGCCCGGACGAGCCCGGACGGCGGCGGGGCCAGCAGCCCGCGCAGCTCCTCCGGTTCCGTGCGCGCCGGGTCCAGCCAGGCGGACCAGCGGTCGGGCGGCAGGACGAGCGGCATGCGCGGGTGGATCTCCGCCAGGGAGCGCGGCCCCGGCTCCGGGCCCGCCCCGGCTCCGGCGAAGGGCTCCGGGTCGGCGTCGGTGGTGATCACCGAGCAGGTCGCCCACCAGGCCTGCGGGTGGTCCGGCGGCAGCGTCGGGTCGCGCCAGAACTCGTACACCCCGGCCATCGCCATCACGGACCCGTCGGCGGGGGTGACGAAGTAGGGCTGCTTGCGGGTGCGCTTGCGGCGGCCCTGCTCCTCCAGCTCGCGCTCGTCGGCGCCGGTGACCCACTCGTAGTAGCCGTCGGCGGGCAGCAGGCAGCGGCGGCTCTCGAAGGCCCGGCGGAAGGAGGGCTTCTCGTGGACGGTCTCCGCCCGGGCGTTGATCATCCGTGCGGCGCCCTCCGGGGACTTGGCCCACGACGGCACCAGGCCCCAGCGCAGTGCGCGCAGCTGGCGAACCGGACGCCGGTCCGCTGCGTCTTTCAAGGGACGTTCGAGCACCGCGTAGACGCTCTTCGTCGGCGCCACGTTCCAGTCCGGAGCCAGCGTCTCCTCCGGTTCCCACTTCTCCACCCCGAAGAGACCGGCCAGGTCCTCCGGCCGCCGGCTCGCCGCATATCGACCGCACATGAGTGCCACACTGCCACGAACCCGCAAGGAGCGGCCCACAGATGGACAGCAGTACCACCGCGACCGACCTGTGGGAGCGCGTCGTCGGCACCCAGCCGCACCCTTCGACCTGGCTCATAGCCGTCACGGGCGTCATCGCCCTGGCCGCCGTCACCCCGTACGGGGTCTGGCGGATCACCCGCAACGCCGTGACCATCGCCCACGAGGGCGGTCATGCGCTGGTGGCCCTGCTCAGCGGGCGGCGCCTGGACGGCATACGGCTGCACTCGGACACCTCGGGGCTGACCGTCTCGCGCGGCCGCCCGACCGGGCCCGGCATGATCCTCACCGCGGCCGCCGGCTACACCGCGCCCTCGCTGCTGGGGCTGGCGGGGGCCGCGCTGCTGGCCGCCGGGCACACCACCGCGCTGCTGTGGGGCGCCGCGGCCCTGCTCGCCGCGATGCTGGTGATGATCCGCAATGCGTACGGGGCGCTCACGGTGGTGCTGGCCGGGGCCGCGTTCGTGCTGGTGTCGTGGCTGTGCGGGCCCCAGGTGCAGGCCGCGTTCGCGTACGGGGTGGTGTGGTTCCTGCTGCTGGGCGGGGTGCGGCCGCCGTTCGAGCTGCAGCGGAAGCGGCGGCACGGGGGCGCCCGGGACTCCGACGCCGACCAGCTGGCCCGGCTGACGGGCCTGCCGCCCGTGTGCTGGCTGCTGCTCTTCCACGTGGTGTCGCTGGCCTCGCTGGCGGCGGGCGGGCGCTGGCTGCTCGGGCTGTGACCGGTGGCCGCGAGCTGCACGGGAGCGGAGCACGAGGAGAACCTCAGTAAGGTAAGGGCATGACCGAGAGCACCGAGCACACCGATCTCTGGCCCGCCCCCCTCGCGACCGGAGCCGTCGACGCGACCGTCACCGTGCCCGGATCGAAGTCGGTCACCAACCGTGGCCTCGTGCTCGCCGCCCTGGCCTCGGAGCCGGGCTGGCTGCGCCGCCCGCTGCGCTCCCGCGACACCCTGCTGATGGCCGAGGCGCTGCGCGCCATGGGCGTGGGCATCGAAGAGACTGTGTCGTCCAGCTCCTCCGTCGCGGGCGGCCCGGACAACACCGGCGAGGCATGGCGGGTGATCCCCGCCCACCCGCACGGCCCGGCCACCGTCGACGTCGGCAACGCCGGCACCGTGATGCGCTTCCTGCCGCCCGTCGCCGCCCTGGCCGACGGCCCGATCCGCTTCGACGGCGACCCGCGCAGCTACGAGCGGCCGCTGCACGGCGTGATCGACGCGCTGCGCGCGCTCGGCGCCCGCATCGACGACAACGACCGCGGCGCGCTTCCCCTGACCGTGCACGGCGCCGGGGCGCTCGAGGGCGGCACGGTGGAGATCGACGCCTCCTCGTCCTCCCAGTTCGTCAGCGCCCTGCTGCTGTCCGCCCCGCGCTTCAACCAGGGCGTCGAGGTGCGGCACGTGGGCGCCGTCCTGCCGTCGATGCCGCACATCCGCATGACCGTGGACATGCTGCGGGCGGCCGGTGCCCAGGTCGACACCCCCGAGTCCGGGGGCGAGGCGAACGTCTGGCGGGTCTCCCCCAGCGCCCTGCTCGGCCGCGACCTGGTCGTGGAGCCGGACCTGTCCAACGCCGCGCCGTTCCTGGCGGCGGCCCTGGTCACCGGCGGCCGGGTCACCATCCCCGACTGGCCCGAGCACACCACCCAGCCGGGCGACCGGCTGCGGCAGATCTTCACCGACATGGGCGGCAGCTGCGAGCTGACCGAAGCCGGGCTGGCCTTCACCGGCACGGGCCGGATCACCGGCATCGACGCCGATCTGCACGAGGTCGGCGAGCTGACCCCGGTGATCGCGGCGGTCGCGGCGCTGGCCGACTCCGAGTCCGTCCTGCGCGGCATCGCCCACCTCCGGCTGCACGAGACGGACCGGCTGGCCGCCCTGGCCAAGGAGATCAACGAACTCGGCGGCGACGTCTCCGAGACCGAGGACGGACTGATCATCCGTCCGCGCCCGCTGCACGGCGGCGTCTTCCACACCTACGAGGACCACCGGCTGGCCACCGCGGCCGCGGTGCTCGGCCTCGTGGTCGACGGCGTCCGGGTGGAGAACGTCGCGACCACCGCCAAGACCATGCCCGACTTCCCGGAGCTGTGGACCGGGATGCTCGGCTCCGTCGCGGGGGCGACGACGACGCCGAGAAGCTGAGAGACCTGGAAGACCCATGCGCCGCTACGGCAAGCACACCGACGAGGACGACGTCCGCGTCCGCCCCAACCGCAAGGGCAACCGCCCCCGCACCAACATCCGCCCCAAGCACGAGGACGCCGCCGAGGGCTTCGTCCTCACCGTGGACCGCGGCCGGCTGACCGTCCTGGTCGAGGACCGGACGGTGATGGCGATGAAGGCCCGCGAGCTGGGCCGCAAGGGAGTCGTCGTCGGCGACCGGGTCGCCGTCGTCGGCGACCTCAGCGGCGCCAAGGACACCCTGGCCCGCATCGTCCGGGTCGAGGAGCGCAGCTCGGTGCTGCGCCGCACGGCCGACGACGACGATCCGTACGAGCGCGTGGTGGTCGCCAACGCCGACCAGCTGGCCATCGTCACCGCCCTCGCCGACCCCGAGCCGCGCCCCCGTCTGATCGACCGCTGCCTGGTGGCGGCGTACGACGCGGGGCTGGAGCCGCTGCTCGTGCTGACGAAGTCGGACCTCGCCCCGGCCGAGAAGCTGATGGAGTCGTACGGGGCGCTGGGCGTCCCGTACGTGGTCACCAGCCGGGACGAGCTGGCCGACGGCGATGCCGCCGAGCAGGTCCGGGAGCGGCTGAACGGCCGGATCACGGCCTTCGTGGGGCACTCCGGCGTCGGCAAGACCACGCTGGTCAACGCCCTGGTGCCGGACCGGCAGCGGGCCACCGGCCGGGTCAACGCGGTCACCGGCCGCGGCCGCCACACCACCACCTCCGCGCTGGCCCTGCCGCTGCCGAGCGGCGACGGCTGGGTCATCGACACCCCGGGCGTGCGGTCGTTCGGGCTGGCCCACATCGACCCGGCGCGCGTCATCCACGCCTTCCCGGATCTGGAGCCGGGCACCGAGAACTGCCCGCGCGCGTGCAGCCACGACGAGCAGGACTGCGCGCTGGACCAGTGGGCCGCGGACGGCCACGCCGAGCCGCAGCGCCTCTACTCGCTGCGCCGGCTGCTGGCGACCCGGGAGCGGCGCGAGGGCGACTGATCGCCTACGTTTGTGATCGTCCACGTTTGCGAGTGACCGTCAGCGGCAAGGGCATGAGGGGCCCGGGGCAGACGGGGCGGTCCACGGACGGGAGGCAATCGGATGGCGATGGCGTGGCTGCTGGTCGTGGTCGCCGGGATCCTGGAAACCGGCTTCGCCGTCTGTCTCAAGCTCTCGCACGGCTTCACCCGGCTCTGGCCGACGATCGCCTTCGCCTGTTTCGCGCTGGGCAGCTTCGGGCTGCTGACGCTCTCTCTGCGGAAGCTCGACGTGGGCCCGGCGTACGCGGTGTGGACGGGCATCGGCGCGGCCGGGACGGCGATCTACGGCATGGTCTTCCTGGGCGACCTGGTGTCCACGCTGAAGCTGGTGTCGATCGCGTTCGTGATCGTCGGGGTCATCGGGCTCCAGCTGTCGGGCTCGGGGCACTGAGCAGGGCCCGGACCAGGCGGGCGATCTCGCCGGCGGCCTCCTCGTCCGTGGCCGCGGGGGCGACGACGTAGGACAGGGTGAGCCGGACCGCCGCCTCGCAGGCCCGGTGCACCGTGTCGCCGGGGTCACCGGGCTCCGGGCCGCCGATCGCCGCGGCCGCGCTGTCGCGGAGCCGCTCGGCGAGGACGGCCGGGGCGGGGGCGCCCCGGTGCGGCCGGGCGCCGGGCGGGGTGCGCGGGCCGGGGACGGGCGGTGCGGCGGCGGGCGGCAGCCGGTCGCCGCGGCAGCCGGTGAGCGCGGCCCGTACGAAGGGGTTCGAGCGGGCTGTGCGCAGGGTCCACACGGCGGCGGCCGCGCAGCAGTCGGCCGCGTCGGCGTCGTCGCGGGCGGCGGTGCCGACGAGGGAGCGTTCCACCCCGGCGAGGAAGGCGTCCGCCTCGCGGCGCACCAGGGCGCGCGCCAGGCCGTCCTTGCTGCCGAACTCGTTGTAGAGCGTCTGCCGGGAGACCCCGGCGGCGGCTGCGACGTCGACCATCCTGACCCCGTGCCAGGGCCGGGCGGCGAGCGCCGTGTAGGCCGCGTCCAGTAACAGCTCTCGTGCCGCGGGCATCGTCGCCTCCCCGGCCGTACGGCCGCACGACGGTAGTGCACGACGGTTGTGGCCGAGGCTCAGAATTGACGCACCGCCGTACGGTGTCAAGAGGCACGGCAGGCCGCGCCGCGCGTGACCTGGCCGTGGCCGCAGGTAGTGTGCAAACCATGTCGGACTACCACGATGATCTGCGTCTGGCCCACGTTCTGGCGGACGCCGCCGACGCGGCCACCATGGACCGGTTCAAGGCCCTCGATCTCAAGATCGAGACCAAACCGGACATGACCCCGGTGAGCGAGGCGGACAAGGCCGCCGAGGAGCTGATCCGCGGCCAGCTCCATCGCGCCCGGCCGCGCGACGCCGTGCTGGGCGAGGAGTTCGGCAGCGAGGGCTCGGGCCCGCGCCGCTGGGTGATCGACCCGATCGACGGGACCAAGAACTATGTGCGCGGGGTGCCCGTCTGGGCCACGCTGATCTCGTTGACGGTGCAGGGCGAGGGCGGCTACCACCCCGTGGTGGGGCTGGTGTCGGCTCCCGCGCTGGGCAGGCGCTGGTGGGCGGCGCAGGGTGCGGGCGCCTACACCGGGCGCAGCCTGTCGTCCGCCTCGCGGCTCCAGGTCTCGCGGGTCGGCCGGATCGAGGACGCGTCGTTCGCGTACTCCTCGCTGTCGGGCTGGGAGGAGCGCGGCATGCTGCCCGGCTTCCTGGACCTGACGCGGGACTGCTGGCGGACGCGCGGGTACGGCGACTTCTGGCCGTACATGATGGTCGCCGAGGGGTCGGTGGACATCTGTGCGGAGCCGGAGCTGTCGCTGTGGGACATGGCGGCGAACGTGGTCATCGTCGAGGAGGCGGGCGGTGTGTTCACGGGCCTGGACGGGCGTCCGGGGCCGCACAGCGGGAACGCCGCCGCGTCCAACGGCCTGCTGCACGACGAGCTGCTGAGCTATCTCCGGCCGTAAAAGACGGGCAAAATCCGGTACCGCCCACCCCTTGTCGGTCCTGGTGGCGGCGTGTGACGATGACAGCCCGACGCTTGTGAACTTGTGAACTCCGCTGTGGAGTTCACGGTTCCGGGGCTGACGCGCAGTCGATGACGCGCAGTCGGTGACCCGCAGTCCACGAAGGAGGTGGCTCAAGGCCATGCTCGTCCGCGACGCCATGAGCAGGGTGGTCCTCACCATCGGCCCCGCTCACACCCTCCGGCAGGCCGCACGGCTGATGTCCGCGCGCAGGATAGGCGCGGCAGTCGTGCTCGATCCCGACCACAGCGGTCCCGGCATCCTCACCGAGCGCGACATCCTCGACTCGGTCGGGGCCGGGCAGGACCCCGACCGCGAGACCGCCCACGGGCACACCACCACGGACGTCGTCTTCGCGGCGCCCGACTGGACGCTGGAGGAGGCCGCGGCGGCCATGTCCCGCGGCGAGTTCCGGCATCTGATCGTCCTCGACGGCGAGGAGACCGTGGGCGTGGTGTCGGTGCGCGACATCATCCGCTGCTGGGTGCCGGTCCGCGAGCACGCGCAGGCGATGACGGTGTGAGATGCCGGAGAGGCCGGAGCCCATTGGCGTCCGGCCTCTCCGGTTTGTACGGCAAGCGGCCATTGAGCAACCCCCGCGGCGAGCAACCACCTCCGCGAGAGCGGCGGCGGTCTAGCCGCAAAGAGGGGTCAGCCGCGAAGGGCCTGGACCGCGGCTTCCAGCCGCTTGCCGTAGTCGGGGTCCGCCTGGCGGAAGTTGCTGACCGCCCGCTCGGCGATGTCGTCGCGCGAGACCTTCGCGATGAAGCCCGCGAGGTTGGCGATCAGGCGCTCCTTCTCGTCCTCCGACATCAGGCGGTAGAGGTTGCCCGCCTGCACGAAGTCGTTGTCCTCGGCATGCGAGGGAGCGGCGTGGTTGCCCGCGCCCCCGGCGACCGGGACGGGCTGCCACAGCGGCCGGTCCGTCTGGAGCGGGCCGCCGAAGGAGTTGGGTTCGTAGTTCTTGGCGGCCTTGTGGCGGCCGTCGTACAGGAAGCCGTCACGGGAGTAGGTGCGCGCCTCGGTGGCGTGCGGGCGGTTGACCGGCAGGTGATCGGCGTTGATGCCGACGCGGTAGCGGTGCGCGTCGCCGTAGGCGAAGAGGCGGCCCTGGAGCATCTTGTCCGGGGAGGGGCCGATGCCGGGCACGAAGTGGGCGGGGCTGAAGATCGACTGCTCGACCTCGGCGAAGATGTTCTCCGGGTTGCGGTTCAGCTCCAGCTTGCCGATCTCGATCGGCGGGTAGTCCTCGTGCGGCCACACCTTGGTCAGGTCGAACGGGTTGAAGCGGTAGCCGGCCGCCTCGGCCGCGGGCATGATCTGCACCTGCACGGTCCAGGTCGGGAAGTCGCCGCGCTCGATGGCTTCGCGCAGGTCGCGCTGGTGGCTGTCGGGGTCCTGGCCGGCCAGCCTGTCGGCCTCCGCCTGGGTGAGGCTCTTGATCCCCTGGTCGGTCTTGAAGTGGTACTTGACCCAGAAGACCTCGCCGGCCGCGTTGTTCCACTGGTAGGTGTGGGAGCCGTAGCCGTTCATGTGGCGGTACGAGGCCGGGATGCCGCGGTCGCCGAAGAGCCAGGTCACCTGGTGGGTGGACTCGGGCGACAGGCCCCAGAAGTCCCAGACGTTGTCCGCCTCCTGCGAGCCGGTGTACGGGTCGCGCTTCTGCGTATGGATGAAGTCGGGGAACTTGATGGCGTCCTTGATGAAGAACACCGGGGTGTTGTTGCCGACGAGGTCGTAGTTGCCCTCCTCGGTGTAGAACTTCAGCGCGAAGCCGCGCGGGTCGCGGACCGCGTCCGCCGAGCCGAGGTTGCCCGCGACGGTGGAGAAGCGCAGGAAGGTCCCGGTCTGCTTGCCGACCTCGGAGAGGAACTTCGCGCGGGTCCACTGCGACACGTCACGGGTCAGTGTGAAGGTGCCGTAGGCGCCGGCGCCGCGGGCGTGCACCACGCGCTCCGGGATCCGCTCGCGGTTGAAGTGCGCGAGCTTCTCCAGCAGCAGCTGGTCCTGGACCAGGACGGGGCCGCCGACGCCCGCGGTCTCGCTGTTCTGGTTGTCCGCGACCGGAGCACCGGACTCCGTGGTGAGCGGACCGGTCACCGTTGCCGCCTCGCCGTTCGTCGACACGTACGCCTCCGTCGTCAGAATCGTCTGCTCTGGTCCGGAACCGGGTCCTTGGCCCGAACCGAGATCGATCCTACATTGGACTTAGTCCAAGTCAAGATAGAGGCCATATGAATACCGAATCCATGGATGGACAGGGCCCGCTGCTACGCTGGTCCTATCTGACTGATAGGTGAATGGCATGAGTGACCTGCTGGAACGGCTCCGGGGACGCGGCTGGCGGCTGACCGCGCAGCGGCGCGTCGTCGCCGAAGTGCTCGACGGCGACCACGTGCACTACACCGCGGACGAAGTGCACGCCAAGGCCGCCGAGCTGCTGCCGGAGATCTCGCGCGCGACGGTGTACAACACGCTCGGCGAGCTGGTCTCGCTGGGCGAAGTCCTCGAGGTGAGCACGGACGGCCGCGCCAAGCGCTACGACCCCAACGCCCACCACGCGCACCAGCACCTGGTGTGCTCCCGGTGCGGCACGATCCGCGACGTCCACCCCGCCGGGGACCTGCTGGCCGGCCTCCCGTCCGAGGAGCGCTTCGGCTTCACGGTCTCGGCCGTCGAGGTGACCTACCGCGGAATCTGCCCGGACTGCGCCACGGCATGACGACGAAGGCCCGGATCCTGAGGATCCGGGCCTTCGTACGGAGTAGCGGGGACAGGATTTGAACCTGCGACCTCTGGGTTATGAGCCCAGCGAGCTACCGAGCTGCTCCACCCCGCGTCGGTGATGCCACCCTAACCCGTTCGTGACTCCGGGCGCAAATGCCTTGGCGACCAGGCTCGAGGCCCCGGCTCAAGATCCCAACTTGAGACCCCGGCTCAAGGCCCCGGCTTGAGGCCGGCCGCCGCGGGCTAGGCGGTCAGCTCCTGCTGGAGGGCGTCGCGCAGCCGCGCCGCGCGCTCGGCGACCTCCGCCGGGCCCAGCTCGACCGCCTGCGCGCACCACAGCCGCCCCTCGGCGAGGTCGCCGCGGCGCGCCGCGAGCAGGGCCAGCCGCAGCGCGGCGCGGCCGTGCCCGGCCTCCGCGGCCCGGGCCCACCACAGCGCCGCCTCCTGCTCGCTGCCCTCCCGGGCGAGCAGCAGCCCCAGGTTGAACGCGCCGTTGCGGCTGCCCGCCTGGGCCGCCTCGCGGTACCAGTGGGCGGCGCCCACCACGTCGCCCCGCTCGGCGACCAGCATGCCCAGGCGCACCTGGGCCCGCCGGTGGCCCTGCCGGGCGGCCCGCTCGTACCACTGCTCGCACTCGTCACGGGCGTGGTCGTCGCGGTCGAGCAGTGCGCCCAACCGGAACGCCGCCTCGGCGCTGCCGCCCCGCACGGCGGTGCGCAGGTACCGCTCCGCCTCCTCCGCGTCCTCGGCCCCGCCGTTCTGCAGCAGGGCCATCGCGACCTGGAGGGCGGCGTCCGTGTGCCCGGCGGCGGCCGCGCGCTCGTACCACTCGAGGGCCTGCCGCTCCTGGTCGCGCCCGGTGTAGAGGATGCCCAGGTTGAACGCGGCGTCGACGCTGCCGGCCTCGGCGGCCTTGGAGAACCACGGCTCGGCGCCCGCGGGGTCGCCGTTCTGGAGGAGCAGCACGGCCAGCGCGTTGGCGGCCTCCTTGTGGCCGGCGTAGGCGGCGCGGCGGTACCACTGCTCGGCCTGGGCGGTGCGGCCCTGCTCGGCGCAGAGCAGGCCGAGGTTGTAGGCGCCGTTGACGTCGCCCGCGTCCAGGGCGGTGCGGTACCAGCGCTCGGCCTGCTGGGGCTCGCCGCGCTCGGCGTGCAGGGCGCCCAGGGCGTTGGCGGCGTTGCCGTCGCCCTCCTGGGCGGCGCGGCGCCACCAGGTCGCGGCGCTGTCGGTGTCGCCCGTGTCGCGCAGCAGGAAGCCGAGGGCGCAGGCCGCGCGCGGCTCGCCGTCCTTGGCGGACGTCAGGTACCAGCGGGCGGCCTCCTGCGTCTCGCCGCGCCCCTCCAGGAGGGTGCCCAGGTGCAGGGCGGCGCGCCGGTGGCCGCGGGCGGCGGCCTGCCGGTACCACTGCTCGGCCTCGCCGGCCGGGCGGCCCCCGGCGGCGGCCGCGCGCAGCTCGCGCACGGAGGTGTCGCCGCCGCCCACGGCCACCGGGCGGCCGCCGCCGGGGGCGGGGCCGAGGCTGCCGCCGAGCACGCCGCCGAGCCCCTCGGACAGGGCGGAGGGCCGGGGCGAGCGGCCGTCGAGTATCCGGGCCAGCCGGTAGGCGGCCTCGCGGTGCCCGCGCTCGGCGGCAGAGCGGAACCAGCGCTCGGCGCCCACGTCGCTGCGGTGCTCCAGCAGGTCGGCCAGCGCGTACGCGCCCAGGGCGTGCCCGGACTCGGCGGACTGGCGCAGCCAGTACTCGGCAGCGGGCTCGTCGCCGCGCTCGCGGTGGTAGCGGCCGAGGGCGTGCGCGGCGGCGGCGGAGCCGGCCACGGCGGCCACCCGCCACCAGCTGGCGGCCTCGTCGGCGTAGCCGCGCTGGTGCAGCAGGACGCCCAGGTTGTTGGCGGCGGAGCGGTCCCCCTCGGCGGTGGCGGCGCGCAGATGGCGCTCGGCGCCGTCGAGGTCGCCGCGGCGGAGCAGCAGGGCGCCGAGCATGCTCAGGGAGGCGGGGTCGCCGGACTCGGCGGCGCGGCGGCGGGCGGTCTCCAGCTCCAGGTCGGCCGCTTCGGCGGCAAGACCGGCCTCCGGGGCGGAGCCCTTCCCCGGTCCGTACGACGACGGGTCCCGGTCGTCCCGATCGCTCCCGTGGCCGGGAGCTCCTACAAGCCGACGTGTTTCCAACAGCCTCGCCTTGTCCCCCATACGTCCCATCGTCGCACTCCCGCAACCTGCGTACACCTGGAATACCGCAGCCAGTGAGGTCACTTCAGCGTTTTGTCGACTTCCCGACTTCCCGACACGGCGGTGCTCCAAACTCTAATCAAAGGCCCCGCACACAACCCGCACAGACCACCCGGACAGCGGACAGCGATCTTCCGTCCGTACCCCGGAGGGCCGCCTACGCCCGGCTCCGCGCAGGGGTACACGACAAGGCCCGGAGTCCGAGAACTCCGGGCCTTGTCTTTGAGTAGCGGGGACAGGATTTGAACCTGCGACCTCTGGGTTATGAGCCCAGCGAGCTACCGAGCTGCTCCACCCCGCGCCGTTGTGGAACAACCGTACCACGGCGCGGGGCGGGGCCGGGGCTAGCTGCCGGGCTTGGCACCGCCGCCCGGGGCGGCGGCCTCGGCCCTGGCGAGCCGGTCGAGGGCGTCCTTGAGCTGCTGCTGGGCCTTGCCGTAGGCCGCCCAGTCCTTGTCGCCGAGCGCCTTCTGCCCTGCCTCGAAGGCGTCCTGAGCATCCTTCACGGCCTGCTTGACCGTGGGGTTCTCGGTGTTCCCGGACGGCGGCTGGGTGGTGCCGCCCTCGGTCGGGGGCTTGGGCACCTCCTGGCCCTTCACCTCGAACACCGCGTCGAGCGCCTTGCCGAGGTCGTCCTCGAAGGCGGTCTTGTTGCCGTAGGTGACCAACACCTTCTTCAGGCGCGGGAAGTTGGATCCCGCGCCGCGCACGTAGACCGGCTCCACGTAGAGCAGCCCGTCGTCGAGCGGGACGGTCAGCAGATTTCCGTACTCGATCTCGGAATCGCCGCGCTTCAGGATATTGATCTTGTTGGCGATTTCCGGATCGCCGTTGAACTTGCTCTGCACCTGCTGGGGACCCGAAGTCGTGGTCTCCGAGGGCAGTTTCAGAATGCGGATCCTGCCGTATCCGGGGCTCTTCGCATCGGCGTCGACCGCCATGAAGGCGCCGAGGTTGTCCCGGCTCTTCGGCGTGAACGTCGTGGTCAGCGAGAAGGCCTGCGCGGCCTGGTCCGGCATTTTCATGCTCAGGTAATACGGCGGCACCGCATTGCCCGACTTGTTGGTCGGGTCGTCCGGCACCTGCCAGCGCTCGCTGCCCGTGTAGAACGTGCCCGGATTGGTGACGTGATAGCGCGTCAGCAGTTCACGCTGGACCTTGAACAGGTCCTGCGGGTAGCGCAGGTGGTCCATCAGGCCGGAGCTGATCGCGCTCTTCGGCTTCACCGTGCCGGGGAACGCCTTCATCCAGGTCTTGAGCACCGGATCCTTGGTGTCCCACTGGTACAGCTTCACCGTGCCGTCGTAGGCGTCCACGGTCGCCTTGACCGAGTTACGGATGTAGTTGACCTGGTTCTGCTGGGCCACCACCGCACGCTGGCCGTTGGTCAGCGAGTCGGCCGTCGTGTCGCCGAGCGTGGTGCGCGAGGCGTAGGGATAGCCGTTGGTCGTGGTGTAGGCGTCGACGATCCACTGGATGCGTCCGTCGACCACCGCCGGATAGGCGTCGCCGTCGATCGTCAGCCACGGGGCGACCGACTCCACGCGCTCCTTGGGCGTCCGGTTGTAGAGAATCCGCGAGCCCTCGCCGATGGCGCCGGAATAGAGGATCTGCGGCTCGCCGAAGGCCACCGCATACGCGGCGCGAGTGACCGGGTTGGCGAGGCCCACCCCGCTCCTGCCCTCGTAGCTGTAGCTCTTCTCGCCCTTGTCGCCGGAGTAGTCCAGCTCCTTCTGCGGGCCGCCGACGATCGAGTACTGGGTGGTCTTCTCGCCGTAATACACCCGCTGCTCGTACGTGCCGAGCGCGCCCTTGGTCGGCAGGTCCCGCTCGGTGAAGGCCGGGTCGCCCTCGCCGACGGCGGTGGTGCCCTTGGCGGTAATGGCGCCGTAGCCGTGGGTGTACTTGAAGTGGTCGTTGATCCAGTTGCGCTCGGGAATGCCGTTGATGTTCAGCTCGCGCAGACCGATGACGGTGTCCTGCTCCTTGCCGTCCACCTTGTAGCGGTCGACGTCCAGGGTGGACGGGAACTGGTAGTACCCCTTCACCTGCTGGAGCTGCTGGAACGTGGGCGAGACGATGTTCGGGTCGAGGAGGCGGATGCTGGCCGTGGAGTCCGCGGCGGCGCGCAGCTTCTGCCGGTCCTTGCCCTCCAGCTCGCTCTTGCCCGCGTAGTCCTTCACGTCGGCGCCGTCGATGCCGTACGCCTCACGGGTGGCCGTGATGTTCCGCTTGATGTACGGCGTCTCCTTGGCCTGCTCGTTCGGCTGGACCTGGAACTTCTGCACGATCGCCGGGTAGAGCCCGCCGATCAGCACCGCCGAGAGCACCATCAGGCCGAAGCCGATCACCGGCAGCTGCCAGGTGCGCCGCCACAGCGTCGCGAAGAAGAGCACCGCGCAGATCAGCGCGATGATGAAGAGGATCGTCTTGGCCGGCAGGAAGGCGTTGGCGTCCACATAGCGCAGGCCCGTCCAGCCCTCGGTCGACTTCAGCCCGCTGGACTTCACCGCCAGCCCGTACCGGTCCAGCCAGTAGGCGACCGCCTTGAGCGTCACGAAGAGGCCGAGCAGCACGGACAGGTGGCCGGTGGCCGCGGCGGTGGCCCGGTGGCCGGGACTGGTCAGCCGCAGCCCGCCGTAGAGGTAGTGCACCAGCGCGGCCGCGATCAGCGACAGCACGGCCGCCGCGAAGCCGAAGCTCAGCAGGAAGCGGTACCAGGGCAGGTCGAAGGTGTAGAAGGAGATGTCCTTGTGGAACTGGGGGTCCTTCTGCCCGAAGGAGACCCCGTTGACCCACTGCAGCCAGGTGCGCCACTGACCGGCGGCGGAGGCGCCCGCCACCAGGCCGGTCAGCGCGGCGACGGCCAGCAGCACCCACTTCTTGTACGGGGCGATGCTCATGCGGTAGCGGTCGAGGCTCTGCTGCTCCATCGACATCGCGCTGAGCGGCGGCCGCAGCCGGTGCGCCAGCCAGATGTTGGTCCCCACCGCCAGGGACATCAGCAGGCCGAAGACGGCGAACAGGCCGATCTTGGTGCCGAGCGTGGTGGTGAAGACCGAGGAGTAGTGCACCGAGCGGTACCAGAGCCAGTCGGTCCAGAACCCCGCGAACATGACGAAGAGCATGGCCAGCACCGCCAGCACGCCCAGGGTCGTCAGCAGGGTCCGGACCCGCCGGGACGGTCGGCCGACTCTGATCCGTGGCCCTGTCGGGCCTCCGCCGCGGTCCGGCATCTGGAAAGCCAAGGTGCGCACCTCGAATGTTCGCTGTCGATGAAGCTGAAGATCGTTGGCCCGTGTTCCGCGCCGTCGATCGGGCCCAGGTGATGGTAGGACCCACTGTGGCAACTTACCGACGCTTTACTCGGTTCCCGATTTCGGCCCCTCTCAGGGCACGATATTGACCATGTCCAGCAATACCGGTTCGAACCTTCCCGGCTCCCACGAGCCCAGCACCCCCATGGCGGCCAGCCCGCTGACCCGCGCCGTGCTCGAGATCGACGAGTACGCCTCCACGCTCGGCTGGGACCAGCCCACGCGGCTGTTCGCCCTGGTCGACACGGCCCGGCTCCGCACCCAGGAGCCCGGCCTGGCCGCCCAGCTCGGGCTCGACGAGACGCCCGGCACGGCCCCTTCCTACACCCCCATCGAGCAGGAGGAGCTGCCGCGGGACGCCGCGCTCGACGAGTTCCTCGGCACCATCGCCTGGCCCGAGGCCGTGGTGGGGTGCGCCCTGACCGTGGAGCGGCTGATGCTCCCGCCGTCCGCCGAGGGCTCCGTGCCCCACGGCATGAACGAGAAGCAGCTCGCCAAGTGGGTCGCCAAGCACCCGGACCGCCAGGAGGTCCGGATGACGGTGGCCGTGCTGCGCGACGGAGCGCGGGAGTCCGCGCTGCGGCTGCGTGAGAAGGACTCGCCGAACGAGGTCCTCACCGGCCCCGACCTGGTGCCGGGGCTGGCGGACGCGCTGGCGGCGACCTTCGAGGACTGACGTCCCCGCCCGGGGGACACGGCTGCCGCTTCGCCTTGCAGGAAGGCGTCGCCTACTTCGCCTTGCAGGAGGGCAGGGCGGCCGTGTCCCCCTTGCGGATCTTCTCCAGCGACTGCAGGGCATCCTTGATCGTGTCGACCTTGACCAGGGTGAGGCCCGACGGGGTGTCCTTGGCGGCGGCCTTGCAGTTGTCCTTGGGCGTCAGGAAGTACCGGGCGCCCTTGGAGCGCGCGCCGACCGTCTTCATCTCGATGCCGCCGATCGGCCCGACCTTGCCGTCGTCGTCGATCGTGCCCGTGCCCGCGACGAACTTGCCGCCGGTGATGTCGTCCGGAGTGAGCTTGTCGACTATCCCCAGCGCGAACATCAGCCCGGCGCTCGGCCCGCCGACGTCCGCCAGCTTGATGTTGATCGTGAACGGGAAGGTGTGGTCCGTCCCCGCCTGGATGCCCACGACGGCCCGCTTGTCGTCCGGGGCCTTGCTCGTGACCAGCTCGACGGTCTCCTCCGCCCTGGGCTCCCGCTTCTCCTTCGCGGCGGCGGCCGCCTCCTTGGCCGGGACGGTCAGGAAGGACACCTTCTCGCCGGGCTGGTGCTTGGTGACCAGCTTGGCGACGTCGCCGGGCTGCTTGATCTCCGTGCCGTCGACGGACTTGATCACGTCGCCCGCGTGCAGCCGGCCCTCGGCCGGGCTGCCCTTGACCACGGAGCCGACGACGACCCGGGTGCCGAAGGGGATGCCCAGCTCCTTCAGGGCGGCGACCTTGGCGCTCTCCTGGGACTGGGTGAACTCCTCCGCCGTCTCCTGGTTCAGCTCGTCCGGGGTCTTGTCGTCCGGGTAGAGCGTGCTGTGCGGCACGACCAGGTTGTCGTGCGCGAGCCAGCCGTAGAGCGCCTCGACCAGGTTCATCCGGTACTGGGAGCCGGTCACACGGACCGTGGTCATGTTGAGGTTGCCGGTGGTCGGGTACGTCTTGCGCCCGGAGATCTGGAGCACCGGCTCGCCGCCGTGCTCGCCCAGGGTGTTGACCGTGGGCCCGGGGGACATCTCCGAGTAGGGCACGGGGATCAGCACGCCTGCGCAGAGCAGCGCGATCAGCATCAGGAGGGAGGCGAGCATCGTCGCGGTGCGGCGGGGCATGGAACGACAGTACGGGACGGGTCCGGCCGTCCACTTCCGGGGCGGTCCGTCCGGGGCGGCTACGGCGCGCTCCGGCTACGCCGGGCCGGAGCCGGACTCGGTGGGCTCCGCCATGGCCGTCTCACGGACCTCTGTCTCACGGACCTCCGGGCGCTCCGGCACGGGCGTCTCGCGGATCTCCGTACGCTCCATGGCCTCGCGGAACTTTGCGTACCCCGCGAGTTCCGCGACGTCACCGGATTTTCGGTAACGAGCGGCCCAGCTGCCCCACAGGGCGGCCGCAACCGCCGCGGCAACGGGAATCAGCAACCAAGCGAGCGCCGCCATGCCGCCCTCCGACCCCTTTACGCAATCGCTACTGACTGATGAGCAGATTAGTCGTCTTCGGTCTCAACGCTTACGTCGGCGAGCCGGTTACGCAACCGGGAACGGCCCAAAAGTGGTCATGTCTGTAGCGGATTCGGCGCAGTCGCGCTCGTGCCGCGCCCGCGTACCTCCGCACGCAGCACGTCCGCCCCCTCTCATCCTTCCCGGCCCGGGCCCCCTAGACCCCCACCCACTCCTCGGTTCCGTCCGCAAACACCTGGTGCTTCCAGATCGGCACCTCGCGCTTGAGATCGTCGATCAGCCGCCGGCACGCCGCGAACGCCTCCGCCCGGTGCGGGCAGGAGACGGCCACCACGACGGCCAGATCCCCCACGGCCAGCTCGCCCACCCGGTGCACGGCCGCCATCGCCCGTACCGGGAAGTCCGCGGCGGCCTTCTCCGCGACCCGGCGCAGCTCGGCCTCCGCGGAGGGGTGCGCCGAGTAGCCGAGCCCGGCGACGTCCGCGCCGCCGTCGTGGTCGCGCACGGTGCCGACGAAGAGCGCGGTGCCGCCCGCGGAGTCGTCGCCGACGGCCGCGAAGACCTCGTCCAGGGACAAGGGAGTGTCCCTGATCGCGAGGAGGCGGATGGGGTCCGGTGCGGCGAATTCGCCGAGGTGGGATCCGGTGGGCTCGCCGGGCGGGGGGATGGCAGACATGCGCTCCATCGTGCCGTACGGCGGCACGGCGTGCGGCACGGCCGTTCGCCCGGACCTGCCCCGGCCCCTCTGTGCGGTCCTCCAAACGCCCGTACGAGCGTGTACGGGCCTCCGCGCCCCGGGAGTGCCCCGGGGGAGCCCACAGGGGCCTGTGCGCCCCCTAGAGCCGCCTGCGGGCCTTGCGGGCCCGGCGCACCAGGGCCGCCGTGCCCAGCAGGGCCACGGTCGCGCCCGCGGCTCCGGCGGCGGTGGCGTCCTTGCGGCCGAGGCGACGGCCCGCGACCGTGTGCCGCCCGGCGACCTCCGCCAGCAGCTCGGCCAGCACTTCCTCGTTCGTCCAGCGGGGCCGCCACCCCGCGTCGTGCAGCCGGTGGCCGCTGACCACCCAGGGGTGCATCGTGTATTCGAGGTCACCGGCCGGGGAGGGGGTCAGCCCCAGGCGGTGCAGCCGGGAGGCCGCGCCCAGCGCGACGGCCGAGGGCAGCTCCATGCGGCGGATGCCGGTCAGCTCCTCGACCTCCTCCTGCTCCAGCCAGCCGTCGCAGGCGACGGCCAGCTCCCCCTCCGCCCGCTCCAGGGCGGCGAACTCCAGCGCGCTCACCAGGTCGTCGACGTGGCAGAACTGCCAGGTCGGCCGCGATCCGGCGACCACCAGCAGGCGCGGGGACTCGAAGTAGCGGGTCAGTGCGGTGTCCGTGCCGCCGACCAGGATGGCCGGGCGCAGCACCGTGACGTTCAGGCCTGGGTGCGCCCGCGGCGCACGCCTGGCCAGCCGCTCTATCTCCAGCAGGTCGCCCACCCCCGTCGCCTCGGCGGTGGCCCGCAGCTCGGCGTCCTCGGCGAGCGGCACGTCGTTGTCGGGGTGCGCCCCGTAGACCATCGCGGAGGTGCACAGCACCACGCGGTGCACGCCCGCGGCCGCGGCGGCGGTCAGCACGGTCTGGGTGCCGCGGACGTTGTAGGCGGTGCGCGCGGCGGCGTCGGTCTCCAGGTCGAGGTCGATCGCGAGGTGGACCACGACGTCGGCGCCGCGCAGCTTCTCGGCGATCGCCGGGTCGCGGACGTCCAGCACGTGCCACTGCGCCTCGGTCACGTCTCCGCGGCGCTCGTCGATCGCCACGACCTGCTTGATCTCCTCGGACTCGGCGAGCCGCCGCGTGAGCAGCGCGCCGACGCCGCTCGCGGCACCGGTCACCGCGACGACGGGCCGCCGCCCGGAGGCGGAGCCTCCGAGCGGCAGCCTGGGCATGGTCGTACTCTCGCGCGCGGAACCGTTTCGCGCTGCGCGAACTTCTCGGTCGGCTTCTCGGTCGGGGGAACTCACCGGGCGTCTCCAGCGGTTGTCTTCAGTACGTATGTGCCATCACGTTTGTCATGACGCGTACGTACCAGGTGACGTCCATCCTGCCGCAGGCCCCGGGCGCGCGGAGCACCAAGCCCGGATAGCGGCGAGGTGTCTACGCTTGGTGGTGTTGTCGGGCATTCGCCGCCGGTCCGGAGCCGGTGGCCCTACGAGCCGAGGAAACCCGTGAGTGACACCCCATTCGGATTCGGTCTTCCGCCGGAGGAGCCGGAGAACGGCGACGACGGCAAGAAGAAGGGCGGTGGCCAGGGAGGCGGCCAGGGGCCTGCGAATCCGTTCGGGTTCGGCGGGGCCGCGGGCGGCGGGGACAACCCCTTCGCCGCGATGTTCGGCTCCATGAACCCGAACGACCTGGGCGCCGCCTTCCAGCAGCTCGGGCAGATGCTCTCCTACGAGGGCGGCCCGGTGAACTGGGACATGGCCAAGGACATCGCCCGCCAGACCGTCGCGCAGGGCACCGCCGACGGCTCCAAGGACGCCAGCGTCACGGCGGGCGAGCGGGCAGCGGTGGAGGAGGCCGTCCGCCTGGCCGACCTGTGGCTGGACGGCGTGACGTCCCTGCCGTCGGGCTCGGGCACGGCCGTGGCCTGGAGCCGCGCGGAGTGGGTCGAGGCGACCCTGCCGGTGTGGAAGGACCTGGTCGACCCGGTCGCGGAGCGCGTCGGGGCGGCCATGGGCAGCGTGCTGCCCGAGGAGATGCAGGCCATGGCGGGCCCGCTGCTCGGGATGATGCGCAGCATGGGCGGTGCCATGTTCGGCACCCAGATCGGCCAGGCCGTGGGCGTGCTGGCGGGCGAGGTCGTCGGCTCCACCGACATCGGCCTGCCGCTCGGCCCGGCGGGCAAGGCCGCGCTGCTCCCGGTGAACATCGAGGCGTTCGGCTCCGGGCTGGGCGTCCCGCAGGACGAGGTGCGGCTGTACCTGGCCCTGCGCGAGGCCGCCCACCAGCGGCTTTTCGCCCACGTGCCGTGGCTGCGCTCGCACCTGTTCGGCGCCGTCGAGGGCTACGCCCGGGGCATCAAGGTGGACACCGCCAAGCTGGAGGACGTGGTCGGCCAGCTCGACCCCACGCACCCCGAGCAGCTGCAGGAGGCCCTCCAGCAGGGCATGTTCCAGCCGGAGGACACTGCGGAGCAGAAGGCCGCGCTGGCCCGCCTGGAGACCGCGCTCGCGCTGGTCGAGGGCTGGGTGGACGCGGTCGTGCACGCCGCGGCCGAGCCCCACCTGCCGTCGGCGGGCGCCCTGCGCGAGACGCTGCGCAGGCGGCGTGCCACGGGCGGCCCGGCGGAGCAGACCTTCGCCACGCTGATCGGCCTGGAGCTGCGGCCCCGCCGGCTGCGGGACGCCTCGCGGCTGTGGGCCTCGCTCACGGACGCGCGCGGCCTGGAGGGCCGGGACGGCCTCTGGGAGCACCCGGACATGCTGCCGACGGCCGCGGACCTGGACGACCCGGACGGCTTCGTCCACCGCGAGCACCTGGACTTCTCCGAGCTGGACAAGATGCTCGGTGAGGCTGCCAAGGGCGCCGGGGGCGCTGGGAGTGCCGAGCGCCCCGAAGAGAAGAAGCAGGACGAGTCCGACGAAGACGGCGAAAAGGGCGGCGAGGGCGACAAGAAGTGAGCCTGCACGAGAACGCGGTCCGCGTGCTGAAGGAGTACGCGGACCAGAGCGAGCTGCGCGGGCTCTACCTGGACCACCTGGCCGCCCACCCGGACGGCATGTGGAAGCCCTGCGAGGCCGGGCACATCACGGCGAGCGCGCTGGTGATCGACCCCGCCCAGGGCCGGGTCCTGCTCACGCTGCACCGCAAGCTCCGGATGTGGCTCCAGATGGGCGGCCACTGCGAGCCCGGTGACGCGACGGTCGAGGAGGCCGCGCTGCGGGAGGCCACGGAGGAGTCCGGGATCGCCGGGCTGACGCTGCTGCCGGGCGGCCCCGTGCGGCTGGACCGGCACCCGATCCCGGCGCCCTGCAACTGGCACCTGGACGTGCAGTACGCGGCGCTGGTGCCGGCCGGTGCCACGGCGGCCATCAGCGACGAGTCGCTGGACCTGCGCTGGTTCCCGTACGACGAGGTGGCCTCGGTGGCCGACGAGTCGGTGGTCCAGCTGATGCGGCGGACGCTGGAGCGGCTGCAAGGACAGCAGTAAAGGCAGCGGTAAGGGGCATGTGTAAGGGGCGGTCACCGTGGTGACCGCCCCTTACACATGCCCCTTACGCGCGGGCTCAGTTGCTCCAGATGTTGCCCTGGTTCTGGGCGTGCGCGCCGTGCTGGCCGACGCCGTACTGGGCCATCAGCCCCTGGCCGATCTCCGTGCCCTGCGGCGGCAGCAGCTCGCTGGGCTGGACGAGCGCGTAGCCGTTGCCGGAGAAGCTCAGCTCCCAGCCCTCGCCCGTACTGCCGCGCCGCCGCCACACGCCGGACGAGGACGTCTGCGCCTGCATCTGCACGCGCAGCGAGGCCGACCAGGCAACGACCGCGTCCGCGTCGGCGCTGACGAACCGGTCGGGGGTGACCTGGAGCATCAGCGGCTGCCCCGAGGTCATCAGCGCGACCTTGCCCCGGCCGGAGATGTTGAGCTGGTAGGAGCCGGCGCCGGCGATCCCGTACTGGCTGTCGACCGCGATGGTGTCCCAGTGCAGGCTGGAGTCCAGCGCGAGGACATAGGCGCCGTCCACGGTCAGGCCGTCGTGGTCGACGTCGACGACGTGGACGTGCTGGGCCAGATTGGCCAGGTAGACCGTGCCCTGCCCGGAGCAGCGCATCAGGTCCAGGCCCTCGCCCATGTACGTCTGGGCGTACTGCTGGCTGGGCGACCGGTACTCGCCGTCGAACTCGATCATGCCCTGGTAGGCGACCATCGAGCCCTTGCGGGCGAGGACGTCCTCGTGGCCGGTCAGGGAGACCCGCAGCAGCTGCGGGTTCTGCAGGGCGTAGCGCTCCTGCGTCTGGGCCTCTACGTGGCCGAAAAGCGGGCTCTGCATGGTGTCCTCGTCCCCCTCAGCCCCGGGCCCGGAGCCGGTCGGTGCTGTCCTCGCTGGGCTGTACGACCACGAACCCCTCGCCGGAGAAGCCCAGTTGGTAGGCCTCGCCGCTGCCGCGGCCGATCAGGGAGGACGCCTTGAAGCTGCGCTTGCCCTTCATCCTGAGGTTGCTCGACCAGGCCACGAGCGCGTCGGGGTCGACATAGGTCTCGTCGTCGCCCCGCCCGCAGTCGACGACGATCGGGGTGCCGCGGGAGGTCAGGGCGACCCAACCGGTGCCGCTGATCCCCACATTGAACAGGCCCTGTCCGGCGAACTTCGCCATGCCCTTGACGCGCTCCACGCCCCACTGGAGGTGGGCGTCGAAGGCGAGGACGTTGGTGCCGTTGACGGACAGCGAGTCGCCGTTGAGCTGGAGGACGACCACGTCCGCGCCGTAGTCGGCGAGGTAGAGCAGGCCGTCGCCGTGGCACCGCATGAGGGGCACGCCCTCGCCGGTGAGCCACTGGGAGGCCATCTGCCGGACGGCGGGCGGGTTCGGGTCGTACTGGACGTAGCCCTCGTAGGCGACCATCGAGCCCGAGCGGGCGAACAGGTCGTGGCCGGTCTGCATGGCGACCTTCAGCATCTTGCTGCCGTGGGTCTCCATGCGGGCCGCGGGCGGGGTCGGGGCGTAACCCGACATAGGCGGATGATTCACGGTCATTTCGGGCTCCCTCAGACCTCGTAGGGCTGGACGACGATGAAGTTTCCGGGCGCGCCGCGGAATTGCAGGTTCACGGCCTCCCCGCTGTGGCCGTAGTAGGAGGTGCGGCGCAGCCGCACCTGGCTGGAGACGATCACCTGGGCGCCGGCCGACCAGGCCACGATGGCGTTGCTGTCGGCGTAGGTGGAGGGGGTGACGGGCAGCACGACGGGCGTGCCGTGGGTCTTCACCACGACGGTGCCCACGCCCTGGAACTGCATGGTGAACAGCGCGCCGCCGGGGATGCCGTGACCGTCGATCCGGCGGACCTCGTGGTGCAGCGACTCGTCGAAGGCGAGCACCGAGTCGGCGGAGACGCAGATCGCGTCGTTCTCCAGCTGGATGGGGTGGACGTGCGCGGCGTTCTCGGCGAGGAAGACCTGGCCGCGGCCGGTGCAGCGCATCAGCTGCAGCTCCTGGCCGGTGGCGCCGCCCACGATGCGGCCCATGATGCCGGAGCCCTTGTAGGAGAAGTCGATCTTGCCTTGGTAGAGCACCATGCTGCCCTGCCGGGCGAGCACCGGCTGCGGGTCCGCGCCGAGGTCGACCCGGATGAGCTTGGAGTTCTGCAGGGTCCAGCGCTGCCCGGTGGGCACCTCGCGGTACTTCTCGAGCGCGGCCTGGACGCCGGGGGCGGCGCCCTGCGGGGCCGCTGCGGGGGCGCCGTAGGGAGCGGGCTGCCCGTAGGGCTGCTGGCCGGGCTGGCCCGGCTGGCCGTACGGGGCGGCGGGCGGGGCGGCCGGGTAGGGCTGCTGCGCGGGCATGCCGTAGGGCTGCTGGGGGGCCGCCGGTTGCTGGGCGTAGGGGGCGTGCGAGGCGTGCGGGTGGGGCACGCCGGGCGGGCCGGGGGGCGGCGGGACGGTGCCGCCGGGCGAGGTCTGGCCGCCGGAGAAGTAGCCGGGCGGGGCGATGGGGGCGGCGAGGGTGGCGGCCGCGTGCACCTGGGAGGGCGCGGGGGCCTGCGGGGGCGGAGTGCTGCCCGGCGGGGGCGCGAAGCCCTGGGCGGGCGCCGGGGCCGGGGCCTGCGGCGCGTGGGCCTGGGGTGCGGGTGCCTGGGGTGCCGGGGCCGGAGTGGCGGGCGGGGCGAAGGCGGGGGGTGCGCTGGCCTGCGGCGGCGCGAAGGCGGGAGCGGCGGCGGCCGGGGCGGGCGCGGGCTCCTCCTCCAGTACCTCGCCGCCGAAGTTCTTCAGCAGCGCCTCCAGGCCGCCGTCGAAGCCCTGGCCGACGGCGGCGAACCGCCAGACGTCCTTGAGGTAGATGTCGCCGAGCATCACGGCACGCTCGGTGCTGAACTCCGCGCCCGTGAAGGAGTAGCGGGCCACCTCGGCCCCGCCCGCGACGACGCGCAGGTAGCCGGGGCCGATCTGCGACATCTGGCCGGCGCCGTCGAGGGTGGCCGTGAAGGTGAGCTTGCGGATGTGCGCCGGGATGCGGTCGAGCGTGACGCGGAAGGACTCCGTGTCGCCGGCCTGCGCGCCGAGCTGCTGGATCGCCTCCTCGGGGGACTTCGGCTGGTTGAAGAAGACGAAGTAGCGGTCGTCCGAGAGCCGTTCGCCGGCGTCGAGGCCGAAGCAGCTGATGTCGAAGGTCAGGCCGGGCCCGCCGACCTGCACGCCGACGTACAGGTCCGTCCCCGCCGTCAGGTCACTGATCTTGGCCTTGTGGCCGCGCTGGAATTCCCTGGACATGCGTGACGACCGTCCCCCTCCGTGCCTGGCGGTGCTTCCGTGGCTGTGGTGTGCCGAATGCGTTGCGCCAGGCTAACGGCTGCGGCCGACAGCAGGTGATTCCGGGGCGGAATGAAGGGCTCCGTCACTCGCTCCGGGCGGCGGGGAGGTGGGGCAGGCGGTCGGCCGCGACCACTCCCTCGAGGTAGCCGCGGGCGCGCTCGGTGCGCGGGTACGCCTCCAGAAGCCGCCAGAACTCCGGGCCGTGCCCGGGGACCAGCAGATGCGCCAGCTCGTGGAGCAGGACGTAGTCCACGACGTACTCGGGCATGCCCTGGAGGCGGTGCGAGAGGCGGATGCTGCCCTCGGCGGGGGTGCACGATCCCCAGCGCGTGTTCTGGTTGCCCACCCAGCGGACCGTGGCGGGGCGCGCGCGGCCGTCCAGGTACTGCTCGGAGAGGCGGCTGGCCCGGTCGGCCAGCTCGGTGTCGCCGAGCATCCGCTTGCTCTCCTGCGCCGCGAGCTTGTCGAGCATCACGCCGACCCAGCGCTTCTCCTCCGCGTCCGACATGCGGGCGGGGATCAGGACGACGGTGCGGTCGCCCTCGCGGTAGGCGGAGACCGTTCTGCGCCGCCGCGCGCTCCTGCGGACCTCGACCGCACCGGCCTCCTGGCCCCTGACGAAGGGGCTCGGAGCGCTGCGCGGTGGTCGTGCGGCACTGTGCAGGGGATCGACGGGCACGCCCCGACGTTACCCGCTGTCAGTGCGGGAAGTCCCGCCCCGCGGTCGGTTGTCGGGGAAACACCCGGCAGAGCACCGGCTTGTATGACTATCACTCCGGACCTGTGGACAACTCCGCCCGGCGACCGGCCGGGGAGGGCATGCTGAAGCCCGACCGAGGGGGGACCGTGACCATGACCGTGACCGTACGGACCGGGGCGAAGCCCGGAAACTCCGCATCCGCAGGCGAATCTCCGTTCGTGCCCGCGCGGCCGGCGGCGGGCCGGGCGGCGCATCCGATGGTCAAGCCCGCGCTGCGGCGGGCCTGGCGCAGCCGGGACACCGTTCAGTTCGGGATCGCGCCCGCGCACGCGGTCGTCGTGGGGCCGGTGGACACCGCCACGGGCTGCTTCCTCGGCCTCCTCGACGGCACACGGGGGCTGCCGCTGCTGCGGGAGGAGGCGAGACGGATCGGGCTGCCCGAGGGCCGTGCCGATGCCCTGGTGGAGCGGCTGGCCGGGGCCGGGCTGCTGGACGACCCGCGCGGCGGCGGCGAGGGGGCCGCCGCGCTGCGGGGCCGGGGCCACGGCCTGGACGGGCTGCGGCCAGACCTGGGCTCGCTGTCCGTGCTCCGGCCCGAGGCGGGGGCGGCGATGCGGCTGATGGCGGCGCGGCAGGCGATGCGGGTGCAGGTGCGGGGCGCGGGCCGGGTGGGGGCGGCCGTGGCGGCACTGCTGTCGGCCGCCGGGGTGGGCCGGGTCGATGTGCAGGACGGCGGCTGCGTCGAGGCGTGGGACGTGTCGCCCGGCGGGGTGCGGGCCGAGCGGGCCGGGGAGCGGCGGGAGACCGCCGCGCGGCAGGCGGTGCGGCAGGCCGCCCCCTTGCCCCGGCCGCGGGTGCGGGGCGGCACGGAGCAGCCCGAGCCGCCGCTGGCGCTGGTGGTGTTCGCCCCGCGCGACGGCCTCGCGGCGTACGCACCGGACCCGGCGGCAGCCGAGGAGCTGATCCGCTCCGGGACGCCGCATCTGTACGCGGGGGTGCTGGAGGCCACCGGGGTGGTGGGCCCTCTGGTGCTGCCAGGCGGGTCGGCGTGTGCGGGCTGTGTGGAGCTGGCGCGGGCCGAGCGGGATCCGGCCTGGCCCAGGATGCTTGCCCAGTGGCGGTCCGGCCGCGGCCCGGGGGTACCGTCTTGCGACATGGCACTGGCCACGGTCGTGGCGGGGCTGACCGTGGTGCGGGCGCTGGCCTTTCTCGACGGTCGGGCCGCGTCGGGCGCGGGGGTCCGGCTGGAGCTGGCGCTGCCGGATCCGGTCTGGACGCCCCGTCCCGTCGAGCCGCATCCGCGGTGTCCGTGCGGCGCGGCGGGAGCTCCGCATCCCGGTGTTCCGTGATCGCACAGGCACCGCACGGGGACAATGACCCGGTAACCGCCGTCCGCGGCGTGGCTGTTCAGCTAGTTGGAGGGGCGCATGTCTGATCTACCCCGCAAGGCGGTCACCCGTACCGCCAAGTTGGCCGCGCTGCCACTGGGGTTCGCGGGGCGCACGGCGCTCGGGCTGGGGAAGCGCATCGGAGGACGGCCCGCGGAGAAGATAGCCGCGGAGCTTCAGCAGCGCACGGCCGAGCAGTTGTTCACGACGCTCGGGCAGCTGAAGGGCGGCGCCATGAAGCTCGGCCAGGCGCTGTCGGTCTTCGAGTCGGCCCTCCCCGAGCAGGTCGCCGGTCCTTACCGGGCCGCACTGACGAAGCTTCAGGAAGCGGCACCCCCGATGCCGACGAGAACGGTGCACAGGGCGCTGGCGGAGCGGCTGGGGGCGGACTGGCGCGATCTGTTCGAGGAGTTCGACGACCGCCCGGCGGCGGCGGCCTCGATCGGGCAGGTGCACCGGGCGGTCTGGCACGACGGGCGCGAAGTCGCGGTCAAGGTGCAGTACCCGGGCGCCGGGGAGGCGCTGCTGTCCGATCTGACGCAACTCGGGCGATTCGCCAAGCTGCTGGGACCGCTGGTGCCCGGTATGGACATCAAGCCGCTGATCACCGAGCTGCGCGACCGGGTGTCCGAGGAGCTGGATTACGAGCTGGAGGCCCGGTCCCAGAGAGCGCACGCGCGGGAGTTCGCCGGTGACGCCCATGTGACGGTGCCGGACGTGGTGCACCAGGGCGAGCAGGTGCTGGTCACCGAGTGGCTGGAGGGCGTGCCGCTGTCGCAGGTGATAGCGGAGGGCACCCAGGAGCAGCGGGACCGGGCCGGTCAGCTGCTGGCGCGCTTCCTCTTCTCGGGCACGGCCCGCACGGGGCTGCTGCACGCGGACCCGCACCCGGGGAACTTCCGGCTGCTGACCGGGGACGCCCCGGACGGCCCGCCGGAGAAGTGGCGGCTGGGTGTGCTGGACTTCGGCACGGTGGACCGGCTTCCGCAGGGGCTGCCCGTGGAGATAGGCACGGCGCTGCGGCTGACGCTGGACGGCGAGGCGGACGCGGTCCACGAGCTGCTGCGGGCGGAGGGCTTCGTCAAACCGGAGATCGAGCTGGATCCGGGGGCGGTGCTGGAGTATCTGCTGCCGATCATCGAGCCCATGCAGACGGAGGAGTTCACCTTCACCAGGGAGTGGCTGCGCGCGCAGGCGGCCCGGATCGCCGAACCCCGCTCCCCCGCCTACCAACTGGCCCGGCAGCTCAATCTGCCGCCGGCGTATCTGCTGATACACCGGGTCACGATGAGCACGATCGGGGTGCTCTGCCAGTTGGGTGCCACGGTGCGGCTGCGTGAGGAGATGGAGGAGTGGGTGCCCGGGTTCGGGCCGGACAGCCGGAGTCAGGACACGCCCGCTTGAGCCGTGGCGCGGGCGCCAGTGCCCGTTCTCGTCCTCGTGCGCGTGCCTGTGCTCACCACCAGGACGAGTCGAGGCGCCCTTCGATGGCTCTGAGGTTGGCGCGGGAGCAGTCGTCGCAGAAGTAGCGGCGGCTGCCGTTCTCGACGGAGCAGATCCAGGTCGGCGGCGGTGTGCCCTCGGGGGCCGGGGTGCCGCAGCGCGCGCAGGTGACGGGTTCGGCGGGCTCGGCGGCCTCCGGGTCCAACTGCGCTGGCTTGTGCGTCTTGTGGTCCACTCCCAGACGATATCCCCGCAAGGGGTCCCGGAACGGATGGCGCACCCTAGGGTGCGTCGATGGGCGGGTGGCATCCAAAGCGGCGCGGGGCCGGTCCGTTCGGACCGGCCCCGCGGGCGCTCAGTGCATCACGGCCATGGCAAGGGCCCGACGGGCGCGCAGCGAGGCGCGCTCGGCGCGGCGCTGCATCCGCCGGGCAGCGGCCAGTCGCACGGCCATGCGTTGCGACTCGGCCTCCCGCAGCCGGTCCTGGATATGGGCCCTGGCCAGGGCTTCTGGGATGAGTTGCATTTCGAGGTTCCTGTTCTGGCGCGACTCGGTCGCACCGGAGGTGTCACGGGCGGGGGTGCCGGAGCCGAAGGGCTCGGGGGACGCGTGCTGCATCGTCGGGTCCTGCTTCTTGGGGTCGAGCGTCGTGGGGCGGTCGATGGTGCCGATGGCGATCATGCGGCGACCGGGTTCTTGCGCGGGCGGCCACGGGGCCGCTTGCGGGCGACGACCACGCCCTGGACGAACAGCTCGCCACCCCAGACACCCCACGGCTCACGGCGGTCGATGGCCCCGGCGAGGCAGGCCGCACGCAGCGGGCAGGTCTGGCAGAGGGACTTGGCGTACTCGACGTCGGCCGGGGACTCGGCGAAGAAGACCTCCGGGTCATAGCTCCGGCAGGGCACGGAGCCGCCGAGGTTCTCGATGGCGTCATCGAGGTCGGTGAGCGAGGTGAGGGGGGTCAAGGTGTCCTCCGTGGGCACGGGCGGGGGGATCAAGTCGGTCGCTACTGACGGGGTGTGCGCCTTGAGTTGCACGGTGTGGTTTTCCTCGTCTGTGTTCCGGCTGGTGGCCGGGCTGGTTTCCCCGGGCTGGGGGGCAAGCAAAAGGGCCGCGGATCCCGGTGTGGGTTCCGCGGCCCTGGAAGGTGCCGACCTGATCGCGCCGATCAGGCTGGATCTCTCCAGGGTTCGAGCCCACGGAAGGCCCACGTCGTGTCGAGCTGGTGCTGCTGCCGCGCATCACGGGATCCGGCGCCATTGGTCGCTGCGGCAAAGGCATAGGCCGTGGCCTGCGCCGATGCTGCTGCCTTTACCGCAGACGCCCCGGTCGGTCGCTCTTCGAGGAGAACCGGCAGGACGACGGGCATACCGGTGCCCTGGAAGGCGCCGAAGGCGGAGCCGAGCACGGCGGCGGAAGCGACCTGGCGATCGGTCATTTTGTTGCTGGCGATGAAGCTGATCATTTTCTCCGCCTCCTCTCGGCGTCTCAGGGGACCGGATCCGGTCCAACGGCTTTTAAATACGGTACAGCTCGGTTCAGTACAGCACGGAGCGAACGGATCCCGTAAGACCCGCGGCTTCCTGTTCGGAAGGCTATGGGTAGGCCCTCCGCGCGCGCAAACTATTTTTCCGGAGATTCTTCGGACGTGTCCGGGGACACGTCTTCCGACGTCAGCTCCCTGCCTGCGCACAGCGCGAGGACGTCGGCGCCGAACCTCTCGAGCTTCCGTCCTCCCACTCCTGAGATGCACGCCAGGTCCCCTTCGGTTCCCGGAACGGCCTCGGCGATCGCCAGCAGGGTCTTGTCGGTGAAGACGCAGAACGCGGGCTGGCCCAGCAGCCGGGCCTGCTCGGCCCGCCAGTCGCGCAGCCGCTCGTAGAGCGCCTCGTCCAGCTCCGAGGGGCAGTCCTCGCAGCGCATCAGCTTGATCTCGCCCGCGTCGGTCAGCGTCCGCCCGCAGACGCGGCAGCGCGCCGAGCCCCGCCGTTTGCGGACGCCCCGCTCGATGCCGCCCCGGCCGAGCGGTCCGGCGCTCACCGGGTGCGGCGCGGCGGAGCCCGGCCGCAGGCCGTTCAGGAAGCGGGTGGGCCGCCGGGAGGGCCGGCCGCCGGGGGCGCGGGAGAGCGCCCAGGACAGGGAGAGGTGGACCCGGGCCCGGGTGACGCCGACGTAGAGCAGCCGGCGCTCCTCCTCCACCTGCTCGTCGGTCTTGGCGTAGGTGATCGGCAGCATGCCCTCGGTGAGCCCGACCAGGAAGACGGCGTCCCACTCCAGGCCCTTGGCGGCGTGCAGCGAGGCGAGCGTGACGCCCTCGACCGTCGGAGCGTGCTGGGCGCTCGCCCGCTCGTCCAGCTCGGCGACGAGGTCGGCGAGCGTGGCCGCCGGCCGGGCGCGGGCGAAGTCCTCGGCGAGCCGCACCAGGGCGGCCAGGGACTCCCAGCGTTCGCGGACCGCGCCCGAGCCCGCCGGGGGCTCCGGCGTCCAGCCCCGGGTGCCCAGCACGGCTCGCACCTGGGACGGCAGGTCCTCGGCGTCTGCGAGCTTGGGGTCGGAGTGGCCGCCGGCCCGGGCGGCGCCGCGGAGCAGCAGCCCGGCCTCGCGCACCTCCGGCCGCTCGAAGAACCGCTCGGCGCCCCGCAGCTGGTAGGGCACCCCGGCATCGGCGAGGGCCTGCTCGTACACCTCGGACTGGGCGTTGATCCGGTAGAGGACGGCGATCTCGCTGGCGGGCACCCCTGCGGCGATGAGGTCCCGGACCCGGCGGGCGGTGCCCTCGGCCTCGGCGGGCTCGTCGGCGTACTCGGCGTAGGCCGGCTGGGGGCCGGGGTCGCGCTGGGAGACCAGCTCCAGGCGGTGCTCGGCGGCCCTGCCCCGGGCCTGGGACAGCAGGCCGTTCGCCAGGTGCACCACCTGGGGGGTGGAGCGGTAGTCCCGGACGAGCTTGACGACCGTCGCGTGCGGGTGGCGGGTGCGGAAGTTCAGCAGGTGGTCGGGGGTGGCACCGGTGAAGGAGTAGATGGTCTGGCTGGCGTCGCCGACCACGCACAGATTGTCCCGGTCGCCCAGCCACAGCTCCAGCAGCCGCTGCTGGAGGGGGCTGACGTCCTGGTACTCGTCGACCACGAAGTGCTGGTACTGGCGGCGCACGGTCTCGGCGATGTCGTGCCGGTCCTGGAGCACGCCGACGGTCAGCAGCAGCACGTCCTCGAAGTCGATCACGACGCGCTCGCGCTTGAGCTGCTCGTACACCCCGTAGATCCGGGCGATCTCCGCCGGGTCGCGGGGGACCTCGCGGCCGGCCTTGGCGGCGGCCGCCGGGTAGTCCTCGGGCACCGTCTGGGTGACCTTCGCCCACTCGATCTCGCCGGTGACGTCCCGCAGCTCGTTGCGGTCGAGGCGGAGCCGGCAGCGGGCCGCGGCCTCCGCCACGACCTGGACCTTCCGCTCGACCAGCCGGGGCAGCTCGCCCCCGACGGCCTTGGGCCAGAAGTACTGGAGCTGCCGCAGCGCGGCCGAGTGGAACGTCCGCGCCTGGACCCCGCCCGCGCCGAGCTGGCGCAGCCGGCCGCGCATCTCCCCCGCCGCCCGGTTGGTGAAGGTGACGGCGAGCACACTGGCGGGCTGGAGCACTCCGGACCGGACGCCGTACGCGATGCGGTGGGTGATCGCCCGCGTCTTGCCCGTACCGGCACCGGCCAGCACGCACACCGGCCCGGACAGGGCCGTGGCCACCTCGCGCTGCTCCGGGTCGAGCCCGTCGAGCACCGCGTCGGCGGAGGCCGGCACCTGGGGGAAGAGGGTGGAGTGCGTTGCTGCTGTCACCCCGCCATGCTGCCAGGTCCACGGGGGCAACCGGGAATGTCGTCCACAGGGGAGCCGGGGCGGTCGTACTAATACGGGCGGCGGGAATGGTCGTGCAGGGGTGCGCGTTCTATCCCCGGAACACCACCGAGGCAACCGAGGAAAAGGAGCGCGGGTCGCATGTCGAGCACCGTGACGATGTACAGCACCACCTGGTGCGGCTACTGCCGCCGCCTGAAGAGCCAGATGGACCGCGAGGGCATCGCGTACAACGAGGTCAACATCGAGCTCGACGCCGACTCGGCGGCCTTCGTGGAGAAGGCGAACGGTGGCAACCAGACGGTCCCCACCGTTCTCTTCCCCGACGGCAGCACGCTCACCAACCCCTCGCTTGCCCAGGTCAAGGCCAAGATCGGCGTCTGAGCCGGGCCGGCCGGCGGCCGCATTCCAGGGCGTGTCCCGGGATGTGTCCCGGGACACGCCCTGGAATGTGTCCTACGGCAGCGGCTCGCCGTACCAGAGTTCGATCAGCCGGGCCGCGATCGAGATGCCGGTCGGAGGCAGGACCTCCCCGGACTTGAACGCGGCCCGCAGGTCCTCGCGCGAGAACCAGCGCGCCTCGTGGATCTCCTCGCCGTCCACCTGGATCTCCGAGGACGTGGCACACGCCATGAAGCCCAGCATCAGGCTGGAGGGGAAGGGCCAGGGCTGGCTGGCGACGTACTCCACGTCGCCGACGACCACGCCCGCCTCCTCGGCGACCTCCCGGCGCACCGCCTGCTCGATGGACTCGCCCGGCTCCACAAAGCCCGCGAGGGTCGAGAAGCGGCCCTCGGGCCAGTGCATCTGGCGGCCCAGCAGCGCCCGGTCCTGCTCGTCCGTGACCAGCATGATCACGGCCGGGTCGGTGCGGGGGTAGTGCTCGGCGCCGCAGGCCGGGCAGCGGCGGATGTGGCCCGCCGCCGCGATGACCGTGCGCTCGCCGCAGCGCGAGCAGAAGCGGTGCAGCCGCTGCCAGTTCTCCAGGGCGACGGCGTGGACGAGCAGGCCCGCGTCGCGCGGCGACAGCAGCAGGCCCGCCTCGCGCAGCCCGGCCGGGCGCGCCGACTGGTCCATACGGCCCGGCAGCGCGTCCTTCTGCAGGGCGAAGTAGGCCACCCCGTCCTCGTCCTGGCCGAGGAAGTAGCGGTGGGTCTCGGTGACGGGCGCCTCGAACGCGGGCGTCATCACCAGCTCGGTGCGCCCGTCCGGGGTGTCGTCGACCAGGGCCTGGCCGCCGGAGACCACGAAGACCCGCGTCGAGGGGTGACTCCAGGCCGCGGAGAGCCACGCCTCGTCGAGGCGGTGGTGTGCGGCACGGTCGATGCCGCTCGCACCGCTGAGCGTGATCGGTCGGGTGGCTGCCAAATCGGTCCAGGTGGTCACGGCTGCTTCCAACTCCCCCAGTGGATGGTGATGGTGCGCTGCCCGCGCCTGCGGGCAGGGTCCCGTTTAGCGGGCGGGTGCGTTCTCGGCGAGGTCCTCCCAGAGATGGGCGGCGGTTTCCACGCCCTTCATGAGGAGGTCCAGTTCGACCTTCTCGTTCGGCGCGTGCCAGCCGTCCGAGGGCACCGAGATGCCGAGGAAGAGCACCGGGGCGCCCAGCACGTCCTGCAGGTCGGCGGCCGGTCCCGAGCCTCCCTCGCGGGTGAAACGGATCTTCTGCCCGAAGGCGCGGCCCATGGCCCGGACGACCGACTGCAGCGCCCAGTGGTCCAGCGGCGTCAGGCAGGGGCGGGTCGCGCCCCAGAAGGTGATCTCGTGCCGGATGCCCTCCGGCAGCCGGGCGGCCGCCCAGGCGCGCACGGACGCCTCGACGGCCTCCGCGTCCTGGCCCGCCACCAGCCGGAACGACAGCTTCAGCTGGGCGGACCTCGGCACGACGGTCTTGCCGCCGGGGCCCTGGTAGCCGCCGCCGATGCCGTTCACCTCGGCGGTGGGGCGGGCCCAGATGCGCTCCAGGGTGCTGAAGCCGGCCTCGCCCAGCGCACCGTGCGAGTGCGCGGTGCGCAGCCAGCTCTTCTCGTCGAACGGCAGCTCCGCGAACAGCTCGCGCTCGGCGTCGGTCAGCTCGACGACGCCGTCGTAGAAGCCCGGGATCGCCACCCTGCGGTCCTCGTCGTGCAGCGCGGCGGCCAGCCGGGCGGCCTCGGTGGCCGGGTTGGGCACGGCGCCGCCGAAGGAGCCGGAGTGGATGTCCTGGTCCGGGCCGTAGAGGTCGATCTGGCAGTCAGTGAGGCCGCGCATGCCGGTGCAGACGGTCGGGGTGTCCTCGGACCACATGCCGGTGTCCGAGACGATCACCGCGTCGCAGGCGAGCCGGTCGGCGTGGGCGCGGACCAGGCCGGGGAAGTTCGGCGAGCCGGACTCCTCCTCGCCCTCGATCAGCAGCTTGACGTTGACGGCGGGCGCGGTGCGGCCGGTGGCCGCCAGGTGGGCGCGGACGCCCAGGGTGTGGAAGAACACCTGGCCCTTGTCGTCCGCGGCGCCGCGCGCGTACAGCTTGCCGCCGATCGTCGTCGGCTCGAACGGGTCCGTGTGCCAGCCGTCCTCGCGGGCGGCGGGCTGGACGTCGTGGTGGCCGTAGACCAGCACCGTCGGGGCGTCCTGCTCGCCCGAGGGCCACTCGGCGAACAGCGCCGGGGCACCGGCGCCGCCGCCCGTCTCCCAGACCTCCACGGTCGGGAAGCCCGTCTCCGCGAGCTTCGCCGCCAGCCACTCGGCGCTGCGGCGCACGTCCCCGGCGCGGGCCGGGTCGGCCGACACGGAGGGGATGCGCAGCCACGCGGCCAGGTCCTCGAGGAACGCGGCGCGGTGGTCGTCTATGTACGTGCGGACGGCGCTGTCCGGGGTGCTGCTCATGCCATCGAGCCTATCCGGACACGTGGGGTGACCAGGACCGGGTTTCCTCACCCTTCCTCCCCGAGGAGGATCTTTTCGAGTCCGGCGCGGTCCGGCAGGCCGGACGGGCGCACCGTCTCGCCGTCGCGCACGTAGACGAACGCGGCGGTGACCGCGGACAGTGGCAGGCCGTGCTGCTCGGCCCAGGCCAGGCGGTAGATCGCCAGCTGGAGGGGGTCGGCCTGGTGCAGGCGGTGGGTTTTCCAGTCGACGATCTCGTACTCGTCGGTGTGCTCGTCGGTGTCCGGATCCGTGCCGTCGGACGGGCCTCCCGTGCGGTACACCGCGTCAATCCGGCCGCGGATCACCCGGCCCGCCAGGGTGATCTGGAACGGCACCTCCACGCGGTACGGGGTGCGGCGGGCGTACGGGGTGCGCTCGAAGGCGTCCTTGAGCGCGGTCAGCTCGCGCTCGTCGGTGATCACCGCCTCTTCTTCGTCGGCGGACAGCTCGTCCGGGCCCGGCAGCGGGAGCGGCTGGGGCTCGAAGCGGGACTGCACCCAGGCGTGGAAGCGGGTGCCGCGGCGGGCGGCGGGCTGCGGCTTGCGCGGCATGGGCCTGGCGAGTTCGCGGGCGAAGCCGTCCGGGTCGGCGGCGAGCCGCATCAACTGGGACGCGGTCAGCGTGGCGGGCACGGGGACGTCGCGCACGGTGGCGCGGGCACGCCTCAGCTCGCCGGCCAGGGCGTCGAGGTCGCGGTCCCAGGAGGCCACGGCGCGGGCCTCCTCGGGGAGCAGGTCCGGTTCCGGATTCGGATTCGGATTCGGATTCGGATTCGGATTCGGTTCCGGGCGCTCTTCCGACTTCGGTTCCGGGCGTTCCTCCAGGAGGTCGTCCCAGTCTGTCGGTTCGTCCTCGTACTCCCCGTACTCCGCGTACTCCTCCTCCATCTCCGGCGGGGGTGGCCAGTCCGGGTCGTGGGTCGGTTCGGGGTCGGTGAGCTGCGGCTCCGTCGTCGGACGGTCCAGGTGCGTCAGCACCGCCTCCGCGGCCGCCCGGCGGCGGGCGAGAGACGCCTGGTCCAGCGGCAGGGGCCAGGAGTGGTCCGCGGCGGACTCCTCCAGCGCCGGGTTCTCCGCGCCCTCCTCGGGGGCCTCCGCCCATGCCTCGATCTCGCCGTGGCCCGCCTCGCAGTGCTCGCGCAGCGCCTCCAGGAAGGCCGAGGGGCCGCGCGGCCTCTTCTGGCTGGGGCCCCACCAGTGGCCGGAGCCCAGGAGGAGGGAGCGGGGGCGGGTGAACGTGACGTAGCCGAGGCGGAGTTCCTCGGTGTGCTGGTGGTCCTTCATGGCCGTCTTGAAGCCCGTCAGGCCCTTGGCCGTCCAGTCCGCGACGTCGGGGAGCGTCTCGGCGTCGCCGCGCAGGGCGTGCGGGAGGACCTTGGGCTGGGACGTCCAGGACTCGCGGGACTGCTCGCTCGGGAACGTCTTCGAGACGAGCCCGGGGACGGCCACCACGTCCCATTCGAGGCCCTTGGACTTGTGCGCGGTGAGGATCTTGACGGTGTCCTCGCCGCCCGGCAGTGAGCTGTCCAGGCCCTTCTCGTACTCGGCGGCAGTGCGCAGAAAGCCCAGGAAGGCGTGGAGCGTCGCCTCGCCGTCCAGCGCGGCGAAGCCCGCGGCGACGTCGAGGAACTGGGTGAGGGTCTCGCGGCGGCGGGCCGCCAGGGCGTGGGGCGAGGCGGAGAGTTCCACCTCCAGGCCGGTGGTCGCCAGGACGCGGTGGAGGACGTCCATGAGCGGGTCCCCCAGGGCGCGGCGCAGGTCGCGCAGTTCGGCCGCCAGGCGGGCGAAGCGGACGCGGGCCTCCGGGGAGAAGGGCAGGCCGTCGTCGGCGGAACCCTCCGTGAGGAAGGTGTCCAGCGCGTCGGCCAGGGAGATCACCTCGGCCGGGTCCACGCCCTCGACCGCCTCGGCCAGACGCCGGTCCGGGTCCGTGCCCGCGCCGCCGTAAGGGACGAGCGTGCGGGCGCGGCGGCCGAGAAGGGCCAGGTCGCGGGCGCCGATGCGCCAGCGGGGGCCGATCAGCAGGCGGACCAGCGCGGCATTGGCCGTGGGGTCCTGGAGAACCTCGCAGACGGCCACCAGGTCGGCGATCTCCGGCAGGTGCAGCAGGCCGGAGAGGCCGACCACCTCGACGGGGATGTCCCGTTCGACGAGGGCGCCCTGGATCTGGGCGAAGTCCGTGGCCGTGCGGCACAGGACCGCGATGTCGCCGGGCCGGGTGCCGGTGCGCACGAGGTGGGCGAGGGAGCCGGCGAGCCAGTCGAGTTCCTCGGCGTGCGTGGGCAGCAGGGCGCAGCGGACGATGCCGTCGCGCTCCGCGCCCGGGGCCGGGCGCAGCGCCTCGACGCCCTCGTGGCGCGCGCGCAGGGGGGCGGCGAGGCCGTTGGCGAGGTCGAGCAGGCGGCCGCCGCTGCGGCGGTTCTCGCTGAGGGAGTAGCGGTCTGCGGGGCGCCCGTCCCGGTGGGGGAAGTGGTGCGGGAAGTCGTCCAGGTTGGCCACGGAGGCGCCGCGCCAGCCGTAGATGGCCTGGCAGGGGTCGCCGACGGCGGTCACCGCGTGGCCCGTGCCGCCGCCGAAGAGGCCGGAGAGCAGCAGCCGCTGGGCCACGGAGGTGTCCTGGTACTCGTCGAGGAGGACGACGGCGTACTGCTCGCGCAGGATCCGGCCGACCTCGGGCAGGCGGGCCAGCCCGGCGGAGAGGGCGATCTGGTCGCCGAAGTCGAGGAGGTCGCGGGCGCGCTTCTCCCTGCGGTACTCCTCGACCAGGCCCAGCAGCTCCAGGCGGGCGCGGGCGGTCTCGGGCACCTTGCGCAGGTCGGCGTTGGTGAGCCCGGCCCCGTCCAACGCGGCCAGCAGCTCGCGGTCGTGCGTGCGCAGGCGGGCGGGCTGCACGAGGTGCTCGGCCAGCTCCGCGTCCAGGGCCAGGAGGTCGGCGACGAGGTCGGCGAAGGGGCGGGTGAGGTGGGGGTGCGGGCCCGGGGAGGAGCGCAGGACGCGGGCGGCGAGCTGGAAGCGGGTGGCGTCGGCGAGCAGCCGGGCGGTGGGCTCCAGGCCGATGCGCAGGCCGTGCTCCTTCAGGAGGCGGCCGGCGAAGGCGTGGTACGTGGAGATCTGCGGCTCCCCGGGCGCCTCCTCCTCGTACGCCTCGTCCGTCAGGACGCCGGCCTCGCGGAGCGCCTTGCGGACGCGCTCGGACAGCTCGCCGGCCGCCTTGTTGGTGAAGGTGAGGCCCAGCACCTGCTCGGGGGCGACCTGTCCGGTGCCGGTCAGCCAGACGACGCGGGCGGCCATGACCGTGGTCTTGCCCGAGCCGGCCCCGGCCACGATGACCTGCGGGGCGGGCGGTGCGGTGATGCAGGCCGTCTGCTCCGGGGTGAACGGGATGCCGAGCAGCTCCTTGAGCTGCTCGGGGTCGGTCAGGCGCGGGGTCACACGGGAAACGCTAACGGGGGGCACTGACAGCTCACTCCACGATCTGGCGGCCCTCGGGCCGGGCCGTGCAGGAGGCGCGGAAGGAGCAGTGCGCGCAGTGCTGACCGGGGCGGGGGGCGAAGCGCTCGTCGAGCACGCGGCCCGCCGCCTCGGCGAGCAGCCCGCCGACCCAGGTCCCCTCCCCCAGCGGCTGCTGCGCCTGCACCTTGGGCAGCGTGTCGCCGCCGTCCTTGCGGGTGGCGCCCTGCCGGAGCTGGACGAGTTCGGCGCCGCCCGGGCGCGGGCGGGCGCCGCCGAAGACGGCGTCCACGGCGCCCTCCTCGACCGCGAGCTGGTAGACGGCCAGCTGCGGGTGGCGCTCGACGTCCTTCGCGGAGACCGCGCCCTTGCCGGTCTTGAAGTCCACGACGTAGGCGCGGCCCCGGTCGTCCCGCTCCACGCGGTCCATGGAGCCGCGGATGCGGACCTGGTAGTCCTCGGCCTTCAGCGTGACGTCGAAGGGGTGCTCGGTGGCCACCGCGCTGCGGCCGCCGCGGTCCATGACGTGCCAGCGCAGGAAGCGCTCCAGGGCGGCCCGGGCGTTCTCCTTCTCCTGCTGGGACTTCCACGGGGCGTCGAAGGCGAGCGAGTCCCAGACGGACTCCAGACGCTCCATGAGCACGGCGAGGTCGGCGGGGGTGCGGCCGGAGGCGACCTCGTCGGCGAGCACGTGCACGACGTTGCCGAAGCCCTGGGCGGCGGTGGCGGGCGCGTCGGCCTTCACCTCGCGGCCCAGGAACCACTGAAGGGAGCAGGTGTCGGTGAGCTGGCCCAGGGCGGAGCCGGACAGGGCGAGGGGCCGCTCCGGGTCCCGCAGCGGCACCTCGCTGTGGGTCGGCTCGGCCAGGCCCCACCAGCGGTAGGGGTGGGCGGCGGGGACGAGCGGCTGGCCCTCCTCGTCGCTCAGCGCCGCGAGCCGGGCGAGCCGCCGGGCGGCGGCGGCGCGCAGGGCGTCCGACGCGGCGGGGTCGACGGTGGTGGCACGCAGCTCGGCGACGAGCGCGGCGACGGCGAGGGGCCGGCGGGGGCGCTGGGTGACGTCGACGGGCTCGGTGCCCAGCTCGGTCAGGAAGCGGGAGGGCTGGTCGCCGTCCTCGGCGGCGGCCTTGACGGCGGTGACGACGAGGCGGTCGCGGGCGCGGGTGGCGGCCACGTAGAACAGCCGCCGTTCCTCGGCGAGCAGGGCGCCGGGGTTGAGGGGTTCGGCGAGCCCGTCGCGCCCGATGCGGTCGGCCTCCAGGAGCGAGCCGCGGCGGCGCAGGTCGGGCCAGAGTCCCTCCTGGACGCCCGCGACCACGACCAGCCGCCACTCCAGGCCCTTGGCGCGGTGCGCGGTCATCAGGCGGACGGCGTCGGCGCGCACCGCCCTGCGGGTGAGGGTGTCGGCGGCGATGTCCTGGGCGTCCAGCTCGTCCAGGAAGTTGAGGGCGCCGAGCCCGCCGGTGCGCTCCTCGGCGCGGGCGGCGGTCTCGAAGAGGGCGCACACGGCGTCGAGGTCGCGGTCCGCGTTACGGCCGGCGGCGCCGCCGCGGTGGGCCGAGCGCTGGAGCCGGGCCGGCCAGGGGGTGCCGTCCCACAGCGCCCAGAGGGCGTCCTCGGCGGTGCCGCCCCGTGCGAGGAGTTCGCGGGCGGAGTGCAGGAGGGCGCCCAGGCGCTGGGCGCCGCGCGCGTACGCCGGGTCGTGCGCCGCCAGCCGCCCGGGTTCCGCGAGGGCCTCGGCGACGAGGGTGTCCGAGGGCCGGGGCACGGCCTGCCCGGCGGCCCGTTCCTCGTCCCGCAGGGCCCGGCCCAGGCGGCGGAGGTCGGCGGCGTCCATGCCGCCGAGGGGCGAGGTGAGCAGGGTGAGCGCCGTCTCGGGGTCGAGCCGGAGGGCCTGCGGTCCGGGGAGCACCGCCGACTCCGCCACCGCCCGCAGGGCCGTCAGCAGCGGGGCCACGGCCGGTTCGTGGCGCAGCGGCACGTCGTCGCCGTCCACCTCGACGGGCACGCCCGCCGTGGTCAGTGCGCGGCGCAGGCCCGGTATGGAGCGGGCGCCCGCGCGCACCAGGACGGCCATCTCGCGCCACGGGACGCCGTCCTCCAGGTGGGCGCGGCGGAGGACGTCGGCGATGTTGTCGGTCTCGGCGCCCTGGGTGGGGTAGGTGTACGCCTCGACGCGGCCGCCGTCGCGCACCGCGGCCGGCTCGCGGTGGTCCCGCACGGCCCCGGCGGGAAGCCGGGTGAGCGGCATGCGGCGGGTGAGCAGCCGGGTCGCGGCCAGCAGCTGCGCGCCCGCGCGCCGGGAGACGGTGAGCACCCGCACCGGGGCGGCGGAGCCGTCCGCCTGCGGGAAGGCGCGGGGGAAGTCGAGGATGCCGTTGACGTCGGCGCCGCGGAAGGCGTAGATCGACTGGTCGGGGTCGCCGAAGGCGACCAGCGTCCGGCCCTGCCCGGCCACGGCCCGCAGCAGCCGCACCTGGGCGGCGTCGGTGTCCTGGTACTCGTCCACGAAGATCGCGTCGTACCGGCGGGCGAGCCCGGCCCCGCTCTCCGGGCGCTCGGCGAGGAGGACGGCGCGGTGCACCAGCTCGGCGTAGTCGAGCACGCCGCGCATGTCGAGCACGTCCAGGTACTCGGCGAGGAAGGACGCGGCGGCGCCCCAGTCGGGGCGGCCGGTGCGCTGTGCGAAGCGGCCCAGCTCGGCGGGGCCGAGGCCCAGTTCGCGGCTGCGGGCGAAGACGGCCCGCAGCTCGTCGGCGAAGCCGCGCGTGGTCAGGCAGGCGCGCAGCTCGGCGGGCCAGTCGACGCGCCCGAGCCCGGCCTCCCCGGCGAGCAGCTCGCGCAGCATGACGTCCTGCTCGGGCCCGGACAGCAGCCGGGTCGGCTCCACGAACAGGTCGGCATCCTGGTACGCCCGCACCAGCGCGTAGCAGTAGGAGTGGAAGGTGGTGGCCTGCGGCCCGTGCGCCCCCAGCCGGGCCGCCATCCGGTCGCGCAGCTCGACCGCGGCCTTGCGGCTGAAGGTCAGGACGAGGATCCGGGCCGGGTCCGTGCCCCGCCGCACCCGGTCGACGACGGCCTCGACGAGCGTGGTCGTCTTGCCCGTGCCCGGCCCGGCGAGCACCAGCAGCGGCCCGTGCCCGTGCTCAACCACCGCGCGCTGCCGCGCGTCCAGGCGAGGAGGGGCCACGGGCTCCGGCCGGGTGCGCACGAGGCGGTAGGCGCCCGGCGAGGGCTGCCGCGCCGAGCGGGAAGACGGGGAGGAACTCACGTGGGTCGCCGGTCCTGGGAGGTGCGGGGTCTGCTGCCGAAGGGCGGCCTGGGGCCGGTCCCCGACGCTACGCCAGGAGGCGGGTGGGACGCAGAGCGTCCGGGGTGTCGCCGGGACCCGGCAGTGGCCTCATCCGTTCGGGTTACCCCTTGGGGCGGCTGGGCCGGAGGCGGGTCGGGCGCTGCCCCCTCAGGTGTCCGGAGTCACATCCTCCGCGCCTTCCCCGGTCCAGCGTGCGCGGGCCATCGCGATCCTCGGCAGATGTCCCCCGGACGAGCCCGGGGCCTCCCGCAGCGGGGTGCCCTCGGCCCGGTAGCGGTCCAGGGCGCGCAGCTCGTGGCCGGGCAGCAGCACGCCGTCCGCCCGGACGACGCGCCACCACGGCACGGCTCCGCCGTAGAGCGCCATCACGCGCCCCACCTGCCGGGGGCCTCCCTCGCCGAGCCACTCGGCGACGTCCCCGTACGTCATCACCCGCCCCGGCGGGATCAGCTCGGCGACGGCCAGCACCCGCTCGGCGTACTCCGGAAGCTCGTTCACCCCGCCCATCCTGCCGCAGCCCGCCGACACTCCGGCCGGAATATCCGGAGCCGCGACCTCCACAAGATCACCCAGAGTGCGCCATCGCACTACAGGGCGTACGATCCGGAGTCCGCGCCCCTGAAAAGCACCCTGATACCCCCTTGCCCGGCCGGGCCATGCCACCATCTTCCGGGCGGTGACTGGTGATACGAGACCAAGAAGAGACTGACGAGCAGCAGGGCGCACACCCTTCGGAGGAGGGGCGCGCCTCCGGGGTGCTGCCCTGCGGCGGGGAGTCCGGCAGCGCCCCGGCCCCCGGCTATCTGTGTGAAGGCGGCGAGGTCCACATCGACAAGGTCTCCGGCGACGAGCCCCTGCTCCCCGCCCGCGTCCACCGCCCCGCCGACCTGGTGCGCCTGTTCATGGGCATCGTCGGCATCGCACTCGTGCTCGCGCTCGCGGCGTTCGCCCACGGCACCACCACGGGCCTGGAGACGGACATCCGCGAGAGCACCGGCCGGGCCCCGCAGCTGCTGGCGAACTTCGCCGGGCTCGCGGCCAACGTCGCGATCTTCATCGTGCCCGTGGCGTTCGCCATCGAGCGGCTCATCAAGCGGGACGGCCTGCGCATCGCCGACGGCGTGCTGGCCGCCGTCCTCGCGCACGGCGTGTCCCTGGCCACCGACCTGTGGGTGGCCCAGGCCGCGCCCGCCTCGATCCGCGACGCGCTCACCCAGACCTCCCCCACCGGCGGCATCACCGACCCGGTGCACGGCTACCTGGCCCCCGTGATCGCCTACATGACCGCGGTCGGCATGTCCCGCCGGCCCCGCTGGCGCGTGGCCATGTGGGCCGTCCTGCTGCTGGACGCCTTCGCGGTGCTCGTCAACGGCTACACCACACCGTTCTCGATCGTCACCACCGTGCTGATCGGCTGGACCGTCGCCTACGGCACGCTCTACGCCGTCGGCTCCCCGAACGTGCGCCCCACCGGCCAGCACCTCCTGGCCGGCCTGCGGCGCGTCGGCTTCACGCCGGTGACCGCACTGCGCATCGAGGAGGCCGACCTCGAGCCGTCCGTCTCCCACGAGCGCGGCCGCCGCTACCTGGTCACCCTCGAGGACGGCCCGCCCCTGGACGTCACGGTCGTCGACCGCGAGCAGCAGGCGCAGGGCTTCTTCTACCGCGTCTGGCAGCGCCTCGCGCTGCGGCACATCACCCGGCGCCGCAGCCTCCAGTCGCTGCGCCAGGCCCTGGAGCAGGAGGCCCTGCTCGCCTACGCGGCCATCGCCGCCGGGGCCAACGCGCCCAAGCTCATCGCCACCTCCGAGCTGGGCCCCGACGCCGTCATGCTCGTGTACGAGCACATCGGCGGCCGCACCCTCGACGCCACGCCCGACGAGGAGATCACCGACGAGCTGATGGCCGGCGCCTGGAGCCAGGTGCAGGCCCTGCAGTCCCGGCGGATCGCCCACGGCAGGCTCGACGGCGACGCGATCCTGGTGGATCGTTCCGGCAATGTCGTGCTGACCGATCTGCGCGGCGGCGAGATCGCGGCCGGCGACCTGGTGCTGCGCATGGACGTGGCCCAGCTCCTCACCACCCTGGGCCTGCGGGTGGGCGCCGAGCGCGCGGTGGCCTCGGCCGTCGCCGTGCTGGGACCCGAGGCCGTCGCCGACAGCCTGCCCCTGCTCCAGCCGATCGCCCTCACCCGGGCGAGCCGGGCCGTCCTGCGCCAGCTCGCCCGCGAGCGGGCCCAGCGCGAGCGCGACGCGGTGCTGGAGGCCTCGCGCCTGGAGAAGGAGAACCGGGCCCGGGAGCGCGCGGCCGACGCCAAGACCCTCAAGGCCGAGCGCAAGGCCGAACGGAAGGCCGAGAAGCAGGCCCTCGACCAAGCGGCCGAGGAGGCCCGCGAGGAGGACCTGCTGGCCCAGATCCGCCGCCAAGTGCTGTTGATCCGCCCGCAGGCGCCCATAGAGCCCGTCCGCCTGGAGCGCATCCGGCCGCGCACCCTCATCAGCTCGATCGCGGGCGCGTTCGCCGCGTACTTCCTGCTCTCGCAGCTGGCCCACGTCAAGATCGACGACCTGATCGCGCACGCCAACTGGTACTGGGTGGCGGTGGCGGCCGCCTTCTCCGCCCTCAGCTACTTCGCGGCCGCGATGAGCCTCCTCGGCTTCGTGCCGGAGAAGATGCCGTTCCTGCGCACCGTCACCGCCCAGGTGGCGGGCTCCTTCGTGAAGCTGGTGGCGCCCGCGGCCGTCGGCGGCGTGGCCCTGAACACCCGCTTCCTCCAGCGCGCGGGCATCCGGCCGGGCCTCGCGGTGGCCAGCGTGGGCGCCTCGCAGCTCTTCGGGCTGGCGAGCCACATCATCCTGCTGCTGACCTTCGGCTACATCACCGGGACCGAGCGGACCCAGTCCCCGCTCCCGCCGTCCCGCACGGTGATCGGCGGCCTGCTCACGGCGGCCGTCCTCGTGCTGGTGGTGACGGCCATCCCGTTCCTGCGGAAGTTCGTCTCCACCCGGCTGCGCTCCCTCTTCGCGGGCGTGGTGCCGCGGATGCTGGATCTCCTCCAGCGCCCGCGGAAGCTGCTCAACGGCATCGGCGGCATGCTGCTGCTCACCGCCACCTTCGTGATGTGCCTCGACACCTCGATCCGGGCCTTCGGCGGCCACCTCAGCTACGCCAGCGTCGCGGTGGTCTTCCTGGCGGGCAACGCGCTCGGCTCCGCGGCGCCCACGCCCGGCGGCGTCGGCGCGGTGGAGGGCGTCCTGATCGGTGCCCTCACCCTGACCGGTCTGCCCGCCGAGACGGCGGCCCCCGCGGTGCTGCTCTTCCGCCTGCTGACGTTCTGGCTGCCGGTCCTGCCGGGCTGGCTGTGCTTCAACCAGCTGACACGCAAGGGAGCCATCTGACGAGCGGCATCTGCGGCCCGGGGACCCACCCTCACCTTGCATGTGCGAGCCGCATGGCCGTAGCGTGCCGCGCATGCGGTCGTACACCATCGGGCAGGCAGCCCGTCTGCTGAGCGTCAGCCCCGACACCGTCCGCCGCTGGGCGGACGCCGGGCGGCTGCCCACCGGCCGCGACTCAGTCGGCAAGCGGCTGATCGAGGGCACCGACCTCGCGGCCTTCTCCGTGGCGCTCGCCGCCGAGGCGGGCGGCGCCGACGACGAGGAAGCGGCGTACACCAGCGCCCGCAACGCCTTCCCCGGCATCATCACGGCCGTCAAGCTCGGCGACGTGGCCGCCCAGGTGGAGATCCAGGCCGGCCCGCACCGTCTCGTCTCCCTCCTCACCCGCGAAGCCGTCGAAGAGCTGGGGCTGGCCGTCGGCATGGAGGCCGTGGCCCGGGTGAAGGCCACCAACGTGCACATCGACCGCGCCTGAGACCGGCGCCCGCCACCGTGCCCGACGCCACGCCCGAGACCGTGTCCGCAACCGCGCCTGACGGAGAGACGATGCCCCGCGCCCCGCGCAAGACCCTCCCCCTGCTGGCCGCCGCCGCACTGCTCGTACCGCTGGCGTCCGCCTGCGGAAGCGACGACGACAAGCCGACGACCCTGACCGTGCTGGCCGCGGCCTCCCTGACCGATGTCTTCAAGCAGGTCGGCGCCGCGTACGAGAAGGAGCACCCGGGCACCAAGGTGAAGTTCTCCTTCGCCGGCTCCCAGGAGCTGGCCGCCCAGGTGCGCCAGGGGACCCCGGCCGACGCGCTCGTCACCGCCGATACCAAGACCATGGACGGCCTGAAGGCGCAGACCGGCACGCCCTCGGTCATCGCCAAGAACCGCCTGACGATCGCCACGGCCCCCGGCAACCCCAAGCACATCGAGGGCCTCGCCGGGCTCTCCGACACCGGCTTGAAGGTCGTCCTCGCGGCCCCGGAGGTCCCGGTGGGCCGCTACGGCAAGCAGCTCCTGGACCAGCAGCACATCACCGTGCACCCGGTCTCGCAGGAGCCGAACGTGCGGGCCGTGCTCAGCAAGGTCTCGCTCGGCGAGGCGGACGCGGGCATCGTCTACGTCACCGACGCGGCCGCCGCCAAGGGCAAGGTCGCCACGGTGACGATCCCCGACGCGCAGAACGCCGTGGCCTCCTACCCGGCGGCGACGCTCAACGCCTCCGGGCACAAGGACGAGGCGCGCGACTTCGTGAAGTGGCTCGGCACGGACGAGGCCCGGAAGCTGCTCCGCTCGGCGGGCTTCCAGCAGCCGTGACCCGCCGCACGGAACGCACGCCCCTGGCGCTGGGAGCACCTGCCGCGCTGGCGGTGGCGTTCCTGCTCGTCCCCCTGGCCGGGATCCTCGCCCGCACGCCGTGGGCCACCCTCGGCTCCCGCCTGACCTCGCACGAGGTGGGGCAGGCCCTGGGCCTCAGCCTCGCGGTCTCGGCCTGGGCGCTGCTGGTGTCGCTGCTCCTGGGCGTCCCGCTCGCCTGGCTGCTGGCCCGGGTGGACTTCCCCGGGAAGACGCTCGTCCGGTGCCTGGTGATGCTGCCGATGGTGCTGCCGCCGACGGTGGCGGGAGTGGCGCTCCTCCAGGGCTACGGGCGCCGTGGCGTGCTGGGCGCGTACCTGGACGAGTGGTTCGGGATCACCCTGCCGTTCTCCACCCCGGGGGCGGTGCTGGCCTCGGCGTTCGTGGCGATGCCGTTCCTGGTGATCAGCCTGGAGGGCTCGCTGGCGGCACTCCACCCCCGCTACGAGGAGACGGCGCAGTCCCTGGGGGCGACGCCCCTGCACGCCTTCCGCACGATCACCCTCCCGATGGTGGCGCCGGGCCTGCTGGCGGGCGCGGCACTGTGCTGGGCGCGGGCGCTGGGCGAGTTCGGGGCGACGATCACGTTCGCGGGCAACCTGCCCGGCACGACGCAGACGCTGCCGCTCCAGGTGTACCTGCTGCTGCAGGACGACCCGGAGGGCGCAACGGCGGTGTCCCTGCTGCTGCTGGCGATCGCAACGGGGGTGCTGCTGGCACTGCGGGGGCAGTGGGTCGGGGGACAAAATCAGCCCGTCCGGCGTTTGAGGACACCGCGCGAAGCGCGGTCCGGGGTCTGGGGCGGAGCCCCAGTTTCGGGAAGGGGCGGGGTGGGGAAAGAAACGCCCCCGGCACCACCGCACGCACCCACCACGCACCCCGTGCGCACCCCGCACCCCCTCCGGGCCACCGTCACCGGCGCCACCACCGCCACCCTCGACGCCCCGCCCGGCACCACCATCGCCGTCGTCGGCCCCAACGGCGCCGGCAAGACCACCCTCCTCCGCGCCCTCCTCGGCCTGACCCCGCGCGCCACCGCCGCTCCCCTCGACCTCGGCGACGGCACCGACCTCTCCCGCACCCCCGCCCACCTGCGCCGCATCGCCTGGGTCCCCCAGGACGGCGCCCTCTTCCCGCACCTGAGCGCCCTCGCCAACACCGCCTACGGCCTGCGCGCCCAGGGTGTGCCCCGGCACGAGGCCCACCGCCTGGCCCGGCAGTGGCTGGACCACCTGGGCGTGGGCGACCTCGCCCACCGCCGGCCCGGCGGGCTCAGCGGCGGCCAGGCCCAGCGCGTGGCCCTGGCCCGCGCCCTGGCCGCCCGCCCCCGCCTGCTGCTCCTCGACGAACCCCTGGCCGCCCTCGACCAGTCGACGCGCGCCCAGGTGCGCCACACCCTGCGCACCCACCTCGCCGCGTTCCCGGGCGTCTGCCTGATCGTCACCCACGACCCCGTGGAGGCCGTGTCGCTCGCCGACCGCGTCCTCGTCCTGGAGGACGGCCGGACGATCCAGTACGCGGCCCCCGCCGAGCTGACCCGTCACCCCCGTTCCCCCTGGGTGGCCCGGATGCTGGGCCGGAACGCCTGGCCCGGCACGGCGACGCCGGAGGGAACGATCCTCCTGGAGAACGGCGCCCGCCTGACCACGGCCGCGGCCACGACCACCGCGCACGGCCTGGCGGTCGTGGGCCCGGAAGCCATGGCCCTGCACCTCACCCGCCCCACCGGCAGCAGCCCGCGGAACGCCTGGCGGGGCACGGTCCGCGAACTCACCGCGCAGGGCGGCCGGATCCGCGTCCTGGTCGACGGCACGGACGGCCCGCCGCACGCGGTCGCCGAGATCACGCCCGCAGCGGCGACGGAACTGGCCCTCGCCGAGGGCACCGAGGTCTGGGTGAGCGTGAAGGCGACGGAGGTCACCTTCGTACCGCTCCAGCGCGAGCCCCAGGGCGTGCCTCACGGCGTTCCGTAACCCGAACGCCGCACACCACGCGCGCCGCCCGCGCCCGCCCCGGAGGATGGGGCCGTGTCCAGATCCGTCCGGGCCGGAGCCCTGCTCTCGGCCGTCGTCCTGGCCGTCGCCACCGCCTCGGGGTGCAGCGGCAGCGCCGACGGCGACGCCAACCCGGCCCCGGGCCCGGGGACTTCGGCCGCGCAGAAGCTCAGCTGGAAGTCCTGTCCGCCGCCGGACAGCAGCGAGGACAGCAACGGCAACACGGCCAAGCCGCCCGGCCCCGACTGGGAGTGCACGACGATGCGCGCACCCCTGGACTACGCGCACCCCGAGGGCGACACCATCGGGATCGCCATGATCAGGGCGAAGGCCACCGACCGCGCCCACCGCATCGGTTCACTGATCTTCAACTTCGGCGGCCCCGGCGGCTCCGGTGTCTCCACGCTGCCGGCCTTCGCCGAGGACTACGCCACCCTCCGCACCCGCTACGACCTGGTCAGCTTCGACCCCCGCGGAGTGGGCCGCAGCAGCGGTGTGAAGTGCCTCGACAACCGGGAGCTGGACGCCTACTACGCGGCGGACGCGACCCCGACGACCAAGGCGGAGGAGAAGGCCCTGGTCGACCGGGTGGGCACCTACGCGACGGCCTGCGAGAAGAACTCCGGGAAAATCCTCCCCCACGTGGGCACCACGAACGCGGCCCGCGACCTGGACCTGATGCGCCAGGTGCTGGGCGACGACAAGCTGAACTACTTCGGCATCTCGTACGGCACCGAACTGGGCGGCGTCTACGCCCACTTGTTCCCCAAGAACGTCGGACACGCCCTGCTCGACGGGGTCGTCGACCCGGCCAGCGACCCGGTGCAGAGCGCGCTGGCCCAGGCGGCGGGCTTCCAGCTCGCACTCGGCAACTACATGACCGCCTGCGTGAAGACCTCCGACAACTGCCCTACCGAGCAGCAGATCGGCGATCTGCTCAACCGGCTGGAAAAGAAGCCGATCCCGGGCACCGGGGGCCGGGAGCTGACGCAGTCGCTGGCGACGAGCGGCATCGCCCAGTCCCTCTACTCGAAGGACTTCTGGGAGTACCTCACCGAGGGCGTGGAGGACGCCGAGAACGGCGACGGCAAGATCCTGCTCACACTGGGCGACACCATGAACGGCCGCGGCCCGGACGGGAAGTACACCACCCTCCAGGCCTCCCTCAACGCCATCACGTGCGCGGACTTCGCGCAGCGCTACACGGCGGAGGAGATCGAGGGGCGCACCGCGGAGTTCCGCAAGGCGTCACCGATCTTCGGGCAGTTCATGGCGTGGAGCCTTCTGCAGTGCACCGGTTGGCCCGTAAAGGGCGAATGGCAGACACCCGATGTGAGCGCGAAGGGTGCCGCACCGATCCTCGTGGTCGGCAACACCGGTGACCCGGCGACCCCTTACGAGGGAGCGCGCAAGATGGCCCAGGAGCTGGGTCCGGGCGTGGGGGTCGAGATGACGTACCGCGGCGAAGGCCATGGGGCGTATGACAGCGGGAACGCCTGCGTCAAGAGCACCGCGGACGCGTACCTTCTGGAAGGCACCGTTCCAGGCCCCAACAAGGTGTGTTCATAGCACCCATAGCACAGCACACCGGTAATACGAACTCGACCGGCTCGAATGTCAGTGGCCCGCACTACGATCGCCCGCACAGAAGTTCCGAGCGAGCGTCGGGAGGGGACGGGTGTCACGGACGACCGCCGGGAACACCGGCCGCAGAGCCCGGATGCTCACGGGCGCCCTGGCCATCGCGGCACTGCTGGCCGCCCTGGCGGCGCTCTGGCAGACCCAGTTCGGCCCCCCGGCCAGAACGGACTACTGCTGGGGCACGTGGCCGGAGGACGGCGGCCCGTTCCGCGCGGGCGACCGGCACCGCTCCGCCCAGGAGAGCGCCCCCACCCCGGGGCGCCCCCGGGGCCGCTGCGTCCTGAGCTGGCGCGGCGGCCACGGCGCGGGGTCGTACACCCGGCGGCTGGAGGTGCGCTACGACACCGGCCCCGGGCCGGCCGAGGCGCGCCGCAGCTGGCTCGCGGGGCTGTTCACGGGCGCCGACACGGCGCTGCCCGGCGGGCTGCCCGGCTTCGTCACGGCCGAGTCGGGCACGCTGGTCCTGCCGGAGACCTGCGATGTGCAGGGCCGCCCCTCGGTCGTCTCCATCACCGGCACCTTCGCGGACGCGGCGGAGACCCGGCGGCTGCTCCTCCAGGCCGCGGGCCGGGCGGCGAAGGCGACCCACTGCGCTTCGTCCGCGGCGCCGAGCCCCGTCCCGGCCGGGAGCGCGGCAGAACGTCCGGCGAGCCCGGCCGGCAGCCCGGCCGGGGCGGGCTGCGGCATACCGGCCCTCACCGCCCCCGCCCCACGCCTGACCGCCCGTTCCGGCAGCACCGAGGACGACTTCCAGACCTGCGCGGTGACGAGCACGGACAGCCGTACGGACAGTGGTACGAGCAGCGGTACGAGCAGCGCTACGGGCGATGCCGGGGAGGCGACCGCGCACGCAAGTGGTGACGGCCACGGCACCTGGGCCGCCCGGTTCACCATGACCGCCCGTCCCCGGATCGTCGCCCTGTTCGCCGGTCTCACCGGCGACCGGCCGCCCGCGCCCGGCTGGCGTGCGGTCGGCAGCATCGAGGCGACCGGCGCCCTGATATCCGCGGACTGCGCGGGCCGCACCACGGTCTTCGCGATGCGCACCGGCCCCGGCCGCAGCGGGACGCGGCTCGACGACCCCCGCGCGGCCTTCCCGGATTTCGTGGAGGCCGTGGCCCGCAGAATCGGCTGTGCGCCCCTGCGCTCCTCCTGAGGGCCACCGTGCGCCGGGCGCGGGGGGTGATTCGAAGAGGTGAAGTGTCCGTAAAGTCGGTGGAATGAGTCCCACACGGCCCAAGGCCACGGCACTGGCCGCCACCGCCCTCGCGATCGCCCTCGCCGCCACCGCGTGCAGCAGCGGAAGCGGAAGCGGCGACGACAGCGCGAAGGACGCCTCCGGCGGCACGGCCCGGCCCCCGGTCGCCGCCCTCGACTGGAAGGCGTGCTCCGCCCCCACCGCCGCCCAGGGCGGCGGCAAGGCGCCCGGCAAGGGGTGGGAGTGCGCAAAGCTGCCCGTGCCGCTCGACTACGCCAAGCCGGACGGCGAGCGGATCGAGCTGGCGCTGATCCGCGCCCGGGCCACCGACCGGGCCCACCGCATCGGCTCGCTCGTGTTCAACTTCGGCGGCCCCGGCGGCTCCGGCGTGGCCACCCTGCCCGGCCTGGCCGACACCTACACCACGCTGCGGACCCGCTACGACCTCGTGAGCTTCGACCCGCGCGGGGTCGGCGAGAGCGCGGGCGTGAAGTGCCAGAGCGACAAGGAGCTGGACGCCGCCTTCCAGGTCGACGGCAGTCCCGACGACGACGCCGAGGTACGCGCCACGCTGACCGCCAACAAGGAGTACATCGACGCGTGCACCAAGAACTCGTCGAAGGTCCTCCCCTACGTGGACACGGCGAGCGCCGCCCGCGACATGGACCGCATCCGGGCCGCCGTCGGCGACGAGAAGCTGAACTACTTCGGCATCTCCTACGGCACCGAACTGGGCGGCGTCTACGCCCACTTGTTCCCCAAGAACGTCGGACGCGCCGTGCTGGACGCGGTCGTCGACCCGACCCAGGACCCGGTGGCCGGCAACCTCGGCCAGACCAAGGGCTTCCAACTGGCCCTGGACGACTACCTCAAGGACTGCCCGGCCCACGGCCGGGGCGGCACCACCGCGGCCTGCCCCACACAGGAGCAGATCACCGGGCTCCTCGCGAACCTGGACCGCAACCCGCTGCCCACCACCCAGCCCGGCCGCAAGCTCACCCAGGACGAGGCGGTCAACGGCATCGCCGCGGCCCTCTACTCCCAGGAGACCTGGAAGTACCTGACCGCCGGGCTCCAGGAGGCGACCCGCAAGGGCACCGGCAACACCCTGCTGCTGCTCTTCGACTCCCTGACCGGCCGCGCCCCGGACGGCCGCTACAGCAACCTCCAGGCGGCCAACCGGGCCATCTCCTGCGCCGACGCCGAGCAGCGCTACACCACGGACGACGTGAAGCGGCTCCTGCCGGAGTTCCGCGCGGCGTCAGGGGTCTTCGGCGAGTCCGCCGCGTGGTCGCTGCTGTCGTGCACGGGCTGGCCGGTGCCGGGCAAGTGGAAGACACCGCAGGTGAGCGCGCCGGGCGCGCCGCCCATCCTGGTGATCGGCAACACCGGCGACCCGGCGACCCCGCTGGCCGGCGCCCAGAAGATGGCCGAGCAGCTCGGCACGGGCGTCGGCGTGCGCCTCACCGTACGGGGCGAGGGCCACGGCACGTACGGCGTGAACGACTGCGCGACGAAGGCCGTGAACGGCGACCTGCTGGAGGGCAAAGTTCCGGCGGACGGCACGACCTGCTCGTGAGACGCGAGGGTCCGCCCACCGGACGCGGTGGGCGGACCCTGGGCCCGTGGAACGGAGTACGTCAGTAGACCGGCTTCTGCGGCTCGATCTGGTGGACCCACCCGATGACGCCGCCGCCCACGTGCACCGCGTCCGCGAAGCCCGCGGACTTGAGCACGGCGAGCACCTCCGCCGACCGGACACCGGTCTTGCAGTGCAGGACGATCTTCTTGTCCTGCGGCAGGTCCTGGAGCGCGCCGCCCATCAGGAACTCGTTCTTCGGGATCAGCCGGGCGCCGGGGATCGAGACGATCTCGTACTCGTTGGGCTCGCGGACGTCGATGATGTCGATGTTCTCGCCCGCGTCGATCCACTCCTTGAGCTGCCGGGGAGTGATCGTCGAACCGGCGGCCGCCTGCTGGGCCTCCTCCGACACGACGCCGCAGAAGGCCTCGTAGTCGATCAGCTCGGTGACGGTCGGGTTCTTGCCGCAGACCGCGCAGTCGGGGTCCTTGCGGACCTTGACCTGGCGGTAGGTCATCTCCAGGGCGTCGTAGATCATCAGTCGGCCTACCAGCGGCTCGCCGATGCCCGCCAGCAGCTTGATGGCCTCGTTGACCTGGATGGAGCCGATCGACGCGCACAGCACGCCCAGCACGCCTCCCTCCGCGCAGGAGGGGACCATGCCCGGCGGCGGGGGCTCGGGGTAGAGGCAGCGGTAGCAGGGGCCGTGCTCGCTCCAGAAGACGGAGGCCTGGCCGTCGAAGCGGTAGATGGAGCCCCAGACGTACGGCTTGTTCAGCAGCACGCAGGCGTCGTTGACCAGGTAGCGGGTGGCGAAGTTGTCCGTGCCGTCCACGATCAGGTCGTACTGGGAGAAGATCTCCATCACGTTGTCGGCCTCGAGGCGGCCTTCGTGGAGCACGACGTTCACATAGGGGTTGATGCCCAGCACGGTGTCGCGCGCGGACTCGGCCTTCGGGCGGCCGATGTCCGACTGGCTGTGGATGATCTGGCGCTGGAGGTTCGACTCGTCGACCTCGTCGAACTCCACGATGCCCAGCGTGCCCACACCGGCCGCGGCCAGGTACATCAGGGCGGGCGAACCGAGGCCGCCGGCGCCCACGCACAGCACCTTGGCGTTCTTGAGCCGCTTCTGCCCGTCCATCCCCACATCGGGGATGATCAGGTGGCGGGAGTACCTGCGAACCTCGTCGACGGTGAGCTCGGCGGCCGGCTCGACCAGGGGTGGCAGCGACACGGGGACTCCGTAGGTCGGTATGTCAGTACGGTCGTTCTCCCCGTCAACACTGCCACGCCCCGTCTCATTCCGAGACACCCGGTCCGATGCGCGAGACGATCTCGTCCCAGAAGCCGGGCACGGACTCCCAGGGGTCGACCCCGTCGTGGTCGGTGCGGTCCGTGAAGTAGACCGTGCCCGCGCCCTGCCAGCGCGCGATGCGCAGCGCCTCGTCCAGGTGGGAGCGCGGCACCCCGTGCACGAGGTGGCAGAAGCGCTCGGGCGGGTGGTCCGCGGTCCACTCCGCGGCCTGGGACCAGCGGTAGGCCGCCCAGGGGCCGGCGAAGGTCACCAACTGGTCGGCCAGCGCGGCGTATCCGGCGCAGGGGTGGGTGCCGTGCCCGAGCACCAGGTGGCAGCCGTCGAGGAGGGTGCGCAGCGCCCCGGTGACGCGGCGGGTCCCGGGCAGCCCGGGGGCGTCGGCCGGGCAGCGGCCCAGGGCGAAGCCGTCGACGCGGTACCAGTTGAGGTAGCGCTGGGCGTCCGAGAGGAGTTCGCCGAAGGGGCGCGCGCCGAAGCCCAGGTCGAGGTGGCCCAGCACCCGGACCCCCGACGTGCGGAGCGGGACGACGGCGGACAGCCAGTAGGGGTCCTGGCGGCAGCCCGGTCCGCCCGCCGACCGCACCGCGTGGGGGACGCGCCCCCGGCGCCCGGGCTCCCCAAGCCGGCTGCCGCCGATCACGACCCAGTCCAGCGGCAGCCCGGCACGCTGGAGCCCGCCCCATTCGACGGGGGCGAGCAGCGGGTGGGCGAACCCGGGGACGGCCATCCGGAGGGGCAGCTTCCGGGCGGCCAGGGCGCGGCGGTGCCCCGGGGAGATCAGATACGACACGCCGCCTCCATCCAGATGTCGGCCAGCGATTCCTCCAGGCCGATCCGGGGCCGCCAGCCGAGCCGGTCGCGGGCGGTGCGCACGTCGGCCTGCTGCCAGCTGCCGCAGCCGTCGGGGTAGGGGTAGGCGGGCGGGCTGCCCAGGTGGGGGTCGTCCAGCTCGTGGAGGGCGCCGCCGAAGCCGGCCACCCGGGCGAGCAGGGTGGCCGCGTCACGCAGCCGCACGGCGCGCCCGGTGCCGATGTTGACGGCGCCCTGTGCGGCGGAGAGGGAGGCCGCGTGCACGGCCCGGGCGATGTCGCGCACGTCCACGAAGTCGCGCTGCACCCCCAGGCCGGTGAGCTTCAGCTCGTTGTCGCCGCTCTGCATGGCCCGCCGCATGGCCTCGGCGAGCCGCCCCAGGGGCGACCCGGCGGGCGTGCCCGGCCCGACGGGCGAGAAGACCCGCAGCACGATCGCGTCCAGCCCGGAGCCCAGCACCAGCTCGGTGGCGGCGAGCTTGCTGACGCCGTACGGCCCGCCCGGCCGGGGCGCCGCGTCCTCGGCGGTGGAGGAGCCGGGCTGCGAGGGCCCGTACTCGGAGGAGCACCCCACCTGCACCAGGCGGGCCCCGCAGCCGCTGCGGCGCAGGGACTCGCAGACCGTGGCGACGGCGACCGTGTTGTGCCGGGTCAGGTCGCGGGCCCCGCCCCGGGTGGCGCCCGCGCAGTTGATGACGACGCCGGGGTGCACCGCGTTGAGGAACCGGGTGAGCGCGCCGGGGCTGCCGCTGGCCAGGTCGAAGCGGACGTCCGCGTCGTCGCCGCGGCCGAGGGCGGTCAGCTGGACGGCGGGGTCGGCGAGCAGCCGGTCGGCCACGAAGCGGCCGAGGTAACCGTTGGCGCCGAGCAGCAGGACTCTCATCGGTCGTGCCCTCGCTCTCGCCCGGTGGTGCCGATGGGGTGAACGCTCATCTCTTCCTTGCTCCTCTGGAACCGGCGGGACTGGCAGGACGGGTGGATCGGGCGGGACGGGTGATCAGGCGGGGCCCGTGGTCCGGGCGCCGTGGACCGATGCCTCGGACAGCGCGCGGAGTGCGTGGGCCAGCAGGGCGAGGGCGGGCAGGACGCAGGCCACGAGCGGTACGGCGGCGGGCCCGAGGGCGGCGGCGGTCCAGCCGACGGGCCAGCGCAGCGCCTCGCAGCCGGGCAGCCGCGCGGCGAGCAGCGAGACGAGCGGCACGGCCTCCGCCACGGCCGCGGCGAGGAGGGCCGGCACAGCCGCCCTCACCAGGCCGTGCGCGGCCAGCAACCGGGCGAGGAACAGCAGCAGGCCGAGGGCGGCCACGGCCGCGTAGGCGAGGACCGGCGGGGTGCCGAGCGGGGCGCCGGGCGGCAGGGCCGTCCGCGCGGTCCACAGGAACCCGAGCAGCGCGGCGAGGAACACCCCGGCCGCGACCGGCAGCCCGGGCCGCACCCGCCCGCCGAACTCGGCCAGTCCGCGGCTCGCCGCGAGCGCCCGCCGGGCCCGCGCCGTGAACCAGTGCGCGCACCAGGCCGCCGGGGCGAGCGCGCAGGCCAGGGCGAGCGCGGGGGGTGCGGCGACGGCCAGGAGGACGTGCAGGTCCGGGCCGTGGCGGCCGTGCAGCAGCAGGGCGAGCGCCCAGTCGCCGGCCAGGGCGTAGGCGAGGAGCCAGGCCCAGGCCAGCGCCCCGGCCGCGCCCCAGCCGGGGTGCAGCGCCGCGCAGCCGGCGGGAGGGCCGGGCGGCTCCGGCCCGGGACCGGCGGTCCCGTCGCCCGGCTCCGGGTCCGGTTCCCGCCGGACGCGCGCGTACAGCTCCTCGGCCAGGGTGAAGACGTCGCGGTGCCGGTACTCGGCGGCCACCCGGTCGCCGATGCCGCATGCCTCCAGGCCCGCGGCGATCTCCAGCGGGTCGACGGCCCGGGCGCACAGCGCGTGGTGGCGGCCGATCAGCGCCTTCACGGGGTCGGCCGGGACCCGGTCCGCGGTCGGCGTGCGGACCGGGGTGCCGTCCGTGAAATCCCCATCCGTGCAGGACTCGTCCGCGAAGGACTCGTCCGCGAAGGACTCGTCCGCGAAGGACTCGTCCGCGAAGCCGTCGGGGCCGGCTGCGGGATCGTCCGCCGGGGCCTGCCCGGCGGGGGCCTCGGCTATGCCCGCCGGGGCGGTGCGGTCGCTGTCGGGCCGCAGCGATGTGGTCATGGGCGCCCTGCCCAGGTCGGGGAGGCGGCGCGCGGGGAGACGGTGAGGGGCGGCTGGGAGCCGGCGGCGTGGGAGAAGGGGACGGACGGGTCGGCGGCTGGCTGCTGGACGGGGGTGCGGGAGAGGACTTCGAGGTAGACCGCGCCGAAGGCGGCGACGTTGTGCTCGACGGTGAACAGCTCCAGGGCGCGGGCCCGGGCCGCGGCGCCCAGCCGGGCGCGGCGCTCGGGGTCGCGCAGCAGGGCGAGGCAGGCCTCGGCGAGGGCGGCCGGGTCGCGCGGAGGGACGACCAGGCCGGTGCCGCCGATGACTTCGCGCACGGCGCCCACGTCGGGCGAGACCGTGGCCCGGCCGCAGAACATGGCCTCGGCGAGGACGGCGGGGAAGCCGTCGGCGGCGCCGGAGAGGACGACCACGCTGCCGGACGCATAGTCCTCGGGGCCGGTCACGGGCCCGAAGGCCACGCCCTCCGGGGGCGGCTCGGGCGTCCCCCCGGGATCGGGCGGCACCCCGAGGACCCGCAGCCGGACGCCCGGCTCGGCCGCCCGGAGCGCGGCCAGCGCCTCCCAGAGGTGGGGCTCCGGCGGGCCGCCCGCCCACACCAGCGTCGCGCCGTCCGGGTCGGCGGGCGGCTCGGCGCCCGCGTCCCCCTCCCCCACCGCCTCGTAGAGGCTCGCGTCCATGCCCGGGGGGATGGTGCGCAGCCGGGCCCGGTCGGCGCCGCAGCGCTCCTGCCAGCGGCGGCCCTGCCCGTCGCCCGCGGTGATCAGGGCCGCCTCGTGGTAGATCCGGTCCGCCAGCAGCCGGTGGAAGGCGGAGAGCAGGGTCCGTACGGGCTGGGAGAGGCCGTCCGCACCGTCGCCCGCGGCACCCGCCTCCAGGTAGTGCTCGCGCAGCCGGATCCCGTACTCGGTGACGAGGAGGGGGGTACCGAAGAAGCGTTTGGCCAGCAGGCCCGGCAGGGCGGCGGGCCCGGCCGAGGTGGCGTGGCAGAGGTCTACGGCGGCCAGGCCCCGGTCGCCGTCGGCGGTGCCGTACCAGTCGAGGGAGAGCGGCCGCAGGGCCCGCTCCAGGAGGCCGGAGACGACGAGTAGGTCGGGGACGCGGGCGTGGCAGGCGGCGGGGAGCGCCCCCGGTGCCCGGCAGGCGGTCTCCAGGGCGCGCAGGGCCAGTTCGGAGCGGAGCGCCCCGGCCAGGCCGCCCTCGTCGCGGGCGAGGTCGGCGAGGCCGTTCAGGCCGTCGGCGAAACGGTACGCCTGCTCTCCCGGCAGGGTGACGGCCGCCGCCAGGTCCCCGAAGTGGGCGCTGAACCGGCGCCGCTGGTCGCGCCCGTACGCGCCGTACGCGCGCCCGCCGCCGCCCGGTGCGGGACCGCCCCACAGCGGGGCCGCTCTGACGCGCCGTACATTGCCCGGCAGCGCGTGCCAACCGCTGTCCTCCTGGCGGGCGCTGCGGCTCAGTGCGTACAGCTCGAAGTCGTGCTGCCCGAGTCCGCGCACCAGCCGGTCGCACCACTCGCCGCCCTCGCCGGCGGCATACGGGTACCCGCCCTCGGAAAGCAGTCCCACACGCACGAACGCACCCCCGTTCTCCCTTGTCGGCAACCGCCGTTACGGCAGCGGGGAGCACGCTATGCGCGCTTCCCGGTGGCGCGGCGGACGGTTGTCCGTCGCGCCACCGGAAGGGGTGAACAGAAGTGACTTTCCAACAGATGGGACGTTGTCTCGCGCTATGCGGCCGTATCGCCCCGCGCTGCGGCTTCCTCCGGGAATTCCGCGGTTTCGAGGCCACCCTCCAGGCCGGGCACGGCTGCCAGGAGCCCGCGGGTGTAAGGGTGCTCGGGACGCTCGTAGACCGCGTCGGCCGGGCCCTCCTCGACGATCCGGCCGCCGCGCATCACCACCAGCCGGTCGCTGACCTGCCGTACGACGGCCAGGTCGTGGGCAATGAAGACGAGCGCCAGCCCCAGGTCCCGCTGCAACTCGCCCAGCAGCCGCACGACCTGCGCCTGCGTGGTGACGTCGAGGGCCGAGACCGGCTCGTCGCAGACGATCAGCCTGGGCTCGGGGGCCAGGGCCCGGGCGATGCCCACGCGCTGCCGCTGGCCGCCGCTGAACTCGTGCGGGTAGCGGTGGTAGGCGCCGGGGTCGAGGCCGACGCGCTCGAGCAGTTCCCGTACCCGGGCCGTGATCTGAGCGTCCCCCAGCTTTCCGGCGGCCCGCAGCGGGTCGGCGATGGACTCGCCGATGCTGCGGCGCGGGTTGAGCGAGGAGACGGGGTCCTGGAAGACCATCTGCAGCTCACTGCGGAAGGCGCGCAGCTCACGCTCCTTCAGACCGCCGATGTCACGGCCGCGGTAGCGCAGCTCGCCCCCGGTGGGCTGCAGCAGCCGCACCAGCATCCGCCCGAGTGTGGTCTTGCCGCTGCCGGACTCGCCGACCAGGCCGACGGTCTCGCCGGCGCGCACGGTCAGCGAGACCTCGTCGACGGCGGCGACGGCCCGCTTGCCGCTGCCGAACTTCCGCTGGAGGCCGGTGGCTTCGAGCAGGACGGAGTCGTCGGTCCCGGGCTTCCGTGTCACCGAACGGCGGACGTTTATCCGCGGAACAGCCGCCAACAGCTCTCGGGTGTACGGCTCGCGCGGCCCGTCGAGCACGGTGCGCACGGGGCCGCGCTCGACCGCCCGCCCGTTCTTCATCACCAGCATCTCGTCGACGCTCTCGGCCGCCACGCCCAGGTCGTGGGTGACCAGGATCAGGCCCATGCCCGTCTCCGCGCGCAGCTCGCGCAGCAGGCCGAGGATCTGGGCCTGGACGGTGACGTCGAGGGCCGTGGTGGGCTCGTCGGCGACCAGCAGCCGGGGTTCACAGGCCAGCGCCATGGCGATGAGGGCGCGCTGACGCATGCCGCCGCTGAACTCGTGCGGGCGGGAGCGGGCGCGCCGGGCGGCGTCCGGGATGCCGACACGGTCGAGCACCTCCACCGCGCGGGCCCGGGCCGCGCGCCGGGAGGCGTCCGGCCGGTGCACCCGGTGGACCTCGGCGATCTGGTCGCCGACGGCCTGGTAGGGGTCGAGCGAGGAGAGCGGGTCCTGGAAGACCATGGCCGCCACCCCGCCGCGCAGGCGCCGCAGTGCGGCCTCGTCCGCGGCCTGCACGTCGTGGCCCGCGACGCGCACCGAGCCGGTGACGCGGGCGCCCGTGCCGCGGTGCAGCCCGAGGAGCGCGTACGCCGCGGTGGACTTGCCGGAGCCGGACTCGCCGACGATGCCGAGCGCCCGGCCGGGGGCCAGCTCGAAGGAGAGGCCCGACACGGCGCGTACGAGGCCGGATCCGGCGTCCGGGCCGGCGGGGAAGGCGACGGACAGGTCGTCCACCGCGACCAGGGGTTCGGTCGTCATCGCAGGGTCACCCTCCGGTCGGCGACGGCGTACAGCAGGTCGGCCACGATGTTGGCGAGCACGACGGCGGTGCCGGTGACCATCACCACGGCGACCACGACGGGCAGGTCGACGGTCCGGGTGGCGTTCACCAGCAGCTGTCCGATGCCGGGCAGGCCGAACATCATCTCGGTGAGGACGGCGTTGCCGAACATCGACCCGAAGTCGGCCGCTGTGAGCGCGACGACCGGCGCGACCGCACCGCGCAGCGCGTGGCGGGCGACGAGCGAGCGCTCGGCGACCCCGTAGGCGCGGAAGGTGCGGATGTGGTCCTCGGCCAGCGTCTCCAGCAGGGAACTGCGCGTCAGCCGGGCGTACTTGGCCGACTCGAGCAGGCCCAGGGCGAGCCACGGGAGCAGCATGTTCCAGGCCCACTGCTCGGGGTCGTCGGTCAGCGGGACGTAGGAGGGGAAGGGCAGCCACTGCAGGTAGGCGCAGAACAGCATCAGCAGGCCCAGGCCGCTGATGAACACCGGGGTGGCGGTGCCGACGAGCGTGAGCCAGGTCAGCACGCGCTCGGTGATGCCGCCGCGCCGCAGCGCGGAGAGCAGTCCGGTGCCGGTGCCCAGCAGCAGCCACACGGCCATGGCGCCGACCGCCAGCGAGGCGGTGGCGGGCAGCCGCTGCACGATCAGGTCGGTGACCTGCTGATCGTTCTGGTACGACAGGCCGAAGCAGGGCGCGTCGCAGTGCAGCACGCCGGTGCCGGTGGAGTAGTCGTGCCCGGCGAAGACGCCCTGGAGGAAGTGCCAGTACTGCACGTACACCGGGTCGCCGAGCGAGAGCTGCTCGCGGACCTGGCGGATCTGCTCGGGGTTGCAGCGGGGGCCGCAGGCCAGCCGGGCGGGGTCGCCGGGCGCGACGTAGAAGGTCGCGTAGACGACGACGGAGAGGACGAGGACGACGGCGACCGCACCGAGGGCGCGCCGCAGGAAGTATCCGGTCATGCCGCGCCCTCCGCGCCGCTCGTGCGCGGCGTGCGCCGGCTCCGGCCGACCCTGAGCCGCGAGGCCTCGCGCGGGTCGAGCGCGATGCGCACCCCGTCGCCGAGCACGGTGAAGGCGAGCGTGGTGACGAACAGCATGAGCGCCGGGAGCGCCACGTACAGGGGGTCCGCGCGGAACCACGTGGTGGCCGTCGAGAGCATCTGGCCCCAGGAGGGGGTGGGGGGCTTCACGCCGACTCCGAGGAAGGACATGCTCGCCTCGAGCACGATGTTGGCCGGGAGCAGCACGGCCGCGTAGGTGATCACGGGCGCGGCGAGCGAGGGCAGCAGCTCGCGCCGGGCGGTGCGCCAGGTGGAGCCGCCGGTCAGCCGGGCGGCCGAGACGAAGTCGAGCTTTTTCAGGCCGAGGGTCTGGGCGCGGACGAGCCGTGCCATGCCGCCCCACTGGAGCAGTCCGATGGCGATGACGAGCAGCACCGGGCGCGGGAAGTCCGCGGGGACGACGGCCATCAGGGCGATGGCCAGGACGAGGACGGGCATGGCGACCATGACGTCGGTGGCGTGGCCGAGCAGGCTCTCGACGAAGCGGTTGCCGAGCGCGCCCGCGAGACCCACGGCGACACCGATGAGGATCTGGACGAGGGTGGCGCCGACGGCCACGAACAGCGAGACGCGGGCGCCGTAGAGGATCCGGGTGAACAGGTCGCGCCCGGTGCCGGGTTCGACGCCGAGCCAGTGGTCGGCGCTGATGCCGCCGAAGGAGCCGAGCGGCACTCCGCCCCGCGCGGAGTCGACGAGCGTGTCGTGGTAGGCGTTGGGGTCCTGGCCCTCCAGCGCGGCCAGCAGGGGCGCGCCGAGGGCGAGGAGGACGAGCAGGCCCAGCACGGCGGCGGCCGCGAGCGCGGACTTGCGCGACCGCAGCCGCTGCCGGAACTGCCGGGCGCCGGCGGCGGAGTTCTGCCCCGCCGCCCCACGCGGCGGAGCCGCTGATCCAGCCGGTGCCTGGGTGGTGAGGAGGTCCGTCACTTGACCGCGACCTGCGAGACGTCGAGGACACCGGTCCAGTCGCTGATGACGACGTTCTTGACGTCCTTGCCGTAGAGGCGCTTGTAGACCGGGTGGAAGAGCGGCACGGTCAGGGCCTGCTCGCCGATGCGCCGGTCGAGGGCGCCCCAGCGCCCGGCGGCCGCGTCATGGTCAGTGATCTTGTTGATGGCGTCGATCTCGTCGTTGACGGCGGAGTCGTCGAGCCGGGAGGCGTTGAAGTTGGCGCCGTCCTTGACGATCTGCCGGCCGTCGAAGATCGGCGCGAGGAAGGGGCCGCCGGAGGGCCAGTCGGCGCCCCAGTGGGCGAGGAAGAGATCGGGCTGCTTGTCGACGCTGTGGGTCTTCTCGTCGTAGTCGTTGTCCTCCAGGCCCTGGAGCTTGACCTTGATCCCGGCCTCCTTGAGCGCGGCCTGCACAGCCGTGGCGATCTCGGGGCTGGTCTCGAAGTTCTGGGCGGTGGAATGGGTGAGCGTGATCTCCAGGCCGTCGCCGTAACCGGCCTCCTTCAGCAGCTCCCTGGCCTTGTCCGGGTTGCCGGTCGCGCCCGCCGGGAACGGGTCGTAGGGCGTGTAGCCGAAGGACTTCTGGTTGGGCAGGAAGGTGGTCGCGGGCTCGGCGAGCGAGGAGCCGCCCGCGGCGTTGACGACGCTGGTGCGGTTGACGGCGTAGGCGATCGCCTGGCGCACCCTGGGGTCGTCGAAGGGCTTGGCCTTGGGGTTGAAGGCCAGGTAATTGGTGTAGCCGAAGTGGCCGGTGCCGACGCGGTCGGCGAGCTTCTTGTCGGAGCCGATCTGGGCGAGTTCGGCGGGGCCGAGGTTGGTGTCGGTGGTCACGGCGGCCGCGTCGGCGCCCTGTCCGGCCGAAAGCCGCTGGTTGATGACGGCCGGGGAGAGGCCGGACTTCACCTCGATGCGGTCGGGGTAGGCGTGCCGCTCCTTGTCGGTCTCCTCCGACCAATGGGGGTTGCGCTCGAAGACCATCTGCTCGCCGTCGCCGGTGTTCTTCACCAGCTTGTACGGGCCCGAGGAGACCGGGTGCTCGGCGTACTTGACGCCGGTGTCCTTGTTCTTGGGCACGGGGGCGAACTGGGTCGAGGTGGCGAAGTAGGGGAAGTCGCCCTCGGACTTCTTCAGCTTGAAGACGATGGTCTTCTCGTCGGGCGTCTCGATGGAGTCGAGGCCCTTCTTCTCCTTGTACGGGCCCTGGTAGGTGTCGCCGCCGATCAGCCAGTCGCGCAAGTAGGGCGCACCGCCGGAGAGTTCGGGGGCGAAGGAGCGCTCGACGCCGTACTTGATGTCGGCGGCGGTGATGGGCGAGCCGTCCTCGTACGTGAGCCCGTCCTTGAGCTTGTACGTCCACGTCTTCGCGTCGTCGCTCGGCGTGCCGGTGTCGGTGGCGAGGTCGGGTACGACCTTGGTGCCCTCGGCGCCGTTCTCGCGGTGCCGGGTGGTGAGCGTGCGGTAGACGAGCGAGGGGAGGTTGCCGCCGCCGGAGGTGTAGAGGCGGGCGGGGTCGAACTGCTTCTGCGGCGCCCTGTTGAGGACGGTGAGCGTGCCGCCCTTCTTCGGGGCGGCGCCCGCGCCGCCACCGTTGCCGCCGCCCTCCTTCGGGCCGCAGGCGACCGCGCCGCCGATCAGGGCCGCACTGACGGCGGCCGCGGCCACGCTGCGGGATATGACGGACAGTTGACGCATGGCGGGTGATGCCTTTCGCGGGATGCGGGGAGGGGAGAGCAGCAGGCATCCACGGAAGGCGGTCGGGAAGAGAGAGCGCACGCATGCGCGCACCGCCCCCGGCGGACGCGGCGCTGTGACGGCGCGGAGTGCGGCGCGGGGAAAGGGCGGTGATCAGCGACAGAGGACGTCGGCAACCGCGTGCGCGGCCACGCCGATCAGCGCCAGCTCGAAGCCGGCGCTCGCGGGGGCGTGGTGGTGCGACATGCGCAGCAGCCTGAACGAATTTTCGCCCGGCGGCAAAGGCGTCTCACATACGAAGACGCCACGCCTCAGGATGTGGGATGCGCGTCCGGGAACGGCCAGGGGTTGGGGCGGCAGGTCCTGCCGTCCGTGGTGAGGAACTTCGTCTGCTGCATCATCACCGGCGCCAGGGCGCCCTCCGCGGAGCACGACTCGTGGTCGTGGCCCAGCCGGTGGCCCACCTCGTGGTTGATCAGCATCTGCCGGTAGGCGTGCATCTCGTCGCCGTAGGTCTGCGAACCCTGCGCCCAGCGATAGGCGTTGATCATCACGCGGTCGGTGGCCGCCGAGTCGCAGGAGACGTTGTCCTCGGTGGTGTCCAGGCCGGACTTGGCGCACCAGGCGGCGGTGGTGCGCGGGCTGGCGAGGGTGATCACGAAGTCCGCGTCGCCGGAGGAGACGCGCTCGAACGTGCGCTTGCCGTCCCGGCCCCAGCTGCGCTCGTCGTTGAGGGTGCGGTGCACGGCCGTGGCGAACAGCTCGCCGTCGAGCGGCAGCCCCTTCTCCACGTCAACGCGGTAACGCAGAAGATCACCCTTACCGGGGGCCTGCTCATGGCCCGGTACGGGCATGAACTCACCGGACGCCGCGGCCGAGGCGTCCAGGGGGTACTTCTTCGCCATCTGCTGCTCATAGCTCGCCGGGGCCACGGCGCCGCCGTTGGGCGTGGGGCGGCTGTCGGACCGGGAAGCGGCGTCCTGGCCCGTCCGCCCGACGTCCGCGGAGCGGGCCTCCGCCTTGTCGTCGGTGCCCTGGTGCACCTGGCTCGCGACGGTGACGGCGAGCACGGCGGTCACCACGGCGGCGGCCACTCCGGTGACCGTGCGGATCACGGCGCGGCCGCCCTTGCCGCGGGAGCCGGCGGCACGGCGGGGTGCCGTCCGCTGCGCGGGCAGGCGCGGCGGCGGGGTGGCGGGGACGGAGAGGTCGCCGGGGGTGAAGCCGGTGGTCGAGCGCGTCCGCCCGGCCGGAGCCGCGGGGGTGCCGGCCGTCTGGGCACGCTGGGCGCCGATGACACCCCAGCCGACCACGGGCTCGCGCAGGTGGGCGCCATGGGCACCGCAGGCGCCGGGGTCGACCTGGCCCGGGCCGGTGAAGCCGGGGTCGGCGGCCTCGCCCGGCTCCGGTCCCGCCGCGGTGAAGCGCGCGTCGAAGTCGGCGGCCAGGTCCACGGCCTCCTCGCCGGAGGCGGAGCCGCGCCTGCGCCCCGTGCCGGGGCCGGGCACCGGCGGGACGGCCTCGTGGTCGCGCGCGGTATGGCCGCGGCGGCGGCCCGTGCCGGGCACGGCGGAGCCGGCCCGGTCGGCACGTGCGCTGTGTTTACCCACGGGGCGGGGCGCTCCGTTCAGATGTCGTGGCGGGGTCCGCGAGCAGTTCCCGGAAGGCGCGGGCCACCGCGTCCGGGTCCTCCATCATGGCGACATGACCCGCCTCGAGCAGCGTCAGCAGCCGCGACTCGCGGAAGGCCCTGCTCGCGCGGCGGGCCATGCGGACGGAGACGAGCTGGTCGCGCATTCCGTACACGAGCAGCGTAGGGGCGAGCACCTTCTCCGCCTGCCGCCACAGCGAGTGCTGTCCCCCGAGGGTGTAGGCGTCGACGATGCCGCGCGCCGAGCGGGCCATCACCTCCCAGAAGTAGGGAAGCTCCAGTCTCCGCTCGTACTCGGCGACGGCCAGGGCGAATCCCTCCGGTGTCACCCGTGCGGGGTCGCCGTAGCAGAGGGCGAGCACCTCCCGGGTGCGCCGCTCGGGCGTCCATTCCTTCGTCATCCGGGCGAAGAGCGAGACGACCCCCGGCACGGCGAGCAGCCCGGTGGGCATCGCGGTGCGCTGCGGGCGCAGCTCGGGCAGCGCGGGCGAGATCAGGGTGAGGGTGCGGACCAGATCCGGCCGGACGGCCGCCACGCGGGTGACGACGGCGCCGCCCATGGAGTTGCCCACCAGGTGGACGGGGCCGCGCCCGGAGGCGTCGAGGTAGCGGATGACCGCGCGCGCAGAGCCGGTGATGGAGTAGTCGCCGTCCTCCGGCGGCGGTGCGTCACCGAAGCCGGGCAGATCCAGCGCCTCGCAGTCGGCCGTGTCCGCGACCCGCTCCATCAGCTCCGACCAGTTCTGCGAGGAGCCGCCGAGGCCGTGGACGCAGAGCGCGGGCGGCAGCCCGGCGCGGGCCGGCGGCCGGGAGCGCACGGTGAGCGTGAGCCCGGGCAGGGCCACGGTGCGCAGCTCCTCGCCGTCGCCCACCCGCGAGGCCCGCGCGGGCGGCACCACGGGCACGGCGTGGGAATCCGGCGACTCGGTCGAAGACATGCGGGCAATGTTACGAGACGATCACGCCCGAACCCTTGTGGCGGCGCTCACAGATCGCCTGGCGGTGCGGGACGGTGTCTCCTAGGCTTCATACCGAGGAGTACGAGGGCGCTCATCCGGATGCTGGGAAGGGATCCCGTATGCCTGTCGACCCGACCGACCCCGACACGTTCGAAGACGTCGAGGAGGCCGACACGATCACCATGGACGTCGAGGCCCCGGAAGCCGACGCCGCCGAGCAGCACACCGACCTCGCGCCGCACCGCGACGAGACGCTGACCCACATCGACCCGGACTCGGCGAACGAGGCCGACCGCGCCGAGCAGGCCCGGGTGGTGGAGCTGGACGAGGACGACTACCGGTGACTCCGTAAGCCCCCCGGAAGGCGGGCTGAGCGGCCTTACGGGCCGATTGCCGGGTATTTGTCGACTTCCCACATCGGCCGGTCCGTGAAATTCTCCGCTCCGACCACGCACGGCCCGGTTACCCAAAAGTACGATGGCGGGCGCGGTGCATACCGTGCAAGGAACAATCATGGAGGCGGCGTGACAGCCATCGAGCAGACCGAGGCGCGCCCGCGGGGCACGCGCCTGCCGCGCCGGGCCCGACGCAACCAGCTCCTGGGCGCGGCCCAGGAGGTCTTCGTCGCGCAGGGCTACCACGCCGCCGCGATGGACGACATCGCCGAGCGCGCGGGTGTCAGCAAGCCCGTGCTCTACCAGCACTTCCCCGGCAAGCTGGACCTCTACCTGGCCCTGCTGGACCAGCACTGCGAGAACCTGCTCCAGGCGGTGCGCACCGCGCTCGCCTCGACCTCCGAGAACAAGCAGCGCGTGGCGGCCACCATGGACGCCTACTTCGCCTACGTCGAGGACGAGGGCGGCGCCTTCCGCCTGGTCTTCGAGTCGGACCTCACCAACGAGCCGGCCGTGCGCGAGCGCGTCGAGCGGGTGTCGCTGGAGTGCGCGGAGGCGATCAGCGAGGTGGTCGCCGAGGACACCGGGCTGTCCAAGGACGAGGCCATGCTGCTGGCCGTGGGCCTGGGCGGCGTCTCCCAGGTCGTCGCCCGCTACTGGCTCGCCAGCGAGAGCGCGGTGCCGCGCGAGACGGCCGTCCAGCTGCTGACCTCGCTGGCCTGGCGGGGCATCGCGGGCTTCCCGAAGGTCGCGCCCGAGCAGCCCTGACCTGGCGTGCCGTGGCCGACACGCCGGCCGTGTTCGCTGCGAGCGTGCAGGGACCGGCCCGGCCCGGCCGTCCACCGGGCTAATGTGTCCAGCGTAGGGCGCGGTCGGCCGCGCACCCCTCCCCCTGGGCCACGCCCTGGGGGACCGCACACCTTCGGAGGGACAGTAGCCGTGGAGGTCAAGATCGGCGTGCAGCACGCCGCGCGCGAGATCGTTCTGGAGAGCGGGCAGTCCGCCGAGGAGATCGAGCGCGCCGTGGCCGACGCGCTCGCGGGCAAGGTCCAGCTGCTGAGCCTGACGGACGACCGCGGCCGCAAGGTCCTGGTCCCGGCCGAGCGCCTGGCCTATGTGGAGATCGGCGAGCCGGCCACCCGGAAGGTCGGCTTCGGCGCGATGTGACCCGCTTCGGGCACATGTCGACGGACGACGAACGGCGGGGCCCCGGTGGGGAATTCACCGGACCCCGCCGTCGTCGTATCCGGCACACCGATGATCGGAACGAGGGTTGCCCGGGCCGGTCATGGGGTAAGACCGCTACGACCGATTTGCACCCGCGTTTCGGCCACAGCACGGGAGGGAATGTCCAATGATCCTCTGGGAAGCGCTCGGCTCGGTCCTCATCGGCCTCGCCGTTTCCTATGGCGCCCTGCACTGGCTTCCCGCGCGCTTCGGGCAGTTCCGCTCCCGCCGCCTGGCGCTGTCCACCGGCCCCGGCGCGGCGCTGTTCGGCGCCCTGCTGACCCACTCGGTGCTGGGCCCCGGCCACACCCTGGCCACCCTGGGGGTGTCGCTGGGCGTGGCCGTCGCCCTGGTCTCCCTGCTGCTCCGGCCGGGCAACGGGGCGCGCCGATCAGCCACGGCCTGACCCGGCCCGCCGGGACACCGGTGGTGTGCCGTGTCGTCCGTGCCCTGCGCCCCGTACGCGCTCCGGTCAGGCCGCCAGACCCAGCGCGGCCATCCGCTTGGTGTGCGCCTCGGTGATCCGGGAGAACATCTTCCCGACCTCCGCGAGGTCGAAGCCGTCGGCCACGCCGCCCACCAGCATCGTCGACAGCGCGTCACGGTCGGCGACCACGCGCTGCGCCTGCGAGAGCGCCTCGCCCATCAGCCGCCGCGCCCACAGCGCCAGCCGCCCGCCGACCCGCGGCTCGGCCTCGATCGCGGCCCGCACCTTCTCGATCGCGAACGACGCGTGCCCGGTGTCGTCCAGCACGGTCAGCACCAGCGCGCGGGTGTCGGAGTCCAGCCGGGCCGCCACCTCGCGGTAGAAGTCACTGGCGATCGAGTCGCCCACATACGCCTTGACCAGGCCCTCCAGCCAGTCCGAGGGCGCGGTCTGGCGGTGGAACTCGTCCAGCGCCGCAGCGAAGGGCTCCATGGCCCCGGTCGGCTGCACGTCGATCGCCTCCAGCCGGTCGCGCAGCCGCTGGAAGTGCTGGAACTCGGCGGCGGCCATCTTGGCCAGCGCGGCCTTGTCGTCCAGCGTCGGCGCCAGCTTGGCGTCCTCCGCGAGCCGCTCGAAGGCGGCCAGCTCGCCGTAGGCGAGGGCGCCGAGCAGATCCACGACGGCTGCTCGGTACTGCGGGTCGGCGGATGCCTGGGCCCAGTCCTGGGCGGCGATCCCGGTGGGCTCGACGGGGTTCTCTGGCGTGTCGGACGTCTCCATGAAGCGAACGATAGCCCGCCACACGGCGCCGGGAACCCCCTGGTCAGGCACTCCCCACCGATCCGGACACAGGATTGTCCGGACACACATGCGCCTTTCCGGGGTACAGTGCTAAAGGACCAGTCGAGTATTCGACGGTCCGCACCCATGCTGTGTCTTCTGGAGGCGAGTCTCCAGGGCTCCAGCGGATGCCCGGTCGGTGGCCCGATCGGCTTCCACAAAACCGACCGCCCTCCGCAGCGGTACGTACGAGACGTATGCACCTGGAGGGATCCGCTCGTGGCACGTGTGCTCGAGCGAAGGCAGTGGTCCCGCGCCAACGGCCCCAGGCCGGCTCTACCGGCGCGGTCAGTACGTCCCCTTCGTACGACCCCCTTCGTTCGCCGCGCGCCACGTCTCACAGAAGAGGCAAGACTCTGTCCACTTTCCGAGACCTCGGGATTCTGTCCGAAACCGCCGAAGCCCTCGAAGCCGTCGGCATCGTGCACCCCTTCCCCATCCAGGAGATGACCCTCCCGGTCGCCCTCTCCGGCTCCGACGTCATCGGCCAGGCCAAGACCGGCACCGGAAAGACGCTGGGCTTCGGCCTGCCCCTGCTGGAGCGCGTCGTCGTCCCGGCGGACGTCGAGGCCGGCCGGGCCCGGCCCGAGCAGCTGACCGACGCCCCGCAGGCCCTGGTCGTCGTCCCCACCCGCGAGCTGTGCCAGCAGGTGACCAACGACCTGCTCACCGCCGGCAAGGTGCGGAACGTCCGCGTCCAGGCCATCTACGGCGGCCGCGCCTACGAGCCCCAGGTCGAGGCGCTCAAGAAGGGCGTCGACGTGATCGTCGGCACGCCCGGCCGCCTGCTCGACCTCGCCGGCCAGAAGAAGCTCAGCCTCGCGCACGTCAAGGCGCTCGTCCTCGACGAGGCCGACGAGATGCTGGACCTCGGCTTCCTCCCGGACGTCGAGCGCATCATCACGATGCTCCCGGCCAAGCGCCAGACCATGCTCTTCTCGGCCACCATGCCGGGCGCGGTCATCTCCCTGGCGCGCCGCTACATGTCGCAGCCCACGCACATCCGCGCCACCTCGCCGGACGACGAGGGCCAGACCCACGCCAACATCGCCCAGCACGTCTTCCGCGCCCACAACATGGACAAGCCGGAGATGGTCGCCCGCATTCTGCAGGCCGAGGGCCGCAACCGCGCGATGATCTTCTGCCGCACCAAGCGGACGGCCGCCGACATCGCCGAGCAGCTCACCCGCCGCGGCTTCGCCTCCGGCGCGGTCCACGGCGACCTCGGCCAGGGCGCCCGCGAGCAGGCGCTGCGCGCCTTCCGCAACGGCAAGGTCGACGTGCTCGTCTGCACCGACGTCGCCGCGCGCGGCATCGACGTCGACGACGTCACGCACGTCGTCAACTACCAGTCCCCCGAGGACGAGAAGACCTACCTGCACCGCATCGGCCGCACCGGCCGCGCGGGCAAGTCGGGCACGGCCGTCACGCTGGTCGACTGGGACGACATCCCGCGCTGGAAGCTCATCAACAAGGCGCTGGACCTGCCGTTCGACGAGCCGGAGGAGACGTACTCCACGTCCCCGCACCTGTACGAGGCGCTGAGCATCCCCGCCGGCACGAAGGGCATCCTGCCCCGCTCCGAGCGCACCCTCGCCGGCCTCGCGGCCGAGGAGATCGAGGACCTCGGCGAGCCGGGCGGCCGCGGGCGCGGCCGGGACGGCCGCCGCGGCGGCCGCTCCGCCGAGCGCGTGGAAGAGGAGCGTCCGGCCCGTACCCGCACCCCGCGCCAGCGGCGTCGCACGCGCGGCGGCGCGGCGATCGACCAGGCGGAGGGTGTGTCGGCTGCGCCTGCGGTTTCGGATGCGGCTTCCGAGGTCGTTTCCGGTGTGGCTTCCGAGGCCCCCGAGACGCCTGCGCGTCCGCGTCGCCGGCGCCGCACGCGTAGCGGTGCGAGCGCTGCGGCGGCTCCGGCCGTCACCGCTCCGGCGGTGGTGGAGCCGGAGGCTCCGGCTGCGGTTGCGGTTGCGGTCGTGACGGAGACGGTGGAGGCCGTGGAGGCCAAGCCGAAGCGCACGCGTACTGCGAAGAAGGCCGCGGCTGCTCCTGTCGCCGAGGTTGCCGAGGTCGCTGAGGTCGCGGAGACCAAGCCGAAGCGGACCCGGACCACGAAGAAGGCCGAAGCCGCGGTGGACACCGCCGAGGCCGCCGAGGTCAAGCCGAAGCGCACCCGCACTGCGAAGAAGGCCGCTGCCGCGCCTGCCGCCGAGGTTGCCGAGGTCGCTGAGGTCGCGGAGACCAAGCCGAAGCGGACCCGGACCACGAAGAAGGCCGAAGCCGCGGTGGACACCGCCGAGGCCGCCGAGGTCAAGCCGAAGCGCACCCGCACTGCGAAGAAGGCCGCTGCCGCGCCTGCCGCCGAGGTCGCCGAGACCGCTGAGGTCGCGGAGACCAAGCCCAAGCGCACCCGCACCACCAAGAAGGCCGAAACCGCGGTCGACACCGCCGAGGCCACGGAGGCGAAGCCGAAGCGCACCCGCACCGCCAAGAAGGCCGCTGCCGCGCCTGCCGACGCCGCGGACGCCGCCGAGGTGAAGCCGAAGCGCACGCGCACCACGAAGAAGGCCGCAGCCGCGGAGACCGAGGTCACCGAGGCGAAGCCCAAGCGGACCCGTACGGCCAAGAAGGCCGCAGCCGCGCCCGCCGAGGCGTAAGGGCTCACAGCCGACGGCCGGTCACCCCGTGAGGGATGGCCGGCCGTCGGCGTATGCGCTCACGGCGGACGTTAGCCTCATGGCATGAGCAGGCCGCCCTTCCTCACCTTGCCCGCGTGCGCCCGCGCACACCGTCTCACCACCGAGCGCGGGGAGTTCGCCGTCCACGAGGCACGCCCCGCCGCGACGCCGCGCGGCACCGCGCTGCTCGTGCCGGGGTTCACCGGCAGCAAGGAGGACTTCATCGCCCTGCTGGAACCGCTGGCGGCGGCCGGGTACCGGGTCGTGGCGGTGGACCAGCGGGGCCAGCACGAGAGCGCGGGGCCGCGCGAGGAGAGCGCGTACGGGCAGGCCGAGTTGGCCCGCGACATCCATGCGCAGACGGCGGCCCTCGGCGGGGACGTGCATCTGCTGGGGCACTCCTTCGGCGGGATGGTGGCCCGTGCGGCCGTGCTCGCCGACGCGTCGCCGTTCCGCTCGCTGACGCTGATGAGCAACGGCCGGGCAGCGATCTCCGATGGGCAGCAGGCCCGTACGCGCTTGCTGATCGAGGCACTCGGCGTGCTGGACATGGAGAGCGTGTGGCAGGAAATGCAGAAGCAGAACGGGGAGAACGCGGCCGATGCGGACGCGCCGCGGGAGCTGGCGGAGTTTCTGCACAACCGGTGGCTGAAGACGATGCCCGAGCAACTCGTGGCGGCGGGCCGTCAGTTGATCGAGGAGCCGGACCGGACGGCGGAACTGGCCCGGGTGCCGCTGGCGAAGCACGTCGTGTCCGGGGCGCTGGACTATGCGTGGCCGGTGCCGGAGATCGACGCGATGGCGAAGGAGCTTTCGGCGTGGCGGACGGTGGTGGAGGGGGCGGGGCACTCGCCCAACGCGGAGCGGCCGGAGGCGACGGCGGAGGCGCTGGTGCGGTTCTGGGAGACGGTGGGGTGACGGTGCGCTGACTTGGGGGGTTCCTTTCCCCACCCCGCCCCTTCCCGAAACTGGGGCTTCACCCCAGACCCCCGGCCCCTCGCGCTGCGCGCGGGGGCGAAGCTCGGGGGCTCTGCCCCCGGACCCCCGGTCCTCAAACTCCCCCAGCTACCGCTGGGAGGTGCCCCCGGACGGGCTGATTTTTCAGCCCGTCCGGCGTTTGAGGGGAAGGGGCGGGGTGGGGAACGAACCCCCTAACACGACGGCCGCTCCGTCACCGTGAACAGCCCGCCCTGCGAATCCCGCAGCGTCGCCTCCCGCCCCACCCGCGAGTGCGTCGGCTCCGTCACCACCGCCCCGCCCGCCGCCAGCGCCGACTCCACCGCCTTCTCCACGTCGTCCACGCGGAAGTACACATGCCAGCGGGGGCGGACCCGCGGGTCCGGGTCCGCCTCGACGCCCCCGCCCCGGATGGAGGCCACCGTCGCCCCACCCGACCGCACGTTCACCGCATCGTCCTCGTACTGGACTTCGCAGCCGTCCGGCCGGCCGCCGGCCCAGTCGAAGATCTCGCTGTAGAACATGGCCATCGCGAACGCGTCCCGCGTACGCAGCTCCAGCCAGGCCGGCGCCGCCTCGCCGCCGATGCGCCACCCGGGCAGGTTCGCGCCCTGCCAGAAGCCGAAGACGGCGCCCGCCGGATCGGCGGCCAGCACCACCCGGCCGCGGCCCACCGCCAGCGGGCCGACCGCCACCGTGCCGCCGCGCTCGCGGACCCGGGAGGCCACCAAATCCGCGTCGGAGACGGCGAAGTACGAGGTCCAGGAGACGGGCACGCCCATGCCGGTGGCGACGTCGCCCAGGCCCGCGACGGGCTTCCCGTCGTCCAGGGCCACGGAAAAGCCCTCGCCCAGGGAGCCCTTGCGGAAGGTCCAGCCCATGACGGCGCCGTAGAACTCCTGCGCCGCGGTGAGGTCACCGGTCAGCAGGCTCACCCAGCAGGGCGCCCCCAGCCCCGCCTGGTCCGTGACCGCCATGGCCGATCGCCTCGCTTCTGTTCCCAGGTTCCCGGGTCCCCGGGTCTCGGTCGGGAAGGCTGGCCCCCGGAGGTTCGTACGAGCATGCCGGGACCACCCCTGTTCAGGGTTTCACTCACGCCCCCCGCGCGCATTCCGGCACGCCCGGAAGCACCGGAACCGCTCCGCTCAGAACCGCGCCCGCAGGTGCTCCCAGAAGCCGTCGCGCAGCGCCCGGCGCAGGTCCGCGTGGCCCCGCAGGGACAGCCCCAGCAGGGCCTCGGCCTCCACCAGCAGCTCCTGGTCGACGGAGCCGGGCAGATAGGGGTGGCCGGGCAGCAGCTCCGCGAGGGAGGTGCGGCCGCGGGCGGCCAGCCACTGGGCCGCGACCCGGGCGCCCACGAACCGGACGTCGTCGCGGGAGGGCGCGGGCCCGGACTGGCTCCGCTCCTCGCCGAGCGGCTCGTACGCGGCCCGCCGCGTCACATACGGCTTGCAGAACTCGAGGTCGAAGGTGCGCTGGCTGTCGACCTCCCACAACAGCGGCTCGGCCTGGTTCCGTCCGCCGACGGCCTCGATGCCCCAGAGGTGGACCCGGGCGCCGTAGCCCTGGGCGGCCTCCACGGCCGAGACGAGGTCCTCGTCGCCGCCGATGAGCACCGCGTCGCTGATCGCGCGGTGCCGGGCCAGCGACTCGAGGTCGGTGCGGATGAGGGAGTCGACGCCCTTCTGCTGGTTGTTGGCGTTGAGGTTGCCGAGGCGGACCTTGACGTCGGGGAGTTCGGCGATGCTCTGCTGCTCGGTGGTGTGGATGCGGCGGCGGGCGCCGTCGTACCAGTAGACGCGGAGGAGCCGGCCGTCGGGGAAGACCGAGCGGGCCCGGTCGATGAACGCCTCGATCAGGCCCTCCGCGTCCAGCTCGAAGGCGCGCCGGTCCTCGGTCCCGGCCACGAGGCGGCCGGCCGCGGCGTAGACGTAGCCGGCGTCGGCGAAGATCGCATGGGTGGCGGGGGTGGTGGCCACCTCGGCCAGCACCCGGGTGAGCAGCTCGTTCGTACGCTCGATCCCGGCGGCGATCTCGGCGAGGTGCTGGGGGCCCGGGCCCGTCCCCCGGGCCGGGTCCACCGACCAGTAATTAGTCATGGCAACATTTTCTTTAGCGTAGGGAATGTTTTCCTCGGTCGCCTCGTTGGACACGTATGGACCGCGCGGCAACGTCGCCGCGCGCCTCACTGTTCATGGAGTTCTCCTCAGGAGGATCAGACGAAGGGAGAAGCCTTGCGCTTCGAAATCATGCGCCTGGACGACGTCAACGGCACCGCCGTCGACAGCACCGTCGTGGACGCCGCCTCCGTCAATCGGATCGTGCAGCAGGCCGCCTCCGTGGGCCAGCGCATCTACATCCGCCCGGCCGACTCCACGGCCCGGTAACGCCTACCGCAGACCACGTACAGAACACCCCCGCACGGACGGACCGTACGGGGGTGTTCTGTGTTGCGCCAGGGGGCGCACGGGGTCAGTGCTTGGTGATGACCTGGGTGATGCCGTTGATGATCTGCTGAACGGCGAGCGCGGAGAGCATCATGCCCGCGAGGCGCGTCACCAGGACGACGCCGCCGTCCTTGATCACACGGATGATGTGCAGCGAGTTCCGCATCACCAGCCACAGGACCAGGTGGATCGCGGCGATGGCGCACCACACCGAGGTCTGCGCGGCGAAGGAGTCCGCGCGCTGCACCGCGAGGATCACCGAGACGATCGCACCGGGGCCCGCCAGCAGCGGCATGCCCAGCGGCACGAGCGCGACGTTGACGTCCTTCGTCTGCTTGGGCTCCTCGGACTTCCCGGTCAGCAGGTCCAGCGCGATCAGCAGCAGGAGCAGGCCGCCCGCGATCATCAGCGCCGGGGTGGTGATGTGCAGGTAGTCGAGGATCTGCCGGCCGCAGACGCCGAAGACGGTGATCACGCCGAAGGCGACGGTGGCCGCCTGCCAGGCCATGCGCCGCTGGACCTTGGCGGGGCGGCCCGCGGTCAGAGCGAGGAAGATCGGCGTGATGCCGGGCGGGTCCATGATCACGAAGAGGGTGAGGAAGAGCGAACCGAAGACAGCGAAGTCGAACACAGTGAGGCCTTGCAGGAGTGGTGCGAGCTGAGAGCAGAAAGCGAGAAGAAGGAAGAGGAAGGAGCAATGGAGTGGAGCGGGGGCGCGGGGCCGTGTGCCACCGCACCCTGCACCGGCTCCGCGCCGGTACCGACGTACGAGCGGTACGGATGCAGCGGTGCCCGTGGGTGGACGGGCGTACGGCCCCGGAGCGCGGGGAGGTCAGCCGCCGGCGCCCGGGACGGGGAACGCGCCCGTCGCGCGGCGCGTGATCTCGCCGTAGATTTCCGGGTCGGTCGTGAACTCGCCGAGCACACAGGACTTGCGGCTGCCGTGGTAGTCGCTGGAGCCGGTGGTCAGCAGGCCCAGCTCGGCGGCGAGGCCGCGCAGCCGGGCGCGGGTGGCGGCGTCGTGGTCCATGTGGTCCACCTCGACCCCGTCCAGACCGGCCGAGGCCAGCTCGGCTATCGCGCCCTCGGACACACACCGGCCGCGCTTGAGGGCGAACGGGTGCGCCAGGACGGTGACCCCGCCGGCTGCCTTGACCAGGCGGATCGCCTCGAAGGGGTCGGTCTCGTGCTTCTCCACGTAGGCGCGCCCGTCACCCGCGAGCCACTCGGAGGTGAAGGCGTCGGAGACGCTGGGGACGACGCCCAGCTCGACCATGGCCGTCGCAATATGAGGTCGGCCAACCGCGACCTTGTTGCTTACCGCGTTTCTCCGCCCGGGAAGCGAAAGTGCCGGCTCGTCGGCCGTCTGCGGCCCGGCGGCTTCCCGTGCGTCGCTCGGGATCCCCGCGATCTCCCGCACGCGCTCCCACGTCACCGGCACGCCGAGCGCGTTGAGCTTGGCGACCATGGCCCGGGCGCGGGGGACGCGGTCGTCGCGCACCAGGTCGCGCTCGCGCGCGAACTCGGGCTCCGCCGGGTCGAAGAGGTAGGCGAGCAGGTGCAGGCTGATGCCGTTCAGCCGGCAGGACAGCTCGGCACCGGTCACCAGGGTGAGCCCGGCGGGGAGGGCCGCGATGGCCTCCGCGTGGCCGCCGACCCCGTCGTGGTCGGTCAGCGCGACGACGTCCAGCCCGGCGGCGGCCGCGTTGCGGACCAGCTCGGCGGGGGTGTCGGTGCCGTCCGAGGCCGTGGAGTGGGTGTGCAGGTCGATGCGCACGGCACGGGCTCCCAACGGCAGACGGAACGGACGGGACCGGTTCAGGATAACCGTCGTTCGAACATGACCCGGCTCGCTTGAGCGCGCCCGCCCGTCGGACACGTCCTAGGGCGAGAGGATGCGCGGCGAGAGCGCCCCGCACGGCACCAGGTCCACCTCGGCCCCCGCGTCGCGCAGGTCGGTGAGCACCAGCTCGTCGTACATCAGCAGACCCGAGCGCTCCGGCCAGACGACCGCCCACAGCCACAGCCCGCGGGCCTCGCCCGCGAACACGGCCCGGTCCTCGGGCGCGCCCTCCACGTGCCAGAGGGGAGTGGGACGGCCGGCCGCGTGGACCTTGGCGTCGGGCGAGCGGTTGACGCACATGTGAGGGCCGGGGTCGGGGCCGTCGATGCCGGCGTAGCGCGCGCCGAGGCCGACGCCCAGCTCCTCCGCCACCAGCAGCAGCTCGCCCGGGCCGCCCAGCGGGCTCGGCCCGGAGCAGGCGACCGCGGTGGCGCGCCCGCCGCTGCGGTCGTCCCCCGCGCAGACCACGCCGGTGAAGAGCCATCCGACGGGCAGGGGCCAGGGCATCCAGACCGGCACCCGGGCCCGCCGCACCGCGACGGCCAGTGCTTCCACGCTCGGCGGGACGACCGGCTGCAGAGGGTGCACCGTGCCGTGCACCCCGCACTGCCAGGAGTCGGCGAAGAGACCGGGCGCTCGCACCCGGCCACCGCACTTCGGGCAACTGGGTTCGCCCCTCATAGCCTCCAACAGTCCTACCAGGCCGCCCCCGCGTCAAGGACGATCACCCGTCCGGAGTCGGCACCCGTGCACCGATCCGGCCGCGGCCTCGGGGCACCCCCGGGCGTCAGTCGAGGGGCACTCCGGCGCGCAGCGGGTCGCGCAGGTCCGTGCCGTGCCGCAGCCAGCGCTCCTGGAGGGCGGCCGCTCCGTGGACGCGCTTCCAGGCGGCCTCGTTCGGGGTCATGGGAAGGAGGGGAAGGAAGCGGACGGGGTCCATCGGGTCGTCCAGCTCCAGGTCCGCCACGATGCCGCCCGGCTCCGCGACGAGCACGGAGGTGAAGGGCGCCCCCGGCCACAGCGGCTCGCCGGTGTCGAGCGAGGCGCCGGGCGCCACCACGACGCCCTCCACCTGGGGGGACGCGGCGAGCACGGCGAGCGGGCGGAGCGCCTTGTCCGTGTCGGCCCGTCCGGTGCGGACGGAGAGGAGCAGCTCGGCGCGGGGGCCGCGCAGCGGGTCCGCGACGGTGGCCATGGGGTCGGTCATGGGCTGGGCGGACATGCCGAGGGTGGCGTAGCGGACGACGTCTCCGCCGTCGTCGTCGGCGTGGAAGCGGAGGACCTCGATCCGATCCGCCCCGAGGAAGGTCACCGCGGCGCGGGCGTCCGGTTCGCCGAGGGCCGTCAGCAGCCGGGCCTCGACCAGTGCGAGAACGTCTGACATGGAGTGAGCATAGAACGCGTATCGAACAGGCAAAGGGGGGCCTTGACGCTTCAGGCGGCTGCTAGCCTTGGCGGGCCTTGACTTCTGGTCAAGGAGACACACGTCGTCCCTCAGCGGGGACCGGCCGGAGGAGGTGGGGCTGCGGTGGATCCTAGTCGACCGTGCAGTACCGACAGTTCTCCCGCCCACCCGCTCCGGACGCGCATCACCGTGTGATCTGAAGCCTTCCGCAGCCGGCCGTCCGCCGGTACTCCAGCACGGAAGTCCCTTCACGCCCGCAGCACTTGGCGGAAGAGCGCCTGCCCTCGCTTTGTTCCGTGTTCTCTGCGTTCTCCGGGGAGTTCCCCCGCGAACTGCCGTCAGCCCCGCGCATCGCACGAAGCGCCGCCCCATGTGCGGACGTACCCCGCCCGGCCCCGGCCGCCCGGATCCACGTCCGCTTCATCGGGCAGCGTTCGCACGCGCCCCGCGCTGGCGGCCGGCCCGTGAAGGAGCCAGCCATGTCGATGATCCGCGACCTGCGTGCCGCCGTCCGTCCCGCTCTGCGCCGCGTCCCCGCCCAGGGCGGCGGCGGTGGCGGCTACGACTCCTCCCGCGACCGCTCGACGGGCAGCGCCGTGGTGGACTGCGCCGTCTACCGCGACGGCAAGCGCGCGAGCCACCACTGCGCCCCGGCCGAGGCCATGCGGCGGGTGCGGGCCGAGGGCGGCTTCGCCTGGATCGGGCTGCACGAGCCCACGGAGCAGGAGTTCGCCGGGATCGCCCGGGAGTTCGGGCTCCACCCGCTGGCCGTGGAGGACGCCGTCCACGCCCACCAGCGGCCCAAGCTGGAGCGCTACGACGACACGCTCTTCACGGTCTTCAAGACCATCCACTACGTCGAGCACGCCGAACTCACCGCCACCAGCGAGGTCGTGGAGACCGGCGAGGTGATGTGCTTCACCGGCCCGGACTTCATCATCACCGTCCGGCACGGCGGCCAGGGCTCCCTGCGCGCGCTGCGCCACCGGCTGGAGGAGGACCCCCAGCTGCTCGTCAAGGGCCCCTCGGCCGTGCTGCACGCCATCGCCGACCAGGTGGTCGACGGCTACATAGCCGTGGCCGACGCCGTCCAGGACGACATCGACGAAGTCGAGATCGACGTCTTCTCCGTCACCGGCAAGGGCAGCTCGCGCGGCGGCGACGCCGGGCGGATCTACCAGCTCAAGCGCGAGGTGCTGGAGTTCAAGCGGGCGGTCACCCCGCTGATCCGGCCGATGCAGCAGCTGAGCGAGCGGCCGATGCGGCTGGTGGACCCGGACATCCAGAAGTACTTCCGGGACGTGGCCGACCACCTCGCCCGCGTCCACGAGCAGGTGGTCTCCTTCGACGACCTGCTCAACTCCATCCTCCAGGCCAACCTCGCCCAGGCGTCCTTCGCGCAGAACGAGGACATGCGCAAGATCACCTCGTGGGCCGCCATCTTCGCCGTGCCGACGATGATCGCCGGGATCTACGGCATGAACTTCGACCACATGCCGGAGCTGCACTGGAAGTACGGCTACCCCGGGGTCATGGTGCTCACGGTCGTGATCTGTGTCGCCATACACCGCGGCTTCAAGCGGAACGGCTGGCTCTGACCACGGGGTCCTACACCCCGGTCTCCGGCACGGCCGGCTCCCGCTTGCGGTCGGCCTGGATCACCAGCGCCAGCCCCGCCAGGATCACCCCGAGCGCCGGCCACGACGCAACCGGCGGCAGCTGCCCCAGCCACAGCGCCGCGATGAGCGCCGCGCCCGGCGTCTCCAGCAGGATCGCGGTGGAGGTGACGGACGGTCCGAGGCCCTTGACCACCCGGTTGATGAGCGAATGCCCCAGCAGCTGTGCGGTGACCGTCAGCACGGCCAGCTTGCCCCAGGTCTCCGCGCTGTAGCCGCCGAGCGCGCTGCCACCGAGCAGACACGCGGCGAGCAGCAGCACGGTGGTGGTGGAGTAGCAGACGTAGGTGTACGCGACGGTGCTGACCGTCCGGCGCACCTCCGCGCCGAGCAGGACGTACCCGGCCGCCGCCATGCCGCCGGCCAGCGCCAGGGCGTCCCCGCCGAGGGCGCGCGGTGACAGCGAGAGGTCGACGCCGGTCAGGATGACGACGCCGAGGAACGCCAGCCCGGTGCCCGCCCACACCAGCGCGGGCGGGCGGTGGCCGCGCAGCCGCAGCAGCAGCGTCGTCCAGATCGGGGTGGTGGTGACCAGGGCGGTGGAGGAGGCGACCGAGGTCATGTGCAGGCTCGGCAGCCACACCCCGAAGTGCACGGCGAGCAGCGCCCCCGCGGCGACCGCCAGCAGGAGCGTCCGGCGGCCCATGCCACGCAGCTCGGCGCGGTGCCGCAGGAGGGCGAAGGGGGTGAGGGCGCCGACGGCCATGGCGTTCCGCCAGAAGGCGACCGCCAGGGCGGGGGCGGCGGTGGCCGCGATCAGCGGGGCCGAGAGGGAGACCCCGGCGATGGCTATCGCAAGGAGGACGACGTCGGTGCGGACGGACGCGGCGTGCCCGGCGGGGGCGGCGGCCTGGGCGCCGGGTATCGCTTCGGGGCTCGTACGGGCGGCTCTCACGTCCTCAGCCTAGGCGCAGGCGCTTAAGGTAAACCCCATGACGCTGACGCAGGCACTGATCGAAGAGGCCACGAAGAAGTCCGGCCTCATCTGGGTGCAGGGCCCGACGGGGCCCAGCCGCGCCCTGTGGCACGTCTGGCACGAGGGCGCCGCGCACGTGGTCGGCGGCGCCGGGGAACAGCCGCTGGACGGCATGGGCCTGACCGACGGCGGCACGGCGACTGTGACGGTCCGCAGCAAGGACAAGGGCGGCCGGATCGTCTCCTGGACAGCGGCCGTCGGCGAGCTTCCGGCGCGCGGGGAGGCGTGGGCGGGGGCTGTGGCCGAGCTGAAGGGGAAGCGGCTGAATGCGGTGGATGCGGAGGGTATCGAGGGGCGGTGGGCGGAGGGGTGCCGCGTGCTGCGGCTGACGCCGACGGGTGCGTCGGCGAACCTTCCGTCGGACGCGCTGGCAGCGGTGCCGCTGCCGACTCCCGCGACGACGCGCCGCCCCATGCCGGCGGCCCTGCCGCGCCTGCTCCGGCGGGGCACGCGGAAGCGGGGCTAGGGGGTGTCTGATGGATCTCCGCGGGGAAGGAGCGGCGTCCGGTGCGTGCTCTCGGCGTGCCGGCCGGAAGCCCTCGTACTGGGCGTACTTGGGCTTTCGGCCGGTGCGCCGAGAGTGCGTGCCGGGCGTCGCGACGCCGCGGAGATCCATCAGACACCCCCTAGGACTTGGGGGTTCTCCCCCACCCTGCCCCTTCCCGAAACTGGGGCTGCGCCCCAGACCCCGGACCGCGCTTCGCGCGGCCGCGCGGCGGAGCCGCACATCGGGTGCAGCCTCAAACGCCGGACGGGCTGGATTTGCCCCCCGCCCCCGGTTACGGGAAGGGGCGGGGTGGGGAAAGGCCCCCCTCACTCCCCCCGCGGAATCTGCAGCTGCTTCCCGTAATCCACCGTCTGCCCCTTCTCCGGCACGGACAGTGCAAAATCCTTCCCCCAGTCGCCCAGCTCCAGCTGCCCCGCACCACCCCCACGCTGCACCCGCAGCGGATACGGCGTCCCCACCAGCGACACATCGAGCGTGCCGCCCGCGCCGCCCCCGCCCGTGATGCGGATCGTGCGGACGCCGCTCACCGCCCCGTGCTCGCCGCGCGCCAGCTTGCCGTGCAGGCCGAGGAGGCCGTCCAGGAGCACGTTCTTGTCGGTGAAGCCCTTGAACTGCTGGTACGAGGGGTCGTCGGCGGGCACCTTGACGTACTTGTCGTCGAGCTTCCCGGCGGACGAGGCCGGTGCGGACGGGGCAGGCGTGGCCCCCCGCGCCCAGAATCCCGCGGGCGCCTTGAGGTACAGGTCGTCCCCGACCCGCAGCAGCTCGAAGGCGGTGGAGTTCGCGGACACCCGCCCCACCCCGCCGTTGTTCTTCAGCCGCATGTCGATGCGGTACGTGCCGCCCTGGCTGACCACGTTGCCGGACACGTGCACGGACTGCGCACCGCCCGCTGCCGTGCGGGCCTTGTCCTCGATGGCCGCCGCCTGGAGCTTGCCGACGCCGTTGGTTCCTTTGTCGGGGTCCTCGCCACCGCCGCAGGCCGTGAGCGCCGCGGACAGGCCGACACACAGCGCCCCCACGAGAGCGGCGTTACGGGTACGCACCTCTGCTCTTGCCTCCTGTTACCGGTGGGATACGGCGCAGCGTACCTGTGCCGCCCGCGAGCGGAAGCCGGGAGTCCGTAGAGGACGTGTACAGGGTCCGTACGAGGTCCGTACGGACCTCTCTCCCGCGCCCGGCGAAGCGGGTCACGTTAGCCTGAATCGGACACCAGGGCACGGGTACGGGCACGGAGGAGGTGGGCGGCCATGGCAGCAGGCGCCCCCCGGATGTTCGTCTCGCACCTCTCGGGCGTGGCCGTCTTCGACCCCAACGGCGACCAGGTGGGCCGGGTCCGCGACATCGTGGCGATGCTCCGCGTCGGCGGCCGCCCCCCGCGTGTGCTGGGGCTCGTCGTGGAGGTCGTCAGCCGCCGCCGCATCTTCCTGCCCATGACCCGGGTGACCGGCGTGGAGTCCGGCCAGGTCATCACCACCGGCGTGGTGAACATGCGGCGGTTCGAGCAGCGCCCCACGGAGACCCTGGTCTTCGGCGAGCTGTTCGACCGCCGGGTGACGCTCGTCGGGACGGACGAGGAGGTGACCGTCCTCGACGTGTCGATCACCCAGCTGCCCGCCCGCCGCGACTGGGAGATCGACAAGGTCTTCGTGCGCCGGGGCAAGGGCGGGGCCCTGCGCCGCAAGGGCGAGACCCTGACCGTCGAGTGGTCCGCCGTCACCGGCTTCTCCCTGGAGGAACACGGGCAGGGCGCGGAGAACCTGCTGGCCACCTTCGAGCGGCTGCGCCCCGCCGACCTGGCCAACGTGCTCCACCACCTCTCCGCCAAGCGGCGCGCCGAGGTCGCCGCGGCCCTGGACGACGACCGGCTCGCGGACGTCCTGGAGGAGCTGCCGGAGGACGACCAGATCGAGATCCTCGGCAAGCTCAAGGAGGAGCGCGCCGCCGACGTGCTGGAGGCCATGGACCCCGACGACGCGGCCGACCTGCTCTCCGAGCTGCCGGAGGAGGAGAAGGAGCGGCTGCTGACGCTGATGCAGCCCGGGGACGCGGCCGACGTCCGCCGGCTGATGGCGTACGAGGACCGGACGGCCGGCGGGCTGATGACCACCGAGCCCATCGTGCTGCGCCCGGACGCCACCGTCGCCGACGCCCTCGCGCGCGTCCGCAACCCCGACCTCTCCCCCGCGCTCGCCGCCCAGGTCTACGTCTGCCGCCCGCCGGACGAGACCCCGACCGGCAAGTACCTCGGCACCGTGCACTTCCAGCGGCTGCTGCGCGACCCGCCGTTCACCCTCGTCGGCGCGCTCACCGACACCGACCTGCGGCCCCTCCAGCCGGACACCCCGCTGCGCGCCGTGACCAGCTACCTGGCGACGTACAACATGGTGTCCGCGCCCGTCGTGGACGAGAGCGGCTCGCTGCTCGGCGCGGTGACCGTCGACGACGTGCTGGACCACCTGCTGCCCGACGACTGGCGGGAGACCGAGCTGCACCACGGCGCGCTCGGCATGGGCGACCTGCCGGAGGCCCCCGATGCCGGGCGGTGAGCGCGGCCGCGAGGCGGGTCCGGGGCTGCGCGGCGACCAGCGCGGCGAGCGGGTGAAGGCGGAGTCGGCGGCCGTGCACCCGCACCCCCACGGCCGGCCCCGCGCCCGGCTCGACCTGCCCCGGGTGAAGCGGGCGCGCTGGCTGCCGGAGTACGACCCGGAGGCCTTCGGGCGGATGTCGGAGCGGATCGCCCGCTTCCTGGGCACCGGCCGCTTCATCGTCTGGATGACGGTCGTCATCATCCTCTGGGTGGTGTGGAACACCACGGTCCCCGGGGACCTGCGGTTCGACACATACCCGTTCATCTTCCTGACGCTCGCGCTCTCGCTCCAGGCGTCGTACGCCGCACCCCTGATCCTGCTGGCGCAGAACCGGCAGGACGACCGCGACCGGGTCAACCTCGAACAGGACCGCAAGCAGAACGAGCGGTCCATCGCCGACACCGAATACCTGACCCGGGAGATCGCCGGGCTGCGCATGGGCCTCGGCGAGGTCGCGACGCGCGACTGGATCCGCTCGGAGTTCCAGGACCTGGTCAAGGAGCTGGAGGAGCACCGCGTATTCCCTCGCGAGAGTGAGGAAGACGACCGCTGAGAGGCTTTCCCCGGGCCCCGTGCCGGGCCGTACCATCGACCTATGGCTACCGACACGTACGGAACCGCCGCGCCGGGTGAGGACGCGATCAGCGCCGCACTCGCGACGGTCAACGATCCCGAGATCCAGCGACCCATCACCGAGCTGGGGATGGTCAAATCGGTGGAGATCGCGGCGGACGGTACGGTCGCGGTCGCCGTCTACCTGACGGTCGCCGGCTGCCCCATGCGCGACAAGATCACTTCGCTGGTGTCCGAGGCCGTCTCGCGCGTCGAGGGCGTCACGGGCGTCACCGTCGAGCTGGACGTGATGAGCGACGAGCAGCGCCGCGAGCTGGCGGCCTCGCTGCGCGGCGGCCAGGCCGAGCGCGAGGTCCCCTTCGCCAAGCCCGGCTCGCTGACCCGGGTCTACGCGGTGGCCTCCGGCAAGGGCGGCGTCGGCAAGTCCTCGGTGACGGTCAACCTGGCGGCGGCCATGGCGGCCGACGGCCTGAAGGTCGGCGTCGTGGACGCGGACATCTACGGCCACTCGGTGCCCCGCATGCTGGGCGCGGACGGCCGGCCCACCCAGGTGGAGAACATGATCATGCCGCCGTCGGCGAACGGCGTGAAGGTCATCTCCATCGGCATGTTCACCCCGGGCAACGCCCCGGTCGTCTGGCGCGGCCCGATGCTGCACCGCGCCCTCCAGCAGTTCCTGGCGGACGTCTTCTGGGGCGACCTCGACGTGCTGCTGCTCGACCTGCCGCCGGGCACCGGCGACATCGCGATCTCCGTCGCCCAGCTGGTGCCCAACGCCGAGATCCTCGTGGTGACGACGCCTCAGCAGGCCGCGGCCGAGGTCGCCGAGCGCGCCGGCTCGATCGCCGTGCAGACCCACCAGAAGATCGTCGGCGTCGTGGAGAACATGTCCGGGCTGCCGTGCCCGCACTGCGACGAGATGGTCGACGTGTTCGGCACGGGCGGCGGCCAGACGGTGGCCGACGGCCTGTCGCGCACCACGGGCACGACCGTGCCGGTGCTGGGCGCGATCCCGATCGACGTGCGGCTGCGCGAGGGCGGCGACGAGGGCAAGCCCGTCGTGCTGACCGACCCGGAGTCCCCGGCGGGCAGCGCGCTGCGCGCCATCGCGGGCAAGCTCGGCGGCCGGCAGCGCGGCCTGTCCGGCATGTCCCTGGGCATCACGCCGCGCAACAAGTTCTGACGCGTCACGTCACGACACGAGTACGGCGCCGGGTGGACTCCACCCGGCGCCGTGCTGTGCGTCAGCGCTCGTAGGACGTGATGTCCTCGATCACCGAGAAGCCCATGCCGTACGCGCTCATCCCGCGCCCGTAAGCGCCCAGGTGCACCCCGCCCTCGGCCGAGCCCGCGAGCACCCACCCGTACTCGGACTCCCGGTAGCGGAAGTCGGTCGGCACCCCGTCCACCGGGAGGGACAGCGTGGACCAGGCCGAGTCGTCCAGGTGGTCCGCCAGCTCCCAGGCGAGGGCCGTCTGCTGGTCGAGCCAGTCCTGGCGCAGGGCCCGCTCCATCTGGGCGGGCCAGGTGCAGGCCAGCAGCCCCGATCCGGCGAGCCAGGCCGCGGAGGAGACCGAGGTGGCCTCCAGCACGCCCGTGCCGTCGGCGCTGCGCCGCACCGGGCGCTCGGCCACGGTCACCACGACCGCGAAGCGCTGGGTGCCCGTGTCGTGCTCGACGCGGCCCATCCGCAGCGACGGCTCGGCGCCGTGGCCCGTCGAGCCGTGCTCCACGGTGCCGTCCGCGGCGGTGCCGACCTGCATCAGCCAGCGGGGTCCGGTGTAGGCCTCGTCCAGGCCGTACCACGGGAACGAGGCCAGGAGATAGCCGTCGACCGAGCGCCGGGGACCGGGCCCGCCTTCCGGCACTCCGTTCGCGTCCACGGCGGACGCGTCGGCCGTGTCACCGGCCCCCTGCGCCCCTACCCGACTCGTCGTCTCCATCTGCGCGGCGCCTCCTCATAGCCCGGTCGTCCTGGGCACGACGGCCTTCCCCGGACGATCGCACCCCAAACAAAGGGAGGATAGCCACCCCCGTCAATGGGGCCCGGGATGCGGCGCGTACTCAGGTGGCGTCGGCGTCGAAGGGCGGGCGCTCGCCCTGGGCGAGGTTCTCGCGCTTCTTGAGCAGGTCCGGGGTGCCCGAGCCGTTCGCGGGGGAGCCCGTGGCCGCCGCGGAGCCCTCGGCCGGGGCGGCGGGGCGGCCGTGCACGGCGTCGTCGAGGTCCGTCATCTCCGACTTGAAGTCGAAGCCGTTGCGGATCTCCTTCAGGCCCAGCTCGTCCTTGTCCAGCACGTGCTTGCGCACGAAGGTCTTGGGGTGGAGGTCCTCGAACTCGAAGTCCTTGAACTCGGGCCCCAGCTCGGAACGGATCTCCTGCTTGGCGTTGTCGGAGAACTGCCGGATCTTCCGCAGCGTGCGCGAGACGTCCTGGATCATCTTCGGCAGCTTGTCGGGGCCGAAGATGAGCACGGCGAGGACGACGAGCGTGACGAACTCGAGGGGTCCTATGTCCAGCACGTCGCACAGCTCCTTGTGGCATCAGTGGCCGAGGTTCCAGGCCGTCTATCACGGTACCTGCCTCCGCGGGGCAGGTGGGAGACGCCCGGGCCAACAGCAGGCCAAGGCTCAGCTCGCTCCGGCCGACCCCAGGGTCATCCGCACGGTCTGCTCCCGGCCGTCGCGCTCGATCGTCAGCTCCAGGCTGTCCCCCGGACGGTGACTGCGGATCTTGACGATCAGCTCCTGGCCGCTGTGCACCGGGACGCCGTCCACCTTCTTGATCACGTCCTGGGGCCGGAGGCCCGCCTTCTCCGCGGGGCCGCCGGGGGTGACGGCGGGGCCCTTGCCGCCGTCGGCGTTCACCCGTGCGCCGTCGCCCGAGTAGCCCATGTCGAGCGACACGCCGATCACCGGGTGGGTGGCCCGGCCGGTGTTGATCAGCTCCTCGGCGACCCGCTTGGCCTGGTTGACGGGGATGGCGAAGCCCAGGCCGATGCTGCCGCCCTGGCCGCCGCCCTCGGACTCGGAGTCGCTCGCGGAGCGGATGGCGCTGTTGATGCCGATGACCCGGGCCCGGGAGTCCATGAGGGGACCGCCGGAGTTGCCCGGGTTGATCGGGGCGTCGGTCTGGAGGGCGTCCACGTAGCTGATGTCGCTGCCGTCCTGCTTGTGGCCGCCCGCGGTGATCGGGCGCTCCTTGGCGCTGATGATCCCGGTGGTGACCGTGCCCGCGAGGTCGAAGGGCGCGCCGATGGCCACGACGGAGTCGCCGACGCGGACCGAGTCGGAGTTGCCCAGCGCCAGCGGGGTCAGCCCGGAGACGCCCGTGACCTTGATGACGGCCAGGTCGTAGCCGCTGTCGCGGCCCACGACGGTGGCCTTGGCGGTCTGGCCGCCGTTGAAGGTCACGGATATGGAGCCACTGGAGGCGGCCGGCTGCACCACGTGGTTGTTGGTGAGGATGTGGCCCTTGTCGTCCAGGACGAATCCGGTGCCGGTGCCCTGGTCGCTGCCGCCGCGCACATGGATCGTGACCACGCCCGGCAGGGCGCGGGCGGCGATCCCGGCGACGCTGCCGGGGTCGCGGTCGGTCTTGTCGGCCCGCGACTGCGGCAGCGTGACGTGCCCGCCCATGCCCCCGTCGCGCTCGAGGACGGCTCCGGCGACCCCGCCGATCCCTCCGGCGACGAGCGCCACGACGGCGGCCCCGGCGAGGATCTTCCCCCGGGAGAGCCCCTTGCCGGCCGGCTCCGGCTCCGGCGCGGGCCGGATGCCGGTGGCCCAGGGGTCGTACTGCCAGGGGTCGGGGGCCTGCACCGCGGGCGCCACCGGGGCGGCGGGCGGCAGGGGGGTGCCGTGCGGGGGCGTGACGGTGGGCCGCTGCACGGGAGGCGCAGGCGCCCAGGGACCGGGACGCCCGTAGGGCGGGGTCCCGTACGGATCGGGCTTGTGCAGGGGGACGGGCGCGGGCGCCGCCGGGGCGGCGGGGCTCTCGGGCACGGGTGCAACCGGGGCCGGGGCTCCGTCCGCGGGCAGGGCCGGGGCAGGGCCGTCGGCGACGGGCTGCGCGGGGGCAGGGGCGGCGGGGGCCGGAGCCGCATCCGCGGGCTGCGTCGGTGCCGGAGCGGTGTCCACGGCCCGGGGCGGGACCAGCGCGGAATCCACCGGCTGCGCCGGGATCGACACGGAGCCGCTGCCCACCGGCTGCGCCGGAGCAGGCAGGGGAGTCGACTCACCAGCTCCCGGCTGAGCGGGGGCCGGCACGGAGCCGCCCTCGGCAGGCGCGTGGGCCGAGAGGTGGTCGCCGTCCGCCAGCTGCGCCGGGGTCGGCGCCGAGGCGGTGGGCTGGGGTGGGATCGACACCGTGCGCGGCTCACCGGTCATGCGATCCGCCCGCGCCTCCGAAGAAGGCGGAGCATCCGCTTCCGCCGCGACTCCGTGCGGTGCCGCACCGCTTGCCTCGGGGCCCGCGGCCATGCGCGACTTGCCCTCGTCCATCCCTCAACCACCCGTTCGTCCGAAGGCGCGCTTGCCGGTAACAGGCGCGCCTCACCGACGATTACACCAGGTCCCGGGATGTCTGCGGAGAGGGGAGTCGGCCGGAGGTCAGCGGGCGGACGGGGCCGAGGAGCGGGCCAGGGACGTACGCACCAGCGGCGGGAGCACCGGGGCGTCGGACGGGCGCAGCAGCGCCAGCGCGGAGAAGGCCGGGGCCGTGCCCGCCGTACGCGCCTGCTCACCCTCCCGGGCGGAGCCCGGCGTCGCGGAGCCCGGCGCCATCGCCAGCGAGGTCGTGGCCACGCTCGACCCGGCACCGCGGGCCCGGGGCGACTCCACGGCCGTCTCCAGGGGCTGCGCCCCCACCAGCGCCAGCGCGGCCAGCGAGACCGTGCCCGCCGCGGCGAAGGCGAACCGCCGGCTGCGCGAGCCGCCGCGCGCCGCCGGGCCGCGTTCGAAGTCGTGGATCCGGAAGCCTCCGTCACCGGGCCGGGCCGCCACGGCCGGCAGGAACGCGAACGCCTCCGTCCCGGCGCCGAAGCCGCCTCTTCCCCGGCCGTCACCCGGGCCCCGCCCGGACTGCGGGCCGTCGCCGGTCACGGCGCCCGGAAGGCCGTGCAGCCGGGCCAGCAGCGCATCGGAGACCGGCGGAGCGGCCGCCTCGGCGAACATGCTCTTGAGCCGACGCTGAGCATCGGCTTCCGCTTTGCACTTGCAGCACGTGGCGAGGTGCGCCAGCACCCGCTCACGGGCGTCGTGCCCCAACTCCCCGTCGACCAGCGCCGCAAGACGGTCGCCGAGGTGCTGCTCGGCGGGGGACTGACCGCCTGAACCGCTCACGCGAGACCGACCTCCCCACCGATCGGGACGCGCGTGGCCACCCCGGCCACCGCGCGCTGCTCGGCCCGGGCGGCGGGCGAGCGGTGCTGAAGGGCCTTGCGCAGGTGCGAACGGCCGCGGTGGATCCGGCTGCGGACGGTGCCGAGCTTCACGTCGAGCGTCGCGGCGATCTCCTCGTACGACAGGCCCTCGATGTCGCACAGCACGACTGCCGCGCGGAACTCCGGGGCCAGCGTGTCCAGCGCCTGCTGCACGTCGGCATCGAAGTGGGTGTCGTTGAAGTGCTGCTGCGGGGAGGGCTCGCGGCTGGGGAGCCGCTCCGCGGCGTCCTCGCCCAGCGCGTCGAAGCGGATGCGCTGGCGGCGGCGGACCATGTCGAGGAAGAGGTTGGTGGTGATGCGGTGCAGCCAGCCCTCGAACGTCCCCGGGGTGTACGTGGACAGCGAGCGGAAGACGCGGACGAACACTTCCTGCGTCAGGTCCTCGGCGTCGTGCTGGTTGCCCGTGAGGCGGTAGGCGAGACGGTAGACCCGAGCACTGTGGGTGCTGACGATCTCCTCCCAGGTGGGAGGCGTCCAGGCCGGTGCATCCGCATCGGTGGCGAAGGTCGCGGTGGTCGCGGAGTCGGTGGCGCGGATGGGGGTACCTCCCACGCCCTTAAGGCGGTGGGGGCGGTCAGCGGTGTCGGTCACGGATTTCGGCTCGGGAGCGGACCTGCGGAGGCGCCTGAGCACGCCCCGGCGGTCGCCACCCGCAGCCGCACCTCCCCTGTCGGCTCTGGTGGTGTCCAGTGGAGCCCCTACCATATCCACCTCGCCCGTTAGCTCCGGATAAGTATTTTTGACCCGCTTTTTGGTCTTGCTCTGTCCCGATCCGTCCCGACGGGCCCGCGCCGCCGGTCCACCGGCTTCCCCGGCCCCCTCCGATCTCCTCAACGCACGGTCCCATCTGCGGGTTCCCGGGCGCAGCGGATACAGTCACCGTTGCGTCGACTACGGGGACAGGAGAGGGCCATTACCGGCAACCAGCAGACGAGCTGGGCGTTCGCCGATGTGTTCGTCGCCGAGGACGAGGCGCTGCGCTGGGCCCGGGACCGGGCCTACGAGGCAGGGCTCCGCTCGGTGTCGAACGGCACCGGCGCGGCGCTGCGCCTGCTCGCCGCCGCTGTGGACGCCAAGGCCGTCGCCGAGATCGGCACCGGCACCGGGGTCTCGGGCATCCACCTCCTGCACGGCATGCGCCCGGACGGCGTGCTGACGACGGTGGACAGCGACCCGGAGTGCCAGCAGTTCGCCCGCCAGGCGTTCCGCGCCGCGGGCTTCGCGGGCAACCGGGCGCGCTTCATCCCGGGCCGTGCGCTGGAGGTGCTGCCGCGGCTCGCCGACGGCGGATACGACCTGGTCTTCTGCGACGGGGACCGGACGGAGTGCCTGGAGTACCTAGCCGAATCGTTGCGCCTGCTGCGTCCGGGCGGGCTGGTCTGCTTCGAAGGGGTCTTCGCGGACGGCCGCACGGTCGACTCCGCGCTGCCGCCGGCCGAGGTGCAGCGGCTGCGCGAACTGCTGCGGGCCGTGCGCGAGTCCACGGCGCTGGTGCCGTCGCTGCTGCCGGTGGGCGACGGGCTGCTGTGCGCGGTGCGGCGCGGCGGCTGACGGCGGGGCGCGGCGCGGCGCGACTGACGGTGGGGGCGGAGGCGGCCGGGCCGCGCGCGTGGGGCCGCCCGCGCCGGAGGGTGACGCACCGTGGGTGCCGTACCTGGGGCGCCGCCCCCAAGGGCTGTACCGGGAAGCCGTTGCCCGGACCGCCGGGGAGAACCGTGCCCGGACACGGCGCCGCCCCGGGGCCGGAGTGGACCGGCAGCCGGGGCGGTGCGGAAAATCGTCGGCCTGATGTGTCAGGCGGTGACCTTCTCCAGGGCCTCGCCGAGAGCCTTGGCCTCGTCAGGGGTCAGCTCGACGACGAGACGACCGCCGCCTTCGAGCGGAACCCGCATGACGATGCCCCGCCCCTCCTTGGTCACCTCGAGCGGGCCATCGCCCGTCCGCGGCTTCATGGCCGCCATGCTCGTTCCCCTTCCTGAAACCAGCTCATCGTCAGCCGACGGCCCTCTGGAAGGGCACGCGTCACCGGCATCGAACACATTGCTTCCAGGCCATTATCCCGCATCGCGCGACCCAATGACCAACATCAGTCCGCATCCCTTCGGCAACGCGCTGCCGCAAAACCACTCAATTCGGGGATCGTCCCGTGCTCCTGTGTCGCCTCCGTACCCCTTCCGAGACCCGATTGTTTGACGCAGGTCACATATCCGCTCTCGTATCCGCCCCTGATGATCTCCGGCATGCTGACCCTGACCGCTGGCCGACCCAGGGAGGGGCCCACACCATGGCCGATGCCGTGCTCTACGAAGTGACCGACGGACTCGCGACGATCACGCTCAACCGTCCCGACGCCATGAACGCGCTGAACACGGAGACGAAGGCCGCCCTCCGCGACACCCTCCAGCATGCGGCCGCGGACCCGGCCGTACGGGCGGTGCTGCTCACCGCCACCGGGCGGGCGTTCTGCGTCGGGCAGGACCTCAAGGAGCACGTCGCCCACCTGACCGCGGACCGCGAGAACGGCACGCGCGTCACCATGGACACCGTCAAGGACCACTACAACCCCATCGTCACCGCGATCACCCGGATGCCGAAGCCGGTGGTGGCCGGTGTCAACGGCGTTGCGGCCGGGGCCGGGGCGGGCTTCGCCTTCGCGGCGGACTACCGGGTGGTGGCGGACTCGGCGTCCTTCAACACCTCCTTCGCCGGTGTCGCGCTCACCGCCGACTCGGGCGTCTCCTGGACCCTCCCCCGCCTCATCGGCCACGGCCGGGCGGCCGACCTGCTGCTCTTCCCGCGCAATGTGGACGCGGCGGAGGCGTACGAGCTGGGCATCGCGAACAAGGTCGTGCCGGGCGCGGAACTGGCGGCGGAGGCGGAGGCCGTGGCCCGTCGACTGGCGGCGGGCCCGACCGCGGCGTACGCGGCGATCAAGGAGTCGCTGGCGTTCGGGGCGGGGCACTCGCTGGCGGAGACGCTGGGCAAGGAGGAGGAGCTGCAGGCTCGCGCCGGGGCGTCGGAGGACCATGCGATTGCGGTGGACGCGTTCCTGAAGAAGGAACGCCCGCGGTTCGTAGGCCGGTAGGGAGTTCTGGGGGCTCCGCCCCAGACCCCCGGTCCTCAAACGCCGGACGGGCTGGAAAATCCAGCCCGTCCGGCGTTTGAGGACACCGCGCGCAGCGCGGTCAGGGGGGCTGGGGCGCAGCCCCAGTTTCGGGAAGGGGCGGGGTGGGGAAATCAAACCGCCCCCCGCACATGGCACCCCGCCAAGTGATCGTTCACCACCCCGCACGCCTGCATCAGCGCATACGCCGTCGTCGGCCCCACAAAGCGGAAGCCCCGCTTCTTGAGGGCCTTGGCCAGTGCCGTCGACTCCGCCGTGACCGCCGGGACATCCGCCGTCGACCGGGGCGCGGGCCGGGAGACGGCATCCGGCGCGTGCGACCACACCAGCTCGTCCAGCTCCCCGCGTGCCAGCCCCGCCGCCGCCCGCGCGTTCCCGATCGTGGCCGCGATCTTCGCGCGGTTGCGGATGATCCCGGGATCGGCCAGCAGCCGCTCCGCGTCCTCGTCCGTGAAGGCCGCCACCTTCTCGATCGAGAAGCCCGCGAACGCCGCCCGGAAGCCCTCGCGGCGGCGCAGGATCGTCAGCCACGACAGCCCGGACTGGAACGCCTCCAGGCATATCCGCTCGTACAGCGCGTCGTCGCCGTGGACCGGCCGGCCCCACTCCGCGTCGTGGTACGCGCGGTAGTCCGCCATGGACTCCGCCTCCAGGCCCCACGGGCAGCGCGCCAGCCCGTCCGCGCCCAGGACGACCCCCGCGCCGCTCACTGCTGCTCCCCCTCGTGTCCGTCGGCCGGTGCCTCGTCCGCGGGAGCCTCCTCCGCCCGGCCGGAGCCCCGGCCGGCCCCCCGGCCGCCGCTCACGGCCGCCGCCTGCGCCCCGGCCAGCGCCGCCTCCAGCTCCGCGATGCGGGCGTCCCGCTCGGCCAGCTCCGCACCGAGCCGGTCCAGGGCCTCGTCGGTCTCGGCCATCCGGTAGCCCCGGACGGCCATCGGCAGGCGCAGCTCCTCCACGTCGGCCCGGCGCAGCGGCCGGGCGCCGGGCAGGGGCCAGGCCATGCGGTCCTGCCCGGCCTCGGGCAGGACTCCGTCTCCGCCGCCTCCGGCGACGGCGAGCGTGACCGCGGCGACCACCACGACCAGCGCGATGAGCAGGAACCAGAACACGGCCTTCTCCCCGAAGTCCTCCGTCAGCCAAATCGTCCACCCCGATCGTGCCATGCCCCACTGACAGTTAAGGTCGCTGGCGGACCACGGAGAGGGAGTACGGAGAAGATGCTGCGGCTGGGACGACGCGAGTTCGGCACTCACGAGCCGGTGATCATGGCGATCGTGAACCGGACGCCCGACTCCTTCTACGACCAGGGCGCGACGTTCCGCGACGAGCCCGCGCTCGCCCGGGTCGACCAGGCGGTGGCCGAGGGCGCCGCCATCATCGACATCGGCGGGGTCAAGGCCGGGCCGGGCGAGGAGGTCACCGCCGAGGAGGAGGCCCGCCGCACCGTCGGCTTCGTGGCCGAGGTCCGGCGCCGCCACCCGGACGTCGTGATCAGCGTCGACACCTGGCGGCACGAGGTGGGCGAGGCCGTCTGCGAGGCGGGCGCGGACCTGCTGAACGACGCGTGGGGCGGAGTCGACCCCAAGCTGGCCGAGGTGGCCGCCCGTTACGGGGCGGGCCTGGTGTGCACGCACGCGGGCGGCGTCCAGCCGCGCACCCGGCCGCACCGGATCGCCTACGACGACGTGATGGCCGACATCCTGCGGGTGACAACCGGCCTCGCCGAGCGGGCCCTGGAGCTGGGCGTCCGGCGCGACGGCATCATGATCGACCCCGGGCACGACTTCGGGAAGAACACCCGGCACTCGCTGGAGGCGACCCGGCGGCTGGGCGAGATGACGGCCACGGGCTGGCCCGTGCTCGTCTCGCTGTCCAACAAGGACTTCGTCGGCGAGACGCTCGACAAGCCGGTGAAGGAGCGGGTGCTCGGGACGCTGGCGACGACCGCGGTGTCGGCCTGGCTGGGCGCGCAGGTGTACCGGGTGCACGAGGTGACCGAGACGAAGCAAGTGCTGGACATGGTGGCGTCCATCGCGGGCCACCGGCCCCCCGCGGTGGCCAGGCGGGGCCTGGCATAGGCGCGGAGTGCGGGGTTCCGGTAGCCGGGGGTGCCCACCCGTCGGGCACCCGGGGTCAGCTCGCCCTCACGACGTCCCCGCTTCCTTCGTCACCACCCCGATCGCCTCGTCCACGTCGTCCGTCACGTGGAACAACTGGAGATCCGCCATCCCCACCTTCCCCTCCGCCACCAGCGTGTCGCGCAGCCAGGCGACCAGCCCGTTCCAGTAGTCCGCGCCGAAGAGCACGATCGGGAAGCGGGTCACCTTCTTCGTCTGGACGAGCGTCAGGGCCTCGAACAGCTCGTCCAGCGTGCCCATTCCGCCCGGCAGCACCACGAAGCCGCTCGCGTACTTCACGAACATCGTCTTCCGCACGAAGAAGTACCGGAAGTCGACCCCGAGGTTCACATACGGGTTGAGCCCCTGCTCGAAGGGCAGCTCGATGCCGAGCCCCACGGAGATGCCGCCCGCCTCCATCGCACCCCTGTTGGCGGCCTCCATCGCGCCGGGGCCGCCGCCCGTGATGACCGCGAAGCCCGCCTCGACCAGGCCGCGGCCGATGGCCACCCCGGCCTTGTACTCGTTCGTGCCCGGCAGCGTGCGGGCCGAGCCGAAGACGCTGATGGCCGGTGGCAGTTCGGCGAGGGCGCCGAAGCCCTCGACGAACTCGGACTGGATGCGCAGCACCCGGAAGGGATCCTCGTGGACCCAGTCCGCCGTCCCCCGGGTGTCCAGCAGGTGCTGGTCCGTGGTGCCCGCCTGCATCTGGCCGTGCCGGCGCACGACCGGCCCCCGGCGCTGCTCCCGTCGCCCCCGCGACGCCTCGGGACTGCCCATACCGTGCTCCCTCCGCCGTGTATCGTCCGACCCGCAGATCGTCGGATTCGCTGCGCCTCAGCGTAGGCCCGTGAGCCAGTGCCGCAGCCGCTCCTCACAGTGGACGATCTTGTCGGTGGCCACGTGCTCGTCCCGCTTGTGCGCGTAGAGGGCGTCGCCCGGGCCGTAGTTGACGGCGGGTACGCCCAGCGCGCTGAAGCGGGCCACGTCCGTCCAGCCGAACTTGGGCTGTGCCGTCCCGCCCACGGCCTCCATGAAGGCCACGGCCACGGGGTGGGTGAGGCCGGGGCGGGCGCCGCCGGAGTGGTCGTCGACCGTGAACTCGGCGACGCCGCAGTCGGCGAAGACCTCGCGGACGTGCGCCAGGGCCTCCTCCTCGGTGCGGTCGGGGGCGTAGCGGAAGTTCACCGTCACGGTGCACTCGTCCGGGATGACGTTGTTGGCGACGCCGCCCTCGATCCGCACCGCGTTGAGCCCCTCGTGGTACTCGAGGCCGTCGACGACCGGGCGCCGCGGCTCGTACCCGGCGAGGCGGGCGAGGATCGGGGAGGCGGCGTGGACGGCGTTCGAGCCCATCCAGCTGCGGGCCGAGTGGGCGCGCTCCCCGGTCGTGCGCAGCAGCACCCGCAGGGTGCCCTGGCAGCCGCCCTCGACCTGGGTGTCGGAGGGCTCCAGCAGGACGGCGAAGTCGGCGGCCAGCCACTCGGGGTGGGCCTCGGCGACGTGCCCGAGGCCGTTGAGGTGGGCGGCGACCTCCTCGTTGTCATAGAAGACGAAGGTGAGGTCGCGGTTGGGCTCGGGGACGGTCGCGGCTATGCGCAGCTGCACGGCGACGCCGGACTTCATGTCACTGGTGCCACAGCCCCACAGCACGCCGTCTTCGTCGAGGCGGGAGGGCACGTTGTCCGCGATGGGAACGGTGTCGATGTGACCGGCCAGCAGGACGCGCTCGGCGCGGCCGAGGTTCGTGCGGGCCACGACGTTGTTGCCGTAGCGGTCGACGGTGAGGTGCGGAAGGGCGCGCAGGGCGGTCTCGATGGCGTCGGCGAGGCCCTTCTCGTCACCGCTCTCGGAGGGGAAGTCGACGAGCCGCGCGGTGAGGGCGGCGGCGTCGAGGGACAGGTCGAGTGCGGCATGCTCCATGCCGCGAGCCTAACGCGACCGGCCTCGACGGTGTCCGACGGACCATACCGGGCGGGCCGTACCGGGCCGATCGGACACCCCCTTGGGTCCGGCGCGGCGCCGGACGGTCTCTGAAGTAACGTGGCCCGCATGTCCGGGATCATCGTCACCCGCCGTGGCCGCCTGCTGCGTACCGTGGCCGCCTGCGCCGTGCTGCTGGCGCTGATCGGCTATCTGGTGGCGCAGCTGCTGACGGGCGGGCCCGGCGCGCCGCGCTGCACGGTGCGGGCGGACGGGCAGTCGTACTCCCTCTCCCCCGAGCAGGCGGTGAACGCCGCGACCATCTCGGCCGTGGGCTCGGCCCGCGGGCTGCCCGAGCGGGCGGTGACGATCGCGCTGGCCACGGCGATGCAGGAGTCGGGGCTGCGCAACATCCACCACGGCGACCGCGATTCGCTGGGCCTGTTCCAGCAGCGGCCGACCCAGGGCTGGGGCACGGCGCGGCAGATCACCGACCCGGTCTACGCGGCCGGGAAGTTCTACGACCACCTGGTCGAGGTGCCGGGCTACTCGCGGCTGCCGCTGACGGTGGCGGCGCAGAAGGTGCAGCGCAGCGGGTTCCCGCAGGCCTACGCCAAGCACGAGCCGGACGCCTCGCTGCTGTCGTCGGCGCTCACGGGCCGCGCGGCGGGGACGTTCAGCTGCACCCGGAGCCCGGGCGACGGGAAGCCGGGCGACCCGGCGGCGGTACGGACGAAGCTGACGCGCGAGTTCGGCGCGGGCGTGCTGCCCGCGGTGTCCGCGGGCGGTCCGGCCGGCGACGGCCGGAACGGGGCCGCGCGGGCGGGGCACACGGTGACGGTGCCGGTGTCCGTGCAGCCCGACCGTCCGGCCGCGGCGGACGGGAGCCCGCCGCGCGGCTGGGAGGTGGCCTCCTGGGCGGTGGCGCACGCGGCGGAGCTGCGCATCGAGCGGGTCTCCTTCGCGGGCCGGGTGTGGACGGCGAAGAATTCCGCGGACGGCTGGCAGAAATCCGGGGCGGGAGCGGGTTCTGATACCCCGTCGGCGGTGCGCATCATCACCGCTCAGTAGTACGAGCGTCCCCTCCCCGGAGTTACCCGACGCATACGCGAGTTGTCACGCCCGGTACCGCCCGCACGGATTCTCGACGCACCCTCACATCCCTTGTGACTAAAGGCTTTTAAGCCTTCCGCATTGATTGACAACCTGCCCGGTTTGCCGGGGTTTTGCCGGAGCAGATAATGCGATGCATTACCCACTCTTTACCTGGGCCCACCGCAACCTTCGCCGGACTCACGCGGTAGTCACTGCGTCCGCACGCCGGACAGCAACCGACCTCTCTCACTCCCCGTCGAAGGAGCAACATGTCCCTCCCCCTCACGCGCCGGATCGCCCGGGTGGCCCTGCTCGTCGCCGCGGGTGCCGCTCCCGTCGTCGGCGCTGCCGGCTCGGCGAGCGCCGCCGACCTCGCCAAGGCGGCGGACCTGGCGCCGGTGAGCGCGCTGGACACCACCACCGCCAGCCACACCGTCGGTGCGGCCTCCGAGCAGGCCGGCTCCGTGGCGTCGGGCGTCGGGAACAAGGCCGTCCACACCACCACCGAAGCGGTGGGCAAGGCCGGCCACGAGACCGTACCGGCCGCCAACCACCAGGCCGGCAAGCTCGTGGGCGGTGCCGCCCAGGCCCTCGGCGGCACCACGCAGGGCCTGACCAAGGGCGGCCTGCCCAACACCGGGCTCGGCGGCTGATCCGACGAGCGCAAGCAGCACCCCAAGCAGCAACAGGGGCCCGGGAGTTCACCTCCCGGGCCCCTGTGCTGTGCCTGCGTAGCCGTTGTGCGTAGCCGCTACTCGGCCAGACGGCGGACCGCCGCCTCCACCCGCTCGTCGGTGGCGGTGAACGCGATCCGTACGAAGCTCCCGCCCGCCGGACCGTAGAAGTCACCCGGCGCCACGAGGATGCCGCGCTTGGACAGCTCCCCGACCGTGTCCCAGCACGGCTCGTCGCGGGTCGCCCACAGGTACAGCGACGCCTCGCTGTGTTCGATCCGGAAGCCCGCGCCCTCGAAGGCGGCGCGCAGCGCGGCCCGGCGGTGGGCGTAGCGGGCACGCTGCTCGGCGACGTGCGCGGAGTCGCCCAGCGCCACGACGGTGGCCGCCTGGACGGGCGCGGCGACCATCATCCCGCCGTGCTTGCGGATCTGGAGCAGCTCGCCGAGGACGGCGGCATCGCCCGCGATGAACGCGGCGCGGTAGCCGGCCAGGTTGGAACGCTTGGACAGCGAGTGGACGGCGACGATCCCCTCGTACGAGCCGCCGCAGACGTCCGGGTGCAGCACCGAGACCGGGTCGGCCTCCCAGCCCAGCTCCAGGTAGCACTCGTCGCTGAAGACCAGCACGCCGTGCTCGCGGGCCCAGGCCACGGCGCGGCGCAGCTCCTCCTTGGACAGCACCCGGCCGGTGGGGTTGGACGGCGAGTTCAGCCAGAGCAGCTTCAGGCCGGCCGGGTCCAGCTCCCACGGGTCGTCGTAGACGACGGGCTCCGCGCCCGCGAGCCGGGCGCCCACCTCGTACGTCGGGTAGGCGAGCCGCGGGTAGGCGACCTTGTCGCCGGGGCCGAGGCCGAGCTGGGTGGGCAGCCAGGCCACCAGCTCCTTGGAACCGACGACCGGCAGCACATTGGCGTGCGTCATGCCGCGGGCGCCCAGGCGGCGCTCGGTCCAGCCGGTGAGCGCGTCGCGCAGCTCGGCCGTGCCCCAGACCGTGGGATAGCCCGGGCTGTCGGCGGCGTCGGCGAGCGCCCGGCGGATCACGGCCGGCACCGGGTCGACGGGGGTGCCGACCGACAGGTCGACGATGCCGTCGGGGTGGGCGGCCGCGGTGGCCTTGTAGGGCTCGAGCCGGTCCCAGGGGAAGACGGGGAGGCGGGAAGAGACTGCGCTCATGGTGCTGGCTGCTCGCTCTCTTGCGCTGAGGGGGCTGACCTCCGGGCCGCGCCGTACGGCCTGGAGGCGGTCGGCGAACGCCGCGGCCCCGTACGGCGGTGGGCCGTACGGGGCCGCGGCGGCTGCCGTGGTCAGTGCTCGGGGTTGATGTCCGCCGGCAGCGCGGCGATGAAGGGGTGGTCGCGCTCGATCAGGCCGAGCTTGGAGGCGCCACCGGGCGAACCGAGCTCGTCGAAGAACTCGACGTTCGCCTTGTAGTAGTCCTTCCACTCCTCCGGCGTGTCGTCCTCGTAGAAGATCGCCTCGACCGGGCAGACCGGCTCACAGGCGCCACAGTCGACGCATTCGTCCGGGTGGATGTACAAGGACCGGGAGCCCTCGTAGATGCAGTCGACGGGGCACTCCTCGATGCACGCCTTGTCCTTCACGTCGACACAAGGCTGCGCGATGACGTAGGTCACGCTGTCGTTCCTCCTCGGTAGGGCTCATTTCGCGCGGGAGCGCGGCGTCGTCGATGCCCACACCTAGTATCTCCCTCCCCGGGCACATGACGAACAAGAGGGGCGGGCGCAGCTGTGGAATTCACCACGGGCGGAAGGCCGGCAGTGCGGATCAGCGTGGCAGATGTGGGAAAAAGGGTCTCCGTGCGGCGGCTGAACGACTCCGGCGACTCCCCGGAACGCTTCACCGACACCGTCGGCGTGCTCGATTCCTGGGACCGCGGTGTGCTGCGGATCACAACGAGATCAGGTCAAACAGTTGAAATCCGGGAACAGACCCTCGTCGCCGGAAAGGTGATCCCGGCGACTCCCCCGCGCCGTCGCGGCCCCGCGGCCTCCCTCCGCGAACTCCAGGAGATCGCGGCCCGCGGCTGGCCCGCGCGGGAGACCGCCCGGCTCGGGGACTGGACCCTGCGCGCCGCGGGCGGCTTCACCGCCCGGGCCAACTCGGTCCTGCCGCTCGGCGCCCCCGGCCTGCCGCTGCCCGCCGCGCTGGACCGGGTCACCGCCTGGTACGCCGAGCGCGGGCTGCCCGCGTGCGTGCAGGTCACCACGGGGGACCCGGCCGAGGACGAGCGCCTGGACGCGGAACTGGCCGGGCGCGGCTGGACCGCCGAGCGGCACGCCCTGATGCGCACCGCCGCCCTGGCGCCGATCGCCGACACCGAGGCCGACACGAGCAGCGTGCGGCTGACCCGCGAGCCGGACGAGGCGTGGCTGGCCGCGTACGGGCGCACGGGCGGGGACCCCGGGGCGGCGCTGGCGGTGCTGACCGGCGGGCCCTCGGTGTGGTTCGCGACGGTGCCGGGCGAGGGTCCCGGGGAGGGCCCGGCGGCCATAGCGCGCTGTGTGGTCGACGGCCGGTGGGCGGGGTTCGCGGCCCTGCACGTGAGCCCGGACCGGCGGCGGCAGGGCCTGGGCACCCTGGTCATGGCCCGCCTGGCCGAGCAGGCCCTGGGCGAGGGCGCCTCGGCCGCTTATCTCCAGGTGGAGCAGGAGAACGCCGGGGCCGGCGCGCTCTACGGCGAACTGGGCTTCAGCACGCACCACGCCTATCACTACCGGCGCGAGCCGCGCGAGCAGCTGGGCTAGCCGGCGCGGTCGCACCATGGACAGTGGCGGTGGCTGCACCACCGCCCCGAGGGGGTACGAGGCACCCATGTACGAGGACACCACCGCCCGCCGCCGGAGCTTCGCCGAGGCGGCCCGCGACGACCGCCCGGATCTGGCACTGCTGTGCCTGCTCGTCGCCGCGGAGGCGCGGGCCGGGCTGTGCGAGGAGGCCGTGGACGCGGCGCAGATCGAACTGGACCGGCTGGCCGGGCTGCTGCCCGCGCTGGGGCGGGGGGCCGAGCCCCGGCGCTGGGCGCGGGCGCTCGAGGACCTGCTCGGCGAGCGCTGCGGCTTCCACGGCGCCCCCGCCGACTACCGGCGGCTGGGGTCCTCGCTGCTCGACGAGGTGCTGCGGCGGCGGCGCGGCCTGCCGATCCTGCTGTCGGTGGTCTGGATGGAGGTCGCCCGGCGGGCGGGGGCCCGGGTGTACGGAGTGGCGCTGCCCGGCCACTTCGTCGTCGGCTTCGGCGACCCGTACGGGCACCACGTGCTGGTCGACCCCTTCGACGGCGGGCGGCTGCTGTCCGAGGACGACGCGCGGCTGCTGGTCGCGGGCGCGACGGGGGCGCCGCTGGCGCCCGAGATGTTCTCGCCCGCGGATCCGCTGGAGATCGTGCTGCGGGTGCTCAACAACATCCGCGCCTGGGCGGCGGCCCGCCCCGAGCGCAGCGACGTCCAGCTCTGGGCCGTCGACCTCTCCCTCCTCCTGCCCAGCCATCCGGCGCGGCTCCGCTACGAGCGGGCGGAGCTGCTCGTGGAGCGCGGGGAGTTCGCACGGGGGGCGCGGGAGCTGGAGGAGTACGCGGAAGTGATCGCTCCGGTGGAGCCGGACACGGCGGAATCAGTCCGCCACCAGGCGCTCGCCGCGCGGGCCATGCTGAACTGACGCCCCAGCCCCTCCGGCGCTTGAGGAGCGGGGGTCCGGGGGCGGAGCCCCCGGGTCACAGCCACCCCTTGTCCCGCGCGATCCGCACCGCTTCCGCCCGGTTCCGGGCACCCGTCTTCTGGATCGCCGTCGAGAGATAGTTCCGCACCGTCCCGTGCGACAGATGCAGCGCCTTCGCCAGCTCCGCATTCGTCGACCCGTCCGCGGACGCGCTCAGCACCGCCCGCTCCCGGTCCGTCAGCGGATTGGCGCCCTCCGCCAGCGCGGCCGCCGCGAGCGTCGGGTCGATGACGCGCTCCCCCCGCAGCACCCGCCGCACCGCCTCCGCCAGCTGCGCGGCCGGCGCGTCCTTGACCAGGAAGGCGTCCGCGCCGGACTCCATGGCCCGGCGCAGATAGCCGGGGCGGCCGAAGGTGGTCAGGATGACGACCTTCAGCGTCGGCAGCTCCCGCCGCAGCAGCCCCGCCGCGTCGAGCCCCGTCATCCCCGGCATCTCGATGTCGAGCAGCGCCACGTCGACAGGCGTGGCGCGCGCCGCGCCGAGGACCTCGTCGCCCCGGGCGACCTGGACGACGACTTCGATGTCGTCCTCGAGCCCGAGGAGCGCCGCGAGGGCCTCCCGGACCATGGACTGGTCCTCGGCGAGCAGGACCCTGATGGTTCGCGAGCTGTCATGCGGTGCGGTCACAGCGCAAGAGTAGGGCCCACGCGATCACATGTTCACACCTGGCGTTCACACCTCCGCGGCCACGACGGACCGCGAGAGCGGGACGTACGCCCGCAGCCGGAAGCCGCCGCGCGGCCCGGGGCCGGTCTCCAGCCGGCCGTCCGCGAGGGCCAGTCGCTCGGTCAGGCCGGTGAGGCCGTTGCCGGGCGGGCCCGAGGGGCCGTGGCCGTCGTCGGTGACGGTCAGGCACAGCTCGTCCCCCGCCTCCTCGAGCGTCACCTCGCAGCGGCGCGCCCCGCTGTGGCGGACCACATTGGTCACCGCCTCCCGCAGGGCCCACGCCAGCGCGCCCTCCTCGTCGGGCGGCAGGTCGGGGTGGCGCTCCTGCGCCCGGTCCAGGTCGGCCACGACCCCGGCGGCCATCAGGGCCGTGCGGGCCCCGGCCAGCTCCGCGTCGAGGGTGGGGCGGCGAAAGCCGCTCACCGCCTCCCGGACGTCCACCAGGGCCTGCCGGCTCACCCGCTCGATGTCCGCGACCTGCTGGGCCGCCTGCTCCGGCCGGTCCGGCAGCATCCGCCCGGCCAGCTCGCTCTTGAGCGTGATGAGCGAGAGCGAGTGGCCGAGCAGATCGTGCAGGTCGCGGGCGAGCCGCAGCCTTTCCTCGTTCGCGGCGAGATGGGCCACCGTCGCCCGCGCCTCACGCAGCGCACGGGTCGTCAGGGCCATCTGCCGCACCCCCACCATCGCGGCGCCGCCGAGCAGCGCCGGGATGATGAGCGCCACCAGGAACTCGCCCTGCGTGCCGGGCTGGGTCTCGCCGATGGCCACCAGTACCCCCGTAACCAGTGGAATCGCGATGCGAGAGAGCTTGGCCGGCAGGGCCGCCCCGCAGCCGATGCTCGTGAAGACGAAGAGCACGAGCCAGGGGGCTCCCAGCGTCAGCGACAGCGTGACGGCCAGCGACAGCAGCACGCCGATCGAGGCGAGGACCTGCACGCGTTCCAGCGCCCGCGAGGTGTGCCGGAACACCAGGGCGAGGTAGGCCGCCACGAAGGCCACCAGACCGGCGCCGCCCAGGATGTCGCCCACCGCGCTGTGATGGTCGCCGAGGACGTCCTCCGCGGGAGCCGCCAGGTAGGCGAACCAGATGGCGACCCACATCAGCTTGATCACCGCCTGGCGGCGGTCCTCGGGCCGGGCGCCGACGCCGTTGGCGAACGACGGGTCGTCCTGGATCTCCAGCACGGCACGCCATGGGTTCCGGCGCCGCTCCCGACCCGTCATCGCTCCTGCTCCCTGTGTCCTCTGCGTCGTATGCCTTCGTCCCCCCGGTCGGCTCACGCCTTGTGCGTGTCCTTGCGGTACAGCCACGCGGCGGCACCGCTGAAGAGCACAAGGTAGACGAAGAGGAGCGCGACGTCCTTGGCGTGCGGCGCGTCGCCCGTCTCGATCGCCTGGCCGAGCGCGGCGTACGCGTGGGTGGGCACCCACTCGGCGATCTTCTGCAGCCAGTCGGGGAAGGTCGTGGTCGGCATCCACAGGCCGCCCAGGATCGACAGGGCGAAGTAGATGATGAAGGTGATCGGCCGGACGGCGTCGCCCGTGGCGAGGTAGCCGACGGCCACGCCCAGCGCGGCGAAGACGACGCTGCCCGCCCAGATCACGCCCGTCAGCGCGAACCACTGCCAGGCGGCGTCGAAGCGCACGCCCTTCACGATCGCCGCGACGGCGAAGACCACGAGGATCGACGGGAGCGAGACCACGGACGCCGAGGCGACCTTCGCCGTCACATAGCCGCGCCCGGGCAGCGCGGTCAGCCGCAGCTGGCGCACCCAGCCCTTCTCGCGCTCCTTGGCGATGCGCTCGCTGTTGCCCATGAGGACGGCGGTGATGGCACCGAAGGAGGCCATCGAGACCATCATCAGCAGCGGCAGGGTCAGGTGGGTGCCCTTGACGATCTCCTTGGTGCTCGCACCGCCGGCGATGACCAGGTAGAGCATCGCCGGGTAGAGCACGGAGAAGAACATGAACTTCTTGTTGCGCAGGGTGCGCGTGATCTCGAGCTTGATCAGAGTCTTCACTTGGCCGCCTCCTCGGCGGTGGCAGCGTCGGTGATGGCGATGAAGGCCTGTTCCAGGCCGAGGCCCGCGACCTCGAGGTTGCGCGGGTAGAAGCCGAGCCCGTACACGGCGTGCACGGTCGCGTCGGCGTCCCGCGACTGGATGCGGACCGTACGGCCCGTTATCTCCAGGGAGGTGAGGAACGGCAGCTCGCGCAGCGCGCCCTCGGCGATGTGGCCGTCCAGGTCGAAGACGATGCGGCGGGCACCGGCCTTCGCCTTGATCTCTGCGGCGGAGCCGTCGGTGAGCACCCGGCCCTTGTGGAGCACGATCACGCGGTCCGCGATCGCGTCGGCCTCCTCCAGGTAGTGGGTGGCGAAGAGGATCGCGCGGCCCTCGTCCGCCTGGCGGCGCATCGTGCTCCAGAAGGTCTGGCGCGAGGTGACGTCCATGCCCGTCGTGGGCTCGTCCAGGACGATCAGCTCGTTGGCGCCCGCCGTGGCCATGGCGAAGCGCACGCGCTGCTCCTGGCCGCCGGAGAGCTTGTTGACCATCCGGTCGGCGATCTCGGTGATGCCCGCCAGCTCCATGACCTGGTCGACGGGGTAGGCGCGCGGGTGGAGGTCGCACGCGAGCTGCACGATCTCGCGGACCTTCACCTCCTCCATCAGACCGCCGGACTGGAGCATCGCGCCCACCTTGCCCTGCGCGATGGCGTCCTGCGGCGACGTGCCGAACAGCTCGACGCGGCCGGCGTCGGGGTTGCGCAGCCCGAGCAGCAGGTCGAGCGTCGACGACTTGCCGGCGCCGTTCGGCCCGAGCAGGGCGACGGTCTCGCCCGCGTACAGGTCGAGGTTGAGATCGGAGACGGCACGCACGGTGCCGTAACTCTTGCTGACGTTGTGGAAGCTGACCACGGGGGCGCCGGTCGGGCGCCCATCCCCCGTGAACACATGTGCAGTAGTGGTCATGTGCACAAGGATCGCCGCCGGAGGGGGTGCCGCGGCAGTGTCAGCCGTCGTGAGCTGGCTATGACAGATGTCATGGGTCGTCATGAGTCGTCGTGAGGGTGACGAACGCGCGAGCCCCCGCGCCCGGGTGGGGCGCGGGGGCTCGTACGGGCCGTGCGGGACGGCGGCCGGCGTCAGCTCAGCGGGATCGTGGCGGTGCGCTCGGCGCCCTTGCCCCGCAGCGCCTTGCCGAGGGCGCCGGCGACGTCCGTCGGCTGGACGGGCGTCTTGCTGCCGTTGCCGCGCTGGATGAGTACGCCGTCGAAGGTCTTGCCGCACAGCTCCTTGAGCGCGTCGAGGTCGTAGTTCTCGACGAGCTTCCCGTTGACCTCGCGGACCGAGAGGATCTTCGGCAGCGAGCGGTCCGGACCGAACTGGATCTTGTGCGCCGGGTCGGTCTGGACGGTGACGAGGCCGGACATCGCGGGCTCCGCGAACTCCTTCATCATCCGGTCGACCTCGGCGTTGCCCACCTTCGGCTGCTGGGCGGAGCTGGTCAGCTCGACGGGCTTGTCCTTGCCGGTGGCCGCGCGGTCGCGGTAGGCCTGGGAGACCGTCTTGACCGAGGCGTCCACGTCCATGCCCTGGTACGGCTGCCCGTAGACGGCCACGGCCTTGCCCGGCTCGAACTTGATCGTGCCGTCCTTGACCTGTCCCGTCTGCCCGGCGAGCGCCTTCAGCGCGGCGGCGATCTTCTCGTCGTCCGCGACGATGGTGGGCTCGGCGGTGTGGGTGCCGCCGACGAGCGAGCCGAGGACCGTTATGGGGTTGTAGTCCTTCACGGCCGCGGTGCGCACGGTGGCCTGGGTGTCGATGGACAGGCCCGCGACGTCCGGCTTCAGCTCGGCCGTCCTGCCGCCGACGGAGACCTTCAGGGGCGCGGTGGCGCGGTCGCCGAGGGCGGCGTCGAGCTTCTGCACCGCCTGCTCCTTGGACTTGCCGCCGATGTCGACGCCGAGCACGGTGGTGCCGTTGGGCACGTCCTCGTGGTTGAGCAGCAGCCCCGCGCCGTACGCGAGACCGACCAGGCCGACGAGACCGCCGCCCAGGAGCACGAGCTTGTTGCGGCCCTTCTTCTTGGGCGCGCTCTTGGCCGCCGCGCCCTTGGCCGCGGGCTTGGCTGCGGCGGGCTTGGCAGCGCCGGGCGGGGGCGGAACCGGCTTGGGCTTGGGCACGGGCACGCGGGGCGCGCCGCCGTCCACCGGCGGCTTGGGCACCCGGCCGCCCTGGCCGCCCGCCGGGGGCACCGGCGGCACGCCGCTGACCAGCGTCTCGCCGGACGCGGGCACGGGCGCGGGCACGGGCTGCCTGGGGGCGCCCTTCTTCTTGTTCTTGCCCTTGGCGGGGCCGTTGCCGGGCTGGCCGGGCCGGCCCGCCGCCTGCACCGCGGGGGTGCCGGCACGGGGGGTGTCGGTGCGTCCGGGGGCGAACGCGGCGCCGCCGGGGGCCTGCTTGCCGTTTCCGGCGGCGGGGCCGCCCGGCCACGGGGCGGCAGCGCCCGGCGCGGGTGCACCGGCCTGCGGGCCGGACGTCCGGCCCGCGGCGCCGGGCGCCTTCGGCACGCCGCCGTTCCCGGCGGGCTCACCCGGCCACGGGGTGGCGCCGGTTGTCGAGGGGTCACCCGGCCACGGCGTGGCGCCCGTCGTCGACGGGTCGCCCGGCACGGGGGGCTGGGGCATGGAGGCCGTGGTGGACGGGTCGCCCGGCCACGGAGCGGCACCCGATGCCAAGGCGTTGCCACCCGGCACGCCACCCTGCGCGTTCACAGCACCCGGCACAGCGTCACCCGGCCACGGCGTGGCCCCCGTCGTCGACGGGTCGCCGGGTACGGGCGGGTGCGGCATGGCACCCGTGGTGGAGGAGTCGCCCGGCCACGGCGTGGCCCCCGTCGTCGACGGGTCGCCCGGCAGCGGGGGCTGCGGCATCCGGCCGGTCGTGGAGGTGTCGCGCTCCCACCGGGGGGCACCCGGCGCCGAGGCGTTGCCACCCGGCACGCCACCCTGCGCATTCGCAGCACCCGGCACAGCGTCACCCGGCCACGGCGTGGCCCCCGTCGTCGACGGGTCACCCGGCGCCGGAACCTGCGGCATCGCTGCCGTGGTGGACGGGTCGCCCTGCCACGGAGCAGCAGCACCGCCCTGCGCGGGGCCGCCCGGCACCGGAGCCTGCGGCATCGAGCCGGTCGTGGCGGGGTCGCCCTGCCAAGGGGCGGCAGGCGGCGGCGTGTCGGCGGAACGGCCGTTCTGCCAGGGGTCGGACGAGGAGCCCATTCCGGGCGTACCGCCCTGCATCGGGGCAGGGCGTCCGGCGCGCGCGCCCGCACCCGCACCCGCACCCGCACCCCGGCCCACGCCACCGCGGCGCGGCAGCGGCGGCTGCTTGCCCGCTCCCGACGCGGGGGTGGACTTGCGCGGGGCGAACCAGTCGCTGGTCTTCTCGCCCGAGTCCGCGGCGGGCGCGGCCGGTGCCGCACCCGGCGCCCTGGGCGCGGGCTTGGGGCGGGTGGGCAGGCTCTGCTTGCGCTCGCCCGCGCCACCGCCCGGCGCCGCGGCGGCGCTTGCGGCACCCGGCGCACTCGGCGCACTCGGTGCCGCCGGGGCGGGCGCGGCGGGCGGGGCCGCGGCTGCGTCCCTGCCCTCGGGCGCGTCCTTGCCGTCCTTGCCGACGGGCGTCCGCATGACCACGGGCGGGATGGGCCGCGAGCCCGGGATGTTGATGCGGATCCGCGTCGTCATCGTGGTCTCGGTCTTCGGCTCATCCGGCCGGCCGCCGGCCGCGGCGGCCGGGGTGCCGGGGGCCGCGGCCCCCGGGTCCGGTTCCCCGCCGGGGGCGGTCCCGTAGGGCGGGGTGCCCGAAGGGTAGGCGGCACCGCCGCGCCCCTTGGGCCCGGAGGACGAACTGTCAGATGCACGGCTCAAAGCAGGATCTCCCGGTTACTCTGTGCCGCCCTCGTTGACCTCGCTTTGGGTCGCCCATCGCCGGAGGCCAGGGGAGGCTCGGCGGCGCGCACCACCATACTGGGCACCACGGGCACAGACTTGACGACGGCTGCACGACCCCACGCCCGGCCGAGTACCGGCCGGCCGGGAGGTCAGGCTGAAATCAACACGTCACTTGCCAAGTCGGGCCGCAGGCCCGTCCGGTTGCGACACCTTCGGGACCGTGGCACAGATCACAGCCACGACCATCCCACCCAGCAGAAAAGCATATGAACCGATTCCGGCCTCGAAGAGGAAGTCGCCCTCGGGCCGGCTGGCACTGAGGAACAGCACCGAGACGAGCCATCCGCCCGCGGGCACCGCGCCGCCCGCCCTGCTGCCCATGGCCTTCAGCCCGCCGTAGCAGAGCCCGCCGACGGCGAGCAGCGCGAGCAGCAATCCGCCCGGGAACCAGCCGCCTTGAACCAGCGATCCGGCGGTGCCCACGAGCAGCCCGAGCAGCAGCAGTCCGGCATAAGCCGCAAGTCGCCGCGGGCCGGGGACGGTGAAGAGGTCGCCGGTCATGCGCCGACCCCCGCGAAGAGGTCGTCCTCGCGCCCCGATTCGCCCACGGCGGCCCGGCCGCGGACCAGCTTGTAGTACTCGGTGGGGAAGAGAGGTTGCCCCAGATCGTTGGAGAGTGCGAAGAATGGGCCGTCCACGGCGATCTGCGTGGCATGGGCGCGCATCGCGGCGGCCTTCCGCCCGGCGTAGGCGGTCGTGTCGACCGCGGCCGTCACCTCGGCGTCGGGCACCACGCCCGGGACGTCGGAGGGCGAGGCGATCCCGGGGAAGAGATCCTTCTCCCGGCCCGCCTCGCGCAGCCGCGCAAAGCCGTCCTCCACAACGGACATCGGCACACAGTTCCAGTAAATCTTCGCGATGCCGTGCGGATCGCCCAGATCCCGGCGGAACGCCGGCTCGGCGGCGAGGTCGGCCGCCCGCATGGCGACGCGGTGCGCCTGGATGTGGTCGGGGTGGCCGTAGCCGCCGTCGGGGTCGTAGGTGACGAGCACCTGCGGCCGCACCTCGCGAATCACCTCAACGAGGTAAGCAGCGGCCTCGTCGACGTCCGCCCGCCAGAAGCAGCCGGGGCGGTCGTTCTGCGGCGAACCCGTCATCCCGGAGTCGCGGTAGCACCCGGGGCCGCCCAGCAGGCGGTGGTCGGTGACGCCCAGCTCCTTCATCGCGGCGGCGAGTTCACCGCGGCGGTGGGCGCCGAGCGCGTCCTCCCGGTCCGCGGCGAGATGCTCCAGTCCGGGCGGGATCACCTCGCCCTCCTCGCCGAGCGTGCAGGTCACGAGCGTGACATGGGCGCCCTCGGCGGCGTATTTGGCCATGGTCGCGCCGTTGTTGATCGATTCGTCGTCCGGGTGCGCATGCACCAGGAGGATCCGGCGGCCGGGAAGGTCGGTCATGGGAACAGCCTACGAGCCGGACGGACCGGGCGGGGCCGCCGCCCACGCGGGCAGCGGACCCGCCGTGGGGGCCCGTCAGAACTTGATGCCGCTGATCATGTTCTGCACGCTCGTCGTCAGCTGGTTGAGCGTCGGGGCGATGGACGAGCTGGCGAGGTAGAAGCCCAGCAGCACGCAGATCGCGGCGTGGCCCGCCTTCAGCCCGGACTTCCGGACCAGTAGGAAGACGATGATCGCCAGCAGCACCACCGCCGAAATCGAGAGTGCCACAGCGGCTCACCTCCAGGGAAACGCGCGGTCGGTCGGACGGCATACGTATGCCCGAGGGCATGAACCACCGGGGCGTCACACCCACTATGCGCGAGCGATCATAACTTTCCGTGCGTGCGCATGACTCGGTGCACAGGAGCAAACACGGGGCGCACGGCGAGTTCTCGCCGCACTGGGTGAACCCGGTGGTAAGGGCCCCAGGGGGTGTTCGACGGGCAGGACCTGTGCCCACCCGCCAAACACCCCCTAGGCTCCGCCGCATGACCGGACAGCTCTCGTTCCCTCGGCAGCACGCCCGTACACAGCGTTTCTCGCTCGGCGCGCCGCGCTCGTTCAGCGTGTCGCCGGACGGCTCACGCGTCGTCTTCCTCCGCTCCCGCAGCGGCACCGACCGGGCCAATGTGCTCTGGGTGCTGGATCCCGGCTCGGGGCGCGAGTACCCGGCGGCGGACCCGGCGGCCCTGCTCGGCGGCGCCGGTGAGGAACTGTCCGCCGAGGAGCGGGCGCGCCGCGAGCGCAGCCGCGAGGGGGCGGCGGGCGTGGTCGGCTATGCGGTGGACGCCGCCGTGGAGTTGGCGGCGTTCGCCCTGTCGGGGCGGCTGTTCGTGGCCGAGCTGCGCAGCGGCACGACCCGTGAACTGCACGTTCCGGGCCCGGTGGCCGACCCCCGGCCGTCCCCCGACGGCCGCCACGTGGCGTATGTCGCGGAGGGCGCCTTGCGGGTGGTGGAGACCGAAGGCGACGGCCACGACATGGCGCTGGCCGAGCCGGAGAGCGGGACCGTCGTCTGGGGGCTGGCGGATTTCATCGCGGCCGAGGAGATGCACCGTTCGCGCGGCTTCTGGTGGTCGCCGGAGAGCGACGCCCTGCTGGTCGCCCGCGTGGACGACGCGCCCGTGCGCCGCTGGTGGATCGCCGACCCGGCCAACCCCGGCAGCGCGCCCGCCGAGGTCGCCTACCCGGCGGCCGGCACCCCCAACGCGGAGGTGTCGCTCGCCCTGCTGGGCCTGGACGGCTCGCGGACGGACGTCGAGTGGGACCGCGAGCGCTTCCCCTATCTCGCGCAGGCGCACTGGTCGGCCGACGGGCCGCCGCTGCTGCTCGTCCAGGCCCGCGACCAGCGGACCCAGGCATATCTGACGGTGGACACCGCCACGGGCGCCACCCGCGTGCTGCACCTGGAAGAGGACCCGAAGTGGCTTGAACTGTTCGCCGGTGTGCCCGCATGGGCGCCCGGCGGCAGGCTGGTGCGGATCGCGGACGAGGCCGGGGCCCGGGTCCTGATGGTGGGCGACCGGGCGCTGACCGGGCCTCAGCTGCATGTGCTGGCCGTGCTGGACATCAGTGAGGACGAGGTGCTGATCGCCGCCTCCGCCGGACCGGAGGCGGCAGACCCGGAAACCGGCCAGGCACACGTCTACCGCGTCAACGAGCTGGGCTTGGAGCGCCTTTCGGAGGAGCCGGGGCGGCACTCGGCGGTGCGCTCGGGCGCGGTCACGGTGCTGTCCTCGGCGACCGTCGACCGGCCCGGCGCCGAGGTGACGGTGCTGCGCGACGGCAAGCGGGCCGCCACGGTGGCCTCGTACGCCGAGCGGCCCGTGCTCACCGCGCGGCCGCGGCTCACCCGGGCGGGCGCGCGCGCCGTCCCGTGCGCGGTGCTGCTGCCGAGCGGGCACCAAGCGGAGGACGGTCCGCTGCCGGTGCTCATGGACCCGTACGGCGGCCCGCACGGGCTGCGCGTGGCCGCCTCGCACAACGCCCACCTGACCTCGCAGTGGTTCGCCGACCAGGGCTTCGCCGTGATCGTGGCCGACGGCCGGGGCACGCCGCACACCTCCCCGGAGTGGGAGAAGGCGATCCACGAGGACTTCGCGGGCGCCACCCTGGACGACCAGGTCGAGGCGCTCCACGCGCTGGCCGGCGAGTACCCGCTGGACCTGGGCCGGGTGGGCATCCGCGGCTGGTCGTACGGCGGCTACCTCGCGGCGCTGGCCGTGCTGCGCCGTCCCGACGTCTTCCACGCGGCCGTCGCGGGCGCCCCGGTCACCGACTGGCGGCTGTACGACACCCACTACACCGAGCGCTACCTGGGCCTGCCCCAGGACCGCCCGGAGGTGTACGCCCGCAATTCGCTCGTCACCGACGAGGGGCTCTCGGCGCCTGCGGAGGAGGCCCGTCCGCTGATGGTCGTGCACGGTCTGGCGGACGACAACGTGGTGGCCGCGCACACCCTGCGGCTCTCCTCGGCCCTGCTCGCGGCGGGCCGCCCGCACGAGGTGCTGCCGCTGTCCGGGGTGACGCACATGACCCCGCAGGAGCAGGTCGCCGAGAATCTGCTGCTGCTTCAAGTCGACTTCCTGAAGCGGTCCTTGGGCATGGAACGAGACTGACCGGGCGAAGCGGGATCCGCGCGGATCTCTTACGAGTGGCGCTTGCGACGGCGTGCTTGACGGAGTGTCAAGCACGCCGTCACCTCGATCTGCACAACCTTCGTTCAAGATGCGGAACAACGCCCCACAGTCCACCGCAGCCCCCTTGACTGCGCAGTTAATCCATTGCGAAAGTCCGCTCAACCCAGCGCATGCAGTGGCAGGCGAGGGGCCGACGTTGTCGACAGGGCTGGGGATTGCGCGATGACGAGTCCTTCCCGTACCGAGGTGGCCCGAACCGAGGTGGCCCGCGGCGAGCTGGTGGGCAGATCGCCCGGGCAGCTGATGTGGCGGCGCTTCAAGCGCGACCGTTCCGGAGTCGTCGCCGCCTGGGTCGTGGTCTTCTTCTTCCTGGTCGCCCTGGGCGCCCCGCTGATCTCCATGCTCTACGGCAAGGACCCGACGACCACCTACGGGCTCGACGAGACCGGGCTGCTGAACCAGTTCGGCTATCCGATCGCCCCCAACGGCGGTATCTCCGGCCGGTTCTGGTTCGGCCTCGAGCCCACGCTGGGCCGGGACGTGCTGACCCAGCTCGTCTACGGGATCCGCACCTCGCTCCTGATCGCCACGGCGGCCACGGTCCTGTGCGTGGTGACGGGCGTGCTCATCGGGGTGACGGCCGGGTACCTCGGCGGCCGGACCGACTACTTCCTGGGCCGGTTCATCGACCTGCTGCTCGCCTTCCCGCAGCAGCTGTCCTTCGTCGCCTTCACGCCCGTCGTCTACTCCCTCTTCGTCAGCCCCGGGAAGGAGACCCCGACCTACCTCCGGGTGATCACGCTGATCCTGGTCCTGTGGGTGCTGGGCTGGATGGGGCTCGCGCGGCTGCTGCGCGGCCAGGTGCTCAGCCTGCGGGAGCGGGAGTTCGTCGAGGCGGCGAAGGTCACGGGGGCCTCCCCCTGGCGGATCATCACCAAGGAGCTGCTGCCCAACCTGTGGACGCCGATCCTGGTCCAGTCGACCCTGATGCTGCCCGCCCTGGTGACCGCCGAGGCCGGCCTCTCCTTCATCGGCGTCGGCGTCGTCGAGCCCACCCCGGACTGGGGGCGGATGTTCAGCAACGGCGCCAAGTACTACGAGAGCGACGTCACCTACATCGTCTTTCCCGGGCTCGCGATGATCGTCTTCGTGGTCGCCTTCAACCTGCTCGGGGACTCCGTCCGGGACGCCTTCGATCCCCGGGCCCGGCACTGACCCGCCCGGCAAGCCCGACACCGACCCGCCCGGCGGGCCCGAACCGCACTCCACCGTCTACCGACAGGCAGGTGCAGCTCATGAGGACGACAGTCGACCGCAGGGCCCGCTACACGGCCGCGGCCCTGGCCGCCGGGGCCCTGGTGCTCTCCGCTTGCAGCAGCGGCGGCGGGGGCGGCGGCAGCGGTGACAAGAGCGCCGGGCCCGGCGAGGACAAGAACGTCTCCGCCAACTACTCCCTGGGCACGTCCTCCGACTCCGCCGGGCCCGCCCCCGAGCCCTCGGGGGCCAAGAAGGGCGGCACGGTCGAGGTCCTCCAGCGCGATGCCTTCCACCACCTCGATCCGGGGCAGATCTACTACGGCGACATGCTGATCAGCCAGCTGCTCTACAACCGCGCGCTGACCGGCTACAAGATCGATGAGAAGGGCAAGGTCAAGGTCGTCGGCGACCTCGCCACCGACACCGGCACCCCCTCCGACGGCGGCAAGACCTGGAAGTTCACGCTCAAGGACGGGCTGAAGTGGCAGGACGGCTCGCCGATCACCTCCCAGGACGTGCGCTGGGGCATCGAGCGGCTCTACGCCTCGTTCGAGACGGACGGCCCGCAGTACATCCAGCAGTGGCTCTCCGGTGACGGCACCACCTACCGCAAGGCGCTGCCGGACGGCCCGTACAACGGGCAGCACCTGCCGTCCTCTGTGCTGGACACCCCCGACGACAAGACCGTCGTCTTCCACTTCCGGTCGCCGCACGCCGACGCGCCCTTCGCCACCGCGATGCCCAACATCGCCCCGGTCAAGGCCGACAAGGACGGCAAGCAGAAGTACGACAACGCGCCCTTCTCCTCCGGCCCCTACCAGGTCGCCGACTACAAGGTCGGCAAGTCGCTCACCCTGGAGCGCAACCAGCACTGGGACCCGAAGACGGACCCCATCCGGACCCAGTACCCCGACAAGTTCGAGATCAGCTTCGGCCACCAGGCCACGGACTCCACCCGGCGCCTGCTGGCCGACCAGGGCGCCGACAAGAACGGCATGTCGTACACCAACGCCGTCGCCCCGGAGATGGTCGAGAAGGTGCTGAACGACCCCGGCACCAAGTCCCGCCGCTTCATCGAGATCCAGCCCTACCTGGACGTCATCAACATCAACATGGACCGCGTCAAGGACATCAAGGTCCGCAAGGCGCTCGCCTACGCCATGCCCAGCAGCCAGATCATCCAGCAGATCGGCGGAGCGACGGCCGGCAAGCTGGCCACCAACCTGCTCTCTCCCTCCATCGACGGCTACCAGCCCTCCGACCCGTTCGGGAAGAAGGACAAGCCGGCCGGCGACCCGGACAAGGCCAGGGCGCTGCTGAAGGAGGCCGGCAAGGAGGGCCAGGAGATCGTCTACGCCTACGCCAACACCGACGTCCAGCAGAAGGTCTCGGTGGTCGTCGCGCAGGGCCTGGAGCGGGCCGGCTTCAAGGTGCAGAAGAAGGAGATCGACGCCAACGTCTGGGAGAACTCGATCGCCGAGGTGAAGAACGGCTTCGACATCTTCCGCACCGGCTGGGGCGCGGACTGGCCGGTCGCCTCGACCGTCGTCCCCCCGCTCTACGACGGCCGGGTGATCGCCGACGGCGCCCAGAACTACTCGCACCTCAACGACCCTGCGGTCATCAAGGAGATCGACCGGATCAACGCCGTTCCCGATGTGAAGAAGGCGGCGCCCGAGTGGCAGAAGCTCGCCGACAAGATCCTCACCGATGACGTGCCGGCCGTGCCCACCTACGCCAACCTCCAGTTCACCCTGTGGGGTTCGGGCCTGGGCGGCGTGAAGTACCACCCGGTGTACGGATACCCCGACCCGAGCAGCGTCTTCGTGAAGTAGCGGCGTCTTCGTGAAGCAGGGGGGACACCCCCTGGCACCACCCGCCCGGCCGGGGCCCCTCCCCGGGTCCCGGCCGCCGCCCCGCACCGCCGACCGGAGGCACGCGCAGCCATGCTGAGATTCCTCGCCCGCCGCACCGCCGGCGCGCTCGTCATCATCCTGCTGATCAGCGCGATCACGTTCTTCCTGTTCTTCGCGCTGCCCTCCGACCCGGCCCGCATGTCCTGCGGCAAGAACTGCACCGCCGACGCCCTCGCGGTCATCCACCACAACCTGGGCCTCGACAAGCCGGTGCCGGTCCAGTACTGGCACTACATGGCGGGCATCTTCGCTGGCCGCGACTACTCGGTCGGCCACTGCCCGGCCCCCTGCTTCGGCTACTCCTTCTCCAACCAGCAGCCGGTCTGGGGCACCATCGTGGACCGCTTCCCGGTCACCCTGTCGCTCACCCTCGGCGGCGCCGTGGTCTTCCTGACCGTCGGCATCGGCATCGGCATGATCGCCGCGGCCTTCCGGGGCACCTGGATCGACAAGTTCTTCAGCTCCCTGTCGCTGATCGGCAACTCGCTCCAGATCTACTTCGTCGGCGTCATCGCCCTCGCCGTCTTCGTCACCGGACTGCACTGGCTGGACAACCCCGCCTACTACCCGGTCACCGAGAACCCGGCGAAGTGGTTCGCCGGGATGCTGATCCCCTGGCTGGTGCTCTCCATCATCTTCATCGCCAACTACAGCCGGATGACGCGCTCCCAGATGATCGAGCAGCTCTCCGAGGACCATGTGCGCACGGCCCGCGCCAAGGGCCTGAGCCGCCGCACGGTCTTCTTCCGCTATGCCTGGCGCGGCGCGCTGGCCCCCATCGTCACGATCTTCGGCATCGACCTCGGCTCGCTGTTCGGCGGGGCCATCATCACCGAGTTCACCTTCAGCCTGCACGGGCTCGGCCGGCTGGCCGTGTCCTCGGTGAGCGAGACCGACCTGCCGACGCTGATGGCCGTGATGCTCATCGGCTGCACGGCGATCGTCGTCGCCAACATCGTCGTCGACGCCGCGTACGCCTTCATCGACCCGCGCGTGCGGCTCGCCTAGGGGGACCCCGGACCGTGACCACTGACGCATTCCTCTCCGTACGCGATCTGTACGTGCGGTTCGCCACCGAGGACGGCACCGTGAAGGCCGTCGACGGGCTCTCCTTCGACCTGGAGCGCGGCCGCACGCTGGGCATCGTCGGCGAGTCCGGCTCCGGCAAGTCCGTGACGAGCCTGGCCGTGCTCGGGCTGCACGAGCCGCGCACCACGGAGATCCGCGGGGAGATCGTCCTGGACGGCCGGGAGCTGACCGGCGCACCGGAATCCACGCTGGAGAAGCTGCGCGGCAACAAGATGGCGATGATCTTCCAGGACTCGCTCACCGCGCTCTCCCCCTACTACACGGTGGGCCGCCAGATCGCCGAGCCCTTCCGCAAGCACACCGGGGCCTCCCGGCGCGAGGCCCGGCAGCGGGCCGTCGAGATGCTGGACAAGGTGGGCATCCCCCAGGCGTCGCTGCGGGTGGACGACTACCCGCACCAGTTCTCCGGCGGGATGCGCCAGCGCGCGATGATCGCGATGGCGCTGGTCTGCGACCCCGAGCTGCTCATCGCCGACGAGCCGACGACCGCGCTGGACGTCACCGTCCAGGCCCAGATCCTCGACCTGCTCAAGGACCTCCAGCAGCAGACCGGTTCGGCCATCGTCCTCATCACCCACGACCTGGGCGTGGTCGCCAACACCGTGGACGAGCTGCTGGTGATGTACGCGGGCCGGGCCGTCGAGCACGGCACGGTCCGCGAGGTGCTGCGCGCACCGCGCCACCCCTACACCTGGGGGCTGCTGGGCTCGATGCCCCGCCTGGCCTCGGACGTCGAGGCGCCGCTGACCCCGATCCCCGGCTCCCCGCCGAGCCTGCTGGACCCGCCGCCGGGGTGCCCCTTCCACCCGCGCTGCGCCCACACGGCCGCGGTGCCGGACGACCGCTGCCGCACGGAGCGCCCGGAGCTGCCCGCGGGCCGCGGGGCGGCCTGCCACCTCACTGCGTCGCAGCAGCAGACGACCTTCGCCGAACAGATCAAGCCCCGGCTGGGCTGAGGAGCGTACGCCATGACCGACACCGACAAGGTGCCGCCGCCCAGGGCCGGCGGGGAGGACGAGCCGCTGCTCGTCGCCGAGGGCCTGACCAAACACTTCCCGATCAAGGGCGGCTTCCCGGTCCGGCGGACGGTCGGGGCGGTGCAGGCCGTCGACGGCATCGACCTGACGGTGCGGGCGGGCGAGAGCTTCGGCCTGGTCGGCGAGTCGGGCTGCGGCAAGTCCACGACGGGCCGGCTGCTGACCCGGCTCCTGGAGCCGACCGCCGGGCGGATCCGCTACCGGGGCACGGACATCACCCACGCCGGACGCAAGCAGCTGGCCCCGATCCGCTCCGAGATCCAGATGATCTTCCAGGATCCGTACGCCTCGCTGAATCCCCGGCAGACGGTCGGAAAGATCATCTCCGGCCCGATGGAGATCAACGGCATCGCTCCGGCGGGCGGCCGCGAGGCCCGGGTGCGCGAGCTGCTGGAGACGGTGGGCCTCAACCCCGAGCACTACAACCGCTTCCCGCACGAGTTCTCCGGCGGCCAGCGGCAGCGCATCGGGGTGGCCCGGGCACTGGCCCTCGAACCGAAGGTCATCGTCGCGGACGAGCCGGTGTCGGCGCTGGACGTCTCCATCCAGGCGCAGGTGGTGAACCTGCTGCGGCAGGTGCAGCGGGAGCTGGGCATCGCCTTCCTGTTCATCGCCCACGACCTGGCCGTGGTGCGGCACTTCTCGCAGCGCGTGGCGGTGATGTACCTGGGCAGGATCGTGGAGGTGGGCGCCCGCGACGACATCTACCGCCGCCCCCGCCACCCGTATACGCACGCACTGCTGTCGGCGGTACCGGAGGCGGCGGACGCTGACACTGTTGCCAGGGAGCGCATCCGTCTGGCGGGCGACGTCCCGTCACCGATCCTCCCGCCCTCGGGCTGCCGCTTCCGCACGCGCTGCTGGAAGGCGCGGGACCTGTGCGCGACGGAGGTACCGCCGCTGGCACGGGCGGACGGGAGCGGGGAGGGGCATTTGTCGGCGTGCCATTTCCCGGAGCCGCCGACGGTGGAGCGGGATGCGCGGGTGGTGCTGGACCCGGCCTTGCAGTGACCGTCAGCCCTTGCGGAGGGGGCCGCCAGTTCGCTCAACCGAACCAGGAGACCTGTACGACCACGATGCGTTCGCCACGGACGTCGGTCAGATAAGTGATCATGGCCTGGCCTCGGCTCGCAGTGCGGAGCCCCGGCCCCGGGCCGGCATAGGACGCACCGTCAAGGAAGACCATGGAATCACGCATGGCGATCTCCTGGGCCAGACGTTCGACCTCGGCGATCGCTTCGGCGGGCAGGCCGTCGAGAAGGTTGTCGGGATCGTGCTCCCAGTGCCAGTCAGCCACCCTCGACCTCGCGGTGCGCGGCACGGACGATCTCGCCGGCCTCGCGGATCGCCTGTTCTCGCACGGTCGCATGCTCGCTGTCCATCGCCCGTTCCGCATCGTGCAGCCGTCGAGCCGTCGCCGGGTGGCGTTCGATCTCGACCACCACACCCCAGCGCCGGTAGAACATCCGGATCGGGACGACGCTGCCCTCGTCACCGGCCTGCACGAACGCGTTCTGCATGTCCTCGAAGAACTCGGGCAGGCGGGACGGGGCCACCGCAGCGACGGCCTGGCGCAGAGCGGGCAGCGTCAAGGCGGGTTTGGGGATGAGGGGGCCGTCGTGCTCGGCGTGCTGTGCGGTCATGCGCCATCCCTCTCGATCGCGGAATCGCTGGCGGCCGCAGCCAGGGTAGCGGTCGGCAGCGACGGCGGAGGGCTGTGTCCAGGCGGCGGGAGGGTAGCCCGGCACTCGCGCATACGGGTGCCGGTTGCGCCGATGGTTCCGATTCGATCGGCCGAGTACCCCCAACCGGCGCTCATTGTGTTTCGGAGTTGGCTGACTGCAGGTCCGATGAGTTGCTCATCCTCCGAAGCGTAGAAGACTGGGTGGGAGAGGCTCGACGCTGCAGGAGGCTGATATGCGCTCCCGCTATGGAAGGTACTCCAGAGCCGACCAGTGCCCATTGCCCGTACCGCGGGTGCCGCGTTGGTGCGCTGTAACCGCACTTATCGCCGGGTCCTTGATGGTGATGTTGTGGTGTATCGGCAGCAGGCACCGAGCCTGGGAGGCGACATGGGGATGGTTCTGGGTCAGAAAGGTCTCCGGCTGGGTGGCCCAATTCTTTGGTGGCGTAGGCCAAGTACTGCACGTCGCCGAGGGCAGCCCGTCCGCAGGAGCCCGGTCGGCCTGCCTTGTACTCCTGATTGCCGCTTTCTGGGCCCTGCGGCGGGCAATGCTGAATTACTACGCCTATAAGCCCGGTCCGGTAAATGTAGAACCGTTCATTGACGGTACGCCAGAAGGATGCCAGCCAAAACCGGAATTGGAAGATCTCACCGCTCAATTCCGAAAACACCTATCCGAAACAAACTTGTACCCGCCGATTACGTTGCCGGCCGAAGCGCCAGCTGAAAACTTTCTCGACCTCTTGGGTGACATTGACGTCGAGCCGAGAAACCTTGGTAACAGTCTGGTCCGGATGTTCAGTAAATTGCGGCCACGCATAGCCTACGGTGTGCGAGGCATCCTACATGTCAGGGAAGAAGAGCCAAAATACGGAGCGACGATGACCGTCACTTCCTACACAATGCATGGCTTCCGCTCCGAGACACTATGGGAACCAAGCTGGGATCACGTCGTGCGAATGTCCGGATACTGGGTGGTCGCCGCGCTGCTGCCGGTCACTCGCGCTTGCCGGTATCCGCCTTGGCAGGACTGGAAAGGGCGAAACCTTCCCCGCAAACTGTTCACTCATTACCAGCAGGCAACCGAGCTAAGCCGTGAGCGCAAGTTCGACGACGCACTCGACCACTACTACAAAGCAGTGCATCGCGACCCGTCCAATGTACAGATACGTACTCAGATCGCGGCTACGCAGGAAGAACTCGGGTTGCATCTCGACGCGCTGGAAAGTTATCGGGGGGCTCTCACTCTTCTTACACCGGATCCCGGCAAGGATAACGACCTACTCTGGGTTCTCCCCTGGAATCCACGACGGTTCATCAACCTGCGACGCTTGTGGAGCCCACGTGAAAAACTCTTGGCTCGCTATCGCTACGCTGTCGTTCTCGGTACTTCGGAGAAGGTTGCCGCCGACTGGTGCAGGAAAAATATAGGTGACACGGCCCGTGAGTCTCTGACGAACGCATTTGTGGATCGATACTGGCCGATGGATGTCGAGTACGGTGCCGATCGGTACTGGCGTACAGCAGTCAACCTTGATCGCCTGCGCAGTGAGGGGAGTGAGCGGCTTAGGGAGGCGCTCAGGAGTAAAAATCCGAAGGAGGTTCAGCTGATATTCCAACTCGCCTGCACGCAGGAGATGGTGCGCCTTGCTCAAGATTATCCATTGCTATGGTTCTTGCCTGGCGAGATCCTGAGTCGTCTAGGGCTCGGCGGAAGAGCACGGCAAGGCCTGACATGGGCTGCATTGCGGGTCAATCGTCACGCGTGTGTGCCGTTGCGCCTCGCCTGGGCTTATGAGAGATGGGAGGAGGAAAGAAAGAAGGGAAGGCTCCGTGTTCGCGATTTGCCAGATCCATTCACTGTGCGCGTAAGAAAAATCACTCGCCCCCTCTGCAGTAGGTATCCTTCATGGTGGCGGCCGCGTCCGGAGGATCAAGAGATAAATTTGGGCATTTTGGAGTGGCGTGTAAATCGCTGTCAGAGGTGTAGCGGGCGCCATGACTGGCAAGACCACTACAATGCCGCCTGCGCCTACGCCGTCGCTATAAATATCCAGAACCTCAATAAAGATCGGCTCGCTGATCAGGCGATCGATGAGCTGGAAAAAGCGGTACGTTCTTCTGAGAGCGGATTTGTTCAGCTCCAGAGGACATGGCTCCTCAATGATGACCCGGATCTAGAGTCGCTGCGAACAACCGGTCGTTTCTCGCATTTTGTTCGCCAGGTATACCCTCACTCTACGCCAGACCGCTCTCGCCCAAAGGGGATGGGTACCCTGCAGATTGAGTTGACAGTTTACGATCAACGGTTGGTGGAGAATAGCGCCAAGGTCATGGAACGCACTTGGCACTCCAGAGGTAAACAGGAACAGGTCGATGTTCACACCCTCATCAAGTGGTTCCAGGAGGAAGTCGAACTATGGGAGGCCGTCCATCGTTTCGTTTCCAATCAGCCGCGTGACTGGCGCGATCGGGAGAAGCTTCTACAAAAGGTTCAGGAAGTCGCGGATCCCGCGCAGCTGGCCGGGGCTGGAATTCCCCCGCCTGTACCGAAGTTCAACGATGAATCCCTGCACAAGGAGGCCAACCCCAACTATGCCAGAGAACTTGACAATGACATAAATTCGAATTTTAAATGGCTGGCTGATTCGATAAAGTCGAGCCGGGTAAGGCGGCAGTCACCCATTACGAACAGTCGCGACAGGCTTGCCGTAGCGCGGCGTATCGACGCATTCAGGCGAGGCCCGATGCGGCGACACCCGTCACGCTGGATGCAGTGGGTAAAGATTAGTGCTCTATGTGAACGTTATGCTGCAGCCTGGCAATTGATCCCAGAGATGTTTAAAGCTCGCGCTGAAGGTCGGGAGGAGGATAAAGCCAGGCAGGACGTTGAGAAGGCGTTGAAGAGGCTTTACTTCAAACGGTGGCGTATCGTGTAGAGAGGCTTGACGGATTGACTGCCGTGAGGGAGCTAAAGACCTTCTCGTATCCCCTGACTGCGCTGCGGGGAAAGTACCGCACTGCTCTGGGCTCAGATCAGCCTCTGAGGACGAAGTTGTGCGGTAGGCCGCGGGGTCTCCGATGCTCGAGGGTTCGGTCCGCTGGTAGTGGGCTAGGGAGCGGCCCGTCGGCATGTGACGACGGGGGCAAGGGCGCCTGAGGTTTCTTGCTTGACGGCTGCTATGAACGTGGCCCAAGCCCGTTGAGGGAAGAGCAAGATGGGGCCGTGGGGGTGCTTGCTGTCGCCGACAGGGGTGAGGTCGGGGAGGCCGGCTGCGGTCTGTAAGCAGTCCGTCTGGTGACCGCTGTAGCTGCTTTTGTGCCATATGAGTTGGCAGCGACTCGTCTCTTGCCGTTCCATGTGGCTCATTGAAGGTCCTTCACGGTGCGCGAGATCAGATTGCGTGACTGTTCCTCGTCGAGCGCGGTGGCGCGGAGTGTGTCGAACATGCTGCTGTAGGTCGCAAGGTCGGTCCGTCGCTCGAACTGCATGCTACTGACGTACGACTCGGTGTACACCACGTCAAGATCGCTGCGGACCGGGAACTGAAGAATTGCGAATGAACCCAGCATGCCCACGTGCCCGCCCGACGCGAAGGGCAGCACTTGAATGGTGATGTTGGACTGCTCGGAAGCCTCCAGCAGGTAGTGAAGCTGTTTGACCATCACCTGTGCTCCGCCGGTCGACCGTCGCATCGTGGCCTCATCCAGGATGGCCGATAGTCTGAGCGGGGAGGACCGGCGCAGCGTGGCGTTCTGCCGGGCGAGCCGCACGTTGACCAAGGCGTCGACCGCCTCCGGCTCGGTGTCGGGAGCCAGTGCTTTGATGACGGCGCGGGTGTATTCCGGCGTCTGCAACAGACCTGGGACGAGCGTCGTCTCGAAGGTCCGCTTGGATGCCGCTTCCGTCTCCAACGCGATGTACGACGCGTATCGCGGGGTGATCACGTCCGAGTACGGCGTCCACCACATGCGTCCCTTGCTTTCACGCGCCAGATCAATCAGGCCTTCCCGCGCCTCGGAGTTCGTCACTCCGTAGAGGTCCAGTAGTGCTTTCAACTCGTTGACCCGGACTCCGGAGCGTCCGTTCTCGATGCGGCTCACCTTGGTCTGATGCCACCCGAGGCGCTTGGCCATCTCGTCTGCTGTGTAACCCAACCCGCCCCGTAGTGCACGGAGTTCGGCTCCGAGCATGCGGCGACGAACGGTGGGAATCGCAGGCATGTTCCAGCCCCCTGGTGTGTCGCGAAGGAGTCTTGTCACACAGTGTTTCGCACGACACCGGCTGCCTTGGGCGCGAGTTCACCCGTGCGTATGCACATTCGTGGGATGTGTTGCGACCCCCTTGGCTGGTGGGCAATGCTGCGTGACGTGCCCTCGCCGGGCGATCGGTCAGCTCCGGAGAGGACTCATGGGGCACCTGTGTGCCAAAACCAAAAGCCCCGGCGACTGTTGCGACCAGTCCCGGGGCACGGCCAACGCTGCGTAAGGAGCGTCGACATGGTGAAGTTTATCCGCCGCTGGCTCAGGCGGAAGAGGGTTCCGTTCGAGGTCAGCGGTCCTGATCGTCATCAGTGCGGATTGGCTCCGTTGTCGCTACCTCCGGTGGATTCCCCGCACCCCACCACCTTCCTCTGGGTCACGGCACACGGCATCGACCTCCGCCCCCGCCAGGAGGCGCACCGATGACGGACGGCACACCACCGGAAGTCGGATCCCTCGTGCTCGACGCCCGTCGAGACCGCGTCGGCGAGGTCGTCGACATCGTCAGCGGGCGCATCCTGCTGCGCACACCCGGCGGCGGTGGCACGGAGTGGGAGGCCCTCCTCTGCGACCTTCAGCCCGCAACCGGCACCGATACCCTCCGCACCAAAGTGGCCGACGTCAACGAGCGCAGCCGGCAAGGACGAGGCCAGCCCGAAGTCACCCCCGCCCACCAGCGGTGCGAAACGTGCTCGGACATCCGGCGCAATCGGTACCGGGCTCTTGAAGCCGACGATCTGACGGAGGCCACCCGTCTGACCACGGCCATGGGCGTCCATCTGCGCGAGGCGCATTCCGCCTGACCTGGGGGCTGGAGCGTGGACACGCTCCAGCCCCCTACTGCTGTCCACCCCGCCTGCTACTCACACGTACGGGCGGTTTCTGCGCCGCAGCCATCGCTGCTCCGTCCCCGCGGGCAGCTGCGCCGCGGCCTCCCGCGCGAGCTGCTCGGTGTTCCCGTCGGTCCGTGCACCGCCGAGCAGGAAGAGGAAGGAGCGCTGCGTCTGAGTGTCTGTCATGGGAGGGTCCCCCAGCACGGGTACCAGAATTCGTACCGGTGACCGAATGCAACAGCCTTCGTGCGGAAGCATTCCGCGCCGCATGCCCGGCGGAGCGAGTGGTCATCGCGTGGGATCGGTGTCCGCTGCCGCTTCGACGTTGAGGGCCATGCGTTCCAGGACGTGGACGGCGGTGCGGTAGTCCTCCGGGGAGATTCCGGCGGCGGACAGGGTGCGGAACGCGTCGATGCGTTCCGCGACGGCGGCGAGGCGTTGACGGCCGTCAGCGGTCAGGGCCAGCCGGTCCGGTGCGGGGCGGGTGGCCCAGCCGTCGGTGAGAACGGTGTCGACAGCGGCGGTCAGTGTGGGGACGTCGGCGTTGGCGGAGAGCACCGACAGGACGTCGGCGTCGGTGGCCCGGGGGCTGTCGTCGATGACGTTGAGGACCTGCCATGCAGTCCGGGTGAGGCCGAATTCCGCCAGCATGTTGTTCATGTGGTGGGTGAGGGCCTTGTCGGTGCGGTTGAGCCAGTAGCCGATGGGCTTCACGGTGGGGGTGCTCCTGCAGAGATTGGCGGGGGGCGGGGGGAAAGTCAGCGATGCGCGGGTGCGGCGGACAGGTGCGTGTTCCAGTCCTGACCCGTGGCCCAGTCGGCGAAGCTGTGCCAGCCGACTTCGGGGTATTCGCGGCGCAGCCCGGTGACGTCGACGTCGAGGCCGGCGGTGGTGAAGTACTCGAACATGGCTGCCAGGTCGAAGGACCGGGGCCGGACGTGGGCCAGGGGCACCTCCTGGTGGGCGATCGGCCGGTGGCAGCCGTGAGGATCTCCGCCATCCGGGCCGGGGTGCACTCGTCGCAAGCGATGTCGATGCGCCGCCCGGCGAATTCGTCGCGGCGCCGGAGGGTCAGCGCCGCGAACGCGCCGATGTCGGCGGCGGGGATGAGGGTGAGCGACCGGTCGGCGGGCATGGGCCAGGCGAATGTGCCCTGGCGCAATCCGTCGAGGGTCCAGCCGCTGGTGTAGTTGTCCATGAACGCCGCCGGGGCGATCACGGTCCACGGCACGCCGGCCGCGTGCAGGTACTGTTCGACCGCGAACTTGCTCTCGTAGTGCGGGACCTCGGTGCCGCGGTCCGCGTGGGCGGCGGAGGTGAGCACGATGTGCCCGAGGCGGGCAGCCGCCGCGGCGTCGACGAGGGCCTTGCCCTGCCGGGCTTCGATGGCGATGTCGGTGCCGAAGGGGGGTGACCGCGAAGAGGGAATCCGCTCCGGCGAGGGCGGCGTCGAGGGCCACGCGCCTGGTGGACCGGCTCGAACGCGGCGGCTACGTCGTCCGGGCGCCCGACCCGCAGGACCGCCGCCGGGTGCTGGTCACGCCGGTGCCGGAGCGCGTCGCCCGCGTCACCACTGTGTGGGACGACCTGGGCCCGGCCTGGCAGGCACTGCTCGACGAGCACACCGACGAAGAACTCGAGGTCATCTCCCGGCACATGCGACGGGCCCACGACCTCAGCCACACCCAGATGCAACGCCTGCGGGCCCTGCCGAAGCCGGAGTGACGGCTCATCCGCCCGGCGGCGCCAAACCGCCCTCGCCCCCCGGCACAACCGGCCGCTCCTCCGCAAAATGGCACGCCGAATCATGCGCCGCTGGCCCCCCGCCCTCCCGGAACCACTCCGGCACCTCCAGCGGCGGCACCACCAGCGCGCACTTCTCCCGCGCCTTCCAGCACCGCGTGCGGAACCGGCACCCCGACGGCGGGTTGGCGGGGGACGGAATGTCCCCCGCCAGCAGGATCCGGCCCCGGCGCTCCCGCGCGGCCGGGTCCGGCACCGGGACCGCCGACAGCAGCGCCTGCGTATAGGGGTGCGTCGGGTGCTCGTAGATCTGCTGGTCCGTGCCCACTTCCGCGAAGCGGCCCAGGTACATCACCGCCACCCGGTCCGAGATGTGCCGCACCACGGACAGGTCGTGCGCGATGAAGACGTACGACAGCTCGAAGGCGTCCTGCAGCCGCTCCAGCAGGTTCACCACCTGGGCCTGCACCGAGACGTCGAGCGCCGACACCGGCTCGTCCGCGACGATCACCTCCGGCCGCAGCGCGAGGCCCCGCGCGATGCCGATGCGCTGGCGCTGGCCGCCGGAGAACTGGTGCGGGTAGCGGTTGATGTGCTCGGGGTTGAGGCCGACCACGTCGAGGAGTTCGCGCACCTTATGGCGGCGGCTGCCCTTGGGGGCCGCCTCGGGGTGGATCTCGAAGGGCTCGCCGATGATGTCGCCGACCGTCATCCGCGGGTTCAGCGAGGTGTACGGGTCCTGGAAGACCATCTGGATGTTGCGGCGCACGGCCTTCAGCGCACGGCCGGACAGATTGGTGATGTCCTCGCCCTTGTAGCGGATCCGTCCGGCGGTGGGGCGTTCCAGATGGACGAGCAGCTTGGCGACCGTGGACTTGCCGCAGCCGGATTCCCCGACGATGCCGAGCGTCTCGCCCCGTCGCAGGTCGAAGGAGACGCCGTCCACCGCGCGCACCGCGCCGACCTGCTTCTTGAAGAGGATGCCCTGGGTCAGCGGGTAGTGCTTGACCAGGTCCCGCACCTCCAGGATCGGCTCGCCGTCAGCTCCTGCCGGTGTCACCGAGGGTCTCCTTCCAGAAGTGGCAGGCGCTGGCCCGCCCCGGCCCCACCGGGAACAGCGGCGGCCGGTCCGTGCGGCAGATGTCCCGGGCCATGGGACAGCGGGGGTTGAAGGGGCAGCCGGGCGGAATGGCGGTCAGGCTGGGCGGCAGGCCCTTGATGGCGTACAGCTCCTGGCCCTTCCGGTCGAGCCGGGGGATGGAGTCCAGCAGGCCCTTGGTGTAGGGGTGCGCGGGCGCGGCGTACAGCTGGTGCACGGGGGCGGTCTCGACGATCCGTCCCGCGTACATCACCGCGATCTTGTCGGCGACGTCGGCGACGACACCCAGGTCGTGGGTGATGAGGATGAGACCCATGGTGAACTCGCGCTGCAGCTCGGCGAGCAGGTCCATCACCTGGGCCTGGACGGTCACGTCCAGAGCGGTCGTCGGCTCGTCCGCGATGATCAGGTCCGGCTCCAGCGCCAGCGCCATCGCGATCATGATGCGCTGGCGCATGCCGCCCGAGAACTGGTGCGGGTAGTCCCCCACCCGCTCCTTCGCGGCCGGGATGCGCACCCGGTCCATCAGCTCGACTGCCCGCGCGCGGGCGGTCTTGCGCGTCATGCCCTGGTGCACCTCGTACATCTCGCCGAGCTGTGCCCCGACGGACAGCACGGGGTTGAGCGCGGACAGCGCGTCCTGGAAGATCATGGCCAGCTTGGCGCCCCGCAGCCGGCGCCGCCGATCCTCGCCCATCGTCAGCAGGTCCTCGCCGTGGAAGAGCACCTCGCCCCCGGTGATCCGTCCCGGCGGCGAGTCGAGGATGCCCATGACGGCCTGTGCCGTCACCGACTTGCCGGAACCGGACTCCCCGAGCACGGCCAGCGTCTCGCCCGCGGCGACGGTATAGCTCACGCCGTTGACGGCCTTGGCCACGCCCTCCCGGGTGCGGAACTCCACGTGCAGATCGCGTACGTCGAGGAGAGCGGTCGCCGTCTGATGCACCGTCATTACTCGTCTCCTCACCGCAGCTTGGGGTCGAGGGCGTCGCGCACCGCGTCGCCGAGCATGATGAACGCGAGCACCGTGACGCTCAGCGCCCCCGCCGGCCACAGCAGCATGTGCGGGGCGTTGCGGATCTGGTTCGAGGCGCTGGAGATGTCGATCCCCCAGGAGACGGTGGGCGGTTTGAGCCCGACGCCGATGAACGACAGCGTCGCCTCCAGGGCGATGTACGTGCCGAGGGCGATGGTGGCCACGACGATGACGGGCGCGACGGCGTTGGGCGCGATGTGCCGCAGCAGCAGCCGTGCGTTCCCGGCGCCGAGGGAGCGGGCGGCCTGCACATAGTCGTGCTGCTTGGCGCCGACGACCGCGCCGCGTGCGATGCGGGAGACCTGCGGCCAGCCCAGCAGCACGATGAAGCCGACCACCGGCCACACCGAGCCACTGGTGACCACGGACAGGAAGACCAGCCCGCCCAGGATGATCGGGATGCCGAAGAAGACGTCGGCGATCCGGGACAGCAGCGCGTCCCACCAGCCGCCGAAGAACCCGGCCAGCCCGCCCAGCACGCTCCCCAGCAGTGCGGCCCCGCTCGTGGCGCAGACGCCGACGGTGATCGAGGCCCGTGCGCCGTAGACGGTGCGGGTGTAGACGTCGCAGCCCTGGGTGTCGAAGCCGAAGGGATGGCCGGGCCGGTAGCCGTCCTGGGCCTTGGCCAGGTCGCACTGGAGCGGATTGCCGCTCGCGACGAGCCCCGGCCAGATCGCGATGAGGATCAGGAAGAGGATGACCAGCGCGGAGACGACGAAGACGGGGTTCCGCCGCAGGTCGTGCCAGGCGTCGGACCACAGGCTGCGGGCCTTGCCGCTGGCCGGGCCGCCGGGCACCGGCCCCTTCTCCAATGCCTGGGCGTCCTCGGTGGCCAGGGACATGGCACCGCCTCCGGCGGGGGTGACGACGTCCATCGCCTCGCCGGGTCCGGAGCCGGGCGCCGGGTCGCGGTCGTACGGCTGCTGCGCGGGCGGATCGGGCTCAGGCATAGCGGATCCTCGGGTCGAGCACGGCGTAGAGGAGGTCGACGAGCAGGTTGGCCACCAGGAAGACGATGACCAGGATCGTCACGAAGCCGACGACGGTCGGCGAGTTCTGCCGCAGGATGCCCTGGTAGAGCACGAATCCCACACCGTGGATGTTGAAGATCCGCTCGGTGACGATGGCCCCGCCCATGAGCGCGCCGACGTCGGTACCGATGAAGGTGACGACGGGGATGAGGGAGTTGCGCAGCAGGTGCCGGGTGATGACGCGGCGCCGGGGCAGGCCCTTGGCGACGGCCGTGCGCAGGTAGTCGGCACGGGAGTTCTCGGCGATGGAGGTGCGCGTCAGCCGGGTGACGTAGGCGAGCGAGACCAGGCCCAGGACGACGCCGGGCAGGAGCAGTTCGTCGTAGGGCGCGTACGGCGAGACGGACGGGGACACCACCGCCCACTTCACGCCGAACAGGTACTGGAGCACATAGCCGCTGACGAAGGTCGGGATGGAGACCACGACCAGGGTGAGCAGCAGCACGGTCGTGTCGAGCGACCGCCCGCGCCGCAGCCCGCTGAGGAGGCCGAGCGTGATGCCGACGGCGATCTCGAAGAGGATCGCGACGAGCGTGAGGCGTACGGTCACGGGGAAGGCGTCGGCCATCAGCTCGGTGACCTTCTGCCCGTTGAAGGCGGTGCCGAAGTCGCCGGTGAGGATCTGGCCCATGTAGTGGCCGTATTGCTTCCAGAGCGGCTCGTCGAGGTAGAGGTCCCGGCGGATGCGCGCGGCCGTCGCGGGGTCGGGGGCCTTGTCGCCGAAGAGTGCGGCGACGGGGTCGCCGAGGGCGTAGACCATGAAGAAGATCAGGAACGTGCTGCCGATGAACACGGGGATCATCTGGAGCAGCCGCCGGATCACATACCGTCCCATGACCTTCTCCGGGGAACGCGGGTTGCTTGAACGCAGGTTGCTTGAACGCGGGTTACTTGATCGAGATCCGCTGGTAGACGGGCACGCTGAAGGCGTTCAGCTCCACGTCGGAGATGCTCTCGGAGTAGCCCGCGTTGCCGTTCTGGTACCAGAGCGGAATGGCGGGCATCTGGGCCGCGAGGATCTTCTCCGCGTCCTGGAACCTGGCCACCGCCTTGGCCGTGTCGGACTCGGCATTGGCCTCGTCGACGAGCTTGTCGAACCGCGGGTCGCTGAACTTGCCGTTGTTGGAGGAGGCGTCGGTGTAGTAGAGGGGCTGGAGGAAGTTCTGGACGAGCGGGTAGTCCATCTGCCAGCCGGAGCGGAACATGCTGGTCATGCGCTGTTCGGAGATCTGGTTGCGGAAGTCCGCGAAGGTGCCGACGGGGTTGACCGTGCAGGCGCCGTCATTGCCGAGGGCGTTGTTGATGCTGTTGCAGACGGCGTCCATCCACAGCCGGTGGGAGCCGCTGTCGACGTTGGAGGTGATGGTGACCTTGCCGCCGGGCAGCCCGCCGCCCTCCTGGATCAGCCGCTTGGCCTCGGCGGGGTTGTAGGTGCAGGCGCTGCCGCACAGGCCCGCCTTGTAGCCGCCCTGCTCGCCCAGGACGGGCGAGGTCCAGTCGGAGGCCGGGGTGCGGGTCTTCCGGTAGATCTGGTCGGTGATCTGGTCGCGGTTGATCGCCATGGACAGGCCCCGGCGGACCTTCTCCATGCCCGGCTTGGACCAGGCGGGGTCGTACATCGGGAAGGCGATGGTCTGGATGATGCCCGCGGGCTGGTTGATGTAGCGGTCGCCGAGGTCCTTCTTGACGTTCCTCAGCTGCGCGCTGGGAATGTCGTCGACGATGTCGAGGTTCCCGGCCAGCAGGTCGGTGTAGGCGGTGTTGTTGTCGGTGTAGACCCGCAGTTCGACCGCGGCGTTCTGGGCTTTGTCGTCACCGGGGTAGCCCTCCCAGCGGGAGAGCAGCATCGAGGAGCCCTTGGTGTACGAGTTGATCACGTAAGGCCCGTTGCCCACGGGTCTCTTGAGCCAGCCCGCGTGGTCCTTGAAGAACGCCTCGGGCAGCGGGGCGTAGGCCGCGTAGCCGAGGGTGTCGGGCCAAGTGGAGAACTTCGTGTGCAGCTTGACGGTGAAGGTCCGCCCGTCCTGGACGACCAGCCCGCTGAGCGTCTTCGCGGTGGCGGAGCCGGAGGCGGGGTGGACCTTGTCGTAGCCCTCGACGTCCTGGAAGAAGGAGGCGTTCTTCTGCTTGTTGTCGACGAGGGCGGCGTAGTTCCAGGCGTCGACGAAGGACTTGGCGGTGACCTTCTCGCCGTTGCTGAACGTCCAGCCGTCCTTGACGGTGATGGTGAAGTTCTGCTGGTCGGTGCTCTCGATCTTCTCGGCGAGCATGTTCTGGGCGGCACCGGTCCTGGGGTCGTACCGCTTGAGCCCCCGGAACACCATGTCGAGGACCTTGCCGCCCTGCACCTCGTTGGTGTTGGCGGGCTCCAGCGGATTCTGCGGATCCCCCCAGGAGGCCCGCAGCGTCCCGGCGCCGGTCACCCCGCTCCCGCCCCCGCCGAAGCAGCCGCCGGCCGACAGCGTCACGGCCCCCACCGCGCAGACGGCGAGCACTGCCTTGGCGCGCGTGCGCACGGGGGTGCGCTGGGCTCCACGCATGGAGGGTGCCTCCTCGAATGGCGCACAAATATCACTTACGCGGTAAATAACACCTCATGCGGTGGTGTGGGGTGGGGATACCTGTGCGAACCCGCGCGTAAACCGCCCGTACGTGTGAGTGACAGGCGGGGTGGGTAGCGGTAAGGGATCGGAGCGTGTGGGCGTCCGGCGAAATCGTCCGCGCGGCACACCGCGAGGTCGAAGGTGACAGGATGAAGGCATGAGCGCTCAGCCTGTGTCTTCTGCCACTGCGTTCCCGATGCCACCGCTGACGCCGGAAGGACTGCGGGCCGCCGTCGCCCGACTCGTCCCGTCCCGGCTCGACGAGCTGAACGAGCACTTGGTCCACGCGGCTACCGAGGCACAGGCGCAGGACAGCACCTTGCCGCTGCGATCGTTCACCGAGTACTGGGGCATCGTCATCGCCATAGAACGTCATCCGGAGCGAGCTGTCAGGTTCCATGAGCTGGAAGCCATCGTCGACGCAGGTCTGGACCCTGAGGCGGCTCGGGCCGCGATCTCCGAGATCGGCACCCTGGTCGACGCGGCACGTGCCGAGGTCGTCGCGTGAGTCCTGACTGGACCTGGGAGTACGACCCCGACGCCGAGCATGTGATCGGCGGGCTTCCTCCGGGGGTCGTCGCCGAGGTGGAACAGATCGCGACCTCACTCGCAGTTCTGGGCCGGGACACCAGCCATGTGGGCCGTGGGCCCGCGCATGGCGGCGGCCTCCGTTCGATCGACTTGTCCCGCGGATTTCTGTTCTTCATGGCCGATGCCCGAGGTCAGCTCATCGTCATCGTTCGCGTCATCTGGCACGACTGATCGCGAGAGGCAGATCCACGAGCCTGCCCCGGCCTCAGGCGGCCTGCGACAGCAAATACCCCCACAACCCCGACTTGCTCTTCCATAAACGCGCCTGGGCCACGTTCATAGCAGGCATCGAGCAAGAAGCCTTGCCAGTCCCCTACTGATCCCACTGCCAGGCCCACTGCTCGCAGGCCTGACAGCCGGAACGATCCCGGTCAGCCCACCCGCGTCACGTGGTGTGCCACTGCTGGTTGCTCCCCTGATTGCAGTCCCACATGATGACCGCGGCCCCGACGTACCAGTTGCCGTTGGCGATGGTCAGGCACCGGTTGTACACGGGATTGCGCAGGCGGCTGCCGTCCCACACCCACTGCTGCGGGGCGCCGCCGTAGCAGTCCCACATGTTGAGGGCGGCACCGTTTTCGGCGTTCCCGGCGACGACGTCGAGGCATTTGCCGTTGAGGTCACTGCGGATCGTGAGGCCGTCCCAGTACCACCGCTCCTGCGAGGAGCCCTGACAGTCCCACATGCCCACGAGCGCGCCGACGCCGGTGTTGCCCTGTCTGACCTCCATGCATCTGTTGTTCATGTTCGACGCGATCATGAAACCGACCTTGACCGGCGGTTTCGCCGCCGGAGCCGCGGCCGAGGTGGTGCACAGTCCGGCGACCGTCAGTCCGGCGGCCGACAGCAGAGTCATCAGGCGTTTCGACGTACGCATGGATCCTCCCGATGCACAAGTGAGCCGGATGGCCGGTGCACACGCTACGGAGGCCGCTGCGCCCCGGGTGAGACGAGAACGCGCCGTACCGCCGAGGAATGCGCCCGGCGCAAACGCTGTTGCATTCGATCGCTGGTACGAATCCAGCCGTCACCACAGGGGGATCACTCATGACAGACACTCAGACGCAGCGCTCCTTCCTCTTCCTGCTCGGCGGCTCACGCACCGACGGGAACACCGAGCAGCTCGCGCGGGAGGCCGCAGCGCAGCTGCCCGCGGGGGCGGAGCAGCGGTGGCTGCGGCTGAGCGAGCTGCCGCTGGCGCCGTTCGAGGACCTGCGGCACGAGGACGGGCGGGAGTACGCGGAGCCGACCGGCAATGAGCGGGTGCTCTTCGACGCCACGCTCGAAGCGACCGACCTGGTCCTCGTCTCGCCGGTCTACTGGTACAACGTCTCGGCCAGCACCAAGCTCTACCTGGACTACTGGGTCAACTGGCTGCACCTGCCGGAGACGCGGTTCCGGCGGCGGATGACCGGCAAGACCATGTGGTCGGTCAATGTGTCCCACTCGACCGACCCCGGGGTGGCCGAGCCCCTGCTGGGCACGCTGCAGGCGTCCGCCCGCTACATGGGCATGCACTGGGGCGGCGCCCTCCTCGGCCACGGCAACGAGCCCGGCACCATACCGTCGGACGCGGACGCGCTGCGCGAGGCCAAGGAGTTCTTCGGTGGCACGGCGGGGGCGGCGGCGTAACGACCGCCGGCCGGGGGCCCGCTACCGGCGGGCCCGCTCGACCATCCCCCGCAGCGACGCCTTCATGCTCGCCACGAAGGCGTCGCGGGCCCCGTCGTCCAGCAGGTCCAGGGACAGATAGGGATTGAGGTCCTCCAGCTCTACGAGCAGCAGCTCGCCCTCGGGCGTCCGGCAGGCGTCCACGCGCTGGATGCCGTGCTCGATGTCGTTCCAGCCGACGAAGCGCTGCGCGAAGGCCAGGTCGGCGGCGGTCGGCTCGTACTGCTCCAGGACCCAGCGACGGTCCGGGTCCGGCGCGTACAGCGCGTACTGGAAGGCGTGGTCGACGAAGTAGAAGGACACCTCGTAGCGGAAGTGGATGCGGGGCTGGACGAGGATGCCGTCCTCGAAGGGCAGCCCCTCCAGGCCCTCGGCCCCCACGAAGCGCAGCCCAATGGAATCCGCGCCCGCCTTCGGCTTGGCCACGTACTCGGCCACGCGCGGCAGCCGGCCGAGGTCCGCGGCGCGGTCGACGGTCGGGATGACCGGGTAGCCCTGGGCGCTCAGCTCCAGCAGGTACTGCTTGCCCGCCATGTCGGCCTTGCCGGTCAGCTGGTTGTAGACCGGGACGCCGGCCTGCTCGGCGCGGGCGCGGAAGTCCTCGTACGCGGCCTGGTAGTGCAGCACGGGCCCGCTGTTGCGGACGACGACGGCGTCGAAGGCGCCCGTCTCCAGCAGCGCGGCCGCGTCCAGCGGGTGGCACAGCGCGAGGTCGAATGCATCGCGGAGCCGGGACGTCAGGTATATGTCCTCGTCGCAGTAGCGGCGGCCCTTGGCCTCGTAGGCCAGGTCGGTGACGTACAGGATGCGCGGCCGGGTGGCGGCGGACGGCATGGTTGTTCTCCCCCGTTGATCGTTTACAGATGAATCTACCCCGGTCGCGCGGCAGCGGCCGAGCCCCCATAGGGGCGGGGGAATTAGCGCAACCAGATCAATCCCGGATTTCCATTCCAAGGGTGTGTCCAGCCGTCGCTAACTTGATCCAGGAGATACCGAACCGAGCGATCCAGGGGTCCCGATGACGGTGCAGCCCTTCCCCGTACGCTGGTCCGACCGTGAGCGGCAGCTCTTCGCGGACGCCCGGGCCGGCCGGGAGACCGATCTCGGCAGCGGCGATCCGAGTGCCGGGGAAGGCTGGGGCCCCGACCGCACCATTCGGGCGGGAGTCCTGCGCGTCCTGCTCACCGACCCGGATATCTCCCCCGGCATCGTCCGGCTGCGCCTCAGGGGCGCCAGGATCGACGGGATCCTGGATTTCGAGGCCGCCACCCTGCACGGCACTCTCGAACTCACCGGCTGCCACTTCTCGGAGGTCATCAACCTGCGGCAGACCACCGCGCCCGCCGTCTACCTGAACCACTGCCACCTCGACGGGGTCGAAGCAGCACAGCTGCACGCCTACAACAGCCTCACCCTGGTAGGCACCACCTGCGACTACATCAAACTGCCGCGTGCCCGGATCGACGGGCTGCTGAGCCTTCAGGACAGTACGTTCCACGGCAGCAGTCAGTCGGAGTACACCCTCGAACTGAACGACATCTCCGTCGGCTCGGACGCGGTTTTCGACAGGATCACCGTCTCGGGACCGATCAGCCTGGTGGGCGCGCAGATCAGCGGTCAGCTCGACCTCAGCGATGCCCGGCTCGACCACAGCGGCGGCTGCTCCCTGAAAGCCCACTATGTCGCAACCAAAGAGGATGTTGTCTTCGAAGGGGCGCACGCAAAAGGCACGGTGGACTTCACCGGGGCGGCCATCGGAGGGTCTCTCCGCCTGGACAACGCGGAATTCCACCGCCCCGGAAAGGATCCCGCCCTGGATCTGGCCCGGGCCAGGATCAAGCAGCACATGCGGTGCCAGGACGGTTGCACCGTCGAAGGGCGGACGATGCTGGCGGGTGCCCACATCTCGGGAAGCCTGATGGCCAGCGGTGGAAGCTTCACGAATCCCGGTGATACGGCAATCGACGCGACCGGACTGACAGTCGGCCGCGACGTCGTCTTCAGCAAGGAGACAAGTGATCAAGACGCGGACAGAAGCGGCTTCCGTGCACGAGGCAGAGTAATCCTGACCGATGCGGTGATCAGCGGCACTCTCGACTGCCGGGGCGGATCGATCCACAACCCCATGCCCGAGGAGGAGACCTTCAGTCTTCGCGGCGTCAAGGTCACCCGGGACATGTTGCTCAGCGACGGCTTCGCCATCACCGGAAAGGTGGTTCTCGTCGGTGCAGAGGTCGGCGGGCGGGCCGTCTGGAGCAACGGGTCCTTCGACAACCGCGACAGCGACGCGATCTCCGCGCGCCAGCTTCAGGTACGCACCAGCTTGCTGTTCCGGGACACCTTTCTCGCCCATGGCAGGGTCGATCTGTCCGGTGCCACCGTGTCCGGCCGTGTCGTCGTGGGCGGCGGCATCCACAGCTCCGGAAAGGAGGCACTGGTCCTGGACCGGTTCACGGCCGGCCAGGACGTGGAGTTCGACAACGTGACGATCGAGGGCTCACTCTGCATGCGCAGTGCGCGCGTCGCATCGGATCTGAAGATCCACCAACCGAATCTGAGCGGAGGCCGGAACGAACTCGCACTGACCCTCGAGGGGACAACCATCAAAGGCACTCTTGAGCTGATCTCCGGCGATCCGGTGAACGGTACCGTCGACTTGCGCCAGGTCAAGGCCCGGTCTCTCAAGGACACGCCGACCTTCTGGCCTCGGAAACAGGCTCGGCTGGACGGCTTCACCTACGAAACGCTGTGGAACCTCAACATCCTGGCTGTCCGTGAGCGGATCCGCTGGCTCAATGACAGCGAGTCCTACTCCGCCCAGAACTACCAGCAGTTGGCCTCCGTCTACCGGGTATCGGGCCGCGATGACTTCGCCCGTAAAGCGCTGTACGCGGGACAGCGCGAGCGTCCGCGCGACCGCTGGATGGAGAGAATCTGGTCCTGGCTGCTGCGCCCGACCGTCGGCTACGGCTACTACCCGGCGCGGGTGCTGTGGGCCCTGTCTCTCTTCGCGGTCTTCGGCTGGGCCTACTTCTGCTGGAACAGTAACGACCTCCAGCCGACGACCGCCCTGGAGTCGGCCGACCCCCAGGACACGGAGCGGCACTTCCAGCCCCTCCTCTACGCCCTCGACCTGCTCCTCCCTGTGGTGAACCTGGGGCAGCGCACCCTCTGGATCCCCCATGGCATCACCAGCTGGATCGTCGCCGCTCTCACGACGGTGGGATGGGTCCTGGGCGGCATCCTCGCCTACGGGCTCGGCAGCGCGTATCAGCGGCGCGGCGTCTGAGCGGCAGCGCTGGGTCGGGTGACCGCGTCCATGAAGTCGTCCACCCATGCTTGCTCGTCGCGGGCCGGGGGCCCGATCTCCCTCAGCACCTGTTCCGCGGCTGCCAGGCGCCTCGGCCTTGGCTGCACGCTCGGCCGCGCACGACAGCCAGGCCGAGACGCTGAGCCCCTCACGGTCGGCTGCCTCCTTGGCCGCGGTCAGGGTCTCACTCGGGATCGTGATGGTGACGCGTTCGAGGCTCATACTCGGGATCATCCGAACGTCGGCGCCCCTCGCAGACAGCGTCAGCGAGCCCTTCACTCGATCGAGGCCCCCGCCTGCCCCAGGTCTGCCAGTACCCTTCGTTGCCGTCGCAGTGCTTCGCGGCGGAGAGCATGAAGTTCCCGGAGCGGTCCTTGACCGCGAAACCGCTGGAGCAGATCCCGCCCGTGGGGTTCTTCAGGGCCGCGCCGCCGGTCCACGGGGCCGCGTCGCGCTTCCGTGTGCCGCTGCGTGCTGCCGGGCCGAACGTCGGCTGTGTCGAGGCCGCGGCGCTGGGCATGGGCCCCTCGCTAGCAACATGCCTCTTGCCGTACATGCCTTACAGATATCCGATGTTCGTCAGGCACGTCGGGTACGTGCCGGGGCTCAGAACCGCTGGAACACCAGGCCGTCGAGCAGCTGCGTCTGGCCTCCTGAATGACGGCTATACGGTGAGGTCGAGGAAGTCCGCGACGGGGCGGGTCGTGCCGTGGGCGGCGAGCTGACCGCGCAGGTCGGCCAGGGTGCTGGTGCCGCGGGCGGAGTCGGCCCCGCCCAGCTGCTCGATGGCCCGCTCGGCGACGGCGACGGCGGCGTCCACGTCGCCGAGCGCGAGGTGGGCCTCGGCCTGGCGGGCGAGGTAGATACCCGCGCCGCGGGCCTCGGTGTGGGTGTCGTAGGGGTCCTCGTGCCGCAGGGCGGCGTCGAAGTGCTCCAGCGCCCGGGCCGGCTCGCCGAGGGAGAGTGCGCAGGACGCGGCGACCTCGTGGATCTCGCCATGCGTCAGCCAGTACATCGAGGGCAGGTCGTGCGCGGCGAGGCCGGACCGGTCGTAGGCGGCGAACGCGGCGTCGACGGCACGGTAGGCGGCGGTGGGTTCGCCGGCCTTGGAGTGGGCCCGGGCCGCGCGGGCGTGGAGCATGGCCAGCACTCGCCCGGAGATGATTTTGTGCCGGTGGTCCAGGGCGCGTTCGACGAGGCCGAGGGCGCCGTAGGGGTCGTTCGCGCTATAGCGGAGGTTGGCCCAGAAAGCCAACGTGCTCGCGCCCAGGGTGGGGTTGTCGCCGGTTGCGGCGGCCCGCAGGGCGGTGGTGAAGCGTTTCTCGGCGTCCGCCAGGCGCCCGCTGTCGTACGCGCACCATCCGGCGAGCCGGCACGCTTCGGCAGCGGCTGTGTACAGGCGGCGCCCGGTGGCATCGGTATAGGTGCTGGTGGTGAGCACGCCGGTGATCAGCTGTAACTCGGCGATGGCGGCGGCGTAGGCGTGAGTGGAGCCGACGGCGTCATCCAGGTGACGCAGGGTGTCCAAGCGGGTCTCGAAGAGGTCGGCGGCGCCCGAGCCGACGTGTCGGCCGCGGGTGGCGGCGACGGCGATGGGGGTGGTGGCGGCCCAGTGGGCGCCGGTTGAGGCGAGCGTGCCCAGTGAGGCGATGACGAAGCCGCGTCGGTCCACCGGATGCCCTTCCGCTTGCTCCAGTGCTTTCACCGTACCCGCCACCGTCCACGGCAACTCCCATACGGATCGGTCGTCATGCAGAGCCAGCAGAAGCCAGTCGGGCCAGCCACGGCGGTGGACCTCCTCCGGGCCGATGCCGTGCAGGTCGGCCATGGCGAGCTGAGCCGTCAGCTCCGGCTCGGTGCCGCCGATCCAGCGGGAGAACTTCTCCTTGCGGTAGGCCATCTGCCCGTAGCCGAGGGCCTGGTGCCGGTCGGCTACCCGCTTGAGGTACGCGGCGGCGGTGGTGCGCTCGCGGGCAAGAAGTGTATGGAGCGGATGGCGTTCGAGCACGGCACTCATGGGCGCAACCACCTCCCGGCCAGGGGACGGCCCTAGTGTGCTGCCACGCTCGCGTCGCCGGGAACAGGGCAACCCGGCAGAAGGCAACGGTCGGCAACCCGACGGCAACCCCCGGCATCCTCGAATGGCTTCCAGCACCCGGTGCGGTGGCGCTGTCCTAGGGGCAGCCGGTCCGCCCGGACAGCCTGCACTCCCCGTGAGGCGGACCGGCCACCAGCGGCACCCCGGCGCGAGGCGGGGTGCCTTCACACCGGAATCTGGGAGGCGCGCCATGACGACCGCAACCGAACACCGGACGTTCTCCGTGGACCTGCCCGAGGCGTTCACCGAGACGTGGAACCGCATCGACGGCATCACCGTCACTGGCCGGACCATCACCATCAACCCCGGCCAGTACCTGTTCCGTTACGAGAACCCCAGGTGAAGGTGTCCGGCTCACAGCCGACCGTCCGCGTGATCAGGTGCCGGATCTTCCGCTCGGCGGTCGAGAGCCTTTTGGCCTGGGCATGAACCTCGGGCAGATCCCGGGCGCGCAGCACCCAGCGGTCCAGGCAACGCTGGGCCGTTACCAAGTAGGTGAGGGGGATCTGCGCTGAGAGCTGTGTCAGCAGTTGTTTGCGCGCCATGCCGTCCCGGACCCGGGCGCCGTGCTCGTTCCGTAGGCTGCCGACCGCGTTGTGCAAAGGGCGTTCAGCCACGATCGCCGTCTGTTCGGCGTCGGCCGCGGTCTCGCGCGTGGCAAACCATTCGACTTCCTTCGTTGCGACCTGCGGCCACCAGGTGTCGCGCTTGTCGCGGGCGTGCTGCGCCCATCGACGGCGCGGGTCGTTGGCTATGCCGATGTACAGCAGCATGTCCTGGGCGTCGTACAAGCGGTACAGCCCGGTGCGGCCTGACTCACCGGGCGTGGCGGAGAGACTCACGGTCGCTTCTCTACCACTCAGCACTGACAATCACGTCATCGCAGCAGGTCAGCGAAATTCGTGTTTTTGCGGCGGACGCGGCGACCCCAAGCCGGTCGGTCGGTGACGCAGCGCCACTTGAGGTACCTATACGTACGGGCTCGGGGGCGGTTCGACGCCCCCGGGACTGCCCTCAGTGCGCCTCCCGCAAATGCACCCCCATGGCTGTCGTCAGCCGCACGGCCGCCTGGCGGTCGCCGGCTTCCAGGGCCTGGGCCCTCTTGCGCTTGATGGCCTGACACTCCTCGCACCGGGGACGCCGCGGCTCGGATGCCGTCCCGTGTCCGATGACCGTCCCGCTCACGCCATGCCCCGCTCTCGCTTGTTCCGACGGTTGAAGTCGGCCGTTTTCACCCGGAGTTCGTCGCCCGTTGTGGCCGGGCGGACATCACAGGTGAACGCCTCCCACTCCCGCCCGTCGTACGCCCGCAGCGACAGCCGCTCGCCGACTGAGCCCACTACTGTGCCGACGCGATCCCGTCGGACGTCCACGACCAACGCTCCTACGCCGGACGGCTCCGCGTTCACCGGTCCACCTCCGCCGCTGCCGCCTGGCGGGGAACGATGTTGATGCCGTGCGCCGTCACCCACAGCATGTGAGTCGTGTCGTTGCCGCTGTCGATCGGCCAGTCGGTGGGGCGCGGAGGCCGTACGGACACCTGCGCCGAACCGGAACCGGGACCGGGACAAGTGCGGGCGTCGCGACCGGAAGCATTCGGCCGGAAGACTGCTCTCGCCCACGCGAGGCACCGATGGATAGAGTCGTGCACTGTCTGCGCTCCTTGTCAGCGTTGGCCACGCCCCCGGACCGGTCGCTCGGTCGCGGGGGTCTTGCATGCCTGGCGATGGGCAGGGGGCATCAGCACCCCTTGCGCTCCGTGATCAGGCGGTTACCAAGATTGAGCACAGGGGCATATCCTCGCCAGAGGGGACCTGTACACAACTCGCAGATGGCGACGGGCGGTTGTTCGATGACCGAGCGCGAACAGGACGAACACCTGACAGCACGCCAGGTACTCGGAGCGATGATCGAGCACCTCAGGAAGCGCGAGGGGCTGTCATTGCGCGACCTCGCGGAGGAAACGCGCTATGGCCACACCTACATCCACAGGGTGGAAAGCGGCGCGCAACTTCCGTCCGATGCCCTGACAGCCACCCTGGACCAGCGCTTCGACATGGGCGGAACGCTGATCAAGCTGCTGGAGATGGCTCGCGAAGGGTCGGTTCAGGACTACGGGCGAAAGGCCGCCGCGAGGGAGGGTCAGGCCGAACGCATCCAAGTCTTCACCAGCAGCACCGTCCCGTCGCTGCTGCAGACGGAGAACTACGCACGGGCGCTGCTCCGCACAGCCCGCCCCAAAGCGCCGAGAGAATACTTTGACGAAACCGTGGGCCTCCGGATGGGGCGCCAGCGCGTGTTCACCCGTGAGGAACCGCCACCCTACTGGGCAGTCATGGACGAGGCGGCACTCAAACGGCCGGTCGGCGGACGCGAGACCATGGCCGACCAGCTCACCCACATCATGAAGGTTGCCGAGAACCCGGATGCCACGATTCAGGTTCTGCCCTTCGCACGGGGCGAATACTGGATGCTCGGCGGGAGCCTGACACTCCTCACCGCGCCCAACGGCTCTACCCTGGCCTACGTCGATCGTTCGGATCAGGGGAGTTGGTGGAGTCCCCCAAGCGAGTGGTGGAGCTTTCCCAACGTTTCGACTCCGTACGCGGCTTGGCGCTGCCGGAACGCGAATCGCTGGAACTCGTTCGTGAATACCTGGAGGAATACCAGTGCCCGACATAACCGGCCTGAGCACAGTGCAGTGGAGAAAGTCGAGCTATAGCGGATTGGAAAACGCCTGCGTTGAGGTTGCCGATGGCTTCCCCGGAAGCGTTCCCGTCCGTGACAGCAAACGCCACCACGGCCCCGCCATCGTCTTGGGCTCGCCGGCCTGGGCGGCCTTCGTGGCCGGAATCAAGACCGGCGGCCTCCGAGCTGCACACTGACCACGCGAGAACGCACAGGGGGCTCCCCCGAACGGGAGAGCCCCCTGCAACGCGGCGACGCAAAAGCTACGCCGCGTGCACCACGTCCTTCTCCTCCGCGAAGTGGCACGCCGACTCGTGTGCCGCCGGCGTGTTCTTGCCCGCGAAGACCTCCGGCACCGCCAGCAGCGGGATCTCCTCGGCGCACTTGTCCTGCGCCTTCCAGCAGCGGGTGCGGAAGCGGCAGCCGGACGGCGGGTTGGCCGGGGACGGGACGTCGCCGGTGAGGATGATGCGCTCCCGGCCCTCGCGGGCGTCCGGGTCCGGCACGGGCACGGCCGACAGCAGCGCCTGCGTGTAGGGGTGGGTCGGGTGGTCGTAGATCTCCGAGTCCGTACCGATCTCGGCCATCTTGCCCAGGTACATCACGCCGACGCGGTCGGAGATGTGCCGGACGATGGACAGGTCGTGCGCGATGAAGATGTAGGAGAGGTTGAACTCGTCCTGGAGCTTCTCCATCAGGTTGACGACCTGCGCCTGCACCGAGACGTCCAGCGCCGAGACCGGCTCGTCGCAGATGATGATCTCGGGGTTGAGCGCCAGGCCGCGAGCGATGCCGATGCGCTGGCGCTGACCGCCGGAGAACTGGTGCGGGTAGCGGTTGATGTACTCGGGGTTGAGGCCCACGACGTCCAGCAGTTCCTGGACCCGCTTGCGGCGGTCGCCCTTGGGAGCCACCTCGGGGTGGATCTCGAAGGGCTCGCCGATGATGTCGCCGACCGTCATGCGCGGATTCAGCGAGGTGTACGGGTCCTGGAAGACCATCTGGATGTTGCGGCGCACGGCCTTCAGCGCGCGGCCGGACAGCCTGGTGATGTCCTGGCCCTTGTAGAAGACCTCGCCCGAGGTGGCCGTCTCCAGGGTCATCAGCAGCTTGGCGACCGTGGACTTGCCGCAGCCGGACTCGCCGACGATGCCCAGCGTCTCGCCCTGGTAGAGGTCGAAGGAGACGCCGTCGACGGCCTTGACCGCGCCGACCTGCTTCTTGAAGAGGATGCCCTGGGTCAGCGGGAAGTGCTTGACCAGGTTCCGCACCTGCAGGATCGGCTCACCGCGCTCGACGGGGGCGTCGAGGACGGCCTCCACCTCGGCGGTCGTGCTCGCGTCGCTGACCTCGACCTCGGAGACGTTCGGAGTCGCGTCCACGGCCTCGTCCTTCTTGCTGTTCTCAGCCATGGATCGTCTCCTTCCAGAAGTGGCACGCGCTGCGGCGGCCCGGCAGCGCGGCGCCGTCCCGCTCCGTGACGTCCAGCAGCGCCGGGGTCTCGGTGCGGCAGATGTCCTGCGCCTTGGGGCAGCGCGGGTTGAATGCGCAACCGGCCGGGATACGCAGCAGGTTGGGCGGCAGACCCTTGATCGCGTACAGCTCCTGGCCCTTCTGGTCCAGGCGCGGGATGGAGTCCAGCAGACCCCGGGTGTACGGGTGGGCCGGGCGCTTGTACAGCTCGTGGACGGGGGCGGTCTCGACGATCCGTCCCGCGTACATCACCGCGATCTTGTCGGCGACGTCGGCGACGACACCCAGGTCGTGGGTGATCAGGATCAGACCCATGTTGAACTCGCGCTGCAGCTCGGCGAGGAGGTCCATCACCTGGGCCTGGACGGTCACGTCCAGAGCGGTCGTCGGCTCGTCCGCGATGATCAGGTCGGGTTCGAGGGCCAGCGCCATCGCGATCATGATGCGCTGCCGCATACCGCCCGAGAACTGGTGCGGGTAGTCCCCCACGCGCTCCTTCGCGGCCGGGATGCGCACCCGGTCCATCAGCTCGATGGCCTTGAGCTTGGCCTCCTTCTTGGAGAGGCCCTGGTGGACGCGGAACATCTCGCCGAGCTGGTAGCCCACGCTGAGCACGGGGTTCAGCGAGGACAGCGCGTCCTGGAAGATCATGGCGATCTTGCTGCCACGGATCTTCCGGCGCTCCTCGGCGGACATCTTCAGCATGTCCTGGCCGCGGAAGAAGATCTCGCCCTGCGGGATCTTGCCGGGCGGCATGTCGAGGATGCCCATGATGGCCTGCGCGGTCACGGACTTGCCGGAACCGGACTCGCCCAGGACGGCCAGCGTCTCACCCGCGTTGACGGAGTAGTTGACGCCGTTGACGGCCTTGGCGACACCGTCGCGGGTGTGGAACTCCACGTGCAGGTCGCGGACTTCGAGCAGCGGGGTGCCGTCCGTGTCCCCGGAGCGCGGCTCGGGCACGTTCGCCGTCTTCTCGGTGGTGGTGGTCACGTACGCCTCCCTCAGCGCAGCTTGGGGTCGAGGGCGTCGCGCACCGCGTCGCCGAGCAGGATGAACGCCAGCACGGTCAGGCTCAGGAAGGTGGCCGGAACCAGGAGGTTGTGCGGGGCGTCACGCAGGTTCTTCTGAGCCTCGGAAATGTCGACACCCCAGGAGATGACCGGGTCCTGGAGGCCGATGCCGAGGTACGACAGCGTCGCCTCGGTGGAGATGTAGCCGCCGAGCGCGATGGTGGCGACGACGATCACCGGGCCGATGGCGTTGGGCAGGATGTGCCGGAAGAGGATCCGGTTGGTGCCCGCGCCGAGGGCCTTGGCGGCGGTCACGAAGTCCGCCTGCTTCTGCGTGATGACCGCACCGCGCATGACGCGCGCGATCTGCATCCAGCCGAAGACGGTCAGGCCGAGCACCACCGTCCACACGGTGCGGTGGGTGAACGCCTGCAGCACGACGAGGCCGCCGAGCAGCAGCGGGATGCCGAAGAAGATGTCGGTGAGACGGGAGAGCAGGGCATCGATCCAGCCACCGAAGTAGCCGGCCAGCATGCCGACGAGCCCGCCGACCACGGTGACGGCCAGGGTGACGCAGATGCCGACGATGATCGAGGCACGAGCCCCGTAGATCGTACGGGCGTACACGCTCTGGCCCTGGATGTTGTAACCGAACCAGTCCTCTTGGAAGAAGTGGCTCCAGTTCGGGGCGCCCAGGTAGTGGTCCCGCAGGTTGGCCTGGCGCGGGTCCGCGTCCGTGAACACCGAGGGGAATGCCGCCATCAGGACGAACAGCACCAGCAGCACGCCGGAGATCCAGAACAGCGGGCTGCGGCGCAGCTCGCGCCAGGCGTCCTGGCCGAGGGAGCGGGGCTTGTTCTGGTCGTTCTTCGGCGCGGTCGCGACGACCGCCTCCGGTCCCGGACCGGCCTCGGGAGTCAAAGTCTTCTCAGGCATAGCGGATCCTCGGGTCCAGAACGGCGTACAGCAGGTCGACGACCAGGCTGCTCACGAGGTAGACGAGAACGAGCACGGTCACGATGCCGACAACGGTCGGGCCCTCACTGGTCTGGATGGCCCGGAAGAGCGTGTTGCCCACGCCCTGGACGTTGAAGATGCCCTCGGTGACGATCGCGCCGCCCATCAGCATGCCGAGGTCGGTGCCGAGGAAGGTGACGACGGGGATCAGGGAGTTGCGCATGAGGTGCACGCCCAGGATCCGGCGCCGCGGCAGGCCCTTGGCCACGGCCGTGCGCATGAAGTCGGCGCGGAGGTTCTCCACCACGGTGGTGCGCGTCAGGCGCGTGACGTACGCGAGCGAGAGCGCGGCGAGCACCATGGCCGGGACGAACAGCTGCCCGAGGTCCATGGAGTCCTGGACGGTCGGCGTGATGATCTTCCACTTCATGCCCAGCGTGAACTGGGTGAGGAAGCCGATCACGAAGACCGGGATCGACACGACGATCAGGGTGAGCACCAGCACGAGCTGGTCGACCAGCTTGCCGCGCTTCAGACCGGTCAGCATGCCGAGGCTGACGCCCAGCACGACCTCGATGGCGAACGAGAAGAGCGCGAGCCGGATGGTGACCGGGAAGGCGTCCTTCATCAGGTCGGCGACGGGCCGGCCGGTGAAGCTCTGCCCGAAGTCGCCCTGGAACAGACCGGTGATGTAGTCCCAGTACTGCTCGAGCAACGGCTTGTCGAGGCCGTACTGGTGGCGCAGTCTCTCGACTGTCGCGGGGTCGGCTGCCTTGGAGCCGAAGAGTGCCTTGATGGGATCGCCGGGGAGCGAATACACCATCAGGAAAATGAGCAATGTGGTCCCGATGAAGACCGGGATCATCTGGAGCAGTCGCCTCGCGACAAAGCGCCCCATGGTGTTCCTCCTGTCGCCGACGGGGCCCAGCGCCCGCCTCCCTCACGGGCGGCGGTCACTGGGCCTTCGTCACTGCAGCTTCCCGGGTTACTTCTTGACCTCGACCTCGGTCCAGATCGCCTGGCGGAAGGTGTCGAACTTGACGTTCTTGACCTTCTTCGAGTAGCCGGCGTTGGTGTGGTCGAAGAAGAGCGGGATGGAGGGCATCTGCTCGGACAGCTTGGTCTCCACCTGGTGGTAGAGCTTGTTGGACTCTTCGATGGTCTTGGCCTCGTCGGCCTGCTTCATCAGGTCGTCGAGACCCTTGTCGCTGAAGCCCATGTCATTGGCGCCCGCACCGGTGCGGTACTGCTCCGAGATGAAGTTGGCGATGTTCGGGTAGTCCTGGACCCAGGCCATCCGGAAGATGCTGCTCATCTTCTTGTCGGTGATCTCGGAACGGAGCTGCTGGAAGGTCGCGCGCGGCTCGGCGATGCACTCGACGCCCGTGTTCTGACGGATGTCGTTGCAGACCGCGTCGGCCCACTCCTTGTTGGCGCCGTCGGCGTTGTAGGCGATGCTCAGCTTGTTGCCGGGAACGCCGCCGCCCTCCTGGATGAGCTGCTTGGCCTTGGCCGGGTCGAACTTGCAGAACTCGCCGCAGGAGTTGGGCTCGTAGCCCTCGACGACCTTCGGGGTCCAGCCGTCGGCCGCGTCCTTCGAGCCCTTGAGCGCCGTCTTGGCGATGGTCTCGCGGTCGATGGCCATGGAGATGCCCTGGCGGACCTTGGCCTTCTCCGGCTTGGCCCACTCGGCGTCGTACATCGGGAAGGCGACGTTGGTGTTGCCACCGAACATCTGGTCGACGGCGCGGTTGCCCAGGTCGTTCTTGTACTGGCTCACCATGGAGTTGGGAACCTGGAACATCACGTCGAGCTTGTCGGAGACAAGGTCGTTGTAGGCGCTGTCGTCCTTGTTGTAGAACTTGAAGACCACGCCGCCGTTCTTCGGCTTGTCGTCACCCTTGTAGCCGTCGAACTTCTTGGTCTTGAACTCGACCTTGTGCTCCCAGCTCCCGTCCATCTGGTACGGGCCGTTGCCGATCGGGTGCTCGCCGAACGACTTGGGGTCCTTGTAGAAGTCCTTGGGCAGCGGGAAGAAGGCGTCGTAGAAGAGACGGTCCTTGAAGGTCGAGACCGGGTGCGACAGCTCGATGGTGAACTCGTTGTCGCTGACGACCTTCAGGCCCTCGAGCTTGTCGGCGCTCGGGTCGCCCTTCTCCGGGTGGACGGCGTCGTAGCCCTTGATGTCAGCGAACCAGGAGGAGTTCAGCTGGGCGTTCTTGACGTTGGCGGCCCAGTTCCAGGCGTCCACATAGGAGGAGGCGGTGACCGCCTCGCCGTTGTGGAAGGTCCAGCCCGGCTTCAGCTTGACCGTGAAAACCTTGTTGTCGGGGCTCTCGACGCTCTCCGCGGTGACGTTGCGCAGCTTGCCCTTCTCGTCGAAGTCGACGAGTCCGCGGAAGAGGTTGGCCAGGATGTAGTGGCCGCCGACCTCATTGGTGTTCGTCGGGATCAGCGGGTTCTGCGGCTCGACGTCGTAATACGTGTAGGTGCCGTTCGGATCGACAGCCGCATTGTCATCACTGTCACTTCCACCGCCGCCACAGGCGGTCGCGGTCATTGCGATGGCTATCGCACCCACGACCCAGACAGCACTCTTGGCACCGCGCATGAGCTTGCCTCCTCAGGAGTCCACGTATCACTGCAAGAGAGGCGCCGGCCCCACGCTGACACCCCTGACAGCGGAGACGGAACCGGCACCCCGAGTGTGCTCGTGAGTCGGCGCTCCCCACAGCGCGTGACCCATTGACCCGAGCTCAGTGAACCCAACTATTAAGTACGGCCGCCTTTTAAACCACTCTTACAGGGTCTCGCTTTGGTCACATCGGCCACATTGGCAGGTCCGAAATCCGGACAAAGGCAACACAGACAGACACCTACGAAACGGACTGTTAACACGAGTTCCGACATCCCAGGTCCGCTATCCGGACGTCGACCGTACGGTTCCCGGCCACCAGGGCGTCGTTTCGGCACTCCTGACGACCTGTCTGATATGCGTCGGCCGGCGTCCGCGCCCCGAGCAGGCTGTCATACGGCGGCCGCCAGGGCCAATGGCTGAGGAGTTCACGCCATGTCTGCTATATCCGACTCACCCTGCTTATCCGGAATAACCCGGCCCGTTGTCGCTCCGTGCTGATGCGGGCCCGGCTGCCGCTGCTGCCCGGTGGACCGGTCGCGCGGGTCCACGCCGCCACCTTGATCTCCTACGTCGGCCAGGGCGCCTGGTTCAGCTGCTGGGCCATCTTCGTCACGCACTCCATCGGGCTGTCGCCGGGCCGGTTCGCCCTCGGCGTCACGGTGGCGGGCCTGGCCGGGGTGCTGGCCGGCCATCCCGTGGGCGTCCTGGCGGACCGGGTCGGGGTGCGCGAGGTGCTCGTGCGCGTCGCGCTCGTCCAGGGCCTGGCCGGGCTGGCCTTCGCGCTCGTCCACTCCTTCTGGCCGTTCCTGCTCGTCACCGTCGTCACCATGGCCGGGGAGCGGATCACCTCGGGCCTCCGGGTCGCCCTCGTCTCGGGGCTGCTGCCGAAGGAGGAGCGGCTGGCGGGCGTCTCCGCGGTGGTGGTCACGTCGCACGTCGGGGCGGCGGTGGGGGCCGTGCTCGGGGCCGGCTTCCTCTACCTGGACAGCCGCCCCGGCTACCTCGCCCTGGTGGGTCTGTACGGGCTGGCCAACATCGCCTTCGCGGCCGTCGTGCGCGGCGTCCCCCATGTGCGGTCGCTCGCCGAGCGCCGGGTCGAGCGGGGCGCGTCGGCGCTGCGGGACCGGCCGTTCCTGCTGATCACCGTGCTCAGCGGGGTGCTCGCGCTCAACTGGGGCATGCTGGGCAGCGGCCTGCCGCTGTGGGTGACCCACCACACGGGCGCCCCCACCTGGACCGTCGGCCTGGCCACGGTGATCAACGCCGTCGGCATCGTCCTCTTCCAGAACCGGGTCAGCCGCCACGGCAGGACCGTGCCCGGCGCGGCCCGGCTGGCCCTGTGGTGCGGCGCCGTACTGGCCGTCTCCTGCCTGCTCTTCGCGGCCACCTACCACCGGTCGGGGGGATGGGCCGTGGTGTTGATGACGGCGGGTGCCGTCGCCCATGTGGCCGGGGAGATCCTCTTCACCGCCTGCACCTGGGGGCTGTCGGTGGGGCTGGCGCCGGAGGATGCGCAGGGTGAGTACCAGGGGATGTTCAGCACGGGGCCGACGACGGCGGTGATGGTGGCGCCGGTGCTGATGACGCTGCTGGTGGTGGAGTGGGGCGTCGCGGGCTGGTTCGCCCTGGGGGCGGTCTTCCTGCTCGGCAGCGTGCCGGTGGGGCCGGCGGGGCGGTGGGCGTTGCGGTCCCGGCCGGGGGCCAGGGGCTGAGGTGGGGGTTCTTTTCCCCTACCCGCCCCTTCCCGGCTGTATCGATGTGCGGCTCCGCCGCGTGGGGGGCTCCGCCCCCGGACCCCCGGTCCTCAAACTCCCCCAGCTACCGCTGGGAGGTGCCCCCAGACGGGCTGAAATTGCCCCCGGCTACGGGAAAGAAAACGGGCCCGGCACCCCCGCGAAACGCGGCGGCACCGGGCCCGTCGTCAGGCTGCTACGCCTCAGCCGTGCTTGGCGCGCGAGGCCGTGCGGCCGCGCTCCTTCTGGTCCAGGACGACCTTGCGGATGCGGACCGCCTCCGGGGTCACCTCGACGCACTCGTCGTCGCGGCAGAACTCCAGGGACTGCTCGAGCGACAGCTTGCGCGGCGGCACGATCGCCTCGAAGGAGTCGGCGGAGGAGGAGCGCATGTTGGTGAGCTTCTTCTCCTTGGTGATGTTGACGTCCATGTCGTCGGCGCGCGAGTTCTCGCCGACGATCATGCCCTCGTACACCTCGGTGCCCGGGTCGGTGAAGAGCACGCCGCGCTCCTGGAGGTTCGTCATCGCGAAGGCGGTGACGGCACCGGCGCGGTCGGCGACCAGCGAACCGTTGTTGCGGGTCTTCAGCTCGCCGAACCACGGCTCGTGGCCCTCGTGGATGGAGTGGGCGATACCGGTGCCGCGGGTGTTCGTCAGGAACTCCGTACGGAAGCCGATCAGGCCGCGGGACGGGACGACGAACTCCATGCGGACCCAGCCGGAGCCGTGGTTGGACATGTTGTCCATCCGGCCCTTGCGGGTGCCCATGAGCTGCGTGACCGCGCCCATGTGCTCCTCGGGCACGTCGACCGTGAGGCGCTCGACCGGCTCGTGGGTCTTGCCGTCGACCTCCTTGGTGACGACCTGCGGCTTGCCGATGGTCATCTCGAAGCCCTCGCGGCGCATCTGCTCGACCAGGATGGCCAGCGCCAGCTCACCGCGGCCCTGCACCTCCCAGGCGTCGGGGCGCTCGGTGTCCAGGACGCGCAGCGAGACGTTACCGATCAGCTCGCGGTCCAGGCGGTCCTTGACCTGGCGGGCGGTGACCTTGCGGTCCTTGACGGCGGACTTCGCGTCCGCGCCCTTGCCCGTGCCGCCACGGCCGACCAGCGGCGAGGTGTTGGTGCCGATGGTCATGGAGATCGCCGGCTCGTCGACCGTGATCAGGGGCAGCGCGACCGGGTTCTCCGGGTCGGCCAGGGTCTCACCGATCATGATGTCGGGGATACCGGCGACGGCGCAGATGTCGCCCGGGCCGGCCACCTCGGCGGGCTTGCGGGTGAGGGCCTCGGTCATCATCAGCTCGGTGATGCGGACGTTGGAGACCGAGCCGTCGCGCTTGATCCAGGCCACGGTCTGGCCCTTGCGCAGCTCGCCCTGCTCGACGCGGAGCAGCGCGATACGGCCGAGGAAGTTGTCGGCGTCCAGGTTGGTGACGTGGGCCTGGAGCGGCGCGTCCTCGTCGTACGTCGGGGCCGGGACGTGCTCCAGGATGGTGGAGAAGAACGGCTCCAGGTTCTCGCTGTCGGCCGGGACGGTGCCGTCCTCCGGCTTGGTCAGCGAGGCGATGCCGTCACGGCCGCAGGCGTAGACGATCGGGAACTCGATCTGGTCCTCGTCGGCGTCCAGGTCGAGGAAGAGGTCGTAGGTCTCGTTGACGACCTCGTCGATGCGGGAGTCCGGGCGGTCCGTCTTGTTGATGCACAGGATGACCGGCTTCCGCTGCTGGAGCGCCTTGCGGAGCACGAAGCGCGTCTGCGGCAGCGGGCCCTCGGAGGCGTCGACGAGCAGGACGACCGCGTCGACCATCGACAGACCGCGCTCGACCTCGCCACCGAAGTCGGCGTGGCCGGGGGTGTCGATGATGTTGATCGTGATCGGGGCCCCGCCGTCCTTGGGGTGATACTTCACCGCCGTGTTCTTGGCGAGGATCGTGATGCCCTTCTCACGCTCCAGGTCGTTCGAGTCCATGACTCGGTCGTCGACCTGCTGGTGGGCGGCGAAGGCGCCGGCCTGCTTGAGCATGGCGTCGACGATGGTCGTCTTGCCGTGGTCGACGTGGGCGACGATGGCGACGTTACGAATGTCGTGGCGCGTGGGCATACGTGGGGCGCTTCTCCCGGGATAGGTGATGGCGTCGCGTACGGTTCGGTACGCGGGCCCTGCCGGGCGGATACGCCACGGCCTCACCCCATGGTACGGGGCCCGGCCCCGTTCGGCCTGCGCGGGCCGGGTGCGGTGGCTCTGACCTGCGGTTTTCTTTCCCCACCCCGCCCCCTCACACCCTCAGCGCGCGAACCCCATGTCCTGGTACCGCGGTGTCGCCAGCCCGAACGCGCCCGCGTTCAGCACCGTCCTGCGCGCGCCCACCAGCTCCGGCCGCTGGTAGAGCGGGATCGAGCCCGCCGCCGCCCAGATGCGGGCGTCCGCCCTCGCCACCAGGTCGCGGGACGCCTCCGGGTCCAGTTCCGTCGACGCCTGGTCGAAGAGGCGGTCGATCTGGTCCGTGCCGACCCGCGTGTAGTTCTGCTCCACCTGGAGCGTGCCGTCCGCCGCCGGCTGCGGCTTGGCGAAGATCGGGCGGGCCTCCGTGGCCGGGTAGGCGCCGGTGGGCCAGCCGTAGAGGGCCAGGTCGAAGTCGCCGGAGGCGATGTGGTCCTTGAAGAAGGCCGCGTCGTCCACGTTGACGATCTCCGTGCGCACCCCGATCGCATCGAGCTGCCGGGCAATCCGCTCGCCCACGGACCGCAGCGGCTCCGCCCCCGCCCCCTTGGGCAGCACGAAGCGGAGGCTCAGCTTCTTGCCGTCCTTGAAGCGGGCCGGGGCGGCGCCCGCCTTGCCGCCGCTGTCGCTGCCGCCCTTGCCGTCACCCGCCGCGTCCTCGAGCCCGGCCTCCGGGTACTGCTCCTCCTCGGCCCCGCCGTGCGGCGACAGCCCGACCGGGCCCCCGCCCATGGCCTTCTTGCGGGGAGCCGCGCCGTGCCCCTCCTTCCAGCCCGCGTCCGCGAGCAGCGCCTGGGCGGCCCGCGGGTCCGGGGAGCCGATGGCGTCGCTGTGGTCCGCGTAGCCGTCCTGCCCGGACACCGCCACATGGCTGCCCATGGGGGCTGCGGGCAGGCCCAGGGGGCCCAGCACGTACTCCGCCAGGGCCTTGCGGTCGACGGCCCGGGCGATGGCCCGGCGGACGCGCTCGTCGGCGAGCGGACCGGAGGAGCCGTTGAGGGCGAGCTGGGTGTAGGAGGGCTCCAGGGCCTTGCGGACGACCAGGCCGCGCAGGGCCGTCACGTCCGCGGCGACGGGCTTGTTCGCGGCGACGGGCCTGTTCGCAACCACAGGCTTGTCCGCAGGCGCGGGCTTGTTCGCGCCCACGGGCTTGTTCGGGGGCGCGGGCTTGTTCGGGGGCCCAGGCTTGTTCGCGCCGTCCCCCTTCCGCGGCGGGGTGTTCGCCTTGGTGATGCGCTCGGCCCCGGCGGGGCTGATCTCGGCCAGATCGGCCTTGCCGCTCGCCAGGGCCTCGATCCGCTGCTCGCGCGGCACGGCGCGCAGCACCAGCCGGTCGAGCTTGGCCGGGTCGCCCCACCACTTGGGGTTCCGGACGAGCGTCAGGGTGTTCTGCTTCTTGTCCAGGTCGCCGACCTGGAAGGGGCCCGCACCGGCCTTCAGCTCCTTGCGGGCGCCGTCGTTGAAGGCGTCGGCGCTGCCCATGACCGACTTCGGGTACAGGGGGGTGAAGAGGGAACGCCAGTCCGCGAGGCTCTTCGCGAACGTGACCCTGACCTCCTGGGCGTTCGCCCCGCGCTCGATCCGGTCGATGCGGTCGTACCCGGCGTTGCGGGCCACCCAGTACGCGCTGTCCCTGCCCCGCAGCGCCTTCCACTGGGCCTCGAAGTCGGCGGCGGTGATCGCGCTGCCGTCGCTCCACACGGCCTTGGGGTTGAGCTTGTAGACCACGACCTGCCGTGGCCGGCGCTGGACCAGTTCGGCGGAGGCCAGGTAGTCGGGGTTGCGCTGCGGGCGGCCGCGCTCGTCCAGGGTGAACATCGCGGGGAGGGTCGCGGCCGCGACGCGCTGGGCGGTGGCCTCCGCGTCGGCCTGGAAGACGTTGAAGGTGCCGGGCAGCGTGTCGACCGCCCAGGTCAGGGTGCCCTTGTCGGCGACCTTGGCGCGGGGTGCCACGGCGATGTCCCGGGGGGCGGCGGGCCCCTCCGCCTCCTCCTCGCCGCCGGCGCCGCCGGCGCCGGTGCAGCCGGCCAGCAGGGGCAGCGGGAGCAGGGCGCCGGCCGTGAGCAGGGCGGCGGAGCGGCGCGTACGGGACCGCGTGCGCGTGGACGACGTGCGCATGGACGGCGTGCGCGTGGACGACATGGGTGCTACCTCCGCCTGACCGGCCCGGGATCGTTCACAGCAGGCGCCGCCAAGGGCACTGCGCCCAGCTGATCACATCTGTCGGATCGTGGGATCGCGTCTTCCGCCGCCCACTGAAGGCGACGCCCCCGGCGAAGGCGTGCCGACACGTCGCCGCCGCCCCGCACGCCACCCGCCTGGACGAACGTTCGGCAGCCAAAGGGGCGCCCCGGCGAATACGCTCCCGCGAAGGCCCGATCGGGACGGCTATCTTCCCCTCGAGGGGTGTGACGCGCGACACTCTCAGTCGCATGACCGGTCGCCACCCGCAACACCCGACGCGGAAGGCCACATCATGTCCGTCAACGACGAATTGATTGCGATGCAGCGCTGTCTCGACGATCTGGACCGCGCGATCGGGCGGCTCGAGCAGCAGCTGGGCAAGGGCGAGCTGGACGTGCGGCGGATCCGCACGGACGCCGGTCATCTGCGCGAGAGCCTCGGCCTCCTGCGTCCTCCCGGCGGCAGCAGCAGAAGCCGCACCACCATCGTGACGGTGCCGCGCGAAGCGATGGTGCCGGTGCCCGACGCCCCGTACGACTCCTCGCTGTGGACGGACGCGGAGGAGGAGGGGCTCGGCTCCCGGGACCGGCGCGCTCCCTAGGACGCGCCCCGGCGCCCCCCGGCGCTCCCGGTGCTCCTGCGCAGCGGCGACCACACCGTCCCCACCACTCCTCTCCGGAGTCCTCCTTGGCCACTGGTACCGACCCCGAAGCCTCCGCCGCGACCGCGGCCCCACCGGCCGGGCGCGGCGTCCACCACGCCTCGCGCGCCGCGATCCCGGCCCGTCATCTGCGCGGCGACCGCTGGTGGCTGGCGCCCGCGGGCACCGCCGCCGGGCTGTTCGCGTTCGTCGTCTACTCCACCTGGCGGGCGTTCGCCAACGGCGACTACTACGCAGCCCCCTACATCTCCCCGTTCTACTCGCCCTGCCTCGCGCACAACTGCGTGCCGATGGCGTCGGGCAGCGCGGACTGGGACCTGTTCGGCGCGTGGTGGGGCCTGTCCCCCGCCCTGCTGATCCTGATCTTCCCGCTGGGCTTCCGGCTGACCTGCTACTACTACCGCAAGGCCTACTACCGGGGCTTCTGGGCCTCTCCCCCGGCCTGCGCGGTGCCGGAGCCGCACACGAAGTACAGCGGCGAGACCCGCTTCCCGCTGATCCTGCAGAACGTCCACCGCTACTTCTTCTACTTCGCGGTGCTCGTCGCGGGCGTGCTCACCTACGACGCCGTGCTGGCCTTCCGCGACGAGAAGGGCGCTTGGGGCCACATGGGCCTCGGCACGCTCGTCCTCCTCGCGAACATCGCGCTGATCTGGGCGTACACCCTCTCCTGCCACTCCTGCCGGCACATCGTCGGCGGCAGGCTGCGCAACTTCTCCCGGCACCCGGTGCGCTACCGCATGTGGGGCTGGGTGAGCGCGCTCAACGCCCGCCACATGCAGCTCGCCTGGGCCTCCCTGGTGAGCGTGGCGGTGGCCGACCTCTACGTCTATCTGGTCGCCAGCGGCGCGTTCGACGACCCGCGCTTCTTCTAGGACTTCCCGGACTCAAGGACAGGGGCATCGAAAGCGATGACGAAGGCGGACCGGCAGTCCTGGGACGTGGTCGTGGTGGGCGCGGGGGGCGCCGGGCTGCGCGCCGCGATCGAGGCGCGCGAGCAGGGGCTGCGCTGCGCGGTGATCTGCAAGTCGCTGTTCGGCAAGGCCCACACGGTGATGGCCGAGGGCGGCATCGCCGCCTCCATGGCCAACGTCAACCACAACGACAACTGGCAGGTGCACTTCCGCGACACCATGCGCGGCGGCAAGTTCCTCAACAACTGGCGGATGGCCGAGCTGCACGCCCAGGAGGCCCCGGATCGGGTCTGGGAGCTGGAGACCTGGGGCGCGGTCTTCGACCGCACGCCCGACGGGAAGATCTCCCAGCGCAACTTCGGCGGCCACGAGTACCCGCGGCTGGCGCACGTGGGCGACCGTACGGGCCTGGAGCTGATCCGTACCCTCCAGCAGAAGATCGTCTCGCTCCAGCAGGAGGACCGGCGGGAGTACGGCGACTACGAGGCCCGGCTGAAGGTCTTTCAGGAGTGCACGGTCACCCGGGTGCTGAAGGAGTCGGGCGGCGGCAGGGTGGCCGGGGTCTTCGGCTACGAGCGCGAGTCCGGGCGCTTCTTCGTCATCGACGCCCCGGCCGTGGTGCTGGCCACCGGGGGCATCGGCAAGTCCTTCAAGGTGACGTCGAACTCCTGGGAGTACACGGGCGACGGGCACGCGCTGGCGCTGCTGGCCGGGGCGCGGCTGGTCAACATGGAGTTCGTGCAGTTCCACCCCACGGGCATGGTCTGGCCGCCGTCGGTGAAGGGCATCCTCGTCACCGAGTCGGTGCGCGGCGACGGCGGGGTGCTGCGCAACAGCGAGGGCAAGCGGTTCATGTTCGACTACGTGCCGGACGTCTTCAAGGAGAAGTACGCCGAATCGGAGGCCGAGGGCGACCGCTGGTACGAGGACCAGGCCAACAACCGCCGCCCGCCCGAGCTGCTCCCCCGCGACGAGGTGGCCCGGGCCATCAACGCCGAGGTCAAGGCCGGGCGCGGCTCCCCGCACGGCGGGGTCTTCCTGGACGTCTCCACCCGGATGCCGGCCGAGGTGATCAAGGCCAAGCTGCCCTCCATGCACCACCAGTTCAAGGAGCTGGCGGACGTGGACATCACGGCCGAGCCGATGGAGGTCGGCCCGACCTGCCACTACGTGATGGGCGGCATCGCGGTCGACCCGGACACCGCGGCGGCCGAGGGCGTGCCCGGCCTGTTCGCGGCGGGCGAGGTGGCGGGCGGGATGCACGGCTCCAACCGGCTCGGCGGCAACTCGCTGTCCGACCTGCTGGTCTTCGGCCGACGCGCGGGGCTGTACGCGGCCCGGTACGCGGCGGGCTTCGCCACGGGGGCCGCGCCGGCGGTCGCGGAGGCCGATGTCGAGCTGGCGGCGGCGGAGGCGCTGCGGCCGTTCGGGGCGGAGGGGCCGGAGGGCGCGGAGGGCGCGGAGGGCGTGCCGGAGAACCCGTACACGCTGCACCAGGAGCTTCAGCAGGCCATGAGCGACCTGGTCGGCATCATCCGGCGGGCCGGGGAGATGGAGGAGGCGCTGCACCGCCTCTCCGGGCTGCGGGCGCGGGCCCGGCGGGCCGGGGTGGAGGGGCACCGGCAGTTCAACCCCGGCTGGCACCTGGCCCTGGACCTGCGCAACATGCTGCTGGTCAGCGAGTGCGTGGCGCGGGCGGCGCTGGAGCGCGAGGAGAGCCGGGGCGGGCACACCCGGGACGACCACCCGGTGATGGACCGGCGGTGGCGGCGGATCAACCTGGTCTGCCGGCTGGCCGACGAGTCCACGGGGCATGGGGGCACCTCCCACGCCGTCAAGGCAGTGGGGGACGTGACGGACCCCTCCCTCGGCCTCATCCGGCTGGAGCGGCGCGAGACCCCGCCGATCCGGCCCGATCTGCTGGCCCTCTTCGAGAAGGACGAGCTGGTGAAGTACCTGACCGAGGAGGAGCTGCTGTGAGCGTCGCACGCGCGGCCGCCGGGCCGCAGACGGCCACGAAAGCCGCACTTTCGCCGCGCGGGCGGAGAAGCGAACGAGGAGATGCAGCATGAGCTACCAGGCCCGCTTCAAGGTGTGGCGGGGTGATGCGGACGGCGGCGGCCTCGCCGACTACGAGGTGACCGTCAACGAGGGCGAGGTCGTCCTCGACATCATCCACCGGCTGCAGGCCACGGCCGCCCCCGACCTCGCCGTCCGCTGGAACTGCAAGGCGGGCAAGTGCGGCTCGTGCAGCGCGGAGATCAACGGGCGGCCGCGGCTCATGTGCATGACCCGGATGTCGGTCTTCGACCCCGCCGAGACGATCACGGTGACCCCGATGCGTGCGTTCCCGGTGGTGCGGGACCTGGTGACGGACGTGTCGTACAACTACGCCAAGGCGCGTGAGGTGCCCGCGTTCGTGCCGCCGGCCCGGCTGAAGCCCGGCGAGTACCGGATGCAGCAGGAGGACGTGGGGCGGATCCAGGAGTTCCGGAAGTGCATCGAGTGCTTCCTGTGCCAGAACACCTGCCATGTGGTGCGGGACCACGAGGAGAACAAGACGGCCTTCGCCGGCCCGCGCTTCCTGATGCGCGTCGCCGAGCTGGACATGCACCCGCTGGACGCGGCGGAGGAGGCCGGTGTGGACCGGCGGCGCGAGGCGCGCGAGGACCACGGGCTGGGCTACTGCAACATCACCAAATGCTGCACGGAAGTCTGCCCGGAGCACATCAAAATCACCGACAACGCGCTGATCCCGCTGAAGGAGCGGGTGGTCGACCGGTCCTACGATCCGTTGGTCTGGCTGGGTAACAAGATCCGCCGCCGCCAGGACTGACTACGCTCCGTAAAAGCTCAGGCCCTCCCGGTAGCGGGAGCACCAATACGGTCATACGCTCCAAAATGTGACGCGGCTGACGCGGCATTCGTGTGGACGCGGGCCGAGGGCACCGGGCGGCCGGGCCATGCTCGGCGCCCTCCTCGCGCTCTGCGCCGTGCTGCTCCCGGCCGCGGCCGCGGCCCGCGCCGACACGCCCCTCGACCTCGACTCCAGGGGGTCCATCACCGACACGGTCGGCGCCCTCGGCCGCCGCCGGGTCCAGGTCGAGGCCGCGCTCGACCGGCTGCACACCCTCGGCCATGTCCAGCTCTACGTCACCTACGTACGGGACTTCTCCGGCCGCTCCCCCCACGCCTGGGCCGACGCCACCGCCGACCGCAACGGCCTCGGGCCGCACGACGTGCTGCTGGCCATCGCCGTCCACCAGCGCCAGTACGCCGTCTCGGCCGACAAGGACTCCGGCTTCCGCAGGGAGCAGCTGGAACGGGTCGCCGCCGCGGCCATCGCGCCCGCCCTCCGGGAGCACGACTGGGCCGGGGCCGCCATCGGGGCCGCCGACGGCTACGGGGCCGTGCTCCAGGGCGCTCCCGTCCGCACGCCCGTCATCCGGCCCGGCATCAGCGACCCCGGCGCCGAGGGGCTGGTGCCCGGCGACAACGACCTGTGGATGCCGGTGGCCGCGTTCGCCGGGACGGGCATGGCCGCGCTCTACCTCTGCTCCAAGCACACCCAGAGCGCCCGGCGGCGGCGCTCGATACGCGAGTACCCCTACCCCGTGCTCTCCGGCGGCTCCGCCCCCGGCGCCGCGGAGCCCGGGCCGGCCCGCCTCGCGCAGCCCCTCACCCCGCTGCCGGAGCTGGCCGCGGAGGCGGCGTTCAGCCTCGTCGGCACCGACGACGCGGTGCGCACCAGTGCCGAGGAACTCTTCTTCGCGACCGGCCAGTTGGGCGAGGCCGCCACGCTGCCCTTCGCCGAGGCCGTGGCCTATGCCGGGAGCGAGCTGGCCGACGCCTTCCGGCTGCACCAGCAGCTCGACGACGCGCCGTACGAGGACGACGGCTTCCGCCGGCACGCCCTGGACGAGATCTGCTCCCGCTGCACCAGCGCCAACCGGCGGCTGGACGCCGAGTCCGCGGCCTTCGACCGGCTGCGGGACCTCAAGTCGAACGCCCCCGCCGCCCTCGACCGGGCCGAGCGGGCCGCCCGTGCGCTAGGCCCGCGCGTGGACGCCGCCGAGGCCGCGCTCCTGGCGCTGGCGGCCTGCCATCCGGAGGGCGCCCTCGCCCCCGTCGCCGGGTACTCCGCCGAGGCCCTCGACCGCCTCGCCTTCGCCACCACCGCGCTCGCCGAGGCCCGGGCCGCGCTCGCCGTCCGCGACGCCGACCGCGCCGTGGTCTCGCTGCGGGCGGCGGAGGCCGCGCTCTCCCAGACCCGCACCCTCGCCCTCGGCGTGCTGCGCCACACCTACGACCTCACGGCCGCCACCGCCCGGCTGCGCACGGCGCTGGCGGAGGCCGCGGCCGAGCCGGACGCGCGGTCCGTGCTGACGGAAGTGCGCCGGGCCACCGCCGACGGCCGCCCGTACGACCCGCTGGCCGTGCTGCGGCGGCTCGACGCAGTGCCGCTGCCGGGCGGCCCGGCGCGCTCGGTGCTCACCGCGCGGGCGGCGGTGGCGGCGGCGCGGGACTTCATCGGTACGCACCGGGGCGCGGTCGGGTGCCGGGCGCGGACGCGGCTGGCGGAGGCGGAGCGCCACCTGTCCCTCGCAGTGGCATCGGCCGCCGCGGCCCGCTCGGAGGCGCGGCGGGCCGATGCGCTGGCCCACCAGGCGCGGGCGCTCGCGGAACAGGACGTGGCGGCGTATGCCACGCCGTACGGCACCGGGGGGCCGTCGCCGGCGCGGGCGCTGGGGGGTGCGGTGCTGGGGGGCATCATCCTGACGGGGCTGCTGCCGGCGACGTTCGGGGGCGGGGCAACGCGGGGGCGTTTGGCGGGGTGACTTTTCCCCGATCCCGCCCCTTCCCGGCTGTGTCGATTTGCGGCTCCGCCGCGTGGGGGGCAAGCCCCCGGACCCCGGGGTGGTTGCTGCCCGGTGGGCCGGTTTGTGCCCACCCTCCCCCATTGCCTGGGGGCACCTCCCAGCGGTAGCTGGGGGAGGAACGCCTGCCCACAAACCGGGCGGCATCCAATTCAGCCCGTCCGGCGTTTGAGGCTGCGCTCGATGTGCGGCTCCGCCGCGCGGCGCGCGCAGCGCGGTCCGGGGTCCGGGGCGGAGCCCCCCACGCGGCGGAGCCGCAAATCGATACAGCCGGGAAGGGGCGGGGTGGGGGAGGAACCCCCCTCAGTACAAGCTCAGCAGCGCTTCCACCGCGTCCGGCGCCGGCGTCTCGCCGTCCGGGAGCGCCAGTTCGAACCACACCGTCTTGCCGTGCGGAATGCGGCGGCTGCCCCACGCCGCACTGAGCAGGCCCACCAGCTGCAGCCCCCGACCGCCCTCGTCCGTGTCCCGCGCCCGCCGCCGCCGCGGCTGCACATGGCCCCCGTCCCACACCTCGCAGACCAGCGTCCGGTCCAGCAGCAGCCGCAGCCGGATCTCCCCCTCCCCGTACCGCAGCGCATTGGTGACCAGTTCGCTCACCAGCAGCTCGGTGGTGTCCACCAGGTCCGTCAGGCCCCAGGTCTCCAGCTGGTCCCGGGCCAGCTCGCGGGCGCGGGCGACCGAGCGCGGCTCGGGCGGGAGGGTCCAGTCGCCGACGCAGCCGGGGCGCAGGCCCCGCAGGCGGGCCATGAGGAGGGCGATGTCGTCCTCGCCGTGGTGGGTGTCCAGCGCGCTGAGGACGTGGTCGCAGACCTCCTCCAGGGGGCGCTCGGGGTCGGCGAGGGCGTCGCGGAAGGCCTGGAGGCCCTCGTCCAGGGGATGGTCGCGGGACTCGACCAGGCCGTCGGTGTAGAGGGCGAGCAGCGCCCCGTCCGGCAGCTCGACCTCGGTCTCCTCGAAGGGCTCGCCGCCGACCCCCAGCGGCATGCCCGGCGGCACCTCCAGGAGCATCGCGGGCTCCCCCGCCTCGACCAGGACGGGCGGCAGATGGCCGGCGTTGGCCACCGTGCACCGCCGGGTGACGGGGTCGTAGACGGCGTAGACGCAGGTCGCCAGGTAGACCTCGGAGAGGTCGGCGGGGCGCACGCTGCCGCGCACCCCGCGCGACGCGGACTGCTTGCCGCCGGGCCGGCCCAGGCCGTGGGCGATCTCGTCCAGCGCGGAGAGCACCTCGGCGGGCTCCAGGTCGAGCATGGCCAGGGTGCGGACGGCCGTGCGCAGTTCGCCCATGGCCACCGCGGCGCGCAGCCCGCGGCCCATGACGTCGCCGACGACGAGGGCCGTGCGGTGCCCGGGCAGCTCGATGACGTCGAACCAGTCGCCGCCCACCTCGGTGGCGGCGTTGCCCGGCAGGTAGCGGCAGGCGATGTCGACGCCGGCCGCCTCCGGGTCGCCGGGGGGCAGCAGGCTGCGCTGGAGGATCAGGGCGCGCTCGTGCTCGCGGCGGTAGAGGCGGGCGTTGTCGATGCAGACGGCCGCGCGGGCGGCCAGCTCGACGGCGAGGGCCGTGTCCCGCTCGCCGAAGGGCTCGCTGCCCTTCGTGCGCGAGAACTGGGCGAGCCCGACAACGGTGTCGCGCGCGACCATCGGCACCGCGAGCGTGGACTGCACGACGGCGCCCAGCTCGGACGCCTCGTCGCCCTCGCGCCCGGGCACGACCTGCACATGGGCGGTGCGCAGGGCCTGGGCGCAGGGCGAGTGGAAGGGGTAGCGGTGCACCTCGCCGACCTGGATGGGCTTGTGGTCGGGGTCGACCGGCGCCCCGGACACCGCGCTGGAGTAGGCCACGCGGCGCAGCTCCGCGCTGCCGTCGGCGAGCCCGGGCGGGGCCTCGTCGCCGGCGAGCAGGCCCTGGTAGAGGTCGACGGAGGCGAGGTCGCAGAACTGCGGGACGGCCACGTCGAGCAGTTCGCGCGCGGTCTTCTCCAGGTCGAGGGAGTTGCCGATGCGCGCGCCCGCCTCGTTGAGCAGCGCCAGGTTGCGGCGCACCCCGGCGGCCTCGCGCTCGGCCCGCCGCCGTCCGGTGACGTCGGTGGCGAGGGCGGCCACCCCGATCGGCCGGCCGCTGCCGCTGTGCAGCCGGTAGAGCGAGACGGACCAGCGGCGCCGCTCGCTGTGCCCGGGCACCGGGCCGACCAGCTGAATGTCCGACACGGGCTTTCCGCTGTCGAGGACTTGGCGCAGCGCGGCGGTCAGCCGGTCGGCCTCGGCGCGCGGCAGGAAGTCGTGCGGGGTACGGCCGCGGTGCCAGTCGGCGGGGCGGCCGAAAGTCTGGGCGAAACTCTCATTGACGCGCAGCAGGGTGAGGTCCGTACCGAAGAAGAAGAAGCCGAGCGGAGATTGGCCGAAAACTGCTTCCGCCGCGGCAATGTCCGTCTCTATTCCGCGCAGCGCACGGACGTCGACGGCGATGCAGAGCGCGGAGCGGTCGCCGTCGCCGTTCTCACAGGGCATCACATAGATCTCGGCAACGCCTTCCTGACGTCCCGTCCGCTGATAAGGGACGAGCCCGGTCCAGGTGCGGCCGCGCAGGCCGTGCTCGCCGAGGAAGGGCAGGCCGGGGTGCTGCCGGGGGCGGGAGTCCACCGGGGCTAGGACCTCCAGGGGATCCTTGCCCACGGCCTGGCGGGCTGTCAGGCCGAAGAGTTCGGCGGCCCGGTCGCTCCAGTGCTCGATGCGGCCGTCCGGGCCGAGGGTGAACGAGGCCATGCGGATGTGGTCGTAGAGGGAGCCGGGCGGGCTGTTCTGCCACATCGCCGTGGCGCCCGTACCCTCTGGCCTGCCCGCCGTACCCGCTGGCTTCTCGCTCACGTGCCCGTCCCCTCCGGCTCTTGTGCTCGCACCGGCATCAGAAGGCCGAGTATCCAGCACCGGGGCCCTTCGGAACACGGACTTCACGATCACAGCACGGTCTCAACCCGCTATGTCTTCTCCCCGGGTTACTAACCGGGCAGACTCAGCTCGAACCACACGGTCTTACCGGTGTTGCCCGGACGGGTACCCCAGCGGCGCGAGGCCAGTGCCACCAGCTGGAGTCCGCGGCCGCCCTCGTCGTCGAGTTCGGCCACGCGTTCACGGGGCGGGTCGGGCAGCGGGTCGGAGACCTCGACGAGGAGGCTGGGGCCGGCGTGGGAGTACATCCGGACGCCGATGGGTCCGCTGGCGTACCGGAGGGAGTTGGTCACCAGCTCGCTGACCAGCAGCACCGTCACATCGGTGACGGCGTCCAGGCCCCACTCGCGGAGCGTGTCGCGGACGAGCGTGCGCGCGGTCCGCACGGCGCCGGCCTCGGCGGGAAAGCTCCACTCGGCAAAGCCGGGCACCGATGCCAAGGTCCCTGCGCTGTCGCTCACGCCGACCACTTCCCAGACCGTGTCCCAGAGCACTGCCGCCCCGCCGGTATGACCGGCTTTAGGGCCAATAATCAGCACATACCCGGTATAGGGGTCTGACTATCTTCTTCAGCGGGCTCCGTCCGCCACGCGTACTGCATCCGGCGTAGACGGCATCCGCCGGTTGTGCGTGAGCCGCAGGTCAGCGTGTGCGAGGGGGGACCTGTTCCGGATCGTCCGCGGGGGCGTCCCCGGCCCCGGAGGGGTCCTCTCCGGCTTCTCCCGCCCCTCCGGCTCCTCCGGCTTCTCCGGCGCCCTCCCCGGCGGCGAGCCGCCGCGCCGCCTCCGCCACCGCGGGGCGGTCCTGCTCCAGCCAGTCGACCTCGAAGGCCCGGTCCGGGGTGAGCCAGCGCAGCTCGTCGTGGTCCTCGAGCGGGCGCGCCTCACCGGCCACCAGCCGCGCCGTCCAGACCTGGAGGACGTACGGCGGCCGCAGGGGCCACTCCCCCTCGATGCGCGCGAGCGGCTCGGCCTCGATGCCGAGTTCCTCGCGCAGCTCCCGTACGAGCCCCTCCTCCGGCGTCTCACCGGGCTCCAGCTTGCCGCCGGGCAGCTCCCAGCGGCCGGCCAGCTCGGGCGGCGCGCTGCGCCGGGCCGCAAGCAGCCGCCCCCGATGGAAGACCGCCCCGCCCACCACAACACGCACCGAAGTCGTCATGGGGGAAAAGCGTAGGGCCCGGTGCTTTCGCACCGGGCCCTGGGGCTGCGACGAGGCCCTCGGGACGCCGCCCCCAGGGGGGCGCACATCCGCGAAGGGCGCACACCCTCCGGGGAGGGCGGCGGGGACACCTGCGTCAGGTGACCGCGCGACCGACCCGCTCCACGATGTAGAGCTGCCGGTGGCCGTGGGAGTCCAGCCGGTCGGCCACGCGCTCCGCCTCCGTCCTGGTGGCATAGCGCCCGACGCGGTAGCGGTTGCCGTTCTCGTCCTGGCGGATCACCAGCCAGGGCAGGACCGGTCCGGTGTCAGTCATCGCTCCCGCCCTCCCGTCGTCGCGCGCACCGGCGCACGCCCTTCGGTGACTTCCGAAGAAACCGCAGTCCGCATATGCCCGAGCGTACGCCCGGACTTTACGCAGCGGATACGGGTTTTCACGAAGAGGTACGCATTCGGCCACCCGTGAGAGTTACTTGGCCTCCGCCAGTTCCTGCTCCGCGGCTTCCTCGGCCTCCGCGTCGGCCTTCAATTCCCGCTCGGCCTGAACAAGAGTCGGGTTGCGCCACGCGCTGCGCACACCCCACACGTAGAAGGCCAGAGCAATCAGGACAACCACGGCGATGTCCACGCCCTGCGGCAGGTAGCCCTTGCCGCCGAACTCGGTGCCGCCGGCCCACGAGACGCCCGCCATGACGAGCAGGTAGGCCACCATCCAGACACCCGCGAGCAGGTGCGGCTTGAGCACGGCCCACGGCTTGCGCAGCTCGTACCAGGCCCAGATCGGCAGGCCGACCGCCATGATCAGGATGACCTTGCCGGTGAGCGGCCAGCGGGCCCAGTACAGCACCAGCGAGCCGAAGACCATCGCGACCGGCGCGATGACCGGCATGGCGCGCAGCATGACCGGGCGCTTGATGTCCGGGGCGATGCGGCGCAGCGACATCACGGCGACGGGGCCGGTGATGTAGGAGATGACGGTCGCCACCGAGACGATTTCGGCCAGCGAGCCCCAGCCGCGGAAGACGGCCAGGAAGAGGAAGGCGACGGCCAGGTTGAGCAGCAGGGCCGGGCGCGGCACGCCCGTCTTCTTGTCGACCTTGCCGAAGACACCGGGCAGGTGGCCGTTCTCCTGCACGCCCTGGATCATGCGCGAGGTGGTGGCGGCGTAGATCATGCCGGTGCCGGACGGGGAGATGAAGGCGTCCGCGTAGAGCAGCATCGCGAGCCAGTTCAGGCCCCAGGCCACGGCCAGGTCGGCGAGCGGCGACTTGTAGACCTTGCCCAGGCTGTCCCAGCCGTTGGCGGCGAGGTCGCCCGACGGGACGGCCATCAGGAAGGCGACCTGCAGGGCTATGTAGATGACCAGCGCGATCAGGATCGAGCTGATGACGGCCTTCGGCAGCGACTTGCCCGGGTTGCGGGCCTCACCGGCCATGTTGAGCGGCGACTGGAAGCCGTTGTACGCCCAGACGATGCCGGAGAGCGCGACCGCGGTGAAGACGGAGCTCCAGCCGTTGGGGGTGAAGCCGCCCGCCGACTCGATGTTGTGCGTGTCGAAGTGGGCCAGCATCAGCGCGCCGGCGGTCAGCGCGGGCACCACGACCTTGAAGACCGTGATCGCGTTGTTGGTCTTCGCGAACAGGGAGATCGCGAACCAGTTCAGGAAGAAGTAGAAGACAAGCAGGACGCTGGCCAGGGCAACGCCCTTGACGGTCAGCTCCTTGCCATCGTAGAGGGACTTGGCCCACTCCCACTTCCAGGAACTCATGTACTGCACGGAAGCGGTCGCCTCGCCGGGGATGACGGAGACGATCGCGATCCAGTTGGCCCAGGCGGCCAGGTAGCCCGCAAGCGAGCCGTGCGAGTACTGGCCGTAACGGACCATGCCGCCGGCCTTCGGGAACATCGCCCCGAGCTCGCTGTACGTGAGCGCGATGGTCAGCGCGACGGCCGCGCCGATGACCCACGCCAGGATGGCCGCCGGCCCGGCGATGGCAGCGGCCCGCTGGGCTCCGAAGAGCCAACCGGAGCCGATGATCGACCCGAGGCCCACGGCCGTCAGGGCCACCGGGCCGAGGGTCCGGCGGTAATTCGAGTGGGAACCCTGTTCGGTACTCAAGCCCCGGATCTCCTTCTCTTTCTAACTCCCCCACGGCAGGACACAAACCGCGCCATCGTACGGGCGATTTGGCCAATAAAGTTCTGCCAAAAGCCCCTGACCTGGGCGTCTGTGAGTTTTGCAACATCAAAAGACTCGGCTTTAAACCGGATCGAATCCGGACAAAGGCGGGCACTTCCTACCCGCTGGTACGGACCGCCGGGGAGGGTTTCCGGAACCGTGCAACCTGACTCCGGAGTCAGTTCATCGGGGGGTCGCCCCTACTTCACCGGAAGGTGGTACGCGACGCGGTGCCGCTCGGCGAGGGTGACCACGTCGGCCGTCTCGACCGGGCAGCCCCCCGCGAAGTACGTCCGCGAGACCACCAGCACGCAGTGCCCGGGCACCCCGCCGAGCGCCAGCGTCTCCTCGGCCAGCCCGGGGCGGGCGCCGACCTCCTCGGTGACGTTGTCCACGACCAGGTCGATGGCGGCCATCCGCTCGACCACCCCGCGCCCGGCCAGCGGCCCCTCCTCGGGCAGCATCACGGGCGTCCGCCCGGTGAGCGCCAGGGGCTCCCAGGAGGTGGAGAGCATGCAGGGCTCGCCCCCGGAGCGGAAGAGGTACTCCGTGCGCATCACCCGGTCGCCGGGGGCGATCCGCAGCCGCCTGGCGACGGCCGGCTCGGCGGGCGCCTGCTCGCTGCGGGACTCCCAGGTGCCCTTCACCCGCTCGTCCGCCTGCTCCTGCCGGAAGGGGGTGGAGTCGCCCAGTGCGCGGTAGCCCGTGCGCACCAGGGCGCGCGGGACGGGCTGCTCGCGGACGTACGTGCCCGACCCGGAGCGGCCCTCGACGAGGCCCTCGGCCATCAGGACCTTGCGGGCCTCCAGGGCGACGGTGTCGGAGACGCCGTACTGCTCCCGGATCCGCGCCTGGGACGGGAGCCGGGTGTGCGGCGGCAGCTCGCCGGCGACGATCTTCTGCCGGAGATCGCCGGCGACGCGAAGGTATGCGGGCTGGTCACCGAACGCCACGTCCACTCCCAAGGGGTTGACAGTCCGCAACAGCTTGGCAACCCAGTGTTGCAATCCGCAACTTCAGGCCAAGGCTTTACGAGGTGTGGCGAAGGCCAGCTCAGGCCGTGCAGGACGGGAAAACCTGCGGCACATGCGAGTCGCACGCACCGGCGGCACATCCGCAACTATGCGCAAACCCCCGGGAGCCGCCCGCAACGGAGCGCGACCGGGATGCGGAAAAGGAACAGCCGAAGGGCAGCCAGAGGGACAGCCCGCCCCGCGTCGGCGCAGGTGGGGCGCTCCGTGCCGGAAACTGCAGATGGATCGGGCGTTCCGGCGCACAGGGCCGCCACTAGACTCGATGATCATCGCCGGCCCACCCCTTGGAGGAATCGGAATGACGCAGCCCCCCTTCGCCGCCCTGACCGCCTCGCTCGCCGCACTCGCCACGGCGCTGGGCTTCCTGGCGATGCAGTTGCGCGAGGCCGGTTACGAGCAGTACGTGGAGTCCGTGACCACCGCCTCCGTCGTGATCATGACCACCGCGTGCCTGACGGTCGTGACCTGGGTCCGCCACCGCCGTCAGCCGAACTCGGACTGAGCGCCGCGGACGCCGCGGACGCCGCAAAGGCGGACGGGCGCCGGGGCATCGCCCCGGCGCCCGCCGCGTTCGGTGACCGCAGTCGTCAGACGTTGAAGCGGAACTCCACCACGTCGCCGTCCACCATCACGTACTCCTTGCCCTCCATGCGCGCCTTGCCGGCGGCACGGGCCTCGGCGACCGAGCCGGTCTCGACCAGGTCCTCGAAGGAGATGACCTCGGCCTTGATGAAGCCCTTCTGGAAGTCGGTGTGGATCACACCGGCCGCCTCGGGGGCCGTGGCGCCCTTCTTGATCGTCCAGGCGCGGGCCTCCTTGGGGCCGGCCGTCAGGTAGGTCTGCAGGCCCAGCGTGTCGAAGCCGACGCGGGCCAGCGTGGCCAGGCCCGGCTCCTCGGCGCCGACGGACTGCAGCAGCTCCATGGCGTCCTCCTCGTCCAGCTCGGCGAGGTCGGCCTCCAGCTTGGCGTTGAGGAAGATGGCCTCGGCCGGGGCGACCAGGGCGCGCTGCTCGTTCTTGAACGCCTCGTCCGTCAGCTCCTCCTCGTCGACGTTGAAGACGTAGAGGAACGGCTTGGTGGTGAGCAGGTGCAGGTCGTGCAGCAGCTCCGCCTTCTCCGAGCCCTGGACGATGCCCGCGGAGAAGAGGGTCGTGCCCTCCTCCAGGAGGGCCTTGGCGGCCTCGACCGCCGCGACCTTGGGGGCGACGTCCTTCTTGATCCGCGATTCCTTCTGCAGGCGCGGCAGGACCTTCTCGATGGTCTGCAGGTCGGCGAGGATCAGCTCGGTGTTGATGGTCTCGATGTCGTCCTTCGGCGAGACCTTGCCGTCGACGTGGACGACGTTCTCGTCCTTGAACGCGCGGATGACCTGGCAGATCGCATCCGACTCGCGGATGTTCGCGAGGAACTTGTTGCCCAGGCCCTCGCCCTCGGAGGCACCGCGGACAATGCCCGCGATGTCGACGAAGTCGACGGTGGCGGGGAGGATCCGCTGGGAGCCGAAGATCTCCGCGAGCTTGGTCAGCCGGGCGTCCGGCACACCCACGACGCCGACGTTGGGCTCGATGGTGGCGAACGGGTAGTTGGCCGCCAGCACGTCGTTCTTGGTCAGGGCGTTGAACAGGGTCGACTTGCCGACATTCGGCAGACCGACGATTCCGATCGTGAGCGACACGTGGCGACTTCCCGTTGTTCCCGTAGTGAAGGCTTCCGCGCCCCGTGACGCGGCCGGTCAACCAGTCTACGGTGCGGCACCGCGCACCGGCCCCGGACGGAGGATTCCCCGAACACACGCCCAGGGTGGCACCCACGGCGTGTCCAACGCCGGATTCCCCGGGCGTGGCTGCCTAGTTTGGACGCGTGGAGCAACCCAGCACGCGCATCCCCCAGCGCAAGGTCCGCCGCGGGTCCCCCGTGCCCCGCCCCGCCGCGCCCGTCGGACAGCGCCGGAACGCCCCCGGACAGCCCGTACGGCGCCCCCGCCCCGGCCGCCCCGCCCCCGCGCCCGGGGGGCTCCCCGCGCCCCGGCTGACCGGGCTCGGCAGCGGTCTGCTCACCGCGCTGGGCATGCTGGCCATCGGCTTCCTGGACGCCCGGCTGCTGAGCGGCTCGCCGCGCGCGTACGGGGTGTTCTTCCTGCTCGGCAGCGCGGCCTGCGCCCTGTGGGTGCGCCCGGCCGAGCTGATGACCGCGCCCGTGAGCGTCCCCATCGCCTTCGCGGTGGGCGCGGTGCCGATCAGCGACGGCTCGGACGGCGTGATCGGCCGGGTGCTGAGCCTGGTCACCCTGCTGTCGCTGAACGCCGGCTGGCTCTACGCGGGCACGCTGATCGCCGCGGTGATCGCCCTGGTCCGCAGGATCCTGCTGATCAAGCGGCGGCGGCGGATCCGGAACCGGCTGCGGAAGCGGCCATCGCGGCCCCCACGATCCCCGCGTTGTTCTCCAGCTGAGCGGGGACGATCTCCGCGTTGACCCCCTCGATCAGCGGCAGGAACTTCTCGGCCTTCCGGCTGACGCCCCCGCCGATCACGAACAGCTCGGGCGAGAACAGCATCTCGACGTGGGCCAGGTAGCGCCCGACGCGCTTGGCCCAGCGGCTCCAGTTGAGGCCCTCGTCCTCCTTGGCCCGAGTCGAGGCGCGCGTCTCGGCGTCGTGCCCGTGCAGCTCCAGGTGGCCCAGCTCGGTGTTGGGGACCAGCTCGCCGCCGATGAAGAGCGCGCTGCCGATGCCCGTGCCGAAGGTCAGCACGATCACCGTGCCCGTGCGGCCCCGGCCGGCCCCGAAGGTCATCTCGGCCAGCCCGGCCGCGTCCGCGTCGTTGAGCACGGTCACCGGCGTGCCGATCCGCTCGCCGAGCAGCGCGGCGGCGTCCTTGCCGATCCAGCCCTTGTCGACGTTGGCCGCCGTGCGGGTCGTGCCGCCGACGACCACGCCCGGGAACGTGGCGCCGACCGGCCCGTCCGGCGCCCCGAAGTGCTCGACCACCTGCCGGACGCAGTCGGCGACCGCGTCCGGGGTGGCCGGGTGCGGGGTGAGCACCTTGAAGCGCTCCGCAGCGATCTCGCCCCGCGCCAGGTCCACCGGGGCGCCCTTGATGCCCGATCCGCCGATGTCCACGCCGAATACGTTCATACCGCCACGCTAAGGCGTGGCGGCGGCCGTCACCCCTCGGACGGGGCCGCCAGACCGGCGGCCTCGGCGCGCAGGTCGCGGCGCAGCTCCTTGGGGAGCGAGAAGGTGATGGACTCCTCGGCGGCCTTGACCACCTCGACGTCCTCGAAGCCGCGCTGCGCGAGCCACTCCAGCACGCCCTCGACGAGGATCTCCGGCACCGAGGCGCCCGAGGTCACGCCGACCGTGGACACGCCCTCCAGCCAGGCCTCGTCGATCTCCTCCGCGTAGTCCACCAGGTGTGCGTCGCGCGCGCCCGCGCCGAGGGCGACCTCGACGAGGCGGACGGAGTTCGAGGAGTTCCCGGAGCCGACGACGATCACCAGCTCGGCCTCGGCGCCCATCTGCTTGACCGCCGTCTGGCGGTTCTGCGTGGCGTAGCAGATGTCGTCGCTGGGCGGCGAGAGGAGGTTGGGGAAGCGGTTCTTGAGGGCGTCGACCGTCTCCATGGTCTCGTCCACGGAGAGGGTGGTCTGGGACAGCCAGACGACCTTGTCCGGGTCGCGGACCTCGACCTTCGCCACGTCCTCCGGGCCGTCGACCAGCGTGATGTGGTCCGGGGCCTCGCCGCTCGTGCCGATGACCTCCTCGTGGCCCTCGTGGCCGATGAGGAGGATGTCGTAGTCCTCCTTGGCGAAGCGGATGGCCTCCTTGTGGACCTTGGTGACCAGCGGGCAGGTCGCGTCGATGGTGGCGAGCCTGCCGCGCGCGGCCTCCTCGTGCACCACCGGGGCCACGCCGTGGGCGGAGAAGATCACGATGTTGCCCTCGGGCACCTCCTCCGTCTCGTCGACGAAGATCGCGCCCTTCTTCTCCAGGGTCTTGACGACGTACTTGTTGTGCACGATCTCGTGGCGCACGTACACGGGCGCGCCGTACTGCTCGAGGGCCTTCTCGACGGCGATCACGGCACGGTCCACGCCCGCGCAGTAGCCACGGGGGGCGGCGAGCAGAACCTTGCGGGCGGGGGTGGAAGTCATGGGCCCATCGTACGGGGCCGCCACGCCCCGGCGTGGCCCCCCACAGGGCCCCGGGGGCGCCCGAATACTGAGCCCATGACGGAGTCCACGACCGAGCCCGTGCCCGCTCCCCCGCCGTCCGGCGCCGAGGGCGCGCTCCGCCGGAACCTGTCATTCCGCGATCTTGTCGTCTACGGCCTGCTCTTCATCGCCCCCATGGCGCCGGTCGGCGTCTTCGGCACGCTCGAGGCCAAGGCGCACGGGGCGGTTGCGCTCGTCTACGCGGTGGCGACCGCGGCGATGGCGTTCACGGCCTTCTCGTACGCGCAGATGGTGCGCGTCGCCCCGCGGGCGGGCTCGGTCTACACCTACGCGCGGCTGGGGCTCGGCGAGGGGGCCGGCTTCCTCGCCGGGTGGATGGCGATGCTCGACTACGTGCTGATCCCGGCGGTCGCCTACCTCTTCTCGGGCATCGCGCTGCACGCGCTGGTGCCGTCCGTTCCGCAGTGGGTGTGGACGGCGGTCGCGGTGGTCGTGACGACCGGGCTGAACCTGACGGGCGTACGGGCCGCGGCGCGGGCCGGCTTCGTCGTGCTCGCGGTGGAGCTGGTGGTGCTGGCCGTCTTCGTGGTGGCGGCGGCCGTCGCCCTGGCGGAGGACGGCGCCCGGCGCGGCTGGCTCACCCCGCTCACCGGCGAGGGCGGCTTCGACCTCGGGGCGGTGCTGGGGGCGGTGTCGGTGGCGGTGCTGTCGTTCCTGGGCTTCGACGCGATCGCGTCCTTCGCGGAGGAGGCGGCCGGGGGCCCGGAGCGGGTGGCGCGGGCGGTGCTGACGTGCCTGGCGGCGGCGGGGCTGCTGTTCGTGGTGCAGACGTATCTGGCGGCGCTGCTGGCACCGATGTCCCCCGCGGACCTGGCGGCCCGCCCGGCCGGCCAGGGCGCGGCCTTCTACGACACGGTCGACGCGGCGACGGGCCGGTGGCTGCACGACCTGGTGGCGGTCAGCAAGGCCGTGGGGGCGGCCTTCGCGGCCCTGGCCGGGCAGGCGGCGGCCGGCCGCCTGCTGTTCGCGATGGCCCGCGACCGCCGCCTGCCGGGCCTGCTGTCGAAGGTGGACCGGGGCTCGGGGGTGCCGCGGGCCGCGCTGCTGGGGGCGGCGGCGGTGACGCTGGTGGCGGCGGTGTGGGCGGCCCGCCGGGACGACGGCCTGGACCGGCTGGTGTCGGTGGTGGACGTGGGGGCGCTGGTGGCGTTCGGGCTGCTGCACCTGTCGGTGACGGGCTGGTTCGCGGTGCGGCGGAAGGGGGGCGGGGTGCGGGTGGTCCGGCATGTGGTGGTGCCGCTGCTGGGGCTGGCGGTGGTGACGGCCGTCATCGCGGAGGCGTCCGCGACGGCGCAACTGGTGGGCGCGGTGTGGGCGGCGGCGGGGGTGGGGGTGCTGGGGGCGCAGGGGTTGCGGCGGGGGTGAATTTCAGCCCGTCCGGCGTTTGAGGCTGCACCCGATGTGCGGCTCCGCCGCGCGGCCGCGCGCAGCGCGGTCCGGGGCCTGGGGCGCAGCCCCCCACGCGGCGGAGCCGCAAATCGATGCAGCCGGGAAGGGGCGGGGTGGGGAATGCCGCCGCAGGCCCCACCGAGCCGCACCCACCCTGTCCGACCCCGCCGCTACGCTCAGCCGCATGGCTGTGCAAACCTCCCCGGACGCCCCCATCCCCGTCGGCCAGGTGTCCCGCCTCATCGGCGGCTGGATCGACCGCCTCGGCGCCGTCTGGGTCGAAGGCCAGATCACCCAGCTGTCCCGCCGCCCCGGCGCCGGCGTCGTGTTCCTGACCCTGCGCGACCCGTCGCACGACATCTCCCTCTCCGTCACCTGCTACCGCGCCGTCTTCGACCGCGTCGCCGACGTCGTCTCGGAGGGCGCCCGCGTCGTCGTGCACGCCAAGCCCGAGTGGTACGCGCCGCGCGGCCAGCTGTCGCTGCGGGCGGCCGAGATCCGGCCGGTGGGTGTGGGCGAGCTGCTGGCCCGCCTGGAGCAGCTCAAGAAGTCCCTCGCCGCCGAGGGCCTGTTCGCCGCCGAGCGCAAGCGGGCGCTCCCGTTCCTCCCCCAGCTCATCGGCCTGGTCTGCGGCCGCGCCTCCGCCGCCGAGCGCGACGTGCTGGAGAACGCCCGCCACCGCTGGCCCGCCGTCCGCTTCGAGGTCCGCAACGTCCCCGTGCAGGGGGCGTACGCGGTGCCCGCCGTCGTCGAGGCCGTCCAGGAGCTGGACGCGCTGCCCGAGGTCGACGTGATCATCGTGGCGCGCGGCGGCGGCAGCGTGGAGGACCTGCTGCCGTTCTCCGACGAGCAGCTCGTACGGGCCGTCTCGGCCTGCCGCACGCCCGTCGTGTCCGCGATCGGGCACGAGCCGGACACCCCTCTGCTCGACCTGGTCGCGGACCTGCGCGCGTCCACGCCCACGGACGCGGCCAAGCGCGTCGTGCCGGACGTGGGCGAGGAGCTGACGCGCGTCCGGCATCTGCGCGAGCGGGCCCTGCGCTGCGTCACCGCACACCTGGACCGCGAGGAGCGCGGCCTGGCCGCGGCGCGGGCACGGCCCTGCATGGAGCGGCCGCAGCGGATGGTGGACGAGCGCGCGGAGCAGATCGCCGCGCTCGCCGCCCGGAGCCGCCGCACGCTGGGCCACCTGCTGGACCGGGCGGACTCCGAGCTGTCGCACACCCGCGCCCGCGTCCTCGCCCTGTCCCCGGCGGCCACGCTGCGGCGGGGCTACGCGGTGCTCCAGCACGCCGACGGCTCCGTGGTGCGCGCCGCGGACGAGGTCGCGGCGGAGGAGGAGCTGCGGGCCCGCGTCGCGGAGGGCGAGTTCGCGGTGCGCGCCGTTGCGGCGCCGTCCGCTGTCGTACCCCCCGCTTAGGCTGGTGGCCATGGCGACGACGGGTGAGGCGACGGAGAAGGCGGCGACGGTGGACGACCTCGACGCGCTCGGCTACGAGCAGGCGCGCGACGAGCTGATCGACGTGGTGCGCCGCCTGGAGGCCGGCGGTACGACGCTGGAGGAGTCGCTGGCCCTGTGGGAGCGGGGCGAGGCGCTGGCGAAGGTGTGCCGCCGCTGGCTGGACGGCGCCCGGGCGCGGCTGGACGCGGCGCTGGCCGCGGAGGAGCCCCAAGGCGAAGAGGCCGGGGAAGCCGAGGAGTCCTAGCCCCAGCCAGAGACCGACCACCCCCTTCTGTGAGGTGGGTCTCACGCACCCTCGGTTTAGTTGAAACTTCATCTACTGCGGCATACATTGGTTACGCCGGCCGGGCAGTCCAGCCCCCCAGACCCGGCAGGCCGATCCCACCCGCAAGCAGAAGGTGCCCCGCCATGTCCCTCGCCCTCGACGCCGCCGCCCAGGACCTGCTCTTCCGTGAGGCCCACACGGCCAGCACCTTCTCGGACGAGCCCGTCACCGACGAGCAGATGCAGGCCGTCTACGACCTGATCAAGCTCGCCCCGACCGCGTTCAACCAGTCCCCGCTGCGCATCGTGCTGGTCCGCTCCGCGGAGGCCCGCGAGCGCCTGGTCTCCCACATGGCCGAGGGCAACCAGGCCAAGACCCGCACTGCGCCGCTGGTCGCGATCCTCGCTGCGGACAACGAGTTCCACGAGGAGCTGCCCACGCTGTTCCCGCACTTCCCGCAGGCCAAGGACGTGTTCTTCGGCGAGCGCCCGGTCCGCGAGAAGTCCGCCGCGCTCAACGGCGCCCTCCAGGCCGCCTACTTCATCCTCGGCATCCGCGCCGCAGGCCTGGCCGCCGGCCCGATGACCGGCTTCGACTTCGCGGGCGTGCAGAAGGAGTTCCTGGACGACGACCACACCCCGCTGATGGTCGTCAACATCGGCAAGCCGGGCCAGGACGCCTTCTACCCGCGCTCGCCGCGCCTGTCCTTCGAGCAGGCCGTCACCACCGTCTGATCCCCCTCGGATCCGAGCCGCTCGGATCCCCGGATCTCCCGGATCCCTTCGGATCCCTTCAGATCCCTTCAGATCCCTTCGGGTCCCCTCAGACGTCCGCCGCTCCTCCCCTCGGAGTGGCGGACCCGGGCCGTCCGGCGCGCCTCCCCGGCGACCGGACGGCTCCCGGCCGTCGCGCTCCTCAGCCCGAGTTCGCGTTCTTCGCCTTCTCGGCCTTGAGCGCGGCGGCCATTTCCGCAAGGCGCTCGTACGAGGCCGTGCCCGTGACGACCGTCGTCACCCCGGGCTCCTCGCGCACCAGGGCGTTGTACTTGGGGCCCGCGTAGCGGGTCCACGTGGCGTCGCCGACCTTCTGGGTCTCGTGGGTCTTCTCCGCGCGCTGGCTGACGCCGTCGACGAAGGCCCGCGCCGGGCCGTCGCTCTGCTCGACCGCGACGTATTGCCGCTGCGGGTCGAGGAAGCCCAGGTGCCACGCCGAGCCCTCCTTGCCGCCGGGCGCGTAGGAGACCGAGGTCGCCCGCCAGTCGCCGCCCAGCCCCTGGGGCGCGGCCACCGCGTAGGGCGCCGCCCGCCGGGCCGTCTCCAGCTCCACCCGGTAGTCGACCGTCCGGACCGGGTCCTTGCCGCCGTCGTGCGGGATGAAGACGTAGCTGATCCCCGCCATGGGGATCACCACCGCCATCGACAGCACCATGTTGCGGATCGTCTGCGTCTTGCCGTTCCTGCCTGCCACGCCCCCATCGTCCCCCATGCCGGTGCGGATCTTGACGGCGGCCTTGACGCCGCTCATGCGTGGGGCACTCTGCTCACTTTCGCAATCAACCGATAAAGTCATGAGCACCCTCACCCTCCTGGCCGACCCGCCACGGAGGGGCCCCACGGCCGCCGCCGTACAGAAAGGTCCCAGCCCGATGACCGATCATCACCTGCCGTCCCAGCTCGTGGTCAGCCCCGAGGCACCCGATCGCAACCTCGCGCTGGAGCTCGTCCGGGTCACCGAGGCCGGTGCCATGGCCTCGGGCCGCTGGGTCGGCCGCGGCGACAAGAACGGCGCCGACGGCGCGGCGGTCCGCGCCATGCGCGCGCTGATCCACACCGTGTCGATGAACGGCGTCGTGGTCATCGGCGAGGGGGAGAAGGACAACGCCCCCATGCTCTACAACGGCGAGCGGGTGGGCGACGGCACCGGCGCGGAGTGCGACGTCGCCGTCGACCCGGTGGACGGCACCACGCTGACCGCCAAGGGCATGGCCAACGCCATCTCCGTGATGGCCGTGGCCGAGCGGGGCACCATGTTCGACCCGTCCGCGGTCTTCTACATGGACAAGCTGGTCACCGGCCCGGAGGCGGCCGACTTCGTCGACATCACCGCCCCGGTCGGCGTGAACATCCGCCGCATCGCCAAGGCGAAGCGCTCCGCCGTCGAGGACGTGACGGTCGTCGTCCTGGACCGGCCCCGGCACGACGGTCTGGTGAAGGAGATCCGCGAGGCGGGCGCCCGCATCAAGTTCATCTCCGACGGCGATGTGGCCGGTGCGATCATGGCCGCCCGCGAGGGCACCGGCGTGGACCTGCTGCTGGGCGTCGGCGGCACCCCCGAGGGCATCATCGCGGCCTGCGCGATGAAGTGCCTGGGCGGCACCATCCAGGCCAAGCTCTGGCCGAAGGACGACGAGGAGCGGCAGCGGGCCCTCGACGCCGGCCACGACCTGGACCGCGTCCTGCACACCAACGACCTCGTCAGCGGCGAGAACGTGTTCTTCGTCGCCACCGGCATCACCGACGGCGAGCTGCTGCGCGGCGTCCGCTACCGCGCGGAGACGGCCACCACGCAGTCGCTCGTCATGCGCTCGAAGTCGGGCACCATCCGCCTGATCGACTCCGAGCACCGGCTGTCGAAGCTGCGCGCCTACAGCACGATCGACTTCGAGCGCCCCAGCTGATCACCGGCTGATTCGCAGCCGATTCCCGGCTGATCCGGCCGCGGTCGCACCCCGGCCGCGCCAACGGGCCGGGCCCCGCCGACGTGACGGCGGGGCCCGGCCCGTGTGAACAGACAGGAAACGCGGCGCTCAGCCCGCGGCGGCGATCCGCGTGGCGCGCTGCAGCTCCGCCTCGCGGCGCCGCCGCCGGGCCAGCACGACCCGCCGCTCGGCGGCCGTCAGCCCGCCCCACACCCCGTAGGGCTCGGGCTGCAACAGCGCATGCTCCCGGCACGCGACCATCACGGGGCAACGGGCACAGACGCGCTTGGCGGCCTCTTCACGGGAAAGGCGAGCGGCCGTCGGTTCCTTTGATGGTGCGAAGAAGAGCCCGGCTTCATCCCGGCGGCACACCGCCTCCGAATGCCAGGGGCCGGCCTGATCCCGCGCGGAAATCCGCTGGGACGGTACGGCGGCTTCCTGCAGGGGCTGATGCGGTAGCAGCACGGTCCACTCCTGACGACGGCTTTGCTTGGCCGATTGAGTCACCTTTGCCCGCCTCGGCGCGCACGGCCATTCGCACCCGCAGCCGTACGAGAGACGATGCACCAAGCTTTACCCGCTGTGCGCGAGCTTATTCACACCGTTGCCATGACCGGAATGCCGCGGACTGCGGTCAGTTGGCCGCCAGGAGGTTCCGCAGCCGCTTGCCGCGCCGGGGCTTCGCCTCGACCCCGCTGAACACCGCGTGGCCCGTCACCACGACGACCGGGGCGTCCGGGTCGGGCGCCTCCTGGTTCCGGACGTCGAAGGCGCCGAAGAAGCCGGAACCGCCACCGCGCACCGTGACGTTCTCCGGCAGCTTGATCTCGACCCCGCTGAACAGCGCCCAGACGTGGACGACGACCTCGCGGTGCTCGAAGACCGCCTGCGTCAGGTCGATTTCCACCCCGCCGAACAGGGCGAAGGCCTGGGTGCGCGGCGCCACCCGCCAGCGGCCCTTGCGGCTCGCGCCGCTGAAGACGGCAACGAGGTTGTCGGCCCCGCTCATTCCGGGGCGCACGGAAGCACCGGGCGGGCGCATGGGTGCGGGGCCGGCCTCGGGGCGCCGTCCGGCGGGCAGATCGCGCACCAGCGGCTCCAGCTCGCCGAGCGTCTTTGCCTGGTACACCGCGCCGACTCGCTCGGCGTGCTCCTCGGCGGTGAGCCGGCCCTCGGCCAGGGCCTCCCGCAGGATGTCGGCGATGCGGTCGCGATCCGTGTCGGAGGCGCGCAGCGCCGGACCGGAAGCAGGTTCCGCTTCCTTGCTGAGCCGCACCTTTGCGGGTGCGGACTGAACGTCTCGCTTTTCGAGGGATGACTCGTCCACGACAGCAGCGTAGCGAGACGCGATAGATCGCGAAATTAGGGCGATCCCGTAGGGGACGGAGTACGGGACCGGGGGAAGAACCGGGGGAAGGGACCGGGAAGAGACGGCGGAATCGGACCGCGGAAAGGGCACTGAGCCTTACCTCACAAACCCGGCAGCCCTCCGGCGGCCTAACCTGGAGAGCGCTGTGCTGTCGAGGAAGCCAGCACCACCATCCGCAGAGTGAGGGAATCGCCGCGATGTCTCGGCCCGAGTTTGCCTATACCGACCTGCTGCCCCTGGGCGAGGACGACACTCCGTACCGCCTCGTCACCTCCGAGGGCGTGTCCACCTTCGAGGCCGACGGCCGCACCTTCCTCAAGGTCGAGCCCGAGGCGCTGCGCAAGCTGGCCGCCGAGGCGATGCACGACATCTCGCACTACCTGCGCCCGGCCCACCTCGCCCAGCTGCGCAAGATCCTCGACGACCCCGAGGCGTCCCCGAACGACCGCTTCGTCGCCCTCGACCTGCTGAAGAACGCCAACATCGCCGCCGCCGGCGTGCTGCCCATGTGCCAGGACACCGGCACCGCGATCGTCATGGGCAAGCGCGGCCAGAACGTCCTCACCGGGGGCCGCGACGAGGAGGCCCTCTCCCGCGGCATCTTCGACGCCTACACCCAGCTCAACCTGCGCTACTCCCAGATGGCCCCGCTGACCATGTGGGACGAGAAGAACACGGGCTCCAACCTGCCCGCGCAGATCGAGCTGTACGCGACCGACGGCGGCGCCTACAAGTTCCTCTTCATGGCCAAGGGCGGCGGCTCGGCCAACAAGTCCTTCCTCTTCCAGGAGACGAAGGCCGTGCTCAACGAGGCGAGCATGATGAAGTTCCTGGAGGAGAAGATCCGCTCGCTCGGCACGGCCGCCTGCCCGCCGTACCACCTGGCGATCGTCGTCGGCGGCACGTCCGCCGAGTACGCGCTGAAGACCGCCAAGTACGCCTCCGCGCACTACCTGGACGAGCTGCCGGAGGAGGGCTCCCCGCTGGGCCACGGCTTCCGCGACAAGGAGCTGGAGGAGAAGGTCTTCGAGCTGACGCAGAAGATCGGCATCGGCGCGCAGTTCGGCGGCAAGTACTTCTGCCACGACGTGCGCGTCGTGCGCCTGCCGCGGCACGGTGCGTCCTGCCCGGTGGCCATCGCGGTCTCCTGCTCCGCCGACCGCCAGGCCGTCGCGAAGATCACCGCCGAGGGCGTCTTCCTGGAGCAGCTGGAGACGGACCCGGCGCGCTTCCTGCCGGAGACGACGGACGAGCACCTCGACGCGGACGGCGACGTCGTCAAGATCGACCTCAACCGGCCGATGGACGAAATCCTCGCCGAGCTGACCAAGTACCCGGTCAAGACCCGGCTGTCGCTGACCGGCCCGCTGGTCGTCGCCCGCGACATCGCGCACGCGAAGATCAAGGAGCGGCTGGACGCGGGTGAGGAGATGCCGCAGTACCTGCGCGACCACCCGGTCTACTACGCCGGCCCCGCCAAGACCCCCGAGGGCTACGCCTCCGGCTCCTTCGGTCCGACGACGGCCGGCCGCATGGACTCGTACGTCGAGCAGTTCCAGGCCGCGGGCGGCTCCAAGGTCATGCTGGCCAAGGGCAACCGCAGCAAGCAGGTCACGGACGCGTGCGGGGCGCACGGCGGCTTCTACCTGGGCTCGATCGGCGGCCCGGCGGCGCGGCTGGCGCAGGACTGCATCAAGAAGGTCGAGGTCCTCGAGTACGAGGAGCTGGGCATGGAGGCGGTCTGGAAGATCGAGGTCGAGGACTTCCCGGCGTTCATCGTGGTGGACGACAAGGGCAACGACTTCTTCGTCGACCCGGCGCCGGCGCCGACGTTCACGAGCATTCCGGTGCGGGGGGTGTAGGCGGGGGTTCTTTTCCCCACCCCGCCCCTTCCCGGCTGTATCGATGTGCGGCTCCGCCGCATGGGGGGCTTCGCCCCAGGCCCCGGACCGCGCTGCGCGCGGCCGCGCGGCGGAGCCGCACATCGGGCGCAGCCTCAAATGCCGGACGGGCTGAAATTCAGCCCGTCCGGGGGCACCTCCTGGGGGCACCCCCAGCGGTAGCTGGGGGAGGTAGCTGGGGGAGTTTGAGGACCGGGGGTCCGGGGGCAGAGCCCCCGCCCTGCGGCGGAGCCGCATATCGGATGCTGCGGGAAGGGGCGGGGTGGGGAAGGAAAACCCCGCTACGCGAACCGCTGGCCCGCCGAGCCGTCGCACTTCTGCAGCCGCACCGGCTCCTTCGCGCCCGTCAGCGTCAGGCACAGACCGGGCGCCGCCGCAGCGCGGAACGTCGCGCCGCTCCGCGTGAACCTCTGGTTGTCACCCCCGTGGCAGTTCCACAGCACCACGGCCGCCCCCGCCGCATACTTCCCGCCCGGCACATCCACGCACCGGTCGTGCGTGAGCGCCGTGTGCAGCGAGCCCCGCTGCTCGTCGTACCACCACTGCTGGTTGCGGCTGCCACTGCAGTCCCAGCCGCCGACCTCCGTGCCATTGGCGGAGCCGGAGCCGTACGCGTCCACGCACGTCCCCGTCGCCTCGCTCTTCAGCGGCCGGTACGCGTCGTCCCAGGCGCCCTCGCGCAGCACGGGCTGCCCGGTGCTGGCCGGGTCGGCGCAGCCGCCCTCCCGCCAGCCCGACTGGTACAGCTGGGTGAGGCAGGACGCGAAGGCGGCGTGGCCGCGCGCGTTGGGGTGGAAGGACTGCCGGACGGAGTTGGAGTCCGGCGGGAACGGGTTCGTCAGGTCGATCCACAGGCCGCGCGCCCAGGTGTCCTCCATGCACACCTCGTGGCCGTGGAAGAGCCGGGAGTTGTCGAGGTAGTACACGCCCGTGTCCTGCGCGACCTTGCGCATGCCGCGCTCGAACGCGGGCACCGCGTAGTTGCGGCCCCAGGCGGAGTCCGAGGTGTGGCCGACGCAGCCGCCGGGGATCTTCCCGGGGAAGTGGGGGTTGTCCTCGATGTCGGGGCCGATGGGGCTCGGGTAGCCCATCACGACGAGCTTGTAGTCGCCGTCCGCGTAGCCCGCGTCGGTCATGACCTTGCGCAGGTCGCGCACGGTCGCCTCGACCTTGGGCACCAGCCCGTCGACGCGCGCCTGCCACCCCGGTGCGTACTTCGGCTCGCAGGGGCCCTGCAGCAGCACGTAGCGCTCGACGCAGTCGGTCATCACGGGGCCGAACTGGAGGTCGTCGTTGGCCCCGGCGACCAGCAGGATCAGCTTGACCCGGGTGTTGCGCGCCTTGACGGCGAGGTTGTCGCTCTGCACCAGTTCGTCGGCGTACTGCTTGGTGCCGCCGATGCGGATGTTGCCGGTGTAGGCGCCGGAGCAGGCGACGTTGTAGGTGACGTCCGCGGGGATGGCCGTGCGGTGGATGGCCGCGTCGGGCGAGCGATGGCACCAGTTGCCGGGCCCGCTGGTCCCCGGTTCGTACGTCCCCACGCCCTCACCGGATATCTCGCTGTCCCCTAAGGAGACGAGCGAGGTCTTGCGCTGGTCGAGGGGGCGCACCGTGGCGTCCCCATAGAGCTTGACGGCCTCTGCGGCACGGACCTTCTCCAGCTCCGGGCTCAGCGCGGTGGCGGCCGCGGTGGTGCCGGTGCGGGAATCCGCGTGGGCCGCGGGACCGATGGCGGCCAATCCTCCGAACGCGGTGGCGAGAGCCGCGACGGACGCGAGAGCACAGCGCAGGGTGGGTCTGCGTGTCATGGAGCCTCCCCGATTTCTGTTGTTACCCGCGGTATTTAGTGGCTGGGAGTGCTGTTTGGGAACACGGTGAACAAGACAAACGCTGAGTTTTGACAGGAGGTAGTGACGATGACCGACCGTGAGCAGGACCGGCAGGACGGGCAGGACCGGCAGTACCGGATCGAGCACGACTCGATGGGGGACGTGCGTGTTCCCGCCCACGCCAAGTGGCGGGCGCAGACTCAGCGTGCCGTGGAGAACTTCCCGGTCAGCGGGCAGCGGCTGGAGCGGGCGCACATCGCGGCGCTCGGGCGGATCAAGGCCGCGGCGGCGAAGGTGAACGCCGGGCTGGGCGTGATCGGTGAGGATGTGGCGGCGGCGATCGCGGAGGCGGCGGGCGAGGTCGCCGAGGGCCGCTGGGACGACCACTTCCCCGTCGACGTCTTCCAGACCGGCTCGGGCACGTCCTCCAACATGAACGCCAACGAGGTCATCGCCACGCTCGCGAGCGAGCGGCTGGGGCGGGACGTCCACCCCAACGACCATGTCAACGCCAGCCAGTCGTCCAACGACGTCTTCCCGTCCTCCATCCACATCGCGGCCACCGCGGCCGTGACCGGCGAGCTGATCCCGGCTCTGGAGCACCTGGCGGCGGCGCTGGAGCGCAAGGCCGAGGAGTTCACGGAGGTCGTCAAGTCCGGGCGTACGCACCTGATGGACGCGACTCCGGTGACGCTCGGTCAGGAGTTCGGCGGCTACGCGGCCCAGGTCCGCTACGGCGTCGAGCGGTTGCGCTCCGCGCTGCCCCGGCTCGCCGAACTCCCGCTGGGCGGTACGGCGGTGGGCACCGGCATCAACACCCCGCCCGGCTTCTCGGCCGCCGTCATCGCCGAGGTGGCCCGCACGACGGGGCTGCCGCTGACCGAGGCGCGCAACCACTTCGAGGCGCAGGGCGCGCGGGACGGGCTGGTGGAGACCAGCGGCCAGCTGCGCACGGTCGCCGTGGGCCTGACGAAGATCGCCAACGACCTGCGCTGGATGGGCTCCGGCCCGCGCACCGGCCTGGCCGAGATCAACCTGCCGGACCTCCAGCCCGGCTCGTCGATCATGCCGGGGAAGGTGAATCCGGTGGTCTGCGAGGCGGTCCTGATGGTGGCCGCGCAGGTGACGGGCAACGACACGACGGTCGCCACGGCGGGCGCGGCCGGCAACTTCGAGCTGAACGTCATGCTGCCGGTGATGGCGAAGAACCTCCTGGAGTCCGTACGCCTGCTCGCCAACGTCTCCCGGCTGCTGGCCGACCGCGCGGTGGACGGCATCACGGCGAACGTGGAACGGGCCCGGGAGTACGCGGAGTCCTCGCCGTCGGTGGTGACGCCGCTGAATCGTTACATCGGGTACGAGGAGGCGGCGAAGGTGGCGAAGCGGGCGCTGGCGGAGCGGAAGACGATTCGTCAGGTGGTGCTGGAATCGGGGTATGTGGAGCGGGGGCTGCTGACGGGGGAGCAGCTGGATGAGGCGCTGGATGTACTGCGGATGACACGGCCGTAAATCCAGCCCGTCCGGCGTTTGAGGACCGGGGGTCCGGGGGCGGAGCCCCCGAGCTTCGCCCCCGCGCGCAGCGCGAGGGGCCCGGGGGGCCGGGGGCTTGCCCCCCGGTTTCGGGAAGGGGCGGGGTGGGGAAAGGAACCCCCTGGCCCAGACCATTGCGGCGCACATCACGGCGCACCCCCACCCCCGCCACCTAAGATCTGCGCATGGCAGCGCGCACCACGGACACAACGGGCAAGGCGCCCCGCGGCGGCAGCCGCTGGGCCGCGGGCGACCACATCCTCTGGCGCTACCGCGGCAACGCCACCGACCGCGTCCACATCTGCCGCCCGGTCACCGTCGTCCAGGACACCGACGAGCTGCTCGCCGTCTGGATGGCCCCCGGCACCGACTGCGTCAAACCGCTGCTCGCCGACGGCACGCCCGTCCACCGCGAGCCGCTCGCCACCCGCTACACCAAGCCCCGCACCACCGCGGTCACCCGCTGGTACGGGCCCGGCGTGCTCAAGCTGGCCCGGCCCGGCGAGCCCTGGTCGGTCTGGCTCTTCTGGGACCTCGACTGGCGCTTCCGGAACTGGTACGTGAATCTCGAGGAACCGCTCACGCGCTGGACCGGCGGCGTGGACTCCGAGGACCACTTCCTGGACATCGCCGTCTACCCCGACCGCAGTTGGGAGTGGAAGGACGAGGACGAGTTCGCGCAGGCGCAGCACGCGGGCCTGATGACCGCCGCACAGGCCGCGCGCACGCAGGCCGCCGGGCGCTCGGCGGTCGGTCTGATCGAGTCCTGGGGGGCGCCCTTCGCCGACGGCTGGGAGGGATGGCGGCCCGACCCCGCCTGGACCGTGCCCGCGCTCCCCGACGACTGGGACCGCACCCCGGCGCGCATCGGAACGTGAACCGGAGCGTGAATCGGGGCCGGAATCCCTTGCCGATCCCCCGCGAGGCAACCGTAGGATCAGCCTCCGCGATACTGCACAGCACGGCACGATGAAAGACAGTCAGTCAGAGGAAGGGCGGCGCCGTGAGCGGTGACGACCAGCAGGACTACGACGGCTATGCCCGGTTAGGGCTGGACCGCAGCGGTCAGGCCGAGGCGTTCGACGCCATCGGCGACCGCTACGACGAGGCGTTCCCGCACAAGGAGGGCCAGCTCGAGGGCGGCGCCTGGCTCGCGGAAGCGCTGCCGCCCGGCTCCCGGATCCTCGACGTCGGCTGCGGCACGGGCCTGCCGACGGCCCGTCAGTTGACCGCGGCGGGCCACGAGGTGACCGGGATCGACCTCTCCGCCGGGATGCTCGACCTCGCCCGCGTCAACGTACCTGGCGCCACCTTCCATTTGGGCGACCTGGCCGATCTGCGTGACGGCCGGCTGGGCCCGTTCGACGGCATCGCCGCCTTCTTCGCGCTGCTGATGCTGCCGCGCCCGGAGATCCCGTACGCCCTGCGCATGCTGCACGACCTGCTGAGACCGGGCGGACTGCTGGCCCTCTCGATGGTCGAGGCCGACATCGACGACTACGCGATCCCGTTCCTCGGCAACACGATCCGGGTATCCGGTTACCTGCGGGACGAATTGCGCCAGGTCGTGCGCGACGCGGGATTCGAGATCGCCGGGGAGAGCTCGCTGGCCTACGCCCCCGCGAGCACGGACGTACCACCCGAGATCCAGCTCTTCCTCAATCTGCGCCGCGCCTGACACACGGCGTGCCCCTCACCGGGCACCCGGCCCCGACGGATGGAACCCCACGCGTGACGGAGCACTCCAACTCCCACGGAAGACAACGCCCCTCCCCCGCGCTGCGCGCGCCCGCGGAGGCTCCGGGCGCACCCGAGCACGCCCCCGGCGCGTGCGAGCCCGTGCCCCGGCAGGCCGGCGCCCCGGCCGCCGAGGCGACCGCAGCGGCAATCGGCGAGGCCCAGGCCCACCCGGACGCGGCCGTGCACGCCCCGGCCGAGGCCACCGCCCCGCACGGCGAGGCGCACGCCTCCGCCGCGCCCGGCGACGCCGCGCCGCGCGTCCCTGCCCCGCCCCGGGACGGGGACACACCGACGCACGGCGGCAGCGGAAGCGGGAGCAGTAGCGGCAGTGGCGGTCCCGGACCGGCCGGCAACACACGGGCCGCCGGCACCTCCGGCGGAGGGGAGCGGCTCCGCTTCGTCGGGGCCGCCACCCGGCGGATCGCGCGCGGCATCGACCTGGACGAGATCGTGCTGGGCCTGTGCCGGGCCACCGTGCCGACTTTCGCGGACGCGATCCTCGTCTACCTCCGCGACCCGCTGCCCGTGGGCGACGAGCGCCCGGTGGGCCCGGTGGTGCTGCGGCTGCGCCGCACCGACCGGCTGCCCGAGTACGTGCGGGGCGACGAGCCGGCGGGTCCCCCGGTGCAGCCCGACCCCGGGCCCGAGCTGGCCGAGGCGGCCGCGGAGCGGTGCGAGGTACGCATAGGCGGGCCGCTCGCGGAGGTGCTGCGGGGAGTCCGGCCCGTGTTCGGGGACTCCCCCGCCGCGCGGGCGGCCCTTCCCGAACTGCTGGGCGAAGGCCGGCACGTCCCGGACCGGCACCGCACGATCCTCGCACCGCTGCGCGGGCGGCGGCGGGTGACGGGCGCGGCGGTGTTCATCCGCCGCCAGGACCGGCCCGCATTCGAGAGCGACGACCTGCTCGTCGCGGCGCAGCTGGCCACCCACACCGCCCTCGGGGTGGACAAGGCGGTCCTCTATGGGCGCGAGGTCTACATCGCGGACGAGCTGCAGCGCACCATGCTCCCGGACTCGCTGCCCCAGCCGACCGGCGTCCGGCTGGCCAGCCGCTATCTGCCGGCCGCCGAGACGGCCCGGGTGGGCGGCGACTGGTACGACGCGATCCCGCTGCCGGGCAACCGCGTGGCCCTGGTCGTGGGCGACGTCATGGGCCACTCCATGACCTCCGCCGCGATCATGGGTCAGCTGCGCACCACCGCGCAGACCCTCGCCGGGCTGGACCTGCCGCCCCAGGAGGTGCTGCACCACCTGGACGAGCAGGCCCAGCGCCTGGGCAGCGACCGCATGGCGACCTGCCTGTACGCGGTGTACGACCCGGTCGCCCACCGCATCGTGATCGCCAACGCGGGGCATCCCCCGCCCGTGCTGCTGCACCGCGGCGGCCGCGCCGAGGTGCTGCGCGTGCCGCCGGGGGCGCCGATCGGCGTGGGCGGGGTGGACTTCGAGGCGGTGGAGCTGGACGCACCCGCCGGAGCGACCCTGCTGCTCTACACGGACGGCCTGGTGGAGTCCCGGATCAGGGACGTGTGGACCGGCATAGAGCAGCTGCGCGAGCGGCTGATCGAGACGGCCCAACTGACCGGCCCCAATCCGCCGCCCCTGGAGCCGCTCTGCGACGAGGTGCTGGGCATGCTCGGCCCGGGCGACCGGGACGACGACATCGCCCTGCTCGCGGCCCGCTTCGAGGGCATCGCGCCCAGTGACGTCGCCTACTGGTTCCTGGACCCGCGCCCGCAGACCGCCCGCCAGGCGCGCCGGCTGGCCCGCCGGGCGCTCACCCGCTGGGGCCTGGAGGAGCTGACGGACGCGGTGGAGCTGCTCGTCAGCGAGGTGATCACCAATGCCGTGCGGTACGCCGAGCGGCCGATCACGCTGCGGTTGCTGCGGACGGACGTACTGCGCTGCGAGGTGGGGGACGACGTGCCGCAGCTGCCCCGGCTGCGCCAGGCCCGGCCCTCGGACGAGGGCGGCCGCGGGCTGTACCTGGTGAACAAGCTGGCCAGGCGGTGGGGGGCGACCCGGCTGAGCACCGGGAAGGTGGTGTGGTTCGAGCTGGGGCTGCCCGCGCACGCGCGCTGAGAAGGGGGCCGAGGAGGGGGCTCAGGAGGGGCGGCGAGCGGGGTTCGCTTCCGTTCACCCGTACGAGGTGGAATTCTGGACAGTGTCCAGTCCGCTGTTGCCGACATGATGTCGGCGAGGTTGACTGGCTCGGGTGGAGGGCGGTCCGGCCGTGCCCTCACCATCCCCGTTCCGGGAGGCGTCCCCATGACCGACTCGGCGCAGAGCACCTCGTACACCACGAACAACGTCGGCATCCCCGTGGAGAGCGACGAGCACTCGCTCACCATCGGTGACACCGGCCCCATCCTCCTCCAGGACCACTACCTGATCGAGAAGATGGCCCAGTTCAACCGCGAACGGGTCCCCGAGCGAGTGGTCCATGCCAAGGGCGGCGGCGCCTACGGCACCTTCCAGGTGACCAACGACGTCAGCCAGTTCACCAAGGCCGCCCTCTTCCAGCCCGGCAAGCGCACGGAAATGCTGGCCCGCTTCTCCACCGTGGCCGGCGAGCAGGGGTCGCCCGACACCTGGCGCGACCCGCGCGGTTTCGCGCTCAAGTTCTATACGGAACACGGCAATTACGATCTCGTCGGCAACAACACCCCGATCTTCTTCGTCCGCGACCCGCAGAAGTTCCAGGACTTCATCCGCTCCCAGAAGCGCCGCCCCGACAACGGCCTGCGCGACAACGACATGCAGTGGGACTTCTGGACGCTCTCGCCGGAGTCCGCCCACATGGTCACCTGGCTGATGGGCGACCGGGGCATCCCGAAGACCTGGCGGAACATGAACGGCTACAGCTCGCACACGTACATGTGGGTCAACGGCGGCGGCGAGAAGTTCTGGATCAAGTACCACATCAAGACCGACCAGGGCATCGACTTCCTCACCCAGGCGGAGGCCGACGAGCTGGCGGGCACGGACCCCGACGTGCACCGCAAGGATCTGTACCAGTCGATCGAGACCGGCAACGCGCCCTCCTGGACCATGTACGTCCAGGTCATGCCGTTCGAGGACGCGCCCGACTACCGCTTCAACCCCTTCGACCTCACCAAGGTGTGGCCGCACGGCGACTACCCGCTGATCGAGGTCGGCCGGATGACGCTCGACAGGAACCCGGACGATTTCTTCGTCCACATCGAGCAGGCCGCGTTCGAGCCCTCCAACCTGGTGCCCGGCATCGGCCCGTCCCCCGACAAGATGCTGCTCGGCCGACTCTTCTCGTACCCGGACACCCACCGGTACCGCATCGGGCCGAACTACACCCAGCTGCCGCCCAACCGGCCGCACTCCGTGGTGAACTCGTACGCCAAGGACGGCCCCATGCGCTACGAGCCCGCGAACACGGCCCGCCCGTACGCGCCCAACTCCTACGGCGGCCCGGCGGCCGACACCCAGCGGTTCGGCGAGATCGCGGGCTGGGCGGCGTCCGGCGAGATGGTGCGCGAGGCGTACAAGCTGCACCGCGAGGACGACGACTGGGGCCAGGCCGGGACGATGGTCCGCCAGGTCCTGGACGACGCCGCGCGCGAGCGGCTGGTCTCCAATGTGTCCGGCCACCTCAAGGCGGGCGTGAGCAGGCCGGTGCTGGACCGCGCGCTGCAGTACTGGCGCAACATCGACAAGGACCTGGGCGACCGGATCGCCACCCGGGTCAACGGGGCCTGAGGCCCGGGGCCTGCCCTCCCCGAACGCGGACCGGCCGCTGTCCCTCCCGTACAGGGAGGGACAGCGGCCGGTCGTGTCAGGGCGTCCGCGGCGCCTAGGGCTGCGGCTTCTCGCCGCCGTTGGGCCGGGTGCCGCCGCCGCTGGGGTCGCCGGTCGGACCGACCGTGGGGCCCGTCGGTGTGGGTGTCACCGGCGGCTTGGGCGGCGTCGGCGGCTTGGACGACGCCGTGGGACCGCCCGACGGGGTCTGCCGCGACGGGCTCGACGACGGGGACGGCGAGTGCTGCGAGGCCGAGGGCGACGGGCCGCGCGAGGGGGACACGGAGGGCGTGCCGCTCGCCGCGGGCTTCTGCGGCACGGCCGGGACGGCCATGTCCTCGGTGTCCAGGTCGAACTTGGCCTTGTCGTCGCCGCCGAAGACGGACGCGTTGTACGCGGCCCAGATCTTCGCCGGGTACGTGCCACCGTTGACGCGGCCCTTGCCACCCGTGTTCGTCAGGGTGACCTGCTTGCCGTTCTTCTCCATGTCCTCGCCGAACAGGCCGACGGAGGTGACCAGGCCGGGCGTGTAGCCGGTGAACCAGGCCGAGATGTCCTCGTCGGCGGTGCCGGTCTTGCCCGCCACCTGGTAGTCCGGGCTGCTCACCACGTTGGCCGTACCGTCGTCGACCACGCCGGTCAGGACGGAGGTGAGGCCGTCGGCGGTGTTGCGCTTGACCACGCGGTCGCCGATCGGGTCGGGGAGGCTGAACTCCTGGCCCCGGTGGGTGGCCGATGCGATGACGCTCGGGGTGACCTTCTTGCCGTGGTTGTCCAGGGTGGCGTAGACGCCGGCCATCTCCATGGGGCTGGCGCCCATGGAGCCGAGGGCCATCGCGGGGGTCTCCTTGAAGTCGGCCTTCATGCCCAGGTCGGCGGCCGTCTTCTTGACCTTCTCGAGGCCGACGTCCACGGCCATCTGCGCGAAGACCGTGTTGACCGAGTCGTTCATGGCCTTCTGCACGGTGACCGCGGGGTCGGAGTAGCCGTCCTCGTTCTCCGGGGCGTAGCCGTCGCCGCCGGTGCCCACGACCGCCCGCTTGTTGGTGCCGTCGTAGATCGTGCCGGGCGCGATCGGCTTGTGGTCCTGGGTCTTGGAGCCGTTCTCCAGGGCCGAGGCCAGGATCAGCGGCTTGAAGGTCGAGGCGGGCTGGTAGTCGGCCCGGGTGGCGTTGCTCACCTGGTGCTGGACGAAGTCCTGGCCGCCGTAGAGGGCCACGACCTTGCCCGTCTTCGGGTCCACGGACACCGCGCCGACCTGGACGTGCTTGTCGACCTCGCGGCTCTTCGGGTCCAGGTCGTCGGTCAGCTTGTCCTTGACCGCCTGCTCCAGGGCCTTCTGCCTCTTGTTGTCGATGCTGAGGGTGATCGTCCAGCCGCCGGCGTTGAGTTCCTGCTCGGCGTCCTTCTGGCTGCGGCCCTGCGCCACCAGATCCCGGACGATCTCGCGCTTGGCGGCCTCGATCAGGTAGCCGTTCTGGCCCGCGAGACCGGCGGCCACCGGGGGCTTGCCGGGCTCCTCGAACTGCATCTTCTGCCGCTCGCCCTGGTCGAGCCACTTCTGCTCGACCATCTTGTCCAGGACGTAGCCCCAGCGCGCCTTGGCGTTGGCCTTGCCCGCCTCGGTGGCGGTGGCCCAGTCGTACTGGCTTGGCGCCTGGAGCAGGGCGGCCAGGTAGGCGCCCTCCTGGAGGCTGAGCTTGTCGACGTCCTTCTGGTAGTACGCCCGGGACGCGGCCTGGATGCCGTAGGCACCGCGGCCGTAGTAGCTGGTGTTCAGGTAGCCCTCGAGGATCTTGTCCTTCGACAGCTTGTCCTGGACCTTCAGCGAGATGATCAGTTCCTTGACCTTGCGGCTGACGGTCTGCCGCTGGTCCAGGTAGTAGTTCTTGACGTACTGCTGGGTGATCGTGGAGCCACCCTGCTTGCCACGGCCCATCAGGGTGTTGACGATGCCGCGCGCAGTGCCCTTGAGGTCGACGCCGGGGTCGGTGTAGAAGTTCTTGTTCTCGGCGGCCACAACGGCTTTCCGGATGTTCTCCGGCACCTTCTCCAGCGGGACTTCCTCGCGGTTGACCTGGCCCACCCGCGCGATGGTCTTGCCGTCGGCCGACTTGAAGACGTTGCTCTGCAGCTGGGCCGCCTTGTTGCCCTCACCCGGCACGTCCACGTACAGGTAGAGCGCGTAGAACGTGCCCGCGCCCAGGGCAATCACGCCTATGAAGTAGGCGAGCAGCAACTTCCAGGTGAAGAACCGGCGTATGCCTTTCTTCTTGGGCTTTTTTCCGCCCCTGTCAGGGCCCGTGCCCTTCTTCTGCGCTCGTCGCGCTTCCGCTCGGCCCATCTCTCCCGTAGCTCCAGTCCGTCCGCCCCCAACCCAGCTCATGAAGCTAACACCGCAACTGCCACCAAACGCCCATCGATCACGGCAATAACGGACGTGACATACAGCACCCCGGGTGGCGGGAACCCGGTACGGCGTAGTGCGGGAAACCGTACAGGGCGATAAAGTGCTATCACTTTGCTAGACACTGGAAGAACGGGGGCTCCACCATGTCCGCATCACCCGCATCACCCGCATCGGACGCCGACACCGTCACCGAAGTTCCGCCCGCCCCGGCCCGGGACGGCATCCACGAGCGCCCCGCCGGGGACATCGCCGGCGGCCTCGCCCTCCTGCTCGGACTGCTGGGCCTGCTCGCCGGAGCCGGGTCCGTCGCCACGGGGGCTGCCGTGCACCTGGCCGACGGCCTGCGGTTCGCGCTGATAGCGGGCGGCATCCTGTTCGGCATCGCCTCGCTGGTGGCGATGTCCGGGCTGAACACCGTCGCGCCCGGCCAGGCGTACGTGGTCCAGCTCTTCGGCCGCTACCGGGGCACGATCCGCACCGAGGGGCTGCGCTGGGTCAACCCCTTCACCAGCCGCGAGAAGGTCTCCACGCGGGTCCGCAACCACGAGACCTCCGTCCTGAAGGTCAACGACGCGTACGGCAATCCCATCGAGCTGGCCGCCGTCGTGGTGTGGCAGGTCGACGACACCGCGCAGGCGATGTTCGCGGTGGAGGACTTCCAGGAGTTCGTCGCCGTCCAGACCGAGGCGGCCGTGCGGCACATCGCCATCGAGTACCCCTATGACGCGCACGACGAGAACGCGCTGTCGCTGCGCGGCAACGCCGAGGAGATCACCGAGACGCTCGCCCGCGAGCTGCACGCCCGGGTCGAGGCGGCCGGCGTGCACATCATCGAATCCCGCTTCACGCACCTCGCCTACGCGCCCGAGATCGCCTCGGCCATGCTCCAGCGGCAGCAGGCGGGCGCAGTGGTCGCAGCCCGGCAGTTGATCGTCGAGGGCGCGGTGGGCATGGTGGAGCAGGCCCTGGAGCGGATCAGCGAGCAGGGCTTCGTCGAGCTGGACGAGGAGCGGAAGGCGGCCATGGTGAGCAATCTGATGGTGGTGCTGTGCGGTGACCGGGCCGCGCAGCCCGTCCTGAACGCCGGCACCCTCTACCAGTGACGGAGGACCCGCCCCCGCAGTCGCAGCCGCAACGGCGCAAACAGGTGCTGCTGCGGCTCGACCCGTCGGTCCACGATGCGCTGGCGCGCTGGGCGAACGACGAGCTGCGCAGCGCGAATGCGCAGATCGAATTCCTGCTGCGGAAGGCGCTGGCGGAGGCGGGGCGGCTGCCGAAGGATGTGGGCACGATGAGGAGGCGGGGCAGGCCCCGCAAGTCGGGAGACGGCTGAAATTCAGCCCGTCCGGCGTTTGAGGACACCGCGCGCAGCGCGGTCCGGGGTCTGGGGCGCAGCCCCAGTTTCGGGAAGGGGCGGGGTGGGGAAAGGAACCCTCACTCCACGATCCGCACCGGCAACCGCCCCAACTCCCCCCGCAGCGCCCTCGCGAACTCCTCGAACTCCCCCTGCCGCGCCGCTCCCGCCCGCATCGCCAGCGCAACGCGCCGCGACGGCGCAGGCTCCGCGAAATAGCCCGTCGCAAGCGCGTCGCTCCGCCCCGTCTCCACCCGCAGCGCAGTCCGCGGCAGCAGCGTGACCCCGAGCCCGCCCCCCACCAGCTGCACCAGCGTCGACAGCCCGGCCGCACTCGTGGTCATCGGCGCGCCCTCCACCCGGCCCGCCTCCCGGCAGATGTCGAGGGCCTGGTCGCGCAGGCAGTGGCCCTCGTCCAGCAGCAGCAGGTCCAGCTCGCGCAGCGCCGCGCGCGGAATGTCGCCGCGCCCGGCCAGCCAGTGGTCGCAGGGTGTGACGAGGACGAAGTCCTCGTCGAAGAGCGGCAGTTCGGTGACCCCGGGCACCCCCAGCGGCACCGCGAGCAGCAGCAGGTCGAGCCGCCCCTGGGTGAGCCCGTCCAGCAGCGAGGAGGTCTGCTCCTCGTGGACCTGGAGGTCGAGTTCCGGATACGAGTCGTGGACCAGGCGCAGCACGGTCGGCAGCAGGTAGGGCGCCACGGTGGGGATCACCCCGAGCCGCAGCACGCCGGTGAAGGGCGCGCGGGCCGCCTCGGCCTCCTCCATGAAATCGCCGACGGCGTCGAGCACCGTACGGGCCCGGGCAGCGAGCCGCTCACCCGCGGGACTGAGCAGCACCTTTCTCGTCGTACGCTCGAGGAGCTGAATTCCGAGCAGTTCCTCGAGCGCCGAGACGGCCCCCGAGAGCGCGGGCTGGCTCATCCCGATGGCGGTGGCGGCGTCGCGGAAGTGCAGGTGCTCGGCGACCGCGGCGAACGCGCGGAGCTGGGCAAAGCTGGGCTGCCGGGGCCGCGCCGGCGGGACCTTCGCGGCCCCCGGCCACGCGGCCGGACCCCCGCCCGCATCCGGCTGCTGCCCCTTGGCTATGGGCGACGACATCACTGATAACCACCTCCGATCAACATCACCCAGTCTAGCTATTTCCGCTATCAATGCCTCCTATGGCACTGTGGTGGTCGTCCAACCCGCAGGAAACCCCATCAACAGGGCTTTCCTCCGTTGCAAGGAGAGCGCGTGCTCACTGTCGGTGACAAGTTCCCCGAGTTCGACCTGACCGCCTGTGTGGACCTCGACGCGGACAAGGCCTTCGCGCAGATCGACAACAAGACCTACGAGGGCAAGTGGAAGGTCGTCTTCTTCTGGCCCAAGGACTTCACCTTCGTGTGCCCGACCGAGATCGCGGCCTTCGGCAAGCTGAACGACGAGTTCGCCGACCGTGACGCCCAGATCCTCGGTGTCTCCGGCGACTCCGAGTTCGTCCACCACGCCTGGCGCAAGGACCACAAGGACCTGCGCGACCTGCCCTTCCCGATGCTGGCCGACGCCAAGCACGAGCTGATGCAGGCCTGCGGCGTCGAGGGCGAGGACGGCTACGCCCAGCGCGCCGTCTTCATCGTGGACCCGAACAACGAGATCCAGTTCGTCATGGTGACCGCCGGCTCCGTCGGCCGTAACCCCAAGGAGGTCCTGCGGGTCCTCGACGCCCTGCAGACGGACGAGCTGTGCCCCTGCAACTGGAACAAGGGCGAGGACACCCTCGACGCCGTCAAGCTCCTCGCCGGCGAGTGAGCTGATTCCCCATGGCGCTCGATGAGCTGAAGTCCGCGGTACCGGACTACGCCAAGGACCTGAAGCTGAACCTGGGCTCGGTCATCGGCAACTCCGACCTGCCCCAGCAGCAGCTGTGGGGCACCGTCCTCGCCTGCGCGATCGCGACCCGCTCGCCGATCGTGCTCCGCGAGCTGGAGCCGGAGGCCAAGGCCAACCTCTCCCCGGAGGCGTACAACGCCGCCAAGTCCGCCGCCGCCATCATGGCGATGAACAACGTCTACTACCGCACCCGGCACCTGCTGTCGGACCCGGAGTACGGCAACCTGCGCGCGGGCCTGCGGATGAACGTCATCGGCAACCCCGGCGTGGAGAAGGTCGACTTCGAGCTGTGGTCCCTGGCCGTCTCCGCCATCAACGGCTGCGGCATGTGCCTCGACTCGCACGAGCAGGTGCTGCGCAAGGCCGGTGTGGACCGCGAGACGATCCAGGAGGCGTTCAAGATCGCCTCCGTCCTGCAGGCCGTCGGCGCCACCCTGGACGCCGAGGCCGTGCTGAACGGCTGATCCGGTTCACCACGAAGAGGGCCCCGACCGAAAGGTCGGGGCCCTCTTCGTCATGGCGTCACGACACCACGGCGTTACGACATCACGTCGACGACGGCGGCGCGGCGACCGGAGCCGCGGCATCCGCCCGCGTCCCGGCCCCCGCCCTCGCTCCCGCACCCGCCTCCGCTTCCACATCCGGCGGCCCCCCACGCGCCGCGCCGTCCCGGTCCAGAGCGGTCTGCTCCGCCGCCGCCTGTTCCGCCGCGCTCCGCGCCGCCTCCTCCTTGGCGTACGCCCGCAGGTATCCGACGACCGTATTGCTCACCGCCACCAGCGGCACCGCGACCACCGCACCGCCGATGCCCGCGATCATCGAGCCGGCCGCGACGGACAGCACCACGGCCAGCGGGTGGACCCGCACCGCGCGCCCGAGGATGAAGGGCTGCAGCACATGGCCCTCGATCTGCTGCACCGCGAGCACCACCACGAGCACCATCGCCGCGGTGAAGACGTCCCTGGTGACCAGCGCCACGATCACGGCCAGGGCGCCCGAGACGACCGCGCCGACCAGCGGGATGAAGGCGAACAGGAAGATGAAGACCGCCAGCGGGACGGCCATGGGCACATCGAGGCAGAAGATCCCGACGCCGATGCAGATGGCGTCGATCATGGCCACTATCACCGTGCCGCGCACATACGCCGTGAGCGTGGCCCACGCACGCGGACCGGCACCCGCCACGCCGTCGCGGGCCGCGCCCGGCACCAGCTTGAGCAGCCACTCCCAGATCTTGGGGCCGTCGTAGAGGAGGAAGAGGGTGCTGAACATCGCGAGCAGGATGCCGGTCATCACCTCGATGATGACCTGGACGCCCTCTATGCCGGCCGAGGTGATGTCCTTGGTGTTGGTGCCGATCGCCTCGCTGAGCTTGTCGGCGATGTTGTTGATCTGGTCCTGGCTGACATGGAACGGGCTGTTCAGCAGCCACCGCTTCAGCTCGGTGATGCCGTGCTGCACCTGCTTGGACAGGTCGTCCAGGTTCTCCGTCACCTGCCACGCCACGAACCAGCCGACCAGCCCCATGATCACGCAGCCGGAGACGAAGGTCATGGCGGTGGCGAGCCCGCGCGGCACGCCGTGCCGCTTGAGCCAGGCGACGGTCGGCTGGAGCAGCGCCGTGATGAGCAGGCCGATGACGAACGACAGCATGACCAGCCGTACGGAGCTGATGACCCGCATCAGCACATAGACGGTGCCGGCCAGCACCAGCAGCCGCCAGCTCGCCTCCGCGGCCACCCGCACGCCCCAGGGGACGGCGTCGACCGGGTCGGGGCGCGGAGCCGCGGGCGCGGGCATGGGTACAGGCGCAGGCGCAGGCGCGGGCACCGGATCGGATACGGACGTGGCTACGGGGACGGGCGCCGGCACGGCCGCCGGTTCCGGTTCGTGGTCCCGGGCCGGGGCATGCGCAGACCGGGCCGCGGGCACGGGCACGGCGTCCCGCTCCGCGGCGGCCTTGCGGGCGTCGAGGTGTTCGGCGAGCCGTATCAGCCCCGAACCCACGCCACCGACCCATCGTGGCAATCTGGACATTCTTCTTCCTCTACCCCCACTCCCCCGTGGCCATCCTCGTCGACGTTACCTGGCCCGGGACGCCGAGACGCCCCCGGCCGCGTGCGGACCGGGGGCGTCTTGGAAGAAGTGCGGGGCACGTGGGCCGTTATCGGCCTAGTACCACTGGTTGGCCTGCCAGAACGACCAGGCGCCGCAGGGGCTGCCGTAGCGCTCGTTCATGTAGCTGAGGCCCCACTTGATCTGGGTGGCCGGGTTGGTGCGCCAGTCGGCACCGGCCGACGACATCTTGGTGCCGGGCAGCGCCTGGACGAGGCCGTACGCGCCGGAGGAGGCGTTCGTGGCCGTGTAGTCCCAGCTGCTCTCGTTGTTCACGATGTTGCTGAAGCACTGGAACTGGTCGCCGGGAATCATCTGCCGGGCCATGGCCTGGACCTCGCCGACGGAGTACGAGCCCTTGACGGCGAAGGACGAGGCGTCGCGCGTGGCGGAGCGGCTCGCGACCGCGTCCTTCTCCTCGCGCTCCTTGGCCGCCTTCTTCTCGGCCTCTTCCTTGGCCTTGGCGTCCGCGGCTTCCTTCTTCGCGGTGGCGTCCTCGGCGGCCTGCTTGCGCGCGGCCTCCTCGGCGTCCTTCTTCGCGGCGGTGTCCGCCACGTCGGCCTGCGTCTCCGCCTGCCGCTGCAGGGAAGCCGTCTGTGCCTGGACGTCGTGCCCGGTGGGTATCTCCGCGAGGAGCGTGGTGTCGGCGGCGGTGGCCTCGACCCGGTCGGTGGTCGTGCCCTGGTCGTGGCCCGCGGCGACACCGACGACGGCGCCTACGGTGGTGACCGCGGTGGCGGACGCCACGGCGAATCCCCGGACCGAAATCCGGCTCACACGGTTTCCTTCCAGCATCGCCCGCGTGAGTGACCTCGCGGACGCAATCGTGCCCCTGGCGCTGGCCTCCAATAGCACCGGAGCCGCGGAGTGCGCGGGCGACCGGCTGGTCACGGGAGGCACTGACCCGGTGGGCCCTCCCGCGAAGGAGGTCCGCATGATGCTCGGGCGGCATACGGCGGCGCTGTTCAGTTTTGTGTGCCGCATCGCCCCGCGAGGGGCCCAAGTGCCGTATGCGGGGCCTGACAGGACCCAGACTCTGCCCGAACGGAATGCCCCGAAGCAATTCTTGGTTACGTGGGAAAGCTCACACCCCGTTTACTCCTGCGGTTTCGAGGAAAGCGCTGCCACGCACAACGGCGCGCGGCTAAGCTCCTTGGCCCGCCGCGCGCCACCAGCCGTCGCACCACCGTCGATTCCGTCAGATTCCGTTGGATTCCGTCAGATGCGGCCGTCCTCCAGCATTTCGGTCACCAGCGCCGCAATCGGCGAACGCTCCGAACGCGTCAGCGTCACATGCGAGAAGAGCGGATGCCCCTTCAGCTTCTCGACGACGGCGACCACACCGTCGTACCGGCCGACGCGGAGGTTGTCCCGCTGCGCCACGTCATGGGTGAGCACCACCCGGGAGTTGGCGCCGATCCGCGACAGCACGGTGAGGAGAACGTTTCGCTCCAGCGACTGGGCCTCGTCGACGATGACGAACGCGTCGTGCAGCGAGCGGCCCCGGATATGGGTGAGCGGCAGCACCTCGAGCATGCCGCGGCTCACGACCTCCTCGACGACCTCGGAGGTCGTCACCGCCGAGAGGGTGTCGAAGACCGCCTGGGCCCAGGGGCTCATCTTCTCGGCCTCGCTGCCCGGCAGGTAGCCCAACTCCTGCCCGCCCACCGCGTACAGCGGCCGGAAGACCATCACCTTGCGGTGCTGACGGCGCTCCAGCACGGCCTCGAGCCCGGCGCACAGCGCCAGCGCCGACTTGCCCGTACCGGCCCGGCCGCCCATCGAGACGATGCCGACCTCCGGGTCGAGCAGCAGGTCCAGCGCAATGCGCTGCTCGGCGCTGCGGCCGTGGATGCCGAACGCCTCCCGGTCGCCCCGCACCAGCCGCACCGAGCCGTCCGCCGCCACCCGGCCCAGGGCCTTGCCGCGCTCGGACATCAGCACCAGGCCGGTGTGCACGGGCAGTTCGGCGGCCTCGGGGACGTGGGTGCGCTCGGCGGCGAAGAGTTCGTCCACCTGAGCGGCGGAGACGGTCAGCTCCGCCATGCCCGTCCAGCCCGAGTCGGTGATCGCCAGCTCGGCGCGGTACTCCTCGGCGAGCAGGCCGACCGCCGACGCTTTGATGCGCAGCGGGAGGTCCTTGGAGACGACGGTGACGTCGTACCCCTCGGCCTGGAGGTTGCGGGCGACCGCGAGGATGCGCGAGTCGTTGTCGCCGAGGCGGAAACCGGCGGGCAGTATGCCCGTATCCGAATGATTCAGCTCGACCCTGAGCGTTCCCCCCAGCTCGCCGACCGGAATCGGCGCATCCAGCCGGCCGAACCGCACGCGCTGCTCGTCCAGCAGCCGCAGGGCCTTGCGGGCGAAGTAGCCCAGCTCCGGATGGTGCCGCTTGGCCTCCAGCTCCGTCACCACGACCACGGGCAGCACGACCTCGTGCTCCTCGAAGCGGGTCACGGCTCCTGGATCGGCCAGCAGGACGCTGGTGTCGAGGACATAGGTGCGCCGGTCGCCATCACGGCGCTTCTTGCTGGTCACCACGGGTGGACGAACCCCCTCGGGGAGAGGTAAGGGCGCGACGAGGTCGCGGGGAACGGGCCGGGTGCCGGCCCCGCCAGGTGCGCCGGTCGTCCGGCCCGCCGCGACGGCCGCGCGGGCACTCCGGTCCGCTCGGTCCGCACGGGCGTCGTCCTGGTGCAAAGGGCCTCCCGGGCGGGCGGCCCCATGCCGCCCGCTGGCAGAGCGACGGTCTCGGTGCGGACCGTCGGCCTGCAGGGGATATTCCCGCTGCACCGCTTGAGCATGCAACGGCATATGCGACGGGCAGTCGAACGATCGATCCGTCAGCAGCCGTAGCGGCATTGCGGAGTCAAGTCGTCGCGCACGGACGACCCGGCGCAGAGCGGAATGGTGACGGCCCGTGTTCCGTCAGTATCCGTAGCGGCGATCAGTACCCGTACCGGCGATGACGCGCGGCGTAATCCCGCAGCGCCCGAAGGAAGTCGACCTTCCGGAAGGCCGGCCAGAAGACCTCGCAGAAGTAGTACTCGGAATGCGCGCTCTGCCAGAGCATGAAGCCGGACAGCCGCTGTTCACCGCTGGTTCGGATGATGAGGTCCGGGTCGGGCTGGCCGCGCGTGTACAAGTGCTTCGTGATGGCGTCGACATCGACGGTCTCGGCCAGTTCCTCGTGCGAGACGCCGTTCTCGGCCGCTTCCAGGACCAGGGAGCGGACCGCGTCCGCGATCTCCTGCCGGCCGCCGTAGCCGACGGCGACGTTGACCAGTATCCCCTTGCGGTCGAGCGTGTTCTGCTCGGCTTCCTTCAGAACCGACTGGGTCCGGGCCGGAAGCAGATCGAGCGTGCCCACGTGGTGAACGCGCCAGCGGCCGTCCGCCGCGAGGCCGCGCACGGTGTTCTCGATGATGCCGAGCAGCGGGTTCAGCTCCTCGGCCGGCCGGTCCAGGTTGTCCGTCGACAGCATCCAGAGCGTGACGACCTCGACGTCGGTCTCGTCGCACCAGCCGAGCAGCTCCGAGATCTTGTCGGCACCCGCCTGGTGGCCCTGGGCGGCCGTCCGGCCGTCGGCCCGCGCCCAGCGGCGGTTGCCGTCCAGGATGACCCCGATGTGCTTGGGCACCTGGGCATGGTCGAGTCGGCCTTCCACCCGGCGTGCGTAGAGCCTGTACACCAGGTCGCGCAACTTCACTCTTCCTGCCCCTCCATGCCATGGCGTCGCCTAGAAGGCGCCACCCTACTGCCAGCGTGTCGCGAGCGCCCAACTCGGCCCGTCACAGGACCGTGATAGTCAGATGCTCATGACCGATCCCTCGCTCTACCTCGCGGCCGGAACGCGCTACGACTCCATGGAGTACCGGCGTACGGGCCGCAGCGGACTCAAGCTGCCCGCCATCTCCCTCGGACTGTGGCACAACTTCGGCGACGACCGCACCCTCGACTCGCAGCGGGCCATCCTGCGGCGCGCCTTCGACCTGGGCGTCACCCACTTCGATCTGGCCAACAACTACGGGCCGCCGCCGGGCTCGGCCGAGCTGAACTTCGGCAAGCTGTTCGCTCAGGATTTCCGCCCTTACCGGGACGAAATGGTGGTTTCCACCAAGGCCGGCTATCTGATGCACCCCGGCCCGTACGGCGAATGGGGCTCGCGGAAGTACCTGCTCTCATCCCTCGACGCCTCGTTGCGCCGGATGGGTGTCGACTACGTCGACATCTTCTACTCGCACCGTTTCGACCCCCACACCCCCCTCGAGGAGACGATGGGTGCCCTGGCGTCCGCCGTACAGCAGGGCAAGGCGCTGTACGTGGGCGTCTCCTCGTACAGCGCGCAGCAGACGCGCGAGGCCGCCCGCCTGCTGCGCGAGATGGGCGTGCCCGCGCTGATCCACCAGCCGTCCTACTCGATGATCAACCGCTGGACGGAGGACGACGCCCTGCTCGACACGCTGGAGGAGGAGGGCATGGGCTGCATCGCCTTCGCGCCGCTGGCCCAGGGCATGCTCACCGACAAGTACCTCCGGGGCATCCCGGAGGGCTCCCGCGCGGCGCAGGGCAAGTCGCTGGACCCGGCGCTGTTCACGGAGGACGTCGTACGGCGGCTGCGCGGGCTGAACGAGATCGCGCAGCGGCGGGGCCAGTCGCTGGCCCAACTCGCGCTGAACTGGGTGCTGCGGGACGAGCGGATGACCTCGGCGCTGATCGGTGCGTCCAGCGTGGGCCAGCTGGAGGCGAACACCGGTGCGCTCGGCGCGCCGGCGCTCACGAAGGAGGAGCTGGCCGAGATCGACGCGCTGGCGGTGAGCACGGAGGGCGTGAACATCTGGGCGGCGCGCGGGGCTTCCTAGATCAACTCGCGGTTCGCCCGCAGTTCGTGCGCGGTTCGCGCATGGTTCGCGTGCGGTTCATTCGCAATCCGGTCGCGATCGTTCCGCGATCGGCCCGTGATCAACTCGTGTAGCTCACACGCAGTAACACAGAGAGTAATCACGGGGAAAGAAAACGGGCCGGTCCGTGGGGGGGATACGGACCGGCCCGAGGGGGGGTTTCCACCATAACCGGTCGGAGGGGGTCCTTCGCACATTGGCGAGGGTGACAATGCGTGGCGTGCTGACCCGAAACCCACTTGATGATCTTGAACTGGGCCGCCTGCAAGGCCCCTTCGAAGGGCGCAGAGCCCTTGAATACTGGGCCACGACGCGGAACCGGCCATCCGGCGACTGGCCGGAAAATCACTCCTCGCAGCCTCGAAAAGTTTTTTTCGCGGTCATCATCGCCTTGACGTGACGACCGACGTCATTGACGTCACACCCGCGGCGGCCGACCGGCGGGCGGCGGCGCGCCGGCGGAGATCAGGGACGAGAGTGCCGATACCGGCCACTGCCAGGGCGGCACCGAGCCAGAGCGGGGCCCGCAGCCCGTAGCCGTCTATCGCCAGCCCGCCGACCGAGGACGCGATGACGACGCCGGACACGATGAACGAGGAGTGGACGGTGTTGACGAGCGGACGGGCATTTCCGGTCCGCTGAACCCGGGTGACCATGGCCGGATTCATCGTTACGCCGACAAGGCCGATTCCCAGCATGCAGACGACGGCCGGGAGCCGGAGACCGGCCAGCAGCGCGAAGCCCACCAGGAAGAGCAGGTTCAGGACGAGGCCGCAGAGCAGCACGCGCACGGCGTACCGGTCGGCGAGCCGGCCGACGACGGTGTTGCCGACCACGGTGGCGGCGCCGTAGGCGATGAGCAGCAGCGGGACGGTGCCGGGGGCGAAGCCGGTGATCCCGGTGAGGATCGGGTTGAGGTACGTGAACGCGCTGAAGGTGGCGCCGATGACGAAGGTGCTGGTGGAGAGCGTGAGCCAGAGCCGGGGATTGCGGAACGCCCCCAGCTCCTGCCGGAGGCTGCCGCCGTCCGCCGCGGAGTCGAGCGAGGGCACGCCGACGGCGGTGCAGAGGGCGGCGACGGCCGTCAGGGCCGTGATCGCCCAGAAGGCCGCGCGCCAGCCGAGGTGCTCCCCGATCAGCGTGGACAGCGGCAGGCCCAGCAGGGTGCCCAGCATCAGCCCGTTCAGCGCCACGGCGGTGGCGCGGCCGCGCACCTCCGGGCGGGTGAGCTGGGCGCAGAGGGAGAGGGAGAGCCCGAAGAACGCCTGCGAGGCGATGCCGGTGATCACTCTGGCCACCACCATGACCGGGTAGTCGGCGGCCGTGGCGGCGAGCACGTTGCCCACCAGGAAGATCGCGAACAGCGCCGCCAGGGCGGACTCGGGCCGCGTGCGCAGCAGTGCGACCGACAGGACCGGCCCGCCGAGGGCCATGGCCAGCGAGAACGCGGTGATCAGATAGCCGATCTGCGGAATCGTGGCGTCCAGCCCGTCCGCCATCTGCGGCATCAGCCCGGCGACGACGAATTCGCTGGTCACCATGGCGAAGATGCCCAGGGCCAGGACGTATACGGCGCGTGGCACGGTGGGTTCCCCCTTGAAGGTTCTTCTGCAGTTCTCCTGCAAGTCCTCTTGCAGGTTTTGTATCGATCGGTTCAAAACACGGGCATGCGAAGGCGATCACCGGATCGGCGCCCCCTCCCGGGCCGCCCGGACTGCCCGACCGCTCAGATGGCATCGAGAGCGGTGCGCGCGACGCCCTCCAGCGCCGCCCGGTCCGCACCGGCACGCGCCGAAACGCGGATGCCGCCGACGGTTGCGACCACGAAGTGGGCGAGTGCGCGGGCGTCCTTGGCGGGGTCGATGTCGCCGTCGCGCTGCCCCGACTCGAGGGCCGCGGTGAGCACTTCGAGCCTGCGCGCGTAGTCACGCTCCAGCTCAAGCGCCACTTCGGCGTCGCGCGCGGCCAGTTCGACGGCCGTGTTGACGAACAGACAGCCACGGCCGTCGCCGGGCCCATCGGCCTCCTCGGCAAGGATCCGCCCGAAGAACAGGCGGAGCTTCTCGCGGGCGGGCAGGTCGCCCTCGAACAGCTCGACCAGCGCAGCGGCCCTGCGCTCCATATAGAGCGCGAGGGCACGGCAGAAGAGGTCGTGCTTGCTCTTGAACGTGTTGTAGATGCTGCTCCGGCCCAGGCCGGTGACGTCGCACAGGTCCTGGGTCGACGTCGCTTCGTACCCGGCGGTCCAGAACGCCTCGAGTGCGGCGTCGACCGCCCGCTCCTCGTCGAACTTCCTCGGTCGGGCCATGGCCGGACCGTAACAGTTTTTGGATCAACCAGTCCAATACTTGTCCGACTGCCCGACTGCCTGATTACTACCGCCCGGCCCCCACCAGCACCCCGAGCCACGCTCCCGCGATCATGAACGGCCCGAGCGCCATCACCGCACCGCGCCCCGCCCGCCGGGTGGCCATCAGCCCCAGCCCGTACACCGACCCCAGCAGCAGACCGGCGAACGCCCCCAGGAACACCTCCGGCCACCCGTACCACCCCAGCGCACACCCCAGCCCCACCGCGAGCTTCACATCCCCGAACCCCATCCCGCTCGGATGCAGCAGGAACAGTGCGAAGTACCCACCCCCCATCACCAGCGCGCCCAGCAGGGCCCGCCGCCATGACCCGGCGGCCCCCGGTATCAGCGCGGCCACGCCCAACAGCCCCGCCAGCCCTACTCCCAAGGGCACCGTCAGCACATCCGGCAACCGCCGCACCGACCAGTCCACCGCCGCCAGCACCACCCCCACCGGCACGGCGGCGAGCCACACCGCCAGCTCGGGCCGGCCGCCCACCGCCGCCGCGAGCGCGCCGCACACGAACGCGGTGACGGCCACGGGCCACACCGCCCCGGGCCCGAACCGCCCCCCGCACACCCCGCACCGGCCCGCGCCCACCCACCGCGCGACGGGATGCCCGCACGGCGCCACCGACCGCCACACCTCCCCCGGCTCCACAGCCAGCCGATACCGCACGCGCGGCACGAGGACACCGGCCACGGCGCCGTACAGAACGCACACCACGATCAACAGCGAGTGCATGGAACGAGGTTACGGAGAATCGCCGATCCCCGCCGGTGCCTGTGGATAACCTGTCCACATGCCGCGCCGCCAGCGCCTTTGCGACGGGAACGCCCAACTCCGCCTGCCGGACGGGACGATGATCCCCTTGGAGATCGCCGCGTCCTTGCGGCGGCGCACACGCGGCCTGCTGGGGTGCGACTCGTACACCGGGGCACTGCTGCTCACCCCTGCCACCAGCGTCCACACCCTGCGGATGCGGTTCGCCATCGATGTGGCGTACCTCGACCGGGAGTTGAGGGTGCTGTCCGTGCACACGATGCCCCCGGGGCGCGTAGGGGCCCCGCGGCTCAGGTCACGGCACGTGCTGGAGGCGGAGGCGGGGGCGATGGAGCGGTGGGGGGTGCGGGCAGGGGTGCAGGTTGCGGTCGTCTGACGTCCGGCGTCCGCGGCCGGGGCCCAGGAGGCGGGCCCCCGCTCACCTCACCCGTTCCGCCACCCGCGTGGCCCCGTGCAGCAGCGACTCGAACGGCCCGCGCCGGAAACAGCCCGACCACGCCACCGCGAACAGCATCACGCCCGTGATGAAGGCGAACAGCACCGGCAGCGGCGGCGGGCCGGACAGGTCGTCGATGCCCAGGACCCGCATCGCGGCGATGTGGAGCACGTACGCGCTCAGCGACATCGTGCCCACCGCGATGACCGGCCCCGCGGCGCGCCGGAAGCGCGGGAGGGCGTCGGCCGCGGCGATGCACGCGATCAGAACGGCGATGGCCACGCCCGTGTTGCCCACGACCGACAGGGTCGTTTCGCTGTGCGGCGAGGCGACCAGCAGCCAGGCGGGCTCGTCGCCCGTCGGGAAGCCCGCCGTGTCCGACCACCAGGCCGACTGCCATGCCTCGGAGCCGCCGTCGGCGATCGCGGCCGCGGCGCCCGGCACGAGGTGCAGGGCCAGCCAGGAGCCGCCGTACCCGACGACGGCCAGTGCCACGCCCGTCGCGGCCAGCCGCACCCGCACCGCCGCCGAGGCCAGGTCGAGCCGGGCGACGGCCATGCCCGCGACGACGAAGGGGATCCAGGACACGGCGGGGTAGTTGCCCGTGAACAGCAGGTCGGCGAGGCCGTCCGCGCCCCAGGGGCGGGGGCCGAGGACGTCCGGAGCGTTCTCGAGCGCCTGCGCCACCACGTACCCGACCTGCGGCAGGACCAGGGCCGTGGCCGCGGCGATCACGGCCAGGGGGCCGGCGCTCAGCCGGTACAGCGGCAGCACCAGGACGAAGTAGAGGCCGTAGTAGGCCAGGATCACCTCGACCGAGGTGCCCATCAGGGTGAGCGCGGTGCCCAGCACCAGCAGAATGACGGCCCGGATCAGGACCTTGGCGACGGCCTGACGGCCCTCCCGGCCCGTCTTCGGCGTGCGGCGACCGGTCATGAGGACGATCGAGAAGCCGGCCAGGAAGGCGAAGAGCGCGGAGGCCCGGCCGTGCGCCAGCTCCATCAGGAAGCCCGTGGTGCCGCCGACGGAGGGGTCGGGGCCGATGTGGGCCGCGAACATGCCGAAGACGGCCAGCCCGCGGGCCAGGTCCACACCGACCAGCCGACGAGCGGAAGGCCCGGCCGAGGGTGCGGTCGAAGGTGCGGTCGAAGCCGCTGTGGAGTGTGTCGTACCGCCGGGGGCGGGAGCGGGGGTGGCGGCCGGGGAGCGGTCGGGTGCCACGGGGGCCGTCTCGACGGCGGTCGATGTCATGTCCTCAAGGCTGAGAAATAGGGCAATACAGCAGCTATCCGGCATATGGCCGGTCCACCCCCGCCGACCGGCGGGGCTGCCACCCGCCGACCGGCTCTGCGTACACGGATGCGCACCGTACGTGCACGGGCGCGCACACCAAACCGGCAGCGGGACATCCTGGAGGTATGCAGGAGCGCGTACGCAGGCGTGCGCACAGGCCGGAGAGGCGGGACGCGCGTGATCCGGGTAGTGGTGGTGGACGACGAGGCGCTGGTCCGCTCCGGCTTCCAGCTCATCCTCGGCGCCGCCGACGACATCGAGGTCGTCGCGACCGCGGTCGGCGCGGAGGCCGTCGACGCGGTGCTCCGGGAGCGCCCCGACGTCGTCCTGCTGGACATCCGCATGCCGGACGTGGACGGCCTGACCCTGCTGGAGCAGATCCGGGGCCTGCCGGACCCGCCCGTAGTGGCGATGCTGACCACCTTCGACATCGACGAGTACGTCATGACGGCGCTGCGCTCCGGTGCGGCCGGGTTCCTCCTCAAGGACACCGAGCCGGAACAGCTGGCCCAGCTCGTGCGCACGCTCGCCGCCGGGGGCGTGGTGCTGTCCCCGAAGGCGTCCCGCTCCGTCTTCGGACCCGGTACGGGGCCGGGGGCCGGCGCCGATGCCGCGGCGGCCGATCGCGTCGCCCTGCTCACCGACCGCGAGCGGGAGGTACTGGTGCTGATCGCGGACGGGCTCTCGAACGCCGACATCGGCGTGCGCCTCCATCTGAGCATGGGCACGGTCAAGGACCACGTCAGCGCGATCCTCACCAAGCTGCGCGTGGGCAGCCGGGTCCAGGCGGCCCTGCTGGCCCAGCGGGCGGGCCTGCTGAACGGGGAGGGCGGCGACGGAGAGGACGAGACGGCCCCCGGCCCGTGAGTCCAGGCCTAGGGGGTGTCCCGCCGCCGCGTGGCCAGCGTCCACACGCCGAGCCCGAGCAGCAGGGCGGTGCCCGTGCCGATGCCCACGAAGCCGATCATGCGCAGGCGTTCGCTGCGGCTGGTGCCGCCTGTGGGGGTGGCGGGCTTCCCGGTGGCTTGTTCGCCGCCGGCGGCGCCGCTTCCGCTGCTCTGCCCGGCCCGCCGCGCGCTCGCGACGTCGACCCTGAGGGTGACGGGGACGCTCGTTTGCCGAACTTTCGGGTTCAAACTCACCTGGAGGTAGTACCAGCCCGCAAAGCGCATGCCCTTGGCTGCCTCGCCGCCACCACCGTAGGCGGCCGGGGGCGTGGCCAGGGAAAGGGCGGCGGGCTTCCCCTGATATCCGCCGGTCTTGTTCATGACGTATCCGCGGGCGGCGTTGCTCAGCCCCATCCGCACACCGCTGACGACGTACGGAGCCGCACCGTCCGCGGCGCCGAACTCCGCGTCCGCGAAGAGCTGTTCGCCGGAGTCGACCGGCACCCGGTAGAAGCGCGTCTCGCCCGGCCGCAGCTCGTCCCTCCACACCCCGGCCCGCAGATCAGCGGCGTCGTTGAACCCCGTCCCGCCGACGACACCCCCGCCCTCGCCCTCCCCCTGCAACGGCCTGGACGGAGCCTGCGAACTCCAGCTGCCGGCCGCGGACCCGGGAGGTGCGGCGGGCTCGCCTGTGCCGCCGCCCTGCTCCGGCCGCTCGGTGACGTACTTCAGCTCGACCGGCACCGGGGAGTCGTCCCCGCCCTTCGCGTCGCCGCGCTCCACCACGAACCGGTACGCACCGGCTGCCCGGCAGGGCCCGCCCGCCCTCACCACCCGGTCCGCGTAGTCGGCCACCGGGTAGGCGCCCCCGGCCGAGAGGAACGACCGGTGCCGCCCGGCACCGCACTCGGCGCCGTCGGCCGTCTGTAACGAGACCTCGATCCCGTCCCGCACACCCATGGTGCTGCCGGGCTTCGGCGCGGCGACGGCGGAGACGAAAGCGCTGGACTCCGCGTCCAGTTCGACGGTGTAGTACTTCCTCTCCCCGGGCCGAAGGCTGTCGATGTACGTGCTCTCGCCGGCCTTCAGCACGGGCCCTTCGGTGCCACTGCCAACCGCCCCCTGCACGGCCAGGGCCCCATGGGCCATGCGATAGGCGACCACTCCGTCGGCCCCTGCGGCGGCTCCCGTCTCCCCGGCCGCTCCGACGAGCACACCCAACGCCACGACCCCGACGAGCCCGCCCCTCATGCCCCGCCTCCCTCACCGATCCCTGCTGCGCTGCCCGGGCGGGCCCATCCTGCCGCGTCCGCGGGCGGGGGCGCGACCGTCCGGAACGGAGGACTTGAAAGCAGGCACCAATGAAGACACCGCCCAAAAGTAACGACTTCTTTATCAATCGACACTTCCGGAATTTATTTCCATAAGTTACAGTGAGTCATAAATCCATGAATTCCTCGCTAGCATCGCCGTGTCCGGACGAAGTCCGATGCACACCCGAGGAGTTCGTCATGTGTTACGAAGCCGACGCCGTACCCCCGCGCCACGGAGGGCCGGTCACCGAAGTCGCCACCGCCGAGCCGATCGCCCTCACCTCCGGGGACGGCACGCGCTTCGGCGCCTTCCTCGCCCGCCCCGAACACCACACCGGATCAGCCGTGTTGGTCCTGCCGGACAACCGCGGCCTGTCCCACTTCTACGAGCAGCTGACGATCCGTCTTGCCGAGCAGGGCCACACGGCACTGGCCATCGACTACTTCGGCCGCTCGGCGGGAGCCGACTACCGGCATCGCGGCGAGGACTTCGGCGAGATGCCCGGACTGATGCAGCACCTGGGCCGACTCACCCCTACCGGCCTGGACGCCGATATGACAGCCGCCGCAGCCCACCTCCGAAGCGAAACCGGATCCGATGTCTACGCACTGGGCTTCTGCTTCGGCGGCCGCCAGGCATTCCGGGCCGCAGCCGCGAAGTTCGAACTCGCCGGATCCATAGGTTTCTACGGCCACCCGGACACCATCAACGGCTCCCCCGGCCCCACCCAGGAAGCCGCCGACCTGAAGGCCCCGATCATCGCCTTCTGGGGAGGCGCCGACCCGGCCATTCCCGCAACCACCGTGGCCGCCTTCGACGACGCACTGACGGCCGCCGGGAACGACCACGAATTCATCACCTATCCCGGCGCCCCGCACGGCTTCTTCGAACTGGGCGAGGAGGAATTCGCGAGCGCCTCCGCGGATGCGTGGGAGCGAGTCCTCGCGTTCCTGGGCAGGCGCGGGGCTCACAGCCGACCGTCCCGGTAGCCGCCAGGGTTCACTCGTTCGTGGGCTGCTCGCCATGATCGCCTGGCAGCGGACGACGACGTTGGGATGCTCCCTCTCACTCAGAAGACCATCACTGGAGGGGCTACATGTCGGAGCAGCCGACCGACGAGTCGAAGAACAGCAAGCGGAAGAAGGGATGCGGGGGTTGTGCAATCAGCGCGGGAGTATTCGCGGCCGTCCTCGTGTTAGCCGCCGTCGTTTCCTCAGGAGGCGAGAAGAAGTCGGCCGGCCACACCACAGCCACGCCAGGAAGCAACGCGTCCGAGGCATCTGCAGACAAAGCCCCGTCCAAGCCACGGACCGTGCTGTCGGAGTCGGGGAACGGCATCAAGTCGACGGTCAAGTTCACGGTCTCCGACAACTGGGACCTGCGCTACTCGTTCGATTGCTCTTCGTTCGGCAGCACGGGGAACTTCATGGTGTCGGAAGGCGGCCCCTTGGGGGAGCCCTTGGTGAACGAGCTGGCGGAGAAGGGCGATGACGTGACGCACCGGCACGATGGCGGCACCAAGTACTTGGAGATCAACTCCGAGTGTTCGTGGACGGTGAGAGTCATCGACGCTCCTTGAGGGCCAGCACTGTGCACGCATGAGAGTGCACGCCCACGAGAGGCAGGGCTCGGCGTTCTCCTTCGCGATGTACGCGCAGCGCCGAGCCAACCGTCCGGGACAGGGCAGCGGTGGCGTCCGAGGGCAACACGGCGGAGCCGACGGGACGCACCCCCAGCGTTATCCACAGGCCCTCACGGCAAGGGACAACATGCGCTGTCCTGTGACCATGCGACGAGACCTCCCTCCCCGCGTCCGAACACTTGCCGAACAGCAAGGCGGAATCCTCCTGACGCGCCAAGCCGCCGACAGCGGACTGCGGCGTGATGACATTGCCCGCACGCTGCGCCGTGCAGGGTGGACACAGTTGCTCATGGGAGCCTGGGTTGCGCCTGGATACAGCATCGACCTACGTCTGCGGTTACGAGCCATCCAGGTACGTCACCCTGAATTGGTCGCCAGCCACAGCTCGGCAGCTCAGGCACATGGCATCGAGATGATGCGCCCGTGCACCGCCGAGCTGACCGGCAGCGCAACCCAAGTACGCCTCCGGGACGTCACCGTGCACAGTGCCCCACTGGCCGACCACGAGATCGTCACCTGTGCGGATGTGCGGGTCACTACTGTCGTACGTACCACCTGCGACCTCCTTCGCACCCTGCCCCTGCACGAAGCTGTGATCGCGGCCGATTCGGTATTTGCGCGGAGGAAGGCGACCCCGGAGCAGATCCGGATGGCCTTGGCCACGGCCGGCAAGCGGCGCAAGAACAACAAACAGGCCCAGTACGCCCTCACGCTCACCGACTCGGCATCCGGCTCCCCTGCGGAGTCCAAGGCTCGGTTGGAGATGCATGAGGCAGGTCTGCATCCCGAGTCCCAGGTGGAGGTGATCACTGCCGATGGCAGGGTGAGACGCCTGGACTTCCTGTTCCGAGCCGAAAGGCTGGCCGTGGAGATCGAGGGCTTCACCTGGCACGGCAGCAGAACATCACACCAGCGGGATGTCATGCGCTTCAACGAGCTTGCGGGCTGCGCGGGTGAGGTACGCCGGGTGTTGAGATTCACCCGTGACGATGTCTTCCACCGTCCCCAGCAAATGATCCGTACGATCATGGAGACGCTGCGCGGGCTGCGTACGGGGGCTTGAAGCCTCAAAATGTGTTCTCGTAGAGAAAGCCTGCCGACAAGCGTCAGCTATGGGCGTTTTGTCAGCAGGGCTTTGCCGCAACAACCCTACTGGCCAACCGCCACACGCGCTGATGATCTTCAGTCACGGTTGCAGGTAGCCGGCCAGACTGAGCAGACGCTTCTCTGTTAGGGCGCGGGTGAAGATCGTGGACTTGGGCGTCGCCCCGCCCTGCGGGGCGGGGCGGGGCGGGGCGGGGCCATTCAGCAGAATGCCTCCGCGTAGGAGGCGGCGCCTTCGCGCGGGAGGTTCACCCACACCTTGGTGCCCTCGCGGGCGGGGGCGGGCCGGATGACGCCCCAGCTGCCCTTGCACTCGTGGACGACGCAGGCGAGCAGGTAGAGCATTTTGTTGCGGCGGGCCGCGCACTGGGCGGAGCTGTCGGGATCGGCGTGATTGGTGTGCGGGCCCCAGGCCACCATGCGGATGCCCTCCTGCTGCCAGCCGATGGAGAGGTACAGGGCCTTTCCGGGCTCGAAGAGGGCTGCGCATGCGACGAGTTCGCCTGCAGCCTGGAGGGCGGGTGGTACGAGGTCGGCCAGGCCGTGCAGGGAGAGGGCGTTGTGGACGCTGGTACGGGCGATGGACACGGCGTGGGGTGCACCCGGGATGGCGTAGCTGTAGGCGAGGGTCGTGGGGTCGCGCGGGGAGGGGGCGGGGGAGAGGTGGTCCGCCACGTTGTGGGCGGTGGGGGTGGCCAGGGGGCAGAGGCTTACGAGTGACATGCGCAGCTCCCGTGTGGGGGTCATGGAGTGTTGGAGCTCGCACGTGATTGCGAGCGGCGGTGGCTTGTCTCCCTGACGCGGGCACACCTCTCCCAGGGAAGGAGAGTGCGGGCATGCTCGCGCGATGCGCTTCCGGCTCACGGTGTGCGAGTGGCGGTGCGCTACTGAAGGTAGCCACGCCAGTGGTTATGACACCACCGACTCCAGAGTGCTTACCACTTTCGTGGTATCGCCCCCGCCGTCAGGCGGCAGACTGCTACTCAACACGGGTACGAAGGGATGCCATGCCTCCACGGACGTCTCCCACACAGCGCCAAAAGCGCCTGGGTTACGAGCTGAACAGGATGCGCGTTGCGGCGGGTGTATCCGCCGAAGCCGTTGCGTCGCTGCTCGGCGTGGACCGAGGAAAAATCTCCAACATCGAGAAGGGAGTGCGCACGATCAGCATGGATCGCCTGAGAAGTTGGGCCTGTCTGTGTTCCTGTTCCGACGAGGCATACATCGGCGCTCTCGCCGAGATGGCACGCCCGAGCAGTCGCGGCTGGTGGGAACGCTACCGTGGTGTCCTTCCTGGCGGCTTTCTGGACATCGCCGAGCTGGAAGCCCATGCCGTACGGCTGCGCACCGCGCACACCGTTCACATCCCTGGACTGCTCCAGACCGTCGATCACGCACGCACCATCTTCGAAGCCGCCGTCCCACCCTTGCCTAAACGTGAGTTCGAGCTGCGACTGGTCCACCGGCTGGAGCGTCAGCAACTCCTTGCCCGTGAGGACGCGCCGCCTTACTGCGGCATCATTCACGAGGCCGCACTCCGTATGCAGTTCGGCGGAAGAGCCACGGCGCGTGCCCAACTTGAACACTTGCTGCACATGTCGGAGTTCAGCCATGTGACCTTGCGAGTCTTGCCGGTCGACAGTGGGATCTTCCCCGGCGCCGGGCAGACGCTCGTCTACGCCGAGGGGCCCGTTCAGCAGCTCGACACTGTGCAGACGGACAGCACGCACGGACCGGAGTTCCTGCACAACGAGGCAGAGTTGGCCAAGTACCGCGCACAGCTGGAATGGATGGAAAGGCTGTCGCTGGACCCCGACGACTCGCGTGCCTTCATCCATGACATCGCTCTACACCTCTAGGGAGTCGTCTCATGCCTCGCATCAACTGGGAAGATCCATACTGCGCCGAAGGAAGCGCCTGCTTCCGCATAGGCACCGACGACACCGGCAACGCCTACATCGCCGTCTCCGGCGCCGAGGACCACTACCTCACCGACACCCGCGAAGCGTTACACGCCCTCATCCGCGACATCAAGGCCGGCAAGGCCGACCATCTGCTGTAGCAGTGCGCCACCTCAGCCACTGCCCCGCGGAAAGCTGACCTCCACCCGCCGGTTCTTCCGGCGGCCGTCCTCCGTGCCGTTGTCCGCGAGCGGGTACTCCTCGCCGTAGCCGCGGATCTCGTACGTGATCGCGGACGAGCCCAGGTCCTTGGCCAGTTCGCGCTGCACCGCGTTCGCGCGCTCCTTCGACAGGGCCAGGCCGTGCTCCGCCGAGCCCAGGTTGTCCGTGAAGCCGAAGATGCGCAGGGTCGTGGCGTGCTGCTTCCGGACCTCTTCGGCGATGGCGCGGATGCGGGCGGTCGCCGCGCCGCCCAGGCCCGAGCTGTCCTTGTCGAAGATGACCTCGGCCTGGAGGGCGAAGGTCACGTCGGCGTTCGTGTCCTCACGGCGCTCGTCGCCGTCGCCCGACTCGACCACGGACTTGATGTCGAGGACGCGGCCCGGGGCGAGCTTCGCGCCCGGGCGGAGCTTGAGGCCGGGGGCCGAGGCGTCGATCTTCACCGGCGGGGTCGTGTTCGCCCGGCCGGCCCCGCCGGGGGCGGCGGGCACCAGGGTCGTCACCGTGACGACGAGCGCCGCCGCTGCGGTCACCACCAGCATCGGACGTCACCCCGAAATCTTGATGCGGACGGACGGCATGGCCGGGAGCTGGAAGTCGACGTCCGTGACGTCGGCCGGGGGCGCCGGGAACTGCGCGAAGACGGCCCGTGACTCGTTGGGGCGGATGTTGACGAGGCCCGTGGTGCACAGGCACTCGCCGTCCGTGTCGCGCAGCACCAGGTATCTCTTCTTCCCCGCCGCGTCGATGAGGGAGGCCCCGGACACCGACGACTGGGACTTCATCTCCGTCTCCTTGGAGCGCCAGGTCAGCGGCGTGAACGGCTTGCCGCCCCGGTTGACGACGGTGCCGTTGACCGTGACGAAGCCGCCCTTGTCGCGGACGGCCGAGCTGAGGGTCACCACGATTCCGTCGGGGCCTTTCAGCTCCCCGATCGTCGCCGTCGGCTGCGGGTCGGGGGACTGGTCCCAGGCGGCGGTCCCGCCGCTCTTCGCCGCGGCGGGGCTCTTCGCCGGGTCCCGGTCTGTCTTCTTCTCCCCTCCGCCGTCGCTTCCGCAGCCCGTGAGGGTCAGGGATCCCGTGAGGGCCAGGGATATCGCGACGGCCAGTACTACTCCGGGCATCGTCCGTGGATGTGGGTTCATGGCGCGTACGTCCTTTGTGGTCGGTCCGCTGCGGTCAGTCCGCCAGGTGCACGGTGAACAAGTCCTTGGCCCGCACGGCGTCGGCGGCGTCCGGGCGCCGGGGATCGACGACCAGTGACCTGCCGTCGCACATGAGGGTGAGCGGGAGCGTGAGCGGGCCCGAGCCCGGAGAGCCCGAGGAGCCCGCCGCGCAGCGGGGCCGCACCTCCGACCTCGCGCTCGCCGTCGCGTGCCGGTTCTCCGTGCCGGGGACGACCGAACGCCCCACCGTCCCCGCCGAGGTGACCGTCACCTCGAACGAGCCGGGCACGTCCCCCTGGTCACAGGTGACCGGCGTCCGGGCGTCGTTCAGCCCGGCGTAGGCGGTGGCCGCGCGGCAGGCCCGGCCGGGCTCGGCGCCCCGGCCCGCGAGCCAGCCGGACCAGTCGCCGCCGGTGGCCAGCGCGCCCAGAAAGCCCGTGCGCAGCTGGTCCCGGTAGTCCTGGGCGGCAGCGAGTGCGGCGGCGTCCGCTGCCGTCCGGGCGCCGTTCTTCACCGCGCCCGCCCGGCCCACCACGAAGAAGGCCAGGGCGAGGAACAGCAGGGCCGCCACCGCCGTGATGTACAGGGGGAACGCCTGCCCGGCGTCCCCACAGGGCTGGGTCGTCCGGGCAGTCCAGTCGGTCCGGGCCGTCCCGGCTGTCCCGGCCGTCCCGGCCGTCAACCCGTTATCTGCTGGATCTTGTTGGTGATGGCCGTCGCGATCATCGTGCCGAAGTCCGTGGTCGTCAGGACGAGGATGATCGCCACGACCACGGCGATGATGCCCAGGTACTCGACCGAGGTCTGACCGCGGTCGCCCTCCCATAACCGATTCCGCATCGCGTCTCCCTCCTTGGGCGGTGGCCCGGCCCGTCCGGACCGACTCACGAGTCCGACGCCATTCCCTTCCCCTGCAAGGCAGTTGGAACACCACGATTCACCCCCGGCCCCCGCCGCGTCACGCCCTCGACAGCCGACTGTGCCATAGCGCATTGCACCCGCGAAGGCCCTTTGCCGACTTACGGGAGACCTACGGCAGACTCGTCGCCCCCGCTACCGGCCCCCGGTGATCGCCCCGAAGTCCGTCCCCGAGCCCAGGAAGAACCCCGCGAGCAGCAGGATCATCGTGCCCGGCACCATGAACGTCGTGATCACCATCGTCGCCTTCGGCACCGCCCGCGCCGCCCGCCGCCGGGCCAGCTGGGCGTCCGTGCGGCGCATGTCCCTGGCGAGGCCGATCAGGGTCTCGACGATCGGCGTGCCCAGCTCCTCCCCCTGCTGGAGGGCCGTGACGAACTGGGCCACCTGCTCCGAGTCGTTGCGCCTGCGCAGCTCCTCGAAGGCCTGGCGGCGGCTCATCCCCATGTCCATCTGGCGCAGCGTGATGCGGAGTTCGTCCGCCCACGGGCCCTCGTACCGCTCGGCCACCCGGTCCAGCGCCTGCCGGAAGCCGAGGCCCGCGCTGACCACCACCGCCAGCACGTCGAGGAAGTCCGGCAGCGTGCGCTCGATCGCGTCCCGGCGCTCCCGCACCGCCGCCCAGATGCCGACCTCGATCCAGAACAGGCCGAAGGCCACGAGCAGCAGCGCCAGCAGCAGCTGTCCCTTGGCCAGCATCACCAGTGCCCCGCCGAAGCCGAGCGCTCCGTAGACGGCGCGCCGGGCCGCGTACCGGTCCACGGTCAGGCCTCCCGGGTTGCCCGCCCGGTCGATCCTCGTGCGGACCTTCGCGACGCGCTTCTCCCCCATCAGGCGCAGCACCAGCGGCGCGTACCGCATGCCGAGCCGGTCCACGGCCGAGCCCACCGCGGTCGTACGGGTCGAGCCGACCTCCAGGGCCAGCGCGAGGTCCGGCGGCAGCCTGGCCTCGCCGCGGCAGAGCGCGATGCCGCAGCAGATGCCGGCCACGGACGCCCCGGCCAGCAGCGCGAGCAGCAGTCCCAGCACAGCAGCAGTCCCCTCACGTCACACGACACATCACACGTCGATCTTCGACATCCTGCGGATCAGGAAGAAGCCCGCCGCGTACAGGCAGAACGCCACGACCACCGCCGTCTGCCCCAGCCAGCTCCCGGTCATGCGGTCGATCGACCCGGGCGCGATCCGGTCCATCAGGAACAGCGTGCCGATGCCCATCAGGGGGACGACGTACGCCGTCACGGTCACCTGCGAGAGCTGGGTGCGGACCTCCCTGCGGGTCTCCTTCCGCTCCTCCAGCGTCGTCGTCAGGTTGCGCAGCGAGCTGACGACCGTCCCGCCCGCGCGGTTGGCGAGCACCAGGGTCGTCACCAGGACCACCAGCTCGCGCGAGGGCAGCCGGCGCGCCAGCTCGCCGAGGGCGTCGTCGATGGAGTGGCCCACCGCCAGCCGGTCGGCCACCTTGCCCAGCTCCTCCCCCGCCGGTGCCTCCATCTCCTCGGCCGCCATGGCCAGGGCCGTGCGGAGGGCCAGTCCGGCCTGGGTCGCGTTCGCCAGGATCCTGGCCAGCTCCGGCAGCTGGTTGATGAACTTCTCCGTCCGCTTGCGCCGCTGCCAGGCGAGGAAGGAGTACGCGGACCACACCGCGACCGCCCCCGCCAGCGGCCCGAAGAACGGCGCGAGGACCGCCGCGGCCACCAGCCAGAGCCCCACCGCCCCGCCCACGGTGTACGCCGCGAACTCGCCGACCGTGACCTCCAGGCCCGTCGACACGATCCGCGACTCCAGCCGCCCGCCGAAGCGGGTGGCGCGCAGCCAGCCGTCGATGCGGCGGAACGGGCGCTGCCGCCCGGCGGGCGGCAGGGCGGGCGCGTCGGAGAGCCGGTCGACAAGCGCCTGGTGCCGTTCCCTCCCGGCGACGTACGCCCGTACGCCCGCGACCGCGAAGACGCCGCACAGCAGCGTGGCGCCGACGGCCGTCAGCGCGGGACCGTCCATGGTGTTCACGCTCCTTCCTGCGTCGCGGCCCCGAAGGCGGGCGGCACGGACTCGTTCGCGAGCCGCAGCCGTTCCACGGTGCGCTCGGGGAGGGGGAAGTGGGAGAACCTGCCGCGCACGACGCGGTCCGCGGCGAGCGGCTCGGCGTCGAAGCGGCAGACGGTGACGAGGCGGTGGGCCTCGTACCGGCCCCTGGCCCCACGGCCGTCGTACAGGTCGTGCGGGTCCAGCAGCGCGATCTCGGCGATGCGGCGCGAGCCGTCCGCGTGGCGCACCAGCTGCACCAGGCAGTCCACCGCGCTGTCGATCTGGTCGCGCAGCGCCTCGTACGGGATCTTGACGTCGGACATCGACGCCAGCGTCCGCAGCCGCATCAGCGCGTCCTCCGCGCTGTTGGCGTGCACCGTCGCCAGCGAGCCGTCGTGGCCCGTCGACATGGCCTGGAGCATGTCGAGGGTCTCGCCGCCGCGCACCTCGCCGACGATGATGCGGTCGGGGCGCATGCGCAGGGAGTTGCGCACGAGGTCGCGGATGGTGATCCGGCCCTTGCCCTCGACGTTCGGGGGGCGGGATTCGAGGCGGATGACGTGCGGCTGCTGGAGCTGGAGTTCGGCCGCGTCCTCGACGGTGATGATGCGCTCGCCCTCCGGGATGAGGCCGGAGAGCGCATTGAGCAGCGTCGTCTTCCCGGCGCCCGTCGGGCCGGAGACGACCACGTTGAACTTCGCCCGGACGAGGGCGCCGAGCAGCAGCAGCATGTGCTCGTCCAGCGTCCCCGTGCCGATCAGCTCGTGCAGGGTGTACGCGCGGGGGAAGCGCCGGATCGTCAGGGTCGCGCCGTTCAGCGCCAGCGGCGGGATGATGACGTTGACGCGCTCGCCGCTGGGCAGCCGCGCGTCGACCATCGGATGGGACTCGTCGACACGGCGGTTGACGGTCGAGACGATGCGCTCGATGGTCTGCATCAGCTGCTCGTGCGAGGCGAAGCGGACGGGCACCTGCTCGACCCGGCCCGCACGCTCGACGTAGACCTGGTCGGGGCCGTTCACCATGATCTCCGTGACGGAGGGGTCCTCGAGCAGGGGCTCCAGCACGCCCAGCCCCAGGGCCTCGTCCACGACCCGCCTGATGAGGCTCGCGCGCTCGGCGGTCGACAGCACCGGGCCCTCGCGGCTGATGATGTGGCCCAGCACGCGCTCGAGCCGGTTGCGGCGCTCGGCGGTGGTGAGCGCGGACATCTCGGCCAGGTCGATCTCTTCCAGCAGCTTCGCCCGGTAGACGGGGACGAGGTGGCTCGACTCCCGTCCGTCGGCGGCCGCTTCGGGGGCGGCGATGCGCGCGCGCAGGCTCATGGCGCCGCCGCTCCGGCCGGGGCGGCCGAGCCGGCCAGGGGTGCCGGGTCGTCGGCGGGGCACGGCATGGTGGCCCGGCGGGTGACGGTGAAGTCGGTGCCGGGGATGATCGCCGGTACGTCCACGGTGACGGTGGCGGTGATCTCGCCGCCCGCGGTGCAGCGGGGGGTGACGATGTCCGAGCGGGCCGCGAGCCAGTCGGTCATGGCCGAGCGGCCCGCGCCCTCGGGGGCGTCGCGGGGGTCGTCCTGGGTGGCGGTGCGGGCTGCGGCGCGGGCGCCGGTGCCGGCTTGCTGGGCGGCGAAGGCGGCCAGGCCGAGGTATATCGCGCCTAGGGCGACCAGGAGGAGGAGCGGGAGGAAGCCGAGGAATTCGACGGCTGCCGAGCCGCGGTCCTTGGGGTCGGGGTGGGTGCGGGTGCGGAGGTGGGTGGGGTGGGCTGGATTTGTCGGACGGGCTGACATGTCTCTCAATCCTCCCGTGCCACTCCCGCCGTGCTCTGTACCGTCCACGGCCAGTCGACCGAGCCCGGGAAGAGCACCGGCACCTGCAGCCTCACGTTCGCGCGGTACACGCCACCGTCCGGGCCGCAGTCCGGGTCGGCGTGCCAGGCGGGCGGGAGGTCCGAGCGGGCCGCCGCCGCGCAGTCGCGGCCCACCGCGCCCGCGCGGGCGCCCTTGTCCGCCGCGTGGCCCGCCAGCGAGTAGGTGTAGCCGACCAGGACGCACTGCCACACCACCGCGATCGCCGCGAGGATCAGCGGCAGCACCCCCACGAACTCCACGGCCGTCTGCCCCCGGTCGCCGAACCGGCCCCCGCGCCTGCGGAACCGGCCCGGCGGCGGCGATCCGCTCGGTACCGGCGACAGCTGGTCCGGGCCCGTCCCGCCGCCGGAGCCCGCGGCCGGCGCACCCGGCGCACCCCCTATGGCCCGCCTCCGGCGCAGCCCCTCGGCGGGGCCCGCGTGGGCGCCGCCCGACCGCAGGGCCCTGCCCCCGGGCGCCGGGGCGGCCAGGCCCAGCTCGGCGGCGAGGGTCCACAGGGCCTGCCGGACCGCGGACTTGGCGTCCAGATCCTGCATCCGCCCCGAGTCCACGGCGCCCTGCAGCTCCTTGTAGGCGGCCGGGACCGTGGTGCGGGCGGCCGTGGTGCCGGTGGTGCGGGCCACCAGGGCGGGCTGGATCTCGGCGGTGCGGGTGTGGCGGTTGACCACGGTCGTCGTCTCCTCGGCCTTGCGAATCTGGAGTCGTTCCCACAGCCGGACCATGCGCTTGGCGGCCCGTACGGACACCACGTCCGGCGTCGTCACCAATAACGCGACGTCCGCGGTCTCGATGACGGCGGCGCCCGCGGCGGTGATCTGGGTGCCGCAGTCGACGACCACGACCTCGTACCGGCTGCGCAGCGCCGCCGTGATCTGCCGCGCGGCCACGTCGCCGACCTCCTCGCCGCGCTCGCCCTCGGCAGGGGCCAGCAGCAGGCCGAGCCCGGTGGGGTGGGGGAAGACGGCGTCCTGGAGGACCCGGGGGGAGATGTCGCTGATGCCCGCGAGGTCGGCGACGGAGCGGCGGAACCGTACGTCCAGGTAGGAGGCGACGTCCCCGGACTGGAGGTCCATGTCGGCCAGGGCGACGCCGCGCCCGGCGGCCCGCGCGGCCAGGGCGAGCTGCACGGCGGTGACGGTGGTACCGACGCCGCCCTTGGCGCCGACGACCGCGACGAGCCTGCCGCCCCGGCCGCCTGCGGCCGGCAGGGCGTCCGCACTCGCTCCCAGGTGGCGGCGGACCCCGGTGGCCCAGTGGGCGGCGGCCTGGACGCGGGCGGCCAGCTCCTCGTGCGACAGGGGCAGGGCCGCGAGACCGCGCGCGCCGCAGTCCATGGCGGCGGCGTACAGCGCGGGACCGGCGTCGGCGGACAGCAGGATCACGCCCGTTGCCGGGAAGCGGAGGGCCACTTCGCGGATGAGTTCGAGGGCGGGCACGGGTCCCATCCGCTCGTGGACGAGGACGACTTCGGGCAGTTCGTCGACCGAGGCGGCGGCCAGCACCGCGAGGGTGTCCAGCAGGCGGGTCGAGTCGGCGACGGACTGCAGGGGCTCGACGCCGGGGAGCCGGGCGAGCAGCCCGGCGACGCCGCGGGCCGTGTCCGGGTCGCCGACGGCCGGGAGGATTCTGATCGTCACCGTGGCCCTGCCTCCATCCACAACTGCCGTACCTGCCGTCGGTCTCGTGTGCTGCCGGTCACCGGCTACTTGTCGCCGTCGAGGGTGTATGTGCGGTCGCCGCTGCTGACGCCCGGGTCGCCGCCGGGGGCGACGAGGGCCAGCCGGACGTGGGTCGCGAACGACTCGGCGTACGCGACGCGCTGGGCGTCCTTGGTGTCGAGCGCGAAGGTGATCGGCACGGCCTCGCCCGCCTGCCGGGTGCCGGTGGCGGCGGTGCGGCTGCCGCCGTCGCGGTCGAAGGGGGTGAGCTTGCCGACGTTCATGACCTGGGCGCCGCTGACGATCACCTTGGAGACGGGCTTGGCGCCCTGTTCCTTGGTGTCGAAGGTGGCGTAGATGTTCACCCGCGACCCGGGGTTGATCTTGCCGGCGACGCCCGTGGCCGCGTCGATCATGATGGCGATCTCCTGCTTGCCGGGTTCGAGCGCGGGACGGGCGACGATCATGTCGCTCTGGAGGAGCGAGCCCTTGCGCAGCGGGGTGACGGCGATCTTGCCGCGCAGGGCGGAGAGGTCGGTGACGGCGGTGGACGGCAGCCAGCGCTCGGGCATGGAGACCTTCTCGAACGCGGCCGTCTCCCGCTCCAGGTCCTGGTAGGCGGGGACGTCGGCCTTCAGCCGGTAGGCGGTGGCCTCGGGGCCGGTCCTGGACTCGGCGTCGGCGACGACCGAGAGCACTCCGGCGGACGCGCCGACGGCGCAGAGGACCGACAGGAGCAGCAGGACGACCCCGCGGCGCTGGCGTGAATTCATGGGGCGGCGAACCTCGTTCGGGACCTCGTTCGGGGATGTGACCGGGGTGGTGACCAGGGATGTGACCAGGGATGTGACCGGGGTTTGCGGTGGCGGTGCCGGGCGGGGGGTTCAGCGGCCGGCGCCGGAGGTACACGCCGCGCCCGGCGGGTCGAGCGCGTGGGTGCCGTCGGCGCGGGCCAGGGGTGCGGAGCAGAACGCACAGCGGTCACCGATGAGTTCATGGCCGCACCAGTGGCACTCCTCCCGCCGGACGGACGAGACGAGCTGGTAGAGCACGGAGGGGTCGGGGATCGCGGCCGCGAACTCGACGGCGCGGTGGGTGCCCCACCAGCGGCGGGACTCCTCGGGCAGCGGCCGGATCTCCTGAACGCCCTGCACCCGCCAGTGCGGGGCGAGGGCGTCCGTCACCCAGTCCTCGCCCTTGCGGGGCGGCCTGGTCCGGGCCACGGTCAGCCGGGTGGCGAAGCCGGGGCCGCCGGGGGGCTGCCCGGCGCCGATGCGCACGAGCGCCGGGGCGGGGTTGACCAGCACGCCGAAGCGGGCCCCGGGCAGCAGGGAGGTGACGTGGGCGCCGAGCCCGACGCGCACCCGGTCCAGCCGGGCCACGGAGGCCAGTTCCGCGCCCGCGTAGACGTAGTGCGCGAGCAGCCGGGCGGCGGAGGCCAGCACTCCGGGACTGAGGTCGGAGACCGACAACTGCCGCAGCTGACGGGCGAGTACGCCGACGGCGAGCGGCGGCAGGGCGACGGGCAGCAGCGCGACGCGGTCGCTGTCGAGGACGGAGCGGACGGTGTGCAGGCGCCGTACGTACGCGGCGGACAGGGAGTCGGGGTACAGCACGACGAGGTGGCCGCACTGCTCGAGCAGGATCCCCGCCTGGGTGACCGCGGTGTCCAGAGGCTGTTCCCCGGGAGGCTGGAGGACGGCGGCGGTGGGCACGGGCCCGCCGGGCGGCGGCAGCACCAGGTCGGAGCTGGTGACCGCTATCGCAATCGGCACGTCGGCTTCCCCGTTCACTCCGGCCGCGGGGGCACCGGCGGTCGCAGAACGACACTGCCCGGTGCTGGTGCCTCCGCACTTTATCCACGAATGGACGGGTCCGGACCATCTTTGCGCAACAATCGGCGACCGTCACTCCTCATGCCTACCCCCGTATCGGCGTCAACTCCCTTCCCTCCCGGGGGGTATGTGCCAGGGATGCGGCAGCCGGACCGGCCCGGTCCGCGGCAGGCCCACGGCAGGTCCGCGGCCGGTCCGGCTGCCGGGGCGGGCTAGCGCGCCAGGCCCTCGTCGTCGTCCGGGTGCGGCAGGGCGCAGCCGGGCAGGTCCAGGTCGAGCTTGTTGCCGGTGCCGAAGCACTTGGTGATGCCGTACGTCTCCTGGGCGTAGTTGATGCCCTTGCGGACGGTCACGGTGCCGTTCTCGTCGACCTCGCACGGGTTGTTGAGCGTGCAGTTCTCGCCGTTCTCGTTGCCCGTGTTGTTGATCGCGACGACCTTGCCGGTGTTCGCGTCGACGACGGGGGAACCGGAGGTGCCCCCTATGGTGTTGCAGGCCGCGGTGTAGCGAAGGGAGTCCTTCCAGGTCCAGTCGGCCTCGCGGAGGCGGTAGACGAATCCGTCGGCGTTGCAGGTGTAGATCTTCTTCCAGTAGCCGGAGACGACCTTGATGGCCTCGCCCGCGACGGGGTGGTCGCCGGACAGGCTCAGCGCGTTGATGCCGTACTGCTGCTTGATCCTGGCGTAGGTGGTGTTCAGTTCGTACAGCGTGACGTCGGTGTCCGTCATGGTCGAGTAGGCGACCTTGACGGCCTGCAGCGTGGCGACCTTGCCCGCGGTGGAGTTGAGCAGGCTGAAGGTGCGGCTGGAGGGCTGGTCGGTGATGACCTCGCCGGGGGCGGGCATGCCGGTCTCCAGGCAGTGGCCGTTGGTCATCACCAGCGCGGGGTCGCCGTCGGCCGAGCCGGGCATGCGGACCAGCGAGCCGGAACAGTTGCTGAGCGCGACGGCACCGGCGAAGTCGACGGCCTTGGTCCGGGACTTGCCCTGTACCTCGATCACCTGTCCGCCACCGCTCTTCGCGGCCTGCGGCGCGGAGTTCGCGGCCTGGGCGGAGGCGGTGCCGACGCCTGCGACGGTCGCTCCGGTGAACAGCATCGTGGTGAGCGCACCGACGAGAGGTCGTCTCATGGGGGGTGGTCCTCTCCATTCAGAAGTGCATCCGGTTTTGACGTGTGCATTGTTGGTGCTGCCGATACCGACGGGCAATCAACCGGTCTGAAGTTATGAACAAGTTGGCCAGATTCACCCGCACGGAGGAGCTTGACGGGTTCATGTCACCGCTCGAAGACTGGGAGGATCACCCCTCACATCCGTCGCACGAACGGACCCCTCAGGAGGCCGCATGCGACCCCCACTCCCCCACGTTTCCCGGGCTTCCCGGGCCTCCCGCACCTCCCGGACCTCCGGCAGATGGGCATCGGCCGCCCTCGCCGTCGTGCTCAGCCTGGCCCTGGCCGCTCCGGCCTCGTCCCGGAGCACCGACCGCACCCCGCGCTCGTACGAGGTCACCGGGCCGGAAACCGCCGCCCAGCGGACCGCGGTCGCCGCGACCGGGGCATCCGTGGACGCCGTCCGCCGGCACTCCGTCGTCATCACGGCGGACGGCGCACAGGCCGAGCGCATCCGCCGCATGGGCTACGCCGTGCGGGCCCTGCCCGGTCCCCCGGACCGCAGCGGCGGCCGGGCCGCCACGCCGCACGACTTCCCGCCCGCCGACGCGGCGTACCACAACTACGCCGAGGCCATGGCGGAGATCGACGCGGACATCGCGGCCCACCCCGGCCTGATGAGCAGGCAAGTGATCGGCAAGTCCTACGAGGGCCGGGACATCGTCGCCGTGAAGGTCACCAACGGCGCCACGGCGACCACCCCGTCCGGCGACGCAGCCAAGCCCGAGGTGCTCTTCACCCACCACCAGCACGCCCGCGAGCACCTGACCGTGGAGATGGCCCTCTACCTGCTCAAGGAGTTCGGCTCCCAGTACGGCAAGGACCCGCGCGTCACCAAGATGCTCGACAGCCGGGTGATCTGGATCGTCCCCGACGTCAACCCCGACGGCGGCGAGTACGACATCGCCACCGGCACCTACCGCAGCTGGCGCAAGAACCGCCAGCCCAACGCGGGCTCCCGCAATGTGGGCACCGACCTCAACCGCAACTGGAACTACAAGTGGGCCTGCTGCGGCGGTTCCTCCGGCAGCACCGGCTCGGAGACCTACCGCGGCCCGTCCCCCGAGTCCGCCCCCGAGGTGAAGGTCGTCGCCGACTTCGTCCGCAGCCGCGTCGTGAACGGCAAGCAGCAGATCAAGGCCGCCATCGACTTCCACACCTACAGCGAGCTGGTGCTGTGGCCCTTCGGCTGGACGTACGACGAGACCGCGCCCGGCATGACGCAGGACGAGCACGACACCTTCGCCGCGCTCGGCAAGTCCATGGCTGCCAGCAACGGCTACACCCCCGAGCAGTCCAGCAGCCTGTACATCACGGACGGCGCGATCGACGACTGGCTGTGGGGCACCCAGCGGGTCTTCGCCTACACGTTCGAGATGTACCCGGACGAGAGCGGCGCGGGCGGCGGCTTCTACCCGCCGGCCGAGGTGATCGACCGGGAGACCGCGCGCAACCGGGAAGCGGTGCTCCAGCTACTGGAGGCGGCCGACTGCCCCTACCGGGTGATCGGAAAGGAGCAGCAGTACTGCGGGGCGTGATCACCCGGGAGCGTCGTTGACCGGGCACTTGGCGGGATGTTAGACAGCGCGGGCGCACTTTGCGGCAAATGTTGCACAGAACGTTGCACAGAATGCTGCACAGAGCGCAATGCCTTCATCACTCATCACTGCCGAACGACCCCGGGAGGCCCCATGGCCGCCGCCATAGCCGACGACGCCCTCGCCCGCCTGGACGGGGAGCGGGTCGACCACCGCTTCAAGGGCCTGCCTCCGGACGCGTCGGGGCGCACGGTCGGCGAGCTGGCGGCCGAGCGGCGCTCCCTGTTCACCGGCGGCTTCACCACGCCGGTCCTCACCCTCTCCGCCGAGGCGCTCGACCACAACCTGGCGCTCATGGAGCGCTGGTCCGCCGGGCACGGGCTGGCCTTCGCCCCGCACGGCAAGACCTCGATGGCCCCGCAGCTCTTCGCGCGCCAGCTGGCCCGCGGCGCGTGGGGCATCACCGCGGCGACCCCCGCCCAGGTGCGCGTCTACCGGGCCTTCGGGGTCCGGCGGATCTTCCTGGCCAACGAGGTCGTCGACGCGGCCGCGCTCCGCTGGCTCGCGGGCGAGCTGGCGGCGGACCCGGAGTTCCGGCTCGTCACGTACGTCGACTCCGTGCGCGGGGTCGAGCTGATGGACGCCGCGCTGCGCGGGGCCGGGGCGGGCCGGCCCGTCGATGTCGTCATCGAGCTGGGCGCGGCGGGCGGCCGCACCGGCATCCGCCCCGAGGCGGCCGAGGCGGAGTGCGCGGCCGTCGCGGACGCCGTGGCCGCCACCGGCACCCTGCGCCTGGTCGGCTTCGGCGGCTACGAGGCCGAGATCCCCGACGCCGACGGCGACCTCGTACGGGCCTGGCTGCGCCGGCTCACCGGGCTGGCGGTCGCCTTCGACAAGGCGGGCCGCTTCGCCGGGGTGGAGGAGATCGTGGTGAGCGCGGGCGGCAGCGCGTGGTTCGACGCGGTGTCCGAGGTCTTCGCGGAGCTGCCGCCGCTGTCGGCGCCCACGCTGAAGCTGCTGCGCTCCGGTGCGTACGTGACGCACGACGACGGGCAGTACCGCCGCAAGACCCCCTTCAACCGCCTCCCGGAGGAAGGCGCGCTGAAGCCGGCCCTGCGGCTGTGGGCCCAGTGCGTGTCCCGCCCGGAGCCGGGGCGCGCCTACCTGAACGCGGGCAAGCGCGACGTCTCCTACGACCTCGGCCTCCCGGAGCCGCAGGCCGTCCGCTCGGCCCGGGACGGCTCGCTGCGGCCGGCCGAGGGCCTGACGGTGATCGGCCTGGCGGACCAGCACGCGTTCGTCGAAGTCGCGCCGGACGCGCAGCTGGAGGTCGGGGACTGGGTGGCTCTCGGGGTGTCGCACCCGTGCACGGTCTTCGAGAAGTGGCCGCTGATTCCGCTGGTGGGGGAGGACGGAACGGTGGGCGAGTACGTGCGGACGTTTTTCTGAGGGGTTTTCTTCCCCCTACCCCGTGGGGGAAGGAACCCCCATGGACACCGTCATCCGCAACGCCCGCGTCATCGACGGCACCACCCGCCCCTCCTACCGCGCCGACGTCACCCTCGCAGGCGGCCGCATCGCCGAGATCCGGCGCGAAGGAGACGGCGGCGGCCCCCGCCCCACCGCCCCCCGCACCCTCGACGCCGACGGCCTCGCCCTCGCCCCCGGCTTCATCGACATGCACGCCCACAGCGACCTCGCCCTCCTCCGCGACCCCGCCCACGTCGCCAAGGCCGCCCAGGGCGTGACCCTCGAAGTCCTCGGCCAGGACGGCCTGTCGTACGCGCCCGTCGACGACCGCACGCTCCCCGCGATCCGCACCCAGATCGCCGGCTGGAACGGCGACGGCTCCAACGAGGAATTCGACTTCGACTGGCGCACCGTCGGCGAGTACCTGGACCGCATCGACCGCCAGGGCACAGCCGTCAACGCCGCCTACCTCGTGCCCCAGGGCACGATCCGCATGCTCGCCGTCGGCTGGGAGGACCGGCCCGCCACGGCCGCCGAGACCGAGCACATGAAACGGCTGGTGGCCGAGGGGCTGGAGCAGGGCGCGGTCGGGCTCAGCTCCGGGCTCACCTACACACCCGGCATGTACGCCTCCAACGCCGAGCTGACCGAGCTGTGCCGGGTCGTGGCGGCATACGGCGGCTACTACTGCCCGCACCACCGCTCGTACGGGAAGGACGCCCTGGCCGCGTACGCCGAGATGCTGGCCGTCGCGCGCTCGGCCGGCTGCGCCCTGCACCTCGCCCACGCCACCCTGAACTACCCCGGAAACCGGGGCCGGGCCCCCGAGCTGCTGGCCCTGCTGGACGCCGCGCTGGCCGAGGGGGCCGACGTCTCCCTCGACACCTACCCCTACACCCCCGGCTGCACCACGCTCGCCGCGCTGCTGCCCGGCTGGGCGAGCGAGGGCGGACCGGCCGCCCTGCTGGCGCGGCTGCGCGACGACACGACCGCGGCGCGGATCCGGCACGTCATGGAGGCCGAGGGCGCGGACGGCTGCCACGGGGTGCCCGTGGACTGGGACACCGTCGAGGTATCGGGCGTCACCGACCCGCGGCACGCCGGGTACGTCGGCAGGACCGTCGCCCGCTCCGCCGCCGGGCGCGGCGAGGAGCCCTGGGCCGTCGTCCGGCGGCTGCTGATCGAGGACCGGCTGGGGCCGACGGTCCTGCTGCACGTCGGGCACGAGGACAACGTCCGCACGATCATGAGACACCGGGTGCACACGGGCGGCAGCGACGGGATCCTGCACGGCGCCAAGCCGCATCCGCGCGCCTACGGAACGTTCCCGCACTACCTCGGCCGGTACGTGCGCGAGCTGGGCGTGCTCTCTCTGGAGGAGTGCGTGGCGCATCTCACGTCACGTCCTGCGGCGCGTCTCCGGCTGCCCGATCGGGGGCTCGTGCGCGAGGGATACCGGGCCGACCTCGTCCTCTTCGATCCCGAAACCGTAGCCGCCGGCTCCTCTTTCGAAGCCCCGCGGACGCTTCCGACCGGCATTCCCCATGTCCTGGTCGACGGACGCTTTGTGATGGAAGACGGGCGCCGGACGGACGTCCTGGCGGGGCGCGCGGTGCGCCGCACCCGCGCGCGCTGAGCGACGGCGCTGTGGCGTGATCCAGGCGGTCGTAAAGGGCGCGCACCATGGTGAACGGGCCCGTATGGTGGCCGTCATGCAGGTGATCCAGTCAACGAAGCTCGCCAACGTCTGCTACGAAATCCGTGGCCCGGTGCTCGAGGAGGCCATGCGGCTGGAAGCGGCAGGCGAGCGCATCCTCAAGCTGAACACCGGCAACCCCGCGATCTTCGGGTTCGAGTGCCCGCCGGAGATCCTCGAGGACATGCTGCGCAACGTCGGCGACGCGCACGGCTACGGCGATGCGAAGGGCCTGTTGTCGGCCCGGCGCGCGGTGGTGCAGCACTACGAGACCAAGGGCGTCGAGCTGTCCGTCGAGGACGTCTACCTCGGCAACGGCGTCTCCGAGCTGATCCAGATGTCGATGCAGGCGCTGCTCGACGACGGCGACGAGGTGCTCGTCCCGGCCCCGGACTACCCGCTGTGGACCGCCTCGGTCTCCCTCGCGGGCGGCACGGCCGTGCACTACCGCTGCGACGAGCAGTCGGACTGGATGCCGGACCTCGCCGACATCGAGCGCAAGGTCACCGACCGCACCAAGGCGCTCGTCATCATCAACCCGAACAACCCCACGGGTGCGGTCTACGACGACGAGATGCTGCGCGGGCTGACGGAGATCGCCCGCCGCCACAACCTGATCGTCTGCTCCGACGAGATCTACGACAAGATCCTCTACGACGGCGTCACCCACACCCCGACCGCCGCCATCGCCCCCGACCTGCTGACCCTCACCTTCAACGGCCTGTCCAAGGCCTACCGGGTGGCCGGCTACCGCAGCGGCTGGATGGCGGTCTGCGGCCCCAAGGCGCACGCCGACAGCTACATCGAGGGCCTGACGATCCTCGCCAACATGCGCCTGTGCGCCAACATGCCCGCGCAGCACGCGGTCGCCACCGCGCTCGGCGGGCGTCAGTCGATCAGCGACCTGGTGCTGCCGGGCGGCCGGCTGCTGGAGCAGCGCGACGTGGCGCACGAGCTGCTGACGCAGATCCCCGGCGTGACCTGCGTCAAGCCCAAGGGCGCGCTGTACGCCTTCCCGCGGCTCGACCCGAAGGTCTACAAGATCAAGGACGACCGGCAGATGGTGCTGGACCTGCTCCGCGCCGAGAAGATCATGGTCGTCCACGGCACGGGCTTCAACTGGCCGGAGCCGGACCACTTCCGCCTGGTCACGCTGCCGAACGCCAAGGATCTGGCGGACGCGGTGACGCGGATCGGGAACTTCCTCGAGGGATACGCGCAATAACTTTAGACCGCGTCTAAGTTAGGATGGCCTTCAGAGGTAACTCGGGAGGCCATCCATGTACGAGCCAATCCGCGCCAAGCGCGCGGTCCGCACGCACACGCACGGGCCGCACCGCTCCCGCGAGGAGGAGCTGGACATCCGGCTCGCCGGGCACCTCACGGCGCTGCTCACCGTGACGGACGAACTCCGTGCGCTCGCGCCGTCCGGTGCTCTGGACGATGCCGCACGGCGGCTCGCCCTGCGGGTGGCGCGGCTGCGCGGCGGGCATGCGCCGCAGCGGGCGGAACCGACCGCTGCCGTGGGCGCGCCCGCGCGCGTCGCGGCGCTGCACCAGCGCGCCCACATGCTGGCGGGCCAGGCCCTGGTCGTCGCGACGCAGCGGGGCGATGCGGCGGGGAGCGCGCTGGCGGCGGAGCGCATGGCGGCGCATGCCGCCGCACTGGGCATCCGGGCCGCGGCCTGAGGGCTGGAATTTGCCCCCGGAACGGGGGGCTGGGGGCTTGCCCCCAGTTTCGGGAAGGGGCGGGATCGGGGAATCTTCCCCGCCGCGACGGCGAAGAGCCCCCGCGGCGGAGCCCGGCGGTGCCGGACCCACCGCGGGGACCGCAAAGGTCAGGGCGTCAGCCCAGGCGCTGCACCAGCGCCCGGTACTCGTCCCACAGCTCCTTCGGCGCGTGATCCCCGAAGGTCTCCAGGTGCTGCGGCACCAACGCCGCCTCCTCCCGCCACACGTCCTCGTCGACCGTGAGGAGCAGGTCGAGGTCGGCCCCCGGGATGTCGAGACCCTCCGTGTCCAGCGCCGCCCGCGTCGGCAGGATGCCGATCGGCGTCTCGACACCCTCCGCCTTGCCGTCCAGGCGCTCGACGATCCACTTCAGCACGCGGCTGTTCTCGCCGAAGCCCGGCCAGACGAACTTGCCCGCGTCGTTCTTGCGGAACCAGTTCACGTAGTAGATCTTCGGCAGCTTGGACTGGTCCTTGTCTGCGCCGACCTTGAGCCAGTGGGCCATGTAGTCGCCCATGTTGTAGCCGCAGAACGGCAGCATGGCGAACGGGTCGCGGCGCAGCTCGCCGACCTTGCCCTCGGCGGCGGCGGTCTTCTCGGAGGCGACGTTCGCGCCGAGGAAGACGCCGTGCTGCCAGTCGAAGGACTCCGTCACCAGCGGCACCGCCGTGGCGCGGCGGCCGCCGAAGAGGATCGCGGAGATCGGCACGCCCTTGGGGTCCTCCCACTCGGGCGCGATGATCGGGCACTGCGAGGCGGGCACGGTGAAGCGGGCGTTGGGGTGGGCGGCCGGGGTCCCGGACGCGGGCGTCCAGTCGTTGCCCTTCCAGTCCGTGAGGTGGGCCGGGGCCTCCTCGGTCATGCCCTCCCACCAGACGTCGTTGTCGTCGGTGAGGGCGACGTTGGTGAAGACGGCGTTGCCCCACATGGTCTTCATGGCGTTGGCGTTGGTGTGCTCACCCGTGCCGGGGGCGACGCCGAAGAAGCCGGCCTCGGGGTTGATGGCGTAGAGGCGGCCGTCCTCGCCGAAGCGCATCCAGGCGATGTCGTCGCCGATGGTCTCCACGGTCCAGCCGGAGATCGTGGGCTCCAGCATGGCGAGGTTGGTCTTGCCGCAGGCGGAGGGGAAGGCGGCGGCGACGTACTTCGGCTCGCCGTGCGGCGGGGTGAGCTTGAGGATGAGCATGTGCTCGGCCAGCCAGCCCTCGTCCCGGGCCATCACCGACGCGATGCGCAGGGCGTAGCACTTCTTGCCCAGCAGGGCGTTGCCGCCGTAGCCGGAGCCGTAGGACCAGATCTCGCGGTCCTCGGGGAAGTGCGAGATGTACTTGGTGGTGTTGCAGGGCCAGGGGACGTCCTCCTGGCCCTGCTCCAGCGGGGCGCCGAGGGTGTGGACGGCCTTGACGAAGAAGCCGTCGGTGCCCAGCTCGTCGAGGACGGCCTGGCCCATGCGCGTCATGGTGCGCATGGAGACGGCGACGTACGCGGAGTCGGTGATCTCGACGCCGATCGCGGACAGCGGCGACCCGACCGGCCCCATGCAGAACGGCACGACGTACATGGTGCGGCCGCGCATGGAGCCGCGGAAGATGCCGCCGTCGCCGTCCTTCCCGGTGAAGACCTCCCGCATCTCGGCGGGCGCCTTCCAGTGGTTGGTCGGGCCCGCGTCCTCCTCCTTCTCGGAGCAGATGAAGGTGCGGTCCTCGACCCGGGCCACGTCGCTGGGGTCGGAGGCGGCGTAGTACGAGTTGGGCCGCTTGACGGGGTCGAGCTTCTTGAACGTGCCCTTGGCCACGAGCTCCTCGCACAGGCGCTCGTACTCGGCCTCGGAGCCGTCGCACCAGACCACCTGGTCCGGCTGAGTGAGGGCGGCGATCTCATCGACCCAGGAGATCAGCTCCTGGTGGTTGGTGGGGGTGGTGGGAGCCGCACTGGTGCGCGCCACGATCGCTCCGTTCCGCCGGGCCCACGCTGGCCGGCGTCAGATGTTGAGGGTGGTGCGGGCCGCGAACACCGCCACGGGTGTGGTGTCCACAAGGTCCGCCTCTGCACATGTATGCCCCTTGGGGGCTGCGACCCAGACGCTTCGTGATCGCTCATCCGGTGCCGCCCGCACTCATTTGATCATCCGACTCCCCATCCGATCTGTCCAGGGGGCACCCCCGTGACCATCACCACGTGATACCGGTCCGTAACCTACGGTGCCGTAGGTAGCATGACCGCCATGACTCCCGCGCCCGCCGCCGCCCCCGACACCGCAGTTCACCCCGCGCCGCCGGCCAAGCCACGGCTGCGCGGCTGGCTGCACGCGGGGATGTTCCCCGCCGTGCTGATCTCCGGCATCTTCCTGACGGCCCTGGCCGACAGCACCAGAGGCCGGGTCGCCTGCGCCGTGTACGTCCTGACCGCCTGTCTGCTCTTCGGAGTCAGCGCGCTCTACCACCGGGGCGACTGGAGCCCGCGCGTCGCGGGCGTGCTGCGCCGCCTCGACCACGCGAACATCTTCCTGATCATCGCGGGCACCTACACGCCGCTGACCATGCTGCTGATCCCCGGCGGCAGGGGACAGGTGCTGCTCTGGGCGGTCTGGGTGGCGGCCGTCGCGGGCATCGCCTTCCGCGTCTTCTGGGTCGGCGCGCCGCGCTGGCTCTACACCCCCTGCTACATCGCCATGGGCTGGGCCGCCGTCTTCTTCCTGCCGGACTTCCTGCACAAGGGAGGGCTCGCCGTGCTGATCCTCGTGATCGTGGGCGGGCTCCTCTACAGCGCGGGCGGCGTGATCTACGGGATCAAGCGCCCCAATCCGTCACCTCGGTGGTTCGGTTTCCACGAGGTGTTCCACTCCCTCACGCTGGCGGCCTTCGTCACGCACTACGTGGGCATCTCGCTGGTGGCGTATTCGCACGCCTGACGAGGCGCCGGAGAGCACCTTCCGCACCCGCATCTGCACGCGCGCCCGCAGTGGTCGTGGCCTGGAGGCCGCGGCCACTCGCCATGTCAGGGCACCGACCCCCGTCAGCACCACGGCCAGCACGGCCAGCTCTCCGGCGAGCACATACCCCCCGATACACAGCAGCGCGGTCAGCACAGCGGCAACCGGCATGTTTCCCCCTTTCCGATCCTTACTGATCGGCCCCCTGCCCCGTACACAGCGTCACACACGCCACTGACAATCAGCGCTGCGTCAAAACCCTCGCGGCGCACGGGCATCGGGGGCCACCGGGCAGCAAACGGGAGGTGTTTGCCCAAAAGGCGGATGCCGGAGAATGCTGTCATGGCCTCAGCACAGACACCCCCGGCCGCGCAGCCCGGCCCCAGACTCGGGCTGCGCGAACGGAAGAAGCTCCAGACCCGCCAGGCGATCCGCCGCGCCGCCTACCGGCTGTTCGAGAAGCAGGGGTACGACGCCACGCCTGTCGACCAGATCGCCGAGGCCGCCGACGTCTCCCCCAGCACCGTCTTCCGCTACTTCCCCACCAAGGAAGACATCGTGCTCACCGACGAGTACGACCCCGTGATGGAGGCCGCGATCCGCGCCCGGCCCGCGGACGAACCGCCCGTCGAGTCCATCCGGCAGGGCGTCCTGGGCTCCATGCGCCACCTCATCGAGACGGACATCGACGAACTCCGCCAGCGCATCAGGCTCGTCCACGGCGTACCCGCGCTGCGCGGCCGGACAGTGGAGGGCATGGCCGAGTCCAGCCGGATGCTCTGCACCGTCCTGGCCGAGCGCACGGGCCGCCCGTCCGACGACCTGGAGCTGCGCGTGGTGATCGCCGCGCTCCTGGCGGCGATGCACGAGGCCATGATGCACTGGGCCGAGAACGGCCAGACCGAGGACCTCCTCGGCCTCATCGACCGCACCCTGACCCTCCTGTCCCGGGGCCTGACGCTCTGATCCTCTGACCCTCTGACCCTCTGACCCTCTGAGCCTTCCGGACCGGACGGACCTCACAGGTCCACGAGCACGGCCCCCAGATGGCACCCCTCGAGCAGCTCGCACAGCGCACGGGGGGCCTGGTCGATGCCCGTGAGACGGGTGTGCGGGAAGGTGAGCGTGCCGTCCCGCAGTCCGCGGCCGAAGAGTTCCGTCCACTCCGGCAGCAGGTCCATGTGGTCGACGAACGACAGGCCGCGCAGCGTGAGACCGCGCGCGATCAGCAGCATCGGGTCGACCCTGGTCGGCCGCCGCTCCCCCAGCTGGCCGGAGAGCGCGCCGATGAGGGCGAACCGGGCGCCGCGGTTGGCGACCCTCATCGCCGCCTCCAGCTGCTCGCCGGCCACGTTGTCGAAGACGCCGTCGATGCCGTCGGGGGCGGCCGCGCGCAGCTGCTCCTCGAAGCTCCCGTCGCCCCGGACGATCACGGCGTCGTAGCCCAGCTCCTTGATCAGCACCTCGGCCTTGCGCTGCGAGCCGGTGCTGCCGATCAGCCGGGCCGCACCGCGCAGCCGCGCGATCTGCCCGGCGAGGGTGCCCACGGCACCCGCCGCCCCGGAGACGAAGACCGTGTCCCCCGGGCGCACCTCCACGCCGCGCACGATGCCCATGTAGGCCACCGCGCCCTGGGAGAGGTGGGCGGCCGGGTCGGGCAGGGCGTCGGTGTCGAGGCGGATGACCGCCCCCTCGTCGACGACCGCGTACTCGCGCCAGCCCGCGTTGGTGGACACCAGGTCCCCGGGCCGGAAGGCGGTGCCCGGCGCCTCCACGACCTCGCCCACGGCCGGGGCCCACAGCACCTTGCCGACCTCGTACTGCGGCACGGGGACGTCGGACCGCTCCTCCATCAGCGTCCGCATCACGGCGGCGACGGACATGGTGCGGTTGCGCACGAGCACCTGGCCGTGGCCCGGCCGGGGCACCGGGGTCTCGACCACGGAGAAGACGTCACCCGTCAGCCGGCCGCCGGGACGGGCGGCCAGGTGCACCTCGCGGTGGGTGGCGGGAACGGGGGCAGGGCTCATGTGCGTACTCCTCGGGACTCGCATGGACTCTCGTCGGACTGCGCTGGCGCCTACGACCCTAATTCCTGACACACCCTCAATTCCATGGCGTTCTGCGGGAATTTCCGCCCACCCCCGGAAGCCCCGGTTCCGCGCCGCGCCCCGGTCAGCGGCCCCGGTCCGGCAGGCCTCAGTCGGCGAGCCTGGCCGCGAGGTCCTTCGGGTCGGCCGTCGGGGCGTCGCAGGTGAAGTTCCGGCACACGTACGCGGCCGGGCGGCCGTCCAGCAGGGTGCGCCCGTGGAGCAGCGGCACCTCCTCGGCGCCCGGCTCCCCCACCGCGACCACCAGCCCGGGGGCGGTGGACAGCAGCGCGGTGCGGTGCAGCTCGCGGGTGGCGGGGAGGCCCTGCGGGCCGACGACCGCGACTTCGCGGGGGCCGTCCAGCAGCGCCTCGGTCACCGCGAGGCCCCAGCCGAGGAAGCGCGGCGCCCTGGGCCCGAGCGTCCGCACCACGCCCAGTGCCTTCTCGGCGGCCTCGCGGTGCGCGGAACTGCCGGTGGCGGCGGCGTACGTCAGCAGGGCGCCCGCGGCGGCGGTCCAGCCGGAGGGGGCGGCGTTGTCGGTCGGGTCCTGGGGGCGGCGGATGAGGGCCTCGGCGTCGTCGGCGGTGTCGAACAGGGCGCCGTCGGGGCCGGTGAAGCGGATCAGCACGGTGTCGAGCAGCAGCCCCGCGAAGTCCACCCACACCCCCTCGCCGGTGACCGAGGCGAGGGCGAGGAAGCCCTCCGCGACGTCCGCGTAGTCCTCCAGCACGCCGGCGTGCTCGCCCGCAACGCCGTCCAGCGAGGTGCGGCCCAGCCGCGCGTGCCAGTCCATGTGGGTACGGACGAGCAGGTCGGCGGCGTCCGTGGCGGCCTGGACCAGGTCCGGGCGGTCGAAGTACGCGCCGGTCTCGGCGAGGGCGGCGATGGCCAGCCCGTTCCAGGCGGCCACGACCTTGTCGTCCCGCCCGGGCCGGGGCCGCCGCTCGCGCGCCGCCAGCAGCCGGGCCCGTACGGACGCGAGCTTGTCCGCGTCCCACAGCCGCTCGGTGTCGGGCAGCTGAAGGACGGAGGCGCCCGCCTCGAAGGTGCCCGCCTCGGTGACCCCGAAGTACTCGGCGGCGAGCGCCGCGTCCTCCTCGCCCAGCACCTCGCGCAGCTGCTCCGGGGTCCACACGTAGTAGGCGCCCTCGACGTGCTTCCCGGAGCCGTCGTCGCTGTCGGCGTCCAGCGCGGAGGCGAAGCCGCCCTGGTCGGTGCGGAGTTCGCGGATCATGAAGTCCGCGGTCTCCAGGGCGACGCGCCGGGCCAGTCCGGAGCCGGTGGCCCGCCAGAGGTGGGCGTAGGCGCGGCACAGCAGCGCGTTGTCGTAGAGCATCTTCTCGAAGTGCGGCACCACCCACGAGGCGTCCACCGAGTAGCGGGCGAAGCCGCCGCCGAGCTGGTCGTAGATGCCGCCGCGGGCCATGGCCTCGCAGGTGGCCGAGGCCATCTCCAGGGCGGCGGCCGAGCCCGTGCGCACATGGTGGCGCAGCAGGAACTCCAGCACCATGGACGGCGGGAACTTGGGCGCCCCGCCGAAGCCGCCGCGCACGGCGTCGAACTCGCGGGTCAGCTGGAGCAGCGCGGCGTGCACGTCCTCGGCGGCGGGCGGTGCCGTGATGTCCGCGGCCAGGGTCCGCTCGGAGAGGTCCCGCACGATCCGCCGCGCGACCTGTCCCACCTCGTCCCGCCGGTCACTCCAGGCGGCCCGCACGCCCTCCAGCACCTGCCGGAAGCCGGGCATGCCGTGCCGGGGTCCGGGCGGGAAGTAGGTGCCGAAGTAGAAGGGCTCGGCGTCCGGGGTGAGGAAGACGGTCATGGGCCAGCCGCCCTGGCCGGTGGCGGCCTGCACGGCCTCCATGTACACGGCGTCGACGTCGGGTCGCTCTTCGCGGTCGACCTTGACGGCGACGAAGTGCTCGTTGAGGTACGCGGCGATCGAGGCGTCCTCGAAGGACTCGTGCGCCATGACGTGGCACCAGTGGCAGCTGGAGTAGCCGACGCTCAGCAGCACGGGCACGCCGCGGCGGCGGGCCTCGGCGAAGGCGCCGGGCGACCAGGGCCACCAGTCGACAGGGTTGTCGGCGTGCTGGAGGAGGTAGGGGGACGTCTCGTGCGCCAGGCGGTTGGGCATGGGGCCATCCTTGCGCACGGAAGCGTCACGGCGCCGCAGCGGTGAGTCTTCCCCGGTCCCGCCCCTTCCCGTAACCGGGGGCTCCGCCCCCGGACCCCCGCTCCTCAAACGCCGGAGGGGCTGAATTTGCACCCCGAACCGGGGGTCTGGGGGGCGAAGCCCCCCAGTTTCGGGAAGGGGCGGGGTGGGGAAAGAAACCCCCGGCGCCCCCCCTACGCGCGCCCGTCCCCCGGCGCCTCCGGCGCCCCCGGCGCCTCGTCGAAGTCCACACGCTTCATGTGCTTGTTCATGCTCTTCATCAGCAGCCACACCGCCCCGCCGATCAAGGCGAAGACGATGAAGCCGAGCACGCCGGGCGTGACCTTGTCCTGGTCCAGGTCCGCGGCGAGCGACAGGGCAGCAAGGGGAGCGGTCGCGGTCGTCATGGGGTCAATTGTTGCGGATGCCCGCGAAGAGGTCGCTCTCGGGGAGGGATGTGTCGACGAGGGACTTCGCCAGCTCGTACTCCTCCGTCGGCCACACCTCGCGCTGGAGGTCCAGCGGCACCCGGAACCAGCCCCCGTCCGGGTCGATCTGCGTGGCGTGCGCGATCAGCGCCTTGTCGCGGATCTCGAAGAAGTCGCCGCAGGGCACATACGTGGTGAGGGTCCGCTCACGGCCCATCGTGTGCCACCGCTCCAGCCACTCCCCGTAGGGGGACTCCATGCCGCGCTCCAGCAGGGCGTCGTGCAGCGCCTGGGTGCGGGGGCGGTTGAAGCCCTGGTTGTAGTAGAGCTTCAGCGGCTGCCAGGGCTCGCCCGCCTCGGGGTAGCGGTCCGGGTCGCCGGCCGCCTCGAAGGCCACCATCGAAATCTTGTGGGTCATGATGTGGTCGGGGTGCGGGTAGCCGCCGTTCTCGTCGTACGTGGTGACCACGTGCGGCCGGAACTCGCGGATCAGCTTCACCAGCCGGCCCGCCGCCTCCTCCACGTCCTGGAGCGCGAAGCAGCCGTCCGGGAGCGGCGGCAGCGGGTCGCCCTCGGGCAGGCCCGAGTCGACGAAGCCCAGCCATTCCTGCTTGACGCCGAGGATGTCCCGGGCCTCGGCCATCTCACGGGCACGGACCTCGTGGATGTGCTCCTCGATGTAGGGGTCGCCCTGGAGCTTGGGGTTGAGAATGGAGCCACGCTCACCACCCGTGCAGGTGGCGACCAGTACGTCCACCCCCTCGGACACGTACTTGGCCATCGTGGCCGCGCCCTTGCTCGACTCGTCGTCGGGGTGGGCATGAACGGCCATCATCCGCAGCTGCTCAGTCAAGGCTCGATCCTCAGTCACTGGTCATGTCAGACGCCTCCTATAGTGACCGAAGCGGGCGCCGATTCATTCCGCGTCCCGAAAGCGGTACCCGACCGGGCGGTTCCGGCCCGAGCAGGAGGAAACGATCATGGCTGCGGAGCACCGGACGGCGCCGCCCGAGGGCCGTTACGGCCGCTCGGCGGACGCGCGCGCCGACCGCAAGCTGAAGATCGTCGGTGCGGTGCTGGGCGCCGCGCTGCTCGCCTTCGTCGGCTGGGCCGCTGTGCACTACATCACCAAGTCGGACGTCACCGGCCAGCTCATCCGTTCGAAGACGATGTCGGACGACACCGTGCAGGCGGTCTTGGAGATCCGCAAGGACAAGGACGCCATCGGGGTGTGCACCCTGCGCTCGCTGGGCGAGGACGGCGGCGAGGTGGCCCGCAAGGACGTCACGCTGGACCGCCGCGAGAGCCACTTCACAGAGCGGGTCACGATCCGGACGACCGGGCGGGCCGCCGCCACGGAGCTGGAGGGCTGCCGGACGGCCTCGGCGTCCGGCCACTGAGTCCGGCCGCCGGGTCCGGCCACCGGGTCCGGCCGCCGAGAGAAGGGACACGCGCCCGACGTGTCTCACACCCCCGCTGACCTGCTTTGACGCGATTCTTGCGCAGTTTCTTCCGTTTACTCCTTCCCCCTTAACGGACGTAATTGTTAGGCTCGTGGTTTCGCCCCGCTTGGAAGGTGCACCCTTCTCAGTAGGGCGTTCATTTGTTATCGCGATGTCGCGATACACCCCAAGCATTCCCCAGTACCGACGAGGAGCACCTGTGACCCAGACCAGCGACAACGTCACCTGGCTGACTCAGGAGGCGTACGACCAGCTCAAGGCCGAGCTGGAGTACCTGTCTGGTCCCGCTCGCACCGAGATCGCCGCGAAGATCGCGGCGGCCCGCGAGGAAGGTGACCTGCGAGAGAACGGCGGGTACCACGCGGCCAAGGAGGAGCAGGGCAAGCAGGAGCTTCGCGTGCGCCAGCTGACCCAGCTGCTCGAGTCCGCCAAGGTCGGCGAGGCCCCGGCCGCCGACGGCGTGGTCGCCCCGGGCATGGTCGTCACCATCGCCTTCGACGGCGACCCGGACGACACCCTGCGGTTCCTCCTCGCTTCGCGTGAGTACGCCAGCTCGGACATCGAGACGTACTCGCCCCAGTCCCCGCTGGGCTCCGGCGTCAACGGCAAGAAGATCGGCGAGGACGCCCAGTACGAGCTGCCGAACGGCCGCAAGGCCAAGGTCCGCATCCTGGACGCCAAGCCCTACACGGGCTGATACGAGCTGATACGGGCTGACACGCCCCCGGTACGCGTCGGCACCCGCCGCGCAAGGCCACCGGAGCCCCGGACCCCGCCAAGGGGTCCGGGGCTCCGTGCGTCGTCGCGCCTTGTCCGCCAGGACGCGCCCACGCGCCCTACGCCGTCGCCGAGCGGTACTTCCGCACCGACAGGGTCCGGAAGAGCACGATGATCAGCAGCGACCAGAGCAGCGAGGCCACCGCCGGGTGCTGCATCGGCCACGCCGCGGGCACCGGATAGCCGTCCGGCAGGTTGCCGAACAGCCGCCGTGCGGCCTGCACCGTGGCGCTGAACGGGTTCCACTCCGCGATGTTGCGCAGCACCATCGGCATGTTGTCGGAGGGCACGAACGCGTTGGAGATGAACGTCAGCGGGAAGAGCCAGATCAGCCCGCCGGACGTGGCCGCCTCCGGGGTCCGCACGGACAGCCCGATCAGGGCCCCGATCCAGGAGAAGGCGTAGCCCAGCAGGAGCAGCAGGGCGAAGCCCGCCAGCGCCTTCGGGATGCCGTTGTGGATGCGCCAGCCGACGATCACCGCGACGATCGCCAGCACCACCAGCGTCAGAGCGGTCTGCACCAGATCCGCGAGCGTGCGGCCGGTGAGCACCGCACCGCGTGCCATGGGCAGGGAACGGAAGCGGTCGATGAGGCCCTTGTGCATGTCGTCGGCGATGCCCGCGCCCGCGCCGGCCGTCGCGAAGGTGACCGTCTGCGCGAAGATGCCGGCCATCAGGAACTGCCGGTACGTGCTTGGGTCGGTGTTGCCGCCCACGGCGATCGAGCCGCCGAAGACATAGCTGAACAGCACCACGAACATGATCGGCTGGACCAGCCCGAAGACCACCATCTCGGGTATGCGGCGCATGCGGATCAGATTGCGCTGGGCGACCACCAGGGAGTCGCGCGCCGACTGCACCGCGCCGCCGCGCCCCCTGGGCACCGGCCGCCGCGAGAGGGTGCCGCCGCCGCCCGTCGTGCTCACGCTGCTCATACGACGGCTCCTTCCGGTTCTTCGCCCTCCACGGTGGCCTCGGCGACGTGCCCGGTGAGCGAGATGAAGACGTCGTCCAGGGTCGGCCTGCGCAGCCCGATGTCGTCGATCTCGATGCCGCGCGCGTCCAGTTCGCGGATGACCTCGGCGAGCAGCCGGGCGCCGCCGGAGACCGGGACGATCACCTTCCGGGTGTGCTGCTCCACGGTGGCCTCGCCCGTGCCGAAGCCGTGCATGACCTCCAGGGCGAGCGGGATGAGCGCGCGGTCGTGCACGACGAGTTCGACGCGCTCCCCGCCCGTGCGCGCCTTGAGCTGGTCGGAGGTGCCGCGGGCGATGACCCTGCCGTGGTCGATGACGCAGATGTCGTGGGCGAGGTGGTCGGCCTCCTCCAGGTACTGGGTGGTGAGCAGCAGGGTCGTGCCGCCGGCGACGAGTTCCTGGATGACCTCCCACAGCTGCTGCCGGTTGCGGGGGTCGAGGCCGGTCGTGGGCTCGTCCATGAACATCACGGGCGGGCTGACGACCAGGGCGGCGGCGAGGTCGAGGCGGCGCCGCATGCCGCCGGAGTAGGTCTTGGCGGGGCGGTCGGCGGCGTCGGCGAGGTTGAAGCGCTCGAGCAGCTCGCCCGCTCTGGCCTTCGCGTCGGCGGCGCTCATCTGGTAGAGCCGGCCGACCATGCGGAGGTTCTCACGGCCCGTCAGATATTCGTCCACGGCGGCGAATTGCCCCGAGAGACCGATGGCGTGACGGACCTCGTTGGGTTTCTTCAGTACATCGAGCCCCGCCACCACGGCTCGGCCGCGGTCGGGTTTGATCAGAGTGGTGAGTACGCGCACGGCAGTCGTCTTGCCGGCACCGTTGGGGCCGAGGAGCCCCAGAACGGTTCCTTCCGGGACGTCGAGATCGACGCCGTTCAGAGCCGTGACGTCGCCGAAGGTCTTGACCAGGCCTTCGGCGTAAATCGCGCCTGGCATGGAGCATCTCCCCGTTGAGGTGACGTAATAGATGATTTTACGTTCACCGGAGCCATCCCGCCCTGTGAATGAATGCCACCGGATATTCCGGGAAATCCGGCGGCCGGGAGCATATGCGCGGCCAGGGGCATATCCGGACCCGGTTCCCCCGATTTCCCGACATCACAGCGCGAATGCGTGACGGGCGTCAAGGCATCGGCATCACAACATTGGCGCCGGACGGCGCCGGGCGACATCGGATCACGCCGGGCGAAGTCAGCCGAAGTCAGCCGACTCGGGCGTCACCACCAGATAGCCCGCCTCCCGCAGCGCGGCCCCCACCTCCGCGCAGTGCTCCGGGCCCATCGTCTCCAGGTGCAGCTCCACCTCCGCCTCCGTGAGCCCGAGCCGGGGATCGGTCCGCACGTGGCTGATGTCCAGGACGTTGGCGTCGAGCGCCGACAGGATCTCCAGCAGGGCGGCCAGCACGCCCGGACGGTCCGTCAGCCGCAGCCGCAGCGAGAGGTAGCGGCCCGCGGCCGCCATGCCGTGCCGCAGCACGCGCTGGAGCAGCAGCGGGTCCACGTTGCCGCCCGACAGCACCGCGACGACCGGCCCCTCGAACGAGCCCGGCTCGGCCAGCAGTGCCGCCACCGGGCTCGCCCCGGCGGGCTCCACCACCAGCTTCGCCCGCTCCAGGCAGAGCAGCAGCGCGCTGGACAGCTCGTCCTCGGAGACGGTGCGGACCTCGTCGACCAGCTCCCGGATGATCCCGAACGGCACGTCGCCGGGGCGCCCCACCTTGATGCCGTCGGCCATCGTCGCGGGCGCCTGCAGCGTCACCGGGCGCCCGGCCGCCAGCGAGGGCGGGTACGCGGCGGCGCCCGCCGCCTGCACGCCCACGATCCGCACGTCGGGCCGCAGCCCCTTGACCGCCACCGCGATCCCGGCCGCCAGCCCGCCGCCGCCGATGCCCACCACGACGGTGCGCACCTCGGGGCACTGCTCCAGGATCTCCAGCCCCACCGTGCCCTGGCCCGCGATGACGTCGGGGTGGTCGAAGGGGTGGATGAACACGGCGCCGGTGCGCTCGGCCCAGTCCCGCGCCGCCCGCAGCGTCTCGTCGACCACCTGCCCGTGCAGCCGCACCTCGGCGCCGTACTCGCGAGTGGCCGCGATCTTGGGCAGCGGCGCGCCCTCCGGCATGAACACGGTGGACGCGACGCCCAGCAGCGAGGCCGCCAGGGCCACTCCCTGCGCGTGGTTGCCCGCACTGGCGGCGACCACGCCGCGCGCCCGCTCCCCCTCCGAGAGGCCCGCGATCCGCACATAGGCGCCGCGCACCTTGAAGGAGCCGGTCCGCTGGAGGTTCTCGCACTTGAGGTGGACGGGCGCACCGACCAGCGCGGAGAGCGAGCGGCTGCTCTCCAGGGCGGTCATCTGGGCCACCCCCGAGAGCATCTTCTGTGCCTCGCGCACGTCGTCCACCGTCACCCGCAGCGGAGCGGGGCCGGTCCCGGGGGGCAGGGGGGACGTCCCGGGGACGTCCTCGTCACCACGTCGCGCAGCCATGGTGCCCAGTATGCTGCCCGCCGGTTTCCCCGGTGGGCAGCCGGCACCCCTCGAACCCCCCTCACAACCCCGCATACCGACCGGTTTGCGAAGCACCGGTACGAGCGCGCGCCGGGCCGCGTACTCTGTCCCCCATTCTCAGCAATTCCCAGCCCGTCTCCGCCTTCATACGAAGTGAGTTCCAGGCCATGCCCACCCCTCAGGACATGACGACCGACCTCGCACCCGGTGTCCTCGACGCCCTTCAGCACCAGGTTGCCGTCTTCGCCCGTCGCGCCGAACAGACCCGGCTCGGCGGCGTCGGCCGGATCGCCAACTCCATGGACCGAGCCGCCTACCTGCTGCTCAACCGTCTCGACCAGGAAGGCCCGATGGGCGTCAAGGCCCTGGCCGCGGGCATGGGCATCGACTCCTCGACCGTCACCCGCCAGGTGGCGCCGCTGGTCGACACCGGCCTGGTCAAGCGCACCTCGCACCCGGAGGACGGCCGCGCCGTCGTGCTCCAGCTCTCGCCGCGCGGCAAGGCCCGCCTGGAGGAGGTGCGCGCCTCGCGGCGCGAGCTGATGGCGCTGTGCACGGAGGACTGGTCGGAGCAGGAGCGGGACGTGTTCTGCACCCTGCTCACCCGCTTCAATGCCGCCCTCTCCGGAATCCACATCGGCCAGGTGTCGCCCGCCTCTTGACCCGGCCGGGGCCGCTGCCCTGTCCTTGCCTTGACGGTGTCTTCAGCGTCTTTGCAGGGCACCGGAGGACCAGCGGCCGTGGAGGCAGGGTGCGCGAGCGGCAGGCCGCCCGGGAGCGCCGCCGCGCCCGGGAGTTCGAGGCGTTCGTCGGGGGCGCGGGCCTCCGGCTGCTGCGCAGCGCCCTGCTGCTGACCGGGGAGCCCGCCGACCGCCCGGAGGCCGCCGAGCAGTTGCTCACGGAGGCGCTGGCCCGTACGTACGCGGCGTGGGACCGGCTGCGCGGCGAGGACCCCTACGACCGGGCCCGCCAGGAGCTGACGGCCGGCTTCGCCCGTGCCGCGCGGCACCACCGCCGGGCCCGCGGGGGCGTGCTGGACCGGCTGACGCCGCAGGAGCGCCTGGTGCTCGTCCTGCGCCTGCACGAGGGCGTGGCCGAGGAGCAGACCGCGGCCGGCCTCGGCCTGTCGGCGGAGCGGGTACGGGCCGTGTGCGCCCGGGCGGTGTCCGCGATGCGCAGCGGCGGCCCGGTGGCGGCGCCGTGAGCGGCTACGACCGCAAGGAGGCCGAGGTCCGCCGCCTGCTGTACGCGGTGCGGCCGGTGGTGCCGCCGGATCTGGCGGCGCGTGCCGCCGAGCGCGGCCACCACCTGCTGCGCCGCCGCCGGGCGGTACGGGCCGTGGGCTGGGTGGTGCTGGTGGTGGCCGTGGTGGCGTTCTGCGTGTGGGCGGCGATGGCGGAGCCGTGGACGGCGAGGCCGTCGGAGACGACGCCGCCGCTGTGGGGCGGGGACGGGGGCGGAGGCTGAGGCTGAGGCGGAGCGCCGAAACCGGAGGCTCCGCCCCCGCCCCGGAACCGTCCGGACTAGCCCAGCGCCTGCCGCAGATCCGCCAGCAGGTCGTCCGCCGACTCGATGCCCACGGACACCCGCACCAGATCCGCCGGGACCTCCAGCTGCGACCCCGCCGTGGACGCGTGCGTCATCCGCCCCGGGTGCTCGATGAGCGACTCGACACCGCCCAGCGACTCGCCCAGCGTGAACAGCTCGGCGCGGTTGCAGACCTCGACGGCCGCCTCCTCGCCGCCCTCGACGCGGAAGGACACCATGCCGCCGAAGGCGCGCATCTGCTTGGCCGCGACCTCGTGCAGCGGGTGCTCCGGCAGGCCGGGGTAGAAGACCTGGGTCACCTTCGGGTGGGAGACCAGCAGCTCGGCGATGCGCTCGGCGTTGGCGCTGTGCCGGTCCATGCGCACGGCGAGGGTCTTGATGCCGCGCAGCGTCAGCCAGGAGTCGAACGGCCCGGCGACGGCACCCATCGCGTTCTGGTGGAAGGCCAGCTCCTCGGCCAGGCCCGCGTCCGCGGTCACGAGCGCACCGCCGACGACGTCGGAGTGGCCGCCCATGTACTTGGTGGTGGAGTGCACGACCACGTCCGCGCCCAGGGCCAGCGGCTGCTGGAGGTAGGGACTGGCGAAGGTGTTGTCGACGACCAGCTTGGCGCCGGCCTCGTGGGCGACGCCGGCCACGGCAGCGATGTCGGTGATGCCGAGCAGCGGGTTGGAGGGGGTCTCGACCCAGATCACCTTGGTGGTCGGCCGGACGGCGGCGCGCACGGCGGCCGGGTCGGAGGTGTCGGCGACCGACCACTCCACGCCCCAGCGCCCGACGACCTTGGCGAAGAGGCGGAACGTGCCGCCGTAGGCGTCGTTCGGGATCACGACGTGGTCGCCGGGGGCGAGGAGGGTGCGCAGCAGGCAGTCCTCGGCGGCCAGGCCGGAGGCGAAGGCGAGGCCGCGGACGCCGCCCTCGAGTGCCGCCAGGTTCTCTTCCAGGGCGGTGCGGGTGGGGTTGGCGCTGCGGCTGTACTCGTAGCCGCCGCGCAGGCCGCCGACGCCGTCCTGCTTGTAGGTGGAGACTTGGTAGATGGGCGGTACGACGGCCCCGGTCAGCGGGTCCGGCTCCTGCCCGGCATGGATCGCGAGGGTCTCGAAGCTGTGCTGGTCGCTCATTTTTCCGAGGGTAGTGCCCCTTCGCCTGAACGCCCCTGTTCACTTGTAACCGGCAGATGAACGATTCGCCGGTTTGTCACGTTGTACCGTCGTCGGCGTTCGCCGACGGGGTCCCCGACCGCCGTACCTCTACCTTCTCCAGTTTCAGGACACCTCATGGAGTTTCTGCTCATCCTGCTCGTCGTGGTGATCGTCTGCGGCTTCGTCGTGGTGCCCGCGATCCGCCGCCGGCAGGCCGTACAGCACATCGTGCAGGGCGTCGGACCCGCCGTGGACCCGGCCGGCCCGCACGGCTTCGTGCCCCCCGGGCAGCTGGACCTGCGGCTGCCCGGCCCGGACCCGGAGCTGCTGACGGCGGTGACCGAGGCCCGCCGCACCCAGGACTGGAAGCCCGCCGCCGACCTGCTGGCCCGCACGGACGCGGGCACCGCGGCCGAGCTGCGCTGGCAGCGGGTGCAGACCCTGGCGGGGGCGGCCGCGCAGGAGCTGGCCGAGGCGCCGGGCACGGGCGGCATGTGGCTGCGCCACTGGCGCGTGGTGGCCCCGGAGGACCCGGGCGGCGCGGCGGTGCAGGCCGAGTTCCTGGTCCAGCAGGCGCTGCGGGATCCGTCCTCGCAGGACTACCGCATGATCCTGGAGGAGGCCCGCACGGTCTGCGCGGAGGCGGCCCGGCTGGCGCCGGAGGACCCGGTCCCGTCGATCGTCGAGCTGGGCGTGGCGCGGGGCCTGGGGGTGAGCGAGGCGGAGTTCCAGTCCCTGTGGGAGCGGGTCGCGGCGCGCGCCCCGCAGCACATGGGGGCGCACCTGGCCGCGCTGCGCTACTGGAGCGCGAAGTGGCACGGCTCGCAGGACCAGGCGGAGGCGTTCGCGGCGCGGGTGGCGGCGGGCGCGCCGCAGGGCAGCCTGCTGCCGGCCCTGCCGCTGTTCGCGGTGTACGACCACCTGCCGGACGTCCAGCTGGTGCGGAGCCTGTTCCAGAGCGCGGTGATCCGGCAGGCGATCGAGGCGGCGCAGTTCGCGGTGGCACACGCCCCGGCGGACCACCCGGTGCAGCCGCACGTGCGGCACCTGCTGGTGTGGTTCCTGGTGCGGGCGGAGCGCTACGGGGAGGCGCTGGAGCAGCTGAAGAAGGTGGACGGCCACATCGGGGCGGTGCCGTGGACGTACGAGCAGGACCCGGTGGCGGCGTACACGGCGTACCGGGCGAGGGCGGTGGCGGGCTGGGAGGCCGGGCGGAATTCCGCGTGAGGGCCGACCGTTAAGAACGGCATGACGCTTTTCGGACGCCGCGAGACCCGCCTCCCCACCGCCGACGAGGCCCTGCGGGGCCGCCCGGAACCGGAATTCCCCCTCCAGGACCGCCACACGGTCCTGGGCACGCCGCTGTCCGCCCCCTACCCCGAGACGCTGCAGGTGGCCGACTTCGGCCTGGGCTGCTTCTGGGGTGCGGAGCGGAAGTTCTGGCAGGCCGAGGGCGTGTGGACGACCCTGGTCGGCTACCAGGGCGGCCACACGCCGAACCCGACGTACGAAGAGGTCTGCAGCGGCCGCACGGGCCACACGGAGGCGGTCCGCGTGGTCTTCGACCCGTCGGTCAAGTCGTACGAGGCCCTGCTCAAGCTCTTCTGGGAATCCCACGACCCCACCCAGGGCTTCCGCCAGGGCAACGACCGCGGCACGCAGTACCGCTCGGCGGTCTACACCCACTCCGCGGAGCAGCAGCGGGTGGCCGAGGCATCGCGGGACGCCTACCAGTCCGTACTGCGCGCCTCGGGCTACGGCGGCATCACGACGGAGATCCTTCCGGCGGGGCCGTTCTGGCATGCGGAGCCGTATCACCAGCAGTACTTGGCGAAGAATCCGGCGGGGTACTGCGGGATCGGGGGGACGGGGGTCAAGCTGAGCGACCCATCGGGCGGCGAGTGGGGCGGCTCCTGCCCGACCGGGATCGCGCCGACGGACGGCTGAGTCCGTCCCTCGACCGAGGCCGGTTGGCCGCGTCACGGCCTGCTTGGCTGCCTGCTTGGCTGCGGCCGGCGGCCTCCTCGCCTTACCGGAAGCCACTGGCCGCGCCGGTCCGAGACTCGGTGGTGGGCGTCGACGGCGCGGTCAGGCCATGACCGGCTCGAGGCCGTAGCGCCTCACGCGGATCTTGGACATGTTGATCAGGTCGGCATGGCCGTCCACCGTCAGGTACAACCGGGTGCCCGGATTGTCCACAGTCCCGGAAGCCCAGATGGCTTGATTTGCGTCGTAGAGGACCAAGTTGCCATCACCCTGCATGATGAACTTGCCGGTGCTCGAAGGAGTTCTGTCCGTCGGCACCTTCCAGAGCGCGGTGCCGTCCAGTGTGCGGTGCAGCGTTACGTAGCCGTCCAGCGTGTAGTGGAGCCGGTAGGCTCCGTCCGGGGAGTCGATCCATTCGTTCTTCCGGAGCACGTCACCGGGGAGCATGCAGTTTTTGCCGTGGGCGGTCGGTTCCTCGGTGTCGTAGCAGTAGCCCAGCGCCCGATGGTCGAGCACATCGCTGATTTTGACCTTCTGGAAGAGGTCTATGCCGTTCCACGGCCGCATGAGGTCGTTCAGCTTCTGGCCGTCGAGGTTGCCGGGCGCGTTGTCGAGCGGAAGGTAGGTGTTGCCGGGCCTCTGCTGCCACTGCGCCCAGATGCGGTCGACGTTGGCGTGGTGCAGGAAGAACACCGGGTCGTTGGGGGAGCTGAACATGTCACTCATGTTCCCGCCGACCCACCCATGGACCACGTTGTGGATGCCCGGGCCGATACCGCCCTCCAGGTAGCTGCGGAAGCCCTTGCTCTGGGCGTCCCACGGGGCGCTGTCGTACGGCGTCTGCGCTATGGCGTCGGCCACGTTCTGCGGTGTGGGCAGCTTGCGGTTGTTGGCACCGAACTGGCGCCGCAGGTAAGGCTTGTCGGTGTCGCGGCAGACCCAACCGGGGCCGTAGTACCGGAACGGCCCGCTCGTGACCTGTCCGTCACTGGTCGTGCCGTTGCCGCCCATGAACAACTCGCTCCACAGCGTGGAGCCCACGGTGTCCTGGTCGACGGTCCAGTCCCAGTAGGGCAGGGTGATGCCGCTGTCGAGGGCGTTCAACTGCTGTTCGAACCGCCGGATGAACTGCCGGTGCCACGGGAGGAAACAGGGCCGACTGTGGTAGACCTCGCTGAGCTTGCTGTGCTCGTCGATGTACCAGTCGTAGTAGCCCAGGGTCTTGCACATCCACACGGCCAGGACGTAGCGCTGCTTCTCCTCCGGCCACATCCAATTTTGGTTCCTGCGTACCCGCAGGGCCTCGCTCGCGGGCTGATTCATGATCACAAACCCCCTTCCACAAGGGGCTATTCGGGTGAAATCCCCCTCCCGCGTGCCACACTGGGTGCACCCGGCGGCATCCGCAACCCTGGTTACGCCATCCGGATGAAGCAATCGGCGATGACCTGCATATCTCCGTGGCCGAGGCCATGGCCAGCAGTACCTGCGCCCTGTCGAGTCGTCCCCATCACTCGTTCGAAGGGCAGCGCACGGAACCCTCCGGATAGGCTGACGGCAGGGACAAGAATCTCCGTCATGGGAGACGCGATGACCACCTCCGCTGCCGGGCAGCCTCTGATCCCGCAGCCGGCCGCCACCGTGACGGCGCTGAGACACGCCGTTGCGCAAATCGCGCCCGCGGCATTGCCGGCGTTCACGCGTGAGCTGGATCAGGCGGCGGACCAGTCCCGGCAGGGTTCCGACCTCGCTCCGCTCCAGCGTTTCATCACCCAGTGGGCGGTCTACGTACACATCCACCGCCAGCCCCAACTGGCCGCGCGCTTCCGTGAGCTGGAAGACCTCGCCGAATCCGGAGATGCCGCCCAAGCACGTCAATCGGCCTCGGAACTGGGCTGCATCCTCGGTGAGGCTTACGCTGCCATCGGCTACCTCGAGCGGCGAACAAGACCTGGCACCGGGAGTACGACCTGACCTCGAGCCATCACCCCAGATAAGGGTGTTCCCGGCGCTCCGTGAAGTGCTGGATGCGGAGCCGCTGCGTGTGGTGCATCGGGAGAGCCGCGATCTCGTCGGGGTGCACGAACCGAAGCTCAGTGGACTCGTCGGAGATCGCGAGTTCCCCGGCGACCACACGCGCGGTGAAGCAGACGTTGAACTGCCGCCGTACCTCTCCGTCGGAGTAGGCGATCACGTGGCGCGGGTCAGTGTAGGTGCCGACCAGCCCGGTGATCTCCACGTCCAGCCCAGTCTCCTCCTTGACCTCGCGCACGGCCGTGCCGGGGAGGGAGTCGGTCATCTCCATGCCGCCTCCGGGCAGGGCCCACAGATCGTTGTCGCGCCGACGCTGGAGCAGGATGCGGCTCCGGTCGTCGGTCACGACGGCGGATGCGGCGACGACCAGGCTGTTCGGCTCAGGGGCCGCCGGATCGTCGTAGAACTCGGTGCGGGACAAGGTCACTCCTCGTTTTCTGAGGGTTCCCTCTAGGGGACGGAAGCCCCACGATCATCCCTGATCATGATCGATAGGAACGAGTCGCCGACATAGGTTGACGGTGCGTCACCGCCCACTGAGAGGTCTCGATCATGCGCCGCCGTACCGCCGTCGTCTCCGCCCTGCTCGCCGCAGCCGCCCTGGCCCCCGCAGCCGCCCCGGCCGTCGCCGCCACGCCCGCTGCCCGGGGCAGCGACCGCGCCGACCTCCAGCGCGCGCTGGACGCCGTCGTGGCCGAGGGCGTGCCCGGTGCGATCGCCGAGGTGCGCGACGAGCGCGGGGTCTGGCGCGGGAGCAGCGGTGTCGCCGACCTGGCGGACGGGCGGCAGGCGCAGGCCGGGGACCGGTTCCGGGCGGGCAGCGTGACCAAGAGCTTCGTCGCCACGGTCGTGCTCCAGCTCGTGGCCGAGGGCAAGGTCGGCCTGGACGACCCCATCGGGCGCTACCTGCCCGGTCTGGTCCCCGACGGCTCGAACGGCGCGCCCGTCACGGTGCGGCAGCTGCTCAACCACACCAGCGGGCTGCCCAACTACCTCGACGTCCTCCTGCAGAAGCCGGACCCGATACGGGCCGCCCAGCACTCCCACTACACCCCGCGCGAGCTGGTCGACATGGCGGTGAAGGAGCCCCGCACGTTCAACCCCGGCGAGCCCGGCAAGTGGGCGTACTCCAACACCAATTACGTCGTCCTCGCCATGCTGATCGAGAAGTCGACGGGCCACACCCTCGCCCACGAGATCAACCGGCGCATCGTGCGCCCGCTCCACCTCACCGGGACGTCCATCCCCACATCGTCGCACCTGCCCGGCCGCCACCTGAACGGCTACGAGCGGCTCCCCGGCGAAACGACCGCGACCGACTTCACCGACTTCAGCCCCACGGCCTTCTGGGGCCCCGGCAACATCGTCTCCACCACCGCCGACCTCAACCGCTTCTACCGCGCCCTGTCCGGCGGCAAGCTGCTCCCGTCCCACCTGTGGCGCGAGATGAACACCCTGCACGACACGGACCGCGGCGAGAACCGGAAGTACGGCCTGGGCCTGGAGAGCAACTCCGGCTACTGCCCCACCGAGAAGCCGGTCTGGGGCCACACCGGCAGCGTCCCCGGCTACAACACCTTCAGCTTCACGACGGCCGACGGCAAGCGCCAGATCACGCTCGCGCTCGGCATGGACCTCTTCAAGGGGCCGAAGGCCGACGCCGCGGCACTGAAGGTGCTGTCCACGGCTCTGTGCAGGAAGTAGGCCGCATAGGCACCGCCAGTCCGCCCTTCAGCCGCATCGGTGATCAGCACCTATCGAGTTGCCAGGTGAGTCGAGCCATTTGTCTTAGACCGACCGAGGATAGGGCTTATCTCAGGCGGCGTGCTGTTGGGCGATGCGGCCACCGATAGAGGTTTCTGGCCCGCCGAATCAGAGCGCGTATGGTGACGAATGCGGCGGCCAGGTAGAGGTAGAAGTCGACTACTCGGCCGTCTCGCTCAAAGCACCGCCGGATCTTTCCGTAGCCATTCATCCAGGACTGGGTGCGTTCGACCACCCAGCGTTTGCCGACTTGGATCGGGGCGGGCACGCCTTTACGGGCGATCTCGCCGGTAAGGCCCTGCGCACCCAAGACCTGGCGACTGGGCTTGCCGTCGTAGGCGGAGTCGAGATGCACGGTGGCGTCGGCGGGGAGGTTCCCGACCTGGCGCCTCGCCGCGTCGACGGTCGGTCCGAGCAGGACGGAGTCGTGTCGGTTCGCGCCGGCTGAAACCAGGCCGATCGGTATCCCGCTGCTGTCGACCAGGGTCGAACGCTTCAGGCCCTGCTTGGCGCGGTCGACCGGGGAAGGCCCCGCCCTGTCGCCTCTGCAAGGCGCTTTGGTCTGACAGCCGTCCACGGACAACTCGGAGAGGCCCAGGCCGATCATCTTGTCGTAGGCAGCCAACGCGATACGGTGCAGCTCCTGCGCCAGTCCCAGAAGGGACCAGTGCTTGACCCGGTTTCGGATGGTCCAGTCCGAACACCCGGTGGTGGCGACCCGCTCGTAGCCGGAGCCGTGCACCAGCGCCTCAACGACCAGGCGGAACACGGTTTCATCGGGTACGCGTCGGCGGTGGCAGCCCAGCGGGTGCGCAGGATCGAACTCGGATCGCTTGGGCAGTAACGCCGATAACTGCTGCCAGAGCGGCTCAAGCAGGGATGACGGCATGGCAGGCATGGACCCTCCGACATGGCCACGATGGCAGGAATAGCGGCACCCGTGCTGTGCCTGCGCACCACAGGGCACACAGCGGTTCCTCGACCGGGTCGGACACCGCCTACGGCAGGCTGCAGCGTGGGAGCCGCGGTCTTGCCGCGGCTCCCACATGGACGGATCCGGTCAGGGCAGCAGGTGGCTGGCCAGGTGCTCCCACTGGCGGATCGGGACGATGCCCGGTGCGGGGGTCAGGAGGTGGAGGCTGACGTGGTCGGCTCCGGCGTCGAGGTGTTCGTGGACACGGCGGGCGATGTCCTCGGCATCGCCGTGGGCCACCATCGCGTCAACGAGCCGGCCGTCGAGCGCGTCCACGTCCTGGTACCCCAGGTCGTGCAGCAGCGTTCGCCGGTTCGGCAGGGCCGCCGCAACCGTGGCGGCAGCCAGTTCGGCGGTGCGGGTGCGGTCAGGGGTCAGCACGCACAGCTGGGTCACGGCCAGAAGTGCGTCAGGTCCGAGCACCGACCTCGCGGTGCGGGTGTACTCGACGGGCATGCCCAACACGGTGGCGCCCCAGGTGCGTTCGGCGGCAAGCGCGAGCATGCCCGGCTCCAGGGCCGCGAGCACATGGTGCCGCGAGGCCGTTGTGGCGGGCGGCCCGAACGGGGCGGCGTCGAGAGTGTCGAGGTAGGCGCCCATCGTGGCCGGCGGTGAGCCGAAGCGGTGACCGCGAATGTCCTCGGCGAGGCTGGGGTGGCTCTCCCACAGCCCCAGCACGAACCGCCCGGGGAACGCCTCCTCCAGGGTGCGCCGGGCAGCGGCGGTGGTCACCGCGTCGCGCGCGTAGATGTCGGTCATGCCAGCGGCCACGGTGATCCGCTGGGTGGCGGACAGCAGGATCGCGGCCTGCGCCATGGCCTCCCGCCCTGTGGTCTCGGCGAACCAGAGGGTGCCGTAGCCGAGATCCTCGATCGCTGCCGCGGCCTCGCGAATTCCTGCCGCGGGGTAGCTGTCGAGGTCGCCCGCCCAGATCCCGATACGCCCGGGATCGGGTGTACGGGTGCTCATGCGTGCTGCCCGGGGGTGGGCTGGGTGGCCAGGAAGGCGGCGATCTGGGCGGCGCCTGTGCGCTCCAGCCAGGTACGGAGATTCATCGCCCCGGGGTGGATACGGCGGGTTTCGGTGATGTCCGTGCGGTAGCCGCGTTCGTTGAGCCATTCGCAGGCGAATGCGAAGTCCTCGCTGAGGGCCCGGATCGCTTCGATCGGGATCCGGACATACGGCAGCGGACGCCCGAGCGCGCTCTCGATGGCCGCCGCGATCTGCAACGGCGTGAGTTCGTCCGCCGCCAGGGCCACCGCGCGTCCGATCCACGCCTCGGGCCGGGAGAACGCCAGCGCGGTGACGAAGCCGACGTCGTCCACCGCCATGATCTGCTGGGGGACCTCGGGGGCGAGGGCAGTGGCCAACCCCCCGCCTTGCAGGGCGTATTCGCCGGTGAAGTTCTCCATGAAGGAGACCGGCCGCAGGATCGTCGCGGGCAGGGCGAGCCCCGCGATGTGCTGCTCGATGCGCCACTTGCTGACCAGGTTCTGCGGCAGCGTTTCACTGCCGTGACGGTCCGCGCCGGCGACCGAGGTGAAGACGAAGTGCTCGACGCCGGCGGCACCTGCGGCTTCGGCGACGTTGATCCCCCAGCGGACCTCGTCCTCGGCACTGAAGCCCGGTGCCGTTCCGGGAGAGCCGACTGTGGGCTGGACACTGAACATGCCGTATGCGCCGTTGGCCGCGGCGATCAACGAGGAGACGTCCTCCATCTGCGCGCACACGATCTGCGCGCCTGCGCCCGACAGCGCCCGGGCCGGCGCCCCGTCCGGGTTGCGGGTGAGTGCGCGTACCTGCCAGCCGCTGCTGAGCAGGTGCCGTGTCACTGCCCGGCCCTGCAGGCCGGTCGCCCCCACCACGACGACGGTCTTTCCTGTCGGTTCCACGAATCTCCCCATATCGCATGCCGACGAGGGGCCACACCCAGTAACTGGGGTGCCCCTCCGGTTATCGGTCGATACAATATGGAGGGCCACCCCAGTTAGCAAGCCGTCAGGAGTTCCCGTGCCCAAGAGCGCAGCTGACCCCGCGCCGAGGCCGATGCGTGCCGACGCGCGCCGCAACTACGACCGGATCGTGGCCGCCGCCGAGAGCCTGGTCGCCGAACACGGGGCCGAAGCCTCGCTGGAGGAGATCGCCCGGCGCGCCGGAGTCGGCTCAGCCACACTCCACCGGCACTTCCCCTCCCGGCAGTTGCTCCTGGAAGCCGTCTTCAAAGGCCGGGTGGAGGCCCTCTGCGCCAAAGCCCGCGACCTGCTGCCCGACCCCGATCCCGGAGCCGCACTCGTCATCTGGCTCCGCGCCGTCGGCGCACACGCCGTCGCCAACCGGGGCCTGGGAGCATCACTGATGCACGGCGCCCGCGACGGCGACCCGACACTGGGAAGCACCTGCCACGCAATGATCACCAGCGCCGGCAACGAACTCCTCGACCGCGCCCGCCACATGAATGCCGTACGCCCCGACGTCACCATCACCCAACTGCTCAAACTCGTCAGCGCCATCGCTTTGGCCACCGAGGGGGAACCCGACGGCCAAGGCGAGGCCGACCAACTGCTCAACCTGGCTATCGACGGCGTGCGCGCACGCTGAAGCTCCCATCCCGCAGCCAAGGAGCGCAACGCCTATCCTCGGTCGGTCTTAGCCGTCGGCTGCCACCGTGAAGCCGAACCGGGTAACCCCCGGGCGTCCGGCTACACGCCACCAAGCAGCGGCTTCGACCAGGCGAGCTGCGGCGTACGGTCGCCGCCCTGCGGCCGTACGCACGACGCTCGGCGGCCAGGGAGCTACGGCAAGCACTGACGGTCGTGCCCGGCTAACTGCCGAGGAAATCGGTGACGCGCTCGATGACCTCGGCTTGCCACGCCTGCGACTGCGGGTGGAGGTACTGCGGATCCCCGTGCACCGCGAAGCCGTGCTGCGCGCCCTCCAGCTCCATCAGCTCGGCAGGGCCGCCGAATGCGCTGATGTACCGCCGCGAGGACTCGACGGGCACGAACGTGTCCTTCGTCCCGTGGACCAGCAGCGAGGGCGCACGGACAGCCGCCAGGAAGACCTCGGGATCGAGATAGAAGACCTCGTTCAGCAACGCCCGGCCCAGTTCGAATGGACTGCGCTCGGTGAAGCCGTTCGCATCAAGCGCCTGGGCGGCCTCGGGGGCCATGTAGTCCCCGTCGAAGTAAGGGCGGCTGACGACGTAACGCTCGCGGTAGTCCAGCCGGGGATTGAGCAGGACCAGACGCTCGACGTCCTGTGGCCGGTACGCCGCGTGCAGCGCTGCCGCGCCGCCGGAGAAGGACGCTGCGACCACGTGCACCGGACGGTCCTTCCCGCTCTCCGCACGCAGGTGATCGCACGCGGCGCGGAGGTCATTGGCGACGCCCGCAATGGTCACGTCCTCCGGGCGGCCACCACTGGCTCCATGAGCGCGCAGGTCGAAATGCAGGCAGTGGACCCCGGATGCCGCAAGACCGGCGGCAAGCCGGGCAAAGAAGCCACCCTCCTCACGGGTGACGCCGGCACCGTGCATCAGCACGGCCAGTCCGGCTGCTGGCTCTTGCGGAGCGGTCAGCGTTCCTGCCAGAGCAGTGCCGTCGAGCGACCGGAATGAAGTCTCCAGCTCAGCCATGGCCCGATCGTAGTGCGCCCCAGCTCGACGGCCAGGTCGGTCATCGGCAACGGCGTATGGACGGCTCCTTCCGCAGAGCAGTCCTGCCGTCCCGACTAGCATGAAGCTAGTGACTCCAGCCGCACGGCCGACCTGCTGAAGGAGAGGAGCGAGTGTCATGACGATCGCCCCGGACCATGCAGGGCGCGACGCCCTCCACTACCAGGCGATGCGGGACATCGTCGAGCAGATACAGGAGAGCGTGCCCGGCAAGCTGGAGATCACGAAGGAAGGGATCGTTCACGACATGATGTCGCCCGGGAGGCCTCACGAGCTGACAGCGTTCCGCATCAGCCGCCGCCTGGAGAAAGTCTTGCCGGACGGCATGGTGGCCCCTACCGGGACGCCCGACGTAGAAGACGTGAGCGAAGGCGTGATGCGCCACCCGGACGTCATGGTGATCCGGGAGGAGGACATGGAGGGCGAGGGATCCTTCGACCCCCACACCCTCATCGCCGCCATCGAGGTCGTGTCCCGGTCCAATCCCGACAACGACTGGGTGGGCAAAATGCGGGACTACCCGCTACTCGGAGTCCCGGTGTACGTAATCTTCGACCCGCGCAAGGGAGAAGGCGCCGTCCTGTCCGACATCCATCCGACCCCTTCCGGGCCCCGGTACGCAGCCCGCAAGGACTTCGTGTACGGCGAGGACGTCACCATCGGCGATTGGACGATCTCGACGGACGACCTGCCGCAGTACCAGTAGGCAGGCCGCCCGCTACGCGCCCTGGCGGACCTTGACGCCGCCGAGCAGGGTGTACGAGCGCACCTTGACCACCGCCCCCGCCCGGCTCACCCGGCACGTCACCGCTGCGCCCGCCGAACAGAGAGAAGCCGCTCACCTCGACCGCAGTGCCCTCGGGCACCCTCAGGTCGACACCGCCGACGATCGAGAACGCATCCACCTCGGCCGACGCACCCTCCGGGTAGGTCAGCTCCGCGCCGCCCACGCCCACAGGCGATCACAACTGCACGTCCGCAGCCAGATCATTAGTCCATAACGCGCATAGTCGCGTCCTGGCATAGACACCTGCGCGCGGGTCCTCGTACCGTCGGCACAAGTCGGCCCAACCAGGGCTGCGAACAAGGGGGTTCGCATGTCCGAACGTGCAGCGTTTACCCGACTCACCGGCAACGGCAGCGGTGAATGCGGGCAGGGTGACTGCCCCAACGTGTACCGCACGACGACCGGATCGTTCCTGGTTCAGGGTGAGGTGTCCGACGCCTTCATGCCCCAGGTCGGGGAAGGGCTTGTGGAGATCCCCGAGAGCGTGCTGAGGGAGGCATTTCGTGCTCTTGGATGGTGAGGAGTGGGCGGACAAGTTCCAGAACTTCCAGATGGAAGCATGGAGGCTGGAAACGTTGCCGCAGTACCTCGTCCCGCAGGAAGCGGACGAGTTCGCAGCATTCAAGAAAGGGGCCCGATACCCGAAGCCCTATGAGGACTCCTGGACTGCCCTGATCCAGAAACACAGGGCAACCGGGGGAACTATCGGCCGCGTGCACATCGTGAACCGACCGCTCTCGGACTATCTCCGGTTCGAGTTCGAGAGGTATTACCAGCATCAGGCACCGGTCGGGGAAGATATTCGAATCCTCGACGTGACCGACAGGGAAAATCCGCTGCCGGATGTTCAGGACTTCTGGATGTTCGACCGCTCCACCATCGTTCTCATGCACTACGAGCCGGACGGCAAGCAGATCAGCCGCGAACTGTACGCGGGCGACCCCGCACCGTTCATCGAGTACCAGCGGATCGCGGTAGAGGCATCCGTGCCGTTCCTGGAGTACCCGCACAAGTGACCTTCGAGCCCGAACAGCTAGGCCAGTCCCTCCAGGAGCTGGCAGCCTCACTGAAAGGACTGCGCAAGCGATCCGGTCTCTCAGGGGACCGGGTCGCCAAGCGTATGAACGTGTCTCAATCCAAGGTATCCAGGATTGAGAACGGAAAAGTACGGCGTCCATCCTGGACGTAGAGCAATACTTGAGAGCCGTTGAAGCCCCCGCCGGCCTTGTGGCGGAGGCCATGGCGCTGGCCAAGAGCGCAAACACCGAATGGCAGGACTTCCGGAATCTTCGCAGGAAGGGCCTGGACAAGAAGCAGCAAGAGCTTGCGGCCCTTGAAAAGACTTCGACAGAGTTCCGGTTCTTCCTGCTGTCCATGATTACCGGCCTGCTGTCCACCCCCGACTACATCCGGGCCAGCCTCGCCCACGTTCCAGGTGACCACAGCAGGACCGTTGCCAGAAAACTTGAGCGGCAAGAAGTCCTCTACGACACCACCAAGCGGTTCACGTTCCTCCTGTCAGAGCTGGCTGTGAAGTGGCCCCTGGTCCCAGCACCGGCAATGGCCATACAGGTCGACCGGCTGGTGTCGGTGTCAAGACTCCCGAACGTGAGGCTCGGCGTGATCCCCGCCCGAGGACACATGCCGATTGCACCTATGGACACATTCACCATCTACGACACGACCCTGGCCACGGCAGAAACCACAACAGGGGTTGTCGCCCTGAGAGATCCGCGTGACGTGGCCGCATATCTGGAACTCTTCACCACCCTTGAAAACTATGCCCTGTTCGACGATGACGCACGAGGCTTCCTGGCCGAGCGCGCAGACAAGATCCGTGATCTTTAGTCCAAGACGCGACTGAAACTGGCTTCACGATGTGACTGCCCCCACGATGTGCCAATGACCACGGACACCGAGGCAGCCACACAGCATGCGATGTCTTCACGGAGAATCAGAAGCCGTAGAGAACCCTCGGCCACGATGGCTGCTCCGGTGTCCTTCCATCTCTCAGGAAGGTTCACCATGACTGACCTGTACGGGCTCGACATCGACAGCGCACAGTTCGCCAAGGCGTGCGGAGGCAACACCCACCCCGACGGTGAGGCGTGCGTGATCCTCGCCCGCATCGGTGAGGACGCCTACGCCCTTGGCGACAGCAAGCGGCCCGACGCGGAGCCGCTGAGGTTCACCACCGCCGAACTGAATGCAGCGGGCATCGACCCGGCCCGCTTCGGCCTTACGGCCTGACCGGCCCCACCACGGCAGCCCCCAGCCGACTGCCTCTGTAACTGGCGGCCTCTGCCTTCTGCAGAAGGTGGGGGCCGCCGTCGCTTTCCCTGGAAAGGAAAGGCCAGTTGCACGTTCACGGGTACCTCTGGACCGGCGAGAAGAAAGCCTTCGACAAGGAGAGCATCCGCCGCCCCCCGCCGTCCGTCACCCCGACAGCCACCAGTCCGGACGACATGCAGGAGCGGTACCGGGAAGCGGTTGCCGAGTGGAAGACCACCGGAGTTCCGCCGATCGAAACGGCCCTGTGGCTGCTGAAGCCGCCCAAGCTGATCGGGGGGACGTGGGACGAGCCAAAGGAAGCCTCGGAGTGGCTGGGAAAGCGGCTGACCGAGCACGCACCCCGCTTCGCCTCCTCCCACGACCAGGACACGACCCGACTCCTGGTCCTCGCCGCCGAACGACTGTCACAGGGCGGGGACGTGTCGCTCGGGTTCTACCTTCGAGGGACCTTGTTCCTGTCGGTGGCCCTGGTGACGTGCTCCCCGAACCGTGCCAAGCCGGAGCTGAGCTGCCCCCTCGGGTAGCCCTGCCGGCAGCCCCCAGGAGACCACGTGCGGCGCCCGCCACCCATCCCCCATGCATGGGTTCGCGAGGTTGACGACTTGAGTCGTATTCGCCATCACCGCACCGGACTTGCGCTACTGTGCCCGCATCGGGCTGCTTCGTACAGTAACGAAGCGACCCCCGACGGTGTGTAGGAGCACCGGCCGGGGGTCTACACCCGCGAAGGAGATAAGAGCTCCCCGGGATGCAGAAGCATGCTATCGCCCCTGCGCGTTTCTTCACGCAGGTATCGAACGAGATCATCCGTCACCCACGGCTGTCATGGGAAGCCAAAGGTCTGCTGATGTGGCAGCTGTCGCTGCCGGACGACGTGGATCAGCCACTGTGGGAGGCCGCGCAAGCGGCGGGCATCAAGAAGGCCGGGTTCAACCGCGCCAAGCGGGAGTTGAAAGCCGAGGGCTACCTCCACGAGTGGCGCCACCAGGGCCCGGACGGACGGTGGTCGACCAGTCAGCTGATCTCCAACGTCCCGCTGAGCCGCGAGGAAGCGACGGCGCTACGAGACGGATGCAGCCGCCCGGAGCCTTCCCCGGCCGACCGGGATCCGGCCGTCGGTCGGCCGAAGGCCCCGGCCGTCGGCCGTTCCCAAGAAAACACTGAAGAGAACACTCACAACCCTCCCTCCCAGCCCTCCGTCACCGCCACCCCCACCGCCGCCGTCCCCGCCCAGCTGGTGGAGCGCGGTGCGTACGTGCTCGCATCGGTGTCCCACCGCGAGCGGCGGCTGCGGCTCACCGGGCGGGAGGTGACGAGGCTGGCCCCACTGGCCGCCGAGTGGTTGCTGCGGGGCGCTTCGTTGACCGGAGCTGCGGGAGGCGCTCACGCATGGCCTGCCCGAGCCGATCCACTGCGCCGCCGCGCTCGTACGGGACCGCCTGGTGCGCAAGATGCCCGAGGCACCCTCGTTCGCGGAGCAAGGAGCCTCGGGCACCCGGGCACCCGAACCACGTGCGGCTGCGATGCGGGAGTGCCAGGGGGAGCACACCCAGCCGTACCTGTTCCGCCCGGTCGCGGGAGAAGTCCTGTGCCCCTTGTGCCGTCAGCAGCGAGCCGAAGCCGCACAGGACGTATCAGGAGCGGTCGACGCCGCCGTGCGGGGCGCGGTCGCGGTGCGGGCGGCACTGCGGGGCGGGCCGGCACCGGGCGGCGGAGGCGGAGGGCGGCGTGCCCCCTATGAGGCGACCTCGGCGGGCGCCAGCGCGGCCTGCATCGCCACTCCGTCGACGTAGGAGTGCTTCTCCTTCACCGCCCCGCCCTCGACCAGGACGTAGTCCATAAGGTCGACGTCGACCTTGGCACCGGCCGCAGACGTCCCGGTCAGCTTGAACTGGGCAGTCCAGAAGTCCTCCCCGAAGCGCAGCGAGATGCATTCAAACGTCAAGTCGGGGACGAGTTCGAACATGCCTGCCGCTGCCTCGCGGATGGCTGCCCGCCCGCGCACGGGGTCCTGGCCCGAGTGCAGGTGGAACACCGAGTCCTCTGTGTGGAGTTCGGCGATCCGGTCGGGGTCGCGGGCCTCCCAGCAGGCGTGGAACCGCTCGAAGAGTTCGCGGGTGGTGATGGTCACCGTCTGGCCTCCGATTCCAGCGTGTGCGCGACGAGCGCGTTGGCATGTCCGTGGCCCAGACCGTGTTCGGTCTTGAGCCAGCTCACCAGCTCCATGTGCTTGGTGAGGGGCGACGAGTGGATGAGGTCCTTCCACTCGGCTATGGGGCGGCCGTACTTCTTCTCGATGGACGGGAAGTAGCTGGCAGGGCCCTTCACAGGGGCGGTCATTCCGTGTCCGTCCTTATCCGGGGCTGTCACCGGCCGGCCGGGGCGTAGGCGTGAACCTGGGCCCCGGAGCCGAACGTCGTGGTGCCGATCAGCCGGAGCGTCTTCTTCGGCGAGGTCTCCGTGAACAGGCGCTTGCCCGTGCCCTCGACGACCGGGTGCGTCCACAGCCGGAGTTCGTCGATCAGGTCGTGCTCCAGGAGCGTGTTGACGAGGTCGCCGCTGCCGTAGACGAGCAGGTCGCCGCCCTCCTGCTGCTTCAGCGCGGTCACCGCCGCCGGGACGTCCCCAGTCAGGAAGGTCGCGTTCCATTCGGGGGTGTCGAGGGTCGTGGTGGCGACGTACTTGGGCATGCCGTTCATCCGCTCCGCGAAGCCGTCCTCGTCGGTCATCGACGGCCAGGCCGCGGCGAAGCCCTGGTACGTGACGCGGCCCAGCAGCAGGGCGTCGGCGGCGAACAGCTGGGTGCGGGCGAACTGCGCCGCCTCGTCGTTGAAGAACGGGGCCGTCCAGGCCGGGTTCTCCACGACGCCGTCGAGCGTGATGTAGACGGATGCGATGACCTTGCGCACGCGAGCGCTCCCCCTTGACCGCGGGCACAGCAGTGCCCTTGTGTACGATGTCCACATTCGGCGGGTGTGAAGAATCGCCCCCGCTTCGATCTTGCGACGAGCCTAGACGAGATAAGTGGATGCTGTCCACATTGGAGTGGTGATGGCGGCGGCCGAGAGCGGCAAAAAGCCGAAGCGGGACACCTATCGCCACGGCGATCTGCGCAACGCACTGATCAGGGCGGGGCTCGAACTCGCCCGCACGGGCGGGCCGGAGGCCGTGGTGCTGCGTGCGGTGACGCGCGAGGCGGGCGTCGTCCCCAACGCCGCCTACCGCCACTTCGCCGACCGCGCCGCCCTGCTCCACGTCGTCTCGCAGGCCGCCATGGCCCAGGTCGCCCGCACCATGGAGGCCGAGCAGGCGGCTCTGCCGCCGGTCGCGGACGCGACGGCCGCCGCCCGGGCCCGCTTCCGCGCCGTCGGCACCGGCTACCTCCGCTTCGCGCAGGAGGAGCCGGGGCTGTTCCGGGCCGCCTTCCACGTCCCCGGCGACATGGCCCACGCCGCCGACGACGACGCCGCCGGAAGCAGCGGCAAGACCCCGTTCGAACTCCTCGGCGCCGCGCTGGACGGCCTCGTGGAGGCGGGCGTCCTGCCCGAAGACCGCCGCCCGGGCGCCGAGTTCCTCGCCTGGTCGGCCGTCCACGGCCTCGCCGTCCTGCTCATCGACGGGCCCCTCCGCGGACTTCACCCCACCCAGGCCCATGACGCGGGGCAGCACGTCATCGACATGATCGAGCGCGGTATCTGACGCCTGCCGGGGCCCCGCCCCGCCGTCAGTCGTCGTCGATCCGCTGCGACATGACGACCCCGCCGCTGGGCGTCCAGGTGAGCGTCCCGCCCTGGAAGCTGCTCCACCTGCGGTCCGAAGGCCCGGACTCGTCCGAGACCGGGTAGCCGAGCTGGCTGCGCTCCCACCCCATGCTCGCCCACCTGTCGCGGATCGCCCCGTGCACTTCCCACGCCCCGGTGTCCGGGGTCCAGTAGATCGAACCGCGCTCGAAGTGGTTGTAGCGGCCGACCCCGTCCGGCGTTCCCGTCTCGTCCGTCTGCGGATAGCCCAGGAAGCCCTCCGGGCCGCCGAACGCGGCGTAGTGGTCGCGGATGGCGCCGTGCACTTCGTGCGCGCCCGTCTCCGGCGACCATTCGATCGTGCCGTTCTGGAAGTCGCGCGAACTCCCACGCCCGTCGGGGTTCGGTCCCTCCTCGGCGCCCGCACCGGCATCCACCGGAGGCCCGATCCAAGGGATCGTCGCCCACTTCTCGTCTATGGCGGTCATTCGATTCGCCCTTTCTTCCAGCCCTTTCGCTTCACAGGAAGTGGAGGTTCTGAATCTTGCCCACAATGTCGTTGACCGCCCCGAGGGTGGCGTTGCCGTCGTCGCCCGCCGCCATGACCTGTTCGTAGAAGCTGCGGTCGCCGATGAAGAGGTGCAGGACGGAGAGGCGCATGCCGTTCAGGTTGCCCGCGACCTCGGAATCGTTGTTCACGACGTCCGAATAGCCGCTCTCCGTCAGGGTGTTCGCAATGACGTTCTTCAGCTCTCCGACGTTTCCCAGAGCGTCACTCAGTTCCATCTGGCGCGTGTTGCAGAACAGGAATGCCATGACAGCCTCCAATGACGTAGAGAACGCGCAGCAGAACACGCCGCCTACACCCTCCAGCATGCGACGCAGTCCAGGCCCTTGCACCTGGGGCGCGTACTCGGCGGCAGATACCGCGGATTCATACGTCCGGGCCCGCCGGGAGGCGGTTCCCCACCGGTCGTGCATAGCGTGGCCCCGTGGCCATCAGTCTCGCGGATCAGATCCGTGCAGTGAAACTGTCCGGCAAGTGCGTCGCGCTGCTGGACACCGATGCGGTCTGGTCGAGCCGTCTCGACGACGAGGCCCCGCTGCCCTCTCTCTGGGACCGCGTGCACCTCGGGCAGCTCGGATACCAAATGGCCGCCGATCTCGCCTTCATCCACGGTGAGACCGGGCTCGTCCAGTCCCTGTTGCACGACTTCCGAGGCGTGGCGAAGACCAATCCCGAGTTGCTCGCGCGCGTTCTCCAGGCCGCCGAAGTCCAGCAGGACCACGACACGGTCATTCACGGCGTCCATCTCGCGCTGGAACACCTCGAGCACTCGGGCCACCAGGAGGTCCGGGATCTCCGGGAAAAGGCCCAGCTTCTGGGCGGGACGAGCGGCGAGGTGCCCGTGGGGGACCTCTCGCGGCTCATGTGGGGCGCGGTCGCGGCCATCGGCGGATTCCTGGTCGTCGCCACTTCGGTCCTGGTGGCGGTGCTCGGGGGGCCGGTCGGCGTGGCAGGCGCCGCGGCCGCCCTCGCGGTCGGGAGCGCGCTCCTGAAGAAGGGGCTGGACGTCGTCCTGGAGCAGCAGTGAACTCAGCACCCTTTACACCCTTTACGGCACCGGCCTGCGCGGCAGCGCAAGAGCCAGGACGCCGATGAGCGCGGAGCACGCGGCGCAGGCCGCGAAGCCCGCCCGGAAGCCGGACGTCGTGTAGTCGGCGGAGCCGGAGACGGCGCCGACGACCGCGCCGACGACCGCGACCCCGATCGTGGCACCGGTCTGCGCGGCGGCGGTGACGATGCCGGACGCCTGGCCCCGGCGCTCGTCCGCGACCAGGTTCTGGGCCGCGGTGACCGCCGTGTTGTAGACGGCGGGGATCGACACCCCGTAGAGCAGCAGGGCCGGGACCGTCCAGGGCAGGGAGTGTGCCGGGGCGGCCACGGCCAGCCAGGCGAAGGCGAGCACCGCGGTCGCCGAGGCGACGAGCGCGGGGCGGCGGGGTCCGGTCCGGTCGACGATGCGGCCGGTGACGGGGGCGACCAGGACGATCGGGCCCAGCGCGACGGCCAGTGCCGCACCCGCCGCCAACGGCCGCAGCCCGGCCTCGTGTTGCAGGTAGAGCGGCGCGTAGACGATCAGTCCGAGGTAGACCACGTAGACGAGGAAGACGATGGCCACGGCCGCTGCGAAGACGCCGTCGCGGAGGATCGTCAGGTCGAACAGGGGCGTCGCGCGGCGCAGTTCGACGATGACGAAGGCGGCGGAGAGGGTCACCGCCGCGGCGTACAGCAGCACCACGGGGAGCGAGCCCCAGCCCCAGGACGGTCCCTGCATCAGGGCGGCGACGAGCGCGGCGAGTCCGCCCGCGCCGGTGACGAGACCCGCCGGATCCAGGCGTTCCCGGGAGCCCGCGCACCGGTCCCGGGGAACGCTCGCCGCACAGACGGCGCCGGTCACGACGGCGACGGGCACGTTGATCCAGAAGACCGCCCGCCAGCCGATCCGGTCGACGAGCGCTCCGGTCAGCAGCGGGCCGATCACGTAGAAGACGCTGGCGGCACCGATGTAGGCGCCCACGGCCCGGCCGCGCTCGGCGGGCGGGAACGCCTGGGAGACGATGGCCAGCGCGGTGGGGATCAGCAGGGCGGCGCCGACCCCCTGGACGGCCCGCCAGGCGATCAGCGCGCCGAGGCCGGGCGCCGTGGCGCAGAGCAGCGCGCCGAGGCCGAAGACGGCCAGTCCGGCGGCGAAGACGCGGCGGCGGCCGCAGAGGTCGGAGAGCCGGCCGCCTGCGGCCACGAAGGCGGCCAGGGTGAGCATGTAGGCGTTCATCACCCAGTGCGTCCCCGTGCGGGAGGCGTGCAGTTCCCGGTGGACGGTCGCCAGGGCGACGCCGACGCCGGTCTCGTCGACGAACGTCATCGCCAGCGCACCGCTCATCGCCACCAGCACCCAGCGGCGGCGCGGGGTGCCGGTGGCCGTGCCCGCCGCGGCGTTCAACGCGGCTCCCGGGGGCCGGGGAGGCGCCGGGCCAGCAGTCCCGTGGCGGCCGCCAGTGCGAGCAGGGCCCATGCGCAGCCCATCAGGGCCGACGTGAAGTCGCGGGCGGTCAGGTGGGCGGTCGGCTCCTGCGGGTCGGCGCCGAGCAGCGCGACGAAGAGCGCGCCGAGCACGGCCACCCCCAGTGAACCCGCGAGCTGATTGGCCGTCAGGACGACCCCGGAGGCCGCGCCCGCCTCCCCCGGCGGCACCGTGCCCAGGATCAGGCCGATGAGCGGGGCCGAGACGAGCCCCTGCCCGGCGCCCGAGATCAGGAGCGCGGGCGCCATGGCGAGCGCCTCGGCACCGGACGAGGCGGCCGGCCCCGGGGCGAGCGTGGCGATCAGGACCAGGTAGCCGGCCGCCATCGTGGCCGCGCCCAGCTTCAGTACGGCGTTGCCGTGCCGGACGGCGAACCGCCGCCCGGCGAGCGAGGCCGCGGCGAACGCCACGCCCAGCGGCAGGAAGCCCACGCCCGAGGCGAGCGGCGACAGCCGGAGCCCTTCCTGGAACACATACGCCAGCAGCAGGAACAGCCCGTAATTGCCGCAGTAGAACACCAGTGCCGCGGCCAGCCCGGTGACGAACCCCCGGTCGCGGAAGAGCGAGGGCGGGATCAGCGGCGCCCGTCCCGCCCGCTCGCGGCGCCGCTCGACCGACCACAGGGCCGCCAGGGCGGGCGCCGACCCGGCGAGCGCCGGCCAGATCCACCACGGCCGCCCTTCGCCGCCGCACCGCACCAGCGGGTACACCAGCAAGGTCGTCGCCACCGCCGTCAGGACCAGCCCCGGGACGTCCGCCCGCCGCCGCACCGGGCGCGTCTCCGGCAGTACGAGGGGCACGCACGCGGCGGCTGCCAGACCGATCGGCACGTTGACCCAGAACACCGACCGCCAGCCCAGCCCGAGCACGTCGGCACGGATGAGGGCGCCGCCGACAAGCTGCCCCACCACCGCGCCGAGCCCCATCGTCGCCCCGTAGAGCGCCAGCGCCCTCGGCCGCTCCCCGGGCGGGAAGACGTCCTGGACGACGGAGAGCACCTGGGGCAGCATCACCGCCGCGGCCAGGCCCTGGGCCACGCGCAGCCCGATCAGCACCCCGGCCGACGGCGCCGTCGCACAACCCGCGCTGCACGCGGCGAACGCCAGCAGACCGGCCAGGAAGACCCGCCGCTTGCCCAGCGCGTCACCCAGCCGGCCCCCGGACGTCAGGGCGACGGCATAGGCCAGGACGTAACCGCTGATCACCAACTGGATGTCGGTGAAGCCCGCCCCCAGGTCGCGCTGGATGGACGGAGCGGCGACGTTCACGATCAGCACGTCGAGGATGCCCATGAAGGACGCGGCCAGCAGCACGGCCAGCGCCCCGCGCCGCCGCCCGCACCCGATCTCTGCCGCCACACCCGCATGATCCGCGACGGCCGCCGCGGCCGCATGCCGAGCCGCCCGGGAGCGGGCACCCCGATGCCGGGCGGGACAATGAGGGCGTACCCGTACGCCCGTACGCCGTGCGTCCCCCGAAAGAGACACCGTGGCCCAGCGCAAGAAGCAGCAGCAGCGGCAGCAGCCCCCGGAGCACCCCGGCGAGGACGGGCTGCTCGACGCCGTCGAGACGGCCGTGCGCGGGCTGCGCGCGCAGTCCGGCGACGCCCTCGACGACGCCGTGTACGCCGCGGCCTCCGCGCTGGCCGCCGCGCCCGCCGGGCCGGAGGCGCTCGGCCGGGTGGTGCTGCGGGCCGCCGCGGGCGCGCTGCGGCGGTGCTGGGAGGGCGGCTGGCAGCCGGCCGACGTCGCGCGGGTCGTCCGGCGGGAACTGGCGCCCGGCGAGGAGCGGTTCGCCGTCGACGTCATCGCCGCCGAGGCCCGCCGCTACGAACCCGGCACGCTCGCGGCGCGCTGGGCCGCGCAGCTGGCGGAGCTGGGCGGCGCGGGCGTGTGGTGGGAAGCCGACGGGGCCTTTCTGGACGGCTTCGCGCGACGCGAGCGGCTGAGCCGGTTCGAGACGGTCGCGTGCGCGCTGGGCGTGCTGCGGCTGCTGGCCCGGCTGCCGCGGATCGGGGCGGTCGGGCCGCTGCCGGGTGCCGCGCACGTGACCGTGCCCGCGGCCGTCGAGCCACGCATGCTCGGCCGCATCCGCGCGCTGCTGGCCAAGGCCGAGTCGACGCAGTTCGCGGAGGAGGCGGAGGCCCTCTCGGCCAAGGCCCAGGAGCTGATGGCACGTTACTCGCTGGACGAGGCCCTGCTCGCCGCGGCGCACACCGACGGGCGCCCGGACGGGCCGGGCGCGTGCCGGATCGGGGTCGAGGGCCCGTACGAGTCCGCGAAGGCGCTGCTCCTGGACGCGGTCGCGGCCGCGAACCACTGCCAGGCGGTGTGGTCGCGCGAGTACGACTTCTCCACGGTCGTCGGCTTCGACGCCGACCTGGAGCTGGTCGAGCTGATGTACACCTCGCTGCTGGTCCAGGCGACCTCCGCGATGCGGCGCGCCGCCGACGAGCACCACGCCAAGGGCCGCTCCCGGCGCACCCGCGACTTCCGCGAGTCCTTCCTGATCGCCTACGCGGGCCGGATCAGCGACCGGCTGTCGGCCGCCGCGCACGACGTGGCGGCGGCCGACGACCGCCCGGAGGTGCTGCCCGTACTGGCGGCCAAGGACGTGGCGGTCGGCGAGACCGCCGGGCGGCTCTTCCCCGAGACGACCTCGCACCGGCTGCGGGGGCGCGACGCGGAGGGCTGGGCGCGGGGCACGGAGGCGGCGGACGCCGCCGTCATCTCCCGGGGGCGGGGCGGCGCGGCCTGAGCCCGGCCGCGGGTACGGAAAAGGCCCTCCCCGCGGAAGCTCCGCTCCGCCGGGAGGGCCCCTTTCGTGCTGCCCGGCCGGGTCAGGCCGTGGCCGTCAGCTCAGTTCAGCTCACGCGTCAGCTCACGCGCCCGTCGCGCTGCCCGAAACCCACTGGTTCCAGTCCATGTTCCAGCCGTTGAGGCCGTTGTCCGGGGCGATGGTCTTGTCGTCGGAGTTCTTGACCTCGACGACGTCACCCAGGATGGACTCGCTGAAGAACCAGGCACCCGAGGTGTTCGGGTCGTCCGCGCCCTGCTTGTCCTCCAGGCCGACGCAGCCGTGGCTGGTGTTGGAGACGCCGAAGACGCCGCTGCCCCAGTAGTTGCCGTGGATGAAGGTGCCGGACGTGGACAGCCGCATGGCGTGCGGGACGTCCTTGATGTCGTACTCGCCCTTGCCGTCGGCCTTGGAGAAGCCCACGGTGGAGCCGTCCATGCGGGTCTCCTTGAACTTCTCGGAGATCACCATCTTGCCGTTGTAGGTCGGGTTCGACGGGCTGCCGGCCGAGATCGGGATGGTCTTGATGACCTGGCCGTCGCGCGTGACCGTCATCTTGTGGGTCTTGGCGTCGACCGTGGAGATCTGGGACCGGCCGATCTTGAACTTGACCGTCTTGTTCTGGATGCCCTTGATGCCCGGGGCGCCCTCGATGCCGTCGAGGTTCATCTTCATGGTGACCTCGGAGCCCGCCTTCCAGTAGTCCTGGGGGCGGAAGTCCAGGCGCTGGTCGCCGAACCAGTGGCCGACGACCTTCTGGCCGCTGCTGGAGGTGACCTCAAGGTGGGACTGGACGGCCTTGCGGTCCTTGATCGGCTTGTTGAAGTTGATCGACACGGGCATGCCGACGCCGACCGTCTGGCCGTCCTCCGGCGTGAAGGAGCCGATGAAGCTGTTCTGCGGGGAGACGGTGGTGAACGAGGAGTTCTCGGTCGCCTTGCGGCCCTTGTCGTCCTTCGCCTCGGCGACGACGCTGTACTTGGTCGAACGCTCCAGCGAGCCGTTCGGCTTCCAGGTCTTCTTGTCCGAAGATATTGAACCCTCGACGGGGGTGCCCTTGTCCGTCGTCATCTTGACGCTGGTGAGCTCGCCGTCGCTGACGGTGACCTGAACGGCGTCGGCGCTCACGCCCGCGTCGGTGGTGCCCCCCTTCGGCGTGATCTTGATCTGCGCCTTGGACGACTCCTTGGCCGCGGCGGCGTCGACCTGGCCCTGGGACTTACCGGAGCCGCCCTTGCCGTCGTCCTTGCCGTCGCCGTCGCCTCCGCAGGCGGCCAGAGTCAGTACCCCGCCGAGCACAGCGGCCGCGGCCACCAGGCCCTTGCGGCGCTTGCCGTACGTCATCACACGCTTCTCCATTGCTCCTGCACCCCGAAATCCCCCGAGCCGTTCGTGGGGCTCGTGGGGCGACCCGTATCCCGGCTACTCCTTGTGGAACGCCCATACCGATTCGCCCGTTCCACACCTCCGGAAAGTGTGGGGAAGACCACGCCAGTAAAGCCCCTCCGGGGGCAGACACGGCAACCGGGGTCTTGATAGGGGGCGAAAGTGCTGCTACAGGCCGTCGCCGGACGCGACTTCCCTGCGGGGCCCCGCAATCACTAACATCCAGTCAGTCGGGGTCTCAGCCGGGGTCTCAACCGGGACTTGCCGCAGATCCACGACCCCCAATCTCCGCCGCCGCAAGGGGGATTCTTCCTGTGACCGCACGTCGCCCGCTGCTGACCGCCGTGGCCGCCACCCTGCTCGGCGCCATGTGGTTCGTACCGAGCGCCCACGCGACGGCCGAGCGGCCGACGCCCCGTCACCACGAGGCCACGGCCGTGGCGCCTGGGCAGGCCACCGCCGTCACCACTGCCGCCACTACCACTGCGAGCACGGGCGCCGGCACCACCGCGGGCGGTCCGGCCCTCGCCGACACCGGCAGCGTCGACACCACCCCGTACCTGTGCGGCGGGATCGCGCTCCTCGCCGCCGGGGGCGCACTGGTGACGGCCGCCGCGCGCAGGTCGCGCACGACGGCCGTCCGTTGACATCCCGCTGAGTTCCCGCCCGGGCCGAAAGCCCCCGGGCTCAGGCCAGCGGGCCCGTCAGCGGCTCCGCCGCCTCGATGAGCTTCCCGGACCGGACGAAGGCCTCCGCCGCCGCCAGGTCGGGGGCCAGGAACCGGTCCTCGCCCGGGCCCTCGACGCCCGCCTCGCGCACGGCCGCCACGATCGCGCGCGCGGCCGGGCCGGGCACCAAGCCCTCCCGCAGCTCGATCGCGCGGGTCGCGGCGACCAGCTCCACGGCGACGACGCGGCCGAGCGCGTCGACCGCCGTGCGCAGCTTGCGCGCCGCGGACCAGCCCATGGAGACGTGGTCCTCCTGCATCGCCGAGGACGGGATCGAGTCCACCGACGCGGGCACGGCGAGCCGCTTCATCTCGCTGACCAGGGCGGCCTGCGTGTACTGGGCGATCATCAGCCCCGAGTCCACGCCCGCGTCCCCGGCCAGGAACGGCGGCAGGCCGTGCGAGCGGTTCTTGTCCAGCAGCCGGTCGGTGCGGCGCTCGGCGATGGAGGCCAGGTCGGCGGCCGCGATGGCCAGGAAGTCCAGGACGTACGCGACCGGGGCGCCGTGGAAGTTGCCGTTGGACTCCACGCGGCCGTCCGCCAGCACGACCGGGTTGTCGACGGCGGCGGCCAGCTCGCGGTCGGCGACCAGCCGGGCGTGCGCGAGGGTGTCCCGGCCGGCGCCCGCCACCTGCGGGGCGCAGCGGATGGAGTACGCGTCCTGGACGCGCGGCGCGTCGTCCTGGTGGTGCCCGGTGAGCCCGGAACCGGCCAGCACGCTCAGCATGTTGGCGGCGCTGGCGGCCTGCCCGGGGTGCGGGCGGATGGCGTGCAGCTCGGGGGCGAGGACCTTCTCGGAGCCGAGCAGGGCCTCCAGGGAGAGCGCGGCGGTGACGTCCGCCGAGGTGATCAGGCGGGCCAGGTCGGCGCAGGCCATGACGAGCATGCCGAGCATGCCGTCGGTGCCGTTGAGGAGGGCGAGGCCCTCCTTCTCGCGCAGCTCCACGGGCTCGATGCGGTGCTCGGCGAGCAGCTGTGCGGCCGGGCGCACGACGCCGTCGGGGCCCTCCGCGTCGCCCTCCCCCATCAGCGTGAGCGCGCAGTGCGACAGCGGGGCGAGGTCGCCGGAGCAGCCCAGGGAGCCGTACTCGTGCACCACCGGGGTGATGCCGGCGTTGAGGATGGCGGCCATGGTCTCGACGACCAGGGGGCGTACGCCCGTGTGCCCGGAGGCGAGGGTCTTCAGGCGCAGGAACATCAGCGCCCGCACCACCTCGCGCTCCACGCGCGGGCCCATGCCGGCGGCGTGCGAGCGGACGATGTTGCGCTGGAGCTGGGCGCGCAGGTCGGGGCTGATGTGCCGGACGGCGAGGGCACCGAAGCCGGTGGAGACGCCGTAGACGGGGTCGGGCTTGGCGGCGAGGTCGTCGATCACCTGCCGGGACGCGGCGACGGCCGCGAGGGCTTCTTCGGACACGATGACGCGGGCGCCGCGGCGGGCCACGGCGATCACGTCTTCCGCGGTCGTCCCGGTCGTCCCCACCACCACAGAGTGCATATCCATATTCAGGCACCCTAGAGACTGAATCGCTACCTGTCACTAGCGGATTTTCCGGCTCCGGCCGGCTCCTGGTTCATACAACGCGGGGGGTGGGGGTGCGCATGCCGGTGGGGGCCGCTGCGCGGGGCCTTCCCCACCCCGCCCCTTCCCGAACTGGGGCTTCGCCCCAGACCCCGGACAGCGCTTCGCGCTGTGTCCTCAAACGCCGGACGGGCTGGATTCGCCCCCTACGCCCGCCGTCCCCGGAAGCGCCGCCGTTCCGCGCGGCCCGGTTCCGGGGGGCGGTCCGCCAGGCGGACCACCGGGTCCGCCCGGCCCCCGTCCCGCCCCGCAACCACCGGCTTCGCCGCCCGCGCCGCCTTCGCCCGGTACTGCGCCGCATCCGCCAGCCGGAAGAGCCGCCGCGCGGAGCGCACGGGCCCGATGGGGTCCCCCGTCGAGGCGACCCCGCAGGCCACCCCCTCCCCCAGCGCCAACTCCGCCGCCCGCCCGCACAGTTCGTCCGCCACCCGCACCACCTCGTCCGCCGTGGGCCCCACCGCCAGCAGGCAGAACTCGTCACCGCCCAGCCGCGCGGCCAGCGCCCCCGGCAGCCGCGCCCCGCAGAGCGACAACAGCGAACCGAAACGTTCCAGCAGACGGTCCCCGACCGCATGCCCCAGCGTGTCGTTGACCTGCTTCAGACCGTTCAGATCGCAGACCACGAGGCTGACGACCGTGCCGTCCGCCCGGTGCCGCTCCACCGCCTCGTCGAGCCGCGCATCCACCGCCCGCCGGTTGGCGAGCCCGGTGAGCGGGTCGGTGAAGGCGAGCCTGCGCACCTCCTCCAGGCGTTCGGTCTGGGCGATGCCCGAGGCCGTCACGGCCGCCAGCACGGTCGCGAAGTCCGCGTCCGCGCGGTCGAACACCGGCGCCCCGACGGGACGCGCCACATACAGCTCGCCCCACGCCCGCCCGTGCAGCACGATCGGGGCGATCACACAGCAGCCGCGGCCGCGCCGCCGCAGCGCGGCCACCCGCTGGTGGCGGTAGGCGCCCGAGGGCTCGTCCACGCCCCCGGCCGTCTCCACCCACGCGTGCGGCTGGCCGCCCACCCTCCCCCGGCTACCGCCGGGAGGTGCCCCCATCTCGTGCAGGGACTCCGCGATCTCCGGAAAGTCGTGCACCGGGTACGACTCGTCGGCCGGGAAGCGCTCCTCCCCGGCCGTGCGCTCCCCCGCGTTCACCAGGACCCGGAGCCTGCCGTGCCCGCGCTCCCAGACCGAGACCGCGGCGAACGTCCCGGACAGCGCGCGCAGGGCGCCCTCGGCCGCCGCCTCCACGCTCTCCAGGGGCGTGGGCGCCGCCGCCATCGCCTGCGCCAGCTCCACGACGGCGCGCAGCCGGGCGTCGCACTCCCCGTCGCCTGCCACCCGGTCCGTCACCCGAACCTCCGAGCCTTCACATCCGTACGTCCGTCAGCGCGTGCGGATCCCGCACTCCAGCGTAAGAATGCCGGGCTCATTCCGCCTTATGGCCGGTTTCATGCGCCGGGGACACCCCCTGGACCGGACCGCGGGCCCTCACTCCCCCGGCCAGTCCGGCCGCCGCTTCTCGTTGAAGGCCGCCACGCCCTCCGCCCGGTCCGCGGAGAAGGCGACCGTGCGCCACGCCGCGTCCTCGACCTCCAGGCCCGCCCGCAGGTCCAGCCCCTGCCCCAGGCGCAGCGCGCGCTTGGCGGCGCGCAGGCCCACCGGGGAGTTGGCCGCGATCCGGGCGGCCAGCGCCAGCGCCTCCGTCCGGTCCTGCCCCTCGGGCACAAGCTGGTCGACCAGGCCCAGCGCATGGGCCTCGGCCGCCGGCACCCGCCGGGCGCTGAAGATCAGCTCGGCGGCGCGGGCGGCGCCGACCCGGCGCGGCAGCAGCTGGGTGCCGCCACCGCCGGGGATCACCCCCACGGACACCTCGGGCAGGCCCACCACGGCCGTACTGTCCGCGACGATCACGTCGCAGGACAGCGCCAGTTCGTAGCCACCGCCCAGGGCGAAGCCGTGCACGGCGGCGATGGCCGGCACGGGCAGCTCCAGCACGCCCGTGTAGCAGGCGCGGGCGAACGGGCGCTGGCGGCGCATATCGGCGTCGGTGAAGGAGTTGCGCTCCTTCAGGTCCGCGCCGACGCAGAAGGCGCGCTCATGGGTGGAGGTGAGGACGACGGCCCGGACGTCCGGGTCGGCGGCGAGGGCGGCGGTGGCCCCGATGATGCCGCGGCCGAGTTCCGTGGAGACGGCGTTCATGGCCTTGGGCCGGTCCAGCACCAGCTCGGCGACGTGCCCGTCCTCGTGCCTGCGGATCGCGATCCACTCTCCGAAACGCTCTTCGCTCACGCAGCTCACCCTCCCGATCAGATTCTGTCGGGCCCGATCATGCCGGGGCAGTAGGTTGTGGGCAATCGTTCCGCAGGGCGGAACGGGTGGGCACAACCGGAACGACGGGCCGCACCCCCACCGGCAACCCCGGTGCCGCGCACCAAAGCGAAAACCCGCTCACTCGCCCCTGCGACCGAGCACCCAAGGCTCCACGACACCCAAGCCCCGCACCGGCCGCTGCCACGTCCGCTGCAGCTCGAACCGGTGCTTCGGCTCCTCCGCCCCGGCCGCCGCCCCCTCCGCCCCGGCCTTCGGCGCGTCCCCGCTGCGTACCAGCTCCTCCGCCAGCGCCCCGTCCACCAGCACGGCGTCCTTGGGCGCTATCGAGGTCAGCCTGCTGGCCAGGTTGACGGTCGTGCCGAAGACGTCGCCCATCCGGGTCGTGACCGTGCCGAAGGCCATGCCGACCCGCAGCTCGGGCATCGTCTCGTCGTGCGAGAGGGTCTCGATGAGCCGCAGGCCGATCTCCGCGGCGGTGCCCGCGTCGTCGGCCGCGTACAGGACCTCGTCGCCGAGGGTCTTGATGAGGCGGCCGCCGTGCGCGGCCACCAGGTCGGCCGCCGTGGTCTCGAAGGCCTCGACCAGCTCGCCCAGTTCCTCCTCCTCCAGGCGGCGCGTCAGGCGGGTGAAGCCGACGAGGTCGGCGAAGCCGACGGCCAGGCGGCGGTCCACCATCTCGGCGTCGTCCTGCGCCTGGACCACGCGGCCCGTGGCCGCGGCCAGCTGGCGCCGCCAGACATAGATGAGGAACTCCTCCAGCTCCGGCAGGAGCAGCTCGACCAGCGGATAGGTGATCTCCGCCCGGGTCAGGCCCGGCTCCTGAGGCTCGGTCAGGCCCTCCAGGAAGGAGTCGATCTGCCAGTCGGCGAGCCGGGCGGTGGTCTGCCCGGTGGAGCGCGCGACCTGGACGGCCATGGGCTCGCTCAGCAGGCCCGCCTCGACGAGGCCGGCCAGCCGGCGCAGCGCCAGGACGTCCGCCTCGGTCAGCGCCTTGGCCTGGCCGATGTCGGCGAAGCCCATGGCACGCCAGAAGCGCGCCGCCAGGTCCATGGACACCCCGGCCGCGCGGGCGGCCTGGAAGGGGGTGTAGCGGCGCTCGGCGCCGAGGATCAGCGCCTCCAGCCGGAGCGCGAGGGGGTCGCCGCCCTCCTCGCCGAGGTCCTCCTCGACCTCCCGGGGAACGGCCTCGCGCGCGCCGCCGTCCGTCCCGCGTGCGGCATCACCCTCCCCCGATGCCTGAACGGCACGGGAGGTACCCCCACCGTCGGCGGTCACCGCCCGCCCCCTGTCCGATCCGTGCGCACTGCCCTGCCGATCGCTGCTCGCTTAGGTTCCGGGCACAACGATACGTCAGGTGTGCCGTAGCTCACTCTCCCGACGGCGCGGCGGTCACTCTTTACGACGTTTACGAGCCTGCGGGCCGCAAATGGACGATGTCACCCGCCCCCACCGGTTCCTGCACCCCGTCGGCCGTCGCCAGCACCAGCCGTCCGTCCCCGTCCACGGCCACGGCCTCGCCGACCAGCTCGCGGCCGCCGGGCAGTTCGGCCCGTACGGTCCGGCCGAGGGTGGTGCAGCCGGCCGCGTACGTGTCCAGGAGGCCGGATCCGGCCGGGTCGCCGCCCGCGGCGCGCCAGTCCTCGTACCAGTCGGCGAGGGAGCGCAGCACGGCGCGCAGCAGCGGGTCCCGGTCGAGCACCTTGGCGCCCGCCAGGGCCAGCGAGCCCGCGTGCGGCACCGGCAGCTCGTCGGCGCGGAGGGAGACGTTGATGCCGATGCCCACCACGACGCTGTCCCCGCTGCGCTCGGCGAGGATGCCGCCCGCCTTGCGCTCCTCGCCGTCGACGGTGACGAGCAGGTCGTTGGGCCACTTCAGGCCGGTGTCGACGCCGGCGGCGCGGGCGATCGCGGTGGCCGTGGCGACCCCGGCGAGCAGCGGCAGCCAGCCCCAGCGCTCGGGGGGCACGCCGGGCCCGGGGACGAGCCGGACGGAGAAGAAGAGCCCGGAGCGGGGCGGGGCCGACCAGGTGCGGTCCAGCCGGCCGCGGCCGGCGGACTGCTCCTCGGCAACGAGCACGGCGCCCTCGGCGCCGCCCGCGGCCACGAGGTCGCTGTTGGTGGAGCCGGTCCGCTCGACCACGTCGACGGAGGTCCACAGGCTGCCGGGGCGCAGCAGCGCGCGGCGCAGGGCGGTGACGTTCAGCGGCGGCCGGTCGAGGTTCGACCAGCGGTTTCCGGAGGGTTCGGAGGGCGTCATAACAGCCACCATAGGAGGCATTCGGCAGCGAAACGGTGTGGCCAACGACGCACTGCCGCAACGCGGTCGCGCGGCTACCCTACGAACCGGTAGCACCCGGTCACCCACCCCTTTGGACGAGCAGGAGCCGCATCCCGATGTCCGAGCCGGAATACGACATCCACACGACCGCGGGCAAGCTCGCGGACCTCCAGCGCCGCATCGAGGAGGCCACGCACGCCGGCTCCGCGCGGGCAGTGGAGAAGCAGCACGCCAAGGGCAAGCTGACGGCACGCGAGCGGATCGAACTGCTGCTGGACGAGGGCTCCTTCGTGGAGCTGGACGAGTTCGCCCGGCACCGGTCGTACAGCTTCGGCATGGAGCACAACCGCCCGTACGGGGACGGCGTCGTCACCGGCTACGGCACGGTCGACGGCCGTACGGTCGCCGTGTTCTCGCAGGACTTCACCGTGCTCGGCGGCTCCCTGGGCGAGGTCTTCGGCCAGAAGATCATGAAGGTGATGGACTTCGCGCTGAAGACGGGCTGTCCGGTCATCGGCATCAACGACTCCGGCGGCGCCCGCATCCAGGAAGGGGTGATGGCGCTCGGCATGTACGGCGAGATCTTCCGCCGCAACACCCATGCCTCCGGCGTGATCCCGCAGATCTCCCTGGTCGTGGGCCCCTGCGCGGGCGGCGCGGTCTACTCCCCGGCCATCACCGACTTCACGGTGATGGTGGATCAGACCTCGCACATGTTCATCACCGGCCCGGACGTCATCAAGACGGTGACGGGCGAGGACGTCGGCTTCGAGGAGCTGGGCGGCGCCCGGACGCACAACGCCACCTCGGGCGTGGCGCACCACATGGCGGGCGACGAGAAGGACGCCATCGACTACGTCAAGGCGCTGCTGTCCTACCTGCCGTCCAACAACCTCTCCGAACCCCCGGCCTTCCCCGAGGAGGCCGACCTGGAGGTCTCGGACACCGACCGGGAGCTGGACACGCTGATCCCGGACTCCGCGAACCAGCCGTACGACGTGCACACGGTCATCGAGCACGTGCTGGACGACGGGGAGTTCCTGGAGACCCAGGTGCTGTTCGCGCCGAACATGATCACCGGCTTCGGGCGGGTCGAGGGCCGCCCGGTGGGCGTGGTCGCCAACCAGCCGATGCAGTTCGCGGGCTGCCTCGACATCAACGCGAGCGAGAAGGCCGCGCGCTTCGTGCGCACCTGCGACGCCTTCAACATCCCGGTGCTGACCTTCGTCGACGTCCCCGGCTTCCTGCCGGGCGTGGACCAGGAGTACGGCGGCATCATCCGGCGCGGCGCCAAGCTGATCTACGCCTATGCGGAGGCCACGGTCCCGCTGATCACCGTGATCACCCGCAAGGCGTTCGGCGGCGCGTACGACGTCATGGGCTCCAAGCACCTGGGCGCGGACATCAACCTGGCCTGGCCCACCGCCCAGATCGCCGTGATGGGCGCCCAGGGCGCGGTCAACGTGCTGCACCGGCGCTCCCTCGCGGCGACGGCCACGCCGGAGGAGCAGGAGGCGCTGCGCGCCCAGCTGATCGCGGACTACGAGGACGCGCTGCTCAACCCCTACATCGCGGCGGAGCGCGGCTACGTCGACGCGGTGGTCATGCCGTCGGAGACCCGCCGCCACATCGTGCGCGGGCTGCGCGCCCTGCGGGAGAAGCGCGAGACGCTGCCGCCGAAGAAGCACGGGAACATTCCCCTGTAGTTGTCCTTGCAGTCCCCACCAGTCCCCCTACTAGTCCCCCTGTCGGATCGCGGAAGAAGGGACGCTGACGTGATCAAGGTCGTACGGGGCAACCCGACCCCGGAGGAGCTGGCCGCCGCACTGGCGGTGGTCCAGGCCCGCGCGGCGGCCGGTGCCGCCGCGCCCGAGGCCCCCGTCCCCTCGGAGTGGGCCAGCCCGGCCCGGCTCACGGGCGCCAGGCACACCCCCCAGCCCGGGCCGCGCGCCTGGCGCACGTCGTACTGGCCGGCCTGAGCCGTCCGGCCCGGGCTCGCCCTGGGCCCGCCCGAAATCCCGTTGCGCCTGAGTACGCGTACTCAGGCGCAACGCGCTGTCCGGCCGGACCATGGACGTCATGCTCTGGTCCGACCCATCGAACGAACCGCCCGAGGAGCTGCGCGAGGCGCAGGCCATGCTCCGGCGGGCGGGGGTCGTGCTGGCGGTGGGGATGGTGATGCTGTTCCTTCTGCTGGGCGTGTGACGTCACACAGGTCACAGGTGACACATAGGTTTGCCCCGACCGCAACCGCAATTGCCCGATTCGCGTCATGCCCAGTGATATGCCCGCGAACCGGGGAGCCCGTCACTCATGAACAAGCCCGTCCGCCACATAGCGATATTCGCCGGCTTGCTCGTCTTCGCCCTGCTCGCCCAGGCGACCTGGGTGCAGTTCGCCCGCGGCGACGAGCTGGCGAGCAGCAAGTGGAACCGGCGCGTCAAGATCGCGGACTTCGCCCAGCCGCGCGGCAACATCATCGTCGGCGGCCGCCCGATCACGGGCTCCGCGGAGACCTCCGGCAGCGACTTCAAGTGGAAGCGCACCTACACGGACGGCGCCCTGTACGCACCGGTCACCGGCTTCTTCTCGCAGATCTACGGCGGCACCCAGCTGGAGGCCGAGTCGGTCGACGGCAAGTGGCTGAGCGGCAGCGACGACCGGCTGTTCCTGCGGCGCACCGCCGACATGCTCAGCGGCAAGAAGAAGCGCGGCGGTGACGTCGTCACGACCATCGACCCCGATGCGCAGAAGGCGGCCTACGAGGGCCTGGGCAAGTACAAGGGTGCGGTGGTCGCCATCGAGCCGGACACCGGCAAGATCCTCGCGATGGCCTCCACCCCCTCGTACGACCCCTCGGTCTTCGCGGGCAGCTCCGGCGACGACAAGAAGGCGTGGGCGGCGCTGGAGGGCGACAAGGACAAGCCGATGGCGAACCGGGCCCTGAAGGAACGGTTCCCCCCGGGCTCCACCTTCAAGATCCTCACCGCCGCGGCCGCCCTCGACCACGGCCTCGTCTCGGACATCGACGCCCCCTCGGGCGCCCCGGCCCCGTACACCCTGCCCGGCACCCGGACGCAGGTCCGCAACGACATCCCGTCCGCGCCCTGCGACAAGGCGTCGCTCAAGGTCGCCATGCAGTGGTCCTGCAACAACGTCTTCCTCGACCTCGCCGCCCGCCTCGGCAAGGACAAGATGCGCGAGACGGCGGAGAAGTTCGGCTTCAACAACGCCAAGGTCGACACCCCGGTCCGCGCCTCCAAGAGCATCTACCCCGACAACATCGACCAGGCGCAGACCGCGCTCACCGGCATGGGCCAGGGCAGCCTCGACGCGACGCCCCTCCAGATCGCCATGATGACGGCCGCCCTCGTCAACGACGGCAAGCTGATGAAGCCCTACATGGTCGACTCGCTGCGCAGCCCCGACCTGTCGACCGTCGAGAAGCACAAGCCCGAGGTCATGTCCCAGGCCGTCTCCGCGGACGCCGCGAAGAAGGTCCAGCAGATGATGGAGAACACAGCCGGCGAGGGCACCGGCAAGGCGGCCCTCATCGACGGGATGACCGTCGGGGCCAAGACGGGCACCGCGCAGCACGGCGTGGACAACAAGGAGACGCCGTTCGCCTGGTTCGTCTCGTACGGGAAGAACAGCGAGGGCAAGTCGGTCGCCGTCGCCGTCTTCATCGACCCGCGCGGCTCCGACATCGCCCGCGAGGACGTGCACGGCGGCACGCTCGCCGGGCCGATCGCCAAGAAGGTCATGGAGTCGGTGCTGAAGAAGTGAGGGCCGCCGGGCACCGGACCGGCCGCCTTACGATGGCGGGCATGACCGCACAGCGCCGCCTCGTCCTCGCCTCCCAGTCCCCCGCCCGCCTCGGCCTGCTGCGCCAGGCCGGGCTGGCCCCCGAGGTGATAGTGAGCGGGGTGGACGAGGACGCCCTGGACGCCGCCACGCCCGGCGAGCTGGCGCTGGCGCTGGCCGAGGCGAAGGCCACGGCCGTGGCCGCGCAGCCCGCCGCGGCGGGGGCGCTCGTGGTCGGCTGCGACTCGGTGCTGGAGCTGGACGGCCAGGCGCTCGGCAAGCCGGCCGACGCCGAGGAGGCCACGGCGCGCTGGAAGGCCATGCGCGGCCGCTCCGGCGTGCTGCGGACCGGGCACTGCGTGATCGACACCGGGAACGGGCGCCGGGCCTCGGCGACCGCCTCCACCACGGTCCGTTTCGGGGAGCCGACCGACGCCGAGATCGCCGCCTACGTGGCTTCCGGCGAGCCCCTGCACGTGGCGGGCGCCTTCACCCTCGACGGCCGGTCCGCCCCGTTCGTCCAGGGCATCGACGGCGACCCGGGCAACGTCATCGGCCTGTCGCTCCCGCTGCTGCGCGAGCTGCTGGCGGAGCTGGAGATCGGGATCACCGACCTCTGGGCGTAGTCCGTACGGGACGCGATTACAGGGGAAGGGCGTTCGCGGCCTGGCCGACCTGCTTCAGCTGGCCCAGCTGGTCGAGCTTGCCGAGCCCGTTGACGACGCCCGGGTAGACGCTGGTCTCCGGGGCCTCCGGAGCGGGCTGCTGCGGGGTCGCGGTGGGGGTCGGGGAGCCCTTCGGCTGCTGCGCGTGGGCGGGGGCCTGCTTGGCGGGGGCGGCCTGGGGGGCCGGGTTGCCCTTGGCGGCCGGGGACGACTTGGGGGCGGGCGCGGCCTTCGCCGGGGCGCCCTTCACCGGAGCCTCCTTCGCGGGGGCGGCCTTGCCCGGCGCGGGCTTGGCGGGGCCCTTCTTCGCGGGGCCCTGCTTACCGGAGTCCTGCTTGCCGGCGTCCTGCTTGCCCGGGGCGGCTTTCGAGGGAGAGGCGGGCGAGGGGGCGGTCACGCCCAGGGGCCCGGCGTTCGAGGACGGGGGCGGCGCCACCGGGGTGGGCGCGACGGGTGCGGCGGAAGCGGTGGCTACGGAGGACATGGACAGTGCGGCGCCGGCCAGAGCGGCAGCGGCTGCAATGCGCTTGATCATGACTTCTTCAACGATGTCCTGGCATATCGGTCACCTCCCCGTCCCTCGGTCGAGGGGAATTCCGGCACCGCCCGGAACCCGGATATTTTCCGCAACTTCCTTTTAGATCCAGTCGGATCCAGCCTCTGGATCTCACCTCTGGATCCAGGCACTCAGCGAGCCACGAGAACCGAGCAAGGAGCCCGTCATGCCGCAGTCCGTGGACCGCGCCCTGGACGTCCTGGACGCCGTGGCCGCCTCCGACGGCCCGGTGCCCGCCAAGTCCCTCGCCCGGCAGCTGGGCTGCGGGCTCTCCACGGTGTACGAACTGCTGGGCACCCTCACCGCCCGCGGCCACCTGGTCCGCACCCCCGCCGGCTATGTCCTCGGCTATCGCGTGCCCTCCCTGCACCAGGCGTTCCGGCGGCAGATGCGGGTGGCCGACGAGGTGCAGGAGCTGCTGGTGCGGGCGCGCCGGGCGATCGGCGTCGACACCTACTTCAGCACCTACCGCGACGGGGGCGTCGCCGTGCTCGCCGGCACGGCCGCCACCCACCCGGCGACCGGCGGCTTCGCCCTGGGCCAGGACCCCGCGGCGCACGCCACCGCGCACGGCAAGGTGCTGCTCGCGGCCCTGCCCCGGGCCGCGCGGCTGCGCTATCTGACGGCGTCGGGGATGGAGGCGTTCACCTCGCACACCATCACCTCGCCGGAACGCCTGGACGCCCAGCTGCGGCAGGTGCGCCGCACGGGGAGCGCCGTGGAGGTCGAGGAGAGCGTGCCGGGCGTGGCCTGTGTGGCCGTACGCGTGCCGGCCCCGGCCGGGGGTGCCCTCACCGCCGTCTCCGCCGCACTGCCGCTGACGGACTTCCGGCGGCGCGGGGAACGGGTGACCGAGGCGATCCGCCTCGTCGCGACGGAGGCGGCCAAGTTCCAGGGCGCGGCCGACATCACCCGGCCTACCGGCGGGTAGACCTGAAATACGGGGTTCCGGAAGATCGGGCGGGCCGCAAACTTTATGTCACCCGTTCGTAGGGACTCCACAAAGATTCGGCGCCGCCGGTCCCTGGTGCACGCCGAGAGCTAGGCCACACCACCACGCGAGCAGCGCTCCAGGAAACCCGGCGTACCGTGGAGGTTCCGGGGACTTGGGGCTACGCGGAACCTCCGATTCACGCTCCGTGTGGGCAACGTCACGCCGGAAGTCGGGTCGGCACAAGGTGTCGCCAGTACCTAAACTCGCGACGTTACTTAATTGCGGCGCAGCGCCAAGGAAGGATCCATCGTGCGCAAGGTGCTCATCGCCAACCGTGGCGAAATCGCTGTCCGCGTGGCTCGTGCGTGCAGGGACGCCGGCATCGGGAGCGTGGCGGTCTACGCCGACCCCGACCGCGACGCGCTGCACGTGCGCGCGGCCGACGAAGCGTTCGCGCTGGGCGGTGACACCCCGGCGACGAGTTACCTCGACATGGCCAAGGTGCTTGCCGCGGCAGCCGAGTCGGGCGCCGACGCGATCCACCCCGGTTACGGCTTCCTCTCCGAGAACGCCGACTTCGCCCAGGCCGTCATCGACGCGGGCCTGACCTGGATCGGCCCCCCGCCGCAGGCCATCCGCGGCCTCGGCGACAAGGTGGCGGCGCGTCATATCGCGCAGCGCGCCGGGGCGCCCCTGGTGGCCGGCACGCCCGACCCGGTCTCCGGTGCCGACGAGGTCGTCGCCTTCGCCGAGGAGCACGGCCTGCCGATCGCCATCAAGGCGGCCTTCGGCGGCGGCGGCCGCGGCCTGAAGGTCGCCCGCACGCTCGAAGAGGTGCCCGAGCTCTACGACTCCGCCGTGCGCGAGGCCGTCGCGGCCTTCGGCCGTGGCGAGTGCTTCGTCGAGCGCTACCTGGACCGTCCGCGGCACGTCGAGACCCAGTGCCTGGCCGACAAGCACGGCAACGTGGTCGTGGTCTCCACCCGCGACTGCTCCCTCCAGCGCCGCCACCAGAAGCTGGTCGAGGAGGCCCCCGCGCCGTTCCTGACCGAGGAGCAGAACGCCGAGCTGTACCGCGCCTCCAAGGCCATCCTCAAGGAGGCCGGCTACGAGGGCGCCGGCACCTGCGAGTTCCTCGTGGGCCAGGACGGCACGATCTCCTTCCTGGAGGTCAACACCCGTCTCCAGGTGGAGCACCCGGTCACCGAGGAGGTCACCGGCATCGACCTGGTCCGCGAGATGTTCCGCATCGCCGACGGCGAGGAGCTGGGCTACGAGGACCCGGCGCTGCGCGGCCACTCGTTCGAGTTCCGCATCAACGGCGAGGACCCGGGCCGCAACTTCCTGCCCGCCCCCGGCACCGTCACCCGCTTCGTGCCGCCGTCCGGTCCGGGCGTGCGGCTGGACGCGGGCGTGGAGTCCGGCTCGGTCATCGGCCCCGCCTGGGACTCCCTGCTGGCCAAGCTGATCGTCACCGGTGCCACCCGCGAGCAGGCCCTGCAGCGCGCGGCCCGCGCCCTGGCCGAGTTCCAGGTCGAGGGCATGGCCACGGCCATCCCGTTCCACCAGGCCGTGGTGACGGACCCCGCCTTCACCTCGGACCCGTTCCGGGTGCACACCCGCTGGATCGAGACCGAGTTCGAGAACACCATCCAGCCGTTCAGCGGCGCGGGTGCCGACGAGGACGAGGAGGCGGCCGGCCGCGAGACGGTCGTCGTCGAGGTCGGCGGCAAGCGCCTGGAGGTCTCGCTGCCCGCCTCGCTGGGCATGACCCTGGCCCGCACCGCCGCGGCCGGCGGCGCCAAGCCCAAGCGCCGCGCCGCCAAGAAGTCCGGCTCCGCCGCCTCGGGCGACGCGCTGGCCTCGCCGATGCAGGGCACGATCGTCAAGGTCGCGGTCGAGGAGGGCCAGCAGGTCAACGAGGGCGACCTGATCGTGGTCCTGGAGGCCATGAAGATGGAGCAGCCGCTCAACGCCCACCGTGCGGGCACGGTCAAGGGCATCACGGCCGAGGTCGGCGCCTCCGTCTCCTCCGGCGCCGTCATCTGCGAGATCAAGGACTGACCGGACGACCCCGTCCGTCCCACGGGCCCCGGCTGCATCGGCCGGGGCCCGTGGCATTCGTGGTCCGGCGTCTCTCGGCGCCTGGCATCCTTGACTGACGGGGACCGTGGGCCCAGAGCCACCGATCGGGAGGACGGACGCAATGGCGACCGATGCGGCGCAGACGTCACCACGACCCATGCGCGCGGACGCGCGGCGCAACTACGAGCGGCTGCTCGCGGAGGCCCGCACGGCATTCACCGAGCACGGCACGGATGCCTCGCTGGAGGACATCGCCAAGCGGGCCGGCGTCGGCATCGGAACGCTCTACCGGCACTTCCCCAACCGCACCGCCCTGATGAGCGCGGTCTTCCAGGGCGAGGTCGACGGCCTGCTCGCCCGCTCCCGGGAGCTGCTGGCCTCCCCCGAGCCCTGCCGGGCGCTGGTGGCCTGGCTGCGGGCCATCGTCACCCACGCGGGCACCTACCGCGGCCTGTCGCGGGCCCTGATGGCCGCGCAGAGCGACGAGGCGTCCGCCATGTCGCGGTGCAGCCTGCCGATGCGGGAGGCCGGCGACACCCTGCTCACCCGGGCGAAGCGTGCCGGGGCCATCCGCGAGGACGTGGGCATCACGGATCTGATGCAGCTGACCAACGCCATTTCGCTGGCGGCCGAACAGTCTCCGGACGACCCGGAGTTGGCCGACCGCCTGCTCATGCTGACGCTGACCGGGATCAAGGCACTCTGATCGGCCGGTCAGCGCCGCCGGGGCGCCAGGTCCGCCACCCGGGCCGAGGGCTGCTCGCCCAGGGACACCGCGCTGCGCAGCTGGGCTCCCGGCGGACCGCCCTGGATCGGCCCCGGCTGCTGGCCGTGCCCGTGCCCGAGGGGCAGGCTTCTGCGCTGCCCCGGCAGTGGCGGAACGTCCCGGCGGCGGGCCGGGGAGACCGTGTCGCCGTGCACCGCCGCGGCCCCCGGGCCCGACCCCGCGCCGGGCCCGGCGACCGAAATGTGCACGCCCTGGTCGGCCAGCGCCTGGAGTTCCGTGGCCGCCCGGTCGTCGTGCGCCGGGGGCTCGTCGGTCACGAGTCTGGTGATGACGTCCGTGGGCACGGTCTGGAACATCGTGTCGGTGCCCAGCTTGGTGTGGTCGGCGAGGACCACGACCTCGGCCGCGGCCTGCACCAGCGCCCGGTCCACGCTCGCGGAGAGCATGTTGGAGGTGGACAGGCCGCGCTCGGCGGTGAGCCCGCTCCCGGACAGGAACGCCCGCGACACCCGCAGCCCCTGGAGGGACTGCTCGGCCCCGCTGCCGACGAGCGCGTAGTTCGACCCTCTGAGCGTGCCCCCGGTCATGACGACCTCGACACGGTTGGCATGGGCCAGCGCCTGGGCGACCAGCAGGGAGTTGGTGACCACGGTGAGACCCGGTACGCGGGCGAGCCGGCGGGCCAGCTCCTGAGTGGTCGTACCGGCGCCGACGACGACGGCCTCGCCCTCTTCGACGAAGCTCGCCGCGAGATCGGCGATGGCCGTCTTCTCGGCAGTGGCTAGATGGGATTTCTGCGGGAAGCCGGACTCCCTGGTGAATCCGCCCGGCAGTACCGCACCGCCGTGCCGGCGGTCGAGCAGTCCTTCGGCCTCCAGCGCCCGCACGTCCCGCCGTACGGTCACTTCTGAGGTCTGGACGACGCGGGCGAGCTCACGGAGCGAAACCGCTCCGTTGGCCCGCACCATTTCGAGGATCAATTGGCGACGTTCTGCAGCGAACACGAAACCGACAGTAACGCCAACGTCCATCTGTTTTCAGCAGGTTGCAGCAATTAACGGAAGTTGTCCGCTCCGCAACCCAAGGAGTGGTAGAGGGATCCGGAACCCGGAGTCCCGTCTCCTTACGCCTCGCGCTGCGTCTTCCTCGTGTGCAACTGCCGTGCCACCTCGGCGATCGAGCCGGACAGCGACGGATACACGGTGAACGCATTTGCGATCTGCTCGACGGTCAGGTTGTTGTCGACCGCGATCGAGATGGGATGAATCAGTTCACTCGCCCGCGGGGACACCACGACACCGCCCACCACGATGCCCGTACCGGGACGGCAGAACATCTTCACAAAACCATCCCGGATGCCCTGCATCTTCGCCCGCGGATTACGCAGCAGCGGAAGCTTCACGACCCGGGCGTCTATCAGGCCGTTGTCGACATCGGCCTGCGTATAGCCGACCGTGGCAATCTCGGGATCCGTAAACACGTTCGCCGATACAGCCTTGAGATTCAGCGGGTACACCGCATCGCCCAGGAAGTGGTACATGGCGATGCGCCCCTGCATGGCGGCGACGGAGGCCAGCGCGAAGACCCCGGTGCAGTCGCCGGCCGCGTAGACACCCGGCGCGGAGGTCCGCGAGACCTTGTCCGTCCAGACGTGGCCGGACTCCTTGAGCCGGACCCCGGCCTCCTCCAGCCCTATCCCCTCGGTGTTGGGGATGGACCCGACGGCCATCAGGCAGTGGGTACCCGTGATCACGCGGCCGTCGGCCAGCGTCACCTCGACCCGGTCCCCGACCCGCTTGGCGGACTGCGCCCGGGACCGCGCCATCACGTTCATGCCGCGCCGCCGGAAGACGTCCTCCAGCACGGCCGCTGCGTCGGGGTCCTCGCCGGGCAGCACCCGGTCCCGCGACGACACCAGCGTCACCTTGGACCCGAGCGCCTGGTAGGCACCCGCGAACTCGGCGCCGGTCACGCCGGAGCCCACCACGATCAGCTCTTCGGGCAGCTCGTCGAGGTCGTAGACCTGGGTCCAGTTCAGGATCCGCTCGCCGTCGGGCAGCGCGTCCGGGATCTCCCGGGGGTGGGCACCCGTGGCGATCAGCACGGCGTCCGCGGCCAGCGTCTCCTCGGTGCCGTCGGCGGCCCGCACCACGACCCGGCGCGAACCGTCCGGCGCCTGCTGCGGCTCCAGCCGCCCGCGCCCGCGCATGACCCGGCCGCCCGCGCGCGTCACCGAGGCGGTGATGTCGTGCGACTGCGCCAGCGCGAGCCGCTTCACACGGCGGTTGACCTTGCCCAGGTCCACGCCGACCACGCCGGCGGCCTGCTCCAGGGGCGGAGTGTCGTCGGCGACCATGATCCCCAGCTCCTCGTAGGAGGAGTCGAAGTTGGTCATCACCTCTGCCGTGGCAATGAGTGTCTTCGAGGGCACGCAGTCGGTCAGCACCGATGCCCCGCCCAGACCGTCGCAGTCGACGACGGTCACCTCCGCGCCGAGCTGAGCGGCGACCAGCGCCGCCTCATAGCCGCCGGGTCCGCCACCGATGATCACGATCCGAGTCACGTATTCCATTGTTCCGCACCCATCGAAGCGGCTCCTTCCGGGGCCTCCCTACGCGATCCTTACGCTGATCTGTACGACTTTCGAGGGAACTTTGAGCGAGATCCGTCCGAAAGTTCCACGCGAACCTCCCTTCGAGCCTGCCACCCCAAAGGCCGTTCCGCCTCACTCCCGTACCCTCGGAACCATGTCGCTCTATGCCGCGTACGCCGGCAACCTCGACGCGCGGCTGATGACCCGCCGCGCACCGCACTCGCCGCTGCGCGGCACGGGCTGGCTCAACGGCTGGCGGCTGACCTTCGGCGGGGAGCAGATGGGCTGGGAGGGCGCGCTCGCCACCATCGTGGAGGCCCCCCGGTCGCAGGTGTTCGTCGCCCTCTACGACATCGCCCCGATGGACGAGGACTCGATGGACCGTTGGGAGGGTGTCGGCCTGGACATCTACCGCCGCATGCGGGTCCGGGTGCACACTCTGGACGGCGAGGAGCCGGCCTGGGTCTACGTCCTCAACGGCTACGAGGGCGGTCTGCCCTCCGCCCGCTATCTCGGGGAGATCGCCGACGCGGCGGAATCCGCCGGGGCCCCGCACGACTACGTCATGGAGCTGCGCAAGCGGCCGTGCTAGGGGGTGTCCGATGGGCCTGTGCCGGCCCGTCGGACGCCCCCTGAAAGCGTCCGAGATGACGATTGCATCTCGTCGCAAAGCACAAAGCAACAATCGGAACACCGTAACCAGAGACATCTACGCGCGTAGGCGATTAGCGGTTACCCTCGTCCGCGTGAACGCATCTGTTACCCCGGACATCCAGACCGACCCGTACGCCGCGGCCGACGCCGCCGCCGCCCGCCTGCGCGAGCTCACTGGCGCCGAGACCCACGACGTCGCCCTGGTCATGGGCTCCGGCTGGGTCCCCGCCACCGAAGCGCTCGGCGCCCCCGAGGCCGAGTTCCCGGTGACCGAACTCCCCGGCTTCACGCCGGCCGCCGTCGCCGGCCACGCGGGCACCATTCGCTCGTACAAGATCAACGACAAGCGTGCGCTCGTCTTCCTCGGCCGCACCCACTACTACGAGGGCCGCGGCGTCGCCGCCGTCGTGCACGGCGTCCGCACATCCGTCGCCGCCGGCTGCAAGACCGTCGTCCTGACGAACGGCTGCGGCGGCCTGCGCGACGGCATGCGCCCCGGCCAGCCGGTCCTGATCAGCGACCACATCAACATGACGGCGACCTCGCCGATCGTCGGCGCCAACTTCGTCGACCTCACCGACCTGTACTCCCCGCGCCTGCGCAGCCTGTGCAAGGAGGTGGACGCCACCCTGGAGGAGGGCGTCTACGTCCAGCTCCCCGGCCCGCACTACGAGACCCCGGCCGAGATCAAGATGGTCCGCACCCTCGGCGGCGACCTGGTCGGCATGTCCACCACCCTCGAGGCGATCGCGGCCCGCGAGGCCGGCGCCGAGGTGCTGGGCATCTCCCTGGTGACCAACCTCGCCGCGGGCATGACGGGCGAGCCGCTGAACCACGAAGAGGTTCTGCAGGCCGGCCGTGACTCCGCTGCCCGCATGGGTTCCCTGCTGGCGCAGGTCCTGCCCAAGCTGTGACCTTTGGCGGTCCGCATCGCCGCCTGCCTCACCCCGGTGCCGGGGGCGCATCTTCGCGCCTCCGGCGCGGGTGTTTTCCGCGCCTTCGGCGCGATTTGCACCCACCCGCCCGCCCGATACCCCGCATCCGCCCATGCAGGTGGGGCCACGGCCCGCAGTCGCCGACGGGCGGGAGGGGCCGGGGCGGGACGGGCCCCGGCAGGGGGCGTCTCGGCATATTTGCGGCGTCCTTCCGGGCACCATGACGCAAGACCGTTGCCGTAAATATCCCTAGCCCCCAGAGGGGCCCGTCCCGCCCCGGCCCCGACCCACCCACGCACCCCGTGCGCACCTGTGCACCAGGGGCGCACCGAGAAACACCGACGGAGGAAACGACGTGGAGCGAGACCTCATCGCGCAGGCCAACACCTGGCTCGCCGAGGACCCCGACCCCGAGACCCGCGAGGAGCTGGCCCGGCTCATCGAAGCCGGCGACCTCACCGAGCTTGCCGCCCGCTTCGCCGGCACCCTTCAGTTCGGCACCGCCGGTCTCCGCGGGGAGCTGGGCGCCGGCCCCATGCGCATGAACCGCACCGTCGTCATCCGCGCGGCCGCGGGCCTCGCCGCGTACCTCAAGAAGCAGGGCCACACCAGTGGCACCGTCGTCATCGGCTACGACGCCCGCTACAAGTCCGCCGACTTCGCCCGTGACACCGCCGCCGTCATGGTGGGCGCCGGGCTGAAGGCCGCGCTGCTGCCCAAGCCGCTGCCCACCCCGGTGCTCGCCTTCGCGATCCGCCACCTGGGCGCTGTGGCCGGCATCGAGGTCACCGCCAGCCACAATCCGCCCCGCGACAACGGCTACAAGGTCTACCTCGGCGACGGCTCCCAGATCGTCCCCCCGGCGGACGCCGGCATCGCCGCCGAGATCGCCGCGATCGAGAGCCTGAACGACGTGCCCCGGCCGGACGCCGGCTGGGAGACCCTCCGCGAGGAGGACGTGGTCGAGGCCTACCTGGCCCGCACGGACGCCGTCCTCACCGCCGGTTCCGCCCGTGACGTCCGCGTCGTCTACACGCCGATGCACGGCGTCGGCCGCGACGTGCTGACCGCCGCCTTCGCCCGCGCCGGGTTCCCCGCGCCGTCCGTCGTGGCCGCCCAGGCCGAGCCGGACCCGGACTTCCCGACCGTCGCGTTCCCCAACCCGGAGGAGCCGGGCGCGATGGACCTGTCCTTCGCCACCGCCCGCGAGGCCGCGGCCCGGGGCGAGGCGCCGGACATCATCATCGCCAACGACCCCGACGCGGACCGCTGCGCCGTCGCCGTGCCCGCGCCGGAGACCGTCGAGGGCTGGCGCATGCTGCGCGGCGACGAGGTCGGCGCGCTGCTGGCCGAGCACCTGGTGCACAAGAACGCCCGGGGCGCGTTCGCGACCACCATCGTCTCGTCCTCGCTGCTGTCCCGGATCTCCGCGGCCGCCGCCGGCACGACGTACGAGGAGACGCTGACGGGCTTCAAGTGGCTCTCCCGTGTGGACGGGCTGCGGTACGCCTACGAGGAGGCGCTGGGCTACTGCGTGGACCCGGACGGGGTGCGCGACAAGGACGGCATCACGGCGGCCCTGCTGATCGCCGAGCTGACCGCCGAGCTGAAGGAGTCGGGCCGTACGCTCGCCGACCTGCTGGACGACATGGCGGTCGAGCACGGGCTGCACGCGACGGACCAGCTGTCGGTGCGGGTGGAGGACCTGTCGCTGATCGGTGCGGCGATGCGGAGGCTGCGGGAGCAGCCGCCGACGGTGCTGGCCGGGCTGCACGTGGTGTCCGCGGAGGACCTGACGAAGGGCACCGAGTCGCTGCCGCCGACCGACGGGCTCCGCTACCAGCTGGCCGGGGACGAGGCCGGTGCGGTGTCCGGGGCGCGGGTGATCGTGCGCCCGAGCGGCACGGAGCCGAAGCTGAAGTGCTACCTGGAGGTCGTGGTGCCGGTGGCGTCAGCCAGCGCGCTGGCCGACGCGCGGCGCAAGGCAGACGAGGTCCTGGCTTCCGTGAAGACAGACCTCTCGCGCGCCGCGGGCATCTGACGCTCATGGGTCACCCCGAACCGGGGTGACCCACCCCCGGCCCGGTGGGTGGGTCGGGGGTGGGGTGGGACGGGTGGGCCCTTCTGGGGCTGCACTCTTCGCGGCGTTCCGTTCCGTGTCACGGCGTACCCCGCACCTGCCGCGAAGAATGCTTTACGCCCCTGCCAGGGCCCACCCGTCCCACCCCACCCCCTCCGCGCCGCAGTCAGGTTGCGGGCAATCGCGCCGCAGTCAGATTGCGGGCAATCGTTCCTCCCCCAGCTACCGCTGGGAGGTGCCCCCAGGCGATGGGGGTGCCCCCATGCCGTTCAGGCAATGGGGGAGGGTGGGCACAACCGGAACGACGGCCCGCACCCCCACCGGCAACCCCGGTGCCGCGCACCGTCAACCGTTAGCCGAAACGGCCTCACCCAACCCCCGCCAGCGCAGCAAACAGCACCAAGCCGACGATCGACGGAACGATCAGCTCAAACGCCCACCGCACCGAAGGTGCGCCTTGTGCCCCCTCACGCGAAGCACACCGCTCCGCAAGTTCCCGCAAATCCTCGATCGCCTGATCGGACGCCGCCCGCAGAGGGCCACCCGAAACAGGGGCCACCGGGGACACCGTCCCCGTCACATCCTCCGCCGCCGACCGAGCCGCATTCCGCGCCGCCCTCTTCCGCTGCCGCAGCGACACCGGAATGGCCCACAGCTGGTACTTCGCACCACCCGCGAGCACCTCACTGGAGTACCCGGCCCGAACGGCCTCGACAGAGGCCCACGGCAAGGTGATCGTGCGGAACGGATTCCGCACCAGCAGCCGGTCCTCCCCCGCCCACACCGCCGGCCGCACCGTGAAGGCGATGATCAGCGGTGCCGCGAAGAGCAGTCCGGCCAGGGCGAGCCAGGGCGCACGGCCCTCGCCGCGGGCGATCGCGTCGCCCCCCAGCCACGCGGCCAGTATCAGCAGCAGCACGCCGCTGCCGATGCCTGCGGAGGAGCGGTAGCACCGCTCGGCGTATTCCGGTGCCTTCGGGTCGCTCGTCATGCCGCCGATTGTGCCCCACGCTGCGGCGCGAGCCGGGTGGTGTGAGCATGGGGCCGGTATGGGGTCGGTACGGGACCGGCACGGTAAGGGCACAGGAAGGCCACGGGAAGGGCACGGAAAGGCAGTGCCCGCACGGGGGGTTGGCACGCGCTACGCGCGTAGATATGCTCATCGGGTGACCATGCCCACTGTTCCCTCAAACGGCAACGAAGCCGCGGAGCGACTGGCGTCGATGGCGGACGTGACCGCCTCCGACGGTGCGCTGCGCCGCTTCCTGCACGGCCTCCCGGGCGTCGACCCGGTCGGGCTGGAAGCCCGCGCCGCAGCGCTCGGCACCCGCTCGATCAAGACCACGGCGAAGGCCTACGCCATCGACCTGGCGATCTCGATGATCGACCTCACGACCCTCGAGGGCGCGGACACCCCGGGCAAGGTCCGGGCCCTGTGCGCCAAGGCCCTCAACCCCGATCCGACCGACCGCGAGACCCCCCGCACCGCGGCGATCTGCGTCTACCCCGACATGGTGGCCACCGCCGCGGAGGCCCTCGCGGGCTCCGAGGTGAAGGTCGCCTCCGTCGCCACCGCCTTCCCGGCCGGCCGCGCCGCCCTGCCGGTGAAGCTCGCCGACACGGTCGACGCCGTCGCCGCGGGCGCGGACGAGATCGACATGGTGATCGACCGCGGTGCCTTCCTCGCCGGGCGCTACCTGAGCGTCTTCGAGGAGATCAAGGCCGTCAAGGACACCTGCCGCCGCCCCGACGGCTCGGCGGCCCGGCTCAAGGTCATCTTCGAGACCGGTGAGCTGTCGACGTACGACAACATCCGCCGCGCCTCCTGGCTCGGCATGCTCGCCGGCGCAGACTTCATCAAGACCTCCACCGGCAAGGTCGCGGTGAACGCCACCCCGGCCAACACCCTGCTGATGCTGGAGGCCGTGCGCGACTTCCGCGACACGACCGGCGTGCAGGTCGGCGTGAAGCCCGCGGGCGGCATCCGGACCACCAAGGACGCCATGAAGTTCCTGGTGCTCGTCAACGAGACCGTCGGCGAGGAGTGGCTGACCAACGAGTGGTTCCGCTTCGGCGCGTCGAGCCTTCTCAACGACCTGCTGATGCAGCGGCAGAAGCTGAGCACCGGGCGCTACTCCGGTCCCGACTACGTGACGGTGGACTGATCATGGCTTTTGAATACGCACCGGCGCCCGAGTCGCGCACGGTCGTCGACATCGCCCCGTCCTACGGGCTGTTCATCGACGGCCAGTTCCGCGAGGCGTCCGACGGGAAGGTCTTCAAGACCGTTTCGCCGTCGACGGAGGAAGTGCTCTCCGAGGTCGCGCAGGCCTCGGCCGAGGACGTCGACGCGGCGGTGAAGGCCGCCCGCAAGGCCTTCGAGAAGTGGTCCGCGCTGCCGGGCTCCGAGCGGGCCAAGTACCTGTTCCGCATCGCCCGGATCATCCAGGAGCGCTCGCGCGAGCTGGCCGTTCTGGAGACCCTCGACAACGGCAAGCCGATCAAGGAGACCCGCGACGCGGATCTGCCGCTGGTCGCCGCGCACTTCTTCTACTACGCGGGCTGGGCGGACAAGCTGGAGCACGCCGGTTTCGGGCGGGACCCGAAGCCGCTGGGCGTCGCCGGCCAGGTCATCCCGTGGAACTTCCCGCTGCTGATGCTGGCGTGGAAGATCGCCCCGGCGCTGGCCGCGGGCAACACCGTCGTGCTGAAGCCCGCCGAGACCACGCCGCTGTCGGCGCTGTTCTTCGCGGACATCTGCCGTCAGGCCGGGCTGCCCAAGGGCGTCGTCAACATCCTGACGGGTGACGGGACGACCGGTGCCGCGCTCGTCGCGCACGACGGGATCGACAAGGTCGCGTTCACCGGTTCCACCGGCGTGGGCAAGCAGATCGCCCGTACCGTCGCCGGTACGGACAAGCGGCTGACGCTGGAGCTGGGCGGCAAGGGCGCCAACATCGTCTTCGACGACGCGCCGATCGACCAGGCGGTCGAGGGGATCATCAACGGGATCTTCTTCAACCAGGGCCAGGTCTGCTGCGCCGGTTCGCGCCTGCTGGTGCAGGAGTCCATCCAGGACGAGCTGCTGGACGCGCTCAAGCGCCGGATGTCCACGCTCCGGGTGGGCGACCCGCTCGACAAGAACACCGACGTCGGCGCCATCAACTCCGCCGAGCAGCTGGCCCGCATCACCGCTCTCGCCGACAGCGGCGAGGCCGAGGGTGCCGAGCGCTGGTCGCCCGCGTGCGAGCTGCCGGCCGCCGGTTACTGGTTCGCGCCGACGCTGTTCACCAACGTCTCCCAGGCCCACCGGATCGCCCGCGAGGAGATCTTCGGCCCGGTGCTGTCCGTGCTGACCTTCCGCACGCCCGCCGAGGCCGTCGCCAAGGCCAACAACTCGCAGTACGGGCTGTCGGCCGGCATCTGGACCGAGAAGGGCTCGCGGATGCTGGCGGTCGCCGACAAGCTGCGTGCGGGCGTCGTCTGGGCCAACACGTTCAACAAGTTCGATCCGACTTCGCCGTTCGGCGGGTACAAGGAGTCGGGCTTCGGTCGCGAGGGTGGCCGTCACGGTCTGGAGGCCTACCTCGATGTCTGAGCGTCTTAGCGTTTTCAAGACCTACAAGCTGTTCGTCGGGGGCAAGTTCCCCCGGTCCGAGAGCGGGCGGGTGTACGAGGTGACCGACTCCAAGGGCAACTGGCTCGCCAACGCGCCCCTGTCGTCCCGCAAGGACGCGCGGGACGCCGTCGTCGCGGCCCGCAAGGCGTTCGGTGCCTGGTCGGGCGCCACCGCCTACAACCGCGGCCAGATCCTCTACCGCGTCGCCGAGATGCTCGAGGGCCGCCGCGACCAGTTCACGGCCGAGGTCGCCGACGCCGAGGGGCTGTCCAAGTCCAAGGCCGCGGCCCAGGTGGACGCCGCGATCGACCGCTGGGTCTGGTACGCGGGCTGGACCGACAAGATCGCCCAGGTCGTGGGCGGCACCAACCCGGTCGCGGGGCCGTTCTTCAACGTCTCGTCGCCGCAGCCGACCGGTGTCGTCGCGGTCGTGGCGCCGCAGGAGTCCTCGCTGCTGGGCCTGGTCTCCGTGATCGCCCCCGCCATCGCGGGCGGCAACACGGTCGTGGTGGTGGCCTCGGAGAAGGCCCCGCTGCCCGCCCTGTCCCTGGGCGAGGTGCTGGCCACCTCCGACGTGCCCGGTGGTGTGGTCAACATCCTGTCCGGCAAGGTCACGGAGATCGCCGTGCCGCTCGCCGCGCACCAGGACGTCAACGCCATCGACGTGACCGGGGCCGACCCCGAGACCGCCAAGGCGCTGGAGATCGAGGCCGCGGACAACCTCAAGCGCGTGGTCCGCCGTCCACAGGCTGTGGACTGGTCCGCCACCCCCGGCACCGACCGCCTCACGGCCTTCCTGGAAACGAAGACGGTCTGGCACCCCACGGGCTCCCTGGGCGCAGGCGGCTCCTCCTACTGAGCCGCTGACGACAATCGCCGGTGCCCGTCCCCTTCGGGGGACCGGCACCGGCGCATTCAGGGGACCGGCACCGGCGCATTCAGCCCGTCCGGGCGGCAACTCCAGCCCGTCCGGCGTTTGAGGACCGGGGGTCTGGGGGCAGAGCCCCCAGTTACGGGAAGGGGCGGGGTGGGGAAAGAACCGCCGGAGGCCCCCGGACGCCCCCGGAACCCTCACCCCAGACTGACCCCCTCCGGCGAAGCCGGCCCCGGCAGCATCCCCAGCACCGACCCCACCAGCGGCAGCTCCTTCAGCTGCCCACTCGGCGCGATAGCGCCCGTCGCAGAAGGCGCACCCACCTCCTGGAAGTCCGCCACCTTCGTCTTGACGCCGTTGTCCAGCGGGTCCACCCCCGTCCCCGCCATCGGGTACGCCTTGAAGGACTTGATCACCGGCGAGAGCCCTTGCAGCGACTTGTCCAGGGCGATGCCCACGCCCTGGAAGGCGGCGCCCACGTCCGTGCGGCCCAGTTCGGCCCGCGGCGCCTGCGGCGCCCTCGGCGCCCCCGGGTGCGGAAGCGGAACGACCGCGGCCGCCGCCGTCGCGCCGCCCCCGACGAGCGCGGCGCCCGCCGAGACGGTCAGGCCGACCCGTGCGAGCGTGCGCCGCAGACGCGGCGGCGGGGGAACGGAAGCGGAGCGTGCGTGACGTGCGTGGGATGCCATGACCACCTGCCGGGGCGTGAGTTGTGTGGACGGTCGTGCCGAGTCGTACCGAGTCGCATCGAGTCGAGTCGACTGCGCAGCGTAGTTGAGCGATCACGGTGCGCGCACGCCCCGACCCAGAGGGATCCCCCATGCGGAGCAATGCCTCACACTGGTGTCCCGTGACCTCCCTCCTGCCTTCCGCTCGCGTCATCCTGCTGACCGGTCCGTCCGGCTCCGGAAAGTCGTCCCTCGCCGCCCGCACCGGGCTCCCGGTGCTCAACCTGGACGACTTCTACAAGGAGGGCGACGACCCCTCGCTGCCGCTGCTCGAGGACGGCGGCACCGACTGGGACTCGCCGCTGTCGTGGGACGCGGAGGCGGCCGTCGCCGCGATCGACGAGCTGTGCCGCACGGCCCGGACCGAGGTGCCGGTGTACGACATCTCGAGCAGCTCGCGCGCCGGCCGGACCCGGCTGGACATAGGCCGCACCCCGCTGTTCATAGCGGAGGGCATCTTCGCCGCCGACATCATCACGCAGTGCCGTGATCTGGGTCACCTCGCGGATGCGCTGTGCCTGCGCGGGCGGCCCTCGACGACCTTCCGGCGGCGGCTGCTGCGCGACATCCGCGAGGCCCGCAAGCCGGTGCCGTACCTGGTGCGCCGCGGGCTGCGGCTGATGCGCTCGGAGCGGGCCATCGTGGCCCGGTGGGTGGCGCTGGGCGCCTTCCCCTGCGGCCGGGACACGGCCATGGGCCGGATCGCCTCCGCTGCCGCCGGGCGGCGGGAGACCGTACGCAGCTGACACGGGCCAGGACATGCGAGAGCGGGCGCGGCAATCCCCCCGGCTGCCACGCCCGCTCTCTCCCCCGTGCCCCCGTTTCCCCCGTTGGCTCCCCTAGGCCACCAGCTCGCCGAAGCACTCCTCCGCGATCCGGCCGGAGGCGATGGCCTCGTCGTCCCGCAGGCGGCGCAGCGAGCGCCAGATGCTGCTCTTGACCGTGCCGACGCTGATGTCGAGGATCTCCGCGATCTCCGGGTCCGTACGGCCCTCGTAGTAGCGGAGCACGAGCATCGTGCGCTGCAGTTCGGGCAGCCGGGCGAGCGCCTGCCAGAGGACGGCGCGCAGCTCGGTGCCGCGCATCGCGTCCTGCTCACCGGGCGTCTCCGGCAGCTCCTCGGTCGGGTACTCGTTGAGCTTGCGGCGGCGCCAGGCACTGATGTGCAGGTTGGTCATGGTGCGGCGCAGGTAGCCGCCGACCGCCGCCTTGTCGCTGATCCGGTCCCAGGCGCGGTAGGTGGAGAACAGCGCGCTCTGCAGCAGGTCCTCCGCCTCGTACCGGTCACCGGTCAGGTGGTACGCGGTCGCGTACAGGGAGGCCCTGCGCTCCTGGACGTAGGCGGTGAACTCCGCCTCCGTCCGCGACACCTCGGTGCCGCGTTCCCCCGTGCCCCCCGGAGCGCCCCCCTTGGGCTCCCCGTACGCGATCGCGTCGATGGCCACCATGTACGGCGGCCGTGCCGTGCGTCCGGTGCCGCGAGCGCACCCCCGCCCGCCCACGGCACCGGACTTCTCCGTGCTCCGGCCGGCGTCGTGCAGGCGCGTGCGAACTGCGCTGTTCGTGGTGCTGTGCAGTGTGTTCATCTCGCGCCCCCCGTCGGTGGAGCCAGCTCGGTCCGTCAGTGATCCGGACCGCTAACTGCCCGGTGACCAAAAGCCTGCCGGGCCAGTTTCATCGCGTTGTCCGCCGACTGTCACAGCCCTGCAACAGCTCGCCGCGGGGCGCTGCGACATCCTTCTGTCGAACTACCGGCCAGTCTTAGGCCAGAATGACCACTGTGCCTTTCCTGTTGCTGATCGAGGACGACGACGCCATCCGCACGGCCCTCGAGTTCTCCCTGTCCCGTCAGGGCCACCGTGTGGTGACCGCTGCGTCGGGCGAGGACGGGCTGAAGATGATGCGCGAGCAGCGGCCCGATCTGATCGTGCTGGACGTGATGCTGCCGGGCATCGACGGCTTCGAGGTCTGCCGGCGGATCCGGCGTACGGACCAGCTGCCGATCATCCTGCTGACCGCCCGCAACGACGACATCGACGTGGTGGTCGGGCTGGAGTCCGGCGCCGACGACTATGTGGTCAAGCCGGTGCAGGGGCGGGTGCTGGACGCCCGGATCCGGGCCGTGCTGCGGCGCGGCGAGCGGGAGTCGAGCGACTCGGCGGTCTTCGGGTCGCTGGTCATCGACCGGTCCGCGATGACGGTCACCAAGAACGGCCAGGACCTCCAGCTGACCCCGACCGAGCTGCGGCTGCTGCTGGAGCTGAGCCGCCGGCCGGGGCAGGCGCTGTCCCGGCAGCAGCTGCTGCGGCTGGTGTGGGAGCACGACTACCTGGGCGACTCCCGCCTGGTGGACGCCTGTGTCCAGCGGCTGCGCGCCAAGGTCGAGGACGTGCCGTCCTCGCCGACCCTGATCCGCACGGTCCGCGGCGTGGGCTACCGCCTGGACGCACCGCAGTGACGATCACGAGGACTGAGAGCACAGAGTGACAGAAGAGCCCGGCCGGGAGCGGGGCTGGGCGGTGGTGCGGAACGTGCTGAAGCCCAGCATGCGGTGGATCAGTCTGCGGCTGCGGCTGATGCTGGTGTTCGCGCTGGTGGCGCTGGCCGCCGCCGTGTCGGCGTCCGGGATCGCCTACTGGCTCAACCGGGACGCCGTGCTGACCCGTACCCAGAACGCCGCCCTGGACGACTTCCGCAAGTCCCTCCAGGACAACACCGGTTCGCTGCCGCTGCCCCCGACCTGCCCCGAGCTCCAGGAGGCCGCGGACCGGATGGCGGCCACCTCGCAGAAGTACGAGGTGCTGCTGATCGGCACGGTCAAGGGCGGGGGCGACTGCGCCGCGCCCTCGGACCGCGATCTGTTCACGCTGCGCGTGGTGCCGAAGACGCTGGTCACCGCCGTCAACCGGGAGCGGAAGGTCGACGAGTCCAACCCGTACCCGTACCACCTGTACTGGCAGCGGATCACGCTCGGCGGCAAGCCGTACCTGGTCGGCGGCGCAAAGGTGATCGGCGGCGGGCCGACCGGCTACCTGCTGAAGTCCCTGGAGAACGAGCGGGCCGACCTCAACTCCCTGGCCTGGTCGCTGGGGATCGCCACGGGCCTCGCGCTGATCGGTTCCGCGCTGCTCGCCCAGGCCGCCGCCTCCACGGTGCTGCGGCCGGTGCAGCGGCTCGGCGATGCGGCGCGGCGGCTCGGCGAGGGCAAGCTGGACACGCGGCTGACGGTGTCGGGCACGGACGAGCTGGCCGACCTGTCGCGCACCTTCAACAGGACCGCGGAGTCCCTCCAGAAGCGGGTGGAGGACCTCAGCTCCCGGGAGGCGGCGAGCCGGCGCTTCGTCGCCGACATGTCGCACGAGCTGCGGACCCCGCTGACGGCCATCACCGCGGTGACCGAGGTGCTGGAGGACGAGGCGGATTCCCTCGACCCGATGATCGCGCCCGCGGTGCAGCTCGTGGTGAGCGAGACCCGTCGCCTGAACGACCTGGTGGAGAACCTGATGGAGGTCACCCGCTTCGACGCGGGCACGGCCCGGCTGGTGCTGGACGACGTGGACATCGCCGACCAGATCACGGCGTGCATCGACGCGCGGGCCTGGCTGGACGCCGTGGAACTGGACGCCGAGCGCGGCATCATGGCGCGGCTGGATCCGCGCCGGCTCGACGTCATCCTGGCCAACCTCATCGGGAACGCCCTCAAGCACGGCGGTTCGCCGGTGCGGGTGTCGGTGCGGTTGACGGACGACACGCTGGTGATCGCGGTACGGGACCACGGGCCCGGCATCCCCGAGGACGTGCTGCCGCACGTCTTCGACCGCTTCTACAAGGCGAGCGCCTCGCGCCCGCGCTCCGAGGGCAGCGGGCTGGGCCTGTCCATCGCGCTGGAGAACGCCCACATCCACGGGGGCGAGATCACGGCCGCCAACTCCCCCGAGGGCGGGGCCGTCTTCACGCTGACGCTGCCGCGCGACGCCTCCGGCATCGCGGACGAGGGTGCTGCGCCCGCCAACGGCACGGCCCCGGAAGGCGGTGCGTCGTGAGACCCGTCGCCTTCCTGTGCACCGCCGTCGGCCTGGCCGCGGGCGGCGTCCTGCTCGCCGGGTGCGGCATCCGGGGCACCGCGGTGCCCGTCGACGCCGGGAGCGCGCCCTCCCGGGCCACCTGTGTGGTGCGCCCGGCGCCGCAGGGCACGGCGGCGCCGGCCGGTACCGCCGTGTCCGTCCAGCTGCTGTGCGCCTCGCAGTTGCTCCCGGTGAGCCGGCAGGTCGCGCTGCCGGAGGGCAACGACGCGGTGGCGGTGGCCCGGGCGCTGCTCGACGAGCTGAAGCGGCAGCCCTCGGTCGCGGAGGACGAGGCCGGGTTCTCCACGGACGTGCCGAACCGGCTGGCCGTCGAGGGCCCGCACCAGGGCGATCCCGCGGGCACCCTGCGGCTGGACAGCAAGCCGGAGGAGCTGGCTCCGCTCGCCTTGGCGCAGCTCGTGTGCACGTTCGCGGACACGGCCGCGGCCGACGGCCGGAGCACGGTGGTGCTGGGCGGGCCGGGCGACGACAAGCCCCGCGAGTTCACCTGCACCGATGAGACACGCACCCATCCGGAGCGGGTGCACGGGACCTAGCGACCCCTTTGGGCGCGTCCCGGCGCGGGGTGCTGACTCTCCGTACGCGGCTGCGGAACCGCGCGCCCCGCGCGTCGCGTCATGGGGGGCGTGCAGCGTCATGGCTTCGGCGGTACGCCCGCCCTCCGATACCGCTACCGCGTGGCGGGCTGTGTCCTCCTGGCCGCCCACCTCCTGGTGATCGGCTGGCTCGCCCTGCGGCCGCTGACGGCACCGTGGGTGACCGCCGCGCGCCCGGAGCCGCTGGCCACGATCCGCGCGGACCTCGCCCTCGGTCCCTGGGCGGCGGCGCGCGCCATCGGGTCGGGGGTGCTGTCCTTCGCCCCGCTGGGGGTGCTGCTGCCGTGGGCGGGCGGGCGGATCGGCGCGTCCGCCCTGGGCTCGCTGGCGCGGACGGTCTTCACCGGGGCCATGCTCTCGCTGGCCCTCCAGGTGGTGCAGAGCGGTGTGGTGGGGCAGGTCCTGGACGTGGACACGCTGCTGCTCAACGTCACGGGCGTGACGCTCGCGCACCTCGCGGTGGTACCCGCGGTGCGGGCCCGGCTACGTCGCAGGATGGACGGGCGCCCTACCGCACCCCTACGCCGGGAGGAGCCGGATCGGGGTCTGACCCCGACGATCCCCAGGGTCGGGATCGCACCGTAGAGTGACGTTTTGCCCAGGGCGGCGACCGTAGCGTTGGAGTCGTCGGGAAACGTTCCCGCACCGATGACCGACCGATGACTACACGACACTGACGACAAGGAGTCGCCGCCATGTCCGCTCCGCTGGTCCGCCCCCGCAACCACAGGATGATCGCCGGCGTCTGCGCGGGCCTGGCCGAGCGGTTCGGCATCTCCCGCACCACTATGCGGGTGATCTTCCTGCTCTCCTGCCTGCTGCCCGGCCCGCAGTTCCTCCTCTACCTCGCGCTGTGGATCCTGCTGCCCTCGGAGAAGGGCGGCGCCGCCACCGCCTGGTGACCTGCGTGCACGCGGCGGCCGCGCACCCCGTTCGGGGGTGCGCGGCCGCCGCGTCGCTCTGTCCCGTACCGACGCGCTGTCCAGTGGCGTCAGCGCATGTTGTTCGGGGTGCCGAGGCCGGGCAGGGAGATCCCGTTGGGGGCGATGGCCTTGGTGGGCAGACCGCCGAGCAGGCCCGCGTTGCCCTTGTTGTCGGCGGGGGCGGCGGCCCGCTTGCCGGTGGCGGCGTCGGCGGCGTTGGTCAGCTTCTCGGTGGGGAGGCTGGGCGCCAGGGCGATGTCCAGCGCTTTGGCCGACTGCTCGAGCACTCCGGAGCGGATCAGCCTGTTGCCGGCCACGAGCACCGGCCCGCCGGCCGGGGCCACCGGGGCCACCTGCTCGATGGGGAGTCCCTTCGTCGCACCGGTGGCGGTGGTGGTGACCCCTTCGAGCGTGCCGGCCGACGCCGTGCCGGCGGCGCCGGCGGCGAGCGCGGCGCCGAAGGCCACGGCACCTAGAGCCTTGATGGTTGCCTGCTTCATCTGCGATCTGTCCTCGTGACGGGGGAACGGCAGGAAATGCCGGGCGTCCCCGCAACCTAGCCACGAGTCCGGCGGGCCCGCAATCAATGACACGAATACGAAGCGGCCGGGACTTGAAGTCCCGGCCGCATTCGCTGTATGCACCACCGGCCGCCCTCCGGGCACCCGGAAAGGGAATTGCTGGTCAGGCGGTTTCCGTCGCCGTCTGACGGAACAGCCACTCGGACTTCAGCTCCGCGTAGCCCGGCTTGATCACGTCATTGATCATGGCCAGACGTTCATCGAATGGGATGAAGGCCGACTTCATGGCGTTGACGGTGAACCACTGCATGTCGTCCAGCGTGTAGCCGAACGCCTTGACCAGGTGCTCGAATTCCAGGCTCATGCTGGTACCGCTCATGAGCCGATTATCGGTATTCACCGTGAGGCGGAAGTGCAGCCTGCGGAGAAGTCCGATCGGGTGCTCTTCGTATGAATTCGCCGCGGCCGTCTGGAGATTGGACGTCGGGCACATCTCCAGCGGAATGCGCTTGTCCCGCACATAGGAGGCCAGCCGGCCGAGCTTGACCGTGCCGTCCTCCGCGACCTCGATGTCGTCGATGATGCGCACACCGTGGCCCAGACGGTCGGCGCCGCACCACTGCAGGGCCTGCCAGATCGACGGCAGGCCGAAGGCCTCGCCCGCGTGGATCGTGAAGTGGTTGTTCTCGCGCTTGAGGTACTCGAACGCGTCCAGGTGGCGGGTGGGAGGGAAGCCCGCCTCGGCGCCCGCGATGTCGAAGCCGATGACGCCGGAGTCCCGGTAGCGGTTGGCCAGTTCGGCGATCTCCAGCGCACGGGCCGCGTGCCGCATGGCGGTCAGCATGGCGCCGACGCGGATGCGGTGACCGTTGGCGCGGGCCAGGCGCTCGCCCTCGCGGAAGCCCTCGTTCACGGCCTCGACGACCTCTTCGAGGGTGAGCCCCGCCTCCAGGTGCTGCTCGGGGGCGTAGCGCACCTCCGCGTAGACGACGCCGTCCGCGGCCAGGTCCTCGGCGCACTCGGCGGCCACGCGGACCAGCGCCTCGCGGGTCTGCATCACGGCGCAGGTGTGCGCGAACGTCTCGAGGTAGCGCTCCAGCGAGCCGGAGTCGGCGGCCTCGCGGAACCAGATGCCCAGCTTGTCCGGGTCGGTCTCGGGAAGCTTGTCGTAGCCGATCGCGGCGGCGAGGTCGACGACGGTGCCGGGGCGCAGACCGCCGTCGAGGTGGTCGTGGAGCAGCACCTTGGGCGCGCGCCGGATCTGCTCCGGAGTGGGAAGGGACGCCGTCTGGGCGGTCCCCTGGGAGAAGGTCTCGCTCGTCATTTCCGCACTCTAGCCCCTACGCGCGTAGATGTCGGCGAACGATACGGAACGGTGACCCATCGGCGGGGTGGACACCACCCGTCCTTCTGCCATCGTTGTCTGCCATGGTGCAGCAAGCGTTGCCGCAGCGAGATCCAGAAGGTCCGGCAGGCACGTCGAGCGCGTCCGGGACGGCCCCCCGGCTCGGCAGAGCACTGGGCGCCGGGCACTCCGGGAGGGCCGTGCACGCGGTGGCCCTGCTGCTGCCCGGCGGCAGCGCCACCGGAACCCGCCGCCCCTCGTCCTTCACGGTGGCGGCGCAGCGGCCGCTGGCCCGCCGGCTGACGAAGGCGGGCGAGTCCGAGGGCCTGGCCACCCACCTCGTCCGCTGGCGGCACCGCGGCTGGAACGGCCCCGCCGCCGATCCCGTGCAGGACGCGCGCTGGGCGGCGGACGAGATGGTGCGGCGCTACGGCGACGTACCGGTGTGCCTGGTGGGTACGGGCATGGGCGCGCGCGCCGCGCTGCTGGCCGCCGGGCATCCGGCGGTCACGGCGGTGCTGGCGATCGCCCCCTGGCTGCCGGAGCCGGAGGCCGTCCTCGACCCGGACCCCGTGCGCCAGCTCGTGGGGCGCCGGGTCCTGCTGGTGCACGGCACCAACGACGAGCGCACGGACCCCGACCTCTCCTACCGCCTCGCAGAGCGGGCCAAGAAGGTGAACCGCGACATCTGCCGCTTCGAGGTCCACTCCGACGGCCACGCCCTGCGCCAGCACCGCCCCGAAGTCCTGGCCCTGGCCACGGACTTCGTCCTCGGCTCGCTCTTCGGCCACCCCTACGCCCGCCCGGTGGCCGACGCCCTGGCGGCCCCACCGCCGCTGGGGTTGCGGATGCCGCTGGCGTCGGGGTTCGGGGAGTCGCTGCAGCACTGAGACGTGCCTAGCGGTGCAGCAGCAACTGCCCCCTCCGCGACAGCAGAAACCGCTTGAAGGCCGCCACCGGCGGGGTATCGGGATGCCCGTCCAGCCAGGCAACCCCGATCTCCCGCACCGCCCGCGGCGCCGTGACCGTCAACTCCACGACTCCCGGCCGCGGCACCGCCGGCGGCGGCAGCAGCCCGACCCCGAGCCCCGCCGCGACCAGCCCCCGCAGCGTCTCCGGGTCCTCCCCTTCGAACGCCACCTTCGGCGTGAACCCCGCCTCCGCGCACAGCGCATCCGTGATCTTCCGCAGCCCGTACCCCGGCTCCAGCGTCACGAACAGCTCCGCCGCCGCCTCCGCCAGCCGGATCCGCTTCCGCGCGGCCAGCGGATGGTCGTCCGGCACCACGAGCCGCAGCTTCTGCTCGTCCAGCCGCCGCGCGACGAGGTCCGGCGCGTCCGGCACGGGCGACGTCAGGCACAGGTCCAGATCCCCGCTGCGCAGCCGCTCGATCATCGCCTCGCCGTAGTTCTGCACGAGCTGGAAGCGCACCCGCGGGTGATCGGTCCGGAACGCCCTTATCAACTCGGGTACCGTCTCCGAGCCCATCGTGTGCAGGAAGCCGAAGGCGACCTTCCCGGTGGCGGGGTCGGCATCGGCCCGTACGGACTCGGCGGCGCGCTCGACCTCCGCGAGGGCGCGCTCGACGGTGGCGAGGAACGCGCGCCCGGCCGCGGTGAGGGAGACGGTGCGCCCGTGGCGGGCGAAGAGGTCGACGCCCAGGTCGTGTTCCAGGCGGGCCATCGACCGGCTGAGCGTGGACTGCGGCATACCGAGCTGCTGCGCGGCCCGGGTCACGTGCTCGTGCCGGGCGACGGCGGTGAACTGCGCGAGGCGCGGTGTGAGCGTGGCCGCCCAGGAGTCGGCGGCCAGCTCGGCCGTTGCCGTCGTATCAAAGTCTTGCGTAACACCTCTGTGGCCAGTTGGTGACAGAGGCGCCCCTGACCTGCGTTCATGCTCCACGGAATGGATTATGGCCATTCTGTGCATTGGACGCATCAAATGCGTCGTGCATACGTTTGATGCATGCCTCCTGCCGATACCGGGGCATCCACCGTCGTCATGCGGTCGGATGCCTCTGCCCCGTCGTCCCTTCAGAACGCCACCGCTACCGATGACACCCGGCTGGTCCCCGGCGGGCCCGGCTATCGCCGGATGAGCTTCGCGCTCTTCGCGGCCGGTGTCGCCACCTTCGCCCTCCTCTACTCCACGCAGGCCCTCCTCCCGGCGATCTCCGACGGCCTCGGTGTGACGGCCGATCAGGCCAGTTGGACGGTCTCGGCCGCGACGGGCGGCCTGGCCCTCGCGGTGGTCCCGCTCAGCGCCTTCTCCGAGCGCTTCGGGCGGCGCGCGACGATGACCACGGCGCTGTGCGTGGCCGCGCTGGTGGCCCTGCTGGTGCCGTTCGCCCCGGGTCTCGGCTGGCTGGTCGCACTGCGCACGGTGCAGGGCGTCGCCCTGGCCGGGGTCCCGGCGTCGGCGATGGCGTATCTGGCGGAGGAGGTCCGTCCGAAGGCTCTGGTGGGCGCGATCGGCCTGTTCGTGGCGGGCAACGCCATCGGCGGCATGACCGGCCGGATCCTCGCCGGCTGGGTGGCCCAGGCGTGGGGCTGGCGGGCGGGGCTCGCCGCGGTGGGCGCCCTGGCGGTCGTCTGCGCCGTGGCCTTCCGGGTGCTGATCCCGAAGGCCCGGCACTTCGCCCCGGCGGCCGTCTCGGCCCGCTCGCTGGGCCGCACGGTGGCCGGCCACCTCTCCGACCCGCTGCTGCGCCGCCTGTACCTGATCGGCGCACTCTTCATGACCGTCTTCGGCGCGGTCTACACGGTCATCGGCTACCGCCTGGCCGCCGCCCCGTTCTCCCTCCCCCAGGGTGTCGTCGGCTCGATCTTCCTGGTCTACCTGGTGGGTACGGTCTCGTCGGCGGCGGCCGGGAGGCTCGTGGGCCGCATGGGCCGCCGCGGTGCGCTGTACCTGGCGGTGGGCACGACCACGACGGGTCTGCTGCTGACCCTGGCGTCGTCGCTGGGCACGGTGCTGGCGGGCCTGATCCTGATCACGGCGGGCTTCTTCGCGGGTCACGCGGTGGCGTCCTCCTCGGTCAGCCACACCGCGAGGACGGGCCGCGCCCAGGCCTCGGCGCTCTACCAGACGGCGTACTACATCGGCAGCTCGGTGGGCGGCACGCTGGGCGCCCTCGCCTTCCGTGCGGCGGGCTGGGACGGCACGGTGGTGCTGGGCCTGCTGGCGATGGTGGGCGCGGCGTCGATCACGCTGTACGCGACGCGGCAGGCGATGGTCCGGCAGCGGCTGGTCGTGGCGGCCCGGCGCTGACGCGGGAGGGTTTGATTCCCCCACCCCGCCCCTTCCCGAAACTGGGGCTGCGCCCCAGACCCCGGGACCGCGCTGCGCGCGCCACGCGGCGGAGCCGCAAATAGAGCGCAGCCTCAAACGCCGGACGGGCTGGATTTCCAGCCCGTCCGGCGATTGAGGACCGGGGGTCCGGGGGCAGAGCCCCCGGGTTACGGGAAGGGGCGGGGTGGGGGAATCAAACCTGTCCCGGTGGGGCGAGCCCTTCGCGCACCGACCCGGCGCGTTTGCCGGTATGCACCATAAGACCCAGCATGTTCCTATGGGCCCGCAAGGGAAGCGTCGATGACGGCCCCGCGGCCCCGAGGCCGCCCCGGCGTCGACGTCGTCGATGCCGTCGTCGTCGGCTCGGGGTTCGGGGGTTCGGTGGCCGCCTGCCGTCTCGCCGAGGGCGGCCGGTCCGTGGTGGTGCTGGAGCGGGGCAAGCCGTACCCTCCCGGCGGCTTCCCGCGCAGCCCGGCCGGCATGGCCCGTAACTTCTGGGACCCCAGCGAGGGCATGCACGGGCTGTTCGACGTGTGGTCGTTCCGTGGCCTGGAGGGAATCGTCTCCAGCGGTCTGGGCGGCGGTTCGCTGATCTACGCGAACGTCCTGCTGCGCAAGGACGAGCGGTGGTTCGTGCACGAATCGCCGCTGCCCGGCGGCGGTTACGAGAACTGGCCGGTCGGCCGCGCCGACCTCGACCCCCACTACGACCGCGTCGAACGGATGCTCGGCGGCACGCCGTACCCCTACACCGACACGCCGAAGACGGTCGCCATGCACGAGGCCGCGGAGCGGCTCGGCCTGCACATCTCGCGGCCGCCCCTCGCCGTCACGTTCGCGCCGGAGCCCGGCGGGGAACCGGTCCCAGGGGCGCAGCTCCCGGAGCCCGAGTACGGCAACATCCACGGACTGCCGCGCAGCACCTGCCGGTTGTGCGGCGAGTGCGACGTCGGCTGCAACTTCGGCGCCAAGAACACCCTCGACCACACCTACCTCTCGGCGGCGCAGCACCACGGCGCCGACATCCGCACGCGCTGCGAAGTGCGCGGCTTCGCGCCGCTGCCCGGCGGCGGCTACGAGGTCCGCTACGTCGTCCACGACCCGGCCCGCGAGGGCCGGCCGACCGCGACCGGCCGACTCCCGGTGCGGCGGATCGTCTGCGACCGCCTGGTGCTGGCGGCCGGCACGTTCGGTTCGACGTACCTGCTGCTGCGCAACCGGGCGGCGCTGCCCGGCATCAGCGGCGCCCTGGGAACCCGGTTCTGCGGCAACGGAGACCTGCTGGGGCTGCTCGTCGGGGCGACCGCGGGCAGCGTCCGGCGCGAGCCGCGCAGGCTGGACGGCAGCACCGGCCCGGTGATCACCAGTGCCGTCCGCGTCGGCGACGAGGCCGACGGGGACGGCTCGTCGGGGCGCGGCTTCTACATCGAGGACGCGGGCAACCCGGCGTTCGTCGACTGGCTCGCCGAGACGACACAGATGCCCGGCGCCATCCCCCGCGCCGTGGCGTTCGGCCTGCACCGGCTGCGCTCACGCCTCGGTCTGAGCCCGCAGAGCGACATCAGCGGCCAACTGGCCCTGCTGCTGGGGCCGGGCACGTTCTCGGAGTCGTCGCTGGCGCTGCTCGGCATGGGGCGCGACGTGCCGGACGGGCGGATGCGCCTGCGCCACGGCTACCTCGACGTCGACTGGACCACGCTGACGTCGCGCGGCTACTTCGAGCGCGTCCGGTCGGCCATGCGCGACGTGGCCGAGGCGCTCGGCGCGGAGTTCCACGACAACCCGCTGTGGTGGTCGCGGAGGGTGATCACCGTGCATCCGCTTGGCGGCGCCCCGATGGGCCGTCACCCCGCGGAGGGCGTCTGCGACTCCTTCGGCGAGGTCTTCGGCTTCCCGGGGCTGCACGTGCTCGACGGCTCGGTGCTGCCCGGGCCGGTGGGCGCTAACCCGTCGCTGACGATCGCCGCGGTCGCCGACCGCGCCTGCGACCGGATCCTCGAGGAGCCCGCCGGGCGGCGGTCCGCAGCCGGCGCGCCCGTACCGGAGACCACGCCGGGCGCCACACCGGACACCGCACCCGCCGGGAGCGCGCCGACCAGCCTCTCCTTCACCGAGGAGATGAAGGGGTACGCCGCCCTCGGCGCCACCGACCCCGAGGAGGGGCACGCACTCGGGCGCTCGCGGCACCAGCGGCTGAGCTTCCGGCTCACGATCACCGCCGCCGACGTGGACCGCTTCGTCGCCGACCCGGCCCACGAGGCCGCCGCCGTCGGCCACGTCGACTGCGACCTCCTCGGCGGCCGGCTGCCGGTCGAGCGGGGCTGGTTCAACCTGTTCACCCGCGGCACCGACCCGGCCCGGCGCCGGATGCTCTACCGGCTGCACCTGCGGGACCCGGGCGGCAACCCGCTCACGCTCGTCGGGCACAAGGACGTCCACGACGACCCCGGCACCGACCTGTGGCACGACACCTCGACGCTCTACGTCCGCCTGCTGGCCGGGCACGTGACGCCGGACGGCGACGACGCCGCACCGGTGCTCGGCGCAGGGATCATCGTCATCCTGGTCGGGGACTTCATCCGGCAGCTGACCACGTTCCGCGTCGTGGGCCCGCATCCCGTGCGGGCGCTGGAGCGCTTCGGGCGGCTGTTCCTCGGCGAGCTGTGGGCCGTCTACGGCCCGCGTCTCATGAGGTCCGGTGAACCGGCATGAACGTCCGCGAACTGCGCGAGCACGCCCGGGACCTGGGCTTCGTCCCGCAGGACCCGGTGCGGTGGCTGGCGCCGGGCCAGCTGGCCCGTACGGCGGTCAAGGTCGTGCTGGCCGGCGTCTTCGCCGGTTACTCGGACAAGAGGGAGATCCAGGGCGCGCTCGCCGCGGACCTCCTGGAGGCGCCGCTCAGCGAGCCCGGTGCGCAGCAGATGTGGCTCGACTACGTCGCCGACCTCGGCGACGGCTTCGACGCGACCGCCTCGGTGGCCTGGGCCCTGGCCGCGGAGAGCGTCACCGCCGACCACCCGGGATCGACACAACCGCCGCTGCCCCGCGGCTCGTTGCTCGTCCTCGGCGGCGACGAGGTGTACCCGGTGGCCTCGGCGACGGGGTACGAGGACCGGATGAAGGGGCCGTACCGCGCCGCCCTGCCGGCGGCGGACGGCCAGCCGCTCATGGTCGCGCTGCCGGGCAACCACGACTGGTACGACGGCCTCACCGCGTTCCTGCGGGTCTTCGCCCAGCAGCGGCCCATCGGCGGCTGGCGGACCCGGCAGACCCGGAGCTACTTCGCCGTGCGGCTGCCGCAGCGCTGGTGGCTCGTCGGGCTGGACAGCCAGCTCGGGTCGTACTTCGACGGTCCCCAGCTGCACTACTTCGAGACCCACCTGTCGGCGAACCTGCGGCCGGGCGACGGCGTGATCGTCTGCGCCGCCGAGCCCAGCTGGGTGAAGAGCGCCGAGAAGGACGCCGACGCCTTCGACTCGCTGCACTGGTTCGACCGCAATTTCATCCGGACCCGCATCGATCCGGGGACCGGGGAGCGGGTGCCGACGCACGCGTCGGTCCGGCTGTGGCTGAGCGGCGACAAGCACCACTACGCCCGCTACGCCGAGCGGCTGCCCGAGGACCCGCCGGGCTCCGGCGACCTGCCGCCGGACCCGCGGCGGCGCCAGATGGTGACGTGCGGGACGGGCGGCGCGTACCTGGCGGCGACGCACCGGCTGCCGCGCACGCTGACGCTGCCGCCTCCCGGCGCGCGGCTGCGGGACAGGGACGGCACGCCGTCCGTCTTCTCCCGCGCACCGGCGACCTGCCCCGGTGCCGCGGAGTCCCGCCGCATCGCCCGGCGCCTCGCACTGCCGTGGTCGCCGTACTGGCTGCCCCGGCGCAACCCGGGGTTCGCCAGGCTGGCCGCGGGCCTGCACGTCGTGCTGTTCCTCGTGGTGAGCTTCCTGTTCGCGCTGGCCGTCGACGGGCACCGGCCCGTCGACGCCGTGCGCGACGCCTCTGCCTGCGACCTCGGCCGCTTCGTGGGCCTGAGCCTGGCCGCCATGGTGGTCCTGCTCGTACTGGGCCGGGCCGACCGGCTGGTCCGGCGGCGCGGGCACGCGCCACCGTCCCACCCGGCCGTCGCCGTGCTGCTCCAGCTGGTGGTCGCGCTGGCGGCCCTGGCCGGCACCGTGGCGCTGCCGTTCCCGGCCTCCTGGCCCGGGTGGGCCGTGCTGGCGGTATGCCTGTGCACCGCCGGTGCGGTGGGTGCGGCCGTGGGGTCCGAGGCCTTCGCGCTGTGGGTGCTCTCGGCCCGCCGCGGCACCGTCGTCGAATGGCAGATGTCGGGCCAGTCGATCGAGGAGCACAAGGGGTTCCTCCGGCTGCACATCGCACCGGACGGCGCCCTCACCGTCCACCCGCTGACGCTCGACGGCGTCTGCCGCGACTGGGAGCTGCGGGACGACCCGGCCGGCGGGAAGCGCCCGGTGCCCGTACGGCCGCCGGCCGTACGGCTGATCGAGGACCCTGTCGTCATCGCCCGGGAGGTGCGGTCACCATGACCGGCACACCGAGCCGTCCCACGACCCGCCGCGACCACGTCACCGAGGTCCGGCCGCTGACCGCGCTGGACGGCACGCCGCTGACGCTGGTGCGCGTGCGGGGGCGCCACGCCCCCACCCGCGGCCCGGTCCTCGTCGTGCACGGCGCCGGGGTGCGGGCCGAGCTGTTCCGGCCGCCGCTGCCCCGTACGTTCGTCGACGCCCTGATCGACGACGGCTGGGACGTGTGGCTGCTCAACTGGCGGGCCTCGATCGACCTCGACCCGGTGCCCTGGACGCTGGACCAGGCGGCGGCGTACGACCATCCCGCGGCGGTGGCCCACGTGCTGTCGGCCACGGGCGCGGACCGGCTCAAGGCGGTCGTGCACTGCCAGGGCTCGACGTCGTTCATGATGGCGATGGCGGCCGGGCTGCTCCCCGAGGTGGACACCGTGGTCAGCAACGCGGTGTCGCTGCACCCCGTCGTCCCCCGCTTCTCGACCTTCAAGATCCGCTACCTGGCGCCGGTCATCAGCCGCGCGCTGCCGTACCTCTCGCCGGCTTGGGGAGACCGGCCGGAGGGCCTGCTGTCCAGGCTGCTGGTCCAGTCGGTGCGGGCGACGCATCCGGAGTGCCGGAACTCGGTGTGCCGGATGGTCAGTTTCACCTACGGCAGCGGCCGGCCCGCCCTGTGGTCCCACGCGAACCTCGACGAGGCCACGCACGACTGGATCCGCGGCGAGTTCGCCGACGTCCCGATGACGTTCTTCGCGCAGATGAACCGGTGCATCCAGGCCGGTCACCTGGTGCGGACGGAGGACATCGGGAGTCTGCCGCGGTCCTTCGTCGCGCAGGCGCCGCAGACCGACGCCCGGTTCGTGCTCCTCGCCGGCGAGGACAACCTGTGCTTCCTGGCCGACAGCCAGCGGCGCACCTTCGACTTCCTGCGGCACCACCGCCCCGGCCGCGACAGCCTGTACGTGCTGCCCGGCTACGGCCACCTCGACGTCTTCCTCGGCCGCCGCGCCGCGGCCGACACCTACCCGCTGATCCTGAAGGAGCTGGCCCGATGACGCCGTTCCTGTCCCTCGCCCGGCTGGCGCTGTCGGCCGTGCCGTCCCCGTACCCGCGCAGGCAGCGGCGGCTCGCGGGACGGTACGCGCTGGTCGACGGCATCCCCTTCGAGATGCCGGTCGACTCGTCCGACACCCCGTGCCTGATGGCCGCGTTCACGGTCGACCGCGCGGCGGCGGCCCGGCTGCTGCCCGGCGGCGAAGTGCACCCGATGGCCCTCCCGGGCGGCCGCGGAATGCTCCTGATCACCGTGGTCGACTACATGCGCACCGACATCGGCCGCTACATCGAGTTCTCCATCGCCCTCGCCTGCACCCACGGGCCCCGGCCCGCGCCGCCGCTGCTGCCGGGGCTGCTGCGCGGCGCGTTCGGCACCGGCCAGTACGTCGTGGACCTGCCGGTCAGCAGCGAGGTCTCGGTGAAGGGCGGCAAGGGCATCTGGGGGATGCCCAAACACCAGGCCAACCTCGACTTCCGGATCACCGGCTCGACCGTGTCGAGCGAGTACCGGACCGACGGCCGCCTGGGGATGCTCATCGAGATGGAGCGCCCGCCCGCGACGGCGCTGCCCCTGCGGGTGACGGCGGCCAACTACTGCGCCTTCCGGGGCATGCTGATGAAATCCTTCGTCTACTTCGAGGGCGCCGCCGACGTCGCACTGGGCAAGCGGGCCCGGGCCCGTCTCGTCGTCGGCGACGCGCCGCAGGTCGCCGCGCTGCACGGCCTGGACATCGCCGCCGCCCCGCTGTTCACCTGCTACCTGCCGTCGACCCGGGGCGTCCTCGACGACCACTTCGAGTCCTGGTTCCTCACCAGCCCAGAGCCCGGGCAGACCTTCGGCGAGCCGCTGACGAGCGTCGTCGGGCTCGGCCTGTCGGAGACGTGGCTGGACCCGCCCCGCACGGATGCCGGGGCGCGGCCGTGAACGGGGCACGGCCGTGAAGGAGATCCTGCTGCTGGTGAACGCGCTGTACTTCCTGTTCGGCGCGACGATGTACATGGGCACCATGTGGGTGCTCCGGTTCTTCCTCTATCCCACCTGGCGGTCCCTGACCCCGGAGAACGTCTACGCCCACTTCGGCGTGCCGACGCTGCTGGCGACCAAGTTCTTCACGTTCGTCGTGCCGCCGATGTTCCTGACCGGGATCGTGCTGGTGTGGAGCGAGTGGGGCAGCTGGTACGTCGTACTGGCGGCGGTCTGCCTGGCCGGCATCACCCTGCTCACCTGGGTCGGCCAGCGGCTCATCATCCCCGTCAACAAGAAGATCCGGGGCGGGGAGTTCGACGGCGCCGCCGGGCTCACGCCCTTGCTGCTGCGCTGGATGCGGCTGAACGACATCCGGTTCGTCGGCTCGACGGTGACCTGGGTGGCGATCGTCTGGTACATCGTCGGCAGGGCCGACCTGCTGGGGGCGCTCCCGTGAGCGTGCTGCCGGCCCGGGTCACGGGCGACCCGCTCCGCCTGGTGCTCGTGCTCATCGGAGGGGTGACGGTGCTGTCCGGCGCGTGCCAGCTGGTCGCGCCGGGGCCCGAGCTGGACCTGCTGTCGGCGGAATCGGCCGCGACGGACAGGCATCTGTTCGCGACCGTCGGCATGTTCATGGTGGTGATCGGCGGGCTGCTCGTCCAGGGGCTGCTGTCCCCCGCGCCACCGCCGTACCTGCTGCTCTGGGTGGGGCTCCAGAAGTTCGGCGCCTTCGCGCTGGTGACCGCCGCCGTCGCCCGTGACCTCTTCGGCCCGCTCGCGCTGCTGGTCGCGGCGTTCGACCTGATCACCGCCGCGCTCTGCTGGTGGATGGGGCGACGGCTCGCCGAGGGGACGCCGTGAAGCGCTCGCTGGTGCTGGCCGGCGGCGGGATGCGCGTCGCCTGGCAGACCGGTGTGGTCCGGGCGCTGCGGGAGCGCGGGATCGCCTTCGACCACGTCGACGGCACCTCGGGCGGGATCATGACCACCGGCATGCTGCTGTCCGGGCAGGATCCGGCGGAGATGGGCCGCCGGTGGTCCGCGCTGCACGTCCACGACTTCAGCTCGCTGCTGCCGCTGTCGGACTACCTGCGGGGCCCGTGGTCCCTGCCCGCCCTCGGGAGCGCCGACGGGGTGGTGCACAAGGTGTTCCCGGCGCTCGGCATCGACGTGGCGGCGATCCGGTCCGCTCCGCTGCGGGGCACGTTCAACGTCGTCGACTTCGTCACCAAGACGTGCGTGGCCGTGCCCAACACGGAGGTCGACCTGGAGTTGATGGCGGCGGGCATGTCGCTGGCGCTGTTCATGCCGCCGCTGCGGCGCGACGGGCACGTGTGGACGGACGCGGTGTGGGTCCAGGACGCCAACGTGGGCGAGGCGCTGCGGCGCGGCGCCGACGAGGTGTGGCTCATCTGGTGCATCGGGAACTCGCCGTACTGGGGCGACGGCCCCCTGGAGCAGTACGTGCACATGATCGAAATGAGCGCGAACGGGGCGCTGTTCGCCGAACTGGCCGCCGCGGAGGCCGCGAACCGTCCGTTCACCCTGCACGTGATCAAACCGGCGTACCCACTGCCGCTCGACCCGGAGTTCTTCGCCGGCCGGATCTCGGCGGACACCCTGGTGGCCATGGGCTACCGGGACGCGTGGGACTACCTGGACGGCGCGGCCCCCTCGGGCGTGGCGAAGGACCCGTCGTGCACGACGATGCGCGCCGCGCCGCGCGGGGTGCGGTTCCGGGAACGGATGCGGGGCGAGGTCGGCGGTGCCGGGCTGGTGCTGGACGTCACGGTCGAGCTGCCGCTCCCGGCCGACGGCACCGCGTCGCCGGGCGCACGGCTGGCCGGCCACGTCGACCACGAGCCGTGGGGCGGTCGGGTGCTGCTGGCCGGCGGCCGCGCCGAGGCCGACGCCACCGGGCTGACGTACGTCGCGCGTGCCCTGCTGGGCGGCGAGTGGCAGGAGGTACGCGCCCGCCGCGAGCTGACCCACGACCGGACCCTGGACCTGTGGTCGCCCGAGACGCGAACTGTGGACTTCCGGGCGGCCGACGGAAGCGCGGGCCGACTGGAGATCGGCCTGCGCGACGCCGCCCGGGCGCTGGCATCGGTGGAGCCGGTGGGAGCCCACGGCTTCCGGGCCCGCACGGAAGCCGTGGCGGAACTGGCCAGGATCGGGCTGCGGCGGGCGGTGGGGGGCGGCGGGTGATCCCACCGGGGATCTCCGATCTCTCGGTTCACACCCTTGGTTCACACCCTTGGTTCACACCCTTGCCGTGTGGGGCTGAAGTTGGGCGGCGGATTCGGTACGGTGATGGCGGTATCTCTTCGGGGGTGCCCGGGGTCGTGCGGACCGGAACCAACGTACGGCGCTGATACAAGAAAGAGGGCCCCGCCCGGACCGGCATCCAGACGAGGGCCCAGACACCGTATGGACAGCTCTGACCGCCGGTCCCCAGCGTATGTGGGGATCGTCGATCCCAACCGAAAAGGGCCCTCGCCGGAGCTGGGACTCCAGACGAGGACCCATCTACCGCAGGCCGGTTACACGACCGCCGGTCCCCAGTGTGTCGGGGGATCGTCGGTCACCGGCCGATCAGCCACCTCCCCAGCTCGCGGATCACAAAGTAAATCCGCTCGACCAGAGTGGGCTTGCGGTGACGAGCCATAGCCCGCCCTCCTCCACAGCGGCGGTCAAAATCCCGGTTGGCCGCGACCTTTGGATTCGGGCCGGGCCCCGACGGCGGGGCCCGGTCCTTCCTTGGAGGAGGGCGTGCCATTGGCACGCAAAGCGAGCCTAGCGACTCCAGTGGGACCAAGTTGCCCTATATGGGCATTGGTTGAGGGCGCACGGTGTGCACTGTGGGGCGCGTACGGGCGGCCATGCTGCGACGCCACGCCGCACAGCGCATGATCGGGATCCGGCGTTCGCCCTTGTTAATCTGCGAGCCCACGCCTCGGCTCCGGAGAAGAAGCACGCAGCCATGCCCAGAACCCCGGTGAGTTGCTACGCGTTCATCAGCCGCCGCCTGATCCGGGCGGCCCTGGGCGACCGCCCACGCCGGGATGTGCGCTGGGTCGAGGCCACCCCGGGCATGATCTGCGCGGAGATCGGCAGCGGTGGCGGCTTCTACACGGCGGAGCTGGCCAGGCACCTGGGAGACGGCTCCCTGCTGGTGGCACTCGATCCTGCCGCTCACGACCCCCGCTCGCACCGGGCCACCGGCCCCGGAGCCGCCACGGCATACGTGTCAGGTGACGGCTGTGCCCTGCCGTTCGCTTCCGCCGGCCTCGATGCGCTGCTGTACAGCTACAGCCTGGAAGAGATGCCCGATGTGCGGACCGCGCTGGCCGAGGCCGAACGCGTGCTCCGCCCGGGTGGACAGCTCGTGCTCTTCCTGTGGCGTCCCCTGCTCCGGAGTCGGCGCAGATCGACGGCGCTGGGCTTCTGCCGCGCCAGGTTCGAGATCCGGAAGGAAAGGATCGGGCGACAGAACATGCGGCTGGCCTATCGGAAGCGGTGACCTGCCCGCGTTCACGCCCTTGCCCCGTGGGGGCTGAAGTCGGGCGGCGGATTCGGTACCGTAGGCAGCGGTGACGAGCCAAGCCGTGCGGATGCACAAATGGGCCCTCGCCCGGACCGTGATTCCAGATGAGGACCCGCACCGTACGAACGGTCATTCGACCGACGGTCCCCAGTAGGTTGGGGGATCGTCGGTCACCGTCCGATCAACCACCTCCCCAGTTCGCGGATCACGAAGTAGATCCGCTCCAGAAGAGTTGGCCTACGCTTTGGAGGAGGGCGTGCCACTGGCACGCGGAGCGATTCCCGCGGCCCCCGGCTGACCGAAGTGGCATGGCTACCCGACCAGTTGAGCGGCCTCTAACTCGACCGCGTGATCGCGCCACTCGCGAACAGCGCGTCAGTTATCTGGGAAACTCCCGGTTTCGATGACGGTCTCGAAGGGCTCAGGCAATCGGATGTCCTCACCGAACTTCACAGCGTGCAGTACACGGTAGACGTCATCCTTCGGCTCGCCGTACAGCGTGATCGTGGGCCCACCCGGGGCCCACCTGTCGACGAGCAAGTACAGCGGGACCATGGCCCGCGCATAACCGGCTGCCTTCTTGATCCGGTCATGGTTTGCGTTGGTCTTCGAAGTGATCTCGACGATCAACTCGGCGCCGGCTGCCGGAACAAAGTTGTCGGACTCGACCCGCAGCATGACCTTGGGAACCACGGCAATGTCCGGGATATACAGGCCGCTGCGTGAAGGCACTGCAGTGCCGAGCGTTTGATAGATGCCCCAGTCCTCGGGGATCACCTGATACAGACGGCGCTGGATGATGTCCGCGATGTCGTTGTGGTCGATGGCGGGCGCGGGCGACACGGTGATGATCCCTTCAATGATCTCCACCTTGCAGCCCTCGGGTGCGTCCGTCTCCTCCCAGATCCGGACAAGGTCGTCCCAGCCCTGCTCCGGCTCGTGGTCGACGGTGAGTGCGCTCATGGCGGTCTCCTCTATCGGTACATCACCGATCCCAGCATGCCGAATCGGAACACCGGAGGTCCACCGATTGCGTTCACCCTTACGGGGAAGCGCAGGTCAGGCGATACGTTCCGGCACAAACTGCCGGGCGCTTGCCCGGTTCCCTTGCGATGACAGATCGCCCTTCAAAGGTGATCCTTTCCAGTTTGACGGTGTGGAGGAGGAGGCCCCAGACGATCGGGGTCGCCGTGACGATCTGGGTGGGTGAGTCGCTCTCGCGGAGACGTATCAGCCCGCCAGGGCTGGGAGCCACCTCCACGCAGTCGCCGTCTTGCCCGACACTGTACGAAGACTTCCGCCATGCACACTTAGGCACCCCGACACCTACCGCCCTTCACACAAGCCGCCACGCTCCCTGCTTTAACGCTGCAGAGGAGCACGGTCCAAGTCATGGGGGTGACGGTGATGACCCGGGTCGGGTCGTCGCTCTCGCGGAGGCGTATGAGGCTGCCAGGAGCCGGGGCCACTTCGAGACACGCACCATCCGACCCGACGCTGTATGACGACTTACGCCATGTGATCTGAGACATGTCGCTACCTATCGCAGTTCGTACAGGACGTGCTGGAGCAGACTCAATGAGTCATGGGGCTGCTGGCTCTCAGGGGCAGCCGCAGGGTCGATGGGAGCGAGAGCCAAGGAAGCGAGTCGCTCAAACATTCTGGCGTAGGAGGCGAGGCTGTCTCCATCCCCGATGAAGTCGGCGCTGGTCGGGTGCTCCCGGTACACGGTGTCCAACTCGGGAGTTGGTCCGCCCAGAAGGACAAAGGAACGGACGAACGTCGAGTATGGGCCCTGCTCAAACGGGAAGATCTGCAGCGTGACGTGAGGCAGGCGGGACGTCTCGATAAGCCGCAGCAACTGTTCTCGCATGATCTTCGCGCTCCCGACTCGCATTCGGAGCGCCGACTCAGGGATGACGGCGTGATAACTCTCCAGCCTTGACAAGACACGCTGGCGCTCCATCCGGAACTTCACCCATCGGTCGAGGCTTCCGTGATCACTCTCGACGCTTGAGATCACAGCCCGCGCGTAATCCTCCGTCTGGAGCAGGCCCGGGATGACCGATGACTCATGAGCGCGAATGGTGGCGGATCGTGACTCCACCTCTGCCAGGTCGAGAGCCCTGCGCGCCTGCGTGCCCTTGTAATCGTCCCACCATCCCCTACCCCGGTCGTGGGCCATATCCATCAATGCTCCGAGGAGAGGGCCGTCCTCGCAGCCGTAAGCGCGTAGCAACTTGTACAGCCCGTTCCGGGGTACGTCGACGCGCCCGGCCTCGATGTGGCTGACCCGAGAGCGATCCGCGTCGAGGAGCGCGGCAACATCATCACCGGACATCCGCGCGCGAGTTCGCAGCTTTCTCAACTCCGCGCCAAGTCGACGCTGTCGTTCGCTGGGGCTGGTTCTCGGTGGCATGCCGTTCCTCCGTGTGGATGTGCGCGCAGTTTGTCGCTCTCATCGCAACCCAGTCCACCGGGTCGTTCGAACGTCACTCTTGCGGGCGGTCTCAGCGGGACACGGTTGGAACGAACGCAACCCTGCTCGTACCGTCGACACAACTCACCGGCGCGCGGCAATGCGGAAGTGCACCTGCCCAACTGAAAGTTGGCGTGGGCAACGCCACCGCAAGCAGCCGCCCCCACCGGCACCCGACGCCTGCCCCAGGAGACGCGTCATGACAACCGACCCTGAACGAGACTGCTCCCTCGTCTTCCCACCCCACCCCGTATGGGTCCGCACCACCCGCGAGGTCGTACGCGCCCTGCTCGCCGCGGCCGAGCGCACCGAACTGACCGACACCGCCGTGACCCTCACCTCGGAGGCTGTGACCAATGCCGTCAACGCCTGCCAGGCGGAGGACTGCACCGCGCCGGTCACCGTCTTCGCCGAGTGGACCAACCTCGAGCAGCTGCTCGTGCTCGTCCACGACAACGCACCGGGCGTACCGGAGAACAACTGGCACCACGCCTCGCCCGAGGACGAGTCGGGCCGCGGCCTGATGCTGATCGAGGGCAGCGCGGACGCGTGGGGCGTCTGCACTCAGGGCGGCCGCCCCGGGAAGGCGACCTGGTTCGTACTGAGCCGACGGGCTGCCGAACCACCCGTCGGCTGTGCGGAATGCGCTGAACTCCAAGCCGCACAGCGGCAAGCCGTGGACAGCGGCACGCGAAAGGCAGCCGTCACCGCCACCATCGCCCACCGCCGCCACCTCAACGACGCGCACCAGTCCCCGAAAGACGGCGCCCGGTGACCGGCTGCGCCCACGCCTCCGGCTGGACCCACACGGACTCCGGCGAGTCGCGCTGCGACACCTGCGGTACCCGGCGCTTCACCGAATACGGCGCGCTCAGGCCCCCGGGCCTGCCCGAGAAGATCACGCCGGCGGCCCGGGACCACCACGCCGCTGACATAGCGACCGCCCGGAACATCTGGCGAGTCCTGCCACAGCCCACCCCGGCAAGCGAACACCGCAGCCGATTGTCAGACCCTGCTGACACCATCAGCCCGTGACCACACACCACGTGACTCTGATTCACGACAACTGGCCCAAGAAGAAGCCCGACTACTTCGCCTCACTCGCCGCCGACCCGCCCGCCGGGTTCGAGTTCTCGGACAAGACCTGAGGCCACTACCCCGGTGTCACGGGCGACCGTGAGGCGCCGAGCCGGTTCCACGCCATCGCGAGCGTCGTCGCCGAACTCGCCGAGAAGAACGGCGTGTTGCTCAACGACGCCGGAGTCGAGAAGCCTCAGGAGTGGATCGACGACGAGTGGAACCAGCAGATCACCGCGCACCTGCTGCTGATGGCAGTCCACCGGGCCGCATACTGCGGCCTCACCGTCGACGACCTGACCGAGTTCCTGCACTCGACCGCATTTGTGCACGAAGCCGCGGGCAAGGTCAGCGATGCCCCCATCGAGTGATGAACGAACCGACAAGGTCAATCGAGCACCACATACCACGGGACCGTCAGCGGAACTCCGCGGACGGTCCCGTCCACTGTCAACCGGTTCCAGGGACCGGGGATGCCGATGGCTGAAAGACCGCCGGGGTATCAACACATCGGAACGCCACATCTCCGGTCTCGGATCCGGGGAAACGTACGTTGATCTCTGAATATCCATGACCGGCCGAAACAGCCACCGCCGAAGCAGCAGTGCAAACAATCTGACTTCGCGCTACGGATGACAGCCTTGGCGTTCCTCGAGGCAGAACAATATAAACTTCGCCCGAACTGGCCGCAACCGTCGGCGATCCGATCATCTCGGGTATCACGGTTCGGAGTCCGCGTTGCCGCTCAGCCTCATCCGGCCCGTCCAGCAGAAGACGCAGTGCGCCTTCCGCATCGAGCTTCACCTTGGTGGAGCGATCCGTCTGAACGATCCGAGTTTCAAAGAGGAAGAAGAGTCGCGTATTAGTAGGCTGCTCCCCAGGACGCCTGGCTCCCTTGGCGGGCTCCCCAGCTTCAACAACGCTGGTAGGTTCAATTCCGCATCCGGCGACCAGGCCCAGTAAGCCCACAGCGAGCGCGGCTTGAGCCCACTTCACATAGCTTGACCGGACCGGTCGCGCTGAGGCCCAAATTCGCCAGCCACGATGCTGGTGCGGCAAGACTAAGAGACCTTCACAGTCCCCGCGTTCCCTCTGCCGGAATGGAAGGTTGTGCGCCATGAAGCACAGTATTCCTCCAGGGCGCCCCCAAGACGAGCATGGCAGGCCTCCCGGCGGTGAATTGTCATCAACTCATCACACTCTTCCAGATGGGGCAGCCTTTGCTCCCAGCAGTCAGAGGGGGTACCGCCTCTGACTGGCGTCCGCCCGCCGGGTCGGCGACGGCGAGTTCACAACAAGCATCATCGGGGAGTCAGATCGACTGACTTATGTTCACATTTGGCCGATTAACGACTACTTGCTCCATGCTTGCCCCTTTACCCTCAAGCCTTGTCTCGGCATTTGACCTACGAGGAGCAAGAGTTGAAGAAGTTAGCCACGAAGCTCACTGTCACGATCGTAGCCAGCCTCGCAATTCCGTTCGCAGCACCGACTGCGAGCCACGCAGACGACTACATGACCATATCCAGCGGAACCGGCAAATGCCTGGAGATCGAAAACTCCAGCTACAGCAACGGCGCTCGCGCCCAGCAATGGAGTTGCAATGGGCAGAGCGGTTCTTATTGGTACTTGCACCAACTACACAATGGATACTGGGAGATCAGAAACTACAACAGCGGAAAGTGTCTTGAAGTTGCAGATTCCCGAGTAGACGACGGAGCCCCAGTCCAACAATGGGACTGCGGCGGCGCCGGTACGCAACTTTGGTCCGCCCTCCAGGGGTCCGGTGGCACGATCTGGAAGAACGCTAACAGCGGTAAGGTCCTGGAGATCGAAAACTCCAGCTACAGCAACGGCGCTCGCGCCCAGCAATGGACCTATGCCGGCACCCCCGGCCAGCATTGGGCACAGATATAGTCCCGGCATGTGGGCAAAACGCTCCGCGGTTCCTGGTTCACTCCGTAGCTGAGTAAGGGCTGAGTTCGGGAAACCCTTCGGCACTGTTCATGACGCCCCCTCGCGGATGTCCGGCGTCGTACAGTCCGAGATCACCGTTCGGCGCCGTTGTGCAGCAGTAGGTGCCTCCCTGGAGTCGGGACCTGCAGACGAGGACCCGTTCACCGCAAGGATGGCGGCTTGACCGCCGGTCCCCAGTTTGTGTGGGGACCGGCGGTCACCGTCCGACTGGTTGAAGGGCCGCTCAGCCCTCAGTCCGCTCCACCGGAATCCACAGCGCCACATCCGCCTCCGTGCGGTCCGCCGAGAGGCGGGCGACCTGGAGGATCTCCGGGCCCGGGCGGCTGTGGTACGGGTTGGACGGGAACCACTGGGTGTAGACATCCCGCCACAGGTACTGGAGGGAGTGCGGGAACGGGCCGGAGTCCTCGAAGACCGCCCACGTGCCCGCCGGGACGGTGAGGGCGTCCAGGTCGTCGGGGACAGACGTCCCGGTGCCCGTCACCACCGCGTGGTAGTAGTCGTATTCCGTGCCCTCCTCGCGCGGGTCGGCGATGTCGTCGCTCACCGAGAGGATTCCCTTCGGCTCCTGGTCGGACAGGGCCGCTATCCGGTGCAGGGTCGGCTGGTCGATGCCCTGGATGAACTCCGCGACCGCCGGGTTCAGGCCCACGTGCACAAGGGGCACGCGCGCCTTCTTGCCCACCACACGGAACTCTTCCTTCTCCACGATCCGGTATCGCATACTGCTGCTCCCTTCGACGATGAGGCGGAAGGACATCCGGGGCTGTGAGTGCAGGGCCGCACCGGTCCGCCTGGCCTCGCCGGGGCCGATGCCGTGCACCGCGCGGAACGCGCGGGCGAACGCCTCCCCCGAGGCGTAGCCGTAGCGCACCGCCACGTCCAGCAGCGTCCGCTCCCCCGCGAGCACCTCCGCGCCCGCGACGGTCAGCCGCCTGCGCCGGATGTACTCCGACAGCGGCATCCCGGCCAGCGCCGAGAACAGCCGCCGGAAGTGGTACTCCGACGTCATCGCGATGCGCGCCAGCTCGGCGCCCTCGATCCGCTGGTCGAGGTGCGACTCGATGTGGTCCATGGCCTGGTTCAGCCTGTCCAGCACCCGGGCCTCCTTCCCTTTCGATCACTCACGCTATGGGTGGCCCACCCTGCCGGACCCGACATCCTGTGCCCGGTCCGGTCGGGTGCGTACCGGGCACAAGACGCGCGGGAGCCCCCCGGTACGGATCCGTTCCGGGGGGCTCCCGCGTCAGTGCGTCAGAGCGTCAGAGCGTCAGAGCGGCTCAGTACTCGTCGTCGCCCTCGTAGTAGTTGTTGACGATGACGTCCGGCTCGTCGTCGCTCATCGCCTCGTTGAGGAGCGCACCGCCGACGAGGCCGGCCGCGCCGGCGCCGATCAGCGCGCCCGTGCCGAAGCGGCGGCCGCCCTGCTGCTGGCCACCCTGCTGGGGGTAACCCTGCTGCTGGACGGGCTGCTGCGGGTAGCCCTGCTGCTGGGGGTAACCCTGCTGCACCGGCTGCGGGTAGCCCTGCTGCGCCTGGGGCGTGTAGTACGGCGGCAGCGTGGTCTGGATGCGCTGGGCGCAGCCGCCGCACGTCTGGACCTGACGGGGCACGCCCCACTGCGGGGACCACAGCACGGTCGTCATACCGGGGCCGTGGTTGGGGTCGAAGAAACACGTCACGGTGGGGCTCCCTGTGGGTTGTTGAGGTGCGGCCGCCGGTGCGGCCATAGGTGCGGCACCCGTCGGTGCAGACGCGGTGGACGGCGCGGGCGGTTGCGCCTTCTCGGTCGACACTCGCGGCGCGGACGGCGCGGGCGCCGCCGGGGCCTCGCGCAGGACGTCCACCCCGTAGTCCGTGGCGATGCCCGCCAGCCCCGAGGCGTAGCCCTGGCCGACCGCGCGGAACTTCCACTCCGCGCCGTGCCGGTACAGTTCGCCGAAGACCATCGCGGTCTCGGTCGAGCCGTCGCCCGGGGTGAGGTCGTAGCGGGTCAGTTCGGTGCCGTCGGCGTCGTTGACCACACGGACGTACGCGCTCGCCAGGCGGGCGAAGTTCTGGCCGCGCTGCTCGGCCTCGTAGAGGGAGACCGGGAAGACGATCTTCGCCACCTCGGCGGGGACCCGGGTGAGGTCGACCTTGAGCTGTTCCTTGTCGGCTCCTCCGCCCTTGGAGTGGGTGACGGAGCCGTCGGGGCTGCGCAGGTTGTTGAAGAAGACGAAGTGCTGGTCGGAGAGGACCTTTCCGGCCTGGTCGCACAGCAGTGCGCTGGCGTCCAAGTCGCACTCGGCGCCCGCGGCGGGGCGGGCCTGCCAGCCCAGCCCGACCGTCACGGCAGTCAGGCCGGGTGCCTGCTTGCTCAGCGACACATTGCCGCCCTTGGTCAGGGGCACGCCCATGAACTTCCTCCACAACTGTCACGGCCTCACGGCTTCCCGCGTCCATCGCGAACAACGGGGCTCACGCGCCCTCAGTTCCTGGATTGCGCAACAAACAAAATAGCCGGGCGCCCCGGCCGGCCATCAGCCGGCCGGGGCGCCCGGTCGTCGTCCGCCGCGTGCGTCCCGTCGCTTACGCGATGCGGTCCAGCACGATCGGGTTCGCCGTGAACTCCGTGCCCGCCGGGGCGATCTCCACGCCGCCCTCGAGCGCGGCGAGCGCGTAGTCGAACTTCTCCGGCGTGTCGGTGTGGAGGGTCATCAGCGGCTGGCCCGCCGTGACGGTGTCGCCCGGCTTGGCGTGCATCTCGATGCCCGCACCGGCCTGCACCGGGTCCTCCTTGCGGGCGCGGCCCGCGCCGAGGCGCCACGCCGAGACGCCCACCGCGTACGCGTCCAGCTTGGTGAGGACGCCGGACTCGGCGGCCGTCACCACGTGCTGCTCGCGGGCCACCGGCAGGGTCGCGTCCGGGTCGCCGCCCTGGGCGATGATCATGCGACGCCAGTGGTCCATGGCGGAGCCGTCCGCGAGGGCCTTGGCCGGGTCGGCGTCCTTGATGCCGGCCGCGTCGAGCATCTCGCGGGCCAGGGCCAGGGTCAGCTCGACGACGTCCGCCGGGCCGCCGCCCGCCAGGACCTCCACCGACTCGCGGACCTCGAGCGCGTTGCCCGCGGTGAGGCCGAGCGGGGTGGACATGTCGGTGAGCAGGGCCACGGTCTTGACGCCGTGGTCGGTGCCCAGGCCCACCATCGTGGAGGCCAGCTCGCGGGCGTCCGCGAGGTTCTTCATGAAGGCGCCCGAGCCGACCTTCACGTCGAGGACGAGCGAGCCCGTGCCCTCGGCGATCTTCTTGGACATGATGGACGACGCGATCAGCGGGATCGCCTCGACCGTGCCGGTGACGTCGCGCAGCGCGTACAGCTTCTTGTCGGCCGGGGCCAGGCCGTCGCCCGCCGCGCAGATGACCGAGCCGACGTTGCGCAGGACGTCCATCATCTCGTCGTTCGAGAGCAGCGCGCGCCAGCCGGGGATGGACTCCAGCTTGTCCAGCGTGCCGCCGGTGTGGCCGAGACCGCGGCCGGACAGCTGCGGCACGGCCGCGCCGCAGGCGGCGACGAGCGGGGCCAGCGGAAGGGTGATCTTGTCGCCGACGCCGCCGGTGGAGTGCTTGTCCGCGGTGGGCATGGGCAGGGTGGAGAAGTCCATGCGCTCGCCGGACTTGATCATCGCGGCGGTCCAGCGCGCGATCTCTGCGCGGTCCATGCCGTTGAGCAGGATGGCCATCGCGAGCGCGGACATCTGCTCGTCGGCGACCTCACCGCGCGTGTACGCGTCGATCATCCAGTCGATCTGCTCGTCGGTCAGACGGCCGCGGTCGCGCTTGGTGCGAATAACGGAAATGGCGTCCATCAGCACATTTTCCTTAAGTTCGTAGTCCTCAGGTCTTCCCGGGTCCGGAAAGTGACCCGGACGGGCTGAAAGTTCAGCCCGTCCGGCGCTTGAGGACATCTTTAACGATTCAGGTCGGCGGGCCCAAACGCGTCGGGGAGGAGTTCGGCGAGCGGGCGGATGCCCTTCGTCGTGTCCACTTCCAGCTCGGGGCCGCCGTGCTCCCAGAGCAGCTGACGGCAGCGGCCGCACGGCATCAGGATGTTGCCGTGGCGGTCGCAGCAGGTGAAGTGCGTCAGGCGGCCGCCGCCGGTGGCGATCAGCTCGGAGACCATGCCGCACTCGGCGCAGAGGGCGACGCCGTAGGCAGCGTTCTCCACGTTGCAGCCGGTGACCACGCGGCCGTCGTCCACCAGGGCCGCCGAGCCCACGGGGAAGCCGGAGTACGGGGCGTAGGCCCGGGACATGGCGTCCCGGGCCTGCGCACGCAGGGCCTCCCAGTCAGGGGAGTCGGTCACTTGCCCTGACCCTTCCGGTACGGCTTGCCGTCGGCCTTGGGCATCCGCAGCCGCTGCGCGGAGAGCGACAGGACCAGCAGGGTCGCGACGTACGGGGTGGCGTCGACGAACTCCAGCGGCACGGTCTTGGTGAGCGCGTACCAGACGACCAGGGCCGCCGCGACGGCGCCGCTGACGACCGCGGCCTTCTTCTTGCCGCCCTTCAGGCGCCACAGGGCCAGGCCGGCCAGCAGCACCGCGACGAGCAGCAGCAGCGCGTGGACGGTCGGGCCGCCGGAGCGCAGCTGGAGGCTGTCCATGAAGCCGAACAGGCCCGCGCCCATGGCGACGCCGCCCGGACGCCAGTTACCGAAGATCATCGTGGCGAGACCGATGTAGCCGCGGCCGCCGGTCTGACCGTCGGAGTACATGTGGGTGCCGATGGCGAGGAACGCACCGGCGAGGCCCGCGAGGCCACCGGAGACGATCACGGCCCAGTACTTGTACTTGTAGACGTTGACGCCGAGGGACTCGGCCGCCACCGGGCTCTCGCCGCAGGAGCGCAGGCGCAGTCCGAAGGCCGAGCGCCACAGCACGTAGAACGTGCCGACGAACAGCCCCACCGCGACGATGGTCAGCCAGGACACGTCCGTGACGAGGCCGCCGACGATGCCGGCGAGGTCGGAGACCAGGAACCAGTGGTGCTTCTCGACCGAGTGGAGCCAGTCGGACAGACCCGGGATCGAGAAGGACCCCATGTTCTCCATGACGGGCGACTGCTTGTCGTTGCCGCCCGCCTGCTGGGCCGCGCTGCCCTGGGCGCCGAACCACATCTTGGCCAGGTACTGGGTGATGCCCAGCGACAGGATGTTGATGGCCACACCGGAGATGATGTGGTCCACGTTGAACGTGACGGTGGCGATGGCGTGCACCAGGCCGCCGATCGCGCCGCCGACGATGCCGGCCAGGGCGGCCGCCCACGGGCCGTGCTGCCAGCCGATCCAGCCCGCGCTGAACGTGCCGAGCATCATCATGCCTTCGAGGCCGATGTTGACGACGCCCGCGCGCTCGGCCCACAGGCCGCCGAGGCCCGCGAGGCCGATCGGCACGGCGGCGCCCAGGGCGCCGCTGAACTGACCGGAGGAGGTCAGGTCGCCCGCGCTGGTGATCTCCCGCAGGGCGGCCAGCAGCACCAGGGATCCGGCGAGGATCAGCAGGACGACCGGGTAGGAGAGCTTGCGCCCCTTGGTGTCCTTGTTCCTGCCGCTCAGCTTCTCCGCGATGGCGGAGGTGAAGGTCGTACTCACGCGGAAACCTCCGTCTCGTCGCTCTTACGGGCCTGGGCAGCGAGTTCCTCGCCGACCTTGCGCTGCTGGATCTTGAGTCCGTACCGGCGCACGATCTCGTAGGCGATGACGACGCACAGGACGATGACGCCCTGGATCACGCCGACGACCTCCTGGGCGTAGCCCTCGAACTCGAGCTGGGTGCCGGTGCGCTCCAGGAAGCCCCACAGCAGGGCCGCGAGGGCCATGCCGACGGGGTTGTTGCGGCCGAGCAGCGCGATGGCGATACCGGTGAAACCGATGCCGGTGGGGAAGTCGGTGCCGTAGTTGTACGAGACACCGAGCAGGGTCGGCATGCCGACGAGGCCGGCGATGGCGCCGGACAGCAGCATGGAGGTGATCACCATGCGCTTGACGCTCACGCCGCTGGCCTGCGCGGCCGACTCGGACCGGCCGACGGTGCGCAGGTCGAAGCCGAAGCGGGTGCGGTTCAGGACGAACCAGTAGGCGACACCGGCGAGAGCCGCGACGACCACGAAGCCGTAGATGGGCTTGGGCTGGGTCGGGATCTCGAAGAAGTGCGCGGAGTCGGGCAGGTAGGGCGTGTGGATCAGGTTGCCCTCCTTCTCCGCGAGCCGCCCGTCCTGGAGGAAGTAGCCGATGATCGAGGCGCCGATGGCGTTCAGCATGATGGTGCTGATCACCTCGTTGACGCCGCGCGTGACCTTCAGCAGACCGGCGAGGCCGGCCCAGACGGCGCCGACCGCCATCGCGATGACGATGATCAGCGGGATCTGGATGATGCCCGGCAGCGTGACGGCCCCGCCCACGACGGCGGCGAAGAACGCCGCGATGCGGTACTGGCCGTCGACGCCGATGTTGAACAGGTTCATCCGGAAGCCGATGGCCACAGCCAGCGCGGACAGGTAGTACGGCGTCGCCTTGTTGATGATCCAGACCTGGCTGTCGGCCTTCGAGCCGAAGTCGACCATGACCTGGTAGGCGTGGAACGGGTCCTTGCCGGTGGCGCCGATGATGATCGAGGTGATCACCAGGGCGGTGACGATCGCCAGAACCGGGGCCGCGAGGCCCAGGATCAGCTTGTTCTTGTCGAACTTCTTCACTTCGAGTCACCGCCTTCCTGGTTCTTCTCGTTCTTCTTCTTGTCGTTCTTGCCGGTGCTCTTGCCCTTGTCGGAGGGCTTGTCGGCCTCGGGCTTGTCCCCCTCGGGGTCGTCCGCCTCGGGGTCGTCCGCCTCGGGGTCGTCCGCCTCGGGGTCGTCACCGGCCTTCGGGTCCTCGGGCTCGCCCGCCTCGGGCTTGTCCCCCTTGCCGGGTGCCTCCTCGCCGCCCTCGCCGCCCTCGGCGGCCTCGTGCTCGAGGTGGCCCGACGCCGCACCCGTCATGGCAGAGCCCAGCTCCTCCGGGGTGATCGTCGCGGGGTCCGCGTCCGCGACCAGGCGGCCGCGGAACATCACGCGCAGGGTGTCGGAGAGGCCGATCAGCTCGTCCAGGTCGGCGGAGATCAGCAGCACCGCCAGGCCCTCGCGGCGCGCCTCGCGGATCTGGTCCCAGATCTGCGCCTGGGCGCCGACGTCCACGCCCCGGGTGGGGTGCGCGGCGATGAGCAGCTTGGGGTCGTGGCTCATCTCGCGGCCGACGATCAGCTTCTGCTGGTTGCCGCCGGACAGGGAGGCCGCGGTGACCTCGATGCCGGGCGTGCGGACGTCGTACTCGCGCACGATCCGCTCGGTGTCCTCGCGGGCGGCCTTGGTGTCGAGGAGCCCGCGCTTGCTGTTGGGCTTCTCGGTGACGTGGCCGAGGATGCGGTTCTCCCACAGCGGCGCCTCGAGCAGCAGGCCGTGGCGGTGGCGGTCCTCCGGGATGTACCCGATGCCGTCCTCGCGGCGCTTGCGCGTGGGGGCCTGGGAGATGTCGGCGCCGTCGAGGGTGACGATGCCGCCGTCCGGGTGGCGCATGCCCATGATGGCCTCGACCAGCTCGGCCTGGCCGTTGCCCTCCACGCCCGCGAGGCCGAGGACCTCGCCCTTGTGGATGGTGAAGGAGATGCCGTCGAGCACCGCGCGGACGACGCCGTCGGAGTCGGTGGCCGACAGGTGCAGGCCGTCGACGGTGAGCATCGGCACGTCGGTGACCGTGGACTCGCGGGTCTCCGGCGAGGGCAGCTCCTCGCCCACCATCAGCTCGGCGAGCTGCTTGGGCGTGGTCTCGCTGGGGACCGCGGTGCCGACGGTGGTGCCGCGCCGGATGACGGTGATGTCGTCGGCGACGGAGAGCACCTCGCCCAGCTTGTGCGAGATGAAGATGACCGTCAGGCCCTCGGACTTGAGCTCGCGCAGGTTGTCGAAGAGCGCGTCGACCTCCTGGGGGACCAGGACGGCGGTCGGCTCGTCGAGGATCAGCGTGCGGGCACCGCGGTAGAGGACCTTGAGGATCTCCACGCGCTGGCGGTCGGCGACGCCGAGGTCCTCGACGAGGACGTCGGGGCGCACGCCCAGGCCGTACGCGTCGGAGATCTCCTTGATCTTCTTGCGGGCCTTGTTGCCGATGCCGTGCAGCTTCTCGGCGCCGAGGACGACGTTCTCGAGGACGGTGAGGTTGTCGGCCAGCATGAAGTGCTGGTGGACCATGCCGATGCCGCGCGCGATGGCGTCGGCCGGGCTGTGCAGGGTGACCTGCTCGCCGTCCAGGGTGATCGTGCCCTCGTCCGGCTTCTGCATGCCGTAGAGGATCTTCATCAGGGTCGACTTGCCGGCGCCGTTCTCGCCGCAGAGGGCGTGGACGGTGCCGCGGCGGACCGTGAGGTGGATGTCGTGGTTGGCCACGACACCGGGGAACCGCTTGGTGATGCCCGCGAGTTCTACCGCCGGCGCGGTGCCGCTGGGCTCTTTGGTGGACGCTTTGATGGCGCACTCTCCTCGGGGAAGGGAGCGGGGTGACCGACCGGCCGTGCGGGGGTCGGCGGGTCGGGCTGGGCGGAGGCGACGCTACACGCGTCAACGGGGTGCTACGCGCGTAGCGTTGGCACGTATGCACGGGCCCGGCGGCGAGGGGTAATCCCCGCCACCGGGCCCGCAGTCCTTACGGGCCGGTCAGGACCGGCCGTGAGGTCACGGCTGGGTCTTGACCTTGACCTCGCCGCTCACGATCTTCTGCTTCGCGGCCTCGATCTTGTCCTTGATGTCGTCGATGAAGCCACCGGAGGTGGCCAGCGACACGCCGCCGTCCTTCACCAGGTACGCGTGCGGGCCGGTCAGCGGCTTGCCGTCCTTGACGCTCTTGACGAGGTCGAAGACCGACACGTCCACGTTCTTCACGACCGAGGTGAGGATGGAGTTCTTGTACTTCTCCAGGCCCGGCTGCTGGTACTGGTCGGAGTCGACGCCGATCGCCCAGGCACCCTTCTGGGCGGAGATGGCCTCGATCGAACCGTTGCCGGAGAGGCCGGCCGCGGTGTAGATCACGTCGATGCCGCGGTCCAGCATGCCCTTGGCCTTGTCCTTGGCGGCCGCCGGGTCGTTGAAGCCCTTGTCGTTGTTGGCGTACAGGTACTCCGAGGTCACCTCGACGCTGGGGTCGGTGTCCTTGGCGCCCTGCTCGAAGCCGGCCTGGAACTTCTGGATCAGCGCGTTGTTCACGCCGCCGATGAAGCCCACCTTGTGGTTCTTGGACTTCAGGGCCGCCGCGACACCGGCAAGGTAGGAGCCCTCGTGCTCACCGAAGGTGATGCTGTCGACGTTGTTGCCCGGGACAACCGAGTCGACCACGGCGAAGGTGGTCTTCGGGTAGTCCTTGGCGACCTTCTCGATCGACTTGGCGTAGTTGAAGCCGACGCCGATGACCGGGTTGTAGCCCGCCTCGGCAAGCGAGTTCAGCCGCTGCTCGCGGTCGGCCTCGGTCTCACCGTTCTTGGCGGTCATCATCCGGTTCTTGACGCCGAGCTCCTTCTCGGCCTTGTCCACGCCACGGGCGGCGGACTCGTTGAAGGAGTGGTCGTCACGGCCGCCGACGTCGAACGCCAGGCCGACGCCCTTGTCCTTGCCGCCACCGGACTCGGTGGACGACTCGCCGCAGGCGGTGAGAGTGAATGCGAGGGCCGCGGTGGTGATACCCGCGGCAGCGATGGTGGATACCCGGCGCACGAAGGGCCCCTTCACTACGAAGCGCCTCCTTTGGCGCTGGTTCGCGGGCATCGTAACGCGCGTAGATGCAGATAAAAGGGGTACGAGAAAGCCGTTATCGGATCGTCGCGAACCGGTCTTGACCACTTTGCCTACATACGGTTGCCATCCAGCAAAGCGGCGGCGGTGAACAGCTCCACTCCGACCCGGATGGCGCTCTCGTCCACGTCGAAATCACCGCAATGCAGGTCACGGCGGGTGGTGTCACCCACCGGGCGGACCCCCAGTCGGGCCATCGCGCCGGGCACGTGCTCCAGGTACCAGGAGAAGTCCTCCCCGCCGAGGCTCTGCTCGGTGTCCTCCACGGAGTACCGCCCGCGGCGGGCGGTCATGGCGCGCCGGAGCAGCGAGGTGACCTCGGGGTCGTTCACGACCGGCGGCACGCCGCGCAGGTAGCTGATCTCCGACTTGGCGCGGTGCAGCCCGGCGACCTCGTCGACCGCGGCGTGCACCAGGTCGGGGGCCTCCCGCCAGGTGTGCACGTCGAGGCAGCGGACGGTGCCGGACAGCTCGGCGCGCTGCGGGATGACGTTGGCGGCGTGCCCGGTCTCCAGGCGCCCCCAGACGAGGGACAGGCCCGAGCGGGCGTCGGCGCGCCGGGCGAGCACGGCCGGGACGTCGACGGCGACCCGGGCGGCGGCGGTCACCAGGTCGGTGGTCAGGTGGGGGCGGGCGGTGTGCCCGCCGGCGCCGGCCAGGGTGACCTCCAGCTTGTCGCAGGCGGAGGTGATGGCCCCGGTGCGCAGCCCGAGCTTGCCTGCCTCGACCTTGGGGTCGCAGTGCACCGCGATGATCCGGCCCACCCCGTCCAGCGCGCCGGACTCGATCGCGTCGAGGGCGCCGCCGGGCAGCACCTCCTCGGCGGGCTGGAAGATCAGCCGGACCGGATTTGGCAAGAGGCCCTTTTCGGCCAGGTCCGCGAGGACCAGTCCGGCGCCCAGGACGACGGTCGTGTGCACGTCGTGGCCGCAGGCGTGGGCCATCCTGGGGACCGTCGAGCGGTAGGGGACGGTCTTGGTGTCCGGGATGGGCAGCGCGTCGAGATCGGCGCGCAGCGCCAGCACGGGACGGCCCGCGGAGGCGTACGAGGCGCCGTCCCGGCCGATGTCGCAGATGAGCCCGGTGCCGGTGGTGAGGGTGCGCGGTCTGAGCCCTGCCTTCTCCAGCCGCGCCCGGACCGCCGCGGTGGTGCGGAACTCCCGGTGGCCCGGCTCGGGGTGCATGTGCAAGTCCCGGCGGAACTCGACGAGTTCTGCGCGCAGCCCGGAGGGGAGCGCGCCGGGCAGTTCGCCGTCGGCGGTTTCGGCGTCGGCTTCGCAGGGCATCAGATGACTCACCCTGCGAAGCGTAGAGCCCCGAATGGGGCAACTGCCGCCTGATCAAGAAAAGTTCAGCCGCATGGATGGGTCGGCCGGGGGGTATGACCCGTATTTACGGCGTACTTTCGAACTTTGGCGCCGTGGCGGCTTGGTGCGGCAGCCTCCGGACGTCCCGCGCGGTGCCGCTGACCCCGGAGAGGAAGCCCTCGGCGCGGGGCGAGGCGTGTTCGGTGAGCCAGGCGGGGTCGATGTCGCAGACGGCCACGGTCACCCCGGTGCCGGCGAGCGCCAGCGGCAGGGTGTGCACCACGGTGGAGGGGAAGCTCAGGACCGTACGGCCGATGGGCCCGCGCCGGGCGATCAGCTCCAGCGGCAGCTCGGGCCGGACGACCTCCAGGCCCAGCCCGGATATCCGGCGCAGCTTGTCGGTGTGCTCGCGGCGGTGGGCGAAGTAGCGGGTGGCGCCGTGGGCGCCGGCCAGGCCGGCGACGGCGGAGAGGTAGCGCTCGGGGTCCACCACCCCGGTCTCCACGAGGCTGGTGCCCACGAGGTCGGTGCCCCGGGTGAGGCGGGGCGGGCCGTAGGTGGCGCGGGTCCAGGCGAAGTCGTTGGCCGTGACGGTCACTCCGGGTGGCGCCTCCACCGGCATCGAGGTGAAGATCTGGACCCTGCGCCGGTCGGTCGGTGTGAGCTTCCGGCGCGCAGAAGCAGAGACCGGCGCGAGAAGGATCTCGCGCGCCCCGCGCCCACCGCGCCCGCTCCGGTGCCAGCGCACCAGGCGTTCACCCCGGGCCAGTTGGGCGACGAACTCCATGGTGGCCGTGCCGTCGTCCACCACGACCAGCTCCCGGGCCCGGGTGAGGGTCAGCAGCAGCTGTACGTACCGGGAGAAGGGGTCCCCGATGACGATGCGCTCCGCGCGGCGCAGCGGCCGGGCGAGCGAGCCGACGGTGCCCAGCGGCGCCCCGGGGCCGCCCCGGGCCTCCTGCCAGCGCACGCGGTGGCCCTGGTCCAGGGCCAGTTCGGTCATGCGGCGCAGCTGACCGCGGGTCATGGGGTCGTGGGGGGCCAGGACCACGACGAGGAGGTCGCCTGCGAGGCTACCCGGCGGAGCGATGTCGCGGGCGGTGGGCTGGCGGGGCACGCCGTCGCGGAGCGGGCGGGGCTCGGCGCGGGGTGCGGGCACGCGGCGGAGCGCGCTGCGGTACGCCCACTCGAGGACGTTCAGCAGCTGCACCGGGCTCTCCACGAAGGCCAGCGTGGCGGCGTCCGGCTCCGCCGGGCCGGGGCGCGCGGCCCCGCGGGGGCGGCGGGCGGGAGTACCCGCCGCCTCCGCGGGCGGGCCGGCCTCCGGCCGCTCGGGCGTGGTCACCGGGTGCCCATCAGACGGCGACCGGTTCGCGGTCGCCGCCCTCGGCGACGACGCCGACGACGCGGCGGAGCTTCTTCATCGGGCCCAGCTCGCTCTCGTACACCTGCTTGATCCCGTCGCCGAGGGACTCCTCGACCACGCGGATGTCGCGCACGAGCCGCTGGAGACCGCCCGGTTCGACGGAGGCGGCCTGATCCGAGCCCCACATCGCGCGGTCGAGGGTGATGTGGCGCTCGACGAACGCGGCGCCGAGGGCGACGGCGGCGAGCGTGGTCTGGAGGCCCGTCTCGTGACCGGAGTAACCGATGGGGACGTTGGGGTACTCGGCCATCAGGGTGTTGATCACCCGGAGGTTCAGCTCGGCGGCCCGGGCCGGGTAGGTCGAGGTGGCGTGGCAGAGCACGATGTTCTCGCTGCCCAGCACCTCGACGGCGTGCCGGATCTGCTTCGGGGTGGACATGCCGGTGGAGAGGATCACGGTCCGGCCGGTGGCGCGCAGGGCGCGCAGCAGCTCGTCGTCGGTGAGACAGGCGGAGGCCACCTTGTGTGCCGGGACGTCGAACTTCTCCAGGAACGCGACGGACTCGGCGTCCCACGGCGAGGCGAACCAGGCCATGCCGCGCTTGCGGCAGTGCTCGTCGACGGCCCGGTACTCGTCCTCGCCGAACTCGACGCGGTACCGGTAGTCGATGTAGGTCATCCGGCCCCACGGGGTGTCCCGCTCGATGTCCCACTGATCGCGCGGGGTGCACACCTCGGGCGTGCGCTTCTGGAACTTCACCGCGTCGCAGCCGGCGTCGGCGGCCGCGTCGATCAGGGCGAGGGCGGTGCCGAGGTCGCCGTTGTGGTTGATGCCGATCTCGCCGGTGACGTAGACGGGGTGGCCGGGGCCGACGGGCCGGTCGCCGAGGGTGCGCGTGCGCGTGCCGCTGCGCGGGGCAATGGTCATGACGAGGCGGTTCCTTAGGTGGTGAGGCGGATGGGGCGGGGTCACGGGTCACGGGTCACAGGGATGGGCCCAGGAGCCAGGTGGCGATCTCGCGGACGGCGCCGCGGCCGCCGCGCGTGGCGGTCACGGCCCGGGCGGCGGCGCGCACGGTGTCGTGGGCGTCCGCGACGGCCACGGGCCAGCCGACGAGGCCGAAGCAGGGCAGGTCGTTGACGTCGTTGCCGACGTAGAGCACGCGCTCGGGGGCGATGCCCTGCTCCTCGCACCACTGCTTGAGCGCGACGTCCTTGCGGTCGGTGCCGTGCACGACGGGCACGTTCAGCTTGCGGCCGCGGGCGGCGACGACGGGGTTGGTCTCCGTGGAGAGGATCAGCAGCGCGAGCCCGGCCCGGCGCAGCGCGGCGACGCCGAGCCCGTCGCCCCGGTGCACGGCGACGAGTTCGCGCCCGTCGGCGTCGATGAGGACGCGGTCGTCGGTCTGGGTGCCGTCGAAGTCGAGGACGACGGCGTCGACGTCCTCGCGGGCGGGCAGGGCTGCGGGCGACTCGTCGGTGTCGAGGAGCGGGGCGAGGGCGCGGGCCCGGGCGAGGTCGTGCGGGTCGTCGATCTCCAGGACGCGGGAGGGGTCGGTGCGGACGAGGTCGGTGCGGCCGAAGAAGCGGTGGCGGGTTTCGCGGAAGCCGCTTGCGTCCATGGCGTAGGCGGCGCCGGTCTCCAGGAGGTCCTGGGGACGGTCCTGGCGGCGGGGGCGGGTGATTTTGTCGTGGTTGACGCCGTGGGCGTCGGCGGCGCCGGGGGTTCCGGGGGTTGTTTCCCCGATCCCGCCCTTTCCCGAAACCGGGGGCTCGGCCCCCGGACCCCGGGGTGGTTGCTGCCCGGTGGGCCGGTTTGTGCCCACCCGTTCCGCCCTGCGGAACGCCTGCCCACAAACCGGCGGCAAATCCAGCCCGTCCGGCGTTTGAGGACCGGGGGTCTGGGGGCGGAGCCCTCGGTTTCGGGAAGGGGCGGGGTGGGGAATGCCGCCGGAGGCCCCCGCCCCGTCCCCCTCCCGCCATACGAAGCCGTGGAACGGGGCCACCGTCAGCGCGCTGTCCGCGCCGCCCTCCACCACCGCCGACGCCACCCCGTCCACGTCCCGGTGGGACAGGAACGGGCTCGTGCACTGCACCAGCAGCACCGTGCCGACCCGGCACCCCCGCATCGCCTCGTACGCATCCATCGCATGCAGCACCGCCGCCTCACTGCTCGCCGTGTCCCCCGCGATCGCCGCGGGCCGCTGGACCACGAGCGCCCCGGCGCCGCGCGCCGCCGCCGCGATGGCGGGGTCGTCCGTGGACACCACGACGTCCGTGACCAGGCGCGCCGCCCGGCACTGGCGGACCGCGCGGGCGACGAGCGGCACTCCGCCGACGGCGGCGAGGTTCTTGGCGGGCACCCCTTTGGAGCCGCCGCGGGCGGGGATGACGGCCAGCACGGCCGGCTGAGCGGACTCGGACTCAGACGCGGACATCGTGTACTCCTCGACGGTCGTCACAGCTCCCCCAGGCGGCGGATGACGGGCGCCACACGCTGCACCCCGTGCCGGTACGCCCCGCGCGCGGCGTCGCGCAGTGCGCTGCGGGTGGCGCGCCGGAGGGCGCTCTCCGGGCGCTCGGGCGCCGCCCGTCCGGGCAGCGGCCGGCCCTGCGGGTCGAAGCCGTGCCGGGCGAGGATGCCGGGGAGGTAGCCGGGGGCGGTGTGCGGTGTGTAGTAGGGGGCGAGCGGCGGCAGCGCGCGGCGTGCGGTCAGCTCGGCGAGGCGCTCGCGGGCCGCGTCGAAGGCGTGAGCGTAGCGGCCGTCCGCCGCGACGCCCTGGCGGGCCGTCCAGGCCGGGTCGGGCTCCGGCAGGTGCCCGGCGTCGAGCCGGTCCCAGGAGGCGAGGCAGCCGGAGCCGAGGAAGTGGTGGTTGCCCAGCGGTTCGCGGATGCCGAGGTCGGTGAGGACGGCGGTGGGGATGCCGCGGTGGAGGGACTCCAGGGCGGCCGTGGAGCTGACGGTGACGAGCAGGTCGGTACGGTCCAGGACCTCGCCCATGTTCCCGTACACCAGGCGGAAGTTGGGCGGCAGGACGCCGCCGCGGATCCTGGACGCCAGCTTCTGGTACGGGAGTTCCTCGATGTGCGTGGTGTGTTCGCCGGGCTTGCTGCGGAGTTTGACGATCACCTCGCGCTCCGGGTGCAGCCGGGCGTGCCGGGCGGCCCGCTCCAGGAGGTAGCTGCGGTCCGCGCGGCTCTCCGGCACGGACGGCTGGGCGGCGAACACCACGGTGTACGGGCGGTCTTGGGGCCTGCCCGCGTACCGTTCGCCGCCGAGGAACGGCAGCGCGCACTCCGTGACGGACTCCGCCGGGGCGCCCACCCCCTCGTACACATCCCGGAAACGTTCCGCGTCGTGGCGGGAGTTGGCGAGGACGAGGTCCGCGCCGTGCCGCAGCAGCAGACCGTCGGCGAGCTTCTCGTAAACGACCCCGACGTAGCCGGTGACAACAACGGGACGGCCCGGGTCCGGCCCCCACGCGGCGGCCAGCCCGTGCAGCACGGCCTGCACCGCGCCGCCGACGCAGGCGAGCACCACCACGTCGTACCGCTCCGGGTCGGCGGCCCGGACGAATTCGGCGCCCGTGACCTCGCGCGGTGCCCCGGTGCGGATGCCGACCTCGGTGAGCTGGCGGGGCGTCGGGGTCGCGCGGCCCCTCAGCAGGAAGCCGTCGAACCGGCCGGCCGGCGCGAGCCGGTGCGCGGTGAGCGCCCCCCATTTCCACCGGGTGTCGGAGTCCGCGAGCACGGCTGTTCGCGGTGGCGATTCGGAACGTGATGGCACATCGCCGACGATAGAAATCGATTCCGTTTTGCCGCCCAACGGGACTTCAACAACCGGTAAACAGCACACCGACGATCGGAGAATCGGTTGACGCGGCAGGGCGGTTCATCGTTCCGCCGCACTTCGTTCACCCGTGATTCCGCCGGGTGTCAGAACGAATGCCGGGCCACCGCATAGCGTCACGTGAGTGGTCAAGCTCTCCGTCGTCGTGCCGTTCTACAACGTGCAGACATACGCCCCCGACACACTGAGAAGTCTACGTGCGAACGCGCGGGAGGACTTCGAATTCATTCTCGTCGACGACTGTTCGACGGACGGGACGCCGGGGGTGCTGGAGCGCGCCGGGCGCGAGCTGCCGGGGGCCGTGCTCCTGCGTCACGAGCGCAACGGCGGCCTCGCCACCGCCCGCAACACCGGGCTGGACGCGGCCCGCGGCGAGTACGTCGCCTTCCTGGACGGGGACGACTGGCTGGCCCCCGGCCACTGCGCCCGGCTGGTCGCCGCCGCCGAGGACTTGGGCGTGGACTTCGTGCGCACCGACCACGTGCAGTGCACCGGCCGGATCCGGACGATCCACCGGGCGCCGGTCGGCCGCCGCGGGGTGCCGCTGAAGCCGCGCGAGGCGATACTGCCCGCCGACCGGTCCACGTCCGTCGACTACCCCTACGCCTGGGCGGGCGTCTACCACCGCCGCCTGCTGGACGAGGGGCTGCTGCACTTCCGGGACGGCCTGCGGACCGCCGAGGACCGCCCGTGGATCTGGCGGCTGCACCGCGAGGCGCGGTCCTTCGCCGTCGTCGGGCTGCTGGGTGTCTTCTACCGCCGGGGAGTAGCCTCCTCGCTCACGCAGATCGGCGACGTACGGCAGCTCGATTTCCTTCGCGCATTCGACCAGGTAATCGACGAAACTTCGCGCGATCCGGATGCGGAAAAGCTCCTCCCCAAGGCCGTTCGCACCTATCTCGCCATTATTTCGCACCACCTCGGCAGCATCGAACGATTCGAACCGGCCGTCGCCCGGGCACTGCGCTCGCTGAGTGCGGCGGCAATGAAACGCATGCCCCAGGACCTGCTCAAGGACGCCCTGAATTCCATGGACGACGACCGCGCCGCCCGGCTGCGGAGACTGCGTCGCAGGCCCGCCCCCGCACCCGCGGGGGTGGCCGGCTGATGCCCGCCCCGAAGCGCACCCAGCTCCTCCTCGCCTCCACCCTCTACGGCGCCGCCACGCTCGCCGCCGCCCTGGACGCCGGGCTGCTCCCCGCCGCCGACCGCCGGCTGCTGCTCGTCGCCAACACCGCCGCCACGCCCGAGACCACCCCCGCCTTCGACGAGGCCCCGGGCTTCGAGCGGCTGCGCTCCCGCTTCGACGGGGTGCTCTCCTGGAACGAGACGATCAGCCCCTTCCACCCCACCGGCTGGTCCCCCCGCCCCGACGACGCCCCCCTGTGGGAGCGGCACCTGCGGCTGCTGTGGGGGCTCGGCACCGACGAGGTGGAGATCGTCCTGGAGTCCCTCCAGGTCAACCCCGCGATGGCAGTGGCCCAGGTGTTCCCCGACGCCCCGCTGGAGGTCTACGCCGACGGGCTGATGAGCTACGGCCCCACCCGCAGCAAGCTCGACCCGCTGATCGGCACCCGGGTACGGCGCCTCCTCCACCTCGACCTCGTGCCCGGCCTCAGGCCGCTGCTGCTCACCGAGTTCGGGGTGGAGTCGCAGGTCGTGCCCGGCGAGGTGTTCACCAAGGTGCTGGCCGAGCTGTCCGACGCGGCCGCCGACGGGCTGCCGGAGGCGCCGGAGGGGGCCGCGCTGCTGCTCGGCCAGTACCTGTCCGCGCTGGACATCCTCTCCCCCGAGGAGGAGGAGCGGCTGCATGTGACGATGCTGCGCGGCGCGGTCCGCCGCGGCCACCGCGAGCTGGTCTTCAAGCCCCACCCCTCCGCCCCCGCCCGCTGGTCGCGGCTGCTGGAGGACGAGGCCGGGCGGCTCGGCGCCCGGCTGACCGTGCTGGACACGCCCGTCCTGGCCGAGGTGGTCTACCAGCGGCTGCGCCCCGCGCTCGTCGTCGCCTGCTTCTCCACCGCGCTGCTCACCGCCCGCACCTTCTACGGGCTGCCCGTCGCCCGCGCCGGCACGGACCTGCTGCTGGAGCGGCTGGCCCCGTACCAGAACAGCAACCGCGTGCCGGTGACCGTCGTGGACGCCCTGCTGCCCGACCTGGCGGAGGAGGAGCGGCCCGAGGGCGGCGACCCCGACCTCAACGGGCTGCTGGCGGCGGTCGGTTACGCGATGCAGCCGCAGATCCACCCCGGCCTCCGCCCGGCCGCCGAGCGCTATCTCTCCGCGCACCTGGACGCCCGCACCCGGCGCTACTTCAAGCGCCGCCGCCTGACCGCGCTGGCGCTGCCCGGCGCGATCCCCTCCCAGCTCGCCTTCCTGCCCCGCAACCCGGCCGTCCGCCGCATGGCCCGCCGCGCGCGGGCGATGAAGCGGCGGCTGACGAAGAAGACGGTGACACCATGACGGCTCCGGCTCCGGCCGCGACCCTCCCCCAGGCCCGCACGCCCGCACCGGACTCCGGCGACCGGAAGGGACGGCTGCGCGCGCTCGACGGGCTGCGGCTCGTCGCCGCGCTGATGGTCTGCCTCTACCACTACGGCGGCCGGGACGGCGACGTCAGCCGGGCGTGGGGGGTCTCGCCGCGGCACGAGTTCCCGCATCTGTCGACGGCCTTCGCCTACGGCTGCCTGGGCGTGCAGATCTTCTTCGTCATCAGCGGGTTCGTCATCTGCATGAGCGGCTGGGGCCGTCCGCTGCGCTCCTTCGCCGCCTCGCGCGCCGCCCGCCTCTACCCCGCGTACTGGGCGGCGATCGTGCTCGTCACGGTCGTCTTCGCGCTGCCGTGGGTGGCGTACAAGACGGTGTCGGCGAGCGACACCCTGGTGAACCTCACCATGCTCCAGCAGCCCGCCGGGGCCGACCGGGTGCTGGGGGTGTGCTGGACGCTCTGGGCGGAGCTGCGCTTCTACGCGCTGTTCGCGCTGTTCGTGGTGGCCCCGGGGGCCACGCGGCACCGCGTGGTGCTGTTCTGCGCGGTGTGGACGCTGATGACGGTGATCACCACGGCCTCGCACGTGGAGTTCCTGCGCGTGGTGTTCATGCCGGAGTACTCCGCGTTCTTCATCGGCGGCGTGGGCCTGTACCTGGTCCACCGCTTCGGGCACGACGCGCTGTCGTGGGGCATCGTCGCGATCAGCTTCCTGCTGGGCCAGCACTACGCCGTGGCGGGCCTGGCACACCCGCCGAACCCGCACTACTTCTCGTACCGCTCCCCCGCGGTCATCATCGCCGTGCTCGCCCTCGGCTACGCGGCCGTGGCGGCGGTGGCCCTGGGCCGGACCGGCCGGGTGAGCTGGGGCTGGCTGCCCTTCGCTGGGGCGCTGACGTACCCGTTCTACCTGGTGCACGAGCACCTGGGATGGGTCGTGATCGGCGGGCTACACCGGGGACTGGGCGTCCCGTCGTACGCGACGTTCGCGCTGACGATCGGCCTGATGCTGCTGCTGGCCTGGACGCTGCACCGGCTGGTGGAGCGGCGGTTCACGCCGCGGCTGCGGCGGGCGCTGGAGGGAGCGGGCGGGCCGGACACCCCCTAGGGTCTGTCCGATGGGCCAGCACAGGCCCCGCGCCGCCTGGCACGGCGCCTCGCCGCGTTGTCGCATCACCCGAGTACGCCCGGTACGCGGGAGATGCTCCGCCTTGCGATCCACCGCACCAGACGACGCGGGGCCCGCACTGACCCATCGGACAGACCCTAGTACCCGGCCGGGCGCACCAGGCCCGTCTCATAGGCGAAGACCGCGGCCTGGGTGCGGTCGCGCAGGCCCAGCTTGACCAGGATCCGGCTCACATGGGTCTTCACGGTCTGCTCGGCCACCACCAGCCGCCCGGCGATCTCGGCGTTCGACAGGCCCTGCGCGATCAGCGACAGGACCTCGGTCTCGCGCTCCGTCAGGCCTTCGACGCGGCTCTTGAGGGGGCCGCGGGAGCCGCCGGTCATCCGGGCGAACTCGGCGATGAGGCGCTTGGTCACGCTCGGCGCGATCAGCGCCTCGCCGGTCGCCACCACCCGCACCGCCTGGGCGAGTTCGGCGGCGGAGGCGTCCTTGAGCAGGAAGCCGGAGGCGCCTGCGCGCAGCGCCTCGTAGACGTACTCGTCGAGGTCGAAGGTGGTCAGTACGAGGACCTTGACGGTGGAACCGGCCGGTCCGGTGATGCGGCGGGTCGCCTCGATGCCGCCGAGCACGGGCATGCGGATGTCCATCAGGACGACGTCGGGGGCGAGTTCGGCGACCTTGGAGACGGCGTCGAGGCCGTCGACGGCCTGGCCGACGACCTCGATGCCGGGCTCGGCGTTGAGCAGCACCGTGAAGCCCTGACGGACCATCACCTGGTCGTCGGCTATCAGTACGCGGATCGTCATGCCGGGTCGTCCTTTGCGGGGTGCGTGGGAAGTTCGGCCACGACTTCGTAGCCGCCCTCCGGGGTGGGGCCGGCGGCCAGTTCGCCGCCCAGCATCGTGGCGCGCTCGCGCATGCCGAGGAGGCCGTGGCCCGCGCCGGGCGAGGGCGGGGCAGGGCGGTCCGGGGCGGTGTTGGTCACGCGGACGGTGAGCACCGCCGGGCCGTAGGCGAGCGCGACCCGCACCGCCGCGCCGGGCGCGTGCCGCATGGCGTTGCTGAGCGCCTCCTGCACGATGCGGAACGCCGACAGCTCGACGCCGGGCGACAGCGGGCGCGGCGTCCCCGTGGTCCCGGTGGTGATCGCGACCCCGGCGGCGCGGACGTTGCCGACCAGCTCCGGCAGCCGGTCGAGGGCGGGCTGCGGGGTGTGCCGGGTCCCGTCGGCCGGGGCGTCCTCGGAGCGCAGCACGCCCAGCACCCGGCGCAGTTCGGTGAGCGCCTGGACGGCGTTCTCGCGGATGCCCGCGAGGTTCTCCTTCAGCTCCTCGGAGGGGTTCTCGGCCAGATGGGGGGCGACCTGCGCCTGGATGGAGATCACCGACATGTGGTGGGCGACCACGTCGTGCAGCTCGCGGGCGATGCGGTTGCGCTCCTCCAGGAGGGTGCGCCGGGCCCGTTCCCCGGCGGTGATCTCCTCCTGCTCGACGAGCCGGGTGCGGGCCAGCCGGCTCTTGCGCAGCGAGGCGCCGACCAGGGCGGCGGTCGTGAAGCACAGCACGCCGGTGTTCCAGCCCGTGTGGTGGTCCTGCGTCTCGAAGACAGTGTTGAGCAGCCCGGACGCAACGGTGATCAGCAGCGCCGCGGCCGTGACCCAGGGGCGGACGCGCAGCGCGAGGAGGAGCAGCACGAGCGTGTGGGAGGCGATGCCCTCGGCGTTCCAGGGCCAGATCACGTTGGGGTTGATGGTGTCTTCCCGGACCAGCGCGGTCAGGAAGAGCACGGTCGTCGAGAGCCACCAGGCGGGCACCGGGCGGAACAGCGCCAGGACGACGGCGCCGGACTGGAGCAGCACGAGCGGCAGCCGGGTCGGCGAGGCCCCGACGCCCGCCATGTGCTCGGCCGCATTGCCCCAGCCCAGCAGCACCGCGACGACCACCACGTGGACGTGCGCCACCCGGCCCGTCCAGAGGGACCGGGGCAGCGGGTCGCGGGCCACCGTCAGCAGGCCCTCGCGCAGGGCGCGCGGCGCCGCCTGCAGGGCGGCCGTGACCCGTCGACCGCCCTTCCCCTCCCCCGTGTTCACAAGATCCACTCTAGACACGGGGCAGCTCGACGGTGCGTACGGGCCGCCGCCCGCACACGACCCGGGACCCGCCGCGCGGCCGCACCTGCTCGTGCGCCCGGAACGCGGCACAGCACACCAGCAGCGCGACCGCGAAGACCGGCAGCCAGGCGAGCCGGGCGAGCACCCAGCCCGCGCCGTCGGGGACGGTGTGCAGGCCGGGCAGCGGGCGGCCCGCGAGCAGACCGAGCGAGGTGACGGCCATCATCGCGGTCTGGTGCCAGAGGAAGACCGTCATCGCCGAGAGGTTCAGCAGGGCGACCGCGGCCCAGACGGCGGGCCGCGCGAGCACCCGCCGCAGCGGGGCACGCAGCAGGAGGGCGGCGCCGCACTGGGCGAGGCCGAAGGTGACGGCCGCGAGGGTGGGCGGGTTGAGGTTGGAGACCGCGGCGCCGGGCACGCCGACCATGGACGCCGGGTAGCCGGCCCACAGGACGAGTCCGGCGGTGACGGCGCCGCCGCCGAGCAGCAGCGCCCATCCGGTCGTACGGCCCCGCAGGCCGCCCCGGGCCCGGAGCGCGCCCAGGCAGTAGGGGACGAGCCAGCCGGCCGCCACGTTGAGCCAGCCGAGCCGGGCCGGGCCGCCGAGGCCGAACCGCAGGAGGTCGACGTGCAGCACCACGGCGAGCGGCCAGAGCGGGTGCAGCCGGGCGACCAGCGGAGTGGCGGCGGTGAGCACCGCGAAGACCAGCAGGAACCACAGCGGCGACAGCACCAGCTTGAGGAGCGTGTGCAGGGTCTCGATGCCGACCCCGGACACGAGCATCCCGGCGGCTGCCGCGGCCCACACCACCAGCACGGCGGCGACGGGCCGGAACAGCCGGACCAGCCGGGCGCGGAGCCACTGCCCGTAGGTCGTGCCCCGGGCGCGGGCCGAGGCGTAGCCCGCGGCGCCGACCTCGCCGCCTACCAGGAAGAAGACGGCGAGGGTCTGGAACACCCAGGAGACCGGGGTGAGTTCGGGCAGGTAGGAGAGGGGGCTGGTGGTGTGCACCGTGCCGCTGTCGGAGACGAGGGCGGTCACCAGCCAGTGGCCGAGGACGACGCCGAGGATGGCGAAGCCGCGCAGGGCGTCGAGGGCGCGGTCGCGGTCGGGCGGGGTGGCGGCGTCGATGCGGCGTAGGCGGTCACGCAGGGGGGTGACGCGCAGGGCGTTACGCATGGCTGCCCTCCTCGGCGGGCTGAAGGCCCGAGATGATCCGGGCGATGTTGGCCAGGGGTACGGAGCCGGGCTTGAGGTAGTCGCTGTGGCCGCCGTCGCCCGCCGGGAAGATCCGGGCGCCGAACTCCGGGGAGACGGGGTCGGTGCCGAACCCGACTGTGGCGAAGGGCAGTTCGAGCCGGGCGTGGGGCACACCGGCGATCCAGTCGCTGCCGCCCCGGCCCGCCCAGACGGTGGCGGGGGTGTGCAGCGCGGCCGCATCCGGGACGCCGACGCCGGGGCTGCCGTACAGGACGATGCCGGCAACGGCCAGCCCGGGTGCGGCGGCTGCGCAGACGACGGTGCCGTAGGAGTGGCAGACGAGGGAGGTCCGCGCGTCCGGCCTGGCGGCCCGCAACTCTTCGGCAAATCGGTGCAGTTCGCGACCGGCGGAGTCGGCCAGGTCGCGGGTCAGCACGTCGGGGGTCAGCATGCCCGGCGTGCGGTAGCCCAGCCAGGCGATGACGGCGGACCGGTCGCCGAGCTGCGCCCGGAGGGCCTCGGCGTCGGCCCGGAGGCGCCCGTACCGGTCGAGGTCGTTGTCCGAGCCCGGGACCAGCACGGCTATCCGCTCGGCCGAGGAGATGTCGCCGAAGACCTCCGCGGTGCGGCCGCCGTCGCGGCCGTCGAAGGAGAGGAACCGGCGCGCCGGGTCGGCCATGGCGTGCAGCGCGGCGGCCCGCTTCCGATCGCCGTGCCGCTCGGCCGCCTGCTCGGCGGCCCGGATGTCCGCGCGGGAGGCGGCGTACCGCTCGGCGAGCGCGGCGGGGGCGGCGTCCCGCAGCGGGGACGCGGCGGCGGGCGCGGGCGCGGGGACGGCGGCTGGCCGGGCGGCGCCCGCCACCGGCACGGCCACCGAGGCCGCGACGAGGGCGGCGAGCAGGGTGCGGCGCAGTCGGCTCGTGCGGCCGGTGCCGCTCGTGCGCGGGCGGGACGCCATGGCGTGGTCCTTCCGTACCGGGTGTCGTTCGTGCTTGCGGTACGGAAGCTATGGAGAAGGTGTCGTGGTCGGCGTCCCGCCGGGGAGCCAGGTTCGATGTAGCTCTCAGGTATGACGGGTAGCAGATGGCGGGTAGCAGATAACGCTACGGACGCACCTCCGGCGCGATCTGGGCCTCGATGCCCGCGACGACGATGCGCAGCCCGGTCTCGAAGCCCGCGTCGAGGTCCTCGAAGAACTCCCAGCCCGCCTCGGTCGCGAGCGGATGACCCTCCAGCTTGCGGGCGCGGTCGCTGAGTTCGTACATGGGGTCGCGCTCGCCGTGGGGGACGGGGTAGACGGACTGCTCCTCCATCACATAGCCCATCGTGTAGGTCTGCACGGTGAACCAGGCGCGGGCGGCGGTGCGCGGGGTGAAGCCGGCGTCCACGAGGACGCGCATCATCTCCTCGACCGGGCCCGCATAGCCGCCGTCCGTGAAGCGCGTGCCGCCGAAGACCTTGGCGCCGTCGCGGTACTCGAGCAGGAAGCCCCGGAGACCGCGGGCCACGCCGGCCAGGTAGCCCTGCCACGTGCTGCGGTCGACGGCGGCGATGGGAGCGGCCATCCGCCGGAACATCTCCGTGGCCACCTCGTCGAGCAGCTCCTGCTTGTTCTTGAAGTGCCAGTACAGGGCGGGGGCCTGGACGTTCAGCTCTTTCGCGATCCTGCGCAGCGTGAGCCCGTCGAGGCCCACCTCGTTCAGCAGGCGGAGGGCGGCGTCGGCCACCTGGGCACGGTCGATTCTGGAAACCACCTTGACAGCTTAACAACGTTCAGTTCACTCTGGGTGCAGACCGCACTTAACAAAGTTAAGGACGACTGAGGGGGACCCCTGTGTCTGCTCGTACTCCTGTGTCCGCTCGTACTCCGCACACCGAAGTCCTGATCACCGGTGCCGGCCCGACCGGCCTCGTGCTCGCCATCGACCTCGCCCGGCGCGGCATCCGCCACCGCCTCGTCGACCGCGCCGAGCGCGGCTTCTCCGGCTCGCGCGGCACGGGCATCCAGCCGCGCACCCTGGAGGTCTTCGACGACCTGGGCGTCGTCGAAGAGGTCCTGGCCGCCAGCCGCCCGGTGCCGCCCGCGCAGGACTGGGCCGGCCCCGAGCGCCGCGCCGTCCGCGCCCTGGCGGAGCACGCCGACGAATCCCCCGGCGTGCCGTACCGCTTCCCCCGGACGCTGCCGCAGTGGCGCACCGTGGAGATCCTCCGCGCCCGCCTCGAAGCACTGGGCGGCGAGGTGGAGTTCGGCACCGAGCTGACCGGCTTCGACCAGGACGCCAACGGCGTCACCGCGACCCTCCGCCGCCCGGACGGCACCACCGAGACCGTACGGGCGGACTGGCTCGTCGCGGCCGACGGCGGCCGCAGCACCGTCCGCCGGGCTCTGGGCGTGCCCCTGACCGGCGAGAGCCTGGTGGACCCGCGCCCGGCCCTGGTGGCCGACCTCCTGCTGGGCGGCCCCGACCGCGCGGAAATCGACCCGGACCACTGGCACATGTGGGCCTCGGAGGGAGGCGGCCTGATCGCCCTGCGCCCGCTGGAGGGCACCGACGCGATCCAGATCATCACCGGCTTCGCGGAGACGCACGGTGACCTGGACCTGGCGCACGACGCCACCCCCGAGGCCCTGACCCGCCACCTGACGGACGGCACCGGTCTGCGGCTGACGGTGGAGGAGGTGCGCTGGGCCTCCGCCTACAAGGCCCGCACGGCGATGGCGGAACGGTTCCGTGCAGGCCGGGTGCTGCTGGCCGGGGACGCCGCGCACGTCCACTCCCCGGCGGGCGGCCAGGGCCTCAACACCAGCCTCCAGGACGGCTACAACCTCGGCTGGAAACTGGAGGCCGTGCTGCGCCTGGGCGCGCCGGACACCCTGGTGGACTCGTACGACTCCGAGCGGCGCGGGATCGCCGCGCACGTGCTGGGGCTGAGCAGCCGCGTCCACGAGGCGGACCGGGCGAGCGGCAAGGGCCTCCACCGGCGCGGCAAGGAGGCCCACCAGCTGGACCTCGGCTACCGGGAGGGCCCGCTGACCCGGGAGCTGCGGCAGGACCTGGCCGAGGGCGCGCTGCGCGCGGGCGACCGGGCGCCGGACGCGCCGTGCACGGACGCGGCGTCGGGGGCGGCGGTGCGGCTGTTCGACGTGTTCCGCGGGCCGCACTTCACGCTGCTGGACCTGACGGGGGACGGGGCGGCGGTCGACGTGCCGGAGTGGGTGCGGACGTGCCGGGTGGGCGGGCCGGAGGCGGATCTGCTCGACGCGTGGGGGCACGCGAAGTCGGTCTACGGCTCCGGGCTGTTCCTGGTCAGGCCGGACGGCTACGTGGCGCTGGCCACGGACGAGCCGGGGGACGTGCGGGAGTACACGGCCGCGCTGCTGACCGCCGCTGCTCCGGCTCCGGTTTCACAGTGACCCCACCGGAAACGGCTTGCCCACGCCCGTAGTTCAGGCCAAAGACTGATACGAACACGTCATCACTTTGCCAAGGGCATACCTGCGCATGGTCTCGCTGAGAGAGTCCCCTTGCGGTGCCCGTCCGGGCACCGCAAGGGGAACCACCGGACAAAGGAGTCCTCTGGTGAGAAAGAGATCGGTGGGCAAGAGAGCAGCCGTACTTCTCGCAAGCTCCGCACTCGCCGCCGTCACCCTGACCGGCCAGGCGACCGCGGCGACCGCGCACCACTCCCCCGCGTCCGCGACGGCCAAGGGGATCACGGCGAGCCAGACGCGCTTCGCACCGTTCGTGCTCAACCACAACGAGTCGGTCAGCTCCGACACGGCCACGCTGGTCATGCAGTCCGACGGCAACCTCGTCATCTACGACGAGTTCGGCCGTGCCCGCTGGGCCACCAACACGGTGGGTCAGGGCTGGACGGCCGCCTTCCAGACGGACGGCAACTTCGTCGTCTACACCCGCTCCGGACATGCGGTCTGGGCGTCCAACACCGCCGGGCACCCGGGTTCGCGCCTGGCCGTCCAGGACGACGGCAACGTCGTGATCTACGACGGCAGCCAGGCGATCTGGAACTCGCGCACCCAGCACTGACTTCCCCAGCAGCTGTAGCGCCACCTTCCGCTTCCGGCAGGCCGGGCCCCTGTGTGCAGGGGCCCGGCCTCGCCGAGGAAGCAGGAACCAGCCACTCCCTTACAACACCGGCTACAGCACCGGCTACAGCACCAGCGACAGCGCCATCACGAACCCCAGCGACACCACGGAGATCACCGTCTCCATCAGGGACCAGGTCTTGATGGTCTGCCCGACGTCCATGCCGAAGTACTCCTTCACCATCCAGAACCCGGCATCGTTGACGTGGGAGAAGAAGAGGGACCCCGCGCCCACGGCCAGGACCAGCAGGGCCGCGTGCGTCGTGCTCATGTCGGCGGCGAGCGGGGCGACCAGGCCGGCCGCGGAGATCGTGGCGACCGTCGCCGAGCCCGTCGCCAGGCGGATGCCCACGGCGATCAGCCAGGCGAGCAGGAGGGCGGAGACGGACCAGCCCTTGGAGACGTCCAGGATCATGCGGCCGACGCCGACGTCGATGAGGGTCTGCTTGAAGCCGCCGCCCGCGCCGACGATCAGCAGGATGCCCGCGATGGGGACGAGGGACTTCTCGACCGTCCCGGCGAGCCGTTCGCGGCCGAAGCCCGCGGCGCGGCCCAGCGTGAACAGGCCCACGAGCACGGCCGCCAGCAGCGCGATCAGCGGCGAGCCTACGACGTCGGCGACGCGCTGGACATGGTTCTTGGGGTCGTCCACGACGATGTCGACGAGGGCCTTGGCCAGCATCAGCACGACCGGCAGCAGCACCGTGCCCACCGTGGCGGCGAAGCCCGGGCGGCGCTCCAGCTCCTCCGAGGGCCGCTGCGGGACGAGCTTCTCGGGCGGGGTGATGTCGACCCAGCGCGCCGCGTAGCGGGAGAAGAGCGGGCCCGCGATCACCGCGGTCGGCACGGCGACGAGGACGCCGAGGGCCAGGGTCACGCCGAGGTTGGCGCCGATCGCGTCGATGGCGGCCAGCGGGCCGGGGTGCGGCGGTACGAGGCCGTGCATGACGGAGAGCCCGGCGAGCGCGGGGATGCCGATGCGCATCAGGGAGAAGTTGCCGCGCTTGGCGACCAGCAGCACCACAGGGATCAGCAGCACGATCCCGACCTCGAAGAACAGCGGCAGCCCGATGATGCCCGCGATCAGCACGATCGCCCAGGGCATGGCGCGGTTGCCCGCGCGGGCGAGGATCGTGTCCACGATCTGGTCGGCGCCGCCGGAGTCGGCGAGCAGCTTGCCCAGGATCGCCCCGAGCGCGATGAGGACGCCGACGCCCGAGACCGTCGAGCCGAGCCCGGCCGTGAAGCTCGCGATGGCCTTGTCCATGGGCGCGCCCGCGGCGGCGCCGAGGACGAGCGAGCCGATGGTCAGCGCCAGGAAGGCGTGCAGCTTGAACCGGGTGATCAGGAGGACGATGACGGCGATGCCGGTGAGAACGGCGATGCCCAGCTGTGCGTGACCCGCCGACGTGATCGGTGCGGTGGGTGCTGCCGCGGCCAGCATCTCGACGCTGAGAGTGCTCACGGGGCTTCCTAGGAAAGAGAGTTGGGGGGAGTCAGAGCCGCCGCAGTGCGGCGACCGCCCGCTCGGCGATGACGGCCGCCTCGGGCGCGACGTCGACGACGACGCCCGCCTCGTCGGCCCCGAGCGGTTCGAGGGTGGCGAACTGGGAGTCCAGCAGCCGGGTGGTCATGAAGTGCCCCTTGCGGGCGGCCATGCGGGCGGCGATCAGCCCGCGGTCGCCGGTCAGGTGCAGGAAGACGAGCCCGGGCGCGGCGGCGCGCAGCCGGTCGCGGTAGGCCCGCTTGAGGGCGGAGCAGCTGACCACCCCGCCCGAGCCCGCACGGCTGCGGGCCCATTCCCCGATGGCGTCGAGCCACGGCGCGCGGTCCGCGTCGTCCAGCGGCGTCCCGGCGGACATCTTGGCGATGTTGGCGGCCGGGTGGAAGTCGTCGCCCTCGGCGTAGGGGACGCCGAAGGCGTCCGCCACCAGGGGGCCGATCGTGGTCTTGCCCGTACCGGCGACGCCCATGACCACGATGACGTGGGGGGTGGTCATGCGGGTGGTCATCCGTGCTCGCCTCGCTGTCTCCGTCGACATCGGTGTGGGCCTCACTGAAACCCATATGTACGACGTATTCAAGAGCCCGTAACGAAAACGTCATACTTAATCCGGAGGGGAAGGCCCCCGTAGGCTGATCCCATGCGCAACCAGGACCAGGGCGACCAGGGGAAAGAGGGCGGCGGCCGGGCGGCCCCGGCGGCGGGCCGGGATCTGCACGCCCGCGTGCTGGACGCCCTGGGCCCCGCGATCACCGCGGGCGAGTACCCGCCGGGCAGCGTGCTGCGGACGGACGAGCTGGAGGAGCGCTTCGACGTCTCGCGCACGGTCGTCCGCGAGGTGATACGCGTCCTGGAGTCGATGCACCTGGTCGCCTCGCGGCGCCGCGTCGGCGTGACCGTCCTCCCGGCCGAGGAGTGGAACGTCTACGACCCGCGCGTGATCCGCTGGCGCCTGGCCGGCCCGGACCGCCCGCGCCAGCTGCGCTCGCTGACCGTCCTGCGCTCGGCCGTGGAACCCGTCGCGGCCGGGCTGGCCGCCCGCCTCGCCACCGCCGAGCAGTGCGCCGAGCTGACCGAGCACGCCCTGGGCATGGTCGCCACCTCGCGCGGCCAGCAGCTGGAGCGCTACCTGGTGCACGACATCGCCTTCCACCGGGTGATCCTGCGCGCCTCCGGCAACGAGATGTTCGCGCGGCTCGGGGACGTCGTCGCCGAGGTCCTGACGGGCCGCACACAGCACCGGGTGATGTTCACCGACCCCGACCCGGCCGCCGTGACCCTGCACGTACGCGTGGCCGAGGCGGTACGGGAGCGGGACGCGGAGCGCGCGGAGGCGCTGACGCGGGAGATCGCCACGGGGGCGATGGCGGAACTGGACGTGCTGGCGCCCTGACCCTGGGTCAGGGGCGAGGCGTGCTCAGACCCTGACCCGGGCGGGGCCGGGAACCGTTCGGGCTCAGCTCGGAAGGCTGCCGGGCCACCGCTCGTACCACCGCTGGTCCGCCTCCAGCTGCGCCGCCAGCGAGACCAGCAGCGGCTCGCCGCCCGCCGGGCCGAGGAGCTGCGCGCCCACCGGCAGCCCGGCGGCGGTGAAGCCGGCGGGCACGCTGACGGCGGGCCAGCCGAGGACGTTCCAGGGCCAGGCGTACGGACAGGCCGCGGTCATCCGGGAGTTGGTGTCGCGGCTGCCGAGCCCGGACAGCTCGCCGACCCGCAGCGGCGGCACGGCCGTGGTGGGGGTGAGCACTGCGTCGAACCGCCCGAACAGCTCCCCGGTCCGCCGCCGCAGCGGCGCCTCGGCGGCCCGCGCCGCCCGCAGCAGGCCGCCGCCGAACAGCAGCCCGGCGCCCGCGTTGGCGCGCGTCCGCGGATCGAGCGCGGCGCGGTCGGGCGCCCGCACGGCCAGGTCGCGGACCCCGCCCATCGAGCGCGGCAGGAAGGTGAGCCCGACGAGCCCGTAGCGCGGGTCCTCCTCGACGACCTCGTGGCCCAGCCGCTCCAGCGTCTCGGCGGTCCGCACGACCGCTTCCCGCACCACCGGGTCGAGCCAGTGCCGCACGGCGGCGAAGGCGGGCCGGAAGGACAGCGCGATGCGCAGCCGCCGCCCGGGCCCGCGCTCCGCCGCGCCGAGCACGTCCACGGCGGCGGGCCGGTGCCGGTCGCGGGCGTGGGAGCCGCTCGCCACGTGCAGCAGCAGGGCCGCGTCCGCGACCGTACGGGCAAGCGGGCCGTCGACGGTCAGCCCGTGGAAGGCCTCCCGCGCGGGCCAGGCCGAGATGCGCCCGCGCTGCGGCTTGATGCCGACGAGGTGCGTCCAGGCGGCGGGGATGCGGATCGACCCGGCCCCGTCCGACCCCAGCGCGGCGGGCACGAGCCCGGCGGCCACGGCGGCGGCCGAGCCGCCCGAGGACCCGCCGGGGGTGTGCTCCGGGCTCCACGGATTGCGGGTCACGCCGAAGGCGCGGCCGTCCGTGACGGGCCACTGCCCCAGCTCGGGCGTGTTGGTCTTGCCGACGATGACGGCCCCCGCGGCCCGCAGCCGCCGCACGGCCTCGCTGTCGGCGGTCCTGGGCGGGAAGGTGCCGGGGCAGCCGAAGGCAGTGGGCTCCCCGGCGACGTCCATGTCGTCCTTGACGGCGACGGGCACCCCGAGCAGCGGGGCACGCTCCCCGGCCGAGAGCCGCCGGTCGGCCTCGTCGGCCTCGCGCAGCGCGGCCTCGGTGCGCACGAGGCGGAAGGCGTTGAGGGTGGGCTGCGTCTCGGCGATGCGCCGGAGGGCGTCCTCGACGAGGGCCCGGGAGGTGACGCTGCCGTCGGCGAGGGCTCGGGCCTGTTCGGCGAGGCCGCGGACGGCTTTCGGGTCGGGGCGGTGTGTGTGGCTCGTGTGGTCCGTGTGGCCTGCGCGCTTGGTGCCGATGTCTGTCATCTCGCTCCCCCCGCTGTGTCGTCGGGCTCGATGGAACGACCCAACCGAACACACGTTAATGGCACGTGTGTTGTGGTTGAACCCTGATCTGGTGCGATTTATGGCCATGTCGTTGGTTACGCTGCCGGACGGTGGCGGCGGCGGGGGCCGGGGAGACGAAGGCATTGACGGGGCAGTGGTTGTGACGGCGTTGCAGGAAGAGATAGCCGCGATACACGAGGGGCAGGGGCACCCGAAGGCGGCGATCGGGGAGTTCCGGCGCACGGCGGTGCTGGTGCCGCTCGACGAGCGCGGTGGCCTGTGGACGAGCACGTACGGCGGGGTGTGGTGGATCCACGCATTCACAGACGAATCGGCTTTGGCCCGTTTTGCAATAGCTCGCAGTGATGAGCAGGCGGACTGGGACTTCGTATCGGTGCTGGGCGCGCGCCTGCTGGACGTCGTGGTGCCGGGCGTCGGCGAGCCGGCAGGGGTGGCGCTGGACGTGGGCAGCGCCACCCCGTTCTTCCTGCCTCCGGTGACGGGAATCGTGCCGGATGCGGCGGCGGTGGACACCGAGGGCATCGAGGGTGAGGCGGAGGCGAAGTGAGCGACCTGGACGCGAGCCAGGAGGCGCTGAACGGGATAGCGAAGGGACTCACCGACGCCATCGGCGAGCTGAAGGACCTCGGGATGGGCATGGTGGGCGCCTCGAACACCGGCCGCGGCTTCGACGGCATGGAACTGACCGGAATGGACACCGGGCACGACGGCCTGACGAACGACTTCAAGACCTTCTGCGAGCGCTGGGAATGGGGAGTCCGCTCCCTGATCCACGACGGGAATGAATTCGCGCGCCGGGTGGGCCTTTCGGCAGGCATGTATTACGAGCAGGACAAGTACGTCAAGGGGACGTTCAAGGTGGTGGCCGCGGGCTTCGGCGCCGATCCCACGCTGTCGGACAAGCAGGTCGAGAACATGTCCATGGACGAGATCGCGGACCATGGCAACTTCGCGCACATCGACTACAGCGGCGATTCCTTCCAGCAGTCCTGGGACCGCGCGAAGCAGACCGACAGTGCGGCGTGGCAGGACTGGAAGACGACGCACAGCCCCGGGGGCGACGCCCTGAAGGCCGCGCAGGCGCATGAGGAAAGACAGGGCGGGGCCGAGCACTGATGAGTTTCCTCGGGGATGCGAAGCGCACCTTCAAGAAGGGCGTCGACAAGGTCGGCGACGAAGGCGAACACCTCTGGGACGAGGGCAAGAAGAAGGTCGGCGAGGGCGTCAACTGGACAGCCCACGAGCTGGGCAAGGGCCTGGACTACGTCGGCCTGCACGATGCGGCCAATGCCGTGGACGACTTCGGTGACGAATTCGCTTCCGAAATGGGCGCGCACGTCAATGAGAAGCAGCTGGGCCAGACCGAGCAGGCCGACGAGCTGATCCACGGCCACCCGTCGAAGATCCGCGCCTCGGCCTCCCACCTGAAGGACTTCTCCGGTGCCTTCAGCCGTGTGGGCAGCGGCATGGCGGCGCTGGACTCGGACCACTGGAAGGGCGAGGGCGCGAACGCCTTCCGCGAGAATTTCGCGATGCACCCGAAGCAGTGGACCCAGGCGGCGGAGGCGTGCGGCGACGCGGCCAAGGCCCTGGAGGCGTACGCGGAGACAGTGACCTGGGCGCAGGGGAAGGCCAAGGAGGCAATAGCGGCCTACAAGGCCGGCAAAGAGGCCCAGAAGAAGGCCATAGACGCGTACAACGCAAAGGTCGACGCCTACAACGAGGCGGCGAAGACGTACAACGCGAAGGCGAAGAAGGGCGAGGACCCGGGCGCCCGCCCGACCCCGCCCGGCGAATGCCCCAACGCGGGCCAGGACAAGATCCAGGAAGCGAAGGAGACCCTGGCCAACGCCCGTAAACAGCGCAATACGGCGGCAGAGCACGCGGCGACGGCCATCAAGGGCGCGCTGAAGAATGCCCCGAAGAAGCCGGCGTTCTCGGACCGCATGTCGATGGACCTCGACGACCTGAAGACGGCCGGGGCCATCGAGGTGACGCACGTCGCGGGCGGTGCCACCAAATCCGCCATGGGCGCGGTCAAATTCCTCCGCACCGTGAACCCCCTCGACCCGTACAACATCACCCACCCGGCCGCGTACCTGGAGCACGTCAACAACCTCGGCGCGGGAATGCTGACGCTCGCCAATCACCCGGACCAGATTCCGAAGGTGCTGCTGGGCGACGGCTGGGGGAAGGACAACAGCGAGGCGGCCGGAAAGCTCGGCTTCGACGCACTGACCGCGATAGCGAGCGGCGGCTCGAGCATCCCCGGCGCGGCGGGCCGGCGGCTGGCCATGAACGGCGCGAGAAAGGGCGCGGAGGAGGTCGCCGAGCAGGGCCTCCGGAAAGCGGGGAAGGAGGCTGCCGAGCGCGAGGCGGGGGCGGCCCGCAAGACGCACGACGAGAACCCGAACAGCGCGGGGCGCCGGGATGAGGAACGCTGCGCGAACGGCGACCCGGTGGACCTGGCCACGGGCCACATGTTCCTGTCCCAGACGGACGCGGCGCTGCCCGGCTCCCTGCCGCTGGTCTTCACCCGCAGGGTGCAGTCCAACTACCGGGCGGGCCGCTGGCTGGGCCCGTCCTGGGCGAGCACGGCGGATCAGCGCCTGGAGATCGACGCGGAGGGCGTGCTGTTCGTCTGCGAGGACGGCAGGCTGCTGTCGTACCCGCACCCGGCGCCGGGCGTCCCGACGCTCCCGGCGCACGGCCCGCGCTGGCCCCTGGAGTGCGCCGAGGAAGGGGACGGCTACGTCATCCGTGACCCGCGGGGCGGCCGCACCTGGCACTTCGCGCCGGTCGCCGACGGGGACGACGGTCTGGCCCTGCTGGAGCAGTTGACAGACCGGAACGGCCACTGGATTACGTACGCATACGACTCCGACGGCACCCCAACGTCGATCGCCCACAGCGCGGGCTACCGCATCCGCATCGCTGCCAAAGACGGCAGGATCACCGCCCTGCACCTCGTAGCCGGCGGCCCGGGCGGCACGGACGCGGAGCTGATCCGCTACGGCTACACGGACGGCAATCTGACGGAGGTCGTCAACTCCTCGGGGGATCCGCTCCGTTTCACGTACGACGAGCGGGGTCGGGTGGTCGGCTGGACGGACCGGAACGACCGCAGCTACCGCTACGAGTACGACGACGCGGACCGCTGTGTGTTCCAGACGGGCACCGAAGGGCACATGCGGTGTTCGTTTACGTACGGGGAGCCGGACCCGGACACGGGCCTGCGCGTCACGATGATGACGGACGCGCTGGGCCACGTGAGTCGGTACACCTTCAACGGCCGTTCGCAGGTCGTAGCGGAGACCGGCCCGACGGGCGGGACGACGGTCTCGCAGTGGGACCGCCACGACCGCCTGCTCTCGCGGACGGACGCGCTGGGCCGCACGACGGAGCTGCGCTACGACGAGGACGGCCGGCTGGTGGGGGTCGTCCGCCCCGACGGCCGCGAGAGCACGGCGACGTACAACGCCCTGGGCCTGACGGAGACGGTCAAGGGCCCGGACGGGGCGGTCTGGCACCAGGCGTACGACGCGACGGGCAACCTGACGTCGGTGACCGACCCGGCGGGTGGCGTGACGGCGTACGCCTACGACGAGTACGGCCACCCGGCGAGGGTGACGGACGCGCTGGGCGCCATCACGCGGGTGCGGTGCGACGCGGCGGGCCTGCCGGTGGAGATCACGGACCCGCTGGGCGGGGTGACGACGTACAGACGGGACCCCTTCGGCCGCATCACGGCGGTGATCGACCCCTTGGGCTCGACGACCCGCATGTCCTGGACGATCGAGGGCAAACTGGCGCGCCGTATCGCCCCGGACGGCGCGGAAGAGAAGTGGACGTACGACGGGGAGGGGAACTGCGTCACGCGCACCGACCCGATGGGCGGGGTGACGAGGTACGAGTACACGCACTTCGACCTGCTGACGGCGCAGACGGGCCCGGACGGCGTGCGGCACGAGTTCGAGCACGACACGCGTCTGCAGCTGCGGCAAGTGACCAACCCCCAGGGTCTGACGTGGTCGTACGAGTACGACCCGGCGGGCCGCCTGCTGTCGGAGACGGACTTCGACGGCAGGACGCTGAGGTACGAGCACGACGCGGCGGGGCAGGTGGTGTCCCGCACGAACGCCCTGGGCCAGACGATCACGTACGAGCACGACGCCCTGGGCCGTGTGATCTCGAAGAACGCCGAGGGCGCGATCACGACGTACGCGCACGACGCGGCGGGCCGCCTGCTGGAGGCGGCGGGCCCTGACGCGACCCTGGTCTACACCCGGGACCGCCTGGGCCGAACGAAGTCGGAAACGACGAACGGCCGCACGCTGACGTTGGGCTATGACCGTCTGGGCCGCCGGACGCGCCGGGTGACGCCGGCCGGGGCGATAACGACGTGGTCGTACGACGAGGCGGGCCGCCGGACGGGATTGACGGCCTCGGGCCAGACCTTCTCGATGGAGCACGATGCGGCGGGCCGGGAGACCGCCCGCCACTTCGGCGAGGGCCTGACCCTGTCCCACGGCTGGGACGCGGTGGGCCGCCTGGTCTCGCAGACCCTGACGGGCGGCCCGGACGAGTCGGCGTTCCAGCACCGCGCGTACACGTACCGCAGGGACGGCCACCTGACGGGCATCGCGGACGTGTCGACGGGCACCCGCACCTTCGACCTGGACGCGGCGGGCCGGGTGACGGCAGTACACGCGGCCGGCTGGACGGAACGGTACGCCTACGACGAGGCGGGCAACCAGACGGAGGCGCACTGGCCCGAGGGCCACCCGGGCAAGGAGGCGCAGGGAGTCCGCGAGTACACGGGCACCCGAATATCGAGGGCCGGAAAGGTCCGCTACGAGCACGACGAGCAGGGCCGTGTAGTCCTCCGCCAGAAAACCCGCCTTTCGCGGAAGCCGGACACATGGCGCTACGAGTGGGACGCGGAGGACCGCCTGCGGTCGGTGGTCACTCCGGACGGCACGAAGTGGCGCTACCTGTACGACCCGTTGGGCCGCCGCACGGCGAAACAGCGCCTGGCAAGCGAGACGGGCGAGGTCGCGGAGGAGGTGACCTTCGCCTGGGACGGCCCGACGCTGGCAGAACAGACGACGACGTCGACGAACCTCCCGAACCCGGTCACGCTGACCTGGGACCACAACGGCCTGCGCCCGGTCGCCCAGACGGAGCGCATATCGACGGCGGACGCGCCGCAGCGCGAGATAGACCGCCGCTTCTTCGCCATCATCACGGACTTGGTCGGCACGCCGAGTGAGTTGATCGACGAGGCGGGGACGACGGCTTGGCGCACACGGTCGACGCTGTGGGGCACGACGGCGTGGTCGAAGGACAGCTCGACGTACACGCCTCTGCGGTTTCCGGGGCAGTACTTCGACCCGGAGACGGGGCTGCACTACAACTTCCACCGGCATTACGATCCGGAGACGGGGCGGTATACGTCGGCGGATCCGTTGGGGCTCGTTCCAGCTCCGAATCCGGCTGCGTACGTACTCAACCCGCACACTTGGGTCGATCCGCTCGGCCTCATGCACTGCGAACCGAGTGCGGGAACGGAGGAAGACGCCCACCGAGCACTCGATCGGGCAGAAGACCTACAATCAATCAGAGACGACTTCTGGATGGCGCAAGAGAAAGGGACAACTGCAGTAATCGGCGTATTCAACTCCGAGACCAAGGAATTCGTAAAAAGGATCGGAATCAACGGCGGGGGTCCCATGCCGGGAGCTTGGAAGCTTCAGCCAGGCGAGGAATTCATCCAGGCGGCCGGGCACGCAGAGGAAGGCATTCTCAAGAATCTCGGGCCCGATGAATACGCTGTTTATGGGGCAGCATCACGAAACTTCTGCTGGGAGACTTGCATGAAGCTCATCGACACCCCTGGCGTCCACATAGGCGGCGAGGGGATCCGAGGGCACGCACCCCAGAATTCACCCTTTACGCTCTTCTGGTCTAAGGAGTAATGAATTCGTGAGTCAGTACATCGACGTCGCGGGCAGGTTGGAAGGTTCACCAAGTTCCTCCATCGTTGCCTTCTGTGCCCTGGGCGCCGAACAGTTGGCCCCTCTCTATCGCCTGCTGGGGGATCCCGAGTCCCAGGAATGGTATGACGACCTCTTGGAGCTGTGCTGGCAGGCAGCTTCTGGACTGCCTGTGGAGGATGAGTGCGTCGAAGCGCTCGAGTCACTAGAAGACTCTCCGGAACTGAATGCGGATGACACCGACCATCAGGAATTCTATGCCGGGCAAGCATTGGCGCTCGCAGCGAACACTTTTGCCGCATATCTGAACCCGTCGACAAGCAAAGCGAAACTCGCCGGCCAAACGGTTGAGACATTCTTGTCCGAGTTCGATTGGACTGTCACGGGAAGCACCCCTGCGATCCGCAGGGCAGGAGACCCACTTCCCGAACCGGGGCCACTCCACGCCTCGACCTTGCACATTCAGCGTGATGCACTGCAAACGCTGACCGAGTCACCCGAGACCGACTCAAGTAACGTGGCAACCATTCGTGAATCGACCAGAAGTCTTGCAGCCCAACTTGAGGGCGTTCTCCAGGACATAGCTCCACACTTCGGCTGGGAAATCACTGCGTCCCGCTAACTGAGACTGGGCGGCAAACGGTCAGCCACCGACGCGCAGGCTGATTTACTCCCTTGTCTGACCGAACTCACCAAAGGCGCCGCGATGCCGACCATCGATTGCCAGACGTTGCATATCGCCGTCCTGTCGGCGGCGGACCGGCCTCGGGAAACAAGCAAAACCCACTTCGAGGCCCCGGCAGTACCCCACGCGCAGCTGCTGGAGATCTCGATGAGCGTGGGAAAGATGATCAACTTCCGCGTGGCACCCGGAGCAGAGTTTCAAGCAGGATGAAACACGAGGGTAAACGAGGTCAGACTCCTTCCCAGCTATATGAAATCGTTCGACGTATCGCCGCCACGGATGCACGACAGCGTGAACTTGGTGCCGACCAAACAGCGGACTGGGTGTCCAGCTACTCGCAGGCCGATGGTCGGATGCTTGCAAACCTTCTGGCCATCTCTGCAGCTTGCGAGAAAGACCCATCCGCTTTGGAAGCGCAACTGCATGCCCTACTGGAACTTGGTTCGGGCGGGTTCACAGATTCGGAAAACACGGCACACCTGCATGGCATAGATCGCGAAACGTTTCCAACGGGCTTGGGTGATTACGTAGATGACCTTTTGGAATAGATCAGCTGACGCACCCTGCCCTACCCGGAGAAAAACGTCGAGCCCTGCATCGAGAGGAACTGCAATGGCCACCGTGTCACGACAAGGGGATCTGTTCACTGCCGATGACGTCGATGCCCTGGCGCATGGCTGCAATTGCGCTGGCGCCATGGGGCGCGGCATAGCCGTCGAGTTCAAACGTCGCTGGCCAGGCATGTATGCCGAGTACAAGTCCCGCTGCCAAACAGGGGACTTGCGCCCCGGAAAGATCTTCCCCTGGCAAGCAGAAGGCCTCTGGATCTACAATCTGGGGACACAGACCCACTGGCGCAGCCGCGCAGAGATGTCGGCCGTCCTGTCAGCAGTGGACGCCATGCTCACACACGCCGACCAACACGGCGTTCGGCGTATCGCCATGCCACGAATTGCTGCCGGGCTGGGTGGGCTCGAGTGGGCCGACGTGGAGGCTGCCATTCTGCCCGTCGTCGAGGCACACAAAGCCGACGCAATCGTCTACCACTTGCCCTGAGTGCGGAGCGTCGTTGAGAGATCACAGCCGACACTTCGTCCTCGGCTCAGGACCTTCGTGACCCGCAGGCACTTCGGTTTTCGGCCATGGCCCACCAGATGTTCCGGGCCGCCACCCTGTCCGCTGTGCTCGGGTCCCCGGTTCTCTGACCTTCTCAAGGAGTGCTTGGACGGCGTTTGTCTCCGCCCTCATGTAGGGCAGTGGCCTGAGCGCCCACCCGCCCAGGCCCTTCCGGTCACAGGCTCAGTGCGAAACCGCCCATTGCACCCCGCGACGCCGCGGCGTCTCGATCTCGTCCAGCAGAGCCACTGCCAGATCCGCATGCGATATCCGCCCCTGTCCCACCACCGCACCGACCGTGCTCACGTAGCGCCCGGTGACCTCGGCCTGCTCGTTCAGGTCCATCGGGGGGACCACCATCAGCCAGTCAAGTTCCGTCGCATCAGCCCGCAGCAGCTCGAACTCGGCGGCGTGCCCCTGGGAAAAAAGCCGGTACGCCTCGGGGAAGTCCGGATCATCCATCACCCGCACACCCGGTGAGACTTCCAGCGTCGTCGCGATGCCCAGCACCAGGAGGCGCCCCACCCCCGCCCGCACGAGCCCCTCCACCAGTGCCCGTGCGGCCGCCGTGAAGTACTCCTCGGCGGGCAGGTCCAGCCGCACCGAAGCGTTGATCGCCGCATCGTGTCCCGCCGCAGCCGCCGCCACCGACTCGGCGTCCGTCGCATCACCACGCACCACCGTTACCGCATCCGAAGAGCCAAGGTCTGGGTACTCGCCGGGGTCTCGCACCACCGCCGTCACCGTGTACCCGCGCCGCACGGCTTCGGCCACTGCCGCACGCCCGACGCGTCCGCCTGCCCCGAAGATCACGATCTTGCTCATGGTTCCTCCCGGAATTGCTTGTTCGGGCCTTGTGTACGGGCACGGTAGGTCGGAGGTACCCGGTTACTTCAACGGAACCGGCTCTATCGTCGACGTATGACCGCGCCCTTGAACGCCGACATGTTCGACCCGCACTGCAGCCACCACATGCCTATCCGGGTCGGCAACAAGTGGAGCGGCATGATCCTGCGCTGTCTTGAGGACGGCCCGCGCCGGTTCACCGAGCTGAAAGTGCCGCTCAAGGGCGTCGCCCCGAAGGTCCTGACCGAGACGCTGCGCGCGATGGAGCGCGACGGTTGGCTTACCCGAACCACGTACGAGGAGAACCCGCCGCGAGTTGAGTACACCCTCACCGAACTGGGACGTTCGTTGCTCGGCCCGATGAACGTGGCCTGCGCGTGGGCGCGCGAGCACCTCGATGAACTCCCTCGCATTGAGGAGCACGCGGGCCCACGCTCAGCGCATTGACCGGGAGGGGCTGCCCGGCTCAACTGACTCCTTGTCGGGCGCGAGGTCGGCGCTCATGCCGCATGATCGACCACCACAACCCACGACACCTGTCCGATATACCCAGATTCGCCCTACATAGCTTCGCGAATTCGGCCGCCAGAATCTCTTTGGTGCCGAGCCGAGCCACACGGGCACCCAAAGCGGCTGCTGTCAGCCGCCCCGGCCGGAACCTGACCAGGGCGGGCGGGATCAGATGAAGACGACGCCACGCGGCGGAGCGCGGGCACGATGTCACGCCGCCGCAGTTGTAACCGCCCTTTACGGACCTGGATCAGCCAACCTCAAGGCAAAGACGTGCTTACTGATTACGCGTCGCCCACAGCGAATGGCCCTGCGGCTCGCTGTCGTCCTGCCCGTCGGGTGACAGGCCCAGAAATGCGCGGAGTTCCCGGGCGCTGGCAAGCTGGCTCTCGTCGGAGGGGGCTGGCAGCAGCCAGTAGGCGCCGGGTGGGGACATGCGTTCAGGATTTGGGGCGGCGAGGTACGAGAAGTGGTCGTCCGGTCCCACGGCAGTGGTGTCGTGGACCGTGCCCCAGCTGGCGGCTGTGCCCTGCTGAACGAGAATGCTGTACCAATCTCCCCGCCGGGACACCACTACCCCGGCCTTCACACCGGCCTGCCGGAGGGCTTCCTGGATGGCTGGGTCATCGCGGATGCCCGTGATGCTGTTCAGCACGCGGGAGAACTTCAAGCGGATCACATCGAAGTGGTATCCGACCCGGATAGTGGGTGTCCGGCCCGCAGCCCATTCCTCGTGGACCAGGCGAGGATGGACCTCCCGGGAGGTCAGCCAGCGGCCTGCCTCGCTGTCGAGGGTGGGGTAGTGGGTGGGTGCGTAGGTCATGGCTGGGTCTCCTCATAGCGCGGGTTGCCGGGAGCCGGTTCCACGCGCCAGAACGTCGTTGCCGCCGAGACGAACTCACGGTGGGAAGGGTTTTCGCGGGTGTGCCTCAGGGCCCACAGCTCGCAGGCCAGCGGTTCGCCCTCACGCCTCTTGGACGTCTGGCGGCAAACCGTGCACTGCGCTTCGTACAGCGCCTCGCTCGGCATGTCGGCGCTGAGATCCAGCGCGAGGAGCCACTGCGGGGTCTCGGCGATGGCGCGCGTCATGGGCTGGACTCGAACCAGGTCTGAACCCGCGCAGCGAGCAGATCAATGTCGACCAGGAGACCGCTGCCGTCCGGCGCCTGGGCCCAGTGCACCCCCGGACCCTTGAGGCGGTCAGGGGCGGGCACGGCGACGTAGCAGGCACTCCCGATGCCTTCGCCACCGGGCGTCTCCCAGAGCAGGGCAGTACCGGACTCGACAAGGAAGAACACGTCCTGCCCGTCACGAATGGCGGGCCCATCGATCCCAGCCCGCAGAACCGCCTCTCCGATGACGGATTGAACGCGTACGGCATCCCACGCCCGGCCGACAGGCAGCAGTGCGACGCCCGCATTGGTGAGCCAGCGTTCGGCGTGTTCAAGGTCGGGGTCCGCAGTGGCAAGCCACTGCCAGATCTCGGTTTTGGTGATGGACACAGCTCGATCCCCTCGTCGCTGTCAGTGAGGGGATCGTGCCGCGCAATGGGATCTGTGCACTCACAAACTGTGGGGATGAACCGCCAGCGTTCCGCTTGACAGTTGTCAGACACCCGCCCAGCGGGCGAATCCGGCGATCGAGTCATCCTGTGACCGATCCAGCCGGACCAAAGTGGCCGCAGTGCTTCGTACGGTCGGGTGGAACCGGACGTGATTCGGCGACAGCTTCCGCGCGGTGACCAAATCCCGGTGGGCCCCCGCCCTGTCCCCCGTCGCCAGCCGGGCTGCCGCAACGTCGATGTGGTGATGGCTCGCCCGCTCAGCCGCGATCCCGGTGGGCAGCTCCCACTCGGCGCAGTCTTGCTCCGCACCCCACTCCCGGAGTCGCGCCAGAGCCTGCTCCGCATCGCCAGAGTCGATCAATGCCGCGATGTGGTGGATGCGCACATTCGTCGGCCCGAACGACATCTCGTAGTGCGCGGTGTCGGTGCGCAGATAGCCGGCGCACGCGCGGGCCTCAGCCAACCGTTGCTGCGCCCGACCCGCCTGCCCGTCCCGGGCCTCCAGGATTGCGAGCTTCAGCAGAACGGCACCTTGAATAGCCAACTGGGCGTCTGTCAGTGATCCTTCGGATGCAATCTGCTCAACCTCCCGCTCCAGACCTTCCAGAACACGACGAGCAGACGCAAACGTACCCATCCTGACCATGGCGCCAGCCTTGAGATACGCCGCAGTGAACTGCATCAGGGGATCACCGCACTGGCTGGCCGCCCACCGAACGCGCTCGATCGCCGTCAGCGAGAGATCGTGGTACCCGAGTTTGTGTGCCAGGCTGTTGGTCGCCCGGTACCCCTTCGCCAGCCACCAGAACGCGCGCTCCTGCTCCCGTCCAGTGGATGAGAGCGCAACATGCGTCAGCTCCGACAGCAGCCCCGGCAGCAGCGGGCCCATAGGAACATACTGGCCGTTCTGCCGCATCTCAGCGACACGTTCCATCTCCGCAACGAGCACCGGGAGCGGACGCGGTTCCATCAGAAGGTCGTCCGGGTTGTCGTAGGTCAACAGCACTCGGCGTAGTTCGGGGACAACCGCCTGGACCTGCTCCTCGGACTCGGCCCCGTTGACGTACGGCTGGCCCGTCAGCCGGTCAGGTCCCACCTTCAGGGCTCGGGCGATCTGCGCAAGCATTCCCGGCGCAGGGACCCGGTCGCCGGCCTCGTACTTCTGCATGGCGCTGACAGAGACGTTCACCCGGCCAGCCAGCTGCCGCACGGTCAGCTGCCGCACCTTCCGCATCTCGCGAATCCGCATGCCTACGTGGTCGCTGCTCATGCTGCTCCCTGCTAGGTGGCGCGTAGACCGTCAGCGTAGGACGCGGGCGGAGGGATTGCCCAGCACTGCTTGAGGTGAGGCTTGCGGGACGAGGGCCGACCAAGTCGGTACGGGCGCAGTCAGACGTCTGCATGCGCGCTGCGGCGAGGCTGTCCCGTAAGGGCCCCTCTCTGGGAGGATGACTGGTGGTAAGCACGCAGGAGTGGGAGGAGATACGTCGACGCCTCCATTTCGGGCAACGCTTCTCCGGACGGGTGACCCGGATACCAACACTGGGCGCCATCCGCGCCTTCGTGGACATCGGGCTCGTCGTTGGCGGCTTCGTCGACGTGTTGTTGCTTCCAAGAGACGCTGCTCGGTGGCCGACGGAAGGCACCGGGTCGGAGTTCGAAGTCTGGTGGGCCGATGAGCGACCCCAGGTTCGCTTGAAGCCCGTAGATCCGCAGTTCCTGTGAGAGGACTTCACCGACTGGCTCAACCGGTGGCGGCCTGGATGGCCCGAGGAACACGGCCCGCTCGTCTGCCCGTCCCTGATCCAGTACCGGGATGCCTAGACTGCGTTTGCCTGCCACTCGGGTAAGGCCATCCAAGCTTTACCGGCAGGTATCCGCCATCATTGCCTACTTGATCGGCCTTCCCAGCCGGAGCACCTGCCCCGAGATGCCCTGGTTCATACCTGAATAGCTACGCGAAGCCCGTGCGCCGCGTGCATGTACGTGTCACTGCCAGTCAGTAGCCTTGTGCGGCGGGTTGAAGAGACGGACCCGACTGACGCGAGGGGCGGGAGAGACGTGGGCGCGGGTGCGGCCGGGAAACTGGATGCGGAGCTGGAGTCGCTCAAAGACTTCAAAGGCAAGGTCGACGAGATCCTGACCACTCTGGGGGACTCGGCTGGGGCTCCATCACGTGTCGCCGAGGCCCGCCTCACCGCCGGCCTCCTGGGCGTGAACTTCACCGAAGCGCACTCCATATACGGCGCGTACAACGCGGTCCACTCCAAGCTGGAGACGCTCTCGCAGCTCCTGGCCGACCAGATCGAGGCGTTGGGGACGGCCGTGCAGGGTGCGCGTATCGGCTACGAGAACGTCGACACCGACTTGAAGGAGCGGATGCTGGCGATCCAACGCCGCACGCAGGAGCTGTACAACCCGGCGCTCGATCCGCATGCGGTGCCCACCGCTGCTCGGCAGCACGGGCAGAGCGGCGACGGTAACGGCAGCAATGAAGGGACGATCTGATGGCCACTCCCCCGGGCCCGGTCGGCCCCGTCACGCCGCTCATCAACCAGCCGGTCAGCGGCCTGTTCACCGTCTCGGACTTCGACTCGAAGTCCCACCAGGAATTGCGTGCCATGGTCGAGCACGCGGACCCCGCCACGGCCGCAGCTCTGGGCAACAAGCTCACAACGGCAGCCGGGGCGATCACCAAGGCCGCGGAAGCGCTCAAGGAGCACATGGCGAACGTCCACTGGGACAGCGAGGGCGGCGAGGCCTTCCGCACCTGGGGCGCGAACATGGTGAACGCCGCTCTGCGCCTCGGGCAGTTCAGCGAGCAGGCCGGTACGTGGATGGGGCACGCCGCCGAGACGCTGAACCATGTGCATTCCGCCATGCCCGCCTATTCCGACTCTTCCCGCGCCACGCTGGATTCCTACCTGAGCAACCACCCGGGCCAGGTGGGGGCAGTCGCCCCGGCGCTGCAGGGGGACCAGAGCGGTGGCGGGCTGCAGCAGCAGGGGCCCACGCAGCAGCAGGCATACGCGGCACAGAAGCAGCTCGACGCCGACCGGGCTGAGGCGGCGCGGCTCATGAGGCAATTGGCCGAGTCCTACTCGTGGTCGGCCCACAACATTCAGCAGGCGCAGCAGCCTACGTTTCCGCCGATGCCGGCGGACGTGCTGCCAAATATCGCTATTCACGGCACCGAGTACGACCCCGCTCCCGGAGGCGGCGGCGCTCAGGCTGGCGCTACGGTCTACGAACCTGCCCGGACACGCGTCGCGGCACAAGGTGAAAGCTCTCAAAGCGTGGCCTACCAGCCCGTCATGGACCGGTCTGTCTCCGCTGCAGGCGCAGGCAGTGGCTCGATTCCAGTAGTCCACCCCAGTGCAAGTCCCGTGTCCAACATGCATCCTGCGTCCATGGCAGTCGATGGTGGCCTTGCACCGTCCCAGGTCGCGTCCCTTCCTCCTAGCGGGCCGGCAGTACCGACGCAGCCTGGCAGCGGGCCGGGCAGCGCTCCGCTGTCTCCGCTTCTCGCTATCCCCCCAGTGGCGCCCATGGTCATAGGGCCGGTCGACCGTATGCCTGGCATAGGCGCACCGCGACAAGGGGCTGTCCCCGGTATCCCGGGGCGGGGCGTCAGCGGGGGACTCGTTCCAGCCCCGTCCGAAGTGCCCAAAGACGGTGTCATTGGCGGTCGCCCGATGCCCCGCACGTCGGGACAGCCATCGCCTCAAGTCCCACGTGGGACGGTCATCGGAACGGAGCCTGGCCAAGCACGCGCGTCGGCGGGCTACGGCACTCCGCATGCTGCCGCCCCGGGGTCCTATGCCGGTCGCGCTGGGGGAAGCAGCTCAGGCAGCCGCCGCCTGGTGTCCGAACCTGGTGGGATTGTCGGAGGTCGTGGACAGCGACGACCCGGGGCACAAGGAGATCGACCGTTTACGCAAGGGGGTGCAGGTCTGGTAAGGAACTCAGCAGGTAACAACGTCGGCCACGGTCGCAATACCTCGCGGCAAGGCCAGCGCCCTGACTACCTGACGGAGGACGAAGAGACCTGGTCTCAGGGGAATCGCCACGTCACTCCTCCCGTCATCGACTGATCTCAGGCAGAGACAAGAGGAAGAGATGCGTCAAGGCTGGGCCGTGGGTGCCCGCAGTTGGAAGACCGTGGCATGCGGTGCAGCTGCGCTGGTCGCGCTCATCGTCTGTACTGAGCCGGCCCAGGCGGATACGGTCCGCTCCCGGCAGTGGCACCTGGATGCGATGCATGCCGAGGAGCTGTGGCAGGTGAGCACCGGCTCCGGGGTAACCGTGGCTGTCATCGACAGTGGGGTGGATGCGGAGTTGGCGGACCTGCAGGGGCAGGTGCTACCTGGCAAAGACTTCTCGGGCATTGAGGGAGGGCCGCACTCGGACTACGACGGCCATGGGACAGCAATGGCAGTCCTCATCGTGGGGACGGGAAAGAGCAACGGAGGAACTGGGGCATCTGGCCTCGCACCCGGGTCCAAGGTGCTCCCCCTGCGTGTTGTCAACAGCCAGGCCCCTGCAACAAGGGTGCTGCCAGGCGCCTCCATGACCTCAGCGATTCGATATGCCGCTGACTCCGACGCAAAGATCATCAACATTTCCATGGCGAGCCCGGCGGAGAATCCCGAAGAGACGAAGGCGGTGGAGTACGCCGTCTCCAAAGGAAAACTGGTCTTCGCTGGCGTAGGAAATTCCGGCAACAAGGGAAACGAGGTCGAATATCCGGCAGCAGCCCCGGGGGCCGTGGGCGTAGCCGCCATCGGCCAGGACATCAAGGCAACAGCAGAGTCCCAAAGTGGACCGCAGGTGGACCTTGCAGCGCCCGGCGACAGCATGGTCACAACCTGCAAGGGCGGCACCGGCGTTTGCAGAAGCCACGGCACCAGCGACGCCACCGCCCTCGCCTCCGCCTCCGCCGCCCTCCTCTGGTCCGCCCACCCCGACTGGACCGCCAACCAAGTGCTCCGCGTCCTCATCAACACCGCAGGCGGGCCCAAGAACGGCGAGAAGCGCAGCGACTCCATCGGCTACGGCGTCGTCCGCCCCCGCATCGCGCTCCAGAATCCCGGCGATCCCGGCCCGGCCGACGTAAGCCCGCTCCCCGGGCCTTCGGACTTCGCGTCGACGCCGAGCACAGCGGCGGCGCCACATGCCGCCGGGGCGGCGCAAGCCTCCAAGCCGACAGACGAAAAGGACGGCCTCCTGACGAAGCGCAACGTGCTCGCCGCGAGCATCGGCACCGTGGTCGTCCTGGTAATCGCCGGCGCTGTCGTTGCCGCCCGGCGACGTCGCCGAGCAGCCTGACCTGACGTGGTCGCCGTCTGGCGCGAGTCCACCGTGTTCACCGAGGCCGAGCAGGCCGCGCTGGCCCTCGCCGATGAGGGCACCCGGCTCGCCGACGCGAAGCAGGGCGTGTCCGACGAGACCTGGGCCCAGGTGCACAAGCACCACGACGACGACCAGATCGCCGCGCTGATCTCCTTGGTCGCCCTGATCAATGCCGCCAACCGGCTCGCCCTGACCGTGCGCCAGCGGCAAGGTTCGTACGAGCCCGGCATGTTCGCCACCGCGCTCAACTGAACTGATCGGCAGGCGAATCCGGTCGGGCCCCGCCCCGGATCATTCGGTCCGGGGCCGGGCACCGCGCGCTGCGTTTCTCGCACTTTTAGCCCATGCGAGTGGAGTTCCGATCCCCCTCTTCCTAGGTCAAACATTCGGGCGCACCATGCCGGAAAGGACGGAATACCGAATAGGCAACCGTCCGGCCGTCCTCCAGGAAGAGGGAGACAGGCAATGTCCATCAACCAATCAGTGGCCGACCCGCAAGAAGACGTCTTCGATCTGGATGTCCGCCAAATCAGCAGCCCCGGCGCAAGCGGCTCGCTCAAGAACTACGACACGGAAGCCATCACCTGCCAAGGCGGTACCTGCGTGACCTGTGGCGACACCTGCTTCAACACCTGCGTGGGCACCTGCCTCGAGGGCTGATCAGGGGCCTGTACCAGGGAGGGCCCACACGCTGCCGGGGCGGGAGCCCCGTCGTACAGTTCCCCCCTATGGGGATACCGAAGCAAGCCGGGGACGACGCAGCGGCACAAGCTGTTCCGCCGATGCCTCCAATGCCACCGACGCCGCCGTGGCAGGCACCGACCGACGTCGAGCGGGAGCTGTACGAGGCAAAGACGCGGGGGGACTGGGCAGCGTACTTCGGCGTTCTCGCCCGCGTGGATCTCTACCACGCGATGTCCCGTAGCGTCGCCGACGGCAATCCCGGGTCGATTCTCGCCAGCCCTTACTGGGAGCCCCGCACGGGCAATGAGTGTTACGCGTACTTCACCTACGGCGCGCTTCCAGCCCCAGTGGAAGATCCGGTCTTCTACAGCACCAGTCTCTCCTCGATAGCCGATTACTGGCCTCGGCCGAACGCCTGGCTGGCCATCAACCCGGGTACCCCGTGCGAGGCATTTCTGCCTGCCGCCCCCGCCCACCGTGCGGCATGGGCCGAGCACGCGCAGAAAGCGCCCGCCGAGCAGTCCGCCGTATTGCACACGCTGCGGGTCGGTGCACCATTGCAGGGTTCGCTTGCTCACGGGCTCGCCTGCGGTGCCCTGTTGACCGTGCGGAACGACCTGCCCTGGAACACGTTCGCCTCACACGGCTACGGCTATCCGGCAGGGCGCAGGTCCCTCAAGGACTGGTGGGGCATCACCAGCCGCGAGGACTGGCAGAAGCAGCTGGCTTCCCTCCTTCAAGAAAGCGGATCCGTCTGGGAATTCGTACTCGAGGTACGCCGTGCGATCGCGCGCCAGTACGGCGGGGCTGTCGATGTGACCCACTGGCGAGAGGTCACTGCACGCGTTCTGCGACGTAATGCGGCCGAAGGCGGACGAGGCGACGACGATGCCGGAGTCGAGGCGGAGATCGGCCGACTCCAGCAGCTCATCGGCCGCATCACCCGCTATGAGGCCCGCTTCCGCGCCGACGGTCTGCTCGGCGAGAGCAGGCAGGTGCGGTCCGTCGATGCCTGGTATTACGGGCGGGCGTCGAACATGGCGCGCTGGGGTCTGGAATCCCGGTACTGCGGAGCCGCCGAGGCCGAGCACGCCATCATCCGTGCCGGCCGGCTCAGCCAGGCCACGTATACCTCGTGGGAGGACTTCTCCGCGGGCTTCATCCTGGGCCGGTGCCTCCACTTCGACGAGGAGGAATTCGGCCCCTGGTACCAGGACGTACTGGAGGTGCACCGCCTCCTGACCAGTGACCCGCAGAGCCCTTGGCTCACCCTTCCGTGGCGGTAGGGTCACGCGGGCCCGGCAACTCCAGACACTGGCCACGTGGCACGCCCCCGGCGCACATCCCTCGCAATTCGCCGTTCCGGTCCCCGGCGCTCCGGCCCGCGGCACGATGTGCGGGTGGCGATTTCTCATGAGCCGGTCATGGAGCTGGTGCGCGCCTCCATGGATCCCGCCTCTCACAAGGCCCGCAACCGCATGGACTCCCCCGCCTGCCGGGTCGTCTCCCGGGCGGCCCGCGCCGACCTTGCCATCGGGGGCGCCGACTCCGTCAACCTCCTGGCCATCGGTGCCGCCGTCGCGGCCGCGGGGCTGACGTCGGTGCTTGCCGAGCACAAGGGCCTGACCCCTGAGGCGTTCCTCGACTCCTTCGACGAGGCGGTCGACAGCTTCGGCCCCCGCACCGAGCCGGACATCACTCCCTTGATGAGGAGCCTGCTCCTCGAGGACGGGATGGGCGGCGCCGCCACGATCCTGGCGCAGCTGTTCCACGAGGACCAGGAGAAGTTCTTCGACCTCATCGTCGAACTGGGCGACTACGCCGCAACATGCATCGGCATCCTCGATCGCCTCAAGGTGAGCGATATCGAGCAGACGCTCGCCGATCTCGACGAGATGCTCAGGGACTTCGTCGAGGGCTGAGCGCTCCGGGCAGGAATGCTCCGACGGGTGCCCGGCTATGGGTGCGGTACGCGCTGCGCCGGTGCTAACTTGATGTCCAAGCGGCTTGGTACCGGCCGCGAAGAGACCCCCGCCGCGGAGGGCTAGTCCGCGACGAGGGCCCACCGAAAGAGATCGGACGGCGTGTGACCGTCAGCCCTCAGCTTCTTTGAGGACTGCCGGTCACCGTCCCGGGGCCGCCGCAACGGCTCGAGGGCCCAAGGGGCCAAGGAGAAGCCGTCGGTGACGTGTCGGCCCGCTGTCGGCCGCGGCAGGCATCCTTGCCCGTATGGCAGAACTTCTCGCAACATCCCACGATGGCACCCCCGTTACCGCTCTCGACGAGGGAAGCGGCCCCAGCCTGCTGGTCGTTCACCCCGGCGGCGGGGACGTGACCTCCTGGGACGGCGTCGCCCGGTCACTGACCGACGACTTCCGGGTCGTCAGGGTCCGGCGGCGCATCTACGCATCCGCCTCTGACGCCGGCATCGCGCCCGCGACCCATTCCATGGCCGTCGAGGCCGCCGACATTCTGGCGATCGCCGGGCTCCTCGCCCCGCCCGTGCTTCTCGTCGGGCATTCATCGGGTGCGGTTGCCGCCCTGGAGGCCGCGGTGCGCGCGCCTTCGGCATTCGCCGGGATGGTTCTCTACGAACCGCCCGTGCCCACAAAGTCCTTGGTCGCAGGTGAGGCAGGACGTCGCGCCCGTAATGCCCTGGCCGCGGGCGACCCCGTCGGGGCCATGCGGATCCATATGCGCGACATCGTCCGGATGCCGGAGGCACTCGTCGACGTGGTGACTGACGACCCGGACGTGCGGGCCGTGTTCTCCCGGTACGTGGCGGCGCTGATGGCCGACAACGACGCGCTCGACGGACTCGGCATCGGCACCGAGCGCTTCGGGGCGCTCGAACTGCCCGTGACCTTGGTCGAGGGCGATCTCAGCCCGTCGCATTTGCGGGAGCGCCTGGCGGATCTGGCGGCCGCACTGCCGACTGCCAGGGTCGTCACTCTCACAGGTCAGGGACACATCGCCCACATCTCCGGCCCCGATGCGCTGGCGGCCACGATCCGCGACGCGGCCGGGCGGGTGCTGCGCTGAGTACGCGCTCCCGGCGGGGAGGGGCAGCACAGCGAACGGCGCCCCCTCCCCGCAGGCGGGGTCCGCCCGCCGGGGCCGGTCAGCCGACCGCCTTGCTGATGCAGAACGGCTGGCCCGAAGGGTCGAGCAGAATCGTCCAGCGGCCCTCGCCCGGCTGGAACTCGGGCTTGGTCGCGCCCAGTTCCAGCAGGCGCTGCTCCGCCGCCGGGACATCCGCGAAGGACAGGTCCAAGTGGAAGGGCAGTTCCTGTGCCGGCCAGTCCGGGGCCTTGAACGACTTCGCCGTGAAGAAGAAATACGTTGTCTCCCCCACCTGGACCGGGAAGGCCGCCTCATTGCCTTCTTCGTCCGGGTAGCCGGGGCCCATTTCCGCCCCCAGCGCCGCCGCATAGAACTCGGCGAGCTTCCGGCCGTCCGGCGCCCAGATGGCGGGGCCGCCGATCCTGCCGAGCAGCTTCTTGCCGGCGTTGTTGTCAGCGTTGTTGTCAGCGTTGTTGTCAGCCATGACGATCCTTCCTCGGCACCTGTAAGGAGGGTGCGCTTCCGCGCTGTCCGGGGCCGACCGTAGCCATCAACTAGGTCAGCGGACGTCCTACTTGATCTTTCGCCGCAAGTCGCGGAAGGGCCGCTCGAAGCCGGTCCAGAAGGGCCCTGGCCGCGGGGCTCGTCGGGCCGTCCGTGCGCCAGGCCAGGGCTATGCGGCCGCGTGCGTGCGGGTCGGCTATGCGCACCGTCCGCACTCCAGCCGCCGCCTCCTCTTCCTCCGAAAGCTCAGGAATCACGGCTACCCCCAGGCCCCGCGACGCGAGCTGCACCGCGAGGGGCGGTGCTACCGCTTCGAAGGCGATGCGGGGGCGGAACCCGGCCTGCGCGCAAGCGTCGTCGAGCACTCCGCGCAGGCCGGTGCCGCGCGGCAGGCTGATCAGCGGGCGGTCGCGGAGCATGGTCAGGGGAACCCCGCCCGTGCCCTCCGCGTGCGCGAGAAGGGGGTCGCCCGGAGCCACGGCGGCGACGAGCGGTTCGTCGATGACGATCTGGACGGAAACACCGGACGGGGGTTCATCGTCCATGAGCCCGACGATGGCGATGTCGAGTTCGCCGCGGTTCAGCGCCGTGAACATCCGGTCCGACAAGTCCTCGCCGAGGGCGACGTCGACCTGCGGGTGCGCGTCATGGAAGCCGGCGATGACGGCAGCCACGTCGACCTCGCCGGTAGCGGCGGTGGCGCAGGAGACGAGGCCGATCCTGACCTGGCCCCGGAGCAGTCCGGTGAGTTCGTCCACGGACCGCCGCGCCCCCTCGGCGGCGGCGAGCGCCGCCCGTGCGTACGGCAGTACGGCCTCCCCGGCTTCCGTCATCGTCACCGTCCGGCCCGATCGGTCCAGCAGCGGTTGCCCCAGTTCCCGCTCAAGTTGCCGGATCTGGGCGCTCACCCCCGGCTGCGCCAGGTGCAGACGGGCGGCGGCGCGGGTGAAGTTCGCCTCCTCCACCACGGCGACGAAGTACTGCAGTTGCCGAAGCTCCATAACCGGTGATTTTAACCGGACGGCATATGCGCCCTTGGGCTTATGGCCGGGCCGCGCCCCCCTGCGTACCCGCTCACATCACGATGTCGAGCAACGCCCCCAACACACCGCTGCCGAGCGCGCACCAGAAGCTGCCCTTCAGGAGCCGTTCCTGCACCTGCGCGCGCTTCGCGTCCATCGGGCCGCCGTAGATCAGTGCCGGGACGCCCACGCACAGGAAGGTCAGCCCGAGACACGTTGCCGCGAGCCAGCCGAAGGCATACGCAGGGTGGACCACGTAGTACGTCCATGGGGCCTTGGCCACCTCGACCCGGCGCCCCAGCGCATAGTTCGGTTCGATGCTCGCCCGGTGATCCACGACCCGGCCGTCCGACGAACGGAAGGTGCCGTGGGACGTCACATCGACCCCGCCCCGGCTGCTGGTCGTGTACTCGTGCGTCTCCACCGTGAGCGTCCCGCTCGTGCCCGCAATGCCGGCTGCAAACGGAAGGCCGCATACGCCGAAGCCGCCGATGAGACAGGCGAGCAGCAGCGATATCGCACCACCGAACCGCGCCTTGGCGGGCGATACATTCTCTCTGGTTCTGGCCGGGTGTTTCACGCCGTTCACCGTAGACAGCGGGCCGGACGCCGCAGCCGCCCAATTCGCCATAAGTGGAGCAAGTGGACGGCCGTATATGCAATCCATATGCAGCCTTGGCTGCGGACCGGTCGTTGATTGACCGCACCTTTACCCAGCGCAAAGGGAAGCATAAAAGGAAAGGCCGCGAGGGGTGATTCCCTCGCGGCCTCCTCGTCCTACCAGCTCCAGTAGCGGTGCGAGATCCAGCCCGAGACGCCTGTGTCGACGTCGTAGACCTTGTCCCACTGACCGTCGCCCGAGACGTCACGGTGGGCCAGGCGGTGGTCGCTGTAGCAGAGGCCGACGACCGAGGCGGACGTGCTGGCGGCGGCCCGGATGCGGACGCCGTCGCCCGTGCAGTGGCCGTAGACGTCGTCGGCGTAGGCCGGCGCGGCCAGGGCGGCGCCGCCGAGCGTGGCGGCCACCAGCACACCGGCGACTGCGGCAACGCGCTTGCCCGCGCTCTTCCCCCGCATTGCAGATATCACGTGTTGCTCCTCAGAGATGTATCTACCAGCGCTGTTGATCTTCAGCTCCGGCGGCAGGAATCTATCGCGATCATGATCATGGCGAGTCGGTCGATACCGATCCATGACGCGATCACGACGCGTTGGTGACGTGCCGTCACATTCCATGCCCCGCCCGGGAGCCTTGGATCTTCCCCGGACCTTCCCCTAACGGGGAATCAGGTCGGCGAGCCCCTCCTCGCACGCCTTCGCCGCCTCCACCGAGCGCGGCAGCATGACGCTCTCGTAGGCGAGCGCGGCTTCCCCTGACGGGTTGGCCCGAATGCCGCTGTTGGTTCTCCCGGCGCATCTGGTGGCATGTACGTGCTCTTTTCTCACGCTTTCAACAGATCCCTCGTCACTGAACGTCGCATCCGTTCAAGGAGAATCATGTTCAGAGCACACAGAGCAGCCACCCTGTGCGGAGCCGTCGCACTTATGCTGTGCGGCGGCTTCGCCACATCGTCGGCCTCCGCCGCCCCGGCCGGCAAGGCGGTCAAGAGCCCGCTCCTTCGAACAGCCTTGAACAATAAGTGCCTTGACGTCTATGCCTTCCACCAGGAGGACGGCGCCACGGTCGTCACATGGGACTGCAACGGCGGTCCGCAGCAGCAGTGGTACTGGGACGGCGAGCAGCTCCGCACCTCGCTGAACGGCAAGTGCCTGGAGATCTACGCCTTCCGCAACGACAACGGCGCCGCCGTGAACACCTGGAACTGCGACGGCGGCATCAATCAGCGGTGGTACTGGGACGGTCAGCAGATCCGCAGCCGCATGAACGGCAAATGCCTGGACGTCATGTTCTCCAGAAACGAAGACGGTGCGCTGGTCTGGATGTGGGACTGCACGGGCGGCGCGAACCAGCGCTGGTACCAGTAGCACTCATCCCCGCCACCCTCTCCGACGGCGACGCCGCCGTCACCGTCGGCGTCATCTGCAACGACGTCCGCTGGCCGCGCTCGGTCTCCTCCTACGCCCGCGACGTCGCCGCCGACCGCGTCCGGCACCCGCTCACCGCGGGGGAGCCGTTCAATGTGACGCCCTGTGCGTTCTGGCAGAGCGAGCACTTGAACAAGCCCACCCGCATCACTGCGGACGGGCCCTCCAACATCCTGATGGTCCAGAACCTCCGCGATCCCTCCACCCCCTACCGCGGCGCGCTGAAGATGCGCCAGGCCCTCGGCGACCGGGCCCGGCTGGTCTCCGTGGACTCCGGCGGGCACGAGTCCTACCTGGTCAACGGCAATGCCTGCGGCGACCGCACCGTCACCGGATTCCTCACCTCCGGCAAGCGGCCGGAGCAGGACGTGCTCTGCACGGCGGGGTGATCCCGCGTTCCGCAGGCCCCTTCCGGCCCGTCGGTGCGTGCGCAGGTTTCCGGCCAGCGTCATTGGTCCTGACCAATTACCGCGCTCGTCAGGTGATCACCGGTGGCGCTACGTTCGCCCCCGATCAGGCACCGTCACCTACCACCACATCACGGGCCGGGTTCCGGCCTTCGGCATGCGGAGCCCGACCGGGGGAAGGGCAACGATGAGTCGCTTAGGAACAACCGGCCGCTGGACCAGAGGAGTTGTCTCCCTCGCCGTGGCCGCCACGTCGGCGCTCGCCGGCATGACCGCCATGACGGGCACGGCCGCCGCTGCCGGCACCGGCACCGGCACCGGCACTCCGAAGATCGGGGACTCCTGCACGGCCGCCGATCTCGGCAAGCGGTACCCCTACGTCAAGAGCGTGCACCAGGCGCCGACGATCACGCACTTCAAGGGCTGGTACGTCACCGACGGGTCCACGGGCAGCCAGACGGTCGCGGCCACGACCACGAACGTGGTCTCGGTCGACGTCGACTTCTCCGCCAAGGTCGAGGGCTCGTTCAAGAACGACATGCTCGGCCAGGTCGGGGGCAGCCTGGGCCTGGACGTGAAGGTGTCCTCCTCCTCCACCAGCACCGAGACCCAGTCCATCACCTGGAACTTCGCCAAGCCCGGCTACTACGGCCTCTACCAGGGCACCCGCAAGGTCACCGGCGAGTACGGCAGCATCAACTGCAACCGCGTCGACCTGGGCAACGGCATCTCCGCCAGGCGGTGGGTCGAGGGGCCCACGAGCGGCACCTACACGACCTTCACCACGGTCGAGGAGGGCGCGGTGCGGTGTGAGGACGCCGTGCCCCCCAGCAGCATCATGAAGAAGGCTCAGGAGGTGCTCGGCTGCGGGGCCACCGCATCCGCACGAGCGGGCGCGAAGGCTCCGGCAGCGGAGAAGCCGGCGGAGAAGCCTGCGAAGAAGACGGCCGAGCCGGCACGCAGGACCGCGGATCGGAAGGTCTCGGGGGACTGGGGCGGCTGGCCGCCCAGCACCACCGTGCCGCCGGGCTTCACCTGCGACGCGCACTCCTACAAGATCGGCACGCCTGACGGCGCCCTGTTCTGGTCGGCGCCCACTTCCTGGGACGGCAACGCCGTCCAGCTGAGCAAGGCCGACTCCGGCTGGTTCGGCAACACGAATGAGTGGCAGGTGTGCCGCGGTCCGGAGAACGGCGGGATCGCCGAGCACATCTTCATCAACCGCTCGGACAACAAGTGCCTGAGCCTGGCCGAGGCCAACGCGTCCGACGAGGGCGCCCAGCTGGTGCTGGACGACTGCAAGGCGGATCCCCTCCAGCGCTTCTACGTCTACCGGGACGTTCCCGGCTCGGACAAGGTCGGCATCCAGAACAAGCTCAGCGGCTACATGGTCGGCCAGGAGCGCGCCGCCGAGGGCCAGCCCCTGCGCCAGTACAGCGAGGGGAAGCAGGACGGCAGCGGGACGTACGTCCTGACCAAGGTCTGAGCTTCGCGGTCGAGCACACGCCGTTCCTAGAACAGCTGCTGCTGCCCCTGCATCGGCGGCTCCTCCGGGTCGAACAGCCTCGGCTCCGTCGCCAGCAGGGGCGCCGAGCGGCGCGAGCCGGGGCAGGAGATCAGCTCGAAGGAGACGCGGCGGCCCGGCGGGTCGTGGCGGGCGTAGCGGCCGCCGACCACGGCGATCTCGCGGGAGCAGACGGGGCAGGTTCGGCGGGGAGAGGACATCTCACCAGTCTGGCGCAAGCTCGGCCGCGGTGAGGTCCCGGACCCGGTCCGCCAGGGCCCGGACCCCGGGGTCGTCCGGGTCGGCCCGCTCCGCCTCGGCCACGAGGTGCGCGAGGTCCGCGGCCCAGTCGCCCGTCGCGCGGCGGTCCGAGCCGATCCGGGCGCAGGCCCGGTCCAGCAGGCCGCGGGCGCTGAGCGGGTGTCCCCGCCCCAGCGCCTTGAGCACGGCGACCGCGTTGGCCAGTGCGCTGGTGGACGGCTGCCACTCCCCGCCGCGTCCGGCGGGCTCCGGGACCGGGCCCTCCGCCCGTACCTCCAGGTCCAGTCGCCAGAAGAGCGGCAGGTCACGGAAGAAGCAGAACAGCAGACGGCGGTCCGGGGCCGGCCAGTGGGCCGGGTCGCTCCTCGGGCCGCCCTGCAGCGGCAGGACCGCCGCCACACAGCCGGCCACCCCCGCCACGCAGTCCGCGAAGCGCTCCCCCGGCACCGTCCAGCGCAGGTCGATGTCGCTGTAGCGGTCGGCGGTGCCGTGGGCCAGGGAGCCGCGCAGGGTCACGGAACCCTCGGCGCAGCGCTGCTGCAGCGCCGCCGTGATCGTCTCCAACGCCTCCGAACGCCCGGAGCAGTCGGCGGGTTCAGCAGCGTCAGAACGCTTCCGTGGGCACATGCGAACCCCACACCTCGCGCAGCGCCCCGCAGACCTCCCCCACCGTCGCCCTGGCCCGCAGTGCCTCCTTCATCGGCGGGAGGACGTTCTGCGACGTGCTCCCCGCCGCCTTCCGCAGCGCCGCCAGCGCGCCCTCGACCGCCGCGCCGTCGCGCTCCTCCCGCAGCCGGGCCAGGCGCTGCCGCTGCCGGGCCTCGATCTCCGGGTCCACGCGCAGCGGCTCGTACGGCTCCTCCTCGTCCAGCCGGAAGCGGTTGACGCCGACCACGACGCGCTCGCCCGCCTCCGTCTCCTGGGCGATGCGGTACGCATTGCGTTCGATCTCGGCCTTCTGGAAGCCCTCCTCGATCGCGGCGACCGCGCCGCCGCGCGCCTCCACCTCGTCCATCAGCTCCAGGGCGGCGAATTCCAGCTCGTCGGTCATGGACTCGATCGCGTAGGAACCCGCGAACGGGTCGGCCGTCGCGGTCACGTCCGTCTCGTGCGCGAGCACCTGCTGGGTGCGCAGGGCCAGCCGCGCGGCCTTGTCGGTGGGGAGGGCGATGGCCTCGTCGAAGGAGTTGGTGTGCAGCGACTGCGTCCCGCCGAGCACGGCGGCCAGGGCCTGCACGGTGACGCGCGCGAGGTTCACCTCGGGCTGCTGCGCGGTGAGCTGGACGCCGGCCGTCTGGGTGTGGAAGCGCAGCATCTGCGACTTGGGGTCGTGCGCGCCGAACTCGTCGCGCATCACGCGCGCCCAGATCCTGCGCGCCGCGCGGAACTTGGCGACCTCCTCCAGCAGCGTGGTCCGGGCGACGAAGAAGAAGGAGATCCGGGGCGCGAAGTCGTCGACGCGCATGCCGGCCGCGACGGCGGTGCGGACGTACTCCACGCCGTCGGCCAGGGTGAAGGCGACCTCCTGCGCGGGCGACGCGCCGGCCTCGGCCATGTGGTAGCCGGAGACGGAGATGGTGTTCCAGCGGGGCAGCTCGGTCCGGCAGTAGGCGAAGATGTCGGCCGTCAGGCGCAGCGAGGGCTTGGGCGGGAAGATGTAGGTGCCCCGGGCGATGTACTCCTTGAGCACGTCGTTCTGGATGGTGCCGGTCAGCCGGTCGGCGGGCACGCCCTGTTCCTCGGCCACCAGCTGGTAGAGCAGCAGGAGCACGGCCGCGGGGGCGTTGATGGTCATGGAGGTGGAGACCTCGCCCAGCGGGATGCCGTCGAAGAGTTCCCGCATGTCCTCGACGGAGTCGACCGCCACGCCCACCTTGCCCACCTCGCCGGCCGCCAGGGGTGCGTCCGAGTCGTGGCCCATCTGGGTGGGCAGGTCGAAGGCGACGGACAGGCCGTGCCCGCCGTGGGCGATCAGCTGCCGGTAGCGCGCGTTGGACTCGGCGGCCGTGCCGAAGCCCGCGTACTGGCGCATGGTCCAGGGGCGGCCGGTGTACATCGTGGGATGGATGCCGCGGGTGAAGGGGAACGCGCCCGGGGCGCCGAGCCGGTCGGCGGGGTCCCAGCCGGCGAGGGTCTCCGGCCCGTACACGGGACGGACGGGCAGGCCGGACTCCGTCGAGCGGGGCGCGGGGCGGTGCTGCCCCTGCCCGGTCGTCGATCGGGGCGTCGGTTTGGTCATGGGTCGCGCCTCCCGCTCTCCTCGGGTCTCACCTTCGGAGGGTAGAGGGGCGGCGCGGGCAGAGCGGGGGGAAACGCCCCGCCCGCGCCAAATGCGCGGAGACGGCTAAATGGGGGGAACTCCGGCTCCTGCGCCGCCGATGACCAGTCGGCTCACTTCTTACAGCGCCAGCGTGCCCGAAAGTGTCACACCCGCTGTCCGCGCCGGGTCCGGGGCACTCACGCGGGGCACGGTGCCGGTGGCCGTCGGGGTGGTCGGGGTGCCCTTGTGGACGAGGTCGTCCAGGTCCGAGCCACCCTCGTCCTCGTTGCCGCCGCCCTTGGCGTCGGTGCCGCCCAGCAGCCGCTCGCAGTACGTCCGTACGGCCGAGGCGCCGCCCGCGGTGCGCTCCAGGATGCGGACCGAGTCCTCGTCGACGCCCTTGCCGCCGCCGAGCTGGTGCCTGCCCGCGGCCAGGTAGTCGCGGCAGACCCGGGCGGCCCAGTCGCGGCCGGCCGGGGGGAGCTTGGGCAGGCCCTTGGCGCCGCCGTCCTTGTCGCCCTTTCCGCTCTGGTCGTCCTGGTACGGGCTCGCCGAGGTGCCGCCGCGGCCGTTCTCCTTGCCGTCGGGCGTGGCGGGGACGCCGCCGCCCGGGCTCGGGGAGCCGTTCGCGCCGGGGGTCTCGCCGGTCCGGCCGTGGCCGCCGCCGTGCGAGGGGGACGGCCCGGGGCGCGTGGGGCCGGGGGCGACGGTCCCGGGGCCGGAGCCGTCCGCGACGGTCACGCTGCTGGCCGGGGCCGGCTCGCGGTCGCCGCCGAACGGGGTGGGCAGGACGCCCGTGCCCGCCGCGACCGCGACCCCGCCGACGGCGCAGCCCGCCAGGGCGAGCGCGAGGGCCGCCTTGGCGGGGCGGTGGAAGAGCGAGCGGAAGGCGAGGGCGGATCTGCCGAAGCCCCGGCCGAGGTGCACGACGGGCTCGGGCGCGGGCGCGGTGGCGGTGGCGGTGCCGACCGCCGAGGCCCGCGCCGCGCGGAACGCGGCGAGCGCGGCCTCCTCCCCGGGCATGGGGGTGCCGGGCCCGGGGCCCTGAAGGGGCGCGGGGTCGGCGAGGGCACGCAGCGCGGCCACGATCTGCTCGGCGGCGGCAGCGGGGGTCGTGGCGCGGTGGGGCGAGGGGACGTGGGCCGGACCACCGCGGTGACCGACCCGGTCCTCGGGCCCGCCGGCCGTCACGCTCGCGCCGTCCTGCGCGGCCTCGTGCCAGGCCCGGCTCGCGGCCGGGTTCGCAGGTCGGTCGTCGGCGCGGCGCACGGGCCGTCCGTCGGCCGGGTACGCGGCATCGCGCGCAGCCGTGGTCCCGTTCACGGCCGCAGGCGCAGCCTCGGATCCGGCCCCGCCCGCGGCCGACTTCCCGGCCCCGTCCTCGGGCCCGCCGTCGGCCCGGCGCACAGCCCGGCCGTCGGCCGAATCCGCCGCATCGCGCGCAGCCGCGGTCCCGTTCACGGCCGCAGGCACCGCCCCCGTTCCGGCCCCGCCCGCGGGCGTACCGCCTGCCGCGTGCTCGTCCGCTTCGTCGTTCCGCGGGGTGCGGGCGCGCGCGTCCGCGGGCTCCGCCGTCGTTCCGTGTGCGGTGGTCTCCCCCCGCAGCAGCCGCTCCACGGCGTCGTCATCCAGCCAGTCGTACCGGTGGTCGTCCGCCATCACATGTCCTTCTGCGTCCGCGGGCGCAATTGCGTCACACCGGCAGAAGCACTTGCTCCGCCGGCCCCTGTGTGTGACTGCCGTCGTCCGTCGACTTCCTCGTCGGCGTACGGCCGGCCGTTGTTGCCTCCCCCGGTCACCATCTCTGCCAGCCGTCGCAGGCCCCGGTGGGCGGCCGTGCGCACGGCGCCGGGGCGCTTGCCCAGCACCCCGGCGGCGCTCTTGGCGTCGAGTCCGACGACCACCCGCAGGACCACGGCCTCCGCCTGGTCCTGCGGGAGCTGGGCGATCAGCGCGAGCGTCCGCCCGGTGCCGAGGGCCTCCAGCGCCTCCCCGGCGGTGTCCGCGTCGGCGGCCCGGCCGGCGAGTTCGCTCTCGTCGCCGCCTATGGCCGGGCGCCTGCCCCGCATGCGTATGTGGTCGAGGGCGCGGTTGCGCGCGATGCGCGCGGCCCAGCCGCGGAACCGGTCGGCGTCGCCGGTGAACCGCTCCAGGTCGCGGGCTATCTGCAACCACGCCTCCGAGGCCACGTCCTCGGCCTCGGCCTCGCCGACCAGCGTGCGCACGTACCCGAGCAGACGAGGGTGAACGGCCCGGTAGACCGTACGGAAAGCCGTCTCGTCCCCGCCCTGGGCCGCGCGCACCGCGGCGGTCAGCTCGGCGTCGTCCCCCTGCACGCTCTCATCCTGCACCACTTGCCTTACCCGGGATTCAGTAGCCCGCCGGACGGTTGCCGAATGGATTCTGCGGCTGGCCGGGCGGTGCGTACGGGGCCCCGTAGGGGGGTGCGGGCTGGGCGGCGGGCGGGAACCCCGGCGCGGGGGCGGCGGGCATGCCGTACGGCATGCCGACGCCCATCGGCGGGGCGGGCGGGCCCGCCATGGCCCGCTGCTCCTGCATCTTCGACAGCTGGCGGACGACCGCGATCGCCATCGCCGCGGCGACGACGTAGAGCAGGAGCGCGAAGATGCTCATGCTGAGCGAGGACTTCAGGTCGTTGACGTTGTCCCGCCAGTTGGTGCCGGTGTAGTCCCCCCGGAGCTTGCCGTTGGCGACCGAGTAGTTGACGGACGCCACGATGTTGCAGACGCTGGCCACGATCCAGAACGTCCACCAGGTGTTCAGCACGCCCTTGCGGACGTTCTGCGGGCCCATCGGGGAGCTGGCGCGGTAGATGTCGTTGGCGATCTGCTTGGGGAACCAGAAGTTGACGATGGGCGTGAACCACGCACCTGCCGCCCAGCCCGTGCCGAACCGGTGCGAACCGGGCGCGAAGAACTCCGCGTTGATCCGCATCCGGCGGAACCACACGGCCCACAGCGTCGCGTTGGTGATGAAGACGAGGAGGTAGAGGATCATCGACACGGCGTAGAAGCCGTCCGCGTCGTCGGCCTTGCTGCGGACCGAGAACGAGGCCCCGTCGTTGAGCAGGCTGTCGATCGCGTCGATCTGGGCCATGCGCGCCGCCATCATCAGCAGCAGCGCCGGGATCGTCAGGGACAGCGTCACGACGAGCGTCACCCGCACGCCGCGGCGCAGGTCCACCCCGCCGACCGGCATCCCGGGCACGGCCGGGTACGGGTACATCGGCGGTGCCGGCGGCATGGCGCCCATGGGCGGCTGCGCGGGCTGCTGGAAGGCGCCGCAGGCGGCGCAGCGCCCGTCAGGACCCACGGCGGTGGCGCGGCAATGACCGCACGGAAACATCTTCTCTGACCCCCAAGGGTGGTGACTCGACCCCGGCCACCGGAACAACGACCGACAACGACTATGAGCCGGTGATACTACGCGGCCCCGGTGACGCCCGGGTGTGACGGTTTCGCGGCGGACGGCGCTGTAGGAAGTGCGTACCCCACCAGGGTTCGCAACGGACGGGCGGCCGGGGCCTCTCCTGTGGGGGGTGGCGGCCCCGGCCGGCCTCCGTCCGCCGAAAGCTTTCCTCTACCGCCTGCCGCCGTGCCGCAACGCCGCCTCCGGCTCCGGCTCCGGCTCCGGCATCCCCAACTCGCCGAGCAGCTCGCGGAAGAGGTCCTCCACGCACGGGTGCGGCTCCGCCGTCAGCACCCTCGCCAGCTCCCCGGCGTCCGCCGGGTGCCCGGCCGCGGCCGCCCACGCGGCGCAGTGCGCGGCGGCGGTCTCCGGGGCGGGGAAGAGTTCGTCGAGGGCGAGTCCGGTGTCGGCCATGTAGCGGGCCAGTGCCGTGCGCCCCAGGCAGGCCCACCACGGCGGGCCTCCGGGGCCCGCGCCGCCGAGCACCGCGCAGTCGCTCTCCATGACGTACGCGGCCAGGGCCGGTGCGCCGGTCTCGTCGGCGAGTGCACGGACGAGTACGTCCATTCCACCCAGATCGGGGTGGAATAGGCGATCCGGGTGATCCGGGTGTTCCCACAGCTGCCAGCCGTCGCCGAACGCCCCGCGGTGCACCAGATGTTCGCGCGCCGTGCCGAGGACCGGGCACTCGGCGAGCGCCCGGTCGCCGTCACGGCCGACTAATAAGTAACCCCAGAAGCCCATGCCCATGCCGGTCCATCCCCTTCGGTCCGCGTTCGAGACGGGCTCGAACGGCTCTGGGACTTACAGCGCGCAGGCTTCCTCCTGCGTCACACCCGACCCAGCAGCTACTCGGCGGCGCCGGCCTCCGTGGCGACGTCGAGGTCCTTCACGGTGACCGTCAGATCGTTGGTCACCGTGAAGTACGGCCGCAGCCGGACCTCGCCACGGACCGCGCCCGGGAACGTGTCGATGCCCTTGCGGTCGGCGAAGTCGCCGGCGATCCGGCCGACCCGCACCAGCGCGGCCCCCGCCGCCGGGCGCACCCACAGGTCCCACAGGTCCTGCTCCTCGATGCCGATGCGACGGGCCATCGGCTCGTACGGCAGGCAGCCGCTGCCGTTCTCGAGCGGCGCGCGGACGTCGCCCACCGAGCCGTCGCCGCCGCGCAGCCGGGCGATCAGCTCCGCGCCCTCGCCCAGCTCCGCGCCGTGCGCGGTGACGGCGACGGTCAGCCCGTCGGCGCCGACGCGCACCTCGCCCGCTTCCATGTGCGCGGTGCGCAGCCAGGTCCGCACGGCGAGGAAGCCGTCGCTGGTGGCGTACGGGACCCAGGCGCCCACACCCTTGGCGGTCTGCTGCAGCGGCAGCGACAGCAGGGCCTTCTGCTCGACGAGCGCGGCGGTCAGCCGGCGCCGGGTCTTCTCGCCGGACTTGCCGCCGGAGCGCTCGACGTAGACGTCCCAGCGGCCCTCGGACATGACGTGCTCGCCGCGGGCGACGCGCACCCCGACCCAGCGGCCGGGCTCGCGGCCCTGCTGCGGGAGCGCCACGCGCACGGTCTCCTTGCCCTTGCTGCCGCGGTGCCGGAGCAGCAGGTGGCTGTCGGCGGCGGTCAGCTGCTCGGCGCGGACGCGCACGGTCAGCGAGCCGTCGGCTTCGGCGGCGCAGCGGGCCTCGGGGTGGGCGGTGTCGCCCTGCGGGCGGGGGGCCGCGGGCTGCTGCGGCTTGCGGCCGCCGCCGAACAGGCTGCGCAGGAGCCCGCCCTTCTTGGGCTGCTGGGTGGTGCAGCCGGGGCGCAGCTCCTCGAACAGCTGCTCGTACCGCTGGGCGATGGCGTCCGGTTCGTACCGGTGTGCCGACTCGCGGGCGGCAGTGCCCAGCCGCTGCCGGAGCGCGGCGTCGCCGGTCAGCCGGAGCAGCGCGTCGGCGTAGGCGTCGACCGCGTCGGAGGCGTCGAGAGGTCCTCCGAGGGAAACAAGGATGCCGTCCGTGCCGTCGGTGAGGATCTCGCGCGGGCCGTACGGGCAGTCGGTGGCGATGACCGGCAGGCCGGCGTGCATGGCCTCGACGATCGTCATGCCGAAGGACTCGGCGTCCGAGGCCACCGCGGCGACCGCGCCCTTGGACCACTCGGTCTCGATGGGCGAGCGGGCGCCCATGAGGGTGATCCGCTCGTACAGGCCCAGCTCCTCGATCTGCTTGCGGAGCTTGGCCTTGGCCGGGCCGCGGCCGTAGATCCGCAGGTTCCAGTCGGGGCGCTCGGCGGCGACCTTGGCGAAGGCGGCGATGAGGCGGTCGTAGCGCTTGACGCCCACGAGGCGGCCGGCCGAGACGATGGTCTTCGACGTCCCGTCGGAGGGCTCGGCGGCCGGGGCCGGGACGGCGTTGGGGATGGAGAGGATGCGGGCCTTCGCGTCCGGCAGCGCCTCCCGGTAGTGCCCGGCGTCCGCCTCGGAGACGGTGGCGAAGGCGTCGAGGGCGGCGATGGCCGGGTCCATCACGGCGTGCAGCTCGGCGACGTGGGCCTCGTGGGTGAGGTGCTCCTGGCCCAGGCGCAGGTAGGGGCGGTCGGCGCCGTACTCGGCGAGGTAGCCGATGAGCTTGGGGCGGGTGGCGATGACGACGTCGGCGTCGGTGGCGGCGAGGTGCGCGGCGACGCGCTGGTCGGTGAGGGCGGTCGCGGCCATGCGGCCGTTGTCGATGCGCTCGTCGCGGAAGACGGCGCTGGGCTGCTGGTTGAGGGGGGTGTCGTGTTCGTCGCCCTCGGTGCCCTCGCGCATGTCGACGAGGGGGGTGAGGGTGACCCGGGGATCGATGGTCAGCTCGGGCTCGTCCACGGGACGGTTGACGCTGACGATCCGCACCTCGTGGCGCTCGGCGAGGGCGGCGGCGAGGTTGACGGTGGAGCGGATGGTGCCGCCGATGCCGTACGCGTTGTGCAGCAGGAATTCGATCTTCATCGGGCCCTCGTTCGGTGCGCGGGGCGCGCGGGGCGCGCGCAGCGGTTCTCGGGGGGAGGGTAGCCGAGGCGGTGTGGGGGGCACGTGGGCTTGGGGGTGGGGTGGTTTTCCCCTGACCCGCCCCTTCCCGTAACCGGGGGGGCAAGCCCCCGGGCCCCCCGGGCCCCTCGCGCTGCGCGCGGGCAGGCTCGGGGGCTCTGCCCCCGGACCCCCGGTCCTCAAACTCCCCCAGCTACCGCTGGGAGGTGCCCCCAGACGGGCTGGAAATCCAGCCCGTCCGGCGTTTGAGGCTGCGCTCGATTTGCGGCTCCGCCGCGCGGCGCGCGCAGCGCGGTCCGGGGTCTGGGGCGGAGCCCCCCACGCGGCGGAGCCGCAAATCGATACAGCCGGGAAGGGGCGGGATCGGGGAATACCCCCTCAGCCCCGGGCCCGGGCCGCCAGGGCCGTGAAGTCCGCCCACGACGCCCGCGGCGGGCGCGGGTCCCAGACCCGCTGGGACAGGGCCGCCAGAGGGAGGCGGATGCCAGAGGCCACCTGGTCCGGCGTCTGCGCCGTCGCGTGGTCGCACCACACCGCCAGCCTCCCACCCGGCACCCGCCCCGGCCCCGCCTGCGCCGCCGCCACCGACGCGCTGCCGCGCAGCACCGCCGGCGACCAGTCCCGGTAGATCCGCTCCCCGGAGGGATAGCGGAAGTCGTTCGGCTCGCCGAGCACGTAATAGAGGAAGTCGTCGTTGAGGTTGACCACCGTGCGTCCCTCGTTCAGGTACTCCTGCGGCGGCCGCGCCCCCAGCTCCTTGCCCGTCCAGTACTCGACCTCGATCGACGGGTCGGGCGCGACGACGCCGTCCGGGAAGAAGCCGTCGTTCCATGCCTTCGGCGTCCTGTCCAGGCCGCGCACGACCGCCGCCCGGTCGTTGAGCCATCCGGTGGCCAGGTCCTGGACCCGGGCCCGGGTGCCGTACTTGCGGCGGGCCGCCTCGGCCAGGCCGGGGTAGGAGGCCTGCGGGTCCCTGGCCATGAGGGCGCGGTACTCGTCCGCGCCGAGGTGGAACCACGCCCCGGGGAACAGCGGAGCGTACTCGCGCAGCAGGTCGTCGACGATCCGCGCGGACTCGGGATTGGCGATGTCGACCGCCCCGCGCGCCACCGTCCCGGACGCATCGCGCAGCTGGAGCCCGGGGTGGGCGGCGATGACCGCCCCCAGGTGCCCCGGCGAGTCGATCTCCGGGACCACGGTGATGTGCAGGGCGCCCGCGAGGTCCGTGATGCGGCGCAGCTCGCCCTTGGTGAGGTGCTGCGCCGAGACGATCTCGGGGTGCGAGGAGCTCTCGATGCGGAAGCCCTGGTCGTCGGAGAAGTGCAGGGCGAGCTGGTTGAGCTTGAGGTCGGCCATCTCGCGCAGCCGGGCCTCGATCCAGTCGGCGGGGAAGTGCTTGCGGGCGATGTCCAGGTTGAGGCCGCGCTGCGGGCGGTCGGGGCGGTCGTGGATGTCGCCCTCGGGGAGGCCGCCGCCGGTGCGGACGGCCTGGAGGATCGTGCGGGTGCCGTAGAAGACGCCCGCCTCGTCGGGCGCGGTGACCGTCACCTTGCGGTCGCGGGTGAGCAGTTCGTACGACTCGGCGCCGCCGTACTGCCCGGGGCGCAGGGCCAGCTCGACGTCGCCGGCGCGGGCGGGGCCGGCGGCGGAGGCGAGCTTCAGCTCGCCGGCGAGCCGGCGGCCCTCGTCGGCGAGCGGGCCCTTGGGGTCGGTCACCACCCGCGCGCCGGGCGCGGGCCGCCAGCCGGGCCCGGCCCGCTGGATGTACTCCCGGACGGCCGGCACGGTGCGCGGCACGCCCGCCGGAACGGGCGCGGGGGCGGCCGGGGCGCCGGGGGGCGCGGCCGCCTGCGCGGAGGAGGAGGCGGACGACTGCGGCGAGCGCGAGTCGTCCCGGCCGGGGTGGCCGGTGGCGCCTTCGCGGGGGCAGCCCATCAGGGTCATGGTGGCGAGGAGGGCCAGGGTGGCCACGCTGCCCCGGATGGCCGACGTCCGGGCGATCCTGACCCGCGGTCCCCTGCGTGCCATGCGTCCCATGGAGCAAACCTCCCATGTGGGCTATGAAGCGCGAAATTACGCGAAGCAAGGCGAAACAATGCCAAGTAACGCGAAGATATTGCTTTTCGGGCCAAGTACGTCGACAGTACGTCGGCCATGCGCCCGAAACGCCTACCGACCGGGTGAATTTCGTGCGTTAGCGGGACGCCCGGCGGGGGCCGCCGCTACCGGGGGTACGCTTCGCTCTGCCAAGGGGCACAGTGCTGTGCCCCGGTCGGCCCTAGCCCGTACGTGCCTGTTTGATCACACCTGAAGCACCCCGCGGGACCGAACCGACAAGGCGTCGCTACGATGGCCAGGGCCGGTGGACCGTACCCGGCCGGGCCCGACCGACAGTGAAGCCGGCAGGCCCCGATCCCCGCTCCCGGAGGGTTTTCCGTGCCGGCTGGAACGCTGTACCGCGGCCGGGAAGGCATGTGGTCCTGGGTGGCTCACCGAGTCACCGGCGTCCTCATTTTCTTCTTCCTGTTCGTGCACGTCCTCGACACCGCACTCGTCCGCGTCTCTCCCGAGGCGTACGACAAGGTCGTCGCCACGTACAAGACGCCCGTCGTCAACCTGATGGAATACGGCCTCGTGGCCGCCATCCTCTTCCACGCGCTCAACGGCCTCCGCGTCATCGCGGTGGACTTCTGGTCCAAGGGCCCGCGCTACCAGAAGCAGATGCTCTGGAGCGTCGTGGGCATCTGGGCCGTACTGATGGCAGGCGCCTTCTACCCCGTGCTCCAGCACACGCTGCGCACGCTGTTCGGGAGCTGAGTCGCGAAATGTCCGCTGAAACCACCTCCGCCGCCGCCGTGAGCGACGTCTCCCTCTACGACGTCGACAACCCGGCCCCGGTCATCGAGGCGCCCCGCAAGCGCACCCAGAAGACGCCCAAGGCGACGCGCACGAACTTCGAGCTGTACGGCTGGCTGTTCATGCGTCTGTCCGGCATCGTGCTGGTCGTCCTGGTCCTCGGCCACCTGCTGATCCAGCTCGTCCTCGACGGCGGCGTCAGCAAGATCGGCTTCGCCTTCGTGGCCGGCCGCTGGGCCTCGCCGTTCTGGCAGGCATGGGACCTGATCATGCTGTGGCTCGCGATGCTCCACGGCGCCAACGGCCTGCGCACGGTCATCAACGACTACGCGGAGCGGAGCAACACCCGCTTCTGGCTGAAGATGCTGCTGTACACCGCCACGGTGTTCACCGTCCTGCTGGGCACGCTGGTGATCTTCACCTTCGACCCGAACATCCGCTAGAGCCCGGGGCTGACGCGACCATGAAGATCCACAAGTACGACACCGTCATCGTCGGCGCCGGTGGCGCCGGCATGCGCGCGGCCATCGAGTCGACCAAGCGCAGCCGCACCGCGGTGCTCACCAAGCTCTACCCGACCCGCTCCCACACCGGCGCCGCCCAGGGCGGCATGGCCGCCGCCCTCGCGAACGTCGAGGAGGACAACTGGGAGTGGCACACCTTCGACACGATCAAGGGCGGCGACTACCTGGTCGACCAGGACGCCGCCGAGATCCTGGCGAAGGAGGCCATCGACGCGGTCCTCGACCTCGAGAAGATGGGCCTGCCGTTCAACCGCACCCCGGACGGCACCATCGACCAGCGCCGCTTCGGCGGTCACAGCCGCAACCACGGCGAGGCCCCGGTCCGCCGGTCCTGCTACGCCGCGGACCGCACCGGCCACATGATCCTCCAGACGCTGTTCCAGAACTGCGTCAAGGAGGGCGTGGAGTTCTTCAACGAGTTCTACGTCCTCGACCAGCTCATCACCGAGGTCGACGGCGTCAAGAAGTCGGCCGGTGTGGTGGCGTACGAGCTGGCCACCGGCGAGATCCACGTCTTCCAGGCGAAGTCGGTCATCTACGCCTCCGGCGGCACCGGCAAGTTCTTCAAGGTGACCTCCAACGCGCACACCCTCACGGGTGACGGCCAGGCGGCCTGCTACCGCCGCGGCCTGCCGCTGGAGGACATGGAGTTCTTCCAGTTCCACCCGACCGGCATCTGGCGCATGGGCATCCTGCTGACGGAGGGCGCCCGCGGTGAGGGCGGCATCCTCCGCAACAAGGACGGCGAGCGCTTCATGGAGAAGTACGCGCCGGTCATGAAGGACCTCGCGTCCCGTGACGTCGTCTCCCGCTCCATCTACACGGAGATCCGCGAGGGCCGCGGCTGCGGTCCCGAGGGCGACCACGTCTACCTGGACCTCACCCACCTGCCCCCGGAGCAGCTGGACGCCAAGCTCCCGGACATCACCGAGTTCGCGCGGACGTACCTGGGCATCGAGCCCTACACGGACCCGATCCCGATCCAGCCCACCGCGCACTACGCCATGGGCGGCATCCCGACCAACGTCGAGGGCGAGGTGCTGGCCGACAACGACACCGTCGTCCCCGGCCTGTACGCCGCCGGCGAGGTCGCCTGCGTGTCCGTCCACGGCGCCAACCGCCTGGGCACCAACTCGCTGCTCGACATCAACGTCTTCGGCCGCCGCGCGGGCATCGCCGCCGCGGAGTACGCGCAGAAGGCCGACTTCGTCGAGCTGCCGGAGGAGCCGGCCTCCCTCGTCCTGGAGCAGGTCGAGCAGCTGCGCGCCTCCACGGGCAGCGAGCGGGTCGCCGAGCTGCGCAAGGAGCTGCAGGAGACCATGGACGCCAACGTCATGGTCTTCCGCACCGAGCAGACGATCAAGACGGCCGTCGAGAAGATCGCCGAGCTGCGCGACCGCTACAAGAACGTGTCCATCCAGGACAAGGGCAAGCGCTTCAACACCGACCTGCTGGAGGCCATCGAGCTGGGCAACCTGCTCGACCTGGCCGAGGTGATGGCCGTGTCCGCGCTGGCGCGCAAGGAGTCGCGCGGCGGTCACTACCGCGAGGACTACCCCAACCGCGACGACGTCAACTTCATGCGCCACACCATGGCGTACCGCGAGGTCGACGCGGAGGGCAAGGACTCCATCCGCCTCGACTACAAGCCGGTCGTGCAGACCCGCTACCAGCCCATGGAGCGTAAGTACTGATGAGCACCGCGACTCTCGACAAGGCCGAGGCCGCAGGCGCCGGCGCGCAGGCCTCGCCGTACATCAAGGTCACCTTCCGCGTCCGCCGGTTCAACCCGGAGGTCTCGGCCGAGGCGACCTGGCAGGACTTCGAGGTCGAGATCGACCCGAAGGAGCGCGTCCTCGACGGTCTGCACAAGATCAAGTGGGACCTGGACGGCTCGCTGACCTTCCGCCGCTCCTGCGCGCACGGCATCTGCGGCTCCGACGCGATGCGCATCAACGGCCGCAACCGGCTGGCGTGCAAGACGCTGATCAAGGACATCAACCCGGCCAAGCCGATCACGGTCGAGCCCATCAAGGGCCTCACGGTCCTCAAGGACCTCGTGGTCGACATGGATCCCTTCTTCCAGGCGTACCGGGACGTGATGCCCTTCCTGGTCACCAAGGGCAACGAGCCGACGCGCGAGCGCCTGCAGTCCGCCGAGGACCGCGAGCGCTTCGACGACACCACCAAGTGCATCCTGTGCGCCGCGTGCACGTCCTCGTGCCCGGTGTTCTGGAACGACGGCCAGTACTTCGGCCCGGCGGCGATCGTCAACGCGCACCGCTTCATCTTCGACTCGCGTGACGAGGCGGGTGAGCAGCGCCTGGAGATCCTGAACGACAAGGACGGCGTCTGGCGCTGCCGCACGACCTTCAACTGCACGGACGCCTGCCCGCGTGGCATCGAGGTCACCAAGGCGATCCAGGAGGTGAAGCGGGCGCTGATCACGCGCCGCTTCTGACCTCCGGTCAAGGTCGTACGACGAAGGCCCTGCTGCCGCCGAACCGGCGGAGGCAGGGCCTTCGTTCACTCACCCTCCCGTGTCATAGCCCACGGTGTTGGTGGCCAGCTCCTCGGGGGTGATCTCGCTGGCCCAGCCCTCGGGGGGCTCCTGGTACGGGCTGCACGCGCCGCACGCGGCGCACGTCCAGCGGCCGTGGATGCCGTGCACGACAGCTCCGCAGCCGGCGCACGTGTCGGTCGTGTAGTAGGGCGGCTCGCCCGGCGAGGAGGGGAGCCGCCAGGGGTGCAGTTCCATGGCACCCAGATTGCCACGGGCAAGGCGGGCCCGGACACACTCCTGCATGTCTCAGATGCGGGCCAGGCGCCAGAGCCGCCAGATGCCGGTGCCGTCCGACAGGTACTCGGTCCCCGAGATCGAGGACGTGCTCAGGACGTAGTCCTTCTTCTGCCACAGGGGCACCAGCGGCACGTCCTCCGCGACGATCCGCTGGATGTCCCGGAACTCGCCCGACACCTGCTGGCGCCGGTAGCGCTGGCGCGTGGCGCGGATCAGCTCGTCCACGCGCCCGCTCGCATAACCCGAGTGCAGCGCGTCCTCCTCCCCCACCAGCGGGCTGGTGAAGGTCTCCGGGTCCGGGAAGTCGGCGACCCAGCTGAGGCAGTACGCGTCGTACGCGCCCTTGGCGTAGCCCTCCTGGAACTCCTGCCAGTCCGCCTTCCGCGTGGTGACCTGGAACAGGCCGGTGTCCTCCAGCTGCTTCTTGAGCAGCGCGGCCTCCGCGTCCGTGGCGGCACCGCGGGAATAGGCGAGGCCGAAGCGGACGGGCAGGGCGACGCCCGCGCGCTTGAGGATCTGCCGGGCCCGGTCGGTGTCGGGCCGGGGGTAGAGGTCGTAGAAGGACGTCGTGTGGCCCGTGAGGCCCTGCGGGATGAGGGAGTACAGCGGCTCGACCGTGCGGAGGTGGACGTCCCGGGTGATCGCGTCGCGGTCGACGACGGCGGCGATCGCCTGACGGACCGCCAGGGGCTTCACCGGGGAGCCGTCCCGCTGGTTGAAGACCAGCATGCGCACATTGGCGGCGGCGGTCTCGCTCACCCTGGCGCCGGGGTCCCCGGTGCCGGCGTTCGCCAGATCGGCGGGCGGCAGCTGACGGGCCACCACGTCCAGCGACTTGTCCTTCCAGGCCCGACTCATCCGCTCCGGGTCGTTGAAGTAACGGACCGTCACATCGCTGCCGACGCTCTTGACCGCGCCCTTGTAGTGCTCGTTGGGCTCCAGTTCGGCGCTCTCGCCCGGCCGGTAGGCGGTCAGGGCGTACGGGCCGGAACCGTCGGCCCCGGTGCCCGTGCGCAGCTTGTCCGGCGGGTAGGCCGTGCTGTCCACGATGGACCCGGCGCCCGTGGCTATCTTGAACGGGAAGGTGGCGTCCGGCGTCTTCAGCCGGAAGACGACCTCGTCGTCGCCGGACGGGCCGACCGCCGTCGTCACCGATTCCAGGGTCTCCAGGAGCGGCCCGGGGCCCTGCGGGGACTTGATGCGGGCGATCCGGTCGAAGGAGAACTTCACGTCCTTCGCGGTCAGCGGGTGCCCGTTGGCGAACTTCAGGCCCGACCGCAGCCGGCAGGCGTACGTCCGCAAGTCCTCGCCCTTGAAGGTGCAGCTGCTCGCCGCGTCCGGCACCGGGCTGCCGGAGCCGGGGGTGAAGGTCAGCAGGGACTGGAAGACGTTGCCGTACAGCGCCCAGGAGCCCGCGTCGTACGCACCCGCGGGGTCGAGCGTGCTGACCGCGTCGGTCGTGCCGACCCTGATCGGCCGCTCGTCACCGTCGCTCCCGGGCACGAACCGGCAGCCCCCGGCCCCCGCCGCGAGCAGCGCAAGACCCGCCGCTGCCGCCGCCCCCACCCGTATCCGGACACCACGCATCCCCGCGCCCCTCCCCGCCCAGTGATGCGCATCACCGTAAAGGGGGAACGTTCGTGCGTCCCGGGAATGCGGGAAGTGATCAACGGTCCCTCCGGATGGGGTACGGAGTTGTCCGCTGCGGACCGGTTTCGTGCCCTGCGGCTCGTCCTGTTACGGACCTCGTCCGAGCCCCGTTACAGGCCTCGTTATGAGCTGCGCCGCAAGGCCCGTACGCCACGCAACCCGATCAGTCCGACGGCCGTCCCCAGAAGAAACGAGGTGATCGCCAGGAGCAGGTGCACCCAGAAGTACGTGGTGGGGGCGCCCGAGTCGTCGAAGGCGAGCCCGCTCCCGTCCTTCCAGAGGTTCTTGACGAAAGTGATCCAGATGAACCAGCTCCACACCCCGAAGGCGAGCAGGAACCAGGACACGGGGCGCGAGAGGGTCGCGGGGGTTCGGGGGGCCGCTTCCCCGGAAGACTTCACCATGGGTTTCAGTATGCGTTCGGGTTCACCGACTGGTCCTATCGGGTCCTCGACGGGGCCCCGCCGTGGGGCAGCGCCTCTGTTGCCGGGTCCCGGGGGTACGTTCACCAGCGTGCCGACGATCACATCACACCACCCGAGGTACTCCGCGTACTCCACGGCGCGACACCGCCGTGGCGCGAGCAGACCCCGCGGTCCGCGCGGCTCCGCCGTGCTGGCGGCCGGCGTCTCGCTGCTCGTCCCCCTGGCGACCGCGGCCCCCGCCCTCGCCGACCCGGGCTCGCCCTCCCCGACCGTGAGCGCGAGCGCGGGCGCCACCCCGGGCCGGAGCACGGCGAGCCCGGCGAACCCGGCCGCCGACGGCAAGGGCAAGCCGCCCCGGCGGCCGCCCGCCAAGATGTCCACGGTGGGCGGGGAGCTGCTGGGCAAGCCCGGCACCCAGGTCCAGCTCGGACCCGGGGCCCCGGCGCTGCCCGAGGAGCTGAGCGGCGACTCCTGGATCGTCGCCGACGCCGAGTCCGGCGACGTGCTGGCCGCGCACAACGCGCACTGGAAGCTGCCGCCGGCCTCCACCCTGAAGATGCTCTTCGCCGACACCGTGCTGCCCAAGTTCCCCAAGACCCAGCAGCGCAAGGTGCAGGCGTCGGACCTGGCCGGGATGGGCGAGGGCAGCAGCCAGGTCGGGATCAAGGAGGGCATGGCCTACTCGGTCCACGACATGTGGCTGGGCGTCTTCCTGCGCTCGGGCAACGACGCCGTGCACGTCCTGTCCGCCATGAACGGCGGCGTGGAGCGGACCGTCAAGGACATGCAGGCCCACGCCGAGGACCTGCAGGCGCTGGACACGCATGTGATCACCCCGGACGGCTACGACTCCGAGGGTCAGGTCTCCAGCGCGTACGACCTCACCCTGTTCGCCCGCTCCGGGCTCCAGAAGGCCGACTTCCGCGAGTACTGCTCGACGGCCCGGGCGCAGTTCCCGGACGAGGAACGGCCGGGGCAGACCAAGGAGATCGTCAACACCAACCGGCTGCTGACCGGCGCTCAGGGCCTCACGCCCTACAAGGGCATGGCGGGCGTCAAGAACGGCTCCACCACCAACGCGGGCAACACCTTCACGGGCGTGGCCCAGCACGACGGCAAGAAGCTGCTCGTCACCGTCATGAACCCGGACATCAAGGAGCCCAACGAGGTCTACAAGGAGACCGCGCGCCTCCTGGACTGGGGCTTCGAGGCGGCCGGGCACGTGAAGCCGGTGGGCGTGCTCGTGGCGCCCGAGGGCGCCGCCGCCGACAAGTCGGGCGGCAGCGGCCCGGGCGGGCACGGCAAGGGCCCCGGGAGCGCGCAGGCCGCGGTCGCCGGCGGCGACGGGATGTGGACGGCGATCGGGCTCACGGGCGGGGCGGTGGTCCTGCTGGCGGGGGCGGCGTATGTGGTGCACCGCCGTCATCCGCTGCCGGAGCTGGTGCGCCGGAAGGACCGGGACCGGGGCCAGGGCTGAGGTTCTTCGGGCTGTGCCGCGTGGCCGTCCACGCGGCACAGAAGAGCGTCAGCTTCGCCGTGAAGTTGATCCACAGCAGGAGGGCGACCGGTGTGCCGAAGGCGCCGTACATGCTCTTCGCCGCGACCCCGCGCAGATAGCCGCTCAGCACGAGCTTGAGCACTTCGAGGCCCACCGAGCCGATGAGTGCGCCGGTCAGCAGCCGGCGGGGGCCGGGGTGGACGCCGGGCAGCCGGGTCAGGACGTAGAGCATCAGCAGGAAGTCGGCCAGCACGGCGATGCAGAAGCCCGCGGCCGTGAGGAGGCCGTCGGCGCCCTGGAGGTCGGCCCGCCGGGCCACCCAGTCGACGGCCGCGGTCGCGAAGGCCGAGCAGGCCACGGACAGCAGGGCGACGCCGCCCAGGCCCACCAGCAGGGCGGCGTCCTTGGCCTTGGCCAGCAGGGGGTTGCCCGGGCTCTCCTCCAGCTCCCACACCGCGCGCAGGCACTCGCGGAGCGAGCCCACCCAGCTGATGCCGGTGAACAGCAGCAGGGCTCCGGCGACAAGCCCGACCGTGCCGGCGTTGTCCGTGAGGGCGCTGAGGTCGAGGCTCCCGGAGATCCCGGGCACCTGCTCGGCGAGCCGCCGCTCCAGGTCCTTGGTCTGCCGCTCGCTGAGCACGCCGGCGGTCACGGCGGCACCGAGGGTGAGGAGGGGAAAGAGGGCGAGGAAGCTGGTGAAGGTGATCGCGGCGGCGAGGCGGGTCCACTTCACGCGATCGAGTGTTTCGTAGGAGTGCCAGGCGTGGGTGCGCATGGCCTTGGCGGCCAGGGGACCGAGGACGGGGATGCGGGTGAGCCACTCCATGATGGGGGTTTCTTTCCCCGGCCCCGCCCAAAAAATCAGCCTGTCTGGGGGCACCTCCCAGCGGTAGCCGGGGGAGTTTGAGGACCGGGGGTCCGGGGGCGGAGCCCCCGGTTACGGGAAGGGGCGGGGTGGGGGAGAAAAAGCCCGCACACCCTGGCGCGGGACCGTCGGGGTTACGTCCGGCTCAAACGGAAACCGGCGCTCGAGGCGCCAGATACCGTCCTCTCCCTGCTCGTAGAGCGCAAAGCCCTCCGTCGTCCACGAAGCCTCGTACTCCGCCAGCTCCTCGAACGCCCGGTCCATCGCCTCCTCGGCGATCCCGTGCGCCACGGTCACGTGCGGGTGATACGGGAACTGCAGCTCCCGGGCCACCGGCCCGGACGCGTCCCGCACCCGCTTCTGCAGCCACGCGCAGGACGCCGACCCCTCGGCCACATTGACGTAGACGACGGGCGAGAGCGGCCGGAACGTCCCCGTCCCGGACAGGCGCATGCGGAACGGGCTGCCCGCCGCCGCGACCTCGGCCAGGTGTTCCTCGATCGCGGGCAGCGCGGAGGCGTCCACCTCGGTGGGCGGCAGCAGGGTGACGTGCGTGGGAATGCCGTGGGCGTGCGGGTCGCCGAAGCCGGCGCGGCGCTTCTGGAGGAAGCTGCCGAAAGGCTCCGGGACCGCGATCGAAACGCCGACCGTTACGGTCCCCACTGCGTTCTCCCTCCTGTGCGCCTGTACGTGACGTGCCCGTGGTCAGTGTGACGGCTGCGCCGTCCCCGCTGCCAGATCTCCCGGCCTGCACGGACGGTACCGGGCCCGGTGCCCCGATCCGTGCCGATCAGTGCTTGGCGGGCAGGAAACCCATCCTGTCGTACGCCTTCGCCAGCGTCCCGGCCGCGACGGCGCGGGCCTTCTCGGCGCCCTTGGCGAGGACGGCGTCCAGCGCGGCGGGGTCGTCCAGGTACTCCTGCGTGCGGGCCCGGAAGGGGGTGACCCACTCGACCATGACCTCGGCGAGGTCGGTCTTGAGCGCGCCGTAGCCCTTGCCCTCGTACTTCTGCTCCAGCTCGGCGACGGTGGCGCCGGTGAGCGTGGAGTAGATGGTGAGGAGGTTGCTGACGCCCGGCTTCTTCTCGGCGTCGAAGCGGACGACGGTGTCCGTGTCGGTGACCGCGCTCTTGATCTTCTTCGCCGAGGTCTTGGGCTCGTCGAGGAGGTTGATCAGGCCCTTGGTCGTGGAGGCCGACTTGCTCATCTTGGCCGTCGGGTCCTGGAGGTCGTAGATCTTCGACGTCTCGCGGACGATGTGCGGCGCGGGGATCCGGAAGGTCTCGCCGTAGCGGCCGTTGAAGCGCTCGGCCAGGTCGCGGGTCAGCTCGATGTGCTGGCGCTGGTCCTCGCCGACCGGCACGGCGTCGGCCTGGTAGAGGAGGATGTCGGCGACCTGGAGGATCGGGTAGGTGAACAGGCCGACGGTGGTGCGCTCGGCGCCCTGCTTGGCGGACTTGTCCTTGAACTGCGTCATCCGGGAGGCCTCGCCGAAGCCGGTGAGGCAGTTCATCACCCAGCCGAGCTGCGCGTGCTCGGGCACGTGGCTCTGGATGAACAGCGTGCAGCGGTCCGGGTCCAGCCCGGCGGCCAGCAGCTGGGCGGCGGCGATCCGGGTGTTGGCGCGCAGCTCCGCGGGGTCCTGCGGCACGGTGATCGCGTGGAGGTCGACGACCATGTAGAAGGCGTCGTGGGTCTCCTGCAGGGCCACGTACTGGCGGATGGCGCCGAGGTAGTTCCCGAGGTGGAACGAGCCTGCGGTGGGCTGGATACCGGAGAGTGCGCGCGGACGATCAAGGGCCATGCACTCATTCTCTCAGGTGCGGAAGCGGACCCGGGCCCGCGGTGCGATCGCGGGTGTAGAAAGACGTCATCAGCACCATGCCCCGACCGGAACGGAGCACACGTTGACCGCCACGGAACGCAACATCGCCGCCGCCGATCAGTACAGCGCCCACAACTACCACCCGCTTCCGGTCGTGGTGGCGACCGGGCAGGGCGCGTGGCTGACCGACGTCGAGGGCCGCCGCTACCTCGACATGCTCGCCGGGTACTCCGCGCTGAACTTCGGCCACTGCAACCGCCGCTTGATCAACGCGGCCAAGGAACAACTGGACCGCGTCACCCTCACCTCGCGCGCCTTCCACCACGACCGCTTCGGGGAGTTCTGCACCGCGCTGGCGGAACTCTGCGGCAAGGAGATGGTGCTGCCCATGAACACCGGCGCGGAGGCGGTCGAGACCGCCGTGAAGACCGCCCGGAAGTGGGGCTACCGGGTCAAGGGGGTGCCCGACGGCAAGGCGAAGATCGTCGTCGCCGACAACAACTTCCACGGCCGCACGACCACCATCATCAGCTTCTCGACGGACCAGGAAGCGCGGGCGGACTTCGGTCCGTACACCCCGGGCTTCGAGATCGTCCCGTACGGCGATCTCGCGGCGATGGAGGCCGCGGTCGACGAGCACACGGTGGCCGTGCTGCTGGAGCCGATCCAGGGCGAGGCCGGGGTGCTGGTCCCGCCGCCCGGCTATCTGGCGGGCGTACGGCGGCTGACCGCCGAGCGGAACGTCCTGTTCATGGCGGACGAGATCCAGTCCGGCCTGGGGCGTACGGGCCGGACGTTCGCCTGTGAGCACGAGGACGTGGTCCCGGACGTCTACATCCTGGGCAAGGCGCTCGGCGGCGGCGTGGTCCCGGTGTCGGCGGTCGTGGCCTCGCGCGACGTGCTGGGCGTCTACCGCCCGGGCGAGCACGGCTCGACCTTCGGCGGCAACCCGCTGGCGTGCGCGGTGGCCCTGGAGGTCATCGCGATCCTGCGCTCCGGCGAGTACCAGGAGCGGGCGACGGAGCTGGGCGAGCACCTGCACCACGAGCTGGGCCTGCTGGCGGGCGGGGGTGCGGTGACGGCCGTCCGGGGCCGCGGCCTATGGGCCGGGGTGGACATCGCTCCCGGGCACGGCACGGGGCGGGAGGTGTCGGAGCGGCTGATGGAGCGCGGGGTGCTGGTGAAGGACACCCATGGCTCGACGATCCGGATCGCCCCGCCGCTGGTGATCAGCAAGGAGGACCTGGACTGGGGGCTGGACCAGCTGCGAGCGGTCCTGGAGGGCTGAGCCCCGGAGGCCGAGGCGCACCGGGTGCTACCGGGTGCGTACCCGGTACGCGCCGTACGTGCGTACCGGGTACGACCCTGCTGGCGTGGCCCCACCCCCGTGACGGGCCACGCCGGTCCTGCGGTGCCTACCGGCAATCAACCCCGGGCGATCAGCCCCAGGGGTGGTACTCGCTGTCGGCCTTCTCGCAGTCGTGCAGCTGACGCGCCTTGGCGTCGGCCTGCGCGTTGGCACGCCGGGCGGCGTCGTACTCGCCGAGCCGCTTCAGCTGGGCGGCCTTGTCGTGCAGCTGGCGGATCTCACCGCGCAGCTTGGCCTGGTTGCAGGTGTAGGTGGCGGCGGAGGCCGTCTGCGCGGGGAGGGCGGCGGTGAACAGCGCGCCCCCGGCGAGGGCGGCGGCCACGGCGAATGCGGATATGCGTCGTCGCATGTGTCTCTCCAAAACGACTACGGAACGTGGTCGGAGCCACGGAGCGTAATAGAGAAACGGACTGCGAGGGTCCGGCAAGTCGGACAGAGCCCGCGAAAAACGGACCGTCAATTCACCGTGGCCTGCGTCACGTTCGCGAATGGACGCGGAATCATCACAGGACCCGACCGAAACGCACACATGCCGGGCCTGTTCAACGTCACTTGACCGTGCTTCCGCCCCCTCGGGAACGGGGCTACCGTGAGCGCGCTTGATCGTGCTCGATCGCGCAGTCGAACCAGAGGGGCACCCGCATGGACGACGAGATCCTTTCCGAGCGGCCGACCGCGTCCGCCGCCGCGCTCGCCGGCCAACGCGGCCTCGGCGACTGGGTCCAGACATACGCCTCACGGCAGGGCTGGACGTACAAGAAGTGGCGCGACTGGCGGCTGTACGTCCACACCGGCGGCATCGTCGTGACGGCCCCCGACGGCTACGCGGCTGCTTACGACTGGGCCACCTCACGCGTCCTGCAATACCGCCGCACCGTCAACGGCGCCCTGCGGGACGCCCGGTACACCCTGATCGACCCGGCCGGGAACGCCGTGAACATCGGGCCGGGCTCACGCGCCATGGCGAACGGCGAGAGGCAGCGCCTCGGCATCACCTCGATGGTGAGCGGCGCCCCGTTCCGCTACCCGGGCGACTGGGGCGACTACATCGAGCGCAACGTCACCCGGGCGCAGCTGCCGGCGGTGGTCGCGCGCATCCAGCGCGGCGAGACCGTGGAGTTCGGCTTCTACCGGGCGGACCGCCACGGCGTGACGGGCAAGAAGAAAACGGTCGCCTGGTCGGAGATCGCCGACTTCCGCGTGTACGACGCCAGGCTGAGCTTCAAAGACGCGGGCGACCGGACCGTCGGGGACGTGGAATACGCGCATTACATACCCAATTTCAACCTGTTCCTCAATGTGTGCCAGCACTTGAAGGGCTGACTGGCTGACTGGCTGGCTGGCCGGCCAGCCGACCGACCGACCAACTGAAACTCTCCGCCGTCAAAGAATCACGTGCGGCACGAATCGCGCGTAATAGTCCGTGACGAGCCCGTCCGACTCGCGGATGCCCAGCCCCGCGGGCTCGCCGTCGACGACCCAGGCGCCCAGCAGGACATGGTTGCCGTCGAACGCGGGCAGCGGGGCGAGTTCCTGGTAGCAGCAGGGCTCGTCCTGCAGGACCGGGGCGGCGCCCGGCTCGTGGAGGGTGATGCCCGCGCCCTCGCGGCCCAGGAGCGGCTTTGCGGCGTAGCCGCGTGTGCGGGCCAGTTCGCGGGGGCCGTCGAGGTAGGCGGGCAGCAGGTTGGGGTGGCCGGGGAACAGCTCCCACAGGATCGCCAGGAGCGCCTTGTTGGAGAGCAGCATCTTCCACAGGGGCTCGATCCACAGCGTGGATCCGGTGCCGCCGCCGTTGTCGAGGGTGTCCAGGGCGCGGGGGCCGAAGTCGTCGGCGACCAGCCACTCCCACGGATAGAGCTTGAAGCAGGCCCGTATGAACCGGAGCTTCTTGTCGACGAAGCGGCGCGACAGCCCGTCCCAGCCGATGTCCTCCATCGAGATCGCCTCCGTGGCGATCCCGGCCTGCTCGGCGGTCTCGCGCAGGTACGCGACCGTCATCAGGTCCTCGCCCAGCTCGTCGCCGATCGAGTGGGCGAAGTGGACGGGGGCGCCCGGCGGGAGCAGGGCGGCCTGCCGCTTCCAGGCGTCGACCAGCCGCTCGTGGAGGGAGTTCCACTGGTCGGCGTGCGGAACGTCCGCGAAGCGCTCCTCCATCCAGAACCACTGCGGGCTGGCGGCCTCGACGAGCGAGGTCGGGGTGTCGGCGTTGTACTCCAGCATCTTGGCGGGGCCCGTGCCGTCGTAGCGGAGGTCGAACCTGCCGTAGAGGGAGGGCAGTTCGTCGCTGCGCTCCCAGGAGTCGGCGATCAGGGCGGCCAGGCGCGGGTCGGTGATGCCGAGGTCGGCGAAGCGGTCGTGCGCCACGATGTGCTCGGCAGCGGCCAGGCACATCGTGTGCAGCTCCTCGACGACCTCTTCCAGGGCCTCGATCTCCGGGAGGGTGAAGGAGTAGTACGCGCTCTCGTCCCAATACGGGCGCAGCGAGCCGTCCGCCTGGCGGGCGAGGGGGTAGACGAGGCCCTGCTCCTCCACGGTGGACTGCCAGCCGGGGCGGGGGGTGGTGCGGTGGCGTTGCATGGCGGTGCTTTTCCTTGGTTCTCAGCCGCCGCCGGATCCGGAGCCGGAGCAGCCGAAGCCGCCGCGCGAGACGGCCTTGCTCTTGTCGAAGGTGCCGCTGTTGGTGTAGCTGCCGGAGGTGCCGGACTTCCCGGAGCCGTAGTACCAGGTGCCACCGCCGCCGCTGCCGCCGCTCCTGCTCGAGCACGCCTTGGAGTCGAGGACCTTGTAGCCCTTGCCGGCCTCGTAGCTGTTGCGGTCGACGCACCGCTTGTCGGGCTCGGACCCGCAGGAGGTCAGGGCGGTGGCGAGGATGCCCATGCCGCCGAGTATCACGGTGCTGGACCGCAGACGCCGTCGTTTCTTCTTCTGTTCCATGTCTGACGCCCCCGTAGCGTTCGAAAGTGCGTACACACTAAACCCGGCCCCTCCGACGCCCTACAGTCGGACCGTGATCCTTGGCATGATCTGTGCGCTCGGCACGGCGGTCTGCTTCGGCGCCGCCTCCGTCCTCCAGGCCGTGGCCGCGCGGGCCACCGCCCCCGGTACGGGCTCGGGGGTCGATCCGATACTGCTGATGCGGGCGCTTCGCCAGTGGCGTTACGTGGCGGGCCTGGCCCTGGACGGGGTGGGCTTCCTGCTGGAGCTGGTCGCCCTGCGCCACCTCCCCATCTACGCCGTGAGCGCGGCCCTCGCCGCGAGCCTCGCGGTGACGGCGGTGACGGCCGCGCGGGTGCTGCGGGTGCGGCTGAGCGGCGTGGAGTGGACCGCGGTGCTGGTGGTGTGCGGCGGGCTGGGGTTGCTCGGCCTGTCCTCGGGCGCGGAGGGGGAGGGTACGGGCTCCGACGCGCTGCGCTGGGGCGTGCTGTGCGCCGCGGCGGGCGTGCTGGCCTTCGGCGCGGGCGCGGGCCGGCTGACGGGCCGGGCGCGGGCGGCGGCGCTGGGGCTGGGCGCGGGGATCGGCTTCGGGGTGGTGGAGGTCTCGGTCCGGCTCGTCGACGACTTCTCGGTGACGGGCGTGCTGACCAACCCGGCCGCGTACGCCCTGCTGGTGGGCGGGGCCGCGGCCTTCCTGCTGCTGACGTCCGCGTTGCAGCGCGGTTCGGTGACGGCCGCCACGGCGGGGATGGTCATCGGGGAGACCATCGGCCCGGCGTGGGTGGGGGTCGAGTGGCTGGGCGACCGCACCCGCGAGGGGCTGCTCCCGCTGGCCGTGACGGGGTTCGTGCTGGCCGTGCTGGGAGCGCTGGCGCTGGCGCGGTTCGGGGAGGCCCCGGAGCCGGTGGAGGCGTGAGCGCCTTCTTGTGTTCGTTCCTCAGGCCCGGCCTCAGGCCCGGAACGTGCGCCGGTAGGCCCCCGGCGAGACGCCGATCGCCGCGTGCAGGTGCTGCCGCAGCGTGGCGTCGGTCCCGAAGCCGACGCGCTCGGCGATCCGGCCCACCGGCAGGTCGCTGGTCTCCAGCAGGTGCCGGGCCAGGTCGACGCGCTGCTGGATGATCCACTGCCCGGGGCTCAGCCCCACCTCGGCCCGGAAGCGCCGGGTGAACGTGCGGCGGCTCATGCCCGCGTGCGCCGCCAAGTCCTCCAGCTGGAGCGGCTCGTGGAGCCGGTCGAGGGCCCAGGCGCGGGTCGCGGAGGTCCCGGCGTCCGAGGTGTGCGGCACGGGCCGCTCCACGTACTGCGCCTGGCCGCCCTCCCGCTGCGGGGGCACGACGCAGCGCCGGGCCACCTGGTTGGCGACCGCGCTGCCGTGGTCGAGCCGGATCAGGTGCAGGATCAGGTCGATGCCCGCGGCGGCGCCCGCGGAGGTGAGCACGGGTCCCGCGTCGACGAACAGCACGTCGGGTTCGAGCTTGACCTGCGGATACCGGCGCCGGAAGCCGTCCGCGTGGAACCAGTGCGTGGTGGCGGCCCGGCCGTCAAGCAGCCCCGCGGCCGCCAGGACGAACGTGGCGATGCAGATCCCCACGATCCGGGTGCCGGGCCGGATCAGCTCCAGCGCCTCGGCGACGCGGCGCGGCAGGGCGTCCCTGTCGACAACCTCGGCGAACTCCTCGGAGGCGGGGATGATCACGGTGTCGGCGCGGGCGAGCGCGGAGGCGTCGTGCTCGACGGCGATCGAGAAGTCGGCGGACGTACGGACCGGGCGCCCGTCCACGGAGCAGGTGATCACGTCGTAGAGCGGCCGGAAGTCGGGGTCGGTGGCGGCCCCGAACAGCCGCGAGGCCAGGCTCAGCTCGAAGGGGATGACCCCGTCGAGGGCGAGGACCACGACCCGGTGAACCCGGTGCGCATCCATGTCATCCATGCCATCCACGACGCCCTCCATGTCACCCATGGCCCAATCCTTGCACATCCTGGCCTTCGGGCCACTGTTTGCGCAGGTCGGAGTCGAAGGAAGCTGAGGTCATGACGAAGATGAAGGCGATCAGCCAGAACACGTACGGCGGCCCGGAAGTCCTGCACGAGGTCGAGATCGACCGCCCGGAGCCCGGCCCCTCCGAGGTGCTCGTCCGGGTCCGCGCGGCGGGCATGAACCCGACCGACTGGAAGCACCGCCGCTTCAGCGGCCTGGTCGGCCGGCTGCCGATGGTGCTCGGCTGGGACGTCTCCGGCGTCGTCGAGGCCGTGGGTCTCGGGGTGACGATCCACAAGGTGGGCGACGAGGTCTTCGGCATGCTCCCGTACCCGCACGGGGTGGGCACGTTCGCCGAGTACGTGGTGGCCCCGGCCCGGGCACTGACCCGCAAGCCGGAGAACGTCGACCACGTGCAGGCGGGCGCCGTCCCCCTGGCCGCTCTGACGGCCTGGCAGGCCCTCGTGGACGCCGCGGACATCCAGAGCGGCCAGCGCGTCCTGATCCACGCCGCGGCGGGCGGAGTGGGCCACTTCGCGGTGCAGATCGCCAAGGAGCGGGGCGCGTACGTGATCGGCACGGCGAGCGCCCCGAAGCACGAGCTGCTGCGCGAGCTGGGCGCGGACGAGCTGGTGGACTACCGGAACCAGGACTTCACGCAGCTCGAGCCGGTGGACGTGGTCCTCGACGCGCTGGGCGGCGAGACGGCCGCCCGTTCCCTGGACGTCCTCAAGCCGGGCGGTCAGCTGGTCTCGATCGCCCTGACGTCTCTCCCGGACGACATCACGGCCCGGGCCGAAGCCAAGGGCCTGCGGGTCCTCCCAGTGCTGGTGGAGGCAGACCAGGAGGGCATGCGCACGATCGCGGACCTCATCCGGACGGGCAAGCTCCGCCCGGTCGTCGAGGCGACGTTCCCCCTGTCCGAGGCCGCGAAGGGCCACGAGCTGGGCGACACGGGGCGGGTCACCGGGAAGGTTGTTCTCACGGTTCCGTAGTGGACGGAATCGGGGGCGGGGGTGGGGTGGTGGCGGTACTGTGGAACCACGCCCAGCTCGCCCGGCTACATGCCGGGTGGTGCGGCTGGGCCGGTCTGCCGGATGGTTTGTCCGGGCATCCGGCGGGTCTGTCGAGTCCCGGGCAGCTTGAAGCCCACCACCGGGCCTACGGTGGCGGGCCTCCTAGAAGGATCTCGTGATTCCCGCGCTGGAAGGCGGGATCAACGGCGGTGCCTCACCTCCAGCCACAGGCGGGCAACCGTCACGATGAATCCGGCAACGGTCATCGTGCGGCGACCCCACTTGCGGACTCGAGACCGGATGAGGGACCAATCCTTCTTTTTGCGATGGCGCACGCGCGCGCCTTTCCCCAGGTGGGCGGTAACCCACTGGCGACAGGCCCTCCGGTTGGAGGACCCGGCCGTGGGCGCGGCCGACCCTGGACAACCGGGGCGGTCGCGCCCCAGTCGGATCCCCCGGCATGGAGGACGGCTGACAGCAGCGGGGAGCCCCGGAAATCAGGCGCTTGAGTGCGTCGAGGGCGACTCTAGCCACCCTTTGCCCCAACTCGCGCTGATTTGCGGAAAGTTGGGCGCAGCCCTGGAAGCCGTGATAGGGCACTCGGCATGGATTGTCAGTGGTGCCGTGCATCATCATCGGCATGACAGCACAGACTGCCCCTGACGCCCTGCACACCTTTGCCCGTGAGCACCTGCCCGCCGACGTGGCCGAGCGGTGGATCGGGCTGCTGCGGCCCGCAGCCCTCCTGGAGAGGGCCACGGGCGCGGCCTCGGAGGCGGTCGTCGGCCGGCTCGGCGGTCTGCCGGAGCTGCCGGACAACGAGGAGTGGCCAGTCTGGGAGGGCCACGGCCCGCTCTCCTTCATCGCCTCCGTCGACCTCGCCGCGATCCCCTCCGGCGAGCTGGGCATCCCGCTTCCGGAGGACGGCACGCTCGCCTTCTTCTACTTCGACGGCCAGATCGACGACGGGGACGCATTCGTCACGCCCGACGATCCCGACAGCTGGGCGGGAGCGCGCGTGGTCTACGTCCCCGGCGGGGTCGCCGTCAGGAAGCGTGCCGTGCCGGAGGGCCTGGACGCGTACGACGAAGTCCCGCTCGCCGTACGCGTGCAGGCGACCGCCACCGACATCGGGCACCCGATCCTCCGCGAAGCGTTCGCCTCGGACTCCGATCAGGCGGTGTTCTCCGATGAGTTCACGGACGCCTTCTACGATCTCGTCCACGCGGGACACCGAATCGGCGGCCACGCCGACCCCGTCCAGGGCCCGGTCGAGGACGAGGTCGCCCACGGCGTGCTCGGCAAGGACCTGCGCTGGGACGATCCCCGCATCGAGGATGAGGCGCGCGAGTGGACGCTGCTTGCGCAGTTCGACTCCGACGGCGATGCCGACATGATGTGGGGCGACTGCGGTGCGCTCTACTGGCTGATACGCCCGGCGGACCTCGCGGCCGGGCGCTTCGACCGGGCGATGTTCACCTGGCAGTGCAGCTGAGACACGGCGATGGGGTGACCGGACGCCGCTCGCCGGTCACCCCACCCTTTGCTCTTCCTCGTGCTACTCCGCCTGCTCCGCCTACTCCGCTTCGATCGGGCGGATGAATTCCAGAGTCCACGTCTCCTGGAACTCCGGCTTCGGCGGCACGATTTCGATCTGCGCCCCGCGGTGCGGCGCACGCCAGGCCAGGCCCTTGTCCGACAGGATCTTGACCCCACCGATGACCTGCTCGAACGTGAACTTCGCCCATTCCTCGCGCGGGGTGTTGTTGACCCAGAGCTTGTCCTCGGCGAGGACGAAGCCCGCCCGCTCCTCGTAGGCGAGGTGGATCACGTACGGCGACCCGGGTACGGGCTCGGCGGGAGCGATGGCCCACTCCTGCTCGTACGGGACGGGGTACGGGCGGTCGACGATGACGGGCGCGCCGTACTTGACGGCGTGCTCCGTGGCCGTCACCAGCATGCCCGGTCCGATGAGGTGGGCGTGGATCTTGTAGATGCCGGGCTTTACCGGGATGGGAGGCATGTGCGGGACTTCCTCTCTCTCGGTCCGCCGGCGGCGGATCCGCCGCCGGTCAACGTGTCCCACCATCACGGGTACGCCCGGAGCCGACCAGGGCGAGATGCCGCCAAGTCGACTTCGGCCGGGACTGCTCGGTCACAGTTGCGAATCAGGCGACTCGGCCGAGGTGCCGGGCGAAGAAGCGGACCGCGCTGTCCGCCTCGAACCTCGGCGTCTCCTTGTGCCTGCCCGTATTGACGTGCAGCGTCTTCTCCTTCGAGGCGAAGGCATCGAACAACGCAAGACCGGATTCCCGCGGGATGTGCTCGTCGTCCCACTGGAGCACGAACTCGATCGGGATCGTGATCTGCTTCGCCGTCTCGGCCAGGGTGTCGGGCCAGTGGAGGCCGAAGACCGCGGCCGCGATCCTGGGATCCACCGCCGCCAGCCGCACGCCGATCGCAGTGCCCATGTTCAGGCCGAAGTAGCCGACCGGGCCTTCGGTGCCGATCTCCGGGAGTTCCTGGAGCGCATCCAGGGTTGCCTGCCACTCCGGCACGGCGCGCTCGGCCAGGTAGTCGTTGTAACGGACGACGATCGGGCCTTCCGGCTCGCCCGCCGCGCGTGCCGCAAACATCGCGGCTATCTCTTGCTCGTCGTAGGCCGTGCTCGGCCGGTCGCCGTGACTGGGTGCGTCGATGCAGGCGACGTGGAAGCCGGCGTCGGTCACGAGTTGGCGGGCACGGCCCACCATCCCCGGCCACCTCTTGTGGGTGCCGCCGCCGTGGCCCATCAGCACCAGGGGTGCGCGGTCGGTGGCAGTTGCGGTTGCGGGCGACCAGAGTACGCCGGGGATCTCACCCACGGTGAAGTCGCGTTCAGTGACACCGTTCGACGAGGTTTCAGAAGTGAAGTAAGTAGACATAGTCGTTGCCCTTCGGGAGTGCCTTGTTGCTGAGGCGCTCCCGGCGACAACTACGTCTATCGCCCGACCGTGACGATGAGGGGGAGCACCCACACAGATACAGCGTTCATCGGGGTCTCACCTCCTCGGGCGGTGTCTCGGTCGTCCCGAACGCTAGCAGGCGGATGCCGTCCCGCCCTGCCTATTTTTTCCTGCGGATCAGCTGTCATCCCGCAGTACCTCGACGCCCGCGGGCTGCCCCAACCCCTGTGGTGGCGGCCAAGGCAAATGGCCTTCGAACCTCAAGGTCCCTGACGAAGTCGCTCATTGGTGTTCGTTGGCCCCGTCCGTGCCCCTGGGGAGGCGCGGCCTCCCTAGACTGGGCGATCGCGACGGAAGGAAATGATCACAAATGCGACCCGTACGCTTCCAGGAGTTCGCCGTCAAGGCCCTCGCTCAGGCTCCGGGCATCCGCACGGTCGAGCCGTGGGAAGAGGGAACGAAGAGACCATGCGGCTTGAAGATCGAGTTCACCACCGGCGCACAGATCTGGACCGCGATCACCTACGCTGCGGCCCCCGGTGAGAAGATCTCTGAGGAGGAGCCTCCGCCGGTCGAAGGTGAGCCGTCGGCTGAGGTGACGTTCCCCGAGCTTCTCCAGGGCGGCAAGATCCCGGTGAAGACGGCGGAGCTGTACCTGGCCGCGGCCCTGGCGAACTCGGGCCATCGGGAGATCGCCGAGACCTACGGCTACTCGCACCGTGGCACGCCGAGCATGCACCCCGGGTTTGGTGTGAACTTCCACAGCGGGGCGCGGATCTTCTGCGTGTTCCAGTACGCGCTGCGCTCCGGCCAGCAGCCTGGCGGGGCGGCCTACGACCTCCCCGAGGCGGTCTAGCGGTCGATCTCCCGTGGACCGCATCATCGGGGCCGCAGTGTGTGGTGCCCGATGGGAGGTCTGCATGCGAGGCCAGCGATTCGACCCGATGCAGTGTCACGGAACCTGCCCGGAGTGTCAGCAGTGGGTGGGTGCAGAGCCGGGGGAACAGGTGGCGTACCACCAGAAGCCCGACGACAGTCGAGAGACATGCCCAGGGAGTGGACAGGCAGCACAGTAAGTGCGTTGTGGAGCCCCGCATCTGAGTGGCGCGGGGCTCTTTTGCCTCGCCATGTTCGCTCCTTAGCCGCGTTTCAGAGCCGTTACAAAGGTGGACCAGGCGGCGGCCGGGAAGTGCAGGGCCGGGCCGGTGGGGTTCTTGCTGTCTCGGACGGGGACGGTGCCGGTGCCGATGCCGATGCCGATGGGTATGTTGTCGGCTATCTCGACACATTCTGCGCCTGTATCGCTGTATGTTGACTTGCGCCAGACGGCAGCTACCTCGACGCAATCCTCCTGTCCCGCGCTGTACGTTGACTTGCGCCAAGTGGCCTTGCTCAGCATGTGTCGAACTCCTCGATTGCCTTTTCAATCCATCTGCTGGACGCCACCGTCGAGAGCGCCGCAGCGTGTGCACGGTGGTAACGATGGGAGTGCCGGGCAACCGCTTTGCGATCTCTCACCAAGGCGGTCAAGGAGGCGCCTCCCTCCAGGTAAACCACATTCGGGGCATTGTCGAACGACAAGAGAGTCACGGATTCGCCCATAGCCGCGTGGCAGCCAACCGAGAACGGCAGAACCTGCACCTCGATGTTGGGAGCCTGGACACACTCCAGCAGGCTTGCGAGTTGTTCACGCATAGCTGATGGACCGCCTACAGGGCGGCGAAGTACGGCTTCGTCGAGGACGGACCAGTACAGCGGCGCCGAGGGGCCCTCAAGAAGGCTCCTGCGAGCAAGTCGTGCCGCTACCTTCTCTTCAATTTCGTCAGCGCTGCACCACGGCAGGGCCTCACGAATGACCTCCCGGGCATACGCCTCGGTCTGCAACAGACCCGGCACGTGGTGCGCAAGGTATTTGTGCACGGCAGTCGCCTTGGCCTCGTACTCCTTGTACTTACGGAACGCGTCCGTGGGCGGGAACCGCTCAGCATGGTCCCGCAGATCGTTGAGGTCCCCGTCCGCCCCGAGGAGTTCGTCGAGTCGCTTCGAGATGGCCTCGGTGGGCGTCTCATTGCCCAGTTCGTACTGGGCGATCCTGCTGTGAGCCACCGGAACCATGGCGCCCAACTCGCGTTGCGTCAAACCCGCCCGCTCGCGCAGCTTGCGCAACTTCGCCCCGTACAGGGCCGCCAGAGACACCGATGGGTCAAGTTCCTTGGGTGCGGGCACCGCTACCACCCGTTTTCGCGTTGCCGTGCCGAAAATCGTTACCCCTGGTGAGCGTAGCCCCACGCCCCGATGCTGGGAACCGAAACCGGAGCGGACAACCCACGACCGAGGTACTCACCCATGCCCCATGACTTCGACTCCATCCGCCAGACCGCCGCCCGCATGGCGCGCGAGCTGCATGACGCGCTGCGTGCGCACGGACATGCCGTGCAGGTCGTACCGGAACCGGCGTCCCACGGGAAGGCGTACGTGACCTTCCTCTGTCCCCTCCGCGAGGTCGAGGCCCGCCTCATCACCGACGCCCTGGCCGCCTACCCCGGGGCCAGGCCCCACGATCACGGCGCGCCCTGCGAGGAGTGCCGCGCGATCAAGCGCAAGCGGGCCAAGGCCCTCCGCGACGGCGACACCGTCTCCGCCGTCGAACTGACCTCCAGCATGGGCGTCCATCTGCGGCAGGCACACCCCTGAACCGCATCTTCATGGGTGAAATCTGCCGCGAACTCCCCCTTCTTCTGCGCCCTTCGGCAGACCATCACCACCATGACCCGATGCCAAATGTGCGGCAGTCCCATGTGGTGGGACACGACGCCCCACTCCCCCATCTGGTACTGCTCCGTCTGCAACCATCCGCCGGAGCGGAAAACCAACACCGCCGCCATTCCGAAGCCCTGCCCCGCCGGGTGCGCCAGCCCCATCACCGACACCCTGCGCGACGGCACCCGGCGGCACATCTGCCATTAATCGCACGGGCGTTGGAAGTGTGAAGCATCCTCCACAAACCCTGTCCGTGCAGTAGCGTGCCCGGCATCGGGTTGCCTCGTGCCATATACGGGGCGACCCCCGGCGCTGGCTGCAACCGGCGACGGGGGTCTACACCCGAGAACCCAGGCTCTCGAAAGGTTCTCAGCGATGCTCCGGCATGCTATCGCCCCCGCGCGCTCGTTCACCCAAATCCCGAACGAGATCCTCCTCCACCCCCACCTCTCCGCCACCGCCAAGGCCCTCCTCTCCTACGTGCTCGCCCTCCCGCCCGGCGTCAACCTCTCGCTCTCCCAGGCCGCCGAGCGCCTCGGGATCAAGAAGTCCGCCTTCCAGCTCGCCAAGAAGGAGCTGAAGGCGGCGGGTTACCTCCGCGAGTGGCGTCACCAGACCGAGGGCGGCCGCTGGGCCACCACCCAGCTCGTCTCGAACGTCCCGCTCACCCCCGAAGAGGCCGCCGCCGTACGCGACGGACGCGAAGCCGCCTCCGTGCCGCCGACCGCCCCCGTTCCGGCCGTCGGTGCCCCGACCCCTCCGGCCGTCGGCCGTTCCCCAGAAAACACTGAGGGGAACACTCCCCAACCTCCCCACCATCCGCTCGCCGAGCGCGGTGCGCTCGCGCTGACCACCGTCACCCGGGGCGAGCGGCGCCTGCGCCTGAACAAGCAGGCCGTACGCACCCTCGCCCCGCTCGCCGCCGAGTGGCTGGCCCGGGGCGCGACCTTCGGTGAGCTGCGCGACGCGCTGACCTCCGGGCTCCCGGAGACCGTCCACTCACCCACCGGGCTCCTCCGCAACCGCCTCCTGCGCAAGATGCCGGACCCCGCACCCGAGCCCGTCCCTGCTCCCCCGCCCCTGCAAGCCTGTGCAGGCGGCTGCGGGCGCGTGATCCGGCCCGTCGCGGGCGAGACCCGCTGCCGTGACTGCCGCCTCCAGGCCGCCGAAGCCGCCGCGCTCGACAACGTCTCCGGCGCCGTCGCGGCCACCCGGCGCGGCATGGCCGCCATTCGCGAAGCGCTGGGCAGCGGGCCTCGTGACCGGCCGATCCGGGCCTAGTTACAGACCCAGCGCATCGGCGAGGCGGTCGATCTGGTCGGCGTCCGAGGAGTAGCAGTAGAGCATGACCTCGTCGGCTCCGATGCCGGTGAATCCCTCGACCGCCTCGCGTATCGCGTGCGGAGTGGTGAGGAGGCCGTTCGCCATGTATGCGGGGCGGCCCGTGAAGGCGTAGTAGTCGCTGATGTTGCGCCGGGCCTGCTCGACGGTGGGCTCCGGGCCCAGTGCCACGTTCGCCTGGGCGACAAGCCGGGGGCGGCCGGGACGGTCGTACTTCTGCCAGGCCCTCTCGACGTCGCGGAACAGCCCGTCCATGTGCTGCGGCGGCAGCGCGGCGCCGAGGAACCCGTCGCCGAACCGGGCGACCCGCTCAAGAGCTGCCGGGGCGAAGCCGCCGAACAGCACCTCGGGGCCGCCGGGCGTCGCCGGTGCGGGGCCGACGGGGCCGACTCCCTCGCCGTACGGCTCACCGGACCACGTCCGGCGCAGCGCGGCCATCTGCTCGTCGAGGCGGCGGCCGCGGCTGCGCATGTCGATGCCTGCTGCCAGGCAGTCGTCCTCGCGGCCGCCGATGCCGACGCCGAGCGTGAAGCGGCCGCCCGACATGCGGTCGAGCGTGGCGGTCTGCTTGGCGAGTATCGCGGTGTTGTGGTGGGGCGCGATGAGCACTTCGGTCTGGACGCGGATGCGGGACGTGGCGCCCGCGAGAGTCGCGAGGGTGACGAGGGGCTCGGGGTTGTCGTAGACGAGCCGGTCGAGCAGGCCGAGGGTGCTGAACGGGCCGGCGTCCGCGCGCCGGGCCCAGGTGTGGCCGACCGTACCCCGGGCCTGCGTTTCCGTGCAAGGTCTTTTCCCTGCGGTCGTCACTCCGCGTCATCCCCCTCCCGGCCCAGCCCCGCCCGCGCCCGCCCCGAATGGGGAGTAGGACGGAAGTGACCGACGCGGCGCGGAGCGCGAAGCGAAGAGCGAGGAGCGGAGCCGGATGCGGATCGTCGTCGATCTCAATCGCTGTCAGGGCTACGCCCAGTGCGTGTTCCTCGCCCCGCGGGTGTTCGCGCTGCACGGCGAGGAGGCCCTGCTGTACTCGCCCGCCGTGCCCGACGGGCAGGCCGAGCGGGTGCAGCGGGCCGCGGCGGCCTGCCCGGTGCAGGCCATCATGGTCGGCGAAGAGGCGGGCAGCGGCCGTGTCGCGTGAACGCGACCGCGAGCGTGAACGCGACCGTGAGCGTGAGCTGCTCGAAGCGCGGATCGTCATCGTCGGCGCCTCCCTCGCGGGGCTGCGCGCGGCCGAGGCGCTGCGCGCGGAGGGGTTCACCGGGCCGCTGACCCTGATCGGGGAGGAGCCCCACGCCCCGTACGACCGGCCGCCGTTGTCCAAGCAGGTGCTGCTGGGGCGGGCGCGGGCCGAGGAGTGCGGGCTGCCGCAGCGCCGGAAGGTGGACGCGACGTGGCGGCTCGGCGTGCGCGCCGCGGGGGTCGACCCGGACCGCAAGCAGGTGCTGCTCGCCGACGGCGAGCACGTGCCCTTCGACCGGCTGCTCATCGCCACCGGCACCCGGGCCCGGCCCTGGCCGATGCCGGACGAGGCCAGGCTGGACGGCGTGCTGACCGTGCGCACCCGCGACGACGCCGCCGAACTGGCCCAGCGGCTGGACGCCGGGCCGCGGCGGGTGCTGGTGATCGGCGCCGGGTTCACCGGCTCGGAGATCGCCTCCGCCTGCCGGGAGCGCGGCCTCGACGTGACCGTCGCCGAGCGCGGGCCCGCGCCCCTCGTCGGCGCGCTCGGCGCGAAGCTGGGCGCCTTCGCCGCGCTGCTCCAGCGCGAGCACGGGGTGGACCTGCGGTGCGGGGTGACGGTCACGGGCCTCACCAGCAGCAACGGGCGGCTCACCGGGGCCGAGTTCTCCGACGGCAGCCGGATCGAGGCGGACGTGGCCGTGGTCGCCCTCGGCGCGATGCGCAACACCGAGTGGCTTGCCGACTCGGGGCTCGCCGCGGGGCCGCGCGGCGTGGCCTGCGACGCGGGGTGCCGGGCGTTCAACATGTACGGGATCGTCACGGACGACGTCTTCGTCGCCGGGGACGTCGCCCGCTTCCCGCACCCGCTCTTCGAGTACCAGATGCTCTCGCTCGAGCACTGGGGCAATGCGGTCGCGCAGGCGGAGGTCGCGGCCCACAACATGATCAGCCCGGGGCCGCGTAGGCGCCCGCACCTGGCGGTTCCGGCGTTCTGGTCCAGCCAGTTCGGGCTGAACATCAAGTCCGTCGGGGTGCCGACCTTCTCCGATCAAGTCGTCCTCGCGCAGGGGTCCGTGGAGGAGCGCAGGCTCGTCGTGGTCTACGGCTACCGGGGGCGGATCACCGCCGCGGTCAGCGTGAACCGGGCCAAGTGGCTGGACCACTACCAGCGGCTGATCGAGACGGCCGCGCCGTTTCCCCCCGTGCCCGGCGCCGCCGACCGGCCGGAGACCGCCGAGCCGGTGCCCTCCGACGTGCCGGACCCGAAAGTGCTCTCGCACGGCCCGACCGTGGCGCTCACCGGCCATTTGCCCGACCGGCGCCTGACCCTGGTGCGGCCGGGCGGCTAGGCCGTCACTCCGCGGGCCCCGGCAGCACGCTGAGCAGGGCCTCCAGCGCGCCGGAGAAGCCGTGCTCGGGCGGGGTGCCGTAGGCGACGAGCACGCCGTCGCCGGGGCCCGGGTCCGAGGCCGGGAGGCCGGGGTGGCGGAAGCGGCCCAGGCCGTCCAGGGCCAGGCCCCGCCAGGCCGCGGCCTGCACGGTGGCACGCTCTGTGCCCGGCGGGAGTTCGAGGACGGCGTGCAGGCCTGCCGCAATGCCGGTGACGCGGATGTGCGGGGCGTGCTCGGCGAGCGCGGCCACGAGCCGGTCGCGGCGGCGCCGGTAGCGCAGGCGCATGGCGCGGACGTGCCGGTCGTAGGCGCCGGACTCCATGAACTCCGCGAGCGCGAGCTGTTCCATGACGCCCACGCCCCATTCCCCCACGGACCTGACCTCCAGCACGTCGCCGACGAGGTGCTCGGGGACGACGAGCCAGGCCAGGCGGAGCCCGGGGGCCAGGGCCTTGCTGGCGGTGCCGCAGTAGACGACCTGTTCGGGGGCGAGGCCCTGGAGCGCGCCGACGGGCTGGCGGTCGTAGCGGAACTCGCCGTCGTAGTCGTCCTCCAGGATCAGGCCGCCCGTGTGCGAGGCCCAGTCGACGGCGGCGGCGCGCCGGTCGGGGTGCAGGGGGACGCCGGTGGGGAACTGGTGGGCGGGGGTGAGGAGCATCGCGCCCATGTCCTGCGGGGGATCCTGGCTCAAGTGGTCCGTGTGCACGCCTTTCTGATCCAGCCTCAGAGGTATGGTGCGCAGTCCGGCCCGGTCCGTGATCTCGCGGTGGGCCCACAGCCCGTACGACTCCGTGCCGATCGCCTCCACGCCGCGGCGCCGCAGCACCCGTCCCATGACCGCCAGGCCCTGGGTGAACCCGGCGCAGACCACGATCCGGTCCGGGTCCAGGCGCACCCCGCGGGTGCGCGCCAGGTAGCCGGCGAGGGCCGCCCGCAGCTCCGGGCGGCCGCGGCCGTCGCCGTACCCGAAGGCCTCGTGCGGGGCGGCGGCCAGGGCGCGGCGGGTGGCGGAGAGCCAGGCGGCGCGGGGGAAGGCGGACACGTCGCAGGGGCCGGCGCGCAGGTCGTGCACGGGGCGCGGCGGCACGCGGGGCGGGACGGAGCGGCGCGCGACCGGCTCGCGGGGCGGGGCGGGGCGCTGGGCGACGCGGGTGCCGGAGCCCTGCCGGGCGGTGAGCCAGCCCTCGGCGACCAGCTCGCCGTACGCCTCGGCGACGGTGTTGCGGGCCAGGCCGAGGTCCTTGGCGAGGGTGCGGGAGGAGGGCAGGCGGGTGCCGGGGGCCAGGCGGCCCGAGCGCACGGCCTCGCGCAGGGCGCGGGTGAGGGCGGCACGCACGCCGCGGGCGGCCGCCTCACCGGTGCCGGCGGTCCCGGCACCAGCCCCGGCACCCGTCCCCGGGAGGTCCAGGTGCAGATCCACGCCCGAAATGGCCCACGAAACATCCATGGCAATGGACCATACTCCTGGGCTATCCGGGTCGTACCGTCGTTGTCATGACGAACACGACTGCAAACGAAGCAACGCACGGACACGGACACGGACACGGCCCCCGGATGCGGTTCCACCAGGTCGCACCCGAGGTCTACAAGGCCATGTACGCCCTCGAGAAGGCCTCCCGGCAGGGCCTGGACCCGACGCTCATCGAGCTGGTCAAGATCCGTGCCTCCCAGCTCAACCACTGTGCCTTCTGCCTCGACATGCACGTCAAGGACGCGCGCAAGGCGGGCGAGCGGGAGGAGCGCATCTACCTGCTCAACGCCTGGGAGGAGGCCGCGGGCTACTACACCGAGAAGGAGCAGGCGGCCCTCGCTCTCACCGAGGCCGTCACCGTCCTCACCGACGGCTTCGTCCCGGACGAGGTCTACGACCGCGCCGCCCGGCACTTCCCCGAGCAGGAGCTGGCCCAGCTCATCGCGCTGATCGTCACCATCAACTCCTGGAACCGGATCGGCGTGACCACGCGGCTCGCGCCCGGTGCGTACGAGGCCTGAGGTCTTAGGGCCAAGGCATGAGCCGCCTGAGCCTCGCGGTTCCCACCGGACCGTACCTATGATCGAAATGCGGCACCGCGCGTCGGTCACCGGCCGGGTGAGGCGTGGAGGTGTCCGTGAGATTGCCTTCGGAGGCATCCACCTTGTCTGTCGAACTGAACCACACCATCATCGCTTCCAAGAACAAGCGGGAGTCGGCGGAGTTCCTCGCCCACATCCTGGGCCTGGAAGTCGGGGACGAGTGGGGCCCGTTCATTCCGGTCTCCACCGCCAACGGCGTGACTCTCGACTTCGCGGAGGTTCCGTCCGGATCGCCGGTCGCCCCGCAGCACTACGCCTTCCTCATCTCCGAGGAGGAGTTCGACGCGTCGTTCGCGCGGATCAAGGAAGCCGGGCTCACGTACTGGGCCGACCCGCACCAGAAGCAGCCGATGCAGATCAACCACAACGACGGCGGCCGGGGCGTGTACTTCCCGGACCCGTCCGGGCACGGCATGGAGCTGATCACCCGCCCGTACGGCGGCTGATCCCGGCCCAAGCCGATCCGGCCCAAGTGGCCCGCGGCATCGGGCGGCGAATGGACCACGCCGCCGGGCCGCCACGGGCCTACCGTCGTCGGCATGACGACGACGAACGACAGTGCGGGGACGACCGCCGCGACCGCCACGGCTGCAGCGGCCGCCTTCCGCGCACTTCACCACGACCGGGCTCCCGGCTCTCCCCTCGTCCTTCCCGGACCCTGGGACGCCGCCAGCGCCCGTGTCTTCGCAAGTGCGGGCTTCCGGGCCCTGGCGACGCCGAGTGCGGGGGTCTCGGCGTCGCTGGGGTACGCGGACGGCGCCGCGCCGCCGGAGGAGATGTTCGCGGCGGTCGCCCGGATCGTGCGCGCGGTGAGCGCGGACGGCGTGCCCGTCACGGCCGACCTGGAGGACGGGTACGGGCTCGCGCCGGGCGAACTGGTGGAGCGGACGCTGGAGACGGGGGCCGTCGGCTGCAACCTGGAGGACACCGAGCGCGGCTCCGAACGGCTCAAGGACCCGCAGGAGCAGGCGGATTGGCTGGCGGAGGTACGGGCCGCGGCAGGTGACCGGCTGGTCCTCAACGCCCGTGTCGACACCTTCCTGAAGGGCGTCGGGGACGTCTCCGCCGCGATCGATCGCGGGCGGCTGTACGCGGCCGCGGGTGCCGACTGCGTCTATCCGATCCTCGCCCCGGCCGAACTGCTCGCGCCGATCGCCGAGGCCGTCGGGCTGCCGGTCAACGCCATGGCCAAGCCCGGCGGCCCTTCGCCGCGCGAGCTGGGCGCGCTGGGTGCGGCGCGGGTCACGTTCGGGGGCGGTCTGCACCGGCAGGCGATGGCAGCGGTGGAGGAGGCGGCGGCCCGTCTGCTGGCCTCCTGACGCCGCCCAGGGCCCCCAGGACCCGGGCCATGTGCTCGTCGGCCGCCGCGATCAGCACCCGCTTGTCGCCGTCACGGCACTCCGCCACCAGGAAGTGGGGCACCAGCTCCGGTCCGGGGTCCGAGCGGTAGGGCGGGCGGACGCGCTCCACGACCAGCGTGTCCGGCACGACCTTGCGGGCGATGCGGCCCGTGGGATCGGGGGTCGACACCAGCAGGCCGGGACCGGCGACGAGGACGTTGAAGCCCTCCACGCTGTACGGGACGTCACCGATGACCATGCCGGTGAGGATCTCCTCCCCGTCGGGGACGACCGGGGTGATCCCGACCGTGTCGGTCTTCTCCCGGCGGTCTCGGAGGGTGTTCCCGACGAGCACGGTGGCGGCGACGACCACGATGGGCACGGCGCCGACGGCCGTGTACTCCAGCGCGTCCGCCGTGGTCTCCTGCGAGTAGGCGCCCAGGCCCCCGGCGCACGCGACGGCCGCTGCCGCGAAGCACGGCACGGCGACCTGCCAGGGCGAGCGCCGCTGCGACCTGGCCGACCGGCGTGCCAGCCAGTACGCCGACCAGAAGAAGGGCAGGGGGAAGGGCGCCAGCACCATGCCGATGACGGCGGGCAGTTGGAAGTCGTTCGTGGGAGCCGCCTGTGTGTACTGCCGCCCGCCCTGGAATTCGACGAAGCGGATCTCGCCCCGCCAGCTCCAGGCGGTCACGGGATCGCCGGGCCTGACGACGTCCACGACCGGATGCTGCCCCTTCATCTCGATGATGCGGCGGTTTCCGTCGCGGTCCGTGAAGCGCAGCGAGAAGCGGGGCGTCTTGTGCTGGGTGTCGCGGACGACCTTGACCACGGTGACCGGCTCCGGCCGGAAGCAGTCGCCGGCCGCCGGGCAGACGGGCGTCGCCAGGAAGTCGCGCTCCTCGGCGTGCTCGGCGGGGACGACGACGAGGAGCAGGATGCCCGCGGCTACCGCGGCGACGAGGCCGAGGACCGCGTAGACGGCGGCCGACCGGCGGTCCTTGCGTGATGCTGATGCGCGCGGTATGCGCGCCTTGGTGGACATGGCGTCATTGTGCGCCTGTGGTGCCCGGGGACCGGCGGCAGGGGAAGGGACGCCGGTCCCCGGGAATCCGGAACGGGCTGCGGAATCAGCCCGTCCATGCCTTCCACTTCTCCGGGTGCCGCTGCACCCACCGCTTCGCCGCCTCCTCCGGCGACAGCTTGTCCTCCGCGATCATCTGCGCGACCTCGTTCTGATCCGCCTTCGTCCAGCGGAAGTTCTCCAGCAGCCGCGCGGCCTTCCCGCCCTTCCGCTTGAAGTCCGTGTTCAGGTATTTCTTCAGCGGCGTCGTCGGATAAGCGCAGTTGACCGTCGACGGATCCTTCGTCCCCTTCTCCGCACACGCGTCCGTGTACTCGGGGAGCTTCACCTCGACCATCGGCACCTCGTTGAACAGCCACTGCGGCTCGTACCAGTACGTCAGGAACGGACGCTTCTCCTTCGCGAACTGCTTGATCTGCGTGATCTGCGCCGCCTCGGAGCCCGCGAAGACGACCTGGTAGTCGAGCTTCAGGTTGTTCACCAGCGCCTTGTCGTTGGTGACGTACGACGGCGAGCCGTCGAGCAGCTGGCCCTTGCCGCCGCTCTCCGGGGTGCGCAGCTGGGAGGCGTACTTGTTGAGGTTCTTCCAGTCCAGGACGTCCGGATGGGCGTCGGCGAAGTACTTGGGCACCCACCAGCCGATGTGGCCGGTGACCCCGAGTTCGCCGCCGTCGGAGACCGTCTTCTTGTCCTCGACGTACCGCTTCTCCTGGTCCGGGTGGCCCCAGTCCTCCAGGATCGCGTCCACGCGGCCCTGGCTGAGGGCGTCCCAGGCCGGGACCTCGTCCACCTGCACGGTGTCCACGCGGTAGCCCAGCTCGTGCTCCAGCAGGTACTGCGCCACCGCCGCATTCGCACGGGCGCCCACCCACGACTGCACGGACAGCGTGACGGTCTTCGCGCCCGCCGCATTGGCGTACGGGGACGACTGCTTGGTCATGTCGGCCGCGCCGCAGCCCGTGGCGGTCGCCGCCAGCACGGCCGCGGTTGCTGCGGCCGTGGCCGGAATCGCCTTGCGCTTCATCTCAGTTCGCCTCCTTCGCATGCGCATCGGCCGCCTTCGTCGGTTGCGTCACCCTGTCGAGCATCAGGCCCAGGCAGGCGATCGCCGTACCGGCCACCAGGCCCACGGCCAGGTTTCCCTGCGCCAGTCCGAAGACGACCTCGTAGCCGAGGGCGCCACCGCCGACCAGCGCGCCGATGATGACGACGGACAGCACCAGCACCACCGCCTGGTTCACGGCCAGCAGCAACTGCGGCCTCGCCAGCGGGAACTGCACCTGCCGCAGCTGCTGCCCGCCCGTCGCGCCCAGCGACCGCGCGGACTCCAGCGCCGCCGGGTCCACCTGGCACAGGCCCTGGCCGACGATGCGGACCACGGCCGGCAGCGCGTACACGATCGCCGCGGCGGCGGCCGGGGCGCGGCCGACGCCGAAGAGGGCCACGACCGGGATCAGGTACACGAACTGCGGCATCGTCTGGCAGACGTCCAGCACGGGGCGGAGCAGCCGCTCCACCCGCTCGCTGCGCGCCACGACGACCGCGACCGCGAAGCCCAGCACCAGCGTGACGGCGACCGCCGCCAGCACCTGGGAGAGGGTGTCCATGGCCGGGTCCCAGCGGCCCAGCACGCCGATCGCCGCGAGCGACAGGACCGCGGTCAGGGCCGAGCGCCAGGTGCCGATCAGCCAGGCCGGGACGGCCACGAGCAGCAGAGCCGCCCACCAGGGGAGGGACTGCAGGCCGTCGCGGAGCGGGTCGAGGACCCAGCCGGTGTAGTGGGCGGCCCAGGCGGCGGTGCCGCCGATTCCGGGGAGACCGTTGTAGAGGTGGTCCACCAGCCAGTCCTTGGCGTGGTTGACCGGGGTGGCGATTTCCACTGTCCAGTGGGTGGGCCAGGACTGTGCGCCTGCGAGGCGGGCTGCTACGGCTATGGCGGCCGTTGCAGCCGCGGTTGCCGCCCACGTGGTGACCGTTCGGGTGCGGGTCCGTGTTCGGTTGTGCCCACCCGTTCCGCCCTGCGGAACGACTGCCCACAACCGGGCGGCGGAGCCGATCCCCGACGTCATGCGATCCAGCACAATCGCCAGCAACACAATGGGAATTCCCGCGGCCAGGGCGCTGCCCACGTCGACCGTCGACAGGGCCTGGTAGACGCGGTCGCCCAGGCCGTCGGCGCCGATGACCGACGCGATGACGGCCATCGACAGGGCCATCATGATCGTCTGGTTGACGCCCAGCAGCAGCTCGCGCCGCGCCAGCGGCAGCCGGGCCGTGCGCAGCCGCTGCCAGCCCGTCGCGCCCAGCGAGTCGACCGCCTCCAGCACGCCCTTGTCCGCGCCCCGCAGGCCCAGCGCCGTGAGCCGGGCCATCGGCGGGGCCGCGTACACGACCGTCGCCAGCACCGCGGGCGCCACGCCGATCCCGAAGACCAGGACCACCGGGAGCAGGTAGGCGAAGGCGGGCATCGCCTGCATGGTGTCGAGCACGGGCCGCAGCGCCCGGTACATGCGCTCCGACAGCCCGCCCGCGAGGCCGAGCAGCGCGCCGACCACGATCGAGGCCGCCACGGCGACCACCATCAGGGCCAGCGTGCGCATCGTCGGCACCCACATGCCCAGCAGCCCGCACACGGCGAAGGACACGAGCGCGGTCACCGCCGCCCGCACCCCCGCCAGGCGCCAGGCCAGCAGCGACGCACCCGCCGTGACCCCGGCCCAGCCGAGGGCGAGCAGCACGACGTACACGCCGCGCACGGAGGCGATGACGGCGTTGCTGATGTGCCCGAAGAAGTACAGGAACAGCCAGTGGCTGTCGCGGTTGTCGACGATCCAGTCGTTGGCCTTGTGCAGCGGGTCGTCCAGGGCCACGGTGAGCCCGGACGGCCAGCTGCCGCTCCCCCAGCGGGCGGCGGCGAACGGCACGAGCGCGGCCGCGAGGACCGCGAGCAGCAGCAGCTTGCGGACGGCCGGGCGCCGCCACGCGGCCCGGAGGGCGGTGGCCGGCGGCGGGGCGGCCGCGGTCACCGCCGGTCGCCCCGTCGTCGTGGTCGTGCTCATGCGGCGGCCTTCTCCAAGCTGTTCCGTCCCCGGTCCAGGCCGGCGACCACCCCCAGCAGGCTGCTGGAGTCGACGACGCCGAGGCAGCGCCCGGCGTCCACGACGCGGGCCGAGGTGCCCGTGCGGGCCACGGCCTCGATGGCGTCGGCCACGGTCGTGGCGGGGGTGAGGGCCGGGCCGGTCGTGGCCTCGTCCGCGTCCCGGACGGGCCGCATGGCGCGGCGCACGGTCAGCACCTGCTCGCGCGGGACGTCGCGGACGAAGTCGCGCACGTAGTCGTCGGCCGGGGAGCCGACGATCTCCTCGGGGGTGCCGCACTGCACGACCCGGCCGCCGCGCATCAGCGCGATGCGGTCGCCGACGCGCAGCGCCTCGCTCAGGTCGTGGGTGATGAAGACCATCGTGCGGCCCTCGTCGCGGTGCAGCCGCACGACCTCTTCCTGCATGTCGCGCCGGATGAGCGGGTCGAGCGCGCTGAACGGCTCGTCGAACAGCAGCACTTCGGGGTCGGCGGCCAGCGCCCGCGCCAGGCCGACGCGCTGCTGCTGGCCACCGGAGAGCTGAGCGGGCCGACGCTCCTCCATGCCCGCGAGGCCGACCTTCGTCACCATCTCGGCGGCCCTGGCGCGGCGTTCGGCCCGGCCCATGCCCTGGATCTCCAGGCCGTAGGCGACGTTGTCGAGGACCGTGCGGTGCGGGAGCAGGCCGAAGTGCTGGAAGACCATGGCGGCGCGGTGCCTGCGCAGCTCGCGCAGGGCGCCCTTGTCCATGCCGCACACGTCCTCGCCGTCGATGGCGATGGTGCCGCTGGTGGGCTCGATGAGCCGGGTCAGGCAGCGGACGAGCGTGGACTTGCCGGAGCCGGAGAGGCCCATGACCACGAAGCACTCGCCGGGGCGGACGTCGAAGGAGACGTCGCGCACGGCCACGGTGCAGCCGGTGCGCTCGCGCAGCTCCTCGGCGGACAGGCCGGCCAGCTCACCGCCCGGCACGCGCCCGGCCTTGGGGCCGAAGACCTTCCACAGGTTGCGGACGGAGAAGACGGGAGCGGTGGTGGCTGTATCGACAGCAGTATCGACAGCCGTATCAACAGTGGGCATCTTTATGCCTCACCCCCTTGTGTCGCGGCCTCGACCAGCAGTTCGGCACACTTCTCGCCCACCATCAGCACGCCGATCATCGGGTTGACGGCCGTCATCGTCGGGAAGACGGAGGCGTCCGCGATGCGGATGCCGTCCAGGCCGCGGATGCGCAACTGCGGGTCCACCACGGCCAGTTCGTCGCCCGTCGCCGCACCCATCCGGCAGGTGCCCGCCGGGTGGTAGACGGTGTGGGCGACCTTGCGCGCGTACTCGCTCAGCTCCTCGTCGCCGGTGATCTCCGGGCCGGGGCAGACCTCGCGCTTGAGCCAGCCCGCCAGGGGCTCGGTCTTCGCGATCTCGCGGGCGAGGCGGATGCCGTCGACGAGCGTACGGGCGTCGTAGTCCTCCTCGTCCGTGAAGTAGCGGAAGTCCAGGGCGGGCTTGACCGACGGGTCGGCGCTGGTCAGGTAGAGCCGGCCGCGGCTGCGCGGCTTGGGGATGTTCGGGGTCATCGACACGCCGTGCTCGGGCTTCTCGTAGCCCAGGCGCTCGGGGTTGTCGGTGAAGGGGATCTGGTAGAAGTGGAACATCAGGTCGGGCCCGTCCGACTCCGGGTCGCGGCGGACGAAGAGGCCCGCGTCGGAGTCCATCGCCGAGTTCTCCGGGATCGGCCCGTCCGTCTCCCACACGATGACCGACTCGGGGTGGTCGAGCAGGTTCTCGCCGACGCCCGGCAGGTCGTGGACCGCGGGGATGCCGAGGGCCTCCAGGTCCGCCCTGGGGCCGATGCCCGAGTGCAGCAGCAGCCGCGGGGTGTCGACGGCGCCCGCGCAGACGAGCACCTCGCGCCGGGCCTCGACGAGGACCTCCTCGCCGTCCTTGGTGCGGACGTGCACACCGGTCGCCCGGGTGCCCGCCAGCTCCAGCCGGTACGCCCAGGTCTCCAGCATGATGTGGAGGTTGGGGCGGTCGAGGAAGGGGTGGAGGTAGGCCACCGAGGCGCTGGAGCGCTTGTTGTTCTCGGGGTGGTAGGCGAGGTCGAAGAAGCCGGCGCCCTCGTGGAAGGGCTTGTTGTTGAAGCCCTCGACGCGCGGCACGTCGGCGGCCTTCTGCGCCGCCTCGACGAAGTCCCGCGCGATGGCGTTCCGGTCCTTCTCGTCCACCGGCACGATGTTGTTGCGCAGCCGGGCGAAGTACGGGTCCATGGACGCCGCGTCCCAGCCCTCGGCACCGGCGGCCGCCCACTCGTCCCAGTCGCCGGGCAGCGGCTTGAAGGATATGAGGGTGTTGTGCGAGGAGCAGCCGCCCAGGACGCGGGCGCGGCTGTGCCGGATGCGGGAGTTGCCGCGCGGCTGCTCGGTGGTCGGGTAGTCGTAGTCCAGGTCGCCGCCGAGCAGGCCGAGCCAGCGGCGCAGGGTGAGGACGTCCTCGCGGTCGACGTCGGAGGGGCCGCCCTCGATGACGGCGACGGTGACGCCGGGGTCCTCGGTGAGGCGGGAGGCGATGACGGAGCCGGCGGTGCCGCCGCCGACGACGACGTAGTCGTAGAGAGGCATGTTGGGGGTGAACTCCTTCTGCGACGAACCTACTTCGCGTCGCGATGCGTACGGGCGGGCGGTGTCCGTGTCTCAGCCAGCGAACCAGCGCACGGGCGCGGGGGCCAGGTTCTGGTAGACGTGCTTGGCTTCGCGGTACTCGGCGAGGCCCGAGGGGCCCAGCTCCCGGCCGATGCCGGACTTGCCGAATCCGCCCCACTCCGCCTGCGGCAGGTACGGGTGGAAGTCGTTGATCCACACCGTGCCGTGGCGCAGCCGCCCGGCGACCCGGCGCGCACGGCCCGCGTCCTTCGTCCAGACCGCGCCGGCCAGCCCGTACTCGGTGTCGTTGGCCAGGGCGACGGCCTCGTCCTCGGTGTGGAAGGTCTCGACGGTGAGGATCGGGCCGAAGGTCTCCTCGCGGACGACCGTCATGTCGCCGTGGCAGAGGTCCAGGACGGTCGGCGCGTAGAAGTAGCCGTTCTCCGGGCGGACTTCGCTGGGCTCGGGACGCCTGCCGCCGCAGCGCAGGGCCGCGCCCTCGGCGAGCGCGGAGGCGACGTACGCCTCGGTCCTGGCGAGCTGTGCGGCGGAGACGAGGGGGCCGCACTCGACGCCCTTCTCGGTGCCGCGGCCGAGCCTGATCCGGTCGGCTCGGCGGGCGAGTTCGGCGACGAAGCGGTCGCGGACCGACTCCTCGATGATGAGCCGGGAGCCCGCCGAGCAGACCTGGCCGCTGTGGATGAAGGCGGCGTTGAGGGCCTGGTCGACGGCGGTGTCGAAGTCGGCCTCGGTCTCGCAGGCGTCGGCGAAGACGACGTTGGGGTTCTTGCCGCCGAGTTCGAGAGCCACCTTCTTGACGGTGGGGGCGGCGGCCCGCATCACCTTGGTGCCGCTGGCGAGGCCGCCGGTGAAGGAGACGAGGTCCACGTGCGGGTGCTCGGCGAGGCGGGCGCCGACGGGGTCCCCGGCGCCGGTCACGAGGTTGGCGACACCGTCCGGCAGCCCGGCCTCGGCCAGCAGCCGCACCAGGTGCACGGTCGACAGCGGGGTGACCTCGCTGGGCTTGACGACGAAGGTGTTGCCCGCGGCCAGAGCCGGGGCGATCTTCCAGCTCGCCTGCAGCAGCGGGTAGTTCCAGGGCGTGATGAGCGCGCACACGCCGACCGGCTCGTGCACGACCACGCTGTGGACGTCCGCCGAGCCCGCGTCGACGACGCGGCCGGGGCCCTCGGCCACGACGAGGTCGGCGAAGTAACGGAACGCGTCGCGCACGCAGTCGACGTCGATCCGGCCCTCTTCGAGAGTCTTGCCGGTGTCGCGGCTCTCGGTCAGCGCGAGTTCCTCGCGGTCGCGCTCGAGCAGCCCGGCGACGCGCCGCAGCAGCGCGGCCCGCTCGGCGACGGGCGTGCGCGGCCAGGCACCCGCGCCCCCGGCGAAGGCGCGGCGGGCGGCGGCGACGGCAGCGTCGGTGTCGTCCGCGCCGCCCTCCGCCACGACTGCGAGGAGCGTGGCGTCGGCGGGGTCGAGTACCTCCCGCTGGGCGCCGGACGCGGCGGCGCGCCACACTCCGTCGACGTGGATGGTCTCGACTGACGACATCACTCTCTGCCTCTGCCTTCCGGTTCTTCAGCGGTCCGGGTCCCGTCACCGGGCGGCCGGCGGGCGGCCGGACCGGCAACGGGACGCTGCTAACCAGAAGGCGGAAACCTATGCCTCTCTTTTCACAAAGAGTGACACGGGTCACTCAGAGTCGCGGCTAACTGCAGGAGGAGACGTTCGGGCAGAAGGACCCCAGCAGCTGCCGCTGCACGGCATAGATGTGCTGCCAGTCGCTGTCGGGCCCGCCGACCAGCAGGGCGTACTGCTTGCCGTCGGGCGCGGTGTAGGCGCGGACGACGACGCGCCGGGTGGTGGAGTCGGGCAGCGTGTAGGTGTACTCCAGCTCGGCCGGGTTCCCCGGCCCGGTGGCGTTGATCAGCCGGGTCTTCCGGTAGTCCTTGTACTGGGAGACGTACGACTCGATCTCCTGGACGGACTGGTACGGGGTCGCGGCCGGCGGGGTCAGCACCCAGACCTGGACGAGACTGCGGCGGTCCGGCGACTGGTAGAAGACGCTGCCGCGGTCCGTGCTGCGCTGCCAGCCCGTGGGGACGTCCAGGACGTAGCCCTCGGGATCCACGGTGTGGAGGAACCCGGGGGCGGCCGGGCTCGGTGTGCTCAGTGTGCTCGGCGTGCTCTGCGTGCCCGTGCCCGGCTCATAGGTGAAGGGGGGCATCTCCGTCGGGTACGGCTCGGGGGTCGCCGAGGCGGTCAGGCCGGGCGACAGGGGAACGTGGGGGTTGTCGTCACCGCCGCCGTCGTCGCGTACGAACGCCCAGATGCCGGTGCCGAAGCCACCCGCGAGGACCGCGCCGAGGAGAATCCCGGCGAGGATGCGGCCGCGGGGCGGCCGGCCGGGGTCCATGCCGGGCGCAATGGTGACGTCGGGTTCGTGTCCGTCGGGCGGGGAGTCGACCCACTTCTGCAGGTCCGCGTCCCAGTAGTTCATGCGCGTAGCCGCCTAACGCTCGTACTCGCACTCACGCTCATGCTCACGTCAGTAAGGCGCTGATCGCCTGGACGACCGCGACGGCCGAGGCCAGCCCTCCGGCGACCGTCGCCCCGCCGGTCAGCAGGTCGCGCAGCCGCCGCAGCCGGCCGGGCCGGGTGCGGCCGCCCTGCTGCTGGGCGTCCTCTTCGAGGCCGGCCAGCTCGGCGTCGAGTTCGTCGAGCCGGTCGCCTTCGGTGCGGGCGAAGCCGGGCAGCTCGCGGCGGAGTTGGCGGGCGTGGGCGAGCAGTTCGGGGGTGATGGAGAGCAGCTGATGCGAGGCGTCGACGGCCTCGGCGTCGTCGCCCTGGGCGAGGGCACCGCCGGACATGGCCCCGACGGCGATGCCGCCGTCGGCGGGCGGCGCGGGCACGGGCACGCTCGCGCCGTTGGCCGCGGGACGCCCGACACGCTCGGACCGGTCGGCGGCCTTGGCGCCGCGCCCCTGCGCGACGGCACCACCGCTCAACTCCCCGATGGAAATCCCCCCACCGGCCTTGTTTTTGTCGTCGCTGTTCTTGTCGTCGTTCATCGTCCCGAACTCCCCGTTGCGCTCTTGGCCTCGGCGCCCTGCCCCTGGGCCACGGCGCCGCCGCTCATCGAACCGATGTAGATGCCGCCCTCGCTGATCTGCACGATCTGCTGCTCGAACCGGTCGGTCTCGAAGCCCTGGGAGTAGAGGGCGTCCCGTACTCCGCTGGCGATCCGGTCCTGGACCGTCTTGACGTAGCGGCTGATGTCCATCTCCTGGAACAGCGAGACCTCCGGCGTGCCGGCCATCTCGCGCACGGAGTCGGCCGGGCCGTCCGGCAGGGCGCGCCAGGGGTCGGCGAGCCAGGTGCGGAAGCCGGAGACGGCGGCGCGGACGGCGGAGACCATCGAGGCGAAGCCGGCGGCGGGGGCGCTGAGCAGGGCCCGTACGCCGTCGCGCAGGAAGTCGTCCTCGCCGCGGGCGGCGATCACGTCGACGGCGCGGAACTCCGGCCGGATGGGCGTCAGGACGTGCGGCACGACCTCCAGGACCAGCATCCCGCCCTGGGTGTGCACCCTGACCAGCACGGACACCACGACCTGCTCGTCCCAGGCACCGACGCGCACGCGCAGGAAGTAACGGCGCGCCTCACCGCCCTCGTTGACGGACTCGGCCAGGTGCCACCGGACGGTGGGGTTGTCGTACGCCACCATGGGCCGCTGCGGCCCGACGGGCAGATAGACGAACTCCTCGATCTCGAGGTCCTTCAGCCGGTCCCGGCTGGTCGCGGCGGCCGCCTCGCGCAGGGCTTCCAGCCGGGGCCGGATCAGCTCCACGACCGTACGCCCGGTGAAGGGCGCGGCGGGCTTGCCGGTGTCGTTGGCGTCCTTGCGCTGCTTCAGCTCCAGGGCGAAGGACCACGGCTCGTAGGGCCGTCCCATGCCGATGAACGGCCGGGAGGGGTCGTAGATGGTCAGCCCGGCGTACTGCTCACGGTCGATGGCCTGCGCGACCTTGCGATGGCGGGTGGAGACGGGAACGGCCCGCGGCAGCTGCCCGAAGGCCTCCCGGCTCAGCTCCTGCCGCATGATCCCGGCAACGCGGGCCCGGTGCAGCCACACGGGCGCGGCGAGGAAGAGCGGGAAGATGATCCCGACCCAGTTGTCCGCGCCCTGGAACAGCGCGGCGAGGACGAACAGCCAGTAGGCGACGGTCAGCAGGGGCGGCCCGATGGGCAGCAGCTTCTTGAGGGCGCCACTGCCCTTGAGGGCCTGTCGGAGGGTGCGCCGGTCGACGAGGTACACGGAGGACCCGCGCCCGGTGGAGGCCTGGGCGGTCCAGTGGAGGAGGCACACCACGGCATAGGCGGTGGACCAGATGGGCACCGCGAGCCCCTCGGGCGTGGTGGAGGCGTCGACACCGATGAAGAGCCCCCACAGGAGGAGCAACAGCAGCGCGGTAGTGGTGTCCTGCGCCCGCGCGCGCAACGCATGCGTGAGCACGGGCACGGCATCCACACCGAGCGAAGGCGCAACGGGCCGCTCGGCGTGCTCGACCAGCTCTTCGATGACGCGCCGGCGGAATTCGATGTCGAGGTAGGCCCCCGCGCAGAGTAACCGGGTTGCTTCTGTGGGGGTGGTGGCGTGTGGTGGTGCTGGGGATGCCCCCGCTGCCCCCTGTGGTGGAACGGAATGGCTCATTTCGATCCCCCGATCCGTCGAACTCGCTTTCGCTTTACACGAGTTGACGTTTATGTGGAAGTCTCCAGAGTAAGCCAAGAGGGGCTCTTGGGACCCCGCCGGTAACGGATTACTTGCCGCAGGCATGCAGCCGACCGCCGCGAAACCACCTCTTGACGCCAGGTTTCCGGGGCGGGAGGCGTGTTCGGGGCTCGCGCGGCAGGGGGCGATCGCGGGATGGGCGGGCCACGAAGATCGTCAACTTCCCGCGAGGGGCTGGGGGGAGGCGGGCAAGGAGGGTTCCCGGCCAGGGTGCATGGGGGGTGGTGGGGGTCGGTCACCCACCGGCACTACGGTTCCGGCTTTCGCCTGACGGCGCGGGGCGCGATGCCTTACGGTGGGGCACGCCGAGTAGTTGGCCGTTCGGGGCGTAATGGTCTTACGCCCCGCCGGTCAACCCTTGCCGGTCATCACCAGGGCCAGAGCAATCAGGGTCACCAGCAGCTCCACCAACGGTGCCGCTGCCTTCACCATGCGCCGGACTGGCTAACCGCCCCCGAGTTCCCTGACCGGGGCCCGTCGGGCGGCAGTCGATACCCTTGGACGACTCTCCCAACTGGGCACACTACGACTTCGCGATCCCCACGACACAGACCGCGACCCGGTGACCCGATGCACCCCCAAGCCTCTACAGGATGCACTCGGATTAGGGCAAGCGCACACTGGAGTGAGATGAGACCCGGAGTAGCGAAAGAGGTCTCCGTGAACCCCAAGGCCCACGATCCACTTTGGAAAGCTCGCTGGCGCGTCAGCTGTCTGACCAGGGTCAGTTGGATGATGGACGCTGCCGAGGCGGCCGCCGTCGAGCGAGGGTGCAAATTCGACGAGACCGCTGGGACGTATGCGCACGGCCCTCGGGAAGTGCTACTTCTTTACCATGGTGTAATCGATTACGCGGAAAAGGTGATGGCGGCCACGAAGAGCAAGGGGCCACCATGGCGCTACCCCGGATATGCGGATCTAGCTATAAGTCACATGCACCTAGCCGATACCCTGCTGGTTCGCGTTCTCCCAAGTCGACGCCTTTGGGGGGAATTGCCAAGGATACGTAGCGTGGTCCACGACTACCTTCCACCCGAAGACCCACGCCGCAGGTGGCTGGAGAGCCAAGACGGACCCATTGCGGACCTACAGGTCGCCTACCTTCAACGTGACCGACTCGTAAGCGCATTGCGTGGAGCATACGTAGCGCACGGCCTCCGGAGGGGCCGAATCCGAACATTCAATAACGTCTTGCTGGTCTCGGCAGCGACACTGCTGCTCTTGGCCGTCTCACTGGGAATATCCAGCTTGTTCAGCCCAGCCGACCTCACTTGCCTAAGTAAAACACTATGCCCCTTGGGTAATAAGAGTAACAGCGGTGATGTTCTCGTTGTGGAATTCCTCGGCGCAGTAGGGGCCTCAGTGGCATCCGTGGTCGCCCTCTCGCGGATGCAGCGAATCGAGGACCCCTATGTTGTTCACGTCGCACAAGCAGTACTGAAGATACCTCTCGGAAGCCTGACAGCTATCCTCGGGCTCCTCCTGCTGTACTCCTCGCAACTTATCCCCATTACCGCCACATGGCAGATCCTGGCCTATGCAGTAGTTTTCGGATACTCGCAAGAGTTGTTCACGAGGTTGATCGACAAGAAAGGTGACGAATTGCAAAGGGCAGCTACACCAGTAGTTATGCGATCGCCATCGTCTGACGAATAATCGGACCACCTTCCGCTATCGGCCCGGAAGTATGACCCGACCCTGTGGGTATGGGCCATGCTCGAAACCGTCGCCTTCTCCGGACAACCGCCCACCGTCCTCGTGGACGCGTAGGTCGAAGCCCAGGAATGGGTCTGTGTGGTCACAACGCGACCGGAACGCCGCTTCCCTCTCAGCCTCAGTCATCGGCAGTCCGGGCTGCGGACTTGTAAGGGCGAAGTGCTGCGCAAGGTAGCCCCGGAGGCCGGAGTGCACCGTACTCCGTGAAGCGGCGGACGCCGCACTGGTCACAGCTGGATACACCCTTGTTGTGAGTCCAGCCCGAGAGGTGCTGGCAGTTGCTTGCGAGGAGGCGGTTCACCACGAGCCTCCGCCGACCGGCAAGTGGGCCTGGCGGAAGTGGTCCCGCACCGCGATCGTCGCTGCCACCGCCCGCGTCCTGTCGCCCGCGTCTACGGCTGTCCGCTGTGCCGTCTCCAGATCGAGGCACTCAGCGCAATCGACCGGTCGCGCCGACAGGCCAACAGGAAGACTGGCCGCCTCGCGTTCGGCTCGGGTCGCCAGCCTCAGTACGCTCGCAGGAACGTCCCACTGCGCACCTCCGCCGGGCTCCTTCACCTGCACACGCACATCGGTACTACCAACCACCTGCGCGAGCCTGTTCTCCCGGATATCGACAACGTATGCGCCCACCCTGTACGTCATCGCTGTGTCATTCCCCTTCGCATAGCGGGTCGTTCGTTCACGCCCACAGGATCGGGTGATCCGGCCCCTCCGCCCCATACCCGACCGGTAATCTCACCGTGGGATGACTTCCCATCCCGCCTGCGGATGGCAGGGGCTGCTATGTCGACAGTGCTGATGCCCGTCGAACTGCCCACCTGGGCCTGGGAACGAGCGGAGGTGCGTCAAGCCCTGCGCTCGCGGGACATCGGTGCAGTGTTTCGCCACGCACAGCAGTACACCGGCGCAAGTCAGTCCCGCATCGCAACAGCGATCGGCATGACGCAAGCCCGCGTCAACGAGATCATCAACGGACGCCGTGAGGTTTCGCGGCTCGACGTGTACGAACGGATCGCGGACGGCCTGTCCATGCCGGACGATGCCCGGCACCTCCTCGGCCTGGCCGCGAGTCGTGAGAAGCGCCATGGAGACGCCGCCTTCGACCTTGCCGCATTCCCCGAAGTCGTGCGCGTGTACGCAGCACAGCACTCGGCTGCCGGAGAGATACAGCAGCAGGCTCGCGAGGCCGCGGAGTTGGACGTACTCGCCGTGCGCGGCCTCGGCTTGATCGGGTTGAACGACTCTCTTCTTCGGGCTTGTCTGTCGCGTGAAGAACGCGGCATACGCTTGCGTGTGCGAGTGCTGCTGCTCGCCCCGGACTCGGATGCCCTCAGACAGCGGGCCACGGAGATCGGGGAGTCTCCCGAGTCGCTTGCGAGTGGGGTGCGCCTGGCGGAAGCACGGCTGCGGGACCTCGCCGGCAGCTGTGACATCCAGGTGTACCGGTATTGCTCGCTCCCCATCTGGCGGCTCGTCCGTACGGACTCCACCATGTTCGTCAGCGCCTTCGATGCCGGTTGGGAAGGGCATGAGTCGGCGACGTACAAGGTCATGGAGACATCGCACGGGCCCCTGTTCAGAGGATTCAGGAGAATGTTCGAGGACATCGTCGACAGCGCCGAGCGCACGGTCTGAGCGGAAAGAGGACTCCCGTGATCGAAGCCGAGCTGAAGGCCCGGGTCCACTCGCCACAGGCAGTCATGAGGCAACTCGACGCACACGCCACAGCCCGCGTCGAGGTGTATCAGGACACGTATTACGACCGGCCCGATGGCGCCCTTGAGAAGGCCGACCAAGAGCTGCGCGTGCGTACTGTGCACAGTCCGGACGAGACACGGACAATGCTCACCTTCAAGGACACCGCGATTGATGAAGGTTCCGGTTCCAAGCCCGAGTACGAGACCGGCGTGGCGGACTCCGAGTCGATGCACGCGATCCTGTGCGGGCTCGGCTACGTGCCCGTCATCACCTTCCAGAAGCGATGCCGCAACTACGAGTTCGAGGTGCATGGCTGGAAGATGCTGGCGACGCTCGTGCGGGTGCCCGAGATCGATGGGACGTTTCTGGAACTCGAGACGCTGGTCGCCGAGGAGTCGGAGGTCACTGCGGCCCTCGACGAGCTGCGCGCGGTGCTCACCGAGCTGGGCATCGGTCCGGAGGACCTGACACGGGAGCTGTACACCGAGGCCGTGGCCGTCGGCAGGGATGCCAACCGGAATCCCGCGTAGGCCGGGTCCCGGGCCCTAGGGAGCAGAGGCAATGGGGATCACCCGCCGGCACCACGAATCCGGCTGTCGCCTGGCGGGCGCGGGACACTATGCCTTACGGTAAGTCATCGTGCAGGGGGTTGCCCTGCCGCTCTCGTTGCAGTCGCTTGGTCGGTTGGAACGAGAAAACCCGCCGCGGGGAGGCTGGATCCCCACGACGGGCGTACCGACTGGTTGGGCCGTTCGGGGCGTACTGGTTATACGCCCCGCCGGTCAACCCTTACCGGTCATCACCAGGGCCAGAGCAATGAGGGCCACCAGCAGCTCCACCAACGGTGTCGCCGCCTTCGCCATGCTCCGCACCCGGTCCCAGTCGACCGGCTTCTTCGGCTTCCCGTGTCGGGCCATCTATGCGCCTCTCCTCAGACCAAGGACTCACCAATCGGCGAGACCCCATAAGGGCCCTCGGACACGGCATCGAAATCAGCCGCCCCCGAGACCCCTGGCTGGGGCCCCGGCGGTGGCGAGCTGACCCAAGGTCAGCGCTGGCGCAACACAGTGAGGCAGACTCTACCGACTCGTTCCCCGCGCGCGTAGGGAAATGGCGTCAACTCTGCGGACTCACAAGGGGTATGCCTCAGCACGTCGGCGATCTCCGCAGCTGAAGGAGGGGATGTACGCCAGCACCTCTGAATGATGGTCAACCCCAAGGGGCCAACAGCAGCCCTTCCCCCGTAAATTGAACGCGTTCATCAGGGGAGGGGCCGTTCATGGAGAACACGCTGGAAGCCGAGCCACGAGTCCACTGGCTGCAGCTGTGGATCGCTGCCGGTGCGGCGCTGACTGCGGTGCTTGTGTTCCTCTATACGCTGATCTACAGCTATCTGGGCGGACTCTTCGTCGCACCCACCATGGCCGTCGCGGTACCGCTGTTTCTTACGCAAAGCCGCAGGCGTTTGCCCGAGCTTGTCTGATCACCGGGCTGGCACTCGTCGTCTGTTCCATGCTGGGCGTCCTGCTGGGCATGTTTCTCTTTCTGCCCTCGGCACTGCTCCTGCTGCTGGCCCCTGGCGCGGATCCGCGCAGGCGTCCGGCCGTCGCGTTGATGCTCAGCTTGGTTGGCGGGCTGGTGCTGGCGGGAGTCATCGCCGGCACCGCGTGGTGGTGCTGGCACTTCTCTTAGGGCAAGGGACACCGACCGCCGTGCCGTCTGGGCTGGGTCCCGGGCCCCCCTCCACGATCCTCCCCGCACAATGGGCCGTACGGCGCAGTGCCGCAGCGGGGGAAGGTTTCACATGCAGAGTACGAACGGCGAGGCTGCCCTCGTCATAGCTGTCGTGGTCGTCGGGCTCGTCGTGCGGCGGCAGTTGCGGACGCGGCCGGTGCGGCCTGTCGGGTCGTTGGTCTGGCCCTTGGTGCTGGGGGTGCTGGGCGTTGCCGGGATTGCCTTTGGCGTTGCCTCCGTCGTCAAAGAGCGGGCCTTGAGCGTGTCGGCCGTCGTGCTGCTCGTCGTGAGTCTGGGTGTCGCCGCCGGGTTCGGTGTGGTCCGGGCGCGGACCGTGCGGGTCTGGCGTGGGGAGCAGGGGGAAGTGCTGCGGAAGGGGTCCGCCGCCACCACCGGGCTGTGGCTCGTCTCGGCCGCCGCGCACTTCGCGCTCGGGGTGTGGATCGATCATGCGGCCGGGGTCGGGGTGCTGGGGGCCGCGTCGCTTTATGCGTACCTTGCCATCGGGCTGGGGGCGCAGAATCTGCTCGTGCGGGCGCGGGCTCTCGCGCTGTGAAACAGGTGTGAGCAGGTGTGAACATGCGGGTGCCCCCGGCAGCCATCCCATGGCTGCCGGGGGCACCCGTATACGTCAGATCAGGCCGAGCGCGCGGACCGCCTCGCGCTCCTCCTCCAGCTCCTTCACCGAGGTGTCGATGCGGGCGCGGGAGAAGTCGTTGATCTCCAGGCCCTGGACGATCTCGTACTTGCCGTCCTTGCAGACGACCGGGAAGGAGGAGATGAGGCCCTCCGGGACGCCGTAGGAGCCGTCCGAGGGGATGCCCATGGAGGTCCAGTCGCCCTCGGCGGTGCCGTTGACCCAGGTGTGGACGTGGTCGATGGCGGCGTTGGCGGCCGAGGCGGCCGAGGAGGCGCCGCGGGCCTCGATGATGGCGGCGCCGCGCTTGGCGACGGTCGGGATGAAGTCCTCGGCCAGCCACTGCTCGTCGTTGACGATCTCGGCGGCGTTCTTGCCCGCGACCTCGGCGTGGAAGATGTCCGGGTACTGCGTGGCGGAGTGGTTGCCCCAGATCGTCAGCTTGCGGATCTCGGAGACCGGGGTGCCGGTCTTCTTGGCCAGCTGGGAGATCGCGCGGTTGTGGTCCAGGCGGGTCATCGCGGTGAAGCGCTCGGCCGGGACGTCCGGCGCGGCGGCCTGGGCGATCAGGGCGTTGGTGTTGGCCGGGTTGCCGACGACCAGGACGCGGATGTCGTCCGCGGCGTGGGCGTTGATGGCCTGGCCCTGCGGCTTGAAGATGCCGCCGTTGGCCTCGAGGAGGTCGCCGCGCTCCATGCCCTTGGTGCGGGGGCGGGCGCCGACCAGCAGGGCGACGTTGGCACCGTCGAAGGCCACGTTCGGGTCGTCGGTGATCTCGATGCCGCGCAGCAGCGGGAACGCGCAGTCGTCCAGCTCCATGGCCGTGCCCTCGGCGGCCTTCAGGCCCTGCGGGATCTCCAGGAGGCGCAGCTTCACCGGCACGTCCGCGCCGAGGAGGTGACCGGAGGCGATGCGGAAGAGCAGCGCGTAGCCGATCTGGCCGGCCGCGCCGGTGACGGTGACATTGACGGGAGTGCGGGTCATGGCGGTCTCCTGCTGCGAGCTGGCGGTGGGTGTCCCTGCCCAAGGTGTGCGGATCTCTCTCGGTGTCAAGAGATCCGGCGTCAGGCTATCCGACCTCGCCCCCGCTGTACTGCCGACCCGGTGTGGGACGCCTCACCGTGCCCACGACCGGGGTCAGCCGGTCGGCCCCGCCTCCGCCGCGGCCGCCGACTCCGGCGGTCCCGACGACGCCGGGCGCGGCACCGTGCAGCCCTTGCGGCCCGAGGTCAGGGAGGCGCAGGCCGAGGCCTTGCCCGAGTCGGTGACGGCGATCATGCGCGTGTGCCCGTCGGTGCCCCGGTCGACCTTGCCGCTCTCCGTGCGGGCCCCGCCGCCCGTACCGCTTATGCGCAAGGTGTCCCCGGGGGCGGCCTGGGTGATGCGGGCCCAGGCGGCGCCGCACGCCTTGCTGTAGCGGACCTCCAGATACGACGTGCCGACCGTCGCGGAGCCCGCCGTCGTCGCGAGCTTGCCGCCGCAGCCCATGGTCTCCGGGTCCTTGCCGGCGCAGTCGTTCCCGGTGCACTTCACCCCTTCGGGCAGCCCCGCGGGCGTCCCGGGCGCGGTGCTCGCGCTGGGCGTGGCGACGGCCCCGCCCGCGATCTTGCCGTCGTCCTTGTCCGTGCCCAGCAGCAGCACGGCCGCGACGGCGACGAAGAGGGCTCCCACGGCGCCGACGGTGAACAGGACGGTGTTCCGGCGAGGGCGGCGCGGGCCGCGGTCCGTCCGGTCCCGGCCCCGGTCCGGTTGCACGGGGATGGCCCTGTCCCGTACGTCGGGCGACTCCGTGGGCTCGGGGAAGCCCGTCTCCACCGGGGGGCGGCCCTCCGCGCGCAGGGCCGTGCGCACCTTCGCCTTGTCGCTCTCTTTGCCGCTCTCCTCCGCCGGCGGGCCGAACTCGCCCAGCGCCGCCCTGGCCTCGGCGACGCGGATCGCCTCCATGGTCACGTCGTGCCGCAGCTCGGAGCGGCTCCACGCGCGCTCGGCCAGCTCCCACAGCGTGCCGAGGTGGCCGACGTCCGTGCCCGTCACCTCGGCCAGCGCCTCCGCCGCCCCCCGCGGCGGCAGCAGACGGCCGTTGAGATATCGCTCCCACGAAGTCTTGCTGTAACCGGTACGGTCCGCCACCGCACCGATGCCGAGCCCGCTGCGTTCGACAAGTCTGCGCAATTGTTCGGCGAACTCTCGTACCTGTGGATCGAGTTCCTCCGGTAGCGCCCTCCAACGAGGCATTGCCCTCCCCTGTCCCCCGGTACGTACGGTGGTCTTCCCCGTGTCGCTGCGCTTCCCCCTCCACAGCCTCGCTTTCGGCTACCCATGGGGATGCCCGAAACCAGCATGTCAGTTCCCAATGGGGCGGCGCATGGTGGCACTTGAGGTTGATCAAGCTGTTCGAGCCCGTGAGGCGCACGCCCCCGGCTCGCGCCGGCCACGCGTCCGCGGCGCTCGGCCCGTCACCGTCCGGTGACACACCTGGGGGCTTCCTGATGCCGGATGGGGACCCGGTACCGGAACGGTCACTTCCGTGCCACAGGGGCCCGGCCGACCTTGATCCGGAATCTCCCGGTCATGATCATCAACGGGAGTGAGCGGCAGCCCGTCCTCCCACGGGGGTGGAGGACGGGCCGCCGGCTCTCCTCCACCCGGCTTCTACCCAGATGCCGCCCGGCGCACTCGGCACACACGGCAAAGACATATGCCGCTTTATCCGCTTGCAGCTGTCCGCATGGGTCCACCGCGTCCTCTTCGTCTACTGCGTCTGCTGCTTCGTCTACTGCGTCTACTGCGCGAAGCACTCGGGGTCGCCCCCGGCAGCGCGCCGCACACAGACCCGCGCCTTGCCGGGATCCCTCGTTGCCGTCATCGCAGTCGACAGATAGACCTCCGTGTCCCGCTGGCTCGCGGCCCTGATCTCCTTGGCGTCCGTCCCCGGCAGGGACAGCTCGACCCGGTCGCCCAGGCGGAGGCTCATGGCCCGCACCCATACGGCGCCGCACTGCTCGCTGTAGCGGATCTCCACCCGCTGCCCGCCCGACGCCCGGCGCGTCAGCAGCGTGACCAGCTGGCCCTGCACCCCGCAGCCCATCTGGGCGGGGTCCGCCCCCTCGCACTCCTCGCCCTTGCAGCCCGGCTCGTACGACTGCGGATACGGGGAGGAGGCCGTCCCGGCGCCGCCGGGCCCGTGTTCGCCGGACGCCTGTCTGCCCGCCGTCAGGAACAGCGGCACGACGAGGGCCGCCACCGCGACCGCGGCGCCGGACAGGACGAACGCCCGCCAGGAGCGGTGGGGTGGCCCCGAAGGGCCGGACGGCTGCGCCGACCCGCAGTCCGCCGCCGGGTCCTCGCCCGCCCGGGCCGGCGCGCCCGCCCGGCCGCTCCACGCCTGTTCCGCCAGCTCCCACAGCGCCAGCAGCCGCCCCGGCGGCTCGCCCGCCAGCCGGCACAGCGCCTCGACCGCGTCCCGGGGCGGCAGCTTCTTCCCGTTGAGATAACGCTCCCAGGAGGACTTGCTGTACGGAGTGCGGGCGCCGAGCGCCGCCAGGCTCAGGCCCGTCCGTTCCCTCAGTCCGCGCAGCCCGGCGGCCAGCCGGGCGCACTCCGCCGGAAGGACGCCGCCGCTCACCGCCGCAGCTCCCCCCAGGTGTCCGGCCCGACGATGCCGTCGACGACCAGGCCGCGGGCCTTCTGGAACGCCATGGCGGCGTTCTTGGACCGCTCGCCGTAGGAGCCGTCGGGGAGCCCGGGGTCGAAGCCGTGGAACTTCAGCAGGCACTGCGCCTCGAGGACCTCCCAGCCCGTGCTCTGGAGGTCCATCAGCTGGGTACGGGTCGTGCTGTACCCGGCACGCAGCTCGCCGTCCTTGCGCTGCACGTCGCAGGGGTGCGCCCGGCCCTGTACGAACACGAACGGGGCCGGAGCACCCCCGCCCGCCGCACCGCTCCCCGCCTTCGTGCCGTCGTCCTGCCAGGGGCGGGCGACCAGCAGCCCGACGGCCAGGGCCGCGGCCAGCACTGCCACCGCCCCGGCGAGCACCCACGGCCGCCGCCACACGGCCCGCCGCGACACCTCCCCGGGCGGCGCCGCCGCCCCACCCTCCGGCATCGCCGCCCACGCCTCCTCCGCGACCTCGTGCAGCACCAGCAGCCGGACGGGCTCCGCGCCGCACACCCGCGCCAGTTCCTCGACGGCCCCGCGGGGCGGCAGCTGCTTGCCGTTGAGGTAACGCTCCCAGGAGGAGCGGCTGTAGGAGGTCTTGGCCGCCAGGGCGGCCAGGCTGAGCCCGCTGCGGTCCTTGAGTCTTCTGAGCGGGACGACCAGCTGGCACACCCGCTGATCCAGTGCAGCGGGTAATTCCTTCCAACGCGACATGTTCCACCCCATACGCGTCAAGGTCCCCCGAGGCGGGGAGCCGCCTCCTGTTCCGCACATGATGGCGACGCCCGGGCACGGATTCCCACAGGCGCGCAAGGGGGCCTCGACTTCCGGCCACCGCCGCCGTCGCTCCGCCGTCCCGGCGCGGTGCCGTGGGACCCGGCGTCCCCGCAGGTCAGCCCGTGGGACGTCCCGCGTCGTCCCAACTTCCGCTGCTCGCCTGGCAGTTGCGGAAGTGGCGCATCAGAGTCATCCCTGCAAGCCGGGCGGCGCGGTCCACCCCGCGCCGCCCGTCCAGGACAACGGGGAGGATCCCGAACCAATGAACGCTCGCAGGAACATCGCCGTCGCGGCGGCCACCGCCCTCCTGGGCGGCGGGCTCGCGCTGGCGGCCCCGGCGGCCGACGCCGCCCCGGCGCAGGCGGCCGGCACCTCGGCCCAGGTCCAGGTCCAGGAGCGCTGGCAGAACCTGTGGAATGCCGACATCTCCGCCGACTACCTCAGGACACACGACAAGAAGTGGGTATCCGGGGTCAGCACCGCACCCAACGGAGCGAACATGGCACGCGGCGTCTTCACCTGCTACGGCGGCGGCCGGGCGAGCCTGACGGTCAGGACCACGGCGGGCAAGTCGAACACCAAGACCTCCAACTGCGACGGCGTGAAGCACTACTCAACCGTGGCCGCCAGGGGCGGCGAGGGCTTCAACCTCATCCTCAAGGGATCGAAGCAGACCCATGTCGAGGCCTGGGTCGGCGGCTGAGCGACCGGCCGGCCCTGACTGCCGCCCGCGGTGCGCGACCTGCCGCGGGCGGTGACGGCGGCCCGTCCTCTTTCGGGGGAGAGGACGGGCCGCCGTTCGGAGGCTATGCCTACGCCGCCATCCGCTGCCGCAGCCTGCTGTCCAGCGCGTCCAGGAACTGCTCCGTGGTCAGCCACGGGGTGTCCGGCGAGATCAGAACCGCCAGGTCCTTGGTCATCTGGCCGCCCTCCACCGTGTCGATGCAGACCCGCTCCAGCGTCTCCGCGAACCCGGCGACCTCGGGCGTGCCGTCCAGCCTGCCGCGGTGGGCCAGGGCGCGGGTCCAGGCGAAGACCGAGGCGATGGGGTTGGTCGAGGTCGCCTTGCCCTGCTGGTGGCGGCGGTAGTGGCGGGTGACCGTGCCGTGCGCGGCCTCGGCCTCGATCGTGCGGCCGTCGGGGGACATGAGGACCGAGGTCATCAGGCCGAGCGAGCCGAAGCCCTGCGCCACGATGTCGGACTGCACGTCGCCGTCGTAGTTCTTGCAGGCCCAGACGTAGCCGCCCGGCCACTTCAGCGCCGCGGCGACCATGTCGTCGATCAGCCGGTGCTCGTAGGTCAGGCCCCTGGCGTCGAAGTCCGGCTTGAACTCGGCGTCGAAGACCTCCTGGAAGATGTCCTTGAAGCGACCGTCGTACTTCTTCAGGATCGTGTTCTTCGTGGACATGTAGACCGGGTAGCCGCGGTCCAGGCCGTAGCGGAACGAGGCGCGCGCGAAGTCGCGGATCGACTCGTCCAGGTTGTACATCGACAGCGCGACCCCGGCCCCCGGGAACTCGAAGACCTCCAGCTCGACCGGCTCGGAGCCGTCCTTCGGGGTGAAGGTCATGGTGAGGGTGCCCGCGCCCGGCACCTTCAGGTCGGTCGCGCGGTACTGGTCGCCGAAGGCGTGGCGGCCGACGACGATGGGCTTGGTCCAGCCCGGGACGAGGCGCGGCACATTGCTCATGATGATCGGCTCGCGGAAGATCACGCCGCCGAGGATGTTGCGGATGGTGCCGTTGGGCGAGCGGTACATCGCCTTGAGCTTGAACTCCTCGACCCGCGCCTCGTCCGGCGTGATCGTCGCGCACTTCACCCCGACGCCGTGCTCCTTGATGGCGTGGGCGGCGTCGACCGTCACCTGGTCGCTGGTGGCGTCGCGGTTCTCGATGCCCAGGTCGAAGTAGTTCAGCTCGACGTCGAGGTACGGCAGGATCAGCCGGTCCCTGACGGACTGCCAGATGATGCGGGCCATCTCGTCGCCGTCCAGCTCGACGACGGGGTTCGCAACCTTGATCTTGGTCATGAGCCGGAACGTCCCATCTCACGCAGCTAGGGGTCTCCCCGCCGGATGGCGCGGCGCCCCTCCCCCGCCACCGGGAGCGGACCCCGGGAGCGGACCCCGGGGACGGATCCCGGGGGACGGGTCCCGGGGACGGATCCCGGCGGCGGGGAGGGAATGCCTCGTCGTCCTCGCCCTCAAGGTACTCGACGTCACTGCACGGTGAAGTGCAGCACGTCGTCCAGGAAGGGGAGCTTCAGCCACGCGTGCGGCTGGGCCATCAGGGCCAGCAGGAAGATCGCCGCGCCCAGGCCGCCGTACGTGAAGATGTCCGTGAACCGCGAGCGCACGGCCAGCATGCCCACGGACGGCAGCATCCAGCGCAGCACCGCGCCACCGATCAGGGCCAGCCCGATGACGATCGTGCCCACCCGGAAGGCGTCGAAGGCGACGATCAGCAGGCCCAGGCCCGTGGCCCCGAGCACCGCCAGCAGGGGCCACTGGCGCGCGGGCGCCGGGGCGCCGCCGGGGGCCGCCCGGCCACCGCCCTCGGGGCGCGCGGTGTCCCGGGTGAGCTGGAAGCGGCGCGACTTGCCGGCGCCGGGGGGCGAGGGCTTGCCGGTTTCGTCGGCGGGCTTGGGCTCGTGGGCGGCCTTGGGCTCGCCGGCAGCCTCGGGCTCACCGGCCCCCTTGAGTTCGCCGGATCCCTTGGGCTCCTCGGCTCCCTCGGCTCCCTTGGGTCCCTCGGACCCGTTGGCCCCCGCCGCCCCCGGCTTGCCCGACTCAGCCCGCATTGCCGATTCCGGCGGCGCGCTCGGCGGCCTCCACCACGTTGACCAGCAGCAGCGCACGGGTCATCGGACCCACGCCGCCCGGGTTCGGGCTGATCCAGCCGGCGACCTCGCGCACGCCCGGGTGCACATCGCCGACGATCTTGCCGTTCTCGTCCCGGCTGACGCCCACGTCGAGGACGGCCGCGCCCGGCTTGACGTCCTCGGGCTTGATCAGGTGCGGCACGCCCGCCGCGGCCACGATGATGTCGGCCCGCTTCAGGTGCGCCGCCAGGTCCCGGGTGCCGGTGTGGCACTGGGTGACGGTGGCGTTCTCGGAGCGGCGGGTCAGCAGCAGCGGCATCGGGCGGCCGATGGTCACGCCGCGGCCCACGACGACCACCTCGGCGCCGTTGATCTCGACGCCGTGGCGCCGCAGCAGGGTGATGATGCCGTTCGGGGTGCACGGCAGCGGGGCGGGCTCGTTGAGGACCAGCCGACCGAGGTTCGTCGGGTGCAGCCCGTCCGCGTCCTTCTCCGGGTCCATCAGGCCCAGCACACGGTTCTCGTCGATGCCCCGGGGCAGCGGCAGCTGGACGATGTAGCCCGTGCACTCCGGGTCCTCGTTCAGCTCGCGGACGACCGCCTCGATCTCCTCCTGGGTGGCGGTGGCGGGCAGCTCCCGCTGGATGGAGGCGATGCCGACCTCGGCGCAGTCGCGGTGCTTGCCCGCGACGTACTTCTGGCTGCCCGGGTCGTCGCCGACCAGGATCGTTCCCAGACCCGGCGTGACGCCCCGGGCCTTCAGCGCCTCCACACGGGAGGTCAGTTCGGACTTGATCGCGGCCGCGGTGGCCTTGCCATCGAGAATCTGGGCGGTCATGTTGTCCATCCTCGCGGATGCGGTGGCCATGGTTCCAATCCTTGCGGTCCGGCGGGCGCCGCAGGACGCCGGGCGGCGTCCTGCGGCGTCCTGCGGCGCGTTCAGCGTCCTGCGACGCCTTGTGCAGTCGTACTGCCGCGTACGACTCAGTGGAAGAAGTGGCGCGTGCCCGTGAAGTACATGGTCACGCCCGCCGCCTTCGCGGCCTCCACCACCTGCTCGTCACGGACCGAACCGCCCGGCTGGACCACGGCCTTGACCCCGGCCGCGGTCAGCACCTCCAGCCCGTCCGGGAAGGGGAAGAAGGCGTCGGAGGCCGCGTACGAGCCCCGGGCGCGCTCCTCGCCCGCGCGCTGGACGGCCAGCTTGGCCGAGTCCACGCGGTTGACCTGGCCCATGCCGACGCCGACCGTCGCGCCGTCCTTGGCCAGCAGGATCGCGTTGGACTTCACCGCGCGGCACGCCTTCCAGGCGAAGGCCAGCTCGGCCAGCTCGGCGGCGGACAGCGCCTCGCCCGTGGCGAGCGTCCAGTGGGCCGGGTCGTCGCCCTCGGCCTGGAGGCGGTCCTTCTCCTGGAGCAGCAGGCCGCCCTCGACCGGCCGGATCTCCTTGACCGCGCAGGGGGCGTCGGGGCAGCGCAGCACGCGGATGTTCTTCTTCCGGGCCAGGACCTCGACCGCGCCGTCCTCGTAGGCGGGGGCGACGACGACCTCGGTGAAGATCTCCGCGACCTGCTCGGCCATGGCCACCGACACCGGCCGGTTGACGGCGATGACGCCGCCGAACGCGGACAGCGGGTCGCAGGCGTGCGCCTTGCGGTGCGCCTCGGCGACGTCCGAACCGGTCGCGATGCCGCACGGGTTGGCGTGCTTGATGATCGCGACGCAGGGCTCGGCGTGGTCGTACGCGGCGCGGCGGGCGGCCTCCGTGTCCACGTAGTTGTTGTACGACATCTCCTTGCCGTGCAGCTGCTCGGCGGAGGCCAGGCCCTTGCCCTCGCCGTCGGCGTAGAGGGCGGCGGGCTGGTGCGGGTTCTCGCCGTAGCGCAGGACGTTCGCACGGGTGAAGGTGGCGCCGAGGAAGTCCGGGAAGCCGCTGTCGTCCGTGGCCGCGTAGTCGGCCGCGAACCAGCTCGCCACCGCCACGTCGTACGCGGCCGTGTGCTGGAACGCCTCGGCGGCCAGCCGCTTGCGCGCGGCGAGGTCGAAGCCGCCGTCGGCGACGGCCTTGAGCACCTCGTCGTAGCGGCCGGGGTTGACGACCACCGCGACCGAGGGGTGGTTCTTGGCGGCGGCGCGGACCATCGACGGGCCGCCGATGTCGATCTGCTCGACGCACTCGTCGGCCGAGGCGCCCGAGGCGACCGTCTCGCGGAACGGGTAGAGGTTGACGACCACCAGCTCGAAGGGGCGCACGCCCAGCTCGTCGAGCTGCGCGCGGTGCGCGTCGAGGCGCTGGTCGGCGAGGATGCCCGCGTGGACGCGGGGGTGGAGGGTCTTGACCCGGCCGTCCAGGCACTCGGGGAAGCCGGTCAGCTCCTCGACCCTGGTCACCGGGACCCCGGCGGCCGCGATCCGGGCGGCCGTGGAGCCGGTCGACACCAGCTCGACGCCCGCCGCGTGCAGCCCGTGGGCCAGCTCTTCCAGGCCCGTCTTGTCGTAGACGCTGACCAGCGCGCGGCGGATGGGCCGCTGCACGGCTTCGGCGGTCGTACCGGTCGTAGCTTCGGCGGTCACGGGATCCTTACCTTTCGTCCCTCTATGCGGTAGCCGTCGCGGGCCAGGCGCCCCACGACATCGACGAGCAGCGTGCGCTCGACTTCCTTGATGCGCTCGTGCAGCGCGGACTCGTCGTCCTCGTCCCGGACCTCGACCACGCCCTGGGCGATGATCGGGCCGGTGTCGACGCCTTCGTCGACGAAGTGAACGGTGCACCCGGTCACCTTCACGCCGTACGCGAGCGCATCGCGCACGCCGTGGGCGCCGGGGAAGCTGGGGAGCAGGGCGGGGTGCGTGTTGACGATCCGCCCGCCGAAGCGGGCGAGGAACTCCTTGCCCACGATCTTCATGAAGCCCGCCGAGACGACCAGGTCCGGCTCGTACGCCGCGGTGGCCTCGGCCAGCGCCTGGTCCCAGGCGTCCCGCGAGGCGTGGTCCTGCGTCCGGCAGACGAAGACGGGCAGCCCAGCGCGCTCGGCGCGCTCGAGCCCGGCGATGCCGTCCCGGTCGGCGCCGACGGCCACGATGCGGGCGCCGTAGCCGTCCGGGTCGGCGGCGATGGCGTCCAGCAGGGCCTGCAGGTTCGTACCGGAACCGGAGACGAGCACGACGATGCGGGCGGGGCGGGCGGGGGCAGCCACGATGGGGCCCTTTCTCGCGGGTGGCGCGGTAGGCACGTAGACGCGGTGGACGCGTGGACGCGGTCCCGCATCTTTGTATGGTCGTACGAAACAGCAGGGTCGCCGAATACGGGGGACTCTACGAAGCCGCCGACCGCCAGCAACGATACCGGCACACCGGACGGCCCCCGCGGGACGGGGGCACGCACGGGCTGTAGCGTCGGCACCGGGCCGGGCGGGCGGCGCGGGGAAACGGAGCGCGCCACCGTAGGCTCGAGGGTGCAGAACGACGAAACCAGGGGAAGACGCACTCCACATGCCGGACCGACGCCGCCACGCGACTCACCGCCCTCCGCTGCCCGCCGCCACCGTGCTGCGCGAGCGCCAGTCGCCGCCGTCGGCCGCCCCCGGCTCCGACGACAACCCCTTCGCCGCGCCGCCGGAGGGCCGGCCCGACCGGCCCTGGCAGCCGCGGGGCGGCGACGGCGGCGGCGAGGGCGGCGGTGCGGACCAGCAGCCGCCGGTGTGGGGCAGCCAGTGGAGCAGCCGCCAGCCCGGGCGGCACGACGGGGGCTTCGGCGGGCAGGGTCCCGGCGGTTCCGGCGGCGGCCCGGGCGGGCCCGGTGGCGGCCCCGGAGGCGGGCCGGGCGGCGGTCTCCGCTGGGATCCGACGGATCCGGCGCAGCGGCGCGCCCGCTATGCGCTGCTCGCGGGCATGTGGGGCTTCTTCTTCGCCCTCTTCAGCTTTCCGCAGGTGGCCCTGCTGCTCGGTGCGCTCTCCGTCTACTGGGGCATCAGCTCCCTGCGCGCCAAGCCGAAGCCGCGCGACCCGGACGTTCCGGCGCCGGCCGCCCCGGCTCCCGGGGGCTTCCGGCCCCAGACCACGGCGGCGGTCAGCGGGCTGGTCACGGGTGGGCTGGCGCTGGCGATCGTGGCGGCGACGTTCACGATCCACATCGCGTACCGGGACTACTACACGTGTGTGGACGACGCGTTGACGCAGACGTCGCAGGCAGCATGCGAAACCCAGCTCCCGAAGCAGCTCCGCCCGCTGCTGGGGGCGCAGGACTGAGGGGTTGCCGCCGGTTCGGCACCGCCGGGTGCGCAGCCAGTGGCTGATCGCCGTTGCGGCGGTGGAGAATTCCCCGATCCCGCCCCTTCCCGAAACCGGGGGCTCTGCCCCCGGTTTCGGGAAGGGGCGGGGTGGGGGACCTCAAAGCCCCTCGGGCTCCTCGCTCAACGCAACGTCACCCGCCGAATCCCTCAGCGCCGCCCACCGCACCTCCCGCGCACCCGAGTCGTGCCACTCCGGCTCGGAGCCCTCGGGCTCCTTGCGGCGCGGCTTCCACCACGGGTGCCGGTCCGCCGCCGCGGGCGTCCCGTCCTCCGGTGGAGCGTCGAACGTGGGGAGCAGCGGAAGCGTCTCCGGCTCGTACGTCACCGGCACCGGCTCCGGCTCCCGCTCCCGCTCGGCCGGCCCGAATCCGTACCAGGCCGCGACGCGGCGGAACCAGGACGGGCGCGACTCCTCGGCAGAGCCGGAGTCGTCGGCGGCCGACTCGGGCACCTCGCACACCTCCGGTGTCTCCATGGGCGCCTCGGCCGACGCCGAAGGCTCCACCGCAGGCTCCATCGCCAGCCCCAGCACATGCCCCACCCGGCGCCAGCCCGTCAGCCCGTCGGAGCCATCCGCAGAGCCCCGCGGCGCAGCCGCAGCGGCAGCGGCAGCGGCAGGCGCAGCCGCAACTGCCACCCCCTCCGCCACCCGCCGCACCGCAACCCCCCTCCGCCACCGCACCACCAGCGCCCCCGGCACCCCGAGCACCCCGGTCCAGGCCGCGGCCGCCGCGCCCACCCGCCAGCAGGGCGGGCCGAAGTCGGCGAGGGTGCCGTTGCCCAGGGAGCCCGACGCCGCATACGCGAGCAGCATCATCAGCACCCCGCAGAACAGCGACCCCAGCAGCGCGATCGCGGCGACCTCCCGCCGCCCCACGCGGGTGGCGCGGCGCGGTACGGCGGCCCAGGCGGCCGCGACCCCCGCCGCGGCGGTCAGCGCCGCCGCCCCGGCCAGCGCGAGCGGGCCGGCCTCGCCCGCCGCCGGGAGCGCCGCGAGCAGCGGGAAGTGCGGCAGGGCGGGGCGGTCGGGCGCGGCCCCGAGCGCCGCAAGCGGTGCCACGAGGCTGCCCGCGCCGACCGCGAAGCCCGCCCCGAGCCCGTACGCCGCCGCCCAGACCATCGCGTTGGGCAGCAACGCCACGCACAGCAGCCCCACGGCCACCCGGCCGTGCCAGCCGGTGGACAGCTGGGCGAACGACTCCCGGGCCGCGCCCGCGTGCAGGCCCAGTGACACGGTCACCAGCAGCAGTCCGCCGAGGAGCAGGACCCCCGCGGCCGCCGTCCCGGCCCTGGCCACCGACTCCATGTGGGAGCGCGTGAACCAGGCGCGTACGCCCCAGGGCACGTACCGGCGTACGAAGAGCGGGGCGGGCAGGCCGGGGCACCCCGCGCCCCTCCACACCCCGGCCCCGATAAAGGCGCCGGCGACCAGGGGCAGATGGAACAGCGCGCTCAGCGGCGCGACCCGGACCGGGCCCGGCCAGGCGTAGATCGCGGCGGCGACGGCCACCAGCAGATAGCCGCCCAGCATGGCGATGATCACTGTGCGCGGCGGCGGGCCGGTGGTGCCCGGCAGCGCGTCCTCCTCGGGCTCCAGCATGTGCTGGGCGGCGCGGTAGAGGAGCGTGCACGGGACGATGGCGAACAGCAGCGGCAGCAGCCCGATCGGCGCGGGCGCGCCGGAGAGCGTGTCGGTGCGTACGAGGTCGGCGCCGTGGGCCAGCAGCCACAGGTCGGCGGCGACGCGGAGGGCGCCCGCGGGGCCGCTGTCGGGGTACGGCGAGGTGATCCACAGCGCCAGCACGGCCATGGCGAAGGCGCCCAGTCCCAGGCCCGCGGCGAGCATCCCGCCGAAGAACACCGGGCCCGCCGCGGACGGACCGCGCACGGCGGGCCGATGGAGCGGCGGCAGTGCGGGACCGTGATCGGCGTAGTGGCTCACGGGGGCCATGCTGCCAATAACGCGCCTTTCGGGCGTGGAGCCGGTAGCCGGTAAATAACCCTCGTGTCGCCCGTATGGGGCGTATCGGGCGCATCGAATGTATCGGGAGAGGGCATTTTCATGCCCTTATTGCGCCATTCGGAGTTGCGGGCTCCCGCCCGCGTGCGGCCGCCGAACGGGCGTGGGCCCGCACCCCTGACGGAGTACGGGCCCACGCCTCGAGCGCTACGGCCTGGTTGCGGCGTCCGCTCCGGCTCAGCCGGCCAGCGCGGCGCGCGCGAGACGGGCGGTCTCGGACGGGGTCTTGCCGACCTTCACGCCCGCGGCCTCCAGGGCCTCCTTCTTCGCCTGGGCGGTGCCGGACGAGCCGGACACGATCGCACCGGCGTGGCCCATGGTCTTGCCCTCGGGCGCGGTGAAGCCGGCCACGTAGCCGACGACCGGCTTGGTGACGTGCTCCTTGATGAAGTCCGCGGCCCGCTCCTCGGCGTCGCCGCCGATCTCGCCGATCATGACGATCAGGTCGGTCTCGGGGTCGTCCTGGAAGGCCTTCAGGGCGTCGATGTGGGTGGTGCCGATGATCGGGTCGCCACCGATGCCGACGCAGGAGCTGAAGCCGAGGTCGCGCAGCTCGTACATCATCTGGTAGGTCAGCGTGCCGGACTTGGACACGAGACCGATGCGGCCGGGCTTGGTGATGTCGGCCGGGATGATGCCCGCGTTGGACTGGCCGGGGCTGATCAGACCCGGGCAGTTGGGGCCGATGATGCGGGTCTTGTTGCCCTTGGCCTGGGCCAGCGCCCAGAACGAGGCGGTGTCGTGGACCGCGACGCCCTCGGTGATCACGACGGCCAGCGGGATCTCGGCCTCGATGGCCTCGACGACCGCGTCCTTGGTGAACTTCTCCGGGACGAAGATGACCGTGACGTCGGCGCCGGTCTTCTCCATGGCGTCCTTGACGGAGCCGAAGACCGGGACCTCGTTGCCGTCGAAGTCGACGGTCGTGCCGGCCTTGCGCGGGTTCACGCCACCGACGATGTTCGTGCCGGAAGCCAGCATGCGCTTGGTGTGCTTCTGGCCCTCGGAGCCGGTCATGCCCTGGACGATGACCTTGGATTCCTTGGTGAGGAAGATAGCCATGTTTCTGGTGACCTCGTCCCTTACTTAGCGGCCAGCTCGGCGGCGCGCTCGGCGGCGCCGTCCATGGTGTCCACCTGCTGCACCAGCGGGTGGTTGGCGTCGGTCAGGATCTTGCGACCCAGCTCCGCGTTGTTGCCGTCGAGGCGCACGACGAGCGGCTTCTCGACCTTCTCGCCCTTGGACTCGAGCAGGGCCAGGGCCTGGACGATGCCGTTGGCGACCGCGTCACAGGCGGTGATGCCACCGAAGACGTTGACGAAGACGGACTTGACGTCCTCGTCGCCCAGGATGATCTCAAGGCCGTTGGCCATGACCTCGGCGGAGGCGCCGCCGCCGATGTCGAGGAAGTTGGCGGGCTTGACGCCACCGTGGTTCTCACCGGCGTAGGCGACGACGTCCAGGGTGCTCATGACGAGACCCGCGCCGTTGCCGATGATGCCGACCTGGCCGTCGAGCTTGACGTAGTTGAGGCCCTTGGCCTTGGCGGCCGCCTCGAGCGGGTTGGCGGCGGCCTTGTCCTCGAGCTCCTCGTGCGAGGGCTGGCGGAACTCGGCGTTGGCGTCCAGGGAGACCTTGCCGTCGAGCGCGATGACGCGGCCGTCGGCGACCTTGGCGAGCGGGTTGACCTCGACGAGGAGCGCGTCCTCGGCGAGGAAGGTCTTCCACAGGGTCACGAGGACCTCGGCGACCTGCTCCGCGACCTCGGCCGGGAACTGCGCCTGGGCGACGATCTCGCGGGCCTTCTCGATGGTGACGCCCTCGTTGGCGTCGACCGGCACCTTGGCCAGCTTCTCGGGGGTCGTGGCAGCGACCTCCTCGATGTCCATGCCGCCGGCGACCGACGCCATGGCCAGGAAGGTGCGGTTGGTCCGGTCGAGGAGGTACGAGACGTAGTACTCCTCGGCGATCTCCGGAGCGGTCTCGGCGATCATGACCTTGTGGACCGTGTGGCCCTTGATGTCCATGCCGAGGATGTCCGTCGCGCGGGCGACGGCCTCGTCCGGGGTGGCGGCCAGCTTCACACCGCCGGCCTTGCCACGGCCACCGACCTTCACCTGAGCCTTGACGACCGAACGGCCGCCCAGACGCTCAGTGGCCTCGCGCGCCGCCTCAGGCGTGTCGATGACTTCACCGGCCAGCACCGGTACACCGTGCTTGGCGAAGAGGTCCCTCGCCTGGTACTCGAACAGGTCCACGCGCGTCCGTCCCTTTTCCATGGATATCGCGGTTCGTTGTCTGCGCGGGCGTGCCGCAGGGCGGCGTGAGGGCGCGATCTCCGCAAAGGTCCGGGGGTTTGCGCCCCGGGGTAGCACGGGCGAGGGCGGCACACGTTCACCGTTGACGCGGCATGTCCGTCTCGCAGGTTATCCCCGCAGGCGGGAGGTCCCTAAATCACAGGTCACACTCCGGCCGTGATTACGCTCACAGATCGCGACGGCGCCCGTACGCCGCCACCCGGCCGCACGCCCGGCCCGCGCGGTGTCAGGCGGCCGCGTCGGGCACGGGCAGCGGGCGCTTCTCCAGGGCCGCGGCCATCACCTCCGGGAAGAGGTCCGGGGTGCAGGCGAAGGCCGGTGCGCCGAGGGCGGCCAGCGCCGCCGCATGGTCCCGGTCGTAGGCGGGCGCACCCTCGTCGGACAGGGCCAGCAGGGTGACGAACTGGACGCCGGACGCCTTCATGGCCGCCACCCTCTTGAGCATTTCGTTGCGGATTCCGCCCTCGTAGAGATCACTGATGAGGACCACAACGGTCTCCGCCGGACGGGTGATCCGCGACTGGCAGTAGGCGAGCGCCCGGTTGATGTCCGTGCCGCCGCCGAGCTGGGTGCCGAACAGCACGTCCACCGGATCGGTCAGCTGGTCGGTGAGGTCCACGACGGCCGTGTCGAAGACGACCAGGCGGGTGTCGAGGGCGCGCATCGAGGCGAGGACGGCCCCGAAGACGGAGGCGTAGACGACGGACGCGGCCATCGAACCGGACTGGTCGATGCAGAGGATCACCTCCTTCTTCACCGACTGCGCAGCCCGGCCGTAGCCGATCAGGCGCTCCGGGACGACCGTGCGGTACTCGGGCAGGTAGTTCTTGAGGTTGGCCCGGATGGTGCGGTCCCAGTCGATGTCGGCATGGCGGGGGCGGCTGATCCGGGCCGAGCGGTCGAGGGCGCCCGAGAGCGTGGCCCGGGTGCGCTGCGTCAGCCGCTTCTCCAGGTCCTGGACGACCTTGCGGACGACGGCCCGCGCGGTCTCCTTCGTGGCCTCCGGCATCGCCCGGTTCAGCGACAGCAGCGTCCCGACGAGGTGGACGTCCGCCTCGACGGCCTCCAGCATCTCCGGCTCCAGCAGCAGGGCGGACAGCCCGAGCCGGTCGATGGCGTCGCGCTGCATCACCTGAACGACGGAGGCCGGGAAGTACGTGCGGATGTCCCCCAGCCAGCGGGCGATGCGCGGCGCCGACCCGCCCAGCCCGGCCTCGCGCCGCCCCCCGGCGCCCGTGCCCGGCCCCGAGCCGTAGAGGGCCTCCAGGGTCCGGTCCATGGCGGCGTCCGTGCCGCCGAGCGCACAGCCCGTGCCACCGCCGTCCGCCTCGGCCCCGAGGACGAGCCGCCAGCGGCGCAGGCGCTCGGCGGATTCCCCGGCGGATTCCTCAGTAGTGATCGTCGTGCCCGTCATGTGCTCTGCCCCCTAGTCCCCATGTCCCCATGTCTCTTTGCTCCCCCGCCCCCTCGGGCTGCCGGTCCCTCGGTCCCCCGGCCCGTCGTCACGCGGGCGCCCCCGCCGTCGCCATGCCCAGCAGCAGGTGCATCGTCGGCAGCACCGCCGCCGCGCGCTCCTCGTCCAGGCCCGGGCCGAACCCGGTCCTCGCCCCGCCGGCCGCACCCGCCGCGTCCGCGCCGCCCGGCCCGCCCCGCCGGACCAGCTCGCCCAGCGTGCGGCGCACCCCGGGCTCGTACGCGGAGAAGGTGCGCCGCAGCAGGGGCAGCACGTCCGTGAACGCGTCCGGCGGCACGGCGGTGAGCCAGGCGTCGACGAGACCGAGCAGGCGCTCGTCGTGGACGAGCAGCATCCCCCCGGAGCCGCCGCTGCCGACGAACCCCTCGATCCAGGCGGCCGCCCCGGCCGGAGCCGTGCCCGGCGAGAGGGCGAGGCCCATGAGCCGGGCCGCCTCGTCCTCGGCCAGCCGCCCGTCGTCCAGGAGCAGCCGGGCGGCCCGGCCCCGTATGCCGCCGGGGAGCCCGTCCCGCCCGGCGAGGACCTTCAGCACGGCGGCCCAGCGCCCGCGTATCCCGGACGGGGAGCCGGGGCCGGCGGGCCCGTCCGCCGCGCTCCGCCCGGCGCTCTCCGCCAGCAGCGCCACCGCCTGGTGCACCGCATCCACATGGCCGCGCAGTTCGGCCGCCGCGTCCGCGTCGAGGCCCGCGCAGGCGGCGGGCAGGCCGACGAAGATGCGCTCGGCGAGACCCTCGGCCACCTCGCCGAGCGCGGCGGTGTCGGTCCGGCGCACGTCGCCGTAGCGCACGGAGCGGACGAGCGCGGGCAGGGCCTGGGCCAGGTGGGCCACGTCCGCGTCGAGGGCGGCACGGTCGGCGAGGGCGCGCATGACGACGGGCAGCGCGCCGGACAGCCCGGCCAGCAGGCACCGCTCGGCCAGGGAGGTCACCTCGGCGAGGGACCCGGCCCCGCCCGCCAGGGACTCGGCCTTCGCGACCGCCGCGCCCTCCACCGTCGTGCCCCAGGCGCTCGCTTCGGCGAGGCGCACGGACAGCTCCGGCTCCCAGCACAGCCGCCAGCTCTCCCGGAAGGTGCCGAGCCCGGTGCGTGAGGGCAGGGGCTCGCCCCAGCCGACGCCGAGCAGCCGCAGCCGGTGCAGCAATCGGCTGCGCGCGGCGTCGTTGTCCTTGCGGAGATCGAACTCCCAGTCGCGGAAGGCGGCTTCGGGCTTGAGGCGCAGGCTGCGCTGGAGCCGGGCCAGGTCGCGCTGGAGCGGTGCGGCCGGTGCGGACTCGGGGACCTCTCCGAGCACGTCGCCGACGATCAGCCGGTCGTGCACGAGCGCGAGCGGGACGTCCGAGCCGTCGCACATCACCGACCGGATGGCGTCGGTGGTCTCGGCGAGCCCGGCGAGGGGCCGTCCGCGCATCACGGCGAGGGAGTCGGCGAGCCGTACCGCTTCGATGACGTGCGCGGAGGAGACGGGGAAGTCCTCTTCGCGCAGCAGGCGGGCGACGCCGGTCATCCAGCGCTCGACGGGCCGGTCGGGGGCGCGGAAGAGGTGGCCGTACCAGCCGGGCGAGGTGATCCCGGCGCCGTAGCCGCTGTGCCGGGCGAGGCGCCGGTGGGTCCACGGCACCCAGCTCAGCTCGGCCTTGGCCTTGGGCAGGCCCTTGAGGGCCTGCCGGTCGGCGGTGACGGTCCGCTTGGCGGTCAGGGCCGGCACGTGCCAGGCGCCGCAGACGACGGCCAGCCCGTCCCCGAACTCGCCCCGGGCCTCGCGGAGTTTGAGCCGCATGTGCGCTTCCCGCACGCCGTCCCGGTCGGCGCGGCAGCCGTCGCCTTCGAGGCCGTCCTCGCCGAAGACGGCGCGCAGCTCGGCCATGGCCTCGGCGATGGCCTGGAAGGGCGCGAGCGCGTCGCCCGCCGCCGGGCCGCCGTCGCGGCGGTGCTCGACGGCGTCCTCCCACCACAGCTCCGGGTCGTCGTACCCGGCGGCGGCCGCGAGGGCGGCCAGGGGGTCGAGGCGGGGGGCGGCCCCGCCGCCGTCCGGCCCGTCCTGAGGCTCCGGCGCCCCGTCGGCCGCAGGCCCGTCCGGGGCTTCGCCGTGCAGTGCGAGGGTGTGGACGGCGGGCAGGTCGATGAAGCGGACCGGCACGTCGCGGTCCAGGGCCCAGCGGATGGCCGTCCACTCCGGGGAGAACTCGGCGAACGGCCAGAACACCGCGCGGCCGGGGTCGTCCACGGCGTGGGCGAGCAGCGCCACGGGCGGGCGCATGCCCTCGTCCGCGGCGAGGTGGACGAGAGCATCGGCCTCGGGCGGGCCCTCGATCAGCACGGCGGCGGGCCGGCACTGGTCGAGGGCCGCACGGACGGCCCGCGCGGAGCCGGGGCCGTGGTGGCGCACGCCCAGCAGCACCGGGGCGGCGGAACCGGTCATGCCGACACCTCGCGGCAGGCGCGGTAGAAGTCCTTCCAGCCGTCGCGCTCGCGCACGACCGTCTCCAGGTACTCCTGCCAGACGACGCGGTCGGCGGCCGGGTCGCGGACGACGGCGCCGAGGATGCCCGCGGCCACGTCGCCCGCGCGCAGCACGCCGTCGCCGAAGTGCGCGGCGAGGGCCAGGCCGCCGGTGACGACGGAGATCGCCTCGGCCGTGGAGAGCGTGCCCGAGGGCGACTTGAGCTTGGTGCGGCCGTCGGCGGTGACGCCGTCGCGCAGCTCGCGGAAGACCGTCACGACGCGGCGGATCTCGTCGGTGCCGCCGGTCGCGGCCGGCAGGTCGAGGGAGCGGCCGAGCTGGTCGACGCGGCGGGCGACGATGTCCACCTCGGCGTCGGCAGTGGCGGGCAGCGGCAGCACCACGGTGTTGAAGCGGCGGCGCAGGGCGCTGGAGAGGTCGTTCACGCCGCGGTCGCGGTCGTTGGCGGTGGCGATCAGGTTGAACCCGCGCACGGCCTGGACCTCTTCGCCCAGCTCGGGGATGGGCAGGGTCTTCTCGGACAGGATGGTGATCAGGGTGTCCTGGACGTCCGCGGGGATGCGGGTCAGCTCCTCGACCCGGGCCGTCATGCCCTGGGCCATGGCCCGCATGACGGGGCTGGGCACGAGCGCCTCGCGGCTGGGGCCGTGGGCGAGGAGGCGGGCGTAGTTCCAGCCGTAGCGGACGGACTCCTCCGCCGTGCCCGCGGTGCCCTGCACGAGCAGGGTGGAGTCGCCGCTGACGGCGGCGGCCAGGTGCTCGGAGACCCAGGTCTTGGCCGTGCCGGGCACGCCGAGCAGGAGCAGTGCGCGGTCGGTGGCGAGCGTGGTGACGGCGACCTCGACGACTCGGCGCGGGCCGACGTACTTGGGCGTGATCACGGTGCCGTCGGGCAGCGTGCCGCCGAGCAGGTAGGTGGCGACGGCCCAGGGCGACAGCCGCCAACGCTCGGGCCTGGGGCGGTCGTCGGCCGCCGCGAGGGCCTTCAGCTCGTCGGCGAAGGCGTCCTCCGCGTGCGGTCGCAGGGCTTCGGTCTCGATTCCGGACACGGTCACAAGTCCCCCTCGTCGTGCGGGTTCCGGGATGTGTCCACCACCCTGCACCACACCACTGACAATCGGCCCCGGCGGAGCGAAACCGCAGGTCAAGGCGATTGTCAGTGGGGGGCCCTACCTTCGTGACCATGAATCCGCAGGGGGAACGCTGGACGGCGGAACAGGTGCTCGCGCTGGCACCTGACGCCGCATCACGCAAGGCGGGCGCGAAGCTCGCGGCGCCCGGTCCGTGGTCGGGCGCGGGCGCACAGCCGGACGGGGGCGCGGGCGCGGTCTGGGGGGAGTGCGCGGGCAGCGGCAGCAAGCCGTACCGCACGGTCGTGGACCTGGCGGGGCAGAGCGGGCCGGGCTTCCACTGCAGCTGCCCGAGCCGCAAGTTCCCGTGCAAGCACGCTCTGGGGCTGTTGCTGCTGTGGTCCGAGGGGGAGGAGGCGGTGCCGGTCTCGCCGGTCCCGCCTCCCGACTGGGCAGGGCAGTGGCTGGAGCGGCGCCGGGAGCGCGCCGGGCGGTCCGCGGCGGGGGCGGCGGCCCCCTCGCCGGCGCCGGGGGATGCGGACGCGGCGCGGCGCCGCGCGGAGCGGCGGGCGGGGCGCATCGCCTCGGGCGCCGCGGAGTTGGAGCAGCGGCTGTCCGACCTCCTGCGGGGCGGGCTCGCGGCGGTCCAGGGGGCGGCGTACGGGCAGTGGGAGGAGACGGCGGCCCGCATGGTCGACGCCCAGGCGCCGGGACTGGCCGCGCGCGTACGGGAGTTGGCGTCCGTCGCCGGGGCGGGGGCGGGGGCGGACCGGGCGTCGCGGCTGCTGGAGGAGTGCGCGCTGCTGCACACGCTCGGCCAGGGGTACCTGCGCGTGGACGAACTGCCGGAGGCGCTGGCGGCAACGGTCCGCAGCCGCGTGGGCATCTCGGCCGACACGGCCTCGCTGCTGGCCTCCGGCCCGCCCGTCCGGGACCACTGGCTCGTCCTGGCCCAGCAGGACAGCGACGACGGCCGTCTGATCACCCGTCGCATCTGGCTGCACGGCCGGAAGACGGGCCGTATGGCCCTGCTCCTCGCCTACGGCGCGCCGGGCCGGGCCGTCGAGCTGTCCCTTCCCGTGGGCCTCGCCATGGACGCCGACCTGGTCTTCCACCCCGCCGCCCGGCCGCTGCGCGCGGTTCTGGGCACACGGCACTCGGCGCCCGGGCCCTGCCCGGCCCCGCCGCCGGGGGGTGACGCGCGCGCGGCGCTGCACGCCTACGGCGAGGCGCTGCGGGACGACCCCTGGCTGGAGGCCTGGCCGGTGGTCCTGTCGGCGGCCGTCCCGATACCGGACGCGGAGGGGCACGGCTGGCAACTGGCCGATGCCGAGGGTGATTTCGCCCTGCCGGTGGACGGCCGGTGCGGGGGCGACGACCCGGGTCTGTGGCGACTGGCCGCCGTGTCCGGGGGCACCCCGGTGCGGGTCTTCGGGGAGTGCGGGCACCGGGGCTTCACCCCGCTGGCGGCGTGGGCCCCCGAGCCGGTGGCGCTCTGAGCCGGGCGCCAGGTACCGGACCGGCGCTCCCACGCGACACGGCCCGGCAGGAACGGCCCCGTGGACACGGGCCGACACGCAGGAACGGAAGGCAGGCAAGCACATGACGACCGGCACCTGGGACGACCTCGTCTCCGCCGCCCTGCTCGGCACCGAGCGGCGCACACCGCCCACCCGGCCCCGGGAGGGGCAGGACTCCGCCGCGGCGCTCCTGGACGCGGCCGCGCTGCGCACCGTGCAGCGGCGCGCCGCACTGCTCCCGGCGGCCGCCGCGGCACGGCCCGCGGCCGCACCGGAGGATGCCCGGGCCCCGCTGCCGGAAGCCGCGCGGCGGCGGCTGACGCTGCTGCTCGCGGACCGGGCGGCCCCCGGCGGCGGACGGCGCGGCAGCACACCCGACCTCACCGAACTGCTCCCCCAGTGGCTGGAGGCCGCCAACGACCACGGCTACCGCGCCCCCGAGGCGCTGCTGCCCGGCCTGCTCGAGGCCGCCCGGGCCCGCAGCGACCTGCGCCCGGCGGCCCTGGCCCTCGGCGGGCCCCGTGCCCTGTGGCTGGCCCGGCTCAACCCGCAGTGGAAGTACGCCCTGCGCGGCCGCCCGGCGGGCGGTGCGGCCCCGGCGGCGGGCACCGGCTCCGGGCCGGAGAGCGAGCAGCGCGTCTGGGAGGAGGGCCTGTTCGCCGAGCGGGTCGCCGTGCTGACGGCCGTACGGCGCCGTGATCCGTCCGCCGCGCGGGAGATGCTCACGGAGGCATGGCCGAAGGAGCGCGCGGAGGACCGGCTGCTGCTCCTGGACGCGCTGCGCGAGGAACTCTCCCTCGCCGACGAACCCTTCCTGGAACAGGCCCTGTCCGACCGCAGCCGCAATGTGCGGGCCGTCGCGGCCGAGCTGCTGTCCGCCCTCTCCGGCTCCGCGCTGTCGGCGCGGACGGCCGAGCGCGCCAGGGCCTGCGTGGCCTTGGACCGCACCGGGGGCACCGGGCCGCGCATCGTGGTCGAGGCCCCGCACGAGTGCGACTCCGGAATGCAGCGGGACGGCATCGTGGCCAAGCCGCCGTCGGGTCGCGGCGAGCGCTCCTGGTGGCTGAGCCAGCTGGTGGAGACGGCTCCGCTGGACATCTGGTGCGAGCGCCTCGGCGTGGACGGCGCGGCCGCGGCCGTGGCCCTGCCGGTGGCCGACGGCTGGCAGCCGGAGCTGCACGCGGCCTGGTGCCGGGCCGCAGTGCGCAGGCGGGACGCGGAGTGGTCGCGCGCTTTGCTCGGCCCGGCGACGTCACCGCCCAGGCCGGAGGGCTCCTCGTGGCTGGACCCGGCGAAGCTGCTGTCGGCGCTGCCACCGGAGGAACGGGCCGCGTGGGTCGCCGAGTTCATCGGGGCGCACGGGCTGTCGGAGGCGTTCCGGCTGCTCGGGGTGTGCGAGGTGCCCTGGGCCGAGCCGCTGGGACGGGCGGTCGTGGACGCCCTGGACAGCGCCCGGGACGCGGGCGGCTACCCGTGGAGCTTCAGCGGGGTGATGGGCCTGGCCGAGCGCTGCCTCGACCCGCACCAGGCCGACCGGCTGGAGGCGCTCACCGCCCGCCCGGAGACGGCGCCGGACGCTGCCGGCGAGTCGGGCGCATCCGGTGCGTCCCGTACATCCGGTGCGTCCGGTGCGGCGAGCTATTGGGAGGAGGCGTTCCAGCGCCTCATAGGCACGCTCCGGCTGCGCGCCACGATGCAGGCGGAACTGGCCGGGGACGCGCCCCGGCCCCGCGGGGACGGGCGCTGACCTGCTGGGACGTCCTCCGGCCCACGGGCCGTGCCCCGCCCTTGCGGGGCGCGGCCCGGCAGGTCAGGCGTCGGCCGGGTGACGGACGTTGGCGTTGACCCATTCCACGATCGACGCCGTCGTCGCACCGGGGGTGAAGATCGCCGCGACGCCCTGGGCCTTGAGCGGGGGGATGTCCTCCTCGGGGATGATGCCGCCGCCGAAGACCTTGATGTCCGCCGCGTCGCGCTCCCTCAGCAGCTCTATCACCTTGGCGAAGAGGGTGTTGTGCGCGCCGGAGAGGATGGACATGCCGATCGCGTCGGCGTCCTCCTGGATCGCGGTGTCGACGATCTGCTCGGGCGTCTGGTGCAGACCGGTGTAGATGACCTCCATGCCGGCGTCGCGCAGCGCCCGTGCGATGACCTTGGCGCCGCGATCGTGGCCGTCGAGCCCCGGCTTGGCCACCACCACACGGATCGGACCGGTCACTCCCATCACTGCCTCCATGTACGGCTGCCGTCAACCGGCCGCGAGGTTCCCCGCGCCCACAGGGCCGAGGACGTGAACGAACGTTATCCCCAGCATCCCGCAACCGGCAGTTTCGTGGCGAGGAGCGAGGGGCAAATCACACGTGGGACACCACGTTCGCTACGCACCGCTCCCTTCCCCCGCGCCTCATGGGCCACACAAGCCGCTCGTTCTTCCGAGCCGCCGGGCGGGGGCGCTGCGAGGGGAGCCGCGACGGGGCCGCCGGGCCGGTGTGCCGCCAGCCGCACGGCACAGGGGCCCGGCAGGCCGCGACCGGCTGCCTGTGAGAGCACCCGGGAGAGGGAGTCGCCTCCGGGTGCCGTTTCGGGAGGTCGGTCGGCCATGGGGCCCTCTTCTTTCATCTCCAGCTTCTTACGCACGCGTGCGTTTCTGCGTTCCTGCTCGCTCCTGCGCCCGCGCCCGCTCGCGCTCCCGTCGGCCGCGCTGGTGCGGTCCACGGTCCTGGAGCTGGCGATCCTCACCGCGCACGTCCTGATCTACCCCACCGGAATCGCCCAGGAGCGCCGCCCGCCGCCGGCGCCCGCGGCACCCGGACCGCCCGCCTCTCCCGCGGCGGACGCCGTGGCGCCCGCCGTGCAGCTGCCCGTCCTCCTGCTCCACGGCTTCGTCGACAACCGCTCGGTCTTCGTGCTGCTGCGCCGTTCGCTGCGCCGCCACGGCTGGCAGCAGGTGTGGTCCCTCAACTACTCCCCCCTGACCACCTGCGACATCCGCACGGCCGCCGCGCTGCTGGGCCGGCACGTCGAGGAGGTGTGCGCCGCCACGGGCGCGCAGCGGGTCGACATGGTCGGGCACAGCCTGGGCGGCCTGATAGCGCGCTACTACATCCAGCAGCTCGGCGGCGACGCCCGCGTGCGCACCCTGGTCACCCTCGGCACGCCGCACGGCGGCACGCGGGTGGCGCCGCCGATGTCCGTACATCCCCTGGTGCGGCAGATGCGCCCCGATTCGGAAGTCATCGCGGCGCTCGCCGCGCCGGTCCCGCATTGCGCGACGCATTTCATCGCCTTCTGGAGCGACCTCGATCAGATCGTGGTGCCGGTCGAGTCGGGCCGTATCGATCACCCGGATCTGCTTTCCCGCAACGTGCGGGTGAGCGGCGTGGGGCACCTCGCCCTGCCCGTGCACGGGACGGTGGCGGCGGGCATCCGCGAGGCGCTGACCATGGAGGAGTCGGCCGCGGGAGCATCGGGAGCCGTTTCGGTCGCCTGACGGAACGCTCCGCTCCGGGCTGGTGCGGCTCCGCCGCCGCTCCCCCTGCCGCCCTGCGTGTCCGATAACGAGTCGAACGAATGTCGAACGTCAAGTCGACTCATCGCGACTCAGTCCACCAAAAGGCGGCTAAATGCCCAACGCCCCGCCGCCCGAAACGTGATGAAGATTGTCGCAGCCGCATACCGCCGGGTACAGTCGCCGCTAATTCTCCTGCTGCCAAGGCGAAATGGAACTGGTGGTGAACGACCGTCACCCGTCGGCGGGTCCCGGCCCGACCGTTCCCGCTCCCGATGCCTCCTATGGGCACTACATGCCGTACGGGCAGCAGAGCGCTCAGCAGACCTTCACCGGCTACGACGGCTACCACGGCCATGACAGCGGCCAGTGGGACGTTTCCGGCACGAGCGGCACGAGCGGCACTTCGGGCCAGTGGGACACCACCAGCCAATGGGGCGTCACCGGCCAAACCCAGACCTGGGACTTCAGCGGTTACGACACCGGCGCCTACGGCAACGGGCAGTCCGACACGCCCAGCGCCGACGGCCAGTGGGACGTCTCCGGCGCTCACAGTGGTCAGTGGGACTCGGGTGCCTGGAGCACCGCCGCGCCGGCGGCCGGTTCGTACGACACCTCGGGGCACGGCTACCACTCGGGCTGGGGGCACCGCCCGGACGAAGTCTGGGGGAGGGACACCGGCACCTACGACCACGGCCAGGCACAGGCACAGGCCTGGGAGTCGACCGGGCAGTACGCCTCCACCTCCTGGGACGCCGCCGGCCAGCACGGTCAGTCCAGCCAGTCCGGCCAGTGGGACATCAGCGCCCAGCCGACCCAGATGTGGGACACCAGCGCCTACGCGTCCATGGACGACCACCACCCGGAACCGGGCGGAGCCGGGCCCGCCGCCGAGCCGCAGCGCACCCCCACGGTCATGGTCGACCTCTCCGAGGTCGGGGCCGCGCCCGCACCGGCGCCCGCCGCCCGCGCCGTGGCCGACGCCGAGACCCGGACCATGTCGTTCGTCGAGCCCCCGGAGCCCGAGGACACCGCGGCACCGGAAACGGCACCCGAAGCGGCCCCGGCCCCGGCGCACCGGGACGCCCACGCGGCCCGCGCCAACCGCCGCAAGGGCGCCCCCTCCCGGGCCGGCTACCGGCCCCGCCGCAAGGCGCTGCTCACCGTCGCCGTGCCCTCGGTCGCCGTGATGGGCGTCGCCGGCATCGCCGCCGCCTCCGTGGTGACCGGCGGCAAGAAGGACGACACCACGCACACCGCCGCGGCCGCGGCCCCGGACACGTCCGTCAAGCTCTCGGCGGCCAACAGCAAGCTGGACACCCAGCTGGCCGGCCTCAGCCGGGGCGCCGACGACTTCGCCACCCGCGCCAACCGCACCCAGGAGCGCATCGACCTCAAGGCCCGCCAGGACGAGGAGCGCAAGCGCAAGGCCGACGAGGCCGCCCGCAAGGAGCGGGAGCGGCCCAAGTTCTCGCTGCCCGTCACCCAGCACGGGCTCAGCGCCTACTACGGGCAGGCGGGCGTCAACTGGATGTCGGTGCACACCGGCATCGACTTCCCCGTCTCGTACGGCACGCCCGTCATGGCGGCCACCGACGGCACCGTCCGCACGCAGTACAACGTGGCCTACGGCAACATGGCCATAGTGACGGCACCGGACGGAACGGAGACCTGGTACTGCCACCTCAGCAGCACCAAGATCCGGTCCGGGTCCGTCAAGGCCGGGGACGTCATCGCCTACTCCGGCAACTCCGGCAACTCCACCGGACCGCACCTGCACTTCGAGGTGCGGCCCAACGGCTCGGCCGTCGACCCGCTGCCGTGGCTGCGCGGCCACGACCTCGACCCGACGTAGGGGCGCGGGGCTGCGTCGATATGCGACTCCGTCGCCGGGGCGCGACCAGGCCACAGACGGCCCGCAGCCGCCGACCAACAGCACCCGGCAGACGGAACCGCGCCCCCGGCAAAAGAGCTAGAGCTTCTCGACCGGCGCGTACCGCAGCAGCAACCGCTTCGGCTTCTCGTCGCCGAAGTCGATCGTGGCCTCGGCGTTGTCCCCGCTGCCCTTGACGGCCACGACCGTGCCCAGCCCGAACGAGTCGTGCGTGACGCGGTCGCCGATGACGAGCGCCACCACCTCCCGCTCCTTGGCCCGCCGCGTCGCGAAACCGCTCGGCTGCGGCCGGGACGTGCTCCGCGACGAGAACCCCGAGGTGATACCGGACCCGGCGCCCAGCGAGGACGCCGAGGGCGTGGCGGGCCCGGTGCGGCGCCACGACACGTACTGCTCGGGGATCTCCTCCAGGAACCGCGACGGCGGGTTGTAGGCGGGCTGGCCCCAGGCGCTGCGCATGCTCGCCCGGGTCAGGTACAGCCGCTCGCGGGCGCGGGTGATGCCCACATAGGCGAGCCGCCGCTCCTCCTCCAGCTCCTTCGCCTGGCCGAGGGCGCGCATGTGCGGGAAGACGCCGTCCTCCATGCCGGTGAGGAAGACGACGGGGAACTCCAGGCCCTTGGCCGTGTGGAGGGTCATCAGCGTGATGACGCCCGTGCCCTCTTCGTCCTCGTCCGGGATCTGGTCGGAGTCGGCGACGAGGGCGACCTTCTCCAGGAAGTCGGCCAGCGTGCCCGGCTCCTCGCCCTCGCGCTCCTGCTCGAACTCGAGCGCGACGGCCGCCAGCTCCTGGAGGTTCTCGATGCGGGTCTCGTCCTGCGGGTCGGTGGACGCCTGCAGCTCGGCGAGGTAGCCCGTGCGCTCCAGCACCGCCTCCAGCACCGTGGCGGGCCCGGCCCCGGACTCGACGACGGTGCGCAGCTCCTCCATCAGCACGTTGAAGCGCTTGACCGCGTTCGCCGAGCGGGCCGCCATGCCGTACGCGTCGTCCACGCGCCGCAGCGCCTGGGCGAAGCTGATCTTCTCGCGCAGCGACAGCGCGTCGATCATGGCCTCGGCGCGCTCGCCGATGCCGCGCTTGGGGACGTTGAGGATGCGCCGCAGGGGCACGGTGTCCTCGGGGTTGGCGAGCACCCGCAGGTAGGCCAGGACGTCCCGGACCTCCTTGCGCTCGTAGAAGCGGACGCCGCCGACGACCTTGTAGGGCAGGCCGACGCGGATGAAGATCTCTTCGAAGACGCGGGACTGGGCGTTGGTCCGGTAGAAGACGGCGACGTCCCCGGCCCTGGCGTCGCCGGAGTCCGTCAGCCGGTCGATCTCGTCGGCGACGAACTGGGCCTCGTCGTGCTCGGTGTCGGCCACGTAGCCGGTGATGGCGGCGCCCGCCCCGGCCTCGGTCCACAGGTTCTTCGGGCGGCGGTTCTGGTTGCGCTCGATCACCGCGTTCGCGGCGCTCAGGATCGTCTGCGTGGAGCGGTAGTTCTGCTCCAGCAGGATCGTGGTGGCGTCGGGGTAGTCCTCCTCGAACTGGAGGATGTTGCGGATGGTGGCACCGCGGAAGGCGTAGATCGACTGGTCGGCGTCGCCCACCACGCACAGCTCGCCGACGCCCTCCTCGCCCGCGTTCTCGTCCGTGCCCACCAGCTCGCGCACCAGGGTGTACTGGGCGTGGTTGGTGTCCTGGTACTCGTCGACCAGGACGTGCCGGAAGCGGCGGCGGTAGTGCTCGGCCACGTCCGGGAACGCCTGGAGGAGGTGGACGGTGGTCATGATGATGTCGTCGAAGTCCAGGGCGTTGGCCTCGCGCAGCCGTGCCTGGTACATCGTGTACGCCTGGGCGAGCGTCTTCTCGAAGCCGTCGGCGGCCGTCGCCGCGAAGGCCTCCTCGTCGATCAGCTCGTTCTTCAGGTTGGAGATCTTCGCGCTGAAGGACTTCGGCGGGAACTTCTTCGGGTCGAGGTCGAGGTCCCGGCAGACGAGCGCCATCAGCCGCTTCGAGTCGGCCGCGTCGTAGATCGAGAAGGAGGACGTGAAGCCCAGCTTCTTGCTCTCCCGGCGCAGGATCCGCACGCACGCGCTGTGGAAGGTCATGACCCACATGGCGTGGGCGCGCGGGCCGACGAGCTGCTCGACGCGCTCCTTCATCTCGCCCGCGGCCTTGTTGGTGAACGTGATCGCGAGGATCTGCCCGGGGTGGACGTTGCGCGCGCCCAGCAGGTGGGCGATGCGGTGGGTGAGGACGCGGGTCTTGCCGGACCCGGCGCCCGCGACGATCAGCAGCGGCGACCCGGTGTGCACGACGGCGGCACGCTGCTGGTCGTTCATCCCCTCGAGCAGCGCGGCGGGGTCGACGACGGGGCGCGCGGCACCGTCGCGGTAGTAGGCCTCGTGCGGCACGGGTACGTCGAAGGCCCCGCCGAACAGGTCGTCCGGCAGGGGCTCCGGGGTCGCGTCCTCCGGGGGCGGCGGGGGGTGCTCCTCGTCGGAGGGGGCCAGATCCGCCAGGAAGCTGTCGTCAAAGAGGCTGCTCATCGCCTCCCGAGTCTAGGCCGCCCCACTGACAGCCGGTCCCGGATCCCGTCAAAGGTGGCCACGCCCACAGCGGGGCGCGGTCGGCGGGGAGGAGGCCGGGCCCACCGGCGGGAGGCCCGACCCGCATCACGGAAGATCAGACCCACATCACGGCGATGAAGACGTTCGCCGCGGTCAGTGCGCCGACGGTGCCGAAGGCGGCCGCCTCGACCTTCTCGTCGTCCCGCTTCACGTAGACCAGGCCCAGGATCACGATCAGCAGCGCCAGCTTCACGCCGATCTTGAAGGTGTTGATCGTGTGGTCCTCGGCCTGGTTGAGGCCGACCAGCGCGACCCCGGTGACCAGCATGGTCAGCGCGCCGTGCAGCATGGCGGGGACCATGCGCGCCTCGCCCTTGCCCATGGCCTTCATCTGGGTCAGGAAGCCGCCCAGCAGGGAGGCGATGCCGACGATGTGCAGACCGACGACGGCGTGAATCAGTACGTCCATGAGGCCCGACCTTAACCGGGCCCGTACCACCCCCCGGCCGCCAGGTGGGGCGGGATCCGCGCTTCGATCACTCCGCGGCCACATCCTTCCGAACCGGCCGGGGCCGACCGGCCACGTGCGGTCGCCGAACATCGGAATTGGGGCAATACCGGTCATGCCCGTTTCCGGGTGACCCTGCGGTTTAGCGTCCTCCTCCAGACGGCGGTGGCCCGCCCACACCCCCCTCGCGCGGGCCGCCGCCGCCATCCCTTGCGGACCGGAAGGAAGTGACGGCCGAGGTGGCGACGCACCGAAAGCCCAAGCAGCACCCGCTCGCCGGCGGCACCGCCCGCACCGCGGCCACCCTCGCCCTGGCCGGAGCCGCCACCGCCACCGCCCTCGAGGGCACCGGCCACGCCGCCCCCGCGCTCACCCCCGCCCAGGCGAAGGCCCAGGTGGCCCGGTACTACCAGCAGGCGGAGGCCGCCACCGAGCAGTACAACGGCGCCAAGGAGCGGGCCGACCGGGCCCGGGCCGCCCTCGACCGGCTCCAGGACGAGGCCGCCCGCAAGACCGAGCGGCTCAACGCCGCCCGCAACGCCCTGGGCTCCTTCGCCACCGCCCAGTACCGCTCCGGCGGCGTCCCCGTCGGCGTCCGGCTGCTGCTCTCCTCCTCGCCCGACCGCTTCCTGGACGAGGCCTCGCTGGCCGACCGCGCGGGCTCCCGGCAGGCCACGGCCGTGGCCCAGGTGCGGCACGAACTCCGGGACGTCCAGCGGGTGCGCAGCACCGCCGGCACCCGGCTCACCGAGCTGAAGGGCGAGCAGGCCGAGCTGGCGCAGCACAAGCGCACCATCGAGGCGCAGCTCGACAAGGCCAGGAAGCTGCTGGCCGAGCTGCCGACCGAGGAGCGCGCGGCGGTCGAGAGCGCGGACACGGCGACCGGTGCGACGGCCGGCGCGACCGTCTCGCACGTCAAGGGAGCGGCCGAGGCCGCAGGGGACGCCGTACGGTCGGCGGCAGGGGCGACAGGGGCGGCAGCTCCCTCGTCCCGCGCCGCGCAGGCGGTGGCCTTCGCCTACTCGGCGCTCGGGAAGCCCTATGTGTGGGGGGCGACCGGCCCGTCCTCCTTCGACTGCTCGGGGCTGGCCCAGGCGGCCTGGCAGGCGGCCGGGGTGTCGCTGCCGCGCACCACCTACACCCAGATCAACGCCGGGCACCGGGTCGCGCGGAACCACCTGGCGCCGGGCGACCTGGTGTTCTTCTACCCGGGCATCAGCCACGTGGGCATCTACATCGGCGACGGCAAGATGATCCACGCCCCGCACCCCGGGGCGCCCGTGCGGATCGCCCCGGTCGACGAGATGCCGTTCGCGGGCGCCTCCCGGCCGGTGTGACGACCGCGGTTGATCGGCTCGATCAGTACTCGATCAGTACGAGACCTGCTTGGTCAGCCACCGGAAGACGTCGGGCACCTGGCGCTTCCACACGGCCGTCCCGTGGCCGCCCGCACCCGCCGGTATCAAGGTGACCTGTACGGTCGTCGGCGGCTTGGCCGCCTGCTTGACGGCCTGCCCGCCCTGGTAGCCGTCGGCCTCCGCGCCCGAGAAGAACAGCGCCAGATGCGGCGGGGTCTTGGCCCGCTCCAGCATCTTCAGGGGGTTGTTCTCGTCGCGCAGCTGCGGCGTCTTCGCGGTGAGGGACGAGGGCTCGCCCGCGGGGTCGTTGTAGCCGGACAGGCTCACCGCCGCGCGGTAGCGGTCGGGGTGGGCGATGGCGAGCCTGGCGGCGCAGTGGGCGCCCGCGGAGTAGCCGGCGACGGCCCAGCCGTCGGGCTTGTCGGACACCCGGAAGTTGTCCAGGACCATCTTGCGGACGTCGACGCTCAGCCAGGTGTCCGCGTTGACCTTGCCGGGTATGTTGGCGCAGCCGCTGTCGACGTCGCCGAGCAGCGTGGTGCGCGGGGCCACGATGATGAACGGCGCGACCTCGCCCTTCTGCATCATCGGCTTCAGCTGCGAATTGACCTCGAGGGTGCCGAACCAGGCCTTGGCGGAGCCGGGGAAGCCGGGCAGCACCTCCACCACGGGGAACTTCTTGTCCTTGTACGCGGGGTCGTCGTACTGCGGCGGCAGCCAGACGTAGACCTCGCCCTCGACGCCGGATATCCGGCCCTTCAGCTCGGTCTCCTGGACCCCGGGCCCCATGCGCTTGTCGGACGCCGGCGCGAACTTCTGCAGCACCTTCGGCTCGTCCTTGACCGACTTGCCGCCCGTGCCGTCCGGCCCGAGGTCGGCCGCCGCCCTGACGTGGTCGCCGGTGCCGAACAGATCGGCCCAGTTGTCGAAGAGCCCGTTGGTGTTGTTGACGATCACGAACACCAGGACTATCGCCGTGGCCTGCGCGAACAGCAGCATGAAGAACCGGGTCACGTGCCGTACGAGCTTGGGCCCGCCGATCTTTCCCCAGAGCGTGAGCGGCAGTGCGAGGGCCACCACGACCAGGACTATCGCGGTCAGGAAGAAGGGGGTTCCCGTCAGGCTCATGGGGTCATCGGGCTCTCGTTTCCGGTTCTGCGCCTCTCGCCTGTGTCTAGATGCGGCGGAGGGCGGGAAGGTTCCGCGACTGCTTGACGGGGGCGTATGCCGGGGGCGGGGGTGGTGGCATCCTCCACCCCGAGCTGATACTCTCCGTAATCAGTCGACTCCGCATCGTGTTCACGGGGAGGACCTATGCCGCCTGCCACCGCTTCGGGGCTCAAATGGACGACCGACAGCACCGAACTCAAGACGATTGCTCTCCTGGACGTGCCGTGCGCCGCTCCGCAAGCGGACGCCCGGCTGCAGATCACCGGGCGGCAAAGCAGCAGCCTCGCGCACACGTGGCACAAGCGCGACCTGGGATGGAACTCCTGGGAGGCATGGGGGACGTACGACGGAACGAGCAACCCGGTCGGCTGCCAGGCCACGCTGCGTGATGCGAGCGGCTCCGTCAACATCTTCTGGCGGCTTGCCAACGGACAGCTGTGGTGGCTGCGCCAGTCGTCAATCAACAGTGGCTGGACGACTCCCCAGCGGATCGCGATGGACGTCGGGGGCGACCCCGCCGTCGCTCTGAACGCTGACAACAGGGTCTCCGTCTTCTACAACGACACCAGCGGTCGCCTGTGCCACGTCTACCAGCAGCGGACGGACTACACCGGCTGGAGCGACGACCCGAACGTGCTGGGCGGCGACGCGGGTGACAGGACCCGGTTCGCCCCTGCCGCCGCACGGAGCGGGGACGGCAGGCTGCACGTCTTTGTCACCGCCAAGAACGGTGACGTCCTGGCCGTCTCCCAGACCGAGGCGGACGCGACGGAAAGCTGGAGCAAGCCCGTGCCGATCTCGGCCGACAAGGGCCCCGCAGACGGCGGTCCGTCCGCAGTCACCGACGCCAACCAGTGCGTCCGCGTCTTCTGGCGCTCGGGCAGCACCGGCTATCACACGGCCCAGGACGCCTCGTATGCCGCGTGGGCACCTCCGCGGGCGCTCACGGGTGACATCAGGGAGACGCCGCTGGCCGTCCGCGGGCAGGACGGCGTAGTGGAAGTCTTCGCCTACACCACCAACAGCAGATCCGTCTCCATCGCCCGGCAACAGCGCATCAACAGCCCGGACTTCTCCGCCTTCGAATCCATCAGCAGCAGCGGCTGGCTGGGGCCCATGGCACCAACCCTGTTGCCCGACAACCGCATCTGCCTCGTACTGCGCTGGACCGACAACAAGGTCTATGTCATCCCGCAGCAGTGGGCCTGACCGCCGCCACGAACACCACGCACAGGTAAGGAGCACCCGTGCCGCCCTCCACCGCCTCAGGTCTCAAATGGGACGCGAACCCCGTCAAACACAGCGGCACGGGCCTGGAGGCCGGCTTCCTCGGCAGACCCGCGATGGCGCTCAGCGCCGACAACCGCCCCCAGTACTTCGTCCGCACGAAGAGCAACGCCCTGGCCTTCAAGTGGTGGCTCCGGAGCAAGGAGGTCTGGTGCGACAACTGGGCCGTGGCCACCGGCACCGAGGGCAATGTCGGCGGCAGCCCCACCGCCCTGCGCGGTCCGGACGGGCTGACCTATGTCTTCTGGCGTGGGCCGGACAGCTCTCTCTGGCAGTACGCCCAGTCGGACATCAACAGCAACTGGGCCGCGCCGAAGATGCTGCTCGACAAGGCCGTGGCCGGGGACCCGACGGCGGCGCTGAACGCCGACGGCCGGATCTCCGTCTTCTTCACCCACAGCAGCAAGCAGCTCTGCCACATCACCCAGGAGCAGCCGGGCTCCAGGAAGTTCACCCAGCCTTACGGGATGGGCGGCGACCTCTGCACCAGCGAGATTCCCCTGGCCCCCGCCGTCGCCCGCAACAACCAGGGGCGGCTGTTCGTCTTCCGGCACGACGACCGGCACTGCATCAGCGGGAGGGCCCAGAACAAGGCCAACGGCACCATCAACTGGGGCGAGTGGTTCCGCGCCTCGGGCCCGAACGCCAACGTCGGCGGCGCCCCATCCGCCGTCACCGACGCCAATCAGTACGTCCGGGTCTTCTGGCGCTCCGGTACGAGCGGCTACCACTCGGGCGCCGGGCCGGGCCACCGCTCCTGGGCCAACCCCCAGAAGCTGCCGGGCGAGACGGACGCCACCCCGGCGGCGATCCTGACGCAGGACGGGAAGCTGGAGGTCTACCAGCTCAAGGACAAGAGCAACTTCACGGTCTGCCGGCAGGACGCCGTCAACCGCGGTGACTTCTCCCTCACCGATGCCGTCGCCGGCACCGGCAAGTACTCCGCCGACGCACCGCCCGCCCTGACCCTGACGCCCGACAACCGCGTCATCGTCGGTCTGCGGGGCAACCCGGACGGCTTCGCCTACTACCACCAGCAGATCTGGTAGCGGCGGTCCGCGCCGTGCCGGACCGCCGTCAGGGCTCGCGTCAGACCAGGCGCCGCGCCGTCGCCCAGCGCGTCAGCTCGTGCCGGTTGGACAGCTGGAGCTTGCGCAGCACCGCGGAGACGTGCGACTCCACCGTCTTCACGGAGATGAAGAGCTGCTTGGCGATCTCCTTGTAGGCGTAGCCGCGGGCGATCAGGCGCAGCACCTCGCGCTCGCGCTGCGTCAGCCGGTCCAGGTCCTCGTCCACCGGCGGCGCGTCCGTCGACGCGAAGGCGTCCAGGACGAAGCCGGCCAGCCGGGGCGAGAAGACCGCGTCGCCGTCCTTGACCCGGAAGACGGCGTCGATCAGATCGGCGCCCGTGATGGTCTTGGTGACATAGCCGCGCGCACCGCCGCGGATGACGCCGATGACGTCCTCCGCGGCGTCGGAGACGGACAGCGCGAGGAAGCGCACGGGCGCCTCCTGATCGGCCATCATGGCGGCGCTGCGGCGCAGCACCTCCACCCCGCCGCCGCCCGGGAGGTGGACGTCCAGCAGGACGACCTCCGGCCGGGTCGCGGTGATCACAGTGATCGCCTGGTCGACGTCGGCGGCCTCGCCGACGACCTCCACGCCCGTCCGGTCCGTGGCCCCGATCTCGGCCTGCACGCCCGTGCGGAACATCCGGTGGTCGTCCACCAGCACGACCCTGACGTGTCGCTCCGCCGTCTGCCCGGCCGTCTGTTCGGTCGTCATGACGCCTTCTCCGCCCTCTCCATCTCCAGCTCCACTTCGGTCCCCCCGTCGGGCGCGGAACGCAGTCTCGCCGTGCCGCCGTTGCGCTGCATCCTGCCGATGATCGACTCGCGGACGCCCATCCGGTCGTCCGGCACCGAGTCCAGGTCGAAGCCGGGGCCCCGGTCGCGCACGGAGATGAAGACCGTGCGCCCCTCGACCTCGGCGTAGACCTGTACGGCGCCGCCCTGGCCACCGTACTTGGCCGCGTTGACCATGGCCTCACGGGCGGCCTGCAGCTGGGCGCCCAGCCGTTCGTCCAGGGGGCAGTCGCCGACCACGACGACCTCGATGGGCACCCCGTGGTAGTCCTCCACCTCGGCGGCCGCGGCCCGGACGCCCTCCGCCAGGGTCTGCGGCTCCTCGGCCTCCTCCTTGCCCCGGCCCTCGGGGTTGTAGAGCCAGGCGCGCAGCTCCCGCTCCTGGGCCCGGGCCAGGCGGGCGACCTCGCGGGAGTCCTCCGCATTGCGCTGGATGAGGGTGAGGGTGTGCAGGACGGAGTCGTGGACGTGCGCGGCGACCTCGGCACGCTCCTGGGCGCGGATGCGCATGGTGCGCTCCGCGGAGAGGTCCTGGGCCATGCGGACGACCGAGGGCCCGGCCAGCAGCGCGATGCCGACCAGCACGGCGAGCGAGGCCTGGAGCACGGTGCCCAGGTGCTCCGCCGAGCCCTGGAGCACGACGATGCCCGTGGCGCCGACGCCGACGAGCAGCACGCCCGCCGCGGCACGGGCGACCGGCAGGACGCGCTTGCTGCGGCCGACCTCCATCCAGTGGGCGCGGCGGGCGTTGTCGGCCTGCCGCCAGACGAGGGCGACGCCCGCGCCGATGAGGAGCAGCGGCCAGACATAGGTGTTGGCGCGCCCCAGCTCCAGGCGGTCGATGAAGACCGCGGCGCTGATGACGATGGCGAGGAGCGCGAAGACCTGGCCCCGGTCGGGCTTGCGGACGAGCCTGCGGCGACCGTCCGGGGTGACCTCGGTGGCCACCGGGCGCGGCACCTCGACCCCGCCGATGCCGAGGGGCACGACGAACCAGAACACCGCATACAGCAGTGCGCCCATGCCGTGGCCCATGAACAGCGCGACGAAGACGAGCCGCACCCAGGAGACGGGCACTCCGAGGTGTCCGGCGAGCCCGCGCGCAACGCCGCCGAGCATCCGCCCGTCGGCACTGCGGTAGAGCTTGCGCAGGGGTGGGCTGTCGGGGCGTGGAGCGGTGGTCATGAACTGATCGTCACATGGGGGCGAAGGCGGGGGCATCAGGGTCACCCCTGATCGCTCCCTCATACCGGCTCAGTGCCCGGCGGGCAGCCGGAATCCGTCCTTGACGTCGTCGAAGACCTTCTTGTGCTTCTCCCAGTCGGCCTTCGGCGCCGAGAGGTAGATCGCGTACTCCTTCTCGCCGGGCCGGCCGAAGCCGAGGTCCACGGCCCGGAACTCGCGTGCCTGGCCCTGGAAGGTGAACTCCCATATCGCGGCCGGCTGCCCTCGGTACGTCGTGCTCTGCATGCGCAGCTGCTTGTAACCGGGCAGCTTGCCCTCCGCGACGGACTTGGTCTCGTCGTCCTTCCAGTGCTGCAGGGGATCGGTGCTCGCGAAGTCCAGGACGTTGATCCGCAGACCGACGAGCCCGCTCGGGTCCACGAAGACGATCGCGTCGTTGTCGGGCACCTTCTTGCGCTTCCAGCCGTCCGGCACGGGAAAGGAGACGCCGACCTCCTCCGCGTTGACCAGGTGGTAGCCCTTGGGCACGGCGGGCGGCTGCTGGGAAGGCGCGGTGGATGCGATGTCCCGGGCAGGGCTCGGGCCGGCCTTCTGCTCGGTGGCAGGGGTGGACTCGTCCCCTTCGTCGTCGCCGCCGTCCTGGGGGAGGAGGTACGCGACGGCCGCGAGGCCCGCCACGACGACGGCCGCGGTCGCGAGCCACCAGACCGTCCGGGCACGGCGCGGGCGTTCGGGTGCGGGCGTGGCCCGCACGGTCGGTGCCGTGGCCGTCGGGACGGCAGCAGCAGCGGCCGCGGGCGCTGGCGCTGGCCGGGGCTCGGGCACCACGGGCGGCGCGGGGGCGGTCGTGGGCTCTGGAGCGGTCGCGGGCGGCGGCACCTGGAGGGAGGCCGTCTCGGGCTCGGCCGCGGGCTCGCGCAGGATCTGTTCGACCAGTTCGGCCGGGGGCCGCAGCGCGGGGTCCTTGGCCAGCAGCGTCTCGACCAGCCGGGTCAGCGGGCCCGCGTTGCGGGGTGGCTCCAGCGGGTCCATGGCGATGGAGTACGCGGTCTCGACGGCCGTGTCCCGGCGGAACGGAGGTCTGCCCTCCAGGGCCTGGTAGAGGGTGGCACCCAGGGCCCACAGGTCGGCGGCGGGGCCGGGCTTGGCGCCCTTGACCCGCTCGGGGGCGATGTAGTCGATCGAGCCGACCATCTCGCCGGTCTTGGTCAGGGTCGAGGTGCCGGTGGACTGGGCGATGCCGAAGTCGGTGAGGACGACCCGCCCGTCGTGGCCGAGCAGCACGTTGCCGGGCTTGACGTCGCGGTGCAGGACTCCGGCGGCGTGTGCGGCGCGCAGGGCCGCGATCATGCCGCGGCCGATGCGGGCGGCCTCGTCGGGGGTGACGGTGCCGCGCTTGAGCACGTCGCCGAGCGTCGTCGACGGCACGTACTCCATCACGATGCACGGCAGACCGCCGTCGTCGACCACGTCGTGGACGACGACAACGTTGCCGTGGCTGATCCGGGCGGCGCTGCGGGCCTCGCGGCGGGTGCGCTCGTAGAGGGTGGCGAGTTCGTCCTCCTCCAGGCCCAGGGAGACGTGCAGCCGCTTGACCGCCACCTGACGGCCCAGCAACTCGTCCTCGGCGCGCCAGACGGTGCCCATGCCGCCCCGGCCTATGCGCTCGGCCAGGCGGTACCGCCCGGCGACGATCCTGCCCGCTTCGGCCGTCCCGCCGGGCACCGCGCCGAACGCGGCCCCGCGCCCTGCCCCATCCACCGCGCGCCCCTCCGGATACCCCTGTGTGTGTTCGATGCGACACCCTAACCGTCAGTTCTAAGGGACGATCTCAGGGAACGGCCAGGGTCGCCACGGATGCCGCACGTTCGTTCCGCTTGACACCATGTCCCCATGACCGACGCACCACCGACCGCCGAGCAGGTCACGAGGCCGCCACTGCGGCGCAGCCGCGAGCACAAGGTGATCTCCGGAGTCTGCGGGGGACTCGGCCGCTGCTTCGATATGGACCCCGTCGTCTTCCGTGTCGTCCTCGGCGTGCTGGGGGCCACCGGCGGGCTCGGGCTGATCGTCTACGGCTTCGCATGGCTGCTGATCCCGCTCGAGGGCGAGGACGAGAACGAGGGCCGCCGGATGCTGTCGGGCCGGGTCGAGGGCCCGGCGCTGACGGCGCTGCTGTGCGCGCTGGTGGGCTGCGGCCTGTTCCTGTCGATGCTCAACAACGGCGGCGTGATGGCCTTCGGGCTGATGCTTGCCATCGCCATCAGCGGTGCCGCGTACTGGTCGCAGCAGCGCCACCACCCGGCCGAGGGCGAGGAGGAGGGGGGCACCGCGGAGCCCTCGGTCCCTGGAGCGCACAAGGCCCACAAGCCGCACAAGACCGTCGAGGCTCCGCCGGAGACGCAGGCTCCCCCGGCCCCGGGCGGCCCCTCCTGGTGGCGCGACCCCGTCCGGGACCCGGCTGCTGCCGCGCCGGGCTCCGGCACCCGCTATCTGTGGGGTCCCGACGAAGGCCCGTACGACGCGGAGAAGGCGGCCCGGGAGCGGGCCGTGCCGGTGCCCACCGGCCCCCGGCTGGGCGGCTGGACCTTCCTGCTCGCCATGGCCGCCCTCGCCCTCGGCACGGGCCTGACCTGGCATCACCGGCCACTGGGCACCTCCCTGGAGATCGGCCTGGCCTGCGCGCTGGGCGTCTACGGCCTGGGCATCGTGGTCAGCTCGGTGTACGGGCGCACGGGCGGCGGCACGATCGTCTCGGCGGTGCTGACCGGTGCGCTGCTGTGCGGCGCCGCGGCGCTGCCCAAGACGGTGACCGCCGAGTGGACCCGCACCACCTGGCGCCCGGCGGCCCTGACGGACGTGCAGCGGCACTACCTGGTGGGCAGCGGCGAGGGCGTGCTGGACCTGACCGGGGTGCCCCTCGCCCAGGGCGGGCCGGCGCTCACCACGAGCGCCGAGGTCGGCGCCGGCCGGCTCAAGGTCGTGCTGCCCCCGGACGCCACGGCCGAGCTGGACATCGAGGTCGGTGTCGGCGACATCCAGCTGCCCGGCGAGCAGCCCGGCGACATCGACGTGCGCCCCGGCACCCACAAGCGGACGACCCTGCGCCCGGCCGCGGGCCACACGGCGCACGGAACGCTGGAACTACGGCTCAAGGCCGGTCTCGGCCAGGTGGAGGTGGTCCGTGCGGCGGCATGACTTCGACCCCGGAAGGCTCGTCATCGGGCTGGTCCTGCTGGGGGGTTGCGCGGCCTATCTGGCCGCGGCCGCCGGCTGGTGGCGTTTCCCCTCCTATGCACTGCTGCCCGCCATGGCCGCCGGCCTCTGCCTGGGCGGAGTGCTCTCCGCCCTCGCCTTCGCCGTGCGCCGCCACCGGGCGCGCGGCGCGGACCGGGTGGACGGCCGCCCCGGCCGCCCGGCCGGGCTCAGCTGAACAGCGTGCCGCGCCGGGCGCGCCCTTGCCGGAGACGGGCGCGGTGCCACGCCGCGTCCACCGACAGCAGGGGCGCGCCCGCGAGTATGAGGGGCAGCCAGGCCATCAGATAGGCCAGGTCGTTGCCGTAGTAGTAGGGCGTGGTGGTCCAGCTGACCGTCAGCCACAGGCTCAGCGAGATCAGGGCGCCGCCGGCCGCCGCGAGCCGGGCGAAGACCCCGAACAGGGTGCCCAGGCCGACCGCCAGCTCGCCCAGGGCGATCGCCCAGCCGAAGCCGACGGGGCTCTTCAGCGCCAGGTCGACCAGGCCGGGGACGGCGGCGGTGTCGCGCACCGCGTGCATGAGCGCGCCGATCGAGCCCTGGCCGTCGCTCGCCATGAAGGCGGAGTCGGTGAGCTTGTCGAGGCCCGCGTAGACGAAGGTGACACCGAGGAAGAGGCGCAGCGGCAGCAGGGCGTAGCGGGAGAGGCCCGCCCGCCGGTCCGCCCCCGTCGGCACCGGCGTCCGCGTCCGCATCTCCTCACGACCGATGAACGTCATGACCCGCGCCACCTCTTCCTTCGTCCGCTCGCCTGCGCGACCCGTCGTCACCCGACCATACGCGCGGCGGACGTTCGATGTTCAGGCCTGTGGACAACCTCGGCGCATGCGGGTGGCGAAGTTGTCCACAGGCTCTGGACAGCCGGCCGGGGAGGGTGGGAGCGGGCTCAGCCGCCGGTGCGGATGCCCAGCGCGCTGCCCGCCAGCCACTGCTCCCAGGTGAGGTTCCAGTCGCCGTAGCCGTTGCCGAAGTGGTCCATGGGCTTGGGCTTGGTGCTGCCGGTGACCTGCACGACGTCGCCCTTGCGGCTCAGCCCGTACAGCCACTTGGCATCCTCGGCGGACATGCCGATGCAGCCGTGGCTGACGTTCTCCTTGCCGAAGGACTCGGCGTTGTCGGGGGCCGCGTGCACGTACTCGCCGCTGATCGTCTCGCGCATGCTGTAGTCGTACGAGCCGTAGAAGCCGTCGGGGTGGTTGCGCGGGATGCCGATGGAGAGCGAGTCCATGACGACCCGGCCCTCCTTGGCGAGGATGGTCTTGGCGCCCTCGCGGGTGCCGAAGCCCTTGCTCTCGTCGCCGCCGCTGACCGGGATCGTGCGCAGCGTCTCGCCGTTGCGCACGACGGTGAGCTTGTGGGCCTTGAGGTCCACGGTGCTGACCATCGAGTCGCCGATGGTGAAGGAAATCTTCCGGTCGCGGTCGGCGGCGGTCCCCTCGGCGAGCTTCACCCCCGCGAGCCGGGCGTCCAGGGTCACCTCGGTGCCGGCCGGCCAGTACTTCTCGGGGCGGAAGTGGACGCGGGTGTCGCCCTTGGACTCGTTCCAGTGCCAGGCGCCGGGGACCTTCGCCGAGGTGGAGACCTTCAGCCGCCCCTCGATCCCCGCGCGCAGCTCCCGGGAGACCTTCTGCTGCTTGAAGACCACGGCGATGGGCTGGCCCACGCCGACGGTCTCGCCGCCCTCCGGGGCGATCTCGGGGCGTACGACCCTGGCGGCGCCGGTCAGCGTCTGCGCGGGCGGCGCGGGCTTCTCCGTGGGCGCGGCGGAAGAGGAGGCGGAGGGCGCCAGGGCGGCGGACTTCGCGGGCCGTTCCTCGGCCTCCGCGCCCCCGCCGCATCCGGTGACGGCCAGGCCCGCCAGGGCCAGGGCGGCGGACAGCCCGAGACTGCGGGAACGGGAGAGGCGCATGGTGCTCCTGCCAGTGGTTCTTCCGGACGCATGACACAGCCGGGGCGCCCCCGTACGCCCCGGCTGTCCATCCATCGTAAACAAGGTAAAAGCAATGCAAAGGAGCCCTGGAGGACGAGCCACCCCCGCCGACGGGCGGGGGTCCCGGCCCGTCGCCCGGCGACCCGGCCCGCGCCGGTCTCAGCGCAGCAGCTCGGGCTCGCTGCGGGTGATCTGCTGGTACAGCGGCTGGTAGTTGATCCACGCCACCAGGTCGTTGCCCAGCTGGTCGCGGGTGTGGGCGGCGCTCGCCGCGTCGATGAGGACCGGCTTCCCGGCGGCCTTGGCGACCAGCTGCACCTGGCAGGAGCGCTCCATCGTGATGAACCACCACGCGGCGGCGTCCACCGAGTCGCCGACGGTCAGCAGTCCGTGGTTGCGGAGGATCACCGCCTTGTGCGGGCCCAGGGCGGTCGCGATGCGCCGCCCCTCCTCCTCGTCCACCACGACTCCGGTGTAGTCGTCGAAGAGCGCGTGGTCCTGGTAGAAGGCGCACACGTCCTGGGTGATCGGCTCCAGCAGCTCGCCCAGCGCGGACAGCGCCCGCCCGTAGGTGGAGTGGCTGTGCGCGGCGGCCACGACGTCGGGCCGGGCCCGGTGGATCTGCGAGTGGATCGCGAAGGCCGCCTGGTTGACGTGGTGGCGGCCCTGGACGACCTGCCCGCGGTGGTTGACGAGGATCAGATCGCTCACGGTGATGTGCTTGAACGACATCCCGAACGGATTGACCCAGAAGTGATCCGTGAACTCCGGGTCGCGCGCGGTGATGTGCCCCGCGACGCCCTCCTCGAAGCCGAACCGCCCGAAGAGCCGCAGCGCCGCCGCGAGCCGCTCCTTGCGGTACTGCCGCTCGCCCTCGGCCGAGTCGTGCTTCGGGGGCATGGCGAAGTGGAGCCGGTCGGTGGGTATGGGCTCGGGGGCGGTGACACTGGCGCCGGCCTCGGGCATGGGGGCCTCCTCCGTGATCCATGGCTGTGGACGGAAGCTACCGCCGGGTGCGGGAGGAGGCCAGAAGTGCAGCAGGAACGCCGCTACAGCTCGTTGATCTCAGCGAGATCGATGTCAACCTCGAAGGGGGCATCGAGCCGGGCCGTTGCGCTTGTCGATCACCACGGCCATCTCGCGCCGAACCCGGAACTCGGGCGGCGCGGTGCGACGCAGACCGTTCACCAGCAGATCGATCACAATGCTGTGGAAATCACGCTGCGGGCTCGCGAAAACCAGGCTCCCGTCGATCAACTCCGTGTGCGGCGGGAGGTCGGGCAACGTCAGCAGGTCGTCCACGGTGTACCCGTCCTGCGGCGGCACCGGCCAGGCGTGCGCGGGCTCAGCGGTCATGGTTCCTCATGGACGGGATTCTCGGCCGTAAGCCAGCGTACCCACCGCAAACGCCACCGCCGCCGCTCAAACGAATGAGCGACGGCGGTGGCGTTGACCTTCTGGTCCTACGGGAGCACTACTCCCACTCGATCGTCCCCGGCGGCTTGCTGGTCACGTCCAGCACCACGCGGTTGACGTCGCGCACCTCGTTGGTGATGCGCGTGGAGATCCGCTCCAGGGCCTCGTACGGCATGCGCGTCCAGTCGGCCGTCATGGCGTCCTCGGAGGACACCGGGCGCAGCACGATCGGGTGGCCGTAGGTGCGGCCGTCGCCCTGGACGCCGACCGAGCGGACGTCGGCCAGGAGGACGACCGGGCACTGCCAGATCTCGCGGTCGAGACCGGCGGCGGTCAGCTCCTCGCGGGCGATCGCGTCGGCCTCGCGCAGCAGGTCCAGGCGCTCGCGCGTGACCTCGCCGACGATGCGGATGCCCAGGCCGGGGCCCGGGAAGGGCTGGCGCTGGACGATCTCGTCCGGCAGGCCCAGCTCCTGGCCGACCATGCGGACCTCGTCCTTGAAGAGCTGGCGCAGCGGCTCGACGAGCTTGAACTCCAGGTCCTCGGGGAGGCCGCCCACGTTGTGGTGGGACTTGATGTTGGCGGTGCCGGTGCCGCCACCGGACTCGACGATGTCCGGGTAGAGCGTGCCCTGGACGAGGAACTCGACAGCCTCGCCGTCGGCGGCGCCCTCGGCGACGATCTCGGCCTGGGCCTGTTCGAAGACCCGGATGAACTCCCGGCCGATGATCTTCCGCTTCTCCTCGGGGTCGCTCACCCCGGCGAGCGCGACCAGGAACTGCTCCTGCGCGTCGACGACCTTGAGCTGGACGCCCGTGGCGGCGACGAAGTCCTTCTCGACCTGCTCCGTCTCGCCCTTGCGCATCAGGCCGTGGTCGACGTAGACGCAGGTCAGCTGGGAGCCGATGGCCTTCTGCACGAGCGCGGCGGCCACGGCGGAGTCCACACCGCCGGACAGGCCGCAGATCGCACGCTTGGTGCCGACCTGCTCACGGATGGCCTCGATCTGCTCCTCGATCACGTTGCCCGTGGTCCAGGTCGGCTCGATGCCCGCGCCGCGGTAGAGGAAGTGCTCCAGGACCAGCTGGCCGTGCGTGGAGTGCATCACCTCGGGGTGGTACTGCACGCCGTAGAGCTTCTTCTCGTCGTTCTCGAAGGCGGCGACCGGCACGACGTCCGTGGACGCGGTGACGGTGAAGCCCTCGGGAGCCTCCGAGCAGGCGTCGCCGTGCGACATCCACACCGGCTGCTCCTCCGGCGTGCCCTCGAAGAGGGTCGAGCCGGGCTTGGAGACGTGCAGCGGCGTACGGCCGTACTCGCGGGCGCCGGTGTTGTCGACCGTGCCGCCGAGCGTGGTGGCCATCAGCTGGAAGCCGTAGCACATGCCGAAGACCGGGACACCGGCCTCGAAGAGGCCGAGGGCGTCGTCGAGGCGGGGCGCGCCCTCCTCGTACACCGACGAGGGGCCGCCGGAGAGGATGATCGCCCGGGGGTTCTTGGCGAGCATCTCGGAGACGGGCATCGTGCTGGGCACGATCTCGCTGTAGACCCGGGCCTCACGGACGCGGCGGGCGATGAGCTGAGCGTATTGCGCGCCGAAGTCGACGACGAGCACGACGTCGGGGGCGGCGGGGGGTGCTGCTGGCACGGGAGCGGCCTTCCGGCGGTGGAGGGGGTCTGTATTTGTCGATTCTACCGGGGCGCGGGTGCTTGCTTTTGTCTCACCATCCGAATGCGCATTGGCCCCGGGACCGCTCCCGGGCCATACTGTGCGCCATGCACAAGCACCTGACCTTCGTCTTTACCTATGGCACCGGGCCCGTCCGGCTGCCATGGTCGTGCTGCTTGAGCAACTGACAAGCGACAGACTTCCCAGGCGCCCCGGGCCGACAAGGCCCGGGGCGCCTGTCGTTTCTCCCGGGCTCTGCCGCTCCGGGGCCCCGGCCCCGGTCTCCGGAGATTTGGAGAAACACACATGAGCACCACGACCGTCGCCAAGCAGCCCGCCGACACCGGCGCCCGCACCGAGGAGGCCGCGGGCGTGATCGTCGACGCCCGCGAGCGCATCGACGACCTCGACGGCCGGATCATCGGGCTCGTCCAGGAACGGATGGCCGTCTCGGCGGTGATCCAGCGGGAGCGCATCTCCTCCGGCGGCGGGCGGGTCAGCCTGTCCCGCGAAATGGAGATCCTCCACCACTACAGCGAGCAGCTCGGCCGGCCCGGCACCACGCTGGCCATGACCCTGCTGGAGCTGTGCCGGGGCCGCATCTGAGTTCGGTGGCCGTCACCCGTACGGCGCGTGACCGGCCGCCGACCGGCTTCGTTGGAACCGGTGTCGCGCCAGCCAGGAGCGGCCCACCGAGTATCCACGCGTGGCTTCCGTCCCTGTTCATCTGGGCGCCCGGCAACGACAGGGCGGATCCATCGGAGTGTGTGACGCGCGAGCACGCGCGTCGTGGGACCTCACTCCGGTGGCAAGGCGGTCGGACGGCAGGGGACAGCAGCCCGGCCGCCACTCAGGAGCGGTCGGTTCCAGGGACGCCTGGAACCGACCGTATCCGGTCGAAGCGGTTGCGCACCGCGCGGCTCATCCCGCACGATGCCAGGGGAAGGGCACGGCCGAGGTCAAGTCCCTTGGCCCGCACCGCCATTGGTCCACACAACCTCAGCCCGCGGCGCTCCCCCCGGCGCCGCTCCGCGGCACCGACGCTGCCCTGTTCTCGGTGCCGGCAGTCAAGGGCCCCGAGGCCGTCCGCACGCCCCCGCGGAGCCGGCCCGGGGCCCTTCGCCATGCCGGTCCCCTCGCCGCATCGCCGACCGGAGACGGCATTGATCGTGACTCCTGTCACATAAGCCCGATATTTCACCGCAGACCGCAACCTTTCCCCTGGGCCCGTCAGTCATGTACGCGTAATCGCAGGCCTTCGGAAGAGGAATCGATGAAGCTTCGCCGCACCCTGGCGACCGCAGCCGTCCTGGCCGCGGTCGGGCCCGCCGCCGCCCTGCTCGCCGTGCCCGCGTACGCCGCCGAGCACGCACCCGCCGCGGACGTCACACCCTCGGCCTCCCCCTCGGTCCCGGCCGGCGACGCCAAGCCGCCCACGGCCCCGGCCAAGCCGAGCGCCTCGGGCACCGGGCAGCCGGCCCAGAAGCCCGCCGAGCCCTCGAAGGCCCCGGGCGCGCCCTCGTCCGAGCCCCCGGCCAAGCCGTCCACCGCGCCGACCGCCACGCCCTCCCCGGACTACACCCGGCCGACGTTCTGCTCGCCCATCTTCGACGAGGACCGCGGCAAGACCGGGCTCCGCGGCCTCCCGAGCAAGATCGTCTCGGGTTCGGGCTGGCACGAGTTCACCTACCGCGTGACCAACGTCTCCAAGGTGACGGTGATGGAGACCGACATCTCCCTCATGCTCGGCACCGCCGACCCCAAGATCAAGGACGTCGACGAGCTGGACGTGACGGTCGAGTGGTACAACACGGCCAAGCACAGCTGGACGGCGATCGAGGGCGGCGGCGCCGACGTCCTCGCCAACTACGACTTCGCCACCGTGAAGAAGCTCAAGCCCGGCGAGTACGCCGACGCCAAGATGCGCATCAAGGTCGGCGAGAAGGCCAAGGCGGGGACCGGCTACTTCTTCACCATCGGCCACTCGTACGGCGAGGACGGCAAGTGCGGCTCCGACGAGATCAGCCAGTTCGACTTCACCGTCCTGAACCCGGGCAGCAAGCCCGGCAAGGTCGACGACGCCAAGGGCAAGCCGGGTAAGCCGGGCAGCATCGACACGAGCCGCCACCAGGGCGGCGGTCAGAGCGGCCAGGGCGGCAACAAGCCCGCCGCCCAGGGCGAGCGTCCCGAGATCCCCGTCAGCGGCAAGCTCGCCGAGACCGGCTCGTCCTCCTCGATGCCGCTGATCGCGGGCATCGGCGGCGCCGCCGTGGTCGCGGGCGCGGGCGCGCTCTTCGTCGTCAAGCGCCGCAAGGGCAACGCCTCCGCGTAACTCCCGGCCGGCGACAGCGAATAGGTAAGGACCGCACTCCATGGAGTGCGGTCCTTACCTGTGTGCCGCCTGTGTGCCACCTGTCCGCCGCTACCCGCGTCGTACGTACAGCGGCAGCCGCAGCGCCCCGAACGCCTCCTTCGGCACCACCGGTCGGCGCGGCTCGACGGCGGCCACACGCGCGTACGGCTTCCCCTGCGGCGGACGCGGATCGGCCTCGCCCTTGTTGGGCCAGAAGGACATCGCCCGCTCCGCCTGCGCGGTGATGGTCAGCGACGGGTTGACGCCCAGGTTCGCGGAGACCGCCGCACCGTCGACCACCGAGATGCCCGGGTGCCCGTACAGCCGCTGATACGGGTCGACGACGCCCCGCGAGGCGTCCGGGCCGATGGGGCAGCCGCCGATGAAGTGGGCGGTCATCGGCATGCCCACCAGCTCGCCGACGTTGCTGCCCGGGAAGCCGTTGATCTCCCGGGCCACGAGGGCCGCCGCCTCGGCCGCCTGCGGGATCTGCCGGGGGTTGGGGGCACCGTGGCCCTGCCGGGCCGTGAGCAGCCCCCTGCCCGGGCCCCTCTGCTTCCGGTACGTGGTCAGGGAGTTGTCCAGCGACTGCATGACGAGGCCGATGATCGTGCGCTCCGACCAGCGGCGGGTGGAGAGGGACATCAGCAGCTGAAGCGGGTGCCGCGCGCAGCGGGCCGCGAACGCCACCCCACGCGGCGCCCGGCCGCCCACCGGCACCTGGAGGATCGACAGGAGGCCCATGGCGTTGGACCCCTTGCCGTACCGCACGGGCTCGATGTGGGTGTCGGCGTCCGGATGGACCGACGAGGTGATGGCGACGCCCCGGGAGAAGTCCGCCTTCTCCGCACCGTGCGCCTTGCGGTAGCGGCGGTCGGTGGTCTGAGCGCCCACCACCGCCTCGGAGTTGGTGCGGGTCAGCTCGCCGAGCCGGGCGGACAGGCGGGGCAGCAGCCCCTTGTCCCGCATGGTGTGCAGCAGCGTCTGGGTGCCGTACGTCCCGGCCGCCAGCACCACGTGCCCGGCGCGCAGCACGTGCGGGCGGGCCTTGCGGCGCCGGTCGGTGGGCACGGCGACCACGCGGAATCCGCCGTCCCGGTGCTCGTGGACGGCCACCACCGTGGTCATCGGACGGATCACGGCCCCGGCGCGCTCGGCGAGGTGGAGGTAGTTCTCGACCAGCGTGTTCTTCGCGCCGTGCCGGCAGCCGGTCATGCACTCGCCGCACTCGGTGCAGGCCCTGCGGGCCGGGCCCGCGCCCCCGAAGTAGGGATCGGGGACCTCCTCCCCGGGCCGGGCACGCGGCCCGCCGCCCGTATCCCCGCCGTCCCCGCCGTCCCCGAAGAACACCCCGACGGGCGCCATGTGGAAGGTGTCCCCCGCCCCCATCTTCTCGGCGGCCGCCCTGAGATGGACGTCCGAGGGGGTCATGGTGGGGTTGAGCCGCGCCCCCAGCATGCGCCGCGCCTGGTCGTAGTGCGGGCGCAGCTCCTCCTCCCAGTCGGTGATGCCCGCCCACTGCGGGTCGTCGAAGAACGCCTTCGGCGGTACGTACAGCGTGTTGGCGTAGTTGAGCGAGCCGCCGCCGACCCCGGCGCCCGCGAGGACCATGACCTTGCCGAGGAGGTGGATGCGCTGGATGCCGTAGAGGCCCAGGGCCGGCGCCCACAGGTAGTTGCGCAGGTCCCAGGAGTTCCTGGGCAGGCTGCCGCGGGTGAAGCGGCGGCCCGCCTCCAGCACGGCCACCCGGTAGCCCTTCTCCGTCAGGCGGAGGGCCGCTACGGAACCGCCGAAGCCGGAGCCGACGACGATCACGTCATAGTCGAAGTCCTGGTCGAAGTCCTGGTCGAAGTCCTGGTCGCCGTCGCGCTCTTCGTGATCGCAGTCGTCGTCTTGCGTCGTCACCGGAGCCTCCAGACCCTCACCGCAGCCGGATCGTCTTCAGCAGCCGCAGCCCGCCCGTCATCAGCCGGGCGTACTGCTCGTCGTCCAGCCCGAACGCCGGGGCCAGCGGCATGATCCGCTGGTGGGCGACGGTCTGGGCCTCGGTGTACTTGAGGATGCCCTCCGAGCCGTGCCGGCGGCCCAGCCCCGAGTCGCCCATGCCGCCCATCGGCGCCCGCGCGCTCCCGTAGGCGGCCGCGTACGCCTCGTTGACGTTGACAGTCCCGGCGTTCAGCCGGGCCGCGACCGCCCGGCCCCGCCGCCCGTCCCTCGTCCAGACACTGGCGTTCAGGCCGTACGGAGTGCCGTTGGCCAGGCCGATCGCCTCCTCCTCGGAGTCGAAGCGGTAGACCGACACGACCGGGCCGAAGGTCTCCTCCGTGCACACCGCCATGGGCGGCTCGACGCCGTCCAGGACGGTCGGCTCGTAGAAGAACGGACCCACGTCCGGGCGGGGGCGGCCGCCCGCAACGACCCGGGCGCCCTTGGCCACCGCCTCGTCCACGTGCCGGACGACGGTGTCCAGCTGCCGCTGCGAGACGAGCGAGCCCATGTCCGCGCCGTAGGCGAGCCCCGTGCCGAGCCGCAGGGCCTTGGTGCGGGCGGCGAAGCGGCGCAGGAACTCGTCGGCCACCGAGGAGTGGACGTACAGCCGCTCGATGGATATGCACAGCTGCCCCGCGGAGGAGAAGCAGCCGCGGACCGCGCCGGCCGCCGCCTTCTCGACGTCGGCGTCGCGCAGCACCAGCATGGCGTTCTTGCCGCCCAGTTCGAGCGTGCAGCCGACCAGCCGGGCGGCGGCCCCCTGCGCGACCTCGCGGCCGGTGCGGGTGGAGCCGGTGAAGGCGACGTAGTCTGCGCCGTTCACGACGGCCGGTCCGACGACCGGGCCCTCGCCGAGCACGATCTGCCAGACGCCCTCGGGCAGGCCCGCCTCGACGAGCACGTCCCGGGCCCAGAGGGCGGTCAGCGCGGTCTCCGTGTCGGGCTTCATCACCACCGCGTTGCCCGCGGCGAAGGCGGGCAGGGCGTCCCCGACGGACAGCTCGAACGGGTAGTTCCAGGGCGCGATCTGGCCGACGACACCGCGCGGCCTGCGCAGCTCGACGACCTTGGTGAGGACGGGCAGAACCCCGGTGTGCGACCGCGGGCGCAGGTACGCCGCCGCGGCCGTCCCGTAGTGGCGGGCGGCGACGGCGACCGCCTGCACCTCCTCGTGCGCGTGCAGCCGGGCCTTGCCGGTCTCCAACTGGATCAGGTCCAGCACCTCGGTCTGCCGGGCGAGCACGAGGTCGTGGAAGCGCCGCAGGACGGCCGCCCGCTGCCGTACGGGCACGGCGGCCCAGGCGCGCTGCGCCTTGTGGGCCCGCTCGTAGGCGGTGGCAACGTCCTCCGGTGTGGAGACGGGGAGTTGGGCGAGGACCTCGCCGGTGAAGGGGGCGTGGCTGGGGGCGGTGGCGCGGTCGGCGCTCACGACGTGACGCGTGAGGCGTGAGACGAGTTCGGGGGTGACCACGTCGGCGGCGGTGCGGGGGCCCGTCGGGGCGACGGGGTTGCCGTCCTCGGCTGTTGCGGTGTCCTGCGGGTCCGTCATGCGGGTGAGCGTATGCCGGGCGGGACGCTTTGGGTACCCGTAAGTAACACGATCGCGTCACCCGCCGGTCCGGGCGGTGCGCCGCGCGGCCGGCGTCAGGGGGACGAGACGGGCCTGGTCCTCACGAACGTGGACAGCGCGGTGTCGAAGTAGCGGCGGGCCTCGTCCGCCTTGCCGACCGGGGAGGAGACCCACAGGTCGTACATCTTGTCCCCCTCGTCCCAGGCGATGTCGTAGGTGTGCCGGGTGCCGCGCGGGGCCTTCTGCTCGGTCTCGTCGAAGCCGTCCCAGGTGAACTCCCAGGAGGCGCCGCGGTGTCCGTTGTGCTCGGTCCGCTCGACCCTGCCGTCGCGGTAGCCGGGATAGCGGTCCGGGGCGAGGGCGGCCGAGGTGCGCATCGCGGCGATCGGGCCGCCCTCCTGGACGTCCTGGATGAGGACGCCGATGCGGAACTCCTTGCCCGGCGAGTAGTAGAAGACGCGCGGCGGCTCGAAGGAGCGGGTGAAGCCGCCCGGCACCGCCAGTGCGAAACCGGCCGGATCCTGCACGGAGCGGTACCCGTCGGGGGCCCTGACCGAGGCGCTGGCGGGCGGTTCGGGGACCGGGGACGGCGCGGACAGGCCGGTGGAGGGCCGGGCGGACCTGCCGTCGTCGCGGGCGGTGCCGTGGTCCATGAGCAGGGCCGCCGCGCCCGCGCCCATGCCGGCCATCGCGACGACGGTGATGGCCGCCATCAGGGCGCCGCGGGCCCGCGTGCCGACCGCCTGGGGCGGGCGGCCCGGCCCGGCGGGCAGGTCGGGGCGGGTCGCCGTGTACCGCGCGGCGGGGACGGGCGTGCGGCCCGACTCCAGGTAGGCGCGCAGCAGGCGCTCGGCCTCGTCCGCGCCCATCCGGTGCGCGGGGTCGCGCTCCAGCAGGCCCCGTACGACCGGCAGCAGCGGGCCCGCCGACACGGGCGGCCGGATCTCGTCGTACACCACCGCGTGCAGGATGCCGCCCAACGAGTCGCGGTGGAAGGGCGATTCGCCGTTCATCGCGGTGCACAGCAGCACCCCCAGCGACCACAGGTCGGACTCCGGGCCCGCGCGGCCGCCCGACATGCGCTCCGGCGCGGTGTATTCGGGCGAGCCGACGAAGGCCCCCGTCTCGGTGATCGTCGTGGCCCCCGACACCTGCGCGATCCCGAAGTCCGTGAGCACGACCCGGCCGGTGCCTGCCTCCAGCAGGACGTTGGGCGGCTTGAGGTCCCGGTGCAGGACCCCGCGCGCGTGCGCGGCGCGCAGCGCGCCCAGCATCGCGATCCCGATCCGGGCCGCCTCCTGCGGGCCGATCGGCCCCTCGGTCGCCAGCAGGTTGGACAGGGAGCGGCCCTCCACCAGCTCCATGACGATCCAGGGGCGGCCGTCCTGCTTGACGATGTCGTGCATGACGATCACGTTCGGATGCTTGATCAGCGCGACCGCGCGGGCCTCGCGCAGCATCCGGTCGTGCTGGGCCCGGGCCTCCTCCGGGGTCTGCTGCTCGTCGGTGTGCAGCTCCTTGACCGCGACTTCCCGGGCCAGCAGCTCGTCCGTGGCGCGCCATACGGTGCCCATGCCCCCGCGGCCGATCTTCCGGCCGAGCCGGTACCGCCCGGCGATCAGACCGCCGTGTGCAGCGTAGGTGCCCATGGGCTCATCTTGCCCCACCTTGCCCTGTCCGACCGGGCCCGTACCGGTCGCTTCACTCCGGGTAGTGGAGCCCGCAGGTGGAAATAGCACCGGAATACTTCATGTACAGTTGTTCCCGCGACGCCGACCGGTCAGCGGAAACGACTGCCGGGGGCAGAGCGCTCGTAGCTTAACGGATAGAGCACTTGACTACGGATCAAGAGGTTGCAGGTTCGAATCCTGCCGAGCGCACAGCGGTGAAGGGCCCCTTCCGGGATCGGAAGGGGCCCTTCGGCCTTTTTGTCTTCTGCCGGCCTTCTGCTTGTCTTCCGTTTGCCTTCTGCTGATCTTCTGCTGGTGTCAGAGGACAGGATCCGTCCTACATGCCCTCTACCGTCGCCCCATGAGCACCAGCCCCCGCATCAGCGACGAAGAACGCCGGGCCCGGCTCGGCCACCGCCATCTCCTCGTCCCGGCGCGGCGCGCGGCCGCCGTCGAGGACGTGGCCGACGCCGTCGTCGGGCTGCACGCCACCGACGCCGCGACCGTCTACCTCTCCGCCTGCGCGCGGCTCGCCGAGCCCTCGGCCGCGGAGGTGGAGCGGGGGCTGTACGAGGACGTCACGCTCGTGAAGCTGCTCTCCATGCGGCGCACGATCTTCGCGGTGAGCACCGAGGTCGCGCCCTGTGTGAACGCCTCCACGGCCCTCACCATCGCCCGGCGCGAGCGGGCGACCCTGCTGAAGGCGCTGCTCACCTGCGCCGACGCGGCCGCGCCCTGGGACGGGCACCGGCTCGCCGAGACCGAGCGCGCCGTGCTGGAGGCGCTCGCGGCACGCGGGGAGGCCACGACGGCCGAGCTGGCCCAGGACGTCCCCGCGCTCAAGGAGTCGCTCGTGTCCGCGCCCGGCAAGCCGTACGAGGGGCGGCAGAGCGTCGGCAGCCGGGTGCTGCGGCTGCTGGCGTCCGACGGGCATGTGCGGCGCAGCCGGCCACGCGGGTCGTGGACGAGCAGCCTGTACGCGTGGGCGCCCGCGCCGCGGCTTCCGGAGCTGCCGGAGCGCGAGGCCAAGGCGGAGCTGGTGCGGCGCTGGCTCGCCGCGTACGGGCCCGCGTCGGAGGCGGACCTGAAGTGGTGGACGGGGTGGTCGCTGCGGGATGTGCGGGCGGCGCTGGCGGACGTTCGGGCGGAGGGTGTGCGGCTGAGCCACGGGGACGGTTTCGTGCTGCCCGGCGACCTCGGGGGCGCGGTGGCCCCCGAGGCCCCCGCCGGGGACTGGGCGGCGCTGCTGCCCGGGCTCGACCCGACGGCCATGGGGTGGCGCGAGCGGGACTGGTATCTCTCCCCGGACCACGTCCCCTTCCTGTTCGACCGGGCCGGGAACATCGGGCCCACGGTGTGGTGGAACGGGCGGATCGTGGGCGGGTGGGCCCAGCGGGCGAACGGGGAGATCGTGTGGCGGGGGCTGGAGGACGTGGGGCGGGCTGCGGTGGAGGCGATCGAGGGGGAGGTTGAGCGGCTGGCGGGGTGGCTCGGGGGTGTGCGGGTGACTCCGCGGTTCCGGACGCCGCTGGAGAGGGAACTGGTGCGGTGAGGGTGGGTGGATGCCGGGGTTTTGTTCCCCTACCCCGCCCCTTCCCGAAACTGGGGCTGCGCCCCAGACCCCGGACCGCGCTGCGCGCGCCGCGCGGCGGAGCCGCAAATCGAGCGCAGCCTCAAACGCCGGACGGGCTGGACTTTCCAGCCCGTCTGGGGGCACCTCCCAGCGGTAGCTGGGGGAGTTTGAGGGCCAGGGGTCCGGGGGCTTGCCCCCGGTTTCGGGAAGGGGCGGGGTGGGGAAAAGAACGCCCGCCCTCAGCCCCGCACCTGCCACCTCACCTCCGCCGACAACCGCTTCCGCAGTTCCGGATCGCGTACCGACCCCGTCTCGTCCGTCGCCCTCGCCGTCAGCGTGTGCGGGCGGCCGTCCGCCGGGACTCCCAGCCGGCGGGGGACCACCGCCGTGCTGCCCCGGGCCTGTACCGCCTCGCGGCCGTCCACGTACCAGCGCACCTGCGTGCCCGCGACCGCCGGCCACACCCGGACCGTCGCCCGGCGGGACACCTCGCCGCCCGCGCCCGACAGCACGCTCGCGTGCCGGTAGAAGCCCGCGATCATCGCCTCCCTGCCCGGCAGGTTGAACTCCCTCCCCAGCGACCGCATGATCGAGTTCTCGGTGGGGCGGAAGAGGCCCTTGGGGTAGTAGCCGCCGCCCTCGTACGCCCCGACCGCGCCGCCGTCCGGCGACTCCTGGCCGATCCAGCGGTACCACTTCGTCCGCTGTGCGGTCATCCGCGCCGCGTCGAGCGTGCTGATGTTGGATTCCCAGGGCTCGGCGCCGGTGTAGGTGCCGTAGTCGTCGTACTGGTACTCGTCGGCGAGCTTGCCCAGCGAGTGGCCGGTCTCGTGGACGGCGATCTGGTCGGACTTGTCGTTGTCCGCCGAGGCGGTGGCGATGCCGTCGTAACCCACCTGCGACACGATGTCGTTGTAGCCCGCGCCGCCGTACTTGGCCGAGTTGGCGAGGACGACCACGAGGTCGGCGGCCGGGGCCTTGGCCGCGTACGACTCGACCTTGTTGGTGTCGACGCACAGCAGCCGCTCCACGCCGTCGCAGAAGAAACCCGACCCCAGGGCGGTGTTCCGCACCACGCCCCGGTCCGGGTCGCCGGAGACGCCCGAGTCCGGGGAGACGGCGTCGACGGCCCACACGTTGAAGAGGTTCCGGTAGGAGGCGTACGGCTCGACGGCGGACATCTTCTCCCACTTGGCGCGCACGGCGGCGTGGAAGGCGTCCTGCTGGGCGGCCGTGTAGCCGTCGCCGATGAAGACGACGTCGAGCTTGGTCTCCACGGGGCCGTTGTGGACGACGGACGTCACGTCGCCGTCGCCCTTGACCCAGGGGCGGAGGGACGGGGCCGGGGTCCGCGGGCCGGGCACGGTCGTGTAGTGGGGGTGACCGCCGGGCTCGGTGAAGTACTCCACCCGTTGGGTGGGTTTGGGGTGCGGAGTCGCTCCAACGGCGGGAGCGGCCGCAGCCGCACTCGTTCCGGCGGCAAGCACGGCCAGGGCGGCCGCGCCTGCCGCGACGGATATTCGTCGACGCATGGGGGGTTCCTCCCGAAACCGAAACCCGCTGCATAAGCAGCGAGTTAAGTCGCGTTAAGATGCGGCTCAACCTAGGGGTTCGGGAGGTCCATGACAATGGATGTGAACAACCGATGTGACAGCCCGGCGCCTACGCCTCGTCCCTGACCAGCCTCAACAGCCGGTCCAGCACCACGGTTCCACTCGCCCGCACGCCGTCGTGCTCGTACTCGTCCGTGACCCAGGTGCGCAGCCCCGCGATGGTCCGCGCGGTGCACAGCGAGTGCTCCGTCTCCACGTACAGGTCGTCGTGGTAGACCACGGCGGCCACCGGCACCGTGTTGCACGCCAGGCGTCCGGCGTCGTACAGCGGGGTCCAGCCCTTGTGCTCGGCGAGCAGTTCCGCCGTCTCCCGCAGCGGGCGGAGGGCCGGCTGGGTGCGCAGCATCCACGGGTGGACGGTCTCCCCGGTGAACAGAAAGCGTGCGCCATCCTCGAAGTGGCTTTCGAACTGCGGAAATTCCCTTCGGATGCGCTCCGCGGACCAGTGGGTAGCACGCCCGTCCTGGGCATAACACGCCTCATGAAGGAGGGTGTAGAGGGGACTCGAGGCACGCGAGAGCACGGCCGCGACCTGTTCGCCGAACGCGTCGGACAGACGGGGCCCGGCGGCGGTCGGCACGAAGGCGTCCTCGAGCAGGTAGTGCAGCCGGTGCGAGCCGTCGCCCGTACCCAGCAGGATGCCGAGCTGCTGGAACGCCTCCACGGTCAGCAGCGAGCCGTCCGGCAGCACCTCCTCGTGCTCGGCGAGGTGCCCGGCTATGCGCCGGGCCGCCGCCTCGTCCCCGGGGTAACGGGCGTAGTGCGCACGGGTCTTGCGCTCCATGCGCGGGTAGGCGGCCCGGTAGACGGTGTCCGCGTCCGCGTCGAGGCCCGGCAGGCCGCCCGTGATCAGCACCTCCGCCAGCCCTTCCGGCGCGTACGAGAGGTAGGTGACCGCACAGAAGCCTCCGAAGCTCTGGCCCAGCACGGTCCAGGGGCGGCCGCCGGTCAGCCGGGGGCGGATGAACTCGCAGTCGCGGACGATCGAGTCGGCGCGGAAGTGGGCGAGGTAGTCCGCCTGGCGCTCCGGGGTGCCGCGCAGCGGCAGGGTCTGCCGGTTGGCGGGCGTGGAGCGGCCCGTGCCACGCTGGTCCAGGAGCAGCACGCGGTAGTCCCGCAGCGCGCGGTCGAGCCAGTTCTCGCGGCCCACGGGCCGCCCGGCGGGGAAGCCGGGGCCGCCCTGGAGGTAGACCAGCCAGGGCAGTTCGTCCCGGACCCGGTCCGCGGCGACGACCTCGCGGGCGTACAGCCGGATGGTCTCGCCGCCGGGGGCCGCATGGTCGAGCGGCACGTCGAAGAACCGGTCCCTGAGGACGAGCCCGGGCTGACGGACGGCTGCGGATGGCGCGGACGACACGAACGACACGGTTGCATCCTCACGTAAACAGTCTTAACTCACGGTTTGAATCACGGCGCAATGTACCGAGGGGCGGAAGTGGCCGAGAACAGCACCCACGACATACGGGCGGACGAGCCGGCCGACATCGGCCGTCGCGTCCTGCGACTGCGTAACGAACTCGGCCTCACTCAGAAACAGTTGGCCGAACCGGCCTACACGGCCGCGTACATCTCCACGCTGGAGGCGGGCAAGGTGCGCCCCTCCGAGACCGCGCTCCGGCACCTGGCCGGGAGACTGGGCACCACCGTGGAGGAGCTGGCCACCGGCCGGCCGCCGCACCTGGCCACCGAGCTGCGGCTGCGGCTGACCGACGCCCGGCGCACCCTGGCGACCGGCGCCGCCGAGGACGCGGCCGTGCTCTTCCGCGCCCTGGCCGGGGAGGCGGCCGGGTTGGACCTGGTGCCCGAGCGGCACACCGCGCTGCTCGGGCTCGGCGACTGCGCGCTGGAGACGGGCGACCTCACCGACGCCCGCGACCTCTTCGCGGAGGCGGAGGCGCTGCTCGCCCACGAGCCGCTGCCGCGCCGCGTGCCCGCCCTGCGCGGGCGCGCCACCGCCCATCTGCTGGCGGGCGAACTCCGCTACGCCTGCTACCTCCTGGAGACGGCGGTCGACGAGCTGAACGCCGCCGGGCTGCACGACCCGGACGCCCTGCTGCTGCTCTACACCGCCTCCATCGCCCCCTACATGGACATGGGGGCGCATGCACGGGCCGCGCACGCCGCGGAGCTGGCGCTGGCGCTCGCGCCCCAGGTTGACAATCCGGCGCTCGTGGCGGGCATGCACCGGGGCGTGGCCCGCACCCTGATCGCCGAGGGCCGGATAGCCGAGGCGGACACCTCCCTCGCCAAGGCCCAGGAGCTGTACCAGCAGTTGCACATCCGCACCGAGCTGGCCCACTGCCACTGGATGCGCGGCTACGTGCACGCCCAGGACGGCAACCTCAGGAAGGCCGAGAGCGAGCTGCGCACGGCCCGCGACATGCTGGCGTCCAAGCGCGCCGCGCTGTTCACCGTGCAGGTGGAGGTGGAGCTGGCGGACGTGCTGCGGCGCCGGGGCAAGGCGGCCGAGGCGGAGGAGCTGCTGCGCCCGCTGCTCTCCCCCACCGCGCTGGGCGCCGAGCGCGGCGCCGTGCACGCGGGCGGCGCGCACCGGCTGCTGGGCCTCATCGCCGAGGAGCGCGGCGACACCGAGGCCGCCGAGGAGCACTACTGCGCCGCGCTGTCCCTGCTGGAGCGGACCGGCGCCGCCGGGGACCTGGCCGATCTGTGCCGGCTGCTGGGCGATCTGCTGCGGCGCACGGGCCGTACGGAGGCCGCCCTGGACGCGTACCGCACCGGCCTGGGCCACCGGGCCGCCCCCGGCACCACCACGCTGGGACCGGCGCCGACCGCGCCCCCGCAGTACCCGTGAGCCACCGGTCTCCGGTGGACGGCGGACGGGCCGCCGCGTGTGGGGAACGCGGCGGCCCGTGCCGTCGGCAGCACCCGTGCCCGGTCCCGGCGCGGGCGCGCCGGGACCGGGCCGGAGTCCGGGGGGAGGTCTCCGCATGGTGCAGCATGGGACAGCACTCTGCCCCTCGGGCGGCCCGCCCGGCATCCGCCGCGGGTCCCGGTGCCCCCCGCCGGTCGGCGGGGGTGTTCCCGGCCAAGGATGGAGTGACAGACTCCGCCTTTGCACCGCCGGTACGGCAGGCTGGAGGTGGCCGGAAAGCGGCCGGAGGGCCTGCCGACGGACCGGACGACGGGCAAGGCGACGGGCCCGGCGACGGCGACAGCAGGGAGAGGGAGCAATTTCGGTGATCCGTGTTGCGGTGGTGGACGACGAGCAGCTCGTCCGGTCCGGACTGCGGATGATCCTGGGCACGGCCCCGGACATCGACGTGGTGGCGGACTGCGGGGGCGGCGAGGCGGTGGCCACCGTGACCGAGTGCGCGCCCGACGTGGTCCTCCTCGACATCCGGATGCCGGACGTGGACGGCCTCACCGTGCTCCGCAGCCTGCGGGCCGGGCCCCGGCCGCCCGCCGTCGCCATGCTCACCACCTTCGACAACGACGACTACCTCGCCACCGCCCTGCGCCTGGGCGCCGCGGGCTTCCTGCTCAAGGACACCGACCCCGAACAGCTCGTCCGGGCCGTGCGCACGCTCGCGGCGGGCGGCAGCGTCCTCGACCCGGGGGTGACCCGCGCGGTCATCGGCGGCTACCTCGCCGCCGAGGCCGAGTCGACGGCCGCCGCGGCGGTGCGCGCCCTGACGCCGCGCGAGCGCGAGGTGCTGGCCCTCCTCGGCGCGGGGCTGGCCAATCCGCAGATCGCCGAGCGCATGGGGCTCGCGCCGAGCACCGTCAAGGACCACGTCCGCGCGGTGCTGGGCAAGCTGGGCGGGCTCAACCGGGTGCAGGCCGCGGTCGTCGCCGACCGGGCGGGCCTGGTGGCCGCGCGACGGGAACGGGGCGTGCGGTGACCCTCCGCGCCCGGTGGGCCGCGCTGCCCGGCCCGCTGCGGGTCTGGGCGCCGGTGATCGGGCCCGCGCTCCTCGCGGCCGGGGACGCGCTGCTGGTCAACGGCGTCACGCCGGGGCTCCGGCTGTGGGTGTCGCTGCTCGCCGCGGTGGCGCTGCTGTGGCGGCGGCGGTTCCCCGCCACCGTCTTCGCGGCCTCGCTGCCGGGCATGTACTTCTCGTACATCTGGCTCGCGCCCATGATCGCGCTGTACACGGTGGCCGCCCGGCGCCCCCGCCGGCTGCTGCTGGCCGTGCTGGGGCTGCTGATGGCCGCCGCGCAGTTCCTGCCGTACCCGGTCTCGGACCTGTCGCTGTCCAACCGGCGCGAGGCGGCCGTCAACCTGGTCGACGCCTTCGTGGTGGCGGCCACGCCCATCGCGCTCGGCCTGCTCACCCGCACCCGCCGCGAACTCGCCGACCGGCTCGACGAGCTGACCCGCAGCCGGGCCCGCGAGGACCGGCTGCTCGCCGACCGGGTGCTGGCCACCGAGCGGGCCCGGCTCGCCCGCGAGATGCACGACGTCGTCGCCCACCAGGTCAGCCTCATCAGCCTGCAGGCGGGCGCCGTGCAGATCAGCACCGACGACGCCCGGGCCCGCGACGGCGCCCGGACCATCCGCGAGCTGTCCGTGCGCACCCTGGACGAGCTGCGCCACATGGTCGGCATCCTGCGCGCCGCCGGAGCCGACACCGAGGAACTCACCCCGCAGCCCAGCCTGTCCGACCTGCCCCGGCTGGTCGAACTGAGCGCGCTCGACGTCGCCTTCGAGGACCGCTCGGGCCCGGCGGCCGGGCGTTCGGAGGCCGTGGACCGGGCCGCCTTCCGCACGGTGCAGGAGGCGCTGACCAATGTGCGCAAGCACGCGCCCGGGTCGAAGGTGCGGGTGCGGGTCGACGAGGAGCCCGAGGGGCTGCTGGTGGAGATCCGCAACGGCCCGGCGGACTCGGCCGCGCCGGCGCCGGGGCTGCCGGGCGGGGGCCACGGCCTGGTGGGGCTGCGCGAGCGGGCGCAGAGCCTGGGCGGGACGCTCGAGGCGCACGCGACGGAGGAGGGCGGTTTCGTCGTACGGGCCCGCTTCCCCCGGGAGACGCACCGGGACGCGGGCGGCGGGCCCGGCGAGCCGGGGCGGGACGCCCCTTAGAGCAGGAAGACCTTCAGGGCGAGACCTTCAGGGCGAGGGCTTCAGGCCGGGAAGCTCAGGCCGGGAAGCTCAGGCCGAGAGCGGGTCGGCCGCCTCCGACGTCGCGCTGTCCAGGTCCGGGTAGACCTCGAACAGCCTGCGCACCCCCAGGGCGGCCAGCACCCTGTTGACGTGCGAGCCGTCCACCGCTCCCCGCTCGGGCAGGATCAGCCGCAGCCGGCCCTGGCAGGAGCGCATCAGCCGGCGGGCGGCGATCAGCACGCCCACCCCGCTGGAGTCGCAGAAGCGGACCTCGCCGAGGTCGAGCACCAGACTCCGCCGGCCGTCCGCGACAGCGTCGTGCACATGCTGCCGGACCGCCGGTGAGGTCACCAGATCGAGTTCGCCGCAGACCTGGAGCACGGCCCAGTCCCCCCGCTCGTGCTCCGACACCTTCAACGTCACGCGCTCGAGCCCCTTCACTCGGACTGTTCTTATGGAATGGACCCTTCCGCGGTGTGGGCTGCCTGGCGCTTCCCCCGTGCCGCGCCGCGTGAAACACCCCCGTCCCGGACGCGGTGCGAGCCGACCGCTGTTGAGCCTATGCCCCGCCGGAAGCCCCAATCCCCATAGATCCGGTCACACCCGCATAACACATCGGCACATTCGGGCGCCCGTGACCAGCATCGATCAGTATCGATCGCCCCGCTCGATCGGATATCCACCCAAAGTGACGACGGCCATACCATGCGCAGCCGTGCCGAAGGTCCACCTTTCCGGGTTTCATCCCAAACGCTCGTGCGCTGTCCGACCCTGCCGATAGATTCGGCAGTGGGGCGTACAGCAGTGCAGAAGTGCAGGAGCGCGTACGGAGGGGCCGGGCCGGATGAGTCACGACGCACCACCTCGGTGGGACCGCAGGATGCAGCAGCGGCTCTCGCACGGCGAGGCCGCCGCGCTCGGCGAGCTGTACGACCGCTACGCCTCCCTCGTGCACGGCATGGCCCACCGCGTCCTCGGCGACGAGGGCGGCGCCGACGCCGTCACGCGCGAGGTTTTCGGCCACATCTGGGAGCACCCCGGGGAGTACGACCCCAGACAGGGCCCGCTGCGCTCCTGGCTCGCCGGGCTCGCGCACCGGCACGCCGTCAGCCGGCTGCGCAGGGCGGCGGACGACGGGGAGCGCTCGCCCGAGGAGATCGAGGCCAAGGTGCGCGCCGCCAGCGCCGCCGCCCGCGCGGACTACATCGTCACGTCCATGCCCGCTCCGCTGCGGGCGGCGCTCGACCTCGCCTACTTCCGGCGGCTGGACTACCGGCAGGCCGCGGCCCGGCTGGGCGTCACGGAGGACGAGGCGCGGCGGCGGCTGCGGCTCGGGCTCCAGCTGCTCTCCACGGCCCACGACGGCCCCCGGGCCCGGGCCGTCTCCCCGCCCGGCGGCTTCCTCGGAGCCGTGCGGTGAACGGCCCGTCCCGCCCTGCTCCCCGGCCCCACCCGGTGCTCAAGTCCCTGCTGGGGGCCTGGGCGCTGGCCGCCTGCTCGGCCGAGGAGACCGCCGCCGTCGAGGAGCACCTGACCGACTGCGCCTCCTGCGCGGACGAGGCCCTGCGGCTGCGCGACGCGGTAGCCCTGCTGCACCCCGAGGACAGCCTCGACCTCGACCCCGCGCTGCGCTCCCGCGTCCTCGCCGGGGCGCTCGTCCGCAGGCCCGCCCGGATCCCCGTGCCGCCCTGGGCCGCGCCCTACGAGGCGGAGACCTCCCGGCTGGACGCGCTGCTGCGCGACATCGGCGAGGCGGAGTGGCGGGTGCCGGTGCGGCTGTCGCGGTTCGACGGGCGGCGGGCCGTGGAGCGCGAGGAGACGGTGGCCGGGGTGATCGGCCATCTGACGGCCGTGGACGGGCTCGTCGCGGGCACGCTGGGGCTGCGGACGGCCGACGACGGCGCGGGCGAGGCGGCAGCGGCAGCGGCAGCGGCAGCGGAAACGGGGCCCGGAGAGGTGCGGGCCGCCTGGCGCGACCAGGGACGGGCGCTGATACGCACCGTCTCCTTCGCGGACGGCGGGGTGGCCGACGCCCCCGTGGAGTACGGGCCGTTCAGCCTGCCGCTGCGGGACGCCTTCCTCGACCGGGCCTTCGAGTGCTGGGTCCACGCGGAGAGCATCGCGGAGGCGGTCGACTACCCGTACGAGCCGCCGTCCTCGTCCCACCTCCACCGCATGATCGACCTCGCCGCGCGGCTGCTGCCGTCCGTGATCGCGGCCCGGCGCCGGGCGGGGCTGGCCGCGCCCGCGCGCACGCTCGTCCTGGCGGGCACTCCGGGGCGGGCGCTGCACCTGGAGATCGAGGGCCGGGGCGGTGGCCACTGGTACATCGCGCTGGACTCACCGGGGTCGGTCGGGACGCCGGCGGGCGAGGTGGCGCATGTGGCGCTGGACGGGGTGGAGTTCTGCCGGCTGGCGGCGGGGCATGTGGTGCCGGGGGAAGCGGCGGCGGGGTCGCTGGGTGATGCGGAGGCCGTGCGCGACGTTCTGTACGCGACGGCTTCGCTGTCGCGGCGGTAGCCGGGGGCCGAGCCCCCGGCCCGGCTCACTACGCGAAGACCACAGTCCGGGTGCCGTTGAGGAGGACGCGGTGCTCGCTGTGCCACTTCACTGCGCGCGCCAGCGCCTGGCACTCCACGTCGCGGCCGATCGCCACGAGCTGCTCCGGGCTCACCTCGTGGCCCACGCGCTCGACCTCCTGCTCGATGATCGGGCCCTCGTCGAGGTCGGCCGTCACATAGTGCGCGGTTGCGCCGATCAGCTTCACACCGCGCGCATGCGCCTGGTGGTACGGCTTCGCGCCCTTGAAGCTCGGCAGGAAGGAGTGGTGGATGTTGATGACGCGGCCGGACAGCGCCTTGCAGAGGTCGTCCGAGAGCACCTGCATGTAGCGGGCGAGCACGACCAGCTCGACGTTCTCCGCCTGGACCAGCTCCAGCAGCTTCGCCTCGGCCTCCGCCTTGTTCTCCTTCGTCACCGGGATGTGGTGGAAGGGGACGCCGTACGAGCCGACCAGCTCGGCGAAGTCCGTGTGGTTGGAGACGACCGCCGCGATCTCCACCGGAAGGGCCCCGATCCGCGCGCGGAAGAGCAGGTCGTTGAGGCAGTGCCCGAACTTGGACACCATCAGCACGATCCGCATCTTCTCGTCGGCGCGGTGGATCTGCCAGTCCATGTGGAAGGAGTCCCCGACGGCCGCGAAGCTGGCCCGCAGCTTCTCCAGGGTCACCGGGTCCTCGGCGCCGAAGTGGACGCGCATGAAGAACAGGCCCGTGTCGCGGTCACCGAACTGCTGGCTGTCCTCGATGTTGCAGCCGGTCATGAAGAGGTAGCTGGACACCGCGTGCACAATGCCCTGCTTGTCCGGGCAGGAGAGGGTGAGGACGTACTGCTGGGCCTGTTCGGTGGTCATAGCCCAATAGCGTCGCACATCCGCGGGCCCCTCCCGACCGGCCACGGCCCCACGCCCAAGGTCAGATCCGGGTCAGATGCGCGAGAACGGCCAGCGAGCGGGGCTGCACGTCCGGGTCGTCCCCGTCGTTCACGGCCAGCCTTGCGTGTGCCTCGCGTGCGGCCCGTACCGCCTCCGGCCAGCCGTGGTGCTCGAGGAACGCCGAGACGGGCGCGTCCGCCCCGACCTGGTGCATGATCCGCAAGACCCGCAGTACGGCGACGTCGACGAGCGCGGCCTCCCCGGAGTCCCGGAAGACGGTGCCGACGTACTTCTCGGCCGACCAGTTGTCCAGCCAGGTGTCCTCGACCAGGCGGTAGACGGCGTCGGTCACATCTCCGTAGCCATCGAGCCCGGCGAGCCAGCACTCACGCTGGAAGACCGGGTCCGAGAGCATGTGCAGCGCGGAGCGCACGTTCGTGCGCCAGCGCCACCACGGCATGTCATTGAGCGGCATGCCGTCCATGGTGGTCGAGCGGCGGCCGCGACGGGAAGACTTCTCCGAACCTTGCACAGCAATCGATCGTACGTTCCTACCGTCCGGCGCCGCCGTCCCCCCTCCGGCTGCTACAGCTGCGACCAGTCGTGCGGGGTCAGCCCGTACTGCTTCGCGATCGGGTTCCACAGGTCCGCGGCCCGCTTCTTCGCGGCCGTCGCGTCGGCGCTGGCGCGGTCGCCGAGGAGGCTGTCCTTGCTCGGGCGCGCTTGGCCGCCGATACAGCCCTTCTTGCCCTTGGCCTGGTCCGCCCAGGCCGCGTAATGGCTGTCCGCCGAGGCCGACGACTTCCACGCCTTGGACAGCTGGGCCTTCAGGTCCGCGTTGTTGGGCAGCTTGTCCAGCTGCGCCTGGTCGAGCCGGGAGGCCAGGCCGTTGCGCTGGCCCGCGGCGTCGCGGAGGTCCCCGGCGGACTTGTCGAGGTCCTTGCAGTTCCGGGTGGAGTCGACCGCCTTGATCACGGCGTCCCGGCTGCTGCTGCTCTCCTTGAGCAGCGCGTCCAGCGCCTTGGCCTGGGCCAGGGCCGGGTCGTCGGACTGCTGGGGCTTGGACGGCTCGGGCTTGGCGGTGGCGTCGTCGCCCTTGTCCGTCGAGGGCGCGGTGGGGGCCGTGCTCGCGGCGGTGTTCTCCTTGCCGCCCTTGTCGTCTCCCCCGCCGCTGAGCAGCGCGCCTGCGCCGAGCCCGGCCACGGCACAGCCCGCGACCACGGCGGCGATCAGCACGGCGGGCGACTTCTTGCGCCCGGGGCCACGGCCACCGCCCTGGGCGCCCCGGGGCGCGTTCGGGCCCTGCGGCGTGCCCGGCCCGCCGGGTACGGGCGCCGGGGCCGCCATCGGGGCGGAGTACGCCGGGGACTGCGGCGCACGGTGACCGGCCGGCGCGGGGGGCGGGACGGGCGGCAGCTGCTGCGTCGGTGCAGCGGCGCGGAAGAGCGTGTCGAACTCGGCGGGCGGCGGACGGTCGCCCGCGGGGGCCATCACGCTGTAGGGCGTGGCGACGTTGACGGAGCCGGCACCGGCATCGGCACCGACCGGCGGCACCACGACGGTGGGCGCCGCGTCCACGCCGGCACCCGGCGCGGCAGGGTTCGTTCCGCCCGGACCCGCAGCCCGGACCGGCGGGATGACGGCCGTGGGGGCCGCATCGGCAGGTGTGCCGCCCGGCGGCGCGTACGGCGGAGGCGGCAGCGGGGCGCCGCCGGGCATCGAAGCACCCGGCATCGGGGATGCGCTCAGCGGGGGCAGCAGGGTCGTCGCCTCGGCGTCGCTCGTCCGGGGCGGAGCGAGGCGGTCCTCGTCCGCGTTGACGATCGGCGGCAAGTACTGGGTGGCCTGCTCGGCGTCCGTCCGCGGCGGCACCAACTGCGTGGCTTCCGAGGAGAATTCGGGAACTCGGTGCGATATAGGCGGAGTCAGGGGCGTGCCGGATATGCCGGGCATGCCTCCGTTGCCGGCTCCGCCCACGGGCGGCAGCAGCGCGGTGGCTTCGGCGTCCGTCCCGGCAGTCGGCGGCGCGTACGGCGGAGGCGGCAGCGGCACACCGCCCGGCATCGGGGCACCACCCGGCATCGGCACACCACCGGCCGCAGGAGCACCACCCACAACCGGAGCACCGCCCGGCATCGGGGGCGCGCCCAGCGGGGGCAGCAGCGCCGTGGCCTCCGCGTCGCCCGCGCCCCGCGGGGCCTCCGGCGGGAGCGGGGTGCTCCTGGTCGCGCCACCCCAGGGGTCGGCCCAATCATGGGCAGGCCGCACTGGCGGCGCGGGCGGGACCGCAGGATGCTGCGGTTCGTTCCCCTGTCCGCTCTGCGTCACCGGGACTCCTCAGGCTGTAACGGGACTTACGGAACCGGCGGCTCACGCTACCGGGTCGCCCCAGTACTCGGCCAAGTACCGCCAATTCGCCCCGTTCACCCCTGTCGCTCCCGGCCGCCCCAGGCCCCGGACCGTCGGTCCGGACCCTGGGGCCACTTCCTATGCCGCCTGCAACTCCATCCGCGCCCCGAACTCCCTTACCACCGGCTCGTCCCGGTAGGGCTCCAGCCGCTGCTGGAAGTCGTCCAGGTACTCCGAACCGCGGTTGGACCGCAGGGTGCCCAGCAGTTCCAGGGCCCGGGTGCCCGTCGCGCAGGCCTCCTCCACCTCGCGCTGCTGGACGTGTGCCGTGGCCAGCAGCAGCAGGTCGATCGCCCGCCTGCGCACCCGGCCCTGCGGATGCACGGCCAGCGCGTCCTCCGCGTGCCGCCGCGCGGGCTCGGCCTGGCCCAGGTCACGGTGACAGTGCGCCAGTTCGTCCGAGAGGTACGCCCGGTCGAAGTGCCGGATCCACGGCGGATCGTCGCCGGAATCCTGCCCGTTGTCGGCGGCCTCCAGCCGGGACACCGCCCGGGAGGCGACCACCTGGCAGGAACGGGCGTCGCCGAGCAGCGCGTGGCCGCGCGCCTCGGCCGCGTAGAACATCGCCTCGGCCCGGGGCGGCACATGCCCCCGCGCCCCCTCCTGCGCCGCCTTGGCGAGCTGTGCGATCTCCCTGGGGTTGCCGAGGGAGGCGGCGAGGTGACTCATGCTGGCGGCCAGGACGTAGCCGCCGTAGCCGCGGTCGCCCGCGGCCTGGGCCAGCCGCAGCGCCTGGATGTAGTAGCGCTGGGCGAGACCGGGCTGGCCGGTGTCCACAGCCATGTAGCCCGCCAGCTCCGTCAGCCGGGCGACGGCGGCGAAGAGTTCGCGGCCGACGGCCTCCCGGTACGAGCCGGCCAGCAGCCCGGAGACGACGCTGTTGAGGTAGTGGACCACCACGGGCCGTACGTGCCCGCTGCCGTACCGGTGGTCGAGTTCGACGAGCGCCTCCGTGGTGGCCCGGACGGCCTCGACGTCGGACGGGCCGACGCGCGCTCCCGCGCTCCGCGCGACCTGGGCGTCGGCGGCGGTGATCAGCCAGTCGCGGCTGGGCTCGACGAGCGCGGAGGAGGCCACCGACGTCCCGCTGAGGAAGTCGCGGCGGCCCACGTCGCTGCGCCACAGCTCGCAGACCTGCTCGATGGCGCCGAGGACGGTCGGGGAGAACTGGAGCCCCACGCCCGAGGCGAGGTTCTTGCCGTTGGCCATGCCGATCTCGTCGATCGTGACCGTGCGGCCCAGCTTGCGGCCGAGGGCCTCGGCGATGACGGCCGGCGCCCGGCCCCGGGGCTGCTGCCCCCGCAGCCAGCGGGCTACGGAAGTCTTGTCGTACCGGAGGTCCAGCCCGTGCTCGGCACCGCACATATTGACTCGGCGGGCCAGCCCGGCATTGGAGCAGCCGGCTTCCTGAATGAGCGCCTGCAGCCGTTCGTTCGGCTGTCGCGCCACGAGTGGCCGTGCGGCCATTTCTTACCCCCTGGGACTGCTATGCGTTCGCGATGAGAACCGCGAGATGCGGAGTAGCCGGTACGGCTGTGAACGCCTTCTCCTGTGATCTTTGCCCCCCTGATATGCGGAGAATGCAGGACTTGCCGGTATTGACATCAATAGCGGCAATGACCTAGGTCAGCGTCCGCCGCCCAGGTGGCTACCCCTTCGCGGCGGCGAACCCCCGCCTGCGCCCCCGTACATGCATCCGTGCGCCCCGCGTGCTGTCGCCGCCCGTTGCGAGGAGGGTCCGCCGGAGCCGTAACCCCTGGTGACAGCGGGAGTTGTGATGAACGTGGAAGAGACCATCGGAGTAGGAGCCCCGCACATCCCCCAACAACGCGCCGAGCACGTACTCGACGCCGCGGCAAGGTACGCGGAGGACCGTCACTGGGACGTATTCGCCGGCACCTGGCTGGAGGCCGTGGAGGGACGGGAGCGCTGCTCGTGCGGTGACCTCGGCTGCCCCGCCCCGGGCGCCCATCCGGCCCGCCCCGACTGGGCCGCCCAGGCCACGGGCAGCGCGTCCACCGCGCGCCGCATGTGGGCGAAGCAGCCGCGGGCCTCGATCCTGCTGCCGACGGGCCGTACCTTCGACGCGATCGACGTCTCCGAGTCCGCCGGGTTCCTGGCGCTGGCGCGCATGGAGCGCATGGAGATCCCGCTGGGGCCCATCACCTGCACCCCGTTCCGCCGGATGCTGTTCTTCGTGCTGCCGGGCGGGGCGGCGAAGGTCCCCGACCACATCCGGAAGCTGGGCTGGGCGCCCTCCTCCCTCGACCTGGTGGCCCGCGGCGAGGGCGGCTACGTGGTCGCGCCGCCCACCCGCATCGGCAACCGGGGCCGCGTCCAGTGGGCACGTCAGCCCACGGCCGCCAACCGCTGGCTGCCCGATGCGGAAGAGCTGGTCAGCGCCCTGGCGTACGCCTGCGGGCGCGAGGCCGCACTCAGCCGCAGCCGCTGACGACCGCACCCGAGCGCCCGCCCCTCGCGCCCCCCGGGGCACCCCCTAGGGTGGCCCCGGGGGGCGGGGTTGTGTTCCGTTCCCCGCAGCTTCACCCAGCACCACGCAACAGCACGGGGATCGAGGAACGAGCAGTGGAACGGGACGGAATATCCACGGCGGCCGCCGTACGCATCGAGGGCCTGTGGAAACGCTTCGGCGAGCAGGTCGCGGTGGCCGGCATCGACCTGGAGATACCGGCGGGACAGTTCATCGGCCTGGTCGGGCCGAACGGCGCCGGAAAGACGACGACCCTCTCGATGGTCACCGGACTGCTGCGCCCCGACTCGGGGCGGGTCGAGATCGCCGGCCATGACGTATGGCAGGACCCGGCTGCCGTCAAGACGCGCATCGGTGTACTGCCCGAGGGCCTGCGGATGTTCGAGCGCCTCTCGGGGCGCGAACTCCTCGCCTACACCGGGCGGCTGCGGGGGCTGCCGGGCGACGAGACCGACAAGCGCGCCACCCAGCTCCTCGACGTGCTCGACCTCGCGGGCGCGCAGCACAAGCTCGTCATCGACTACTCCACCGGCATGCGCAAGAAGATCGGCCTGGCCGCCGCGCTGCTGCACAACCCCGAAGTCCTCTTCCTCGACGAGCCGTTCGAGGGCGTGGACCCGGTCTCGGCCCAGACCATCCGCAAGGTCCTGGAGCGCTACACGGCCTCGGGCGCCACGGTCGTCTTCTCCAGCCACGTCATGGAGCTGGTCGAGTCGCTGTGCTCCTGGGTCGCGGTGATGGCCGCCGGCCGCATCCGCGCCCACGGTCCGATCGCCGAGGTGCGCGGGGACGCGCCGACGCTCCAGGACGCGTTCCTGGAACTCGTCGGCGCCCGGGGCCGGTCCTCGGGCGACGACCTCGACTGGCTGGGCGGCACCGCCCGATGAGCACCGCGGCACCCTCCCTGATCGGCACCTTCGTCCGCATCAAGCTCTCGCTCCTGCGGAACGGCCTGCGCCAGTCGTCGGGCCGCAAGTCCGTCTACATCACCTCGATCGTCCTCACCGCGCTCTTCGGGGCGCTCCAGCTCCTCGGTCTGATCGCGCTGCGCGGCCACGACCACGTCGCGGCGCTGACCGTGCTGCTGGCCGCCGTGCTGGCGCTGGGCTGGGCGTTCGTACCGCTCTTCTTCCCCGGCGGCGACGAGACCCTGGACGCCTCCAAGCTCGTGATGCTGCCGCTGCGGACGGCGCCGCTGGTGGTGGCGCTGCTGGCGGCCTCGCTGGTCGGCATCGGCCCGGCCTTCACCCTGCTGATGCTCGTCGGCTCGGTGATCGCGACGGCGCACGGCACCGTGGCGTTCCTCGTCGGCGTGCCCGCCACCGTGCTGTCGCTGCTGCTCTGCCTGGCGTTCGCCCGCGCGGTCGCGACCGCCAACGTCCGGCTGCTGACCAGCCGCAAGGGCAAGGAAATGGCCCTGCTCAGCGGCCTGATCATCGCCGTGGGCATGCAGTTCGTGAACCTCGGCATGTCCAAGCTGAACGCCATCGGCGGCCTGGCCCGGCTGGAGCCCGTCGCGGACGTGCTGCGCTGGGTGCCGCCGGGCTCCGCGCTGGACGCGGTGCGGGCGGCGGGCGAGGGCTCGTACGGACTCGCCGCGGCCGAACTGGCCCTGTCCGCGGCCGTGCTCGCCGCGGTGCTGTGGTGGTGGCAGCGCGGCCTGGCCGGGGTGATGACCTCCGGGGACGCCTCCACCCTGCCCGCCGCCGAGCCGGCCGGGAAGGCCGGCACCGGAACCGGCTTCGGCACCGGCGCGGCCCGGCTGCTGCCCGCCGGGCGGCCCGGCGCGGTCGTGTTCCGCTCGCTGCGCTACCTCGCGCGCGACCCCAAGGCCCGGATGTCCTGGGTGTCCTCGCTGCTCATCGGCCTGGTGCTGCCGCTCGTCAACGCGGCGCAGGGCAGGGGCAGCATCTACTGGGCGTTCTTCGCGGCCACGATGCTCGGCCTCCAGACGTACAACCAGTTCGGGCAGGACGGCTCGGCGTTCTGGATGGTGATGCAGACGATCAGTTCCCCGCGCGACGCCTACCTCGAGCTGCGCTCGCGCACGGCGGTCCTGACGCTGATCGCCCTGCCGTACGTGACGCTCGTCGTGCTCGTCTCGGCCGGGATCACGGGCAACTGGCGGGCCATGCCGATGGTGTGGGGGCTGTGCCTGGCGCTGGTGGGCGCGCTGTTCGCGACGGGCGCCATGGCGTCGGTGCGCTTCCCGTACTCGATCCCGCAGGAGGGGGCGTTCAAGAACGTCGCGCCCGGTCAGGGCGGGATCGCCTGGCTGAGCCTGATGCTCGGCTCACTGACGGGCGCGGTGCTCTGCGTGCCGGTCGTGGCGCTCGCGGTGTGGCTGCACTCGGCGGACTCGCCGGGCCTGCTGTGGGCCCTGGTGCCGGCCGGCGCCGCCTACGGCCTGCTGATCGCCTGGGCGGGGCTGCGCCTCGCGGCACCGCAGGCCGCGCGCCGGCTGCCGGACATCCTGGCGGCGGTCAGCAAGGGCTGACCGCGACGGTGACGGCGACGGTCCGGACCGGCACCCCCGCGGCCGGTCCGGGCCCCCTCAGAAACGGGCCGTTTCGGCGGCCCGTTCCACATATCCGTCGGGGCGCACGAGCAGGCTCGTGCCGCTCGCGTCGGCGCGGGTGACGTTGACGACGGGGATCCCGCCCGTCTCCGACGGCGGGGTCGCCCCGCGCGGCAGGACGCGCACATAAGTGCCGCCGCGCAGCGCCTCGTACAGCCGCGTGGGCCCCTTGCCGTCCAGGGGCTCGGCGAGCGGCAGGTCGGGGGCGCGCCGCCCGGTGAGGGGGTGCGAGCCGGGCGGCGCCGGGTAGGAGATGCCGATGCCGGAGACGAAGAGCATGGCGCGGCGGATGGCACGGGGGGCGAAGTAGGCGCCCACGACGGCCGCGTTGCGCAGCCCCCGGGTGAGGGGCGATGTGGCGAGGGCGGCGCGCACTAGACCGCCGCTGACGCGCAGGACGTTCCGGCCGACGGGGTGGCGCTCGGTGTGGTAGCTGTCCAGGAGGAAGTCGTCGGCCTGGCCCTTGACCACGGCGGCGAGCTTCCAGCCAAGGTTGGCGGCGTCCTGGAGGCCGGTGTTCATGCCCAGGCCGCCCGCCGGGGAGTGGACGTGCGCGGCGTCCCCGGCGAGGAAGACGCGGCCGTCGCGGTAGTGCGGCACCTGGCGCTCGTCGCTGTGGAGGCGCGAGGTCCAGCGGGCGTCGTGCATGCCGAAGTCGCTGCCGAAGGCGGCCCGGACGACGGCCCGGACGGCGTCCATGTCGACGGGGGCGTCGGTGGGCAGGTCGGAGCCGCGCTCCCAGGCGATGACGCGGTACCAGCCGTCGCCGAAGGGGACGAGCAACGCAAAGCCCTCGGCACTCCCGCGGAAGGCGGGCAGTTCGGCGGGGTCGGTGTCCAGACGGACGTCGGCGAGCATGACGGAGCGCAGGACGGACCGGCCCGGGAAGGGCATGCCGAGCGCCTGGCGCACGGCGCTGTGCACGCCGTCGGTGCCGACGGCGAAGCGGGCGCGCAGCGTGCAGTGCCCGCCGTCGCCCGCGGCGCCGGTGTCCTCGGGCCGTACGTCCACCTCGACGCCGTCCTCGTCCTGGCGCAGGCCCGTGACCCGGGCGCCGCGGCGGAACTCGGCGCCGTGCGCGAGGGCACGCTCCTCCAGCAGCCGCTCCACCTCGTACTGCGGGGTGATGAGGGTGCCGCCGAAGCGGGTGGGCAGCTTGGTCAGGTCGGCGGTGGTCGGGCCGAAGAAGCGGATGCCGGGGATGAACGTGCCGGTGGCGATGAGCCGCTCGGCCAGCGAGCGGGCGTCGAGGACCTCGAGGGTGCGGGCGTGGACGGCGAAGGCGCGGGTGAGGTTGGACTCCCGGCCGCGCCGCTCCAGCAGGACGACGCGCACGCCCGCGGCGGCGAGGTCGCCGGCCAGCAGCAGGCCGGTGGGGCCGGCCCCGACGACCAGGACGTCGGCGTCGAAGGCAGGGTCGGGGCGGCGGCCGGGGAGATCGGTGCGGGGATCGGTACGGGGTGACATGACGGCTCCCGAAGGGTGCTGCCGCGGGTCTGCGCCCTGTGCTGCGCACGGCTCCGCGTACTTCCAGTGCACACCCGGCGGCGAATTATGTCAACGACCGTTGAATTAATGCGGAGGGCCCCGTGCCCCGTACGGGCCCGGCCCGCGACTATGCCGGAATGGCCGCTTCCAGGAAGGGCTCGGCCACCCGGCGCCAGCCGTCCGGCTGGTCGTAGTGGACGAGGTGCCCGGCGTCCGGGATCTCGGCGTAGCGGCCGCGCGGCAGGACCCGGACCATCTCCTGGGCCTCGGCCCGGCCGAGCGCGCCGTCCAGGCCCCGCACGACCAGCGCCGGGCACTCCACCAGGGCCAGCTCCTCCCAGTGCGCCTCGTGGGCGTACGCCTCGCGGGCCTGGAGCATCTGGCGGCGGAAGAAGAGCGGGCGCCAGCCGTCGGCCCGCTCGGCCATCACCTCGGCGTAGAAGTCGCCCCGGGCCGGCGCGGGCCGCTCCAGCGTCGGATCGTCCTCGCCGAACCACTTCCGGACGTCCGCCAGCGTCGTGAACGGCACCGGCCAGGAGCTGAACCACTCGCTCCACTCGCGCTGGGTGGCCGCACCCAGGGCGGAGGCCCGCATGTCGCAGATGACCAGGGCGCGTACCAGATCGGGGCGGCGGGCGGCGAGCTGCCAGGCCGTGAGGGCGCCCATGGCATGGCCGATGAGGGTGACCGGGGCGAGGCCCAGCTGCTCGACGGCGGCCTCGGCGTCGGCGACATATGCCTCGGGGACGTAGGGGCCGCTGACGGGCTTGTCACTGCGGCCGTGCCCGCGCTGATCGAGGGCCACCGTGCGATAGCGCCGGGAGAGCCAGCGGGCGGTCTCCGCCCAGTGGGCCGCGCGGCCCAGCAGGCCGTGGAGCAGCAGCACCCCGCCCCGGCCCGGCCCGGCGGCCCGCCCGGCACAGCGGCCGCCGCCGCGCGCCTTGGGCGGCTCGCCGAACTCCCAGGCGGCGAGCCGCACTCCGCCGCTTCCGGCCACCTCGATACGCCGCACCATGAGCCCTGGCACCCCCTACGTCTCCCCCGAGCAGCTCCACCCTATGGAACTTCCATTCGAATGAACCGTTCTCGCGCGCAACACCCCTCGTTCGAGTGACCGGGCAGCAGGATTGACCGTCTGCACCAAGGGGAGAAATCGACCTGGGCGCGGACCGCTCGGGGAAGAAGGTCCGCGAGGCGCACCCTGGGAGCTCGGGGCTCCGGGTCGCCACGGGGGAAAACGGGGAGGTGGGGCCCCGGCCGCCCGCGAGGGCGCCGGGGCCCTTTGACGTGGTGGGCGTGGTGCCCGCGGGCGTGGCGCCCGCGGCAGGCGGCGGTCGTGCGGCCCGCTGCCCTCATCCCGAAGCCCCCTCCCCCAGTCGGCGGCGCGCGCATATGCGTTTCGGCGTCCAGCGCCAGGGTGGCATGCCGGGACCTCGGGCGCGCCGTTTCCGCCGGGGCTCGGCAGGTTTACGTAACGCGGTATACGTACCCGGCGCGGCCGGGCCGGCGGCCGGTGTCGAGGCCGGTCAGCGCTTGGCGACGAACACGTGGGAGGCGATCTCGGCGGCCAGCTCGGCGGCCTCGCCACTGCTGCCCACCATCACCCCACCGGGCGACTCGGTCACGCTGACCACCGCACCGGGCTGGACCCCGGCCCGGCGCAGCGTGTACATGAGCTGGGCATCCGTCTGGATCGGCTCGCCGATGCGGCGTACGACCACCGTCTTGCCCTCGGTGCCGGGCTCCAGGTCCATCAGGCTGACCATGCCCTCGTTGAGGAAAGCATCCGCCTCGGCCTTCTCGCCCAGCTCCTCCAGGCCCGGGATGGGATTGCCGTAGGGCGACTCCGTGGGGTGGCGCAGCAACTCCAGCACGCGGCGCTCCACGGCCTCGCTCATCACGTGCTCCCAGCGGCACGCCTCGGCGTGCACCTGCTCCCACTCCAGGCCGATCACGTCGACGAGCAGGCACTCGGCGAGCCGGTGCTTGCGCATCACGCGGGTGGCCAGCTGCCGGCCCTCCTCCGTCAGCTCCAGGTGACGGTCGCCGGCCACCGTGACCAGGCCGTCGCGCTCCATGCGGGCCACCGTCTGGCTCACCGTCGGACCGCTCTGGTCGAGCCGTTCGGCGATGCGGGCACGCATGGGGACCACACCTTCCTCCTCCAGCTCCAGGATGGTGCGGAGGTACATCTCCGTGGTGTCGATCAATCCGGACATGCGGTGCCCCTCGGTAAGTCGTGCGCTGTGGCCCTGCACCCAATTCTGACGCATGGCAATGACAAGAGGGCCGCGTACGGCTCCGCCTGCCCCTTCGTATTGACAGCGCCAGGGTGCAGACCGCAACGTGATCCGCGCCACGAGAGCGCGCCGGCGGGCGCGCGCACCGACCCGGACCGAGCCGAGGAGAGCCGCAGCGATGAGCGAGAACGAGCTGGCCGGGCAGTTCTTCGACGCCGCGATCGGGCTCCTCCGGCGGGTCCGCGACGAGGAGGCCGAGGCCGTCGCCGAAGCCGGTGTCGCGCTGGCCGACGCCGTGGCGGACGGCGGCCGGCTCTTCGTCTTCGGCGCCGGACACTCCTCGCTGCCCGCGCAGGACATCGTCTACCGCGCCGGCGGGCTCGCCCTGATGAACCTGCTCGTGGTGCCGGGCGTCATCGGCGTCGACGTCATGCCCGCCACGCTGGGCAGCGCGCTGGAGCGCGTGGACGGGCTCGCCGGGGCCGTCCTCGACACCAGCCCCGTGCAGGCCGGGGACGTGCTGATCGTCGTCTCGCTCTCCGGGCGGAACTCACTGCCCGTGGAGATGGCCATGAACGCCCGGGCGCTCGGCCTCAAGGTCATCGGCGTGACGTCCGTCGCCTACGCCGAGGAGACGAAGTCCCGGCACGTGTCCGGGACGTTCCTCAAGGACCACTGCGACATCGTCATCGACACCAAGATCGGCGTCGGGGACGCGGAACTCTCCGCCGAGGGGGTCGCGGCCCCCTTCGGCCCGGCGTCGACGGTGGTCACGAGCGCGGTGCTGCAGGCGGTGGTGGCGTCCGCGGCCGGGGAGCTGGCGGGGCGGGGGGTCGAGCCGCCGATGCTGCGGTCGGGGAACGTGGACGGGGGGCACGAGTGGAACGGGCGGGTGCTGGAGGAGTACGGGGATCGGATCTTCTTCCGGCACTAGGGGGTGGCGGACACCGGAGGTTCTTTTCCCCTACCCCGCCCCTTCCCGTAACCGGGGGCTCCGCCCCCGGACCCCCGCTCCTCAAACGCCGGAGGGGCTGACATTGCCCGCCAGATCGATCGCTGCCGCCACCCGTGAGGCGATGTCCTCCGCGTACACCGCGTCCGCCCTGTCGAACGGGCGTCTCGACGGGCCCCTGAGGAAGGTCAGGCAGCCGACCGTGCGGCCCCTGCTGCGGAGGGCCGTGGAGAGGCCGTGCCGCGTGCCGTCCGGCCATCTGCGCTCCGCCGCCCAGCCCTCCGTGCGGTCCGCGGCCGCCCGCACCGAGCCGCAGCGCTCCACCGCCTGCAGCGCGGGGTGGCCCTCCATGTACGGCACGGGGAGGCCGCTGCCCAGCGGGAGCGGGCCCGGGCCGGCCGCCCCGGCGGGCGTCGTGGCGGCCCGGACCAGCCGGACCGGGCCGTCGGCGACGGGCTCCGGGTCCGCGACCAGGTCGATCAGGGCGTGGTCGGCGAAGCCCGCGAGGGCGAAGTCCATGTAGAGGACCGCCGCCTCCATGGGGTCCTCGCACTCGGCGACCGCCCGCCCCGCACGGTGCAGCTGGCTGCCGCGGAACCGCAGCTTCGCGCTCTCCTGTTCGGCCAGCCGCGTCTTGGTGATGTCCAGGAAGAGCCAGGCCACCCCCAGCGGCACGGGCTCCTCCACCAGCGGGCTGGACAGCCGCAGGAAGCCGCTCCGCCAGCAGCGGCGCTCGGGGACCACGGCGCTGCCGCCGCGCAGATCGCGCACGGTCACCCACAGCTCCATGGGCGCGGGTGGGCTGCCGGAGGCGAGGACGTGCTGGATCGCGCTCTCCAGCTCCTCCACGCCCTGCTCCAGCAGGTCGCCGAGGGGCCGCCCGAGCAGGGCGCTGCGGCTCGTCCGCAGGGCGCGCGCGGCATGGGCGTTGGCGAGCGCGGGGCGCAGGTCGGCGTCGACCAGCACCACCCCCCACGCCGAGGCCTCGCCGAACAGCGCCTCGCTCAGCGCGACGGACCGCTCCAGGTCGATCTGCGTGTGCACCTCGCTGAACGCGCAGTACACGCCCGCCGGCGTGCCGTCCGCGCCCGGCACGGCGGAGGACTGGATGCGGACCAGCACCCGGCTGCCGTCCTTGGTGAGCAGCGCGAACTCGTCCACCTGGCGGCCCTGCGCCTGCATCGCGCCCAGCAGCCGCGCGGTGACCTCCCGGGCGTCCGCCTCGCGCGCCGCCCAGCCCGCGAGACCGTGCCGGCCCACGGCCTCCTGCGCGGACCAGCCGAGTATCCGCTCGGCCTCGCGGTTCCAGTGCGTGACCGTGCCGTCCGCGTCGAAGGCGCACAGTGCGGCGTCCATCCCGTCGAGGAGGGCCGCCAGCAGGTCGTGGTCGTCGCTGTCCGGGGCCGCGCCGTGGCGGGCCGCGCCGGACTGGTGTGGTGCGGTCACGAGGTACCCCCTGCCGGCCGCGTCTGCATGTCCTGCACGACCGGCATTCAACTCGACACCGGCGGACACCACACCGTCTTCGCCGAAATCGATGCCCATGGAAATTCGGTTGCCGGTGGCGCGGCGCCGTTCCTAGGGTGTGGAGCACACGAGAAGGGAGGTGGTTCGGGACATGATTTCTTTCCGGACGCGTGAGGTGACTGCGGGCTAGCGCCCGTCGTCGCGTAGAACGCAGCGCCGGCGGTTGGGCCGGCCAATCCCAGGCAGTCACCCGATCCGTGGGCCGCCGAGTCGTCCGCTCGGCACCGCGGCACCGCCACGGGGCGGTGCCGCGGTAACAGCCCACGGATCGTCTGCGTTCGGGGCCGTCCATCGGACGGCCCCGAGCCGCCGGCTCAGGGGCAGAGGCGCTCCACGCGCCACGCGCCGCCCTCGCCGCGCTCGGCCTCGCCGGTCCGTACGTATCGCAGCCGGTCGTGCAGCCGGTTCTCCCGGCCCTGCCAGAACTCCACCGTCTCCGCCCGCACCCGGAAGCCGCCCCACTGCGGCGGGACCGGCACGGGCTCGCCCTCCGGATGGCGCTCCGCCACCCGCCGGTACGCGGCGTCCAGTTCGGCCCGCGAGGCCACCACGGTGGACTGTTCGCTCGCCCAGGCGCCGATCTGCGAACCACGCGGCCGGGAGCGGAAGTAGGCGGCCGTCTCCTCCGCGGACACCCGTTCGACGGTGCCGGAGACGACCACCTGGCGGGCGAGCTGATACCAGGGGAAGAGCAGGGAGACCCGGGGGTTCTCCGCGATTTCCCGGGCTTTGCGGGAGCCGTAGTTGGTGTAGAAAACGAAACCCCGTTTGTCGTATCCCTTCATCAGAACGGACCTGGAACTGGGCCTTCCGGCGGCGTCCGCGGTGGAGAGGACCATGGCGTTGGGTTCGAGCAGGTCGCCCGCGACCGCATCCGCGAACCAGCGCCCGAACTGCTCGTAGGGGCCTTCCGCCAGGTCCGTCTCGGCGATGCCCGCGGACCTGTAGTGGGCGCGCATGGCGGCGGGGTCGTGGTGGTGCTCGTAGGCGAGCTCGTCGGAGTGGGACACGGCCACATCTTGCAGGAGCGGGCGGCCGGGGAGAAGCGCGGCCGAATGCCTTTCCCCTGCGGAGGCCGCACGTAACCCTTTCGCCGCCGAAAAGCGCGTGTGCCGGACATCACCTTCCCCCGCACGAGGCGAACCCACCAAAATCACGAAGTGGATAGCTGTGGCACCGCCCCTTCACCGCTATCGTGTCCGGCCCCGGGCGGGCGGAACCGGCCTCCTGCGGAAGCCGGGTGACGCACCGGGTGAAGTACAGCCGCACGGGGCATGACCGGGTTGACCGGATCGGACCGCGAGCCGCACCCGTGGCCGCGGAGCCGCACCGGCGCCACAGCAGCACAGCCACCAGCCATGAGCCTTCAGCCGGGCGAGCCGGACACCCCGGCCCGGCCGTCGGCAGCCGCTTGTCGAACACATCATGAGGAGCCGCCTGATGTCCGACTTCGTACCCGGACTCGAGGGAGTCGTCGCGTTCGAAACGGAGATCGCCGAACCCGACAAGGAAGGCGGTTCGCTCCGCTACCGAGGCGTGGACATCGAGGACTTGGTGGGCCATGTGTCCTTCGGGAACGTGTGGGGCCTGCTGGTCGACGGCGCGTTCAACCCCGGCCTGCCGCCCGCCGAGCCCTTCCCCATCCCGGTCCACTCGGGTGACATCCGGGTCGACGTGCAGTCGGCGCTGGCAATGCTCGCCCCCGTCTGGGGCCTGAAGCCCCTGCTCGACATCGACGAGGCCACGGCCCGGGACAACCTCGCCCGGGCGGCGGTCATGGCGCTGTCGTACGTGGCCCAGTCGGCCCGCGGCCAGGGGCTGCCGATGGTCCCGCAGCGCGAGATCGACAAGGCGGACACCGTCGTCGAGCGCTTTATGAAGCGCTGGCGGGGCGAGCCCGACCCCAAGCACGTCAAGGCCGTCGACGCCTACTGGACCTCGGCCGCCGAACACGGCATGAACGCCTCCACGTTCACCGCGCGCGTCATCGCCTCCACCGGCGCGGACGTGGCCGCCGCGCTGTCCGGCGCGGTCGGCGCCATGTCCGGCCCGCTGCACGGCGGCGCGCCCTCCCGTGTCCTCGGCATGATCGAGGAGATCGAGCGCACGGGGGACGCCAAGACCTACGTCAAGCAGTCCCTCGACCGCGGTGAGCGCCTCATGGGCTTCGGCCACCGCGTCTACCGCGCCGAGGACCCGCGCGCCCGCGTCCTGCGCCGCACGGCCAAGGAACTGGGCGCTCCGCGCTTCGAGGTCGCCGAGGCCCTGGAGAAGGCGGCCCTGGAAGAGCTGCACAACCGCCGCCCGGACCGCGTCCTGGCCACGAACGTGGAGTTCTGGGCGGCCATCGTCCTCGACTTCGCCGAGGTCCCGGCGCACATGTTCACGTCGATGTTCACCTGCGCCCGCACGGCGGGCTGGAGTGCGCACATCCTCGAGCAGAAGCGCACGGGCCGCCTGGTCCGGCCCTCGGCCCGCTACATCGGCCCGGGCCCGCGCGACCCCCGCAACGTGGAGGGCTACGCGGACATCAAGGGCTGACGCCCGCCACCGCCGTTGCCGCGCCCCACCCCCGTCGGGGCGCGGCAGCCGTCTCCCTCCCCCGGCACGGCTCGCATTTAGTCGACCGTCGGCCAGTCCCAGCCCAGCTGCAGGAACATGCCCAGGCGGTCGCTCACGGCGCGTATCTCGGCGATCTTGCCGTCGCGCATCGTGAACCACCACATCTGCTCCACCTCGCAGGAGCGGTTCGTCGGCTCCGGCATCCGGGGGTGCGTGCCGGTGTGGGTGCCGGTGACGATCAGCCGGGTCACCACGGTGTCGCCCTCGGCGATCAGCTCCTGCGGCATCATCCCGCCCTCACCGAAGGCTTCGAGCTGCTGACGGAAGCCGTCGAAGGCCGCGCCCGGCTCGTCCTCCTCGCCGTGGATGATCTTGTTGTGGTCGATGACGTCCGCCGCCATGTAGAGCGGGAAGTCCTCCATCCGGCGCTCGTTGATCGCCTGGAAGAAGTCCGCGACGACCTGCTTGTTGGCCTCGGTGCTGCTGCTGGTCATGACTTGTCCCGCCCCATTCTTACTTCGTAAGAGTCCGTCGAGGACTACGATGCACTTACGTTGTAAGAATGTCAACGGGGGCCGAGCGAGCTGAGGACCGAATGGTTGCGGGCAAACGCACACGCGGCGAACGCGCAGGACTGACCAGGGAACGCATCCTGGATGCCGCCCTCGAACTGGTCGACCGTGAAGGGCGCACCGCCCTGACGATGCGCCGCCTGGGCGCCGAGCTGGGCGTGGAGGCGATGACCCTCTACCACCACGTGCCCAACAAGGAAGCCCTGCTGGACGGCCTGGTGGAGCGCGTCTTCGCGGAGGCCCTGCCCCCGACCGGAACCACCGGAGAAGGAGGCGAAGGAAGCGAAGGAAGCGAAGGAGGCAAGGCAGGCGAGGGAGGCGAGGGAGCGGACTGGCAGACCGTCCTGCGTACGTACGCCGATTCCCTGCGCGCCACCCTGCTCCGGCACCCGGGGGTCCTCCCCCTGCTGACGGGCCGGCTCGCCACGACTCCTGCGACGCTCGACACCGTCGAGCGCGGCCTGCGCGCCCTGACCGCGGCGGGCTTCGCGCTGGCCCCCGCGGTCCACGCCCTCAACTCCCTGTCCCTCTTCGTCCTCAGCCACACCACCACCGAGGCCGCCGCCCACCCCGAGCACTCCCCCGGCACGGCGGACTGGCTCGTCGAGCTGGACTCCGAGCGCTACCCGCTCGTCGTGGAGGCCGCAGGCAGCGGCGCGGGCACGGACGACGCGGAACGGTTCCACTTCGCCGTCGAGGCGCTGATCGCGGGCTTCGGGACGGCCGCGGTCGGGACGGCCGCGGTCAGCCGTCCAGAACCCCCTCCAGGATCCGCAGCCACTGCATGACCACGCGCCTGCGCCGCGCACTGTCGTCCGTCAGCAGCGTCGCGAGCCCCAGCCCGCGCGCCATGTCGAGCAGCCCCTGGACGGTCTCCCGCACGCTCGGCACCGCCTCGTCCGCGCCCAGCAGCTCCACCGCCATCCGGTGCGTCTCCCGGCCGATCCGGGCCTCCAGGTCCGCCACGCGCGGACCGAGCCGCGTGTGGTCGTTCGACGCCGCCACCCACAGCTGCAGCGCCGCCCGGAACAGCGGCCCGGTGTACAGCTCGACCAGCTCGGTCACCACGACGTACCGGCGCGCGGGCCCCACGATCGGGGAGGCGGCCTCCACCAGGGCCCGCAGCGCCGCCGAGCGCTCCTCGGCCACGTACTCCACGGCCGCCGTGAACAGGTCCTCGCGCGTGCGGAAGTGGTGCTGGGCCGCACCCCGGGACACCCCCGCCCGCGCGGCGACCACCGACACCGTGGACCCCGCCCAGCCGTACTCCGCGAGGCACGCGATGGCGGCCTCCAGCAGCCGCTGCCGCGTGGCGCGGCTGCGGTCCTGCTTCGGGACGGCCGACGCGGCCATGCGGGGCTCCGCCACTCCGGGAACGCCGCCGCGCATCCGGACGTCACCTTCTCTCAGTAGGCCGGCAGTTCGGACGGGTCAGTAGGACTTGGGCAGGCCCAGCGTTCGGTGGGACACATAGTTGAGGATCATCTCCCGGCTCACCGGCGCCACTCGCGTCACCCGCGCCGCCGCGAGGAGCGAGGCGAGCCCGTACTCCGTGGTGAGCCCGTTGCCGCCCAGGGTGTGGACCGCGTGGTCGACGGCCCGTACCGCCGCCTCGCCCGCCGCGTACTTCGCCATGTTGGCCGCCTCGCCCGCCCCGGTGTCGTCGCCCGCGTCGTAGAGGTGCGCGGCCTTGTACGTCATCAGCCGGGCCAGCTCGATCTCGATGTGCGAGCGCGCGAGCGGGTGCGCGACGGCCTGGTGCGCGCCGATCGGCTCGTCCCACACCCGGCGGGTACGGGCGTATTCGACGGCCCGCCCCAGCGCGTAGCGGCTCATCCCGATCGCGAACGCGGCCGTCATGATGCGCTCCGGATTCAGCCCCGCGAAGAGCTGCGCCAGCCCGGCGTCCTCGTCCCCCACGAGCGCGGAGCCCGGCAGCCGGACGTCGTCCATGACCAGCTCGAACTGCTTCTCCGGAGCGGACACTTCCATGGGGATCCGGCGGTACGAGAACCCCGGCGCGTCCCGCCCGACGACGAAGAGACAGGGCTTGAGCCTGCCCGTGCGGGCGTCCTCGGTGCGCCCGACGACGAGCGCCGCGTCGGCGGTGTCCACGCCGGAGATGAAGACCTTGCGGCCGGTGAGCAGCCAGTCGCCGCCGTCGCCGTCGCGGCGGGCCGTGGTGGCGATCCGGTGGGAGTTGGAGCCGGCATCCGGCTCGGTGATCCCGAACGCCATCTTCAGCGTGCCCGCGGCGAGGCCGGGCAGCCAGGTGCGCCGCTGCTCGTCCGTGCCGTAGCGGGCGATCACGGTGCCGCAGATGGCAGGCGAGACGACCAGCAGGAGCAGCGGGCATCCGGCTGCAGCCAACTCCTCCAGGACGATGGCCAGTTCCGCTATCCCTGCGCCGCCTCCGCCGTACTCCTCCGGGAGGTTGACCCCGAGGTAGCCGAGCTTTCCGGCCTCGGCCCACAGTTCGTCGGTGTGCTTGCCTTCGCGTACGGCCTCGGCGAAGTAGGCGCGGCCGTAACGGGCGCCGAGGGCGGCGACGGCGGTCCGGAGGGAGCGGTGCTCCGGTGACTCGATGAGCGGGCTGCCGCTGTTGTTGCTGCCGTTGTTGTCGTTCATGAGTGCTCCTCCTCGGTCTCGGTGACCACAGCGAGCAGTTCCCCCATGTCCACCTGCCGGCCGGGGGCCGCATGGAGGGCGGCGAGCGTGCCGGTGGCCGGTGCCACGACGCGGTGCTCCATCTTCATCGCCTCCAGCCACAGCAACGGCTGTCCCGCCCGTACGGGGCTGCCCGCGGCGACTCCGTCCGCGATCCGCACGACGGTGCCGGGCATGGGGGCGAGGAGGGAGCCGGGCTCCGTGCGGGGGGTGGGGGCGGGGAAGCGGGGGAGGGGGGTGAGGGTGTACGAGCCTGCGTGCGGGGTGTCGACGTGGACGCGGGCCTCGCCTCTGTACGCCGTCACCTCGACGGCGTAGCGAAGGCCGTCGGCCTCCAGGGTCACCCCGGTGCGGGTGGCCGCCAGGACCCGGACGCCGGGGAAGTCCTCGGCCGTTGTCCCGTCCCGGGTGAGGTGGTAGCGGATCTCGTACTCGGCTCCGTCGGGCTCGGAGCGGTAGCACTTGATCTGCGGTTGGGAGGGGATGTTGCGCCAGGCGCCGCCGAAGCGCGATCGCCCCTGTGCGTCGGCGACGGCGGCGGCGAGGGCCGCGAGGCGGGCGCCGTCGGGGTCGCGGGAGGCGGTCAGTTCGGGCAGGTGGCGGTCGTAGAAGCCGGTGTCGGGGCGGCCCTCGGTGAAGGCCGGGTGGCGGAGGGTGCGGACGAGGAGGTCGCGGTTGGTGACGGGGCCGTGGATGCGGGCGTGCTGGAGGGCGTGGGCGAGCTTGCGGATGGCTTCGGGGCGGGTGGGGGCCCAGGCGATGACCTTGGCGAGGAGGGGGTCGTAGTGGGGGGTGACGGGGTCGCCGGGGGCGTAGCCGGTGTCGAGCCGGAGGGAGGCTTCCCCGATCCCCAACGCCCGCACCACCCCCACCCCCGCCGCGAACCCCCGCCCCGGGTCCTCCGCATACACGCGCGCCTCCACCGCGTGGCCCCGCGGCGCCGGAGGGGCCGGCGGCAGGCGGTCGCCCTCGGCTACGCGCAGTTGGAGCGCCACCAGATCCAGCCCGTACACGCACTCCGTCACCGGATGCTCCACCTGCAGCCGCGTGTTCATCTCCAGGAAGTACGGGCCGCTCCCATCCGCCCCCAGCAGGAACTCCACCGTGCCCGCCCCCACGTACCCGATCGCCCGCGCCGCCGCGACGGCCGCCGTGCGCAGCGCCTCCCGCGTCGTGTCCGACAGGCCCGGTGCCGGGGCCTCCTCGATCACCTTCTGGTGGCGGCGCTGGAGCGAGCAGTCGCGCGTCCCCAGCTCCCACACCGTCCCGTGCGCGTCCGCGAGCACCTGCACCTCCACATGGCGCCCGCCCTCCAGGTACGGCTCGACGAAGACCTCGCCGTCCCCGAAGGCCGACTCCGCTTCCGCCCGCGCCGCGGTCAACTCAGCTTCCAACGCCCCGAGTTCGCGTACGACGCGCATGCCGCGGCCGCCCCCGCCCGCCGCCGCCTTGACGAGGACCGGCAGGTCGCCGGCGGTCAGCGTGCCGGGGTCCAGCGGCGGCGGCAGCGGCACCCCGGCCTTCGCCATGACCGTCTTGGCCCGGGTCTTGGAGGCCATCGCCTCGATCGCCCCGGCCGGCGGGCCGATCCACACCAGCCCCACCTCCCCCACCGCCCGCGCGAACGCCGCGTTCTCGGAGAGGAATCCGTACCCCGGATGCACCGCGTCCGCCCCCGCCGCCAGCGCCGCACGCACCACCAGGTCGCCGCGCAGGTACGTGTCCCGGGGCGCCGTCCCCGGCAACCGCACCGCGACGTCGGCCTCCCGCACGTGCAGGGCGCCGGCGTCCGCGTCGGAGTACACGGCGATCGTCGCGATACCCAGCTCGCGGCAGGTGCGGAAGACGCGGCAGGCGATCTCACCGCGGTTGGCGACGAGCACAGCCGAAATCATCAGCCCTCGATCCCCTTCGAACCCTCACATCCGGAAGACGCCGAAGCCACCCCGCGCCCCCTCCACCGGCGCCGAGTGGATCGCGGACAGGCACACCCCGAGGACGGTCCGCGTGTCGCGCGGATCGATGACCCCGTCGTCGTACAGCCGCCCGGACAGGAACACCGGCAGCGACTCCGACTCGATCTGCTGCTCGACCATTGCGCGCAGCCCGGCGTCCGCCTCCTCGTCGTACGGCTGCCCCTTCGCCGCCGCCGACGCGCGGGCGACGATCGACAGCACCCCGGCCAGCTGCTGCGGGCCCATGACGGCCGACTTGGCGCTCGGCCAGGCGAAGAGGAAGCGCGGGTCGTACGCCCGCCCGCACATCCCGTAGTGCCCGGCCCCGTACGAGGCGCCCATCAGGACCGACAGGTGGGGCACCCGGGAGTTCGAGACGGCGTTGATCATCATCGCGCCGTGCTTGACGATGCCGCCCTGTTCGTAGTCGCGGCCGACCATGTAGCCCGTGGTGTTGTGCAGGAAGAGCAGCGGGATGTCCCGCTGGTTGGCGAGCTGGATGAACTGCGCGGCCTTCTGCGACTCCGCACTGAAGAGCACCCCCTGCGCATTGGCGAGGATGCCCACCGGGTAGCCGTGCAGCCGCGCCCAGCCGGTCACCAGGCTCGGCCCGTACAGCGGCTTGAACTCGTCGAAGTCGGAGCCGTCCACGATCCGGGCCACGACCTCGCGGGGGTCGAAGGGGATCCGCAGATCACCGGGCACGATGCCCAGCAGCTCGTCCTCGTCGTACAAGGGGGCGTCACGCAAAGGGGCGTCGGACCGGTTCGGATCCGGATCGGGGTGCGCCTTGCGCCAGTTGAGCCGGGCCACCACGCGCCGCGCCTGCCGCAGCGCATCGTGCTCGTCCACGGCGAAGTGGTCCGCGAGGCCGGAGACCCGGGCGTGCATGGCCGCCCCGCCGAGGGACTCGTCGTCGCTCTCCTCCCCCGTGGCCATCTTCACCAGCGGCGGCCCGCCGAGGAAGACCTTGGCCCGGTCCCCGACCATCACCACGTGGTCGGACATGCCGGGGACGTACGCGCCGCCCGCGGTCGAATTGCCGAAGACGACCGCCACCGTGGGGATCCCGGCGGCCGAGAGCCGGGTGAGGTCCCGGAAGAGCGCGCCGCCGGGGATGAAGATCTCCTTCTGGCTCGGCAGGTCCGCGCCGCCCGACTCGACGAGCGAGACGACGGGCAGGCGGTTGGCGAAGGCGATCTCGTTCGCGCGCAGCGCCTTCTTCAGCGTCCAGGGATTGCTGGCACCGCCCCGCACGGTCGGGTCGTTGGCGGTGATCACGCACTCGACGCCCGCCACCACCCCGATGCCGGTCACGAGGGAGGCCCCGACCGTGTAGTCGCTGCCCCAGCCGGCGAGCGGCGACAGCTCCAGGAACGGTGTGTCCGGGTCGAGCAGCAGCTCCACGCGCTCCCGCGCGAGCAGCTTGCCGCGCGCCCGGTGCCGGGCGGTGTACTTCTCCCCGCCGCCCGCGACGGCCTTGGCGTGCTCGGCCCCGATCCCGGCGAGCTTGTCGAGCATGGCGGCCCGGGCGGCGGCGTACTCGGGGCCGGAGGTGTCGAGCGCGGACGCCAGGACCGTCACAGCAGCACCTCCGGTATCTCCAGGTACCGGGCCCGGAGCCACTCGCCGAGGGCCTTCGCCTGCGGGTCGAACCGGGCCCGGGAGGCCACGCCCTCGCCGAGCAGCCCCTCGACGACGAAGTTCAGGGCCCGCAGGTTGGGCAGCACATGACGCTCCACGCGGTAGCCCACCGTCTCGGGCAGCAGCTGCCGAAACCTTTCGACGGTCAGGGCGTGCGCCAGCCACCGCCACGCGGCGTCGCTGCGCACCCACACCCCCACGTTGGCGTTCCCGCCCTTGTCCCCGCTGCGCGCCCCGGCGACGAGCCCGAGCGGAGCGCTGCGGGCCGGCCCGGCGGGCAGCGGCTCGGGCAGCCGCGGCCGTACCGCGGGGGCGGGCGCCCCGGACTCCCGGGTGGGCGCCGGGAGCACGGGCACCCTCGTCCCGTCCGGCAGCACCGCCGCGTGCCGCACGGCGTCCGCGTCCACGTACGCCGCCTCGAAGATCCCGTACTGCGTGCCCTTGCCCGGCGGCGGGACGACGTGGAAGCCGGGGTAGCTGGCCAGCGCCAGCTCCACGCAGGCCGCGTTGACGGCCCGCCCCACCTCGGGGTCGTGGTCGCGCACGACCAGCCGCAGCAGCGCGCTCGCCTCCTCCTGTACGGGCGCGTCGGCGCGGTCCGTACGGGCGAGGGTCCACCGGACCTCGGCCGGGCGGTGCGTGGCCAGCACCCCGTCCAGCTGGGCGCGCACCAGCCGGGCCTTGGCCTCGATGTCGAGACCGGTCAGCACGAAGACGACCTCGTGCCGCCAGCCCCCGGCCCGGGTCAGCCCGACCTTGAGCGTGGCGGGCGGGGACTCGCCGCGCACCCCGCTGATCCGTACCCGGTCCGGGCCGTCGGGCGCCAGCCGCACCGAGTCCAGCCGGGCCGTGACGTCCGGCCCGAGGTAGCGGGCGCCCGCCGTCTCGTACAGCAGCTGGGCCGTGACCGTGGAGACGGTGACCGCACCGCCCGTGCCGGGGTGCTTGGTGATGACGGCCGAGCCGTCCGCGTGGATCTCGGCGAGGGGGAAGCCGGGGTGCCGGACGTCGTGCTCGCCGAAGAAGGCGTAGTTGCCGCCCGTGGCCTGCGCCCCGCACTCCAGGACGTGCCCGGCGACGACCGCGCCCGCCAGCGGGTCCAGGTCCTCGGCGCTCCACCCGAAGTGCGCGGCAGCGGGCCCGGTGACCAGGGCGGCGTCGGTGACACGGCCGGTCACCACGATGTCCGCGCCCGCCCGCAGGCACTCCGTGATCCCGGCGCCGCCGAGGTAGGCGTTGGCGGTGAGCACGCCCTTGTCCCAGGCCCCCTCCGCCAGCAGGTCGTCGCCCGTGACCCAGCCGATGCGGGCGGGCACGCCCAGGCGGTCGGCCAGCCCGGCGATCCGCTCGGCGAGGCCGGCCGGGTTGAGCCCGCCCGCGTTGGTGACGAGCTTGACGCCCAGCTCGACGGCCAGCCCCAGCGTCTCCTCCAGCTGGGCGAGGAACGTCCGGGCGTAGCCGCTGCCGGGGTCCTTGAGGCGGTCCCGGCCGAGGATCAGCATGGTCAGCTCGGCGAGGTAGTCACCGGTCAGGACGTCCACGGGGCCGCCGGTGAGCATCTCGCGCAGGGCGTCGAACCGGTCGCCGTAGAAGCCGGAGGCGTTGCCGATTCTCAACACGGGAGCGGGCATGGCACCGGAGGGTGACAGCGGCCCGGAAAACAAGCAACCGTGCTTGCATCATTTTCGGCCGGAGGGCCGGGGGGTGTCCGAAAGGGCATCCGCGACGATTTCGGCCAGGTGTTTCCCCTGTACACCCGCGAGTTGGCCGATCTGTGTACGGCAGGAAAAGCCGTCCGCCAGCACCGCAGCCCCGTCCGGCGCCCGCCTCAGGGAAGGCAGCAGCTGCTCCTCGGCGCAGGCGGCGGAGACGTCGTGGTGCCCGCGCTCGAAGCCGAAGTTCCCGGCGAGGCCGCAGCATCCGCCGCTCAACTCACCGTCCATCCCCATGCGTTCGCGCAGCCGCCGCTCGGCCGCGTCGCCGAGCACCGCGTGCTGGTGGCAGTGGGTCTGCCCGACGACCGGCCGGTCGAGGCGCGGCGGCACCCAGCCGGGGGCGCGCTCCTCCAGGACCTGCGCGAAGGTCCGTACGGCCGAGGCGAGCCGGGCGGCGCGCGGATCGTCCGGAAGCAGCTCCGGGAGATCGCTGCGGAGGGCGGCGGCACAGCTCGGTTCGAGGACGACGACGGGAAGGCCGGCGGCGAGGGCGGGGGCCATGACGTCCAGGGTGCGGCGGGCGACGGCACGGGCGCGGGTGAGCTGGCCGGTGGAGATCCAGGTGAGGCCGCAGCACGGCCGCTGCCGCTCTGACGGTACGGATACGTGGAACCCGGCATCCTCCAGGACGGTCACTGCGGCCCGGCCCACGCCCGGGGTCAGGTAATTGGTGAACGTGTCCGGCCACAGGACGACGTGCGTCGCGCCTTCGGCGCGGGTTTTCCCCCACCCGCCCGCCCGTCTCCCGGAACCGGCGCGGTTGCCGACGGGGGCCACGCCGTCGGGGCGGCCGCTCCGCGGCACAGCCCCGGCCGCGGCCCGCTCGCGCCACCAGCGCGTGAACGGCTCCCCTGCCAGCTCCGGAATATCCCGCTCCGGGGCGATGCCCCCGATCCGCTTCGCCACGGCGGCGAGCAGCGGCCGCCGCCCAGCCGCGTTCACCACCGCGGCCGCGCCCCGCACCGCCGCCACCCCCCGCAGCCACACCGGCAGCCACCCCATCGTGTAGTGGGCCGCCGGGCGCACCCGCCCCGCGTAGTGGTGGTGCAGGAACTCCGCCTTGTAGGTGGCCATGTCCACCCCCACCGGGCAGTCGCTGCGGCACCCCTTGCACGCGAGGCACAGGTCCAGCGCCTCCCGCACCTCCGCGGAGCGCCACCCGTCCGTGACGACCTCGCCCGCCAGCATCTCGTGCAGCAGCCGGGCCCGCCCGCGCGTGGAGTGCCGCTCCTCCCTGGTCACCCGGTACGAGGGGCACATGACGCCGCCCGAACCGATCGCCGTCTCGCGGCACTTGGCCACCCCCACGCAGCGCCGTACCGCCGTGCCGAAGTCACCGTGGTCACCCGGATAGGTGAATTCGACGTCCACCGGCTCTCTCGGCAGGACGTCGAAGCGCAGGTTCCGGTCGAGCCGGTACGGGCGGACGACCATGCCCGGGTTGAGCCCGCCCGCAGGGTCCCAGAGGTCCTTGAAGCGCTCGAAGAGGCGTACGACCTCTGTTCCGTACATCCGGGGCAGCAGTTCCGCCCGCGCCTGGCCGTCCCCGTGCTCGCCCGAGAGCGATCCGCCGTGCGCGACGACCAGGTCGGCCATGTCGCCGGAGAACTCGCGGTAGCGGCGCACACCGTCCGCCGTCAGCAGGTCGACGTCCAGCCGTACGTGCACACAGCCCTCGCCGAAGTGCCCGAACGGCGCGCCACGCAGCCCGTAGCGGCCCAGCAGCGCCCGGAATTCCCGCAGGTAGGCCCCGAGACGCTCCGGCGGAACCGCGCAGTCCTCCCAGCCCGGCCAGGCCTCCCCGCCGTCGGGCAGCCGGGTCGCGGTGCCGGCCGCGTCCTCCCGGACCCGCCAGAGGGCGCGCTGGGCGACCGGGTCGGCCAGCACCGCGTGCCCGCTCGCGCCGTCGGCGGCGGCCGCGCGGCGGATCTCCTCCGCCCGGGCCGCGGCCTCGGCGGGGGTGGCGCCGCCGGCCTCGACGTAGAGCCAGGCCGCGCCCTTCGGCAGCCCGGCGGCGTCCCCGACCAGGTCGGCGGCCATGCCCTCGACGGTCAGCGGCCCGTACGGGAGCAGCCGCGGCACGGCGTCGGCGGCGGCGCCCTCGTCCGGGTACCCGAGCACCACCAGCGCCCGGGCGCCGGGCAGGGGCACGAGCCGGACGGTCGCCTCGGTGAGCACCCCCAGGGTGCCCTCGGTGCCGGTGAAGGCGCGCGCGAGGTCGGTGCCGCGCTCGGGCAGCAGGGCGTCGAGGGCGTAACCGGAGATGCGGCGGGGGAGAACGGGGAAGCCGGTGCGCAGGAGGGCCAAGTTGCCGTCCACGAGGGCCCGTACGCCGTCGGAGAGGCGAGCCGGAAGTCCGCCGAGCCCGTCGAGTCCTTCGGCTCCGTCAAACCCCTCGAGTCCCGCGCCGAACCGGGCGCGCTCGCCGCCGTACGTCAGCACGTCCAGCCCGACGACGTTGTCGGCCGTGGTCCCCCAGGCCACCGAGTGCGCCCCGCACGCGTTGTTGCCGATCATCCCGCCCAGGGTGCAGCGCCCGTGCGTCGACGGGTCCGGCCCGAAGGTCAGCCCGTGCGGCGCAGCGGCCGCCCGCAGTTCGTCGAGGACGAGCCCGGGCTGGACGACGGCGGTGCGCGCCTCGGGGTCGATGCGGACGACGGTGTTCAAGTGCCGTGTGAAGTCCAGCACGACGCCCTCGCCGGTCGCCTGCCCGGCGATCGACGTCCCGCCGCCCCTCGGCACCACCGGAACGCCGTGCTCCCGGCACACGGCGAGCGCGGCGGCGACGTCGTCGGCATCGCGGGGAGCGACGACGCCGAGCGGCACGCGCCGGTAGTTCGAGGCGTCCATGGTGGTCAGGGCGCGGGCGGAGGAGGTGAAGTCGACGTCGCCGCGCACGGATGCGCGGAGCGCGGCCCGGAGACCGCCGTGATCAGCCGGGTGAACAGCCGTGTGATCGACCATGTGATCACCATGCCCGGGGAGACGCCCGGCAACCGGCAGAATCGTCTCATCGGGTGGACCGAACGACCCGACGGGCGGGATCACGGATTAGGCTGCGCCCGTGGCTGACATCCAGATCCCCGCTGACATCAAGCCCGCCGACGGTCGTTTCGGTGCGGGTCCGTCCAAGGTGCGCACGGCCGCCCTCGACGCCCTGGCCGCCACCGGAAGCTCCCTGCTGGGCACCTCCCACCGCCAGCCGCCGGTCAAGAACCTCGTCGGCAGTGTCCGCGACGGCATCCGGCAGCTGTTCTCCCTCCCCGACGGCTACGAGGTCATCCTCGGCAACGGCGGCTCCACCGCCTTCTGGGACATCGCCACCCACGGCCTGATCGAGAACAGGTCCCAGCACCTCACCTTCGGCGAGTTCTCCTCGAAGTTCGCCAAGGCCGCGAAGCTGGCGCCGTGGCTGGCCGAGCCCACCGTCATCTCCTCCGAGCCCGGCACCCACCCCGAGCCGAAGGCCGAGGAAGGCGTGGACGTCTACGCCCTCACCCACAACGAGACCTCCACCGGCGTCGCCGCACCCGTGAAGCGCGTACCGGGTGCCGACGACGGCGCACTCGTCCTGGTCGATGCCACCTCCGGCGCGGGCGGCCTGCCCGTCGACGTCGCCGAGAGCGACGTCTACTACTTCGCCCCGCAGAAGTCCTTCGCCGCCGACGGGGGCCTGTGGCTCGCCCTCTTCTCCCCCGCAGCGCTGGAGCGCGCCGCGCGCATTCACGCGAGCGGCCGCCACATCCCCGAGTTCTTCTCCCTGCCGACCGCGATCGACAACTCGCTGAAGAACCAGACCTACAACACCCCCGCTCTGGCCACCCTCTTCCTCCTCGACCAGCAGCTGAAGTGGATCAACGACCAGGGCGGCCTGGACTGGGCCGTCCGCCGCACCGCCACCTCGGCGCGGACGCTCTACGGCTGGGCGGAGGCGTCGAAGTACGCCGCCCCGTTCGTGGCCGATCCGGCCCAGCGCTCGGCCGTCATCGGCACCATCGACTTCACCGATGACGTGGACGCAGCGGCGGTGGCCAAGGTCCTGCGCGCCAACGGCATCGTCGACACCGAGCCCTACCGCAAGCTCGGCCGCAACCAGCTCCGCATCGCGATGTTCCCCGCCATCGACCCCACCGACATCGAAGCCCTCACCACCTGCATCGACTACATCATCGAACGCTTGTAACCGGACGGCTCGGCACTATCGGCGGGCCCGCCGGAACCAGCGGGCCACGCCGATGCCCAGCACGATGAAGACGGCGGCGATGCCCGCCCCTACCGCGGGATTGAGCCCGCCGTTCCCCTTCTTCTCGGCCGAGGGGTGTTTCGCTGCCTTCTCCCCCTTGCCGCCCTCGTCCCCCTTGTTCTCCCTGGGTGCGCTGTCCGGCAGCAGATCACCGCTCAGGGAGATGGGCGTGACGCGGCTGCGGGCGCCCTCGGAGCCGTACATGAGCGTGCGCCCGTCGGGCGTGAAGGCGACCGACTCGCCCTGCCGCTGGAGCGGCACGGTCGGCCGGCCGACCTCCTTCACCGGCCGGCCGTCCTGCCACAGGTACTCGCGGGCCTCGAAGTAGCCGCGGACGACCAGCCGCGTGCCGTCCGGGGAGAAGGCCCCGTCCGTGGCCCATACGTTGATGTCGGCGACGCGCCGGAAGGTGTTGATCCCGGACGCGGAGAGTTTCTCCGGCGCCTCGTAGAGCGCGCCCTTCCCGGACTGCTTCTTGCTGACGATGTAGACGCGCCCCGTCCTGGGGTGGACCATCAGCGACTCGGCGTCGCGCGGCCCGTCCTCGTAGCGGACGGTGTAGCGGACGGGGGTGACGTGGATGTCGCCCTTCAGTTCCTTCGGCTCGGGGAAGCGGTAGATCCACACCTCGGGCCAGGTGCCGCCGAGGTTGTCCCCGGTGTCCCCGAGGTAGATGTTCCCGTCGGGCCCGATCGAGATCGCCTCGACGTCGCGCGCGTCGATCCCGTCGAGGATCACCCTGGCGACCGTCTGCCCGGTGCGGCTGTCGACGGCGAAGGCGTACGGCCCGTCGCCACTGTCGTTGTGCGTCCAGTAGATGCCGGGGTGGGCCCGGCTGGCGGCGAGGCCGCTGGACTCCTTGATGCGGGAGTCTTCGATGGTGAAGGCCGAGGGGGTGCCGCTGCCGGCGCTGCTGCTGCGGCTGTCGGCGGCGGCGGGCGCGGCGAGGGGCAGCACGGCCAGGGCGGCGGCGATCCCGAGGGCGGGGAGGAACGGGCGCATGGGACAAGACTGCCATTCGGCCGCCCCCAGGGCGGGCGCGGTCCGGCGCAGCACGCACGGTGTGCAGTGGCACGTCTCCGACCAGGTAATATGGGCAGCGCGCGCCGCTAGCTCAGTTGGTTAGAGCAGCTGACTCTTAATCAGCGGGTCCGGGGTTCGAGTCCCTGGCGGCGCACCCGTAGACGAAGGCCCTCACCGTGGTGAGGGCCTTCGTCGTATGCCTGCTCGCCGTGTGCGCGGCGATGACCTGGCGCCTACTTCGGGTCGCGGTTGAACTGTGCCTTCGACCAGCGGTAGCCGAGTGCGGTGAGGCCGAGGCACCAGGCGATGGTGATCCACCAGTTGTTGCCGATCTCGGTGCCGAGGAGGAGTCCGCGCAGGGTCTCGATGGCGGGGGTGAAGGGCTGGTACTGGGCGATGGGCTGGAACCAGCCGGGCATGGAGTGCAGCGGGACGAAGGCGCTGGAGAGCATCGGCAGGAGGATCAGCGGCATGGCGTTGTTGCTGGCGGCCTCGGCGTTCGGGCTGACCAGGCCCATGCCGACCGCGATCCAGGTGAGCGCCAGGGCGAACAGGGCGATCAGCCCGAACGCCGCGAGCCATTCCAGGACGCCGGCACCGGTGGAGCGGAAGCCGATGGCCACGCCGACGGCGCCGACGAGGACCACGCTCATGACCGACTGCAGGACGCTGCCGATGACGTGTCCGATGAGGATGGAGCCGCGGTGGATGGCCATGGTGCGGAAGCGGGCGATGATGCCCTCGCTCATGTCGGTGGAGACGGACACCGCGGTGCCGATCACGGTGGAGCCGATGGTCATCAGCAGGATGCCGGGCAGGAGGTAGGTGACGTAGGCCGAGCGGCCCGCGCCGCCGCTCATCGCGTTGCCGAAGATGTAGACGAACAGCAACAGCAGCATGACCGGGGTGAGCAGGAGGTTCAGGGTGAGGGAGGGGTAGCGCCGGGCGTGCAGGAGGTTGCGGCGCAGCATGATGGAGGAGTCGCGCACGGCGAGGGTGAGGGAGCTCATCGGACGGTCTCCTTGGACTGGTTGGGGATGTCGGCGCTGCCGGTCAGGGCGAAGAACACGTCGTCGAGGTCGGGGGTATGGACGGTGAGTTCGTCGGCCTCGATGCCGACGGAGTCCAGCCGGTCGAGGATGGCGCGCAGTTCGCGCTGGGTGCCGTCGCTGGGGATCTGCAGGGCGAGGGATTCGTCGTCCCGGGTCACCTCGTGCAGCGCTGAGGCGGCGGACCGGTACGCGGCCGGGTCGGTGAAGCGGAGCCGGATGTGTCCGCCGGGGATGAGCCGCTTCAGCTCCTCGGCGGTCCCTTCGGCCGCGATCTTGCCGCCGTTGAGCACCGCGATGCGGTCGGCGAGTTCGTCGGCTTCCTCCAGGTACTGGGTGGTGAGGAAGACGGTGACGCCGCCGGAGACGAGTTCGCGGATGATCTGCCACATGTTGTGGCGGGAGCGGGGGTCGAGGCCGGTGGTCGGCTCGTCGAGGAAGATGATCCGCGGGTTGCCGACGAGGGTCATGGCGATGTCCAGGCGGCGCTTCATACCGCCGGAGTAGGTGGAGGCGGGCTTCTTCGCGGCCTCCACCAGGTCGAAGCGCTCGAGGAGTTCGGCGGTGACCCGCCGTCCCTCGCGCTTGGACAGGTGGTGCAGGTCCGCCATGAGGAGCATGTTCTCCTCCCCGGTGATCAGACCGTCGACGGCGGAGAACTGCCCGGTGACACCGATCGCTGCACGCACGGCCTGCGGGTCGGCGGTGAGGTCGTGGCCCGCGACCTGGGCCTGCCCGCCGTCGGCGGTGATGAGGGTGGACAGGATCTGCACGGTGGTGGTCTTGCCGGCGCCGTTCGGGCCGAGCAGCGCGAACACCGACCCGGCCGGGATGTGCAGATCGATGCCGTCGAGCACGGTCTTGTCGCCGTACGACTTGCGCAGACCGATGGCGGAAATGGCGGTGGGCGACTGCGGACCGCCATTCCACCTGGACGTGGACATGACAGACGAAGGCATGGAGCCCTCCGTTCGAAGGCTGAAGTGGATGCGGGACGAGGCGGGTTGAGGATGCGGCGCTCAGGCCTTGGCGCGGCGGATGTCGATGTTCCCGTACCGGGTGCGGGCGCGGACCTCGACGATGTCCTCGGTCTTCTCCGGGGCCTCGGAGGCGGTGAGCGCATTGCGCACCTGACCGGAGCCCGAGCCGGCGTCGAGCCAGGCGGCCGTGCCCTCGCGAATGCCGATGTCGATGGCGCCGTAAGAGGTCTCCAACGTGACGGTTCCGCGGGCCACTTCGCCCACGCGCACGGTGCCGTGGGCGGTGGTGGCGGTGACCGAGGCCTCGGCGCGCCGGATCTCGATGTCGCCGTTGGCGTTGCTCACCCGCAGCTCACCGGTCGCGGCGTCGACGGTCGTGGTGCCGTGCGAGTTCTTCAGGACGGCGGGGCCGTCGACGAGGCCGACGCGCAGGCTGCCGGTGCTGGTGGTGATCTCGGCCATGCCCTCGATGCGGTCCACGGTGATCGAACCGTGCGACGCCTTGAGGTCCAGCGGGCCGGTCGCGTCGAGGCGGACGTCGCCGGACGAGGTCTTCACACGGACCTCGCCGAGCCGGCCCTCGCCGAGCACCTGGGCCCAGGCGCCGGTCATGTCGATGCGCGAGCCCGTGGGCAGTTCGACCGTCACATCGACGACGCCGGTGCGCCCGACGAGGTAGCGCGCCTTGGGCGTCCTGACGGTCAGGACGCCGTTCACGTACGTGACCTCGGTCTGGTCGGCCGCCCGCACGTCAAGATCCTTCTTCGGGTCGCGGGGCTGCACGTCGACGAGGGCGTCGAGGCGGTCGCTCGCGACGAACTGGATGGAACCGGCCTCCACGTGCGCGGTGACCGAGATCGGTTCGGGAGTGTCGAAAGAAGGCATGGCTGTCCCGTCCTCTTGGGTCTTCAGGACGTCCCCCCTGGTGGGACGTGGTGTGGGTGAAGTGGTGGTGCGGGTGCAGTGGTGCGGGCGGGGGCGCGGCTAGCGCACCCAGCCCGTGATGCTCTGTCCGACGGTCCGGGTCTTCTCGGCGGACCGCGTCGGCCGCGGCTGCGTGCCGCCGTCGACCGCGGCCGACACGGCCCGTACCAGCCACGCGTTGACCGACAGGCCCGCGTGGCTCGCGGCCTCCTCGGCGCGGGCCTTGAGGTGGGCCGGCAGACGCAGGTTGACGCGGGCGGTGCCGCCCTCGTCGCCCTCGGCGGGAACCGGGGCCGCGAGTGGTGCGGCGGGCGCGGCCGGCTCCGTGGGGGCGGCGCTGTCGGCGGGCGGCAGTGTCACCACGAAGTCGGGGTCCAGCCCGCGCAGCCGTACGTCGACCGAGCCGGGGGCGAGTTCGCGGGTGATCTCGTCCATCGCGGCGGAGAGCACGTTGAGCATGGTCAGCCGGGTCGCCGACTCCAGGGGAGCGGTGAGTCTCTCGGCCAGCTCACGGGCATCGTCCCCGCCGGCTTCGGCGGCCACCGCGAGTTCGCGGCGGAGAGTGTCGACATACGGGGTGAGGTCCATGACGCCATCATGGCACCACGTTGGCGCCACACGCAAGGCCGGGTGACACCTCATGGGGGCGGAGGGCGCAGACGGCGCCTGTGACCTGCGAAAACGCAAAAGAAGCGCCCCTGAGTCAGAGTGGCACCATGGGCACTCATTCGCCCCCAGGGATATGAAATGGCGCCGGGTGGCACCGCATAACGCCAGATCGCGCCACGTGGCGTCACGTGACGCCGCGTGACGCCATGCGTCGGCGTTCGAAGCCCCGCCGCTGCTTCAGCGATGTGTGAAGTCACCCTCCTGCCGCCCGTGCCTGTGTCACCCTGTCGGCTACGGCAAGTCCCGTCTGCGCAATGGGCTTTGACGGCCTGAGTCCGATGGGTCATGCAACTGCCATCTCAGGGAGGTACCCCATGGGCGCGGGAGCCGACAACGCCGGCGACGACATGGTCGTGGGCAGGACCAACGAGAGCCAGGAGCGGACGATCCTGGTCGCCAAGGGCGGGGACGACGGCGGCTACGGCGAGGACTACGTCCTGCGGGTGGCGATCGAGAACGACAAGGTCCTGCGTGACGTGCCGGATGGTGTCGACGCCATCCATGCGACGGGCACCGTCGCCCTCCCCACCGGCGGAGCCGTCGGCACCCTCCCGCCCGGCAACGGCCTCGTCGCGACCGGAGCGAACGGCGTGGTCGGCTACGTCCACGGCGCGACTCGCGACAAGCCGCAGGAACAGCAGGTGCAGGCGGGTGTTCTGGGCGCGGGCAGCACCGCCTCGCCCGGCGTCTTCGGACGCGGCTCGGCCGGCGTGCTCGGCTACTCACAGGACGCGGTCCGGGACACCGCATGGGAAGCGGAGGATCCGTCGGCCGTGATCGGGCGGGCCACGGGCGTCGGAGTCCGCGGAAAGGGCGACGACGGTGGCGTCCGTGGAGAGAGCGAGAACAACTTCGGGGTCGAGGGGAAGAGCACCCTGGCCTCCGGCGTCCGCGGGGAGAGCACAGAGGCCATCGGCGTCCGCGGGGAAGGCTCTCCCGGCGTCTGGGGCTTCTGCCCGGGGACCGACAACGGCGGCGTCTTCGAGTCGGCAAAGGGAGCACAGCTATGGCTCCTCCCCCGCCCGACCACCCCTCTCGGCCCGTCGACGCCGACCACCCCCGAGGCGGTCCTCGTCAACGAGCGGAACCACGGCCCGAAACTCCCCAAGAACGGCCGCGCCGGCGAGTTCACCGCCCTCCAGGGCCCGGACGGCACCTGCACCCTGTGGTTCTGCGTCAGCGGCCCCGGCGTGAGGCCGGCCCGGTGGGCTCAGGTGCTGCTGGGGCCGGCGTTCGACGGGCGGGGCTGAGCGATCGCGAGGCGGTTTGCCGCCGCACGGTACAGGGGCTTGTGGGCGCTGCGCCGCCGTCGCGTATCTGGTGAGCCCTACGAACGGCGGGCCCGCAGCGTGCCGAGCGTCGGCTCACGGGACGGCAGCGCATCTGCGGCGCTGAGCAGAGTTGTGCGAGCCTCTTGCACGAGGCGCTCGAGCGAGATGGTGGCGAGCGAGGGAGCGCTGTAGGCCATCAGGCGGAGGGCGTCCACACGGGTCCGGTCCTGCTCTCCCAGAAGCGACAGCGGTACGGCGGCGAAGAGTTCGTGGCGGGGACGTGAATTGAGCCCATCGGCCAACTGCCTGATGGCCAGGTCATCCGCGACATCGGACGCTTCACGCGGCTGGACTGCGATGTGATCCCTGATTGCCACATGCAGAGCGAGGGACACTATGGTCCGCACCAGTTCCCGACCTGTCGCGGCATCGATTTTCCAGGTACGGAATCGGTCGCACTGCTCTTGTTCTCCGCGTGGGGACCGAAGTCCCGGCGCGAGGACGAGTTCGGCCAGCGAGCCGCATAAGTTCCAGACGTCGATACTTGCTTCGTCATCCGTCATGCCCACATTGTGCCGGGGAGCCACCCGTTTCGGGCAGTTCCCCGGCCGTAGCGGTGCATCAGATGCACTTCAGGGACGCAGTTGTTGATTCCCCCCACCCCGGTGACGACGCCGCCACTGTAGTTGGGTTTCTGGGCGATCAATTGACAGGTGACGATGTCGCTGCTTTCCGGCGAACCAGCATTGAGCTGCGGCTTCTCCGGGGGTGGCTGGGGAGGCTCCGGGGCTCCGTATGCGAATGATCCGCTGAGCGCCAGGGACAAGGAAGCGATGGCTGTCCGAGCAACCCGCAGCGCATTGCGTCTCGTCTGCAAGGTTCCCCCTTGAGGGATACGGCGGTCATGGGCACACTCTTCCAGAAGGCTGAGCGTATGCAGATCGCCCTTCTTGGGCCAGGGGAGTCTTTTGTATTCCAGTAATTGGCCGGATTCGCTCCCGCATGGTTTGTTCTCGTTTGATCTGCTACTTCGCCAGGCTGATCGGGTTTCCGGGCTCGTCCAGCCAAGCCCGCTGACCGGCATGATCGAGGGTTAGTCCCAACCGTGCGAAGCCGGGCCGGTCATAGCCTTCCCACCACTGGTACGCGGCTTCGACCTCGCCCCACAGGCTGCGTGGGCCCGATTGGTAGACCGTGAACTCGGCCTTGTCGTCCTGGTAGACGACGCATGCCCAGGATCGGTCCGACAGGCTGTAAAGCCATACCGGCCGCTTGCCGTCGCGTTCGCGGTCGACCAGGTGTACGCAGTCGGGCACCCGCAGGCCGAGCACGAAGCGGTTTACGTCGTACGTTCCCGCCAACACCTCCTCGCGGGTGAGAGACGTGGACGACGTGCGGGCCGCGTCTCTGCTCTCCGCGGTGACGTAGACGCCGTATTCGGCTGGGGCAAGACGCTGGGCGCGCAGGCGCATGAAGGTCACCGGCTGCGTGAAGGGGCCGTGGGCACTGCGCCCGTCGTCGGCGACCACCAGCCGGGCGGTGGCCTCGGTAGACGAGAAGTGGCTCCCCCATGGCGCCACGATGACGCCACCCGGTCGTGTCTGCTCCACCCACGCGAATGGCAGGGTGCGCAGCCCGCACGTTGCAATGAGCCGGTCGTACGGCGCTCCAGAGGGATGACCGGCATAGCCATCCCCGTGCACGACCTCGGCCGACAGCCCCCGCCGCGCAAGGCGCTCGCGCGCCGCCCGCACCGCGCCCTCGTCGATGTCCATGGTCACGACATGGCCCGCGCCCAGGCGATGGGCGAGCAGCCCGGCGTTCCACCCGGTCCCGGTGCCGACCTCGAGGATCCGGTGCCCGGGCTCCACCCCGAGGTCGTCGAGCATGGCGAACACCAGCGACGGCTTGGAGGAGGAGATCGTCGCCGTCTTTCCGCGCTCGGGCCCTTGATGCCGCCCGTCGTCCCACTGCGTGACGAGCGGCATGTCCGTGTCGGCGGCTGCTTGCCAGCCTTCCGGGTCGGCGCGGCGATCGACGGCGAGCACGCTTCCGGTGTCGATGTCGTGCTGCCACACGAGGTCGGGGAGGAAGGCGGTTCGGGGTACGGCGTCGAAGGCCGGCAACCACTCGTCGGCCAACGGACCATCCTCCGCGAGGAGCCGACGCAGGCCGTCCATGGTCATGCCCGGGGCGGCCGTCACTTGCGGTGCTGCCCGTCGCCCTGGGGCGAAGAGCCGTCCGTGGTCGGTTCGTCGGTCGGCTGCCACGGCTGGCCGGGGAGCATGTCCTTGTCGTTGCCGTCGCCGTTGTCGTCCTTGCTGTGCTTGGACATTGGATGCCTCCATCGTCGTGTGGCTGGCAAAGGATGACCGCTGATGTGGTCGGCCTTCAGCATCGCGAAGCGAACCCCAGCGGCGATCCGCACTTGCGCGCATTTGCTCCGCAACCTGGTCGGAGTGCCAAGCCACAGAGCCGGGCATAGAAGTTCGTGCAAGTTGCTGGAACCGCTCACGCAGGGAACGCATGCTCGTCCATGCGAACGTCACTCCACGACAGGAGACACGACATGGCGCTGCACAAGCTGGGCAAGGACCCCGAAAGCTCCGACGGGAAGTCGCCCACTGTGTACTACGACGACCAGACGGACAACTATGTGCTCCAAGGGTGGCGGGTCCTGGACACAGAACGGTTGTCGCAGATGGACATCCCCGACCACGAAACCGTGATCGAGTTCCCCCGACGGATGATGCAGTTCTTCCCGGAGGTGAGCGGTGGCAGCACCGACGCTTGAGGAACTTCTGGGCCAGTGTGAACGGTCCGCCCTCCACCTGGAGATGCGCGACGGCTACATGCGCGACGACCCGATGTTCGTAGCGTGGCAGAAGGGGCACCGGGCAGATCAGTCCGACCAGGACTCGTGGTGGAACCCTTGGCTGAGCCTCATGCACCAGATCACGAACCGTGGCGTGGAGGTGCGCCGAGCGCGCGTCGTCAGCGAACCGGTTTCCGACTACGTACAGTTCGAATACGACGTGACGTTCCGCAACGTCGCAGCGGGTGAACAGGTCCGCTGGCTCCCCCGCCGCCGCGCCACCGAACTCGCTCTTCCCGGCAATGACTTCTGGCTGCTCGACGGCACCACGGTGATGGTCCATCACTTCGGCGGGGACGGCCAGTTCATCGACGACGAGGTCGTCACGGAACCAGCAGTGGCCAAACTCTGCGCATCGGCTTTCGAAGCCGTGTGGGAACGAGCAGTGCCCCACGAGGAGTACCGGCCCTCCTGATCGCCGCATGCCCTCGTCGTCCAGCGTTCAGCAAGCCCAGCAAGCCCTGGGTCAGCGCCTGCGCGAGATCCGGAAGGACTCCGGTTTGACCGCTCGGGCGCTGGCCGCGCTGGCGGGATGGCACGAGTCGAAGTGCTCGCGCCTCGAACACGGCCGCACCACGCCCTCTGATGCCGACATCAGGGTTTGGACGCTGCACTGCGGTGCACAAGATCAGACAGCGGATCTCATCGCCACCGCCCACAACATCGACGGCATGTACGTGGAATGGCGGCGTGTGGAACAGGCCGGGCTGAAGCGCGTACAAGAGGCCGTGCTGCCGCTGTTCGAGCGCACCCGCCGCTTTCGCATGTACCAGTCGTGGGTGGTCCCCGGGTTGTTCCAGACCCCGGCGTACACCACAGCCGTGCTGAACACCGTCGTAAGCCTCCGGCAGAGCGCTGATGATGTTGCCGAGGCAGTGGCGGTCCGCATGGAACGGCAACGCATCCTGAGATCAGGTGATCACTGCTTCGCTGCGCTCGTGGAGGAGTGGGTGTTGCGCACCGTGATCGGGGACACGGACGTCATGGCCGGCCAGCTGGGGCACTTGATCTCGGTGGCTTCCTTGCCGTCCGTAAGCCTGGGGATCATCCCCATGGGCACCCCACGCGGCTCCGGTTGGCCCGTCGAGTCGTTCACCATGTACGACGACACTCAGGTGAACGTCGAGCTGGTCTCCGCGCACCTGACTGTCACCCAGCCGCGCGAGATCCGTGATTACACCACGACGTTCAATGCGCTGGCCGCCATCGCTGTGTACGGATCGGCTGCGAGATCCCGGATCACAGCAGCCATCGACGCTCTCGACTGATCCGACGCAAGTCGGTGCAAGCTCGTTGAGGGCTCCACGGCCGCGTTCCTACTGTAGTGGCATGCCTCACTTCTACTGCCGGGCAACGAAGGAGCCCATGCCGGGCGTGGTGACGATCAGGCCCTCCTCGCGAAGCGCGGCGGTCGCCTTGCGAACCGTCACCCGCGCCACACCGAATTCCTGCTCCAGACGCCCCTCGGAGATCAGGTGATGCGGCGGGTAGTCGCCACTCGCAATGCGCTGCCGGATGACATCGGCGATCTGCGTCCACTTGGGACGAGTGGGGTCAAATTCCATCACACTCAGGAGTGTATGTATTCGCACGCAGTCGAACATAGCGGCCTCAGGCGGTAGTTGGCTATAGACAGGCCTCTACCGCTTTCCTAGCCTGATCCCACAGCAGACCCCCGCGACCGCGCGACCGGTCCGGGGGCATGGCCGCCAGCCTCGAAGGAGCTGATGACATGCCAGAGCCTATCCGCCGACTTCTCGACCGGTTGAAGGCGCTGTTCATTCCCCCCACCGCACCCGCTCAACCAGCGCCAGACCCCCACCCCTCCCCCAAGTTCCCCCCATACATCGACGACAGACCCGCCACCCCCGGCCAGCCCTACGTCTGGGTATCGGCCCACGGCATCAACCTCATCCCCCGCCGGCCCCAACCGAGCCCCGCCCCGGGCGCATTCGTCGTCGACACCCACCTCGGCAAGGTCGGCCAGGTCATGGGCCACGTAGGCCCACGCCTCCAGCTGCGCCCGCCCTCCGGCGGCCGGGAGTGGGAAGCAGAACCGTACGCCGTGCGCCCCGCCACCGATGCCGAGCGGCTCAGCGCCAAGGTTCACGCGGTCAATTCGCACAGCAGGTGGGGGAAGTGATCCCCCGCATCGACATCGGCACAGTCGCCGTGGACACCGTCACCAACGGGCTCGGCGCCGTGGTCGAAATCGGGAACGGGCTCGTCCGGCTGGAGCACCCCAACAGCTACAGCTGGCAGGCCTACACCTCGAATCTGCGGCCGCCCACCGCCGCAGAACAGCGCCGGTTCGAGGCCGCCCAGCGCAGATGGCAGCGGACATAGCCCGACCGCCCCTGGGTGGGGGCCTGTGAGCGGCCCCCACCCAGGCCTCGGACGACCGGTCTCACGCCCACGGATCGGTGAACGACCGTCCGGGGACCGGCTTGGCGATGAGGGCGACGGAAATGAAGAAGTTGACCTGCCCAATGGCAATCATCAAGGTGGCGAGCGCCTTGTCGTCGTAGTGCTCGGACACCTGGGCATACAGCTCGTCGGACACCCGCTCGCCGTGTGCGGACGGCTGGAGCACGGCCTCCACCAGAGCCAGCGCGGCACGCTCGGCGCCGGTGAAGTACGGCGCGTCCTGCCAGGACGCCACCGCAGTGATCCGCTCCTCCGACTCCCCGGCCTTGCGCAGGAAGCCCGTGTGCAGGACGGTCAGGTAGGTGTTGCCGACGATCTGGCCGGCGCGCAGCTGGACCAGGCTGATCGTGGTCCGCGGTACCGAGCCGTTGCCGGTGGCCTTGAACAGCGCCGCCGACACCTCCGCCAGCTCGGGGACCAGCTCCACAGGGTCCTGGGACATCCGCGGCCGCATCGGTACCTCCGCAGTGATCGAACGTGCTTCCATCGTCGTCTTCCCTTCGGCTTCACGTTGCTGTCACTGCTCTGACGGATCACAGCGGAGGAATGTGACCGGCGGGCAAACTTCGCGACGGTTCTTCTGCGGCAGCGCCGAGAGGCGCCAAACGTTCGGAGGGCCAAGCTCGACCTCTCCCACAAGCACGTACGTGAACCGATGCACAACACACGCGAGTTACGGGCTCACGCCGTCACATGCCCCGAGACAACGCACGTTAGTGGGAAGCCGGCCAAGTCGCGTGTGCGGCACCTCGATCAGGCGCTAATGTCATCCGCGGCGCAGACCTCGTGCGCCCCCTCTCACGAGGACACCACCTTCCGGACGCTCGTCCCAGGGCGCCCGGCATGGGCGTCCTCCGGAGCACCCACCGGACATGGGTGCAACCGTGGAGAGGGGGCGCCCATGGCTGGGCGTCACCGGAAGAAGCCGCTTCTTGAACGCCTTATCGCGGTCATCCGCGAGTTCGGGAGGTGGTTGATCGGCCGGTGACCTGCCAGTCCTCCGACATGGTGAGGACTGACAGGTAGGCCGTTCTTTCGGTCCGACCCTCGTTGCGGAGTGTCCGCTCCGCAGCGGGGGTCACCTGTCGCACCGGGTGGGACACCCGGCCGTACGCGCATCAAGCTAGCACCAGCGGCGTGCAGTATCGACCCGGCGTCCGGAGTCTTTCCCACTACCAGGCGAACGCCTCCGGCGACTCCCCCGGCCCCGGGAAGATCTCGTCCAGTTGCGTCAGCAGCTCCTGCGACAGCTCCAGTTCGAGCGCCCGCAGCGCGGACTTGAGCTGATCGAGCGTGCGCGGGCCGACGATCGGGCCCGTGATGCCGGGGCGGGTCAGGAGCCAGGCCAGGGCCACCTCGCCGGGGGCCAGGCCGTGCTTGTCCAGCAGGTCCTCGTACGCCTGGATCTGCTCGCGCACCTTGCTGTTCGCCAGCGCCTCCGCCGAGCGGCCGGCTGCGGCGCGGGCGCTGCCGCCCTCCTTCTCCTTGCGGATGACGCCACCCAGCAGGCCGCCGTGCAGCGGCGACCAGGGGATGATGCCCAGCCCGTACGCCTGGGCAGCCGGGATGACCTCCATCTCGGCGCGGCGCTCGGCCAGGTTGTACAGGCACTGCTCGCTCACCAGGCCCAGCGTGCCGCGCCGCCGCGCCGCCTCGTTGGCCTGGGCGATGTGCCAGCCGGCGTGGTTGGAGGAGCCCGCGTAGACGATCTTGCCCTGCTGGACGAGGACGTCGATGGCCTGCCAGATCTCGTCCCATGGAGTGGCCCGGTCGACGTGGTGGAACTGGTAGAGGTCGATGTGGTCGGTGCCCAGCCGGCGCAGACTGCCCTCGACGGCGCGCCGGATGTTCACGGCGGACAGGCGATCGTGGTTGGGCCAGAAGGCCCCGTCCGGGCCCATGTTGCCGAACACCTTCGTCGCGATGACGACCTTCTCGCGCCGACCGCCGCCCTTCCCCAGCCAGCTGCCGATGATCTCCTCGGTGCGGCCCTTGTCGTCGCCCCAGCCGTAGACGTTGGCGGTGTCGAAGAAGTTCAGGCCCGCGTCCAGTGCGGCGTCCATGATGGTGTGACTGTCGGCTTCATCGGTCTGCGGACCGAAGTTCATCGTGCCGAGGACGAGTCGGCTGACCTTGAGTCCGGTGCGTCCGAGCTGCGTGTACTCCATGGCGACCTAGCCAACGCCTTCGAGCGCGCTCGAGGCAAGGGTGACCCGCGGGCACAGCTGTGCGGGTGCGTACCCGGGGGACCCGCCCGGACATTTGCCGTGGAATCGCTTTCTAGAAGAGGCTTTTACTTTTGGTGCACCAAGGGGCGGCCGTCACTGCTGGCAGCATCACTCACAAGCCAAACAGATCAAGCCAACAGAACACCGATGGGAACCGACCATGTCCCCCAAGCAGCTGCGCGGTGAGGCCACCGTCGACCGCCTCCTGACCGCCGCGCTGGAGGTGTACGCCACGTCCGGCCAGTCGGGGTTCACGGTCAACGCGGTCACCTCCGCCAGCGGTGTCAGCCTCGGCAGCCTCTACCACCACTTCGGCAACTTCGACGGTCTCGCCGCGGCCCTGTACACCCGCTGCCTTGAGCAGCTGTTCGACGAGATGATCGACGCCCTGACCCGCGCCCGGACCGCCCGCACCGGCATCCGCGCACTCGTCAGGGCCTATCTGCGCTTCACCGAGGAGCACCGGGACGCAGCCCTGTTCCTCCACGGCTCCGCCTACTCCGGCTACCTCACCGCTCACTCCGACCGCATCCGCGCCGCGAAGGCCGCCAAGCTGGCGGCGATCGCGGACTGGCTGCGGCCGAGGATCGAGGCGGGCGAGATCGCGCCGCTGTCCGCGCCGCTGATCGAGGTGCTGGTCATGGGCCCGATCGCCGAGACCGCGCACCGCTGGCTGTCCAGTACGTACGACATGGACCTCGCCCAGGCCGCGCGCATCCTGCCGGACCGGATCTGGCGGTCCCTCCAGCCGGACTAGGGCGACCCCTGGCGCCCCTGCTTCAGACGCCGTCCACCTCGGCCACCGTGAACGGCTGCGGCGTTCCCTCACCCATCGGGCCGCCCTTGTCGAACTGGGAGCGGACGACGAGCATCCGGCCGCCGCTGTGAACCACCGTGGTCGGGATCTGGAGCGCCGGGTCGGTGATGCTGCGCTCCATACGGGCGGACCCGCCGTCGTCGCCGACCTTCCACCGGCTGACGGTGTTGGTCACGTTGTGGACGACCCAGAGGGTGTTGCCGCGCATTTCGAGACCGTCACCGTGCAATGCGTCCCCGCCGTGCAGGGCGACTTGGCGTACCGCGCCCGACGCCAGGTCGACGCGGTAGAGGGTGCCCGCGGTCATGTCGACGGTGAGCAGGTACCGGCCGGAGGGGTCGGCCACGATGCCGTTGAGCGAGATGCGGCCGGCCGGGGCCGGGGAGAGCACAGGGGTCAGGTCGTAGGCCGTGGTCAGCTCGGCGCGTCCGCCGTGCGCGGCGGCCCGCGCCAGCTGCCCGGGGGTGACGCGGTAGAGAACACTCCGGTAGCTGTCGGTCAGATAGGCGCTGCCGTCCCGGGCGATCGCCAGGTCGTTGACGAACGACTTGGCGCTTCCCGTCACGTCGAAGCGCGCGATGAGCTTGCGGGTGTGCAGGTCGTAGACGGTGACGCCGGCGGTCGAGTCGATGACCCACAGCCGGCCGGCCCGGTCGACCTTCAGGCCGTTCGCGGTGGTGCGCCCGTCTGTGCTGGACGGCAGGAAGACCCGGGCGGCACGGTGCCCGGGCGTCGCCTTGTAGACGGCACCGGTCGTGTACGAGCCGACGTAGATGTCGCCGGTGCGCGGGTCGGCGGCGATGCCTTCCGGGTAGGCGCGGTCGCCGGGCAGGTCGTACGCGGTGGAGACGTGGGCGCTGGGCTCGTGCCGGGCGGCGGTGTGCGCGGCCGGTGACGTGTCCGCGGGCCGGGCGCTCGCGGTGGCGGCCGGCGGTACGACGACGGCCGTCAGGGCCAGGGCGGCCGAGGCCAGTACGCGGCGGGCGGTCGCTTGGATCATGGGTGGGTGCCTCCCCCTTCACGGTGCCTGCGGGTGTACCCCCAGGCAATCGAATGAGTGCGAACTCAGATTAGAACTCTAATGACCATCAAGCCCCTAATCAACGCATGGGCACTAACAGCTGGGTGGGGTCTTCCCTGCTATACGGCCGTTACGATGCGGAGATGACGTCCATGCCCGTGTCCGAGCGTCTCGGTTCCTCCATCAAGCGCGCCGAGCAGGCCCTGAACGGTGCCAAGAACGCGGCGCTGAAGCCGGCCGGCCTGACGGTCCCGCAGTACGCGGCCCTGCTGCACAGCTCCGAGCGACCCGGCATCTCGGCTGCCGCGCTGGCGCGGGCGTGCGGAGTGACGCCGCCCACGATGAACACGGTGCTGAAGAACCTCCTGGAGCGCGGCCTCATCGAGCGCACGCCGCACGAATGGCACAAGAACGTCCTGGAGATCCGGCTCACCGACGAGGGCCGCGCCGTCCTGGAGACGGCCGACTCGCAGGCGGTGCGGGTGGAGCGGGCGCTGGCCGCCGAGTTCACCGACGAGGAAAGGGCGGCGCTGGTCGGCCTGCTCGGCCGGTGCGCCACCCTGCTCGATTCCCTGCGGCCTGCCTGAGGCACTCAGCCCGTGCGCGTGCCTGTGAGCTGGTAATTGTTGCCGGCTACCTGCATGGTGATGTTGTACGACGGCGAACCGTTCGTACCGCCGGTGAACTTCCCGCTCAGCGCGTAGATCGCGGACGTCTTGGCGCCGCTGCCGGGCGTAGTGTCGGTGACTATGGTCCCGGGGTTGTAGCCGGTTTCCCGGATTGTGCCGTCCTCCTCGATCCAGGCGTTCATCGGGCCGATCGTCTCGTTGATCGTGCTGGCCACGCCCGTGAACGCCGGTGTCCAGTTCACGGCGGTGAAATTTATGGTGATCTTCCCGGCATTGTCCTCGCCGGGCCCGGTCGGGTCGCTCACCTTCGTCACCGTGACGTAGCACTCGGGCTTCACACAATTCGCTCCGTTCACAGTCCCGTTGTAGTCCCCGTTGATGTTGAGCGACGGCGGAGCCGCGGGAGCGGCCGGCTGCTGCTCGGTGCCGGGCTGTTGCGGGGCGGTGGGGGCGGACGGGGGCGGCGCCGGCTTCGAGGTGAAGTGGTTGTAGGCCCAGTAACCGCCTATCGCCACACCGGCGATGATCACGAGACCCACGAGCACCCTGCCGAGGCGCGAGGCGCCCACGAGTTCGGCTCCGGCGCCCGCGGCCGCGTCACCGCCCGCGAGCGCTTCTTCGCCCGCGGCCAGAGGCGCGACCGGCGGCGGCTCGGGGGGCACGGGGACGCCGCCGGCCGGGGGAGGCTCGGGGGCCGCGCCGATGCCGCCGGGCACCTCGGCGGCCTCCGGGGCGGGAAAACCTCCTGTGGGAACGTCCTGCCCCACGCCTCCGCCGGGCTTCCGTACGAACCCTTTGACGGGAGGTTCCACCGGAACGTCGGGGGCCACGTCGGCGCCGCCAGGTGCCGGTGCGGCCTGCTGGCCGGGAGGAGCGGCGCTGTCGACCATGTTTCTCCATGTCTGGCGGAACATGTCTTTCCCGGCCTCGAGCTGCCGGAGCATCGAGCGGCATGCCTCCGGCCCCCGCGACAGCACTCCCCGCGCCTCTTCGATCCTCTGCTGGACGGACTCGATGCTCTCCCGGAGATGCTCGATCCAGAACCTTGTCTCCTCCGGGGCTGCACCGTGGGGGCCGCCCTCCGTGAGGGCCCGCTCCTTCGTCGCCAGGATCGTTCGTTTGGCATCCAGCTCAAGCTCCCACAGCCTGATCTTCTCCTGCACCTTTTCCATCTGCATGAGGTCGTCGAATGCCTGCCAGTGGCTCATGACAACTCCTCGCCTCCGGCAGCAGGCCCGCTCTCGGCGGGCAGGGGCACGTGGCGCAGACCGATGCCGTCGTAGCAGTGCCAGCCGCTCGCGAAGTCCCATATCCACGCCTCTTCGCCGCACAGGACGAGACCGGCGCGGAACGCCTGGGCGCGGAAGGAATCGGGGTCGATCAGCCCGGCTTCCAGATCCTCGAGCAGCCGTGAACAGGTCGACAGGGCGGCCTGCAGCTGCGCTGTCAGCTCCTCGGCATCGTCCGGAGGGGGCGTGGAGCCGGCGGGCTCGGTGCCCGGGACCCCTGTCGGCTTCGTATCGGGCTTCGAATCGGGCTTCATGGTGCTCGGCCCTTCTCGGGGGATCCCCCTGGTCTCAGCCTTGCACCATGGGCCCGCCCGATCAAAGGGCCTGGTCAGCGACGCTGTGCAAAACTCCCCCGCTCTGCTGTGCAGCGCGCCGTGCCGCCCACAGCGCCCCGAAGGCACGGCGTGCGACATCGGGCGCGGCATGGCTGTGGCGGGGCAGCTCCACGGCCGCCACCCCTCGGTACCCGATGTCGTCCAAGGCGCGCAGGGTCCCGGGGAGATCGAGTTCGCCCTCGCCGAATTCGAGGTGCTCATGCACATCGGGGCGCATGTCGTCGAGCTGGACGTTCACCAGCAGACCGGCCGCCTTGCGGATGCAGGCCGCGGCGTCGACCGGTTCGACGGCGACGCAGTGCCCCACGTCCAGCGTGATCCCGAACAGATCGGGAGCGCCGAGTTCGTCGCGGAGTGTCAGGGCCTCGTCGAGGTGCTGGACGAACATGCCGGGTTCAGGCTCGAGCCCCAGGGACATGCCGTGGCGATCGGCCTCTTCGAGAACGGCGGACACGCCCGCTTTCATGCGTGCCCATGCCGTGCCGGGGGGCACGTGGGCCGGCCTGATTCCGGACCAGTAGGAGACGCAGTCGGCGTCGAGTTCGGCCGCGATGCGTACCGCGCGGGCCAGGAAGTCGACACGGACCTGCGGATCGTCACTCACCAGGGTGGGGTGGTGCTTGCGGAGCGGATCGAGCAGGTAGCGGGCGCCCGTCTCGACCACACAGCGCAGACCGAGCGTGGACAGGGTGCGGGCCGTGTCCTCGGCCCGGGCGAGGGCGTCGGGCGCGAAGGGGTCGAGGTGGGCGTGGTCGAGGGTGAGGGCGACGGCCGTGTATCCGAGATCGGCGATGACGCGCAGGGCGTCGTCGAGCCGGTGATTGGCGAATCCGTTGGTCCCGTAGCCGAACTCGAAGGCAGCCGGTGTCTGCGTGGCCATCGTCCCGTGGCCCCCCTTGGTCCGTGTGGTCATCCGAGCGCTCCTCCTCGTGCCGACGCCGGTCTCAGGCCGGCCCGCCCCAGCGGCGACCGCTGCCGTTCGCGGGCACCTCATGGGCCACGAAGTCGGGCTCGGTCCCGCGTCGGACGACTGTGACGCTCTCTCCCGCCGCCAGGCGGACGGCACAGCTGCCGGGCCCGGTGATCTTCACATCGGCCCTGCGGCTTCGTCCGTCCTTCTCGATGCGGATGTCGGCCGCCCCGTCCACGCCATGACGGAGCGTCAGAGTCCGGGCGGCATCGCTCCGTACGCGGACCCAGTCGGTGCGCCCCTGGGACCGGGCCGCGTCCACGACGAACGCGCCGGGTGCCCGCAGGCCGGCCACCGAGGCGTCGCGCCAGTCGGCCGGGAGGGCCGGGAAGACGTCGACCACGTCGGACTCACCGGCTACGAGGAGATCGAGCAGGGCCTGCCCCGCGGCGGACGGAACCGTGAGATCGGTGGCGGAGCCGTCCCAGTACGCCGTGTTGGACAGCAGTTCGCCCCTGCCCACCGGCTCTCCCTCCAGCAGGCAGTGGAGGAACGAGAGCGCCTGGTCCCCGGTGCGCACAGCCGCGGCCAGGGACGCGCCCACCGCGTAGGAGCGCCCGTCCCACTCCTGGCGCATGCCCGCCCAGTGCTCGAAGCTGCGACGCATGAGGTCACGGTCGCCCGGGCGGCTCCAGCTCTTCTCGTACAGGGGGTGGATCCACAGCAGGTGCCCGGCTCCGGCGTGCGAGCGGGACAGCCGGACGCCGGAGCCGATGCGCACTCCACTGTCGTCCTGGTGATAGGCCACCAGTCGGCTGGCGATCTCCTGCCAACGGGCCAGCCCGGGCTCGTGGATCCGCAGGCGGCGCGTGGAGTCGAGGAGGGTGGTGACGGCCCACCGCAGCAGGGACAGGTCGTGCGTCGAGTCGGTGACGTCCGCGTAGCCGGGCGAATGCGTGGCGGGAAGGTGGAGACTTCCCCCGGCTCCTTCGACGAGGAAACCGGAATAGAAGTCGACGGCACGCCGCAGCAGGGGGTGGAGCAGGTCACGCAGGATCCGCTCGTTCCCGGTGTGCCGGTACGCGTCCCAGATCTCCGGGGCGCCCCAGGCGGGCAGCAGGTTCCACGACGGTCCGGCCTTCGATCCGACGCCCGGGAAGGCCGTGGTGAGGGGCGCCTTGTCGGGCGACCAGCCCTGCCCGCCCAGGGCCGCCGCCACCCCGCCGATGTCGGTGTGACCGGACCGGTTGAGCAGCATCGGTGCGCTGTGGACGGGCTCCGCCCCGGGGTCGAGGAGCGAGGCGGCGGCGTAGAGCTGGGCCCAGTAGAAGCGCTGCAGCGTCTTGTCCGGTACGGAGAGGTGGCTGCGGCTGTAGTAGTCGTGCCACCAGGAGCGGTGCTGTGTGACGGCCCGGTCGGGGTCCGTGGCCAGGGCACGCCGGGCGTCACCGCCGGGGAGCGAGGCGACGACCGTCGTGCGGCCACCGGTGCGCTGCTGGGCGAGCACCGCCCGCCCGCCTTCCCCGTCGCGGGCCGTGACGGAGAAGGCGGGTTCGCGTCGGCCTTCGACCGCGGAGGACACGAGGAGTGCCCCGCTGCCGTGCGGGACCAAAGCGCGCAGCGTCAGCGTGCCCGCCGACGTGGTGAGCCTGCCGGTGAGTTCGGCATTCCAGAGGTCGAGCTGGAACTCCGCGCCGGTGAGCGCACCGGCCGGCGCCAGGTCGAGCTGGACGGATGCGGCGTCCCGCAGGCGGCCGGGGCGGGCGAGGCGGAACCTCAGCGCCTTGCCGTCCTGCGGGAGGAAGACCTGGACGGCAAGCGAGCCGTCGCCCAGGAAGGGCGCGCTGCGCTCCTCGCCGGGCGCCTGCGACCACACCATCCGGGCGTCGTACAGGGAACTCTCGTGCAGGCTCCCGGCCGATCCGGGGGCCGGTGCGGCCCATGCGCTCCGCTCCGCCGACGCCCACGTCGTGCCGGCCGCGGCGAGGCCGGTGCCTGCGGAGGTGCGCAGGAATGTCCTTCTCCCGAATCCGGCTTTCACGAGTGGTGTCCCCCGTCGAAGAATGTCTGTGTATCAACCAAGAGATCGGCGGATCCAGCCGGCCTGCCCGGTGTGCGGCCGGTACGGGGCGCACACCGCAGGGATACACGCCGGGCGGGCAGACGGGCGTGGCGGACCCTGCGCTCTGGCCGGAACCGGCATGCGGGGCAGCACCGGCAGGCGCACCGGATGAGGCTCCATGGCAGGTAGCGGACAGTTGTGTTGCCCTGCCCACGGCCCCTCTTCTTGGCTTGTTCCTGGTCTTGCGCCCTGGAGAGGGCAAGCGACGCGCGCCGCCCCGGCGGCCGTCCGGAGAGAAGAGAGTCGTGTCCTACCTCGGGTTTCCCCGGCTGAACTTCGCCGGCACTTTCCAGGCCGACGTGGCGACCGCCAACAACGCCGCCCCCTACTACGACAACAACGTGTTCGAACCCCGCCATGGGCGGTTGATGAACTTTCCCCAGGACCTCAACGGCCTGTGGAACCCCCGCGGCTCGAACACCATCCGGCTCACCGACATCAAGGTGACCGGCTGCTGCACCCCCGACGGCAAGCTGATCACGGATGCCCGCGCCGACAGCGTGATCGGCGGCCGGCTGGTCGACGACGACCAGCGCACCAACGGCAAGTTCGTCGACCTCGACCCCATGGACCAGACGGTCCCCGAACTCCGCGGCTTCCGGCCCCGGTTGCTGGACTCGGCCGGGCACCAGGTGCTGCGCGGCGACTACCTCCCCGCAGCCGTCGAGGACCTGTGGATGCGCTCCCTGACCTCCCCGGTCGGGATGCCCGACCCGTCGGGCACCTACCAGTCCGTACTGTCCGGCCTGGAATGGGCGGACCGCCTCGACTCCCCGCTGCTGCGCGCGCTGCGCGAGCGCACCCAGGACGGGCTTCTCTCGATCAAATTCACCATGGACTCCGTCGACCTGGGCATCGCCGGCTGGTCGGAGACCGTCACGTTCGGACGCATGGTCGGTTCCATCGGTCCGTACTGCTCCGGCGAGCCCAAGCGGTTCGTCGCGGGCCGGCGGCTCCGCCGCATCGGCGACGACGGCCCGCTCAACCACGCCCCCTGCCGCGTGGACGAGGCGACGGGCACGGTCTTCGTCGACCTGGCCAACAGCATCGCCACCACCAAGCCGCGCGGCCCCCTGGCCGACGTCGGGCCGCTGAACCTCGCCGTGCTCGACGACAAGGACAAGGCCACCGTCCTCGCTCCCCTCACCGGCATCGACGAGCACTTCTACGAGCAGGCGGCGGGCATCGCGACCGCGCACCTGTCCAAGGAGCAGCTGGGCCTCGCGGCCGGCCGGCGGCTGGCCCTGGTCGACGGTGCCGCGACGCCCAAGACGCTGCTCAGCGAGAACGCCGACGCGACCTGGATCCACGCCGACGGTGTCGCCCACCGCCTCTACGCCGGCACCGGCAAGGGCGAGTCCGGCTCGACCACCCTCTTCGCCACCCGGTACGGCAAGCCGGCCGCAGGGCTGCGGCTGTCCCTGTCCAAGGCCCAGCCCAAGGACCCGGTATCCGTCCCGGCCGAGGTCGTCACACGTGCCGACGGCAGCGCGACGGTGGCGTTCAGCTGCAGTGACCCGGGCAACCCCCGCAAGAACATCGACGGGTTGGTGGCCCTCGTCTCCTACGGGTCGGCACACCGTCCGGGCGAGCCGGAGGGCCAGCTCCACCTCCGTGTCTTCGACGCCTACAAGCCGCCCAAGCGCCCCACCTGGGTGCGCGACGTACAGCCGATCCTGCAGCAGTACGCCAACCTCTATCCCGTCATGCGCGACATCTGCGACCTCGGGAACTACAACCACGTGCTGCGGCACGCGACGTACATCAAGCGCACCTTGCTGGCCCCGCTCGACTCCCCGAATCACATGCCCGCCAGCAGGGACCTCTCCCCAGGAAAGCGAGACATGATCGTGAGCTGGCTGAACACGAAGCCGGTGCCGCCCGTCCTCGACATCGCCTCGGTCGGTGATCTGCGGGACATCCTGCAGCAGGCGGTCCTGGTGGAGCTGGCCACCATTCCGCCGTACCTGTCCGCGCTGCTGTCCATCAAGCCGGACCGCAACGTCAAGATCGCCGCGCTGATCCGGAGCGTGGTCATCGAGGAGATGCAGCACCTGGCGCAGGTCTGCAACCTGCTCAACGCCGTGGGCGGCAGCCCGCAGATCGGCCGCCCGGGGCTGGTCCCCACCTACCCCAACCGGCTGCCCGGCCCCATCCTGCCCGACCTTCAGGTCCGCCTGCGCAAGTTGTCCCTGGAGCACGTCAAGGACGTGTTCATGGGCATCGAGCAGCCGCAGCACCCCGTCGTGGCGGGCAAGCCGTTCAAGGGAGCCGTCATCAGCCCCAAGAGCGTCCAGCTCGACGGAGCGGGCAAGGTGCTCTCCGCGGACGGCTCCGCCATGCGCACCCTGGAGAACTGGTTCACCGCCGCCGAGTACCAGCCGATGACCATCGGGTGGCTGTACAACCAGATAGCCCGGGCCGTCGTCAAGCTCGACAAGGGCGGGAAGCTGTTCACCGGCGACCCGCGCAAGCAGGTCGCCTGGCCCGACGCCCCCAAGACGCTCTACCAGGTCACGGACAAGCGATCCGCGCTCCTGGCCATCTACCAGATCGTCGAGCAGGGCGAGGGAAGCCCGCACGACCTCAACGGCGACAACATCGGCGACCCCGAGGAACTCGGCCACTACTACCGGTTCGAAGAGATCGTCAAGGGCCGGCAGCTCATCAGGAACAGCAGCGGGCAGTGGGTCTACGAGGGGCCGGAGATCCCCTTCGACCCGGACGGCGTCTACCCGGTGGTCGACGACGCCGACACCTACAAGCTCCCGGTGGACTCCGCGGAGCGGCGTGAATCCCAGCGCTGCGACGAGTCCTACACCAACCTCCTCAAGGCCCTCCACCGGGTCTTCAACGGCAACCCCAAGGAACTCGACAACGCCGTCGGCCTGATGTTCCAGTTCCAGGTGCAGGCCAAGCGGCTGCTCGACGTGCCTTCGTCGAAGGACGCCTCGACCGTCCTCGGTCCCGCGTTCCAGTCCCCCGGCTTCTGACCGGGCCCGGCAGGGCCCCTGCTGGCCGGAAGCTGCCACCCCCCGGCGGCGGGCACGAGCGCCCGCGGCACGGGGGGCGCAGTAAACGGCCAAGGCCGTAGGGCGTTCCGCTGCTCACGTTCCATGATCGGGGCACACGGACCAACCACTTCTGGGGGAAAGAGCGCATGCGGCCAGGCAATCGCATCGGGGTGTGGCTCGTCGGCGGCCGGGGTTCGGTGGCGACGACGGTGGTGGCGGGCGCGGCCGCGATCGGCGCCGGTCTGACACCCCCTCTGGGGTGCGTCAGCGAACTGCCGATGCTGCGGGACCTGCCGCTCCCGGCCTTCACCGACCTCGTCTTCGGCGGCCACGACATCGCGGCCACGCCGCTCCCCGAGCGCGCCGAAGCCCTCGTCGACGCGGGCGTGCTGCCGGACCGGATCCTGCGCCGGGTGAGCGGCGAACTGGCGGCCGCGGACGAGGAGATCCGCCCCGGTGCCGCCGGGGACGCCGTCCCCCAGGCCCGCCAGGCCGAGGCCCTCGTGGCCGACCTCGAGTCCTTCCGCGACAGGCACGGGCTCGAGACGGTGATCGTGGTCAACCTCTCCTCGACCGAACCGGCTCCCGGCGACCACGAGGCGTTCCACACGCTCTCCGGCCTGCGGCAGGCGCTCGAGACGTCCGCCACGGTGCTGCCCTGCAGCTCGCTGTACGCCTACGCGGCCTTCTCCGCCGGTTTCCCCTTCATCGACTTCACCCCGTCCACCGGAGCCCGGTTGCCGGCGCTGCGGCAACTCGCCGACGAGCGCGGTCTGCCGTACACCGGCCGGGACGGCAAGACGGGCGAGACGCTGGTGAAGAGCGCTCTTGCGCCCATGTTCGCCCACCGCGCCCTGCGGGTGCGCTCCTGGTCGGGCACCAACCTCCTGGGCGGCGGAGACGGTGCCGCTCTGGAACAGCCGGCGGCCGCACACAGCAAGACCGTCTCCAAGACGCGGGTCCTGGACGAGATCCTGGGCAGCCACGTCGAGGGGACCGTCCACATCGACAACGTGCCAGCGTTGGGCGAGTGGAAGACGGCCTGGGACCACATCTCCTTCGAGGGCTTCCTGGGCGTCACCATGACGATGCAGTTCACCTGGCAGGGCTGCGATTCGGCACTCGCGGCGCCGCTCGTCCTCGACCTCGTACGGCTGATGGCGGTGGCCCGGGCGGCCGGGGCGACCGGCCCCCAGTCCCAGTTCGGGTTCTTCTTCAAGGACCCCGACGGGTCTGCGGACCCGTCCCTGGACACGCAGTACCGCGCGCTGCTGGCCTGGGCCGAGGCGGTGAGCGCGGAGTGAGGGGAGCCGGACCGGGGGCGCTGATCGAGCTGGTGCGCGCACCGGCCGCATTGACCGTGCCGGGGGACGTGCTCGCCGGCGCCACCGCCGCGGGCCGCCCGCTGGGCCCTGCGTGCGCCACGCTGGCCTCCGCCTCGGTCTGCCTGTACTGGGCCGGAATGGCCCTCAACGACTACGCGGACCGGGAAGTGGACGCCTGGGAGCGCTCGCACCGCCCGGTGCCGTCCGGCCGCGTGCGGCCGCGGACCGCGCTCGCCGTCGCGGTCGCCTGCACGGCCGGGGGGCTGGGGCTGGCCGCCGCGGCCGGCGGACGCCGTTCCCTGACCGCCGCCTCGGCGCTGGCGGCCTCGGTATGGGCCTACGACCTGTGGCTGAAGTCCACTCCCTTCGGACCTGCCGCGATGGCCTCGGCCCGGGCCCTGGACGTGCTGCTCGGCGCCACCGCGCCCGGGCCCGCCGCCTCGGGCACTGCGAAGGCGCTCTTCCCCGTCGCCGCGATGGCGGCGCACACCGCGACGGTCACCTGGCTCAGCCGCAGCGAGGTCACCGGATCGGAGCCGGCCCTGCCCGCCGCGACACTGGCCGCCACAGCAGCAGTCACGACTGCCGTGGGCCTGCCCGCCGCACTCGGCGTGCGCACGGCCCCCCGTTCCGGCAAGGCGGCCGGAGCCGTGACCGCCGCCCTGGCCGGCTGGTACGGCTACCGCTTCGGCTCGGCCCAGGCAGGCGCGGCCCGCCGGCCCGTGCCCGGCAACATCCAGAAGGCCGTGGGCACCGGAATCCATGCCATGGTGCCGCTGCAGGCCGCACTGACCGCCCGGGCGGGTGCACCGGCCGCCGCGCTGGGGCTCGCCACCCTGCTGCCCCTCGCGCGACGGCTCGCCAGGCGGGTGTCCCCCACATGAGCCTCCCCGATCGTCCGGCGGGCGCTCCCGGCCCGCACCCGAACCTGAACGTGCCCACCGCGCAGCAACTGCGCCGTGCTCTCGAGGCCGGCCTGGACACCGCGGGGACCCACTGGCTCCGGACGGCCGAGCACGCCGTGACGACCGACCCCCGCGCGCTCGCCGCACTCTTCCCCGCGGCCGGACGCCAGTGCGGGCGCGGGCCGCTCGGCACGCCACCACCCGGCGCGGACGGCTGGACCGTCGCGGACGCCGTCCGGTCCCTCCTGCTGCTGTCCCTGCCGCTCGACGGTACGGGCGTGTCGGCACAGGCCGCCGCCTGCTATCAATACGGGGACCCCGAAGAGCGCCGCGGCGTCCTGCGCGCCCTGCCGCTGCTGGACATCGGCGCCCTGGGCGTCCCGCTGCTCGAAGACGCGCTGCGCACCAACGACACCCGCCTGATCGAGGCGGCCGTCGGGCCCTACGCCGCGCGTCACCTGGGACAGGAAGCCTGGCGGCACGCCGTCCTCAAGTGCCTCTTCACCGGCGTCCCGCTCCGGCACATGGCCGGTCTGGCACACCGTGCCGACGCGGAACTCGCCCGGATGATCGGCGACTTCGCCGCCGAGCGGCAGGCCGCCGGGCGCCCCGTACCCGCCGAAGCGATCCCGCTCTTGCGGCACGCCTCTCCCGCGTGCACACCCGTACCACCTGGAGCACAGTGAAATGCGGATCTTCGACCCCCACATTCACATGACGTCACGCACCACCAGCGACTACCAGACCATGCACGCCGCCGGAGTGCGCCACGTGGTGGAACCCTCCTTCTGGCTCGGGCAACCGCGCACCTCGGTCGCCAGCTTCGTCGACTACTTCGACACCCTGCTGGGCTGGGAACCCTTCCGGGCTGCGCAGTACGGCATCACCCACCACTGCACCATCGCGCTCAACCCCAAAGAGGCCAACGACCCGCGCTGCACCGGAGTCCTGGACATCCTGCCCCGCTATCTGGCCAAGGACTCCGTCGTCGCCGTCGGAGAGATCGGCTTCGACTCCTGCACCCCCGCGGAGGAGCGGGCCTTCACCCTCCAGCTGGAGCTGGCCGCCGAGCACGGCCTGCCGGCCCTGGTGCACACGCCCCACCGGGACAAGGCAGCCGGCACCGCTCGCTCCCTCGACCTCGTCGAACGGTCCCCGCTCGACGCGCACATGGTCGTGGTCGACCACCTCAACGAGGTCACGGTCGCCCAGGTCGCCGGCACCGGCTGCTGGATGGGCTTCTCCATCTATCCCGACACCAAGATGGACCCCGACCGCATGGTCCGCATCCTGCAGGAGCACGGCACCGACCGGATGCTGGTCAACTCGGCTGCGGACTGGGGCCACAGCGACCCGCTGCTCACCCGCGCCACCGGCGAGGCCATGCTCGAGGCGGGCTTCACGGAGGACGACGTGGACAAGGTGCTTTGGCGCAACCCCCTCGCCTTCTACGGGCAGAGCGGGCGCCTGCGCACCGCGGCCGACCCGGCGCCGGCCCCGGCCGCCGCCCTGCACGAAGGCAACTCCGTCCGGCGCGGCTCCAGCTGACGGGACAGGGGCGAACGACCATGAGATTCCGGCATCCCGACGGCAGCACCGTCCACCTCTCCTACTGCACCAACGTCCACCCCGCGGAAGATCTCGACGGGATCATCGGCCAGCTGCACACCCACGCCGGGCCGGTCCGCGACCGGCTGGGCGCGGACCGCCTCGGCCTGGGCCTGTGGATCCCCGGCCCCCTGGCCGCCGAACTGGCCCAGGACGCGTCCGCCGTGGCCCGGCTGCGCCGCGAACTGGACGTCCGCGGCCTGGAAGTCGTCTCCCTCAACGGCTTTCCCCACCGCAGCTTCCACGCCCCTGTCGTGAAGCACCAGGTCTACCTCCCCGACTGGTCGGACCCCGCCCGGCTCCGGTACACCCTCGACCTCACCCGCGTCCTGGCCCGACTGCTCCCCGACGACGCCGCCCGCGGAAGCATCTCCACCCTCCCGCTCGGCTGGCGCGACTGGTGGACCGCGCGCCACAGCACCGCCGCCCGCGTCCACCTCGAAGAGCTCTCGGCCCACCTGACGGCGCTCAGCGCCGCAGAAGGCCGGCCCATCCGGGTGGGTTTCGAACCCGAACCGGGCTGCGTGGTCGAACGGACCGAGGAGGCAGCCGTCCACCTCGGGCTGCTCGACCCCGCCGTCCTCGGCGTCTGTCTGGACGCCTGCCACCTCGCGGTCGCCTTCGAGGAGCCCGCGCAGGCCCTCGCCCGCCTCTCCGCGGCCGGTCTGCCCGTCGTCAAGCTCCAGGCGTCCAGTGCCCTGCACGCCCAGAACCCGGCCGACCCCGAAACGGCCGCCGCCCTCGCCCGGTTCACCGAGCCCCGCTTCCTGCACCAGACACGCGAGGCCCGCAGCCCGCTTCCGCTGGGGCACGACGACCTGAACGCCGCTCTCGAACCCGGAGCCCTGCCCGGCGAGGCCCCCTGGCGGGTGCACTTCCACATGCCGCTGCACGCAGAACCGGACCCGCCGCTGCGCAGCACCCGCCCGCTGCTCGAAGAAACCCTCGGCCAGCTCCTCGGCGGTCCCGGGGCCCTCACCGACCACATCGAGGTGGAGACCTACACCTGGCCCGTCCTCCCCGACCGGAACCACCCCGGTGACGGCCGGGGACCGAACCCGCTCGTCGACGGCATCGCCGCCGAACTGCGCTGGGCGCGCAGCCGCCTCCACGCTCTCGGCCTCAAGGAGATCCCCGCATGACCACGCACACACCCGTAGTCGTGCTGTGCACCGTGGGAGTCACTCCCCGTCTGCTCCCGCACATGCCGAACCTGCGGGCGATCGGCGAGGAGGGGTTCGTCTCCCCTCTCGAGACCGCCTTCCCCGCGGTCACCTCCACCGTCCAGGCCTCGATCATCACGGGCAGCCGGCCGAGCCTGCACGGCGCCGTGGCCAACGGCTGGTACGACCGCGACCGCGGGGAAGTCCAGTTCTGGGGCCAGCACAACGGACTCGTCGCCGGCGAGAAGATCTGGCATGCCGCCCGCAAGGCCGACCCTCACCACCGCACCGCCTATCTGTGCTGGTGGTACGCCATGGGCGCCGACGTCGACACCATCCTGACCCCTCGCCCGGTCTACCGCTACGACGGGCGCAAGGAGCCGGATTGCTACACCCGTCCGGCTTCCCTGCGTGACTCGCTCACCGACACACTGGGCCCCTTCCCCCTCTTCCGCTACTGGGGCCCCATGGCCGACATCACGTCCACCCAGTGGGTCCTCTCCGCCGCGCGCATCGTCGTCGCCACGGCGTCCCCCGACCTGACCTTCGTCTACGTCCCCCATCTCGACTACGACCTCCAGCGCTTCGGGCCCGACGGCACGGAAGCCATCCGAGCGGCCCGCCAGGCCGACGCCGCCCTCGGCCCGTTCCTCCGCGAACTGCGCGAACGCGGCACCACCGTCCTCGCCTTGAGCGAATACGGCATCACCGCCGTCCGGAGGCCCGTCGACATCAACCGGGTACTGCGCCGGGAAAAACTGCTGAACGTCTACACCCAGCGCGGCATGGAGTACCTCGACCCCCACACCAGCCGTGCCTTCGCCGTCGCCGACCACCAGGTCGCCCACGTCTACGTCGGCGACGCCGCCGACGTTCCCCGGGTGGCCGACCTCCTGAAGGCCGTCCCCGGAGTCGACCAGGTCCTGGACCGCACTGCTCAGCAGGCTTACGGCATTGATCACGAACGCTCCGGGGAACTCGTCGTCATCAGCGAGCCCGACGCCTGGTTCACCTACTACTACTGGCTCGACGACGAACGCGCCCCCGACTTCGCCCACGGCGTGGAGATCCACCGCAAGCCCGGATACGACCCGGCCGAGCTGTTCTTCGACCCCGCCGACCCCTGGGCGAAGGCCCGCGCGGCATGGGCCGTACTCCGCAAGAAGGCCGGGATGCGCGCGCCCCTGACCGTCACCCCCCTGACCCCCGGAATCGTGCGCGGCAGCCACGGCCGGCTCGCGGACGATGCCCGGGACGCCCCCCTGCTGCTCTGCTCCGACCCCGCCCTCCAGCGCTCCCGGTACAGCGTCACCGACATCAAACAGCTGGTCCTCCGGCTCAACGGCCGGTACCGCACCGACTGAACCCGCCATTCATCCGGTGTGCCCGCCGGACCGCCCCGGACGGGCCTCCGGGTGGGGCGACCCCGCCCCGCCCGGCGCACCCCCCATCATCCCCAGCATCCCCCTGCCCCCCGTAGCAAAGAACCGCCACACCAGCACCCCCGCCAGCACCAGGAACACCACATTCAGATACGTCGTGTAGTTCCAGCTCACCCCCGCCATCGGCACCTTCGCCGCCGCCTGGTCCGGGATCAGCCCCAGCCACCCGAAGGCGAACTCCACCACGAAGCCCGCCGCCACCATCGCGACGTAGAACGTGCCGAGCAAAAACAGCGCCGTCCGGCCCCCGTAGTACTTCCGGTAGATGCTCAGGATCGGCAGGATCAGCAGGTCGGCGAAGACGAACGCCACCACCCCGCCGAAGCTGATGCCGCCCTTCCACAGCACCACCGCCAGCGGCACGTTCCCGATGGAGCACACGAACGACACCATCGACACCACCGGGCCGATCAGCGGGCCCCACAGGCGGACCAGCAGCGGGTGGCCCTCGAAGAAGAACGTCCGCCAGAACGCGTCCGGCACCCACGCCGCGACCGCGCCCGCGATGAACAGGCCCGCCACCAGGTCGCGCAGGATCGCCGCCCACTCCATGACGAAGACGTGGGACGTGGCGGTGAAGCCCGCGCCGGACAGCAGGCGACGGGCGAACGAGCCCTCGCCGGGCACCGACATGTCCATGGCCGCGTGCCCCTCCATCGCGCCCGCCACACCGCGTTCCGCCTGCGCCCTGGCCCGCCGCAGCAGCCCCTCCCCCAGCAGCAGCCGGAACAGCACCGCCAGCACCGTGATCATCAGGAAGCCCCCGGCGAACTCCGCCGCCGTGAACTGCCAGCCCATCAGCAGGGCCAGGATCACCCCCAGCTCGACCACCAGATTCGTGGAGGCGATCTCGAAGGCCATCGCGGCCGTGAAGTCCGCGCCCTTGACGAACAGCGAGCGCGCCAGGGCGACGGCGGCGTACGAGCACGAGGAGGAGGCCGCGCCCAGCCCGGCGGCCACGGCCAGCGTGCGGGGGCGGTCGTCGCCCAGCAGCGCGACGACCGCGGACTTGCGGACCACCGCCTGCACCACGGCGGACAGGGCGAAACCCAGGATCAGCGCCCAGGTGATCTCCCAGGTCATGGCCCCCGTGATGGAGAGCGCGCGGAGCACGGCGTGCGACACGGAGTGGATCACCGGGCCAGCATGCCGGGACGGCCGCCGCAGGCGGTCCCATGCCGGTGTCTCCGGGCGCGTACGGGCGTACGCCGGGCAGCGGTCCCGGGAGGGACGGCCGCGTCACTTCACCGCGGCCACCACGGCGACGACAACGAGCATCACGGCGAGCGCACCGGTCATGATCCGGTTCCTGGTCTTCGGGTCCACCCCACGAGCGTAACCGGCCCGCTCACGGGGCCCGCCGAGTGCCCAGGGGCCAGGCGCCCACGGTCTCGTACCGGGGGCCCTCGCCGGGCACGCCGCCGCCGGGCAGGCGGCTGCGCACCAGCTCCAGGCGCTCGACCCGCCACCTGCGGCCGCGGAACTCCGCCAGCTCCTCCGCGTACGGCTTGAGGTTCACGTGCCCGGAGACCCGGGCGAGGGTGAGGTGGGCGCGGAAGGGCTTGGCGTCGTCCATGCGCACCCCGGCCCGGCGGGCCGCGGCGGCGGTGGAGCGGGCCAGGCCGGCGAGGGTCTCCAGGGAGCCGGTCGCCCCGACCCACAGGATCCGGTCGCCGAACCGGCCGCCCCCGGCGAACCGCAGCTCGTGCGCGGGATGCCGGTGGGCGGCGCGGGCGAGGCGCTCCTCCAGCTCGGGGAGCAGGGCCTCGTCGACCTCGCCGAGGAAGGCGAGGGTGAAGTGCCACAGGGCGGGATCGGTCCAGCGCAGCCGCCCCTGGCGCTCGGGGAGCGCGGCGCGCAGCCCGGCCACTTCGGCCGCCAGCTCGTCGATGGCGGCCTGGGGAGGGGTCACTGCGGCGAACAGTCGCATGGGGCCAGTGTGGCGCGGGTGGGGGCGATTCGCCCCCACCCGGCGCAGCCAGTCACGCAGCCCGTCACGCCACAGCGGTCACCGACTCCTGCTGGGGAGATTCCTGCAGAGACTCCTGCCGGGATGCCCCCTGCCGCGGGACGAACACCACGTGCCGGTGCCCCCGCCGCAGGTCCACCTTGACGCGCAGGCCGCCCGCGCGGACCAGCGCCAGGCCGACCCCGGCCGCGGCGAGCGCCGAGACCAGGCCCCCGGCGAGGAAGCCGACCCGCGGCCCGTACACGTCCGTGACCCAGCCGACGAGCGGCGCGCCCAGCGGCGTACCGCCCATGAAGACCATCATGAACAGGGCCATCACCCGGCCCCGCAGCGCGGGGTCCGAGGCCAGCTGGATGCCGGAGTTGGCGGTCACGTTGATCGTCAGGCCGCACATCCCGATCGGGACGAGCAGCAGCGCGAAGACCCAGAACGCGGGCGCCAGCGCCGCCGTGACCTCCAGGACGCCGAACAGCACCGCGGCGCCGACCAGGATCCGCATCCGGGAGCTGCCGCGCCGGGCCGCGAGCAGGGCGCCGACCAGGGAGCCGCCCGCCATCAGCGTATTCAGCAGGCCGTAGGTGCCGGCCCCGGCGTGGAAGACGTCATTGACGAACGCCGTGAGCCAGATGGGGAAGTTGAAGCCGAAGGTGCCGATGAAGCCGACGAGCACGATCGGCCAGATCAGCTCCGGGCGCCCGGCCACATGGCGCAGGCCCTCGCGCAGCTGGCCCTTGCCGCGCGGGGCGCGGTCGACCTTGTGCAGCTCGGAGGTGCGCATCAGCAGCAGGGCCGCAATCGGCGCGAGGAACGACAGCCCGTTCAGCAGGAACGCCCAGCCGCTGCCCATCGCGTTGATCAGCACACCGCCGACGGCCGGGCCGACCAGGCGGGCGGACTGGAAGTTGGCGGAGTTGAGGCTGACGGCGTTGCGCAGGTCGGCCGGGCCGACCATCTCGACGACGAACGCCTGCCGTGCCGGGTTGTCGACGACCGTCACGAGGCCGAGGGCGAACGCAATGAGGTAGACGTGCCAGACCTGGACGTGTCCGGAGAGCGTGAGCGCGGCCAGCGCGAGCCCGGTGACGCCCATCGCGGCCTGGGTGAACAGCAGCAGTCTGCGCTTGGGGCAGCGGTCGGCTATGACGCCGCCGTAGAGGCCGAAAAGGAGCATGGGCAGGAACTGCAGCGCCGTGGTGATGCCGACGGCGGCGGACGAGCCGGTGATGCTGAGGACCAACCAGTCCTGGGCGATGCGCTGCATCCAGGTGCCGGTGTTGGACACCACCTGGCCGGCGGCGAAGAGCCGGTAGTTGCGGACGCGAAGCGAGCTGAAGGTGCCCCCCTTGTGCGGGCCGGGTTTGCGGCCGAGGTGCGGCAGAGGGGTCGTACGGGTGTCGTCGTGGCGGTTCGGTGCGGGTGCGGAGTCTGCTCCGGGTCCCGAACTCAAAGGGTTCGCCTCCTTCTCGTGTGCCTTACAGGTGCGCGAGCTTCTCCAGCACGGGCGCGGCGGCGCGCAGCGTCGCCCACTCGTCCTCGTCCAGCTTCCCGGCCAGTTCGGTGAGCCAGGCGTTGCGCTTGCGCCGGCTCTCCTCGAGCATGGCCTCGGCCTGCTCGGTCTGGCGGACCACCTTCTGCCGGCGGTCCTCGGGGTGCGGCTCCAGCCTGACCAGGCCCTTGCCCTCCAGCAGCGCCACGATGCGCGTCATCGACGGCGGCTGCACGTGCTCCTTGCGGGCCAGCTCCCCCGGGGTGGCGGAGCCACAGCGGCAGAGCGTCCCGAGCACCGACATCTCGGCCGGGCTGAGCGACTCGTCCACCCGCTGGTGCTTGAGCCTGCGGGACAGACGCATCACGCCGGCACGCAGGGCGTCGATCGCCTCGGTGTCGACATCGACGTCGGCACCGGCGTCGACGCCGGTGCTGCTGTCGTCTGGGGTGCGGGACAGATCCGACATGTTTATTAGCTTAGCTCATTAGCTGAGCTAAATAAAGTGGGCTGGTGGGGCGGACGGAAGCACGAGTGGGCGGCCGGGCATCATGCCCGGCCGCCCACGTCGACCGCTCTCCGGACCTGAGTACTGCCTCACGCCCGGCGGATGGAGTACTGCAGCTGCCGCTCCCGGACTACTTCACGCCCAGCGCCTGCTCGATCGGGTCGAGCAGGAAGTAGACGAGGAAGCAGAGCCCGACCACGTTGAGCAGCCAGGGGATCTCCCGCGCCCGCTTGTCGGCGATGCGCAGCAGGATGAAGGCGAGCACGCCGATGCCGATGCCGTTGGTGATCGAGTAGGTGAACGGCATCGAGATGATCGTCAGGAACGCGGGGATCGCGATCGTGAAGTCGCTCCAGTCGATCTCCTTGACGTTGGCCGCCATGATCAGGAAGCCGACGACCAGCAGGGCCGGGGTGGCGGCCTGCGAGGGGACGACCGTGGCCAGCGGCGTGAAGACGAGGGCCAGCAGGAAGAGGCCGCCGGTCATGATGTTCGCCAGGCCCGTGCGGGCGCCCTCGCCGACGCCGGCCGTGGACTCCACGAAGCAGGTGTTGGCGGAGGCGGAGCCGAGGCCGCCCGCGGCGACGGCGACGCCGTCGACCATGAGGATCCGGCCCATGTTGGGCAGCTGGCCGTTCTCGTCCGTGAGACCGGCCTCCTCGCCGACGCCGATGATCGTGCCCATCGCGTCGAAGAAGCCCGACAGCAGCACCGTGAAGACGAACAGGCAGCCGGTGAGCAGCCCGACCTCGCGGAAGCCGCCGAAGAGGCTGATGTTGCCGATGAGGCCGAAGTCGGGGGCGCCGACGACGCTGTCCGGCATCTTCGGGACGCTCAGGCCCCAGCTCGCGTCCGGGATCTTCGCGAGGGAGTTGACGACGACCGCGAGGACGGTCATGGCCACGATGCCGATCAGGATCGCGCCGCGCGCCTTGCGGACGACGAGGACGAACGTCAGCGCCAGCCCGATCACGAAGACCAGCACCGGCCAGCCGTGCAACTGCCCGCCCTGACCGAGGCCGAGCGGGACGGTCGTGTGCGCGGCGTCCGGGTTGCGGCTGACGAAGCCGGAGTCGACAAGGCCGATCAGCGAGATGAACAGGCCGATGCCGATCGCGATCGCGCGGCGCAGCCCGCCCGGGATCGCGTCCATCACGCGCTGCCGCAGGCCGGAGGCGACCAGCACCATCAGCACGAGGCCCGCGAGCACCACCATGCCCATGGCGTCCGGCCAGCTCATCTTGGGCGCGAGCTGGAGCGAGACGACGGCGTTGATGCCGAGGCCGGCGGCGCAGGCGATGGGCACATTGCCGATGGCACCCATGAGGACGGTGGTGAGCCCGGCCATCAGCGCGGTGGCCGTGACCAGCTGGGCGTTGTCCAGCTGGTGGCCGAACTTGTCCTGGCCCGCCCCGAGGATGATCGGGTTCAGGACGACGATGTAGGCCATCGCGAAGAACGTGGCCAGCCCGCCGCGCAGCTCACGGGCCACAGTCGAGCCGCGCTCGGTGATGCGGAAGTAGCGGTCGATCGCATTGCGGGCCGGGGCGGAGGGGGGCTGGGGGGTGACGGACGGCGCCGGGGACTGCTGGGCGTCGTCGGCCGTGGCGGTGGCGGTGGTCGTGGCGGTGGCCGAGGTGGGCGGCATGCGGGGACCTCAGTCGTATGGGCCGGGGAAGGCCGGGAGACAAACAAAAGGATCTTGAGCGGATGCCGTCCGATCACCGTTTGGATGATCGAACAAAACCAGCCGTTCAATTCCCGTTCGATTCAGTATGAATAAACAAACGCGGATTGGCTAATCTCCGCGCGTAGACCCCTATGCCCCTCCATCCCACAAGGGCTCCCCCAAAGGCCCGCACACCCGGACGCACTAGGCTGGCGACCATGACGAAGTGGACCCCCACGCACGAGGCACCCGAGCCCCTGGAGGGCCCCGTCGTCGCAACCGTCACCGGTGGCACGATCGTCTGGTTCGTCCTCTTCCTCGGGCAGCTGCCGTTCTACGGCTGGTTCAGCGACCACGGGCACCTGTGGTGGCTGTGGACCTGTGTGGCCGGGGGCGGGCTGGGGCTCATCGGCATCTGGTACGTGCGGAAGCGCGATGCCGCGATCAAGCGGCATGAGGCCGCGCAGCGGGCCGCTGCGCAGGGCGGCGCGGCGAAGGAGTAGCGGGCCGAAAATGGCCCCGCTCAGCGGGTGAAACGGCCCCGCCGCCCGTACCGTCGGATTCATGAGCGATCCCGCGCGGGCCGCCGCGCATCCCGGCCTGACCACCGGCCAGGTCGCCGAGCGGGTGGCCCGGGGCGAGGTCAACGACGTTCCCGTGCGGTCCTCGCGCTCCACAACCGAGATCGTCCGGGCCAATGTGTTCACCCGGTTCAACGCCATCATCGGCGTCCTCTTCCTGATCATCCTGGTCGTGGGGCCCCTCCAGGACGGCCTGTTCGGCTTCGTCATCGTCGCCAACACCGCCATCGGCATCCTCCAGGAACTCCGCGCCAAGAAGACCCTGGACAGCCTCGCCGTCATCGGCGAGGCCAAGCCGACCGTCCGCCGCGACGGCGTCCCCGTCCCCATCCCCACCGGGCAGATCGTCCTCGGCGACCTCATCGAACTCGGGCCCGGCGACAAGTGCGTGGTCGACGGCGAGGTCCTGGAGGCCGACGGGCTGGAGATCGACGAGTCGCTGCTGACCGGCGAGGCCGACCCGGTGCTGAAGAAGCCCGGCGACCGGGTCATGTCCGGCTCCTTCGTCGTCGCCGGAGGCGGCGCCTATACCGCCACCAAGGTGGGCCGCGAGGCCTACGCCGCCCAGCTCGCCGAGGAGGCGTCCCGCTTCACGCTCGTCCACTCCGAGCTGCGCACGGGCATCAGCCGGATCCTCAAGTACGTGACGTGGCTGATGCTGCCCGCCGCGATCGGCCTGATCGTCAGCCAACTGGTCGTGCAGAAACACGACTGGCAGGAGGCCGTCCGGCGGATGGTCGCGGGCATCGTGCCGATGGTCCCCGAGGGGCTCGTCCTGCTGACCTCCGTCGCCTTCGCCATCGGCGTCATCCGGCTGGGCCGCAAGCAGTGCCTGGTGCAGGAGCTGCCCGCGATCGAGGGCCTGGCCCGGGTGGACGTCGTGTGCCTCGACAAGACCGGCACCCTCACCGAGGGCGGCATGGACGTCAGCGAACTGCGCGTACTGCCCGACGCGGCCGCCGACGGGCCGTACGTGCGCCAGGTGCTCGGCGCCCTCGGCGACTCCGACCCGCGGCCCAACGCCAGCCTCCAGGCCATCATCGACGCCTACCCCGACGGCACCGGCTGGCGCTGCACCGAGTCGCTGCCGTTCTCCTCCGCCCGCAAGTACAGCGGCGCCTCGCTCAACAGCCCCGACGGGGAGAGCAGCAACTGGCTGCTGGGCGCACCCGACGTGCTGCTGCCGTCCGGGCACACGGCCCTCGCCGAGGCCGACGGCCTCAACGCCCGCGGGCTGCGCGTCCTGCTGCTCGCCCGCACCTCGCGGGAGCTGGACGACCCGCGCGTCGCCGAGGGCGCGCGGGCCGCCGCGCTGGTCGTCCTGGAGCAGCGGCTGCGCTCCGACGCGGCGGACACGCTGCGCTACTTCGCCGAGCAGGACGTCTCCGCGAAGGTCATCTCCGGGGACAACGCGGTGTCCGTCGGCGCCGTCGCCGCGAAGCTGGCGCTGCCCGGGGCCGAGGAGCCCGTGGACGCGCGGCGGCTGCCGGCCGAGCAGGGCGCGATGGCCGAGGTCCTCGACCGGGGGGCGGTCTTCGGGCGCGTCACCCCGCAGCAGAAGCGGGACATGGTGGGCGCCCTCCAGTCGCGCGGCCACACCGTGGCCATGACCGGCGACGGCGTCAACGACGTGCTGGCCCTCAAGGACGCCGACATCGGCGTCTCCATGGGCTCCGGGTCGGAGGCCACGCGGGCCGTCGCGCAGATCGTGCTGCTCGACAACAGCTTCGCGACGCTGCCGTCCGTGGTGGCGGAGGGGCGGCGCGTCATCGGCAACATCACGCGGGTGGCGACGCTCTTCCTGACGAAGACGGTCTACTCGGTGCTGCTCGCCGTCCTGGTCGTCTGCACGCGCGTGCCGTATCCGTTCCTGCCCCGGCACCTGACGCTGCTGTCGACACTGACGATCGGCGTCCCGGCCTTCTTCCTGGCGCTCGCGCCGAACAAGGAGCGGGCGCGGCCGCACTTCGTACGGCGGGTGATGCGGTACGCCGTGCCGTCCGGGCTGATCGCGGGGGCGGCGACCTTCGCCTCGTACCTGCTGGCGCGGGACTACTACGCCGGCTACTTCGCCGGGCTGTCCGCGCCGGACTCGCTCGGCGCGGAGACGAGCGCCGCGACGCTGACGCTCTTCCTGATCTCGCTGTGGGTGCTGGCGATCATCGCGCGGCCCTATACGTGGTGGCGGGTGGCGCTGGTCGCGGCGATGGGGGCCGGCTTCCTGATCGTGCTCGTGGTGCCCTGGCTCCAGCGCTTCTTCGCGCTGAAGCTGGTCGGTACGGAGCTGCCGTGGGCGGCGGTGGGGATCGCGGTCGCCGCGGGGCTGGGGCTGGAGTTCACCTGGCGGTGGGTGAGCAGGCGGTTCCCGGCGTAGGTGCCTAGGGGGTGTCCGGTGGGTCAGTGCGGGCCCCGCGGCGTCTGGTGCTGGGGGCACCTCCCAGCGGTAGCTGGGGGAGCATCGCAAGGCGGAGCATCACCCGCGTACTGGGCGTACTCGGGTGATGCGACAACGCGGCGAGGTGCCGTGCCAGGCGCTGCGGGGCCTGTGCTGACCCACCGGACACCCCCTAGGGCTTCTCGTCCTCCAGCATGCCGCGGATCATCTCCCGGAGTTCGGGGGTGTCCTCGTGCTTGTGCGCGGAGACGGCGTGCTCGACGGCGGCGCGGAGCACTTCTTCTTCCTCGCCGGCGATGGTGAGGGTGCAGTCGATATCGCTCGGGGCCTTGCGGCAGTCGGCGACTTTCCTGGTCATGGCGGCCTCCCGGGGAGGGGGGTGGTTCTGGGCTTGCCGCACTTCCAGGGTAGGGCGGGTAGGGGAAAAGCCCCCCCCGGGTCGCCCCCTTAGTCGAACCACCTCGCCCGCGCCAGCTCCTCCGTCCGCGACGGATCCTCCAGCAGCGCCGCCGCCTCGAAGCGGCGCGCCCACGTGCCGGAGGCCCAGGCCAGGCCCGCCGCCACGCCCTCCAGCGTCGCCGCGTGCAGGACGCCGTCCGGGCCGTAGCGCCAGTCCAGTTCGACGCCGTCGACGATCAGCTCCTCGTGCTCGACGTACGTCACCGGCGCGGCCGGCAGCAGGACGCGTACGCCCTCCGGGACCTCCCGGACCTCGCCCAGGTCCGCGGCGACCTCCGCCGGCACCACCTCGCCGAGGCGCCGCACCTGGAGCAGGTCGGCCAGTTCGGCGGCGCGGTCCGGGCGCACCGGGAGCAGGGGGCGGCCCGCCGCCAGGGGCAGCAGGTCGGGCGCGTCCGCGACCAGCGCGTCCGCCGCGTCCACGACCCGCACCTCGCCGTCCACGACGACCCGCAGCTCGTCCGGCAGGGTCACCTCCTCCGGGTCCAGCTCGGCCAGCATCCCGTACAGGCCGTGCAGCTGGGCGGGGCGCACCGGGCGTGCCGGGTCGGCCAGCCTGGCCAGCAGCTCCGCGGCGCCGCCGGGCTCGTCGAGCAGGGCCGCCACGGAGGTCCGCACGCCCAGGGCCCGCAGCACCTGCTCGTCCGCGAGCCCGGCCGCGTCCACCGCCTCGTACAAGCCCTCCAGCAGCGGATCTCCGCCCGCCACCCGCAGCCCGGCGGGGCGGCGGCCGTCCAGCACGGGGTGGCCGCGCAGCCACCACGCGGTGTACGGGCGGACGGACTCGGTCGTGCCGTCCGGCAGCAGCACCCGCACCGGGGTGGTCAGCGCGTCGCGCAGCGGGGGCTCGGCCAGCATGGCCAGGGCCTCCGGCCAGGCGTCGTCGTCGACCAGGTCCAGGTCCCGCACGGCCACGATCTCGGTGGCGACGGGCGGTACGGGGGTGTCGGGCAGCCGGTCGAGGACGTCCTCGCACCACACGTCCACGGCGTCCAGCAGCCCGGCGTCGTCCGGCTCGGGGAAGTCGCCCTCGCGCGGCTCCAGTTCGTCCGGGTCGAGGACGACGTCCGTGGCGCGCACCAGCGCGAAGCCGGCGAGCACGCCGACCGCGGTGAGCGGCTGCTCGCCCCAGCGCTCCGCCAGCTCGGCGTCGCACGCGGCCAGCTCTCCCGGCCGGATCACCCGCTCGAACGCGCTGCCCGGCAGGACGAGTTCGCCCGCGGGCGACAGTTCGCCGTCCTCGTCGGGGAGGGCGAGGGCGGCGAGCCAGGGCTCGTCACCGGGGGCCAGACCCGCGTCGCGCACGAGCGTGAGGACGACCTCCACGAGCGTGTCGTTGTCGAGCGCGTCCTCGTCCCAGAAGTCCTCGGCGTCCAGGGAATTGACCACGGCCGCCCGCACCTGCGGGGTCGTCAGGATCGCCCGCGGCGAGGACGGTGTGGCGCCGAGCTTCTCCAGCAGCGGGTGCGCGGCCTCGGGGTGCGCGACCTTCAGGCCCAGCCGCGCCAGGCGCTCCGAACCGGTCGCGTCCGCGGGCGGCAGCAGCACCTGCCGGGGGCCGACGGCCGGCCGGGCTCCCCCGGCCAGCGGCACGGGCAGGCCGGTGAGGCGGTCGGGGTCGACCCCGGCGAGGCTGTCGTAGAGCCGCCACCACCAGGACGGGTCGCGCTCGATGCCCGCCAGCCGGTCGATGACCTCGCCGAGCGGCACCCGGGCCACGCCCAGCGCGCGCAGCTCGGGGCGGCGCTCCAGCCCCGCGGGCAGCAGCGACGGGAACAGCTCGCCCAGCACCGCCACGGTCTCCGCCCCGGCGCCCTCCACGACCTCGGCCTCCGCCGGGCGCAGGGCGATCGGCTCGCCGACGGCCGCGCTGCGCGCCAGGGAGTCGTCCCAGCCGCCCGGCTCCCCGGGACCCGCCAGCTGCCGGGCGGCGTCCGGGCCCTCGGTCCACGGGATGCCCTCCACGCCGCCGCCCGCGGGCAGCGCGGCCTCCCCGCCCCCGAGGGCGGCCGCCGCGGCGGCGCCGGGCAGGAAGGGAACGCGCGGCAGCCGCTCCAGCACCCGGCTGCGCAGCTCGGCGTCGAGCGCGCCCCGGCCCAGCGGCGCCGGGACGAGGTCGAGCGTGCCGGTGGACACCGGGTGCCAGTCGCGGAGCAGGTCCGCGTAGACCTCGGCGGCGCGCTCGGTGAGGAAGGCGGTGAGCGGGCCGGGCGCGGTGTGGCGGCGCGTGGGCTCCAGCGGGAACGTGCCGATCAGCAGGCCCGGCAGGCCCAGCGGCTCGTCCGTGGGCGTCGGGGCGTGCAGCACGGGAGCGGTGACCGGGGGCACCGGCGCGCCCTCGGGCCCCACGGGAACGGCCCAGGTCACGGACCACTCGGGCCGCAGCCGCTCCTCGACGGGGCGGTCGGCCAGCAGGGCGCCGTCCAGGCGGCCGCCCGCGCTCCCGACCCGCCAGCGCGTCGCGGGAACGCTGCGGGCGGAGTCCTCCACGACCGTGTACGGGCCCTCCTGGCGGCGCGTCAGGGTGCGCGGGGCGCCGCCGTCCGGGGTCTCGACGACCACTTCGGCGAGGCCGGGCAGGGTCAGCAGCAGCGCGTCGTCGACCCCGGCGAGCAGCCGCCGCGCCAGGTCCTCGGCGGCCCCGTCCCGCAGCGGCAGCACCACGACCGTGTCGTAGCCCTCCGGCGCGGTGCCCTCGGCCGGCAGCGGGAGGCGCAGCAGCGGCACGTGGCCCTCGCGCCGGCGGATCTCCGAACCCAGGCCGGGGCAGCCGGACGCCGCGTCGGCGGCGAAGGCCCGGGCCTCGCCCAGGGACCAGCGGACACCGCCCGTCCGGCTGATGACGGCGGGCTCGTCGCTGACCGCCAGGACGGCGGCGAAGCCCACGCCGAAGCGCCCGACCGCCCGGCCGTCGCCCTCGCGCTTCGCGGACGCCCGCAGGGTGGCCAGCGACTCGACGCCCGAGGCGTCGAGCGGGGCGCCGGTGTTGGCGGCGGCCAGCACGGCGGGCTCGCCGTCGCGCGCGGGCCGCAGGCTCAGCCGGAGCCGGCCGGGGACGCCCGCGCGGGCCGCGGCGTCGGCGGCGTTCTGGGCCAGCTCCACGACCAGGCGGTCGCGGTAGCCGCCGAGCGCCAGGTCCTCCTCGGCGTTGGCGTCCTCCCGGAACCTCGCGGGCGAGGCCACCCAGGCGTCCAGCACCCCTCGCCGCAGCCGCGCGGTCCCGAACGGATCCATTCCCGTGCCGCTCACGTCCGTCGTCTCCCTGTCCCGTCGCCGTTGTCTGCCGTGAACGTACAGCGCGGGTGGGTGCGGTGGTGCGCGGGGCCGGTGGTGGGTCGGGGCCGGGGCGGGACGGGCCCTTCTGGGGGCTGGATTATTTACGGCAACCGTTACGTGTCCAGGTGCCCCGAACGTCGCCGCAAATAACCCTTTACGCCCCCTGCCAGGGCCCGTCCCGCCCCGGCCCCTTCCGGCCGGTCCTGCGGCTGCCGCGTCAGGCGTGGCCCAGGTCCGCCTCGTCCTCGGCCTCGGGCGCTTCTTCGCGCAGCGGCAGCTCGTCCACCAGCGTCTCGTCCACCACCGGCGGCGCCGGTCGCGGCGCCTTCGGCATCACCGCCGCCTCCGAGTGCCCACCGCACCCGTACGCCAGCGACACCACATGCCCGTCCGCAGGCCCGAACTCATTCGCGCAGACACCGAACGCCTGGCCGAGCGAGCCGCCGATCGGCACCAGGAAGCCGCAGCTCACACAGGACGCGGGGGCCGCCTGGGCCATGGGGGTCTTGGAGCCGTGCGACTCGTCCCACCGGTCGGCGGCCGTGTGCAGCCCGTAGCGGGAGAGGACCCGGGCGCGGCGCATGCCCAGCTCCTCGGCCAGGGCCGTGATCGAGCCGCGCGCGGGCGTGGTCGGCTGGGCCGAAGGGGGACCGGCCGAGACCTCCGCGTCCTCCGCCTCCGCCAGCTCGGCCATCTCCGCCGAGACGGCGGAGTTCGGCGGCGGCATTTCCTCGCCGGACCAGCCGGGCTCCAGGCGCAGGTCGTCGGCCTGGGTGGGCAGCAGGTCGCCGGGGCCCATGTCGCCGGGGCGCAGCCGCTCGCTCCAGGGCACCCACTCGGGGGCGAGGAGCGCGTCGGGGCCGGGGAGCAGGACGGTCTCGTCGACGGTGACCAGCTTGGCGCGGGAGGCGCGGGCGACGGTCACGGCCCAGCGCCAGCCGCGGTAGCCGGCGTCCTGGCAGGCGAAGTAGTGCGTGACGACCCGGTCCCCGTCGGCGGCGACCTCGACGTGGTCACCGATCTTGCCCGGCAGTGCGGCCTCCTCGGCCGCCGCCCGGGCAAGATCGACCGCCTCGGCGCACAGGCGGTCCGGGGTACGGCTTCGCATCGCAGCACTCACAAGAATCGATTCTCTCTTCCACGCCGTCTCACGAGTGCGCCAGCCGAACGGTCGGGGCGGCGGACGGAGCGGACCGCGGGACCGCGTCGACGTCCGCGCCCGAACAACGGCCTCGGGCGCACCTGTCATCACCCATTCTGCGGGATCGGGACTCGGGGTGCGGCCAAGAGCGGCGGCCGGTGGCGCGCTACGCACGCTACCCCGCGCGGCCGCCCCGGGGATACCCGGGCGTCGGCGAGCCCCCGGCGAGCCGCCGGGCACGCCCCGCGGATGCACCGAAAGTGCCATGCGCGGTGCCAGTTGGGGCAGTATGGCGTGGTGGGAGCCATCCGGTCAGCCGAAGGCGGTCCGCTCCGCCGTACCGGCCGGAGCGTCGGCCGTGCGCTGCGCGCCCCCGTCAGGGGTGCCGTCCGGGGCGTCCGGAAGGCCACGCACGCGCACGGGGCGGGCGAGTCCGGCCTGGGCAAGCTGATCGAGCTGCACGCCGTGAACTCCGCAGGCGACATGATGATCACGGTTGCCCTGGCCTCCACGGTCTTCTTCTCCGTCCCCACCGACCAGGCACGCGGCCGGGTGGCCCTCTACCTCGCGGTGACGATGGCGCCCTTCACGCTGCTGGCCCCGGTGATCGGGCCGTTGCTGGACCGGCTCCCGCACGGCCGCCGGGCCGCGATGGCCGGTGCGATGCTGACGCGGGCGCTGCTGGCGCTGACGATGTCGGGCGCGGTCGCCACGGGCGGGCTGGAGCTGTATCCGGCCGCACTGGGCGTGCTGGTGGCCTCGAAGGCATACGGAGTGGTGCGCTCCGCCGTCGTGCCGAGGCTGCTGCCGCCCCGGATCTCGCTGGTCAAGGCGAACAGCCGGGTGACCCTCGGGGGCCTGCTGGCGACGGGCGTGGCGGCCCCGCTGGGCGCGGGGCTGCACCAGCTGGGACCGGCGTATCCGCTGTACGGGGCGTGCGCGGTGTTCGCCTTCGGCACCTATCTCTCGCTCTCCCTGCCGCACAAGGTCGACTCGGCGAAGGGCGAGGCCCGGGCCCGGCTGACGGCGCCGGAGCACCGGCACCACCTGACGTCCGGGCGGTCCCGGAAACCGGGAAAGCCCGGGAAACCGGGGACGCGCGGGGAGCGGCGCAGGCCGCCGGGGCTGCGCACGGTGGGCGCGTCGGTGCTGCACGCACTCCAGGCGAACAGCGCGCTCCGGATGCTCTCGGGGTTCCTCACGTTCTTCCTCGCCTTCCTGCTGCGGGTGCATCCGCTCGGCGGCCTGAGCCCGGCGTTCTCGCTGGGGATCGTGGCGGTCGCGGCGGGCGCCGGGAACGCCCTGGGCACGGCGATGGGCGCGCTGCTGCGGTCGCGCGGGCCGGAGAAGACGATCGCGGCGGTGCTGACGGCGGCGATGGCGACGACGATCGTCACCGCCGCGCTCTACAGCGCCTTCTTCGTGGTGGTCGTGGCGGCCGTCGCGGGGATCTCGCAGGCCCTGGGCAAGCAGTCGCTGGACTCCCTCATCCAGCGGGACGTGCCGGAGGAGGTGCGGACCTCGGCGTTCGCCCGTTCGGAGACGCTGCTCCAGATGTGCTGGGTGGCCGGCGGGGCCATCGGCATCCTGCTGCCGCTCAACGGAGTGCTGGGCATGTCCGTGGCCTCGGCCTTCCTCGCGCTGGGCGTGGCCACTGCCGTACGGGGCCTGCTGACGGCCGCTCGGCGCGGCTCGCCGCACCCGCGCGTGGCCTGAGCGGAGGGGCCCGATAGCCTGCCCGCATGACCGCTGCGATTTTCCGGGGCAAGCGCCGCCGCGCCGCTGCCGCCGCCGCCGGCGTGGCCTTCGGGCTCGTCGCCCTCTCCGCCTGCGACAAGCCGACGCCGCTGGCGACCGTGACCGTGGGTTCGACCACCGTGACCACCGAGGCCGCCTGCTACAACGACGACGACGGCCTCGAGACCGCCAAGGTCACCTCCTGCCTGGAGGAGGGCAGCAAGACCGTCAAGGCGTCCATGGAGGACAAGGTCCGCTTCGGCGTCGACCCGAAGATCGCGGACAACGGCTGGACGATCCTCATCAACGGCGCCCCCGCCGAGCCGCAGCCGAACAAGAAGACGTTCCGCTCCATCCCGGCCAGCGCCTTCTTCTCCACCGGCCAGGGCCCGGCCGAGAAGGCCGTCAAGGTGAGCATCCTCGAGAGCAAGTCCGGCAAGGCGCTGGGCGTCTGGAACTTCACGCTCGAGCGCGACACCGACTGAGCCGCGCCGATGCGTGTCCTCGTCGTCACCGCCGTCCCGGCGGAACGTGATGCCGTGACCGCCGCCGGGCCCGCCCCGGTGGCACGCCCGCTGCCCGGCGGGGCCGTGCTGCACCGCTCGGCGCCGGACGGCGCCGCCGGCCCGGTGTTCGACGTGCTGGCCGCCGGGGTGGGCCCGGCCGCCGCCGCGGCCGGCACCGCGACCGCGCTGACCGCGGCCGCGCTGGCCGGCGAGCCGTACGAGCTGGTGATCTCGGCGGGCATCGCGGGCGGTTTCGCGCCCGCCGCGCCGCTGGGCAGCGTGGTCGTCTCCGAGGCGCTGGTCGCCGCGGACCTGGGCGCGCAGTCCGGTGACGGCGGCTTCCTGTCCGTCTCGGAGCTGGGCTTCGGCACGGACGGCTACCGGGTGCCCGAGGCCCTCGTACGGGCCGTCGCCGGGGCGTGCGGCGCCCTGCGCGGCGAGGTGCTGACCGTGACCACCGCGACCGGCTCCGCCGAGCGGGCCGCCCAGCTGGCCGAGCGTCACCCGGCAGCGGTGGCCGAGGCCATGGAGGGCTTCGGCGCCGCGGAGGCGGCCGCCGCGCACGGGGTGCCGGTGCTGGAGCTGCGCACCGTGTCCAACGCGGTGGGGCCGCGCGACCGGGCCGCCTGGCGGATCGGCGAGGCGCTGGCCGCCCTGACGGAGGCATTCCGGAACCTGCCACCCGCGCTTGCGGAGAAAGCCGAGCTGTTCTCGTGAACGAGCAGAGCCGACGGACCGAGCCGGGCGACTCCGATGCGGAGAGCCGGGGCGGCGAGGGCAGCGACTGGGACCGGCCGGTCCGAATCGCCTACTCCCCCTGCCCCAACGACACCTTCGTCTTCGACGCCTGGGCCCATGGCCGCGTCCCCGGCGCGCCGCCGCTGGACGTCACTCTCGCGGACATCGACCTCACCAACGGAATGGCCGAGCGCGGCGAGTTCGACGTGCTGAAGGTCTCGTACGCGGTGCTGCCCTGGGTCCTGGACGAGTACGCGCTGCTGCCCTGCGGCGGGGCGCTGGGCCGGGGCTGCGGGCCGCTGGTGCTCACCAAGGAGGCCGCGAAGCCGGCCGATCTGGCCGGGCGGACGGTGGCCGTGCCGAGCGAGCGCTCGACGGCCTTCCTGCTCTTCCGGCTGTGGGCCGCGGCCGAGGTGCCGGGCGGCGTCGGCGAGGTGGTCGTGCTGCCGTTCCACGAGATCATGCCCGCGGTGCGGGACGGCAAGGTGGACGCCGGCCTGGTCATCCACGAGGCGCGCTTCACCTACCGGGACTACGGGCTCAGCTGCGTCGCCGACATGGGCGACCACTGGGAGGGCACCACCGGCCTGCCCATTCCGCTGGGCGCCATCATCGCCAAGCGCTCGCTGGGCGCGGCGAAACTGCGCGAACTGGCGGAAGCCGCACGCACGTCCGTCCGCATGGCCTGGGACGATCCGGCGGCCTCCCGCCCGTACGTCCTGGAGCACGCGCAGGAGATGGACCCGGACGTCACGGACCAGCACATCGGGCTGTACGTCAACGAATTCACGGCCGGACTCGGCGAGACCGGCTACGCCGCCGTGCGCGGGCTGCTGACGCGCGCCGCGGCCGAGGGGCTCGTACCGCCCCTCGGCCGGGATGCGCTCAGGTTCGTATGAGCTTTCGTATGAGCTGCTGCGGATGACTCCGCATCAGACGTCCAGCTGGTCCGCGACCGCGCGCAGCATGTTCGCGATCTTGGCGCCGTGCGCCTTGTCGGGGTAACGGCCGCGCTCCAGCTGCTGGGTGACGTTCTCCAGGAGCGTGGTCAGGTCCTGCACGATGGATGCCAGCTCGTCGGGCTTGCGGCGCTGGGCGGCCGCGACCGACGGGGTGGGCTCCAGCAGCATCACGGAGAGCGCCTGGTCACCGCGCTGGCCGGCGACGACGCCGAACTCCACGCGCTGGCCGGGCTTGAGGGCGTCGACCCCGTCCGGGAGCACCGAGGAGTGCACGAAGACGTCTCCGCCGTCGTCGCGGGAGAGAAAGCCGAAGCCCTTCTCGCTGTTGAACCACTTGACCTTGCCGGTAGGCACGTCTGTCCTCGTCCTCGTGTCTCGTCGGATACGAAAAATTACGAAAAAGCTTAAAAATCGCCGTTAGTCAAGAGAAAAACAGCTCTGGATAGCACTACAGCGGGTCGCAAGACCCGCTACCCCAAGGCTAATGGTCGCGGGCCCGGTGACAAGACGTCCTCGGGTCGTACCTCTGCGCGTTCGATCCTGAAACGGCTGGTGCCGCGGCCGTGCGGCGGCCGTGCGGCGATCGTGCCGCCATGCCGCCGCTCAGGGATCTACCCTGGTCAGGTGAGTAGCGAAACGCCCCGAGCCGGGGATCTGCTGGTACGGACCGGTGCCATTGTCTTCCTGGTGGGTGCGGTGGCCACGCTGGCCACGGTCGCACCGCTGTTCCTGGGGGCGGATCCGCTGCCGCCGGCGGCGTACTTCGTCTGCATGCTGATGGGTGTCGGTTTTCTGATCGCGGGGGCGGGTGTGCTGCGCGGCATCGCGCAGGAGCGGCGGCGGGTGCGGGGCTGACCGCGGGTCGTTCGGGGTGCGCTCCGGGGGGCCTCCGGCGGTCCTTTCCCCACCCCGCCCCTTCCCGAACTGGGGCTGCGCCCCAGACCCCGGGACCGCGCTTCGCGCGCCACGCGGCGGAGCCGCAAATCGAGCACAGCCTCAAACGCCGGACGGGCTGGAAAACCAGCCCGTCTGGGGGCACCTCCCAGCGGTAGCTGGGGGAGTTTGAGGACCGGGGGTCCGGGGGCTTGCCCCCGGTTACGGGAAGGGGCGGGACAGGGGAGAAGAACCCTCCCAATACCCCCGCAGCCACCCCGGAAACTCCGTCAACCCCCCACCCAGCACCACATCCGCCCCCGCCGCCCGCAGTTCCTCCGGCCCGTACGGGCCCGTCGGTACCGCCACCGACACCGCGCCCGCCTCCCGGGCGCCCCGCACGTCCCCGACGTGGTCGCCCACATACACCGACGCCCCGTGCTCGCGCAGGGCCACCGCCTTGGCCTCCGCCCACAGGTCGCCGATCAACTCGTCGGGCTCGATGGCCAGGTGGTCCAGATGGAGCCGTGCGTTCCGCGGGTTCTTGGCCGTGACCACGATGGCCCGGCCGCCCAGCTCCCGGACCGCGGCCACCGCCTCCCGGGCCCCCGGCAGGGCGGGCGAGGGTGCGATGCCGTGCGCCGGGTAGGCGGCCAGGTAGATCTCGCATGCCTCCGCGATGCGGTCCTCCGGGAACCAGTTGCGCAGCTCGTGCGCGACCGGCGGGCCGAGCCGGGTGAGCACGAGGTCGATGTCGACGTACGTGCCGGTGGCCGCGACCAGGGCCTCGTACGCGGCTCTGATGCCCGGCCGCGAGTCGACCAGCGTGAGGTCGAGGTCGAAGCCCACCGTGAGCTGACGGCCGAGGGCCGTGTCCGTGCGCTGATGCGGGGTCATGCCCCACATTGTGCCGCGCACCCCCCCGTGGACTCAGCCTCGCCTGACTCGGTTTCAGGAGCGGAGTACGGGGTCGGAGCCCCCGGGCTTCGCCCCCGCGCGCAGCGCGAGGGGTCCGGGGTCCGGGGTCCGGGGGCGCAGCCTTCGGATTCGGGAAGGGGCGGGATCGGGAAAGGAAACCCCCTACCCCTGCCGCCGCGCCCGCCAGACCACGAACGCAGCCGACGCCAGCGCAGCAACCCGCACCACCACCGGCCACGTCCCCGCCAGCGCCTCCCCCATCCCGCCCTGCGGTATCGGCTCGCCCCAGCGCTCGTTGACGCGGCCCCACAGCCACACCACCCCGCCCGCCGCCGCCAGCCCGGGCAGGCCCATGACCGCGAACTTCGACTCCGCCTGCGACAGACGGCGCGTGACGTACGCCAGCGCCCACCCCGCAGCCAGCACGATCCAGTTGCCGATCACCGCCCCGACCGCCAGCAGGCCCGCCACCAGCAGGAGCAGCGGGCTCATGGAGACACCGCCGGAACCGAAGAAGCCGCGGCGGCCGTCGTCCTCGGCCGGCGTGGTCTCCTCGGCGTCCTCGGGCTCCTCCTCGGCCTCCTTGGCCGCGGCCGCCTCCGCCGCCGGCCGCGGCGGCTTGAGCATGTCCGGGATCTCGATCCCGCCCACGAACCCGTGCACCGCATCGCCGCCGCCACCGACACCGCCGCCGAACGGCCCCGCCTCCACCCGCCACCAGTCCGGGTCCGGGGCCGGGTCCGAGCCCGCGGCACCGGCGCCGCCGCGCGGCCGCAGCTCCTCCTCCGTGGCCAGGTGCGGCGGCAGCGCACCGCCCAGCATGCGGACGTACTCCCCGTTCCGGCGCTGCTCGGGCACCCTGCCCGCACCCGCACCGTCCGTGCCGCCCGCGCCCGCTCCGGCGACCGCCTCCGACGGGGTGCCCAGCCCGTCGAGGATGCGCTGCACGGCGGCCGGCGTGTCCGCGCCCTCGTCGGCCCGGCGCCGCTCGATCTCCGCCCGCAGCCGGGTGACCAGGCGCATCCGGTCGGCGGACGTGAGCGCCTGTCTCTGCGCCAGGTCCCCGACCTTGCTCAGGTAGTCGTAAACCAGCTGATCGCTCTCGATCCCCACCGAAGCCCCCAAGACCACATCAGCCTTCGAACCCCACCGAAGGTACCGGTTCCCGGCTTCCGGATCCGCGTGCCGAAGCCAAGCCCGGGGCAATCCGCGCGGACCCGGTACCGTAAGCAGAATGACCACTTCGCGGGAGACCGGCAGCACCGGCGGCAGCACCGTCGCAGGGCCGCGCACGCTCGCCGAAGAGCTGCGCACCCGTCCCGACAACGCCCTGGCGGGGCTGCTGCGCGCCCGTCCCGACCTGCTCAGCCCCGTGCCCGGCGACCTCACCCAGCTGGCCACCCGCGCCTCCACCCGCGCGTCCGTCGTCCGCGCCCTGGACCGCCTGGACCGGTTCGCCCTGCAGGTCGCGGAGGCGCTGGCGGTGGCCCCGGACCCGTGCCCGTACGACAGCCTCGCCGGGCTGATGACGGGCGACGAGCCCACCGACCCGCACGTCGCCGCCGAACTGCCGCGCGCCGTCGCCACCCTCCGCGAGCAGGCCCTGATCTGGGGCGGCGAGGACCGTCTCCACCTGGTGCGCACCGCCCGGGAGCTGCTGGCGCCCAGCGCCGCCCACCTCTCGCCCACCGGGCTCGGCCCCACCGTCGCCGAGGCCACGGCCGGAATGTCGCCGGGCCGGCTCCAGCAGATCGTCGCCGCCGCCGGGCTGCCCGCGACCCACGACTCGGTGTCCGGCGTCGCCGCCCTGACCGCGCTGTTCACCGACCGCAAGCGCATGGCCGCCCTGCTGGCCGACGCCCCCGACGAGGCCGCCGCCGTGCTCGGCAAGCTGCTCTGGGGCCCGCCCCACGGCACCGTCACCGCCGACCCCGCCCTGCACCTGCGCTGGCTCCTCGACCGCGGCCTGCTGCTGCCCACCGCCCCCGGCGCCGTGGTGCTGCCCCGCGAGGTCGCCCTCCACCTGCGCGCCGGGCGCGCGCACCGCACCCCGGAGCCGCTGCCCCCGGACCTCGCGCCCGTGACCGGACACTCGCCGGACACCGTCGACGCGACCGCGGCCGGGCAGGCGTTCACCGCGCTCACGACCGTCGAGGAGCTGCTCGGCGAGTGGGAGACCGCGGGCCCGCTCGTCCTGCGCGCGGGCGGGCTGAGCGTACGGGACCTCAAGCGCACCGCCGCCCTCCTGGACACCACCGAGACCGACGCGGCCTTCTGGGCCGAGCTGGCCTTCGCGGCGGGCCTGCTGGCCTCCGACGGCGACGTGGACGAGCGGTACGCGCCCACCCCTGCGTACGACGACTGGCTGGTGCTCCCCGCCGAGCGCCGATGGGTCCGTCTCGCCACCGCCTGGCTCGCCACCACCCGCACGCCCGGCCTGGCGGGCGAGAAGGACGCAAAGGGCCGCATCCTGGCGGCGCTCGGCCCCGACCTGGACCGTTCCCCGGCCCCGGAGGTCCGCCACCGGGTGCTCGCCCTGCTGGCCGAGCTGCCGCCCGGCGCCTCCGTGCCCGCCGACACCCTGCTGGCCCGCCTCCAGTGGGAGCGGCCCCCGCGCCACGCGACGGACGACCTGCGCTCCCGGCTCGCCCTCCGGGCACTGGCGGAGGCGGAGGCGCTGGGCCTCACCAGCCGGGGTGCCCTCGCGAGCCACGCCCGCGCCCTGCTGACGGACCCCGGCGCGGCGGCCGTCGAGCTGACCCCGCTCCTCCCCGAGCCCCTGGACCACGTCCTCCTCCAGGCCGACCTGACCGCCGTCGCCCCCGGCCCGCTGCACCGCCCGCTCGCCCAGACCCTGGGCGTCCTCGCGGACGTCGAGTCCAAGGGCGGCGCCACGGTCTACCGCTTCACGCCCGATTCGGTGCGCCGCGCCCTGGACGCCGGCCGGACCGCCGCCGACCTGCGGGCCTTCCTCACCGAGCACTCCCGCACGCCCGTGCCGCAGCCGCTCGCCTACCTGATCGACGACGTGGCCCGCCGCCACGGCCACCTGCGGGTGGGCGCGGCCTCCTCGTACGTGCGCTGCGACGACGAGACGATGCTGGCCGAGATCCTCGCGGACCGCCGCTCGGCGCCCCTGCGGCTGCGCCGCCTGGCCGGGACGGTGCTGGCCGCGCAGGCCGCACCCGACACGCTCCTGGAGACCCTGCGCATCATGGGCTACGCCCCGGCCGCCGAGTCCGCGGAGGGCGACGTGGTCGTCACCCGCGCCGACGCCCGCCGCACGCCCGCGCGCACGCCCCCGGCCCCGGTCCAGGACGGCCCCCCGGCGCCCGGCCCCACGCTGCTGGCGGCCGCGCTCCGCGCCATCCGCGCGGGCGACCTGGCGGCCACCGCCGAGCGCAGGCCCGTCGCGGCCCCCGCCCCGGCGGACGGCGGGCTGCCCCGCACCACTTCCGCCGACACCCTCGCCGCCATGCAGGCCGCCGTCCTCACCGGCACCTCCGTCTGGATCGGCTACGTCAACGCCGAGGGTGCCGCGAGCCAGCGCGTGATCGCCCCGGTCCGCGTCGAGGGCGGCTTCGTGACCGCGTACGACCACACGGCCGACGAGGTGCGCACCTACCCCCTGCACCGCATCACGGGCGTGGCCGAGCTGGCGGACGAATCGGCCTGACCTGCGGCAGTATCGCCGGTATCGATCGGTACGGCCTTAATCGCTTTGGTGATCCCTTTACCTGCCGATTAGCATGATCACTGCGCCGCGGGGCCGCAGAGCCCCGCGGCCGCTTATTTCAGCAGTGCTTATCAGGGGGACACTTCACAGTGAAGCTGCATCGAATTGCGGCAGGCGTCGTCGCGGCCGCCATGGCCCCGGCCGTTTTCCTGTCGGCCCCGGCCGTCGCGGCCGAGACCGGCCCGAAGCCCGCCGCCACCGCGCAGGCGGGACAGACCACTCCCGCCACGCAGGGCCTCGCCATCGCGCTCAAGGGCCCCGGCAACATCACCGCGGGCAACTGGACGGACCTCCAGCTGGCCGTCGACAACCGCGGCGGCGAGGACGTCGAGGACCTCTCCTGGGACCTCAACACCTACACGTCGGCAACCGACTTCAAGAGCGGCGACTCCGAGCTCGAGTACCGGGCCAAGGACGGTTCCTGGCAGAAGGCCGAGAGCTACACCTTCAACGGCGACCTCCACTCGATCAAGTGGGGCCGGGTGGAGAAGGACGCCGCCTTCACCGTCGACCTGCGCGTGCGGTACGCGCCGCACGTCACCGGCAACGGTGTCATCATCACGTCGGCAGGCTCGCGCACCAAGACCATCAGCGCCCGCCACTTCCAGTACTTCGACGTCATGCCCGCCGAGAGCGTCCAGATCCCCGCGGACAAGATCACGGACCACCGCGCCCGGGTGGCGCTCACGGGCCTGGCCCCCGCGGCCGGGATCCGGGCGGGCGGCGACTGGCAGGAGTTCCAGCTCGTCATGGACAACCGCCGGGGCGACGCGGACATCGCGAACTTCAAGCGCACCATGTCGGTCGGCTTCGCGGGCAAGGTGCAGCCGGGCCAGGTCGAGGTGGAGTACCGCACCTCCCCCGGCGCGGCCTGGCAGTCGTGGAAGCCCATGGTCAACCGGTCGCCGTTCAGCTTCTACGGCTCCCTGGGCTCCCAGAAGCTCGCCAAGGGGGCAGTGCAGACGATGGACGTCCGGCTGCGCGTCGCCTCCGGCGCGCCCACGGGCAACGCCACCGTGATGCTGTGGGGCGGCCCCGAGGGCTCCTACACGCGGACGACGATGCGCCTGGTCGACGTCACGGCCGGCTGATCGGCTGAAGCCGCAGGACCGGAGCGCCCTTCCCCACCGGGAGGGGCGCTCCGCGCTTCCGCTCCGTGCTCTCGCTCCCTGCTTTCGCCTCGCACTCCGCACGCCCGCACCCCGGCGAAGTAGACTCGTGTGTTTCGCAAGCAAGGCGAATACGGACGCGAATACAGACGCGAACACGGACAGCGAAAGGGCGGGCGTGAACGGACCCCTCATCGTCCAGTCGGACAAGACGCTTCTGCTCGAGGTCGACCACGAGCAGGCCGACGCGTGCCGCCGCGCCATCGCGCCGTTCGCGGAGCTGGAGCGCGCGCCCGAGCACATCCACACCTACCGGGTCACGCCGCTGGGCCTGTGGAACGCCCGGGCCGCGGGGCACGACGCCGAGCAGGTCGTCGACGCCCTCGTCACCCACTCCCGCTACCCCGTGCCGCACGCCCTGCTCGTCGACATCGCCGAGACCATGGCCCGCTACGGGCGGCTGAAGCTGGTCAAGCACCCCACGCACGGGCTGGTGCTGGAGAGCACCGACCGGCCGGTGCTGGAGGAGATCCTCCGCTCGAAGAAGATCACGCCGCTGGTCGGCGCCCGGATCGACCCCGACACCGTCGCCGTCCACCCCTCCGAGCGCGGCCAGATCAAGCAGACGCTGCTCAAGCTGGGCTGGCCCGCCGAGGACCTGGCCGGTTACGTGGACGGCGAGGCCCACCCCATCGAGCTGCACGAGGACGGCTGGGCCCTGCGCGCGTACCAGCGGCAGGCCGTGGAGGGCTTCTGGCACGGCGGGTCGGGCGTGGTCGTGCTGCCCTGCGGCGCGGGCAAGACGCTCGTCGGCGCGGGTGCGATGGCCAAGGCCAAGGCCACGACGCTGATCCTCGTCACCAACACCGTCTCGGCGCGGCAGTGGAAGCACGAGCTGGTGAAGCGCACCTCGCTGACCGAGGACGAGATCGGCGAGTACAGCGGGACGAAGAAGGAGATCCGCCCGGTCACCATCGCCACCTACCAGGTGCTGACGACCAAGCGGAAGGGCATCTACCCGCACCTGGAGCTGTTCGACTCCCGCGACTGGGGCCTGGTCGTCTACGACGAGGTGCACCTGCTGCCCGCGCCGGTCTTCAAGTTCACCGCGGACCTCCAGGCCCGGCGGCGGCTCGGGCTGACCGCGACGCTGGTGCGCGAGGACGGGCGCGAGTCCGACGTCTTCTCGCTCATCGGGCCGAAGCGCTTCGACGCGCCCTGGAAGGAGATCGAGGCGCAGGGCTACATCGCCCCGGCGGACTGCGTCGAGGTACGCGTCAACCTCACCGACTCCGAGCGGCTGGCGTACGCGACGGCCGAGACGGAGGAGAAGTACCGCTACTGCGCCACGACCGCCACCAAGCGGAAGGTCACGGAGGCGCTGGTGCGCCGGCACAAGGGCGAACAGACGCTGGTCATCGGCCAGTACATCGATCAGCTCGACGAGCTGGGCGAGCACCTCGGCGCGCCGGTGATCAAGGGGGAGACGAGCAACGCCCAGCGCGAGAAGCTCTTCGACGCCTTCCGGGAGGGCGAGCTGAACGTGCTGGTGGTGTCCAAGGTCGCGAACTTCTCCATCGACCTGCCGGAGGCGACGGTCGCCATCCAGGTGTCGGGCACCTTCGGCTCGCGCCAGGAGGAGGCCCAGCGCCTGGGCCGCGTGCTGCGCCCGAAGGCCGACGGCCACGAGGCACGCTTCTACTCGGTGGTCGCCCGCGACACGGTCGACCAGGACTTCGCCGCGCACCGCCAGCGCTTCCTGGCGGAGCAGGGGTACGCGTACCGGATCATGGACGCGGACGCGCTGCTGGCGGAGGACTGAGGACGGCGGGCCGGGTACGGCGGACCGAGTCAGGCCTTGCGCTCGTCCGCGTACTGGCCGAGGACGGCGACGCTCACGACCGCGCCTGCGAAGACCTTGATCGCCCGGAAGGCGGAGGAGAGGGAGAAGGCGGAGGCCGGGTTCGGGGTGGCTGATGCGGTGGTCATGCACTCCATGATGGTTTCCCGGGCCGCCACGGACATCGGCCTGCCGGTGTAAACGCGCGGGCGCGGGCGTACGACCCAAGGATCATGGCGTCCCCTACGGGAGGCTGACGGCGACCCTGAGAGCCGCCCGGGGTGCGCGGAAAATCATTCGCGCGTCCCGGGGCGGGTGACTAAACTCGCCCTTTCCCCGCCTCCCGCCAGCGCCTCTGGGAGCGCCGCCGCCCGGTCGGAAACCGGCGGTCCACCGCTCGTTCCGCCGTACGCCTGGAGGCTCCGCCGTGCCCGCGCCGCAAGTGACCGATGTGAACGACCCCCTCGAGCGGGAGCGCGCCCACCTGGCGTCGTCCCGTGCCGCGCTGCGGGCGATGCGGGCCGACGCGGAGGCGCTCGACATCAAGGACGTGACCGCCAACTGGGTCAACGCGGCCGTTCTGCAGCGGCAGATCGAGGAGCGCATCGCCGCCCTGGCCGATCTCGCGCACACCCCGCTCTTCTTCGGGCGCCTGGACTATCTGCACGCGCCGGGGGCGGAGAAGGCGGAGGGTGCGGAAGGCGAGCAGTTCTACATCGGGCGGCGGCATGTGCACGACGCCGAGGGCGACCCGATGGTCATCGACTGGCGCGCGCCCGTCTCGCAGCCGTTCTACCGGGCCTCCAAGAAGGACCCGATGGACGTCGGGATGCGCCGCCGATTCGGCTACACCGGCGGGGAGTTGACCGCCTACGAGGACGAGGACCTCACGGACCCCGCGGCCGGCGAGCAGGCGAGCAGGCTCCTCCAGACCGAGATCGAGCGGCCGCGTGTCGGCCCCATGCGGGACATCGTCGCGACCATCCAGCCGGAGCAGGACGAGATCGTGCGCGCCGGGATCGGCGGCACCGTCTGTGTGCAGGGCGCGCCCGGCACCGGGAAGACGGCCGTCGGCCTGCACCGCGTCGCGTACCTCCTCTACGCCCACCGCGAGCGGCTGGCCCGCGCCGGGACGCTGGTCGTCGGCCCCAACCGGTCCTTCCTCCGGTACATCGAGCAAGTGCTGCCCGCGCTCGGCGAGTTGAACGTGGCGCAGGCGACCGTCGACGACCTGGTCGCGCATGTGGAGGTGCGGGGGACGGACTCCGCGGCCGCCGCCCGGATCAAGGGCGACGCGCGCATGGCCGAGGTGCTGCGGCGCGCGCTGCGGTCGGGGGTGACGATGCCGGCCGAGCCGGTCGTCGTCGTGCGCGGCGCGCGGCGCTGGCGGGTGCCGGCGTACGAGATCGAGGAGATGGTGCGGGAGCTGCTCGACCGCGACATCCGCTACGGCGCGGCCCGCGAGGCGCTGCCGCAGCGGATCGCGCACGCCGTGCTCGTCCGGATGGAGGAGGCGGGCGAGGCGCCCGACGACCGGGTGCAGAACGCGGTCGCGCGCAACGCGGCCGTGAAGGCGGCGGTGAAGGAGATCTGGCCGCCGGCCGACCCGGCGAAGCTGGTGCTGCGGCTGCTGTCCGACGCGGAGTTCCTGGCGGAGCACGCGGCCGGGCTGCTGGCGGAGGAGGAGCAGCGGGAGATCCTGTGGGAGCGGCCCGCCCGGAGCGTGAAGTCGGCCAGGTGGTCGGCCGCGGACGCGGTGCTGATCGACGAGGCGGCGGACCTGGTGGCGCGCACGCCCTCGCTGGGCCATGTGGTCCTGGACGAGGCGCAGGACCTGTCCCCGATGCAGTACCGGGCGGTGGGCCGCCGCTGCACGACCGGCTCGGCCACGATCCTGGGCGACCTGGCGCAGGGCACGACCCCGTGGGCGACGGCGAGCTGGGCAGAGGCGCTGACGCACCTGGGCAAGCCGGAGGCGGCGGTCGAGGAGCTGACGCAGGGCTTCCGGGTGCCGCGCGAGGTCATCGCCTATGCGTCGCGGCTGCTGCCCGCGATCGCACCGGGCCTGGCGGAGGCGACGTCGGTGCGGGAGTCGCCGGGCGACTTCTCGGTGCGCCCCGTGGCGCCCGCGGAGCTGGACGCGGCGGTGCTGGACGCGTGCCGCGAGGCGCTCGCGCGGGAGGGCTCGACCGGGCTGATCGCGGCGGACGGCCGCATGGCGGCGCTGGGCGGGATGCTGACGGCGGCGGGCCTGCCGTACCTCGCGCCCGGCGAGGAGACGTCGGCGGAGGCGCGGCTGACGCTCGTCCCGGCGTCCCTCGCCAAGGGTCTGGAGTACGACTACGTGGTGCTGGACGAGCCGTCGGCGGTGGTCGCGGGCGAGCCGGACGAGCGGACCGGGCTCCGGCGGCTGTACGTGGCGCTGACACGGGCGGTGTCGGGGCTGACGGTGGTGCACGCGGAGCCGCTGCCGGCCGCCCTGGGAGACGGCTCTACTGCGCCTTGAGCAGCGCCTCCACCAGCCCCGGGAACCGCGCGTCCAGCTCCTCCCTGCGCAGCCGGACGTAGCGGTTGCGCCCCACCACGCGCGTGGAGGTGATGCCCGCCTCGCGCATCACCTTCATGTGGTGCGAGACCGTCGACTTGTGCAAGTGCACGAGCCCGAGCCGCTCGGACGAGCAGTCGTACTGACCGCCCGCGGCATACACCCGGAACAGGTGCAGCCGCACCGGGTCGCCCAGCGCGTGCAGCACCTTGACCAGCTCGATCTCTCCGGCCTCCGGCTGCGGCAGCAGCTCGCCCTCCGTTGCCGTCACGGCACCGCCCTCCTCCAGAACGTTTGACACTCATCAAACAATCTCTATTGTTTGACGCACACCAAACTGTACTTGTACTTGTCGTCCGGAAGGACACCCGTGCGTCTCCGCCTGCTCCTGCTCGCCCTCGGCACGTTCGCCATCGGCACCGATGGCATGGTGATGGCCGGCATCCTCGGCCTCGTCGCCCACGACCTGCACGTCTCGGTCTCCGCCGCCGGGCAGCTTGTCACCGTCTTCGCGCTCTCCTACGGGCTCCTGGCACCCGTGCTCGCCGCCCTGACCGCCCGCTGGCCGCGCCGCCGCCTGCTGCTCACCGCGCTCGCGGTCTTCACCGCGGCCAACGTCCTCAGCGCCCTCGCCCCCACCTTCCCGCTGCTGCTCGCCACCCGGGTGCTGGCCGCCGCGGGAGCCGCCCTCTACTCGCCCACGGCCAGTGCCGTCGCCACCTCGCTGGTGCCCCCGCAGCAGCGCGGCCGGGCCCTGGCGACCGTGCTCGGCGGCATGACCGTCGCCACCGCGCTCGGCGTGCCGCTCGGCACGTACCTCGGGCGCAGCGACTGGCGGCTGACCATGTGGCTCGTCGCCGTGCTGGGCGCCGCCGCCTTCGCCGGGCTCGCCGCCCTGCTGCGCGAACTGCCCGCGCCCGCCGCGGCACCCGGGCTGCGCGAGCGGCTCGCGCCGCTGCGCGACCGCCGGGTGGTGTGGGCGGCGGCCACGACGTTCGCGTTCTTCCTGACCTTCAACTCGGTGTACATCTACCTCGCGACGGCGGTCCACGACGCAACGGGCGGGGACGCGGCGCGGCTGTCGCTGGTCATGCTGGCCACCGGCCTCGCCTCGTTCGCGGGCAGCTGGACGGGCGGCCGTGCCGTCGACCGCTTCGGCGTGCGCACCGTCCTGCTCACGGGCAGCGCGGTGACGGCGCTGTGCTTCGTGCTGCTGCCGTGGCTCGGGCGCTCGATGCCGGGAGCACTGGCCTACGCCCTGGTGACCCCGCTCGCGGGGTGGGCCGTGGCGGTGGCGCTTCCGCACCGGATGGCATCCCTGGCCCCGGCCAGTGCACCGCTGCTGCTCTCGCTCAACAGCAGCGCGCTGTACCTGGGCATCGCGGCCGCGGGCGGCGCAGGCAGCCTCTTCATCACCCTGCTGGGCGACCACGACTTCCCGCTGGCCGCGGCAGCCCTGGCCGTGGCGACGCTGGCACTGGCGGCGATGACGACGCGAACGCCCGCGAAGACCGAGACGGCAGCCCCGGCTCCGGCCCCGGCCCGGGTAGGGGCCGGAGCCTGAGGGACCCCGGGGTCCGGGGCGGAGCCCCGCCCTGCGGCGGAGCCGCATATCGGATACAGCGGGAAGGGGCGGGATCGGGGAATCCCACCCCGCCGCAACGGCGATCAGCCACGACGACGGCATCCGGCGGTGCCGAACCGCCCCGACCCCGGGCCCGTCACCCGCCCGTCACCCGTCAAGCGCCTCCCGCCAGCCCCGCACCGCCCCCGCCGCCACCGGCGAAGCCCACCCCGCGGGCCGCGCCGCGCCACCGATGTGGAAGGCCGTGACCCCACCGGCCCGCAGCACCGGCACGTGCTCGAGCCGGAGCCCGCCCCCGGCCATGATCCGCGGCTCGTAGCCGGGTTCGTCGCCGCGCCCCGCCTCCGCGAGCAGCGTCGCGAGCCCGTCGTCGACACCGGCCGCGGAACCCGCCGTGAGGTAGGTGTCGAGGCCCGGCTGGTCGGCGAGCTGCTTGCGCAGGGCGTCGCGGTCCGCCGCGCGGTCGATCGCGCGGTGGAAGGTCCAGCGGGCCCGCGGCCCGATCGCGTCGGCCAGGGCGGTCACCGCCGCCAGGTCGGCACGCCCGTCCTCGGTGAGGTAGCCGAGGACGAACTCCTCCGCCCCCTCCGCCCGCAGCGCCCGCGCCGTGTCGCACAGCGCCTCCAGCGCCGCGGAGCCGCCGACGGAGAAGCCGTCCGCGGCACGCAGCATCACCCGCACCGGAATGCCGACGGCGTCCCGCACCGCCGCGAAGGTCTCCAGGGCCGGGGTGAGGCCGTCGGCCGCCATGTCGCTGACCAGTTCGAGCCGGTCCGCACCTCCGGCCTCCGCCGCCACCGCGTCCTCGGCACCGAGCGCGATCACCTCAAGAATTGGTCTAGACATGTAGCAAAGCCTGCCACACCGGCCGCCCCCGGTTAAAGCCGTACTCCACAATTGACCCATGGCAGCCAAGCCCGAGCACCCGTCCGGAGACCGGCGCGCGCCCGCGCCCGAGCCCGCGCCCGAGTCGGCGCACGAGCCGACGCCCGGGACCCCGCAGGAGGAGCTGCGCGAAGCCCTCCGCGCCCGGTGGCACGAGACCGTCGAGCGCGTGCGCACCGTGCCGGACCCCGATCCCGGGCCGTACGCCGACGACCTGCTCGGCCGCTGGTCCGAGCCGCAGCGGCGCTATCACACGGTCGGGCACCTCGCGGCCGTCCTCGGGCACCTCGACGCGCTGGCGTCCCACGCGGACCACATCGACACCGTGCGGCTGGCCGCCTGGTTCCACGACGCCGTCTACCGCCCCGACCGCTCCGAGAACGAGGAGCGCTCCGCCCACCTCGCCGAGCTGGCGCTGCCCGAGCTGGGCCTCGACCCGGCCCGTACGGCCGAGGTGGCCCGGCTCGTCAGGCTCACCGTCAGCCACGACCCCGCCCCGGGCGACCGCGACGGCGAGACGCTGTGCGACGCCGACCTCGCCGTTCTGGGCGGGTCGCCGGAGGAGTACGCGGCCTACGCGGCGGCCGTCCGCGCGGAGTACGGCTTCGTGCCGGACGCCGACTTCCGCCGGGCCCGTGCCGACGTGCTGCGGCAGCTGCTCGCGCTCCCCCGCCTCTTCCGCACCCCGCTCGGCCACGACCGCTGGGAACTCCTCGCCCGCCGCAACCTCGCCACCGAGCTGGAGCTGCTCACCACCTGAGGGGTCTCCGCTTGGGGCGGCGCAGGCCCGACACCCGCAGCAGCCGCACCAGCTCCTTGCTGCCCACCTCCACCGCGCCCAGCCGCACCGCGTCCGTGTAGCGCGACTCCGGCACGTCGTAGTGGTCCCCGTCGAACGCCTGCGCAGGGGAGCCCAGGCGCACCGCGAAGGCGTGCAGCTCCTCGAAGGAGACGTCGCTGATCAGGTGGGACCACATCCGGCCGTGGCCCGGCCAGTTCGGCCCGTCGATGTAGAGCGTCACGAGGCCATCGCCATCAGCGCCGCAGCACCGTCGCCAGCGAGCCGACGGGCGCCACCAGCACCGCCTGCTTCGCGCACGCCCAGTGCGGATCGGGGCCCAGCTCGGGCTCGACGTCCAGGGCGTGGAGGTCACCGGAGTCCGTGCACACCGGGCACAGCGGCCAGCGGCCGTAGCGCTCCAGCAGGGCGTCCTGGACGTCCTGGGCGACGAGTCCGGGCAGGAACCCCACGCCGTCCGGCCACTGCTCGATCCACCAGCGGCGGTGCGCGATCGCGTCCTCGACGAGCGAGACCACATCGGCCTCCGCCACGTCTCCCGCCGCCAGGTCGGCGAGGACGAGCGCCCGCGCCGCGTGCAGTGCCTGTTCCAGCTCCATGCGACCCATTGTCGGATGCCGGGAGGGTTGACGGCACACCGGGCCGAAAATACCTTTCAGAGCGTGAGCAGCAAGCTGAAGGAAACTTTCGGAAGGCCCTCCTCTCACACACCGCCGGCCCCGGCCGCACTCGCCGCCAAGGTCCGCACGCTCGCGCCCACCATGACCCGCTCCATGCAGCGCGTCGCCGAGTACTTGGCCAACGACCCCGCGGGCGCCGCCGCCCTCACCGTCACCGGGCTCGCCGAGCGCACCGGCACCAGCGAGGCCACCGTCGTGCGCACCGCGCGCGTCCTCGGCTACCCCGGCTACCGCGACCTCCGCCTCGCCCTGGCCGCCCTCGCCGCCGAGCAGGCCGCCGGGCGCGCGCCCGCCGTCACCGCCGACATCGCCCTCGACGACCCGCTCGACGGCGTGGTCGCCAAGCTGGCCCACGAGGAGGCCCAGTGCCTGGCGGACACCGCCGCCGGGCTCGACACCGCCGCCCTGGAGTCGGCCGTCGCGGCCCTCGCCGCCGCCCGGCGCACCGACGTCTACGGCATCGGCGCCTCCAACCTCGTCGGCCAGGACCTCGTGCAGAAGCTGCTCCGCATCGGCCTGGTCGCCCACGCCCCCGCCGACCCCCACCTGGCCGTCACCAACGCCGTGCAGCTGCGCGCGGGGGACGTGGCGATCGCCATCACCCACTCGGGCCGCACGACGGACGTCATCGAGCCGCTGCGGGTCGCCTTCGAGCACGGCGCGACGACGGTCGCCATCACCGGCCGGCCGGAGGGCGAGATCGCGCAGTACGCCGACATCGTCCTCACCACGTCCTCCGCCCGGGAGAGCGAGCTGCGCCCCGCGGCCATGTCGAGCCGCACCAGCCAGCTGCTCGTGGTGGACTGCCTGTTCATCGGCGTGGCCCAGCGCACGTACGAGACCGCGGCGCCCGCGCTGTCCGACTCGTACGAGGCACTGGCCCACCGGCACGCCCCCGGCAGCCGGCGCTGACGACCCGTCCACCCCGCGAGGACCGCACGGAGAACCCATGACCCAGGCCGCCGCATCAGCCGCACTCCGCGCCCAACTGGCGTCGCTGACCACCGAGGCGTTCCGGCCCGACCTCGCGGACATCGACCGGCTGCCCACCCGGGCCATCGCCGAGATCATGAACGCGGAGGACGCGACGGTCGCGGCCGCCGTCGCCCGGCGGCTGCCCGAGATCGCGGCCGCCATCGACGCCACGGCCGCCCGGATGGCCCGCGGCGGGCGGCTGGTCTACGCGGGCGCGGGCACCGCGGGCCGGCTGGGGGTGCTCGACGCCAGTGAGTGCCCGCCCACCTTCAACACCGACCCGGCCCAGGTGGTCGGGCTGATAGCGGGCGGCCCGGAGGCCCTGGTCACGGCCGTCGAGGGGGCGGAGGACAGCGCCGCGCTGGCCGCCGCCGACCTGGACGCGCTGAAGATCGGGCCGGACGACACGGTCGTCGGCGTCTCCGCCTCCGGCCGCACCCCGTACGCCGTCGGGGCCGTCCGGCACGCCCGCGCCGCCGGGGCGCTCACCATCGGGCTGTCCTGCAACGACCGCTCGGAGCTGGGCGCGGCCGCCGAGCACGCCGTCGAGATCGTCGTGGGGCCCGAACTGCTCACCGGATCCACCCGGTTGAAGGCGGGCACGGCCCAGAAGCTCGTCCTCAACATGCTCTCGACGATCACGATGATCCGGCTCGGGAAGACGTACGGAAACCTGATGGTCGACGTCCGCGCCTCCAACGAGAAGCTGCGGGCCCGCTCGCACCGCATCGTCTCCCTCGCGACGGGCGCCGCGGACGAGGAGATCGAGGCCGCGCTGGCCGCGACGGACGGCGAGGTGAAGGACGCCGTCCTCGTCCTCCTGGGCGGGGTCGACGGCCCCACCGCCGCCCGCCTGCTGGCGGAGTCGCACGGCCACCTGCGCGCGGCGCTCCGTGCGACCGCCCCCGACTGACACTCCGTCACCCCCGGGTGGCGCTCCCCCGGAGCAAGACCATGCACGAAGACAAGCCGACGGACGACTCCACGGACTCCAAGGACTCCAAGTACAGCGCCGTCGCCGCCGCACTCCTCCCCCTGCTCGGCGGCGCCGCGAACCTTCTCTCCGTCGCCAACTGCATGACCCGCCTGCGCATCGAGGTCCGGGACCGCGCGCCGGTACGGGCCGACGCACTGCGCGAACTGCCGGGCGTGCTGGGCGTGGTGGAGGACGCCGCATCGTTCCCGGCGGCTCTGCAGATCGTCCTGGGCCCCGGCGCGGTCGCCCGCGTGGCCCCGGAGCTGGCGCGGCTCACGACACCCGCGCCACCGGCCGCTGCCGGACCGCCCACCGCGCCACCGCCCACGACCGAACCACCCGCCACCGGACCGCCCACCGCCGAGGCCCTCGCCGAGCGCGGCGCCGCCCTGCGCGCCGGGCGGAAGGCCCGCAACGCCACGCCCGGCAAGCTCTTCCTGCGCCGCATCGCCCAGGTCTTCGTCCCCCTGATCCCCGCCCTCGTCGGCTGCGGCATCATCGCGGGCCTCGCCGGGCTGCTCGCCAATCTGCACCGGCTGCCGTCACTCGTAGCGGCCCTGACGGCCGTCGCCTCCGGGTTCATGTCGCTGATCGCGGTGTTCGTCGGCTACCACACGGCCAAGGAGTTCGGCGGCACCCCGGTCCTGGGCGGGGCCGTCGCCTCGGTCGTCGTCTTCCCGGGCGTGGCCCGCGTGCACGCCTTCGGCCAGCAGCTCTCCCCCGGCCAGGGCGGCGTCCTCGGCGCGCTGGCCGCGGCGCTGCTGGCGGTGTGGGTCGAGAGGGGCTGCCGGCGGCTGGTCCCGGAGGCGGTGGACGTGCTCGTCACCCCGTTCCTCACGGTCCTGCTGCCCGGCCTGGCGACGCTGTACGGGCTGATGTACGCGGCCGGTTCGGTCTCCTCCGCGGTCGGCCGCTCCGCGGACTGGCTGCTCACGCACGGCGGCGCGGCGGCGGGCTTCGTGCTGGGCGGGCTCTTCCTGCCGCTGGTGATGCTGGGCCTGCACCAGGCCCTGATCCCGATCCACACCACCCTGATCGGCGAGCAGGGCTACACCGTCCTGCTGCCCCTCCTCGCCATGGCGGGCGCGGGCCAGGTCGGCGCGGCCCTCGCGGTCTACGTCCGGCTCTCCGGGAACGCCTCCGTCCGCAAGGTCATCCGCTCGGCGCTGCCGGCGGGCGTGCTGGGCGTGGGCGAGCCGCTGATCTACGGGGTGTCGCTGCCGCTGGGCCGCCCGTTCGTGACGGCCTGCGTCGGGGGCGCCTTCGGCGGGGGCTTCGTGGGCCTGCTGGCCCAGCTCGGCGACAAGGTCGGCGCCACGGCCATCGGCCCCTCGGGCTGGGCGCTGTTCCCGCTGCTCAAGGGCAACCACGGGCCGGGGGCGACGGTGGCGGTCTACGGGGCGGGCCTGCTGGTGGGGTACGCGGCGGGGTTCGCGGCGACGTACGCCTTCGGCTTCGGGCGGCGGGCCCTGGCGGAGCTGAACGCAACTCCACCGAGGGGGTGAAACGCCCGAGGGCGGCACCCCCGCACTGGGGGTGCCGCCCTCGGTCCGTTCGACGGGAACTACCGAGCCGGGGCTCAGAAGTCCATGTCACCGCCCGGCATGCCGCCCGGAGCGGCCGCGGCGGCCTTCTCCGGCTTGTCGGCGATGACGGCCTCGGTGGTCAGGAAGAGCGCGGCGATGGACGCGGCGTTCTGCAGGGCGGAGCGGGTGACCTTGGCCGGGTCGATGATGCCCTCGGCGATCATGTCGACGTACTCGCCCGTGGCGGCGTTGAGGCCGTGGCCGACGGTCAGGTTGCGGACCTTCTCCACGACGACGCCGCCCTCGAGACCGCCGTTGACGGCGATCTGCTTCAGCGGGGCCTCCAGGGCCAGCTTGACGGCGTTGGCACCGGTGGCCTCGTCGCCCTCGAGGTCGAGCTTCTCGAAGACCGAGGAAGCCTGGAGCAGGGCCACGCCACCACCGGCGACGATGCCCTCCTCGACGGCCGCCTTCGCGTTGCGAACGGCGTCCTCGATGCGGTGCTTGCGCTCCTTCAGCTCGACCTCGGTCGCGGCACCGGCCTTGATGACGGCCACGCCGCCGGCCAGCTTCGCGAGGCGCTCCTGGAGCTTCTCGCGGTCGTAGTCGGAGTCGCTGTTCTCGATCTCGGCGCGGATCTGGTTGACGCGGCCCTGGACCTGGTCGCTGTCACCGGCACCGTCGACGATGGTCGTCTCGTCCTTGGTGATGACGACCTTGCGGGCGCGGCCGAGCAGGTCGAGACCGGCGTTCTCCAGCTTGAGGCCGACCTCCTCGGAGATGACCGTGCCGCCGGTGAGGATGGCGATGTCGCCCAGCATGGCCTTGCGGCGGTCGCCGAAGCCCGGGGCCTTGACGGCGACGGACTTGAAGGTGCCGCGGATCTTGTTGACGACCAGGGTCGACAGGGCCTCGCCCTCGACGTCCTCGGCGATGATCAGCAGCGGCTTGCCGGACTGCATGACCTTCTCGAGGAGCGGCAGCAGGTCCTTGACCGAGCTGACCTTCGAGTTGACGATCAGGATGTACGGGTCGTCGAGGGACGCCTCCATACGCTCCATGTCGGTGGCGAAGTACGCCGAGATGTAGCCCTTGTCGAAGCGCATGCCCTCGGTGAGCTCAAGCTCCAGACCGAAGGTCTGGGACTCCTCGACGGTGATGACGCCTTCCTTGCCGACCTTGTCCATGGCCTCGGCGATCAGCTCGCCGATCTGGGTGTCGGCGGCGGAGATGGAGGCGGTGGAGGCGATCTGCTCCTTGGTCTCCACGTCCTTGGCCTGCTCGAGCAGCGAGGCGGAGACGGCCTCGACGGCCTTCTCGATGCCGCGCTTCAGGGCCATCGGGTTGGCACCCGCGGCCACGTTGCGCAGACCCTCGCGGACCAGCGCCTGGGCGAGGACGGTCGCGGTCGTCGTGCCGTCACCGGCGACGTCGTCCGTCTTCTTCGCGACCTCCTTGACCAGCTCGGCACCGATCTTCTCGTACGGGTCCTCGAGCTCGATCTCCTTGGCGATGGACACACCATCGTTGGTGATCGTGGGGGCGCCCCACTTCTTCTCGAGGACGACGTTCCGGCCCTTGGGGCCGAGGGTGACCTTGACGGCGTCGGCGAGCTGGTTCATCCCGCGCTCGAGACCGCGCCGTGCCTCCTCGTCGAACGCGATGATCTTGGCCATGTGAAGTGGTCCTCCCAGGACGGGGTGGAGACTGCGTCCGGACCGTGTGGCGCCCGCGACGGACGGCCTGCGAGCCCTGCGGTTCCTTGCCCCGCTTGGCCCGCGGACCTCACCGACGGTCCAAATCTGTCACTCTCACTCGGAGAGTGCTAAGCCCAATGATTAGCACTCGACCCCATCGAGTGCAAGCGCCTCTGCCATCCCTGCCCCTGTAGGCGTGGCCGCACACATGGGCGGGCCTGCAAAGGGCACGCGGGCGCGGATGCGCGCGGGCATACACAAGGGGCCCGTACCTCGGCGGTACGGGCCCCTCGGCGAAGCTGTGTGGCTTGTGGCCAATGGTCGATGCGACGCGATCAGTGCGACGCGAACCGATCAGGCGGTCACCTTCACCATGTCAGCCTGCGGCCCCTTCTGGCCCTGCGAGATCTCGAACTCGACTCGCTGCCCCTCCTCGAGGGTGCGGTAACCGTCCATCTGGATCGCGCTGTAGTGGACGAATACATCCGCACCACCGTCGACCGCGATGAAGCCGTACCCCTTCTCCGCGTTGAACCACTTGACGGTGCCCTGAGCCATGCCTAACTCCCCTATTACTGGCCCTTGCACAGGACCGCACTTCGCGGACCCGGGTCATACCTCACCCCCAGACAGGTTGGGGGTGTGCGCCGGAACGCGTCGACCGCGGCTGAATGTATCTGCACGGATGCCGTCTGCAACAGGTCACACGGACGAGAAATCCGGGCGTGGCTGATCGGCCATTCATCCCGATTTCCAAAGGATTCGGGGCAAGTCGGGCCGGGCAAAATGGCCCCAATCCGGCAAATCGCGCACATGTTTCGCGCACATTTTGACGGGTTCTCATATGCGTTCGGCAGTGACACCGGAGGGGGAACGCCCCAACTGTATCGCGCTTCAACAGACGGAATCACCCCGTCCGCTTTACGGCCGGGGTGACTCCGGGAGAATTCTCAGGAACCCTTCGAAAGGGCCTTGCCGCAGGGCTTACCGCCGGTTCAGCCTCCCGCGACGGCAGGGATGATCGACACGCCCGCGCCGTCCGGGGTGGGGGCCTCCAGCCCTCCGTCGAAGCGCACGTCGTCGTCGTTGACGTAGACGTTCACGAACCGGCGCAGCTTGCCGTGCTCGTCGAGGACGCGGGCGGCGATGCCGGGGTGGTTCCGCTCGAGCGAAGCGATGACCTCGCCCAGGGTCACCCCTTCGGCAGCCACCTCGGCCTGCCCATTGGTGTAGGTGCGCAGGATGGTGGGGATGCGGACGTTGACGCTCATGGGGTCACCTGTTCTGTTGGGTTGATTGGATTAGCCCCCACCCCGCCCCTTCCCGGCTGTATCGATGTGCGGCTCCGCCGCGTGGGGGGCTTCGCCCCAGACCCCGTGACCGCGCTGCGCGCAGTCGTCCTCAAACGCCGGACGGGCTGATTTTTCAGCCCGTCCGGCGTTTGAGGACCGGGGGTCCGGGGGCTTGCCCCCGGTTACGGGAAGGGGCGGGGTGGGGAAAGACAAACGCGCCCGCCCTACCGCCCCGCCGCGCGGAACGCCTCCAGCGACGGGCGGATCGTCGCCGTCGGCCCCGCCGCCACCGCATCCAGCGTCTTCAGCCCGTCCCCGGTATTGAGGACGACCGTCGTCAGCGAAGGATCGAGCACCCCGTCCTCCAGCAGCTTGCGCGTGACGCCCACCGTCACCCCGCCCGCCGTCTCGGCGAAGATCCCCTCCGTCCGCGCGAGCAGCCGGATCGCCTCGACCACCTGCTCGTCCGTGACGTCCTCGACCGCCCCGCCCGTCCGCCGCGCGATGTCCAGCACGTACGGCCCGTCCGCCGGATTGCCGATCGCCAGCGACTTCGCGATCGTGTCCGGCTTCACCGGCCGCACCACGTCGTGGCCGTCCTTGAAGGCCCGGGAGACCGGCGAGCAGCCCGTCGCCTGCGCCCCGAAGATCCGGTACGGGCGGTCCTCGACCAGCCCCAGCGCGATCAGCTCCTTCAGCCCCTTGTCGATCTTCGTGAGCTGGGAGCCGGAGGCCACCGGCACCACGATCTGGTCCGGCAGCCGCCAGCCCAGCTGCTCACAGATCTCGTACGCGAGCGTCTTCGAGCCCTCGCCGTAGTAGGGGCGCAGGTTGACGTTGACGAAGCCCCAGCCCTCCCCCAGCGGATCGCCGATCAGCTCGCTGCAGAAGCGGTTGACGTCGTCGTACGTCCCCTCGATGCCGACCAGGTCGCCACCGTAGACGGCGGCCATGACGACCTTGCCGGCCTCCAGGTCGTGCGGGATGAAGACACAGGACTTGAAGCCGGCACGCGCGGCCGCCGCGCCCACGGCCCCGGCCAGATTGCCGGTGGACGAGCAGGACAGGGTCGTGAAGCCGAAGGCGCGCGCGGCCTCGACGGCGATCGCGACGACGCGGTCCTTGAAGGAGTGCGTGGGGTTGCCGGAGTCGTCCTTGACCCACAGGCCCCCGGTGACGCCCAGTTCGCGCGCGAGGTTGTCGGCCTTGACGAGCTTGGTGAAGCCGGGGTTCAGGTTGGGCTTGTCCGCCACGTCGGCGGGGACGGGCAGCAGCGGCGCGTACCGCCAGATGTTCGGCGGACCGGCCTCGATGCGCCGGCGCAGCCCCTCCGGGTCCCCCTCGGGAAGCTCGTACGCGACCTCGAGCGGACCGAAGCAGACCGCACAGGCGAAGACCGGGCCGAGCGCGAAGCGTTCGCCGCACTCGCGGCAGGAGAGGGCCACGGCAGGGCCCAGGGAAACGGAAGCCGTAGAGATTTCAGCCGTAGAGCTTTCAACAGCGTGGACAGCAGCGTGGACAGCCATGCAGGCGAGGCCCCTTCTCCTCATCTTCCTCACGACGAATCTCGCCGTGAGACGGAATTGGCACCTTCCCCGCCGGGAGCCTCGCGTCGGATGACTGACCGAGACCGGCTGGAGGGTTGCCGGGGCTTCAACGGGCCGTGTCCCTCTGCCCCTCTGGATGAGCGGTATGGCGCTGGGCGGAACCCAGGCTTTTGTGCGCACGACGACCCCGGCATGCGGGAGTCGTCCGCGTTGTTCAAGACTGTAACGGAGAGCACGGACCCTTGAGAGGTCCGTCCGAACCGCGAGATGCGTCACAACACGCGCAACACACAAGAGGAGTCGTGCACGTGCTGGAAGAGGTGGAGCGCTGGCTGGCCCGGCGGTCCTGGTCCGCAGCAGACCGTCCGCTCGACCAGCTGCTCGCTGCGAAAGGCGACTCCGGCACGACGGTCAGCGTCGTGCTGCCCGCGCTGAACGAAGAGGCGACGGTCGGCGAGATCGTGTCCGTGATCCGCCGGGAGCTGATGTCCGAGGCCGTGCCTCCCCCATCGCCTGAAGGGCATGGGAGGTGCCCCCTCGTGGACGAGCTGGTGGTGCTGGACTCGGGCTCCACGGACCGCACCGCCGAGGTCGCGGCGGCGGCCGGGGCGCGGGTGGTGGCCCGCGACGAGATCCTGCCGCGGCTGCCCGCACTGCCCGGCAAGGGCGAGGTGCTGTGGCGCTCGCTGCTGGTGACCAGCGGCGACGTCGTCTGCTTCGTGGACGCGGACCTGAAGGACTTCTCCGCCGGCTTCGTCTCCGGGATAGTCGGCCCGCTGCTGACCGACCCGGACGTCCACTTCGTCAAGGGGATGTACGACCGCCCGCTCGGCGAGGTCTCCGGCCAGGGCGGCCGGGTCACCGAGCTGGTGGCCCGCCCGCTGCTGAACCTGCACTGGCCGCAGCTGGCGGGGTTCGTGCAGCCGCTGGGCGGCGAGTACGCGGCGCGGCGCTCGCTACTGGAGAAGCTGCCGTTCCCCGTGGGGTACGGGGTGGAGCTGGGCCTGCTGGTGGACGCGCTGCACACGGTGGGGCTGGACGCGCTGGCCCAGGTGGACGTGGGGGTGCGCAAGCACCGTCACCAGGACGGCCGCGCGCTGGGCCGGATGGCCGCCGCCATCTACCGCACCGCGCAGCTGCGGCTGGCCCGCGGCCATCTGGTGCGTCCGGCCCTCACCCAGTTCGAACGCACGGCGGAGGGATTCGTGCCGCGAACGTACGAGGTGGACACGCTGGAGCGGCCACCGATGACCGAGATACCGGAGTACACCCGGCGGCATGCCGCTTAAGCGTACGTTTGAGCGGTTCACCGGACGGCAAGGCTGCCGACATGGTCGATGAGCACGTGCACCCCGCCCCGATCGTCGTCGCCTCCAACCGCGGCCCGGTCTCCTACCGGCTGCTCCAGGACGGGTCGCTCGCGGCGGGCCGGGGCGGCGGCGGGCTGGTCTCCGGCCTCAGCGCCATCGGGCCCGGCGCCGGGGCGGTGTGGGTGTGCGCCGCGATGAGCGCCGTGGACCGCGAGGCGGCCCGGCGCGCCGGGCGAAGACTCGCCGCGGCCGACACCGGCGGCCACCTGGTGCGGATGCTGGACATCCCGCCGGACACCTTCGCCGCCGCGTACAACGGCGTGGCCAACTCCGTCCTGTGGTTCGCCCACCACCTGCTCTGGCAGACCCCGCTCGAGCCCGTCTTCGACCGGGAGTTCCGCGCCCAGTGGTCGGCGTACGTGGCGTACAACACCGCCTTCGCGGACGCGATCGCCGAGGAGGCCGCGGAGGGCGCCTCCGTGCTCGTCCAGGACTACCACCTGGTCCTGGTGCCCGGCCTGCTCCGGCAGCGCCGCCCGGACCTGCGCATCGGGCACTTCTCGCACACCCCCTGGGCCCCGCCGGACTACTACCGGCTGCTGCCGGACGACGTGGCCGAGCAGGTGCTGCGCGGCATCCTGGGCGGCGACCGGGCCGCGTTCCTGACCCGCCGCTGGGCGGAGGCCTTCGCGGCGTGCTGTGAAGAGGTACTGGGCGCGGAGACCGAGCGCGACGCGGACGGCACGGCGACGGCGGTGCGGTTCGGGGGGCGCACGACGCGGCTCGGGGTGCACGGCCTCGGCGCGGACGCGGAGTTCCTGCGCGAGCGCGCGCACCAGCCGGACGTGGAGGAGCGGCTGGCGGCGCTGCGCGAGCGGATCGGTCCGGACCGCCTGACGATCGTCCGGGTGGACCGCACCGAGCTGTCCAAGAACATCGTGCGCGGCCTGCGCGCGTACCGGCGGCTGCTGGAGGACCGCCCGCAGTGGCGCGGCCGGGTCGTGCACATCGCCTTCGCCTACCCCTCGCGGCAGGACCTCGCGGTCTACCGCGAGTACATGACGGAGGTGGAAAGGCTGGCCGCGGAGATCAACACCACCTTCGGCACGGCCGATTGGGAGCCGGTCGCCCTCCAGCTGGAGGACGACTTCCCGCGCTCCCTGGCCGCGTACCGGCTCGCGGACGTGGCCCTGGTCAACCCCATCCGGGACGGCATGAACCTGGTCGCCAAGGAGGTCCCCGTCGTCTCCGACCACGGCTGCGCCCTGGTCCTCTCCCGTGAGGCGGGCGCGGCGGCGGAGCTGGGCGAGGAGGCGATCACCATCAACCCGTACGACGTGGAGGCCACGGCCCGCGCGCTCCACCTGGCCCTCCTGATGGACGCGGGCGAGCGCGCGGAACGCACGAAGCGCCTGGCCGCGGCGGCGACGGCGCTGCCGCCGGGGCGGTGGTTCGTGGAGCAGCTGGAGGCGTTGGGGGAGGGTTAGCCGGGGGCGGGTCAGTTGGCGGCGGGCCGGGCGTCCTCCGGACCCGGCTCGGCAGTGCCGTCCGAGGTCGTTCCGGATTTCGTGTGGAGGACTTCGCGGGCCTGGTCCGCGGAGCGGACGATGCTCTCGCAGACGAAGTCCATGAAGCGGGCGATGTTCTCGAGACGGGCGGCGGCCGGGGTGCCGGGGCCGAGGACACCGACGCCCTGCCGTGCGGTTTCGGCGAGTTGCCCGATGCCGCGGGCGCTGGCCATTGTCGACTGGTACATGACGTCGTCGTCGACGATGTAGCGCTCGCGGCGGCGTTCGTCGCGTTCCCGGCGGATCAGGCCCTGGCTTTCGAGGAACGCGACCGCCTTGGAGACGGATGCCGGGCTGACCTGGAGGCGCCGGACGAGTTCGGACGCGGTGAGGCTGCCCGCGTCGGTGGTGTAGAGGCAGGTCAGCACCCGGGCCGTCATCTTGGGCAGGCCCGATTGCATGAAGAGGGTGGTGAACGTCTCCTCGTACTCGCGCACGGCCTCGGCGTCGCGTCCGTGGGCCGGCGGGGGCGCCTCCGGGCCCCGGGGCACGGCCTGTCTGCGGCGGTGGGCGCGGCGTTCGGTGGCCCGGTGGGCGAGGTCGGCGCGGTAGGCGGTGGGGCCGCCGTTGCGCATGACCTCGCGTGTGATGGTCGAGGTCGGGCGGTCGAGGCGCCTGGCGATCTCCGCGTAGGCGAGGCCGTCGGCCAGTCCCAGCGCGATCTGCTGGCGTTCCTGCTGGGTGAGTCTGCCTCCCGGCATCGCAATCTCCTTCGTGCTCCTCGGGTGTCTCCACCATAGCGTTCACTTTCATTCCATTGCAACGCTCAGGAGCAGGACTGTTGCATTAAAACCAAAACCGTTGCAACGATTTACATGCTCTCACCTGCACTGATGCCGATTCGGCGCAACGATCCTGTTGCCACTTCCTTGAACGCAACGTAGCTTTTCCGTTGTCGGAAACACCGGCAAGCAAGCCCGAAGGAGAGCACGATGCAGAAGTTCGACACCCCCGCCCCGATCGCCGCCGTCCTGGACATCCCCGCCGGACGCATCCAGCTCATCGCCGCCGACCGCGCCGACACCACCGTCGAGGTCCTGCCCGCCAACCCCGCCAAGAGCCGCGACGTCAAGGCCGCCGAGCAGGTCACCGTCACCTACGCCGACGGCGTCCTGCAGATCCGCACCCCCGAGCCCCAGAACCAGCTCTTCGGCCCCACCGGATCCCTGGAGGTCACCGTCCAGCTGCCCGCCGGCTCCCGCATCGAGGCCAGGACCGCCGCCTCCGAACTCCGCGGCGTCGGGCGCCTCGGCGACGTCGCCTTCGACGGCGCGTACCGCCAGATCAAGATCGACGAGGCCGCGAGCATCCGCCTCACCGCGACCGACGGCGACGTCGAGGTCGGCCGGGTCAACGGCCCCGCGGAGATCAGCACCGCGAGGGGTGACATCCGGATCGCCGAGGCCGTGCGCGGCACGGTCGTGCTCCGCACCCAGTCCGGAAACATCACGGTCGGCGCCGCCCGCGGAGTCTCCGCCTCCCTGGACGCCGGCACCAGCTACGGCCGCATCAGCAACGCCCTCAAGAACGACGGCACCGCCGAACTCGACATCCGCGCCACCACCTCTCACGGCGACATCACCGCCCGCAGCCTGTAAACCCGCAGCCAGTAAAAGGGGGCACTTCTCATGACCGACCTGGCCATCGCGGCGAACGGGCTGTGCAAGTCCTACGGCGACAAGACCGTCCTCGACGGCATCGACCTGGCCGTCCCGCAAGGAACGATCTTCTCCCTGCTCGGCCCGAACGGTGCCGGCAAGACCACCGCCGTCAAGATCCTGTCCACCCTCATCACCGCCGACGCCGGCGACCTGCACGTCGGCGGCCACGACCTCGCCACCGATGCACAGGCCGTGCGTGCAGCGATCGGTGTCACCGGGCAGTTCTCCGCCGTCGACGGTCTGATCACCGGGGAGGAGAACATGCTCCTCATGGCGGACCTGCACCACCTGTCCAAGCGCGAGGGACGGCGGGTCACCGCCGAACTCCTTGAACGCTTCGACCTGGTGGAGGCCGCGAAGAAGCCCGCCTCCACCTACTCCGGCGGTATGAAGCGCCGCCTGGACATCGCCATGACCCTCGTCGGCAACCCGCGGATCATCTTCCTCGACGAGCCGACCACCGGCCTCGACCCCCGCTCCCGCCACAACATGTGGCAGATCATCCGCGAACTCGTCTCCGGCGGCGTCACCGTCTTCCTCACCACCCAGTACCTGGAGGAAGCCGACGAACTCGCCGACCGCATCGCGGTGCTCAACGGCGGCAAGATCGCGGCCGAAGGGACCGCCGAGGAGCTGAAGCGGCTCATCCCCGGCGGACACATCCGGCTCCGCTTCACCGACCCGGCCGCGTACCGGTCCGCCGCCTCAGCGCTGCACGAGGTGACCCGGGACGACGAATCCCTCGCCCTGCAGATCCCCAGCGACGGCACCCAGCGCGAACTGCGCGCCATCCTCGACCGGCTGGACTCCGTCGGCATCGAGGCCGACGAACTCACCGTCCATACCCCCGACCTCGACGACGTGTTCTTCGCCCTGACCGGCAGCGCCGACATCCCCAACCAGTCCAAGGAGACCGTCCGATGAGCTCCCTCACCCTCGCCGTGCGCGACTCCTCCATCATGCTGCGCCGCAACCTCCTGCACGCCCGGCGCTACCCCTCCCTCACCCTGAACCTCCTGCTCACCCCGGTCATGCTGCTGTTGCTGTTCGTCTACATCTTCGGCAACGCGATGAGCGGCGGCGCGGGCCGCTCGGCCTACGTCACCTACCTCCTGCCCGGCATCCTGCTGATGACCATCGGCTCCACCGTGATCGGCACCGCGGTGTCCGTCTCCACCGACATGAGCGAGGGCATCATCGCCCGCTTCCGCACCATGGCCATCCACCGCGGCTCCATCCTCATCGGACACGTCATCGGCAGCGTCCTGCAGTCGGTCATGAGCGTGGTCCTCGTCGGCGCCGTCGGCGTGGCCATCGGCTTCCGCTCCACCGGTGCCGGCGTCCTGGAATGGCTCGCGGCGTTCGGGCTGATCGCCCTGTTCGCCCTGGCGCTCACCTGGATCGCGGTCGGCATGGGCCTGGTCAGCCCGAACGCCGAGGCCGCCAGCAACAACGCCATGCCGCTGATCCTCCTGCCGATGCTCTCCAGCGCCTTCGTCCCGCTGCACTCCATGCCCGGCTGGTTCCAGCCCATCGCCCAGTACCAGCCCTTCACCCCCGCCATCGAGACCCTGCGCGGACTCCTCCTCGGCACCGAGATCGGCAACAACTGGTGGATCGCGCTGGCTTGGTGCCTCGGCCTCGCGGTGCTCGGCTACCGCTGGTCGGCCTCGAAGTTCGACCAGGACGCGAAGTAACGCCATGGCGAGGCGGGCCACTTCCCGCACCCCGTTCCGCCCAGGGCGGCGTACACCGGCACCGCGCCGGAGTACGCCGCCCCGTTCGCATGCGAGGACCGCATCGTCCCGGCTTAGGAGAGTCCTTCGAGCCGCGCCGCCACCTCGTGCGGCCCGCCGGACCAGCCGTCCGTGTAGCGGGGCTTGTCGCGTCCCCAGCGCCGGTCCCGGAAGGACAGCAGAATGCCGGCCGCGTCGTGCAGGCCGTGCCGTTCCCGGCCCAGCAGCTCGCGGACGGCCACCAGGGCGGACAGCACGGGCACGTGGCGCACGACGAACCACTCCTCCACCGCCGTCATCCCGCCCGCCTCGTACACCTCCCGCACACTCGACGTCAGGTCGTCGAACGCGGCCGCCAGCCGGGCGTACGTCCCCTCCTCGGCGGGCGCGTAGGAGGGCGCGAGGGCCACGGCGAGCCGCAGCGCGCAGTCGTCGACGCCGTCCGGCAGCGCCGGGCGGTCCTTCTGGAACTCGAACCAGTCCACTTCCTCCGCCGCGGACACGATGCCGGGCAGCTCGGCGCCGTACCCCTCCATGAGGAGGACCCGTTCCAGCAGCTCGTACGGCAGGGGCGTGCTCTCCGCGAGGAGCACCGCGTCGTAGAGGTCCTTGGCCTCGGGGTGGTTGTCGGTGACCAGCCAGAGGAGCTTCCAGACGAGCGAGAGCCCCCGGCTCGCGCCCATGACGGCGACCGGCTCGCCGGAGCCGTACCGGGGCACCTCCGTGCGCACGGCGGGGGCGGGCAGCGGCTCGTTGAAGACGAAGTCCAGCTGGACGGTGCCCGGCGGGACGCCGTCGGCGGCCGCCGTCCAGGGCAGGACGAGGCGGCGGCCCGGCACCCGGTCGTAGGTCCATATCTCGTCGCTCGCCGCGCCCGCCGCGTCGATGCGGACGGGGCTGCCGGGCTCGTGCGACAGCGCCTCGGCGGCGCGGGCGATGCCGTCGAGCAGCGGGTCGGTGCGCTCGTCGTCGAGCTGCCAGGTGTCCGGTACGACCACGAAGTCCAGGTCGCCGGGCTCGCGCGCGGCGTCCCCGAACCACGCCTTCAGCAGCATGCTGCCGCGCAGCACCAGGTGCTCGGCCCACTCGGAGCGGGCGACCGCCGCGAGGGCGAGGTCCAGGGCGTGCCGCCGGGCCGCGAACCAGGCCGCGCCGGTGGCCGCATCGGCGAACCGCGGCTCGCTGAGCCGCATGCCCAGCACGTGGTGGTTGGCCGCCGGGTCGTACACCGGCCGCTGCTGCACGCCGTCGCCGGGCACGGGCCGGAGCGTCGGCGGCAGGTCCTTCTCCGCGCAGGTCTCGTCGTCCGGCGGGGTCTGCGGGACGATCGTGTCGTCGCTCCAGGGCCCGTAGCCGAAGCGCTCCCAGGGTGTCGTCGTCATGCGTGCGTACCTTCCGCTTCCTCGTCGATCCAGCCGGCGTCGAGCGACTCGTCACTGTCGTGGACGACGAACTCCCGCTCGACGGAGAGCATTTCGCCGCAGTGCGGCTCCATCGCCTCTATCGCTTCGGTCAGCGCCCGCAGCCGCGCCTCCGCGGTGCGGCGGCCGACGAGGCGGCAGCGCTGGGTGACGAACCGCTCCGCCCGCCCGTCCGCGCGCACGCGCCGTGCGTTGCGCGAGACGTGCGCGGCGTGGCGGACGGCGATGGGGGCGAGGTCTGCGAGGTCCGCGCCGGGGGCGAGCAGCAGCTTGATGTGGTGCTCGAAGTAGTAGCGGGCGCCGAGGGCCACGGCTTCGTCGTCGCTGTCCGGCACACCCTCGGCCCAGGGCGCCGCCTCGATCTTCGTACGAACGACCTCGAACCCGGCGGCGTGCAGCGCGAGCACGGCGCTCTCGACGGCCTCGCGCACGGCGGGCAGCGCCCCGTCCCGGCGCAGCGTGAGCATGGGCTGGCTCGGCGTGCGCCCGCGCTCCAGCACGATGTGAGTGAACTTCATGCCGTGCGCGGCAGCGTGGGCCTCCAGCGCAGGGATGTCGCCGCGGACGGTGAGGTGGGCCTCGAAGTCGCCGGCGAAGGGCGGGGCGGGGGTCGTGCTCGGTATCACCCGGGAATGATCTCAGGCCCCCGGGGCGCCCCGGCCGGAGCGCCCCGTGATGTTGATCGCGGTCATGGTCATTTCAATACGGATCACTTACAGTCCGACTCCCACCAGATCGCCAACTCCCCACCCGAACGGGATGTTTCATGTCCATCACGCGCAGATCCGTGCTCAAGGGCTCATCGGCCGCCGCAGCCGCGTCGGTCGTCGGAGCGGCCGGTGAGGCGACCGCCGCGGAGCCGGGAGCCGCCCAGGCGCCGTCCACCGGCCCGCTGCTGCTGAACAAGCCGCACCGGCTGGGCGCGCCCAGCGTGCTCGGCATCCACTTGCAGTTCGGCACCGACCCCTCGACCGAGATGACCGTCTCCTGGATCACCCCGCAGTCGGTGCGGCGGCCGCAGGTGCGGCTGGGGTCACCGGACGGCGGGCACGGCGGGCGGGTGGCCGACGCCGAGACGAGGACGTACCGCGACGGGCTCTCCAAGGAGGAGGTGTACGTCCACCACGCGCGTCTCACCGGCCTCCGCCCGGCGACCACCTACCTGTACTCGGCCGGGCACGACGGCGCGACCCCGGAGACGGGCTCATTCACTACGGCCCCGCGCGGCCGCAGCCCCTTCACCTTCACCAGCTTCGGCGACCAGGCGGCCCCCAACCTGCGGCGCGTGATCCACCTTCCCGACGGCGTCCCCTCGCCCGTCAACCGCTTCCCGCTGCACACCAGCAGCCAGGTCGGCTCGCCCGCCTCCGCGGACATCGTCTCCGCGGTCGAGCGGGTGGGCCCGCTGTTCAACCTGGTCAACGGCGACCTCTGCTACGCGGCGATCGCCGGGGCGTGGGGGACGAGCCGGACGGCGACCTGGGCGGACTGGTTCATCAACAACAGCCGCTCCACCCGGCTGCGCCCCTGGATGCCGTGCGCGGGCAACCACGAGAACGAGAAGGACAACGGCCCCATCGGCGCCGCCGGCTACCAGACGTACTTCTCGTTGCCGGAGTCGTCCGCCGCCTCGGACGAGGAGACCCGGGGCATGTGGTACGCGTTCACGGTCGGCGCGGTCCGCTTCATCAGCCTCGCGAACGACGAGGTGGCCATCCAGGACGGCGGCGACACCTACATCCGCGGGTACTCGGGCGGCGCCCAGCAGCGCTGGCTGGAGCGCGAGTTGAAGGCGGCGCGCTCGGACCGCGGCATCGACTGGATCGTCGTGTGCATGCACCAGCCGATGATCTCCAGCACGAAGTCGGGCAGCGGCAGCGATCTGGGGGTGCGTACGGCCTGGGGCCCGCTGTTCGACGCGTACGGGGTCGACCTGGTCGTCAGCGGCCACGAGCACCACTACGAGCGCTCGCACCCGGTGCGCGGCAGCCTCCCGAACGACACCCGCACCCCGGTGCCGGTCGCCACGCGGACGGATCTGATCGACACCGACAAGGGCACGGTCCACATGGTCATCGGGGCGGGCGGCAACATCGCCACGACCCAGGACGATCTTTTCGAGAAGCCGCAGGGCAGGGTGACGGTCGGCCTGAGCGACAAGGTGACGCCGTCGGGGCACAAGGAGTCGGTGGCGCTGGTCGAGGATGCCCCCTGGGCCGCGGTCCAGGACCGCAAGTACACGCACGGCTTCGCGGCGTTCGACGTCGACCCCGGGGATCGCAAGAGCGGGCGGACCAGGATCCGGGTCACGTACTACACGTTCGACGGGCCGCATGGCGATCTGACGCCGGTCGACACGTTTACGTTGGAGCGGACGCGGGCGGATGCGGGGCGCTGACGGCAGGTGAAACCCGTGCCCGTGCGCTCTGGGCGCACTCCCGACCGCCCCCGGGAAGGCGGTGGCACCCCCTGCTGCCGTGGGCAGGGTGACCGCGGGGCGCCACTGCGCCGCCGTGCGCTGGAGGGGAGTCCGGTGTGGACAAGCGGTACGCGGCGTATTGCCTGACGGACAGGTGCTTCTACGAGCGGCCGGACCGGCTCTCCGTCCCGGCCTCCGGTGCACCGGACGGCGCCCTCTTCGGCGTCGCCGGACGTCCCGTACCCGCGGGGTGGGAAGCCTCCCGCAGCGGGGACTGGATGAGGCTCACCCCGGGCCGGGCGGTGGCGGGCGCGGTCGTACTGCCCGCACAGGGGTGGAAGATCCACGTCTCGGCCACGCTCGAGGGAGCGGAGAAGACCGCCGAGGACGTGTGGGACTACTGCGTTCCCCGGGGGATCCCCTTCAAGTTCGTGGCGGGGCCGCGGCTGCTGCACCTGCGCAACAGCAAATACGCCGCCCGCGACGGCAGCGGGAAGTTCATCACCGTCTATCCGGCCGACGAGGCGCAGCTGCATGCGGTGCTCACCGGGCTGCACGGGATCGTCGGCGGCCGCCCCGGCCCGTACGTCCTCACCGACCTGCGCTGGGAGGACGGACCGCTGTACGTGCGGTACGGGGCCTTCGCCCGCCGGTACTGCATCGACGAGCACGGCCTGCGCGTCACGGCGGTCGAGGACGGCCAAGGCCGTCTCGTCCCCGATCGTCGGGCCCCGGTGTTCCACGTTCCCGCCTGGGTGACCGTGCCGCCCTTTCTCGCACCGCAGGTGACCGCCCGCAATGCGACCACCCTCACAGGGCTCCCCTACCGCATCGACAACGCCCTGCACTACTCCAACGGCGGCGGCGTCTACCGGGGCACCGGCACCCGCGACGGACGGCAGGTGGTCCTGAAGGAGGGGCGCCCGTATGCCGGCCTCGCGGCCGACGGATCCGATGCGATCGCGCGGCTGGAGCGGGAGAAGGAGGCGCTGGAGAAACTGGCCGGACTCGGCGTCGCACCGGCCGTACGCGACTGGTTCGCCCTCGGCGACCACCGCTTCCTCGTCATGGACTTCGTCGAGGGCCGCACCCTCAACTCCCGCGTCGTCGAACGCCACCCGCTGACCACCGCGGAACCCGACGCCTCGGCCGTGGCCGACTACACCGCCTGGGTCCTGCGGATCCACCACGCCGTCGAGGGAGCGGTGCGGGTGATGCACGGCGCAGGCGTGTGCTTCAACGACCTGCACATGTTCAACATCATGGTCGCGCCGGACGGTCTTTCCGTCTCGCTCATCGACTTCGAGGCCGCCACGTCCGTCTCGGCAGCGGGCCGCCAAGTCGTCGCCAACCCGGGCTTCGTCGCACCGCCCGACCGCACAGGCACCGACGTGGACCGATACGCCCTGGCGTGCCTGCGGCTGGCGCTGTTCCTCCCTCTGACCTCGCTCGTCGCCATCGACCGGGGCAAGGCGGAACACCTCGTGGAGATCATCGCCGGGCAGTTCCCGGACACGCCGAGGGGGTTCCTCGACGAGGCCGTCGCCGAGATCACGCGAGACGCGGGTGCGGGTGCGAGGCCGGGCGGACGCCGACGGCCCGTGAGCACCCCCGAGCCCGCGGACTGGCCGCGCAGCCGCGATTCGATGGTGCGCGCCATCCTCGCCTCCGCCACCCCGGACCGTGACGACCGTCTCTTCCCCGGGGACATCGCCCAGTTCGCCGACGGTGGGGGGCTCGGCCTGGCCCATGGTGCGGCAGGGGTGCTCTACGCCCTGGCCGGGCCAGGAGCCCACCGTTACGAAGCGGGTGAGCGGTGGCTGCTCGACCGCACCGACCCCCTGCCGCCGGGTACCCCCCTGGGCCTCTACGACGGCCTGGCCGGGATCGCCCTCGTGCTCGAACGCCTCGGGCACACCGAGCGCGCCCTCGACCTCGCCGGATCACTGGCCGCCGAAGCGCGGTGGCGGGACCTTCCCTCGGACCTGTACGGCGGCCTTGCCGGGGTGGGCCTCCTGTTCGACCATCTCGCGGGTGCGACCGGTGACCGGTGCTTCCGCGAACGGGCCGTCGAGGCCGCACAGACGGTCGCCGACCGTCTGACCGCGACCGAGCAGGCGAACCCTCCGCGCCGCCCCGCCGGACTGCTGCACGGCGCCGCCGGCCCGGCCCTGCTCTTCCTCCGCCTGTACGCCCGCACCCGCGAACCGGACCTGCTCGAACTCGCCCACCGGGCACTGCACTTGGACCTCGCACAGTGCATTGAACGGACCGGAGGCGCATGGGTGGTCGACGAGGGCCGGCGCACCATGCCCTATCTCGGCGGGGGCAGCGTCGGCATCGGCGCCGTCCTGGACGACTACCTCGCCTGTGCGCCCGGGTATGCCGCCGAGCTGGCGCCGGTCCGCTCCGGCATCCTCACGGCCGCCCGGTCCCGCTTCTACATCCAGCCCGGCCTGTTCCGGGGACGTGCGGGCATGATCTGGTACCTCAGCCGCACCACCACGCCGGACGCTCCGGCGTCCGCGCTCCCCGCCCAGGTCGCCGCCCTCGGCTGGTACGGCATGGCATACAAAGGCGAACTCGCCTTCCCCGGCGACCAGATGATGCGCCTGTCCATGGACTTCGCCACCGGAACGGCGGGCTGTCTGTTCGCCCTGGCGTCGACATTCGGGGACCGTCCGACGACGCACGTGCCGTTCCTGCCGCTGGCGGACGCTCCCTGAAGCCGACGCCGCCCACCCCTGTCAGAAGTCACGAAGGGAGAACCAAAAACGCCATGGTGCTACTCGACTTGCAGAACCTGAATCCGACCCCCGCCGGGAACGAGCGGTTCGACGACCCCTACCCCGACCCCAGCGACCTGAGCGTGCTGAACTGCGACGGGACGAGCGACGTCAGCGTGCTCCTTTGTCATTAACGACTGACAGCCGACGGCCGGTGTGCCGACCGCCACGACGGTGGTCGGCACACGCGGCTCCGGCTAGCCGGCGTCCACCGGCCGTTCGAAGAAGGTCTCCAGGACGACCGTCGCCTGGGTCCCGCTGACGCCGTCGATGTCGTACAACCGGCGCAGCACGTCCTGAAGTTGCTCGGTCGTCGCGGTCCGCACCTTCACCAGGACGGATGCACTGCCCGCGATGATGTGCGCCTCCTGGATCTCCGGTACGGCGGCGAAGGCGTCGGCCGTGTCCCCCATCCACGCCGTCGCGTCGACCATCACGAAGGCGAGGACCCCGCGCCCGAGGGCAGCCGGGTCGACGTCGACGGTCGTGGCCCGGATGGCCCCGCGCTCGCGCAGCTTGCGCACCCGTTCGTGCGCGGCCCCCGCGGACAGCCCGACGGCCTTGCCCAGCGCGGCGTAGGACTGCGTGGCGTCGCGCTGGAGCAGGGCCAGCAGCCGACGGTCGATGTCATCCACTCTCTTCATGACATTGACCATATCTGGTTCAGGATCATGCATGCTACGTTGAAGAACATTCGGCAAGGCATTCATGAGGGGGAATCATGTCCGGCCAGATCGTCAACGGCTTGTACGAGATCCTGGACGACCGCTTCCGCACCGGTCGATGCGCGAACGGTGACAGCAGGCTGGAAGTGCTCCACTCCGGCTGCCGCTGGGCCGAAGGCCCGCTCTACCTCCCCGCCTGGCGGCAGCTGATCTGGAGTGACATCCCGAACGACCGCATCCTGCGCTGGGACGAGGCCACCGGCACGGTCGGCGTCCTGCGTGACCCGGCCGGTCACAGCAACGGCAACACCCTCGACCGCCAGGGCCGTCTGATCACCTGCGAGCAGGGCAACCGCCGCGTCACCCGCACCGAGCACGACGGCACCGTCACCGTCCTCGCCGACCACTACGCCGGGATGCGCCTCAACAGCCCGAACGACGCCGTCGTCCGCTCCGACGGCACGATCTGGTTCTCCGACCCCGACTTCGGCATCACCAGCGACTACGAGGGCCACCGCGCCGAATCCGAGATCGGCGCGTGCAACCTCTACCGGATCGATCCGGCGACCGGGACGGTCCACCTCGCCGCCGACGGCTTCGAGGGACCCAACGGCGTCGTCCTCTCACCGGACGAGAAGCACCTGTACGCCTCCGACACACGCGCCGCCCGCATCCGCGTCTTCGACGTGCACGCCGACGCCACCCTCACGGACGCCGGCGTCTTCGCCGAGGGTAAGGCCGGCGTCCACTTCGACAACATCCGCTTCGACGACGAGGGCCGCCTGTGGGCCGCCGCCATGGAGGACGGCGTGCACTGCTACGACCCCGACGGCACCCTCATCGGCCGCTTGCTCGTGCCCGAGGCGGTCTCCAACATCGCCTTCGGGGGCCCGAAGAACAACCGCCTGTTCATCACAGCGTCCACATCCCTGTACTCGCTCGTGGTCTCGGTGACGGGAGCGCCGCGCATCTGAGGCGGGGATGGCCGGTCTGCACCTGTCACGCCTACGTACCCGGACAGCATCCTTTGGCCCGCAAGGACTCGCCCGCTCTCTGTCCGGAGGAGGCCAGGAAGATGAGGAAGTCGTCCAGGTTGATGGTGGTGTTGGGCGCCAGTGGGCTCGTGGCGAGCAGCATCCTGATGACGGGTTCGGCATCGGCGGGAGGCGCAAGATCCGCGGTGACCGCACCGGAACTGACAACCTCGCAGGACGTCGTCAGACAGAGCTCGTCCGCGGTGCAGCTCAGCGCGACGGGCGGGGTCCCGACGGCGGTGGTCTCGCAGTCGCTGCCCGCCGGATCGTGGGTGCTGTCCGCCAACGCCTCGCTGGTGAGCTGGGCCCCCAGCGACTACACCCGGTGCAATCTGTACGTGGGCAACACGATCGTGGGTGGGGCGACCGCGATGGTCGGCGACCCGGGTGCGGGCAGCGCGGGCACGGGTACGTACGTGGCCACGGTGAGCCTCCAGGGCGCGTTCACCAGCACGACGGACGCAAGCGTCAGCCTGCGGTGCGCACACGACCGCACGCAGACGACGGGTGGGCTGCCCTATGTGGATCCGGGGGCCACGCTGTGGGCGCACAGGAGTGACGGTCTCGGCGTCGCGAAGCGCGATCGCTGACCGGGGGAAGGTGCGCGGGCGCGCCCGCCTATGCGCGAAGAAGTGATTTCGGGGTGACGAGGCGGGCGCGTTCGTAGAGGGAACGGGCGGTGGGGTTCTTGAGGTGGGGGCGGACCATTCCCAGCATCGTGTGGATGCGCTGGTCGCATTGGCCCGACTGGACTTGCGGATAAATGTCCAGCACCTTGCCCCAGGTATCACAGGCCGCCTCGAGATGGCCGATCTCGCACTGCCGTTCCGCGAGCATGGAGAGGTAGCGCACACGGCTTCTCCAATGCAGGTGGTAGCGCAGCCTGTCGGACTCTTCCAGGGCTTCGATCGAGCCGCGAACATCGCCCATTTCGTAGCGGACTTGGCCGATGTGATAGGTCAGTGACGACGGATTGTAGGAGGCGAAGGTGGTCGCCCGGGACTCCGCCTTTTCCATGGCGACTTCCGCTTCCTTGAGGTACATCAGCGCGGCGCTGCGGTCACCGATCTGCGCGGCGGAGTGCGCCTGCTGACCGGCGAGGAAGGCCCGCATGCGCGGCCCGGCCTGCGGGGAAGCGGCTGCTGCGGCATCCGCGAGGCGCATGGCCTCCGGACCGTGACCCAGATCGACGGCCTGAACGCTCATCCCGCGCAACGTGGTGCAGTACGTCAGGTGGTCTTCCGAAGCTCCGGCGAGCTGCAATGCCTTGAGGTAGTGCTGCTGGGCGAGCCCGTGCAAGCCCTCATCGACCGCCATGTACCCCGTGAGGTAACAGAGATCGGAGGCGGCGGACAGCATGGCTTTACGCACTGGCTCGGGAGCGGTGGCCTTCAGGTACGGCGCAACCGTATTAACCAGGAAAGCCGCAGCCATGGGCCGCGCATGCCGCCCGCCGAATTGGTCGTCGAGTTCCGAGACGCGCTCGGTCATGGCGATGAACATGTCGACCTCGGCCATGCCTATCCGCTGGGTCCGGCCGACCTGTACGGCCTCCATCCGCCCGACCACGTCAGGCCAATCAGGCACCGTCAGCGCTACCGAGAACAGGCCCACACCGAGGACGCCCCTGCGGGACGGATCCATGTCCTGCCTCCGGAAGTCCGCAGTTCCATGGACACTGTGTCGCGTGGCCGGGCTGACGGTCACAGCCGCGGTGAGCGGCTCAGCGAGCGCAGCATGGTGGCGTACACCGGAGCGTCGGGGAAGGGTTGCTGATCACCGATGTGCTCGTACTCCCAGCGCTCGTACAGTGCCTTGACCTTGGGGTGTGTCTGCTCCACCAGGAGCGTCACCCGCTCCTCCGGTCGGCCGGAGAGCAGTTCCTCGTGGATGCGGTGTGCGGTGCCCGTGCCGCGCCACGGGCGGCGCACCATCAACTCGAAGAGGGCCAGGGTTCGCATGCCGTCCTCGGCCGTCTGCTCCTCGGGAAGGGGCTTGAGCATGTGGGACCACCAGCGACTTCCCTTGGGGAGCGGGGCGGCGTAGGCGTAGCCGACAGGTTGGCCGTCGGCGTGCCCCACTACTGCCTCCCAGCCCGGCCGTGAAGCATGGTTGTTCAGTCTCCCCTCGAACCGGTCCACGGAGAAGAACGGGTCCGAGAGCTGTTCGGCGTAGACCTCGGCGTACACGTCCACGAGGGTTTGCCGGATTGTCGGCAAGTCCTCCAGTCCGTAGCGGGTGAAGGTCACGGCGTCGGCCGTGGTGGTCATGGCGGTCTCCCTCGCGTGTCAGGCGGTACGTGCGCGTTCGTTCCAGTCACGGGTGATCCGGGAGTCGGGGGCCTTGCTGTTGATTCCTTTGGTGAATGTGCGGAGCAGGTGGGGCACGCGGCCGACCTCACTCGCGCCGCGGGGCGGGACGGCGGCCGAGGCTGTGGCGCATGCCTGCTCCAGGTCTCCCTGACCGAACTGCGCGAGGGCCAGCTGCGCCGTGTAATACGCGCGGTTGCGGTGCTGGTCGGGACGGAGCGCGGTCAGGCATCGGTACAGGTGGTACTCGGCCTCTTCCGGCTGGCGAAGCCGAAGGTGGGTGATGCCGGTCAAGCCGTCCAGCTCACCGCCGGTGAAGAAGGCCACTGAAGCGGGGCGCGGCTCGTTCGGGTCGGCGCGGGCGAACGCTGCTGCCGCCCGGTCGAGAGCGCGCAGCGCTCGGGTGCGATCTCCGAGGTTCGGCAGTGAGAGTGCGAGCCTGGTGTGGCTGAGGGAGGCGTAGAGCGGATCTCGGCGGTGGGCAGAAGTGGCCATGGCCGCCTCTGCTGCGGCTACGGCGTCGATGAAGCGTCCGCGCTGGTTCGCCAGCATGGCGGCGTAGCGCCAGGTCTGGTGCTGCACCTGACCATCGCCGGAGAGGCCGGCGAGCGTGATGGCAGATTCCATGTGCCTCTGTGCTCTGTCGAACTGGCGCGAGTCGACAGCAGCCCACATGGCAGTGGCTGTGAAGGCGGCGGCCAGAGCGTACAAGCGGCCGCGTACGCGTTGGCTGGCGCTTCCGTTCTGCTGGAGCGCCATGGCCTCGCCGCTCAGGGCCAGCGCCCGGCCCTCAAGCGCCGGGCCGCCGCCCTCCTGGTCGTCCAGCATCCACAGGGCGACAAGTGCGCCCCGCAGGCGCTGTACGTCGGCAGTACCGACCGTCGGCCGGACAGCGCCGCCCAAGGGGGTTGTGGAAACGACGCTCCCGGCGGATACAGCGATGAAGGCGCGGCGGTGCACGGCGTCCTCCTGCGGGTGCAATGGGTGAGGCTCCATACGCGATCCACCCTGCGCCTGCCCTGCGGGAGGAGTAAACCCCAACTCCTCGACACCGCACCCGAACACCGCTTCCAGTGCGATTCGTTGGTGTGCCTGCGGCCAGCAGGTTTCACCGCTCACGTAACGGCGCACGGTGCGGTCCGACGTGCTACCGCGCCGGCCTGTCAGCCTCTCCACGACGTCGTTGAGCTGTTCGGCCAGTTCGAGGTGAGACATGCCCCGCGCCTGCATGCAGGCGGTCAAGCGGCGATTCCCCGGCATGGGCTCACCGTAGGTACGCGGGCACTGATCGCGACAGCGGATTGGCAAAGCGGAGGCAATTTCGTCCGGTCGCAGGGAAGTTGCCGGTCCGCTGTTTGTCCTCCCCGACTTCGGTGCTCGCCCGGTTATCTGGTCGCACGGGTTGAAAGGGCACGTGCGAGACATCGGAGGGATCATCGTGCACGACAGGGCAACGCAACATCCGGACCCGGACACCAGTCCACAGAACGCAATGACGTACCGCAGCGGCTCCTACGTCGTCGACACCCGCACCGCCACCCTCGCCCAAGTCATGGGCATCGTTGGCCCCTGCGTGCAGGTGCGGCCGCCCGGTGGCGGGCGGGAGTGGGAGGTGCCACCTGAGGCGTTGCGGCTGGCTACGGGGCAGGAGCGGGTTGCGGCCGGCATCCGCGACGAGTGCGCGGAGTGCGGTCGGTTCGAGGTCGCCCAGCGGCAGGCCGTCGACAGTGGTAGCACGCAGCGTGCCGTGACTGCCACCGTCGCCCTTCGCGATCATCTCCGCCAGGTGCACCCCCAGGGCGGTAAGCGGTGACCAGCACCACCTACGAGGCGCGCAACTGCCCGCACAGTTCGGGCTGGGTTCGGGAAGGGGGCGAGGAGCGCTGCGAGCGGTGCGGGACCAGGCGCTTCACGGACTACGGGGCGCTGCGGCCACCGGGGCTCCCCGAGAAGATCGTCCCCTCCGAATCCGCGCGCCCGGATGCCGACCGGAGAGCCGCCTGGGCGGTGGCACAGCGCCTCTGGAGAGGGCGGGTGCGCGCGGCGCCGGAGGGTCAGCCCGGGCACCATATGCGGGCTCAGACGCACCCCATTCCGCGTCTCCGAACGGCCAATGAGGTTGGTTGGAGGACCAGACGGGGCTGGAGCTGGCCGCGACCTTCGCCGATCTGCTGATGCGAGGAGGATCATGACCTTGTCCGATATCGGCATGGACAGCGCCGCCGAGCGCCGCGCGCTCGCCGACCGCCTGACCACCAGTGGTGACCTCGTGACACCTGCATGGCGGGCGGCCGTCGAGTCCGTGCCCCGGGAGCTGTTCCTGCGGCCCGGCGTGTTCCTGCTCGCCGACGACGGTCTGTGGCGGCCCGTGAAAGAGGTCGGCGCCGACCCCAAGGAATGGGCAGAGATCGCCTACAGCGACCAGTCCCTTGTCACCCAGCTCGACAACCACCTCTCGACGGTGCTGCGCTTCTTGTACCAGTCCTCGTTGAAGCCCGCTGGCCGTCCGCCTCGTGACCCCTTGCGCAGGCGGACGGCCCGGCTGTCGGCTTTCTCCGGGATCGTGTGCCGGACACCCCGGCGCCGCAAGTACTCGCGGCAAGGACTGTTGCTGTAAGCCTTGTCGGCCGCAACGCTGTCGGGTTTCTTGCCGGGCCTGCCCGGGCCGAGGCGTGGAACGCGGATCTTCTCCAGCACCGGAACTCTCGACTCAGGGGCCGACGTATTCGTACACGCCCCCGTGAGGGTGTCGCAGGACCGCTCGCCGACCGTTGGGGGTGGGCTGCGCCGGCATCACCACCGTGGCACCAGCTGCAACCCCTTCCTCAACGGCAGCGGCCAGATCTCCGACCGCCAGAGTGGCACTCACCCCGGCGACCCGCTCCACTGCCTCGTCCGGACCGCAGAACAGAAGGAACGGACCAACACTCGCCAGATGCACACCGGCGAACTCGAAGCGGTCGGCCGTCTGGCCCGTCAGCCGCTCGTAGAAAGGGATGGTCGCTTCCAGGTCGTCAACACGCTGTCGTGCGATCACCGAGTCGATCTTCATCGGCATGCCGGAACTCCTCGTCTGGGTGGGGGGTTTCGTTCAACACCGTCAGGCTCGTCGCCATCATCGTTTCGACCCGGTGTGGCAGGCGCGGCCCGGGGCCGCGCCTTTCACACCGGGTCTACGAATGGTCAGTCGTTGTCACGGCCTGCGCGGCTGCGCTCGCGCAGCGAGATGCGGTTGCCGTCCGGGTCCGCCGTCTCGATGCGGACGCCGAATCCGTAGTCCACCGGCTCCGGCTCGTCGAAGGTCACCCCGCGGTCGCGGAACACCTTGAAGTCCGCGCGCAGGTCATCCGACTCGAGGATGACCGGGCCGGGCGTGGCGCCCGGCTCGGCCGGCTGGCCCGCGGCCGCGGCGTGCGCCCACAGGAGGATCTCTACGGGACTGCCGGGGACGCCCACGGTGAGGAAGCGCCCGCCGGGATTCGGAAAGTCGACGCGCTTCTCCAGGCCGAGCTGCTCCGTATAGAACCTCAGCGCGCGGTCCTGATCGGTGACATAGAGCGTCACGTACATGATGTTGGTCAGCATCGTGTTGTCCTTCCATCTGTCGGTCTGTGTCGTCACCTCACTGACGGACCCCGGCAGAGGAATGTGACGGATGGACGGAAAAAGTTTTGCCGAACGGCGGCTGGAGAACTCCCGAGCCGTCGCGACGCGATACGACAAGCGCGGCTACGTGCTCCTTGGCACCATCACCGCCGCCTTCCTGGTCATCCGGCTTCGCACGTGATCGGCCGGGCAGCTCCAGGAGCCACGACCGGCGGAGGTGCCCCGGGCACCTCCGCCTCGCGATCAAAAGGCCGGCCGCTCAGCCGTCGTCCTCGTCCCGCCCCTCCTCCTTCGGTGCCTTCTTGTCCGCGCTGATGCCCAGCGTGGCCAGCGCCGCCGTCCAGTCCTTCGCGATGGCCTTCTGCGCCTTCACCAGGTCCGTCTTTCCCGAGCAGATCGCGTTCTTGATCTTGGTCTCGACCACGTCCTTGGGGTTGTTCGGCCCGGCGCCCTCCTTGTGGCCGGGCGACGGCGGCTGAACCCACAGGTTGCGCGGGTCGTTGGGGTCGCCGCCCAGCTGGAGGCTGATGAGGTGGTCGTACTCCGCATCCCGGAGCGAGGCCTTGTAGCCGTACGAGGCGGCGTTGGCTGTCTTCTCGCGGCCGGTGATGTTCGAGGGCGGACGGATGTCCTTGGTGTAGCCGCTGCGGCAGATGGTGGTCTTGAGGGTCGCCTGGGTGACCTTCGGATTCGTCGCGCCCGGCGTGCACTTGGGGTCGGGGAGCGGTTGTTTGTCGGCGGTGTAGTGGTACGTGCAGGCGCCCGGCGCGGGCTGCTGCTGCACGGTGTAGCTGGACTGGGGGCCGGGGCCTACGGGGACGGGGACGTCCGCGGCGGACGGATCGCCGCCGGAGGGCGTACCCGTGCCCTGGGCCGTCGGCGAGGGTGTGCCCGACTGGCTCGCCTTGGCTCCCTTGGCGTCGCTGCTCTTGTCACTGTCGGAGTCGGACGAGCAGCCGGTGGCGGTGAGGACGACGGCGGTGGCGGCAGCCGCGAATGCGGCCCAGCGCGGGGCTATCGCTGTTGGCATGGCACATGGCTACCCGGCGCCGCGGCGGGCCGTGCGGGAGGGCGGAAGCGTTGCCCGCTCACAGCGGGGCGGGGTGTGCCCGGCGCGTGCGCCCGGCGGATTCGAACGTGAGACCACGTCCCCGAAAGAATGGCCCTCCCGTGGTACCACCGATACCGTCGATACCATGCCTGACCCCAAGGCCATGAGCCTGCGGTTCCCCGACCCGGAACAGCGCAAGGCCATCGAGGCGGCCGCCGAGGAGGCCGGCGTCAGCCTGCAGCAGTACATCCTCTCCGCTGCCTACGAGCGCGCCACGGCCGTGGAGGCGAAGTACCTGGACGCCTTCAGGGACTCGATGGCCCGCAGCGGCGACGCCTTCGCCGCCGAACCCAACGCGTCCGACCCCTCCCCCGAGCTGCGTGCCGCCGAGCAGCAGGCCCGGGCCGGCCTCGACGGGCAGGAACGGGGCCGCGCCGCGTGAACGAGCACCAGCCGCCGATGCGGATCGACGTCGGGAAGCGAGCGCGGATGCTGTCGGCGTAGCCCAAGTCGCGCGTCAACTGCGCTCCTGGACCATCGAGTAGCGCCGATATCCCGGAGAGGCCGAATCAGTCGGCCCCCGACCGCTACTCCAACCGCTCCGCCAGCCCCTCCAGCAACCCGACCACCCCCACCGGCCCGTCCACCACCACATCCGCCCGCTCGGCCAGTGCCGCGACCTCGTTGCTGCCGCTGCACACCAGGACGCCCGGCACGCCCTCCGTCCGCAGCCGCTCCACCGCGTCGAAGGCGGCCAGGTCCCCCAGGTCGTCCCCGGCGTAGAGGACGGACGAGGCGCCCACCTCGCGGGCGTACTCCGCCAGGGCCACGCCCTTGTCCATGCCCGGGGGGCGCAGTTCCAGGACCAGGCGCCCCGGTTCGACGATCAGGCCGTGCCGGGCGGCCAGCTCGGCCAGCGGGGCGCGCAGGGTCTCGAAGGCACCCTGCGGGTCGGGGGCGCGCCGGGTGTGGACGGCCACGGCGCGGCCGCCCTTGTTCTCGATGGGCGCGGTCTCCACCCAAGTGCCGGTCCAGACACCGGACTTGTCCAGCACGCCCGGGAGTTCCGCCTGGACGGCGGCGACGCCGGGGTGCGGGGCGGGGGCGTGCACGGTGCCCGTCACGGCGTTCCAGCGCTCGGCGCCGTAGTGGCCCAGCACGACCAGGTGGGACAGGCCGGGCACACCGGCGAAGCCGCCGTAGCGCACCGCGACCCCGGCCGGGCGGCCGGTGATCACGGCGACGGAGCCCAGGTGCGGGGCGAGGCGGGCGAGGGCCGGCACCGCGCCGGGGTGGGCGCGGGCCTTTTCGGGGTCCGGCACGATCTCGGCGAGCGTGCCGTCGAAGTCGAGCGCTACGACCGCGCGTTCGGGCCGCGCCAGCAGCGCGGCCAGGCCGTCTCGACCCTCGGCGGTCACGGGTTCCGGAAGGGGGTGGCTGCCCATGGGGCGACCCTACCCGGGCGCCCGGCGCGGGGGCGGGCGGTTCACTGAGAGAGCGGCTTAGCGGCGCGCGCGACGGGCCGCGCGCACGCGCCGCAGCCGGTTGACCGTGACGGGGTCGTGCTCCAGGGCCCGCGGATCGTCCAGGAGCGCGTTGAGCAGCTGGTAGTAGCGCGTGGGCGTGATGCCGAGCCGCTCGCGGACGGCCCGCTCCTTGGCGCCGGGGCCGGTCCACGACTGCCGTTCGAGCGCGAGCACGGCCAGCTCGCGCTCCGACAGCCCGGAGGGCTCGGACGGCCCGGGCTGCTCGGACGGCCCAGGCGGCTCGGACGGCTCGCCGGGGACGTCGTCCTGGCCCTCGTACGGCTCCTCCGGCTCCTCCGGCCCGTTCCGCTCGCTCTCCACGCGCTCCAACCTAACCCCGGCTACTGCGTCGACCCCGCGGTGTCCACCGCGTTCGCCTCGCGCTGGATCTCGCTCAGGACCGACTCGGGGTCGCCGCCCTGGCGCACGGTCGTGCCGACCTTCTCCTTGATCGCCGCGCTGACCTTCGCCCACGACGTCTTGTCCGCCGGGTAGAAGGTGGCATCCTGAAGCTGCTCAAGGAAGAGCCACAGGTCGCTGTTGGCCCGGCTCTCGTGCATCGCGCCGGACGCGGAGGCGGTCACCGGCAGCAGCTTGTACTGAGTGGTGAAGCTCAGCACGTTGTCCTTGGAGTAGACGAAGTCGAGGAACTTGCCGATCTGCTCCGCGTGGCCGTTCTGCTTGAACGCCATCATCCAGTCGGCGACACCCATGGTCGACTTGGACTTTCCGATCATACCCGGCAGCGGCGCGGTCTCGAACTCGATGCCCTTCGCCTGGGCCTGCTGCATCAGCGTCGGGTGGCCGTTGAGCATGCCGACCTCGCCGTTGCAGAAGGCGTCGAAGACCTGCTGGCGGTTGACGCGGGAGGGGTCGCCGGCGCCGGTGAGGCCCTTGCCGACCAGTTCGTCGCGGAGCCACTTCAGCGCCTTGACGTTGGCGTCGGAGTCGATCGTGTAGGCGCCGTTCTTGTCGGCGTAGCCGCCGCCCGCGCCGAGGAACCACATCATGGTCTCGGCCGGGGCCTCCTCGGGGCCCATGGGCAGGCCGAACGGCATCTTCACGCCCACCGCGGCCAGCTTCTTCGCGGCGGCCTGGAGATCGTCCCAGCTCTCGGGGGCCTTGGCGATACCGGCCTTGGCGAAGAGCTTCTTGTTGTAGAAGAGCAGGCGGCTGCTGGAGACGAACGGCAGGCCGTACTGCACCCGGTGCACCTCGCCCGCCTTGGCGAGCGACGGGATGAAGTCGGCCTGGGTGGGGATGGAGAGCAGCTGGTCGACGCTGTAGAGCTTGCCGGCCGCGGCGAAGTCGGCGTACGCGCCGATCTGCGCCATGTCGGGGGCCTTGCCCGCGGCGACCATGTCGGCGACGGCCTTGTCGACCTCGGTCCAGTTGTAGACCTCGACGCTGACCTTGATGCCCTTGTTCTTGGACTCGAATTGGTGGACGAGGTCCGCCCAGTACTTCTTGGAGCTGTTGTCCTTGTTGTCGCCGTAGTCGGCCGCGATGAGCTTCAGCTTCGTGTCACTGCTGCCCGGGGTCCCGGCCCCGCATGCCGTCAGTGCGGGCGCCAACGCCGCTGTGGCGGCACCCGCCGCCGTCATGCCCAAGAACCGCCGCCGCTGCACTTGCTACCCACCTTGTGGTTCGTGTTCGACCTATGGAGACCGTGGATCTCCCCCCTGAAGACCGTGGGTCCTGTGGAGACCGTGAGTTTCTCCCGCGCGCCACCTTACGGTCTACGGCTCCGGCGTTGCGCTTCGGTATCGCCGTAGGGCCCTTCCCCCAGGTCACGCGTGCCTGCTATGCACGGTGCGTCCGCTTGTCGCACCGCCGCCCGAGGAGCCTCAGCGCATGACCCCGTCACCTTCCTTCTCCTCTTCCTTCTCCTCCCGCCCCTCCCTCACCGCACGTGAACTGGCCACCCAGCCCGACTGCTGGCGGCGGGCCGCGCGGGCCGCCGCCGATGCGACGGGGCTCCCCGCGCCCGGCGAACGGGTGGCGGTGACCGGCTGCGGCACGTCCTGGTTCATGGCGCAGTCCTACGCCGCGCTGCGCGAGGCCGCCGTACAGGGCGACACGGACGCCTTCCCCGCGTCGGAGTTCCCGTACTGGCGCTCGTACGACCGCGTCGTGGCGATCACGCGCTCGGGTACGACGACGGAGGTGCTGCGCCTGCTGGACGCCGTGTCGGGCGGGACGCCGACGCTGGCCGTGACCGCCGACCCGAGGACGCCCGTGACGGACGCGGCGGACGAGGTGGCCGTGCTCGACTGGGCCGACGAGGAGTCGGTGGTGCAGACGCGCTTCGCGACGACGGCGCTGGCCTTCCTCACGGCGGGCCTCGAAGGCGACCTCAATGTGCTCCGGGCGGCGGCGGACGCGGAGGCGGCGCTCGCCGAGCCGCTGCCGGCGGCGGTGCTGGAGGCCGAGCAGTGGACGTTCCTGGGCTCGGGCTGGGCGTACGGGCTGGCGCAGGAGGCAGCGCTGAAGATGCGGGAGGCGGCCGGGGCGTGGACGGAGGCGTACCCGGCGATGGAGTACCGGCACGGCCCGGTCTCGGTGGCCGGCCCCGGCCGGGTGGTGTGGGCCTTCGGCCCGCTGCCGGAGGGACTGGCGGAGGACGTCGCCCGCGCGGGCGGCACGCTGATCCGGGCGGACGGCACGGCGGACGGCGCCGGCGGCCGGGACCCGCTGGCGGAACTGGTCCGCGTGCAGCGCGTGGCGGTGGCGGTCGCGGAGCGGCGAGGCCTCAACCCGGACGCGCCGCGGAACCTCACGCGGAGCGTGATCCTTCCGGGGTAGGCCCCTGGCGAGGGGTGGGCTCCCGGCGAGTGGACTAGACCTTTCGCGCCGGAACGCGCGAGACTGTCTCCGTGAGACATGTCATCGCCCTCGACGTGGGCGGCACCGCGATCAAGGCCGCCCTCATCGGCGCCGGCAACGCACTGCTCCACGAGGAGCGCCGGCCGACCCGCCGCGAGCAGGGGCCGGAGGCCGTCGTCGGCGGCATCCTCGACTTCGCCGCCGACCTGCGCGAGCACGGCCTCCGCCACTACGGCGAGGCCCCCGCCGCGGCCGGCGTCGCCGTCCCCGGCATCGTCGACGCCGCCCGCGGCACCGCCGTCTACGCCGCCAACCTCGGCTGGCGCGACCTCCCGCTGCGGGACCTGCTCGGCCGCCGCCTCGACGGCATCCCCGTGGCCCTCGGCCACGACGTCCGCACCGGCGGCCTCGCCGAGGGCCGCATCGGCGCCGGCCGGGGCGCCGACCGCTTCCTGTTCGTCCCCCTCGGCACCGGCATCGCGGGCGCCATCGGCGTCGGCGGCCGCATCGAGGAGGGCGCCCACGGCTGCGCGGGCGAGATCGGCCACATCTCCGTGCGCCCCGGCCCGGACGGGCTCCCGTGCGGCTGCGGCGGCCACGGCTGCCTGGAGACGCTCGCCTCCGCCGCCGCGGTCGGCCGCGCCTGGGCCGCGGCGAGCGGCGACCCGGCCGCCGACGCGGCCGACTGCGCCGCGGCCGTCGGATCCGGCGACCCCCGCGCCGTCGCTGTCTGGCGGAACGCCGTGGACGCCCTCGCCGACGGACTCGTCATCGCCCTCACCCTGCTGGACCCCGGCACCCTGATCGTCGGCGGCGGGCTCGCCGAGGCCGGGGACACGCTGTTCGCGCCGCTGCGCGAGGCGGTCGCCCGGCGCCTCACCTTCCAGCGGGAGCCCCGCATCGTCCCGGCGGCCCTCGGGGACAAGGCGGGCTGCCTGGGCGCGGGCCTGCTCGCCCAGGACCTCCTCACCGCTGCTGCCGCTGCCGCAACCGCTGCAACCGCCGCCCCCTCCCCCACCCGTATCCCCAACCCCACCCCACCCACGGAAACCACGGAGGTATCCGCCTGATGGTCGAACGAACGGTTCTCGCCGGTGCCCGCGTGGTGTTGCCGAGCGGCGTGGCCGAGGACGGGCGGGTGACCGTCGACGGCCGGCGGATCGCCGACAACCGGGTCGGCGACGCCCCCACCCTCGACCTCACCGGCCACTGGATCGTCCCCGGCTTCGTGGACCTCCACGTCCACGGTGGCGGCGGCGCGTCCTTCTCGGCCGGCGACCCCGAGGAGGCGCTCACCGCGATCCGCACCCACCGCGCGCACGGCACCACGACGATGGTGGCCTCGACCGTGACGGGCGACCTCGACGACCTCGCCCGGCAGGCGGCCGTCCTCGCCGAGCTGACCCAGCAGGGCGACCTGGCGGGCATCCACTTCGAGGGCCCGTTCATCTCCCCGCACCGCTGCGGCGCGCACCAGCCGGAACTCCTCCGCGACCCGGACCCCGCGGACGTCCGCAAGCTCGTCGACGCCGCGCACGGCACGGCCCGCATGATGACGCTCGCGCCGGAACTCCCCGGCGGCCTGGAGTCCGTCCGCATGCTCGCCGACCACGGCGTGATCGCGGCCGTGGGCCACACCGACTCGACGTACGAGGCCACGCGCGACGCCATCGACGCGGGCGCGACCGTCGCCACCCACCTCTTCAACGCCATGCCGTCGCTGCTGCACCGCGCGCCCGGCCCGATCGCGGCGCTGCTGGAGGACGAGCGGGTCACGGTCGAGCTGATCAACGACGGGACGCACCTGCACCCCGCCGTCCTGGAGATGGCGTTCGCGCGGGCGGGCGCGGACCGGGTCGCGTTCATCACCGACGCGATGGGCGCGGCGGGCATGAGCGACGGGATGTACCCGCTCGGCCCGATGCGCGTCGAGGTCAAGGACGGCGTCGCCCGCATCGCGGACGGCCCGACGGCCGGCTCCATCGCGGGCTCCACCCTCACCCTGGACACCGCCTTCAAGCGCGCGGTGACCGTCGACGGGCTGCCGGTGGAGGAGGCCGTACGGGCTCTGTCCGCCAACCCGGCGCGGTTGCTGGGCGTCGCAGACCGGGTCGGCTCGCTGGAGCCGGGCAAGGACGCAGACCTGGTGGTGTTCGACGAGGAGTACGAGCTGGTGGGTGTGATGCGCAAGGGCGAGTGGCTGGTGCGGCCCGAGGCGCGGCCCTGAGCCCTGCCGGAATGTGGCCCGAAGTGCGGTGATTCACCCTCAATCTCCCCTCCCCCAGGCAGGATTCGCGCATTCGAGCGGCGGCGGCAGGTCCGGAGGTCTGGGCCTGCCGCCGCTGTTTTGGCATGATCGCTGCGCAGCCGTTCGGGAGAGGCAATGGGAGGGGCGCCGATGATCCTCACGGTCACGCTCAATACAGCGCTTGATCTGACGTATCGCGTTCCGCGTCTGCTCCCCCACACCTCACACCGCGTCACACGCGCCGCGGAGCGGCCCGGGGGCAAGGGCCTCAACGTGGCCCGGGTCCTGGCCGCGCTGGGACACGACGCGGTGGTGACGGGCTTCGTCGGCGGCGCCACGGGCGACACCGTGCGCAGCCTGCTGGCCGAGTGCGCACCCACGGGCCACGGCCGGGGCACCCTGACCGATGCGCTGGTCCCCATCACCGGCACCACGCGCCGCACGGTCGCCGTCCACGACGCCACGACCGGCGACACGACCCAGCTCAACGAGGCCGGACCGCACGTCACTCCGCACGAGTGGGCCGCCTTCGGCGAGCGGTACGCGCGGCTGCTGGCCGACGCGGAGGCGGTGGCGCTGTGCGGCAGCCTGCCGCCGGGGGTGCCGGTCGGGGCGTACGCCCATCTCGTGCGGGAGGCGCGGGCGCGGCGCGTGCCGGTGCTGCTGGACACCAGCGGGGAGCCGCTGCGGCGCGGCATCGCGGCCCGTCCGGACGTGGTCAAGCCCAATGCGGACGAGCTGGCCGCGCTGACGGGCTCCACGGATCCGCTGCGCGCCGCGCAGGACACCCGGCGCCGGGGTGCGCACGCGGTGGCCGCGTCGCTGGGCCCGGACGGCATGCTGGCCGTCACCGCCGACGGCGCCTGGCGGGCCGCCCCGCCCAAGCCCTTGCCGGGCAACCCGACGGGCGCCGGGGACTCGGCCGTGGCCGGCCTCCTCTCCGCCTGGTCGGACGGCCTGCCCTGGCCGGACCGCCTGGCCCGCGCGGTCGCGCTGTCGGCGGCGACGGTCCGGGCTGCGGCGGCGGGGGAGTTCGACGAGGCGGTGTACGAGGAGTTGCTGGACCGGGTGCGGGTGACGACACACTGAAGCCCGCGGCCGGGCCCAATGCCTACCACCACCGGGAGAGTTGAAGCATGCCGCTCGTCCGCACAAGCGAACTGGTCACCGAAGCGCGAGCCGGGCACCGCGCCGTCGTCGCCTTCAACGTCATCACCGTCGAGCACGCCGAAGCCATCGCCACCGGCGCCGAGGCCGCCGGGCTCCCGGCCGTCCTCCAGGTCTCCGAGAACGCCGTGAAGTACCACGGCGGAGCCCTCGCCCCCATCGCCGCCGCGGCCACCGCCGTCGCCCGCGCGTCGAGGGCCCGCCTCGCCCTCCACCTCGACCACGTCGAGAGCGTCGAGCTGCTGCACTCCGCCGCCGCGCACGAATTCGGCTCGGTGATGTTTGACGCGTCGAAACTGCCCTACGGCGAGAACGTCAAAGCCACGGCTGCAGCGACCCGTTGGGGCCGCGAACGCGGCATCTGGGTCGAGGCCGAACTCGGCCGCGTGGGCGGCAAGGCCGGCGACGCCCACACCCCCGGCGTCCGCACCGACCCGGCCGAGGCCGCCGCCTACGTGGCCGACACGGGCGTGGACGCCCTGGCCGTAGCCGTCGGCAGCTCGCACGCGATGACCGAGCGCACGGCCGCCCTCGACCACGACCTCATCGCCGCGCTACGCGCCGCCGTGCCCGTACCGCTCGTCCTGCACGGCTCGTCGGGCGTCCCCGACGCCGAACTCCGCCGTGCGGTGGCGGCAGGAATGACAAAGATCAACGTCGGCACGGCCCTGAACACGGCCTTCACGGGCGCGGTACGGGCCTTCCTGGAGGCCCACCCGTCCACCGTCGACCCCCGCAAGTACCTCGCGCCCGCGCGGGCGGCGATGGCGGAGGCGGTGGCGGGGTTTCTGCGGACGGTCAGCCCGGTAGGTCCGGTCAGTTCTTGCTGAGCCAGACCTGATCGAGGTGCACATCGCACGAATTGCCCTGCTCACAGGAGAGCTTGATGGTGTTCGTGCCCTTGTTGAGCTGGATCAGGGACCAGGTGTTCTTCCACCCGTTCTCCCAGCCCTTCGTGCCACCGAAGTTCTTCATGTTGATGGCCCGGGTGTCACCCTTGCCATTCGTGGTGATGGTGAGGTTGGCATCGGTGCCCGGAACGCCGTAGGTGGCGTTGAGCCGGTACTCGCCCGCCGCGTCGACGTCCACCGTCCACTCGACGGCTGCGCCCACGGCGTTCATGCCGGTTATGTAGAGGCCGTTTTCGGACTTCGCGCCCGGAACGGTCTTCTCCGTCGTCGCGCCACCGCTCAGCCGCAGGCTGGCCGCATCCCGCTTCTGCTGCCCGTTCGCCGAGGGGTTCTGCGGGGTGTCGCCCTTGCCGTCCTTGTCCTTCTTCTTCGAGTCGTCCGGCTTGCCCGAGTCGTCCGGAGAAGTGGCCTTGCTGTCGCCCCCATGGGCGTCGTTCTGCGTAGTGCCCTTGCCGGACGAGCTGTTGGTCATCATCGCCACGCCGATGCCCGTGGCGACGACGGCCACGACGGCTATCGCGGCCACCAGCAGCCCACGCCGCTTGGGCTGGGCGGCGCCGTGGCCGCCGTGGCCGCCGTGGCCGGCAGGTCCCTGCGCGGCCGGGCCGCCGGGCTGGGCGTAGCCGCCGCCCAGCGTCTCCGGCGCCGCGTAGTGCGGGGCCGGCTGCTGGCGCGCCTGCTGGTTGCCGTACTGGCGTGAGCCGACCGGGCGTACCTGGTTGTACGACGTGCGGGGAACGCCCGGCTGCCGGGCGGCGGGCTGGCCGCCCTCGGTTGCCGTCCCGTCGCCGCCCTCCGAGCGGTACAGGTAACCGAACGGGTCGTCGTTCTCCGGCGTCCCGGTGCCGTTATTACCGGCCGTCATCCCCTGTCACTCCCCACAGCGCTAGGTGCCGCATCGGCGCAGCCTACCTCGACCGGGTGGTTTCACGCCGTCCTACCTGCCTTGTGCAGGTATCTGTGCAGGTTGGCATGCAGACGTTGCCAGGCCGTCAGCCCGCGCGCCGCCCCGCCTTGGCCCGTGACCGCTTCTCGACGTACATCCGCTGGTCGGCCGAGTGCAGCACCTCGTCCGCAGACATTCCGCAGCCCGCCCAGCCGATGCCGAAGCTCGCCCCCACGCGCACCGCCCGGCCGTCCACTCTTATCGGCGGAATGATCGCATTGCGCAGCCGGGCGGCGAGGTCCTCGGCGTCGGCCGGGGCCAGCCCGTCCGCGAGGACGACGAACTCGTCGCCGCCGAGCCGGGCCACCGTGTCGCCGTCGCGCACGCCGTTGCTGAGCCGCTGGGCCACCTCGATGAGCACCGCGTCGCCGGTGTGGTGCCCGTAGCGGTCGTTGATGGCCTTGAAGCCGTCGAGGTCGCAGAAGAGGACGGCCAGGCCCTTCGTGCCGTCGTCGGTCTCCTCGTCGGGGGCTACGGCGTGCTCGTGGTGGTCGTAGCCGCCCGCGGGCAAGCCGCCGTAGTCCTCGGGGGCGAAGTCGGGCGCGTAGTCGGGGGCGTAGTCCGGCCCGGCGTCGGCGCCGAAGCCGTGCCCGTGCCCGTACCCCGCCGCGCTCTCGACCTCGGCGAAGCCCTCCAGCGAGCCGTACGGGCCGACCGCCGCGGCCGCGGACGCTATGGCGTGGGCCTCGCTGCCGGGCGGGCGGGCGCAGAGCCGGGCGCCCAGGCGGGTGCGCAGCTCGGCGGCGTTGGGCAGGCCGGTGAGGGAGTCGTGACTGGCCCGGTGGGCGAGCTGCAGCTCGTGCCGCTTGCGCTCCTCGATGTCCTCGACATGGGTGAGCAGGAAGCGGGGCCCGTCGGTGGCATCGGCCACCACGGAGTTGCGCAGCGAGACCCAGACGAACGTGCCGTCGCGCCGGGCCAGCCGCAGCTCGGCCCGGCCGCCCTCGGCGGAGGTGCGCAGCAGGGTGCCGATGTCCTCGGGGTGGACGAGGTCGGAGAAGGAGTAGCGGCGCATCTGGGACGCGGGGCGGCCGAGGAGCCGGCAGAGGGCGTCGTTGGTGCGGTGCAGCCGCCCGTGCTGGTCGCCGCCCAGCTCGGCTATGGCCATGCCGCTCGGCGCGTACTCGAACGCCTGCCGGAAGGACTCCTCGCTGGCCCGCAGGGCCTGCTGCTCGCGTTCGAGACGGACCAGGGCGCGCTGCATATTTGCGCGTAGACGAGCGTTACTGATCGCAATCGCGGCCTGCGACGCATACATCTGGAGCGCTTCCCGGCCCCAGGCGCCCGGCCGCCGCCCGTTGGTGGGTTTGTCCACCGAGATGACGCCCAGCAGCTCGCCGCCGCCGGGCCCGCCCGTGTACATCGGGGCGAAGAGCCGGTCCATCGGGTGCCACTCGTCGGCGAAGCGCGGGGCGGGTCCGGCGGTGTGCCACTGCGGGACGTCGTCGTCGTCGAGGACCCAGCCTTCGGTGTACGGGATGAACCTCAGGTCGCCCCACTGGTCGCCCATCGCCAGCCGCCGCTCCCACGACACGCGCGAGCCGACCCGCCCGGCCATCAGGGCCTCTGCGCTGGCGCTGCCCGCCACCGCGGCCACGACGAGGTCGCCGTCCGGTCGCACGAGGTTGACGGCGGAGAGTTCATAGCCGAGCCCGGCGACGATACCGTCGGCAACGGTCTGCAGGGTGTCCGCCAGGCTGCGCGCGGTGTTCAGGTCGGCGACCACCTTGTGGACCTGTCTCAAGGTCGCCAGGCGGACGTAGGGCTCCGACTCGGTCTCCATAGCTCGCTCTCCCCCGAGACCTCGACAGCAACTCCAGGCTTCTTGTTCGTCCGTTTACCCGGCCACTGAATCACAGCGAGCTGACCACCCGGTACACAGGGTCAACAATTACTGCGCTCTGTGACTCATGTCACATGATGTGATGATGTCCTGCCACTGGCGTTCGAGTGCGCTCTTATGCTTCGTGAACGCAAATTCGAAGACCTTTCAGAGACCCGAAGAAGCGCTTGAGGATAAGGGTTACGGGCCCCCGCGGGCCGCCCGCGCCCGCATCGCGGACGCCCGCCCCGCCCCGCGACCTAGGACTCGCCTGGGTCCGAAGCCCGATGCGACCCGCCCCGCCGGACGGCTAGCGTGCTGAGCGTGTTGCAGACGACTCCGCCCACCGAGACCGGCATAGCTCATCCTGAAGGGGTGACCGCCGACGAATTCCGCGCCGCCCTCGCCCGCCTTGCCGCGGGCGTCGTGCTGGTGACCGCGCACGACCCGGAGGACGGGCCGCGCGGCGAGGACGTCGGAATGACGGCGACCGCGTTCGTGTCCGTGTCGCTCGACCCGCCCCTGGTGATGGTGAGCATTCGCAACGGCTCGCGGATGGACGACCTGCTGGAGCGCCAGCCGCTCTGGGGCGTCTCCGTGCTCGCGGAGAGCCAGCGCCACGTCGCGGGCCGCTTCGCAATGAAGGGCCGGATCAGCGACCGGCTGCTCTTCGAGGACCTCGCCTACGAGCACGGGGAGGCGAGCGGAGCCCCGCTCGTGCGCGGTGCACTGGCCCTGCTCGAGTGCCGGACCGAGCAGCGCGTGGTGGCGGGGGACCACACGCTCGTCATCGGCCGCGTGCTGCGGGCCGACGTGCCGAGCACGGAGAGCGGACCGCTGACGTACTTCCGGGGGCGGTACCGGTACCTGCGGTAGGGACCGGCGGAAACGGGGCTGAACCTGGACACCGGCAAGGGCCGGTACCGGCCGGCGTCAGCGGCGCCTAGCCCCAATCCCGCCCGGACCGCCCCCGCTTGGTATCGCCGCGCTGCTTCTTCTCGCGCAGCCGCCGCTCGTTGATGCCGCGCGGGATCTTCGTCGGACGCCGGGGCCTGGGCGGCGGGGCCGTCGCCTCGGCCAGCAGCGCCGCCAGCCGCACCGCGGCGGCCTCGCGGTTGCGCCACTGCGAGCGGTGCTCGGAGGCCCGCACCGTCACCACGCCGCCGACGAGGCGGCCCGCGAGCCGGGTCAGCGCCCGCTCCTTCCACACCTCGGGGAGCGCCTCCGTGCCCGCGAGGTCGAACCGCAGCTCGACCTGGCTGTCACTGGTGTTGACGTGCTGCCCGCCCGGCCCCGAGGAGCGCGAGAAACGCCACATCAGCTCGGCCTCCGGGAGGGAGACGGAGCCGCGGATGACGTAGGGACCGGACATGTGTCCCATGGTCCCCCGTCCGATGCGTCCCCGTCACCTCGTTTTGTGCGCCCCCGGCCGCGACCCGGCGTCAGAAAAAGGCAAAGAAAGTAAAGGCGGATGGAACCTCGGGTCCCCCACATGGCGTTATCAGGGGTGTGGGGTGTGACGGCAGCCTCGGCCTCGAAGCGCGCCGCGACTCGACTCGACGCAGTACTCGACGTAGTAGCAGGAAGGGACCCATCCCATGGCTGTAAGCCTGTCCAAGGGCGGCAACGTCTCCCTCACCAAGGAGGCCCCGGGCCTGACGGCCGTCACGGTCGGCCTCGGCTGGGACGTCCGCACCACCACCGGCACGGACTTCGACCTCGACGCGAGCGCCATCGCCGTGAACGCGGGCGGTCGGGTCTACTCCGACGCCCACTTCGTCTTCTTCAACAACAAGTCCACCCCGGACCAGTCCATCGTCCACACCGGCGACAACACCACCGGCCAGGGCGAGGGCGACGACGAGTCGATCAACATCAACCTCGCGGCCCTCCCGGCCGACGTCGACAAGATCGTCTTCCCGGTCTCCATCTACGACGCCACCTCCCGCAGCCAGAACTTCGGCCAGGTGCGCAACGCCTACATCCGCATCGTCAACCAGACCGGCGGCGCCGAGATCGCCCGCTACGACCTGAGCGAGGACGCGGCCACCGAGACCGCCATGATCTTCGGTGAGCTGTACCGCAACGGCGCGGACTGGAAGTTCCGCGCCGTCGGCCAGGGCTACGCCTCCGGCCTGGCGGGCATCGCCAAGGACTTCGGCGTCAACGTCTGAGTCCGACGTCCGAAGAGGCGGAGGGGGCGCCCGGCGCACGGGGAGCCCCCTCCGGGCGGTTCACGGTGGGGTCTAGTACGCCACCGTGAACCGCGTCCGGCGGTGTGCTGGCCGCTCGGCCTCGTCCAGCAGGGCCACGGCGAAGTCCTCCATCGAGATCGCCGAGTTCCCCCGGGTGTCGACGAGCAGTTCGTCGGAGCCGACGCGGTACGTGCCGGTGCGCTCCCCCGGCTCCAGCAGGGCGGGCGGGCTCAGGTAGGTCCAGTCCACGCCCGCGCCGGCGGCCCGGCAGGCCGCCAGCTGCTCGTTGCAGGCCAGCGCGATGGGCCGCACCTCGGCGGGCACGAAGGCCGGGTCGTCCACGACGGTCCGGCGGCCGCCGGTGCCGGGTACGGTCAGGCTGCCCGCGCCGCCGACGAGCAGCAGCCTGGTGCCGCCGGCGCCGTCCAGCAAGGCCTTTGCCACGACGACCAGTTCGGCCTCGCTGCCGGGCGCGGGGCGCGTCGCCCCGATCACGACGTCCTGGCCCGCGCTCAGCGCGGCGACGTCCTCGGCATCGGCGGCGCTTCCGGTACGGACGTCCGCTCCGGCGGGTATGCGGCCGGCCGACCGGGCCGGATCGCGGACGACCGCGGTGACGTGATGGCCGCGGGACAGCGCCTCCGCGACGACCCGGCTGCCCACGTTCCCGGCGGCTCCGAAGACGGTGATGCGCATCGTTTCTCCCAGCTCCTTCAGGCGATTTCTTCGGTGGTTACGACCCGCGCCGTGCGCGTGCGCCCTCCCGACTGCGCCGCGACGAGCGCACCCAGGACGACGAGCCCTCCCAGCACCTGGGCGGCGGTGAGGGACTGCCCCAGCGCGAGCCAGCCGACCGCAGTGGCGACCACCGGGCTGAGCAGGCCGAGGAAGGTGACGTCGGTGGCGGGCAGCGCCCGTATGCCGCGGAACCACAGCACGTAGGCGAACGCGGAGCCGACGACGGCCAGATACGCGTACCCGGCGACGTTCCCGGCGGTCAGCGAGGCGGGCGGCGGGCCCTCGGCGAACAGGGCGACCGGGAGCAGCAGCACCCCGCCCGCCACGAGCTGCCAGCCGGTCGTCGCGAGCAGGGGCGCGGGCGACGTCCAGCGCTTGCTCAGCACGACCCCGGTGGCCATGACCACCGCTCCCGCGAGGGCGGCCGCCACGCCGATGCCGTCCAGCCGCGCACCGGCCCGCAGCACGAGCAGGCTCACCCCGGCCACGCCCGCCGCCCCGGCGATCACCGTCCGTATGGACAGCCGCTCCCCCAGCAGACCTGCCGAGAGCCCGGCGGCCAGCAGCGGCTGCACGGCCCCGATGGTGGCCGCGACCCCGCCGGGCAGCCGGTAGGCGGCGACGAACAGCAGCGCGAAGAACGCCCCGATATTGAGCGCCCCGAGCACGAGCGCGCGCCACCACCACGAGCCCTTGGGCAGCCGCCGGGTGCAGGCCACCAGCAGGAGTCCGGCGGGAAGGGCGCGCATGACGGCCGCCAGCAGGGGGCGGTGCGGCGGGAGGAAGGAGGTGGTCACGGAGTAGGTGGTGCCCCAGATGGCGGGCGCGAGGGCGGTGACGAGCACGATCGCACTGCGGCCGCCCCAACCGGTCCGGCTGGCTCGACTGACTCGATTGCTTAGCACTAAGCCAATATAACTCAGCACTAAGATAACTCTGTGTGATCTAGCTCACCACTAAGGCATCGGTAGGACATTGGTTAGGCTGAAGCCGTGGCAGATCACGTCGACCGAGTACTCGAACAGTGGGCGCGCGAGCGTCCCGACCTGGACGTCTCCTCCATGGCCGTGCTCGGCCGCCTCAGCCGGCTGGTCCAGCTGATCACGGTCGAACAGCGGCGCACGTTCGGCGAACACGACCTGGACCGCGCCTCCTTCGACGTCCTCGCCACGCTCCGGCGCAGCGAGCCCCCGCACCGCCTGACGCCGGCCGAGCTGATGCTCTCGGCCATGGTCACCTCGGGCGCCATCACCCAGCGCCTCGACCGCCTGGAGGCCCGCGGCCTGGTGGCCCGCACCCCCAGCGCCTCGGACGGCCGCAGCGTCGTCGTCTCCCTCACGGACGAGGGCCGCACCCTCATCGACTGCGCCCTGCCCGACCACGTGGCCACCGGGCAGCGCCTGCTGGCCGCGCTCGGCGACGACGAGCGGGAAGCGCTCGCGAACGCGCTGCGGGCGCTGCTCGAATCGCTCGGCGACGTCCCGAAGTAGCAGGCCGCCGCCCGCCCTTCCGCCGCCGGACGGAAACGGATAGGCCCGCGGCCCGACGCCAGGGCCACCCGGCCGGACCCAGGCTGGACGGCATGCGAAGCGGAAGATTCGGAGAACTGAGGCACAGCTGGCCGGAGTGGGCGGGGCGAGCGGCAGTGGTGTGGTCGGCCGCGTACGCGGCGGGCGCGGTGGCCGCGGCGCTCTCCCCCGGGTACGAGTTCGGCTACACGGTGGCGGCCAAGGGCCACGGCACGGCGGCCGAATGGTCGCTGGCGGCGGTATACGGGGCCGCGGCCCTGCTCGCGTACGCCATGCTGCGGCGGCCGGGAACGCGCTGGGCGCCGATCGCGGCGTGGCCCGTGGCCGTGCTGGCCCTCACCTCGGGCTTCGGCTTCCTGTTCAGCCCGGCGCATCTGCTGGACGTCCTCGGCCGCAACCAGCCCCCGATGAACTGGGCGGCCTGGGCGAACCAGGGCGTGGCCACGCTCGGCGCCGCACTGTGGACGGGCACCGCCCTCGCCTACCGGCGCCACGCCCGCGGAGTCTGCGCCCACTGCGGCGACCGTACGGCCCAGACCCCGGTGGAGCGCCGCACCCGCGCCGGATACCTGGCCGTCGCCGCGCTCATGCCCTACGCCGCACTGAAGACGGCATGGGCGCTGGGCGCAACCGTTGGCTACACCGGCGAGGGTAAACACCCCGGCCTGGACGAGCACTACGCGGGCGACGAACTGATCTGGCTCTACGAGCACGGCATCGACATCACCGTGATCCTGGCCGGCATCGGCATGCTGCTGGCCCTGGCCCTCACCCTCCCCTGGGGCCGCCGCCTCCCCCGCTGGCCCCTGCTGGCCCTGGGCTGGACGGGCGCGGGAGCCTTCGCCCCGTTCGGCATCTTCCTCGCGGTGGCGGGCGCGCTCTACTGGTCGGGTGCCGTGGAGAACCACATGGGCGGCCACGCGGCGTGGGTGGTGACGGTCGCGTACGGGGGCTTCTCGCTGTACGGGATCGGGCTGGGCCGGGCGACGCGGGCGTACCAGGTGAGCACGCGGCGGGCGTGTGGGCATTGCGTCGTGCGAGGACAGAGAACTGAGGTGTGACCCCACCCCCTGTCAGCGCGGGCTGCTGTGCACCTTCTCGAACGGCCAGTCCGAGGCCAGCCACGCGATCACCGCATCGTGCAACGGCTTGTCCAGGGCGGCGCGATCGGCCCGTACCCACGTACGCACGTCGGCGGTGCCCTCCTCCGTCCGGCACGGGCAGATGTACACGCAGCCGATCACCTCGCCTGTACCGCCACCGTCGAGAACGGTGTACGCAAAGCCGGTACGGCGCTCGAAGTCGTCCGCGTGCCGCGTCAGATCCCGGAGATTGTCCGCGAGCGACATGCCCTCGGCGGGCGGCCAGCCCCTGTTCACGAAGTCGGGGTTGGCGCGAATGTGCGCAATGCTGGACGTCCACGCGGCGTGATCCGATGCGTTGTGCTGCGGGCCGAGGGGTTCCAGCCTGAAGCGGTCGGTGGGCAGGGTCTGCGGAACGACGAAGTCCGCAGGAACAAAGGGTCGTTTGGACATACGAGGGAGACTAGGACACGGGGGCGGACACCTGTGTGGCAGACGTGAAGCCACTACGGCCGGCCGGAACGGCCCCACAGATCACCGCCTACGGCGAACAGGGCGGTCCGGACGGCTTCTTCCTCGGCTTCCTCGTCGCCAACTGCCGGCGCACACACCTTCACGATCCGGCTTCGCCCGTGATCGCAGGACACACCGTCTAGCGGGGCCCGCACCTGCGGAGTGATCTGCCTCACGCACTGTCACAACGACCGAGCACGCGGTGTCTTGAGGGCGCACGCCTGGAAACGAAGGAGACACCATGACCGGGAACACCCATGTGATCGTGATCGGTGGCGGGTACGCCGGCGTCATGGCGGCCAACCGCCTGACACAGCGCGACGATGTCACGGTGACTCTGATCAACCCGCGCCCGGATTTCGTCGCACGGCTTCGCCTGCACCAGCGGGTGGCAGGGACCCACGACGCGGTCGTCGACTACCAGGACATCCTGGGCAAGGCCATCCGGCTGGTCGTCGACACCGTGGCACGGATCAACGCTTCCGAGCGCTACGTGACCTTGGCGACCGGCGACACCGTCGACTACGACTACCTGATCTACGCGGTGGGCAGCGGCAGTGCCGACCCGCGCGTGCCCGGAGCGGCCGAGTTCGCCTACCCGATCGCCACCCTGGAGGAGGCGCAGCGGCTGCGGACGGTCCTCGACGCCGCGCCCACCACGGCCGCGGTGACGGTTGTCGGAGCCGGTCCGAGCGGCATCGAGACCGCCGCCGAGCTGGCGGAGCGAGGCCGCCGGGTGACCCTGGTCTGCGGAGGTCTGCTCGGCCCGTACCTGCACCCTCGGGGGCGACGCGCGGCTGCCAAGCGGCTCTCCAAGCTCGGTGTGACCGTGCTCGACGGCCCGGACACGAAGGCGACGGCCGTGACCCGCGATGCCGTGCGGCTCAGCGATGGCCGCGAGCTCCCGAGCAACATCACCATCTGGACCGTCGGATTCGGCGTGCCGGACCTGGCCGCGCGGAGCGGGCTGAGCACCGACGCCCTGGGACGACTGCTCACGGACGAGACGTTGACCAGCGTCGACGACGAGCGCATCGTCGCGGCCGGGGATTCGTCGGCGCCGTCGGACCTGCCGTTCCGGATGAGCGCCTACGGCGCGGGTTGTCTGGGCGCACACGCCGCCGACACGGTGCTCAACCGGATCGCGGACAAGCGACCCGCGCCCATCAACCTGTCGTTCCCTGCCATGTGCATCAGCCTGGGTCGTCGCGCCGCTGTCTTCCAGCTCGCCAACAAGGACGACATCGCGATAAAGCTCTACATCGGCGGCCGCCCGGGCGCGAAGCTCAAGGAGGTCTCCTGCACCTTCAGCGTCAAGCATCTGGCCGTCGAGGCACGCAAGCCCGGTTCGCACCACTGGCCCAAGGGCGACCAGCGCCGGCAACTGCTGCAGGCCAAGCGCGCCGTGGCGCCGACCACGGCCGGACGGACAGCCTAGGCAGCCACGCAGGAGAGGATCGATACATGAGTAACCACGCCGCCGACCCGGCGACCGAGGCTTTCGTCGCCCACCGCAACCTGCTCTTCACCGTCGCGTACGAGATGCTCGGATCGGCGGCCGACGCCGAAGACATCCTCCAGGAAACCTGGCTGCGCTGGGTCGACGTCGACTTGGCGCAGGTACGCGATCAGCGCGCCTACCTGGTCCGGATCACGACCCGGCAGTCCCTCAACCGGCTGCGGACCATGACGCGCCGCAAGGAGGCGTATGTCGGCTCCTGGCTGCCTGAGCCGATGCTCACCGCGCCGGACGTGGCCGAGGATGTCGAACTCGCCGAGAGTGTGTCGATGGCGCTCATGCTCGTCCTCGAAACACTGTCGCCGACCGAGCGCGCCGTCTTCGTACTGCGCGAGGTCTTCGATGTCGACTACGACGAGATCGCAGCCGCCGTCGACAAGAGCCCCGCGGCCGTCCGCCAGATCGCCCACCGCGCCCGCCGGCACGTCGATGCCCGCCGCCCCCGCAAGGTGGTCTCCCAGAGCGAGATCCGGACAGCCCTGGAGTCGTTCCAGCGCGCGCTCGAAAGCGGAGACCTGCAGGGCGTCCTCGACGTGCTCGCCCCTGAGATCGTCTTCATGGCCGACGGCGGCGGAGTCAAGCAGGCCGCGCTGCGGCCGATCACCGGCGCCGACAAGGTGGCCCGCTTCATCATCGGCGGCACCGGCAAGCGCGGGGGAAGCATCACCACTGAGCCCGCCATGGCCAACGGCAACCCGGCACTCGTCGTGCGCTTGAACGGCGAGATCGACGGCGTCATGGCGGCCCGCGTCGAGGACGCCCGCATCATCGGCCTCTACTACGTCCGCAACCCGGAGAAGCTGACCCGCGTCGAATCCGAGACCCCGCTCACTCTGCGATGAACGGGAAACCTCAGGTTGAGCGAGACCGACGAACCACCGTGCCGAGGCCAAGTCACCTGCCATGGGGGATGTCACGACAAGGGGTGCTGTCTCGTCCCAGGGTGCGAACACAAGCCTCGACCAAGGAGTAACACCCGATGAACCTGCGCTCCGGATTCGCACTCGCGGGTACGGCGATCGCCGTGCCCGTCCTGCTGAACCGCCACCCCGGCGAGACGATCCCCATGGACTCCCGCGCCAGGCGGGATGCGCCCGGATCCTTCGTCCGGCTCCGCCACGGCACGACACACGTCATGGTGGACGGACCCGAATCAGGAGAGCCGATCCTGTTCGTTCACGGAGCGACCCTGTCGCTGTGGGTGTGGGACGGACTGTTCGAACGGCTGGCCCGGGCCGGGTACCGGACCATCCGTTTCGACCGGTACGGCATCGGTTTCAGCGATCGTCCCGACACCGACCACAACCAGGCACTGTTCGAGGAACAGATGATCGACCTGCTGGAGGCGCTCGGCGTCGACCGCCCGGTGACGCTCGTCGCGCTGGCGTTCGGCGGCCCGATCGCAGCCGAGTTCGCGGTGCACCATCCCGAGCGGGTCGCCGGCGTGTGCCTGGTCTCCCCCGACGGGTTCGCGACCCCGCTCAACCTCGGACTGCGCCTGTCCCTGCTGCCCGGGATCGGTCGGCCGTTCTTCCGGCTGACCGGAAACCGGGCGTTGAAGTCCCGCCTGCCCGGCTACTCCCGCGACCCACGCGTGGTCGCCCGCGTCCAGGCGCGTCTGCTGCCGGAATTGCGCTACCGGGGCTTCAAGCGCAGCCTGCTCTCCGCGCTCCGCAATGTCCCGATCCACGGCGCCGAATACCTGTACCGGTTCCTGGACACGCGCGGCATCCCCATCCAGGTGGTGTGGGGACGCCAGGACCCCATCACCCCGATGCCGCCTGACGAACTCCTGCGCACCGTCTTCTCCGGCGCCGATCTGCGCCCGCTCGACGGCGTGGGACACCTGCCGCACTACGAGCGCCCCGACGACACCGCCGAGATCATCCTGGACTTCCTGCACGATGCGGTCGCGGACCGCCGTACCGTCCTGTGAGCCGGGTCAGAGCCGATCAAATAGATCACCGACGGACTGTCGACGAAGGTCATGAGTTTCAGAGAGCCACCCAGGGGAGGACAGTCCGCACCGTTCGGCAGCACTTGGAAACCGATGCGACGCCTGCGGATGAGCCCCGCCACATGCTTCAGCTGTTCGTGCATGACGGCAGCCCCACCGAGCCGGCATCGATCCGCTGTGCCAGCACCAGTTGGGGCCTGCGGATCCCGGACTCGAACTGACCGATGTACGAGGCCGAGCAGAAGATGAGCTTTGCCAGTTCCCGCTGAGTCAGCCCGGCGGCCTCGCGGCACCGCTTCAGCTCACCACCGAAGTGGGCCCAGCCGATCCTGGCCGAGCCGTACCGGTTCGCCCTTCCGGAGCCCGCACGTCCAGATCCGGCCGCCCGGCGGCGGGCGGGAACGGGAGGTTCCGGCGCATGTCCTCCGACTTGCCACCCGCGAGGAGCGCGAAGCCGCCGGGCTGCCCGGTGACGCCTCCGCCGGAGCATCGCGCCCCCGAACCACGAAAGGGGGCGCTCGAAACCACCGGCCGCGAGCCCATTTCGCGCTTCCGCACGCCCTGTTCACCTATCTGGCTGAAACGCATCGCCCAGGTAGACACTGCCAAACCCGGGACACCAGCACCATCCCCCCAACGTCCCGGCACAGCAGTACGAAAGGAAAGGGCAATGCGCTCACTCCGAACTCGCATCGCCAGTCTCGCCGGAGTCGCCGTACTGACCGCCGTCGGCGCGGTGACCATGACCACCCCCGCTCACGCCGTCGACAATTGCGCGTCCGGCAAGCTCTGCAGCTTCAGCCAGACCTTCTTCCGTGGCGCCGAGGAATCCGACAGTCCCCCCGTGGGCACGTGCCAGACCGTCACCGTCGACAGTTTCGCGCGCTCGACGGAGAACAACACGTCGCACACAGCGATTCTCTTCGCCGACAACAACTGCGTCGTGCCCAGTGGTGCCCAGGTCGAGCCCCTGTCCAACGATCCGGTCGACCTGTACCGCTCCTTCCGGCTCGCTGACACCCTCGACGGCGGCTGAGCGCGACAGCGCCCCGTACGCCCCTCCCCAGCCCCCACCCGCCCCCGGGTGGGGGCTGCCCTGGGATGCGGCAGCCGCGGAACACCGTGATCCTGGGTGTGTCAGGCATTGCGTAAGCATCCGCACGCATTCCGCACGGAGAGGACAAGCCATGTCCATGCTCGACAAGCTCAAGGGCCTGCTCAAGGGGCACGAGGACACGGCCCGGCAGGGCGTCGAGAAGGCCGGTGACGCCTTCGACGCCAGGACGGGGAACAAGTACCAGCAGCAGACCGACGCCGCTCAGCAGAAGATCAACGAGCAGCTCGGCACGCAGGAGCCCCCGAAGGACCAGCCGTAGCCAGGACCGGCCGTAGCCGTCACCACAGCCTGTCGATCTCGCCCGGGTACAGCCCGATCCGGCTGCCCCGGAACGCCGCGGCGTCCCGCCGCCCCCGCTCGGTGAAGAAGCCGGCCATCGTGACCTTGTCGAAGCCCGGCCGGTCGCTGGGGAAGGGGGCCTGCGGCGTCCCGCCGATCAGGACCGCGCCCTCCAGGACGTCCCAGCCCGCGCTCACGTAGAAGGCGCGCAGGGGGCGGTCACAGGTGAAGAGGCCCACGTCCGCACCGCTCTCCGCGATCAGTTCACGGGCGGCAGCCACGAGCTGCCGCCCGTAACCTTTGCCCTGATGCACCGCGCCCGTGACGACCGCGCTCAGCCCGGCCGCCCGATACGTGCGGCCGCCGTGCTCGATGTCCTTGGAGAGGACGTCCAGCGCCGCCACGACGCCCGCGGGCCCATCTCCCGATACCGGCACCGCCAGCAGCACCGTCAGCGGATTCAGCGCCGGATCGTGCGCACCGCCCAGGCCCGGCCATGCCTCCTCACGCAACTCGTCGACAGCATTGCGTAGTTCTTGTGGCAGGTCCGCCTCCGGGCATGCCACTATCTCCGCGCCGGGCGCGCTCATTCGCGTCACTGTGCCCTCTTCTCCCTCTTCTCCTTTTTCTCTCCCCTCCCGCCCCGCAGGCTAGCGCGAGATGGGCGGTTTGATACCGTCCGGGCGGTCGCGAAACATTTCCCTGCGGGTACGAGCCGATGTCGGACAGTTGAACGCACCTTCGGCACGGGGCATCTCACCGCATAGCGGACTCAATCCACCGCTTATCGTTTAACGCCAGATCAATTCCTTGTTGCGCCCCTGTCAATGACGCTCAATCGGTGGCACTCTCTCCTCAATTCGAACGTGCAAGCACCAGCACAACTCCTGCACCAGCGGGCCGTCTTCACCCCCCGGCTGTCCGTAACCCCCCTCATAGGAGACCGAGTTGAGAATCGCCACCTCCCACACCCGCAAGAACTCCCTGCGCGCCGCCGCCCTGGTCGCCTCCGCCGCCATGGTCGTGATCGGCGTGCAGACGGGTTCGGCCACCGCTTCGGGCGACGGCCAGAAGGGCGGGCAGCAGCTCGCGCTCTCGGCCGGGCAGCGGGCTTCGGCGGTCAAGGAGGCCCAGGGCGCGGCCTCCTCGACCGCCGCGAAGATCGGCCTCGGCGGCAAGGAGAAGCTCGTCGTCCGTGACGTCGTCAAGGACGCGGACGGCACGGTCCACACGCGCTACGAGCGCACGTACGACGGTCTGCCCGTGCTCGGCGGCGACCTGGTCGTGCACGAGAAGAAGAACGGCTCCCGCGAGGTCACCAAGGCGACCGACGCCGAGATAGCCGTGCCCAGCACGACCCCCTCGGTCGCGCCGTCCACAGCGAAGAAGGCCGCCCTCGGCGTGGCCGCCGACAACAAGAACAAGAAGGCCGACGGCCAGACCCCGCGCAAGGTCGTCTGGGTCGGCGACGGCAAGCCCGTCCTCGCGTACGAGACCGTCGTCACCGGTATCCAGAACGACGGCGTGACGCCCAGCAAGCTGCACGTGGTCACCGACGCGAACACCGGCAAGACGCTGTTCAAGAACGAGACCATCGAGACCGGCACCGGCACCAGCACCTACAGCGGCACGGTGCCGCTGACCACCACCAAGACCGGCTCGGGCTACGAGCTGACCGACGGTGCGCGCGGCGGCCACAAGACGTACGACCTGAGCGGCGGCACCGACGGCACGGGTGCGCTGTTCACCAACTCCAGCGACGTGTGGGGCGGCGGCGCGCAGACCGCGGGCGTCGACGCGCACTACGGCGCGGCCGTCACCTGGGACTTCTACAAGAACGTGCTCGGCCGCAACGGCATCCGCAACGACGGCAAGGGCGCCTACTCCCGCGTCCACTACGGCGACGGCTACGTCAACGCCTTCTGGGACGACGACTGCTTCTGCATGACCTACGGCGACGGCGAGGGCAACAACCACCCGCTGACCTCGCTCGACGTGGCCGCCCACGAGATGAGCCACGGCGTCACGGCCGCCACCGCCAACCTCCGCTACAGCGGCGAGTCCGGCGGCCTCAACGAGGCGACCTCCGACATCTTCGGCACCGCCGCCGAGTTCTACGCCAACAACTCGACCGACCCGGGCGACTACCTCATCGGCGAGCAGATCGACATCAACGGCGACGGCACCCCGCTGCGCTACATGGACAAGCCGAGCAAGGACGGCCGCTCCAAGGACTACTGGTCCTCCTCCCTCGGCAGCGTGGACGTCCACTACTCGTCCGGCCCCGCCAACCACTTCTTCTACCTGCTCTCCGAGGGCAGCGGCAGCAAGGTCCTGGGCGGGGTGAGCTACAACAGCCCCACCTACAACAACTCCAAGATCACGGGCATCGGCCGCGACAAGGCCACCAAGATCTGGTACAAGGCCCTGACCACGTACTTCACCTCCACCACCAACTACAAGGCGGCCCGCACGGCCACCCTCAAGGCCACCGCGGACCTCTACGGCTCCACCAGCAACGAGTACAAGACGGTCGCCGCCACCTGGAGCGCGATCAACGTCAAGTAAGCCGCGCAACCCCCTCACGGGTACACCCCCGGTGCCCCCGCCGCCCCTGTGGCAGCGGGGGCACCGCCGTCGTACGTACCATCGAAGCGTGATCGACCTCGGCTACTCCCTCTCCCGCCGCTTCCCGGACCCGCCACAGACGGACTACCGGACGGCCGACGTGCACGCGCTGCGGCACGACCTCTTCTGCGGCGACGTCTACCTCGCCGACGTCAAGGAGGACCGGGAACTGTCCACAGCCTGGGGATGGGTTCCGGTGCTCGACTTCGCCTGGGCGCTGTGCGACATCGTCGAGCGGCTGGACCGGGACCCGCGCGGCAGCCGCTCGGCGTCGACGCAGTTCGCCGAGCTGGACTTCACCGAGTCCACCGACTGCATGGTCTTCGAGCGCCGCTTCGGCTGGGTGGACGTCACCGCCGACTGGGCGCCGGACGAGCCCCCGCTGACCTTCAACCACGGGGAGCTGCGCCGCGAGGCCCGGGACTTCCTGCACGACCTGATCGCCGACCTCGCCGACATGCACGAGGGTCTCGCCGAGAACCCGGTGATCTGGGACCTGCAGAGCCGCTTCCCGCGCATCTAACGGATCTGGCGGATCTGGCGGATCTTGACCTCAAGTGCGGTTGGGGTTGAAGACTCGAGGGCGTTCGCACGTTCAACGCGTTTTCAACGCCCTTTACGGCTTCAACGCCCTTGACCGACCGTGGAGATCGCCATGCACGCCGTCCGCCTGCACGCCTTCGGGCCCGCCGACAACCTCACGTACGAGCGGGTCGCCGACCCGGTGCCCGGCCTCGGCCAGGTCCGGATCGCGGTGGCCGCCGCGGGCGTGCACCTCGTGGACGCCGCCCAGCGCAGCGGCGACCCGGACGGCCCCTACGTGCTGCCGGAGCTGCCCGCGGTCCCCGGCCGCGAGGTGGCCGGAACCGTCGACGCCCTCGGCGAGGGCACCGACCCGCGCTGGCTGGGCAGGCGCGTCGTCGCCCACCTGGGCCGGCTCGCCCCCGGCGGCGGCTACGCGGAGCTGGCCGTGACCGACGCCGCGAAGCTGCACGAGATACCCGACGGGCTGGGCGAGGACCTGGCCATCGCCATGATCGGAACGGGCCGCACCGCGCTCGGCATCCTCGGCTTCACCGACCTGACCGGCGACGACGTGGTCGTCGTGACCGCCGCGGCCGGGGGCATCGGCTCGCTGCTCGTGCAGTACGCCAGGAACGCCGGGGCGACCGTCGTCGGCCTGGCCGGCGGACCGGCCAAGGTGCGGCACGTCCGGTCGCTCGGCGCCGACCTCGCCCTCGACTACAACGACCCCGGCTGGGCCGACGAGGCCCGCGCGGCCCTGGCCGGGCGCGCCGCCACCGTCGTCTTCGACGGCGTAGGCGGACCGGCCGCCCGGGCCGCCGTCGGCCTGCTCGGCCCCGGCGGCTCCCACCTCGTCTTCGGCTGGTCCTCGCAGGGCGTCACGGGCGGCGGCCCCCTGGACACGACCGCCGAGGAGCTTGCCGAGCGCGGCATCACCTCGCGGAGCGTCCTCGGGCCCGCCATGCTGGAACGGTTCGGCGGCGGCGAGACGGGGCTGCGGCGGCTGGAGGAGGAGTCCATGGCCCAGGCCGCGGCGGGCCGTGTCGTGCCCGCCGTCCAGCGCTTCCGGCTGGCCGATGCGGCCGCGGCGCACCGGGTCATGGAGACGCGCGGGACGATCGGCAAGGTCGTGCTCGTGCCGTGAGGCTCGCGCCCTGGGGGCGACCGTTTCCGAAAGGCGGGCGCCCCCCGAAGGGCCTACGCTGGAGGGCGAGCTTCTGCACGCCACCGGCCGCGTGACGGCGGCCGCGAGAGCAGGTACCCCATGCGCTCGACCAGTCGATCCAGATCCCGGTCCCCGACCGACCCCGCGTCCCCGTCCGCCCGGCCTGCCCCCGATCCCCGCCGCTGGTGGGGACTGCTCGTGATCGGCACCGCCCAGCTGATGGTCGTGCTCGACGCGACCGTCGTGAACATCGCGCTGCCGTCCGCCCAGCGCGCGCTGCACATGTCGGACACCGACCGGCAGTGGGTCATCACCGCCTACACCCTGGCCTTCGGCGGACTCCTGCTGCTCGGGGGCAGGATCGCCGACCTGGCCGGCCGCAAGCGCACCTTCATCAGCGGGCTCATCGGCTTCGCCGTCGCCTCCGGGATCGGCGGCGCGGCGCAGACGGACTGGCAGCTGTTCGGCTCCCGCGCCCTGCAGGGCGTCTTCGCCGCGCTGCTGGCACCCTCCGCGCTGTCGCTGCTGACGACCACCTTCACCGACCCCGCGGAGCGCGGCAAGGCCTTCGGCGTCTACAGCGGCATCGCGGGCGCGGGCGCGGCGATCGGACTGCTCGCGGGCGGTCTGCTGACGGAGTACCTGGACTGGCGCTGGTGCCTGTACGTCAACGTGCCCATCGCCCTGGGGGCGGTGCTCGGCGCGGTCTGGATGCTGCACGACCACCGGCCGGAGCAGCGGCCCCGCCTCGACCTGCGCGGCGTGGCGCTTGCCTGTACGGGCCTGGTCGCCGTCGTGTACGCGTGCAGCGAGGCCGTGCCGCGCGGCTGGGGCAGCCCGGTCGTCACCGGCCTGCTGTGCGCGGGCGTGGTGCTGCTGGCCGTCTTCGGCTGGTGGCAGCTGCGGTCCCCCAGCCCCCTGCTGCCGCCGCGCATCACGCGCGACCGCAACCGGGCCGGGGCGTTCCTGACGCTGGCCCTGTCCGTCGTGGCCATGTTCGGGATGTTCCTGTACATGACCTACTACTTCCAGGGGGTGCTGGGTTACCGGCCGGTCGAGGCCGGGCTGGCCTTCCTGCCGCTGTCCGCGGTCATCATCGTGACGAGCACTCAGCTCTCCGCGCGGCTGCTGAACCACCTGCCGCCGCGCATGCTGATCACGCCGGGGGCGCTGTGCTCGGCGGTCGGCCTGTTCCTGCTGACGTTCCTGCCGGTCGAGGCCTCGTACGCGGCGCACGTCCTGCCCTCCGAGATCCTCTTCGGCATCGGCATGGGCCTGACCTTCGTGGCGGTGATGGACACCGCGACGCGGGGCGTGGATCCCGGCGACTCGGGCGTCACCTCGGCGACGGTCAACACCTCGCAGCAGGTGGGGGGTTCGATCGGCACGGCGCTGCTCAACACCATCGCGACGTCCACGGCGGCGACGTACATCGCGGCCCACCTGAAGGCTGCCTCCGCTGTGCCGGGAGGGGTCACCCCCGCCGTGCGGGCCGCGGTCGTCAAGTCCGGTGTGGTGCACGGCTTCCACGTGGGGCTGGCGTGGGGCACGGGCATCATGCTGCTCGCCGCGCTCGTCTCCTGGCTGGTGATCAACGCTCCGGCGCCGGGGCCGGGGCCGGGGCGGCGGGTGCCGCGGGGCGGGGAGGCGATCACGGACGGGGTGATCGCACCCGCGTACGACGCGCATCGCATGCGGGGGGTGTGAACCGGGGGCCTGGGGCAGAGCCCCCACGCGGCGGAGCCGCACATCGATACAGCCGGGAAAGGGCGGGATTGGGGAAAGGCCACCCCCTACGACACCACCCGCAGCTCCCGCCCCGTGTTGTTCAGCCTCCGCGCACCCGACTCCGTGCACACCACGATGTCCTCGATCCGCACCCCGAACCGCCCCGGCAGATACACACCCGGCTCGATCGAGAAGCACATCCCCGGCACCAGCGGCAGATGCTCCCCCTCCACCATGTACGGCGGCTCGTGCGTCGTGACGCCGATCCCGTGTCCCGTCCGGTGGATGAAGTACTCGCCGTAGCCCGCCCGGCGGATCACCTGGCGGGCCGCCCGGTCCACGTCCTGGCATGACACGCCCGGCCGTACCGCCTCGAAGGCCGCCTGCTGCGCCTCGCGCACCAGGTCGTGCACCTTCCGCTCCTCCGACGTCGGCTCGCCCACGTGCACCGTGCGGGTCGTGTCCGAGCCGTAGCCGTCCAGCAGGCCGCCGAAGTCCATGACGACCATGTCGCCGTGCTCGATGACCCGCTCCCCCGCCTCGTGGTGCGGATTGGCGCCGTTGGGGCCCGAGCCGACGATCGTGAAGTCCACCTGGCTGTGGCCGTTCTCCCGCAGCAGCCGGGCCAGGTCCGCCGCGACGTCGCACTCCCGCCGCCCGGCGAAGGGCAGCTCCACGATCGCCTCGTACGCCGCGTCCGCCGCCGCCCCGGCCGCGGCGAGCCGCTCCAGCTCGTACGCGTCCTTGACCGCCCGCAGCATCGGCAGCGCCTCCGTCAGCGCCCCGAACGCCCGCCCCGGGCCCGAGGTGCGCTGCAGCGCGAGCAGGTGCAGCGCCCAGGCGCCGTCGGAGATCCCGTAACGGCCCTGCGCCTCCAGGACCTTGGCCGCCTCCGCGTACGGGTCCTCGCCGTCCGTCCAGCCGCCGATGACCATCGCCCCCGCGCCCGGGCAGCGCTCCGCGTCGGGCCGCTCCAGCTCGGGCACCAGCAGCCGCGGCTGCGCGCCGGGGACCAGCAGCAGCACGGTGAGCCGCTCGGTCACGGCGGGCGGCTCGTAACCGCACAGCCATACGAGATCGGGGCCCGGTGTGACGATCAGTCCCGCCAGCCCCGCCTGGGCCGCCGCCCGGACGGCGCGGTCCATACGCGCGGCATAGAACTCGACATCGCTCATGGGGGCAGCGTAATCCCGAAGCGATCACCCGGCACGGCCTTATCCCCACCCGTCCCCGCCCGTCCCCGCCCGTCCCCGCCCGGCTCCTCCCGACTCCGCCCGTCTCCACCGGTCTCTACCCCAGGGGTGAGAGGGCATCCTCCCGCTGGATGAGAACCCGGCCGGGGGTTCCCACCCCTGGACCGATTTAACCCCTGATTCGCCCGCCGCGCATTGTGGGCGCGATTCCCGCCTCCCTAGCGTGTTCATGCCTGCTCTGCGCGCCCGTACGGAACAGCAACTGCCCGATGATCAAGCGGAGTTGGCGTTCGCACGTTCAACACGCAGAAGGAGCACCATGTTCCGACGAGTCGGGCGGTTCGCCGTCCACCGGCCCTGGCTCACGATCGCGGCCTGGATCATCGCCGCCGTGGCCCTCGGCTTACTGGCACCCGGACTCAAGTCCACCACGGACGAAACCGAGTTCCTCCCGTCCCACTACGAGTCCGTACGGGTCGGCAACCTCCAGGAAAAGGCATTTCCGCAGACCGAACAGCCCACCGCGACCGCCGTCTTCCAGCGCTCCGGCGGCGGCAAGCTCGACGAGGGCGACAAGCGCGACGTCGCCAGGATCGCCGACGCGCTCAACAACAAGCACTACGCGAAGATCTCCAAGGTGGTGACGGGCCCCGAGGCCGTCTCGCCCAACGGCGAGATCGCCCTCGCCAACGTCTACGCCACCACCAGGAACACCCAGGACGACAAGCTCCCCGACGCCGTCAAGAAGCTCCGCGCGGACGCCAAACCGCTGCTCAAGAGCACCCACCTCACAATGGGCGTCACCGGGTCGGCCGCCACCAGCCTCGACTCCAAGGAGTCCGAGGGCGACACCGACAGCATGGTCATGTCGGCGACGTTCCTCCTGATCATCGTGCTGCTGCTGGTCATCTTCCGCAGCCCGCTGATCGCCGTCCTGCCCGTCCTCATCATCGGCATCGTGGCCAGCATCGCCTTCGGCCTCATCGGCACCGCCTCCGAGCTCGGCGGGCTCAAGGCCGACGGCTCGATGTCCGCGATCCTGATCGTCGTCCTCTTCGGCGTCGGCACCGACTACATCCTCTTCCTCCTCTTCCGCTACCGCGAACACCTGCGCAAGGGGCAGGAGCCCAAGCAGGCACTCATCGACGCCGTCGCCCGGGTCGGGGAGACGATCGCCTCCGCGGCCGGCGCCGTCATCGTCGCCTTCCTCGCCCTGCTGCTGTCGACCATGGGCATGATGCGGGCGATGGGCCCCGCCCTCGCCATCTCCGTCGCCGTGACGCTCGTCGCCGCCCTCACGCTGGTGCCGGCGGTCTTCTCGCTGCTGGGCCGCAAGGCGTTCTGGCCCTCCAAGTCCTGGCGGAATCAGCCGAGGAATCGTTTCGCGAACGGCGTCGGCGGGCTCGTCGCCCACCGCCCCGGGGTCGTCGCCGTCCTCTCCGCCGCCGTGCTCGCGGCCCTCGCCGCCGGGGCGCTCGGCTTCAAGTCCGACTTCGACACCAACAGCCAGCTGCCGCAGAACCTGGAGTCCGTCCAGGCCTCCAAGGACATGCAGCGCGGCTTCTCCGCGGGCCAGACCGACCCGACCATGATCTACCTCAAGTCCAGGGACGGCGCCCGCCTCGACCAGGGCGAGACCAAGGCGTTCCAGGCGAAGATCGCGGCCATCGAGGGCGTCGACAAAGCCACTCTCGGCAGCACCAACCCCGACGGCTCCGTCGCCCAGTACAGCGTCGTCCTCAAGTACGCCGCCAGCGCCGACAAGGCCATCGAACTCGTCGGCGGCCCGCTCCGCGACAAGGCCCACGCCGCCGCGCCCAGCGGCACGGAAGCCCTGGTCGGCGGCACCTCCGCGGTCCTCTCCGACGTCGAGGACGCCGTGGGCCACGACTACCGCGTCGTCTTCCCCGCCGCCGGGATCGCCATCATGCTCATCCTGGGCCTGCTGCTCCGCAGCCTGGTCGCGCCCTGGTACCTGATGGCGGCCGTCGCCCTCGGCTTCGGCGCCACCCTCGGCTCCACCGTGTGGCTCTTCCAGGGCGTCAAGGGCGAGAGCGGCCTGCTCTTCATGCTGCCGATCATCGTCTACCTGTTCGTCGTCGCCCTCGGCACCGACTACAACATCCTCATGGTCGCCCGCCTCCGCGAGGAGGTCCGCCGCGGCGCACGGCCACGGGACGCCATCCGCACGGCCGTGACCCAGTCCGCCCCGACCATCTCCTCCGCGGCGATCATCCTCGCCGGAACCTTCGGCGTCCTGATGCTGGCCGACAACTCGATGCTCCAGCAGATGGGCTTCGCAGTGGCCTTCGGCATCCTGCTGACGGCCTTCGTCATGGCGATGCTGCTGGTCCCGACGATCACCTCGCTGCTGGGCCACAAGGCGTGGTGGCCGGGCCACCAGGACGCACCGCAGACCACCGCGGGCGGGGCGGTTACGCCCGTCCAGGAGTGGCGGGAGGGGGAAGAGGTGCGGCAGTGACCGCGCCGGACTCCGGGCCCGTACCGGGCGCCTGAACAACGCCCCTGAACGACAACCGTGAACGACAAACCTGAACGACGCCTCTGAACAACGACGAAGCGCAGACCCGGAAAGGGCCTGCGCTTCGTCATTCGCGCGAAGCCGCCTGTCGGACTCGAACCGTCGCCGACCGCCCCGCGCTTGGGAGGTGTAGCCAGCTACACCTCCAAGACTGAATTGCGTGTCATTGAGCCGCACCCACCCGCACTGATCGACTGAGGGCATGAACGCCACGGACTTTGCTGTTGAACTCCGATCGGTTCGCCGGACCTACCGGCGCGGGCCCGAACCGGTCATCGGCCTGGACGAGGTGAGTGTCGGGTTCCCCTTCGGCACCTTCACCGCCGTCATGGGCCCCTCCGGTTCCGGCAAGTCGACCCTGCTGCGGTCGGCCGCCGGCCTGGAGCCGATCGACCAGGGCGAGGTGAGGGTCGACGGCATCGTCCTGGGCGGCCTGCACGACAACGAGCTGACAGTGCTGCGCCGGGAGAAGATCGGCTTCGTCTTCCAGTCCTTCAACCTGCTCCCCGCCCTGACCGCAGCACAGAACGTGGCGCTCCCGGCCAAGCTGGCGGGCCGCCGCCCCTCGGCGTCCGAGGTGATCGCCGCCCTGGCCGCGGTCGGCCTCGCCGACCGGGCCGGACACCGGCCGGGCGAGCTCTCCGGCGGTCAGCAGCAGCGCGTCGCCATCGCCCGCGCGATGATCACCCGCCCTGCGGTGCTGCTGGCCGACGAACCGACCGGCGCGCTGGACACCAGGAGCGGCCGCGAGGTCCTCGCCCTGCTGCGCACCATGGCCGACGACCCCAGCCGGGCCGTGGTCATGGTCACCCACGACCCGGTCGCCGCCTCCTTCGCCGACCGCGTGGTCTTCCTCCGGGACGGCCGACTGGCCGGCTCGCTGGAGCGGCCCACCGCCGAGCAGGTTGCCGCCCGGATGACCGCACTGGAGGCCGTGGCATGCTGAGCCTCGCCCTCTCCACCATCAAGCTGCGCCGGTCCTCGTTCGTCGGCAGTTTCACCGCGCTGGCCTGCGGCGTCGCCCTGATGGCCGCCTCCATCCTGGTCATCGGCGCCACCTCCGACGTCCCCGATCAGGGCCGTCAGCGCTTCTCGCGGGCTCCGGTCCTGGTGACCGCAGACCGGACCGTCGACTTCACGGCCGCCAGTGGTGACACCGTGCCGACCCCGGTCGCCGTCCAGCAGGGCCTGCCGGCCGAGCTGATCGCCGCCGTGGCCAGGACCGGCCGGACGGTCGAAGACCGCACCTTCTACGCCCAGCTCGCGGACGGCCCGCGCGAGCAGGTCGGACGCGCCTGGTCCAGCGCGGCCCTGGGCGGATACCGACTGGCCGCCGGCTCGGCGCCGTCCGCCGACGACCAGATCGTCATTGGCGGGGGCCGCCCGGACCAGGTCGGTCAGCGGGTCCGGTTCGTCACCGCCGACGGCCCGCACACCGCGACGGTCTCCGGCGTCACCGAGGCGGAGCCGTTCGAGCACGCAGTCTTCTTCACCGATGCACAGGCCGCCCGGTACTGCCCCGCCGTCGGCGTGCTTGCCGCCTTCGGCCCCGCCGACTCGGTGCGCCGGGCCGTGGACGCCGCCGGCGGCGCGAGAGTCGCCCGGGTGCTCACCGGCTCCGAGCGCAGCCAGGCGGACCCGCACTACGCCGAGCTCAGCAGCCGGCTGAACGACGTGCAGACCCCGCTCGGCCTCTCTGCCGCAGTCTCCGGCGGCACCGCCGTGTTCGTGGTGGCCGGCACCTTCGCGCTGTCGATCGCCCAGCGCCGCCGCGAACTCGCGCTGCTGCGACTGATCGGCGCCACCCGCAAGCAACTGCGCACCCTGGTCTACCGGGAGGCCCTGGTGGTCGGCGTGCTGGCCTCCGTCGCCGGGTGCGTGCTCGGCGCGGCCGGGGCGCCGCTGGCCGGCCGGTGGCTGATCGACCACGACATGGTCCCGGCCGACTTCACCGTCCCGATCTCCTGGTGGGGGCTGCTCGTCGCGGCCCTGATCGGACTGCTGACCGCGATGAGCGGCGTGGTGCTCTCCTCGCTGAAGGCCGGCCTGGTCAGCCCGGGCGAGGCACTGATGGAGGCGGACGTCGAACGGCGCTCGCGGGGCGCGCTGGCCTTCCGCTGGTTCAGCGGCCTGCTCGTGCTGGGCGGCGGAATCGCGGCCATCGTGATCACGACCCGGAGCCGGCCCGACGCTGCGGCCAACGCCGCGGACTCGCTCGGTCTGCTGCTGGCCGTCGTCGCCGGCTGCGTGCTGCTGGCAGGCGTGCTGGCCGGCCCGGTGATCCGGACGCTGACGGTGCTGCCCGCGCTCTCCGCCCGGCTGCGCGGGCGTCCCGCCGAGGACGGGGGCGGCATCGTCTGGGCCACCGCCCGGCAGAACTCGCTGACCGCCTTCCGACGCACCGCTGCCACCACCACCCCGGTGGTACTGGTCATCGCCTTCGCCGGCTGCCTGCTCGGCAGCATCGGCACCATCAACCGCTCGCAGGTCACCGAGGTCCGCAACCAGCTGTCCGCCGCCGACTTCGTCGTCACCCCGGCCGGCACGCCCGGGCTGAACCGGGCCGTGGTGGACCGCGTCCGCGCCGTACCCGGTGTGCAGGCCCTGGTGATCACCCCGACCTCCGTGATGGCCGAGCAGGACGGCCAGGCCCTGGTGCCCTTCCGCGCCGCGACGGCGGACGCCACCGCGCTGGCCGAGGTCGACCGCCTGCCGGTCGTCGCGGGCTCGCCGGCCGACCTCGGCCCCGACTCCATCGTGCTCAGCCGCACCTGGCCCGGCTCGCCCCAGGCCGGGCAGCGGGTGTCGGTCCGGCTGGCCGATGGCACCCCCCGGACCCTGCGGGTCGCCGCCGTCCTCGGCACCGGCGCCGAGGCCACCCAGGCATGGGTGACCGGCCCCAACGCCGTCACCGGCGGCGTCGGCGGCCCGGCCCTGGCGAGCCAGATCCACCTGCGGCTGCTGCCCGGCGCCGACCCGCAACAGACCGCCACCGCCCTGCAGACGGCCGTGCACGGGCTGGGTGCCCGGCTCGCCACCCCGGAGGAGATCTGGTCGACGGCCACCGACGGCAACGAGAAGGCCTCCTGGAACGCTCTGCTGATGATCCTCGGCCTGGCGATCTGCTACGCCGCCATCGCCCTGGCCAACTCGCTGGTCATGACGGTCACCGACCGCAAGCGGGAGCTGTCCCTGCTGCGCCTGGCCGGCGCCACCAAGGCTCAGGTGCTGTGCACCGTCGCCGTCGAAACGCTGATGTGCGTGGCGGCCGGGACCGTCCTCGGCGTGCTCGGCACGGCCATCAGCATCGGCGGCTCCTGGACGGCCCTGACCAACCTGGTCGGCCAGACGCCCGCGGTCGTGCCCTGGGGCGTGATGGGCGTGCTCGCCGCCTGCTGCGCGGCCATCGCGCTCACCGCGGCCGTATTGCCGGCCGCGCTCGCCCTGCGTGGCCGGGACGGCCAGAACATCCTGCGCGGGGCCGCTGGGGCGGCCTGACCCGTCGAACGCGACCCCACGTGCCGCCGACGCCGATGAAGAAGAAAGTCCGGGTCGGTGCGTAGCCGACCCGGGCTTCAACTGAGCCGCCTGTCGGACTCGAACCGACGGCCTTCGCTTTACAAGGAGGGACATCCTCGCTGCCGAGCCGCCACGCAAGTGGCATCCGCGCTACGCACTTTCGCGTCGGCGGCTACCTCTTCCGACGCGGCCGCAACAGCGGCTTCCACCAGGGCGTCCGTGGCGCCAGAGCGGGGTCCGGCCAAGGTGAACTCAAAAGCCGCCACGGGATGATCTCGGAGGGGTGAGGGGGAGTTCCAGGACCCCGTCCAGCTCGGGGGCGTCAACACGGCCAGCCTCCGTTATCGTTGCGCCGCCGCGAACTGGTCGACCGCCTCCAGCAGCGCGCGCACGGCTGCGCTCGGCCGCCGTGTAGCCGACGTGGCGACCGACAGGGTCCAGCGCAAGGGATGGTCGGACACCCCCAGCGTCCGCAGATCGGGGTCGGCGGGTGCGACGAAGTCGGGTAGGAGCGCCACGCCAAAGCCGTTGCGTACATACTGCGCGCCTGTCGTGATCTCCGCGGCCCCGACTCCGCTCTACGTCCTCTACCAACGCCGCGACCACTTCTCGGCGTTCGTGGTCTCCGTCGTCTTCGCCGCCTACGCGGTGGGTGTCATCGTCAGCCTGTTCCTGGCCGGCCACGTCTCCGACTGGCTGGGACGCCGCCGGGCCCTGCTCCCGGCACTGCTCGTCGAGGTCCTCGCCGCCCTGCTGTTCCCGCTCTGGCCGACCCTGACCGGCCTGATCACCGCACGGCTGGTGACCGGCCTGGGCATCGACATGATCACCGCGACGGCCACCGCGCAGCTGGGCGAGCTCCACGCCACGGCCCGTCCGGGAGCCCATCGCACCCGGGCCGACCTGACCGCCACCGCGGCGAACCTCGGAGGCCTGGGCCTCGGACGACTGGTCTCCGGCCTGCTCGCCCAGTTCGCCGCCGACCCGCTGCGCACGCCGCATCTCGCCTTCATCGCCTTCGGCACGGCAGCCGCGGCGCAGATGCTGCTCGGCCGGGCCGCGGTCAGGCACCAGATCGTCGCGGGCCTCGCTTCGACCGCGGCCGGCCTCGTCACGGTCAGTGCGGCGGTGTGGCTGCCGAACCTGCCGCTGTTCCTGGCCGGCGGAGCAGCAGCCGGGGCAGGAGCGGGCATCCTGCCCAAGGGATCGATCTCAACGGTGACGAACCTCGCCGCCCCTGCCACACGCGGCGAAGCCCTCGCAGGGCTCTTCCTCTGCGGCTATGTCGGACTGACAGTTCCCGTCCTCGGAATCGGCGTCGCGACACTGTACGTCTCCGCCCGGACCACGCTCCTCGGATTCGCCGTCGCGGTCCTGTCTCTGATCGCGACGGTCGGCCGCCGACTGCTCGCGTAGAGGAGAATTTCGAACCGAACAGGTCACCCGGCTCGACCGGCTCTCCCGCTCGGTGCTGCACCTGGTGACCCTCGGCGTCGAGCTGCGCGAGCGCGGGATCGGGCTGCACGTCATCGAGCCGGCCATCGACACCGCCACGATGGAGGGCCGGGCGATCACCGAGGACCAGGCGGCGCTCGCCCAACGGCTCCACGACGAGCGGGAGAAGACGGTCCAGCAGATCGCCGACATGTTCGGTGTGCCCCGGTGGACGGTGGACGGGCACCTCGACAAGACCAAGGCCGTTCCCCGACAGCCCAAGAAGACCGCGGTCACGAAGTCCTGACCGCTACCTTGCGGCTGGTGTCTGAGTCAGGTCCGGGGCCATAGCGGTGGAGAGCGCCACGTGCCGCCATTCGTCGAGTTCATGTCGCACCAGATCCAGCTTCGCCTCGACGCGCTCGACCGCGTCCGCTCCCAACTGCAGGCGCAGCGGGGGCTCGGCGACCTCGGTGACGTCGACGATGGCTTTGGCTCCCTTCACCGGATCTCCTGGCTGACGGCCGTCGTACATGGTCAGTGCCTCGCGCACCGGTCCCGCGCCGGCGACGTAGTCCACGATGGAGGCTGGTTCGACCTGGAAGCTTGAGCTGCTGAGGAAGTCGGTGCGAAACCCGCCCGGCTCTACGATCGTGACGCGGACGCCAAGCGGGGCCAGCTCGCCATGCAGTGCCTCGGAGATGCCCTCGAGGGCGAATTTCGACGCGCCGTACAGGCCCACGGCCGGAGCGGTGGCGAAGCCGCCCACGGAGCCGATGTTCAGGACATGTCCGGATCGCTGGGCACGCAACGTCGGCAGGGTCGCCCGCAACGTGTTGAGCACGCCGAACACGTTGACGTCGAACAGACCCCGGGCGGCTTTGTCGGAGGTCTCCTCGATCGCGCCCACGAGGCCGTAACCGGCGTTGTTGACCACGATGTCGATCCGGCCGAACTCCGCCAGGCCGGCCTCCACCGCAGCCGTCAACTGCTCCGATTTGGTCACGTCCGCGTTCAGCGCCAGCAATCCGTCCGGCTTTTCCGGGTACGCCTGAAGCACCGCCGACGCGTCCCTCGCCGTAGCGATCACGCTGTGCCCTCGATCCAGCACCTCACGGGTGATCTCCGCGCCGAACCCACGCGATGCACCGGCGACAAACCAAACGCTCATGTTCTCCTACATTCCGATCGCCCGATTGGCCGACAGCTCGACGCTAGAAGCTAGAGTCAGGGCTAGATCAATGGCCGTGTGATGGGGGTCACCCATGGACCTGAGCATCGGTGAAGTGGCGGAGCGCAGTGGGCTGAGCGTTCACGCACTGCGGTTCTACGAGCGGGAGGGCCTGTTCGCCAACCCGGTGCGCCGCCTGCCCAACGGCCGTCGGATCTATCACGAGGAAGATCTGGAGTGGCTGGCGATCTGCACAAAGCTGCGCTCCTCCGGCATGTCACTGGCGACGATCCGGCAATACATCGAGCTGGCCTGTCAGGGCCCGGGCAATGAGCATGAGCGGCTGGAGTTGCTGCGCCGACACGAAGACCATGTGGAAGCGCAGATCCGGGAGCTGCGCGAGACCTTGGACGTGATGCGGCACAAGGTGAGGATCTACGAGGATCATGTCGCCCGCGGTGAGGCCGACCGGCTCTGGAATCCGTCCCACCCGGATGCCGCCCAGGCCGGAACTCACCAGGAGTGCCATCCGGCAGAGGGCGCGTGATCGTCCGGTTACGGTCTGCCTGAAGTCGGCCAGGGGTACCGGCTGCTCGGTACCCTCCCCGGCGCCGGCGGATCTGACCGGAGATCGCTCCCGTCCCGGAGGCCGCCTCCAAGGGATTTGGCGGCACGTTACTGGGCGGCGGGTTCTGATCGGGTTACCCCTCTGACAGACAGGTCAGTCCCACTGCTTGTCCGCGAGGGAGCTGACCGGCTGCGGCTTGCCGATGGCGGCCAGGGCGATGAAGAAGTTGATCCGGCCGATCGCGATGGTCAAGGTGGCCAGCGCCTTCTCGTCGTAGTGCTTCGCCACCTCGGCGTACAGCTCGTCGGAGACGCGCTCCTTGCCGTGCGGGGCGGGCTGGAGGGTGGCCTCCACCAGGGCGAGGGCCGCTCGCTCGGCGTCGGTGAAGTATGGGGCGTCCTGCCAGGAGGACACAGCGGTGATGCGCTCCTCGGACTCCCCGGCCTTGCGCAGGAAGCCGGTATTCAGGACCGTCAGGTAGGTGTTGCCGACGATCTGCCCGGCGCGCAAGTGGACGAGATTCACCGTGGTGCGCGGCACCGAGTGGTTACCCGTGGCCCGGAAGAGGGCGGCGCTGATGTCGTTCAGCTCGGGCACGAACTCGGCCGGGTTGGGCATCCGGGAGATGGAGGTGTTCGTCATGGCTGCGACCGCGTCGGGCGTCTTCGACCTCATGGCCGGCTACCCGATCCCCGGTCGGCTGCGGTCCCTTCTCGGCGACTTCTACGGCGGTTCACGGCACCGGTGGGCTCACTTCGGGCACACCCTCGGGCCAACGGTCAGGGCTCGTCCCGGCGCAGCCGGCCCCGATCAACAAGAAAGCCCAGGTCAGCGTGTAACTGACCTGGGCTGTTCCAGAGCCGCCTGTCGGACTCGAACCGACGACCTTCGCTTTACAAGAGCGGTGCTCTACCAGCTGAGCTAAGGCGGCATGCGAAACGCAGTCTACCCACACCCACTTCGTGACCCGCCACCTACTGACAACCGCACTCCGCGCAGGTAGCGTCACCAGCGCCCCGGTCCAATTGGACTGGACCACTCCCTCTACTCGGATCGTCCGGCACGTTCCTGCCGGTGAAGGGATTCATCACCATGGCCACGGTCACGTACGACAAAGCCACCCGGATCTACCCCGGTGCCGACAAGCCCGCCGTCGACCAGCTCGACATCACCATCGAGGACGGGGAGTTCCTGGTCCTCGTCGGACCCTCGGGCTGCGGGAAGTCCACCTCGCTGCGGATGCTCGCGGGACTCGAGGACGTCAACGGCGGCTCCATCCGCATCGGCGACCGCGATGTGACGCACCTGCCCCCGAAGGACCGGGACATCGCGATGGTGTTCCAGAACTACGCGCTGTACCCGCACATGACCGTGGCCGACAACATGGGCTTCGCCCTGAAGATCGCGGGCGTCCCGAAGGCGGAGATCCGGCAGAAGGTCGAGGACGCGGCGCGCATCCTGGACCTCACCGAGTACCTCGGCCGCAAGCCCAAGGCGCTCTCCGGCGGCCAGCGGCAGCGCGTGGCCATGGGCCGCGCCATCGTCCGCGAGCCGCAGGTCTTCCTCATGGACGAGCCCCTCTCCAACCTCGACGCCAAGCTGCGCGTCCAGACCCGCACCCAGATCGCCGGGCTCCAGCGCCGGCTGGGCATCACCACCGTGTACGTCACCCACGACCAGGTCGAGGCGATGACCATGGGCGACCGGGTGGCGGTCCTCAAGGACGGCCTGCTCCAGCAGGTCGACTCGCCGCGCAACATGTACGACCGGCCGGCCAACCTCTTCGTGGCCGGGTTCATCGGCTCGCCCGCGATGAACCTGGTCGAGGTGCCGATCACCGACGGCGGCGTGAAGTTCGGCAACAGCGTGGTGCCCGTCTCGCGGGAGGCGCTGACCGCGGCGGCCGACGGAGGCGACCGCACGGTCACCGTCGGCGTCCGGCCCGAGCACTTCGACGTGGTCGAGCGCAACGGCGACGCGGCCGCCTCCCTGAGCAAGGACGCCAAGGACGCGCCCGCCGGCCTCGCCGTCACGGTCAACGTGGTGGAGGAGCTGGGAGCCGACGGATACGTGTACGGGACCGCCGAGGTCGGCGGCGAGCAGCAGGACCTGGTGGTGCGCGTCAACGGCCGGCGCGTGCCGGAGAAGGGCTCCGTGCTGCATGTGGTGCCGCGCCCGGGCGAGCTGCACGTGTTCTCGACGTCGTCGGGCGAGCGCCTGAGCGACTGATCCGGGACGGCTCCCGGGACAGGCTCCCGGGCCCGTCCGGAGCCGACGCCCCGCCCCCTCGTACGCAACTGTCCGTACGCACCAGGCGCGGGGCTCCGGCCCGGCGGAAGAATCCCCGACACTTCCGCCCTTTCACCCCGCCCGCGTCAACCCGGTAACCGCACCCATGACCAGTGGCATCACTCGACTGGGTGACTAAATGTCGCCGCATCATTACCCCTCGCTACCATCTGCGGCATGAACCAGGCCGCCCGCCGCATCGGCAGAACTCTCGCTCTCGTCCTCCCGGTCGTTCTCGTCCTCTCGGGGACTCTCGCGGTCACCCGCGTCCCCTGGGCGGCACCGAACGCCGAGTCGCAGGTGCTCACCGCCTCCTCCGACAACGCCTCCACCGTCGCCAAGGCCCGCGCGCCGCACGAGGTGCTGCGCGACAAGCTGCTGGGCGAACTCCAGGAGAAGAACCCCGGCGTCGCCCTCACCCACCTCCAGGAGGCGACCAACGGCCGTCCGTCGCTGGCCCAGCACTGCGCGGAGATCGCCCGTGCGCTGGGGCGGGCGGCAGTGGCCAAGTACCACTCGATGGCGCGCGCCCAGGCCTACGCCCGGCCGGTGTGCGACACCGCGTTCGCCTCGGGCGTCCAGGGCGGCTGAGGCCGCCGCGGGCCGGGCGGATCACCGGCCGCACCGCCGCTCGCGGCACGGCATATCGTGCGGAGCATGACCGTCACCCCGCCCTACCCGTACCCGACGCAAGCCGTGATCCTGGCCGGAGGCCAGGGGTCGCGGCTTCGCCCGTATACCGACGACCGTCCCAAGCCGATGGTCGAGATTCCCGGCACCGGGGTCCCGATCATCGGCCATCAGCTTGCCTGGCTGGCTGCCGAGGGCGTCACGGACGCCGTGGTCTCGTGCGGCCATTTGGCCGAAGTCCTCCAGGAGTGGCTCGTGTCGGCCGATCTGCCGCTGCGGGTGACCACCGTGGTGGAGAAGGAGCCGCTGGGCCGCGGCGGCGGCCTGAAGCACGCGGCCGCGGCCCTGCCCCGCCCCGGCGAGCCCTGGTACGCCACGAACGGCGACATCTGGACCCGGTTCTCGCTGCGCGAGATGGCGGCCTTCCACTACGAGCGCGACGCCACGGCGACGCTGGCGCTGGCCCGGCCGCGGATCCCGTGGGGCGCGGTGAAGACGGACGAGTTCGGCCGCGTCCTGGACTTCATCGAGTCGCCGCCCTCGCCGTACCAGATCAACGCCGGGGTGTACGTGTTCTCCCGGGACTTCGCGGAGCTGCTGCCCGAGCGGGGCGACCACGAGCGGACGACGTTCCCGCGCCTGGCCAGGGAGCGGCGGCTGGCCGGCTTCCCGCTGCCGCAGGGGGCGTACTGGCGGGCCATCGACACCGCGAAGGACCTGACGGAGGCGGCGAAGGAGCTGGCCCGGTAGGGCACTTGAGGCAGGGATGGGGAGGGACGGGCAGGAACAGGGAGGGATAGCGAAAACCGCCGGGCGGGCTGGAGGGGATCCAGCCCGCCCGGCGGTTTCGTCGTCGCGGGTTGCGCGTGCGGTCAGCCCAGGAGACCTCCCAGGGCTCCGCCGCCGCGCGAGCCGCCGCCGCCCGTCGAGCCGCCGGAGGAACCGGCCGAGCCGTCGCCGGTGCCCGTGCCCGTGGTCGAGCCGGAGCTGTGCTGGGGGGCGGCGGGGGCCGGGGCCTGGTGCGGGGTCTGGGGGGCGGGGCGGACGCTGCCGGGGCCGGTGGCCGGCTGTCCGGCCGTGCCCGCGGGGCCGCCGGCCGGGGTGTGGGGGGTGCCGGGGGCGGCGGACGGGGTGGCGCCCGGGGTGGGCGGCTTGTGGCCGGAGGCGCTGGGCTTGGGGGTGCCCGTGGCCGACGGGCCGTGGGAGCCGCGCGGGGCGGAGGAGGAGGGCTCCTGCGGGAGCGGCGAGCCGGGGAGGCTGTTGGCGGGCGGGGCCGGCGTCCCGGGCGTCTCGGGGACGCGGGAGGAGCGGACGGCGCCGCCGAGCATGGAGCCGATCAGCAGCGAGAGGCCGATGACGACGGTCGCCATGACCGTGCCCCGGCGCAGCACGCGTCGCCGCAGCTGCCACAGCTCGGCGCGGGGGCCGAGCCGCCGCCAGGCCTCGCCCGCCAGGCGCCCGTCGAGGGAGTAGAACGGCGCCCCGGCGATGACGAGGGGGCTCCAGGCGGCCAGGCAGATGATGTCGGGCGCCTGGTAGACGGGGGCGCTGCGCCAGCTGACGGTGACGAGCAGGACCACGGAGAGCAGCACTCCGACGGCGGCGGCGAGCCGCTGCCAGAGGCCGAGGATGGTCAGGACGCCGACGACGACCTGGAGGAAGGCGACGGTGAGCCCGGCGCCGACGGGGTGGGCGAGCGCGAAGTCGCGCAGGGGGGAGGCGATGCCCCAGGGTTGGAGCTGGTGGAGCCAGGCGACCATGGAGCCGCGCTTGCCGCCGTCGAAGTAGACGGGGTTGCACAGCTTGCCCATGCCCGCGTAGACCGAGATCAGGCCGAGGAAGATGCGGAGCGGGAGCAGGACGACGCCGAGGTTCATCCGGCGGCCCGGGTAGTAGGCGTGCCGGACGGCGTCCGCGCGGTCCCGCCCGGACGCGTCGTCCTCGCTCTCCTGCTCGTCGAACTCGTCGTCGTACGGCGGGAAGTCGCGCTCGTCGTCGTATGCGCTGCGGGCGGAGCGCATGCCCTGGAGGAGCCTGGTGTCCCCGCCCGCCCCGGCGGTCTCGGCGGATTCGCGGGGGCCGATGACAGCGGTCGGCGGGTCCTCGACGCGGATGCGCGGCAGCACCTGGGTGGCTCCGGCGTCCCCGCCCCCGGCGGCCGTGCGCACGGGGGCGGCGGTGCCGGAGTCCCGGACGGCCTGCAGGAGTTGGGTGGATGCCTCGTCGCCCGGCCCGGTGTGTCCGCTCCACACCACGGGAGCGCGGCGCCTGGCCGGGCCGGTCCTGGATCCGGCCGGCTGCGCCGTGGTCGCTCCCCCGGCGAACTGCCGGGCGGCGCGCGGGGGCCGGGCGAGCTGCACCCGGAAGCTCAGGTGATTGACGATGACCTGCGCGGGGTCCGACGGGACCTTCAACATGCTCAGCGCAGGCTGGTCGTCGTAACCCGACGAGCTTCCCCCCGTAGGTGTGCGGGGTGTTCTGGTGTCCACACTCATCTAACCGAGTGACCGGAGGTTAGGACACTGCCTTGACCGCCTCGAAGTGTCCGAGACCCGTCAAGATCAACTGCAACGGCGCGGCGGCCGTGGGGAGTCGGTTCCCCCCGGCCGCCGCGCCGTCGTACGGAACTGTGCGGATGTGTACGGATGCGTACCGTTGTGATCGCACGCTGTCAGGAGACGCGCCAGGACGCGCCCCGGGACACCCGCTACGCGCGGCGGCGCGCCGCCTCGTACAGCACGACGCCCGCGGCCACGCCCGCGTTCAGCGACTCGGCACCGCCCGGCATCGGGATCCGCACCCGGTAGTCGCAGGTCTCGCCGACGAGCCGGGACAGGCCCTTGCCCTCGCTGCCGACCACGATGACGACCGGCCCGTCGAGGACGTCCAGCTCGTGCAGCTCGACATCGCCGTCGGCGGCCAGGCCGACGACCATCATGCCTTCCTTCTGGTAGGCCTCCAGCGTCCGCGTCATGTTGGTGGCGCGGGCCACCGGGGTGCGGGCGGCGGTGCCGGCCGAGGTCTTCCAGGCGCTGGCGGTCATGCCGGCCGCGCGGCGCTCGGGGACGACCACGCCGTGGCCGCCGAAGGCGGAGACGGAGCGGACGACGGCGCCGAGGTTGCGCGGGTCGGTGATGCCGTCGAGGGCGACGATCAGCGCGTCCTCGCCGTTGTCGGCGGCGAGCGCGCTGAGGTCCTCGGGGTGCGCGTAGTCGTACGGCGGCACGGAGAGGACGAGGCCCTGGTGGTTCAGGCCGTTCGTCATCCGGTCCAGCTCGGGACGCGGGGCCTCCATGAGGTTGAGGCCCTTCTCCGTGGCGAGCTGGACGGCCTCGCGGACGCGCTCGTCGCTGTCCACGAACTGCTGGACGTAGAGCGTGTTCGCGGGCACACCCTCGCGCAGCGCCTCGACGACCGAGTTACGGCCGACGACCAGCTCGTTGGTGCCCTTGGGGCCGCCGCGGCGGGGTGCGGGGCGGCGGGCCGCCTGCTTCGCCTTGGACTGGGCGATGCGGTTCTTCACATGTCCCTTGCGGGCGGACGCGGGCGGCGTCGGGCCCTTGCCCTCCAGGCCCCGGCGCCGCTGGCCGCCGCTGCCGACCGTCGCGCCCTTCTTGTTGGACGTGCGGCGGTTCCTGCGCTGGCTGTTGCCGGCCATGGGTCACCTTTTTCTTTACTGCTCAGGGCCCGCCGGAGCGGGGCCCTTGTAAACGTACGTACGAAAAGTGTCCCTCAGGACAGGGTCCAGCGCGGACCGGCCGGGGTGTCCTCGATGACCAGGCCGGACTGCTGGAGCTGGTCGCGGATCGCGTCGGCGGTGGCGTAGTCCTTGCGGCCGCGGGCCGCCTCGCGCTGCTCCAGCACGAGCTTGACCAGCGAGTCCACCACGCCGTGGAGTTCGTCACCGCGGCCGGAGGCGCCCGCCCAGTGCTCGTCCATCGGGTCGAGGCCCAGCACGCCCAGCATGGCGCGGACCTCGGCCAGCCGGGCGACGGCGGTCTCCTTGTCGTCGGCGGTCAGCGCGGAGTTGCCCTGCCGGACCGTGGTGTGGACGACGGCGAGCGCCTGCGGGACGCCCAGGTCGTCGTCCATGGCCTCGGCGAAGGCGGGCGGCACCTCGGCGGCCGGCTCGACCGGCCCGGCCAGCTCCACGACGCGCTGCATGAAGCCCTCGATGCGCGCGAACGCGGCCTCGGCCTCCTGCAGCGCCTCCTCGCTGTACTCGATCATCGAGCGGTAGTGCGGGGTGCCCAGGTAGTAGCGCAGGACGACGGGCCGCCAGTGCTTGACCATCTCGGAGACGAGCACCGAGTTGCCCAGCGACTTCGACATCTTCTCGCCGCTCAGCGTCACCCAGGCGTTGTGCACCCAGTACGCGGCGAAGTCGTCGCCGAAGGCCTTGGCCTGGGCGATCTCGTTCTCGTGGTGGGGGAAGATCAGGTCGAGGCCGCCGCCGTGGATGTCGAAGGCGCTGCCCAGGTACTTGTGGGCCATGGCCGAGCACTCCAGGTGCCAGCCCGGGCGGCCGCGGCCCCAGGGGGTCTCCCAGGAGGGCTCGCCGGGCTTGGCGGCCTTCCACATGGCGAAGTCCCGCGGGTCCCGCTTGCCGGTCTCGCCCTCGCCGGAGGGCTGGAGGAGGTTGTCCAGCTCCTGGTTGGACAGCTCCAGGTAGCCGGGGAAGGAGCGCACGTCGAAGTAGACGTTGCCGTCGGCGGCGTAGGCGTGGCCGCGCTCGATGAGGCCGCGCATCATCTCGACCATCTCGGTGACGTGGCCGGTGGCGCGGGGCTCGACGGTGGGCGGCAGGCAGCCGAGGGCGGTGTAGCCGTCGTCGAAGGCGCGCTCGTTCTCGTAGCCGATCGACCACCAGGGGCGGCCCTGGTCGGCGGCCTTGTTGATGATCTTGTCGTCGATATCCGTGACATTGCGGACGAACGTCACGTCGTAACCGCGGTAGGCGAACCAGCGGCGCATGATGTCGAAGTTCAGACCCGAGCGGATGTGCCCGATGTGCGGTGCGGCCTGCACGGTCGCGCCACAGAGGTAGATCGAGACACAGCCCGGAACGAGCGGGGAGAAGTCACGGATCTGCCGGGCGCTGGTGTCGTACAGGCGAATAGTCACGGCACCAGGGTAGTGGGCTCCGGGCAGTGCCCGGGGCAGTCGTCCGGCCGGGAGCGGGCCTCCGCACCTTTTTCTTCCGCTGTTCACAGAGAGACATGAGCACAGGTGTTGCGCCGGACGGCCCGCGGCCCCCAGGATCGGGCAGAGCCTCCGGTGGTGCGGCGCGGTTCTCCTGTGCGCACTCCAGTCGTCTCCCGTGCGCACTCCAGTCGAATGAAGAGCGGGCACACGAGACCGCAGTCACGGTGACGGAGGCCCTGTCTGTGTCAGCATGCCTGTGCGACGGCCTGCGTAGGATGAGCCGACTAAATCCAATGGGAGAGGACGACATGCGTTTCGCCAGACGAGGTGATCTCGATGGCGGCCGGGCGGCGGTCCAGCAGTCCACATCCAAGCCGAGGCTCTACGTCCTCGACGGGTTCCGCCTCGTTGCGGCCCTCATGGTCGTCGCGTACCACTACATCGCCCTGCGCGGTGGCTGGGGAACGAATTCCGGCGCCATTTTCCCGCACCTGAAGCCGTACGCGCAGTACGGCTGGCTGGGCGTCGAGGTCTTCTTCCTCATCAGCGGCTTTGTGATCTGCATGAGCACCTGGGGCCGCTCCCTGGGTGACTTCGTGGTGTCCCGGGCCTGCCGGATCTACCCGGCCTACTGGGTCGCGGTGATCCTCACGGGCACCGTGATCACGCTGTGGCCGCAGGTCCGCAGCGTCAAGGGCTGGGACGTGGTGCTCACCAACCTCACGATGCTCCAGCAGGGGCTGGGCGTGTGGGACGTGGACGGCGTCTACTGGACGCTCTTCATCGAGCTGAAGTTCTACATCCTGTTCGCGCTCGTGGTCGCGACGGGCGTCACGTACCGCAAGTGCGTGCTGTTCTGCGGCCTGTGGACGGTCGCGGCGATCACGGCGCCGTCGGTGCACATCAAGCTGCTCGACATGTGGGCGATGCCGCTGGCCTCGCCGTACTTCGTGGCCGGCATCGCCTTCTACCTGATGTACCGGTTCAAGCCCACGTTCCTGCTCTGGGGCATCGTGGGCGTGTCGTTCCTCCTCGCCCTGAACGGCATCCCGAAGCGGATCTCGGACAACGCCGACCATGTGATCCCGCACTGGCCCGCCAAGCTGATCGTCCTGGCCGCCTTCGTGGTCATGGGCCTGATCGCGCACGGCAAGCTGAACCGCATCCAGTGGCGCTGGCTGACCACGGCGGGCGCGCTCACGTACCCGCTCTACCTGCTCCACCAGTACATCGGCCTGACGGTCATCCACTGGCTGTACGGCAAGGTGCCCCCGCACCTGCTGGTCGCCGGGCTGACCGTCGCGATGCTGGGCGCCGCCTGGCTGATGCACCGCTTCGTCGAGAAGCCGTTCGGCAAGAAGATGCGGAACGCGCTCCAGCGGGGCATGGAGGAGATGCGCCGGCACTCCGCGCCGGACGGCGACGGAGCCGGGAAGCAGGCGTCCCGCGAGCCCCTGCCGCCGCTCCAGGAGCAGTCGCGCCACTACGAGCACCTGACGCCGTACGGCCAGCCGTGGCCGTCGCGCGTGGGGGCCACGAAGTCCGACGGCAGCTGACGGACGGCACACGCGAGCAAGCAATGGCAGAGGGCCGCCATCCCGGAAGGGGATGGCGGCCCTCTGCCGTTCCCGGGCTGCCCGGGGGACGCTCCGCGGCTACAGCGAGCCGACGACCTTGCGCGGGGTGATGCGGACGACGACCCGCTCCGCGTCCTCGGCCGCCGCCGGGTTGAAGTCGGCGTAGTCCTTGCCCGTGTACTTCCGGGACAGCTCGTCGATCAGTTCGTTGCCGCCCTCGGTGGTGATGTCGGCGGTGCCCCGGACCTCGGCGTAGGTGTAGGGCGCATTGGGCGGATTGATCATGACGGTCACGCGCGGGTCGCGGCGGAGGTTGCGCTCCTTGCGGCGGCCGACGGTCGTGGAGAAGACCAGCCGGCCGTCCTCGTGCTTCATCCAGGTGACGGAGAGCTGGGGGCTGCCGTCGGGCTGGACGGTCGCCACGACGGCGAAGACGGGGTTGTCGTCGATGTACTTCTTGAGATCTGCGGAGAGCGCGGATGGCACGGCCGGTCCTTCCCTCGGGTGACTCAGGGGCCGCCGCCCGGCGCGCACGGCACGGCACGCGCCGGGTACGGCATCACTCGCACCCTAGGGCGTGTCCGGCGAGTCCTCACGGTAGACGAGAGCCGTGGCGACGGCCGCCAGGCCCTCGGCGCGGCCGGTGAGGCCCAGGCCGTCGGTGGTGGTGCCGGAGACCGAGACGGGGGCGCCCACGGCCGCGGACAGCGCCTTCTGGGCCTCCTCGCGGCGCTTGCCGATCTTCGGCCGGACGCCGATCACCTGGATGGCGACGTTGCCGATGCCGAAGCCGGCCGCGCGAACGATCCGGGCGGCTTCCGCCAGCAGGGTGACGCCGGAGGCGCCGGACCACTCGGGGCGGTCGGTGCCGAAGTGCGCGCCGAGGTCGCCGAGGCCCGCCGCGGAGAACAGCGCGTCACAGGCGGCGTGCGCGGCGACGTCGCCGTCGGAGTGGCCCGCGAGGCCGTGGCTCGCGCCCTCCCACAGCAGCCCCGCGCACCACAGCTCGCGGCCCTCCTCGAAGGCGTGCACGTCCGTGCCGATGCCCACCAGGGGCAGCACCGGGGGGCTAGAAGCCATCGTTGGCCCTCCTCCGGGCGAGCACGGCCTCGGCCAGGACCAGGTCCAGCGGCCGGGTGACCTTGAACGCCTCCTCGTGGCCGGGCACGACCACGACCTGGACGCCCAGCCGCTCGATCATGCCGGCGTCGTCCGTGGCGCCGTCGCCCTCCAGGGCGGTCTTCTCGTGCGCCTCGGCGAGGGTGCGGCGGTCGAAGCCCTGGGGCGTCTGCACGGCGCGCAGCAGGGCGCGCTCGGGCGTGGCGACCACGGGCTCGGGCTCGCCGGCCCGCTCCCCGGTGCGGGGCTCGACCTGCTTGACGGTGTCCGCGAGGGGCAGTGCCGGGACGACCGCGGGCGCGCCCTCGCGCACCGCTGCGGCGACCGCGTCCACCGTGTCGACGGGCACCAGCGGGCGGGCGGCGTCGTGCACCAGGACGGCGGTGACGTCGTCGGGCAGGGCCGCGAGGCCCAGCCGCACGGACTCCTGCCGGGTGCTGCCGCCGGGGACGACCACCACGTCGGTGCGGGTGCTGTCGCGGTCGGCGAGCGGGTACTCGTCGAGCAGGTTGCGGACCTCGGCGGCGCCGTCCGGCGGGGCCACCACGACGACGAGCGAGACGGCGCGGGAGGCCGCCATGGCCCGGACCGCGTGGACCAGCATGGGCGTGCCGCCGATCGGCCGCAGGGCCTTGGGGGCGCCCGGGCCCAGCCGTACGCCGCGGCCCGCCGCGGGAATGACCGCGGCCGTGCGCGCCGGGGCTCCGGTGGCCGGTGAGGTGGCTCGATCAGACATTGGGTTGGCGTTCAGGTTTGCTTCCTCGGCCGAATTGGGTATGGCCTCAGCGTGCCGGGCACGATGCCCCGACCAGCCCCTTCCGTGACGACTGGTCGGGCCGGCTGCCCGGGCCCGGCACACCTGGCACGGCGATACGGACGACTCGAACAGAGCAGAGATGCCGCAGCGCCCGCCGGATGACCGTTGTCATCACGCGGGCACCGCGGCACTTCTTTACTTCCGGTCTATACGTCCGGTCCAGCACCTGTGCGTCATGCGCGTCAGGACGCGAGAACCTCGTCGAGCAGGGCCTCGGCCTTGTCTTCGTTGGTGTTCTCCGCGAGGGCGAGCTCGCTCACCAGGATCTGGCGGGCCTTGGCGAGCATGCGCTTCTCACCTGCGGAGAGACCGCGCTCACGCTCGCGCCGCCACAGGTCGCGGACGACCTCGGCGACCTTGATCACATCGCCGGACGCGAGCTTCTCGAGATTTGCCTTGTAGCGACGGGACCAGTTCGTCGGCTCTTCGGCGTACGGTGCGCGGAGCACCTCGAAGACCCGGTCAAGCCCGTCCTGGCCGACCACATCGCGAACGCCGACGAACTCCGCGTTGTCCGCCGGCACCCGAACCGTCAGGTCACCCTGGGCGACCTTCAGCACCAAGTAGGTCTTGTCCACGCCTTTGATCTGGCGAGTTTCGATGGCCTCGATCAGCGCGGCCCCGTGATGGGGATAGACCACGGTGTCGCCAACCTTGAACGTCATGTGACAGGTACCCCTTCCGTGGCTATCCAGTCTAACACGGAGGTAGCCCGTTCTGAATGGCGTTTCCGCAGGTCAGGGCATATCTCGGGGCTTGACAACAGTAACCGGAACGTGCTGCGGAGGGCTTCCGGAAGCAGGTATTCGCAGGTCGGAGCGGGTCTCCGGGCAGGGAGAAACGCGTACGTTACACCCGCCGGACGGCCCCCGCGAGCGGCCGAACCTCCCGGTTTGCCGGGGTCCGGTCGGCGGACTTCCGGTACTCCGTTCGAGGCGCGCCGCGCCCCCTCGGGCCGTAAATCGGAATTGATCAAGCCGAACTTGATCAATTCCGGAACTCCTTCCCGAGAACTCCGGGAGGCCCTCCGCATTCATTGCCGATAATCGCCCGCGGCAGCCCTTCGGCGTTCACGCCCGGCTCACGATCGGCCCGTGGTCCATATTCGGCCGGGGCGGCCGACGGGGTGCGGAGTTGACCATGGGGCGGGTCGGGTGCGGCGGCCGCAGGGCAGCTCGGTAACCTAAGCCCGCTGACACAACCCTTATCTCGTACGCACCTCGTACGCGTACCTCGTCCAAGGAGATGCCGCCGCCGTGAGCAGCAGCCTTCGACGCGGCGCTCTCGCCGCCACCGCCCTCGTGCTCTCGCTCGCCTCGCTGACCGCATGCGCGGCCGGCAACAAGGCGCAGACGCTGGAGGTCAAGCCGGACAACGCCGCCACCGCGGTCGGCGACATCAAGCTGCAGAACGTCAACGTGATCACCCAGCCGGACCAGAACGCCTCCGGCCCGGCCGTGATCACGGGCCGGCTGTTCAACAACGGCGACAAGGACCAGGAGCTGCGCTCCGTCAAGCTGCCGGGCAAGGACGTGACCGTGAAGCTGAGCCCGGCGAAGGGCTCCGGCCCGTTCGTCGTGCCCGCGCACGGCTCGGTGACGCTGGGCGGCAAGGACAACGCCTCCGCCGTCCTGCCGAAGGGCCGCGAGGGCCTGAAGGAGGGCGCGACCCAGACGCTGTCCTTCGACTTCAGCAACACGGGCGAGGTGAAGGTCGACGCCTTCGTCTTCCCGGCGAAGAGCTACTTCAAGGAGTGGGGCCCCGAGGCGCCCGCCGCGAGCCCGTCCGGCACCCCCGCCGCTCCGGCCGGCAGCCCGGCCGCCAGCCCCTCCGGCGCTCCGGCGGGCCAGCAGCAGCACGCGGGCCACTGAGCCACGCCGAGGGGCCCGGAAGCAGCTGCTTCCGGGCCCCTCGGGCATACAGATCGTGTTTAGGGATACGGGTCCGGCTTACGGCTCGAACTTGTAGCCGAGGCCGCGCACGGTGACCAGGTACCGCGGCGCGCCCGGGTCCGGCTCGATCTTGGCGCGCAGGCGCTTCACATGGACGTCCAGGGTCTTGGTGTCGCCTACGTAGTCGGCGCCCCAGACGCGGTCGATCAGCTGCATGCGGGTCAGCACGCGGCCCGCATTGCGCAGCAGCATCTCCAGGAGGTCGAACTCCTTCAGGGGCAGGTCGATCTTGCCGCCCGCGACCGTGACCACGTGCCGGTCGACGTCCATCCGGACCGGGCCGGCCTCCAGCGCGGCCGGGGCGACCTCCTCCGGCTCGCCGCGGCGGCGCAGCACGGCGCGGATGCGGGCGACCAGCTCGCGGGAGGAGAAGGGCTTGGTGACGTAGTCGTCCGCCCCTATCTCCAGGCCGACGACCTTGTCGATCTCGCTGTCCTTGGCGGTGACCATGATGACGGGCACGTTGGAGCGGGAGCGCAGCTGGCGGCAGACCTCGGTGCCGGGCAGGCCGGGGAGCATCAGGTCGAGCAGGACCAGGTCGGCGCCGTTGCGTTCGAACTCGTCCAGCCCGTCCGGCCCGGTGGTCGCGATGGCGACCTCGAAGCCTTCCTTGCGGAGCATGTAGGACAACGCGTCGCTGAAGGATTCCTCGTCCTCGACGACGAGCACTCGGGTCACGGGGCGACCTCCGGTCGGGGGTTCTGGTGGTTCGGAGCGTACGGAGCGGTGGAGGTTATCGGGCGGGCGGAGGTCACGGGTGGACCCCCGGGGCGGGGAGCTGTTCGTCGGCGAACGCCACGTCGCACGTGTCGTCGGAGGGATCGCCGGAGGGGTCGTCGGCCCCCGTGAGCACACGGCGGCGCTCGCGGACCGAGCCGGCCTCGGGCAGGCGCAGGGTAAAGGTGGAGCCCTGGCCCTCGGCGCTCCAGACGGTGACCTCGCCGCCGTGCGAGGCGACCACATGCTTGACGATCGACAGGCCGAGGCCCGTGCCGCCGGTGGCGCGGGAGCGGGCGGGGTCCACGCGGTAGAAGCGCTCGAAGACGCGCTCGCGGTCCTTCTCGGAGATGCCGATGCCCTGGTCGGTGACGGCCAGCTCGATCAGGTCGCCGCCGGGCGCGGCGACGCGGCGGGCCGAGATGCCGACGCGGGTACGGGCGGGGCTGTAGTTGACGGCGTTCTCCACCAGGTTGCCCAGGGCGGCCGCGAGCTGGCCGCGGTTGCCCCAGACGTGCAGGTCGGCGGTGCCGCCCGAGGCCATGGTGATCTGCTTGGTGCCCGCCTGGTGGCGGCAGCGGTCGATGGCCTCGGCGACCAGCTCGTCCACCCGGACCGGCTCGGCGTCCTCCAGCGGGTCGTCGTTCTGCACCCGGGAGAGGTCGATCAGCTCCTGGACCAGGTTGGTCAGCCGGGTGGCCTCGACCTGCATTCGGCCGGCGAAGCGGGTGACCGCCTCGGGGTCGTCCGAGGCGTCCATGACGGCCTCGGAGAGCAGGGACAGGGCACCCACGGGCGTCTTCAGCTCGTGGCTGACGTTGGCGACGAAGTCGCGGCGGACGGCCTCGATGCGGCGGGCCTCGGTGAGGTCCTCCACCAGCAGCAGCACCAGCCGGGAGCCGAGCGGGGCCACTCTGGCGGAGACGGCCAGGGCGTCGCCGCGGCCGGTGCCGCGCCGCGGCAGGTCCAGCTCGACCTGTCGTATCTCGCCGTCGCGGCGCGTGTCGCGGGCCATCTGGAGCATGGGCTCGACGGCCAGCTTCCCGCCACGGACCAGCCCCAGCGCGTAGGCGGCGGAGCTGGCCTTGACGACGGCGTCGGCCTCGTCGAGGACCACGGCCGAGGAGCGGAGCACGGACAGCACGGTGTCCACGCCGGGCGGCAGCACGGCGTCGGTGTGCAGGGAGCTGCGGGTGGGGCGGGCCTGGTCACGCTCGCTCCAGCGGAAAGCCAGCATGGCGATCACACCGGTGCACACTCCGGCGATCGCTGCCGCCGCGGCCACGGCCGCGTCCAGGTTCATGTGTCCAGATTAGGCAGGTGCCGGGGCCCGGCCACAGCCAAACGGGTGCCGCCTCGAACATACGTTGCCGAGAGTTCACCTTCAGGTCAGTGGTGGTTCATTCCTGCGGCCGACAACCTTCGCGTTACCCCCGGAACGTGGGACCGTGGCCGGATGGAGACCCCTTCCGGCGCACCGGCAGTACTCAAGGCGAGAGAAGGACGGGCAATGCGGGACGCGTACCACGAGGAGCTGGATTCGATAGGCGAGGGCCTGGTCGAGATGGCCCGGCTCGTCGGCTCCGCGATCGGGCGCGCCACCACGGCGATCCTGGACGCGGACCTCAAGCTGGCGGAGACCGTGATCGCGGCGGACGCCAAGGTCGACGACCTCCAGCGGGACCTGGAGGACCGCGCGGTCGCCCTGCTGGCCCGCCAGCAGCCCGTCGCGACCGATCTGCGGATCGTCGTCACCTCGCTCCGGATGAGCGCCGACCTGGAGCGCTCCGGCGACCTGGCCCAGCACGTGGCCAAGCTCGCCCGGCTGCGCTTCCCGGACACCGGCGTGCCCGACGATCTGCACTCGACGATCCTGGAGATGGGCCAGCTGGCGCAGCGGCTGATGGCCAAGGCCGCCGAGGTGATCATCACCAAGGACGTGGACCTCGCGCTGCAGCTCGAGCACGACGACGACGCCATGGACCAGCTGCACCGGACGCTCTTCCAGCACCTGATGGACGACCGCTGGCAGCACGGCATCGAGACGGCCGTGGACGTGACCCTGCTGGGCCGCTACTACGAGCGCTTCGCCGACCACGCGGTCTCGGTGGCCAAGCGCGTCGTCTACCTGGTGACGGGCGAGCACGCGGACGAGCTGGCCCAGGCGGAGTCCCGCCCGGGCTCGCCGGAGGCGCCGTAGGCGCGGTCGGCCCTGCGCCTTCCGCACCTCTCGTGCCCTTCGTGCTCCCGTGCCCGGGGCGCGTGCGCCAACGCGCCCCGGGTGCGCCCGTGGGGGTGCGTCGGGGCCATTGACGGTCGAGCCGGGCAGCCTTTGACTGGGTGGGACGCAGACACCTCTTCGAGGAGGAGAACGGATGAGCGGCTGTCAGTGTGGTCCCGGTTGTTCGTGCGGCTGCCAGAGCGGCGGTTCGTGCCAGTGCGGCGGCAGCTGCGGCTGACGCATCACGCACGTCACTCACACGCAGAAGGGCCCCCGGCCGGAGCTTTCCGGCCGGGGGCCCTTCAGGTGATGCCTGCTGCTTTTGTGCTGCCTACTTCTTCTTGCCCTGGTTCTTCACGGCCTCGATGGCGGCCTTGGCGGCCTCCGGGTCGAGGTAGCGGCCACCGGGGGTGACCGGGCGGAAGTCGGCGTCCAGCTCGTAGACGAGCGGGATGCCGGTGGGGATGTTCAGGCCCGCGATGTCGGCGTCGGAGATGCCGTCGAGGTGCTTGACGAGGGCGCGCAGCGAGTTGCCGTGGGCGGCGACCAGGACCGTGCGGCCGGCGATCAGGTCCGGGACGATGCCGTCGTACCAGTACGGCAGCATGCGGACGACGACGTCCTTGAGGCACTCGGTGCGCGGGCGCAGCTCCGTCGGGATCGAGGCGTAGCGCGCGTCGTCGCTCTGCGAGAACTCGCTGCCGTCCTCGAGCGCGGGCGGCGGGGTGTCGTACGAACGGCGCCAGAGCATGAACTGCTCCTCGCCGAACTCGGCCAGTGTCTGGGCCTTGTCCTTGCCCTGGAGGGCGCCGTAGTGGCGCTCGTTCAGCCGCCAGGTGCGGTGGACCGGGATCCAGTGGCGGTCGGCGGCCTCCAGCGAGAGCTGCGCGGTGCGGATCGCGCGCTTCTGGAGGGAGGTGTGGACCACGTCCGGGAGCAGGCCGGCGTCCTTGAGCAGCTCACCGCCCCGGACCGCCTCCTTCTCGCCCTTCTCGTTGAGGTTGACGTCCACCCAGCCGGTGAACAGGTTCTTCGCGTTCCATTCGCTCTCGCCGTGGCGGAGGAGGATCAGCTTGTACGGTGCGTCGGCCATGCCCTTGAGCGTAATAGACCGCGCGAGCGCCCCGCGCCCCGGACGTTTGACGGCAATCGTCAATTGAATGGCGTGAACACGCCCAGCTGTGTAAGTTGCGTATCACGGATGAGCCACTTACACATCGGGGGGTTGCGGAGGATGTCCATAGCGAGCATCGGACAGGCGGCGAGGCGGAGCGTCTCGGGCCTGCCCAGGGAGTTCTGGTGGCTGTGGACCTCCACGCTGATCAACCGCCTGGGCGCGTTCGTCGCCACCTTGGTGCCTATTCGCTAGACCGTACGGACTCGATTTTCGTACGGTCGTTCGAAGGAGGGGCACCGTATGAACCTTTCAGGGGTCCGCAACCTGCGCGAAAGCCTCGTCGGCCTGCGTGCAGGGCTGTACGCGCGGAAGAGCGCGTATCAGGGCAACAAGAAGAGCAAGGGCCGGTCGGTCAAAGAGCAGCTCGACATCGGGCGTGCGACCTCCGACGATCTCGGAACGACCGTCGTCGAGGAGTTCGTCGATGACGATCGATCCGCGTCGAGCTACCGCACCCGGGAGCGCGAAGACTTCGAGCGGATGATCGAGTGGATCGAGGCTGGCCGCCTCGACATCGTGATCGCGTGGGCGTCGACCCGCTTGCAGCGCGATCTCGCGATCTACGCACGACTGCGCGATGCCTGCATCCGGAACGGCGTGCTCTGGTGCTACGGCGGCAAGGTCTACGACCTGTCGAACAAGGACGACAAGTTCCGGACGGGTCTGGACGCGCTGATTGGCGAGCGCGAGGTCGACGAGCTGCGCGACAACCTCATGCGGACGCTGCGCGCGAACGCCATCAATGGACGTCCGCACGCTCAGGCCGCGTATGGGTACCGCCGCGTGTACGACGAGCGCACGGGGCTCTACATCTGCACGGTCAAAGATGAGATCGAGGCGCCGGTCGTCCGAGAGCTAGTCCTCGGCGTCGGTGCCGGCAAGGCGTCGGCCAGTCTCGAAAGGCAGTTCAACATGGGGGGCGTCACACCGCCCACCCGGTATTGGACCAAAGGGCAGGTCACGCGGCTGGCGGAGTGGCGGCCGGGGCTCCGCGATAACGAGACGATTCACCCGTCGTGGCTCGCTCGGATCGAGGATGCAGTCGACCTCCGGCAGGAGGCGCGCGACCGCCTCGACGCTGGCGAAGCGCCGGTTGATGTCGCGCGGGACTTCAACGAGCGTGTCGAGCCGCTCATCATGGCGCGCTGGATCTCCGGGACGATCACGGCTTACGCGACGGACGTGCGGTACATCGGCTCACGCACGCATCACGGCAAGGTGACCCACGAGGATGCGTGGCCGGCGATCGTCTCCCTAGCTGAGCATGTGCAGGCCGTGAGCGTGGTCAAGGCGCGCAAGGAGAAGCGATCGTTCAACATGCGTCCCGGGCGGGCATCTCACTGGCTGTCGGCGATCATGATCTGTGACATCTGCGAAATCCGGGTGAACTCCGATCGTCAGCATGGGCTACCGCGGTACTCGTGCGCAGCACCGGGCCCCGAGGGCGTGAAGGGGTACCACGCGAGCGCGCAGGTTTCGATCGTCGATCCGTATGTGGAGGACCGACTGTTCGCGTGGCTTGCGTCCCCAGACTTCGCCAGGGCGTACGCGAGGGGCGACAAGGAAGTGCTTAAGGCGATGGAGGAAGCCAAGGCCGAGGCAAAGCTCTTGCAGGAGCAGCTCAACGAGTTCTACACGGAGGCGGGCGCCGGCCGGTTGTCGGCTCAGGGCCTGGCTGCGGTCGAGGCGGACATGCTTCCGCGGATCGAGGATGCACAGAAGCGGGCTCAATCCTTGGCCATTCCGCCGGCGGTGAAGGATCTCGCGGGCGCGACGGTGGATGAGATCAGGGAGGCGTGGAAGCACCTTGAGCTCTCGCAGAGGCGAATGATCGCCGAGGCGCTGATTGAGGTTCGTCTCAAGCCGCAGGGGCGGCGGCGTGATCCGGCGGTGCAGACGTTCGTGGCTGTGATCCCGAAGGTGCACCTGCGCAAGAAGGATGTGTCTGGCAAGGCTCAGCCTGCCGAAGCAGCTTAGTTCGCGAAAGGGTGAGGCCGCGCGGCGTGGAGCCGCGCGGCCTTCCTGTCTTACCTGTCGCCCTCTTTCACCGGCCTGAGAGCGTTCAAGGCTGCCGCGAGGGCTGCCGCCCCAGCGTCGGTGATGTGCCGGTCATCGATCGCGATATCGAGGTCGTCCACGCTCGGTCTGATCACCACGGGGGCTCCGTCATCGAGTCGGGTTCGGGTCACGTTGATCATGTCGGACCCTCACCCTTTATCGCCTCTGTTGTGGTTGATGGCGGCCCCCTAGTTCCAGGTGGAATCCATCGGAGACGGAACCGCAGGGACGGTTTCTTCGCCGCCGACCGGGGCCCCTGCGCTGAGGGTGGGCGTGGACGGGGTGACGAAGCCCCAAGTTGAGTCGGCGCGAAGCGTGCTGGGGTCCTGATCAGGGGATATGGCGCCGGTCGACCATCCGACAGCAACCGAGGCTGCGACCAGCAGGGCCGTAGCAACTCGACGGATGATCTTCGCATTGATGGACATGTGACCCCTTCTGGACAACACGCTATCGCATGTGTGTACGAGACTTCTTCACCTGGCGTTACGCTGCCCGTCTCTTGAGTCAAGATCAAGAGACCGCGCGGTTCGTAAATCCGCACTGCCAAGAAGCGAAGGTCCACCAGGCGAGAGGTCGCGATGACTGACATGTCCAGACCAGACGGCAGCGGGGGCTCCCTCGCCCTGCCGGAGGAAGCCCGGACTGCATACCGGAGCGTGGTCAAAGGCGAGCCCGTCGGTCCGAGCACGGCCGGCCTCGCCTACCTTGAGGCCCTGGGGGTTGTCACCCCGGATCCGGCGGACCCGACCACCTACGTCGCCACCGATCTCCAGCAGGCCGAGGCCACGGTGCGCGTCCGCGCGGTGGGGCAACTTGGCGCAGCCGTTGCGTACATGTCCAGCATCCCCGGATTGTTCGAGGAATTGGCCTCGGAGATCAGGCGTCACGCCAAGTCTCCGGAAGGTACTTCGTCTGAGTTTCTGGACGGCGTCGGGCTTGTCAACGCGCGCATAGCCGAAGCCATCAACAGGGCTCAGAAGGAACTTCTGACGTCTCAGCCCGGCCCCCGCAGTCGAAAGCTGCTCGCGAAGAGCGTTGATCGCGACGTGGACGCCGTACAGCGCGGCGTAACGATGCGCACGCTCTATCACGCGAGCGCTCGGAGCAATCCTGCGACCCGCGAGTGGGTGCAGATGATGACCCGCGAGGGGGCCAAGGTACGCACCCTTGCAGCGCCTTTTATGCGCTTTGTCCTTGTGGATCGGAAGACGGCCGTTGTACAGGACTACGCTGATGGGCGCGACGCTAGGTCGGGTGCATGGCTGGTCCGCGATCACGCGTTCTGCGGCTTCATGGGTGAGGTTTTTGACCAGTACTGGGCGCGCGCTGATAGCTGGGAGGGTGCCGAGGCGGCCTCGGGAAACGCAATCACCACCCCCCTCCAACGGATGATCCTTCGCGAGCTGTGCGAAGGCAGAGATCAGCAACAGGTCGCGAGCCGTCTTGGCTACAGTCAAAGGACGATCACCACTCATCTGACCGAGTTGCGCACGAGGTTGGGTGTACGCACACTGCATCAGTTGATCTACTGGTGGGCGACGTCCGATGAGCGGGGCCTGAGCTGACAGCGGTACGGGGAACCCTGTCACGTCGCGAATCAGGCTCGGCTACCTGCTGGCCTACTCCGCCACGCTGCCGCTGTTCGCCGCCCAATGGCTCAGCAGATCCTGCACCTTCGGCATGTCTTCGACCCTCATGCCCGGCACGTGAGCAATGACCACACCCTCGGGGTACGTGCCGGCTATGAGGCCGACGTACTGCTGTGCTGCAGCAAGCTGAACCTGCCGCTCAGGCAGCCCGACAGCAGCCGCCACCGCTCTCACGAGCGGGGGATGCACCTTGACCGCCTCCCCCTGGCCGATCTTCCACAGCATGCCGTGTGTCGCCCGATAGCCGGTCGCGGGATCTACAGCCCTGTCGGCCAGCTTCCGCCATGACATGCCCTCATGGGCAGCAGCGCGGCTCACGAGGTCACGGAAGGGGGTGCCTGAGTCCCACATGGGATCCCATCTCCGTTCTTGTATCGATACGCAAACACCGCTCATTCAAGCAGGCGACGGCTCGTATCGCCTATGGCGGGCCGCCGCGAAAGATTGCCGTTGACGTGCACTTGAGAGCGACCTACCTTGATCGCTGTTCCGAAACACGAACAGACTGTCGCCCGATCCGCCAGGGTCTGCGCTCACGACTGTTCCTGTTTGCGTACAGGCAGAGGGGGAGGCATGCCCGAGGAAAGCGCACGAGCCACCGACGATCAGCGCGCCCATTGGCCCAAGCCCACCGACGAGCAGATTGCACTCGTCGCCCGCGTGCTTGCCCCTCGCATCCATCAGGCACGCGCCGAGCACGCCGCGCGGCCCGCAGCATGAGGAGCCGAGCTATGAGCGTCGTTGACTTCATCGGACCGCCGCCCGCCGAGCGTGTCACCAAGCACGCCCGGATCGCGCTGGAGCTCCGAGAACATCCGGGAGTGTGGGGCGTTGTTCAGCGCGCGGCGAGCACCACTCGCGCCGCATCGGCCGCGCTGGCAATCCGCACGGCGAAGCTGGCCGCCTATGAGCCGGCTGGCGATTTCGAGGCAGTTTCCCGCACAGTCCTCACCGACCGCGGCGAGGCCGAGCACCGGGTGTACGCCCGATACATCGGGAAACGGCCGTGACTGCGGCAACGGGGTGGCCGGTACAGGTGACGCCAACCGGCGTCGTCGTCGCTCCGGCCGGCCTCGGCCACGAGGAATGGCTCACCGTGCGCCGCACGGGGATAGGCGGTTCCGAGGTCGCCGCGGTGCTGGGCATGAGCAAGTACGCGTCGCCGTACGAGGTCTACCTCGACAAGCGCGGCGAGCTTCCGCTCGACCGCCCGCTGCCGGCCGAGCTCGCCGAGGCTGCGTTCTGGGGACACCAGCACGAGCCGACGATTGCCCACGTGTTCGCAGAGCGGACCGGCCTCGGCGTCACCGACGGCCCGGGGACGCTCGCACACATCGACCGCCGATGGATGCTCGCCAACGTCGACCGCTACGTGCTCGCGCGCGGGGAGTCGACCCCGTCCAGCCTGCTGGAGATCAAGACGCGATCGGCGTTTCAGCTCGATGACTGGCTGCGCAGCGTCCCAGACGGGCCTGCCCTACAGACGCATTGGTACCTCGCCGTAACCGGATACCAGCACGCGCACGTCGCCGCCCTGCTCGGCGGGAACCGCTTGCTGATCCATCGCGTGGAGCGCGACGAGCAGCTCGTCGAGCACCTGGTCGACATCATCGGTCGCTTCTGGCAGGGGGTTCTCGACGGCACCCCGCCAGCGGTCGACGGGTCCGAGGCAACCGCGAACCTGCTCGGCCATCTCTACGACGTCCGGGCCGACTCCGTGACCGTCGCCGACCCGGCCGAGGTCCTGCCGCTGCTGGAGCGTCGGCGCGAGTTGAAGGCACGCGAGGCCCGGACCGCCGACGAGCTGCGCGAGGTCGACAACCGGCTGAAGGCCGCGGCTGGCGAGGCCGAGGTCGTCAAGGTGCAGGGCTCGGTCGCCTACACCTACCGGCAGAACGGCCCTCTCTCGCAGAAACGTTTCTCCGCCGCGCACCCGGACCTCGCGCGGAAGTACTCGCACCGCGTCGACGCGCTCGACACGAAGCGCCTCGCCGTCGAACACCCCGACGAGTTCAGGGCCCACCGCGCCCGACGCCTTGTTGTCCCGAACCAGGAGACCGCAGCATGAGCAACACCCTTGCCGAGCGCGTCGCCCAGCGCGCCAATGCCCGCACGCCCGCCGTCCCGACTCCCCAGCGCCCGGCCAACCTCGTTCAGTTCGTCGAGACGATGCGCCCGCAGATCGAGCGCGCCCTGCCCACGCACATGGGAGGCGCCGACCGGATAGCCCGGATCGCGCTTACCGAGCTGCGTCGCGTCGAGCACCTCGCCGAGTGCAGCCGCGAATCGTTCGCCGGCGCCCTGATGACCTGCTCGGCCCTCGGGCTGGAGCCCGGCGGCGTGAGCGGCGAGGCGTACCTGCTCCCCTTCTGGAACAAGAAGATCCGCGGGTACGAGGTACAGCTCGTCATCGGCTATCAGGGCATGATCAAGCTCTTTTGGCAGCACCCGCTCGCCGCCGGCCTCGATGCGCGCCCCGTCTATGAGGGCGACACCTTCGAGTACGAGTACGGCCTCGAACCGAGGCTCCGACACGTGCCCGGTCGCGGCCCGAGGGGGCAGGCCACCCACTATTACGCCGTCGCGCGGCTGGCGAACGGCGGCACCGCGTTCGTCGTGCTCAGCGTCGAGGACGTCGAGGCCATCCGGAAGCGCAGCAAGGCCCGCGATTCCGGGCCCTGGCAGTCCGACTATGACGCGATGGCGTGCAAGACCGCCATTCGGCGGTTGTTCAAGTTGCTGCCGAAGTCGGCCGAGCTCGCGCGTGCCGTGGCGCACGACGAGACCGTGCGACGCGATGCCTCCCCCGAGGGTCTCGACGTGCCCGGGGAGTACATCGAGGGCGAGATCGTCGAGCAGCCAGCGCACCAGGGCGGCGAGCAGGCCACGGTCGAAGCAGCCGAGGAGTTCGCCGGCTGGCCCGACGCCGCGGTGCCGGCCGCCGGATGAGTCACCGGCCAGCCCCCGTCTTCCGGTGCCGGCACTGGGACGGGCAGGCCCGCCGCTACTGCGGCGCTCCCGGCGCCCGCCGCTACCTGCCCAGCTACCGGTGTCCCCTCCACACTCCCGCGGCCCTCACCGGCCGCCCCGAGGCCCCATCCCGCACTCGCACGTAAGGAGCGTCCCCCGTGGCGTGGTTCAAGGTCGACGACGGCAGCCACATGCACCCCAAGATCGTGGCCGCCGGCAATGCGGCACTCGGCCTTTGGCTGCGCTGCGGCGCCTACTCGGCCCAACACCTCACCGAGGGACACGTGCCCGGCATCGTGGCCAAGCAGTACGGCACCGCCCCGCAGGCCCGCAAGCTCGTCGCTGTCGGTCTGTGGCACGAGGCCGGCCACGACTGCTCGCGCTGCCCGCAGCCGATCGCCGGCGACTACGTCGTGCACGACTTCTTCGAGGGCGGACGCAACGCCACCCGGGCGCAGGTCGAAGCCGCTCGTACCGCCGCCGCGGAGCGCAAGGCCAAGAGCCGAGCCCGCTCGATTCGCCCTCGGATCGACGACGAATCGGCCGCGGATCGCGAGCGAAACGAGCGCGGGCCGTCCACGAATCACGCACGAAACACACCCCCGTTTTCAGGAGAACCCGCAGGTCACAAGGGAGCGTCACACCGTGACACCGTCGAGGGCGTCACAGGCCCCCAAGCCAACACCAAGCCATACCCCAGTACTTCCTACGGAAGTACTGCGAAACAAGCTAGCCCCGACGGGCCGGCGATCGCCGAGCCCGTGCGCCCCCTCGTCGACGCCATGACCGCCGCCGGCATGGCCGTCTCATGGGAGCTCGCCCCCGCCGAATGGGTCCTGCTGCAAGCGCTGATCGAACGCTGCGGCGTCGCCATCCTCGTCGACCACGCCGGCGGAGCCTGGCAGGCCGCACGCACCCGCCCCCGCTCGGCCCGCTACTTCCTCGCCGGCTGGCGCTCCCTCCCCTCCATGCCCACCCGCACACCCGACACCGGCCACGGCGCGACCGTCGTCGCCCTACGCAGCCCCTCGCGCCCCTCCACCACCGATCAGCGCGTGCGCGACGGCCTCAACCTCGCCGCCCGCCTCCGCGAACAGGAGACCGCCCAGTGACACCCGCCGACGCCGCCGAACTCCTCGCCCTGGCCGCCGCGTTCGACCGCCGCACCATCGGCGAGGCCGACGCCCACGCATGGGCCCGCGCCCTTCACGACATCCCCCTCGACCACGACACCCGCAACGCCGTCGCCGAGCACTACGCCCACACTGAACAGTGGATCACCCCGGCACGCATCCGAGAGGTCCGTACACGGATCCGCGAGAACCGGATCAGCGCAACCCACCCGGTCTACAACGGCCAGCCCGAGGAAACCGGCGAGCAGTTCGTCGAGCGCCGCCGTGCACAGATCACCGCCGCCGCCGACGGCACCCTGCCCATCCGCACCATCGCCCAAGCCGTAGGCGCCGGCCCTCGCCGAGACGTCCCCGCCCTGATCGCTGGCGTCGGGCGCAGCGTCGACGAGACCCAGCCCGCGCCGTACCTCAACCCGGCCACCCGGCAAGCCATCCGCAAGACGTTGCCGAGCAAGCAGCCCACCCTCGTCGCGCTCGCCGTCGCCTGTCCGAGGGAGACCTGCCGGGCCGGCAAGAACAGCCGGTGCAAGAACGGGCGGGGCGACGTCCTCGGCACCGTTCACGGTCGCCGACGCGACGCCTACGCCGTCGAGTTCGCCGTCTGCCCGGAGTGCGCAGCCCCGCCCGGCCAGCACTGCGCCGCGTCCGAGCCGCACCCCGTCCGCATCCGTACTGCTTTGGAGATCGCCGCATGACCGACCGCCGCCAGTACCTCGCCGAACAGGACATCGCCCGCCGAGCCCTCGCCGACGCCCACCTCGACGAGCTCACCGCCGCGTTCTGCGACCGCGTCCTCGCCGAGCACGACGAGCACGAGCAGCACCACCTCGGCCGCCTCATGTGCACCCCGCCTCAACCGCGCACCCCGCGCGCCCGCCACACCGCCGGGGGCCGCCAGTGATCCCGTCCGCCGCCCGCGCCGTCATTGCCGCCCACCTCACGGACGCACTCGACGTGCACCCGCACCTCGCGACGCTGACAACCGCGGCGCTCGCCGACCGCCTCGCCGCCGAGGGATGGCACATCACCACCACCCCCGCGCGACCGGTCGCGCCTCGCGCGCGGGAGGAGGGCCGGACCCATCGGGGCCTTGCCCGTCGCCTGCTCCCCCGCCGTACCTGGAAGAACGGAGACCCCTCATGAGCCGCACCAGCCGGGCCATCGACCGTGAGCAAGGCCGGACCCGTCGCCGCGAGCTGCTCGGAGTCCTGCTGTCGCGCGCCGAGCGCCGCGCGCTGCTGGCCGACGAGGGCCTGCTGCTGCGCTCGCTCGTCGAGACCGAGATCGCCGACGGCGACCGCGCCCGGCGCAGCGTCGGCGGACAGACCGCGACCGTTCGCCGGCTGCACGCCAGGGTCGAGGCGGCCGATACCGCGATCGTCGAGACCGAGGTCGACCGCGACCGGGCGCAGCAGGCGCTCGACGAGCTGCGCGAGCGGCATTGGGGCGCCGAGGCGGTGTATGTCGAGCACCTCGCTACCGCGGCTGTGCTCGCCGACGCGCTCAGGAACTCGCTCGGCGGCACCGACTGGCACCTCGCAGAGACGATCCGCCGCGTGTGCACCGGCGAGATCACCCCGCGGCAGGCACTCGCCGCGACCGCACACTGAACCACCCAAGGGGGACCACTCATGACCAGCGCCATCATCACGCGCCGCGAGACCGTCGAGGCGCTGCGCACCATCCGTGAACTGTGGGGCGAGTTGCTGCTCGCGATCGAGACGCCGCCGGCGGATGTCTGGCCCCCGCGGCAGCTCGCGCACACCATGCGCGACGACGACGCTCTGCTCGTCGAGACCCGGGCGCCCCTGGTCTTGCGCGAGCACCCCGCCCCGCTCAACCTGCGCGCCCTCGACACCGGCCGCAGCATCGAGGGCCGACTGTTCGACCTCGCCGACGTGCTCGCCGCTCAGGCGCAGCAGCAGGCCCCCCTCGGCGACCCGCGCCGGTGGATGTACCGCAGCGACACCTCACCGGGCAGCAGGGCCTATGGGCTGCACTGGGCCACGGTGTGGATCGAGGGGCGCGTGCTCGACGAGGACACCACCCCCGAGCGCGCCCTCGACGGCACCCTCGTCGAGGCGCCGTTCGCCCCGCTGTCCGAGGCGCTGCTGCGCGAGGCGCACGGCGTTGCCCGCTGGTGCGAGGGCCGGCTGCTGGCCGAGCTCGGCCTCGACCAGCGCGAGACCCCGGTGCCCGACCGGCCGTGCCCCTGGTGCGCTGGCCTGCTCATCCTGCATACCGGGCCCGCGCAGGGGCCGGCCGTGACCTGCGCGACCGGGCCGGCCTGCCCCGCGCCGGTGGGTCTCGACGGCCAGGGGCGGCGCGTCTGGGCGTGGGGCGACCTGCTCGACCTCGTCGCCGCGCTGGGCACCACGGGGCACTTGGGGGACCTCCCCCTAGCCGCGTGACCCCAGGCTGACCCTGGTGACGACCCGGGTCGGCCTGTTACTTCCCCCGGGCGATCTGGTCGACGCGCGCCGCGCTCAGGCCGCCGAGCTGCTCGCCGACTTCCCGGAGCTTCACCCGCCCACCCTGGCGCAGCTCCTGAACTACCGATGCCCGTACTCCCTTGGCCCGCTTCACCGCCTCGGGCAGCACTTCCTCGATGAGGAGACGGGCGGCGAGCTCCCGCTCGATGGGGTCGGGGATGTCGTCGAGGCATGCGTCGAGCGCGGCGTCGATGTGCCCGGCCATGCGCTTACGCAGGGCGGCCCGTGCCTGCCCGTCCGGGGTAGTCGTCTCGCTCATGGGAGCAGCCTACGCCGCTCCCACCATTGGTTTCTAGGCCCCCCTTGACGACTTTCAAGGGGGGCCTTGATTTCTTTCAAGGCCCCCCTATAACGTTGGGGATGTGCCGCCGGACTCCACCCGACGGCCACCACCGAAGGGAGCAACCCCCATGGAGCAGCCGTTCACCGAGCAGGCCGGCGTCGCGTATGCCGCTGTCGGCCGCGGTAAGCGCGTCCACTACTCGCCCCGAAACGACGACACCCTGTGCGGGCGGGAAATCTCGGAGTACCTCGACCTCAGCGACGCGGTCGACCGGTTCGACAAGGGGCACGCGCTGTGCATCCCCTGCCACCGTGCGGCCGAGAAGCGCGCCGAGGCGCGACGCCTCGCCGACACCTCGCCCCTCGCCGCCGCCGCGGTCGCCCTCGCCGGGACGGTCGAGCAGGTCGACGCCGACCGCACCGCGACCCACGACGTCGAGCAGCGCGTCGTCGAGGGCGTTGTCGTCGAGCACGCCGGCACCGCCGAGGGCAGCACCCCGAGCACCGCCTCGCACCCCGGCGTCGTCGCCGCCCGGGCCGCGCTCGCTGGCCTCGCCGTGGCGACCATGACCGAATACCACGACGTCACCGACCCGACCGAGGACGAGCAGAACGTGCGCGGTTACCTGGTTGACCCCCGCACGCGCGGCCGCGTCGCTGTGTACTGGCTTGAAGGCGGTCGGATCATCCGCCGCGACCAAATGCCGCACGGGCCCGCCCTCGACTGCCTCGCCGACCGCCTGCGCCGCCACGGGTGGGCCGTCGAGAAGATGCTCAGGTCGAGTCAGTGCGTTTTCGCTCACCTGCCGGCCGAGGGCACCGCGCCCGTCCCCCAGACGACGGCCGCCACCGTCGAGCAGGCCCCGGCCGCGGCGGTCCCGGGGACCCTGGTTGACCCGTTGACGTGGATCCGGCGCCCAACGAGTAGCGGCACGCGTACCGCGGCGTCGGCCGTCGTCGAGCCGGCCGCGCCCGAGTGCCTGCACCGGATCGCCGTTCGCCCCGACGTGTCCGGCGACCCGATCACCACGTGCGCCAGCAAGCAGCCCGCCCAGGAGGCCGGCGTGTTCAGCGACGAGGGGTGCGTCGAGGCGGATTACTGCGCCGTATGGGCCGCCAACCGGGCCGCCGAGCTGAATGCCGAGGACAACACCCCCGCCGATGAGCCGCTGTACGGGTGGGATCTAATGTGCCCGGAGCACCGCGAGCAGCAAGTCGACACCTGCGAGCAGTGCGCGACCGAAGAAGAGGTGGGCGCCATGGCCGAACTGCCTGCCGCGGCCGATGTCGAGCAGGACGCCATCGACGAGCCCGAGCCTGCGGCCGGCACATGGCATAGCGGCTGGATCGCGAGTACACCGGCGCCGGCTGGAGAGGCCCTGTTCGATCTGGGCGACGACGTCGAGCAAGGCGCGCTCTTCGCGTAGAGCGCGAACGCCCCCGCCTCGGGTGACCGGGGCGGGGCGTTGTCGTGTGGGGTGGCCCGCCTCGACGACTCCACCGCCGGACGGGCCCGCCGCCAACGGGAGCAACCCCCGCGGCGACTGGCTCACGGTACCTCGATCGGTACACCGAACAGGCTTGCGCCGTTACCGTTTCGTGATCTATTGTTGGCGGTGCCTCCGGCGTGCCCGGAAACATGCGAGTCGCGCCCCGCCACTTCTCCCCCCTTGTGGCGGGGCGGTCGCATGTTCAGGATGAGGCGATCAAGTCCATTGGCCAGGGGAGAGCCACCATGCACCGCCGCAGCACCGCCTTACTTGCCGTCGTCATCGCCGCCGCGGGACTCACCGCGTGCGGCAGTGACAAGGGCAGCAGCACCGACTCGAAAACCACCCCGCCGCCGGCCCCCACGACCGCCGCCGCAGCACCGGCCACGCCCGCGCCAGCGACGAGCGCTGCGGCCCGGGCCGGTATCCCGCCCAAGCCGGACGCAGCCACGCAGGCCGCGTACATCCGTGCCCTGAGCGCGATTTCACCGACGCTCGTCGGCGGCAAAGAGGACAGAGCCGTAAGCCGCGGGCGGGACACGTGCGGCTCCGTCCACTCGTTCCCGAACGATCACGGCAAGGTCGTCAGCCTCACGCAGCAACGTTTCAGCGGCGCAACGCAGGTCACCACCGAGCAGACAGAGAAGATCCTCACGGTGGTGCAGACCCACCTCTGCCCCAAGAGCTGACCTCGCACTACTCCGGCCCGGCGGCACGCTGTCGGGCCGAATGCGCTCCGAGGGGGTGAACGGCCAACGCCCGCCCCCATCACGGACGCCGACCGAGTACGCGTCCGCCAACTGCACGCCGAGGGCAAGAGCCGCAACGCCATCGCCCGCGAGACCGGGCGCAGCGCCGCGACCGTCTCGAAGATCGCCGCCGAGCTCGGCCTCGCGTTCAGCGGCGGGGCCCGAGTCGCAGCAGCGACCGAGGCACGGCGCGCCGATGCTGCCGCGCGCCGCGAGCAGCTCTCCGAGGACTCCCTCGACGCCGCGCTGCGCCAGGTCGAGCAGACTCTCGGCGCCGACTCCGCACGCGACGCGCGCGACCGCGCCACCGCTGCACGCGCCCTGACCGAAGTGCACGCCCGGGTCTCCGAGCTCGCTCGCCACAGCGGCACCGGTAGCACCGGAGGATCGATGCTCGACCGCCTCGCCGACGCCCTGCTCGGGCCGGCCGGAGGTGACGAACAGGGGGTGTAGCAGCCCTTGCCGCTCCCCCTGTCCGACAAGCAACTCGACTCGATCCGCGACGCGTTCCGCGCCCGTATTTCGATCTGGCACGGCAGCGTACGGTCGGGCAAGACCATCGCGAGCCTGCTCGCCTTCCTGATCTCCATTCGGCGGGCGCCGGCAACCGGCTTGATCCTTCTGTGCGGCCGGTCGCTGCAAACGATCGAACGCAACATCCTCGAACCGCTCGGCGACCCCGAGCTGTTCGGCCCCGACGTCACGGCCGAGGTACGGCACACCCGCGGCGCAACGACCGCGAACATCCTCGGCCGCACCGTCCACCTGATCGGCGCCTCGGACGCCCGGGCCGAGGGCCGGCTGCGCGGTGCGACGGCCTGCCTCGCCTACGTCGACGAGGCCACCCTCGTTCCCGAGGGTTTTTGGACGCAGCTACTCGCGCGTCTGTCCGTGCCCGGGGCGCGGCTGCTGGCCACCACGAACCCTGACGGTCCGCGGCACTGGCTCAAGGCGTCGTATCTCGACCGCGAGGCCGAACTCGACCTCGCCGCCTTTCACTTCCGCCTAGCCGATAACCCGTCGTTGTCGCCAGCGTACGTCGCCGCCCTGTCGGCCGAATACTCCGGCCTGTGGCGCCGCCGGATGATCGATGGGGCATGGGTGATCGCCGAAGGCGCGATCTACGACTGCTACGCCGAGCAGCAGCACGTCGTCGACGAGCTGCCGGAGATGCGCCGGCACTGGCTCGGCGTGGACTACGGCACCAGCAATCCCTTTTCGGCGATCTTGCTCGGTCTCGGCGCCGATGACCGGCTGTACGCAGTCGCCGAGTGGCGGTACGACTCCCGTGCGCAGCGTCGGCAGATGACCGACGCGCAGTACAGCGCCGCCGTCCGTCGGTGGCTGTCCGAGCTGGACGTCGAGCCCGAGTTCACGTTCGTGGACCCGAGCGCCGCCTCGTTTTCCACACAGCTGTGGACGGATGGGCACCCGGGCGTCGCTCGAGCCGATAACTCCGTGCTCGACGGCATCCGGACCGTCTCGAACGCGCTCGACGGCGGCGTGCTGCGCATTCACCGATCGTGCGAGGGGTTGCTCGCCGAACTCCCGGACTACTCGTGGTCGGAGCAGGCCGCAGCGCGCGGCGAGGACCAGCCCAACAAGGTCAACGATCACTCCGTCGACGCGCTGCGCTACGCGATGCACTCGACCGCCCATGAGTGGCGTCACCTGCTCGCGCCGCGCCTCTGACTCATCCGCCGGTCCGGCCGCGCCTCGGGGCGCCGGGCCCCTGCTCGTGAGGGGGGGGCGACATGGCGCGTGACTGGGCCGCGCGGTTCCTCGACCGCATCGACGAGACTTCCCTCGGCTGCTGGCAATGGGCCGGCGCGCTCGACCGTGACGGGTACGGGCGCGTGTGGCACAACGGCCGGAGCGCTCTTGCGCACCGCGTCGCCTACACAGCGTTTCGCGGGGCGATACCTGCCGAGCTCGAGCTCGACCACCTGTGCCGGAACCGGTCGTGCGTCAATCCGCACCATCTCGAGGCCGTGCCGCACCGAACCAACGTGCTGCGCGGTGCCGGATGGGCGGCGCGGCGTGCACGGCAAACCCATTGCATCCGTGGTCACGAGTTCACCGAGGCCACGACTTACCGGGCGCCGAACGGTACCCGGAAATGCCGCGTGTGTGGCCGGGAGCGTTCTCGGCGACGTCGACAGGGGGTGAGCTGTGCCTCTGCCTGACGCCGGTACCCCGTGGCCGCCCTCGCAGCTCGCGCGGCTGTATCACGCGATGCGGGTCGATGACGCGTGGTACTCCGGCGACCCGAAGAAGCTCGCCGACGTCTACCGGCACCAGGAGCGCCGCGAGGACGGCCGGCGTCGCCTGTGGGCGCGCCACCGTCACCAGCAGCCCGGCCGCCGCGACGGACGGGTGCACATCCCGCTCGCCGGCGACATCGCGACCACGTCCGCGGATCTCCTCTTCTCCGAGCCGCCCGTGTTCACCGTTGGGGACTCCGCGACGCAGGACCGCCTCGCCGAGCTCGTCGACGACGGCGGTATCGCGAACGCCCTCTTGGAGGCTGCCGAGATCGCCTCGGCGCTCGGGGGTGTCTACCTCCGCGCCACGTGGGATGCCTCCCTTGCTCCGCGCCCGTTGCTCACCGCCGTGCACGCCGATGCGGCAGTACCCGAATTCCGCTGGGGTCAGCTCGTCGCCGTGACGTTCTGGCGTGAGCTCGCGTCCGATTCCGCGACCGTGTGGCGTCACCTCGAGCGACACGAGCCGGGCCGCATCCTGCACGGTCTGTACCAGGGAACGGCCGAGCATCTTGGCACCCGCGTGCCGCTCACCGAGCACCCCGAGGCCGCTGGCCTGGCCGACTCCCTCGGCCCCGAGGGCGATGCCATCGAGACCGGCCTCGACGAGCTCACCGCCGTGTACGTCCCGAACATCCGCCCGCACCGCCGGCACCGCGGGTCGCCGTTCGGCCGCTCCGACTACGGCGCCCCGATCTATGACCTCATGGACGCACTGGACGAGACGTGGTCATCTTGGCTTCGCGACATCCGCCTCGCCCGTGCTCGGCTGATCGTGCCCGATGGTTACCTGCGTGATCAAGGCCCCGGCCGTGGTGCCTCGTTCGACGACGACCGAGAAATCTGGCAGGCCCTGAACATCCCGCCCACCGAGGGCGCCGGTATCACCTTGTCGCAGTTCGCGATCAGGGTCACCGAACATCAGGCGACGGCCGACTCAATCGTGCAACAGGCGATCCGCTCGGCCGGCTACTCGGCCCAAAGCTTCGGAATCGGGGACGCGGTCGCCGCGACGGCGACCGAGGTCACCGCCCGCGAGCGCCGATCCATGATCACCCGCGACAAGAAGGGCCGGTACTGGGCACCGGCCTTGACGCACATCCTCGGCGTCATGCTGCGACTCGATCGCATCCTGTTCACGCCCAGTCTCGTGCCGGAGCGTCCGCGGGTGGCTTTCGGGGACGCGGTGAGCGAGGACCCGCAGTCCGTCGCGCAGACGCTCTCCCTGCTGCACCAGGCGCAAGCCGTGAGCGTCGACACGCGCGTGCGAATCCTTCACCCCGACTGGGACGACGCCACAGTACAGACCGAGGTCGACCGCATCATGACCGAGACCGGCACCGCGGTACCCGACCCAATGCAGGCTGGCACCCTTACCTAGGGGGGATTGTCTTCTTAGAAAATCCAATGGCGTGGCAGAGATTGACGATTATCGGAGGCAGGGCAAGCATGGCCAGCGCCACGCTAGCGAGCCAGTAAATCGACGTAGCAAGACCAGGCGAGTCACTTCTCTCACCGTGCGCCAGCCAATAGAGACACATTGATTCGAGTACCAGCATTGTAAGGATCGCGGGCAACCACAAAACTGTTGCCACCCAATAGCCTGCCTTAATCAAGCAGCTATCAGGATTATCACTGAGCCTCTTCCAAGTGATTCTACGGACCTCACGCAGCTCGACAGCGGCGGCAACAGCTATTCCGAGAAGGACAACAGCCGAGGTTGCCGCATAGTCGGAAGTCATCTTCATAACCCCATGATCCGCCTCCATTCCGTACGTCACCACTCGAGGTCCTCGAACCGGTTGCCGCCGTGATTCAACTAACTACAGCGTGAGGCCAAAGTGATCCATCCGGGCATGGTTGAGGACCTCTCGGCCAGCGTCCGCGACTTGTACGCGGATGCCGAGCAGCGGCTGCTCGGCATCATCGCGCGGCAGCTCGCCGACGGGTTCGAGGCCCCGGGATGGGCCACGGCCAAGCTGCGCGACATGCAGGTGCTGCGGCGTGCTTCTCAGAGCGTCGTCGACGCGCTGTCGACCGCGATGCAGCTCGAGGTGTTCGACGTGGTCGCCGAGGCGTACAACGCCGGTGCCCGGGCCGGCCTTGCCGAGCTCGGCGCCCTGGCCGACGACGACGCCCGCCGCATCGCCGAATCCACCCCCAATACGCGGGCGGTTGACCGCCTCGCGCACGAGACTGTCGACCTGGTCGAGCAGACTCACCGCGGCATTCTCCGTGGCGTCGAGGACGGCTACCGGCAGGTTGTTGCCGAGGTCGCCGGTACGCCGCTGCTCGGCGTCGACACCCGCCGCCAAGCCACACAAGCCGCAATGGCACGGTTCGCGGACCGGGGCCTAAAAACCTTCGTCGACCGGGCCGGCCGCGCGTGGTCCATGACCTCGTACGCCGAGATGGCCGTGCGCACAGCCGTGGGGCGCGCTGCGGTCGAGGCGCACGGTGACCGGCTGCGCGCCGCCGGCATGTCCCTGGTGATCGTCTCCAACGCGCCCCACGAGTGCCCCCTCTGCAAGCCTTACGAGGGCAAGGTGCTGTCCCTCGACGGGCCCGACGGCGCCCGTACGGTCGAAGCCGAGCACGCGACCGAGGACGGCACGGCCGTCGAGGTGCGCATCGCCGGCAGCGTCGACGAGGCGCGCAGGGCCGGCTTCCAGCACCCCAACTGCCGGCATTCCCTCTCCGCATACCTGCCCGGGGTCACCCGCGCGCCGGTCGAGCACTCGACGGACCCGGACGGCTACGAGGCATCACAGAAGCAGCGCGCGATCGAACGCGGTATCCGCAAATGGAAGATGCGCGCCGCCGCCGCAGTCGACCCGGACGCGAAGAAAGCGGCCGAGGCCAAGGTGCGGGCCTGGCAGAAGAAGCAGCGCGAGCACCTGGCCGCGCATCCCGAGCTCATCCGGCGCCGGGAGCGCGAGCAGATCGGCGGCGGCAACCTGCCGAGCAAGACGCCGGCCGGGCCGCAGGATGCGGTCGAGGCCGCGCGCGTGCGCTCCGGCGACGACCGCACCCTGCGGGAGATGAGCGACAAGCAGCTCGGCGCGGCGATCCGCTCGGACGTCCTTGATCGGCGCGACCGTGATCGGATCGGCGCCGAGGCCGACCGGCGCGACGAGCAGGCCCTGCTCGACCGCGTCCGCCCCGGCGGGCGCTTGGCCGACAACCTCGCTCAGTTCTCCGACGACGAGCTCGCTCGCGCCTCCGGGCACTTGGGAGACGACGACATGCTGCGCGTCATGGCCGAGATGGACCGGCGCGATGTCGACGCCGCCCTGCCTGGCGCCCGCCGGGACCTGGTCGGCCTTTCCGAGCGCGAGCTCGCCGACCGGGCGCGCCGCGCGGACGGCGCCGAGCGCCAGGCCCTCGACGCCGAGGCGCACCGCCGGCACCTGCTCGGCAGCGTCTTGCCCGGCGGCCGACTGTCCGCGGATCTCTCGAGCATCGGTGACGACGTCCTCGGGTGGGCGATCCGCTACGCCCGGGACGACGACGCCGTGCGCATCGCCGAGGAGCTCGACCGCCGGTATCCGCCGGCCCCGATGCCGCGCGCGGCCGGCGCCCACACCGTCGAGGGACAGCTCGCCGACCGCGCCGCCATCGACGAGATCCTCGGCCCTGCCAGCGACCCGGACGACTGGGCGCACCTGGCCGAGGACCTGCCCGACGACCCATACGAGGGCATGTCCGCGGCCGAGCGCTGGATCGCCGAGCGCGAGACCGAGCAGCAGATGCAGCGCACCGCCTACACCCGCGCGCAGGTACAGGAGATGTACCGCGAGCACGTGTACGCGCAGTACCTCGCCGCCGAGGATGAGCTGCGCGGCGTGCTGCTGTCCCGCGAGGCCGACGCCGCCGGCATCGACCCGATCAGCCTGTTCACCGGGCCGGCACACGTGGCGTACGCCCGGGCTTCGGAAGAACTCAAGCGCTGGTGGGCCCAGCACCCGCGCACTACGCTTGCCGAGTACACCGAGAAGATCACCGGGGTGCGCAGCTCGGCCGCGGATATCGCCCGGGCCCGGCGCACCGATCACGACAACAAGCTCTGACGTCGAGGGAGTTCGCATCGTGGCTGAGCGGGCCGACATCGTACGGGCCATGCAGGATGGCCGCCGGGCCGGCGCCGAGCGCGTCCGGCCGACCGCCTGCCCGTATCCGGCCGGCGACCTGCGCCGGTCCGCGTGGCTGCGCGGATACGCTGCCGCCCGCCCCCTGCCCGGCGAGGGCGCGGCCGAGTAGCCGCAGCCCCCCTCGAACCCTTCACGCGCCCGCCACACGGCGGGCCCTTTTTCATGCCCGCACACAGCCCGGAGGGCCCGTTTCCCATGTCCGACCCCACTTCGACCAGCACCGCAACGGGCGCCGAGACCACGCTCACGCCCGCGCCGCCGACACCGTCCGCGGCACCGTCGGCGCCGGAACCGGCCGCCGCACCGGCGACGGATCCGGCCGCCGAAAAGCAGCTCGCCGAGGCGCAGCAGCGCGCCGACGCCGAGGCGGAGCGCGCCGGCCAGTTGCAGTCCGCACTCGACGCGGTGAACAAGGCGCTCAACCCTGACGCCGACGGCAGCGAGCAGGACCCGGCCGCGCTCGCCGCCGCCGTGGCCGAGCGCGACAAGCAGCTCGCCGACGCCGCGGCCGAGCTGCGCACAGCCCATGTGGAGCTCGCCGCCTACCGGGCCGCGACCGAGCAGGGCGCCCGCGCCGACCGGCTGCTCAATTCCCGGGCGTTCGTCGACACGCTCGCCGGCCTCGACCCGGCCGACGGAAAGTTCGGCGAGCAGCTCGCCGCGGCGATTACGGCCGCAGTCGAGGCCGACCCCGACCTGTACCGCGCCGTCCCGGCCGGCCCCATGCGGGGCGGCGCGGAGTTCAACGGCGCCCCCGGCGCGCCTCGCACGCCGGCCACCCTTCGCGACGCCATCGCCGCCCGGCTTGGCGCCTAACCCTCTGGAGTACCGCCTATGGCGATCACCCTTGCCGACGCCAAGCTCAACACGCAGGACGACATCGACCTGATGGTGATCGACGAGTTCCGCAAGTCCTCTTGGCTGCTCGACAATCTCACATTCGACGACGTCGTGAACCCCGCCGGGGGCGGCGCGACGCTGACGTACGGCTACACCCGTCTCGTCTCCGAGCGTGCCGCCGCGTTCCGCCAGCTCGGGACCGAGTACGGCACCGAGCAGGCCAAGCGCACCCGCGCGACCGTCGACCTGTCGGTGCTCGGTGGCGCGTTCGAGATCGACCGTGTGCTGTCCAACCTCGGCCCCGCCGCCACCGCTGAAGTCACGTTCCAGATGGGGCAGACGATCAAGAGCGCGCGGGCGTTCTTCTCCGATCAGGTCATCAACGGCACGCGCAACACCGCGACCGCGACGGGCTTCGAGGGGCTGTCCAAGGTCCTCACTGGCACCGCCACGGAGTTCAAGGCCGCGGCCGACTGGTCGACGCCGGCTGATCAGGGCGCCGCGCACAACGCGCTCGACTCCCTCGACGAGTTCCTCGGCCTGCTCGACGACACCCCCTCTGCCCTGCTCGGCAACAAGAAGACGATCGCGAGGATTCGCTCGCTTGCCCGCCGGGCCGGCTACTACAGCCGCACCGAGAACGCGTTCGGGCAGACCGTCGAGGCGTACAACGGCATCCCGTTCATCGACCTGGGGGCCAAGGCCGGCACCGCCGATCCCGTGATCGGCGTCGACGGCAAGACCGGCGTAACCGACCTGTACGCGGTCCGCCTCGGCCTCGACGGCTTCCACGGTGTCTCGACCGTGGGCGGGGGACTCGTGCGGCAGTGGCTGCCCGACTTCACCACCGCCGGCGCGGTCAAGCGCGGCGAGGTCGAGCTCGGCCCCGTCGCCGTCGTCCTCAAGGCCACCAAGGCCGCAGCTGTGTGGCGCGGGATCAAGGTGCAGCCGGCGGTCGCCTAATGCGGCGCCCCTACGCCACCCCCGAGCAGCTCGCCGCCTGGCTCGGCCGGCCCGCGCCGGCCGACGCCGAGCGGCTGATCGCCCGGGCAAGCGAGGACGTCGACTCGGCGCTGCTGACGGCGGTGTACCCGGTCGACGACGACGGCGACCCGCTCGAGCCGCGCATCGCGCAGGCCCTCGCCGACGCCACGTGCGCGCAGGTCGAGTACCAGCTCGCCACCGGCGATGACGGCACCGGCGCCGGCGGCGTGTGGGACTCCGTCTCGATCGGCCCCGTGAGCCTGTCCGGCCGAGCCTCGCGCACGACCGGCGCCTCGGGTGTCGAGCTCGCCCCGCGCGCCGACCGGGCCCTGCGCCGCGCCGGCCTCGAACCGGGCCGGGTGATCGCGTGGTGACTCGCGTTCCGCCCGCCCTGCTGCGCCACCGCATCAGCGTCGAGCCGTACGTCGGCGAGGGCGCGTACGGCGCCCAGCATGGGCACGCAATCTCGGACGTGCCCGCGCTCGTCGACGAGCAGCCGCGGCTTGTCCGCGCCCCGGACGGACGGCAGGTCACCGCGTCGGCGACGCTGATCGCCGGGCCGACGCTGGACTGCCCACCCGGATCCCGGGTCACCTTGCCGAGTGGTCGCGTCACGACCGCGATCACCGTCGCCCACCACACCGCGCCGGGCCTGCCCGTGCCCGCCTGTACGGAGGTGGCCTGCGAGTGAGCCAGTCCGTACGCGTCCAATGGCACGGCCAGGCCGCAACCGAGCTCATGCGGCGCGCCGCCGCCCGCGGTCTGCTGCTCGGCGCCGAGCACACCCTCGCCGCTTCCCGACAGCGTGTACCGATCGCCGAGGGCACCCTCGAACGGTCAGGAGCGGCGTCCGTCGACGAGCAGCAGCTCGTCGCCGCCGTCAGCTACGACACCCCATACGCCCGCCGGGTGCACGAGGACATGACCGCCCGGCACGCCCCTGGCCGGACGGCAAAGTACCTCGAGTCAGTGCTGCCAGAGGTCTCCGCCGAGGTGCAGGCACTGATCGCCGCGCAGGTCCGGCGCGCACTGGGCGGCTGACGTGTCGTACACGACCGACCTCCTCGACGGTCTCGCGCGCCTACTCGACGCCGCTGGCGTCGGCACCTACCGGCCCGAGGGCGCGTACGCCCCGGACGAGGTGGCGATCACCATCGCCACCATGCCGCCGGCGCCCGACCGCGTCGTCTGTCTGTCCGCCTACGTGGTCGCCGACTCCTCAGTGCTGACCGACACCACCACGGGCGTGCAGGTGCGCACCCGGGCGGGCGCGGATCCGCGCGAGGTCGACCGCCTCGACGACGCCGCGTACGACGCCCTGCAAGGTGTCGCTATGTCCCAATTTGGCGCCGCGTGCGTGCAGCTCATCACTCGCAGCTCCGGCGCGCCCATCGGCGCGGACTCCGCCGACCGCATGGAGCGCTCATCCAACTACCGCGTACTTGCGCACCGCGCGCACCCACGCCTCGAATAGGAGGGCACCCCTTTTGACTACGCCGACACCGCCGGCCGAGACCGTTACCGCGCTCGCGCGGCGGTATCGGCTCGAGCTCGATATGGGCACGAGCGGTACGCCGAATTGGACCCTTGTCCCCGGCGTCACCGAGTTCACCCCGAAGATTGAACCCACGCAGCAGGACGTCACCTCGTACGACGCGGACGGCTGGTCCGAGCAGGCGGTAACCATGCTCGCGTGGTCCGTCGAAGTCACGATGGCGCATCGCGCACACCCGGTGACCGGGAAGTTCAATGCGGCGCAGGAAGCGCTCAGGAAGGCGTCGATGTCGTTCGGCGCCGCCTCGTACGTACGCGTCCGGTACTTCGACCGCACCGGCCAGGACGACGCGCAGGAAGGTACCGCGCTGGTGACGTGGGAGCCCGACGGCGGTGGCCCGGACGAGATCGACTCGATCAAGGTCACGCTTACCGGGTCGGGCCCGCTGGTGCAGATCACGAACCCGGTCGCCGGCACCCCGCCCAAGACCGTGGGGGGTGGTAGCTGATGGCGTTCGAGGCCCTCGGCGAGCTGCTCGACGAGACTCTCGCCCTGCCGGTCGCCGGCACGGTCTACACCGTCCCCGCGCCGTCCGCCGAGGTCGGTCTGCGGGTACAGAAGCTCGTTCACGCTGCCGCGGTCGCTGCCGACGGCGGGCGCGTCGACGAGACCATGCTCACGGACGCCGGCGAGCGCGACCTGTACGGGGACGTCCTCGGCGATGCTTACGGGGCGATGATCGCCGACGGCGTGAAGTGGCCCGCGCTCAAGCACGCGGCGATTACGGCCGTGGTGTGGATCTCGCAGGACAAGGCCGCGGCCGAAAGCTACTGGAACAGCGGTGGCGACCCTTCTCGGATGGCCCCGAACCGGGCGGCGCGCCGCAGCCGATCGGCCGGGGCGAGCTCGACCCCGAATCCGGCCTCTACGAGTGGTACGAGTGGCCGGAAGGCCACCGGCCGCGCAAGGCCGCGGCCGGCCCGTCGCTGACGTGGCCGCAGATCCTCGCCGAGTGGCCCCTCGTCGAGGCTGACCTGCACGAGATCTACGGCATCGACGCCGGCGACCTATCCCTGCTCCGCGCCCGCTCGTGGCGCTGGCTCCGCGTGCGCATCCTCGGCCTGCTCAGCGCCGAATCGCGCCTCGCCCGCGTGCTCACACCCCCGCCCGATCCCGCCATCCCCAAAGGGGGTGGTGTTCCCGCCCGGAGGTGATGCACGGTGACCCTCCGCGTGGGCGAGCTCGCAGCAACCCTCACCGTCGACGGCAACCAGGTAGCACCCGGCATGCAGCGCGCCGAGGGAGAGGTGCGCTCCGGCGGGGCGCAGATCGCCGCGGCCGCCGACCGCGCCGGCCAGCAGGCCGGCCAGGAGCTCGGCGACGGCGTCGCCGAAGGCGCCCGCGCCGGTGGTGAGAAGGCATCCAACGCGATCCGGTCGGGCCTGTCGAAGATCGGCGCGGCGGTGGCCGGTATCAGCATCGGCGCCGCGCTCATGGGCGGGATCGGACAGGCCCTCGATCAGGGCAAGATCGCCGGCAAGCTCCGCGCGCAGATGGGCGCTTCGGGGCCGGTCGCCGCGGAGTACGGCAAGGCTGCCGGCGCACTGTACTCCTCGGCCGTCGTCGACTCGGTCGAGGACGGCGCCGAGGTCATGCGCGGCATCGCGCAACAGGGTCTCCTGCCGCCCGAAGCGACGCAGAACCAGATTCAGACGATGGGCCGCAAGGTCGCTGACACCGCGTCCGTCATGGGCGAGGACGTCAGCAAGGTGTCGCGGGCCGTCGGCACCATGCTGAAAAACGGCCTCGCGAAGAACGCTGATGAGGCTATGGACGTGCTCGTCAAGGGCACGCAGAACGGGACCAACGCCGCTGAGGACTTGCTCGACACCTACAGCGAATACCCGACCGAGTTCCGGCAGCTCGGTCTCGATGCTCAGACGTCTATGGGTCTGCTGTCGCAGGGGCTCAAGGGCGGTGCGCGAGACGCTGATGTCGTCGCGGACGCATTGAAAGAATTCACCCTGCAAGCGCAGGGAATGAGCGATACCACCACGCAGGCGTATACCGACCTCGGCCTGTCGGGCGAGAAGATGCAAGAGGTCTTCCAGAAGGGCGGACCTGCCGCCGGGAAGGCTTTCGAAGAGGTCATCACCAAACTCCGGGCCGTCCAGGATCCTGCCAAGAAATCGCAGATCGCCCTCGGGCTTTTTGGCACGAAGTTCGAGGATATGCAGCAGGCGATTTACGCCCTCGACCCTGCGCACGCCGTCGAGGCACTCGGCAAGGTGAAGGGTGCCACCGACGCCGCGGGCGACGCCATGCGCGACAACGCCGCAACCAAAGTCGAGGTCTTCAAAAGAGCCGTAGAGCAGAAGTTCGTCAACTTCCTTGGAAGTCAGGCTATCCCGGTCATTGAAAAACTGGCCGATTGGGTCGGGGCGGGCGGACTCGGAAAGGCGTACGAGCAGGGAAAAACCTTCATCCAAGAGCACGCAACCGAGTTGACTATCGCCGCCGGCGTGATCACGCTCGTGATGCTGCCGACTCTCGTACAGCTCGCGACGCAGGCCACAACCACCACGGCCGCTGTGGTCACAGGGTGGGTGACTCAGGGCGCGGCCGGCATCGCTGCCGCGGCCCGGCTTATCGCGGTAAACACACTGATCATCGGCGGTTGGGCACTACAGGGCGCCGCGGCGGCGGGGGCCGCGCTGAGTGTGGTCGGCTCGTGGATCCTCATGGGCACGCAGGCCACGATTCAGGCGCTCCGGATGGCTGCGGCCTGGCTGCTCGCCATGGGCCCAATCCCCCTGATCATCGCGGGAATTGTCGGCCTCGTCGCCCTGATCGTGGCGAACTGGGACACGATCAAGAACGCGACGATTGCGGCATGGGATTGGGTCTGGGCCAAGATCAAAAGCGTTGCACAGTTCCTGCTTGACCTATTCCTCAATTTCACCCTCGTTGGCATCATCATCAGCCATTGGGACTCCATACGTTCCGGAACCGTCCGTATCTGGAACGCCATCGTGGATTGGGTCAGGGGGATACCCGGCCTCGTCGTTAGCTTCTTCCTGAACTGGACGCTACCCGGCCTGATCATCAAGCATTGGTCGTCCATCAAGGACGGCACTGTACGCACCGCGGGCGCCATGCTCGACTATGTGCGCAGCCTGCCCGGGCGCATCGTCGGATTCTTCGGTGACTTCGGATCGATGCTGTTCGGCAAGGGGCAGGATCTGATCCGCGGCCTGTGGAATGGCATTGTCGGCATGGGCGGGTGGCTGCGCTCCAAACTCATGTCATGGGCGCGGGACATGATTCCCGGGCCGATCGCGAAAGCCCTCGGCATTCACAGCCCGTCGCGTGTGATGCGGGACCAGATCGGCCGGTTCATCCCGGCCGGCGTCGTCGAGGGCATCAAGGCCGGCGCCCCGGCGATCGACCGCACCATGCGCTCGCTCGTCACCGTCCCGCCCGCCCCGCAGTTCGCGACCGCTGGCGCCCCGGCCATGAGCAACTCGGCCGGAGGCTGGGGCGGTCCCGCTGTGCACATTGAGAACTGGCACGCCGGCGCGGCGTCGGCCGATCAAACGGCCGCGGCGCTGCTGTGGCACGCGAAGTCGAGGGGGTGATCGATGGCCCCCGGAGATCGCGTGAGCCTGCCGGGGCACGTGCAGTTCGGCGACGTCCTGCTCGGCCCCGGCACCCCGTACCGATGGCAGTCGCTCAGCGGGTGGGAGGACTCCCCCGGCCTCGACAGCGGCACCGTCAACCGCGCCGACGGGCACGGCGCCTACCCGGGCCGCCTGCTTGCGCAACCGCGCACGATCACCCTCGATGGCCTGGTGCTGCGCTCCGAACCGGGCGCCATGGGCACGATGGTGCGGCATCTGGCCGCCGCGACCGCGCTCGGCGACGACGAGCTGCCCCTCGCGATCCGCCTCGACGACGCCGAGCCGCTGATGTGCTGGGCCCGATGTCTGCGCCGCAGCATCCCCGTGGCCCGGGCCGGCTACCCCGTCGGCGTCGTGGTCGGCGGTGCGCTGCAATTCGAGGCCACCGACCCGCGCCGGTACACCGTCGCCGAGCAGAGCCTCGAGGCCCGCCTACCGCGCCTTGAGCCCGGCCTCGACTGGCACCTCGATCCCGGGCCCGAGTCGCTGCTGTACCCGCTCGACTTCGGCGCACCTGGGGCAACCGGCGCCCTGGCCGTCGTCAACGCCGGCGACGCCAAGACACACCCCACCATCCGTTTCCGCGGCCCTGTCGACCGACCGTCGCTGACCAATGTGGACACGGGCCAGACGCTCGAGTACGACATCGCCCTCGCGGCCGACGACGAGCTGCTCGTCGACACCGGCGCCGGCACGGTCGTACTCAACTCGACGGCGTCGCGGCTCTACACGGTGACTGCGCGCAGCGTGCCCGAGCAGCAGTTCACCCTCGCCCCGGGGACAACCTCGCTGGTCTTCCGCGCGGCCCCCGGTTCCACCGATCCCCGCGCCGCCTGCTCCGTGCGGTGGCGCTCGGCCTACTGGTAAGGAGGCATCCCCATTGACCGTGCGCGCCGCATGGTTGCCCTCGACCGGGCAGACCCGTGCCGACTCCCGTCTCGCTCCCCTCGGTGCCATGGCGCCCGAGTCCGAGCTCGTCACCCGCGACGGCGTGATCGCCGGCGGAAACCCTCTGGCCGCGACTGGTGTCGGCCCCATGCAGGTGCAGATCGGCATCGGCCGGGCCATCGTGCAGGGCACCGCCGCGCAGGGCGCCTATCCCGTCGTCGTCAGCGCTCCGGAAACCCTCACGGTGGCCGATGGCTCGGCCCAATTCACTCGGATCGACTCCGTGGTGCTGCACGTCTACGACGGCCAGTACGACACGAGCCAGCAGACCGCGGTCGCCCTCGAGATCGTGCAGGGTTCCCCGAGCGCCACGCCCTCGCCGCCGACCCTGCCCTCGGCTGTGCTGCGGCTGTGGGACATCACCGTTCCCGCCGGCGCCTCGGCCGGCGTCGGCGGCCTCGACTGGACTCGCGCCCTGGCCGACCGCCGCCGCTTCACCGCGGCGTACGGCGGGATCATCCCCCGCGGCTGGGGACTGGCTTTCGACGGCGCCCACGACGGTCAGTACCGCGACAACGGAGTAACCGGCCTCGAACGCTGGAACGCCGCCACCCGCGCCTGGCTCCCCTACCCCTACGACTCCGGATGGCAGCCCCTCGCCCTGGCACCGGGCTACGGCAACCCCGGGCACGGCATGCCCGCCGGCTGGCGCCGCCTCGGCCCCATGGTCATGCTCCGCGGGCGCATCGGCCCCACCAAGGCCGGCACCACGATTCCCAACGGCGCAACGATCCTGACCCTTCCCGCAGCAATCCGCCCGGCCGGCGGAAAGGAATTCGCGTGGGCGTCTCCCCGTGATCAGAGCAACAAGGCGCCATCGGTGTGCCGGGTTGAAATTCAGCCCGGCGGAGTGGTGCGGACCTATGAGTTTGTCGAGCTCCCGCAGTGGATCAGCCTCGATGGAGTGACCTACACGACCGACTAACTCGCCGCGGGGGGGGTGACATGCTGGCTCCCGCTTATCGGGCGCTCTTCTGCGACCTGCGCACTGATCAACTGCTCGACGCTCTGCCTCTGCAAGGTGTCAGTTTCGACGACTACATCGGAAAGACGGGCGCCGCCTCCGGCACACTGCCCATCCCGAACGCCTCTCTCGCGGAACGGATCCGTATGGCGGTTGTTCCGGGGCGTACGGCGCTTTGGATCGAGCGCGGGCGGGAAATCTGGTGGGGCGGGATCATCTGGACTGCCTCGGTTTCCTCGAACGACCGCGGGTTTGTCTCCATGCAGATACAGGCTGGGAGTTGGGATTCGTATCTTGATCACCGGATCCTTTTCGACTCGCAGATCGCCGCCGGGATCGATCAGTACGACATCGTTCGCTCCTTGATCACTTACGCGCAGTCAACGCCTGGGGGCGATATCGGGATCGAGGTGAGCACGGAGGTTTCGGGCATGCCTCGCGACCGTACGTACAGCCGCTATGACCTCCCTCGGATCCGGGAACTGATCGACCAACTCGGTAAGACCGAGGGTGGTTTCGAGTGGCGCATCGCCTCGTACCGCGACCCACAATCGGGGCGCCGCACGAAACGGCTCGTGCTCGGTGCGCCGATCCGTACGGGCACGTCCGAGATCGTGCTCACCCACCCCGGGCCCGTGCAGTCCTATGCCTGGCCCGTCGACGCCACGACCGTTGCGACCGCGTGGCAGAGCAGGGGCGCGAGCGTCAACCAGAACCAGGCGGCCGAGTCGGTCCCGCTCATGTCCAAACTCCTTGTCGACGACGAGGCCATCGCCGCCGGCCTGCCCCGCTTGGACGGCTCAAGCGACTACCAAACGGTGATCACGCCGGACGTGCTCGACAACCACGCCCGCGCCGACTACGCGCGCGCCCGCGCGCCTCGCACCATCCCCGAGATCACGGTGCTGATGGACGGCTCGATCACGCCGGCCCTGCTCGGAGGCACAATCCGACTCCGTATCCGTGACCTGTGGTGGCCGAACGGCCTCGACGAGCGCTATCGCATCGTCGGCCTTGCCGTCAGCCCGCCCCAGCGCGGCCGGCCCGAAACCGCCCGCCTCTTCCTGGAGTCCGCGTAATGGCAGCAGTTCCCCTTGACCTCCTCGACCGAATCCGCGAGCTCGAGCGCCAGGTGCGCGAGCTCGCAGGAAGAAGCCAGATCCGGCCCGCCATGAACCAGGTACAGAAGGGCGACATCAGGATCGGCGAGGGCGGCACCCTCGGCGTATACGCCCCCAACGGATCCCAGATCCTTGGCGTGGGCCGGTGGCCAAATGGCGAGTACGGCCTGCACTTGGGCCGCCAGAACGGTACGTCCGCACTGACCATTCGGGTTGGCAACGACGACAACATCCCGCAGCCGCTTCGCCTTTGGGATGCGAAAGGAAACGAGATCTGGGCCGACGATGTACGTACGGGAGGCATCGCCTTCCCGTACCTCGGCCTACTCCCGCCACAGGCCAGCAGCCCTACCTTGTGGCCACGTACGAGCAACAGCGATTTCTCTCTGATCGCACAATCCTTCAATTCCGTTTGGCAGCCCAAGATTCGCCTTTTCATGCACACGGCTGCGGACAGTGGAACGAATGGTGAAGTGCGTGTACTCGTGGGCGGAAAGGTATGGGGGCCGACCGTAAAGGTCGGCGACGTATTTGACTACGTCGGCTTTACCGGAGCCGACCCCGGTGCCCTTGTTGAAATCACCGTCGAGGCCCGCCGCACCAGCGGGACGGGATCCGTCTACGCCCAACCCAAAATGCTCTACGGCCGCGAGACGTAACCCACGAAGGAGGGGGTTTCCCTGCTCCCCGAATCCATACCTACAGTCACGGTGCGCGGGCGCTTTCTCAGTCCCGACGGGCGCCCACTCTCCGGCAACGTGACCTTTCGCTATCAGTCACAGCTCACGTTCCCCGAGGCCGACGTCATCCTCGGCGGCCCGGTCATTGCTCCGCTCGACGCTCAAGGGCAGATCGAGGTCACCCTGCCTGCCACGGACGCCCCCGGCATGGACCCCGCCGGCGGATCGATCACCGTCACCGAAGCACTCTCGGGCATCCCGGCCGGCCGTAGCTATCAGCTCCTCCTACCGGCAAAGCACCCGCTCGTCGACCTCGCCGACGTCGCCCCCACCGATCCCACCAAGCCCCAGTACGTACCCGTAGAAGGCCCACGCGGCGAGCGGGGCGAGCGCGGCCCGTCCGCGTACGAGGTCGCCCTCGCCGAGGGATACGTCGGCACCCGTACCGAGTGGCTGGCGTCGCTCGTCGGCCCCCGAGGCACCACCGGCCCCCAGGGCGACCGCGGGCCAGCCGGCCCGCAGGGTTCGCCCGGCGTCGTCCAGTCCGTCAACAACATCTCCGCCGCGGCGATCACCCTCACCGCGACGCACGTCGGCGCTATCCCCGCCGCCGCGGCCGGCGCCGCCGGCGGCGTGGCCACCCTCGGGGCCGACGGCCGAGTGCCTGCTGCACAACTCCCCTCCTCAACCGGCGGGGGCGCGGTCGAGTCCGTCAACGACCGCACGGGCCGCGTGCAGCTCGACGCCGCAGCAGTCGGCGCGGCACCCGCCGCTCACACCCACACCGCCGCTCAGGTCGGCGCCATCGCCACCACCGCCCGCGGCGCGGCGAACGGCGTCGCCGCGCTCGACTCGGCCGGGAAGGTGCCGGCCGCGCAGCTCCCGGTCGCAGCGCCAGCGCTTCCTGGGGTGTGGCTGCCGGACGACTACGGGCTGCGCGCGTGGGCGTATGACCTGCACACGACGTCGCGCACCCCGGGGGACTCGCCGAGCGAGGCCGGCCGGTTGTACCTCGTGGGCGTACCGCTCCGCGCATCGGCCACGATCAGCAAGATTGCCGTTCATGTGATGGGCTACGACAAGCCCAATTCCGGCGTCACGGCCGCGTACCTGGGGATCTACGACAAGAGCCTCGCCCGGGTGGCCGCCACGGTGAACGTGACCGCGTCCCTTCCCGAGACGCACAACATCGGTGGCCAGATGGCCCTGCTGCCGCTGTCTACGTCGGTCAGTCTCGCCGCCGGTAGCTACTACGTAGCGATCCTGATCAAGGGCACTGGCGCGTCGGTGCCGTTCCTCGCGGCAACAAACTGGGGCGCGAGCGCGACGACGTCCGGTGCCCGCGCGGCCGACGTCAACGGCGTGCACCGGTGGCTACAGACCTCGTCGACCACCCTTACGACTCTGCCGGCGCAGCTCGCGCTCGGCGACTTCGCCGAGGCGAGCACCTGCTATTGGGCCGGCATTGGCTGAGGCCCCCCAATTTCATCAACCCCCACCCCGCCCGGATCACCGGAGCGGGGCTTTTTCATGAGGAGACAACTGGCATGGCTTGGTACCCCCGCGCACAGCGCATGGAAGTGCAGCCCGAGAGCGATGATCAGCCGGCCATCGATCCGACGCAGGTCATCTTTCACAGCATCGCGGCGCCGTGGTCGCCGCGCAGGACGTACGAGTACTGGCGCGACTCGACCTTTCTCGAAAGCCACTTCGGCGTCGGGTACGACGGCACTATCGCCCAGTACATCGGCACGGAAACCCGGGCTGACGCGAACTACCTCGCGAACCGGCGCAGCGACGGCACCGGCGCCGTCAGCGTCGAGACCGCCAGCAACGATGACGCCTCCGACCCGTGGACCGAGGAACAGGTCGAGACGCTTATTCAGCTCGGGGCGTGGATGCACCAGCGCCACGACATCCCCCTGCGCATCTGCCGCTCCGCGAGCGACCCCGGTTTCGGCTTCCACCGGCTCTATGCCCCGTGGAGCGACGGCGGCACGGACTGCCCTGGCGATCAGAGGGTGCAGCAGTTCTACGACGTCGTGTTCCCCGGCATCGTGAAGGCGGCCAGCGGTACCCCGGCGCCCGCCCCGCAGTACGAGCCATACCCGGGCGAGGAGTGGCTCAAGAGCTACCCGACGTCGCCCGTCATCACCGCCATGGGCGAGCGCCTCGTCGAAGAGGGGTGCGACGCCTACGAGATCGGCCCCGGCCCCGAGATGACCGATGCGGACGTCGAGTCCGCTCGCCTGTTCCAGATCAAGTTGGGCGACGCTCTCGAGTTCTGCGACGGATGGCTCGGCCCCCGTCAGTGGGCGGCGCTCAAGGTACCGAAGGTCTGACCCCTACCGAGAGGAACCCCCATGACCGATGCATCCCGCCACACCATCCGCACCGTGGTGCAGACAGCCGTCGCCCTAGCCGTACTCCTACCCGCCATCGTCGACGCCGCCGGCATCCCCCGCGCCCTGCCGTGGGTCGCCGGCGCCCTGGCCATCGCCGGTGGCCTCGCCCGCGTGATGGCCCTGCCCGGCGTTCAGGCACTCATGCCCGGATGGCTGCGCACCGCCCCCGACCGCGACGCCGAGCTGCGCGCGCTCGACCGCCCGCGGGACGGCACCCGGTGACCACTCCCCCGCCCGACCCGACCCCGGTCGCGCTCGAACTCGAGCGGCTGCACCGCAGTGTCGAGGTAGGGTTCGCGCGCCTCGACGGACAGCTCGCGCTGCTCGTCCAGCGCAGCGACCAGACCGACAACCGGCTCGTCGACCTCGACGCCCGCGTCGACGAGCTCGAACGCGCTCGTTGGCCCCTGCCGAGCGTGGCCGCCGTGGTCGCGCTCGCAGCGCTGCTCCTGTCCCTCTGGCAGACGATTGCCCACTGACACGTAGACGCGCCCCCGGTGCCGGCCTTGTGCCGGCGCCGGGGGCGCTTTTTGTCGTTGGGGGGCGTGCAGCAGGGCCCGGTCGACAGCCATCGACCGGGCCCTGCGTTCGGGGATTCACCGGGCGGGATGCCTCTGCGGCTGCCGGCGCGGGAGTCTCCCCGGTCCTATACCGCCCGCCCCCTCGTGACCGGGTGGTGTAGGACGAATGCGGCGCCATGAGCGGCGCGCTCGGCGGGCGTGCCGCCGTTGTCGACGGCCTCGGGCAGCGAATTTCCTCTCGTCCTCGATCGAGGCGAGGACCGTCACCGTCACGGGCTCCTGGTAGCAGTGGCACCGGTACCGCTTCCCGGGACTACCGATCGGGGGCGGGGTGAAGCCGCGGTGCGGATCGGGCAGCAGCCACCAGAGCAGGAGCAGCAGGAAGAGAAGGGCCGTCAGGGCAAGGACGACACTGCCGACGACGACGGGCCCAGGATCAGCGGCGCGCATGGGACGCCCCCCTGTTCATGAGGGATGAGCGGCGGCAGACGAGCGACCGCAGGCGCCGCGCCACACGCGCGATCCGCGGCTCGGAGGGGGCCACTTCAAGGCCAACGTATTCGGCGAGCTCGTAGGCCAGATCACGGGCCAGTGCCGGCGTGAGCTCCACCATCAAGCGAGCATCGAAGTAGAGCCAGTACACGCGGTTTGTGCGCCAGCCCACGTGGCTCAGGCTGAATCGCTGAGGCTTGATCACGCGGCCCCCTCGGAAGGCCGGCGCAGCTTGAACCACGTGTGCTTGCCGAGGACGTTGGCGTCTCGGCTCCATGTCCAGGTCACTCCGGACGCGTGCGCGAGGAGCTCTAACAGCCTCAGCCGGTGGTGCCCCTCAGTGGTGCGACGCTCACGGCGGCCCCGCATCTGGGCTGAGGTGGTGTCCGTTCCCACCGAGACGAATAGGACCGACGCGCTCAGAGCGGCCCGGACCTCGATCGGGCCACCGATGCGGGGAATCATGTGCGTGACCGCGTCGGACACGCACACACGGGCATCGTCGACGAGCTCGGGCTGCCCGTTCGCGGCCAGGAAGGCCGCTATGCGGTCGCGGGCGATCTTGGGCGCCTGCCAGTCCGGCGGCGCGGTGAACTTGATTGATAACTGTCCGGTGGGGCGGGGACGGCTTGGCGTCGTTGTACACACAGGTGTCTCCCAACGTCGTGGCGCACCACCGTCACGTCGTCCGTGGCTCGGCCGCCCCCGGGGCACCCTCAACTGGGCGCGCGGCGGCTGCACTTCGGATCTTCCCGACGCGCTGCGCGGTGCTACGAGGAAGGTAGTGGCAACCATTCTCCGGAGCAACCTTTTCCACACGCCTGGTGCCGCCAGTGGACCCGTGACACCGTTAGCGGGACACTCGCATCAACCAGGGGAAGGGACACATGCCACCACGGGACAACCCGACTGCTCGCCAGGCGCGATTGGGGATCGAGCTACGCAAGTTGCGAGAGCGTGCCGGCAAGACTGCGCGCGAAACCGCCGGGCTGCTGTCGACAGATCAGGCCAAGATCAGCAACATCGAGGCCGGTCGGATCGGTGTCAGCGAAGAGCGAATCCGCCGCCTTGCCGTTTTCTACATGTGCAACGACGCGCCGCTCATTGACGCCCTGTGCGCAATGGCCCGTGAACATCGTGGCCAATTTTGGTGGGATGACTACCGAGGCATCCTTGCTCCGGGATTCCTTGACATTGCGGAACTTGAACACCACGCAACCTCACTGACTTCGGTGCAGAGTGTCACCATCCCGGGCTTGCTTCAAACCGAGGAGTACGCCCGAGCGCTTTTCAGCGCCGCCCACCTGAAGCTTCCGCCCGAAGAAATCGAGGCGCGCGTCGAGCACCGCATGCGCCGACAAGAGATCATGCAGGCGGCGACGCCCCCACCGGTCGACGTCACCATCCATGAAGCCGCACTGCGGATGCGCTTCGGCGGGCGCAAGGTGGCACGCAACCAGCTCGAACACCTGATGGATGTTGCCACACATCCCCAAGTAACCGTACGCGTAATCCCTTTCACTAGCGAGGGTTTCATCGAGGTCACGCATCCCGTGCTTTACGCGGGCGGCCCTGTCCCTCAACTAGATACGGTGCGCATCGACATGCCGTTCGGCGGCCGATTTCTCAACACCGAGGCGGAGCTACTTCAATATCGCGAATTGATCACTATTGCCGAAGAGGCCGCCCTCGACGTTGAAGAGTCGAGACAATTCATTCGACACATCGCCCGAGACCTATGAGAGACCGCTGAAAATGAGTGCAGAAATACGCTGGCAGAAGTCCTCTTTTTCCGGGGCCGGCGGGGAGGACTGCATCGAGATCGCTGAACTCGATGGCGAGATCCTTATGCGGGAGAGTGACCACCCGAACACGGTTGCGAGCTTTGGGCGTGACACCCTTGCCACGCTCCTCGTTCGAGTGAAGGATGGCAATCTCGTCCGTTTCGCGGACTGACGGCCTCCAACCCCCGCCACCAGCCCCCTTCCTCTGCCGTTGGGGGCTTTGTCATATGCCAATCATCAAGGGTGCCCCGGAGCACCCTTGCCGACGCTCTTGCCCGGCGCTACGTTCTCCCCCTGCACCGCCGCGCCGGACGGATGCCCGGCGAGACCGCGTCCTGCGCCCGGTGTAACTCCCGCACTGCTATGGAGGGTTGAGCGGGAGTCCCCCGAAGCTCTCTCCCCCTGCCCCCTTCCCTGTCGGCAGGGGGAGAGAGCCCCAGGTTCAAGGGAGCGCGCAGGGCAAATGACACGGGCGGCAGAGAAGGCAAAGGCAGCAGTAGCAGCGGCACTTGCAGCAGATGCGGAAAGAGCCGACGAGGGGTGCCGGCGCGTGCTCGGACAAGCCCTCGTCACCAACCGCCACGGGCACCCCCTCATGGTGACCCGCCCCTCGGGCGCCCTTGAACTGCCGGGCGGCGAATCCAAATTGGAGGAACCGGCAGTAAGGCCCGCCGCCTACAGTCTGCGCCGCCTCGGACTCCGCATGACGCCCGGCCCCCTCCTGGCCGTCGACCACATGGAAGCGATCCCGCTCGGCGCCATGGGTGACCGCTTCACCTTCATTTTCTACTGCGGACAGCTCACTGACTCCGAGGCTCACGCCCTCCTCGCCGGCCCACTACCGGACGACGTGACCGGACTGGCGTTCTTGAACCCGATCTACCTTCACCCGACGCTGACCGGGTACGACCGACGGTGCCTCGACGCTGCACTCGCAGCGCTCAAGAACAAGACCGGTGCCCCCTACCTGCGCAACGCGCTTCGGATCACTCAACCCCTTTCCCTGCCCGCCTGACGCACGACTGCACCCTCGCCTCGGAGGATCCATGCACGCAGTCATCGCAAGCCCCCAGGAAGCCACCCGCGTCATCGTCCGACCCGGTGCACGGGCCGGCATGCGGATACCCCACGCCCTCTATCAGGAACTCGCCGCCGCGGTCGACGCCTGCCTCGACGTCCCCCCATGGCTCGTGGACGCCGCGAACACCGCATGGGGCCTCGACCTCGCCGGCAAGCGCAGCGACGACGCCGTGCTCGTTCGCCCGGTGACCGCCCTCGGGTACAGCCGCGCCACGTGGGAAATCAACCTCGGCTGCAACTTCGCCTGCGCGCACTGCTTCCTCGCCGCCCGCCCCTTCGACGGCCTCTCGCTCGACGACAAGCTGCACATGCTCGCCATGCTCCGCGACGCCGGCGTGCTCTGGCTCCAGATCACCGGCGGCGAGCCACTGATCGACCCCCATTTCGCCGCCGCCTACGAGCACGCGTACCGCATGGGGATGATGATCGAGATCCTGTCCAACGGGAGCCGACTGCACCAGCACATCGACCTCCTCACGGACATGCCGCCGCACAAGGTAACCGTGTCCCTCTACGGCGCGACCGCGGACAGCTTCGAGAGCCTCACCCGGGCCAAGGGATCGTTCAAGAACACCATGCGCGGCCTGAGCGCCGCGCGCGACGCCGGCCTGCCCGTCGAGCTCACCATCATCATCACCAAGCACAACGCGCACGAACTCGACGCGATGCGCGCTGTCGCCGAGCAGTACGGCGTCACGCACAAGGAGTTCGCCAACATCTCCCCCACCTACACCGGCGGCCCCGACCCCCTCGCCGCGCAATCCCCCGAGCACCTCGACAAGAGCACCGTCTTTCAGGGCTGCCCCGCCGGCCACACCTTCTTCCACGTCGACCCCCACGGCCGCGCGACCATGTGCAAGATCGGACGCGAGAACCCGATCGACCTCATGACCGACGGGATCGACGGGCTCGTGCGTCTGCCAGCTATCGCGGACGCCCAGATGCTTCGCACCGGTGGCTGTAGCGGGTGCGCACTCTCGGCAACCTGCCGAGTCTGCCGCCCCCTCGCGAAGGCATACCAGGAAGCGAAGGCACCACTGAACACCTACTGTCAGCACGGAAACTGAGGAGACCTCGCATGACCGCTGTAGCAGTGGAGATCAGTCCCCGGCCGGCAACCCTGAACCTCACGCTGGCCCCGCCCCCGCCCGCCGAGCCCGACCCGGCCGGCGTCCTCATCGTCGACGACGTCGAGGCCCTCACCACCGGCTCGACGCCCGGCTGCAACGACGACAACCCGTACCGGTAGACACCCCGTACCGGTAGTCGACAACACCCTGCGCGGGCCCCACAGCGTTCATACGCTGTGGGGCCCGTTCGTCGTCAGGAGACACCTTGCCTACCACCCGGATCACCTTCGAAGAACTCCCCCCCGCCGTGCAGACGGCGGTAGAAGAGCACACCGGCCCCGTACTCAAGATCGAGTCATCGGCGGCCGGCTTCAACAGCGAAATCTCCGCCCGCGTCCACTCCGAGACCGGCACCTGCCACGTCAAGGGACTCCGCAGCGACCACCCCCGCGCATGGACACAGCGGCGCGAGGCCGAGGTCGCCCCCTACCTGTCTGGAGTCGCCCCCGCCCTTCTCTGGCGCCTCGAAACCGAAGGGTGGGACCTGCTCGCCTTCCAGGCCCTCGACGGCCACCACGCCGACTACTCCCCCGATTCCCCCGACCTGCCCAAGGTCGCCGCCACCCTCGAACGCCTCGGCCGCATCCCCTGCCCTGACATCGAACTGCGCCAAGCCGAACAGCGGCTGCACGCCTACGTCGCCCACGAGTCGCACGCCGAACTCTTCGCCGGCCCCGCCCTGCTCCACACCGACCTCAACAACGAGAACGTCATCGTGGACGACGAGCAGGCCCTGCTAGTCGACTGGGCATGGGCCACCCGCGGGGCCCCCTGGCTCGACGCCGCGTACTGGGTGATCTGGCTCATGGCCGCCGGCGGACACTCCCCGGAGTCCGCCGAGGCATGGGCGGCACGCGTCCCTGCCTGGCACACCGCCTCACGAACAGGGATCGCCGCGTTCGCCGCCGCCAACGCGAACATGTGGGAGGAGATCGCCGGCCCCGACCCCGACCCATGGACACAGCGCATGCTCGACGCCGCCCAGCTCTGGGCCGCTCACCGATCCGCCCGTTGATGCCGTCCGCCTGCCACACTCCCCCCTGGCAGGCGGACCCACATCCGGCCCATTCGGCTCAACACCGTGACGTGATGAACGCGCCCACACCCGCCCCCGAGGCTCCACTCGGCTACTGGTTGCGTACGGTTTAGCAAAGGGCTACCTTCCTGGCCCTCTACCTGACCGTCGACCGCGGCTACTCCGCCGCGTACGCCGGTCTCGTCGCCGCCCTGCACGGGCTCGGCCAGGTCTTCTCCTCCCTCGGCGCCGGGGTCATGACCGACCGGCTCGGGCGGCGGCCCACGCTGCTGATCGCCCAGGTCTCCACCGCCGTGACCGTGGCGCTGCTGGGCTTCATGGAGCACCCCGTGGCCATCGCGGGCGTCGCCTTCCTCGTGGGCATGGCGAGCAGCGCCTCCCGTCCGGCCGTCCAGGCCATGCTGGCCGACATCGTCCCCGCGGCCGACCGCGTGCGGGCCTTCGCGCTCAACTACTGGGCCATCAACCTGGGCTTCGCGTTCTCCTCGCTCGCCGCGGGCGTCATCGCCCAGTACAGCTACCTGATCGGCTTCCTCGGCGAGGCGGCGCTGACGCTCATCTGCGCCGTCCTCGTCTACCTCAAGCTCCCCGAGACCCGGCCCGAGCCCGCGCCCGGTGCGGCGGGGGCGGCCGAGGAGCCCGCGATCGGGCTGGGCACGGTGCTGCGCGACCGCCGCTACATGGGCGTGGTCGGGCTGTCCTTCCTGATGGCGCTGATCTTCATGCAGCACACGGTGGCACTGCCGGTGGCGATGGGCGAGGCCGGCTTCTCCAGCAGCGACTACGGCATGGTCATCGCCGTCAACGGCATCCTGATCGTCACCCTCCAGATCCCGGTGACCCGCTTCATCGAGCACCGCGACCCGCGCCGGCTGCTGGTGATCTCCGCGCTGCTGGCGGGGTACGGGTTCGGGCTCACGGCCTTCGCGGGCTCGCTGGCGGCGTACGCGCTGACGATCTGCGTCTGGACGCTGGCCGAGATCGTCAACTCCCCGACACAGATGGGGCTGGTGGCGCGGCTGTCGCCGGTCCACGGCCGCGGCCGGTACCAGGGCGTCTACAGCCTGTCGTGGTCGGGGGCGTCGCTGGTGGCCCCGCTGGCGGGCGGCGCGGTGCTCGACCGCTTCGGGGCGGAGGCGCTGTGGGGCGGGTGCGCGGTGGTGGGGACGGTGGCGGCGGTCGGGTACTGGCTGCTGATGCGGAACCTTCCGGAGGGGGGCGTTGAGGCTGCGGGGCGGAAGGAGACGGCCGCGGAGGCGCAGCCGGAGCCGGAGCCGGCGGCGGCGGCTTGACGGTTCGGCGGGGTGGGTTTCTTTCCCCTGTCCCGCCCCTTCCCGTAACCGGGGGCTCTGCCCCCGGACCCCCGGTCCTCAAACTCCCCCAGCTACCGCTGGGAGGTGCCCCCAGACGGGCTGGAAATCCAGCCCGTCCGGCGTTTGAGGCTGTGCTCCTGGGGCGCAGCCCCAGTCTCGGGAAGGGGCGGGACAGGGGAAAAGTCACCCCTCCCCACGCGTCAGGCGCTCGAACGCCTCAAGATTCCGCGTCGACTCGCCGCGCGCCGTGCGCCACGCGTACTCCTTGCGGATCGCGCTCGCAAAGCCCATCTCCAGCAGCGTGTTGAAGCTCCCGTCCGCATGCTCCAGGACCGTGCCCAGGATCCGGTCCACCTCCTCCGGCGTCACCGCCGCCAGCGGCAGCCGACCCACGAGGTAGATGTCCCCGAGCCGGTCCACGGCGTAGGCCAGGCCGTACAGCTTGGTGTTGCGCTCCAGCAGCCAGCGGTGCACGGCCTCGTGGTTCTCGTCGGGGCAGCGGACGACGAAGGCGTTCACCGAGAGGGAGTGGTTGCCGACGACCAGAGAGACGGTCGTCGACAGCTTGCGCGTGCCGGGAAGCTTCACGACGTACGTGCCGGCGGCCGGGCTCTCCCATTCGAGCCCGGCGTCGCGGAGCGTCCGCTCGATGACGAGGTTCGGGTCAGACATGTGCCGAGCGTAGACGGCTGCGCCGTTCGTTCATCGCCGCGGTGTAAACCTCGGCCGTGGCCGCCGCCGTCACACCCCAGCCGAAGGACTGCGCGTGCCGGGCCGCCGCCGTGCCCATCTCCTCCGCCAGCCGGGGCTCGTCCGCGAAGCGGGCCAGCGCGGTGGCGTAGTCGGCGGGGTCGTGGCCGTCGACGAGGATGCCGCTGACGCCGTCCCGGACGGCCACCGGCAGCCCGCCCACGGCCGCGGCCACGACGGGCGTGCCGCAGGCCTGCGCCTCGGCGGCCACCAGGCCGAAGGACTCGCTGTGCGAGGGCATGACCAGCACGGACGCCGCCCGGTACCAATCCGCGAGCTGCTCCTGCCCGACCGGCGGGCGGAAGCGGACGACGTCGGCGACGCCCAGCCGCGCGGCGAGCTTCTGCAGCCCCTCCGGCTTGCTGAGGCCGCTCCCGCTGGGGCCGCCGACAACGGGCACGACGATCCGCGAGCGCAGCGCCGGCTGCCGGTCGAGGAGGAGCGCGACCGCGCGCACCAGCACGTCGGGGGCCTTCAGCGGCTGGATGCGGCCCGCGAACAGCGGTATCAGCGCGTCGGCGGGCAGGCCCAGCCGCTCCCGGGCCGCGGCCCGGCCGTCGGCGGGCCGGAACCGGTCGAGGTTCACGCCGGGGTGCACGACGGCGACCTTGGCGGGCTCGGCCTCGTAGTGGTGGATCAGCTCCTCGGCCTCGCCCTCGGTGTTGGCGATGAGCCGGTCGGCGGCCCGGACGATCTGCGTCTCGCCGATCACGCGGGCGGCGGGCTCCGGCGTGTCGCCCGCGGCGAGGGCGGCGTTCTTGACCTTGGCCATGGTGTGCATGGCGTGGACGAGCGGCACGCCCCAGCGCTCGGCGGCGAGCCAGCCGACGTGGCCGGAGAGCCAGTAGTGGGAGTGGACGAGGTCGTAGTGGCCGGGCCGGTGGCCCGCCCACGCCTGCATCACGCCGTGGGTGAAGGCGCAGAGCTGCGCGGGCAGCTCCTCCTTGGCCAGGCCCTCGTACGGGCCCGCGTCGATGTGCCGGACGAGCACGCCGGGGGCCAGCTCCACGGTGGGCGGCAGGGCGCCGGTGGTGGCGCGGGTGAAGATCTCGACCTCGATGCCGAGCGCGGCCAGCCGCCGGGCGAGTTCGACGATGTAGACGTTCATCCCGCCCGCGTCGCCCGTGCCGGGCTGGTGGAGCGGGGAGGTGTGCACGCTGAGCATCGCGACGCGGCGCGGACGGCGGACGGGGCCGAGACGGAGCCGCTGGGTCTTGGTGAACGGGCCGAGCGTACGGCCGCGGCGGGCGCCGAGCCGGGATGCGTACTGGCTCACCGTGCGTATCCTCCGTCCGCCTCTGCGGAACAGCCCTCGGGGCCACAGGCCCCCTTCTCAACGGTGCCAACAAAGAAGAGGGGGCATCCCATTTCCGCTTTGCCAAAGAGTGACGTACACCTCGCGTACAGGTCCCGCGACCGTCCGTTGCCGATACCGCGGCCGGTGATCACCGGCGGGTCAGGGCGACCCCGGCCGCCAGCTGTGCGGCCGCCGTCACCAGCAGCGCGGCCATGGGCGCGGTCCAGCCCCCGGTGGCATCGTGCAGCAGCCCGAAGGCGAAGGGCCCGGCGGCGGCCACCAGGTAGCCGAGCGACTGGGCGAGCGTGGACAGGGCGGCGGTCTCCGCCGGACCGCTGCCGCTGTTCGCGATCACGGACAGGACCAGCGGGAACGAGCTGAGTCCCAGCCCCACCAGCACCGCCCACACCATGGGCAGGGCCATGGGGGCCGCCAGGAGCCCGCCGAAGCCCGCGAGCATCGCCAGGGACACGGCGACGAACGCGCCCCGCAGCCGCCCCGGCTCCCTGGCGGCGGCCAGCACCACGAACGACACGGGCACCCCCACGGCCTGGGTGACCGCGAGGACGGCGCCGACCTCGCCCTCCGGCATGCCCTGCCCGGACAGCAGTGAGGGCAGCCAGCCCGTCACGGCGTAGGCGTTGAGCGCCTGGAGCCCGAAGTAGGCGGTGACGAGCACGCCCGGCCGGGTGCGGGCCAGGGCCCACGGCGAGATCCCGGTTTCCGCGGCGGTGCCCGCGGCCGCCCGCGGCGCCCGCACCGCCGCCCACACCACGGCGGCGGCCAGCGCGGGCAGCGCCCAGACGGCGAGCCCCAGCGACGGCGAGCCGACCGCGCGGGCCACCGGCACTGCCGCGGCGGAGGCGACGGCGGCGCCCACGGCCAGGGTGGTGGTGTAGAGGCCGGTGAGCAGGGCGATGCGGTCGGGGAAGTGGGTGCGTACGAGCACGGGCAGCAGGACGTTGCACAGGGCGAGCCCCGACATGCCGAGCGCCGTGCCGCCGAGCAGCGCCCACGCGGCCGGTACGGCCCGTACGGCGAGCCCGGCGGTGAGCGCGAGGAGGGCCAGCAGCACGGTGCGCTCGGCGCCGAGGCGCCGGGCCAGGGCGCCCGTACCGGCGCCCGCGGCGGCGAAGCAGAGGATCGGCAGCGTGGGCAGCAGCGCGGCCGCGGGGGCCGGGAGGCCGAGTGTGGTGCGCAGGGAGTCGAGGAGGGCGGCGGCGCTGCTGATGCCGAGGCGCAGGTTGAGGGCGACGAGGAGGACGGCGAGGCCGGTGAGCCACGCGGCGCGGCGCCGGGCGGCGGGGGCGGAAGCGGAAGAGGTGGGACTGGCATCCGGGACAGCGGTGGTGCGGACCATGGGGACCATGAGACCCAAACGTAAGACGTCTGACGTTTAATGTCCATGGCCGCCCGTTGGGTACCGTGGGCCCATGACTCTGGAACCGGTACGCCGCCCGGCACTGTCCGCCGAGGTCATCGACCGGATCCGGGCACACATCGCCTCCGGCGAGTGGCCCGTCGGCACCCGCATCCCCCCGGAGCCCGAGCTGATGCGCCTGCTCCAGGTCGCGCGCGGCACGGTGCGCGAGGCGGTGCGCGCCCTCGCCCACACCGGGCTGCTGGAGGTGCGGCGCGGCGACGGCACGTACGTCCGCGCGACCAGCGAACTCTCCGGCGCGGTCGCCCGCCTCTACGGCGACAGCGGCCTCGGCCAGCTGCTCGAGGTCCGCGAGGCGCTGGACGCCCAGGCCGCGCGGCTGGCCGCGGTGCGGGCCGGCGACGACGCGTTCGACGTCCTCGGCGCCCTGCTGGCGCGCCGGGCCGAGGCGTGGCGGGCGGGCGACTTCGAGACGTGGGTCACCGCGGACTGGGAGTTCCACGCCGGGGTCGCGGCGGCCTCCGGCAACCCCCTCCTCGCCGAGCTGTACCGCAATCTCGCCGAGCCCCTGCGCGCTGCCATGGCCGACTCCTGGGCCACGCCGGGCTTCGCGGGCGCGGACCCGGTGGGCCACGACACGCTGCTGGCCGCCCTGCGCGACCGGGACCCGGAGGGGGCCGCCCGCGAGGCCGGTGCGAACGTCTCCGACACCCGGGCCTGGGACGAGGAGTCCCGGCGCGATGGCTAGGGCAGTACGCCCGATCGGCTCGGCGACCCGCGGCACGACCAACCCCAACCGGCTGCGCCGCATGGACCGTTGGATCGCCGCCGCGCACGCCGCCGAGCTGCGCCGCGCGGCCGACCCGGTCGCGGTGGACCTCGGCTACGGCGCCGCGCCGTGGACGGCCGTCGAGCTGCTGGACCGGCTGCGCGCGGTGCGTCCGGACGCGGAGGTCGTGGGCGTGGAGATCGACCCGGCGCGGGTCGCGGCGGCCAAGCCGTACGAGCGGGACGGGCTCTCCTTCGCGCACGGCGGCTTCGAGGTCCCGCTGCCGGGTAGTCGGCGGCCGCTGCTGATCCGGGCCGCGAACGTGCTGCGCCAGTACGACGAGGACGAGGTCCGGGACGTGTGGGCGCGTCTGTGCGGGCGGCTGGCGCCGGGCGGGCTGCTGGTCGAGGGCACGTGCGACGAGATCGGCCGCCGGCACGTGTGGGTCGCGCTGGGCCCGGAGGGGCCGCGGACGGTCACCTTCGCGGCGCGGCTGGGGTCGCTGGGGACGCCGTCCGATCTGGCGGAGCGGTTGCCGAAGGCGCTCATTCACCGGAACGTGCCGGGGGAGCCGGTGCATGCGTTCCTGAGGGACTTCGACCGGGCGTGGGCGGCGCTCGCCCCCTACGGCGCGCTGAGCGCGCGCCAGCGGTGGATCCGTACGGCGGCCGCGCTCCGTGCGGACTGGCCCGTGGCGGACGGCCCGGCCCGCTGGCGCCAGGGCGAACTGACGATCCGCTGGGACGCGCTGGCTCCGGGCGGTTGATACCCCCAAAACCGGGGGCGAAGCCCCCAGTTCTTTATCCGGGGTCTGGGGCGCAGCCCCAGTTTCGGGAAGGGGCGGGGTGGGGGAATCAACCGCCCCGCACCCCCGCCGGGTAGGCGCCCGCTTTCCTGCGCGCCATGTTCGCGTTACCCGTGATTCAACCGCGGTTGCGAGCCTTGCCCAATGCAGCAGCATGCCGCGCCGAACGCGACCCGACGAAGGCTCCGCGCCGCCCCCGCGTCCCCAGCCGACGCGCCTGTCCGCCCCTCGGCGCGGAACAATGAAGGTATGAGCCAGTCGACCGGCGCCGGCGCCGCTCCGGCATACGACAACACCGACACCGACGCGGTGGGCTTCATCGCCGCCCACCGGCCGAACGCGGCCGTGATCGCAGGCCTCCCCGAGCCGGTCTCCGAGCTGGACGCCTACGCGGCGGCCGAGCGCGAGTCCGGCGACGGGGGCGAGGCCCCGCCCGACGCCGACCCGCTGCCCGACGGCCGCTTCCTGGACCGCGAGCGCAGCTGGCTGGCCTTCAACGAGCGGGTGCTGGAGCTGGCCGAGGACCCGGCCACGCCCCTCCTGGAACGGGCCAACTTCCTGGCGATCTTCGCCAGCAACCTCGACGAGTTCTTCATGGTCCGCGTCGCCGGCCTGAAGCGCCGCATCGCCACCGGCGTGGCCACCCGCTCCGCCTCCGGGCTCCAGCCCCGCGAGGTGCTGGAGCTGATCTGGACCCGCTCCCGCGAGCTCATGGCCCGGCACGCCGCCTGCTACCAGCAGGACGTCGCCCCCGCGCTGGCCGAGGAGGGCATCCACCTGATCCGCTGGCCCGAGCTGACCGACAAGGAGCAGGGCCGCCTCTTCACGCTCTTCCGGCAGAAGATCTTCCCGGTGCTGACCCCGCTGGCCGTCGACCCCGCGCACCCCTTCCCGTACATCTCCGGGCTGTCGCTCAACCTGGCCGTCGTCGTGCGCAACCCCGTCAGCGGGCACGATCACTTCGCACGTGTGAAGGTGCCGCAGCTGCTGCCCCGCTTCCTGGAGGCGTCCCCGCAGCGGTACGTCCCCGTGGAGGACGTCATCGCGGCCCACCTCGAGGAGCTGTTCCCCGGCATGGAGGTGCTCGCGCACCACATGTTCCGGGTGACGCGCAACGAGGACCTGGAGGTCGAGGAGGACGACGCGGAGAACCTCCTCCAGGCGCTGGAGAAGGAACTCATGCGGCGCCGCTTCGGCCCGCCCGTGCGCCTGGAGGTCGAGGAGACCATCGACCCGTACGTCCTCGACCTGCTGGTCCGCGAGCTGAAGATCTCCGGCGCCGAGGTCTACCCGCTGCCCGGCCCGCTCGACCTCACCGCGCTGTTCACCATCGCGGACCTGGACCGGCCCGAGCTGAAGTTCCCCAAGTTCGTGGCGGGCACCCACCGCGACCTCGCCGAGGTGGAGTCCGCGTCCGCGCCCGACATCTTCGCGGCGCTGCGGGAGCGGGACGTCCTCCTGCACCACCCGTACGACTCCTTCTCCACCTCCGTCCAGGCGTTCCTGGAGCAGGCCGCCGCCGACCCCGACGTCCTGGCCATCAAGCAGACCCTGTACCGCACGCAGTCCGGCGACTCCCCGATCGTGGACGCGCTGATAGACGCCGCCGAGTCCGGCAAGCAGGTGCTCGTCCTGGTCGAGATCAAGGCGCGCTTCGACGAGCAGGCCAACATCAAGTGGGCGCGGAAGCTGGAGGAGGCCGGCTGCCACGTCGTGTACGGGCTGGTCGGGCTCAAGACGCACTGCAAGCTGTCGCTGGTGGTCCGCCAGGAGGGCGACACGCTGCGCCGCTACTCGCACGTGGGCACCGGCAACTACCACCCGAAGACGGCCCGCCTCTACGAGGACTTCGGCCTGCTGACCGCCGACCCGCAGGTCGGCGCCGACCTCTCCGACCTCTTCAACCGCCTGTCCGGCTACTCGCGCCGCGAGACCTACCGGCGGCTGCTGGTCGCCCCCAGGTCGCTGCGCGACGGGCTGGTCTCGCGGATCTCCAAGGAGATCGCGCACCACAGCTCCGGGCGGCCCGCGTACGTCCGCATCAAGGTCAACTCGATGGTGGACGAGGCCGTCATCGACGCCCTGTACCGCGCGTCGCGCGCCGGGGTGCCGGTGGACATCTGGGTGCGCGGCATCTGCGCGCTGCGGCCCGGGGTGCTGGGGCTCTCGGAGAACATCCGGGTGCGCAGCGTCCTCGGACGCTTCCTGGAGCACTCACGCGTCTTCGCGTTCGGGAACGGCGGCGAGCCCGAAGTATGGCTCGGCAGCGCAGACATGATGCACCGCAACCTCGACCGGCGCATCGAGACGCTGGTGCGGGTCGCCGACCCGGGCCACCGCGCCTCGCTCAGCAGGCTGATGGAGCTGGGCGTCTCCGACCGCACCGCCTCCTGGCACCTGGGCCCCGACGGCAACTGGACCCGCCACGCCACCGACGCCGACGGCCAACCGCTGCGGAACGTACAGGAGATGCTCATTGACGCCCGGAGGCGCCGGCGTGGCTCAGCGACCGCATGACCCGCCGGTTACGGTCACGGCATCGGCACCACCCGGGGGGCAGGAAGAAGTGACGACGACGAAACGGTCCGGGGCGGGGACCGCCGTGCCGCCATCGGCCGGGGCCGGGGCCCTGGACACCCTGGACACCCTGACCGCGGGGGCCGTCCTCGCGGCCTATCTCCAGGCCCAGGCCACCGAGTTCCTGCGCAGCCTGCGGCTGCACGGGGAGAGCGGCTCCGACGCCGAGGACGCGGGCGAGGCCGTCCGGCTGCTGCGCCGCTCCGCGCGGCGGATCGCCGGGACGCTGCACGTGTACCGGCCGCTGACCGACGCGGCGTGGACGGACCAGCTGCGCACCGAGCTGGCCTGGCTGTCCGACGTGCTCGGGTGCGAACACGCCTGTGCGGCGCGGCTGGCGCGGCTGCGCGGGGCGCTGCACCGGCTGTCCGGGGTGGCGGAGCCCGCCGGGGACGCGGTGGGCACGGGGCTGACCGTGGGGGCGGCCCGGGCCGGGGCGCTGCTCGACCGGCGGCTGACCCTCGCGCGCACCCGCGCCCACTCGGCGGCGCTCCAGGCGCTGGGCTCGGCCCGCTTCCACGCGGTCGCGGACTCGGTGGCCCTGCTGGCCTCCGAGGCGCCGCTGGACCCGGCGGCGTACGACCTGCTCGCCCGGGACGCGCTGCCACGCCTGGCGGACCAGACCCACCGGCGCCTCGCGGAGGCCGTGGAGGCGCTGCCGCTGTCGGTGGCCGGGCTGCCGTACAACGCCGAGGCGCTGGCGCACGGCCTGGCGGCCACGCCGAGCGCGGACGCCCCGCCCGCGGAGGCGCGCCAGGACGCGCCCTGGCACCAGGTGCGGCGCCTGGTGCGGCTGCGGCGGTACGCGCAGGAAGTGCTGGACGAGTACGAGCAGGCCGAGGCCGAACCCTCGCTGTCGGTACGGCTGCTGGGCGCCGGTCAGGCCCTGGACCGCCACCGCGACGCCGCGGAGGCCGCCTCCGCGGCCGCCTCCGCCGCCCGCACCCCCCGGATCGCCCCGGCGACGGCGTACGCGCTCGGCGTGCTGCACGCCGACCAGCGGCACGAGGTGGAAGCAGCGCGCTACACCTTCGGCCGGCTGTGGCAGCGGCTGTCGGAGGCGGCGGCGTGACGACCGGGAACGGCGGGACGGTGCTGGCGGCGGGGTGCGTGCTGTGGCGCCGGGCCGGCGGGGGCGAGGAAGTCGAGATCGCGCTGGTCCATCGACCGAAATATGACGATTGGTCGCTGCCGAAAGGCAAGCTCAAGCGGGGGGAGAGCGCGCGGGCGGGGGCGGTGCGGGAGGTGCTGGAGGAGACGGGCCAGCACTGCGAACTGGGCGCGGCGCTGCCGACGGCGCGGTACGTGGCCGCTGGGCGGCCGAAGGAGGTGCGGTACTGGGCGGCGGAGGCGCGTGGGGGCTCCTTCGAGCCCAATCGGGAGGTGGACCGGCTGGTGTGGCTGGCGCCGGGGGAGGCGCGAGGGCGGCTCACGCAGGAGCGGGACAGGGGGTTGGTGGACGCGCTGGTGGAGGTCCTGGGTCTGTTTCCCCCACCCCGCCCCTTCCCGTAACCGGGGGCAAGCCCCCGGACCCCCGGGGGGTGGGAACGGGGGCTACGCCCCCTGCCCCCGGGCCCCTAGCGCTGCGCGCAGGGGCGAAACCCGGGGCTCCGCCCCGCCCTCCGGGCCCCTCGCGCTTCGCGCGGGGGCAAGGCTCGGGGGCTCCGCCCCCGGACCCCCGGTCCTCAAACTCCCCCAGCTACCTCCCCCAGCTACCGCTGGGGGTGCCCCCAGGAGGTGCCCCCAGACGGGCTGGATTTTCCAGCCCGTCCGGCGTTTGAGGCTGTGCTCGATGTGCGGCTCCGCCGCGCGGCGCGCGCAGCGCGGTCCGGGGTCTGGGGCGCAGCCCCCCACGCGGCGGAGCCGCACATCGATACAGCCGGGAAGGGGCGGGGTGGGGAAAAGCCCCCTTTACGGATGGCTCCGCCGCAGCACCCACGCCGCCGCCCCCGCCACCAGCACCGCCGCCCCGATCGCCAGCCCCGCCTCCGCCCACTGCATCGGCCACAGGTGCGACGCCGGGTGGTAGTCCACGTACCAGCCGGTGGCGTGGTGCTGCTCCACGCACTCCGCCGGCGACACCCCCACCCCGCACCCCGGCTCCGGGATCCGGCCGCCCGTCTCCGTGATCAGGCCGCGCTCGACGATCCAGTCCGCATCGTCCGTGATCAGCCCCGGCATCCGGGCCGACAGACTCGTGGCCGGGGTGATCAGCCACATCCGCAGCGACTCCAGCTGCGCCGCCAGCGCCAGGTAGCCGACCAGCGCGGCCGCCATCGCCGGGACCGTGCGCCTGATCAGCACGCCGGCCAGCGCCCCCAGCGCGAGCGCCAGCAGGGAGTGGGCGACGGGCGCGGGCCCGAGCGTGTCGAAGACGCGGAACCACCACTGCCCGGGCAGCTCCCCCACCGGCTGCGCCCGCCACGCCCAGGTGTGGAGCGCCGACAGCAGCGAGAAGCCGGCGAGCACCGCCACCGCGGGCACCGCGAGCTTGACCGCGAGCCACCGCAGCGGCGTGACGGACTGCGTCCACGCCAGCTTGTACGTCCCGCTCTCCAGCTCCCGCGCGATCATCGGCCCGGCCACGAACAGGCCGGTCAGCAGCGGCAGCAGCTCGATGAAGCGGCCGACGTAGTGCAGGGGGTCGCCGTACGCGTCGTAGAAGCTGCCGAGGGCGTCGCCGGCGGGCTCGCAGCGGGCGTACGCGCCGCAGTGGTCCGCCGTGCGCCCGGCCCAGAAGCCCTCGATCCCGAAGCGCAGCCACACGACGGCCGCGCAGAGCGCGAACAGCACGCCCAGGGTGGTCAGCGCGGCGGCCCGGTGCTGTCGCAGCACCACCTGGACCAGGCCGAGCGGGCCGCTGCGGCTTCGCGCCGCCCGCCGCCGCAGAAGCGTTTCCTCGTCGGCCATCACCGGTGCCGTGATCGTCATGCCGCCACCCCCGCCATGCGCGGGCGCGCGTCCGGCCGCGGCTCGGCGCCCGGGGTGAGCAGCACCGGCGCCCCCGGCTCCCGGAGGTGGGCGAGGACCAGCTCCTCCAGGGAGGGCTCGGAGACCTCCCAGCGGCCGCCGATCTCGCCGTCGGGGCGTATGAGCGCGGTGAGCTGACGGCCCGTCGTCCGTGCCTCCACGATGGTGTGGGCGGAGAACTCCCGGGGCGTGCCGACGTCCTCGTACCGGCCCATGACCAGCCGGTGCGCGGAGATCAGGTCCTCCACCTCGCCCGCGAGGCGCACCCGGCCGCCGGCGACGAGCAGCAGGTAGTCGCAGACGCCCTCCAGCTCGGCGAGGACGTGCGAGGCCATGACGACCGTGGTGGCGTGCTCGGCGGCCTCGGTCATCAGGGCGGCCGTCATCGTGTGGCGCACGACCGGGTCGAGGTCGCCCATCGGCTCGTCCAGCAGCAGCAGTTCGGGGCGCTTGCCGAAGGCGAGGGCCAGGGCCACGCGGGTCCGCTGGCCGCCGGACAGGGAGCCGATGCGGGCGTCGGGCGCGATGCCCGCGCCGTCGAGGATCCGCCGGGCGGCGGCCCGGTCCCAGCCGGGGTTCAGCCGGGCGCCCATGAGCAGCGTGTCGGCGACGCTGAAGTGCGGGTAGAGCGGCTTGTCCTGGGCGACGTAGGCCACGCGGGGGCGGACGTCCCGGTCGGCCGGTCCGCCGCCGAGGACGTTCAGGGTGCCCGAGGAGGGCCGCCGCAGCCCGGCGGCCAGCGCCAGCAGGGTGGACTTGCCGGCGCCGTTGGGCCCGACGAGCGCGCAGACCCGGCCGGCGGGCAGCCGGAAGGAGCAGTCGCGCAGCGCCCAGCGCCGCCGGTACCGGAGCCCCAGGCCGACCGCCTCGACGGCGGTCCGGTCGGGGAGATACGTCAGGTCGGTCATGCGGTCCCCTTGTCCACGTGGTGTCCGTCCCGCGCGGGGTCCCCGAAGGCCTCGTCCAGCACGGACGTGACCAGCGCGGCCACGTCCTCCCGGTCGAGCCCGGCCGCGTGGGCGCGCTCCATCCAGTCGGCCAGCTCGGCGCGCAGCGGCGAATCGGCGGCGGCACCCGGTCGCGCCAGCGACCGCCGCACGAAGGTCCCCAGCCCGGGGCGCGCCTCGACCAGGCCCTCGCGGTCCAGCTCGCGGTAGGCCTTCAGGACGGTATTGGGGTTGATGGCCGTGGCCGCGACGACTTCCTTCGCCGTGGGCAGCTTGTCGCCGGGGGTCAGCAGGCCGAGCCGGAGCGCCTGCTTCACCTGCTGGACGATCTGGAGATAGGTGGCGACTCCGCTGCGCCGGTCGATGCGGAACTCGACCACGCGCATCACCCTTTCACTACTTGACTAGTGAAAGGGTGATGGAAGTGATCGGCCTCTGTCAAACAAACAGGCCGAATCCACAGCGGACCGGCCTCAGCTCTCCGTCCGGTACATCAGGTCCGTCTCGTGCGTACGGAACCCCAGCCGCTCGTACACCGCGACCGCCGGGACGTTGTCCGCGTCCACGTAGAGCATCGCCGTGGGCAGCCCCTGGGCCGCCAGGTGGCGCAGGCCGATCGCCGTCAGCGCCTTGCCGAGCCCGCCGCCCTGCGCCCCGGGCCGCACGCCCAGCACGTACACCTCGCCGAGGCCCTCGTCGGCGTGGACCTTCGTCCAGTGGAAGCCGACGATCTCCCCGGCCCGCTCCGCGAGGAAGAAGCCCTTCGGGTCGAACCAGGCCTCCGCCTTGCGGTCGTCCAGGTCCCGCTGGGTCAGCGAGCCCTGTTCGGGGTGGTGCGCGAAGGACTCCGCGTTCACCGCCAGCCACGCCGCATCGTCCTCACCCGGCCGGAAGGTCCGTACGGTCACACCCTCGGGCAGGACGGGCTCGGCCAGCTCCAGGCCCTGGAGCGGCCGGCGCATCTGCCGCAGCTCGCGGAACAGGCTCATCCCCAGCACCTGTGCGAGGTGCCGGGCCGCCGCGTGGCCGCCGTGCGCCCAGACGCGCAGCCGCTTGCCCGACTCGTTCAGCAGGGCGGTCCCCAGCACCCGGCCGTGCCCGCGCCCCCGGTGGCCCGGGTGCACCACGAACTCGGCCGCGGGCGCCTCCACCGGGTCGTTCGCCTCCAGCTGCCCGTAGCCCACGAACTCCTTGTTCACATCGCGCAGCAGGACGTGCCGCACGCCCGCGCGCCGCCCCTTGAGCTGCAGGCGACCCTGCTCCGACACGGCCGGCTGCCCGTCCGCCTCGGCCGCCTCCCCGATCAGCCGCAGCACGTCGCGCACCTGCTCGGGGGACAGCTCCTCGAGCACCTCGATCCGCCGCTGGCCGCTCACGTCACTCAACTCGTCGCTCATGGGCCCGAGCCTACGTCGGGCGCACGGCGGGTCACGGCACACAAGTCACTCATCCGTTACCCGACCCCTCCTGCCGGGCTACGCGCGTCGACCGTATGCTGCGCCCGACCTGAAAGTCCCCCAGCACTTTCACCATGAACCAATAAGGGGAACCCACATGCCCGCGAAGCCGCCTCGCAAGCGCCTCGCCCTCAGACGGCTGACCGCCACCGCGGCCGTCCTGGCCGCCACGACCGGCGCCCTCTCCGCCACGGCCGCCCCCGCCGGGGCCAACGACCGCGGTCACGGCAAGGGCCACGGCCGCACCGTGGACGTCCAGCTGCTCTCCTTCAACGACCTGCACGGCAACCTCGAGCCCCCGCAGGGCTCCTCGGGCACCGTGACGGAGGCTCAGGCCGACGGCACGAAGAAGGTCATACCCGCGGGCGGCATGGAGTACCTGGCCAACTCCCTGCGCACGGCGCGCAAGGGCCACGAGTACTCGATCACGGCCGCGGCCGGCGACATGATCGGCGCCAGCCCGCTGATGTCCGGTCTCTTCCACGACGAGCCGACCATCGAGGCGCTCAACAAGCTCAAGCTGGACGTCACCTCCGTGGGCAACCACGAGTTCGACGAGGGCCGCGCCGAGCTGACGCGCATGCAGAAGGGCGGCTGCCACCCCAAGGAAGGCTGCTTCGAGCAGGGCAAGACCTTCAAGGGCGCGCAGTTCCCCTACCTCGCGGCGAACGTCCTCGACGAGAAGACCGGCAAGCCGATCCTCAAGCCCTACACGATCTGGGAGCACAAGGGCGTCAAGATCGGATTCATCGGCGTCACGACGAAGGACACGCCGAACGTCGTCACCGCCGAGGGCGTCAAGGGCCTGAAGTTCGCCGACGAGGTCGAGACGATCAACAAGTACGCCAAGGAACTGGACCGCCAGGGCGTGAAGTCGATCGTCGCGCTCATCCACGAGGGCGGCATGCCCGCCTCCAACGCGTACAACTACGACTGCGACACGCCGGGCGCGGGCGCGGGCATCTCCGGTGCCATCGTCGACATCGCCAAGAAGACCACGCCGAAGGTCGACGCCCTGATCACCGGCCACACCCACCAGGCGTACGCCTGCACCATCCCGGACCCGTCCGGCGCCCCGCGCACGGTCACCTCGGCGGCCTCCTTCGGCCGGCTGTACACGGACACCACGCTGACGTACGACCGTCGCACGAAGGACATCGTCCGGACGGCCGTCAAGGCCCCGCACGCCAAGAACCACGTGGTCGACCGCAACCAGCCCAAGGCCGCGGACATGACCAAGCTCATCGACCACTGGAAGACCAAGGCCGCCCCGGTCGCCAACAGGCCGGTCGGCTACATCACGGCCGACATCAACGGCCGCGGCGCCGAGACGTACGAGCAGCCGCTGGGCGACGTCATCACCGACGCCCAGCTGGAGGCCCTGTCCCCGGCGGACAAGGGCGGCGCCCAGATCGCCTTCATGAACCCCGGCGGCATCCGCTCGGACCTCGCCTACAAGGCGTCGGGCAGTGAGGGCGACGGCGTGGTGACGTACGGCGAGGCGTTCACCGTGCAGCCCTTCCAGAACCTCATGCAGATCAAGGACATGACGGGCGCCCAGGTGCTGTCCGTCCTCCGGCAGCAGGTCAGCGGCCCGAACGAGGCCGACCCGAAGATCCTCCAGATCAGCAAGGGCCTGACCTACACGCTCGACATGACGAAGAAGGGCGCGGACCGCGTCGTCACGTCCTCGGTGAAGCTGAACGGCACCCCCATCGACCCGGCCAAGACGTACCGCGTCACGGCGAACGAGTTCATGATGGGCGGCGGCGACGGCTTCCCGGCCTTCAAGGAAGGCACGAACAAGCGCGTCGGCCCGGCCGACCTGGACGTTCTCGTGGCCTACCTGCAGGCGCACTCCAGCAAGACCGCGCCGATGGCGCCGCCGAAGGCGGACCGCATCACGGTCGTGAAGTAACGGTCGTGAAGTAGCCGTTGCGGACACCGGTGGGCGGGGGGTGCACTGCGGTGCGGCCCCCGCCCACCGGCCGTCTCCGGGCACGCCGGGGCGCGTGGTGCCGCGGTGCGGCGCATGCGCGCACGGCGGGCATGCGCGGTGTGCGGGGGTGGTAGCTGACGCTGCGAGTCCACCCCCGTGCAGCGAGGAGCCCGCATTGAAGCGCACGAAGTGCACGAAGCGCACCTTCCAGCGCATCCTGGCCACGACGGCGGCAACGGCCCTGCTGGGCCTGGTCAGCGCGGTGTCGGCGACCCCGGCGCAGGCGGACGTCACCGCCGACGTCCTGGGCGGCACCGTCACCGGCCTGGTCGACGGCGCCGTGACCGCCGGCGCCTTCGGCAACCAGATCGTCAATCTCGGAAACCCCGTCGAGGGCATCCTCCCCGACGTGATCTGACCCTGTACGAGCGGGCCGACTCGGGCCCGCTCGTGGCCGGATATCGGCCCTATGCACGATTGGCCGGATTGATCAGCCCGGCATTGCCGAGGGCGCGGACCACAGCAATGATCACCTCTCGCATCGAGTCGATCACTCACAGGACTGGAGACGAGACGTGGCATTCCGCATTGCGTTCCGCGCCCTCACGGCGGCCGTGGCGACCGCGGCCCTGAGCCTGCCCCTCGCGCAGAGCGCGTCCGCCGTGGACGCCGCCCCGACCCGCGCGCAGGGCGTCGTCACGTCCCCCGCCGACGACAACCCCTTCCGCCTGATGGACCTGGACGGCCTGCGCGCCGAGTACCAGTTCATGTGCCCCGCGGGCCACTGCGTGGGCTACTGGTCGCTGGTCCTGACGGACGCGGTGGCCAAGCGCCACTACACGGGCGGCGAGTTCTTCGCGTACGCGCCCGCGACGGGCGAGTTCGGCTTCTTCCTCGACACGGACATAGCGGTGCGCACCGTCAAGGACCCGCGCCAGGTCCGCCTGATCGACAGCGACTTCACGCGCTCCCACCCGCGCTTCGAGATCCGTTACGGCAACCCGGACCAGCCGAAGAAGGCACGGGTCGTGGCGACGTCGACGATCTGGATGTAGGCGGGCGGGCAGGGATGCAGGCAGCGTGCGTGCCCGGCACCAAGAGCCCTCGAACTTCGCCGGGCACGCACGCCCTGCCTGCCTAACGGCTCGGATTTCTGCCCTGGCCCGGGCGGGTCTGCGGCAGATGGAAGGGGCGGGCCGCCGGGGCGGGAGCCTGTGCGGGGCGAGGCGCCTGGGGCTGGGCTCCGGGGGGACGCACTCCTGGGGAGGTCAGACGAGCAGCCTGAGCGATGGTGCTCCATGGGCCGGGCGGTGCACCGGGCTGCGAGGCCGGGCCGCTGGCCAGCAGCTTGCCGTCGGGACCCTGCACGGTCGCTTTCCGCTGTGCCTGGCCCTGCGCGAGCGGCTTCTGCTGCGACAGGGGCGTGGCCTTCATGGACGCCTCGACCAGGGCCTTGCTCGCGTGGTCCCAGGAGTACGCCTTGAGCGCCTGGCGGAGTTCCTTGGCGTTCTCGCGGCGCTGGGGGAGGTCGGCCTTGAGCTGGCCTATGGCCTTGGCCCAGGACATGGGGCGTTCTTGCGGATCGTCGGGCTCAGGGACGATGCAGGGCCGGCCGACCCTGGGGTCAATACGCTCCTTGTCCCCGAGGAACTGTGCGGCGCCGCTCTCCTGGTTGACGAGGATGGGCACGCCATGCCCTGCCGCCTCGGTGGCCACCAGGCCGAAGCCCTCGTGCTTGGACGGCATGATGACGGCATCAGCGCTGATGATGTCGTTCTTCAGCTCGTCGCTGTCCTTGGTGAACGGCTTGATCGTGAAATTTCCCTTCCCGGCCAGCCGTTCGGCTTCTTTCGCTGCTTTGTCGAGCTTCTTCGGATCGGCGCCACGTACAGTGAGGTGAACGTCGATGCCGGTCTTGTTCAGCAACTTCACGGCGCGCAACGCATCGTCGACACCCTTCAGCGGGTCGTCCGTCCGGCCCATAACCAGGAGGTTGAGGCGACCCTCGTGCGGCCCACGCTGCGCCTGCTCCTCGATCTTCACGCCAGGGATGAGCTGGTGTGAGTCGGGCACGTGCTGTCCCATCGAGGACAGTCGCTCGGCTTCGGTCGTCAGCAGCGGGCCAACGCCCACGACCACGTCTGCCCGGTCCATCACCTCACGCTCGATCCGGGAGTCCCGAGCAGCCTTGGTCTGTGAGCGTTCCGGGTCGTGAGCGTACTTGACCTCGGCGAGCCGTTCCGGGCTGGTGTGCAGGAAGTGCGCGACCCTCGCGTCCGGATACCAGCGGTCTCGTAACTCGGCTGCGGCCGGTCCGGAGAAACGGGAGTGCCCGACGATCAGGTCGAAGGGTCGTTCCTGCGGATCGGGGAGGCCATGGGTGCGGGGATCCAGGGTGGCCTGGAACTCCATCCACACGCGGTCCTCCACGCCCTCCGGTATCGGCGGAGTGGAGGCCATCCGCGCACCCTTGTGGGGCTGCGTGTCGGGGTCGGCGGTGAACAGCGTCACGTCGTGCTCTTTCGCGAGCGCCTCGGTGATGTGCTGATTGAACACCGGTATGCCGCCGCCGCCCATGCCGCTGATGTCGGAGACGACGAGAATGCGGTAACGCTTGTCTGCCATGTGCCGCCCTCCCATCAGAATCCGGAGTGGGCACGCAGCTCACGACCGATTCCCCAGATGAGGAACTGGCCGAGTTCATAGGCGCTGTAGTGGATGAGCCCCGCATCCCGTCCTGGCGTCAGGCGTGCCGCGAATTCGTCGAGGATCTCGGCGAAGACCAGGGCGCGGGTGGCCGAGATCACCACGTTCTCAATCTCGCCCCGGTCCGGGTAGTACTGCCGCTGGTATTCCTTCGGCGTCCACGGGAGGGAGCCCTGGGCATTCAGCTCACGCCAGTCGGCGGCGTCTTCTTCGAAAGGCACCGGGCGTCCCTCCCCGGCCTCACCGGATACGAGCCCCACGACCCCGTGCCGCGCCGGATCAATCTGCTCGTACTCCTCGCGCCACGCGGGTGCCGGGTGGCCGGTCAGCATCAGCTGGATATCGGTGGCCGCCACGGCCGCGTCCATCTGGACCGAAAAGTCCAGCGTCCCCTTCAACTCCTCCGGGGACGGCATCGCTTCCGCCGCGTACCACGCCGCGCGGCGCAGGGCCTCGAAGCGCTCGGGGAGATCGGGCAGGTCCGACACCGGGCGGGAAACGGGAGAGATCCAGGGAGCGCTCCCCGGGTGCGACGTGGGCGTGGTGATGCCCAGCGGCGCACGGAGGGCGTCCGCGGCCTCGTGCGCCACGACGCCAAGGTCCGCGGCCCCGGAACCGATGGTCACCGCCGGCCGTCCCGGAGCCAGCCGGTGGAACAGCTCCGGGAAGATGCCGATCATCGCGAAATACGGCGAAGAGGGGACGATCACACAGGAGCCGGGCTCCATGTAGTAGTCCGGGTACGGCTCCCGGCGCTCCACAAGGAATCCCGGGTCGGCGTCGAGCCGCTGCTTCCAGTCCTGCACCGCCTCGTCGAAGGTCAGCGGGCGGTCTCCCGGGCCGCGTCGAGAGATCACGTGCCGCGCGGGGTCGGAAGCCTCGCCCGGCTGGGGCGTTCCCAAGGCCGCTTCGGCGTCCAGCAGCACTTGCTCCAGCGTCTGCCACGCGGCCCGCCGAGGCGCTGGCCATGTCCATTCGGAATCGCCTTCCCGTCGCCAGGTGGGGCCCTGCTGCGCCCACAGCATTTGCGCCGAAGCCGAATAGAGGCGTTCGTACGCGTCCGCCAAATCCATCTGTTCATTCATACGTGCATCCCCTCAACAAAAAAGTCCAATTGACTGACCGTCAGATTGGTGATCAACGGCCGTCAGGCGGAAAAATCCGCCACCACAGGCGTTTCCTTCAGCCTGTGCCCACCCGCCCGGCATCCCGCGAACGGTCCGTCGGGGTCGCGAAGCGTCTGCATCACCGGCGCCAGGAAATCCCGGTGCCACATCGCCGGGCCGGTCAGCCCTCCGGTCGGACCGGTGAGTTCCTGCCAGGCCAGCCACAGCGCGTGCAATTGGGCGACCGCCTCCAGGTGCTCCCACCACTGGGGGCACCATGGCGCGCGGGAGGTGACCTCCCTGCCGTATACGGGAAGGAGAAGTCCGCTCACCCAAGAGGAGAGGCCTTGCATCGCCGCCCGCTGGTCCTCGCCGTCCAGGCAGAGGATGAAGGGCGCGACAGGGCGCTCCGTCTCTGTGGCGAGTCCGTTCATTTCTGGAACATCCCCCCTGCGGCACGTGCGGTGATGGCTTTGACCTCGACCTGGGCGGCTGCCTGGATGCGGTCGGCTCCCGGTTCCTTGTACCAGGGGCGCAGCCTGATGAGGGCGGGCTTCACGCCGGTGGCGAGGAGGAGTGCGGTGCCCTTGGGCAGGGCGCGGATGCGGTCTGCCGGCATCACCCGCTGGAGCCGGTAGGAGGTGGAACGGGAGGGCGTGCTGCCGCTCGTCGAATAGCTCACCGTGGTGACGTCGTGCTCTCCGACGAGCCGGGAGATCTTTTCGATGAAGTCAGCGTCGTCCAGTCCCGCGCCGAGGAGTTTGACCGTGGCGGCACCCCACAGCGCGTCCATGCCGGCCTCGCCCCACACGCGACTGCCCTGCCGGTAACTCTGCAGCAGGGTCACGACATTGATGCCGCGCGAGCCGAAGTGCGAGTAGAGGTCGGGCAAGTCCGAAATCCTGCAGACGTTCGCGGCCTCGTCCAGCACGGCGGTCATGGGGGGATCGAGGCGCCCGCCCATCCGCTCGGCTGCCTGGACTCCGGCGCGCAGGACGGAGTCGGCCGCTGCGGCGATGACACCCGCGGCCGAGCCGCCGCCGTCCTTCGACAGGAGGTAGAGCGTGTCCTGGCTCAGCGCGTGCAGCTCGGGCCGGAACTGGGGGAGGCGGGGGTCGGGGGTCACCCAGGCGGCGATCTCCGGGTCCAGGAGGCAGGCCACGCACTGGCGCGCGGTCTCGTAGATGCCGTCGCGTGTTTCGACCGCACCCCTGATGGTGCCCTGCAGCTGCTCGGCGAGGGCCGCCATGCCGGCATCGCGCAACAGATCGACGGGCGTACGGTCCGCGGGATCGGCCAGCCAGGCCAGCACGTCCGTCACCTGGCGCTTCCCGCGGTTCGCGGCGTGGAACAGCGCGGTGAGCGTGTTCTGCGCTGCGGAGATCCAGAAGTCCCGCTTGGACGCGTCGTCGTTGACCGCCCCCACGAAGTGCCCGGCCAGACGGCGGGCCCCCTCGATCGTGGTGGCGTCGGCGAGCATGTCCCACCACATCTCGCGCGGGGTGTGCGCGATGCCCTGCGGGTCGAACGTCCATACCGTGCCGACACGAGCCCGCTCGGCCTTGGTGACGCTGTAGACGTCCGCCTTGTTCGACGTGAGCAGCACGGACCCCCGTGCCCGCAGGACACGGGGTACGGCGATGCCCGTCGACTTGCCGGCCCGGGGGGCCATCAGGTCGAGTTCGACGTCCTCGAAGGACGAGCGCAGCTCCGGGCCGTTCGGTTCCAGGTTGCCCAGGAGGTTGCCGGTGTCGTCGGGGTCCAGGCGCTTCACCCCGGCCAGCGCCGGCCGTAGCTGCCGGGCGCGTTCCGCTGCGCCCTTGGGCAACATTCCGGCCAGCTCACGCCGCCCCGCCAGCCCGGTGGGCTTCTTGCCGCGACGGCGCAGCATGTACAGGGCAGCAGCGCCGATTCCGGTGAGGAGCAGGGCTGTCAGAGTCCAGAAAAGCCAGGTCGGCGGAGCCGGCGAGTAGGCAGATCCCGGGCCCCGGACGATGGCCGTCACCACCGTGGTCGCCGGGTCGTCATGCACCCACCTGGGCCAGCCGCGGCCGGCCAGCAGCGCAGCCGCGGGACCGGTGACCAGGGTGCAGGCTGCGGCGCCGATGCCGGCGAGCAGCAGGCTCGGTGCCAGCAGTCCCCCGCTGCCGGCCGGCTTCCCTCCCTGGCTCATACCGTCATCCGCTCGTCGGTATGGAACAGCTGCTTCTCCAGCGCGGTCAGGTGGAGCTGGACGGGGTGGCTGCCGGCTTTGCCGACCTTCCACAGGGCGCGGCCGGCATGGGCCTTGCCCCAGGAGCTGATGAGGTCGTACTCGGCGTCGGTGAGTCCGACTGCTTCCTGGATCGCTTGCAGGGGGCGGGAGTCCTGGGCGAGCTGGATGCGGGTCTCGCAGCTGCTGATCATGTCCTTGGCGATGGCGACGGCCTCGGAGTCCGCGGCGCCCACCGACTCGAAGTCGGTGAGGCGGTGGGTGGCGAGGACCTGGATGGTGCCGTCGGCGCGGGAGAGCCGCAGGTCGGAGTCGATCTTTCGGACCATGGAGGAGCCGCCGGAGCGCATGGCCCGCCACAGCTCGTCCCGGACCACCAGCCGGGGTGGCCCGGGGGTGTCGATCGCGGCCTGTGCCCAGGAGCTGACACAGGTGAGGATCATCGAGACGATGTCGTCCCCATAGGTCTTCATGCGGGAGATGTCCACGCACTGGATCGGCGCGGAGAAGTCGAGTTCCGAGCTGGTCTCGGCGTCGAAGAGGCCGCCGAGGTGTCCGTTGACCATGGCGCCGAGGGCGGCCCGGATGGAGCGGGTCAGCTCGCGGGTGGTCTGGATGTCCTCGTCGCGGACCCGCAGCTCGTACGCCATTTCCTTGGTCGGGTCCTTCAGCGCGGCGTGGACGGCCGGCAGGGTCGGTGGCGTGAGCTTCGTGTTCCCGGCGAGTTCGCCGGTGACTTCGCGGATCGCGGCGGAGACCGCCTCTTCCTCCTCCGCCAGGAGTGTGCGGCGCAGTTGGAGTTCGAGCAGGGCTTTGAGCAGTGACAGGCGGCGGCGGTGGATCTCGGTGAGCCGGGTCAGCAGTTCACCGCGATCGGTGACCTTCTCCAGTCCCTGCCCGAGCGGGCCGGCATCCAGCGGGTTGAGGCGGCCTTTCATCCCGGGGCCAAGGAGGAGGGGCTCGTAGCCGAGGTAGCGGCACATCTCGCCGTACTCGCCCTTGACGTCCCCGGCGATGAGGGTGTGGGTGCCGAAGGCCATCAGCCTCAGGGCCAGGGCCTTGATGTGTGCCGACTTCCCGCTGCCCGGGATCCCCGTGATCATGACGTTGGGGTTGGTGACCAGCCCTTCGGCCACCCACACGCTGGGGTGCGCGGAGAACGCCCGCATCGACAGGACGTTCCAGCCCATGTAGGCGCCGACCGGCGGCAGGCTGCTCGCGTGCAGGAACGGATACAGGCCGGACACCTGGGAGGTGTCTGCGCGGTGCACTTCCGGCATGGCCTCGCTTGCGGCCCGGCCGGCGCAGGCGGCGTTCACGCCGCGCCGGGGCGGGACGGACCCGATGCCCTCGCGGGCCTTCTTCTTCGGCTTCGGCGGGGCCGTCGGGCGCGGGCGGCCGTCGCCGAGGAGATGCTCGAAGCGCTGGGACGGCAGCGCGGTGTCGTCGTCCTTCTCACGGGAGCGGAAAAGGGGGAACGCCATGTCAGATCACCGCCCGGCGGGCGGGAAGGCCCTGCCCGAGCGGCAGCGCGGCCGCGGCGAATCCGGCGTCCTGGGCGCCCCACATGCGGCGCAGCTCCAGGCCGGCCGCGGCGCCGTCCTGCTGCAGTTCGGCGCACGCGGTCTCGAGTTCTGCGGGGTCGGTGACGGTGACGGTGACCAGGCCGGTGAAACGGACGATGCCGTGGCCGGAGGCGCGGGCCGCGTCCTGCTCGATGGCGCGGGCCATCTCGGCGCGCTCGTCCATCGACTCGATGCGGCCGGTCTTCGCCCGCAGGCGGCGGGCGACGTCGCGCTTGGTGCGTTCCTTCGACAGCTCGGCGCGGGCCCGGCGCGGCCCGAGCGGCTCGTAGGCCAGCGTCAGCGACCGGCGGGCGGTCGGGCGCGGGCGCAGCAGGGACTGCAGGCAGGTGGCGTAGACGGCGGAGGCGGGCCAGCTGCGGACCTGGTAGGTCACCGAGACCGCGCCGTCGTGCTGGTAGGTGCCCCAGGCGGTCTGCGCGGCCGCAGGCCCGGCGAGTTCCGGGTCCACCCCGGGCTCGACGCCTTCCCAGGTGCGCTGTTCGGCGGCCCCGTTGCGCAGGGCCAACTCGGCCACGGCGTCGGGGTCGTAGCCGGTGCGGATGACCTGGGCAAGCTCGCGGGGGGCAAGGCGGCGGATGACGGTGAGATCGGCGGCCGCGAGGGCTGAGTGCATGGCGGTGATCTCACGGATGAGGACCGCGCAGGCGCCGAGGCGGCCGCCACCCGCGCCCTTGATGGCCAGCCGGGCCCGGGAGGCCGAGAGCGTGATGGTCAGGAAGGTGACGCGGGTGTTGGCCACCGTGCCGCCCCGGGCGGCGAGTTCCTTCACCACGGCGACCGCGGCGCGCGGGGCGGCCGGGTCGGTGTGCGCATCGGTCCACGACTGCAGGGCGGTGCCGTCGTCCGCCTGGGACCGCTCGTGCACGGCGATCCGGACGATCGGCCCGCCCTCCACGCACTGCGAGCGCAGGAAGGCACCCCAGGCGGCCACGCGGCGGTTGATCTGGTCCGTGTCCTCCAGCGCCAGCCCGGGGTAGCGGATCTCGAGGACGGCGCTGTAGGTGTTCTCCAGCGGGTCGTAGATGACCGCGAGTTCCTCCTGGCCGCCGGTGGGGGCGGACAGGATCCGCAGCCTCGCCAGGACTCCGGGCAGGTCCATGGGCTGCTGGTCATCGGACCGGCGGCGGGGGGCGAACACCCCGGAGAGGAACACGTCCCTGCCTCCTGCAACGTTGATCTGGTGACGGATGGCCAGCAGGGCCCACTCGTCGGCGGTCATGCCGTAGATGCGGACGGTGGCCAGACCTGCCAGGAAGGCGGCCACCGGTATGCCGATCAGCTCGCCCGAGAGGTCCTGGGCGTAGATGGGGATGAGGACGGCCAGAGCGGCCGCGGCGACCAGCACGCAGCCGGTCAAGGACATCGAGCCCATGAAGCCGTGCCGCTCAGGCTGCCAGCCCGAGTAGACAGCCGGCCGGTCCTGGCTCATCTTCTCCCCCCGTCCTCACCCGTTGCCCGCGTCGGGGGCGGCGGGGGTGCCGGTGCCGAGGGCCGGCGCATGTCCGGCTCTTGCGTCTTCGACGGCCACCGCATGTCGATCTCCGGCTCGTTGGGCGGCGGGGCGGTCCCCGCAGCCGGTGCTTCGCCCCGCGGCGACGGGGCAGGCACCGGATCGGTGCTCTCAAGCGGAACCGTGGGCGGCGGGCCCGAACCCTCCACGGCGGCCCCCGGTTCCGGTGCCGGAGAAGGCGGCGTCGCGCCGCTTGCGCCGACGGCAGGCTCCGGACCGGCGACCGGCTCGCCGCTGCGCGGCGGGATGCTGATGTGCCCGCCCATGTCCTTGCCCGGGCCGAGGTCGGCGTGGGCGGCCATCGACTCCATGCTGCCGTCGGTGATCTCCTTGCCCGCCTTGGCGACCTGAAGCCCCATGGCGGCCATGCCCAGCTTGCCCATCCCCCCGGACAGGCCCGCGGCGAATCCGCCCCGGGCGCGGCCCGCGGCGCCGTCCTGGGCGACCGCGCCGTCGTTCTGCGCCTCCATGGCCCGGGTGAAGGACCGTCCGTTGCCGATCGCCCCGGCCCCGGACGGGGTGCCGCCCCCGTAACCGAACATGCTCGCCGCTGTGCCACCAGCCGCACCGAGGAGCCCGGATGCCAGCGAGCCGCCGGAGCCGACAGAGGTGAAGGTCATGAACTTCGCGACCGTGGGCCAGGCCACCGCGCCGAGGATGAGGGTCAGCAGGCCGACAAGGAAGCCCTTCAGGTCCTTGCTGCTGCCGGTGGCAGTGAACCCGCTGATGAAGATGAGCACGATGACGGGCTTGATGAGGATCAGCGAGATGATCGCGTTGCGTGCCTTGGGGAACCAGTCCTTGGTCGCGTCCATGATCCCGCCCGCCGAGACGATCGGCATACAGCAGACCAGCACCTGGATCGCCGCCTGACGCAGCAGCATCTCGCCCCACAGGATGAGCGACACCAAAGCCGCAATGATCGCGAGCAACAGGACCAGGGCAGTGTTCGAGATCGAGCCGAAAGCGAAGGCGTGGTTCATCGACTCCTTGAACGCCTCCTGCCCGCCCCCGCCCTTGTACTGGGAGATCATCCCAGCACTGATCTCATCCGCAGCCCCGAGCGCAGCCTGCGTCACTGCCAACGACGCCATGCTCACCACAGCCCATTTGGCGAGTCCAGCAATGGCTGTCGCGGCGGCCACACCCTCCCCGCTTATGCCAGTCTTCGCGAATTGCCAGATCAGAAGCAGAAGCGCCACCAGCGATGATATTCCCCACGTCACGCTGTAAATCTTGAGCAGACCATCATCGTTCAGATCGATGGTCGACACCTTCAGGAAGACATCGGTAAGGTCTGTGAGGATTTTCGTTGCCGCATCTCCAAATTTTCCCGACACAGCGTCAAACGCTGCCGAGGCGAGTGTTCCAGCCGGGTCCTTGACCAGGTCTACTGCGCCTTTGACACCGTCAGCGACCGCCCCGATAGCCTCGCAACCTGCCTGGGCGATAGAACCACCGTCACATTTCTTTTTTTCTTTTAGGCTCCTCGTGTAGAGCGCCAGGTAGGCTTTGCACTCGTCACTTTTCCACTTGCCCGGGTTTTCGCCGCACTCTTTGCGTGCAATTTTTCCGCACGGGCTGTTAGCGCCCCCCTTGGCAGGCTTACCTCCTTCCTTGAGGTCCTTGATGCAGTCGGCGAGCGTGGCCGGGTCCTTCGGGTCGGCGAAGGCCACGGGCAGAGTCGCGGTCATGATAGCGATCAGCGCGGCCACCATTGCTGCAAGCTGCTGAAGTCTGCTACTTCTCATACGCAAGGGCGCGCCATCCCTCGTCGAGAGCTTGCTGGCTACCCGGTGTCGCCGATGACGGATGTTTCTCGGGAAGGCCATCCACGGTGTCAAAGCTCATTTTCCAGTCGCCGTCTGCCCAGGTCATAACCGCCCCCCGCACCTGAGTGCTGTTGCTACTGACCCCCTTCACCGAGACCGTGCAATCCATAAGAACCCACACCGTCACCTTGTCGGGTGTGACGGAGGCCAGCGAAAATGCGCGCGACTGGCCGGCGTAGAAGTTGGCGATATCGGACTCTCCATTCTCGGGAAGCCCGTGCTCTTTCCTCGCCTCTTCCGCAGCCATGCGCATGTAGGAGGAGATCATCCCCTGAAAGTTCGGCTCGGCCATGATGCGCCCTTGGCGCTCCGCCGCGTCAGGGGTGAAGAGGTCCGTCACGTCTGCGTAGTGGGCGGCTGCCGAGACGGCCCCTTCCGCGGTGTGCGGGTAGCCGACCGGGACTCCTTCCTTCACCTCTTTCGGTTTGGGCAGCAGGGTCAGCGTGTTCGAGCCGCCGCTCGGCATTGCCGCGGGCGCGGATGCAGACGGGGCAGCCTCGCGCTGACCGCCGCCGTTGTCAGAGTCGTCCGCGCCTAGGACGAAGAATGCCGTGGCGCCTGCGCCGGCCATGAGGACTCCGGCAGCGAGGACCGCCAAGCGGCGACGCGCGGCCCGGCGGCGCTGGTCGAGTGAGGCGAGGGACATGGGCCTCAGCCCTGCCCGATGTTGTAGAAGGCCTTGACCAGGCCGAAGACGGTGCCGACTCCGGCGGCGGCGACCAGGGACCACAGCACCGAGCGCTTGCCGCGGGCGGCCATGTCGGGTCGCTCGGTGTTGTGGCCGACTCCGATCAGTGCGCAGCCGAAGATGAAGCCGAGCAGGCAGGCGATCAGCGCGCCGGTCAGGGACCAGCCGATCAGGGTGTCGGTGCTGCTTCCGATGTTTCCGGGCAGGTTCTTGGGCTGCTTGGGTGTCAGCGGGTCGCCGTCAGCGAGGTAGACCAGCGGCTTGAGGTGCACCACGGTGGGTGGTTCCTTCCGTGTAGGCGGCAGGGACGGCGGCATGCGGGAGCGTCTCGCCCCAGGACGTGTGCGCCGATGACAGGACGGCTTCCGCCAGCTGGCGGCCGGCTGCCAAGGTGCGGGGCTTGAGGCGTGCGATGTCGCCGAGGCCGTGTGAGCGGATCCGCTCGTCGTAGGGCACCTGGACGATGGCGCCCAGCTTGGGCTGGAGCATGGTGGCCCCGGCTTTCACCGGGGCCGGGAGGCGTCCCTCACTCATGGCAACCAGGGCCAGCACGGTGCGGGTCAGGGGCAGTCCGTCGGCCTCGGCCGCCATCACCGCGGTCTGGAGTGCGGCAATCCCGTCGCCTGTGGCGGCGGCGCACAAGACGGGCACGGCGCACGGCAGGGAGCACCAGCGTGCGCTGAGGCCGCGGGTGCCCGTGTGGCGGGCGGCCATCACGTCGTGGGCGAGCGGGTGCGCTGTGTCGATAACGATGGCCTGCCAGCCGCCGATCGCGGCGAGCTGTCCCCATGCCTCGGGCGCATCCGGCAGGGTCAGTGGCGGGGCGTGCCATGGCAGGTGATCCGTCATCACCTGCCATGGGGCAGTGCCCGAGGACGCTGTCGCTGCGGCTGTGCGTGCCTGCCTGCGGCTTGCTGGCCGGTCGGGCGGCACGGCGGCCAGTCCTTCGCCCGCGACGGCGGCCCACCGGGGCCAGGGTGAGGTCAGGCGGGGTGCGAGGTCGAGCAGGACGGTCTCGCCGCGGGCCGCGAAGGCCTCGGCGAGGAGTCCGGCGACGACGGACCGGCCGCTGCCGCCGATTGCGCCCATAACGGGCATGAAAAACCGGGTGGCCGGTATGAGTCTTTCCAGCTGTGTCCCCGTCTTGGCCATGCACACCCGCCCCCCAAGTGCGCCCTGTTGCCACATACTCACTACAAGTTGATCATAGGGCATGTTTAGCAAGTGGCTTCCGAGTCTGTCTACGGCTTTCTGCGATCGCTGTTGACTGCTGTGGTTTCGCTTCTGAGTTGCTACCGTGCCTGATCAGATCATGAGTTGACCGACCGGACGGGAGGCCTTCGGTGGCATCCGCTGGACCTGAGGACGCTGGTGACACTCAGAAGGAGACCGGACGGTCCGATTGCAGTGGCAATTTAGCTGCGTTGCCTGAGGTCCTCACGGCGAAGGAAGCCGCGCAGTATCTGCGGCTGGACTACCAGCTCGTGATGCGGATGACGCGTGCGGGCCACCTGCCGTCACTGAAGGCAGGGCGCACGTGGCGCTATCACCGGCGCGCACTCGACAAGGCCATGGGCGTCGACGACACGCGCCCGTAGCCGCGCGGGGCGGGGGAACCAGGGGGGTTGGGTGGCCAGGAAGCTGCTGATCGGCACGGGAGCGGGGCTGGCCGCGCTCTTCGTCCTCATTGCGGGGGTGGCCATCCAGACCACCACGTCCGACGTCGCGAACGCGAATCCGAACACGGGGGCGATCGGTGGCGGGCTGAAGGCCGGGTCCGTGCCGCCTCAGTACGCGCCGTGGATCGAGAAGGCGGCCGGCGCCTGCCCCGGACTGCCCGCACCCGTCCTCGCGGCCCAGCTCGAGGCCGAGAGCAACTTCAACCCCAACGCCCGCTCCGGCGCCGACGCACACGGCATCGCCCAGTTCATCCCCAGCACCTGGCAGGCCTACGCGGTGGACGCCAACGGCAACGGCACCGCCTCCCCCTACGACCCGCCGGACGCGATCATGGCGCAGGGCAAGTACATGTGCGATCTACTCGGTGACGCGAAGAAGTCCGGCTTCCCGGGCGACCCCATCGAGCTGGCCCTGGCCGGCTACAACGCCGGCTGGGGCGCCGTGCAACGCTTCCACGGCGTGCCACCGCCCTCCTTCGCGGGCGGCCAGACCTACGACTACGTGCGGTCCATCATGGCCGGCGCCAAAAAGTACACCGCGCCCGCGGGACCCACCGGTCCCGTGGACCTCCCGCCCGGCTTCTCCATCCCTCGCAACGCACCATCCCAGGTACGCGCTGCCGTCGCCTGGGCCCTCTACCAGAAGGGCGGCTGGTACCACCTGGGCGGCGACTGCACCAACGCGCTCGGCTCGGACCCCGCCCACTGGTGCGACTGCTCCTCCCTCACCCAGCAGGCCTACCAGGCCGCCGGAGTCACGATCAGCCGCACCACGTACGAGCAGGTGAAAGAGGGCCAAGCCGTGAGCGTGGACGCACCGATGGCCGGTGATCTCGTGTTCACCCCCGGCTCGGACGGCTCCGCCTCCTCCCCCGGACACGTGGGGATGTACATCGGCGACGGACTCGTCATCGAGGCCCCCCGCACCGGCGTGCAGACGCGGATCATCACCTACAGCAGCTGGCGCAACAGCAGCAGCCCCATCACCCGCGTCGTCGCCGTCCGCCGCATCATCCCCCAGTAAGCCCGCATGCCCCCTTGGGAGCACCATGAGCACCGAGCACACCCTCTACGCCCCCTGGGGCACCGTCTCGCCCGCCTTCTGGCAGTACACCGACACACCCCCGGCCCAGCAGGAAACACCGGCCGCGCCCGAGCCCGACCCGGCGGCGGGAGCACAGGCGCAGATGCCGCCGCCACCGGCCGAATACCGGGAGCGGATCACGACGGTGACCGCCGCGTTCGCCGCACCGGCCGACCCGCAGCGCCTGGCCGCGGCCGCCCTCGAGGCGGAGAAGATCGACGAGGAACTCACCGCCGCCTACGGCGAAGCCCACTCGCACACGATCAACGTCCGGGAACTGCGCGGCTGGATCGCTCACCTGACGGGACAGCCGGCCCTGGCCTCCCGCTGGTACTTGCACACCACCGGCCTCCAGACCCGTGTGTGGGGCGCCAGTCACGCCTTCACCTGTGCCTCGGCGCAGCGGGCCGTGCAGCACTGGAGGGCGGTCACCGATCCGGCCGAGCAGCGTGCGCTCGCCGCCGAACTGCTGCCCATGCTCACCACCGTCACCGGCGAAGGCAGCGATGCCTGCCGAGCCGTGCGCACAGTCCTCAACGCGGCCCCCAGAGGCTAGGGCCATCCATCGGCGGCGACCGTTGTCAGCTCACTCGCGGTTGCATACCGCAGTCGCGCAAGCCTTTGGCGCTACGGTCGTGCCACGCCTGAACCCGAGCTTTGGAGCGTGGCCAGTGATCCCCCTGTCTCTCGAGCAAGTTGCCTCCATCGTGGACGGACGCCTGGACGAGGTCAGTGACCCCCAGGCAGTGACCTCCGCAGCTCCCTCGTTCGACTCCCGTGCAGTGGAGGCAGGCAGTCTCTTTGCCGCGATCAAGGGCCACCATGTAGACGGTCACGACTTCGCCCCGGACGCCATCGAGCAGGGTGCCGTCGCGGCTTTGGTGACACGCCCCATCGGAGCACCTGCGATCATCGTGGATGACGTTCTCGAAGCGCTCGCGAAGCTTGCCCGGCATGTCCTTGCCCGGTTTGGTGATCCGACCGTGATTGGTCTCACCGGCTCAGCTGGCAAGACGAGTACGAAGGATCTGCTCGCCCAGGTCCTGCCCGCGCTCGGTCCGACGACTGCCACACAGCGGTCGTTCAACAGCGAGATCGGGCTGCCCATCACTGTCCTGCGTGCTGAGCCCGGCGTGCGCTATCTCGTCCTCGAGATGGGCTCTCGCGGCATCGGTCATATCAGCTACCTGACGCAGATCACCCCGCCCCAGGTCGGGCTCGTTATCAACGTCGGTACTGCCCATGTCGGCGAGTTCGGCAGCCGGGAGGCGATCGCTCAGGCCAAGGGCGAACTCGTCGAATCGCTGCCGGCGACAGGTCTCGCGGTCCTCAACGCCGACGACCCCCTTGTGGCCGCCATGGCCTCCCGGACCAAGGCCCCTATCGTCACCTTCGGGCTTAGCGAAAAAGCTGACGTCCGCGCGCAGGACGTGACCTTGGACCGGTCCGGCCGGCCCGCCTTCACCCTCACCACCGACGACGCCGCCGCCCCGGTGGCCATGGCCCTCCATGGGGAGCACCACGTTGCGAACGCCCTCGCAGCCGCGGCCGTCGCGATCGGCCTGGGCGCCGACGTCGCGACGGTCGCTGACGCGCTCAGCCGGGCCCGGCGCATCACTACCGGCCGCATGGAGGTCACCGATCGGGCGGACGGCATGACCGTCATCAACGACGCCTTCAACGCCAACCCCGACTCCATGCGCGTCGCGCTGAAGGCCTTGGCCGCCATGGCGGACGGTCGCCGCAGCGTCGCGGTGCTGGCCGAGATGAAAGAACTCGGCGACCAGTCGCACGACGGGCACACCCAGGTGGGGCACATGGTCGCGGATAACAACGTTGCCGTCCTCGTCGCGGTGGGCGGGGCGGCCGCCGAAGTCATGGCCGAGGCCGCGAAGTGCCGCAACCCCGGTCTCAAGGTCCTGCGGGCATCTGACAGGGACGCCGTCTTGGACCTGCTGCGCGCTGAACTGACACCGGACGACATCGTGCTCGTCAAGGGAGCGAACAGCGCCGGGCTGGAGAAGACAGCAGCTGCCCTGCTCCAGCCCGGCGCCGTCGGCTAAGCCGCGGGCTACGCGGTGACGGATGCCATGCCGGCGTGCGCGAGGATCGGCGCGCCGAGCGTGGTCACCTCACCGGTGCCCATCGTCACGATCAGGTCCCCGGGGGCGACGAGAGAGCCGACGATCTGTGGCACCTCGTCGTAGGAGCCGGCCATGTGGACGCGGGCACCAGCGGCGATGGCCGCGTCCGCGATGTTCTGCGTCGTCACGTCAGCGGGCGGCGACGCAACCAGCGAATGCACCGGCAGCACAACCACCTCGTCGGCCAGAGCCAGAGCCGAGCCCATCGCGCGGCCGTGGACGAGAGTGCGGCGCCAGCCGCACGGCTCGAACACCACGACCACGCGGCCCCGGCCCCTGCTCAGGTCCCGGGCCGTGGCCAGGTCAGCGGCGATGGCCCGGGGGTGGTGAGCGAACGAGTCCCGGACACACACCCTGTCGTGCTGACCGACCACCGTCAGGCGACGGTCGACGCCCGGGAACCGGCCCAGCCGTTGCGCCAGCTCGTCCGTGCTCGCGCCCAGGGTCCGACCGGCGGTGAACGCGGCCACGGCGTTGAGGGCGTTGTGACGGCCCGGCACCGGGAGAGAGAACATCGCCTTCTCTCCCCCGAGGTCCCGGAGGGCAACGACGCTGCCCGTCCCGTCCCGGGTGATCGACCTGACGCTCACGTCCGCGTCCTCGGCCTCGCCGAACGTCACCACACGCAGGCCCGCGCGGTCGCGCACCCGGGCCGTCAGCTCCCGGGCGCCCTCGTCATCCGCCGACACCACCAGGATCCGGCTGTTGCCTGCCAGCTCCTCGAAGACACCCACGATCTCGGTGCGGCCCGTGAACGATTCGGGGTGGTCGTCGTCCACGTTCAGCACGACGGCGACCTCCGGCCGGTACCGCGTGATGCTCCGGTCGCTCTCGTCGCCCTCGGCGATGAACACGCCGCCCTGGCCGTCGTGCGCGTTCGTGCCGCCAACCAGTGCCCCGCCGCCGGTCCAGGAGGCGCCGAGGTGCCCGAGTGCGGAGCCGAGCATGGCGGTGGTGGTGGACTTTCCGTGCGTACCGGTCACGACCACCGAGCGGCGCGCGTCGTGCAGGAGCTGGGCGACGACGTCACTGCGGTGAGCGAGAGGAATGCCGCCCTCGTTCGCCTTGACGACCTCCGGGTTGCCTTCCGCCAGAGCGCTGGACCAGATGACCACACTGGGCTCCTGGACGTGCGCGGCGTCGTGCCCGATGTGGACGCGGCAGCCCGCGGCTTCCAGGCGGGCGGTGACGGGGGTGGTGCGCAGATCGGAGCCGGTGACACGGGCTCCGCGATGGGTCAGCAGGTGAGCGAGCGCCGACATGCCCGCACCGCCGATGGCGACGAAGTGCGGGCGGCTCAGGTCCAGCGGCCCGCGCACGGGCGGGATGTGAACGGCTTTGGTTTCGGTCACGACTACTCCTTCAGTTGAGGGTGGTGTGACGATCTCGGCGGCGGGCATCTGCGTTCCGCCGTCGTTGAGGGGGACTGCCGGTCATGTCCTGACCGGCAGGGATCCAGGGGCAGCCACGTCGGGGGCGCTTGCCACCGCAGGCTGCGGTTTATGGACGTTGCCGGGACTGCCGCTGAGGAGATTGCTGATCGGTTGGTGGAGCACGGCGACCGGGGCGGCAGCGGCCAGGGCAAGCAGCGTCAGCACGGCCCGGGCAGGGTGCGCTAAGTCGATCTCGTCGCTGCGGGCATGGCGGCCGCTCACGGCTCGCCCGGGTCGAGCTGACCCCGCAGGGGCGTCAGGGAGTCCAGTTCGAGGACCAGGACGCTGCCTGTATGGGTGCCGTCGCGGAACTGCACCATCACCGGTACGGCGACCTGCCGGGCCCGGAGATCAAACGTCACGTCAGCTCCGCGGAGCACGACCTGCGAGACGAACACCGGGACCCGGGTCGGGCTCGGGGCGGGCTGCGTCGTCACTGGACCTCCCCGGGGCCGGCGTCGGGCAGCGGCAGCGCTCGGGAGATCTCGGCGTAGTCCGGGGCCTCGGCAGGGGCCTCGGCAGGAGGCTCAGCAGAGGAGCTGTCCGGCTCGGCGGTCTGCTTCCGGTGCTCCCCGATGGGGGGAAGCGGTCCGGGCATGGCGGTATAGGGGAAATGAGGCATGACGAAGAGTCCTGATCAAGGAGAGAGGGATTGCCCTGCGAGGCCGCCGCGGTGCGGTTGGACGCAACCGGGCAGGGCAGACCACCTACGGGTGAACGAGGGAGAGCAGACCGGGCCACGCCGATTCGGCGCCGCCAGGGGCTTGTACGGCCCGGCCAGGCACACCACCGTAGGGCCTCTGTGCTCCAGATCACTAGCCATGCGGTATTCAGGTCCTCGGCCCCGTTATTCGCGGCCCAACGAATACGGAGAGGAGACCCAAGTGTGAGCGCTCACAACGGACTTGAAGGGCCGGTGTCGCCTCAGCAACTCTTCGCGCGCCGCCTGCGCAGGCTGAGGGAGCGGCGCGGTCTCACCCAGGCGGCGCTCGGCCAGCTGGTGCCGATCTCGCAAGGGCGGATCGCGCAGTTCGAAAACGGCAAGGAACTGCCGTGTGAGGACATCGTCAGACGCCTGGACGAGGTCTTGGACGCCGATGGAGAGCTGACGGACATCTGGCCACTTGCCGCCCGCCGCCCCTACACGGCCGTGGTCCGCACCTACCGTGAGGCGGAGGGCAAAGCAGAACGGATCTACCACTTCGCCAACATGGTGCCCGGCATCGCCCAGACCGAGGACTACGCCCGGGCCATCATCATGGAGTGGGACGGGCTCGTCGGCGGCACCAATGTGGACGAGAGCGTAAAGCACAGGATCGAGCGGCAGTCCATCCTCGACAGCGTGAATGCGCCATGGCTGTGGTCTGTCCTGGACGAAGCCGCGCTACGCCGCATGGTAGGCAGCCCCGCCATCATGCGGGAGCAGCTGAATCACGTGCTTGAACTGGGCAAGCGCCCCCGCGTCACCTTCCAAGTGCTGCCGTTCGGCCAGCCGATCCCAGGCGGCTTCACCTCCACGGTCTTATCGCTCCTAACCCTCCCAGAAGGACACCAGGTTGCCTACCAGGAAAGTGGCCTGAACTCCAGCTTCGCCACCTCGCTCGAAGAAGTCTCGGTATACCGATCCTTCTACGATCACGTGCAATCCCGCGCGCTACCCCCCGACGAATCCACAGCCTTCATCAGTTCTGTCCTTGAGGAGCAATACCCGTGACCACACACCAGCTTGACTTGTCCGCCGTGACCTGGCGGAAGTCCTCCCGCAGCCAGGGCGCCGTCGAGTGCGTCGAGGTCTCCGACGACCTGCCCGGCACCATCCCCGTACGCGACAGCAAGAACCCCACCGGCCCCGCGCTCATCTTCCCGGTCGGCGCCTGGTCCACGTTCGTGGACGCTGTGAAGTCTGAGCTGTGACCCAGCTGCCTCGCATACGTTTTTCAAGCCCACCGCTGAGGAGGCCCATCTGATGGCCGGGACCGCGCCGGTCTGGAGCGCGTGTCCGACGGATCGGTGCCGACCCTTCGAATATGTCTTCGAGCCCCATCCGGTCCTCTGCCGGCCGCGGCTCCCGGTTGGAGGAGCTGCCCGGGGGCCTGCTGGCCCTGTTGGGCGGTGACCTGGCGGCCTGTCGGCGCAGCTGCCCGCCGCGCGTCGCGTTCGGCCTGGTGCTGGTCCTAGGCCTGCGCGGCGATCCGCTGGCGCAGCTCCCGCTCCGCCCGCAGCGCACCCGCCAGCGCGCGGAGGCCTTCGGCGCGGGTGCGCAGTTCGGTGACGCGCTCGCGGGCGTGTGCGAGGTCCTCGGCGTGGTGGGTGTTGACCTGCTCGGCGAGTGCGGGCAGGTGTTCACGCATCGCGATGAGCCGCTGCTGCAGCTGCGTCAGGTCCCGCGGCGGGGCACCGGCCGCGCCCTGCGTCTGAAAGACGGCGGCATACGGTGACTGGGCAATCGTCTGCCATGCCTCGCGCTGCGCGGTCTGAGCTGCCCGGCGCGCGCGTTGCTGTTCCTCCTTCGCCTTCGCTGTCTGCTCCGTGTGCTGGGCGTGCAGCCGCTGCTGCTCGCGGGTGATGCCGGGGTAGAGGCTGTAGGCGTTCGCGCCGAGCCCGTACATCAGGGCCGTCACTTACGAGTCTCCTACGCTTCCGCATACAAGCAAATCGGCTGCCTCGGGCAGAGGGCAAGACCGACAGGCAGGGCTTGCCGATGTGGCATCCGTCGTGCGAGCCTCGTCCGTGATCAACCCCGAAAGGGCGGCTGCGTGACACTCGGCATGGTTCTCGGCGACTCCTCCTCTCGCGCTTCGACGCGGGAGCGATAGCCGCACCTCCACCGACGGCCGGCCCGTCCTCCCACTCCTCGTCGAAGTGCTCTTCGTGCCCATCGCACGTCCGATCACGAGGAGTACGTGGTGTCTTCCACGATCCGCTGGACCGAAGACCGCACCGAACTGTCCGCCCTGTGGCGTTCCGAGAACGGGGCACCGCCGCCCCGGAGAGTCGTCGTCGCAGACGACCGCATGAACGCCGCCACCGCCTACCGGTTGGCCTGCGAAGGCACCGGGCTGCTGTGGCGGGGCGACTTCCACAACGCCCGTCAGCTGCTGCAGGCGATGGGCCGCCGCATCGACCGCAAGCCCCTTCGACCGGGGGCTGTACCGGCCGAGTCCACCGACCCCGCCGACGCCTTCCACCTGCACCGTCGCGCCCGCGCCCACCGCGTCCGGGTGCTGGGCAAGTTGCTCGTACGGCTGGAGGGCGACCACTCCCTGGCCCTGCGCAGGGCCCCCGATGTCCACCGGGCGTGCACGGAGGCATACGGCCCGCCCCGCGAGCCCTCGGTCGTGTCCCTCCGAGAACTGCTCGGCGTGCTCGGCGCCCATCAGTGGCGCACCAAAGGCGTCGACGTACCGGCGCTCGGTGCCCGGATCCACCCGCACTACGGGGTGTTCTCCCCGGTCAGAGGGGAGTACGTGGATCTGGTGGCCATGGCCCCGCTGCCCGGACCGACGGCCGCCCGCCGCACGGCGTTCGACCTCGGTACGGGGACAGGTCTACTGGCCGCGCTGCTGGCACGGCGGGGGTACGAGCGGGTCGTGGCGACCGACATCAGCCCGCGGGCCCTCGAGTGCGCCTGCGAAAACGTCCGTCGGCTGGGCCTCGCCGCAAAGGTCGAGGTGACGGGACCCGCCCTGTTCCCCGCAGGCCGCGCCGGGCTCGTCGTCTGCAACCCGCCCTGGCTGCCCGCCCGCCCCACCTCCACGGTCGAGCAGGGCGTGTACGACCCTGGCGGTCGCATGCTCCACGGCTTCCTGAACGGACTCCCCAACCACCTTGCGCCGGGTGGGGAAGGCTGGCTCGTCCTCTCGGATCTGGCGGAACACCTGGGGCTCAGGACACGCGGCGAACTCCGGTCCGCTATCGAGGCGGCGGGCCTGCGGGTGCTGGACAGACTCGACGCCCGCCCGCGGCACGGCCGGGCAAGGGACACCGCCGATCCCCTGCATGCCGCCCGCGCCGCGGAGGTGACATCGCTGTGGCGGCTGGCAACGGCGGACTGACGCCGGCTTCGCCGGATGCCCGGCAGCAGTAGCCGGAGCTCGGGCGCGGGACGGCGCCCCACGCCCCCATGACAGCTAGCGCCGGTCCGGCCGTCAGGGCCCGGCCGCGATGCCCGTCAGGAGCACGTCGAGGCCCGCGTCGAAGGTCTCGGCGTGGCCCCGGTCCGTGGCGCTCGCGACGACGTGCGCGAGCGTCGGGTAGTGGCCGGCCTCGAACATGCGGGTGAGGTAAGGGCCCGCTGCCGCCTGCCACTGGTGTTCCGTGAGGCCGCTCGCGCGTTCCGTGCGCAGTTCCACGATCTCGTGGCGAATGGCGCCGAGCACGTAGCCGTTCACCGCCTGCAAGGCTCGCATGAGGGCGTTCGGGTCGTCGCCGATTCCGGGGGCGGAGCGCAGTGCGGCCAGCGTGGCCTCCAGGTGGCCGAGCGCCGCGGGCCCCAGTTGGGGCCGCCCGCCGAGGAGATCGGCGAACCACTCGTGGCGGAGGGCGGCGTTCCTGATGCCCTGGGCGAGGGACCGTACTCCGGCACGCCAGTCGTCTCCTTCCGGCGGGGGAATGGGGATCTCCCCGTACACCGCGTCGACCATCAGGTCGAGAAGTTCCTCCTTGGTGTCCACATAGCGGTAGAGCCGCATCGGTCCGGCGTCCAGGGCGGCCGCGACCTTGCGCAGCGAGACCGCCTGCAGCCCGTCGGCATCGGCCAGCTTGATCGCGGCCCGCACGATCCGGTCCCGGCTCAGCGGACTCGGCGCCGATCGCGTGGTGGACGGCTCGGGCCGTCCCCAGATGAGCATCGTCGATCCGCCCTCCTCCCTTTAATCAGTTCGCAGTTCGTTCGATACAGCGTATCGTCGCGATACAGCGTATTGATTCGATTGGGGAGCAGAGTCATGCCTCGTATCGCCATCGTCGGAGCCGGCCCCGCCGGCCTGGTCCTCGCCCGCGTCCTGCATCTGCACGGCATCGAAGCCGTCGTGTACGAGCGCGACGCATCCCGCGCCGCCCGCACCCAGGGCGGCATGCTCGACCTCCGCCCGGACACCGGCCAGCGCGCCCTGCGCGAGGCCGGGCTGGAGGCGGAGTTCCTCCGCATAGCCCGGCGCGAAGGCCAGGACCTCCGCCTGCTCGACCACACCGGGACGATCCTGCTGCAGCAGGACACCCCCGACGACGCGCCCCTCGAGGACCCCGAGGTCGACCGCGCGGATCTGCGCGCGATCCTCCTCGACTCCCTGCCGCCGCACACCGTCGCCTGGGGCCGTGGCCTCGTACGCGCCGAGGCGCTGCCCGAGGGGCGCCACCGGCTGCACCTCACCGACGGCAGCAGCGACACATGCGACCTGCTCATCGGCGCGGACGGCGCGAACTCGCGGGTACGCCCGCTCGTCACCGACGCCCGGCCGACACACCTGGGCACCAACATGATCGAGCTGGGCATCCCCGACCTCGCGCGCACGCGGCCCGACCTGGCCGCCATGGTCGGACGCGGCAACTACTGGGCCTACGGCCCGGACCGCTCACTGTCCGCACAGCTCAACGGCGACGGACGTCTGCGCGTCTACCTCACCTTCCAGAGCCCCGAGGACTGGCTCACCACCTGCGGCATCGACTTCGGCGACCCGGCCGGCGTCCGGGCCCGGCTGAGGAAGGAATTCGCCGACTGGGCCCCGCAGTTCACCGAACTGATCGACGCGTGCGACGACACCGTCGCGCCCCGCACCCTCACCACCCTGCCGGTCGGCCTCACCTGGCCCCATGTACGCGGCGTCACCCTTCTCGGAGACGCCGCCCACCTGATGCCGCCCGCCGGCCTCGGCGCCAACCTGGCCCTGCTCGACGGAGCCGAACTCGGCCTCGCGATCGCCGACGCCCCCGACGACCTCGACGCCGCCGCGCACCGCTACGAGACGGCCATGTTCCCGCGCGCCGAGGAGGCGGCCCGGCTCTGCGCCCGGATCCACGAGATGCTCATGCAGCCCGACGCCGCCCAGCGGCTGGCGGCATTCTTTCAGGGCCACTAGCTGCCGTCAGGCGCCCGGGCCCGGCACCGCGTGGTGCCGGGCCCGCGTCCGAGGCCGAAAATAGCTGGTTTATACAACGTGTTGATCAGACGTCAATCAAACCTTGATCACCGACCGCTTCGCTGACGGTCCGCGCGGCAAACGCCTGCCGCGCCGCCCTTGACCGCTCAAGCGAAAGCAGAGAAACCCCATGCGCAAGTTACCCATAGCCCTCGCCGGCCTGGCCGCCCTCGCACCGCTCGTGCTCTCCGGGCAGGCACCTGCCTACGCAGACGGCAACCGGGACGGCATCGACGCCTGCGCCCAGGAGGCCAAGCTCGCCGGGTTCGCCAAGGACAGATCGGCCGAGGGCCGCAACGACGACGCGATCCACGCCGTGGCCATCGCCATGGCCGAGTCCGGATGCCAGCACCTGGCCAGGCACCAGAACCGGCCCAACGACCCCGACCCCGGTTCGTGGGACCTGGGCGCCTGGCAGATCAACGAGCGCTGGCATCCGGACGTGCACGGTCACGACGCGGGCGTCGTGACCGACGAGAACTGGAAGGACATGGGCTGGTCCGCGCGCAAGGCGTACCAGATCGACAACGACGGCTCGGGCCGCGGCTGGGCCGCGTGGGCGGCGTGGAACCTCGGCACGTACAAGCAGTACCTGCCTGCGGCGCGGGAGGCGGTCTACCGCAACTGGTAGCGGTGCCGGGCCTTGCCTGCCCCGCGGTGCGAGTGCGGGCCGGCAGGGCCCTTCCTACTTTCCGGCGGCCGCGAGCCCGGCTTTGAGGGTGCGTATCAGGGTGTGCAGGGGGGCTCTGGATACGGTCAGGACGGTGTCCGGGGTCTCGCTCTCGCGGAGGCGAAGGGTTCCGTCCGATGCGGCGCCTATGGCGAGGCAGGCATTGCCTTCACTGCAGTGGCTCGACCTTTGCCAGATGCACACAGCGCTTGCGCCTTCACTGCCGCCGATCAACTGACATTGCTTTATCGTCCGCAGTAACGAACGCAGGCTTCCGCAGCCAACCGTCAGTACCACGCCGGGCGCATCTCTCTCGCGAAGGCGCAGACCTTCGCCGACGGCGGGTGCAACATTCACGCAATTCGAGGCGTCGCCGCTGTAGGAAGACTTCTGCCAAGGACACGCCGGCCCCATCACTCCTCCCCCTCAACTGCCAACCGCCCTTGCTTCACCGCACTCAGCAAGGCACGCACCCCCCGGAAACCCGACGACAGAACCACACCAGGGTCATCACTCTCGCGTAAGCACACGACCCCGTCTGCCATCTTGCTGACATTGATGCAGTTGCCCCCGTCCCCACTGTAGGAGGACTTCCACCACTGGTCCGTGGGCATCATTCACACCCTTCACATGCTGCACACAAGCTTGTGGATGAAGTTGCGCGACTCCGCCGGATCCAGGGAAGTCGCCTCCATGTGATCCACAACAGCGCGGTACTTGTTCAGCTCGGCCTCGGCGTCCGCGAACTGGCTGCCAGGCGCGACATCACGTTGGACCGTATCGAGCTGCGGAACCGGCCCGAGTACATAGTCGAACGACTGCCCCGTTCCGGGGAACGTCCCGCCGCCTGCAAATGGAATCACCCGGACAGTCACGTTGCCCTTCTCGCCGATCTCGATGAGCTGCTGAAGCTGAGCGCGGACCGTGGCAGCGCCACCGAACTCCATGCGCAGAGCTGCCTCATGGATGATCGCTGTGTACGGAATGGGGTCCTCTGCGTAGAGGATCGCCTGCCGCTTCATCCGGTGCGACAAGCGCTGCTCCACCTCAAAGGCGCGCAATGGAGGCACCGCGGCCTGGATGACCGCACGAGCGTAATCGAGCGTCTGGAGCAGGCCCGGAATGTGGAGCACCAGCGCGACGCGCAGACCACAGGCATGGTGCTCCAGCTCGGCGAGGTCGGCAAAGCTTGCCGGAAGGTGCTCGCGGTACTCGTCCCACCAGCCGCGCGTACGCCCTCCGGTCATGCCCGCCAGCGCGTCGACCAGATCGAGATCCGGGCAGCCGTAGTTCCTCGCCATGACGCGCACGCGATCCGAACTCACCGCGTAACGCCCGGCCTCGATGTTGCTGATCCTCGACTGGTTGACGCCCAGGAGCGCCGCCGCAGCCGATGTGGACTGGCCTGCCTTCTCGCGGAGTTTACGCAGCTCTGCGCCCAGGCGTTGCTGACGCAGGGTCGGGTTGACTGTGGAAGCCACCGGCACCCTCCTGATCCCAACTATCACCCACACGGGGAGGGTTGGCCCTTATTTCGACGAACGAGTGGAATATAGGCCATCGACAGCCCTACGGTGTGAGCCAAGCCACTCCGCATGCACCGCCCCGCCGCCACCGCGGAAGCGCACCGCCCCGCCCGGGCGGCATTGACACCGCCGCGCGGCAACGCGATGACACCTCCCCGCAAGGAGCCACACATGGCCAACGTATCGCCAGAAAGCTCGTGGTCCTACTCGCTCACCCTCGCGCGTGACCCGCGCTCCGCGCGCGTCGCCCGGCTCACGCTGCGCGGCGTGCTGGAGAGCCATGACATGGCGGAGTTGTCCGACGTCGTCGAGCTGCTGGCCAGCGAGCTGGTGACCAACGCCTACCTGCACTCCGACGGGCCCGCCGAAATCGGCATGCGGCGCATCGACGACGACAAGGTCCGCATCAGCATCTGGGACACCAACCCCGGGGTCCCAGCCCCGTTCGACAAGCCCGTCTGGCGCGGCAAGCTCGGGTCCCTCCGGTGCGACCCCGAGGCGACCTGCGGCCGTGGGCTACTGATCGTCCGGCTCTGCGCATGCAGCTGGGGCAGTTGGTCGCTCGGACCGTCGTTTCCCGGCGCCACCGGCAAGCTGCTCTGGTGCGAAGTCAGCCGGAATCCGGTGCCCTTCGGCATCGCGGCCTGAGCCCCCGCCCCCCGATTTTCGGTCAAGGCCCTACGGCCTCGCCCCGCTCCACACATGTCGCGTGATCATCGCGACTCCCCCGAGTGTGCGTCATGAGGTCAAGGTAAGGCTCCGGTCGGACGGTTGAGAGAATCTCCGGCACAACGGCCGAAAAGCTACCGTTCGTTGCCCGTTTCACTGTCAAGACGTACGTTCGAGCCATCGCCAAGGATGCGTCGCGAACCGCCGGTAGCCCTTGCGGAACCCGGCCTTACGCATGGTGGGATGTGGTGATGCGAACCCCCACACGCATACCCTCCATACCGCCTATATCCCATCATCCCTCCAGCCCCGCCGTCGTCCCGGCCCAGATCGTCGACGCCCCCCGGCCGGCCGCGCCGTCCGCGCCGCCCGACCACCGCCGTCCCCGCCCACGACGCAAGCCCCGGCAGCAGCACCGCCGCCGACGGCGCCGTCGCCTCCGGCTCGTCCCCCGGCTCCTCCTCACCGCCCTCGCCTGCACCGCCCTCCTCGTCCTGGCCGACCGCTGCGCCGCGATGTACGCCGAGAAGAAGGCCCAGCAGAAGCTCCAGCAACAACTGCAACTCGCCGCCGAGCCCCAAGTCGACATCCACGGCTTTCCGTTCCTGACCCAGGTGCTCTCCAAGCGCCTCCAGCACGTCGACGTCACCGTCCCCCACGTCGACGCCGACCGGGTCTCGCTCGCGAAGGTACGGGCCAGTGCCCGCGACATCCGGCTCACCGGCAGCCTGCCGTCCGGCATCCGCAGTGCGACCATCGGGCACCTGGACGGGCAGGTCCTGCTCGCCTTCAGCGACATGAACCGCGAACTGGGCGCCTCCCACGTCAAGTTCAGCCATATAGACGGCAGCTCCGTCGCCGCCAGCGGCAGGCTGGACGTCGCTGGGCAGCAGTTGCTCCTGCGTGGCCGCGCCCACCTCCGCCGCGACGGCGAGCACGGCGTGTCCACGGCCGTCGACGGTCTCAGCCTCGACGTGCCCCGCATCGCCACCTACCGCCCGTGCTGCAGCACGGAGAAGACCCTGGTCCTGCACCACGAAGCCGCCGAGCGGATCAGCCGGGACGCGGCCCGCGCCAAGGCGCTCCTCTCGGTTCCGTCGATTGCCGCGCGGCTCGGCATCTCCGAGGACGACGTGGCCGCCGCGCTGCGCAGCGAGCAGCGGCTGGACCGGCTCACCGGAGCCCCGGGCTTCGTCGACAGACTGGCCCGCGTCAATCTCGTCGACGTCGTCGCCGAGCGTCCCTGGCTGCTGGACCGGATCGGCATCGACCCGGCCGTCGTGACGGGCCTGACCCGCCTGCGGCCGCCCGACCTGACCGACCGCCTCTCCTTCTCCTTCCGTCTCCCCGAGCAGGCCCGTGACCTGCGGCTGCGCGGGGTGAGGGTGGAGCCGGACGGTATCCGGGCGGATCTGTCGGCGGTCGGTCTCTCGGTGGGCGGCGACCGCTAGACCTTCTGGGCGGTGGCCCGCGCCAGGTGATCCGTGAAGCCGCGCGTCAGCTGCGAGTCGTACGCCCGCGCCACCTCCACCAGGAACTCCGTCTCCTCCGCAAGGCCGTCGCCGCCGATCCCCGCGAGGTCCACCGGCCGGTCCTCGGGCGGCTGCCCGGCCAGCCTGGTCCGGCGGGCCTCCTTCAGCAGGCAGGCGACGACCGCCGCGTCGGCCCGGTACGGGGTGAGGGACTCCCCTGCCGTGCCGACGTAGGCGCGGGCGAGTTCCGCCTTCGTCGGGGCGATGTAGTCGCGCAGGACGAGCACCGCGTCCCGGATCTCGATGACCTTGCGGTACTCCGTGAGCCTCCAGGATCCGCGCGGCCACAGCAGCTCGACCAGGCGGGGGCGGGGCTCGGCCAGGGCAATGTGCGGGACGGCGTCCACCAGTTCGCGCCACAGCGGCCACAGGCACCAGAACCTCCTGGCCTTGCCCGCCGCCCGGAACGTCGGGATGCCCAGGGCGGCCGCCCTGAACAGGCCGTGCAGGCCCATGCAGTACGGCAACAGGCCCGGGATCCAGGGAGCGCGGGTGATCAGGTACAGCAGGTAGCCGAACCAGAAGGCGCCGGAGAAGGCCGTGCCCAGGCCGAAGAGGCCGAGCATCGCCCTGAGGGAGCGGCTCTCGTCGTGCCGGCCGTAGCGCCAGCAGAGCCAGGCGCACCCGGCGTCCGCCGTGAGGTGCGTGACGATGGTGATCGCCCAGAAGGCGGTGGTGGGCGTGGGGCCATCGGGGCCGAAGACGACGTGCCGGCCGTGCGGCGGGGCGCAGGCCAGGTCGATGAAGGCGAGCGCCGCCATGACGCCCGTCACCGCCGTGTACAGCAGGCGCCGGATCCGCCGCCCTCCGGTGACGACGAGGACGAAGTCCAGCACGGCGGCCGCGGAGAGCACTCCGCAGAGGTTCATCGCCAGGGAGACGAGGTGCGTCCGCCCGACGATGGCGCAGACCGCTCTCGTGACGCTCTCGAAGTTGAGCGTCATGGCCAGCACGGCCGTGGTGACGGCCAGCCACAGGCTGCGCTGTTCCTGCGAGCGGACGGCGGCCGGGGCGCGCAGCACGGCGGCGAGCCACATCGCGACGGCGCCGGAGCACTCCAGGAGGCCGCCCAGCCCCGCCGGTCCGGTGGGGAGCGTCAAGCGTGCACCCCTAACGCCGCCGAGAGGTTGCGCGGCACGCCCGTCCGCTCGTTGTCCTCTGTCTGGAGGACGAGGGTCTGGATGAGGCTGGCCAGCATCTCGGCCTCCTGTTCCTGGCGGGTGGTGTAGTTGGCGCGCGCCAGCAGCCGCCGGACCGCCGCGGGGCTCAGGTCGGGGAGCATGCGGCCCAGCGGGTCGGGGGTGCCGCCGCCGACGGGGCTCGCGCCGTCCGCGCCGATGCCGTGGTGGTCGAGCAACATGTGCGCGATCTCGTGCAGGACGATGTGCTCGCGGTGCGGCCGGGTCGTCCGCGTCTCCGAGAAGATGTGGTCGTCCGTGTCGGTCGCCAGCCAGACGCCGCAGGCCCCGTCGGAGGCGGCCTGGGGCGGCAGGGGGTGCAGGTGCAGGGGGCGCCCGCGCTGCCGGGCCAGGTGCTCGCACAGCTCCTCGACGGAGAGCTGGTAGGGCAGGCAGAGCCGGTCCATCGCCGCCTGGCAGCGGCGGCGCAGCTTGCGGTAGGTGAGTGGCACGTGGCTCCCCCGTGTGACGGTTCATCGGACGTGGGCCGCGGGCGCGTTCGCGACGGAGCGGCCGCAGCGCCGTTCCCTGGCGTGTCCGGGAAGGGACCGGATACCTCCTACACCTCGGGAGTCACCCCGGAAGTCACCTCGGGCGTCCCGGTGCGTTCGTCCCAGTCCTCGACGGGTGACAGGTTCTGGAGTTTGCGCGCTTCGGCGACCATGGTGAGCAGTGCGTCCAGGCTCTCGACGGAGAGCCCGTCCGCACGCAGGGCGAGGTTGCGGACGCGGGTGTCGCGGAGGGCGGCTGCCAGCTTGAGCTGGGAGCCGACGCGCTCCGCCACCTCGTCGTTGAAGAAGTATTCGGGCGGCACCCCGAAGTACTCGGCGAGGACGTCCAATTGCTCCAGGGTCACGTTGCGCTTCTTGCCCGTGGCCAGTTCCCACAGGTAGGTGCCGGAGATCGTGCCGCCCGTCGTCTCGCGGATCTCCTTCGCGAGCCGGGAGTAGCCGGGGCGCCTGCTCTCGTCGGGGTGGAGGGCGGCGATGAGTTCGTTCAGTCGAACATCGATCTTGCCCAGCAGCGGCCGGGCGCCCGGGGCGCGGTTCGAGTCGTCGCTACTGGTCATCTGCCGTCCTCGCCGGGCGATGTCGGTGCGGCGGCCCGTCCGCCGACGTGAACACAGCGTACCCGTGCGGCGGTTGAACATCCGCCCTTGTTGACAGATGCGCATGAAGTCAGCTTACGATCGCATCACAAGTCATCCGCTATAGCGGACAGCACCAGCGGACAACAGATCGCAGACGGCCGGGAGCGGCCGCCGCCGAACGCTTCACGGCAGGCGCCTCCCGGCTCCCCTTCCTCCGGCCGGTCCGGCACGGCTCAGGCGCGGCACCGGCACGGCTCCACCACGCCCAATTCCAGCTCCGCGGGCCGCCCTTGTGCGGCTCCGGGGAACGTCACCGACCTTGGGGGGAACTTGCCCAGCCAAGCGATGCAGACGGACACCGCCCAGGACGTGGGCGACAGCCTCACGAGCCTGTCCTTCGGGCCCTACTTCGCCACGCCGTGCGGCATTCTCGCGCCGCTCCTGTCCCGGCTCGAAGGCCGCGGCGACTACGAGGTCGTCGCCCGCGAGGACAACGCCGTGGGCGAGGCCGCGGGCGCCGCCCTCGGCGGCCGCAAACCCGTGGTCCTCATGCAGAACTCCGGCTTCGGGAACTCGGTCAACGCCCTCGCGTCCCTCGTCGTCCCGTACCGGATCCCCATGCTGCTGATCGTCAGCATGCGCGGCATCCACCCGGACCCCACCCCGGAGAACGAGGGCATGGGAAGGCTCACCGAGCCCATCCTCCAGGGCCTCGGCATCGGCTACGAGACGCTGGCGGCCGGCCGCGCCGCCGCGCAGGTCGCCGACGCGCTGCGCGTCCTGGAGGAGAAGCGCGAGCCCTACGCCCTGCTCGTCCGGCCCGACCTCTTCGGGTGGTCCGCATGAGCACCCACGGGGACACCCACATGAACACGCACCCGGACGGGCACACCCACGCCTTCACCGACACCTTCACCAAGACCGCGGCCGTCACCGCCGTCCTCGACCGCACCCAGGGCCTGCCCGTCGTCTTCACCACCGGCTACGCCTCACGGATCGGCGCGGGCATCGCCGACCGTCCCGAGCACTTCTACATGACCGGGTCCATGGGCCTGGCGCTGTCCCTGGGGACCGGCGTCGCGGCCGCCGTCCGCCGCACCACCGTGGTCGTCGACGGCGACGGCAGCGTCCTGATGAACCCGGTCGGGCTCGTCTCGGCGGGCGCCCGCCACGACCTGCCCCTGGTGCATCTCGTCCTGGACGACGGCCAGTACGCCTCCACGGGCGGACAGGCCACCCCGCGGTCGGTCTTCGACTTCACCGAGCTGGCCCGCAGCACCGGGTTCCGGTACGTCTACACCGTCACGAGCACCGCCGAACTCGGCCACGTCCTGGACACGTGCCTGACCCGGCCGGACGGCCCCCGCTTCGTCCACTGCCTGCTGAGCGGGCCCGACAGCCCGCCCCCGCCCCGGATCTCCCAGCCCCTGCCCGAGCACGCCCGCAGGTTCTCCGACGCCGTGACCGCCGGGTGCACGGCATGAGGCTGGCCATCGTGGGCGGCGGCGGCGCGGCCACGGCACTCCTCGCCGCGCTCACCCGCGACCGGTTACCGGACATCGGCATCACGGTCTTCGAGCCCGCCAAGGACATCGGCCCCGGCCGGGCCTACGACCCCGACTCCGACACCGCGCTCCTCAACGTCCCGGCCGGACGCATGTCCGCGGTGCCCGACGCCCCCGGCGACTTCCTCGGCTGGGTCGCCGCGCACACCGGCCCGTACGGCCCCGCGCGGCCCGCACCGGGGCCGACCGACTTCGTACCCCGCCGCCTGTTCGGCGACTACCTGGCCGCGCGCGCGGCGGACGCCGCCGAGCGGATGGCCGGGCGCGGCAGGCCCGTCCGCACCGTCGGCGCCACGGTGACCCGCGCCGCCCTCGGCCCCGGCGGCATCACCCTGCACACGGACGACGGGCAGCGGCACGACGGCCTCGACCGCCTCGTGCTGTGCGTCGGCACCGGCGGCCCCGTCGACGTCTACGGACTGACCGGCCACGCCGGATACGTCAACGACCCGTACCCGCTGCGGGACCGCCTGGCCGCGGTGCCGAAGGGCGCCCATGTGCTCGTCCTCGGCACCGGTCTCACGGCCGTCGACACCGTGCTCTTCCTGCTGGAGAACGACCACCGCGGCCGGATCACCATGGCCTCGCGCAGCGGGCTGCTGCCCGCCGTGCGCACCAGCGCCCCGGCGCCGGAGCTGCGGTTCCTGTCCCGCGCGGCAGTGGGCGACGCCCTGGCCGCCGACCCCGTCATGACGTCCGCGCGCCTGATCGGGCTGCTGGGCCGCGAGATCCGCGCGGCCGGGGCGGACCCGGAGCGGGCCGCGGCCGACACCGATCCGGCCGAGCCGTTCGCCCGCAGGCTGGACCGCCAGGTGCGGCAGGCCCGGGACGGGACCGGGGTGTGGCAGAGCATCGTCATCAAGGCGACGCTCGACTCCATCGAGCCGGTCTGGCACGCCATGCCGGCCGAGGAGCGCCAGCGCTTCGTCTCCCGCCGGCACCAGCGCTTCCACAGCCTGCTGAGCCCCATGCCGCCCCGGACGGCCGCGCGGCTGCTGGCCGCCGCCGAGGAGGGGCAGCTGGACGTGCGGCGCGGCGTGCGGGGCGTGCAGGCCCGGCCCGGCCCGCCGCCGGGCTTCCGGGCCGCGACCGCCGACGGCGACCTGGCACCGGCCGTCGTGGTGAACACGGTCCGGCCGCACGCGGCGGCCGTGCCGGAGGCGGCGGTGCCGCTCGTGGACGGCCTGGTCCGGTCCGGGCATGCGCGCCTGCACCGTTTCGGGGGTCTCGACGTCGCCCTCGCCTCCAACCGGCTCCTCACCGCCTCCGGCCTCGAGGAGCACCGGGTCTTCGCCCTCGGCCACCTGACTGCCGGTGCGCACTACTACACCAGCTCGATGCTCATGATCGGCCGCCGCGCCCGCCTCGTCGCGGACCGCCTCCTGGCCGAACCCGCCTCCTCGTACCTCTCCTGACGTGCCTCCTGAAGAGAAAGGTCCCTTCGCATGAGCCACCCGGACAAGACCTTCGCCGAGAAGATCAGGACCGCGGACTCCGAGAGCCTGATCGTCCGGTACTACGCGGGCGTGCGGGAGGCGTCCCTGCGGCTGTCCCGGCGGCAGCCCGCGGCGAGCGGCTTCGCCCCCGCCTTCGACTACCCGGCGCTGACGCCCGCCTGGGAGGAGTTCTTCGACGTCGCACGCGCGAGCTGGAACCCGCTGGGCAGCCACGCCGGGCGGCAACTCACCCTGCTGGACCTGATGAAGAACCCGGGCACGCGCACCACCAAGACCACCGCCTCGCTCCTGATGGTGGCCCGCGCCGCGCACCACATCGACCGCACCGGCGACGCCGTGATGATCTTCACCCCGTCCTCCGGCAACAAGGCCAACGCGCTGCGCGACGCCGTCGCCCGCGCCCTGGAGCTGAAGCTGGCCTCCCCCGACAAGCTGCGCATCGTCACCCTGACCCCGGCGGCCACGCTGTACAAGTTCCGCCGCAGCATCCTCACCGAGGACCCGGACCTGCGTGCCCGCAACCCGATCCTGGTCTTCGACGGCCCGGAGGCGGGCCATGTCAAGCAGATCGGCACGGAGTTCGCCCGCGCGTCCGCGGGCGGCGCCGAGCGCGTCTGGTACTCGCTGGACATCGGCAACTACAAGGTCGCCGACGCCTGCCGGGCCTTCTACGAGAAGGAGTTCGCCGACCCGGGCACGGGCCGCGGCCGCCTGCACGCGCACGCCGTCTCCAGCGCGTACGGCCTCCTGGGCTACCAGCACGGCCTGGACACCATGGCCGAGCTGGGCATCGAGGCCGCCCGCCCCGGCTTCCTCCTCGTACAGCACCTCGCCACCAGCGACATGGTCCGCCACCACCTGAGCGAGGGCACCGGCGGCCTGCCCGCGGTCGAGTGGAAGGCGAACGACACCGAGGGCACCTTCGAGCAGTACGACTCCGCACACTTCCCGCAGGCCACCTGGGACACCGAGGAGAACCTGGAGCCCACCTTCTACACCCACAACCCGCCCACGGCCCCCGAGATGACCTCCCTCATCTCCCGGAACGGCGGCTCGGGCGTCGTGGTCTCGCTGCTGGAGTGCGTCCGGCGCTACGGCGAGGTCCGGCGGCTGGTGAACGCGGGCGAGCAGCAACTCCCCGCCGACCCGCGCCGACTGGCCGAGTGGTCGCTGGTGATGGGGATGACGGGCGTGCTGAACGGCATCGAGCGCGGCCTGGTCGACGGCTTCGAGGAGATCGTCCTGCACGGCTCCGGCATGTACCTGGCCGACCCCGCCGCGGCTCCCGACCGCAGCCAGGTCCGGACGGTGCGCACGGCCGGGGACGTGGCCGAGGCGGTCCGCTGAAGCCCTCGGACCCCCGCCGTCAAAATCGAAATCGACATCGAAATCGCCCGTCACACCGGACAATTGAGCCCGTCACACCCAACGATCGAGGAGGTGCGGCACCATGCGCCTCGGGGTGATCATCCTTCCCGAGCATCCGTGGCCCGAAGCCCGGCGCCTGTGGCAGCGGGCCGAGGACCTCGGCTTCGACCACGCCTGGACCTACGACCACCTGTCCTGGCGCACCCTGCGCGACGCCCCCTGGTACGACTCCATGACCACCCTCACCGCGGCGGCCTGCGTCACCGAGCGGATCCGCCTGGGCACCCTCGTGGTCTCGCCGGACTTCCGGCACCCGGTCACCACCGCCAAGCAGCTCATGAGCATCGACCAGGTCAGCAACGGCCGCCTGATCGTGGGCATGGGCGCGGGCGCGGGCGGGCCGGACGGCACCGTCCTGGGCCGACCGGAGCCCGAACGGGCCGAGCGGACCGCCCGGTTCGAGGAGTTCGTCGAGCTGACCGACACCCTGCTCAGACAGCACGGCACGACCTGGCGCGGGCGGTACTACGAAGCCCACGACGCCCGCAACGTCCCCGGCTGTGTACAGCGGCCGCGCGTGCCCTTCGCCATCGCGGCCGCTGGCGCCCGGGGCATGCGGCTGGCCGTCCGGCATGCCGCGGCCTGGGTGACCATGGGCCTGGCCACCCCGGGGCAGCATCCCGAGGACGTGCAGTTCAAGGCCCTCGCGGACCAGGTGACGGCACTGGAGGAGAGCTGCCGCGCAGCCGGCCGCGACCCGGCGGGGCTGCGCCGGATCGTGCACTTGAGCCGCATCGCGCCCGACGCCTACGCCTCGGCCGAGCGCTTCGCCGACCTCCTCGGCCGGTGCGCCGGGCTCGGCTTCACCGACGCCGTCCTGGGCTGGCCCCGGCCCTCGGGCGTCTTCGCCGGCGACCCCGACCGCTTCGAGCGCGTCGTGGGCGGCCGGACCCACCACCACGACGCAGAGCAGGAGAGCAGCGGGACATGACCGGAACCTCCTTGTCGCCCACCGGGCGCAGCACCGTGCGGCGCCACAGCGAGCGGGCGCTCACCGACCGGCAGGCGCTGTACGACGTGCTCGACGCGGGCCTCTTCTGCCACCTGGGCTTCATCGCGGACGGGTGCCCGGTGGTGCTGCCCACGCTCTACGGACGGGAGGGCGACACGCTCTACATGCACGCGTCGGGCGGGGCGCGCAGCTCCCTCCTGTTCGCCGGGGGAGCCGACGTGTGCGTCACGGTGACGCACGTCGACGGCATCGTCTACGGGCGCTCGGTGTTCCACCACTCCGTCAACTACCGTTCGGCCGTCGTGCACGGCAGGGTCCGGACGGTCGAGGGCGAGGACGCCAAGCGGCACGGGATGCGCGTGCTCGCCGAGCATGCGGCGCCCGGCGCCTGGGGCTACGCGCGCCACCCCGACGGGAAGGAGCTGGCCGCCGTCGCCGTCACGGCGCTCGACCTGGCCGAGGCGTCCGTGAAGGTCCGCACCGGCCCGCCGCGCGACCGGGACGACGAGGTCACCCCGGACATGTGGGCCGGAGTGCTCCCCGTGGCCCTGGGCACCGGCACGCCGCTGCCCGACCCGCGGGTGCCGGAGGGCGTGCCCGTGCCGGAGCACGTACGCACCAGGCGGCTCTGAGCCCCCCCGGCACTCCCTCAGCCCCCGGCCTCGCTCCACCGCTTCGCGGCCGCCACGAAGGGCGCCGCGTGCGGATGGGCGTCCAGGCTGCGCCAGGCGATGACGACGCCGACCGGCTCCGTGCCCTCCAGGGGCAGGTAGACCACCCCGGGGTGGGGATGGAGCCGGGCCGTGGAGGAGGTGGAGGCGCCGATCCCGCGGCCGGCCGCGATGGCCTCCAGCCATTCGTCGATGTTCCGCACCTCCACCACCGGGCGCTCCTCGCCCGCCGCCTCCCACAGCCCGGGCGTGCCGCTGCCCGAGATCACGTTGACGACGAGCGGATCGCCCCCGGTCTGGGCGAGCGTCGCCGTCCCGTTCCCCGCCAGGGGATGGGTGCGCGGCAGGGCCACCACGCGCTGCTCCGTGCGGAAGCGGAACCACTCGGCCTCCCCTTCGGGCTCGGACCGCAGGATGGCGACGTGGGAGCGGCCGTCCGCCAGGCCCGCCAGCGCGTCGTCGTCGCAGCGCTGGAGCCGCACGGTCGCGCCGGGGTGGTCGGCCTCGAAGCGGTTGATCAGCGGGCCGGTGTCCTCGCCGAGGGCGTTCCAGGTGAACCCGACACGCAGCGGGAACCGGGCGTTGCGCATCTCGGTGAACGCCTCCGCCGCGGCGGTCACGGTGCGCTGCGCGTAGGGCAGGAAATGCTCTCCCGCATCGGAGAGGCGAATGACGTGACGGTTTCTCTCGACGAGCCTTTGCCCCACGCAGCGTTCGAGCGCCGCGATGGTCCGGCTCAGCGACGACTGGGATATCCGCAAGGCGCTCGCCGCCCGGGTGAAGTGCTTGTGCTCGGCGACCGCCAGAAAGGCCCGCAAGTGCCGCAGCTCCATGTCGGAAAAGAAAGTTTCCACAGCCATTTACTCCTCCTCCACCCCTCCTGCCTGCCGTCATGCTGCTGACGCAACACCCCATCCGCTCCTGGCATTTCCCTCCCCGAAACGCCCGGCCTAGCGTATCCACCGCCGTCAATTCCGCGGATCTGCCGATCCGTTCGATCGGTTCGGCCCGTTCGATCGGTTCGATCGGTTCGATCCGTTCCCCGACTTCCGGAGGGCGTTCACCGCATGCCGCGCACCGACAGTACTGCCCACGGTCCGACCGTCCGGATGTTTTCCGCCGGTACGGCGGCGGTTCCGACCGAGCGGGACTCGCCGCGCGCCTGGCTCGCCGCCGTCGGCGCCATGGCCGCCGTCTGCGTCGCCTACGGACTCGCCTACAGCTACGGGCAGTTCTCCTCCCCCATCGCCGCGTCGTTCGGGGCCGGGAACGGCGCGGGGGCGGCGATCTTCTCGATCACCTCCCTCCTGTTCTTCAGCCTCGGTGCGGTCTCCGGCCCGCTCGCCGACCGGTTCGGCCCCCGCCCGGTGCTCACCGCGGGCGCGCTGCTGCTGGGACTCGGCCTGTTCCTCACCGCCCACGCCACGGCCCTGTGGCAGGCGTACCTCGCCTACGGGCTCGGCACGGGGCTCGGCGTCGGCTGCATCTACGTGCCCGTCATGACCGCCGTCGGACGGTGGTTCGACCGCTCCCGCGCGCTCGCGACGGGCATCGTGGTCAGCGGCGTCGGCGTGGGGACGGTCGTCAGCTCGCCACTGTCCGCCTGGGCGATCGACACCTTCGGCTGGCGCCGCTCCTACGACTACTACGCGCTGGGCGGCACGGCCCTGCTCCTGCTGTGCGCCGTTCTGCTGCCCCGCCCGCCGCAGCACGAGGCGGCGACGGCCGCCGCGCCGGGCGCCGAAACGGCCGACGGCCGCCGGGGCTTCGGCGTCCTCTACCTGTCGGCGCTGCTCATCAACATCGTCATCTACGTGCCCTTCGTCCAGCTGTCCCAGTACGCCCGGCACCACGGTGTCGGCAGCGTCGCCGCCGCGAGCCTCGTGTCCGTCATCGGGGTCAGCAGCATCGCCGGGCGCCTGGCGCTGAGCGCGGTCGCCCGCCGGATCGGCACGCTCACCCTGTTCAAGGCATGCCACGTCGTGATCGCCGTCAGCCCGCTGCTGTGGCTGGCCTCCGGCGGCTTCGCCGGACTCCTGGCGTTCGCCGTCGTCCTGGGCGTCAGCTACGGCGGCTACATCGCACTCATCCCCGTGGTGCTGGGGGACCAGTACGGGCTCGCCCGGCTGGGCAGGCTCCTGGGTGTGCTGTACACCGCGGTGGGCATCGGATCGGCCGTGGGGCCGGCCACCGCCGGGGGCCTGATCCAGTGGACGGACAGCTATGCGCCCGCGCTGGTCACGCTCACGGCGCTCGGCTCGCTGGGCGCCGCCACGGTCATGGCCTACCGGGGCAAGGACGGCACTGCGAAAGGCAGTTCGGGAAAGGACGGCTCATGACACGCATGACATCACTTGCCGACGAGGTGTGCGCGAGCCTCGCCGACGCCGGGTTCCGGCTCGCGCGGACGCTGGAGGACCACCGGGAAGGGGCGGGCGTGTACGTCGAACAGGACTGGACCGGGCACGGCGCGTTCGTGCTGTGGACCGGCCGGGAGCCGGAGGAGACGCACCCCGGTCACGAGCGGCTCACCCCGCTCGTCTACCGGGCCCTCGCCGAGATCCTCACGGCCCGCGGCTTCGAGGTCTCCCACCGGCCCGGCACGGCGCAGCACCCGCCCCAGCTCACGGTCGTGGGCCGGCGCCGTCCGTGAGGGACGGCGGCTCCGTGGCCGCCCCCGGCACCCGCACCACGGCCACGGTGCCGCCCCCCGGCGCGGCGCGCAGCGCCACCTCGCCGCCCGCCTGGTGCACCGCGCGGGCGACGATCGACAGCCCCAGCCCGCTGCCCGGCATGCTGCGCGCGGACGGGGAGCGCCAGAAGCGGTCGAAGACGTGCGGGAGTTCCTCCTCCGGAATGCCCGGGCCGTGGTCGCGGACGGTGAGTTCACCGTTGGCCAGCCGGACCTCGATCACACCACCCGGAGGGCTGAACTTCACGGCGTTGTCGAGCAGATTCACCACCGCCCGCTCGAGGGCCGCCGGCTCGGCCCGTACGTACCAGTCGCCGATCTCGGCGTCGATGGCGAGCCCGGTGCCCGCCGCGCGCAGCCGGGCGCGGGCCACCGCCCGCTCGGCGGCCTCGTGCAGCGCCACCACCTGGAGCGGGCCGCTGCCCTCCGGGCCGTCCGGCCGGGACAGCTCCTGGAGGTCGCCGATGAGCGCCGCCAGCTCGGTCATCTGGGCCCTGACGCTCGCCAGCAGCTCCTTGCGGTCCTCCGGCGGGATCGCCCGGCCGGTCTCCTCGCTGCGCGCCAGCAGGTCGATGTTGGTCCGCAGGGAGGTCAGCGGGGTGCGCAGCTCGTGGCCCGCGTCCGCGATGAGCTGCTGCTGGCGGTCGCGGGAGGAGGCCAGGGCGGCCGTCATGGAGTTGAAGGACCGCGACAGGCGGGCGATCTCGTCCTCGCCCTCCACGGGGATGCGCACCGCCAAGTCCTCGGTGCGGGCGATGTGCTCGACCGCCCCGGTCAGCTGGTCCACCGGGCGCAGGGCCGCGCGCGCGATCCACAGGCCCGCCGTGGCGGCGGCCAGCACGCCCACGCCGGCCGTCAGCAGCAGGAGCAGGGCGAGGGAGCGCAGGGGCTCGTCGATCTCGCTCTGCGGCTGGGCGATGGAGACGGCGGCGACGCCCGCGCGGACGGGCCCCCGGGAGGTCGCCACGCGCATCTCCGTGCCGTCGGCGGCCCGGGTGTTGTGCAGGACCTCGTCCGCCTCGCCCCGGGCCACAGCCAGGTCGGCCTCGTCGACCCGCAGCTGCGACTTGCCCCAGGTGGTGCAGACGACGCCGCCCGTGGTGATGACCTGGACGGTGTACGGGGTCGGGGCGCCCGGCTGCGCCGAGCCGCCCGTGCCGCAGTCGCGCAGCAGGGACTGCACGTAGTTGTTGTCGGGCTTGACGTTGGTGAGCGTCGTGTCGCGCTGGTTCTCCAGCTGTTGCCTGGTGAGCAGCCAGCAGGCCACCGCCGCCACGGCCACGGCGAAGGCGACGGCGGCCGCGGTCAGCAGGGCGAGGCGGGAGCGCAGCGGGAGCGCCCGGAGCTTGCGGATCATCGGGGTCCCGTCACTCGCCGTCGCGCAGGACGTACCCGACCCCGCGGACGGTGTGCACCAGCCGGGTCTCCCCGCCCGACTCGGTCTTGCGGCGCAGGTACATCACGTACACATCCAGGGAGTTGGAGGAGGGCTCGAAGGTAAAGCCCCAGACGGACTTGAGGATCTGCTCCCGGGTGAGCACCTGCCGGGGGTGCGCCAGGAACAGCTCCAGCAGCGTGAACTCGGTGCGGGTCAGCTCCACCCGGCGCGCGCCGCGCGTCACCTCGCGGGTGGCGAGGTCCATCCGCAGGTCGGCGAAGGACAGCGCCCGGGAGTCGTCCGCCGCGGGGGCGGCGGGCGTCGCGTACGAGCTGCGGCGCAGCAGGGCGCGGATGCGGGCCAGCAGCTCGTCCAGCTCGAAGGGCTTGACCAGGTAGTCGTCCGCGCCGGCGTCCAGGCCGGTGACCCGGTCCCCGACCGTGTCGCGCGCGGTCAGCATCAGGATCGGCACGGTCACGCCGGAGGCGCGCAGCCGCCGGGCCGCGGTGAGGCCGTCCATGCGGGGCATGAGCACGTCGAGGACGATCAGCTCCGGCCCGTAGGAGTCGACCTTGTCGAGGGCGTCCAGCCCGTCGACGGCCGACTCGGTGTCGTATCCCTCGAAGACGAGGCTGCGCCGCAGCGCCTCGCGGACGGCGGGCTCGTCGTCCACGATCAGGATGCGGGCGGGCTGGTCGCCGTGCTCGGCGGGGCTCATCTCTGCTACCTCACGGTTGAACGGGATGCACTCGGGCGGCTGGGGGCACCCTCTGGGGGGAGCTCTCAGCGTCGCACGCCCGCCCGCCGGGCACCCCCTCGGGACGATCAGATGTCGCTGCCGCCCGCGCGGAGCTTGGCAAGATCGGCCTTGACCGTGTTGACCGGGATGGCGAAGCCGAGGCCGACGCTGCCGGCCGACTCCCCGGAGCCGCCGCCCTGCGAACCGGACGCGTACATGGCCGAGTTGATGCCGATGATCTCGCCGCTCATGTTGATGAGCGCGCCGCCGGAGTTGCCGGGGTTGAGCGAGGCGTCGGTCTGGATGGCCTTGTAGGTGGTCTTGGACGAGCCGGTGTCGCCGTTGTACTGGTTGCCGCCGAACTCGAAGGGCCACTGCGGGGTGACCCCGCGCTGCTGCGGGCTGCGGCCCGGCTCCTTGGAGACGGTGACGTCGCGGTTGAGGGCGGAGACGATGCCGCTGGTGACGGTGCCGGTGAGCCCCTCGGGCGAGCCGATGGCCACGACCTGGTCGCCGACCGCGATCCGGCCGGAGTCGCCGAGCGCGGCGGCCTTCAGGCCCTTGGCGTCCTGGATCTTGACGAGGGCGAGGTCCTTGCCGGGGTCCGTGCCGACGACCTGGCCGGTCCTGGTGCTGCCGTCGCTGAGGGAGACCTTGACGGTGTCGGCGCCGGAGACCACGTGGTTGTTGGTGACGACCTCGCCGTCCCCCGTGATGATCACGCCGGAGCCGGTGGACTGCCCGGCGGAGGTGGACGCCTTGATCTCCACGATGCTGGGGCTCACCGCCCGGGCGACCCCCGCCACGCCGCCGCCCTTGACGGAGGCGTTCTGGACGGGCGTGGACTGGGTCGTGCCCTTGCCCCCGCCGGTCAGCTCCCCGACCACGGCCGCGGCCCCGCCACCGGCCAGAGCGGCGACGAGCGCACAGGCGGCCAGCAACGCCACGGGCCGCCGCACCCGCGCCCCCTCCCCCGCCCCCGCCTCAGGCCCCTGCTGCCCCTCGGGCCCGGCCCCGAAGGCGGCGTACGGCGCGTAGGCGGGAGGCGCCGGGTACGCGTACGGCTGCTGCTGGTGAGGGTCCTGGGGGCCGCCGTGGCGGGGGGTTTCGGTCATGCCTATGACTGTGCTCCCCATTCATGAGAACTGTCTGAGTGGGCTGTGAGAAGCCCGACAGAAGCCAGTATGCCCGGGATAAAGACGGGCGGGTGGGGAGTCTCGAAGTACAACGGGACCGACCGGGCGGGGGAACGTTCCGCCTGGTCGGCCCCGGGTCCGGGAGCAGAAGCCGAAGTGATCCGGCTAGGGAGCTAGCGCACGGGCTTCCACTGGCCGCAGTCCTTCAGGTCGTCCCCCTTGCAGACGGCAACCTGGCCCGTGAGGATCGAGAAGGCGTACGGGCTGGTGCCCGAGAACTGCTTCGTTCCCGGCCCGCACAGGGAGGCGGCCTTCTGCGGCCCATGGGAGATGAAGTCGTCGTGCCAGCTGGTCCACACCGAGTAGCAACCGCCGTCGGTGTTCTTCAGCTCGCCCTGGAACTTCAGAATGTGCTGGCCGCTGCCGTCCCAAGCACTCGTGCCGGAGGCCGATGCCCCGCCGTACTGAGCCGACCACACCGGATCGCCCGCGGCCTGCGGCGTGGTGGCGGCCGAGGCGGCCTGCGGGGTGAGGCAAAGGAGCGCCGCGGATCCCGCTGTTGCAGCGGCGTAAGCAAGCTTGCGTATACGCATGATGCCGATTCCTCGTTTCATCGATTGCCGGTCGGTCGTACCGGCAAACGACACCAAACCCGGTCGGAAATACACCGTCAATCGATCTCGGAGGCAGCTACGTGCCACGGCCCGGAACGCACCGAAAGCCGCAGGCGGGCAGTGCCGGAACCAACGGCGAGGTGATCGCCGTCACAGGGCGATCGAGCAGTTGTCCCCCGTGCGTGCCGCAGTCGCCCGCGCTCAGCCCCCGCAGCCGCACGAGCGGCGGATCACCAGCGCAGAGGGGAACTGCTTCAGCCGCTCCCGGCGGGTGCCGGTGAGGCGGAGGGTGTCGTCCAGGACCAGGTCGACGGCCGAGCGGGCCATCGCCTGGCGGTCGGAGGCGACCGTGGTGAGGGGCGGGTCCGTGAGGGCCGCCTCCTTCACGTTGTCGAAGGCCGCCACGGCCAGGTCGCCCGGCACGTCGATGCGCAGCTCGCGCGCGGCGCGCAGGACGCCGATGGCCTGGTCGTCCGTGGCGCACATCAGGGCCGGCGGACGGTTCGGGCCGGAGAGCAGCTCCAGGGCGACCTTGTAGGCCTCGTAGCGGTTGTACGGGGCCGGGAAGAGCCGGCCCTCCAGCGACTTGCCCGCCTCGCGCATGGCGCGGCGCCAGCCCTCCACGTGGTCCGTGACCGGGTCGCCGACGGCCGGGGTCACCTCCGTGCCGCCGAGGCAGGCCACGTACGGGTGGCCGTGCTCCAGGAGGTGCCGGGTGGCGAGCTGGGCGCCGCCGACGTCGTCCGTGACGACGGCCACGTCGTCGATGGCGTCCGGCCTGCGGTGCATCAGCACCACGCGGGCGTCCCACGCGTCGATCTCCAGCGCGGCTGTCTCGCTCGGGCCCTGGCTGATCAGGATCAGGCCCGAGACGCGCATCCCGAGGAATGCGCGCAGGTAGTGCACTTCGCGTTCGTCGAGGTAGTCGGAGTTCCCGACGAGGACCATCTTCCCGCGCTCGGCCGCCGCCTGCTCGACCGCGTGCGCCATCTCCGCGAAGAAGGGCTGGCGCGCGTCCGGGACGATCAGGCCTATGAGGTCCGTCCGTCGTGACGCCATCGCCTGGGCGACCCGGTCGGGCCGGTACCCCAGCTCCTTGATCGCGGCCAGCACCCGCTCCCGCGTCGCCGGTGCCACCGGGCGCGGTCCGTTGTTGATGACGTAGCTGACGACCGCGGTCGACGTCCCCGCAAGCCTCGCCACATCGTCCCGCGTCACCTTGGCCACGGGCGGCAGTCTACGCGGGTCCACCTACCGCTTCACCGGGCGTGCGGCGTCGGCCTCCACGGCCTCCGGCCGCTCCGTGCGCGACCGGCCGCCGTTGTCTCCGGCATCCGCGGAAGCAGAGCCGGAACCGGAACCGGGCCGCTTGGACTGCTTGGCCTCCTCGGCCGGGCGGTCGGTCTTCTCCGGCTTCTCCGGCAGCACGAAGCGGTAGCCGACGTTACGGACCGTGCCGATCAGCGACTCGTGCTCCGGGCCGAGCTTGGCGCGCAGCCGCCGGACGTGGACGTCCACCGTACGCGTGCCGCCGAAGTAGTCGTAGCCCCACACCTCCTGGAGGAGCTGGGCCCGGGTGAACACCCGGCCCGGGTGCTGGGCGAGGTACTTGAGCAGCTCGAACTCCTTGAAGGTCAGGTCCAGGACCCGGCCCTTGAGCTTGGCGCTGTACGTCGCCTCGTCCACGGAGAGGTCGCCGGTGCGGATCTCCATGGGGCTGTCGTCCGTGACGATCTGCTGGCGGCCCATGGCGAGCCGCAGCCGGGCCTCGACCTCGGCCGGGCCGGCGGTGTCGAGCAGGACGTCGTCCACGCCCCACTCGGCCGTCACGGCCGCCAGGCCGCCCTCGGTGACCACCAGGATGAGCGGGCAGCCCGGCCCGGTGGAGCGGAGCAGCTGGCAGAGGCTGCGGACGTGGGGCAGGTCGCGGCGGCCGTCGATCAGTATGACGTCGGCCCCGGGGGTGTCCACCAGGGCCGGGCCCTCGGCGGGGGCCACCCGGACGCTGTGCAGCAGCAGGCCGAGCGCGGGGAGCACCTCGGTCGACGGCTGGAGGGCATTGGTGAGGAGCAGCAGGGAACTCATCGGCCGCCACCCGCCCCGCTCGTACGGATCTGGCTCTCTCGCGCGCTTCGCTCGCCCATGACGTCGGCTCCTCCTCGGTCCCGAGGACGTATAGCGGCACTGCTTCGTACGGTTTCACCGACTTCGGCCGGTTTCAACAGCTGCGGTCTCCGTAGCCGGAGCACGCATGCGCTCATCCGCGCACGTACGCACGCGTCCGAATGCACAAAAGGACCCGGGGGCTGCGTTGCCCGGATCCTCTCTGCGCAGCAGGATAACCCACCCTCCTTCCGGAGGCCCGCATGATTTTGCACAACGTTGTGTTCCGTCGATCACTTCGAGTGGTCGACGGATGGCGCGATTGACAGCGTAGTGCGGCGGGCGGGGGCGGGTGGGCGCCTGCGGCGCTTTCCCCTACCCGCCCCTTCCCGCTGTATCGATTTGCGGCTCCGCCGCGTGGGGGGCTCTGCCCCCGGTTTCGGGAAGGGGCGGGATCGGGGAAGGCCCCCCTACGCCTCAGCCACCGGCTCCGCGAATTGCGCGTCGTACAGCCGCGCATACGCCCCGCCCTCCGTCAGCAGCGCCTCATGCGTGCCCTGCTCCACGATCCGCCCCGACTCCATCACCAGGATCACGTCCGCGTCCCGGATCGTGGACAGACGGTGCGCGATCACGAAGCTCGTGCGGCCCGTCCGCAGCTGGGCCATCGCCTGCTGGATCAGTACCTCCGTACGGGTGTCGACCGAGCTGGTCGCCTCGTCCAGGACGAGGATCTCCGGCTCCGCCAGGAACGCCCGCGCGATCGTGATCAGCTGCTTCTCGCCCGCGCTGACATTCGAGCCCTCGTCGTCGAGGACCGTGTCGTAGCCGTCCGGCAGCGTCCGCACGAAGCGGTCCACATGCGTGGCCCTCGCCGCTTCGATGATCTTGTCCATCGAGGTGCCCTCGGGCGCCCCGTAGGCGATGTTGTCCGCGATCGTGCCGCCGAACAGCCACGTGTCCTGGAGGACCATGCCGATGTGGGAGCGCAGCTCCTCGCGCGGCATCGCGGCGATGTCGACCCCGTCGAGCGTGATCCGCCCGCCGCCCACCTCGTAGAAGCGCATCAGCAGGTTCACCAGCGTGGTCTTGCCCGCGCCCGTGGGGCCGACGATGGCCACCGTCTGGCCCGGCCGCACGGTCAGCGACAGGTCCTCGATCAGCGGCTTGTCCACCTCGTACCGGAAGGAGACCTTCTCGAACGACACCTGGCCGCGCACCCGCTCCGGCTTCGGCGCATCCGCCGCGTCCGGCTCCATCTCCTCCGCGTCCAGCAGCTCGAAGACCCGCTCGGCGGAGGCGACACCGGACTGCACCAGGTTCGCCATCGAGGCCACCTGCGACAGCGGCTGGCTGAACTGCCGCGAGTACTGCACGAAGGCCTGCACGTCACCGATCGACAGCGAGCCGCTCGCCACCCGCAGACCGCCGACCACCGCGACGAGCACGTAGTTCAGGTTGCCCATGAACATCATCGCGGGCTGGATGATCCCGGAGATGAACTGCGCCTTGAACCCGGCCTCGTACAGCGCCTCGTTCTCCTTGCGGAAGGTCTCCGCCGACTCCTTCTGCCGTCCGAACACCTTCACCAGCGAGTGGCCGGTGTACATCTCCTCGATGTGCGCGTTCAGCCGCCCGGTCGTCTTCCACTGCTGCACGAACTGCGGCTGCGCCCGCTTGCCGACCTTCGCCGCCACCACGACCGACACCGGCACCGTCACCAGCGCGACCAGCGCCAGCAGCCAGGAGATCCAGAACATCACGCCCAGCACGCCGGCCATCGTCAGCACCGAGGTCATGATCTGGCTCAGGGTCTGCTGGAGCGTCTGCGCGATGTTGTCGATGTCGTTCGTCGCCCGCGACAGGACCTCGCCGCGCTGCTGCTTGTCGAAGTAGCTCAGCGGCAGCCGCCCGAGCTTCTCCTCCACGTCCTCGCGCAGCCGGTACACCGCCCGCTGCACCACGTTCGTCGTGATCCGCGCCTGCACCAGCTGGAACAGCGAGGCGCCGACGTAGATCAGCAGGACCCACAGCAGCACCGTGCCGACCGCGTCGAAGTCGATGCCCTGCCCGGGCGTGAAGTCCACGCCGGACAGGACGTCGGCTATGCGGCCCTTGCCCTGCTGCCGTATGCCCTCCAGGACCTCGGCCTTCGTGCGGCCCTCGGCGAACTGCTCGCCGATGACGCCGCCGAAGACCAGGTCCGTGGCGTGGCCGAGGATCTTGGGGCCGATCACGGTCAGCGCCACGCTCGCCACGCCGAGGGCGAGCGCCAGCGCGATCACCGCCCGGTCGGGGCGGAGTCTCGCCAGCAGCCGACGGCCGGAGCGGCCGAAGTCCATGGACTTCTCGGTGGGCTGCCCGCCCATGAAGCGCGCGGCGCCGACCGCGGGGGCGGGCCCCCTGCGCGGCGCGGCGGCCGGGGCACCGCCGCCCGGGCCGCCCGGGCCGCCGGGCTTGTGGGGTTTGCCGGGGGACGTCACGCCGCTTCCTCCTCGGTGAGCTGGGAGAGCACGATCTCCCGGTAGGTCTCGTTCGTCCCCATCAGTTCGGTGTGGGTGCCCGTGCCGACGACCCGGCCCTCGTCGAGGACCACGATCCGGTCGGCATCACGGATGGTCGACACGCGCTGCGCGACCACGATGACCGTCGCGTCCCCGGTCTCCCGGGCCAGCGCCGCACGCAGCCGGGCGTCGGTGGCGTAGTCGAGCGCCGAGAAGGAGTCGTCGAAGAGATAGACCTCCGGCCTGCGCACCAGGGCCCGCGCGATCGCCAGCCGCTGCCGCTGCCCGCCCGAGACGTTCGAGCCGCCCTGCGCGATCGGCGCCTCCAGCCGCCCCTCCATCGCCTCCACGAAGTCCCGTGCCTGCGCGATCTCCAGCGCCTGCCACAGCTCCTCGTCGGTGGCGTCCGGGCGCCCGTACCGCAGGTTCGAGGCGACCGTCCCGGAGAACAGGTACGGCTTCTGCGGGACGAGCCCCACCGCCCCGGCCATCAGCTCCGGCTCGAGGTCGCGCACGTTCACTCCGTCGACGAGGACCTCGCCGGCCGTGGCGTCGAACAGGCGCGGGACCAGACCCAGCAGGGTCGACTTGCCGCTGCCCGTCGAGCCGATCACGGCCGTGGTCTCGCCGGGCCGCGCGATCAGGGAGACGTCCTTGAGGACGGGCTCCTCCGCGCCCGGGTATCTGAACTCCACGCCCCGCAGCTCGAGATGGCCCCGGCCGCGCAGCTCGGTGACGGGCGCGAGGGGCGGCACCACGCTGGAGTCGGTGGTCAGCACCTCCTGAATGCGCTCGGCGCACACCTCGGCGCGCGGCACCATCATGAACATGAAGGTGGCCATCATGATCGCCATGAGGATCTGCATCAGATAGGTGAGGAATGCGGTCAGCGCACCGACCTGCATTCCGCCGCTGTCGATGCGGTGGCCGCCGAACCACACCACGGCGACCGAGGAGACGTTCACGACCAGCATCACGGCCGGGAACATCAGCGACATCAGACGGCCGGCCCGCAGAGACACGTCCATCAGGTCTTCATTGGACTTCGCGAATCGTTTCCGCTCGTGCCCGTCGCGGACGAAGGCGCGGATGACCCGGATGCCGGCGATCTGCTCCCGCAGCACCCGGTTGACGGTGTCGATGCGCTCCTGGACACCGCGGAAGACCGGCCGCATCTGCCGGATGATCAGGCCCACGATGAGGGCCAGCGCCGGGACGATGGCCAGCAGCAGCGCCGACAGCGGCACGTCCTGGTTGAGCGCCATCACCACGCCGCCGACGCACATGATGGGCGCCGACACCATCAGCGTGAAGGTCATCAGGGCCAGCATCTGGACCTGCTGCACGTCGTTGGTCGTCCGCGTGATCAGCGAGGGGGCGCCGAAGTGGCCCATCTCGCGTGCGGAGAAGGACTGGACGCGGTCGAAGACCGCGGCCCGCATGTCGCGGCCGACGGCCATGGCCGTCCGGGCGCCGAAGTAGACCGCGCAGATCGAGCAGACGATCTGCGCAAGGGTCACGGCGAGCATCACGCCGCCGGTGCCGAGGATGTACCCGGTGTCGCCCTTGACGACGCCCTTGTCGATGATGTCCGCGTTGAGGGTGGGGAGGTAGAGGGTCGCGAGCGTCTGGACGAGCTGTAGCAGCACTACCAGCGATATCGCTCCGGAGTAGGGCCGCAGATGAGCCCGGAGAAGTCGCACCAACACACAAGAAGCCTATGCGAGCACCGCCTCGCCGGGCTTCTGCTTTATCGGCTGGGGAGCATGCCCCGCCCGGCACCCGTCATCATGGTGGACGGCGTACGACGCGGCGAGGAGAGTCGCGGAAGAGCCGCGAGGAAAGCAGCGGGACGGCCGCGGAAAAGCCGCGCGAATCCGGCAGAGACGAAAAGGGGTCGCCGTGGCGACGACACACACGGCAGGTCCGGCACGGCTGCCGGCCCAGGCCGGGCCGCCGGACCCACCGGCCGGCACGATCCGGTACTGGGCCGCGGCCAAGGCGGCCGCCGGCACGGCCGAGGAGCCGTACGCTGCGCGGACGCTCGCGGATGCGCTGGCGGCGGCCCGGCGGCGGCACGAGGCGGAGCCGGAGTTCGCGCGCGTGCTCGCGCGGTGCTCCTTCCTCGTGGACGGCGCGCCCGTCGGCACGCGCGACCACTCGACGGTCCAACTGGCCGAGGGCGGCACCGTCGAGGTGCTCCCGCCCTTCGCAGGAGGGTGACCCCGGCAGCATGAGCGATCAGCACCACCACAACCCGTACCAGCCGCAGGATCCCTACGCGCCGTACGAGCCCTACGGCGCGGAGGGGGCCCAGCCATCCCAGGCAGGGGCGCAGCCTCCGTACGGCTATGACTACGACTACGGCTACGGGCACGGACAGCAGGCGCAGCCCGCGCCTGCACAGCAGCATCATCAGCAGCAACAGCATCCGGCTCAGCCGACGGGTCCTGCGGCCTGGCCGCAGCACGACTACGACCTCCAGCAGGAGCCGGTGACCCAGACCTGGCAGACCCAGACCTGGGACACGGGCACCTGGCAGCAGCCGGCCGCGCCGGAGCCCCCCTCGTCCGGCTCGCCGTGGGGGGCGGGAACGGGTGGCGGTGCGGCGGCGGCTGGTGCGACCGGTGCGACCGGCGGCGATGGAGGCTGGGCGCAGCACCAGCCGCAGGCCCAGCACCTGCGTCAGCCTCAGACCCAGCACCCGCACCCGGCCCACTACCTGACCGAAGCCCAGCCCGCAGCGACGGCCTACGAGCCCACGCCGGCCCCGGCGTCGGCGCCCGTCCCCGTCTCCCCGCCCCTGCCGGACGCCTCCCTCCAGGGCGTCCGCCTCCTTTCGGATCCCGAACCCGTGCACGAACCCGCGGCCACCCCGGCCGAGCCCGTTCCCGACCGCCCCATGACGGCCGCCGAGAAGGCGAAGGCCGAGGGGCGGTCGCAGATCGTCCCGCCGGGCCTCCAGCCCGCGCTGGTGACGTCCGTCCTCGCGGCATTGCTGGCGGCAACGGCCCCGCTGGGGCGGCCCGCGCTGGCCGTGCCGGTGGTGCTGCTCCAGGCGGTGACGGCCGCGGGCTGGTTCCGGCTGAACGGCATGTGGCCCGCCCGCCAGGGCATCGCGCTGGCCTTCCTGGGCGGTGTGGTGGCCGACGCCGGCCTGCTGGCGACGGACGCGACCAAGGCGCCGACCGTCCTGCTCGGCACGCTGGGCGTATGGATCCTGTTGGTGATCGTCCTCCAGCTGCGCAGCCACGCCTCGCCGGACGAGCGGCTGTACGGGCTGACGGCGGCGACCGCCTCGGCGGCCCTGGCGGTGGTGGCCGCGGGTCACCTCGCGGCGGACTCGGACGCGGTGGTGGTCGGCGCGCTCGGCGTGGCCGCGGCCGCGCTGGCCCGCGCCCTTCCGCTGCCGTCCGTGGCCTCGCCGGTGGTCGCGCTGATCGCGGCCGCGGGTGCGGGGATCGCGGGCGGGCAGCTGACGGGGATGGGCGCGACGGCTGCGCTGCTGGGGCTGGCGGCGGGGGTATGCGCGCTGGTGGGCCTGCGGGTGGCGAGCTACGACTACCCGTCGCGCTTCGTGCACATGACGGCGGGCGTGGCCCTGCCGCTGGCTCTCGCGGCACCGGCGGTCTACGTGCTGGGGCGCGTGCTGGGGTGACGGCTGGGGGGCGGGGTTTCCTTTCCCCGATCCCGCCCCTTCCCGGCTGCATCGATGTGCGGCTCCGCCGCGTGGGGGGCTGCGCCCCAGACCCCGGACCGCGCTGCGCGCGCCGCGCGGCGGAGCCGCACATCGAGCGCAGCCTCAAACGCCGGACGGGCTGGAAAATCCAGCCCGTCTGGGGGCACCTCCTGGGGGCACCCCCAGCGGTAGCTGGGGGAGGTAGCTGGGGGAGTTTGAGGACCGGGGGTCCGGGGGCGGAGCCCCCGAGCCTTGCCCCCGCGCGAAGCGCGAGGGGCCCGGAGGGCGGGGCGGAGCCCCGGGTTTCGCCCCTGCGCGCAGCGCTAGGGGCCCGGGGGCAGGGGGCGTAGCCCCCGTTCCCACCCCCCGGGGGTCCGGGGGCTTGCCCCCGGTTACGGGAAGGGGCGGGATCGGGGAAAAAGCCCCCAACGGTTACAGACCGGTGACGTACACCCCTCCCCACCTCCCCGACCGCTCCGGTTAGGCTCGACCCGGCCGACTGAAAGCGACCGACCCGGGCGGGGGAACGACACGCAATGCGCGCGATACGGACGATATTGATCGTCGCCGTAATCCTGGCAGGCCTCTTCGTCGGTGCCGACCGCGCCGCCGTCTGGTTCGCCGAGAACCAGGCCGCCGACAAGATCCGCAACAGCCAGGGCCTCTCCGGCACCCCCGACGTCTCGATCAAGGGCTTCCCCTTCCTCACCCAGATCGCCGGCTCCGAGCTGGAAGAGGTCGACGTCAAGCTCGACGGCGTCACCGCCGGCACGGGCGACCGCTCGATCAAGGTGAGCGGCTTCGACGCCCAGCTGCACAACGTCCGTATCGACAGCAGCTTCTCCTCCGCCGTCGCAGGCCACGCCTCCGGCACCGCGCACCTCTCGTACGACGAGCTGACCAAGGCCACCGGCGACCCGGACGTCAGCGTCGGCTACGGCGGCAAGGACGGCGCGGGCAGCAACCAGGTCCAGGTGAAGGGCCGCGTCACGGTCGGCGGCCAGCCCCTGGAGCAGAGCGTCGTCTCCACGGTCACCGTCGTCGACGGCACCACCATCCGCGTACGGGCGAACGAGGTCCCGACCCAGGGCATCCCGGGCGCCGAGCGGAAGGTCCGCCAGAAGACCGACTTCGACCGGCAGATCACGGGCCTGCCCAAGGGCCTCAAGATCGAGAAGGTCGTCACCACCCCGACCGGCGTCGACATCACGCTGACCGGCACGAACGTCAACCTCGCGGGCTGAGACCGGTCCACAGTGCGAGACACGCACGTCCGTACTGCAACCCCCGCCGCCAGGCCACGGGCCGGGCGCGGCCGGGGCGGCACACGGGACACCGCACAGGTCACCGCACCTGACAGCCCGTCGTCCCACTTACCGAGACAATTCGTCTCAGCATGCGGCATACCGGTGACAGCGTCACCCACGCGTCCCTACGATCGGCCCCATGAAGCGACAGGCGGATCTCACAAAGCGGCGGGCAGTCGACCTGTGCCGCGTGGCCGCCATGCTCTGTCGCCGTGTCTGACGGAGCCGCTCTTCCCGCAGGCTCCCCTCCGGCCGCTCCGGCCCCCTCCTTGCACCACACGCATCACGCGCATCACTCGCATTACTCACTCCCACCCGCAGCGCGGCGCCGCGCCTCGCCCCGCCGCGCATTTCGCACACGCTGGTACACATCCGTTCCGCAACTGCCCCGGAGGAGAACAGCATGAGCCGCAGTGACGTCCTGGTGGACGCCGACTGGGTCCAGGCCCGCATCGACGAGGCCCACCCCAAGACCGTCATCGTCGAGGTCGACGAGGACACCTCCGCGTACGACAAGAACCACATCAAGACGGCCGTCCGGATCGACTGGAAGACGGACCTCCAGGACCCGGTCCGCCGCGACTTCGTCGACCAGGCCGGCTTCGAGAAGCTGCTGTCCGGGAAGGGCATCGCCAACGACGACACCGTCGTCCTCTACGGCGGCAACAACAACTGGTTCGCGGCCTACGCCTACTGGTACTTCAAGCTCTACGGCCACCAGGACGTCCGCCTCCTCGACGGCGGCCGCAAGAAGTGGGAGCTGGACTCCCGCGACCTGGTCGCCGAGGTGCCGCAGCGCGCACAGACCGACTACAAGGCCAAGCCGCAGGACGCCTCCATCCGCGCCTTCCGCGACGACGTCGTGGCCGCCATCGGCGAGCTGAACCTCGTCGACGTCCGCTCCCCCGACGAGTTCAGCGGCAAGCTGCTCGCCCCGGCACACCTGCCGCAGGAGCAGTCGCAGCGCCCGGGCCACGTGCCGACCGCGCGCAACGTCCCGTGGTCGAAGTCGGCCAACGACGACGGCACGTTCAAGTCGGACGACGAGCTGAAGGCCCTCTACGAGGGCGAGGGCGTGGATCTGGCCAAGGACACCATCGCGTACTGCCGCATCGGCGAGCGCTCCGCGCACACCTGGTTCGTCCTGCACGAGCTGCTGGGCCAGCCCAACGTCCGCAACTACGACGGCTCCTGGACCGAGTACGGCTCCCTCGTGGGCGTGCCGATCGAGCTCGGCGCCAACTGACCCCCGCGCCACCGCAGTCATACGGAGCCAACGGAAAGGAACGCACATGTGTGGAGCAAAGGCCGGCGGCCCGGACGCCTCGTCCGCCAAGACCGGTGAGACCACGATCCAGGGCTCGGTGACCCGCGACGGCGAGCCCGTCGCCGGTTACGTGCGCCTGCTGGACAGCACGGGCGAGTTCACGGCCGAGGTGCCGACGTCCGCGACCGGGCAGTTCCGCTTCTACGCGGCCGAGGGCACCTGGACGGTGCGGGCCCTGGTGCCCGGCGCCACGGCCGACCGCACGGTCGTGCTCACCGAGAAGGGCGCCCTGACGGAGATCGCCATCGCCGTCTGAACCGGCCCGCAGACCCGAAGGGCCGCACCCCGGGGTTGGACGCCACAAGGGGGTGCGGCCCTTCGCGCCGCCCGCCTCACGGTCGTACCGTAAAGATGTGTACGCGAGGCGTAGGCACCTCTATTTCGCCATGATGGGGACCTGCATCTTCCTCTTCGTCATGGCATGGGCGGTCGTGCGCCTGTGGTCGGTGCCGGCCGCCGTGGGGCTGTGCCTCTTCGCCATGGTCATCCCACCGGTCGCGGCCATCGTCGCGAACCGCCGGGGGCCCGACGACCGCTGGTGGGACGACCCGTCGGGGGACCCGAAATCGGACGAGTGGTGGGACGAGCTGGACGGCAAGCGCCACCCGGGGCCACGCGACCCATGGGGCCGCGACCGGTAGACCCCGGTAGACGCCGGTGGACGTCGGCGGACGATCAGCGGATGGTCGGCCGGCGGACGGCGGACGGCAGGCGTCAGTAGACGAGCGCCTGCACCCCGTCGCCCATGGCCTCGCTCACGAACACCTGCGCCCCCGCGATCCGCGCGCCCTCGATCAGGTCCTTCTCCTCGATCCCGCGCCGCGCCGCGCACTGCGTGCACAGGGTGATCATCCCCCCGCCGGCCTTGATCCCCTCGATCAGCTCCGGCAGCGGCGCCGCATGCGGAAGCTCGAATTCCGCCGCTCGGCCCGGCAGCGCGAACCAGGACGACTCGCCGGTCAGCCACAGCGACACCTCGACGCCACTGGCCACGGCGACCGCCGCCACCGTGAACGCCTGCGAGCACCGCTCGGGCGCGTCCGCACCCGCCGTCACCTTGATCACGAGCTTCTTCGCCATGCGGCCACTCTAGGTCCCCCGGGAGGTCCCCCGGGGCGAAAGGGAACGCCCACGATCAACCTCACAGCGCCGGGCAGGAGGGGGCCGACTAGACTCGTCCCGGTCCGTACATCCCCGTACACCACACACACCTCACTCCGACCGAGGAGCGCGCTCGTGCTTGAGGCCTTCTTCACCACCCTGCTCGTCCTGGTCGCCGTCGGCGTCCTCGCCTTTGCGGGACTGACCTTCAAGAAGCTGTTCCAGGGCCAGCGCTGACCCCCGGTCCCCGGTCCCTCCGCACCCCTACAGATCGACTGAGCTCATGATCGAGATTCCGTCCGACCTCCACCCGGACCTCGTGCCCCTCGTCTTCCTCCTCGGCAAGTGGGAAGGCGCGGGCGTCGCCGACTTCCCCGGTGCCGAGAAGTGCAACTTCGGGCAGGAAGTCGTCTTCACGCACGACGGCCGGGACTTCCTCGAGTACGTCTCGCACTCCTGGGTGCTGGACGCGGAGGGCAAGCCCGTCCGCCCGCTGGAGACCGAGAGCGGCTACTGGCGGATCGACAAGGACCGCAAGGTCGAGGTCGTCATGATCCGCGACCAGGGCGTCGCGGAGGTCTGGTACGGCGAGCTGGCCGACCAGAAGCCGCAGATCGACCTGGCGACGGACGCCGTCGCGCGGACCGAGGCCTCCGGCCCGTACTCGGGCGGCAAGCGGCTGTACGGGTACGTCAAGGGCGACCTGATGTGGGTCGGCGAGAAGGCGACCCCCGAGGTGCCGCTGCGGCCGTACATGTCCGCGCACCTGAAGAAGGTCGCCGACCAGCAGAGCCTCCAGGAGTGGGCGCAGAACCTTCCGGACGACATGCCGGACGGCGTCGCCTTCTTCCGCCCGGACGGCACGCCGTACAACCCCGAGCAGCAGTAACGCCGCCCGTCCTCCTCAGCCTCGTGTCCCGCGCGGGGCGGCGGCCGGAATCCGGCGCCGCCCCGGGTGGGCCGTGGTCCCGCGGGGCCCGTACCGACCCGTCGGGCCCGCCCTAGACTGGGAGCGTGGTGGACACCGACTGGCAGAGCGACCTCCGTAAGCGCGGCTACCGGCTGACCCCGCAGCGACAGCTCGTGCTGGAGGCGGTGGACCGTCTCGAGCACGCGACACCGGACGACATCCTCACCGAGGTCCGCAGGACCGCGGGCGGCGTGAACATCTCCACGGTCTACCGGACGCTGGAACTGCTGGAGGAGCTGGGCCTGGTCAGCCATGCCCACCTCGGGCACGGCGCCCCCACCTACCACCTCGCCGACCGGCACCACCACATACACCTGGTCTGCCGCGACTGCACCGGGGTGATCGAGGCCGATCTGTCCGTGGCCGCCGACTTCACGGCGAAGCTGCGCGCGGAGTTCGGCTTCGACACGGACATGAAGCACTTCGCGATCTTCGGCCGGTGCGCCGAATGCTCCTCGAAGGAGCCCTCCACCGAGCCGTAGGCTGGTCGGCATGCGTCCCATGCGTCCTTCGAAGAGCCCGCTGCTGTCGCTGCCCGGCGCCGTCCCCGCCGAGGGTCCCGACGACGGCGTCGCCGCGCACTACGGCGATCTGTTCCGCGAGCAACGCCTGCTCGCCGGCGGGGCCGGTTTCGTCGACCTCTCGCACCGGGGGGTCGTCACCGTCACCGGCTCCGAGCGGCTGAGCTGGCTGCACCTGCTGATCACCCAGCACGTGAGCGATCTGCCCCCCGGGCAGGCCACCGACGCGCTGATCCTCTCCCCGCACGGCCACATCGAGCACGCGCTGTACCTGGTGGACGACGGCGAGACCACCTGGATCCACGTGGAGCCCGGCACCCAGGAGGCGCTGCTCGCCTACCTGGAGAGCATGAAGTTCTTCTACAAGGTCGAGACGGCCGACCGCACGGACGACTTCGCGGTGGTGCACCTGCCGGCCGGTTCGATCGCCGAGGTCCCCGCGGGCGTCGTGGTGCGCGAGACGGCGCACGGCCGCGACCTGTTCCTGCCGCGCGCGGACCTCGAGTCGTTCGCCGCCGCGCACGGCCCGGCGGCGGGCGTCCTCGCCTACGAGGCGCTGCGCGTCGAGGCCCACCGCCCGCGGCTCGGCCTGGAGACCGACCACCGGACGATCCCGCACGAGCTGGGCCTGATCGGGGTGGCGGTCCACCTCCAGAAGGGCTGCTACCGGGGCCAGGAGACGGTCGCCCGCGTCCACAACCTGGGGAAGCCGCCGCGCCGCCTGGTCTTTCTGCACCTGGACGGCAGCGAGGTCCACCTCCCCGCGCACGGCGCCCCCGTCCGCCTGGCCGCGGACGGCCCGGAGGGCCGCCAGCTGGGCTTCGTGACGACATCGGCCCGGCACCACGAGCTGGGCCCGATCGCCCTGGCCCTGGTGAAGCGGAACGTTCCGGTGGATGCGGCCCTGCTGGTGGGCGAGGCGACGGCGGCATCACAGGAGGTCGTGGTCGAGCCGTAGGGAGTGCGCGGCGTTCCGGGTACCGACCGGTTCGGCACCGCCGGGCCGGGCGGTGCCGAACCGCTCAGACCTCCAGCAGCACCGTGAACGGACCGTTGTTCGTCAGCGACACCTTCATGTCCGCCCCGAACCGCCCCGTCTCCACCCGCGCCCCCAACCCCCGCAGCGCAGCCACCACCTCGTCGACGAGCGGCTCCGCCACCGGCCCCGGCGCCGCCGCGTTCCACGTGGGCCGGCGCCCCTTCCGCGCGTCACCGTAGAGAGTGAACTGCGAGATCACCAGCAAGGGTGCGCCCACGTCGGAGCAGGACTTCTCGTCCTCCAGCACCCGCAGGGACCACAGCTTGCGCGCCAGCTGGGCCGCCTTCCCGGGGGTGTCGTCGTGCGTCACACCGACCAGCACGCACAGACCCTCGCCGATGATCTCGCCGACCACCCGGCCGTCCACGGCGACGCTTGCCCCGTCCACCCTCTGCACCACAGCACGCATACGGACCATGATGCCCTGCGCCCGAACAGGTCCGTTCGGGTGGAGAGGCCCTGCGCCGGGGGCGCACTCGGTGGCACGATGCGTGCAGGCGGTGCTTTATGCGGGCAACGGCAAGGTGATCCGGCCGCACACCGCCCGAGGGGACGGAACCGCATGACCACACCCACCGAGGAAGGCCCCGTGCTCGAAGCGGCCGCGGCGGACCGCACGGCCGTGGAGCTGAAGGGCCTCCCGGAGCTGATGCACCTGAAGGGCCTCACGTCTGTGGACAGCCTGCACGCCAGACCCCCGAGCCAGCGCTCCGGGCCCCTGGCGGACGTCCCCGGCCGGGCGCTGAGCGAGCTGCGGCTGGCGGAGCTGCGCGCGCTGCGCCGCGAGTCGCAGCGCGAGGAGGCGGACCTCAGCTATGTGCGGCGCCTGCTCCAGGGCCGCATCGACATCCTGCGGGCCGAGCTGGCCCGCCGCGCCGCACCGGCCGGGTCGGCGGTGGAGCGGCTGCTGGTGGACCGGCTGTCGGAGATCCTCGCGGACGGCCCGTCCACGCACCGCTCCTCCGCCCGGCACGTGACGGTGGGCCCCCCGCACGGCGAGGAGTACCGGCGGCTGGCCGAGGACATGCTGTCCGAGGTGGCGCTGTCGGACCCGGGCGCCCGCACCGAGCCCGAGCTGCACGAGGCGATGCGCCGCCTGGCCGTGTACGAGCGGCAGGTCTCGGTCCGCCGCCGCAGGCTGCAGTGCACGTCCGACGATTGCGGAGCGGAAATCGCACGCAGGTACCGTGAAGGAGAAGCACAAGTAGACGACCTGCTCTCGTGAGACCGGTGGGGCACGGCCCCACCCGCCGGGGAACGGTCGCCGCACCACCCCCGGAAGGCCGACGATGACCTCCTCGACCCTTGCACCGCACGCGTCCGCCACGGCCACCGCGTCAGCCCCTGCCACTGCCACTGCGGCCACCGTCAGCGATATACCGGGCATACCCCCGGTCCTCGCCGAGGTCGTGCGCTCCGGCTTCGTCGAGGGCCACCACCGCGGCTCGCTGGTGGTGCTCGCGCCCGACGGCAGCGTGGAGACGGCGCTCGGCGACCCCTCGGCCCTGGTCTACCCCCGCTCCGCCAACAAGCCGATGCAGGCGGCCGCCGTGCTGCGGGCCGGGCTGGAGCTGTCCGGCGAGCGGCTGGCCCTGGCCGCCGCCAGCCACTCCGGAGAAACGTTCCACCTGTCGCTGGTGCGCACCATGCTCGCCGAGTTCGGCATCCCGGAGAGCAGCCTCCAGACCCCGCCGGACCTGCCGCTGGACCCGGTCGAGGCCGAGTCCTACCTGGCCTCCGGCCTGGTGCGGGACCGCATCACCATGAACTGCTCCGGCAAGCACGCCGCCATGATCGCCGCCTGCGCCGCGAACGACTGGCCGCTGGAGTCCTACCTCTCCCCCGACCACCCGCTCCAGCGGCTCGTGCTGGAGGTCGTGGAGGAGGCGAGCGGCGAGCCCGTCCACCACGTCGGCACGGACGGCTGCGGCGCGCCCCTGATGGCGCTCTCCCTGACCGGCCTGGCCCGCGCCTTCCGCAGCTTCGTGCTGGCCCCCGAGGGCACCCCGGAGCGCAGGGTGGCGGACGCGATGCGCGCCCACCCCGAGTACGTGGCCGGCACCCGCCGCCCCGACACCTGGCTGATGCGCGAACTGCCGGGCACGTTGTCGAAGATGGGCGCCGAGGCCGTGCAGGCCGTGGCCCTGCCGGACGGCCGGGCCCTCGCCTTCAAGATCTCCGACGGCGCCGGGCGCGCCCTCGGGCCCGTACTGGCGCGCGCCCTGGCCACGATGGGCGTGGAGGCACCGGTCCTCGCCCGGATCGCCGACCAGCCGCTGCTCGGCGGCCCGGAGCGGGTCGGGGAGATCCGCGCGGCGTTCTGAGCCGGGAGGAGCCGAGAGGGGCCGGGAGGAGCCGAGAGGCCGTCCCGCGGCGGGCGCCCGGCCCGGGTAATTCCGGTGCGCCCGCCCCGTACGCCACCTAGCGTGCTCGCATGAGTCCCGAGGTCCGTACGATCGACGACGCCGATCTGCCCGACTGGATCCGTGCCGTGCACACCGGTTTCCTGAAGCCGCCCGTGGCGACGAAGGAAGAGGTGGCCATACGCCGTGCGGGCATCGAACTGTCCCGCACCCAGGGCGCCTTCGACGCCGGGCGCTGCGTCGGCACCTTCCGCAGCTTCGCGCAGCGGATCACCGTGCCGGGCGGCGCCACGGTGCCGGCCAATGCCGTCTCCAACGTCACCGTGTCGCCGACGCACCGCCGCCGGGGGCTGCTCAGCCGCATGATGGACGGCGACCTGCGGGCCGCCAAGGAGCGCGGCGACGCCGTCGCGACCCTCATCGCCGCCGAGTACCCGATCTACGGGCGCTTCGGCTTCGGCCCCGCCACCCGCACCACGGAGTGGACGGTGGAGGTGGCCCGCGCCGGGCTCGACCCGCGCTACGCCGGACCGGCGGACGGCGGGCGCGTGGACTTCGCGGACGGCGCCGCGGTGCGGGAGTCCGGTCCCGCCCTGCACGAGCGGCTGTGCGCAGGACAGCACGGCGCCGTCGACCGCACCGAGCGCTGGTGGCGGCTGGCCACGGGCGACATCCCCCGGCCGGGCAAACCCTGGACGGAACCGTTCCACGCCCTCTACCGTGCCCCCGACGGCACCGTCGAGGGCCTCCTGGCCTACACCGCCGACGGCACCTGGGAGGCCAAGCTCCCGCAGAACACCGCCACCGTGCACGACCTGATCGCGGTCTCGACGGAGGCCCAACGCGCCCTGTGGCACTTCCTGTTGTCGGTCGACTGGATCACCACGGTCAGGACCGGCCTGCGAGCCCCCGACGATCTTCTCCCGCTGCTGCTGCCCGACCCGCGCGCGGCCAGGATCACCACCGAGGCCGACTACCTGTGGGTCCGCCCGCTCGACGTGCCGACGCTCCTGGAGGCGCGCACGTACGCCTGTCCAGGCTCGCTCGTGCTCGACGTCGCAGACCCCGGCGGCCTGGCGGGCGGGCGCTTCCTGCTGGAGGCGGGGCCGGACGGGGCGAGCTGCACGCCCACGGCCCGCCCGGCCGAACTCTCGCTCGACGTGGGCGATCTGGGCGCGCTCTGCCTCGGCGGCGGGTCCGTGGCGCAGCTCGCCGCGCTGGGCCGGGTGGCGGAGGAGCAGCCGGGGGCGGCCGCCCGGGCCGAGCTGATGCTGCGCACGGCGCGGCAGCCGTGGTGCCCGGACATCTTCTGAGCCGCTCGGGAGGGGCTGTTTCCACGAACGCTTGACCTCAACCTCGGTTGAGGTCGGAGGCTTCTTCTCGCAAGCGCGGTGCGGGGCTCCGGCCCCGCACCGCGCGACACCGCCGCAACCTCCCGTCCCGAGAAGAGGACCCCGTCATGTCCGACGCCCCCTACCGCCTGGCCGTCGTCGTCGCCTCCACCCGCAGCGGCCGCTTCGCCCCCACCGTCACCAACTGGCTGACCGCGCAGACCGATCAGCGCGACGACATCGAGGTCGACGTCATAGACCTGGCCGACCACCCGCTGCCGCTGCACCTCAGCAAGGAGCCCGGCCCGGAGGACGCGGCCGCCCTCGCCGCCGTGACCCCGCGGCTCGCGCAGGCCGACGCGTTCGTCGTCATCACCCCCGAGTACAACCACAGTTACCCCGCCTCCCTGAAGAACCTCATCGACTTGCACTACACCCAGTGGCAGGCCAAGCCGGTCGCCTTCGTCTCCTACGGCGGCCTCTCCGGCGGCCTGCGCGCGGTCGAGCACCTGCGCCCGGTCTTCGCCGAGCTGCACGCGGTCACCATCCGGGAGACCGTCAGCCTCCACAGCCCCTGGGGCAAGCTGGACGGCTCGGGCCGCCACCTCGACGAGGAGGCGGGCGCGGCCGCCCGGGGCGCCGCGAAGGTCATGCTCGACCAGCTCGCCTGGTGGGCCGTCTCCCTGCGCGAGGCGCGCGCCGCACGCCCGTACGGGAACTGACGCGCCGTTTACGACGTTTACGGTGGAAGGATGAGCAAACAGTCACTGCCTTACGTGTGCGGACTCGACGCCGCCGTCGACGTCATCGACGGCAAATGGAAAGTGCTGATCCTGTGGGCACTGCACGACCGGCCCCGCCGCTTCGGGGAGACGCGGCGACTGCTGCCGGGCGTCAGCGAGAAGGTCCTGGCCCAGCAACTGCGCGAGCTGGAGGCGGACGGCATCGTGCACCGCGAGGTGTACGACGTGGTGCCGCCCAAGGTGGAGTACTCCCTCACCGCGCAAGGCCGCTCCCTGCACGAGGCGCTGGTGCCCCTGGGCGCGTGGGGCACGCAGCGCCTCGCCCTGATGCAGGCGGAAGCGGACGCGGGGGATGCGGGGGATGCGGGGGCAAACACATTTCCGCACGGGAGCGCGGCTCGGGTAAGGTGACCGCCCTCAGCAGTGAACGACCCAGGAGGTGAGCCCCATTACCGCTGCAGCAGGCCGGGTGCTCTCACCTCGCGCGAGTCAGGTCCCTCACGGGTTGAGGTGACCGCGAGGGCGCCCTTCGGCTTCCCGAAAGGCTCTCATGTCACTTCCTGCTCTCTCCGATGTCCCCGGCTTCCGCGACATCGTCACCACGCTCCGGGCGGCGGGCTGTGTCTTCGCCGAGGACGAAGCGGAACTGCTCGTCACCACGGCACGGACCCCTGACAACCTCGCCGCCATGGTGGATCGGCGCGTTTCCGGACTGCCCCTTGAGCACGTGCTCGGCTGGGCGGAGTTCTGCGGGCTGCGCATCGCCGTGGACCCCGGCGTCTTCGTGCCGCGCCGCCGCACGGAGTTCCTCGCCCGCCAGGCCGCGGGCCTCCTGACCGGGCCGCGCCCGGTCGTCGTCGACCTGTGCTGCGGCTCGGGCGCGGTGGGCGCGGCACTGCTCGCGTCCGGCGTCGAGCTGCACGCCGTGGACATCGACCCCGCGGCGGTGCGCTGCGCCCGCCGCAACGTCGCCGGGGCGGGCGGGGGCCGCGTGTACGAGGGCGACCTGTACGGGCCGCTGCCCGCCGCCCTGCGCGGCCGCGTCGACGTGCTGATCGCCAATGCGCCGTACGTCCCCACCGACGACATCGCGCTGCTGCCCCCGGAGGCCCGGGTGCACGAGCCGCGCGTCTCGCTGGACGGCGGTTCGGACGGCCTCGACGTGCAGCGAAGGGTGGCGGAGGCGGCCGGTCACTGGCTGGCGCCGGGCGGCCACTTGCTCATGGAAACGAGCGAGCGCCAGGCGCCGCGGACGGCGGAGGCGTTCAGGCGCGGGGGCCTGGTCCCGAGGCTGGCAACGTCGGAGGAACTGGACGCGACGGTGGTGGTCGGGGTTCTTTCCCCCACCCCGCCCCTTCCCGTAACCGGGGGCAAGCCCCCGGACCCCCGGGGGTGGGAACGGGGGCTACGCCCCCTGCCCCCGGGCCCCTAGGCCCTGTCGTCAAAATAGCGCCGTCCGCCCGGAGGGCGGGCCCCGCGGCGTCTGGTGCGTGCGATCGCAAGGCGGAGGGAGGAGAGCGCAGCGGGCTGCGCCGACGACCGACAACGCGGCGTGGGGGCACCTCCTGGGGGCACCCCCAGGAGGTGCCCCCAGACGGGCTGAAATTCAGCCCGTCCGGCGTTTGAGGCTCCGCCCGATGTGCGGCTCCGCCGCGCGGCGCGCGCAGCGCGGTCCGGGGTCTGGGGCGCAGCCCCCCACGCGGCGGAGCCGCACATCGATACAGCCGGGAAGGGGCGGGACCGGGGAAAGGAAACCCCCAACCCCTCAACGCGGATTCGCCGCCACCCCCTCCGTGCTGAGCAGCACCACCACCGCCCCCGCACCAACCCCCAGCTCCTCCCGCCGCCCCTCCGCCCCGCTCCCCGTGAGAACGGCCCGCACCCCCGCCAGCGAAGCCGCCCCGCACGGCCCCGCGTCCACGCCGAGTGCCGCCAGGTCCCGCCCCGCACGCGCGCTGTCCGCGTCGGAGACGACCGTGGCCGCGTCCAGCCCCTTCCGCAGGAAGGGCCAGGCGAGCCGCGACGGCGTACCGCAGTTCAGCCCCGCCATGGCCGTCCTGCCCGTGGTCACGCTCACCGCCTCGCCCCGCAGGAGGCTCTCCAGCACGCAGGCCGCCGCGTCGGGCTCGACGGACAGCAGCGCGGGCGCGGCCCCGGACCGGAGCCGGCTGCGGTAGTGCGTGATCGCGGCCTGGGCGAGCGAGCCCACGCCGACGGGCACGGCCACGAGGCCGGGGGGTTCGACTGCCCTGTCGGTCAGTTGCTCGTCGATCTCGGCGAACAGCGTGGAGTAGCCCTCCACGATCCAGCCGGGAATCCGCTCGTACCCGGCCCAGGCGGTGTCCTGGACGAGCACCGAGCCGGGCTCGCCGGCGGCGCGGGCCGCCTGCCGGACGGCTTCGTCGTAGGGGCCGTCGACCCGGGTGATCCGCGCCCCCTCGCCGGCGATGGCCGACACCGCGGCCGGGTGCACGCCCGAGGGCACGAAGACGTGGGCGCGCTGCCCGAAGCGGCGGGCCATGTGGGCGACAGCCCGCCCGTGGTTCCCCTCGGTGGCCGTCACCAGCGTGATCGCCCCGCCCTCCCGTTCGGCGAGGATCCGGTGCACCGCCCAGGAGGCGCCCAGCGCCTTGAACGCGGGAAGTCCCAGCCGGGAGGACTCGTCCTTGACGAAGACCCGCCCGACGCCGAGCTGCTGGGCGAGCGAAGGGAGTTCCACGAGCGGGGTGGGCGCGTAGCCGGGCAGCGCGGCGTGGAACTCCCGCACTTCGGCGGGCGCGGGAGCACAGGTCCAGTCCCGGGCGGCGGGACGGGCGTACCAACGGGGCGCGGAAAGTGATGACATATCGGGCACGCCCCAAGCCTGCTACGTGATCGTCCCCGCGGTCCAGCAGGACCGGGTCCCCAAACAGGCCGCCCGGAAGGGCGGAAACGGGGAACCGGGGAAACTACGCCTTCGGCTGCGTGAAGCGGATGCGGTTGCCGAACGGGTCGCGCAGTCCGCAGTCGGTCCCGTAGGGGCGCTCGGTCGGCTCCTCGGTGAACTCGACGCCGCGCGCCAGCAGCGTCTCGTAGGTCTTGCGGCAGTCGTCCGTGGTGAGGATGAGCCAGCCGCCCATCGCTCCCTTGGTCACCAGATCGCGGACCTGCGCGGCCGTCTCCTCGGACATCATGGGCCCGCCCGGCTGCTCCAGCAGGATCTGCCGGCCCGGCTCACCGGGGACGCTGACGGCCAGCCAGCGCATGAAGCCCAGCGGGACGTCGGCGGCGATCTCGAGGCCGAGCTTGCCGACGTAGAAGTCGAGGGCCTCGTCCTGGTCCAGGACGTAAATCTGCGAGTGCGTGATGGCGTTGAACATGTCCATCACACTATGCGGCCGCCGCTCCGGAAACTTATCCAAAACTGCTCGGCCCGCTCGGCCCGCTCGGCCGCATCCACGCCATCGCGAAGCACGTCGGGACGCCCGCGGCCGCCGCGCTCTTGCGGTACTCCCGCGGCGACATGCCGACGATGTCGCGGAAGGTCCTGCTGAAGGTGCCCGGGCTGCCGAAGCCGACGGCGAAGCAGATGTCCGTCACACTGCGGTCGGTCCCGCTCAGCAGGGACATGGCCCGCTCGACACGGCGGCGCTGAAGGTAGCGGTGCGGCGTCTCGCCGAACGTGGCCCGGAAGGTCCGGGTGAAGTGCGCCTCGGACACATAGGCGATCCGGGCCAGCGCGGGGATGTCCAACGGCTCTGCGTAGCCGCGGTCCATCGCGTCGCGCGCCCGCAGCATCCGGCGGTTGGAATCCTCGGTTTCACGGCTCACCGCGTCATCAGACCACAGTCCGGAGCGCGGTCCCGGAGCAGCCGGGGGTCTGCAGCCCCCCGGCCGTACGGTCCGACGGTCAGCTCAGCCGGGCGTCGGCGTAGACGGCCATCGCGTCACGCTGGTATGCGGCCAGCCCGTCCGCGATCCTGTCGAAGTTCGCACGGAACTGCGGGTCGTCGGCATAGGTCCGGCCCAGCCCCTTGTACGCGGCCGCGTTCGGGGTCCAGAACCGGCACACGCCCTGGTAGTGGACGTCCACCTCGGCCTGCACCGCGGGGTCGGCGACCGGCGTGCCCGCCACCATGAACTCCGCGAAGCGGATCATCTGCGCCGTCACCTCGCGCTGCCACCGCTCGGTGTCCTCGCCGGTCATCGACTCGACGGCCTGCCGGGACTGCTCCCAGTGCTCGGGCCACCGCTCCCGCACCTCGGCCTCGGTCTCGGCGTTCGAGGGCTCGAAGCCCTCGAACAGGTTCTCCGGCCTGTTGATCTTTGCCATGTCGCTGTTGTCCTTGCCTTCCTCCAGTTCGGCGATGGTGCGGCCGACCGTGCGGGCGAGCGTCTCCAGCCGGTCCCGCTCCCCCAGCAGCCGCCGGTGGTGCTCACGGAGCACGGCCACCTGATCGACCTGACTGTCCAGCACCGCCCGGATCTCGCGCAGCCCCACCCCCAGCTCCCGCATCAGCAGGATCTGCTGCAACCGCAGCAGACCGGCCTCCTCGTAGTAGCGGTGCCCGTTGCTCCCGATCCACGCGGGCGGCAGCAGACCGATCTCGTCGTAGTGCCGGAGCGTCCGGGAGGTCACCCCGGACATCCGGGCCACATCCGCGATCGACCAGGCCATTGCCCCTGCCTCCCATCGCCGGGCCGGTCCTTCCGGCCACACGTACGACCGTAGGAGTTGACGCAGCGGAAAGCGCAAGCCGGAACGGCGTCCGGATCGCGCCGTGGCCGATAACCGCAACTATTGCAAGCACCTGCTTGCAATAGTTAGCACGATGCGGCAGCATCGCCCCCATGGCTTCACTCAACGTCGGCAACCTCGGCGAATACCTGCGCGAGCAGCGGCGCAATGCGCAGCTCACGCTGCGGCAGCTCGCCGATGCCGCCGGAGTGTCCAACCCGTACCTCAGCCAGATCGAGCGCGGTCTGCGCAGGCCCAGCGCCGAGATCCTGCAGCAGCTGGCCAAGGCGCTGCGGATCTCCGCCGAGACCCTGTACGTCCAGGCCGGGATCCTCGACGAGCGGGATCGGGACGAGGCGGAGGTCCGCAGCGTGATCCTCGCCGACCCCTCGATCAACGAGCGGCAGAAGCAGGTGCTTCTGCAGATCTACGAGTCCTTCCGCAAGGAGAACGGGCTCGCGACGGGCGATACGGGCAAGAAGGACGACCCCAGCACACCCACTAGCTGATCCGGGAGACCAACGCCATGGCCCTCACCCAGGACATCCGCAAGGCCGCCACCGACACCGGCTACGCCGTGGCCGGTGCCGCCGACCTCACCGCCGAGAAGATCGGGCAGTTCGTCGCGGACGCCCCCGAGCTGCTCGACCAGCTCCGCAGGACCGACCCCAAGGCGGCGGGCGCGCGGCTGACGCAGCAGGCCAAGGACGTCCGGACCCAGGTGACCGGCAAGGTCACCACCTTCATCGGGTCCCTCGACACGGACGTGCGCAAGATCGGCCAGACCGCCCAGGACGTGGCGCTCCAGGGCGTCGGCCAGGCCGTCGGCTTCGCCGCGAAGGCCGGCGAGACCTTCGACAAGCTCTCCGAGCGCGGCCGCGAGGCCGTGAAGACCTGGCGGGGCGAGCAGGAGCCGCAGCAGACCTCCGAGATCGCCGTCGCCGTCGAGCCGCGCAGCGAGGAGCAGGCGCCCGCGGAGGGGCAGGACAAGGAGGCCGGCGCCGCCGAGGGCTCCGACGCCAAGCCGGCCGCCGCGCGCCGCACCACGACCGCCACCCGCAAGCCCGCCGCCAAGAAGACGGACGCGAAGACCGGCGACCAGTAGCAGGCCTGCAAGCAGGAGCGGAACAGCGGTCCGGGCACGTGCCGCGTGCCCGGACCGTTCACCCGGTACGGTGGGCAGCAGGAGCGCAGCGAAGAGGTGGACGGCATGCTCGTAGAAGGCTTCGGCGAAATCCTGTACTGGATCTCCATCGGTCTGCTCGTCTTCACGGTCGTCGCGTTCGCCGACGCCGCGGTACGCCGCGAGGACGCCTACCGGGCGGCGGACAAGCAGTCCAAGGGATTCTGGCTGATCATCCTCGGCATCGCGGTCCTGGTGAACCTCTTCTTCGGGATCCTGAACTTCCTGCCGATCCTCGGCCTGATCGCCACGATCGTCTACATGGTGGACGTGCGCCCGGCGCTCCGTCAGGTCACCGGCCGGGGCGGCCCGCGCAGGCGCGGCGGCTCCAGCTCGGACGGCCCGTACGGCCCGTACAACGGCGGGCGTTGACCCTCCCTCAGGCAGGGTGCGGTCGGCCGCGCTCCAGCAGCAGGACCGCCAAGTCGTCCGTCAGCTCACCGCCGTTGAGGGCCTGGACCTCCACCACGGCCGCCTCCAGCAGCTCCTCGCCTCGCAGCCCCTCCTTGACCTGACGGGTGATCAGCTCGATCATCCCCTCCTGGCCCAGCAGCCGCGCGCCGTCCCCGACCCGGCCCTCTATCAGGCCGTCCGTATACATCATCAGGCCCCAGGAGTCGCCCAGTTCGACCTCCTGCTGCGGCCAGCGGGCGCCGCGCAACAGCCCCAGCGCCGGGCCGCCGCCATCCTGCGGCAGCAGACCGGGGGCCGCTCCGGGGCGTACGAGCAGCGGGGCCGGGTGACCGGCCAGGCAGAGCGTGGCCGAGCGGCCGTCCGGCGCCAGGTCGACCGTGCACAGGGTCGCGAAGATCTCCTCGTCGGCGCGCTCGTGCTCCAGCACTTGCTGGAGCGTGCCCAGCAGCTCGTCACCGCAGAGCCCGGCCAGCGTCAACGCCCGCCACGCTATGCGCAGTTCGACGCCCAGGGCCGCCTCGTCGGGGCCGTGTCCGCAGACGTCGCCGATCATCGCGTGGACCGTGCCGTCGGGCGTGCGCACCGTGTCGTAGAAGTCCCCGCCGAGCAGGGCGCGGCTGCGGCCGGGCCGGTAGCGGGCGGCGAACCGCAGGTCGGAGCCGGCCAGCAGCGGGTGGGGCAGCAGGCCGCGCTCCAGCCGGGCGTTCTCCTGCGCGCGCAGCCGGGTCTCGGTGAGCTGCCGCTGCGCGAAGTCGGCCCGCTTGCGCTCGACGGCGTAGCGGATGGCCCGGCTGAGGACGCGGCCGTCCAGCTCGTCGCGGAAGAGGTAGTCCTGCGCGCCCACGCGCACCGCCTCCGCCGCCCGCTCGGCGTCCGCCTCGGCCGTCAGCGCGAGCACGGCGTGGTGCGGGGCGAGCCGCAGCACCCGGCGCAGGGTGTCCAGCTCGTCCGGGACGCCGGGGGCCACGGGGGCGCAGTCGACGGACGGGAGGGCCAGGTCGAGGAGGATGCACTGCACGTCGTCGGTGAGCAGCCGCTCCGCCTCGGTGAGGTTGCGGGCCGTGCGGATGCGCACGGGCTTGCCCGCGACCCCGGTCATCTCGGCCATGTCCGGGCCCGACAGCGCCCCGCCGGGGTCGTCCTCGATCACCAGCAGGGTCAGCCCGGCGTCGGGCAGCACGGCGGGCGGCTCCACCGGCCTCGGCGCGGGTACGGGCATCATGTCGATCCTTCCCTCCCCCCGAGGGCACGGCAGCTCGCCGACAGGCGAGTACCGAACGTGACCCTAGCGCCAGAGCCCTGTCGAACGGAATGGTACGCAGCCACCCGCCTCTGTCATATGCCCTTGTCGGGAAGGGAGTTGACGTCTCCGTGATGACATACATCACGTCCTACGATGGTATGGACCATGCCCCTCTGAGGCCCGTCCGCGCCCGGTCTACGGACGTACGACCCCGAGAATCGGCATGGACCCTGCCCCCGCGAGCATCACCTGCCGCCCCGGCCGCGGCGCGTGGACGATCATTCCGTCGCCCACGTACATCCCCACGTGGCTGGCGTCGGCGAAGTAGATCACCAGGTCGCCCGGGCGCATGTCCTTGACGTCGACCTTCGGCAGCTGCCGCCACTGCTCCTGCGAGGTGCGCGGTATGGCCCGCCCCGCCGCCTCCCAGGCCCTGAGCGTCAGGCCCGAGCAGTCGTAGGTGTCCGGGCCCTCGGCGCCCCAGACGTAGTCCTTGCCGATCTGCGCGACGGCGAAGTCGATCGCGCGCCGGGCCTCGCCCGTGGCGGAGGACCGCCCGGCGAGGCCCTTCGCGGCGTCGGAGGCCAGCCAGCGGTCCTGGGCCTGCCGGGCCCGTTCCTCCTCCAGCTGCCGCAGCCGCTCCCGCTCCTTCGCCGCCAGCCGCTCCTCGAGCTTCTTCGCGGCGTCCAGCTTCGCCTCGATCTCCTTCTTCGCCTCTTCCTTCTTCTTCCGGTCGGCCGCGAGGGTCTGCCAGCGCTCGCCGGCCGCCTTGGTGTAGGTGTCCAGCTCGGCCTTGGTGGCCGTGACCTGCGCCAGCAGGTCGCGGGTGGCCTGCTGGCCCTTGCGGGCGAGGGAGACCCCGTCGAGGAAGGACTCGGGCGAGCCGCTGAGGAAGAGCTGGGCCTGCGGCGGCATCCCGCCGCTGCGGTACTGGGCGCGGGCCAGGGCCCCGGCCAGGTTGCGCAGCTTGTCCATGCGCTCCTGGGCGGCGGTCGCCCGGCCGGTCAGCTCGGCGACCGTCTTCTCCTGGTAGTGCTCCTGCTCGCTCACGGCGTTGTACGCGTCCGTGGCGGCCTCGGCCTGGCGGTAGAGGGTCTCGACCTCCCGGTGCACCTCCTCGAGGTTCTGCCCGGGCTCCTGCGGGCCGCCGGAGGGGCCGGGAGAGGCCGCGGAGTCCTGCGGAGGTCTAGGGTCCGCATACGCCGCGCCCGGGGCGCTCAGCATCCCGGCCCCGGCGACGCACACCAGCGCCGCGGCGACGAGGAGCCGCCGCCCGCCCCGCCCGGCGCTCCCGCGCTCTGCCTTGCCGACCTCGTCCGCCTCGTCCACCCCGTCGCCCACCGCGCTCATGCCGCAGCTCCACCCCCATGCCTTACATGCCGTCACGCAGAGTTCGGATCGTGTCATGCCCACCCGTAAACCGACAGAGGGCTGCATCACACCAAGGAACGAACCGGCCGTCCTGCAAGGCCACCACCCTGACGGACGAGGTTCACCCTCCGTTCACTCTTCCCCATCGACCGCTTCACCTGATCTGCCTAATTTCGGCCGTGCAAGGTGCGGGGAACACGTCCAGAGACGCCCCGGCCTCCATCCGCGGACCGCACTACCGAGCACCGCAACCTCTCGCACGCCGCCCCAGCGGCGGCTCCCGGAAGGAACACCCCCAAAGTGAAGCTTCAGCGCAAGAACCGGCTTCGCACCGTGGCCCTCGGCGCCATCGCCGTCTCCGGCGCCCTGGTCCTCACGGCGTGCGGCTCCGACGACAACAGCGGCAACGGCTCCGGCGGCAACGGCACCACCAAGGCCGCCGGCAACATCAAGTGCGAGGGCAAGGGCCAGCTGCTGGCCTCCGGCTCGTCCGCGCAGAAGAACGCCATGGACCTGTGGGTCAAGAACTTCATGGCCGCCTGCAAGGACGTCCAGATCAACTACAAGCCCACCGGTTCGGGCGCGGGCATCCAGGAGTTCCTCCAGGGCAAGACCGCCTTCGCGGGCTCCGACTCGCCGCTGAAGCCGGAGGAGGTCGCCAAGTCCAAGGAGGTCGTCAAGGGCGGCCAGGGCATCAACCTCCCGATGGTCGGCGGCCCCATCGCCATCGGCTACAACGTGCCCGGCGTGGACAACCTCGTCCTCGACGCCGACACCCTCGCCAAGATCTTCGACGGCAAGATCGAGAAGTGGAACGACGAGGCGATCGCCAAGCTCAACAAGGACGCCAAGCTTCCTGACCTCAAGATCCAGGCGTTCCACCGCTCCGACGAGTCGGGTACCACGGACAACTTCACCAAGTACCTCAAGGCCGCCGCCGACAAGTCCTGGCCGTACGAGCCCGCCAAGGCGTGGAAGGCCCAGGGCGGCCAGTCGGCCGACGGCTCGGCCGGAGTGTCCTCGCAGGTCAAGCAGACCCAGGGCGCCATCTCCTACTTCGAGCTGTCCTACGCCACCGCCAACCAGATCAAGACGGTGAAGCTCAACACCGGCGCCTCCGCCCCGGTCGAGGCCACCTCCGACAACGCCTCCAAGGCCATCGCCGAGGCGAAGATCGTGGGCACCGGCACCGACCTGGCCCTCAAGCTCAACTACACCACCAAGGCCGAGGGCGCCTACCCGATCACCCTGGTCACGTACGAGATCGTGGGCGACAAGGGCAACAAGGCCGAGTCCCTCCCGGCCACCAAGTCCTTCCTCACCTACGTCGCCAGCCAGGACGGCCAGGCGGTCCTCAAGGACATGGGCTACGCCCCGCTGCCCGCCGAGATCGCCCAGAAGGTCCGCGAGGCCGTCGCGAACCTCTCCTGACACACGGGGCGGGTGCACCGACACCCGCCCCGTCCGGTGCACCGCCGCGCCAGGAGCCGGCCGCCGGGCGAACCGCCGGGACGCACAGCCGTCCGGACGGTCCACCCGGCGGCGGCCGGCTCCGCAGACCGGAGAAACCCATGGACATAACCTCAGCCACGACAACCGATCCCCCGGCCCGCGCCGAGCAGGGCAGGACCGTCACCCGCGCGGGTGACCGCATCTTCCTCGGCCTCTCCCGGGGCTCCGGCATCCTGCTCCTGGTGATCATGGCCGCCATCGCGGTCTTCCTCACCATCCGGGCCGCCAGCGCCCTCTCCCACGACGAGGGCAACTTCTTCACGACGTTCGAGTGGAACGCCAACGCCACGCCGCCGGTCTTCGGCATCGCGGTGCTCGCGTTCGGCACGGTCGTCAGCTCCCTCGTCGCGATGCTCATCGCGGTGCCCGTGGCCATCGGCATCGCGCTGTTCATCTCCCACTACGCGCCGCGCAGGCTCGCCGCGCCGCTGTCGTACGTCATCGACCTGCTCGCCGCCGTGCCGTCCATCGTCTACGGCCTGTGGGGCGCCCTGTTCCTGGTGCCGCACCTCGGCGGCCTCTACAGCTGGCTCAACGACTACTTCGGCTGGACCGGCATCTTCGAGTACCACGACGGCGCCGCCCGCTCGCTCTTCACCATCGGCATCCTCCTGGCGATCATGATCCTGCCGATCGTCACCAGCGTCAGCCGCGAGGTCTTCCTCCAGGCGCCGAAGATGCACGAGGAGGCCGCGCTCGCCCTGGGCGCGACCCGCTGGGAAGTCATCCGGATGTCCGTCCTCCCCTTCGGCCGCTCGGGCGTCATCAGCGCGTCCATGCTGGGCCTGGGCCGGGCGCTCGGCGAGACCATGGCCGTGGCGACCGTCCTCTCCCCCAGCTTCACCATCGGCAAGAGCCTGCTCGACCCGGGTGGCGGAACGTTCGCTCAGAACATCGCCAGCAGCTTCAAGGAGTCCGGCGAGATCGGCAAGGACGCCCTGATCGCCTCCGGCCTCGTCCTGTTCGTACTGACCCTGCTGGTCAACGGCGCCGCCCGGTTGATCATCGCCCGCCGCAAGGAGTACTCGGCATGAGCGACGTGACGATCGACAAGACCGCGATCGCCGACAGCGCCCCTCAGCCGGGCACCTCCCTCCACCAGCCCCGCCTCCCCCGCTGGGCGCCCGCCGCCCTCGCGGCCGGCGCGGCGGCCACCGGCACCGCCATCGGCCTCGGCGCCGGGCTGGGCAACCGCATCCAGTGGGGCCTGATCGCCGCCCTGCTCTTCATCGCCGGGATGTACGCCCTGGCGAGCGCGGTCGAGGGCCGCCGGCAGGCCAAGGACCGCCTCGCCACCAGCCTGGTGTGGGTCTGCTTCCTGCTCGCCGTCGTCCCGCTGGTCTCCCTGATCTGGGAGACGGTCTCGCGCGGCAGCAAGGTCCTGGACGGGAACTTCCTCTCCCACTCCATGGGCGGCGTGCTGACCATCCAGCCCGGCGGCGGCGTCTACCACGCCATCATCGGCACCCTGGAGCAGGTCGGCATCGCCACCGCCATCGCGGCCCCCATCGGCCTGCTGACGGCGATCTACCTGGTGGAGTACGGCCGCGGCCGCCTCGCCAAGGCCGTGACCTTCTTCGTCGACGTCATGACGGGCATCCCGTCGATCGTCGCGGGCCTGTTCGTCCTCAGCTTCTGGATCCTGATGCTGGACAACGGCTACTCCGGATTCGCCGGGTCGATGGCCCTGGCGATCCTGATGGTGCCGGTGGTCGTCCGGTCCACGGAGGAGATGCTCAAGCTCGTCCCGAACGAGCTGCGCGAGGCCTCGCTGGCGCTCGGCGTGCCGAAGTGGCGCACGATCCTCAAGGTCGTCCTCCCCACGGCCATCGGCGGCATCGCCACCGGCGTGATGCTGGCCGTCGCCCGCATCGCCGGCGAGTCCGCCCCGATCGTCCTGCTGGTCTTCGGATCCCAGATGATCAACAACAACCCCTTCGAAGGCGCCCAGTCCTCCCTGCCGTACTACATCTACGAGCAGTGGGCGGCGGGCAACGCGGCGAGCTACGACCGCGCCTGGGCGGCAGCCCTGGTCCTCATCGCCTTCGTCATGATCCTCAACCTGGTGGCCCGCGGCATCGCCCGCTGGAAGGCCCCCAAGGCCGGCCGCTGACGCGGTTTGATTTCCCGAAAGTAGTGATCCCCATGGCCAAGCGAATCGACGTCAGCGGCCTGACTGCCTACTACGGCTCCCACAAGGCCATCGAGGACATCTCGATGACCGTGGAGCCCCGCTCCGTGACCGCCTTCATCGGCCCCTCCGGCTGCGGCAAGTCCACCTTCCTGCGCACCCTCAACCGCATGCACGAGGTCACCCCCGGCGGCCGCGTCGAGGGCAAGGTGATGCTGGACGACGAGAACCTCTACGGGGCCGGGGTCGACCCCGTCTCCGTCCGCCGCACGGTCGGCATGGTCTTCCAGCGGCCGAACCCCTTCCCGACCATGTCCATCTACGAGAACGTGGTGGCCGGCGTCCGCCTCAACGGCGGCCGGCTCCGCAAGCCGGAGCTGGACGCGATCGTGGAGAAGTCCCTCAAGGGCGCCAACCTCTGGAACGAGGTCAAGGACCGCCTGAACAAGCCGGGCGCCGGCCTCTCCGGCGGTCAGCAGCAGCGCCTGTGCATCGCCCGCGCCATCGCGGTCGAGCCGCAGGTCCTGCTGATGGACGAGCCCTGCTCGGCGCTCGACCCGATCTCCACGCTTGCCATCGAGGACCTCATCGGCGAGCTGAAGGAACGGTTCACGATCGTCATCGTCACCCACAACATGCAGCAGGCCGCCCGCGTCTCGGACCGCACCGCCTTTTTCAACCTCGCGGGTGTCGGCCAGCCGGGCAAGCTGATCGAGATCGACGACACGGAGCGCATCTTCTCCAACCCGTCGGTCCAGGCCACGGAGGACTACATCTCCGGCCGCTTCGGGTAATCCCCGACCACGGTCGCCTTGCGGCGCTGCATGGCGGTGCCGCCGCAAGGCAAAGGGCCCGGCCCCCTGCTCGTAACAGGGGGCCGGGCCCGTTGGCTATTTCAGCCCGTCCGGCGTTTGAGGACCGGGGGTCCGGGGGCAGAGCCCCCGGTTCGGGAAGGGGCGGGGTGGGGAAAACCGCCGGAGGCCCCGCCGGCCCGCCACCCGGGACCGCTACCCGAACGCCAGCCTGACCAGCCAATAGCTGAGCGCGGCCACACCGGCCGCAGCCGGCATCGTGATGAACCAGCCGAGAATGATGTTCTTGGCCACACCCCACCGCACCGCATTGACCCGCTTGGTCGCCCCGACACCCATGATCGCCGAAGTGATCACATGCGTGGTCGAGATCGGCGCCTTGAACAGGAACGCCGTGGTGAACATGACCGACGCACCGGTCGTCTCCGCGGCGAAGCCCTGCGGCGGGTCCAGCTCGATGATCTTGCGGCCCAGCGTGCGCATGATGCGCCAGCCGCCCGCGTACGTGCCCAGCGACAGCATCAGCGCACAGGCGATCTTCACCCAGATCGGGATGGCGTCACCCTTGTGCTGCACATCGCCGATCACCAGCGCCATGACCACGACGCCCATGGTCTTCTGCGCGTCCTGGAGGCCGTGGCCGAGCGCCATGCCGGCGGCCGAGACCGTCTGGGCGATCCGGAAGCCGCGCTTCGCCTTGTGCGGGTTGGTCTTGCGGAAGATCCACATGATCACGACCATCACCAGATAGCCCAGCACCAGGCCGACCAGCGGCGAGAGGACCATCGGGATGATGATCTTCTCGATCACGCCCGACCAGATGACGGCCGTGCCGCCCGCGAGCGCCGCGCCCACCATGCCGCCGAACAGGGCGTGCGAGGAGGACGAGGGCAGGCCGAAGTACCAGGTGACCAGGTTCCAGGCGATCGCACCGACCAGCGCCGCGAAGAGGATGCCCATCCCCTTGTCGCCCGTCGGCGTCTCGATCAGGCCCTCGCTGACGGTCTTGGCGACCCCGCTGCCCAGGAAGGCACCGGCGAGGTTCATCACGGCCGCCATCGCGAGGGCCGCACGCGGAGTCAGCGCCCGCGTCGAGACCGAGGTCGCGATGGCGTTGGCGGAGTCGTGGAAGCCATTCGTATACGTGAAACCGAGCGCGACCCCGATGGTCACGACTAGAGCGAACGTGTCCACCGGGGGTCAGGACTCCTTGACCGCGATGGTCTCGACGGTGTTCGCGACGTGCTCGAACGCGTCGGCGGCCTCCTCGAGCACATCCACGATCTGCTTGAGCTTGAGCACCTCGATGGCGTCGTACTTGCCGTTGAAGAGCTGGGCGAGCAGCTTGCGGTGAATCTGGTCGGCCTGGTTCTCGAGGCGGTTGACCTCGATCCAGTACTCGGTCAGGTTCGTCATGGTCCGCAGGTTCGGCATGGCCTCGGCGGTCAGCTCGGCGGCCCGTGCGAGGACCTCGATCTGCTGCTCGACGCCCTTCGGCAGCTCCTCGATCTGGTAGAGGACCACCAGGTCGACGGCCTCCTCCATGAAATCCATGATGTCGTCGAGCGAACCGGCGAGGGAGTAGATGTCCTCGCGGTCGAACGGCGTGATGAAGGAGGAGTTCAGCTGGTGGAAGATCGCGTGGGTCGCGTCGTCCCCGGCGTGCTCCGCTGCCCGCATCCGCTCGGCGATCTCGGCCCGGCCGGACGCATCCGCTCCGAGCAGTTCCATCAGGAGCTTGGAGCCCGTGACGATGTTGTCCGCGGAGGCGGCGAACATGTCGTAGAAGCTCGTCTCCCTGGGGGTCAGACGAAAGCGCACGTGGGATCCTCGGGGTGCAGCGGATTCGGTCTCGTCGATGCTAGGCGCATCATCCAGCCACAGCTAACTGGCATTCCCTCAGTGTCGCCCATCGGGAAGAGTGCTCATGAATGCGGTACGCACCTCTGGCGGGAAATTTCGGTACGATATACCCGCCGGGGGTATATGCGGCGGATACGGCCGGAGAGCCGCCGCCAGGGGGCGGCAACTGCCGCAGAGCCCGGAATCCCGCTGATGACCAGCGTGGACGGTACCGTCGGGACGACCCGGCAGGACAACGGAGGACGCCATGACGAGCACGGATGCCACCGTGACCAGCACCACTGATCCGGCCGACCCGGCCGCGGCGTCCTGCCACGGCGACGCAGCCGCCGCCTCCCCGCAGGGCCCGCACGGCTACAGCAAGCAGAAGGACCAGCACCTCAAGCGACTGCGCCGGATCGAGGGCCAGATCCGCGGCCTCCAGCGCATGGTCGAGGAGGACGTCTACTGCATCGACATACTCACCCAGGTGTCGGCCAGCACGAAGGCGCTCCAGTCCTTCGCCCTCCAGTTGCTCCAGGAGCACCTCCGCCACTGCGTGGCCGACGCGGCCGTCAAGGGCGGGACGGAGATCGACACCAAGGTGGAGGAGGCGAGCGCGGCGATCGCGCGCCTGCTCCGCACCTGAGCGCTCCGCTCGGTGTGCGGTCATGGGATGTGCGGTCATCGGATGTGCAGTCGTTCGACTGCGGGCCGTCTGTGGCCGGTCGCGCAGTTCCCCGCGCCCCTTGGGGGCGCGGTACCGCGCCGGACTCAGCTCCCGTCCGCTTCCCCCTCCGGCCCGACGGGCCGGCGCCGCACGACCCGCAGCACCTCATCGATCCGGTCGAAGCTGAGCCGCTCCTCAGCCGCACTGGACGCGGCGATCATCAAGTCGCCGTAGAGATCGATCTCGATGAGGGCCACGGGATCCTGCCCTCCGCCCGTACCGCACGAACCGCCCGTACCGCACGTACTGCGCCGCGGAACCACGTGATTCACCTCCTCGGGTCTGCTCGGGGCATCGGCCTTTGAGCTACCGCTTTCCAGCGTAGTGATCGGTACACACGCCGCGCATGGCACAGATGGACCATTTCCATGGCCAACTACGCCCTCCCGCGTTATTTCTGCGGCGAAGCGACCGTGCCCGCATAGATTTCCCCGGGTTCGGGCAGGACAATGGCCGGCCGGTATCCGAAGGAGAACAACTCGACGGTCGACACCACGGTCATCGGGGCGGTGGGCTCGGCGGGGGCCGGGGCCGGGGCCGTCGCCATCGGACGGTGGCCGTCCGATGCCCTGTGCACCGTGGTGCCCCGGGCCTCCAGCCGGTCCTCGAGCCGCCTCTCGACCGGGTCCGCGGGCCGCTCCTCGGCCGGGTCCTCGACCCCGAAGCGGTAGCGCAGCAGGCAGGGTCTGCCCGCCCGGTCGAGGTAGGCGTCGAACGCCACCGTTCCTCTGGAGAACCCTTTCGCCGCCGCGGCCAGCGCGGCCCGGTCCCGGGCGGGCGCCGCACGCGCGGCCCGGGCGAGGTCGACCGTCCCCCAGTAGTGCGCCACGGGCACGCCGTGGACCCGCTCGTCCCGCACGTACGCCGCCTCACGGGCGCCGCCGAGCAGTTCGGCGGCGGCGAGGGGGTCGGTGGCGCCGCTGGTGAGCAGGTCGCCGTCGGCGAGGTCGCCCGTGTCGAGCCGCACCCACTTGTCGGCGGGCACGCCCGCGCCGCGGTTCTTCATGTACAGCGCGCCGGGGGCGAAGATCTCGGTGATCGGCCGGTGCTCGGCCGTGCCGGCCGCGTCCTCGGGCAGCAGCACGGTCAGCCGCCCCAGCGGACGGGCGAAGTCGTAGGCCCCGCGCCCCTGGATCGTGAGCCGCGTGCCGCCGCTGACGGTCTCCATGGACGTACGGACCCGTGCACCGCCCGCCCTGGCCAGGACTCCGGCGGCGCGGTGCACTGCGGCGAGCGCCCGGGCGGGATCGGCGGCGGCCCGGTCCGTCAGCTCATGGACCTGACGGACGCCGCTCGCCGCGCCCCTGCCGTCCTGGCCCTCGTCGGGCGGATCCTGCTCGGCGCAGCCGGCCACCGCCAGCAGGCCGAGGGCGAGGCCACCCGCGACCGCGGTGCCGACGACAGCACCTCTGCGTCTGTGCAGCTGCACAGCCATGACCGTCAGCCCCCTGACGAATCGCTAGTGGAACCCGTTCTTTTCAACGACTGCGGCGGGGTCGCCGTCACGGCCCGGTAGCGTGGTGGCGTGTCCGATCCCAGCACCGTGCCGTCCGGCGCGGACCACGCGACCAGCACCAGCGAGCGCGGCTCCTTCTGTACCGCGCGCTGCACCTGCGGCTGGCACGGCCCGGCCCGCCGCGCCCGCTCCCTGGCGAGGGAGGACGCGGCAGCGCACACGGCGGGGGAGGAATTCAGCCCGTCCGGCGTTTGAGGACCGGGGGTCCGGGGCGGAGCCCCCCACGCGGCGGAGCCGCAAATCGATACAGCGGGAAGGGGCGGGGTGGGGAAAGAAAAACCCTCAAGCCGCCAGGTCGCTGTCCCGGTGCCGCACCCCGTACTCGGCCCCCGGCCGCGCCGAATCCGCCGCAACCAGCGGCACGGGCCCACGGCCCGAACGAACGAGCCACCCCGCCCGCGTCCCCGCGACCCACCCCGCCAGCGGCGTGAGCAGCATCATCGCCAGCGGAGCCAGCAGCAGCGTCACCGCCGTGCCGAGCGCCAGCCCCCCGACCACGTCCGTCGGATAGTGCACCCCCATGTACACCCGGCAGAACGCCTCCAGCAGCGCCAGCCCGATTCCGATGAGCCCGTACTTCCGGTTCGCCACGAACAGCCCGACCCCCAGCGCCATCGCCAGCGTCGCGTGATCGCTCACGAACGAGAAGTCGGTCTTCCCCTTCACCAGGACGTCGATCCCCTGGTGATCCAGGAACGGCCGGGGCCTTCTGACGAACCCTCGGATCGGAACGTTGACCAGCAGCGCGATCCCGGCCGCGATCGGCGCCCACACCAGCGCCGCCACCCCACCGAGCGCATCCGCGCCCTTCCGCACGCTCCACCACGCACACAGCATGAGCACGGCGAGCCCGAGCACGATCCCGTACTCGCCGATGAACTCCATGACGCGGTCCGCCCAGTGGGGCGCGTCCTTGGCCAGGCCGTTGATGTCGTAGAGCAGGTTGACGTCGGGGTTCGAGGGGCTCGCCGCTCCGGTGGCCGCCGGCATGGGATACCCCGTCACGAGTCCAGCCATCTGCCGTGACCCCTTATCTGTCGCCCGTCACTACGCCCAGCTGCCGACCCCCGTGGTCCGTGCGGTCCCTGCGCCTCCGCCCAACCGGCCGGCGCCGCTCCCCGCTTCCATGGAACGCCCGGCTCCGGCCAACCGTTCCACTCTCCACTCAATGATCACCATCACGTTATCGAAGGGTGACCCACCGTCTGCTCCAAGGCCGAAAGGTCACACTCCATTCGCCTTGGGGAGCGCTTTCGCGCCATCCTGGGTGACCCTCGTGGCCCCGATGTAGTCCGGCTGCGAGTCGACCTTCTCGAACCGGATCACGGCTCCCGTGCGCGGCGCATGGATCATGTAGCCGCCGCCCACGTACAGCCCCACGTGGTGAATACTGCGCGGGTCCTTCAAGTCGTGGGCGAAGAACACCAGATCGCCGGGCAGCAGCTCGTTCCGCCCCGGGTGCGGTCCTGCGTTCCACTGGTCGTTCGCCACGCGCGGCAGCTCGATGCCGACCGACGCGTACGCGGCCTTCGTCAGCCCCGAGCAGTCGAAGCGCCCGTTGTCCTCCTTGGTCCCCTCGCCGCCCCACAGGTAGGGGGTGCCGAGCTTGTCCTGTGCGTAGTAGATGGCTCCGGCCGCCTGCTGCGAGGGGGCGACGCGGCCCACGGGGCGGGCGAAGCTCTTCTCCAGGCTGCGGATGGACTTCACATAGCCCCGGGTCTCGGAGATCGCCGGCACCCCGCCCGCCTGAATGACCCGGTAGGGACCGGCGTTGTAGGCGGCGAGCATGTTGTCCGTGACGTCGCCCGGGACGCCCTTCACATCTCCGGACAGCTGGCAGTCGTAGGAGGCGGCGGACGGAATGGCATCGGCCGGATCCCATATGTCCTTCTTGCCGTCGCCGTTGCCGTCGACCGCCTCGATCGCCCATGTCTCGGGGATGAATTGCGCAATTCCCCGGGCGTCGGCAGGGCTCACGGCCTTCGGGTCCCAGTTGCTCTCGGTGTAGAGCTGTGCGGCGAGCACGGCGGGGTTGAGCGCGGGGCAGAGGTTTCCCCACTGCTGCACCAGCGCCTGATACTGCGCCGGAACCGACCCTTCCGCCAGCCCGACCCGGCCACTGCCCGCACCCCCGCCCAACTTCCAGGCGGCCGAGTACACCCCGATGACGAGCAGCGCGAGAAAGCAGAACACCAGGCCGACTGCGACCCCACCCGCAACCCAGAACTTCCGCACCCGTCAACCTTCCCCCATGCCGCCCGGTTACACCGGGGTTTTCACGGATCCTCACACACCTGATCGGAACGACAACTTCACCGCGGCACTGCCCTCAAGCCTCCGGATACCGGGAGTTAAGCTGCCGGACCATGCAACGCAAGCACGTCTTCGCCGGTCTCATAGGTCTCAGCCTTCTCGTAACGGGATGCTCCGGTTCGAAGAGCAACAGCGCCGAGCCCGAGCCCTCCGTCTACGGAACCCCGTTCGGCGCCCCGGTTCCCTCCCCCACCGCCGAGGGGCCCGGCTCTCAGCCGACGCTCTCGCCCTCGCCCGACAGGTCCGAACCGCTCGTCGAACAGCTGAAGTACGACCTCCGGCAGAAGACCGTGGCCATGGCCGGGGCCATGGGCAAGACGGAGGCCGAGTGCGACAAGACCTCGGTCGGCTCGAACGACGGCGAGAAGGTCAACTGCACGGTCACCTACGAAGGGGTCAAGGTGCAGTGGCCGGTGACCTTCAAGGGGTCCGCCGGCATCGGCAGCCTGGTCAGCTACGAAGCGAGGCCCAGCGTCGGCATCCTCACCAGCGAAGGTGTGCAGCGCGACTTCTGGGCCAACCACAAGACCAGCAAGGGCCTCCGCTGCGACAACATGCCGAAGGCCGAAGCCGTACCGCTCAACCAGCCGACCAAGTACCGGTGCGAGTACCTCTCGGACAGCCTCTACCACGGCAAGCCGATGTGGAACGATCTCAAGGTGTCGGTGACGGAGATAGGCCCCCAGTCCAACTGACCCCCGAGGGCGGCCTGAACCATGGCCGTCCCCGCTGCCGTGGGCGCCCGGATCAACTACGGTCATCCGAAGATCCCATGAGGCGCATCCCACGAGGGGGAACGGACACCATGGCGGAAGAGGCAGAAGAGACCGACGAGACGCACACGGTCGAAAATGCCAAAAAGGTCGAGAAGTCCGGCAAGGCGGAACTCGATTGGATCAAGGCCGCCGAAGAGGGCGACACCGAGTACTTCGAGATCGCCTTCGGCGGTGACGGCAACGTCTACATCCGGGTGAACACCGACCCCGAGAACATCGTCGTCACCACCGACGCCAAATGGGACGCATTCGTCCTCGGGGTGAAGGCGGGCGAGTTCGACCACTTCGTGGAGGACGTGGAGGGCACGGAGGTCGTGGCGGACGTGGACGACCCGGGCGTCGGGGCGCCGGACCCTCAGGGCTAGTGCCGCGCCTTGTGCGGCGGAGGCGTCGCGTCCGCCGGGACCGCGTGCGGAGCCCGGTGCCCCGGCTTGGCCCCGCCGTTGCCGTCTCCCTCGAACAGCACCGCTCCGGCCAGCGCCGCCAGCACGAAGGCGGCTGCACCGGCGGCCGCCCCCAGCACCACCTTCGGCCTGCGGCGCAGCCCCGCCCGCAACGGCGACGAGGGCGGCAGGGCGTACGTGGTGGCCGCCGCCTGCCGCGGGCCGGACGGACCGGGCGGGACCGGCGGGGCGGCCGGGACGGGTGAGACAGGCGGCGGCACGGGCCGCGGCGCAGTCGTCGGCATGGGCGGAACGTGCGCGGCGGGCGCCGGGGCCGTGACCGGCGGGAGCGGCTGCGGCCTGTCCTGCCAGGCATCGCCCGAGAAGAAGTCCGTGACCTCCTGCGCCGACGGCCGCTCCTCCGGCTCCTTCGACAGCATGCGCAGCAGGTAGGCGTCGAAGGGGTAGGGCACCTCCGGGCGGTGCTGCCGCGGCGGCACGGGCGGGGCGTCCACGTGCAGGTAGAGGAGCGACGTCGAGCTGTCCGCCCAGAACGGCGGCCGCCCCACCAGCAGCTGGTACAGCACGCACCCCAGCGCGTAGACGTCCGACTCCGGGCCGGCGATGCGGCCGAGCGCCCGCTCCGGGGCGAGGTAGGTGCTCGTGCCGACGATCTGGCCCGCCCGGGTCAGGTTGGCCGAGGTTTCGTCGACGAAACGCGCGATGCCGAAGTCGCCGATCTTCAGGGTGTCGGTCGTGGCGTCGACCATCAGGTTCCCGGGCTTCACGTCGCGGTGCACCACGCCCTGCCGGTGGGCCGCCGCCAGGCCGGAGGCCGCCTGGGCGGCGAGCCGGGCGACCCGGCGCGGCCGCAGCGGGCCGTGCGCGCTCAGCTCTGCGGCCAGGCTCGGGCCCTGGACCAGCTCCATGACCAGGTAGAAGCGGCCCTCCCACTGCCCGAAGTCGTACACGGCGACGACCTGGGGGTGGTTGAGGCGGGCGGCCGTCTGCGCCTCCATGCGGAAGCGCATGGCGGCATTCTCGTCGGCGTCGTCGCCCAGGAGCAGCTTGACGGCCACCTGACGGCCCAGCACCTCGTCGTGCGCCTGAAGGACTTCGCCCATGCCGCCGCGGCCGAGCGGCTCCCCCAACCGGTAACGACCGGCAACCAGCACCCGTACCACCCTTGATCTCGATGCATGCGCTGATCGAGAAGCGTACCCACCGAACGCACAGGCGTTTGAACATCTCCGCGGCCCCCGTCCCGCCGAACATTGCTCGGCGTCCATACGCGTGATACACAGAGTCACCTTAGGAGGCCCCACTGACAACGGAACTCCGCCGCAGGTCAGGCGGCAGCCGCGCACGCATACGGGTTCCGGCAAAAATTGCCGCCAAATCGACATGCAGGGGCGGGATCTTCAGCGAAGATAGGTCCTGACCTTTGCCGTGCGGCAGAGCGGCAGAACGGCGGAACAACTACCCACAAGGGGCGGTGAGTTAGACATGTTTTTGGCGGCCGGCAAGGGCGACATCAACACCATTATTGGCGGAATCGCCCCGAACTGGGGGCCGTTCGGTCAGCTCGGCAGAGAGGCGCGCGTGATGATCGAGGTCATCATGGCCGTGGCCATCCTGCTGTGCATGGCGATCGCGATCTGGGGAGCGGCAAAGCAGCGGATCGGCGCGACGGCGCTGCGCGACACGTTCAGCGCGGAGCAGGGCAAGGGCCTGATCGTCGCCGGTCTGACCGGAGTCTTCATCATCGGCTCGCTGGGCACGCTGTTCACGATCGTCTACGGCATGGCGGTCTGACCGGCTCCGCGCGCCCCCGCACGCCCTGCTCGCCCCACCGCGCATCGTCCCGCGCAGACCCTCTCGTCCCCGAGTCCACCCGCACCGAGGCCGCCACCTGATGCCCCCTCACTCCCCCACGTCCTCCCCCCGGATTCCCTCCACACCGCTACCGTCATATACGGGCGGCAAGCCAGCCACGACGTATGAGGGAGCGGGCGAGCGATGAGTCTCGGCGACGACGGCTACGGCAGCGGCCAGGGCGGCTACGGCGACGACCACCACCTGACCCGTACGCGGCTTCCCGAGGGCGAGGTCGACCCGTACGCGGCAGCGCGGCGCGGGCGCGCGGGCCGCGCGGGCCGCGGCGGCCGCCCGGGGCGGTCCTCCAGCCGGAGCCTGATGACGGTCGTCGGGGTCGTGGTGCTGCTCGTCGCCGCCATCGCCTTCGCCAACAGGGGCGGGGACTCCGGTTCCGGCAGCTCGGACGACGGAAGCGGCAAGGCCGCGAGCAGCCAAGCCACGGCGCCGACGGGTACGAAGCCGGTGGAGGGCAAGACCGGAGGCATCGCTTCCGGATTCGCCCATTCGGAGCAGGGGGCGCAGTCGGCGGCGGCGAATTTCGCGGTGGCGCTGGTGTCCGCCGACATCCTCAAGCCGGACAGACGGCACGAGCTCGTTCCGCAGATCTTCGTCAGCGAGAAGGTGACAGAACTTCAGAGCAAGCTGGACAACGCCTATTCGAAGGACTTCCTGTCGAAGATCGGCCTCAACGAACGGGGCGAAGCAGCCAAGGGCATGACCTATGTGTCACGCACCGCTCCCGTCGGGACCACGGCCACCGAGTACGGCGACTCCGCTGCAACCGTCGAGGTCTGGTGCACCGGACTCTTCGGCACGGCCGGAACCAGCTCGAAGAACCCCGTGGCCAACGACTGGTTCACCATGACCATCAAGCTGCGCTGGGTGAACGACGACTGGAAGGCTGAGAGCTTCGCTCAGAAGGACGGCCCGGCGCCGGTCAACAGCGACCGCACCGCTTCCACTGCTGACGAGATCGCGAAGGCAGTCGAGCAATACGGAGGGTTCACTTATGCCCGGTAGGCCCCGCCACCGTACTCTCGCGCTGACTGCCACGCTGGCGAGCATCCAAGCGAGCGCCATCCTCCTGGCAACACGCGCAATCGCCGCACCGACACCGACTCCGGCACCCGGGACTCCCACGCCGGCGCCGTCGGGTACACCGGGCGCCACACCGACGCCCACTCCGTCTCCGTCCGCCAAGGACAACTGCGACCTCATCGTCGGCCCCGCCAAGGACTACTGCCAAGGCGGCAAAGGCAACACCGGCAGCAGCGGGCTCTCCCCCAACGACCCCCAAACCGCCCTGGACCCCCTTGCCTCCCTCGCCAAGGGCTGTGCCGACGCCGCCTCCTGGATCATTCACAAGCTCTCCACCGCCGTCCGCTCCACCGGCACCGTCGACTTCACCAACACCCCCTTCCTCCGCCAGTACGCCGTGGTCTTCGCCGCCTCGACCATCCTCACCCTGGTGCTGTGGATCCTGGCCGTCGCCAAGCGGGCCGTGCGCGGCGTGCCGGTCACCGAGGCGGTCACCGAGGCCGTGGGCTTCCTCTGGCTCACCGTGCTGGCCTCCGCCTTCACGCCGCTGATCCTCTACACCGTCGTATCGGCCACCGACGCCGTCACCGACGTCATCGCCAGCGGCGGGTCGACGAACAACGACACGTTCTTCGGCGGCTTCGCCGACGCTCTCCAGAAGGGCAACGACATCGGCGGCGGGCCGATCATGCTGATCGTCGTGTCGCTGGTCTCCGTGCTCGCCGCCGGCGTGCTCTGGCTGGAGCTGGTGATCCGGGCCGCGCTGCTCTACGTGGGGGCGCTGCTCGGAACCGCCGTCTACGCGGGGCTCGTGGACAAGAACATGTGGGGGCACGTCCGCCGCTGGGCGGGCATCATGATCGCGGTCATCCTGGTCAAGCCGATCATCATGATCGTGCTCGGGCTCGCCGGGGCGCTGTCCGCGGGGAAGGGCGGCCCCAACTCCTTCTCGGCCGTGGTGTCCGGGCTCGCCATCATCATCCTCGCCATCTTCGCCAGCGCGATGATCTACCGGTTCGTGCCCGGCTTCGGCGACGAGATCGTCAGCAGCCGCAACGCGAGCCGGGACGTGGCGTCCCGGCAGGCGGCCGCCGTGATCTCCTCGCCCGCCGCGCTCGTCAAGCAGGGCATCACCACCCACAGCGCCCGCGGCAACGGCGGTGGCGGAGGCGGCGGACAGCAGCCCCGCCCCACGACCCCGGTAGCCGGGGGCGTCGCCGCGCACAGCGCCCGTCCCGCCGCCCCGGGCCCGGGCGCAGGACGGAACGGAAGCGCTCCCTCCGGGACCGGCGGAACCCCCGCCCCCGCACCAGCGCCCGCCCCGCGCGGGCAGAACAACGGCAAGAGCAATACATCCGGAGGTGAGCGGAGTTGACGATCCCGGCGCAGTCCCAGCCGATCGCGGCCCGCCGTACGTATCTGATCGGTCGCGCACGCCCCAATGCGGTCGTCGGCAAGAACCGGGAGACCGGCGAGATCGCGCTGATCATCGCGGGCGCGTTCCTGGGCATGATGTGCGGGCTGCTCGTGCCGGTCCTCCCGCTGCGGATCTTCACGCTCACCGGGTTCCCCGCCCTCGCCCTGGCCGCCGTGTACGTCCCCTACAAGGGGCGCACGTTCTACAAGTGGTTTGAAATCAACCGCTCCTACAAACGGACGCTGCGCCGGAACGCCGTCTACCGCTCGGCCGCCATCGAGGCCGGCACGAGTCTGGACGGACGGGAGGTCGAGATCGGGCCGCCGCCCGGGATCGGGCGCATCAGCTGGCTGGCCGCGCCCTTCGGGCCGGACGAGATCGCGGTCCTCCTCCACGCCGACCGGCGCACCGTCACCGCCGCGATCGAGATCGAGGGCCCGGGCGTCGGCCTGCGCGATTCGGAGGACCAGGAGGCCCTGGTCGAACGATTCGGCACGCTGCTCAAGCACGTGGCCAACGGCGACGGCTACGTCACCCGCATCCAGATGCTCGCCCGTACGCTGCCCGCCGACCCGGACGCGCACGCCAAGGACGTCGAGCGGCGCGGCGACGAGCGGGCGCCGGACTGGCTCAAGGACTCCTACGACCAGCTCCAGTCGATGGTGTCCACGTCGTCCGAGCAGCACCGGGCGTACCTCGTCGCCTGCATGCACTACGGCCGCGAACTGGCCGCCGAGGCCCAGGCCATCGCCCGCGCCTCCCGCCAGGAGGGCGGCAAGCGCCGCCTGGACCGCGACGCGGGCCTGGCCGTGGTCATGGCGCGCGAGCTGACGGACATCTGCGCCCGGCTGGCCGAGGCCGACATCCGCGTGCGCCAGCCCCTCGGGCAGGCGCGGCTGGCCTCGCTCGTGCACTCGATGTACGACCCCGACCACCCCATCGACCACATCCAGGCGATGACCAGGCGCAACGCCTGGCCCGCCGAGCTGGACGCCATGGAGCCCACCTACCTCCAGGCGAAGACGCGCGAGTCCAGCACCCGCGCGCCCTGGTGTCACGCCACGGCGTGGGTCAAGGAGTGGCCGATGACACCCGTGGGGGTGAACTTCCTCGCCCCGCTGCTCGTCCACACCCCGGATGTGATCCGCACGGTCGCCGTCTGCATGGACCTGGAGCCCACCGACGTGGCCATCGAGCGGATGCTGACGGAGAAGACGAACGACGACGCGGACGCCTCCCGTGCCGCCAAGATGAACCGCGTCGTCGACCCGCGCGACGTGGCCCACCACTCCCGCGTCGACCAGCGCGGCGAGGACCTCGCCAGCGGCGCGGCCGGCGTCAATCTCGTCGGCTACATCACTGTGTCGTCCCGCTCCCCGGAGGCCCTGGCGCGCGACAAGCGGACCATAAGAGCCTCGGCCGGCAAGAGCTACCTCAAGCTCGAGTGGTGCGACCGCGAGCACCACCGGGCGTTCGTCAACACGCTGCCGTTCGCAACCGGCATCCGACGATAGGGGCAACGCCGTGCTCGACCCGCTCGCCACCGTCACCGACGCCTTCACCAGCTTCCTCTTCGGGAAGGTGGAGACCACCCGACTGCCCGTGCGCACCTCCACCGGTCAGGCGCAGGCCGTCTATCTCCCCACCGCGGCGCCGGGCCTCGGCGACTCGGGCGTGATCATCGGCCGCGAGGTGTACTCCGGCAAGGGCTACATCTACGACCCCTTCCAGCTGTACGGCCAGCAGTTGCCCGCCCCGCACTGGCTCGTCCTGGGCGAGTCCGGCAACGGCAAGTCGGCGCTGGAGAAGACGTACGTCCTGCGGCAGCTGCGCTTCCGCGACCGGCAGGTCGTCGTCCTGGACGCCCAGGGCGAGGACGGCGTCGGCGAGTGGAACCTGATCGCCCAGCAGCTGGGCATAACGCCCATCCGGCTGGACCCCATGGCCGCCCTCGACGGCGGCATCCGCCTCAACCCGCTCGACCCGGCCATCACGACGACCGGCCAGCTCGCCCTCCTCCGTACGATCATCGAGGTCGCGACCGGACGGGGGCTCGACGAGCGGGCCGGTTTCGCGCTCAAGGTCGCGCACGCGTACGTCAACGAGACCATCCTCGACCGTCAGCCGGTGCTGACGGACATCGTCGAGCAACTGCGGCACCCGGAGGCCGAGTCCGCGGAGTCGATGAACGTCGACATAGACGACGTACGGGCCTGGGGCCTGGACGTCGCGCTGGTCCTGGACCGGCTGGTCGACGGCGACCTGCGGGGCATGTTCGACGGGCCGACGACGGTCGGCATCGACCTCGACGCCCCGCTCATCGTCTTCGACCTCTCGCACATCGACCGCAACTCCATCGCCATGCCGATCCTGATGGCGATCGTCGGCGTCTGGCTGGAGCACACCTGGATCAGGCCCGACCGGAAGAAGCGGATCTTCCTGGTCGAGGAGGCCTGGCACATCATCAACTCGCCCTTCGTCGCTCAGCTCTTCCAGCGGCTGCTGAAGTTCGGGCGGCGGCTGGGCCTGTCGTTCGTGGCGGTGGTCCACCACCTCTCGGACGTCGTGGACGGCGCGGCGGCGAGGGAGGCCGCCGCGATCCTCAAGATGGCCTCGACGCGCACGATCTACGCGCAGAAAGCCGACGAGGCCCGGGCCACCGGCCGCGTGCTGGGCCTGCCCCGCTGGGCGGTCGAGATCATCCCGACCCTCACCCCCGGCATCGCGGTCTGGGACGTCAACGGCAACGTCCAGGTCGTCAAACACCTGGTGACGGACGCCGAACGCCCGCTCGTCTACACCGACCGGGCCATGACGGAGGACGGCGACCGCTCGCACGAACTGGCGGAGGAGGCGGCCGCCGCGGAACGGGCCGCGGCGGCCATGGAAGCGCACTACGCGGACGGGGCGTACGGGTCCTCCGAGTCGACGGTGGCCTGAGATGGCGCCGCCATCGCCGATACGGGAGCAACGAGGCCCGGAGCGCGGCATTCCGGACGGCCTGCTGGTCAGCATCCTCGCCTTTCTGCTGGGCCTGACCCTGCTGGTGTGGACGGCGACGGGCCTCGCCGCGTACATCGCCCACGGCGACTGGCCCGAGGGCGTGACCCTCACCCACACCCCCCAGGCCCTCCGCCGCCTGATGACCCAGCCCCGCGACCTGCCCTCCGCCTGGCCGGAGACCCCACCGGACGCACTGTCGGGGTACGGGCTGTTCTGGGGGATCCTCATCAGCGAGCTGCTGGTGGCGGTGGTGCTGATGACGTTCGCGATCGGCACGGTGGCGCGATGGCGGGGAGTTCGCGCGCGACGGGTGGCGGAGGCGAAGACCGAGGGGCAGGCGGCGGCCTTGGCGGTGCCGCGTGCGGGGGCGGACGGCGAGGCCGCCGCAGAGGTCGCAGTGGCCCCGAGCGTCGCCCCTGTGGCGGCGGTCGCCGCGGACGAGGCCGCGCCACCAGCCGTGGAACCCGAGACTGCCGCCGAGCCGGCAGCGGCCGCGGCTGCCGCTGTCCCCGTCGCTGCCACAGGGGCGACGCCAGTCCCCGGACAGGCATCTACGCCTGCGCCTGCCCCGGCGCCCGCGCCACGCCTCGTCTACGGCACCGACCGGCGTGGTCCCGCTACGCGTGCGGTTCTTGAGGCAGCCGGGCCCCTGCTCGTCGTCACCAGTGACCACGGACTCTGGACGGAGACCAAGGGGGCGCGGGCGAAGCTGGGCCCGGTGCACGTCTTCGATCCGAGCCATCTCCTGGACACCCCGGACCGTCTGCGCTGGAGCCCCACCACCGGCTGCGAGGCGCGCGAGACGGCTGCCGGGCGCGCGGCCGCCCTCCTCACGCCCGTACGCCCGCACAGCCCCCTCGACTCGGCCACCGCCGACACCGCGGAGACGCTGCTGCGGTGCTGGCTGCACGCCGCCGCGGTCGACGGGCGCCCCTTCCGTCAGGTGCACCGCTGGGCACAGGGGACGTCGGCCCACGAGCCGGTACGCATCCTCCGTACGAACCCCAAGGCCGTCGCCGGAACGGCGGGGGAGCTGGAGTCGGCGCTCACCGGGCACCCCGAGCGGCGGGACATGGCCCAGGAGTTGACCGCGCGGGCCCTCGGCGCCCTCAGTTCGATCCACATCCGGGACGCGTGCAACCCCAATCGAGCCAATTCGCTCGCCTTGGAGTCATTCATCGCCGAGGGGGGAACGCTCTACGTGGTGGGTGAGGCGATTGAGGATCCGCGAACCCGCCCGGGTGCGATGCCTCTGCTGACCGCACTCGCCGCAAGCGTGGTCGAGCACGGCCGCCGCATGGCCGAACGGTCATCCGCCGGCCGGCTCGACCCACCACTCACGCTGGTGCTGGACGACGTGGCGGCGGTCGCCCCCCTGCCCGAACTGCCGGTGCTGCTGGCGGAAGGCGAAGCACAGGGGCTGCCGACCCTGGCCCTGATGCGCTCGGAAGAACAGGCGCGAGCACGCTGGCCGCGGGTTTCTTTCCCCGACCCAGCCCCTTCCCGAAACCGGGGCTTCGCCCCGGACCCCAGTTGAGATTCTGGGGGCAATTTCAGCCCCTCCGGCGTTTGAGGAGCGGGGGTCCGGGGGCGGAGCCCCCCACGCGGCGGAGCCGCACATCGATACAGCCGGGAAGGGGCGGGGTGGGGAAAGAAAACCGACCCCAACCCACCCCACCCAAAGCCACCCCCACCGCCCCCACTGCGCCAAAGTGGTAGAAACCACTCACCACCGGACAACCCAAGGGCAGGCACCCCATGTGCATGTGCGGAAGGCGCCAATTCCTCGGAGGAACCGCCGCCCTGGCCGGCGCCCTCGCCCTCCCCGCCAACCAGTCCGCCACCGCGGCCCCGGCACCGGCCCCGGCACCCGAGCCCAAGGACCACACCCACCCCCGCCCCCTCGCCCTCACCCACGCCACCCTGATCGCCGCCCCCGGCACCCGGCAGCCCGAGCCCGACACCACCGTCCTCGTCGACCAGGACCGCATCCTCGCCACCGGCCCCACCGCCCGGCTCCGCGTGCCCGACGGCGCCCACGTCGTCGACCTCTCCGGCAAGTACGTCATCCCGGGCCTCATCGACTCGCACGTCCACAACAGCGGCCCGGAAGACATCCTTCCGCCGCTCTACCCCCTCACCGGCGTGACGACCGTCCGCGAGATGTGGGGCATGCCCACCGTCCGCGCCTGGCGCGACAAGGCCGACCGCGGGCAGCTCCTCGGCCCCCGCTGGGTGATCGCCAGCACCATTGTCGACAGCCCCCCGGGCCTCTGGACCGCCGACGCCTGGCCCGTCCCCACCATCGAGCTGCGCACCGAGGCACAGGCCCGCCAGACGGTGCGCCGGCTCAAGGCGGAGGAAGGCACGGACTTCATCAAGGTGTACTCGCGCCTGACCCGCGAGGCCTACTTCGCCCTCGCCGACGAGGCACTGCGCTGGCGCATCCCCTTCGCAGGCCACTGCCCCGACGCGGTCGCACTGACCGACGCCTCCCAAGCGGGCCAGCACTCCATCGAGCACCTCCACCCGCTCCTCGCCTCGACCTCCGCCCACGAGCAGGAGATCCGGCGCGGCCTCGACGCCGTACGCGTCGACCCCAAGGACCCCACCACGGCCGGCCGCGTCCGCAGCTGGTTCCGGCAGGTCCGCCGCCTGGAGTGGACGGCAGCGCGCTCCTACGACCCCAACCGCGCCCACCGCGTCTTCGACGTCCTCGCCGGAAACGGCACACGCGTCACCCCCACCCTCGTCGTGAGCCGCACGATGGAGCGCCCCGACGCACTGTCCGCCCAGGAGCCGGAGTGGACGTACCTCCCCCGCTGGCGGACCGCCGCCTGGCCGGGCCAGCTCGAGCAGCTGACCGGCACCCGCACCCAGGAGGAAGCAGGCCACCTCCGCGACCTGGACGCCCACCGCTCCCGCCTCGTGGGAGAACTCCAGCGACGCGGAGTGCCCCTCCTCGCCGGGACCGACACCGGAACGCCCTACCTGGTCCCCGGCTTCGCCCTGCACCACGAGCTGGAACGCCTGACCGAGGCCGGCCTGACCCCGGCCCAGGCCCTCCGCGCGGCCACCACCGAACCCGCCGAGGCCCTGGGGCTGGGGGCGGCTGTCGGCACGGTCGAGGCGGGCAAGGCCGCCGACCTGGTCGTACTGGACGCCGATCCGCTGCGCGACATCCGCAACACCCTCCGGATCGACTCGGTGCTGACACGCGGCCGTCTCATCGACCGCGCCGAGCGGCGCCGCCTCCTCGCACAGGTCGAGAAGGCGGCAGCGGACGCCAAACCACCCGTCCTACTGCCGACCTGAACCACCATCAGCCACCGGGACGGGAAATCGCCATTTCGTACTCGATGGCCGAGGGGTCGGACGGCATGGGCGACGTCGTCCCCGTCCGTTCGAACCCCATCTTCCGGTACAGCGCCTCCGCCCGGCCGTTCCGCTCGTGCACATAGAGGCGCACGCGCTCCAGACGGGGTTCGGAACACGCCCACACCCAGTCGATCGCGGCGTCGAACAGCGCCTGCGCCACACCCGTCCCACGATGCCCAGGACGCACATAGACCCCGACGATGTGCGCCTGGGGTACGGACGGGGCGCCCCCGAAGACGCCTTCCGTGCCGGGCAGTTCGACGAGGACGGTCACGCTGCCGGCCCACTCGCCACCGGGGGCCTCCGCGACGAACGTGACGACGGACCTGCCCTCCGCCGCATCGGCGGTCCGCTGCTGCCAGTGGCTGTCGGGCCGCACGGACGCCTCCTCGTATGTGTCGAGGAAAGCAATCGACGCGACGGGGTCGAGGAGGGAGGTCAGCCTCAGCTCCTTCGCCTGCCGCCATTCGTCGGCCCGGACGGTTCGAATGATGTGTTCCATCCGCCGATGGTCGCGTCGGCGCGAGGAGCGGGCAATGTGTTTTCGGTCTCCGGGGTGGGGACGAATGGCCCATGAGTGACGCCTGCACCGTTGTGATCGCCATGGGTACGGACGAAGCGGAGGCCGCGCTGCCGACCGACCTCCGCGCCCGGCTGGCCGAGTCCGCCACGGTCGTCACGGGCTGGGCCGAACGGGCCCGGGCGGACCTCCTGATCACGGGCTGGGGCTCCCCCGTGCTGACGGCGGAAGCTCTCGCCGACACTCCCCGGCTGCGGGTGGTGGTGCATGCCGCCGGATCGGTCAAATGGCTTGTCACACCGGCTGTTTGGGAACGGGACATCGTCGTCTCGTCGGCGGCGGAGGCCAATGCGGGGCCGGTGGCGGACTACACGTACGCGACGGTGGTCCTCGCGATGAAGCAGGCCCTGGCCACGGCGGCCCGGTACGCGGCCCGGGGCGGCAGTGGGGGCTGGCCCGCCTTCCGCGAGCGCCGGGGCGGCGACGGCCGGACGGTCGGCATCGTGGGGGCCTCGCGCATCGGCCGCCGGGTCATGGACCGCCTGCGCTCGGCGGCCGCCGGCTACCGGATCCTGCTCAGCGACCCGCATGTGTCCCTGGGCGAGGCCGCCCGGCTGGGCGTCGACCTGGTGGACCTCGACACCCTGTGCAGCAACAGCACGGTCATCACGCTCCACGCACCGGAACTCCCGGAGACCCGGCACATGCTGAATGCCAAGCGATTGGCCCTCATTCCGGACGGCGGGACGGTCATCAATACGGCACGGGGCTCGCTCGTCGACACGGACGACTTGGTACGGGAATGCGCCCCGGGGCGCCTCAGCGCCTTTCTCGACGTCACCGATCCGGAGCCGCTGCCGAACGGGCATCCGCTGCTCGGGCTGCCGAACGTGCTGGTGACTCCGCATATCGCGGGGGCCCAGGGGAGCGAGGTACGGCGGTTGGGGACGTATGCCGTGGAGGAAGTCGAACGCTGGGTCCGGGGACTGCCGTTGCTGGGCCGGGTACGGAGGAAGGACCTGGGCCGACTGGCGTGAAATGCCGACAGGTAAAGGCGTGGAACGCAAGAAAGCCCCGGCAGGTAATCCCTGCCAGGGCTTTCTCTCACAATTTGTTCGGCGGCGTCCTACTCTCCCACAGGGTCCCCCCTGCAGTACCATCGGCGCTGAAAGGCTTAGCTTCCGGGTTCGGAATGTAACCGGGCGTTTCCCTAACGCTATGACCACCGAAACACTATGAAGTTAACCAACCGGAGCATGACTCAACAGTCGTTACTTCAGAACCTACACAGTGGACGCGAGCAACTGAGGACAAGCCCTCGGCCTATTAGTACCAGTCAGCTCCAACCGTTACCGGTCTTCCACACCTGGCCTATCAACCCAGTCGTCTACTGGGAGCCTTACCCCATCAAGTGGGTGGGAGTCCTCATCTCGAAGCAGGCTTCCCGCTTAGATGCTTTCAGCGGTTATCCCTCCCGAACGTAGCCAACCAGCCATGCCCTTGGCAGGACAACTGGCACACCAGAGGTTCGTCCGTCCCGGTCCTCTCGTACTAGGGACAGCCCTTCTCAAGACTCCTACGCGCACAGCGGATAGGGACCGAACTGTCTCACGACGTTCTAAACCCAGCTCGCGTACCGCTTTAATGGGCGAACAGCCCAACCCTTGGGACCGACTCCAGCCCCAGGATGCGACGAGCCGACATCGAGGTGCCAAACCATCCCGTCGATATGGACTCTTGGGGAAGATCAGCCTGTTATCCCCGGGGTACCTTTTATCCGTTGAGCGACGGCGCTTCCACAAGCCACCGCCGGATCACTAGTCCCGACTTTCGTCCCTGCTCGACCCGTCGGTCTCACAGTCAAGCTCCCTTGTGCACTTACACTCAACACCTGATTGCCAACCAGGCTGAGGGAACCTTTGGGCGCCTCCGTTACCCTTTAGGAGGCAACCGCCCCAGTTAAACTACCCACCAGACACTGTCCCTGATCCGGATCACGGACCCAGGTTAGACATCCAGCACGACCAGAGTGGTATTTCAACGACGACTCCACACACACTGGCGTGCATGCTTCACAGTCTCCCACCTATCCTACACAAGCCGAACCGAACACCAATATCAAGCTGTAGTAAAGGTCCCGGGGTCTTTCCGTCCTGCTGCGCGAAACGAGCATCTTTACTCGTAGTGCAATTTCACCGGGCCTATGGTTGAGACAGTCGAGAAGTCGTTACGCCATTCGTGCAGGTCGGAACTTACCCGACAAGGAATTTCGCTACCTTAGGATGGTTATAGTTACCACCGCCGTTTACTGGCGCTTAAGTTCTCAGCTTCGCCCCGTCGAAACAGAGCTAACCGGTCCCCTTAACGTTCCAGCACCGGGCAGGCGTCAGTCCGTATACATCGCCTTACGGCTTCGCACGGACCTGTGTTTTTAGTAAACAGTCGCTTCTCGCTGGTCTCTGCGGCCACCCCCAGCTCAAGCAGCAAGTGCTATCACCAGGAATGGCCCCCCTTCTCCCGAAGTTACGGGGGCATTTTGCCGAGTTCCTTAACCATAGTTCACCCGAACGCCTCGGTATTCTCTACCTGACCACCTGAGTCGGTTTAGGGTACGGGCCGCCATGAAACTCGCTAGAGGCTTTTCTCGACAGCATAGGATCATCCACTTCACCACAATCGGCTCGGCATCAGGTCTCAGGCTGCATGTTGTGCGGATTTGCCTACACAACGCCCTACACCCTTACCCCGGGACAACCACCGCCCGGGCTGGACTACCTTCCTGCGTCACCCCATCGCTTACCTACTACAAGTCTGGTCCGTCGGCTCCACCACTCCCCTTCACCCGAAGGATCCAGGACGGCTTCACGGACTTAGCATCGCCTGATTCGATATTGGGCGTTTCAAAGCGGGTACCGGAATATCAACCGGTTGTCCATCGACTACGCCTGTCGGCCTCGCCTTAGGTCCCGACTTACCCTGGGCAGATCAGCTTGACCCAGGAACCCTTAGTCAATCGGCGCACACGTTTCCCACGTGTGTATCGCTACTCATGCCTGCATTCTCACTCGTGAACCGTCCACAACTCGTTTCCACGGCTGCTTCACCCGGCACACGACGCTCCCCTACCCATCACAGCAACCGTTAGGTCTCATGCTGCAATGACACGACTTCGGCGGTACGCTTGAGCCCCGCTACATTGTCGGCGCGGAATCACTTGACCAGTGAGCTATTACGCACTCTTTCAAGGGTGGCTGCTTCTAAGCCAACCTCCTGGTTGTCTCTGCGACTCCACATCCTTTCCCACTTAGCGTACGCTTAGGGGCCTTAGTCGATGCTCTGGGCTGTTTCCCTCTCGACCATGGAGCTTATCCCCCACAGTCTCACTGCCGCGCTCTCACTTACCGGCATTCGGAGTTTGGCTAAGGTCAGTAACCCGGTAGGGCCCATCGCCTATCCAGTGCTCTACCTCCGGCAAGAAACACACGACGCTGCACCTAAATGCATTTCGGGGAGAACCAGCTATCACGGAGTTTGATTGGCCTTTCACCCCTAACCACAGGTCATCCCCCAGGTTTTCAACCCTGGTGGGTTCGGTCCTCCACGAAGTCTTACCTCCGCTTCAACCTGCCCATGGCTAGATCACTCCGCTTCGGGTCTTGGGCACGCTACTCAAACGCCCTGTTCGGACTCGCTTTCGCTACGGCTTCCCCACACGGGTTAACCTCGCAACATACCGCAAACTCGCAGGCTCATTCTTCAAAAGGCACGCAGTCACGACCGCCAAGCAAGCTTGGCGGCGACGCTCCCACGGCTTGTAGGCACACGGTTTCAGGTACTATTTCACTCCGCTCCCGCGGTACTTTTCACCATTCCCTCACGGTACTATCCGCTATCGGTCACCAGGGAATATTTAGGCTTAGCGGGTGGTCCCGCCAGATTCACACGGGATTTCTCGGGCCCCGTGCTACTTGGGTGTCTCTCAAACGAGCCGCTAATGTTTCAGCTACGGGGGTCTTACCCTCTACGCCGGACCTTTCGCATGTCCTTCGCCTACATCAACGGTTTCTGACTCGTCTCATGGCCGGCAGACCATGAAAGAGAGATCCC